>CAXXGA010000001.1:0-736566 GCA_963678585.2 Breoghania sp.
GGAATGCTGGATAAAGACAGCATTTTTCAGCAAGCGACTGGAGCATGGTCGGCACTGTGTTACAAGGCCGAAATGGAAGCCGCAATTCGCACGCAAGGTTTTGCAGGATTTCAGTTGCTCGACCTGCAGGATTTCCCTGGCCAGGGAACAGCACTTGTAGGCATTCTGGATGCTTTTATGGACAGCAAGAACGTAATCACTCCCGAAGCCTGGAAACAATCGTGCAACGACGTGGTCTTGTTGCTTGAGTTTCCAAAATACTGCTACACCAGCAACGAAACATTTCAGGCAAAAGCTGTTGTTGCCAACTACTCCAACAAAGCGCTGACCAACAACATTTCATGGACTTTAAAACAGGAAGACGGAACCTTTGTTGCCAAAGGAACATTTACAGCTGCAGAAGTTCCTTTTGGAGGACTTACCGAACTTGGTGAAATAACTGCAGACCTATCGGATTTGAAGGAAGCAGCAAAACTAAATCTACACATTTCGATTGCTGGAAGTGATTACTCGAACGACTACCCGGTTTGGGTGTATCCTGCCAAAAACGAGTTAAATATTCCTGAAGACATTCTGGTTGCAAACAAAGTTGACCAACAGGTTTCAAGAGAATTACAGAACGGTGGTAAAGTGCTGCTCTTCCCGCAAACAGCAGATGTAAAAGGAAAAAGCGAGCCCGGATTATTCCCACCGGATTTCTGGAATTACGGCATGTTTAAATCTATTTGCGAGAATAACGGAACAGAGGTTTCGCCCGGTACGTTGGGCTTGTTAACCAATCCTACGCATCCGCTATTCAATGCTTTTCCGACTGATTTTCATACCAACTGGCAATGGTTTTCGATTATTAAAGCCAGTAATTCGCTGATTTTAGATGAACTGCCAAGTACCTACTACCCCATCATTCAGGTAGTAGATAATTTGGAACGCAATCATAAAATGGGGCTGATCTTTGAAATGAAAGTTGGCGAAGGAAAACTACTGGTTTGTATGTCGCAACTGAATGAGATTTTAGACCAACCGGAAGCTGCACAGCTTTACAAATCAATGTTGAATTATATGGAATCAGATGCGTTTGATCCGGAATTTTCGATAAGCGAGAAAGATTTAAACGAGTTGCTTTAATGCAGCTGGTTTAAATCTTTAATCTCCAAACGAATAAGTAAGGCTTACATTCCATAAAAAGTCATCGCTTACGATATCGCTGTCAATTTTTTGATTGATTTTAGCACCGAGCGTAAAAGGTAATTCCCGGTGTTCCAGAGAAAATGATGAACCGCAATAGGAACCGGTTATTCCGTCAGTGCTTAGGTAATAGATTTCAGGCGTAAAAGAAAACAGTAATTGTTTTAAAATTTCAAGATCTGAAATCCCCAAACGCATGCTCAAGTAGTGTGTATTTTGCAAACCACGATCGAATCCGTGTCCATACAAATAATAAGGTTCAAGATCGATGTGTTCGGAGATTTTAATAGACGGATCAATTTCTCCGGCTAAAAATCTTCTGCCCTCCAAACCTTCTTTATTCGATCCTTCTTCTTCAAAAGTGACTTCGTGAAACATAATTGCCGGATGGGCTCCAATCGACAGGCTAAATTTCTCATTATCTACAGTTTTATGTCTGAACCAAAAAATAAACGACCAGGGTTTTCCTTCCATTGCAAACCTGAATTGCGGCTCGAATCGCAATTTATCACCTCCAATCGACAAGTCAAATATAACGGCTGACTTTCCAAGCGAAAACGACGGTACGCTGGAAATACCATTATTTGTAACCATTACAGAGCCGGAGAAATGTTTTAGAGAGGTAGACTTTTCAGTTTCTTGTGCACCTACAAGCTGTACCACAGCTATAAATACAACAAAGAGAAGTATTCGTTTCATTTGCTTAGTTTAAGTTCGTTAGTTCTAAATTTTATCAGCTAGCCGAGCCAAATCAATGACGAAAGATAGCCAAAAAATCAGAGTTCCGTGTTACTTCGACACAAAGCAAGCAAATGTAAACAAAATGAAAAGTTAGCAACTCAGAATTTCTTTGTACTAGTTCAAATTCCGATACTCATTGGGCGATACTCCAACCTGCTTTTTAAACATGCGGGTAAAATGCTGCGGATGTTTAAAACCCAGTTCGTAAGCGATTTCGCTGATTGATTTCTCGGTATCGTAAATCTTTTCTTTGGCCACATCAATCATTTTAAGCTGAATGTGTTCCTGCGCCGATTTGCCGGTTTCCTTTTTTAGCAGATCGCCAAGATAATTGGGAGAGATAAACAGTTTATCGGCACAATAGCGAACCGAAGGCAAGCCTGAAATTAGCGGTTGTTCTGATGAAAAATAATCTTTCAGAATATGCTCAAAACGAGCTAAAACATCTTTGTTTACGTGGTTACGGGTAACAAACTGGCGCTCGTAAAAACGTTTGCTGTATTTCAGAAATAGTTCCAGGTACGACACAATCAATTCCTTACTGTGCGTGTCGATGGCGTGTTGCAATTCGAAATTGATATTTTCAATACACTGGTTTATCAGCACTCTTTCTCTTGCCGACAAGTGCAAAGCTTCGTTTACCTCGTATGAAAAGAAAGTATATTCGTCGATCGATTTACCCAGCGATGTACCGTGTATCAGATCAGGGTGAAAAATAATTGCCGTACCCGATGCCTGCTGTTTCTCACCGGTTCCTTCAACACCATAAACCTGTCCTGGCGAAATAAACAACAGTGTACCTTCTTCGTAGTCGTAATCGTTAATTCCGTAAGTAATATTTCCACATTTTATGTCTTTCAGAAAGATAGCATAAACATCCATCTGCCCTTTGAAATAATGAAATGGTTCGACTTTTGAAAAATCGATAACGCTAACCAACGGGTGCAGTGTTTCCTGCCCAACCAGGTTGTTATATTCGGTTACTGAATTTATTTTTTTTACGTCGCTCATAATCTTTCGCTTTAAAACCGGTACAAATTTAAACAACTATTGTTTAAGGTGTTACTGCCCGACCTAGATTCCGTAATATAGGTAAGTAATTCAGGAATTTGGGTAATTCGCGTTGTGTTACCGGCTTGTTTGCTTAACATCTCAGCCACACCTTTAAAGAATTTAGTGAAGCTACCAGCCTCGTTAACATGTCGTTAACAAGGATTTATGGATTTTGGATGCCAATTCCGTAATTTGGGTAAATAATACAGGAATCCGGGTATTTTACTTAAACTTATTTGCCGGATATTTGTCTCATAATTTTAATGAGAACAATTTCACAAGAATGAAAACTATAGAAAACAGATTTTTTGAAGGAGAACGACCATTATTTGCGGAGAATGATTTACATATTAAAAATGTAGAAATTGGTTTGGGCGAATCAGCTTTAAAAGAGGCAAGCAAAATTAAAGCTACAGCTTGTACTTTTGGAGGGAAATACCCGTTTTGGCACAATACCAACAGCATTATCGAAGATTCATTATTTACCCCTGGAGGGCGCGCAGCCATTTGGTATTGCAACGATATTCGCATGACGAATACGCGTGTTGATGCACCAAAAATGTTTCGCGAAATTGATGGTTTGTACCTCGAAAACGTTGAGCTTACAGATGCTGAAGAATGTTTGTGGTGGTGTAAAAATATTAAACTTAAAGATGTAAAAATAACCAATGGCGATTACATTTTTAAGGATAGCAAAAATATCAAAATCGACAACCTCACCTTGCAGGGAAACTACGGTTTTCAATACGCTCGTAACATTGAAATTCGCGACTCTCATCTGGCCTCGAAAGACGCTTTTTGGAACACCGAAAATGTTACCGTTTACGATTCGGTTATTGAAGGCGAATACCTGGGCTGGCACTCGAAAAATTTGCGTTTGGTAAATTGTGTTATCAGTGGAACACAGCCATTATGTTATGCCAAAGATTTGGTAATGGAAAACTGCATAATGAAAGAGGATGCAGATCTGGCATTTGAATACAGCACATTAAATGCTGAAATTAACAGCCCGGTTACCAGCATAAAAAATCCAAGCACCGGAGAAATAGTAGCTCAAAGCGTTGGCGAGCTTATTTTTGATGAAAACTGCAAAAACCCCGGAGGCTGTAAAGTTACAGTTCAAAGCGAAGTAAACGTTTAATCACCATGCAAAATAATTTCGACGAAAAAATAGTACGCAGAGGCACTAATTCATACAAATGGGATTCAAAAACCAACGACGATATTATTCCGTTGTGGGTGGCCGACATGGATTTTAAAACCGCCCAACCGATTATTGATGCATTGACAAATCGTGTGCAACACGGCATTTTTGGCTACACAAAGGTGCCCGATACCTACTACAATGCGGTTATCAGTTGGTTTGGGCGCAGGCACAATTTTACGATTGAAAAAGAATGGATGATCTACACTATTGGTGTGGTTCCCGCTATTTCTGCAGTCATTTTAGCGTTAACAGAACCGGGCGATAAAGTAATTGTGCAGGAGCCGGTTTACAACTGTTTTTTCTCGTCGATTCGGAATAACAAGTGTGAGAGTTTTTCCAACGACCTGATCTATAAAGACGGCAAATACACCATCGATTTTGAAGACCTTGAAAAAAAGGCGGCCGATCCGAAAGCCAAAGTGATGCTTTTATGCAATCCGCATAATCCGGCCGGCCGCGTTTGGACAAAGGAAGAACTGGAGAAAATTGGAGAGATTTGTTTCCGGAACAACGTAATTGTGGTTTCGGATGAAATCCATTGCGACCTGGTACACCCGGGACATACACATATTCCGTTTGCGTCGCTGGGCCAGCAGTTTTTGGAAAACTCGGTAACCTGCGTTGCTCCAAGTAAAACTTTTAACCTGGCAGGATTACAGATTGCCAATATTTTAACCTACGATGCTGAGATCCGCAAGAAGATCGATAAAGCGATCAACATTAATGAGGTTTGCGATGTGAGTCCGTTTGCGGTTGAAGGATTGATTGCTGCTTACACACACAAAGATTCTGAAAAATGGCTGGACGAATTAAGAGCATATCTGTGGGACAATTACCTGTTGGTAAAAGACTTCTTTGCAGAGAACTTTCCACAATTCCCGATTTTACCACTGGAAGCTACCTATTTGGTTTGGATCGACACCTCGGGTTTAAACATTAAGTCGGAAAAACTTACAGAACTTCTGATAGAAAAAGGAAATGTTTGGCTGAACGAAGGAACAGTTTACGGTGACGCAGGAGAAGGTTTTATGCGCCTGAATATTGCCTGTCCGAGAGCCGTTTTGCAGGAAGGATTGAATAGAACGAAAAAAGCTTTCGATCTTATCATTGCGGAAAAACAGTAAGGCTTGCAATGCGCGATTCTGTTCAGAAATAGTTGTATCATTGCAACGACTTTTCTTAAACCGTTTGGAGTATAATATCAATTGAAAAAGAGTGCTTATTTATTGTCGCTTGTCCAAAATAAGCAGGCAATGACGTTTACGCAACAATTGCATTTGGCGGTACTGTTGAGTATTCCGGCCATTATCGCGCAATTTTCATCCATCATCATGCAATATATTGATGCATCAATGGTTGGACGATTGGGCGCAAATGCATCGGCCTCCATTGGTTTGGTAATTACTTCTACCTGGCTGTTTTGGGGAATTTGCACCACGGTTGCAGCAGGTTTTTCGGTGCAGGTTGCACATCTCATCGGCGCCGGCAACCGCAGAGGCGCTCGATCCGTTTTACGTCAGGCCATTTTATCAACTTTGCTTTTTAGTTTTATTCTGGTAGCCATAGGTGTTTCGGTAAGCCAAAAACTCCCCTACTGGCTGGGTGGAGACGCCGCCATTGCCGAAGATGCATCGAAATACTTTCTCATTTTTGTCTTGTCGCTGCCGGCGCTGCAATTGAATTTCCTAGCGAGTGGAATGTTACGAAGTAGCGGAAATATGCATGTCCCAAGCGTATTAAATGTGGTGATGTGCGTTATGGATGTGCTCTTCAATTTTCTGTTGATTTTCCCATCACGCGAGCTACAATTTTTAGGCTACGATATTTTTATTCCCGGAGCCGATCTTGGTGTTACCGGAGCTGCACTGGGAACGGCATCTGCTTATTTGATAACCGCCATAATGCTTTTCTGGTACTTGTTTGCCAAAGACGAAAACCTGCGCTTAACCAAAGAAAAAGGAAGTTTTCGGCCCAAAGAGAGTACACTGCGCAGGGCCTTCAAAATTAGCATGCCCATGAGTTTAGAGCACACCGTAATTATGGGCGCACAAATATTATCCACCATAATTGTGGCTCCTTTGGGAATTGCATCCATCGCGGCCAACTCGTTTGCCATTACTGCCGAAAGTTTGTGTTATATGCCGGGATATGGTATTGCCGAGGCAGCAACTACTTTGGTTGGACAAAGTTTTGGTGCCAAACGAAAAGACCTGGCCAAACGTTTTGCTTACATCACCGTGTTTATGGGCATGGCAGTAATGACCATTCTGGGCGCGGTCATGTATTTTACAGCTCCTCAAATTATTGGTTTTATGACTCCCGATCCGGAAATTCTTTCACTGGGAGTTATGGCTTTGCGAATTGAAGCTTTTGCCGAACCAATGTTTGCCGCATCTATTGTTGCTTATGGTGTATTTGTCGGTGCCGGTGATACTTTCGTTCCAAGCATTATGAACCTCGGCAGCATGTGGGCCGTTCGTCTAACTCTGGCAGCAATCCTGGCTCCGATCATGGGTTTAAAAGGCGTTTGGATTGCCATGTGTATCGAATTGTGTTTCAGAGGTGCTATTTTTCTTTTCCGCCTTTTTCAAGGCAAGTGGTTGAAACATTCCATCTAACCTGAAAAATTCATTAAATTTTTCACACAAAGTGTTGACGATTGAAAATCAGTATAGTATGTGCCTTGAACAAAATAATCTGATGATTTTCAATGTCAGGGCTAACAATCAGAATTCTGATTCAGTAATAAAGGTAAGTTACTCCGTAATTTGGGTTATTTTATTTTGATGTTTCTACTGATATTTGTACTGTGGAGTCTTAAGATAAACAACATTCCGGAAATATTATTTATATTATGACAAAACCATAATACGAAAGAAATAAAACTAAAATGAGCAAGAATATCTTTAAACGATTACAAGCCGGTGAAGCAGTTCTGTATTCCGAGCCGGATCATAACCAGATTTCAGAAGCAGCGCAACGTACAACAACGTTGCTGATAGAAATGAATAGTACTTCCGACACGGACAAGACCCGTAAAATATGGGGCGATATTTCAGGCGAAGCACTCGACCCGAGCAGCATGATTCAGATACCGGTTTATGTGAACATCGGGCAGTTTACCCGCATCGGCAAAAACGTTTATATCAATCATCTCTGCTCCATGCTCGACATGGGCACCATAACCATTGGCGACAATGTGCTGATCGGTCCGAAAGTTAACATTTTAAGCGAAGAACACCCTGTTGATCCTGCTGATAGAAAAGCGCTGATGGTTCGGCCGGTTGTAATTAAAAACGGCGCATGGATTGGTGCCGGAGCAACAATTCTGCCGGGAGTTACCGTTGGCGAAAATTCGGTAGTTGCCGCCGGAGCAGTGGTAAACAAGGATGTCCCCGATAACACCGTTGTGGGTGGTATTCCGGCGAGAGTTTTAAAAAAGATATAGTAATATGGCGAGAATATTTATAACAGGATCAGCCGATGGACTTGGCCAGCTGGCAGCCAAAAAACTGGTTGCAGAAGGACACAGCGTGGTTCTCCATGCACGAAATGAGGAAAGGGCCAAACAGGCAATGAGTAAAGTTCCCGGTGCAGAAAAAGTGCTGACTGCAGATTTGTCGGGTATCGAAGAAACCAAAAAGCTTGCAGAACAGGTTAATAAAATGGGTTCTTTCGATGCGATAATCCACAACGCTGGTATTTTAAATGTTCCGCAAAATGGCAAAAGCAAAGATGGGATACCATTGTTATTTGCGGTTAATACGTTGGCACCATATATTTTAACTGCCCTAATTAACCGCCCAAAAAGATTAGTTTACCTCAGCTCAAGTATGCACAGAGGTGGCGATGCACAGGAAAACCAGTTGAATGCGATTCTCCACGGCAAAAAAAGTCCGAGCTACTCAGACACCAAATTGCACGATTTAATATTGGCAATGGCCGTTGCAAGAAAATGGCCTGAAGTGATTTCAAATGCCGTTGATCCGGGTTGGGTTCCAACAAAAATGGGAGGAAGCAGTGCTCCCGACAGCCTGGAAAAAGGATACGAAACACAAGCCTGGCTGGCAACTTCGCAAGAAGCTGAAGCACTTAAAAGTGGTCGTTTATTGTTTCATAAAAAAGAACTGAATTTTAATAAACAGGCCGCACAACAAGCAATACAGGAAAAGCTTTTATCCATCTGTGAGAAGCTATCTCAGGTTTCTCTCCAGCCATTTTAGACACGTACATTCGCCTGACGCAGCAAAAAAACAACAAACAGTAATACGGGTAAATAAATCTGTTATTCTGGTAATTTTCTGACAACCGTTCTGCTGATATTTGTACTGTTATTATTAACAATCTCAAAACTTTATGTATGGAGATTATAAAAGAAAAGGAGACATTATTATGATATTAAAAGAAAATTATACGCTATCTAATGGCGTTGAGATCCCAAAACTGGGACTCGGAACATGGTTTATTAGCGACGATGACTCAGTACAAGCAGTAAAAGATGCTGTGGAATTGGGTTATCGCCACATCGATACAGCTCAGGCTTACCAAAACGAGCGCGGAGTTGGCGAAGGAGTTAGAAACGGCGGTGTTAAAAGAGAAGACTTATTTGTAACCACAAAACTGGCTGCCGAAGTAAAATCGTACGATGAAGCAGTAAAATCAATCGATCAGTCGCTGGAAACAATGGGACTTGATTATATTGATTTGATGATTATTCACAGCCCAAAACCTTGGATGGAATTTCACGAAGAAGATGCACATACCGACGGAAACCGCGAAGCATGGAAAGCACTCGAAGAAGCATACAAAGCAGGCAAACTGAAGGCTATCGGTATTTCAAATTTCCAAAAAGCTGATATCGAGAATATCCTTGAATCGTGCACAGTAAAACCAATGGTGAACCAGATTTTGGCGCACATCAGTAATACTCCAAAAGAATTAATCGCGTATTGCGAAGAGAATGACATTTTGGTTGAAGCTTATTCACCGGTTGCACACGGAGAATTGATGAAAAACCAGAAA
This sequence comes from Breoghania sp., assembly GCA_963678585.2. Taxonomy (GTDB): domain Bacteria; phylum Pseudomonadota; class Alphaproteobacteria; order Rhizobiales; family Stappiaceae; genus Breoghania. The sequence continues at coordinate 9,209 of CAXXGA010000001.1, forward strand.
GTAATAAAAATGGCTGAAAAATACGATGTTTCTGTGCCACAACTAAGTATTCGCTATGTTTTACAGCTTGGCCTCCTGCCATTACCAAAAACAGCAAATCCGGCTCACATGAAAAATAATGCCGATGTTGATTTCGTAATTTCAGGAGAGGATATGGAGATTCTGAAAAATCTTGAACAAATCAAGGATTACGGCGAAGCCAGCATGTTCCCGGTATATGGAGGGAAACTAAAATAATTTTAATGGAGGAAGAAACACTAATTAGCTCTTTCGGATATAAATATTTTCCGAAGAGCTTTTAGTGTTGATCAAAAACGAAACAAGAATGCCACATTTTCAAATAAAAATTCTGGAAGGCAGAAGTGAAGAGCAGAAACAAGAATTAACCGACGAAGTGGTTAAAATAGCTCAAAAAATTCTTGGAAATGGTAACGAATCTTTTTCGGTTGCCATCGAAGAATATTCATTGGATGAATGGAAAAACAAAGTTTACCCCGATGATATTATGGGGCAAGAGAATCAGCTCTACAAAAAACCAGGTTACACCATGTAAAAAAACAAAGTTATGACAGCAAACACAGAAAAATTAACAACAGAAGAAATAGCTCAGATAGCACAAAAAGACGACTTTCATATTTCACCATTTCGTGAAGATGGTGTGACTTACGGAACGCTAACCTGGATATGGTCAGTAGAAGTTGAGGGTAATCTTTATGTAAGAGCATACAACGGAATCCGCTCAAGATGGTACCAATCAGCGGTAAAACAAAAAGCCGGCAAGATTGAAGCTGCAGTTTGAAACAGTTACAGATAATAGTCTTAACGAAAAAATTGATGGTGCCTTCCGCGCGAAATACGGTAGTAGCTCTTATTTAAATTCGATGATAAGTGAAAAGGCAAAAGCGGCTACTGTGCACGTGTTTTAAAAAAAGGAAAACAATCATCGGAATAATCAAATCGATTAACCCGCTTTTTTGATTTTGTAGACACAACGGTTGCCGTTTTCAATAATATATTCTGTACGTTCCAAATCGTAATCCTTGCCAATTAGCTCTTTAAAGTTTTTCAGTTCCGATCGGCAAAACCCCTGGCATTCTGTGGCTGCTGCACAAATAGGGCAATGATTTTCGATTAAATAATAAGCATCGCCTTCTTTTTTCCACTCGGCAATGTAGCCTTCTTCCGAACGTGTCTTGCTTAATACATCCAGCTTTTGTTCAATCGTTTCCGAGCCTTCCATTTGCTTTTTGTAACGCTGGTAAATGGCAGCTTCCCTGTCGCTAATTAACAGATCGAGTGCATTTTCGCCCAAAAGTTTTTTTACCGATTGAAGCAGCTGTACCGTAATGTCGGCATGCGTATTGGGAAATCGCGACAATCCTTTATCGGTAAGCGAATAATAAGTTGAAGGACGCCCAACTCCCTCACTTTTCATCGTTGCTTTTACAAGACCGGCTTCTGAAAGGTTCAGCAAATGTTTCCGCGCTCCCTCCTTGGTAATAACAAGCTCCTCAGAAATTAAAAGCGCCGTGGCCTCCCCTCTCATTTTGAGCTGCATTAATATACGTTCTGACGAATTCTTTTTCATTTTTACAACATTTAGTTGTTTTATTAATACAAGGCAAAAATAACAAAATAGTTCACAAATACCAATATATCACACACATAACAACATTACCAATGACACATAGACAAAACCAATCTACTTTTTAACAACTTTTCGGTTGTTTTATTAATCAATATTGTAAATTTGCTCTCAGTTAATAACAATTAAAAAACAACATAATGAGCAAATTCAGTTTACCGGCTCTTCCATATGCAACAGATGCCTTGGAGCCACATTTCGACAATGAAACAATGACAATTCACCATCAACGTCACCATCAGGCGTATGTAAACAACCTGAACAATGCCGCGGAAGGTACAGAAGCAGAAAACAAAAGCCTGGAAGAAATAATCCGGGAAGTAAGTAAATACAGTAAAGCCGTTCGTAATAATGGTGGCGGACACTACAACCACTCGTTGTTTTGGGAAATCCTGTCGCCAACTCCACAGGCAGCCCCTACAGGGAAACTGGCAGATCAGATTACTGCTGCTTTTGGAGACATTGACACTTTGAAAGCAGAAATTAAAAAAGCAGGTTTAAGACAGTTTGGTTCGGGCTGGGCATGGCTTTACGTAAAAGCTGATGGTTCGGTGGCAGTTACAGCAACACCAAACCAGGACAACCCATTAATGGATCTTGAATCGGATGACAAAGGATTTCCAATTTTAGGTGTTGATGTGTGGGAGCACGCTTACTACCTGAAATACCAAAACAAAAGAGCGGATTACCTCGATGCATTTTGGTCGGTTCTTGACTGGGCCTCTGTTGAGAAGAAATACGACGAAGCGTTGTCAAAATTATAAGCTGCTATTTATTGGTCTATCATTTTAAGAAAACCAATAACATCATAGTATCACAGACTGATATATAAATTAGGCCCTGCAAAATTAAGCAGGGCCTGTTTTTCTGCCTCCCAATCAGTAAAAACAATACCCAAAAAAGCTACCCATTGCTAAACTTTAGCCAAATCCATAACAAAAAACAGATATGAAAGCTCTAATATTTAACGGGACCCTCGAAAAAAGGGCCCATTCTACTCCAGATATACTTTCCGGTTATTTATCAAACGAACTTCAGGGATTAGGCATTGAAAGCGAGATTTTCAATTTAGCCGATTATGGAATTCCTCTTTTCGATGTATCAAACCCGGAAATCACACCATCCGTAAAATTGATGATTCAAAAATTTCAAGAGGCTGATATCCATTTTTGGCTGGCCCCGCTGTATCACGGAAGTATTCCCGGAGCCATGAAAAATTGCCTCGACTGGCTTGAGCTTAGCGCAAAAGACCCCCGACCTTATCTTACCGATAAAAATATTGGAATGATTTGCTGGGCCGATGGCATACAAGCCATGCAAGGCATTAATACCATGGATGCAGTTGCAAAAGCACTCCGAGCCTGGCCGGTTCCATTTAGCGCACCATTGGTTAGAAGTACACTTTTTGAAACTGACACCCCTGCTGAAATTACAGCTGCCAATAAAGAGAAGCTAAATCTATTGGTGAATCTCACTACCAGCCGAAAAGTTGAGACGAGAAAAACTTTTGCTCCGGTTGTGTAATCATTAAACTATTTATTGACAGATATTTTACTTTCTATTCACCCCTCACTCAGTGCCTGCTCCATTTCAAAAAATCTGATTCTTAGCTTGATACACGTTTCCCCTCGTAAGGGGAAATGGTTACAGCCAAAGGACACAATCGCTTTCAAAGTTATTTACACACATCATTTTTTATTCGTTTAAAATTGGGAGAACAAGGGATGTCATCTTTTAAAAAGATGACATCCCTCCCCTCCAGCGTGCGAAGCTCCTGACAGCGTTTAATGCCAACAGGTCTATGACGCTGTCGGATTTCCCTTATCCGAATTTTTAGGCTTAACTTGACACTTGTCACCTTTTTATTTCCCAAACCATTCTCTCGTTGATAATTTCGACCAACAGAAGATTTCAGCATGCCCAATTCTGCACTTTTCAAAACAAAACACCAAGCTAAGTTCTAGCAACTTATACCAATTATGAAAATGATTAAGCTATTTTGAATAATTTTCAAATTGGTTAAATGCCGATGTATAAAAACAAAGTCATCGGGAGTGCGCGAACCAATGGCTCAATGTTTTTAATAATCGGTATTACAGCTACTCAAAATTTTAGATACCTCAATTCCTTCCTTTTGTATAACATTCCGTAATAGAGGTAATTCTATCCGTTATTTTGGTAATTTTATATACTAGCTAATAACGATATTTGTATTGTTGAAATCTCATAAAGATTTGAGGTTGAGCAATTCTAAAAAACAAAAAAATGGACAGAATAGAATTAAGCAAAAAAAAGTTTGAGGAACTATTTGGAAATCATGCAGGTCCATTAGCAGAAACAGATCCGGATTTGCAGGAAATGCTAAACCGCTTCATTTTTGGCGAGGTCTTCTATCAAGGCGATTTAAGTGATAAAATGCGGGAGTTAATAACAATAGTTGTATTGACTACCAATCAAACACTCGATCAACTGCAGGCACATGTTTTTGCAGCTTTAAATATTGGCGTATCGCCGGTAGAAATAAAAGAAGCCATCTACCAATGTGTTCCTTATCTGGGATTTCCAAAAACACTGAATGCCACTAATAAAGTAAACGAAGTTTTTAAAGCTGGTAACATTTCGCTTCCGGTTGAGAGCCAGAAAACAGTAAGCGAAGAAACCCGTTTTAATGATGGTTTGAAGGTTCAAAAAAGCATCTTTGGCGAGATTATCGATAAAATGCACGAAATGGCTCCTGAAAATCAGAAGCATATTCAAAACTATTTATCGGCATTTTGTTTTGGCGATATTTATACACGGGGAACACTTGACTTAAAAACCCGTGAACTGCTTACTCTTTGCATTTTAAGTGCATTGGGAGGCTGCGAAAGCCAGGTAAAATCGCATGTACACGGAAACCTGAGTGTTGGAAACGATAAAGACACAATGCTTACAGCCATTACACAATGTTTGCCTTATATGGGTTTCCCAAGAACATTGAATGCACTGGCTTGCATTAACGAAATAATACCGGAAAACTAATACCCCTAAATCCCCTAAAGGGGACTTACCCCTTCTCTCCTTTGAGGCGGGGGTAAAACAAAGGCAATACTTAATTAAACGACATTAAAATAGAAACTTTAAATAATAGGAGGATTTTTATAATGAGTGAATTTAAACAACCATTTCCGCTGGGACAGAAAAACGATGCTTACGCACAGTACTTCACCGGCCAAAGTTATTTAGCCGTATTAACACTGGAAGGCGTTCCTTCATTCAACGTTACATTTGAGCCGGGATGCCGCAACAACTGGCACGTTCACAAAGGTGGCGGACAGATTCTTTTTTGCACCGCAGGAACAGGCTGGTACCAGGAAGAAGGTAAACCTGCCCAAAAATTGAATCCGGGCGATACCGTAAATATTCCTGCCGGAGTAAATCACTGGCACGGAGCAGCAAAAGACAGTTGGTTTGCACACATTGCATTGTCAGTTCCGGTTGAAGGATCGACTACACAATGGAACGGCCCGGTTACCGATGAAGAATACAACAAATTGGGTTAAACAAAAACAAGTTAGAAAATAGAAACAATTAAATAATGAGAAAACTATTAGCAATGGCGCTGTTGTCAGTCGTTATACTGACACAAGCGTATTCAGAAAACAAACAAACAAGCAAAGAAAAAAAAGAGATGAAACAGACAGAAGAACATTACACATTTGAATTAAGCGATAAAGTTACCCGCGAGAAAGTAACTTTCAAAAACCGCTACGGAATCACCCTGACCGGTGACTTGTATCTACCAAAAGACAGAGGCACAGAGCCACTTCCTGCATTGGTAATTAGCGGTCCTTACGGAGCTGTTAAAGAACAATCATCAGGTCTTTACGCCAACCAGTTCGCACAGCGCGGTTTTGCGGTAGTTGCTTTTGATCCTTCTTTTACAGGAGAAAGCAGCGGCGAACCACGAAACGTGGCGTCACCAGATATTAACACTGAAGATTTTAGTGCAGCCATCGACTTCCTCGGAATTCAACCATTTGTTGACCGTGAGAAAGTTGGAATTATGGGAATTTGTGGTTTCGGCGGTATGGGCTTAAACGCTGCAGCTGTCGACAAGCGCGTAAAAGCAATTGCAGTTGCCAGTATGTACGACATGTCGCGTGTTACAGCACAAGGTTATTTTGACAGCATGACTCCGGAACAACGTTCACAAATGCTGGAACAACTGGGCAAACAACGCTGGAAAGATGCAGAAAACGGCGAGCCTGCCTACGGTCCAGCCGGATTACCTGAGGCAGATCAGCTAACCGGAGAAGAACCGGAATTTGTTCAAGGCTACGTAAACTATTACAAAACTGAGCGTGGATTTCACCCACGTTCGATCAACTCAAATGGATCATGGACAGTAACTAACGCATTATCATTTATGAACATGCCTTTGCTAACGTACATCAACGAGATTTCACCTCGTCCGGTGTTGATTATTGCCGGCGAAAATGCACACTCGCGTTACTTTAGCGAAGATGCCTACAAAGCGGCAAACGAGCCAAAAGAACTGATGATTATTCCGGGTGCCGTGCATACCGATTTGTACGACAAAACCGATATTATTCCATTCGATAAACTGGAGTCATTCTTTAAAGAAAATCTGAAGTAAAGATTTTATGAAGGATAATTGAAATGAAGCGCTTCGCGTTTGCGGGGCGTTTTAGTTCTTTTTTTGAGTCGTCGAAACGTAGTATCTTACTAGCAAATCATGTTCTGTGGAATTAAAATAGAAACTATGAAAATAAATTTCGTCTTGTTCTTCAGTATCGTAGTTATTACAATGACACTTGCCTGTTCAGGCGAAAGTCATGATTTGAATTCGGAAGACCCGATAAATGATGAGATTGCAGATCACAAAACAAATAATGAAACAAACTCAAATAAAATGAATTTACAAATTGGAGATACCACACTAACCGCTACTCTTGCTGATAACTCGTCGGCAGAAGCCCTTGCTCAAGCTCTTGCCGAAGCCCCGATAACTATTGAAATGCGCGACTACGGAAATATGGAGAAAGTAGGATCGCTGGGCCGGGATCTTCCAACAAACAACGAATCGATTACCACCGAACCGGGAGATATTATTTTGTACCAGGGAAGTGCTTTGGTTATTTATTATGCGCCAAATACCTGGAATTTTACCCGTTTGGGCAAGATTGACAATATTACCGGGGAAAAGTTAAAACAAATTCTCGGCGAGGGGAATGTTACGATTACGCTTTCGTTGCCGGAGGAATAAATTTTAGGAGTAAAAAGGATATTTGTCCCGCTAAAACAAAAACGATGCAGGTAGAAAACATACCTCAAATATACCAGCAGGAAGATCGTCAGAACGACGATCTTTTTATTTACGACTACAAAATGACAGAAGATGTCGTAAAAAGCAAAGTGCAACTGAGCATGAACATGTTTAGCTTTTTACAGGTGGGTAAAAAACAGGTTCATTTTGCCGATGCTTCGGTGATGGTCAACAAAGAACAATCCTTGCTGATAAGGCAGGGAAACTGGCTATGGACCGAACTTTTGGATAACGACGACATTTATTGCTGCAAGCTGTTTTTCTTTTCTGAAAGCCATTTAAAAGCTTTCCTCGAAAAGCATTCTACTTTGGACTACAACCAGGGCAAAGAACAATCCTTTTTTATTATCGAAAACGATGCATACATCACATCTTTTCTGGGTACACTTTCGCAAATGGCAGCTATGTCCGAAAGCTATTCGGCACACATGTTAGCCATTAAGTTCGAAGAAATTATGACCTATTTGCTGGCCAAATACGGCGAGCAGTTCGAACGCTATCTACACTCGCTGATATCAAAAGAAGCATCACCATTCCGAAAAACAGTTGAAAGCAATGCCTGTTCCAACTTAAAACTCGAAGAGTTTGCTTTTCTGTGCAACATGAGTCTTTCTTCGTTTAAACGAAAATTTATCCGGGAGTTTGGCGAATCGCCCGGAAAATGGCTGCAGGATAAACGATTGCAAAAAGCTTACGATTTGCTGCAACAAGGCAAGCGAACTGCATCTGATATTTACCTTGATTTTGGTTACGGCAACCTTTCGAATTTTAGCGCTGCTTTTAAAACCAAATTTGGAATAAATCCGAGCGATTTGCATCGAAATAGCTAAAAAACTGAGCCTCAATACACCAATGAAATCAGCTCATCTTTTCACATCGACCATTTAAATCAGATCAAAAAGTCTTATTTCCTGCATTTTTAGGCACTTTTCATCCCCTTTTGAACGGCTGCCATTTCAAGTTGATCTTTTTTCATAAACGAATGGCCCATTTTAGTAACTCCCGCCTTTTCGGCTTCCTATACTTTTGTCCCCGTCATTAATCAATGCTCGTTTCGGGATTGGGGAATGAGATTTAAAATAAAAATTCAACAATTAAAGAATAAGAAAATGGCAAAATTTATTGTACCAAAAGAGATCTTTCACGGTCTTGGTAGTTTGGAAAACCTGAAGGAAGTAAAAGGTAAAAAAGCAGTTATCGTTATCGGCGGAAGTTCGGTAAAAAAGAATGGTTCGCTGGAGAAAACTCAGGCTTACCTGTCGGAAGTTAATATCGAATCGGCAGTTTTCGAAGGTGTTGAAGCAGATCCATCAATTGAAACAGTGCTTCGCGGAGCTGAATTCTTCAAGCAAGAACAACCTGATGTGGTAATTGGATTAGGCGGATGTTCGGCAATTGATGCAGCCAAAGCCATGTGGGTATTTTATGAATATCCGGATGCCACGCTGGAAGAAATTGCAAAGCCTTTTGCAGTGAAACCATTGCGCAACAAAGCAATTTTTGTAGCCGTGCCTTCAACAAGTGGAACAGGAACAGAGGTTACCGGACTTTCAGTAATCACCGATCGCGAAAAAGGAACAAAATACCCAATCGTATCACATGAGCTAACTCCTGATGTGGCAATTATCGATGGCGAACTTTGTAAATCGATGCCGGTTAACGTAACCGCAAATACAGGCCTCGATGCCTTAAGCCATGGTGTTGAAGCTTACGTATCTAATATTGCCGACCGTTACAACGATGCGCTGGCAAAAGATGCAATTTCTCTGGTATTCAAAAACCTGGAAACAGCAGTTAAAGAGCCGGAGAACGCCGAGGTTCGTCAGGCAATGCACGATGCATCATGTATGGGCGGAATGGCATTTACCAATGTTTGGTTGGGGATTGTTCACGCTATGTCGCACCAGGTAGGTGGTACTTTTGGCGTACCACACGGTTGTGCCAATGCCATTCTAATGCCTAACGTAGTTCGTTTCAACTCGAAAGGAACCGACAAATACGAAGATTTGGCTGCATTGTTTGGCAAAACCACTGCCGAAGACTTTGCTGTAGAAATTGAAACACTGAGAAGCAAAGTTGGTAACCCTGCATCTTTCCGCGAGGCCGGAGTTGACGAGAAAACATGGAACGAAAAATTAGATACAATGGTTGAAAATGCATTGAACGACCCATGCACATTGTTCAATCCTATAAAACCGGATGCTGCTGATATCAAAGCAATTTACGCAGCATGCTTCGAAGGCGTATCTGTATCTGCTGTACTGGTTTAGTTTTTCATCTAAGGCACAGATTACGAAGCCGTTCTCCACAAAAGGAGAGCGGCTTTTTTCTGTGATACACTAAGCGAATTACAACTTAATCCTCTTTTAGGAAACAAATCAAACATCAATCCGAAACATTTTAATCACCTGAAAATTTCCCGCTAATGCCGATGTGCATTAGCTTTGTGCAGATATTAAAACCAATAAAGCATTATCAAAAATACTCTGATTCAATGAAACTTTTTGCAAACTTTTTTGCCCTCATTATCGTTTTTGCAAGCCAAATAACTTTTGCCCAACAGAATACCGCAAGAACCATTTCCATCGATTTTCAACAGGAAAAAGGAGCCATGAACACCATGTTTAAAGAATGTATTGGTGCGGGGCGGGCCAACGAAGGACTGCGGGCCGACTGGCAACAGCAATTGAAAATTACGAAACAGGAATGCGATTTTAAATACATCCGTATGCATGGGCTGCTAACCGACGACATGGCCGTTTACAAAGAAGACCGGGAAGGAAATCCAGTTTACAATTACCAGTACATTGATGTATTATACGATTACATTCTGAAAATAGGGATAAAACCGTTTGTTGAACTTGGTTTTATGCCGTCGGCACTGGCGAGCGGCGATCAAACCATTTTTTGGTGGAAAGGCAATGTAACCCCGCCCAAAGATTACGACAAATGGGAAGATCTGATCCGCAACCTGGTGCAACACTGGACCGACAGATACGGTGTAGAGGAAGTAAAATCCTGGTATTTTGAGGTTTGGAACGAACCCAACTTAACACCGGGATTCTGGACCGGCACGCAGGAAGAATATTTTAAATTGTACAGATATGCAGCAAGCGGAGTGAGAAGCGTAAATCAAGATTACCGTATTGGTGGACCGGCAACTGCGGGTGCTGCCTGGGAGCCTGAGATGATCGAATTCTGCGAAGAAAATAATGTTCCTCTCGATTTTATCAGCACACATTCTTATGGCGTTGATGTTGGTTTCCTGGATGAATTTGGAGGCACCGGCACACGTTTAAGTAAGAACGAAATGAGCGTTAGCCAGGATGTAATTCAGTCGAGAAAAGAAATTTCTGAATCAACCAATCCGAACCTTGAGCTGCATTACACCGAATGGAGTTCGTCGTACACACCTGCCGACCCGCTTCACGACAGCTACCACGAAGCAGCTTACATTCTGAGCAAGATCAAACAAATTGGCGACGCTGCAACTTCCATGTCATATTGGGTTTTCACCGATATTTTTGAAGAACCCGGTCCGCGGTTTACACCTTTTCACGGCGGTTTTGGTTTAATGAATACGCAGGGCATAAAAAAGCCTGCTTATCACGCTTATTCGTTTATGAATAAACTGGGCGAAACCGAACTTGAAAATTCCGACAAAGAATCCTGGGCCTGCAAAAATAAGAATGGCGATTTTCAACTGTTATTATGGGATTTCACGCACACCCTCCCCGACTCTGTAAACAACCAGAATTTCTACATTCAGGATTTACCTGCAAAATTAAAAGGAACTGTTCATATTGATCTTTCAGCAATCCCCGAAGGAAATTATCAGTTAGATATTTACAAAATCGGATACAAAGCCAACGACCCATACACATTTTATTACGAATTAGGGAAACCCGGCCAGTTAACAAAAAAGCAGGTTTCCTTTCTGAAAAACAAGAGCAACGGTGCACCTGAAACTTCTGACCTCATAAAAATTGGTGCTGACGAAAATTTCAAACACACGATTTCATTACACGAAAATGATGTATTTATGTTTAGCTTTACAAAGCTGTAACAGACAAAATTCCAATTGATTATAAACTAAAAGAAATGAATAAACTGAAAATTTTTATTGTACTGTTCATTACGGGTTTTGGCCTACTTGCAAATGCCCAAAACGAAAGAACAACAAGTAAAAACCACCCTTTTACTAATCCACTATTTGCCGGAGACTACCCCGACCCAAGTATTTTACGCGATGGCAAAGATTATTACATGGTTCATTCATCGTTCTATTATTATCCCGGCCTTTTAATCTGGCACTCAACGGATTTGATGAATTGGACACCGGTTGCCAATGCACTGAACACTTATGTTGGTTCGGTTTGGGCGCCGGAGCTGACTAAATACGACGACAAATACTACATTTATTTCCCGGCCGACAATAAAAACTACGTTATTACTGCCGATAATATCGAGGGCCCGTGGACAGAACCGGTTTTAATCGATATCAGTATGATCGATCCCGGACATGTGGTTGATGAAAAAGGCAATCGCTATCTGTATTTCAGCAGCGGAAGTTATGTGCCGTTGACTGATGACGGACTTACCGTTGCGGGCGCTCCGGTACACAGTTACGATGGTTGGGAAATTCCACGCGAGTGGTCGATCGAATGTTTTTGTATGGAAGGTCCAAAACTTTTCAAACGCGGTGAATATTACTATTTAACCGTTGCCGAAGGAGGAACCGCCGGACCGGCAACCGGGCACATGGTAATTTCTGCCCGCTCGAAATCGCCGCTTGGCCCTTGGGAAAACTCACCTTACAATCCGATTTTAAGAGCTGAGTCGAATAAAGATCAGTGGTGGTCGGTAGCACACGGTACTGTTTTCGACGATGTTGACGGAAACTGGTTTATGATCTTTCATGGCTACGAAAACGGCTTTTACAATATGGGTCGCCAAACCATGCTAACCCCCGTTGAATGGACAGAAGACGGCTGGTACAAAATACCGGACAACATTGATATCGCCAAACCAATGGTGCTTCCGGGAAAAGCAAATGTGGCGCAAGAACCAATGAAATTGAGAGATGACTTCTCAGGAGACGAGTTAAATCCGCAATGGAAATTCTTTGGCGAGTATGACACCGATCGTTTTGAGGTAAAAAACAACAGCGTTGTTATCAATGGCAAAGGCCATGGAATCGCAGATTGTTCGCCAATGCTGACTATTCCGGCCGATCATGCTTATACTGCCGATGTGGAAGTAGAAATTGAAGGCGACGCCATTGGTGGATTGGTGCTGTTCTACAACCAACAAGCTTCTTCCGGCATTCTGGCTGACGATACAAACATATTATCCAACCTCAGGGGATGGCAATTTGCCACCGAACAAAATGTTATCAACCGCCACGTATTTTTACGACTAAAAAGCATTAACAACACCGTCGACATGTATTACAGCCTCGATGGAAAAAAGTGGCTAAAAACAGAAAATTCGTTTGAAACATCGGCTTTACACCACAATGTATTAAGTGGCTTCCTGAGTTTGCGGATCGGGCTTTGCTCGATTGGTGATGGAAAGGTGACTTTTAAAAATTTTGTGTATACACCTATTAAGTAAGTCTACTCTGAAAACAATATTTCAAAAAAATACCAGTAGAAAACTACTGGTATTTTTTTTGGCTATTAATCTAAACTGGCAATCACCCCATTGGGTTGCGGCGAAATCCAACCTTCCGGCAATTCAAAATGATGACATTGATTACAGGAATAAACCGACTGCCCGTGCATCGAATGGCAAGTGTAGCATTCCTGCTTTCCATGACGCGGATCGTGTTGGCTAAAAGCAAACGACATACCATGGGTATCAGTAGTTGCTTTTATTATATCTTCCTCGATGTGGCATCCTGCAGTCATACAAAAACTGCGGGTTCCGATTTCACGTTTTTCCAGCGGAAAAGTATAATTCCCGGTCAGCCAGTGCGCTCCTTCTGTAAGCTGTTCATTCAATTTCTGGCTGTGGCAATCAAGGCATCGAAGCGACACGGTATCTGCCATAGCATGACTCGTAATCATCAACGTTGTATCGCCGCCGTAGTAATTTTCTACATATTCGTTCATTGGGGTGTGACAATTGGTGCAAAAACCGGGCTGATTGTGCCAGTGCACCCCGCCGGTTACAAGTCCTGAGAGGACAACAACTATAACAGCCGCAAGAAGCAGAACTCTTGGCATTCGAAGCATTGATTTCTTTCCGGCTGACTTGGTTTTATCGTTCATTTCAATCTATTTTAAAGTTTGTAAGTAGTAAAAAGCTTTAAGCTGTAGGTTGCAAATTGGCAACGTGTCGTCCGGCCAGGTAGCCGAAAGTATAACAGCGTCCCAGCGACAAACCATAAACGGTTAGCGGATAATCCACGCCTCCGTAGAAACCGCCGCCAAGATTACCAATGGCATACAAGCCTTTAATTTTCGCTCCTTCGGCATTCAAACACTGATGGTTTTCATCAACAAGTAATCCTGAGCAAACTGCCGAAAGTCGCAGTGTTCGGTGAATACCATAAAACGGCGGAGTGTCAATCGGTTTCAGAAATTCTGCTGCTTTCCCAAAATCAGGATCTTGTTTTGATTTTACCAGCTCATTGTATCTTTTTATTGTAGCCTTCAAGGTTGCAGGATCGGCTTCAATTTTAACTGCAAGCTCCTCAAGAGTATCGGCTTTATGCGTATTTATAAATGCTTCATACACTCCATGACGATGCGGAACATCCTCATCAGGCATGTAATTTTTCATGTCTTCGGGCGACACCAAAACGCCCGGCCAGTTTTTGGCCTGTGTCATGTAATTCGCATCGAATATCTGCGAATACTGACCGGTTTTCTCTGGTCCGCGTAAATAATTACACAGCAGCGACATTTCCACGCTTTCGTTTACAAACCTTTTTCCCGAATGATCGACAGTCAGAAATGGCATATCGCACATGGTAGCCGGTCCGGCATCAAAATCGTGCAGCATTTTTGTGTGACCGATTGGTTCGATAACACCACCGGCCCAGTATCCCAATACGAATCCGTCGCCGGTTTTGCGCGATTGTTTGCGGCCAAAATTTTTGGCATCAGGGACAAAATAATCGCACATCGCTTTATTATTCTGGTAATCGCCGGTAGCCAGAATAACCCCTTTTTTTGCCAGAAATTTGGTGTACGCACCATCCTGCTTTTTCCCGATAACGCCGGTAATTTCGCCACTATCCTCCTGAACGAGATGAACCGCGGGCGTGCTGTAAAAAAACTTCACGCCCTGCTTTTCGGCATAAGCAGCCAAATCGCGCATTCCATCACCATTGGTATACGGTTTCGATCCAAAATATGCAGTATGAAAACCAAGATTATAACCATTCATTTTTAGGATATTTACCTGCTGTAAATTCCCCTGGTTAATCACTTTTGCACCTGCTTTTTGCGCACGGTCGATCACCCATGAAACTGCTTCGCCGGAATTATAAGCCCACTCACGGAGCAGATCTGGATTACAACGATGTGCATTGTCGCCCATCAGTCTTGAAACCAGTGCCTCGATACCTGCTTTATCACTTGTTTCAAGATCAATTCCTGCACCGGAATTACCTTGCGAAATAGCAATATTTTCTTTTTGAAGAACTGCTACAGAAGCACCGTTTTCGAGTGCCGACAAAGCTGCCGGAACTCCCGAGGCACCTGCTCCAACAATCACCACATCAAATGATTCTGTTTTGTTAATTTCGCTCTCCGGTATTTCTTCCGGCTTTGGAAGAAACGATAGTTTTGCTGCGTCGTCGATACTTTTTCCGTAAGCTACCCCCTCCTGAAATGCTTCCTGGCTGGGACTTTCATGCTCACAGCTGGCAAACCCAACAAGACCTGCCGCACATGAAGCCACAGCAGCGCGCGACAAAAAGCTACGTCGCGAAATACCATTTTCGATAGTATGTTTTATGTACTTTTCCATATCAATATTAAATTCAGGCAACATTGTTCTCCGGAACACCTGTTTGCCACTTCTACAAAATCAATGTTTTTGGGAAATACATATAAGTTGACAGCTGCTTAAACGCAGCATTTTAAACTCACAACTCAATATATTTCGTTCGTTAGGAGGCCTTTTTACATTTAATAGAAAATGGTCATCCAGAGAAATTAATTCCCTGAATGACCTGTAAATGCTTAACTTAAGTATAACTATTCAACCAATGAATCTATAATTCAAGATTGTTCTTTCCGCTTTTCAATGCGTGACTTTTACCTTCCCAAACAAATGTTCCGGTAATTCCTTCCGGCAAACTGATTTCAGCTTTTAAACCACTTGCTGAGTTATCGTAATCAACAGCAATTGTACCAGCCGGGTGAGGCATTTCGCCGCTAATGGTTTCGAATGCACCAATATTTGGCTCAATTTTTACTTTTTTGAAATATGGAGCAGCACTCTCAATTCCAAGAATAATGCGATAAGCTTCAATGTTCGGACTTGCTCCCCATGCATGGCAATCAGAACGTGTAGTTTCAACCTCAGAAGTTTCGCCCCAGGTAGTTAAACCAAGGTCGATATTTTTACGCCAAATGTCCAGCCATTCCAGGAAATCGTCGCCCATACCGGCTTTCGCCAACGCCAGGTGCAAGTAATATTTGAAATAGATAGTAGCCTGAGTCAGCGACTCATCTTCCAACATCTGCTCAGCAATTTTAACGTTTTGCTCCGGAGTGGTAAGTCCTGCAAGAATCGCCATTGAATTGGTATGTTGCGAGAAATCTTTTTTATCAGGCGTATCGGCAAATAAGTTGCGTGAAGCATCCCAATATTTGCTTTTAATGGTTTCCGACATTTTTTTCGCCAGGCTTGCATACATTTCCGCATACTCTTCGCTACCTTGAACTTGCTCCAGTTCCATACCCGCCTGTAAAGCCAATAACAGCTGTAGATCGAGCAAAGCAGTACTTCCGTCTTCGGCTGCAGGAGCAGTTCCCATACGCCAGTTGCTTGCCCAGTCCGTGAAGTTCCATCCCGGCAGGTTTTTCAACGAACCATCATCGTCAACAAAACTGATGAAGTAGTTCAGAATCTGACGAGATCCCAGCAATTTGTCATCCAAAAATTCAGGATCGCTTCCGTACATCAGGTAGTCGTGCAACATGCAAACAAACCACATCGAATAGGTTGCAATCACCTGGTTTTGAGTATCAGGATAACGACTTAAAGTGTATCCATCCACCTGGCGAGAGTTGTTCATCAGGTTCAATGCATTTTTCGCCAAACGATCGTCGCCACTGTTGAAATACGATACAAACAACTGAATTCGAGCATCGCCAATGTATTGCAAACGCTCGTAATACGGGCAGTCCATGTAAGTTTCAACCGCACAAGAACGAGCCGTACGCCAGCCAATATCCAGAATTTTATCCAACTCAGCATCGTTAGCGTTAATCTTGGCGTTCATTTCAAACGGATAGCCGGTGAATGTTCCGTAGAAATCTTCGATGGTAAGCGGACTGTCTTTTGTTTCCACTTTTATTTCCAAATAACGGTAAGTTCTCCAGTTCAAGGTTGTGAACGTCTGGTTTTGCGAACCGTCCGAAATAATGGTATCCATACGTCCGGAGATGGTTTTTCCTTCAATCTCATTACGGTTATTTTTCGCGCCTTCGGCATCGTACAAACCTTCAGAGTAGGTAATTACAATTGTACCTTCATCGCCGCCGCTAAAAACAAGCGTTGGATAAGCGTTGGTATAAACTTCCTGATCGAGCAGAATTTTTGCAGTGGTATTTGCAGGCACTTCAATGGCCACTTTTTCTTCAGGGAAGTTGGTAGGCACAGTAACACCTTCCGCTTTTCGTGTCGATACCAAACGTTGGTAAGTCATTTCCATTTGAGGAATTATTGAAGGCTGCAAAGTCCAGCCGCCGCGGGTGTTAAAGCCCATTCCTCTTGTTGAACGTTCGAAAACTGCTTTGGCCGATTTCCAGCTGGTATCGTCAAAGCTCAAAGCTTTCCATCCTTTTACAGCGTAATTCATGTCGATTTTCTCACCGGCACCGGCTGCATAATAACCACGAACCTGCTGACGGATTGGCGTATAACTTTCATCCTCGATACATTTCCACGAATCGTTGGTATTTAACACTTTGGTTGCATCGTCGGTTCCCTGGAATAAAAATCCTGTTTTCCACGAGAATTGTGAAACGGGTTTCATATCACCTTCGTTCCAAACCTCGGCTGCAATAATGTTTTCGCCTTGTTTCAGGTAAGGTGCAATATCAATTGTTTCGTAATTCCAGTGTTCCAAATCGCCTAAAGCAGGCCCCAACGAAACCAGTTGTTCGTTGATGTACAATTTGTAGCGGTTATCTGCCGTTACACGCATTTCAAATTTAGCAGGTACAGCATCAAAATTTATTGTTTTACGGAACAGGTAAAGACCTGCGTCGGTTGCTCCGGCTTCAGGCACGCAAATCCAGCTTGCATCCCATTCATTATTTCGTGGTGGGCCAAACATTTGCGCCGAACTTGCAAATGCCGAGATGATAAGAATTAATGTAATTAACTTTTTCATTGTATTGGTTTTATAGATTTTTTTCAACTAAATATGTACTATTTTAATGCTTGCGCACTGTAATTTACGCGAACACCATCGCGATTAATTAAAAGGTTAAGCCCCATAAATCCTTGTGGGTTCTCATCTCCTTTTAAGTCTCCTGACAATGCTTCTTCACTGATTTTTTCAAGATCGTCGACCCGCTTTTTGGTTTCTTTATTTCCTCCGAAAAAGTGACCGGGATAAAGTTCTTTGATACCGTTATCAGCCATTACTTTGCTCATTTTCTCGCAAGTATTTTGCAGCGTAGAAAAGTTGGTTGTCAGCAATAAATTACCCGATCCGAACGAGTCGCCGCTGAAACCGTATTTGGCAGCTTTATCGATAAAAGTTGTCGATCCGGGAGTATGACCGGGTGTAAAAACCACTTCAATTTTTCTTCCGCCAAGATCAAAGATCTCACCGTCTTTCAGAAATTTCACTTCGCCTTTGTAATCGGGCATAAACTGAGGAATTCCAACTGTATCAGCCTCATTGATATAAATCTCAGAAAACACATCGATCGAAGGACCGGTATGATCGGGATGAACGTGTGTAGCCACCACTGTATATGGTTTTGAAGTAATCGACTCCACAATTTTATCCAATCCTTTAATGTTTGTTCCGGCATCAATCAGCAAAGCTTTCTCATTACCTTCCACAAGGTACAAACTCTCGTTCGACATGGCTTTACCGGTTCCAACCCAGGTATGCTCATCAATTTGGTGAAAAACCACATCGTCGCCTGAGTACACTTCTTCGCCATCAATTTTAAATTGTGGCTGTGCATACAAACCGATTGTAGCTATCAATATCGCGTTAAGTAATAAAACTATTTTCTTCATCATCTAAAATTAAAAGATACTTGGTTGCGGAACAGACAAAGCAATTTCTATCATTTCTTTATCGTGGTTGTGAACCAGTTCCGATTGATTATCAAACAACATCGTAGCTCCGCCATCGGGAGTAAATGGTTCCCATTCGGGCATATCTTCGTTGTTCGGATTTCCGGTGTGTGCGAAAGTTGACCATGTTTTACTCAACTTCCCGGCAAGTGCATACGCTTCCGGCGATCCGCTGTTATACTCTTCAGTGCGTGCAATGTTGTTAAAAACAAAGGCAATCTCCATACAGTGGCTCGATTTTAACATACCATCCAAATGAGGTGCATTCCATTTAAAAACGTAATTGTAAACCGGCGCTCCACCAGGAACAGCTGATTTCAATTTGGCAAAATTCAGCAACATCGGACGGAACATTAAATCCACGTCCTTCATGTCAGACGGCAATTTTGTATTTGGATATGCTTTTTTGAAAGCTGCCACATAAGCGTCGGTTTTGTCGCCGTAACGCTCTTTCAGGTTTTCGATAATAGTTGCCTCATCGGCATGCAACAAATCGGCACCTCCGCCAAATGCGCCAAATTCCACCTGGTTCGATCCAATGATAACCGGAATATCTTTTGCCAGATCTTCGGCTCCGGGAGCTCCCGGTTGCAAAGGAATAAACTCACCGTCGCACGATGGCGCCCAACCTAAACGGCCCATTCCTGCGCCGCTGCTTTTGGCAATCGCACGGTTTCCGGCAGCTAACAATTCGTCATGCGGAATATCTTTTAGTTTCTCAACTTCACTCTTTTTCAGGCCAAGTTCTTCCATAACGGCCAAACCCAATTTCTGAGTAGCTTCTTTGGTGCTGTAACTTCCGGCAACACCACTTTGCATAATTGCTTTATGGAACAAACCTCTTGCAGAAGGCGCATAAAGCATGGTAGCCACTTTGCCGCCACCACCCGATTGACCGAAAATAGTTACGTTAGCAGGATCGCCACCAAAATTGGCAATGTTGTTATGCACCCATTCCAAAGCGGCAACAACATCCATCATTCCTACGTTGGCCGATTGAGCGTATTTTTCGTCAACAGCCGACAGGTCAAGGAAACCAAGTACATTTAAACGGTGATTGATAGAAACTACCACCACATCGCCGGTGCGACTCAGGTTCTCGCCATCGTAACTTGGCAATTCGCACGATGAACCGGCAGTGTAACCGCCACCATGCAACCAAACCATAACCGGACGTTTTTTACCATCGTTAATTCTAGGCGACCAAACATTCAGATTGTTACAATCTTCCTCTTTCATAAACCAGAAATTGTGCTGCTGGGCAAATTCCATTTCATCGGCTAAAATCATCGATGAAACATCGATTGGGCAAACCGGACCATACGAACGGCAACTGCGTATATCGTCCCATTTATCGGGCTTTTGTGGCGGCATAAAACGCTCGGCCTTGGCATACGGAATTCCTTTGTAATTGAAAACTCCGTCGTGCACATAACCGATCACATCACCACTTTCGGTGCTTGTTTGCGCTGTTTCGCTGTTGGCGATCATCGGATGCGATCCCGGTTGCGAACCTGTTGGAGGTGCATTTGTGGTTGAAGTTTGACATGCAAACAATCCTATAACAAGGAAAGCTGCAAGAATAAATTTTAAAGATCTCATAAGTTAAGTTTTTGATTAATATGATATTGGTTTAAGTTTTCATTCCGAAAACTGCCCCACTATACTTCCACTATTTCAAATGTTCATCCAGAAAATCGATAATAATATTTATCACCTGCGGATCAGAAAATTCGGCGCTGGCATGCCCGGCTCCGTCGAGCACATAACGTGTTGATGAAACACCTTTTTCGCGCAATGCATTGTGCAATAACAAGGTCTGACTTGGCGAAACGGCCATGTCGTTTGTTCCGTGGAAAAGCAAAAATGGAGGATCGTTTTTGTCCACGTAGGTTATGGGATTTGCTTTGGCAACCTCCTCCGGCTTATCGAGACTTGTTAATCCACTGTTTTTTCCGTGAATAAACTGCCCGTCGGGAGAGATAACCGTAAAGTGTGCATTTGCTGCATCTTCGTCATAGTCGGCTCCGATTTTTGTAAGATCAGACAAACCATAAGCATCAACCGCTGCTTTTACATCGCTGCTTTGATCGAGATTTTCACCTTCTTCAAACTGCTTTGCTCCATTTGTTGTTGCTACCATGGCGGTTAAATAACCTCCGGCAGACTCACCCCAAATACCAATATTCTCAGGATCAACTCCGTATTTATCTGCATTGGCCCGCATAAAACGAATTGCAGCTTTTACATCTTTAACAGCGTCGCTGTAAATTCCGGTGC
The DNA here is from genome assembly GCA_963678585.2 of Breoghania sp. Classification (GTDB taxonomy): domain Bacteria; phylum Pseudomonadota; class Alphaproteobacteria; order Rhizobiales; family Stappiaceae; genus Breoghania. Next base: position 29,971 of record CAXXGA010000001.1, read on the forward strand.
TAATAACGTGGTACTGCACACTTGCCACCACATAACCGGCTTTTGCAATTTCGTAACGATCGTATAGATTTCGCTCTTTTGCGGCAAAAGAAAAACCTCCGCCAATAACATAAACCACACACGGACGCACCTTGTCATCATTGTAAGTTATGATGTCCATTTTTAGCGACATCGGGTCGCCATCAATACTTTTTGTCTCGTGAAAAACAACGTCTTTTTGCAGACTCATTTCACTGTCAGCAGGAAGTTCCCTGAAAAAATGCTGTTCTTTTGTAAGATCTGTCAACAGGGTACTTGTGCTGTTATCGGTAGGTTTTATGAATTTGGGCATCAACAAACCATTTGAACCTCCCTGCGCGTAAGTTGCAATGCTAAGCACAAAAAGAGCTAAACTTAGTAGCGTAAATTTTTTCATTGTTTTCAATTTAATATCGGTTAATTCAAGGTTGAGTTTTTTGTAATGCTAACGATCTTATAAATCAGGATCAGTCTTGCAAATTAAGTCTTTGACTAATAAGGACTAAGTTCGTTTATTCACACGGTATGTAATTTTCCGATTTTCCTCCACATATCCAATTCAACTTTAAAGCGGTCGTTTATAATCGTACACTCGGTATCGATTCGCATGGTTGGCCGATCTTTAAAATTGTAAGCAGGCCACTCCGGTGCTCCTTCGGCCGAAGGCACTCCGGTACGTGCAAAATTGGTCCACAACTCGGCAAAATTGTGCGATGCTTTGCAGCTTGCAGGCGAACTGTCGCCAAACATACGTCGTTGCTCCTCGCCTTCTTTTGGAGGCTGCACATTGTTGAATTTATAGGAAATATCCATGGCATGCGGTGTTCCCATTGGGAAATCCGATCCCGGAATTTTCATGTCTGATTTATACCCGAAATTGTACAAATAAACAGGTGCCCCGTCTTCTTTGCTTTTTCGCTCGGCAATTTCAATGGAACCCAGTCCCATCATATTAATCGATGATACCGCCATGAATATTTGAGGAGCCGTTGCATTTGGCGAAGCTTTGCGGTATGCATTCACTATTGTTGCAGCATCAGTACCAAACTGTGCTTCCAGCTTCGATGGGAGATCATCAAAAGTGTATTTTGTAAATTCGGTATTCCTGTTTTGCATCGCAAAAAATGCATATTCATCTTCGTTCCATCCGGTAAGCAAAGGTTTGTCTTTTGAAATTTTTGGGGCCGTTGGATCGAACGGATGATTTGGCAACACCGAACCATCAACCACCGGACCAAATCCGTGCATCTCCGGCATTCCAATTTCTGCCTGGAACGGTGGAATAAACATGAACTTATTTTGAATCTCCAACAATTGCTCAGGAGAAACTTCAAGTAGTTTTCGCCAATCATTTTTGGCGATATTCATTTCTTTCAACACCATTTCAGTGGTTTCGGCAGCCAGATCTTTTGTTAACATCCGAACGCCCGGGCCACTTTCAATCGATGCTTTATTAAAATATGGCGAAGCTTCCGGCATAGCATAAATACACGACGTTTTTCCACCGCCACCCGACTCGCCAAATACCATTACATTATTCGGATCGCCGCCAAAACGGTCAATGTTTTCATTTACCCATTTTAATCCGGCAGCAATATCCAACACGCCCATATTTCCTGATCCGGCGTAATCCGCACCGGCAATTTCATCTAAATACAGAAAACCCAATAAACCCAGTCGGTGATTGGTTTGCACCACTACCACATCGAAGTATCGCGCCAGGTTTGCACCGTCTTGTCCGCCCGAGCCACCCGAGCCGGTAACATAACCACCTCCGTGATTGTAGAACATTACCGGGCGTTTTTTATTATCGTTGGCCGGTGTCCACACATTCAGGAACAGGCAATCTTCCGCAGGTTTTGGCCCCCATCCGGAAGTTTGCAATGATGGTGCGCCCAGTTCCAATGCATCGCGAACGCCTGTCCACGGATCTACTTTTGGCGGACGACGGAATCGATTTTCGCCCGAAACAGAACCTCCGTACGGAATTCCTTTGAAGATATTTACACCGTCCTGTCTTACTCCCCGTAATTTTCCTGCGGCGCTTTCGGCTGTTACAAATTCTTCGGCACCAAAACCTGACATGAATTTGCCCGAAGAATAGGCAAGGCTTGAAAAAGCAACGGTTCCGGCAGCTGTTAATGATAATCGGTTTACAAATTGTCTTCTGTTTATTGGATTCATTTTATTCCGTTTTTAGGTTCTTTTTATCTATTGTAAAATGAAGTGTCAGATAAGAAAAGTTCAAATTCAAGGCTTGCGAAGGCCGAAAAAACGGAGTTTACTACAGTAATCGAGTATTTTTCGGACGAGCGTAACGCAGAAGTTGGACTTTTCTTGCTGGCACTATTACTTCATGGTTTTTTCACCATAATTAATTCGCACACCGTACTTAGTAGCAATGTGGTTAAAACCAAATTGGTTACCTTCCGTTTCCTCACCTTTTTCTTTACCCGAAAGAATATCTTTACTCAAGGTGATCAAATCTTCCACACGTTGTTTTGTTTCGGGATTGTCGCCACGGAAGTGCCCCGGATACAATTTTTCGATACCGTCTTTCTCCATAATTGCGCTCATTTTCTCACAAGTGGCAATCAGGTCGGAGAAAGTTCCGGCAAACATTAATAAGTTTCCAGAGCCAAATGAATCGCCGCTAAAACCGTAACCGGCTTCTTTATCAATGTAAGTGGTAGAGCCCCAGGTATGCGCAGGAGTGAAAACCACCTCCAGTTTTCGGCCACCAAGATCGATTACTTGTCCGTCCTCGAGGTACTTAAATTCGCCTTTGTAATTTAGCATCATTTGGGCGGCAGATTCTTTATCGCCGGGATTCATATAAACCACCGGAAAATAATCGGCAGCACCAACATGGTCAGGATGCACGTGTGTTAGCATCAGCGTAACCGGTTTGTCGGTAATTGACGCCACAATTTTATCCAGATCGGTAATTTTTGTTCCGGCATCAAGCAAAACATGTCGGCGACCGGATTGAGCGGAGCAATTTCCTCTGCCGCAAAGCGCCCGGCCTCCTCGAGGATCGCCTCGACCAGGTCGTCGCTCAACTCGTCGCCGCCATAAGCTTCAGCGACCCTGTCGAATTCCGCAACGTGCTTCAGCGTAAAACCGATTTCAGATACCGGAGATCTGTACATGCAAGCCAATCCTCACCCTTGACCTTGACGTGGGGCTGCAGGTTGCGAGAAAAGGCCAGCGTCACCCGGTTGCATGCCTGATCGCATGCGCGCCGAAATGCCTCTCGGCACGCCGACTCCCCGGATGACGCAGCCTCATTCGAAACCGCCTCGCAGGCGACAGTAACGCCCCTGAGCATGTCGTCAACGATGCCGCAAGGGAACTTTCGATGACGATTTTGCGCATCGACCCAACATCTGCGGAATTGTCCGAAACGGAAAGCTTCCGACGCGCCGCCGATACTATCGTCGCCGGTGATCTGGTGGCCGTTCCGACGGAGACCGTCTACGGTCTTGCCGCAGATGCAACCAACCCGCTGGCATGCGCCAAGATCTATGCCGCAAAGGGCCGCCCGAGCTTCAATCCGCTGATCAGTCACCTCGCCGGCACAGAGGCCGCCCGCCTTCACGGTGTCTTCGACAGGCGTGCAGAGGCGCTGGCGGAAGCCTTCTGGCCGGGACCGCTAACGCTGGTTCTGCCGCGCCGCGCGGGCTCCCCGATTTGCGATCTCGTGACCGCCGGCCTCGACAGCGTCGCCTTGCGCGTGCCCGACAGTCCGGTCATGCAGACGCTGTCGCAGGTCACCGGACGGCCGCTGGCAGCCCCCAGCGCCAATCGGTCAGGCCGAATCAGTCCGACCACTGCAGCGGCGGTCGAGGAAGATCTCGGCGACGCCGTGCCGGTCATACTTGATACGGGGCCGACGCGGGTCGGCGTGGAATCCACCATCATCGCCCTGATCGACAATGAGGCCCGCCTGCTGCGCCCCGGCGGCATTGCGCGCAAGGACGCGGAACGCGTTCTGGGCGCGCCGCTTGCCGGGCCGACCGGCTCGCAGGGCGATGCGCCCGCCGCCCCCGGCATGCTGCTGTCGCATTATGCGCCGCGCGCCAGAGTGCGCCTCAACGCAGAGAGCGTTGCGCCCGGCGAAGCCTATCTCGGCTTCGGCCCCACCCCCACTTCCATTGCCGAAATCGCGGCAACCAGCCTCAATCTGAGTGAAACCGCAGACCTTGCGGAAGCCGCCGCACATCTTTTTTCGCACCTGCGCGCGCTCGATGCCGGCGGAGCCCCTTCGATTGCCGTCGCCCCGATCCCGAACACCGGACTGGGCGAAGCAATCAACGACAGGCTCGCTCGCGCCGCTGCCGATCGCACAGGTCTCGGCGCACGCGGTGACTGACGATCTTACTGTAAGATGGGGGTTAAACAGGCAACGCAAAGCAACGCATGATTAATAATTGTAGGTACCATCCCTTATGTTGCGATACTAATAGTGTTTTCTATTTCGGAATACATTGTTTTTCTATTGTTGTGCGGCGTTTTTTCAGGCATAAAGATTATCGGAACCCTGGTGATGCAGCGGACCTCCCAACCCCGGGCAAGATACCTCCCATTTGCCCGTACCTGAACGGCGACAGTTATCCGATATAGCTGTCGCCTTTTTCTTTTCCCCCTTCAGAAGCCTTTCAGTGCGGCGAACGCACCCGATAAAAATTCGCCCGGCAGGCCGCAGGGGAAGGTTCTTCTCGATAAGGCGCATTGACAGCAATCGCGCGGGCGCGTCTGATCAACGCACTAAAAACAATTATCGGGTGCCGTCTTGGCGACACTGCTGCTGCATCATCCGTGCTTTCTCGACCATCACACGCCTCTAGGTCATCCCGAGCGACCCGATCGCATGCGGGCGGTCGATAGAATCCTCGAACACGAGCGGTTCCAGACGCTGGAACGGGAAGCCGCCCCAATGGGCAGCGTGGAAGCGGTGGCGCTCGCCCATCCTGAGCGGCATGTGGAGAATGTGCGCAAGCACGTGCCCGAACAGGGACTGGCGCGGATCGATTCCGACACCACCGTCTCGCCGGGAAGCTGGGACGCAGCTCTTCGCGCCATCGGCGCGGGATGTCAGGCGGTCGACGAGGTGATGGAAGGCAAGGTGCAAAACGCCTTCTGCGCCATCCGCCCGCCCGGCCACCATGCCGAATACGACAAGCCGATGGGCTTCTGCCTCTTCAACAACATCGCCGTCGCCGCCCGCCACGCGCAGAAGAAGCACGGAGCAGAGCGCGTCGCGATTGTCGACTTCGACGTGCATCACGGCAACGGAACGCAGGACATCTTCTGGGACGATCCGAGCGTGATGTATTGCTCCACCCATCAGATGCCGCTCTTTCCCGGCACCGGGGCCGCCAACGAAACCGGAGCTGGCACGATCGTGAACGCGCCGCTCATGGCGGGAGACGGGAGCGAGCAGTTTCAGGAGGCCGTGGAGGTCATGCTCCTGCCGCGCCTCACCGCCTTCAAGCCGGACCTCCTGCTCATCTCCGCAGGCTTCGATGCCCACAGGCGCGATCCGCTGGCCAACATCAATCTGGTGGAAGAGGATTTTGCCTGGATCACCGCCAAACTGATGGACATTGCGGACGCCTCCTGCAACGGCCGCGTCGTTTCCATGCTGGAAGGCGGATACGATCTGGAGGGCCTCGCCCGCTCCGTCGCCGCCCATGTCATGACGCTGATGGACTCCTGACGCTCCGCGGGTAGCCGCCCCGACAGGGCGGACGCCCGGCTCTGCGGAGCCCCCTTGACGACAGACACGGCACGGCAGACCCTGCGGCCTTGCGATTCCCCGACAAACAAGGCGCTGCATCCTCATGACCGACACACCCGCCAAGCCCGTTGCCGATCTGAGCTTCGAGGAAGCGCTGCGCGAACTCGAATCAATCGTGCAGAAGCTGGAACGCGGTGACGTGCCCCTTCAGGAGAGCATTTCGCAGTACGAGCGCGGCGAAGCCTTGCGCAATCATTGCGACACATTGTTGAAGGCGGCAGAGGCCAAGGTGGAGAAGATTCGCCGTGGAAATGACGGTCAGGCAGCCGGCACCGAGCCTCTCGACGTCGAATAGCGCAGAATTTCTCCACAAAATCCGCTTCTTAGCTGCGTTCCCCCGTCACCAGACGCAAAAGCCGGCACTTCAAGTGCTCATCTGCAGCTTCAGGCAATGGTGCGCACCGAAACCGCAAGTTACGTAACATCACAAACATTCGGGTGCCAATAGAACGGTCCGGGAGGCAACAGCTTGGGCTCTTGCGGGCCCGCGTTACTCCGTGCGCACAGAAAAAAGGGCCGCGGCGAACCGCGGCCCAAGTCGTTCACTGTGCACGTGGCCCCATCGACCACGCCTGTTTTATATTCTGTTTCTCCGTAAAAATCATCACCCTAATGAGTATTAGACTGTTTTTTTGATCCTCCGCTCCCTGCGACGCTACGGAATTCAGGATTTCCCTCCACCTCGCACCTGCGGAAGGTACTTACGGGCAGGTTGCATCATTTGCGCCCGCGGAGCCTGTGGTGTAAGCGTGCCTATTCCAAGACAACGAGCAGGCGCGCAGCTTCGACATGACGCAGTCCGGCACCCCGATTCTCGATACCATCACCCTGCCCGAAGATTTGCGGCGGCTCGATCCGCGCGACTTGAGGCAAGTGGCCGACGAACTGCGCGCGGAAACGGTCGCAGCGGTTTCCGAAACCGGCGGCCATCTCGGCGCCGGGCTCGGCGTGGTCGAACTGACCGTCGCCCTGCATTACATCTTCAACACGCCCGACGACCGGCTGATCTGGGACGTGGGCCATCAGGCCTATCCGCACAAGATCCTGACCGGGCGGCGCGACCGCATCCGCACGTTGCGCCAGACAGACGGGCTGTCCGGCTTCACCAAGCGGGCCGAGTCGCCCTACGACCCGTTCGGCGCAGGCCATTCCTCGACCTCGATCTCCGCCGGTCTCGGCATGGCGGTCGCGCGCGACCTCGACGGCCGTGACAACAATGTGATCGCGGTGATCGGCGACGGCGCGATGTCTGCGGGCATGGCCTATGAGGCGATGAACAATGCGGGCGCGCTGAAGTCGCGGCTCGTGGTGGTGCTCAACGACAACGACATGTCGATCGCTCCCCCCGTGGGCGCAATGTCGGGCTATCTCGCGCGCCTCGTTTCCGGCAGCACCTATCATTCGTTCCGCGAGCTTGCGAAGAGCGTCGCCAAGGCACTGCCCGACGGCTTGCAGAAGGGCGCGGCCCGGGCGGAAGAATATGCGCGCGGCCTGTTCACCGGCGGCACGCTTTTCGAAGAGCTGGGCTTTTATTACGTCGGCCCGATCGACGGCCATAACCTCGACCATCTGTTGCCGGTTCTCAGGAACGTGCGCGACAGCAACACCGGGCCGGTTCTGGTCCATGTGGTCACCCAGAAGGGCAAGGGCTACGAGCCCGCGGAAAGCTCGTCCGACAAGTATCACGGCGTCGCCCGTTTCGACGTGATCACCGGCAAGCAGGCGAAACCCGTCGCCAATGCGCCGAGCTACACCCGCGTCTTCGGCGAAAGCCTCATTCAGGAAGCACAGGACGACGACAAGGTCGTGGCGGTGACGGCGGCCATGCCGTCGGGCACGGGTATCGATCTCTTCGGCAAGGAATTTCCCGAGCGCACCTTCGATGTCGGCATCGCCGAACAGCATGCGGTGACCTTTGCCGCCGGGCTTGCGACAGAAGGCTACAAGCCCTTTGCCGCGATCTATTCCACCTTCCTGCAACGCGCCTACGATCAGGTCGTGCACGACGTGGCGATCCAGCACCTGCCGGTGCGCTTCGCCATCGACCGCGCCGGTTTCGTGGGCGCGGACGGGCCGACCCATGCAGGCTCCTTCGATATCGGCTACCTCGCCTCCATTCCCGACTTCACGGTCATGGCGGCTGCCGACGAGGCGGAACTGAAGCACATGGTTGCAACCGCAGCCGCCTACGATGAAGGCCCCATAGCCTTCCGCTATCCGCGCGGCGAGGGTGTCGGCGTGGAAATGCCGGAACGCGGCCAGCTTCTGGAAATCGGGCGCGGACGCATCCTGCGCGAAGGGACAAAGGTCGCCCTGCTTTCATTCGGAACGCGGCTGGCGGCTTGTCTTGAGGCGGCGGAGACACTGGAGGCGGGCGGTCTTTCCACCACAGTCGCCGATGCGCGCTTCGCCAAGCCGCTCGATACCGATCTGGTGCGCCGACTGGCGAGCGAACACGAAGTTCTGATCACGGTGGAGGAAGGCTCCATCGGCGGCTTTGCGGCCCATGTCGCGCAGTTCCTGATTGACGAAGGCCTGCTGGACGGGCGGATCAAGCTTCGCACGATGATGATGCCGGACACCTTTGTGGAGCACAACAAGCCGGACGCGATGTACAAGGCGGCCGGGCTTGACGCGCATGGCATCGCCACGCGGGTTTTCGAGGCGCTGGGCCGGGATGTCGCAGAGATCGGTCAACTTGCCTGAACAGGCATCGAAGCGCTTTTCATCTTCTTCGAATTAGGCTAACGCAGTAAAAGTGAAGCGGCGTCGACGGGTTTTCCTCGACGCCGTAATTCTGCCGCGTTCCGGGTTGATTGGAGCCCGCACAAAGGCTCACCTCTACGGCGATATTTCTGCCGTAGCGGCAAGCCGATACACGACAACACGGCCCAGAGACCCGCCCGGTCCCGGGTCATGATTTTTTTAGAAATGCCTGCCGATATGTCACGGAACGGATTACCGGTTTCCGCGTTCTGTCGGCTGACGCCGCATCCCCCAAGTACGACACTTCAGCGACACGCCATGGCCAAAGCCCTAAATCCGATTGCCGCCCTTCTGCTTTCGGTCGCTCTCATGCTTCTTGGCCATGGCCTGCAAGCAACGCTGCTTCCCGTGCGCGCGGACCTTGAAGGCTTTTCGCCGCTCGCCATCGGCGTCATGTCGTCGAGCTATTTCGGCGGTTTTGTTCTCGGCTGCGTGATGGCTCCCTTTGCGGTTCTGCGCGCGGGCCATATCCGCGCCTTTGCAGCGCTCGTTTCGCTGGGTTCGGCCAGTGCGATCCTCTATCCTGTTCTCACCGCGCCGGTTGCCTGGATCGTCATCCGCTTCGCCTATGGCTTCACGCTCGCAGGCTTTTACCTGATCGTGGAAAGCTGGCTCAACGAGCGCGCGACGAATGAAAACCGCGGCGCGCTGATGTCCACATACATCATCGTCAACCTAGCAGCCATCACCGGCGGACAATTGCTTCTGACGGCCATCGATCCCGGCGGCTTCACCGCCTTCGTGCTCGCCTCCGTCGCCGTGTCGCTGGCGGTTGTGCCGATCTCGCTCACCCGCTCGCAGCAGCCCGCCCCCATCACGCTGGTGCGGTTCCGGCCGGGGAAACTCTACGAGATTTCTCCCGCAGCCTTTGTCGGCACCTTCTTCATCGGTCTTGCCAACGGCACAAACTGGACACTGGCGCCGCTCTATGCCCGGCAGATCGGGTTCGACAAGGCGGAGGTTGCCTATTTTGCCTCCGCGATCATCTTCGGCGGAGCGCTTGCGCAATGGCCGATGGGTCGGCTGTCGGACCGTATGGACCGTCGCTACGTGCTGATCGGGCTGGCCCTTGCCGCCAGTGTCATTGCTGCAGCCATCGGCTGGTTCGAGCCGACAGATGCCGTCATTGCCATTGCGACCGCGGGCCTTCTGGGCTTTGCCACTCAGCCCGCCTATTCCATCGCCGCCGCCCATGCTTTCGACCACGTGGAATCCGACGGTTTCGTGGAAGCCTCGTCGGGATTGCTGCTGGCCAATGGTATCGGTTCGATGATCGGCCCTATCGTCGCCTCGCTGGTGATGCAACGGGTCGGGCCCAGCGGGCTTTACGGCATGATCTCGTTCGTGATGTTCGCACTGGCGGCCTACATCATGTTCCGAATGTTTGTTCGCGAGGCCCCGTCCGCCCGCCTGCACACCGAGTTCGACCTTGCCGGCACCGCACAGGTCGGTGGTGTGCTGACCCCGGAACTGCTCGACGAAAGCCATCCGAACGTCGTCCTGCCGGAATTCTCGCCCGTCCCCCATGTCACGCCGGATCCGGAAGCGGTGGCGGAGGCGTGGGAGACCGCTTGGGACGAGGAAGAGGCCGAAGCCGTCCCGCCAGATCCAGAGCAAGAGATCGTGACGGAGCAGGATCAGGCGCCTGCAGACGACGGGACGGAGCGCGAAGACGCAACCAAGGCAGACTGAGTCAAAGGGCTGAAGGCGGCAATTATCGCTCGACGCCTTGGGCTACATGACGCATAGTCAGCCCGCGATGAAAATCCGGTCCGGCCTTCTGCATCACTTGAGAAAAGAACGGAGCACGCTGTCCACGCTGGCGGCGCTGTCGATCATCGCGCGTGTGCTGGTGGGAATGCTTGCGCTGACCATGGCGCCGGCCGATGCCCTTGCCGACGATCCCCTTCTCATCATCTGTTCGGGGGAGACCGGAGGGGCGGAGCCGGTTCAAGGCTCGCCGTGGGATGCCTTCCATTGCCCATGCGGCACCTGCCACCATGTCAGTTGCACGCTCGCCTGCGGCCTGCCGGGAACGGTGGCCCTGTTGCCCGCGCCTGCCCACGGTGCGCCCTTGCGCCTCGCGCTGCCCGCCATGGAGGAACCGGCGGCGCAATGCCTGAAGGCCCATGCGCGGATCCGCGCCCCTCCTCTTCCTGCCTGAACGATCAAAGCCGGTGACCAACACCCGGACACCAACACCCGGACACCGGCACCCAGACACCGGCACCCGGACACCGGCATTCGAATTCGGCGAGCCCCCTCGCCATCGTTCATGTGCATGGTGCGCCTTGCGCCGCCATGCGGAGGAGATATGAAAATGAAGACCCTTTACGCCATTGCGGCTGCTGCCGCCCTTACGCTTTCCCTCGCCTTTTCCGCCCAGGCCGGTTCCGAACCGGTGAAGCTCGGCGATCTCACCATCGAAACCCCGTGGACCCGGGCCACCCCCGGTCAGGCCAAGGCAGGCGGCGGCTTTCTGAAAGTCACCAATCACGGTTCGACGGGCGACCGGCTGGTTTCCGCGGCCTCCCCGCGCGCCGGACTGACCGAAATCCACGAGATGGCCGTCAAGGACGGCATCATGACCATGCGCGAGATGGAAGGCGGGCTGGAAGTTCCCGCAGGTTCCACGCTGGAGCTGAAGCCCGGCGGTTATCACGTCATGTTCATGAAGATCACCGCCCCCTTCGTGGAAGGCGAGACGATCCCCGTGACCCTGACCTTCGAAAAGGCGGGAAGCGTGGACATCACGATGCCGGTTGCCAAGGCCGGTTCCAAAATGCCCGGTCACATGAAGATGCAGGGCCACGGCAACATGAAGAAGCAGTAGGACCATGCAAACCGGAAAGATCATTCGGTACGGGGCCTGGGCGGCAATAGCCGCCCTCGTCCTGTGCGTCGGCGGCCTCATGGGCTGGAACTATCTCTCCCAGAAGGACGGCAGCGGGCTGCTGAGCCCGGTCGCCAGCATTGGCGGCCCCTTCACGCTGGTCGACGGCCAGGGCAACACGTTCACCGAAGCCAACCTGAAGGGCAGACCTTCCGCGATGTTCTTCGGTTACACGTTCTGCCCGGACGTCTGCCCGACGACGCTTGCCGAACTTCAGGGCTGGATAGAGCAACTGGGCCCGGATGCCGACAAGCTCAACTATGTGTTCGTCTCCGTCGATCCGGAACGCGATACGCCGGAGGTGATGGCCTCCTATGTGGGCGCCTTCGATGATCGCATCATCCCGCTTTCCGGCACGCGCGAGCAGGTGGACGCCGTCATCAAGGCGTATCGCGTCTATGCGCGCCGGGTGGAGCGCGAGGACGGCGATTACCTGATGGACCATTCCGCCGGTCTCTATCTCTTCGACGGCAACCTGCGCTTCGTCGGCACCATAGCTTACGGCGAGGACAGCGAGACGGCACTCGCCAAGCTGCGCCGTCTGGCGGAAAACGGTTAGCCCCCGGAACACACTACCAAGGCGGGTGGCTGACGGCACCCGCCGATTGCGCTATACTTGGGCCTTCGAAACCATTCATTGGCGATCCAATGTCAACGACACCGGCCACATGGGCTGCCATCGGCGCAATCGGAGCAGTCCTCCTGCTGGGGGCGGCGGTTCTGTGGATCCGCCATGGCGAGCAAATCTTCGTGCAGATGCTGCTGAACGGCCTCGCCGGTTGCTTCGGCTGACTGGTTTTCATTCCACCGGGGGCAGCGCGCCCTCTTTCAGCGACAAAGACAAGAATTCATGGCCAAGCTGCGCCTGGACCAGATGCTGGTTGACCGGGGCCTTGCGGAAAGCCGCGCACGGGCACGCGATGCGATCCTGCGCGGACATGTTCATGTGGCGGGACGCCCGGCCACCAAACCGGGCCAGACGGTCGCCCCCGATGCCGAGATCACCATCGACGATCCCGCCGCAGGCTATGTCTCGCGCGCGGCCCTGAAGCTGATCGCGGGCCTCGACGCCTTTTCCTTCGATGTGACCGATAGCCAGTGTCTCGATATCGGGGCCTCCACCGGAGGCTTCACGCAAGTGCTGCTGGAGCGTGGGGCCGGGCATGTCGATGCCATCGATGTGGGCCACGACCAGCTTCACGCCTCGATGCAGGACGATCCCCGCGTCACCTCGCTGGAGGGGCTGAACGCCCGCGCCCTGACGCGCGCGGATCTCAGCGCCACTCCGGATATCCTCGTCAGCGATGTCAGCTTCATCTCGCTGAAACTGGCGCTTCCGCCCGCCCTCGATCTGGCCGCTCCGGCGGCGCGCGGGCTGTTTTTGGTCAAGCCGCAATTCGAGGCGGGCAAGAACCGGATCGGCAAGGGCGGACTGGTCGATCCCGAGGTTGCGGAGGAGGTCGCCGTCGAGATCCGCGACTGGCTCGCTGCGCAGCCCGGCTGGCGGGTTCTCGGCATGGTGCCCTCGCCCATCAAGGGCGGCGACGGCAACGGAGAATATCTGCTGGGCGCTGTGAAGGATGAAAGCCCGACGTAGCCTTTGCCAGTGCGATCCTGTATTCCCGGCCATGGAGAATGACCAGCAGGACGCGCATTGATGCCTGAAACAGTAACCATCGATCACCTTGCCCATCGCGGCGACGGCGTTGCCCTTGTCGGCGACAAGCAGCTCTATGTGCCGCTGACCCTTGCGGGCGAGACGGTGCAGATCGAGCGAAAGGGCGAGCGCGCGAAGCTCCTCTCGGTCGAGACCCCCTCGCCCCAGCGCGTAGAAGCCGTCTGCCCGCATTACGGAGTTTGCGGCGGCTGCGCCCTTCAGCACATGGAGGCAGCCGCCTATCGCGCGTGGAAGGAAGAGCAGGTCAAGGCGGCGCTTGCCTCGCGCGGCATCGAAGCGGAAATCCGGCCCATCGTGGGAGCCCGGCCCGGCACCCGCAGGCGCGCGGTTCTTTCCGCCGTGCGCGCAGGCGGGCGCGTGCTTCTGGGTTATCACGAGCGCATGGCGAACCGGCTGGTCGGTATCGAGACCTGCCCCGTGCTCACGCCGCGCATCGTGGCGGCCCTGCCCGCGCTCAACGGTCTCGCCTCCCGCCTTGCGCCGCGCAAGGGCGAATTGCGGCTGAACGTTCTCGACACCACCACCGGTCTCGACGTTGCAATCGATGGGGCGGATCGCAAGGCGTCGCGCGATTTCCCCGCCCTTGGGCGTGTCGCGGCGGAGGCCGATTTTGCTCGCCTTTCCGTCAATGGCGAGGTGGTGATCGAGATCCGCCCGCCCGCACTCGATTTTGCAGGCGCAGCCATGGTGCCGCCGCCGGGCGGTTTCGTGCAGGCGAGCGCGGAGGCCGAGACCGCCATGTCGCAAGCCGTTCTGGAGGGCCTTGAGGGCGCAAAGCGCGTCGCCGACCTCTTTGCAGGATCGGGCACCTTCGCGCTTCGCATCGCGCATGAGGCGATGGTTCTTGCGGCTGAGAGCGACAAGCCGGCAATGGCCGCGCTCGATACCGCATGGCGGCGCGCCAAGGGGCTGAAGACCATCACGCAGGATATGCGCGACCTCTTCCGCAGCCCGCTGCGGCCGGAGGAACTGGACGGCTTCGATGCGGTCGTCTTCGATCCGCCGCGCGCAGGCGCGAAGGAACAGGCGGCCCAGCTGGCCGCATCAAAAGTGAAAACCGTGGTCGCGGTTTCGTGCAATCCGGCGACGCTGGCGCGCGATTTGCGTACGCTGATCGATGGCGGCTACGCCCTGAAATGGGTTCTGCCGGTGGACCAGTTCCTGTTTTCGCCCCACATTGAGGTGGTCGCCCTTTTGAAACGGGAGTGAGCCATGCGCGCGTCCAAGCCCTCTTCGCCCGATTTGAGCGGATGGGTAAGACGCGCGCGCTTTGCGGCCCAAAGCCTCGGCCGGATCGGCTGGTATGGGGCCCATCGCTATCTCACGGGCCGGATCGACCGGCGCGTCGGCGAGGAATATCCCGACTACCGCATCGCCAAGCCTCAGGGTCCAGTCCCGTCTGAGCGCCGCATTCTGGCGGATATCGCCCGGCTTCAGGCAAGCGATCTGGCGAATGTGGAGGCGGGCCATTATCCCATGCCCGCCGCCGAGCCCGGCGGACTTTCCAGTCTCCTGCAAAAGACCCGGTTGTTTTACGCCGACGTGCCGGATGCTGCCCACAGGCGTCGGGCCGCAGATGACGACGCAGCCCCGGATACGAACGAGCCCTACTACCAACAGGACTTCCATTTTCAGGCCGATGGCTGGATGTCGGAGGACTCTGCCCGGCTTTACGATTTTCAGGTGGAAGTGCTCTTCAACGGCTCTGCCGCCGCCATGCGCCGTCAGGGACTGGTGCCGTTATCGAAGCTGATGCGCGAGCGCGACCAGCGCACGCTTTCCTTCGCCGATATCGCCTGCGGCACCGGTACGATGCTGCGCGAAGTGCAGCGGGCCTTTCCACGTCTGCCGACCATCGGCATCGATGTATCAGAGCCCTATCTGCGCCATGGTGCCCGTCTTGCGGGCCGCGCGCACGAACGGCGCTTCATTGCGGGATTGGTCGAAGCCCTACCGCTTGGCGATGAAAGCCTCGATGCGGCGAGCGTCGTCTATCTCTTCCATGAGTTGCCGCCGGATATCCGCCAAAAGGCAGCAGCCGAGCTTGGACGCGTCCTGAAGCCGGGCGGACTGCTCGTCTTCATCGACACGCTGCAAATGGGCGATGAGCCGGACTATGACGGCTTGCTGGAACTGTTCCCACAGCTCTTCCGCGAACCCTATTACGGGGGCTTCGTGAACGAGGATCTGGCGGCGCTGTTCGCCCCGCACGGGCTCCACGTCGAGGACGCGTGGAACGCCTATGTCTCGCGGATCACGGTGTTTCGCAAGGAAGGCTGATCAAGCGAGACCCCCGGACACGCGGGACGCGTCCGGGTTGATCTTGCATGCCTATCACGCTCAGGCGGCGAGCGTCTTGTCGGCTTCCAGATAGTCGTAGCCGAGCGCGTCGGAGACGGCCTTGTAGGTGATCCGGCCGCCCTGCACATTGAGGCCCGCCTTCAGGTGCGGGTCATCGGCGAGCGCCTGCTTCCAGCCCTTGTTGGCGATGGCGAGGCCGTAGGGCAGCGTCGCATTGGCCAATGCGAAGGTGGAGGTGCGGGCCACGCCGCCCGGCATGTTCGCCACGCAGTAATGGACCACGCCGTCCACCACGTAGGTGGGGTCGGAATGGGTCGTCGCGCGGCTTGTCTCCGTGCAACCGCCCTGATCGATGGCGACATCGACGATGGCGGAGCCTTTGCGCATCGTGGAGAGCATGTCGCGGGTGATCAGCTTCGGAGCCGAGGCACCGGGGATCAGCACCGTGCCGAGAACAAGCTCAGCATTGGCGACGAGTTCTGCGATGGTTTGCGCGTTGGAATAGGCGGTCTTCACGGCCGTTCCGAACTGAGCGTTCAACCGGCGCAGTACATCGGCCGAGCGGTCCACAACGGTGACACTCGCCCCCAGACCCAGCGCCATCTGCGTGGCATGGGTTCCCACGACGCCGCCGCCGAGGATCACCACATCGGCAGCCGGCACGCCGGGCACGCCGCCCAGCAGCATGCCGCAGCCGCCTTGCGCGTTTTCAAGACAATGGGCCCCGGCCTGAACGGACATGCGCCCTGCCACTTCCGACATGGGCATGAGCAGCGGCAGGCCGCCGGTCGGGCTCGTCACCGTCTCGTAGGCGATGCAGGTCGCGCCCGAGGCCATCAGGTCCTTTGTCTGTTCCGGATCCGGAGCCAGATGGAGATAGGTGAAGAGGATCTGATCCTCGCGCAGGCGCTTGCGCTCAATGGCCTGAGGCTCCTTCACCTTCACAATCATGTCGCTTTCGGCAAAGACGGTTTCCGCGTCGGGTGCGATCTTCGCGCCGGCGGCGACATAGGCTTCATCGGCAAGCCCCGCGCCAAGACCTGCGCCGGTTTCCACCAGCACCGTATGGCCGTTGGCGACGAACTCCCGCACACCGGCGGGGATGACACTGACGCGATCTTCGAAATTCTTGATTTCCCTGGGGATGCCAATACGCATGGCGTAATCCTCCTGAATTGGCTCCGGGACTGTTCCCTCGATCACAGGATGAGCGGTTTTGTCGTAAATTTTCTCGCGATTTCGCGTGTCATGGAAGCGTATGATCGCATAGTCTGCGAAAATGAACCGCAAAATCCGCACAAACCGAGCACCACGAGAAACCCGTCACCATGAAATTTGACGATCGCGACAAGGCCATTCTCAAGGAATTGCAGAACAACGGACGGCTGACCAATGCGGAACTGGCCGAACGCGTAAGTCTCTCCCCCTCCGCCTGCCTCAGGCGCACGAAGATGCTCGAAGAAGCGGGCGTCATCGCCGGCTACACCATGCTGCTGAACGCCAAGTCGGTGGGGTTGGCGGGCACCGCCTTCGTGCAGGTCACGCTGAAGGGCCAGCGCCGCGAGGAACTGGACGCTTTCGAAAAGGCCGTCGCCAAGGTGCCGGAAATCCTCGAATGCTACCTGCTGGCAGGCCAATACGACTACCTGCTGAGGATCGCCTACCGGAACACGGAAGATCTGGAACGGATGCACAAGGACACGCTGACCGGCCTGCCGGGCGTCGACCGCGTGCAGTCCATGCTGACGCTCAGAACCGTGAAGCGGACGACGAAGCTGCCGGTGTAATCTCCGCCTCAGCCGAGATCCGGCCTGAACGCCTTCAGCCGTTCAAGCACTTCATCCGGCACGCCCTGAAGCGGATGGAGCGCGATTTCCAGCCGGTCTTCGCCCTTGCGGCGATAGGGGCGGGCCATCAGCGAACGCCACCACGGTGCCTTTTCCGGCTTGGCAACTACGTCGTCCAGCGGACGCCGCAGGTGGACGATCAGCGTTGAAAGCCGGATGGAGCGGACGGCGGACTTGAACACCTCAAGCTGCGCGATTTCCGCCCAGTCGATGAAGCCTATGCCACGCACGAAGAGACCGTCGGCATTTGCGCCGAGCTGCGGCTGCCCCTTCTCGATCAGCGGGAAATAGTAGAAGGACATCATCAGCGCGAGAACCGAGATGACGTAGAGCCCCGGCTCCTCGTTATAGGCTGCGACGAAGCCCGCCAGCAGCGCAGCCACGATGCCGCCATAGACGAGCCCCTCGCCCGCACCTTTGCGATAGCCCACCGCGAAGGGACGCGCTTTCATGTCTTCGAAGGGATTGAGAGCCTGTATCAGCGGTATCTCCCGGGCAAGGCAGGCGGAAACGGATAATGCAACCCGTCCAGCCTTGCAGGGCTTGCGTCGCCGTTCAAGGCCCAGCGAGACGATGTCATGGGGCCAGAGAGGCGAGGCCAGAGCTGAATCCGCGATCCGGGCAGACCGATGACGGGCTGCCCGGATGAATGGCGGGTTCCTAGACGTCCATGATTTCGGTGGAACCGATCTCGATGCCGAAGCCTTCAAGGCCGACATAGTGACGTTCGCGCGAAGAAAGCAGACGAATGGAGCTGACGCCGAGATCCTTCAGGATCTGCGCGCCAAGACCGATCTCGCGCCAGGATTCGGAGCGCGCCTGCGCGGAGCCGTGATCCTCACGGTCACGCTGGACATCGGCACGGGCGCGACGCGACTGGCGGGCGACGCCCACGGAGCCTTCGCGCAGATAGACCACGACGCCACGGCCGCGCTCTGCCATGCCCTTCATGACTTCGTCGAGCGTCTGCGCCTGACCGAACACATCGTCGATCACCGATTCCAGATGCAGGCGAACCGGCACGTCGCGACCGTCGAGAATGTCGCCGTAGACAATGGCGAGATGATCCATCGGGTCGTAGGGCGTGGAATAGGTGATGGCGTAGGCGGGACCGGCCAGCGTTTCGATCGACTGCTCGTAGACGCGTTCGACAAGCTTTTCCTTGCGCTCGCGCCAGGCGATCAGATCGGCGACGGAGACCTGCTTCAGGCCGTGTTTCTTGGCGAATTCGGTGACCTGCGGGCCGCGCGTGACCGTGCCGTCGTCATTGACGAGTTCACAGATGACGCCGACTTCCGGCAGGCCCGCCAGACGGCAGAGATCGACCGCGGCTTCGGTATGGCCGGAGCGCATCAGCACACCGCCATCCTTGGCGATCAGCGGGAAGACATGGCCCGGGCGCACAAAGTCTGACGCCCCGGAATTGGGATTGGCGAGCCCGCGCGCCGTGGCTACTCGATCCTCCGCGGAAATGCCGGTCGTGGTGCCGTGCTTGTAGTCGACGGAAATCGTGAAGGCGGTGGAATGCGGCGCGTCATTGTCGCTGACCATCGGGTCGAGGCGCAGCTTGTGGGCCAGTTCGCGCGTGATCGGGGCGCAGACGATGCCGGAGGTGTGGCGCACGATAAAGGCCATCTTTTCCGGCGTGGCATGGCTGGCGGCGACGATCAGATCGCCTTCGTTCTCGCGGTCGTCATCATCGGTCACAACGACGATTTCACCGCTCTCAAATGCGCGGATCGCTTCCGCAACTCGGGTCTGGGACATATCGATTTCCTTTGCGGGCGAGAGCCCGAGAAAGTCGTTGGGCGTGACGGCGCCGTTCGTGGCTTCGAAAATACGCCCCCCCGTCTCGCGCGAGATCCAGACATCGGGATCATTGCACAAGGCAGTGACCGCAGCCGGTGACAGACCGGCGCGACGGGCGAAAGCGGAACGGGTTTCTTTTGCTCTGGCGAGCCATTCGTCGAGACGCATACGTAGAATGTAGGACTCAACGATTTCAGTGGCAATGAAAAACGAAAATATTTCAGCTATACTGAAATGGTATTGGGATACACCAACAGGGTATGGTGAAGCGGCCTCATGCACGCGAAGCCAGAATGCCCGTTCTTAATTTAAGAACAGACACTTGGATCGCCCCCAAGACGGAAGCGCGTCAGCCCACCTGCCCGCGATGCCTGACCCAGTGATCGGCAAGCACGCAGGCCATCATCGCCTCGCCCACCGGAACGGCCCGAATCCCGACGCAAGGGTCGTGGCGGCCCTTGGTGACGACATCCACTTCCTCACCGGTGCGGGTGATGGATTTGCGCGGCTGGAGAATGGACGAGGTCGGCTTGACGGCGAAACGCACCACAACCGGTTCGCCGGTCGAAATCCCGCCCAGAACGCCACCGGCGTTGTTGGAGAGGAACAGCGGCGTCTTGCCCTGACCGATGCGCATCTCGTCGGCGTTTTCCTCGCCGGTGAGTTCCGCAGCCTCGAACCCGTTGCCGATCTCCACGCCCTTGACCGCGTTGATCGACATCATGGCAGCGGCCAGATCCGCATCGAGCTTACCGTAGAGCGGCGCACCGAGGCCGACGGGGACATTTTCCGCGATGACCTCGACAACCGCACCCACGGAGGAGCCCGCCTTGCGGATGCCGTCGAGATAGTCCGCCCATTCCTTCGCCGCCACCGGATCGGGGCAGAAGAAGGGATTGTTGTCGATTTCGGCCCAGTCCCAACGCGAACGGTCGATCTTGTGCGGACCGATCTGGACCAGCGCGCCGCGGACCGTCACGCCCGGCAGGACTTTGCGCGCGACACCGCCCGCAGCCACCCGCATTGCCGTTTCGCGCGCGGAGGAGCGTCCGCCGCCGCGATAGTCGCGGATGCCGTACTTGGCGTCATAGGTGAAATCGGCATGGCCGGGCCGGAAGCGGGCCTTGATTTCGGAATAGTCCTTGGAACGCTGGTCGACATTGGTGATTTCCAGCGAAATCGGGGTGCCGGTCGTCTTCTGGACCCCGTCCTCATCGACCATGACGCCGGAAAGAATGCGCACCTCGTCCGGCTCGCGGCGCTGGGTGGTGTATTTCGACTGCCCCGGTTTGCGCTTTTCGAGCCACCCCTGAAGATCGGCCTCGGTGAGCGGGATCAGCGGTGGACAACCGTCGACGACACAGCCGATCGCGGGCCCGTGGCTCTCGCCCCAGGTGGTGACACGGAAGAGATGACCGAACGTGTTGTGCGACATGAAACCTCTGGAAGCCTCGGGGCGGGCGCACGTTCACGCATGCGCAGCCAACGTGATGCTGAGGGGGTTCTAAAGCCTTCGCCGCACGAAGGGAAGCGTATCGAGCCTCAACGATAGAATGCGGGCACCAGCAGAACGAACACGGTCATGATTTCCAGCCGACCGATGATCATGGCAAGCGACAGGATCCACTTGGCAGCATCCGGCAGGCTGGCGAAATTGCCGGAAGGCCCGATGACCGGTCCGATCCCGGGGCCGACATTGGAGATGGCGGTGATGGAGCCGGACAACGCGGTGACGGGGTCGACACCCGCCAGTTGCAGCAAAAGGGATACGAAGAGCCAGGTCGCGAAATAGAGGAAGACGAAGACGCAGACCGAGGCCACCTCGCCGTCCTGCAGGATGCGCGCACCGTAACGCGGCACCACCACCGCATGCGGGAGGCTCTGGCGCGTTATCATCTGGCCGACCATGCGCGCCAGCACCTGGAAGCGGAAGATCTTGATACCGCCCGCCGTGGACCCGGTGCACCCGCCGACGAAAGTCAGCAGAAAGAACATGCCGGCCACGGGCGTGCCCCACGCCAGATAATCCTGCGTGGCGTAGCCGGTTGTGGTGACGACGGAGACGACGTTGAAGGCCGATTGCATGAGCGCGGTCGCAAAAGGCATTCCGTCGAAGATGACCAGCCAGATCGCGACGGCGAGAACGACGATGCCCAGGAAGGTCAGGAAGCCGAAGACCTGCGTCTCCATCCGCGAGGAGAATTGCGAGCGCCGGGTAAGACGCACATAGGTCAGAAACGGGACGCCGGACGCCGCCATGAAGAAGGTCGCCGCCCAGAAGATGGCGGGGCTGTCGAAATGCCCCATGGAGGCGTCATGGGTGGAAAACCCGCCGGTGCACACAGTCGTGAAGGCGTGGTTGATGGCATCGAACCAGCTCATGCCGCCGAACCTGTAGGCGAGGACACAGCCGATGGTGATCAGCATGTAGACGCCGAAGATCGCTCCCGCCAGCTGGCCGGAGCGATAGAACAGCTTTTCGGAACGGTCGGAGGATTCCAGCTTGAAAAGCTGCATGCCGCCGAGGCGGAGGAACGGGAAGATCACCAGCGCCATGCCGATGATGCCGATGCCGCCCACCCATTGCATGATGGAGCGCCATAGCAGGATCGTCTCCGGTTGCTCGTCGAGACCGGACATCACCGTGGAGCCCGTGGTGGTGATGGCGGAAACCGTTTCGAAATAGGCGTCGGCGAAGGAAAGCCCGTCGGGCGAAAGCATCAGCGGCACGGAAGCCACCAGCGGCACCACCAGCCAGGCGGTCGTCACGAAAAGCACGGCCTGCCGGAAGTCCATTCCATAGTGCTTCGGCGAGAAGGTGATGATGATCGCAAGGCCCAGCGCGAAGGTGCCCATGGCGGAGGCCAGGAAGACCAGCGTCTCGCCATCCAGAAAGGCAAGGGAGACGAGCACCAGCATCATTTCCGCAAGAGCGATCACGATCAGCAGCCAACCGATCGGAAAGATCACCAGATTACGACGATCAGCGGCCCAGCGGCCCCTCTCGGTCACATCCTGAATTTCCACGGGTGGGTCTCTTTGCGGTAACGAAACAGATGCACGGGGCCGTTCAAGCGAAGCCGGGTTTCGGGAAGCTTGCGCTTTCCCGGAGCCATCGGCAAGGGCAAGGCGGCACGCACCTCGCGACCCGGGTCGCATAGCTCATTTTTCGCGCGCGCGAAACCACTTGACGAAATCGCGCGAGTCGATGAAATGGCGTTCATCCTTGCCAGGCCAAGCACGTGCCCGGCCGGTCCGGAGCCAACGATTGCGGCATCCGGCCCGCCGCAGCGCCATCAGACGCCCGGAGGCGGCGCAACCGGCAAGGCGATTGTCACCACATAATGAGCCCCGGCGGCATTTGTCCGCCGCGTTTTGAGGAATACCCGATGGCTTCCTTTATCCGGGCAGCGTGCGCGCTCGCCCTTCTGACGCTCGCCTCCTTCCCCGCTTCCGCCGAAGATGTGAGGGGCAAGATCGTGAAGATCGACTTCGAGAACTATGTGCTTCAACTGGACGGCGGGCAGCGCTTCGAAGTGCCCGAGGACTTCTATGTCGAGGACCTGGAACCCGGCATGATCGTCGTGATCCAGTACGAAATCGTGGACGGCAAGAACGTCATCGCGGATCTGGAGCTGGCCGAATAGGCTTCAGAGCCAGGAACCGAGCCCGTTTTGCACGACCAGAACGCGGTCCTGTTCGATGGGGCGAATCGGCAGGGTCACGCTCGGGGCCCTGAAGATGAGCCCCCGCAACACACGCAGGACGCCGCCATGGGCAACCACGACGGCGTCCCGATCCGTCGTCTCAAGCCATCCACCGATGCGGATGGACAGATCCGCATAGCTCTCGCCTTCCGGCGGCCGGAAGCCCCATTTGTCGGCCCGGCGCGCCGTCACCCCCGCGCGGTCGCTTTGTTTGAGCTCCGCCATGGTCGAGCCTTCCCACGCGCCGAAGGTCAGCTCCCTCAGCACATCGCGGCGCTCGAACGCCTCCGGCTCCAGCCCGAGTTCCCCGCGCACCAGCCGCATGGTCTCACAGGTCCTGCGCATGGGGGACGCGACGAAGGAGAAATCTTCCGGGTTCTGCCCGCGCCTTTCGAAAAAACCCTTCACGGCCTGCCCGTTGCGACGCGCCTGTGCGCGACCGATATCGCTCATGTCGATCTCGCGCTGGCCCTGTAGACGGCCTTCGGCATTCCAAGGCGTTTCGCCATGGCGAATGAAAATCAACGTGGGTGACATGATCGTTCCAATGGGAAGTAAGCGGGCAGGCGAGAGTATTGCCGGGGACTATGACCGCCTGAAGAAACCGGTTCAAGCCGCAGACAACGAAAAGGCCCGCCGCTTTCCAGCGACGGGCCTTTTCGAATTCCGCTTTCGGGAATGTCCCGGGACGATCAGACCGTGGTGATGTCGGGTGCGTCGACGTTCTTCATGCCGACCACGTGGTAGCCTGAATCGACGTGGGTCACCTCGCCGGTGATGCCGCGCGCAAGATCCGACAGCAGGAACAGGGCGCTGTCGCCCACTTCTTCCACCGTCGTGTTGTGGCGCAGCGGCGAGTTGTACTCGTTCCACTTCAGGATATAGCGGAAGTCGCCGATACCGGAAGCTGCCAGCGTCTTGATCGGGCCGGCGGAGATCGCGTTAACGCGCACCTTGCTCGGGCCGAGGTCGACCGCCAGGTAGCGCACGCTCGCTTCAAGCGCGGCCTTGGCAACACCCATCACATTGTAGTTCGGCATGACGCGCTCGGAGCCGAAATAGGTCAGTGTCAGGATGGAGCCGCCATCCGTCATCAGCTTCTCCGCGCGACGCGCGATCGCGGTCAGCGAGTAGCAGGAGATCTGCATCGTCAGCGCGAAGTTGTCGGCCGTGGTATCGACGTAGCGCCCTGTGAGTTCGTCCTTGTCGGAGAAGGCGATCGCATGCACGAGGAAGTCGATCTTGCCCCACTGCTTTTCAACCTCGGCGAAAACCTCGTCGATGGTCTTCTCGTCCGTCACGTCGCAGTGGCCGACGACAATGCCGCCAAGTTCCGCCGCCAACGGCTCCACACGCTTCTTCAGCGCGTCACCCTGGTATGTGAATGCAAGCTCCGCACCGGCGTCACTGAGCGCTTTCGAAATACCCCAGGCAATCGACCGATTGTTCGCGACCCCCATTACAAGGCCACGTTTGCCCTTCATCAGTCCGCCCGTATCCGCCATCGTAATCCCCTAGCAATAAGGCCCTTCAAAAAGCCCGCGCGCACTCAACAGGCGCGGTGATCGGGCCGGGTTCCTATGGCACAGCCCCCATGAACCTTCAAGACGGCCCCGTCGATGTTGGCAAAATCCGTTCACGGCTTTAAACGGAACGTGAGATTTCGATTTCGCGCCCCAAACTGACATCGAGACCGCGCCATATGACATCAAAATTCGCCAAGCCCACGCCCGAACTGATCGCGCGCTTCGCCGCCATCGTCGGTGAAAAGAACGCCCTGACGAGTGATGCGGATACGGCCTCCTACCTCGTCGAGCCGCGTGAACTTTATCCCGGCAAATCCGTCCTCGTGATTCGTCCCGGCTCCACCGAGGAGGTCAGCCGCGTCGTCGAACTGGCGAATGCGGAAGGGGTCGCCATCGTCCCGCAGGGTGGCAACACGGGCCTCGTGGGCGGCCAGATTCCTGACAATTCCGGGGATCAGATCGTTCTTTCTCTGTCGCGCATGAACCGCATCCGCGAGATCGACGCGGAGGGAAACACGATGACCGTGGAGGCCGGGACCGTTCTGGAGACGATCCAGAAGGAGGCGGAAAAGATCGACCGGCTCTTCCCGCTCGCGCTCGGCGCGCAGGGCTCCTGCCAGATCGGCGGCAACCTTTCCACCAATGCCGGCGGCACCTCCGTCCTGGCCTATGGCAACACCCGCGAGCTCATTCTCGGACTGGAAGTCGTGCTGCCCGACGGACGCGTCTGGGAGGGCTTGAGAAAGCTGCGTAAGGACAACACCGGTTACGATCTGAAACAATTGTTTATCGGCGCCGAGGGCACCTTGGGGATAGTCACGGCGGCCGTTTTGAAGCTGTTTCCGGCCCCGAAAGCGCAGGAAGTCGCCTTTGCGGGCCTGAAAACCCCCCATGATGCACTGAAACTCTTCAATATGGCCCGCGCACGCGCCGGATCGATGCTCACGGGCTTCGAGCTGATGCCGCGAATCGGTATCGAATTCACCCTGAAGCATCTGGACGGCGCACGCGATCCGCTGATGGCGGAGCATCCCTGGTACGTGCTGATGGAGCTTTCCTCAGGGTCCGACGGCGAGGCCGTGCGCACGCTGATGGAAGAGATCTTCGAGGCATCCTTCGAGGAAGGTTTGGTGGACGATGCGGCGCTTGCCGAAAGCGTCGCCCATCGCGAGGCGTTCTGGCACCTGCGCCACGGCATGTCGGAAGTCCAGAAGATGGAAGGCGGTTCGATCAAGCACGACGTGTCCGTGCCGGTCGCCAAGATCCCGGAATTCCTCGACCGCGCCACCGCCGCCGTCGAGGAGGCCATTGACGGTTGTCGCCCCTGCCCCTTCGGCCACATGGGCGACGGCAACATCCACTACAACATTTCCCAGCCGGTGGGCGGCGACAAGGAAGCCTTCCTCGCGCGCTGGAACGAGGCCAACGAGATCGTCCACGCCATCGTGAACGAGCTGGGCGGTTCGATTTCCGCCGAGCACGGGGTCGGCATCCAGAAGCTTCACCTTCTGCCGAAGGTGAAGAGCGAGGTGGAACTGGACATGATGCGCGCCATCAAGGCCGCGTTCGATCCGAAAGGCATCATGAACCCAGGCAAGGTTCTCTGAAGCCTGATCCCGACGAAGTACATTATTCATGCGGCGCGCCGATCACACGGCGCGCCGTTCCTTTTTGCAGGACCTCAGTTCTTGCGCGCGATCACCAGATGGCCGGGAACGGGCGTGCCCTTTTCGGCGCGCACGGTGATGTCGTCCATCGCCAGAACGGTGAAGCCGCTTTCGGCCAGCATCTCGCGCACATAGGAACCGGCCTGCGCATAGCGGCGCGATGCGCCCAGCACGTAAGGTCGGCCCGCCAATTCCTCATCCGCCAGCGTTTCGGTTGAAAAGGCGAAGACGCCCTTGGCGTTCAGACGCTCGGCCGCGCCTGAGATGATGGTGTCCACAGCGCCCATATAAGGAAAGACGTCGGTCGCCACGATGAGATCCCACGAGGGGCGAGATCCGTCCTCTTCCTCGAACTCCTGCAGGAACTCCACCGCCTCGCCGGTATAAAGGTCGCCATAGACGTCCCGGTCAAAGGCGATCTCGACCATGCGCTCGGAAAGATCGACGCCGGTCATCGTCTCCACGATGTCGGCAAGCGCCACACCGGAAAGCCCCGTACCGCAGCCGAGATCGAGGCCCGTCGCATAGGGGCCCGGCGCGTGGACCTTCAGCGCCTCTCGCAGCAAAAGCGGCACGCAATAGCCGAGCTGATCGACGAGGATTTCGTCGAAGTCGTCGGCATGCTGATCGAAAAGCGTCGCCACATAGGCATCCGGCATCTTGTCCGGCGCATCGGCCTTGCCCATGGCGGCAAGGCGGATGGTGATGCCGCAATGATCATGCGGGTCGATCCGAAGGGCCTCGCGAAAGGCTTCGATGGCGCCGGGCAGATCGCCCGCAGCCTCAAGCTCAAGGCCCCGGTTATAGGCTTCGGCCAGAGCTTCTTCGTCGAAATCTTCCATCACGCGCGCCTTTCAAGGAGGAAAGCCCCTGATAGGCCCAAGCGCAGGCCAAACACAAGCCGGAGAATCCCCATCACAGAAGATCGAGCTGGCCGTCGTCGTCCTTCGGTTTCTTCTTCCGCGCGGGCTTGGGCGCAGGGGCGGTTGCCACCGGCTCCTCCACCTCTTGCTGGATGCCCGGATCGTCGTTGCGCACGGCATTGACGCGGGTGGACACCGGCACCGCGTGGAAGAGATCGTCCGGCGGCGGCTTCAGAAGGTCCTGCACGTGACGCGGCTCGCCATTGGCGCAATCGAGCCAGCGTTCGAAATCGGCGGGGGCGATGACCGCGGGCATGCGATGATGGATCTGCTTCAAGGTCGCATTGGCGGTCGTCGTCAGGATTGCGGCCGTATCGACCTGACTGCCGTCGGCTCCCGACCAGTCGGACCAGAGGCCTGCAAAGGCGACGACCCCGCCTTCGCGCGGCGCAATCCAGTAGGGCTGTTTCGGGCCGTCTCCCACTTTACGCCATTCGTAAAAGCCGGTGGCGGGCACAAGGCAGCGGTGATGGCGCATGGAGCCGCGAAAGGCTGGTTTTTCGGCAGCCGTCTCGGCGCGCGCATTGATCAGCAACGAGAAACTTGCAGGGTCTTTCACCCAACCGGGCATGAGCCCCCAGCGCGCAAGCGCGAAATGAGAGGAGCCCAGTTCCTTGCGGACAATCGCGATGGGCTGGGTGGGAGCGATGTTGTAACGAGGAGGGAAATTCGGCTGTTCCTCGTACCCAAAAAGCGCCCGAACCTCTTCAGGGCTCGCCGTGAGGCTGTAACGTCCACACACTAGTCACTTTTCCGCATGTACAAGGGTAAGCAATTGGCAAGACCCTGTTTATAGAATCGCAAAAGATTCGAAAAGGAAAGCGTCGGCAATGTTGGACGAACGCGAGACGATCGGCCATGGCGATCTGAGCCCTGAGCGGCTTGTGGAAGCCAACATCAATCCAACGACCGGCCTCGCGACCGACTACCTCAATCACTTCAATGAAGTCGTCATGCTGCTGGAGTTGCTCGGCGACATGCCGGACTGCATCGGCGATGTGCTGGCCTGGCAGCCGCTATCCTATGCCGATCACTTCAGAAATTCGAATTTCGCCGCCAAGGAGCTGGCGGTACGCGCCTATGAGGCCTCACCCATCGCCGCGCGCGGCACCTTCGACACCATCATTGCGGAAATGAATTCCGAGGTTCATTCGGCCCAGAGCGAACTGGAAGAAGCCGAGATGCACCAGATCGGGATCATTGCCGGCGACGTTGCCGAACGGCTGAAGCCGCTGATCGCGGCTGCAGGCGGTATCATCCACGGCCACGACACGCCGATCGTCACCGATAGCGAGCCGGAAAGCGAGTCCTCGCAGGCCGACATCGACGCGCTCTTCGCCTGACCGCCATTCGTGAGCACTCCCGCTTCAGGCGACAGCCGCCGTTTCCCCGACCATCCGCTGCCCGGCGTCAGCATCGCGTGCTGCCGCAAGGGCCGCGTTCTGCTCGCCCAGCGTGGAAACCCGCCTTTTGAGGGCTACTGGAGTTTTCCCGGCGGCCTGATCGAGGTAGGGGAGACCCTGCAAGACGCAGCCTTACGCGAACTGGCGGAAGAGACGGGCCTTATCGCCCGGATCGGCGACCTCGTGGAGACTTTTGACATCATCACGCACGATGACGCCGGACGGGTGGAGCACCATTACATCCTGTCGCTGTTTCTGGCGCATGCCGATGAAGGAACTGCAATTGCGGGCGACGATGCGGCGGCCGTCGTCTGGGCCACTCCCGAAGACTTCGCCGACATGGCGCTCACGCCGGGCACGGCGGAACGCGCAAGACGGGCGCTCGCACTTGTCTCCGGTTGAGCGCCATGCTTCGCGCTTGCATGGCGCATGCGCCACGCTCATTATCCCGACCATGAAAAAGCCGCTTCGCCGGGCGTTCGCCCCGATTATTGTCCTTTGCGTCTTCGCCGTCTTCGCGACCGCCCCGCGGTCCGCGACGGCCGCCGATGCGCCGCCTTATGAAGAAGGACTGCTACGGCTTTCGGAACTCATGGGCTCCATCCATTACCTGCGTGCGTTATGCGGTGCGCAGGACGGAGACCGCTGGCGCGACGAGATGGAAGCGCTGGTGGATGCGGAAGGCAGCAGCAATGAAGACCGGCGTCGTCGGCTGGTCGAGAGGTTCAACCGCGGCTATCGCGCCTTCGCCTCCGTTTACCGTGAGTGCACCCCCTCTGCACGCAAGGCGGTGGAGAGTTACATGGCGGAAGGCGCCGAGCTTTCGGCCGAAATCAGCGCCCGTTACAGCCGCTAGGGCCGGCAAGACACGGAAATCACCCTCTCAAGACCTTGATTCGGCGCAACCTTTGCGCGCTTTGTGTATCCACAAGTAGCCATCTGTGGATCTACCCGTTCCGCAATGGCCAGCGCTTTGTTTTTCCGTCTATATTTGTCGCGCGCCGTCACGGAGACCTATTCGCGGCGGCTGTAAGAGTTAACCTTTCCTGTTGAATCTTTCAGTAGTTATTAACACTTGCTCAACCTTCCCGATGTTCTGACCGCCAAGACGTGTTACCGTTTGATTCGGATCGCAGGCCATCATCGGATAGGCCGCGGTTCCGTAGCGGTGGCGAGCTTTTATGATTATTGACGAAAAAGACGAGATCCTGAGCGAAGAAGCTGAAGACGGTATTCGTCCCGAAGATGAGCGCCGTCTGGCCATGAGCTACATCAGCGACGCATGGGCAGATGCAATCGCCGACGGCGTCGATGCCGATGCGGTGGCCCATGCAGCCCTCTTTACCGCGCTGATCGATCTTGTCGCCGCCTATGGCGAAACGGCGGTGGCCGAACTCGCCGAGGGACTTCCCAAGCGGATCCTCGAAGGCGAATACACGGTCAACCGGACGCTTCAATAGAACGATCCCGTCGCGCCCGACGCCATGTTTGAGGACGCGGCCTTGAAAAGGCTGACCAGCGCGCCGCTTCCTGACGGCGCGCCTGCTCCACATTTCCTAAAAGACTAACTCCACAAGCGCGCGGACGAGTATCGCGACGCCGAAAAGCGCCAGCAACGCGCCTGCGGCCTGGTTGATCCAGTCAAGCCAACGGTCGTTGAGCCGCGCGCGCAGCACCGTGACGAGACCGGCGACGCCCGCCCACCATATGAGCGCGCCAAGCGCAACGCCCGCGACCAGTGCTGCGGCACCCAAGGGATCGCGGCCTTGCGGGGCCCAATCGCCCAATGATCCGAAAATCGCCAGAAAGCCCAGCACCGCGCCGGGATTCGTCAACGTCATGGCGAAGGCGGCCAGCAGGCCCGGCAAAACGCCATTTCCTATTCCGACACGCTCCACATTGAAGGCGTCGATATGGGGATGCGTGCGCAGGGTCAGCCAGCCGAAACCGATCAGCAACACGCCGCCGACGCCCTGAATTTCCACCCTGTGGTCGGCCAGAAAATGCGTGATCGCGGAAATTCCGAAAGCGGCAATGGCGGCATAGAGCGTGTCGGCCAGAACTGCGCCGACGCCAGCGGCAAGAGCCGGGGTGAACCCGCTTTTCAGCGCGCGCTGGATCGTCATCAGGTTGACCGGGCCGACGGGCGCGGAAACGATCAGGCCAATGCCGATACCTGTAATGAAATAGAGCAAGCGCATCCCCCCGGCCCTCGCGAGGCGCGGCATCTGGCCCGGATCCGGTTCCGGCTTTTGCGTTCCCCTCCGAATCCCGTCAGACAGGAAGCAGAATGGCGTCTTGGGTCCAGCCATACGCAATCGCTCCTGCACGGGCAACCGCAGTTGCGCGACCTGTGACGCAAAGCGCGACGTGAGTGATCGGGGCGGCGCGTCACGGACATCATTGATCGGCCTTTTTCCGCGGCGCATAGTGCGCTCAAATCAAGCGAAGGCCGGTCCGGAAAGCGCCGAACGGTTGAGCCGACAGTCGCGAGGCGACCATCAGGAGTGCCATTATGGCGAGACTTTCAAAGGCATGGGCTGCACTGGCGGTCGCGGTCGTTCTTGCTCAGCCGACCCCGGTTCTGGCCGCCGCGAAGGTAACCACCGAGCGCATTCCGCTGCCCGGGGCGCAGAGCACGCCGCCTGCAGGACTGGTCATTCCGCTCGAGGGAGAAGGCGAAGAGCTGGACCTCGCCGCGCCGGATAAACCTGACCGCGAGAAGGCCCCGCAGACGACGGGTGTCCCGCAGCCGCTTCCGCAGATTCACTATGGAACCGACGGTTTGCCGAAGCCGGTCGCGCGCATCCGCGCGCAGATTCTGGATGCCGCCCTTTCCGGCGAAATCGAAGCGCTGCGTCCGGTGCTTGAGTCGAACGAGATGCCGCCTGCGCTGACGCAGGGCACCATCGAAGACCCGATCGACTATCTGAGAGAAGCCTCAGGAGACGAGGCGGGGCGCGAGATCCTTGCGCTGCTGAGCGAAATTCTGGAGGCGGGCTGGGTCCATGTGGATGTAGGCACGCCGCAGGAAATGTATATCTGGCCCTATTTCACGCGCTATCCGCTGGACGGCCTGACGCCTGTGCAGGAGGTTGAGCTTTACCGCATCCTGACGGCGGGCGACGTGGAAGAGATGCGCGATTTCGGCGCCTATATCTTCTATCGCGTCGGCATTGGCCCGGATGGAACCTGGCACTATTTCATCGCCGGGGACTGAGGCACCGCATCGCGGGCAAGACAACCGCCTTGTCCCGCCGCCCCTTTCCCCTATCTCGCCTCACGTGTTCATATATTCTCGCCGGAGCCTTTCATGTCCTCATTCATCAGTCCCCTTCCCTCGCGCGGTGTCGTGCGCATTTCAGGAGAAGGCGCAGAACATTTCCTGCAAGGGCTGATTACCTGCGACGTGGAGCATCTGGCCGATTTTGAAGGCCGCTACGGCGCGCTTTTGACGCCGCAGGGCAAGATCCTGTTCGATTTCCTGCTCACCCGTCAGGGCGGCACCTTCCTTTTCGATCTTCCCTCCCCGCTCCTTGCCGACTTCATCAAGCGCATGACGCTCTACAAGTTGCGCGCCAGGGTGGAGATCGAAAACCTGAGCGAAACCCACCGGGTCTTCGCACTTTGGGGGGATGCGGCGCAGACGGCATCCGGGCCCGGATCTTTCCCGGACCCGCGTCTCACGGGGCTTGGCATCCGTCTGATCCAGCCCACTGGCGACACCCTGCCAGATGGCTTTGAAAGCGGTACGGAGGCCGACTGGCAGGCGCACCGCATCGCTCTCGGCATTCCCGAAGGCGGGCTCGATTTCGAATACGGGCAGACCTTCCCGCATGATGCCGATGTGGACGAGCTTTCCGGCATCGCCTTCGACAAGGGCTGCTATGTGGGACAGGAAGTCGTCTCGCGCATGCGTCACCGCGGCACGGCCCGCAAACGCATCGTGCGAGTGACGGGACGGGCCGAACTGCCTGCCACCGGGACCGCGATTACGGCAGGCGGCAAACCCGCGGGCACGCTCGGCTCTCATGCAGGATCTGTCGGGCTGGCGCTGGTGCGCATCGACCGGATCGGCAACGCGCTTCGCAACGGAGAACCCATCGAGGCGGATGGGGCGCCCGTTGATCCGGCAATTCCCGACTGGGCTTCCTTCGACTGGCCGACAGACCCTGCCAGCGACAGCGACGCCTGAAGGGGAGCGGATACACATGGCAGCCGACAAGCCCGGAACCGCCCCGCGCGCATGGCAACGCATGTTGTCGGGACGCAGGCTCGATCTTCTCGATCCCTCTCCCTTCGACGTCGAAATAGCCGATATCGCCCATGGCCTTGCCCGCGTGGCGCGCTGGAACGGCCAGACGGTGGGCGACAACGCCTTTTCCGTCGCCCAGCACTGTATCGTCGTTGAGGAAATCGCGGTGCGGCTTCAGCCGGGTCTGGAGCCGAAATGGCGGCTCGGCGTGCTGCTGCACGATGCGCCGGAATATGTCATCGGCGACATGATCTCGCCCTTCAAGACGGTGATGGGCGGGGCCTACAAGGATGTGGAGGCCCGGCTCCAGGCCGCCATCCACATCCGCTTCGGGTTGCCGGACAAGCTGCCGGAAAAGATCAAGAAGCTCGCCAAGCGCGCCGATATCATCTCGGCCTATTACGAGGCGGTGGAACTGGCGGGTTTCGATGAAAGCGAGGCGGCGCGCCTTTTCGGTCGCCCGCGCGGCTTCACGCCGCTGGGGCTGGAGCCCTGGCCCGCCTCCATCGCGCAGGCGAAGTTCCTTAAGCGCTTCGAGGAACTGGAAAGCACCCTGGCCGAAAAATAGAAAAGGGAGGCGCGACGGCCTCCCTTCCTCGTTTTTTGCAGGCCCGATCCCGCCTTAGCTCATCGTGACGACGAGACGGCCGCGGACCTTGCCGGCCAGAAGCTCTTCCGCCTTGCCGGTGATATCGTCGAAACCGATTTCGGTCGCGACTTCGGTCAGGAGATCCTTGTCGAGATCGCTCACCAGACGGCCATAGGCCTCGATGCGGCGCTCGATCGGGGCCATGACGGAATCGATGCCGTAAAGCGTGATACCGCGCAGGATGAAGGGGGCGACGGAGGCCGGAAGGTCGAGGCCCTGCGCCAGCCCGCAACAGGCGACCGAACCGCCATAGCGGGTCTGCGACAGGACGTTGGCGAGCGTGAAGCTGCCGACCGTATCGACCGCACCGGCCCAGCGTTCCTTGCCAAGCGGGCGTCCGGGCATGGAAAGCTCGTTCCGGTCGATGATTTCCTTTGCACCGAGACGCTTCAGATAGACCTCTTCGGAGGCGCGTCCGGTGGAGGCGATCACGTGATAGCCCAGCTTTGAGAGCACGCTGATGGCGACGGAGCCCACGCCACCGGCAGCCCCTGTGACGAGGATCGGCCCGTCCTCCGGCTTGAGCCCGGAGCGTTCAAGCGCCATGACGCAGAGCATCGCGGTGTAGCCTGCCGTGCCGATCGCCATGGCCTGCCAACCGCTCAGGCCCTCCGGTTGCGGGATCAGCCATTCCGACTTCAGCCGCGCCATGCCCGCATAAGCGCCCATATGAGTTTCGCCGACGCCGAAGCCGTTCAGCAGCACCTTGTCGCCGGGCTTGAATTTCGCACTTTCCGAGGAGACCACCTCTCCCGCCAGATCGATGCCGGGGATCATGGGGTATGTGCGCAGGATCGGGCTCTTGCCGGTGATCGCAAGGGCGTCCTTGTAGTTCACGGTGGTGTATTTCACCCGCACCGTCACGTCGCCCGGCATGAGATCATCAAGGGTGATGTCCTTGATGATGGCCGGGTTCTGCTGCTTGGCCCCGTCTTCGCGGGTGATCCAGATGGCCTTGAAGCTCTCCACAGCGCACTCTCCCTGTTCGTCATGACTTCAAGCAGAAGTTGTCGCAATGTCGGAGGCGCGGGACAAGGGGGAATACTTGCCAAGAAGGTGGACACCGCCGCATCTGCGACAGCGGTCCGTGTCCGGATCGGCGGATTGCCGCGCGTTTGCGCTACCCGGCGGCCTCGATGATCGGTCGGTCGATGGCCTGATCCTTGATCGGCCAGTGGACGGCGGCGGCGAACAGCCCCAAGGCAACGCTGATCCACCAGACCACGTTGTAGGAACCGGTCGTGTCATAGAGCCGTCCCCCCAGCCAGACGCCGATGAAAGAGCCGATCTGGTGGGACAGGAAGACGATGCCGAAGAGCATGGCCATGTAGCGCGGCCCGAACATGACGGCGACCAGCCCGGAAGTGGGCGGAACGGTCGCCAGCCACAGGAGACCGAGCGCGGCGGAGAAGATCAGAACCGTGACGGGAGAGATCGGCGTCAGCACGAAGAAGACGATGAGCGCAGCGCGGGCCACGTAGATCCACACCAGCATGATCTGCTTGGGATGGCGCTGGCCGAAGTGGCCCGCCGCCAATGCGCCGATGATGTTGAACAGGCCGATACAGGCAATCGACCAGCCGCCCCATGAGGGATCGAGACCGCGATCGACCAGATAGGCGGGTAGGTGAACGGTGACGAAGGCGAGGTGGAAGCCGCAGACGAAGAAGCCAGCAACCAACAGAAGATAGCTGGGATGGCGGAACGCTTCCGACAGCGCCTCCATAATGGTCTGGTCGCGTTGCGACCCCTGCAACGGCTGGGGCGCGGGCTTTCCCTTCAGGGCCAGCGAGAAGAAGAAGATCAGCACGAACGTGAGAATGCCCAACGTCTGGAGCGCGCCTTGCCAGCCCTGCGTGTCGATGAGGGCCTGACCGAGCGGGGCAAAGAGGAACTGGCCGAACGAGCCCGCCGCCGTGCCAATACCGAAGGCGATCGAGCGCCGCTCAGGCGAAACGATCCGGCCGAAGGCCGCCAGGACGATGCCGAAGGAGGAGGCGGAAAGGCCCAGACCGAAAATCGCGCCCGCACTCAGGTGCAACATGAGGGGCGAGGTCGCCAGCGGCATCAGGATCAGGGCGGCGGCTGTCAGAAGCGCGCCTGCGATGAGCACGCGCGTCGTGCCGAACCGGTCGGCAAAGCCGCCCGCAATCGGCTGTCCGAGCCCCCACAGAAGGTTCTGGATG
Source organism: Breoghania sp. (assembly GCA_963678585.2). Taxonomy (GTDB): domain Bacteria; phylum Pseudomonadota; class Alphaproteobacteria; order Rhizobiales; family Stappiaceae; genus Breoghania. The sequence continues at coordinate 65,402 of CAXXGA010000001.1, forward strand.
GCGATGGCGAGCGCGAAGGTCTCGCGGCTCCAGCCTCGCATCTCGGTCATGGGCGTGAGGAACAGCCCCATGGAGGACCGCGGCCCGAAAGAGGCCATGGCGACCAGGCTGCCGCAAACGATGACAAAGGGCACGGCGCGCCAGAATGGCGTGACCGCGGTTTCAGACCTGACGTCAGACAAGGCTTGTCCTCCCCTGCCGGATTTCCTCCGGGAACGAAGCCGGATCATCCTCGCGCTCCGCAAATCTTTTCGTTTTCACCGCCAGCCCCTCGGGCGGCGGATGCATACAGCCGTCCATCCTTGCGCACGGAAAGCCCGCATCCGTACGGATGCGGCGGGTTTGCAGAGCCGCAAACCTGATACGTTCGGCTCTCGTCTATAGGCCCGGCCGCGCCACTCGATAAGTCAAAAGTTTTCATGGCGGATATCAAACAACAGAATGAATGCACATCGCAGAGCACTTCATGTCTATGTTTCGCTGACAAATCAGTGGGCTTTTGGCCGCTACGGCACCCATGCCACACGACTGAAATATCGCAGGAACACCTGCAAATATTACGCTTCCAACCGGCATGCACAAAATCCGTGCTGGCTTTCCGGGGTGCGAGCTCCTATATAAGGCTCGAACTGAGCATAAGTCAGATACAAGCCGGCTCGCTGCCGGCTATTCGAATCCGCACCTTTTGCTCTTTCTGAGTATATTCGATAGGGGAGCCCCCTCATGCCGACCTCAGCGCAAGCCAGAAAGCCCGCATTTGCGGAGACGGACACGTCCCACAAGCACCGCTTTCCCGCCATCGCGATGCCCGACCTCTCCTATACGCCGGAGGTGGCGGAAGAAACCGCGGCGGCCTACGAGAAGGTCAGCCACATCATTCCCGCCATCGAGTGGCCGGCCTATGCGCCCTATGTGAAGGCGATCAACGACCTCAAGAAAGAACGCAACGCGGTTATCCTGGCGCACAACTACATGACGCCGGAGATCTATCACGGGGTGGCCGATATCGTGGGCGACAGCCTGCAGCTGGCCAAGGAAGCCGCACGCTCCGAGGCCGATGTCATTGTCCAGTGCGGCGTGCACTTCATGGCCGAGACGTCGAAGATCCTGAACCCGGACAAGACCATCCTGATGCCGGACATGGGGGCCGGTTGTTCGCTGGCGGAATCGATCACGGCCGCCGATGTGCGCGGTCTTCGCGAAAAGCACCCCGGCGTGCCCATCGTGACCTACGTGAACACATCGGCCGAGGTGAAGGCGGAATGCGATATCTGCTGTACCTCCTCCAACGCGCTTCAGATCGTTGAATCGCTGGGCGCGCCGCGTGTGCTGCTGATCCCCGACCGGTATCTCGCGGCCAATGTGGCGCTTCAGACCGATGTGGAGATCCTGACATGGGAGGGCGCCTGCGTCGTCCACCAGCGTTTCACCGGCGAAGAGATGCGCGAATACCGCGAGAGCGTGCCGGGCGTGAAGATTGTCGCCCATCCGGAATGCCCGACCGACGTGACGGCGGAGGCCGATTACACCGGCTCGACCGCGGGCATGATCACATGGGTGCAGAAGAACAAGCCGGAGAAGGTGCTGCTCGTCACCGAATGCTCCATGGCCGACAACATCGCGGTGGAAACGCCGGGCGTCGACTATGTGCGACCCTGCAACCTGTGCCCCTACATGAAGATGATCACCCTGCCGAAGATCCTCGAAAGCCTCGTGCACATGCGTGACGAGGTGGTCGTCGATCCGCAGGTTGCGGAACGCGCGCGCAGCGCCGTGGAACGGATGATCAACCTGAAAGGCTGAGACCGGAACGGCCCCGCCTCGCCTTCTCCCGCATTTGCGACATGGGATACGCTGCCATGACATTCGCCCAGCTCGCCACCCTTCGGGCCCGCGAAGGCTCCGACATCGCACCTGCCGGCAATGAGCCGGAGGACGTCGTCATCCTCGGCGGCGGCCTTGCCGGGCTCTTCACCGCACTGAAGCTTGCGCCGCGCCGGGTGACCGTGCTTGCCGCAGCGCCGCTTGGCGAAGGCGCGTCCTCGGTGTGGGCCCAAGGCGGGATCGCGGCCAGCGTCAGCGAAGGCGACACGTTCGAGCTTCATGCCGCAGACACCATCGCCGCCGGGGCGGGCCTGTGCGACGAAGCCATCGTGCGCGGCGTTACATACGAGGGTCCGGGGCGGATTTCCGATCTTCTAGCCTATGGCGCGCCGTTCGACCGCGATCTGGAAGGCCATCTGAGCCTGTCGCGCGAGGCCGCCCATTCTCGCGCCCGTGTCGTGCGCGTCGGCGGGGACACGGCGGGCCGCGCCGTCATGCAGGCGCTTATCGCCACCGTGCGCAAGACGCCTTCCATTCGCGTGCTGGAAGGCTTCGTCGGCGAAAGCCTGATGCGGAAGGGGAACCGGGTTACCGGTATCATAGCCCGGCGCAAGGCCGACGGCCTGCGCCTGTCCTTTGCCGCGCGCAACGTCGTTCTGGCTTCCGGCGGTGCGGGCCACCTTTACGAGGTGACGACCAACCCGTGCGAAGCCGCAGCACAGGGTCTCGCCATGGCGGCGCGCGCGGGCGCCGTCATCGCGGATGCGGAATTCATCCAGTTCCACCCCACGGCCATCGATATCGGCCTAGACCCGGCGCCGCTGGCAACCGAAGCGCTTCGCGGCGAAGGCGCGATCCTCGTGAACCTCGCGGGCGAGCGCTTCATGGAGAAGGTCCACCCGCTGAAGGAACTTGCCCCGCGCGATGTGGTCGCCCGCGCGATCCATCGCGAAGTGACGGCCGGACGCGGGGCCTTTCTCGATGCGCGCGCCTGTGTCGGCACGGAGTTTCCCGAAAGATTCCCGACCGTTTACGCCGCCTGCATGGGGGCGGGCATCGATCCGGTCAGCCAGCCGATCCCGGTTCGCCCGGCGGCCCATTATCACATGGGCGGCGTCTGGACAGATGCGCGAGGGCGCACCTCTCTTCCCGGATTGTGGGCGGCAGGCGAGGTTGCCTCCACCGGTTTGCATGGCGCGAACCGACTCGCTTCCAACTCGCTTCTCGAAGCGGCGGTTTTTGCGGATCGGATTGCGAGCGAGATTTCCGGAACGCTCCTGCCGGGCGGGTTCGAAGACTGGCAGCCCTTGCCCGACATGGTGACGCCCGCCAACCCGCAGCGCAGCGACAGCCTGACCGTCGCACGGCTGCGCAAGCTCATGGCGACGAAGGTCGGCGTGGTGCGGGACGGCGCGGGCCTGAAGGAGGCGCTTGCCGAACTCGCCACGCTTTCCATCGAATGCGACGGTATCGACTGCGCCAACATGCTGGTTGCCGCCCGCATGATTACGGCGGCAGCGCTGGCGCGCGAGGAAAGTCGCGGCGGACATTGCCGGAGCGATTGTCCGACCGCCAGCCCCGCTTTCGCAAGGCGAAGCCTGATGACGCTTGAAGAAGTCGACACCATCATCCGCAAGGCATTGACCGGAAACGCGCCATCTGTCCCTGAAACTGAAACCACGGACCAAGTCGCCCCCACGATGGAGCATGCCCGATGACTGTCACCTTGTCCGAACTCCCCCGCCTGATGATCGACGGTGCGGTAAAGGCGGCGCTCCTTGAAGATTGGGGCCGTGCCGGAGACATCACCTCGCAGGCCACCATTCCCGCCGATACGAAGGCCCGCGCTGTGATCGTCTCGCGCAAGAAAGGGCGGCTTTCCGGCCTTGGCTTCGTGGAGAGCGCCTGCCGCCAGACCGACGCCGCAATCAAGGTGGAAGCGCTTGCAAACGACGGCGCGATCCTTGAACCGGGCGCGCTGGTCGCGCGCATTGAGGGACCGGCCCGCTCGGTCCTCGCTTCAGAGCGGGTCGGGCTGAACTATCTCGGCCATTTGAGCGGCATTGCCACCGCAACCGCGCAATTCGTGGAGCGCGTCGCCCATACGCGCGCCTCCATCGTGTGCACCCGCAAGACCACACCCGGCCTTCGCGCCTTCGAGAAATACGCGGTCAGGTGCGGGGGTGGCTCCAATCACCGCTTCGGGCTCGATGATGCGGTGCTGATCAAGGACAACCACATTGCACTGGCCGGCGGCGTCGCGCTGGCCATTGAGCGGGCCCGTGCCCATATCGGACATCTGGTGAAAGTGGAAGTGGAGGTCGACACCCTCGATCAGCTTCGCGAAGCCATGGACGCAAGGCCGGACGTGGTGCTTCTGGACAATATGGGGCCAGAAACGCTTCGAACCGCCATCGACATCATCGACGGGAGGGCGTTGAGCGAAGCCTCGGGCGGGATCGATCTGGAGACGGTGCAGGCCATCGCGGAAGCGGGTGTGGATCTTATTTCCACCGGCTGGATCACCCATTCCGCGCCGACGCTGGATCTCGGGCTCGATATCGAAATCGTTTGAGCCCCTCGCTTGGGGCCCCTCGCCAGAACCTCAGGCCGCGACCAGCGTCATCTCAAAATGGCAGACACGGTTTCGACCGTTCTGCTTCGCTTGATAAAGCGCAGTATCGGCCCCGCTCAACATCACTTCGATGTTGCGGGGCTCGTCGGGCGGGCTGCCGCACACACCGGCACTGACCGTGCAACGGACCTGCTCCCCGTCACATGCGAGCTTCTGCTTGGCAAAGCGCAACCGGATACGGTTGGCGACAACGATAGCGCGTTCGACTGTACAATCCTCCAGAACGACCGCAAATTCCTCCCCGCCGATACGCGCCACCACATCCTGATTGCGCAGGCTGGCGCTGCAGACGGAAGCGAAACTGCGCAGAACCTGATCGCCGAAGGCATGGCCGCAGCGGTCGTTCACGACCTTGAAGAAATCGAGATCGAAGATGACGACCACCGTATCGCCCTTCGGCTCTCTCTTTTGCGAAAAATCATCGAAGGCACGCCGGTTGAGCACACCGGTCAGACCGTCCGTGCGGGCCTCGACCGTACGATCTCGCACGACGCGTTCCTGATTTACCGCCAGTGACAGGCCGCCGATGGCCGTGATGCAGATAATGCAGATGATCATCTGGAGCGTCTCCGCCCAGTTGTTCGGCGCACGGTCCATGTAGAGGGGGGTCTCAATGGCAAGCGGGATGATGCACAGCGCGAAAGAAAAACCGACAAGTAGATAAAGCGCCGTCAGCCACTTCAGGGAATAGAGCCGTTCGGATCGGGCGGACCAGTATTCCCAGGCCGAGGCAAAGAGCAGCACCATGGCCAGTGCGTTCGACAGGATCACCATCAGCCCGACAAGGCCGCCAAGCTGCAGCCACCACTGAGACACGACCACCACCGTGGCCAGGGCGAGCGTTTGGCGCACCGGCACCGTGTCGCTTCGAAACTGCCGGGCCGCGGACCAGCACAACACGAATCCGAGCACAATGCCGGTCGTGCCGATCGCTGCGGGAACCCGATCCGGCATGGCGGCATAAAGGCCGTAGAAGATGGACCCCAGAAACAGCACGAATGCGGAGATCGACCAGGTCAGCAGAAAGGCGTCACGCCGATACGCGATCCATGACACGGCAAGTGTCATACACGTGGCAATGCAACTGACCGAAACGGCCATAAGCAAGGAGTTGTATTCCAACGGCATTGATCGGCGTCACCGCAGTGGGAAATGAGCAATACAACCCCAAAGTGCAATCCCAAACCTTAATTTGCCGTTCATCTGCATATCGCGCAGGTCCGAAAAATGCCTTACCCACAGAGAATGTCACCAGACAGGCGGTATAGGAAAAACCAAGCTGCTGATATTTCTATATTTTCGCAAACTCACGCCGCTTTTCGGCGGCACGTTGACGCTGTCCGGCAAGCGCCGAAAAACTTCAAATCCCTTACAGACTCCCGGACCTTCCCGCCAAAGCAGAATGCTTGAAACTTCCCGATCAGCTCCAGCCGCCGCCATGAGTCTGGTAGAAGACGTGCCGCCCGACCTTGCCGAGCCGCTTCATCTTGCGCGCCCAGCGCGGGCGCACGTAGGTCGCGTGATAATGGGTGGAGGCTCCGACCATGTCCGACATGTGCTTGCCGGTAATGATCTCGCGCGCCAGCCGCTGTGCGACGACCCAGGACGCCTTCGAGGAAATCCGGTCCGGCTTGCCGTCGCAGGCAAAAGAGAACTGACAGGAATTGCGCCGCGTGCGGTTCTGATAGACCACCTTGCAGATGGTGGCGGGATAGGCCGGGTTCTTCACCCGGTTAAGCACGACCTGAGCGACCGCGGCCTGTCCGGCTTCCGGCTCTCCGCGCGCCTCGAAATAGATCGCCTCCGCCAGACAACGCTGCTCCTTGGGCAGGATCACGTTGGCAGGAAGCGGATTGGACACCCACCAGTGCGGGTTCTCGCGATCGACGGCCTCTTCTTCGGGCGTCGGGCCGGGAGGCATGCCGAAAAGTGCTGCGAACGGCAAGGCGGTGTCTTCCACCGCGCTCGGCGCATAGGCCGAAAGCGAGGAAAAACCGGCGGCGGCGGCAGCGCGCGCCATCAGCATCTTGTTGAGGTTCAGCGGCTTGCCGGGCTTCTTCGTCGCGGGGCCGAGCGCTGCGACCTGCGTTTGCGGCACGGCCTGAGGCTGCACGAACGCAACGCGCGGCAGCGCCTGCGCGGGTTGCGAACCAATCAGGCTGCCCATGTGATAAACGGTACCGGCGGCGTTATCGACCATCTGGCGATCAGGTGCGACGGACACCAGACGGTTGCCCTTGGCGGAGTTGTTGGTGCGCACCTCGTCAGGCACATCCACAACATCGCGGCCCATGACGGAGGCATCGAGACCGGCGAGAATGGTGGCGCGCCCGCCGTCGGCATGTCCGGTGATGCGATAAGTGGGACCGTCCGGCTTTCCGGCAGAAGCCATTGTCAGGCTCGGCCGGGAAACCGTTGTGCTTTGGGCGGGTTCGATGGCGGCAAGCCAGCGCAGCGAGGGATTTTCCTCGCGCTGCATGAGGCTCAGCGTATCCTGAAAGGCAAAGCGGTCGGGAAAGCCGAAATAAAGCGCGACGCCCAGCATGAGCGACTTCACGAACACGCCGCCTGCGCGGCCCCGGGATCGTCTCGACGACGGAGCCGGCAACCTTCTGGGCGCTCTTCTGGACACTCGCCGGGGCGAAGGCCCCGGTGTCGGTACATACAGGCCGGACATACCCGCAACTCCACTCTACCAATTCGGCCACACCGGGCCGGCACGGAGAACCCGCGCCGGATCATCCCGGCTGTTGGGAGGGGATTTCGGCCTGTAACCCCTTGTGGTTTCAGCTTACCGTCCACTCTCACCGATACGCGGTGTCGCCTTTCCAGCGACGTTGACCATGAAACCCGCTTAACCTTGAAAGATTGTTAATCGCGCTGAAATCTGCAGTTTCTCGCCAAATTCTCCTGCGCGTCCTGCGCGTTAAAGTTAAGACGTTCATGAAGCTTTGAACGAAAAGCCTGTATTGCACGCTCGAACCGATCGCGTTTCGAGGCGTTGGCGTTGCGCCGACATGTGGCCTATATGATGGTGCGCCGCCGCCTGCTTCGACTGCCTTTCAAGGGAGGTTTTCTTGGGTTTTTTCACACGCGCACGCAAATGCCTGCCCGGCCGCCTCGGCAGAGTGCCGCCGAGACTTCCCGTCGTTCGCCTGAACGGTGCGATCGGTCTCGCCTCGCCCTTGCGCCCCGGACTGACGCTTTCAGGCTGCGCAAACAATCTGGAAAAGGCATTTCGCTTCGACGGCGTGCCCGCGGTGGCGATCATCGTGAATTCGCCCGGCGGTTCTCCCGTGCAGGCGCGGCTGATCTACCAGCGCATCCGGCAGTTGGCCGAGGAAAACGATAAGCAGGTTCTGGTCTTCGTGGAGGATGTCGCGGCTTCCGGCGGCTACATGATCGCGCTGGCCGGGGACGAGATCATCTGCGACCCCTCCTCCATCGTCGGCTCCATCGGCGTCATCTCCGCCGGGTTCGGTTTCGTGGACCTGCTGGAGCGCATCGGCGTGGAACGGCGCGTCCACACATCCGGCACCCGCAAGGGGATCCTCGATCCGTTCCAGCCGGAAAACCCGGACGACATCACCCATCTGGAAACGCTTCAACAGGAGATCCACGAGGTCTTCATCGAGATGGTGCGCGAACGGCGCGGCGATGTGCTGAACGAAGATCCGGATCTGTTCTCCGGCCTTTTCTGGGTCGGCGAGACGGCGCGCTCACTCGGCCTCGTCGATGATCTGGGGGATCTGCGCTCCTTTGCGCGTGCGCGCTACGGAGAGAAGGTGCAGCTTTCGCTCATTGGCGGCGAGCGCTCGTTCTTCCCCCGCCGCCCCGGCATCGGCGTCGATCTGGCGGCGGGCCTGAGCGAAGGAGCGGACAGGCCAGGCCTCGCACGCGATCTCGTGGCGGCGATGGAAGAGCGCGGCCTTTGGGCCCGATACGGTCTTTAAGAGGGAACGGACAACAGTGATCGGTAAATTCGGCGTTCTGCTGGTGGCGCTTGTCGCGGTTTTCGCAATCTTCCGGTTTCTGGGCCTGCAGGGGCGCAAGGCCGAGGCCGCGCGCAAGCGCAACCGGACGAGAGCGACCAAAACGCTGGTCAAAGACCCGCAGACCGGTCGCTACCGCGCGCATGACGACCGAGACGACGGAACGACCTGAAAGCCGCACGTCGCAGGCATATGACCAAGGCCGCGACGTCATGAGGGCCGGGCGAAGGTCGGCGCGTTTCTTCAGGCGGGCTTGCGCCCGTGCGCACTCTTGACCGGGTGCGGGTGCGCCGATAGTGTCCGCGCGCTGCTCGCGCGATGACCTGCGCGACCAAGATTTCCCGGCATTCTCAGGATTATGGACACCATGCCTATCGAAACCGCGCTCACGGAAACCGGAGCAGGCGAAACGGCCGCCCATCTCAGCCCGCGGCGTTCGTTTCAGGGTCTCATTCTCACCCTTCAGCGCTTCTGGGCCGACAAGGGCTGCGTAATCCTGCAGCCTTACGACATGGAAGTGGGCGCCGGCACCTTCCATCCCGCCACCACGCTGCGTTCGCTTGGCCCGCGCCCGTGGAAGGCGGCCTACGTGCAGCCCTCGCGCCGCCCGACCGACGGCCGCTACGGCGAAAACCCGAACCGCCTGCAGCACTATTACCAGTTTCAGGCGATCCTGAAGCCCTCGCCGGAGAACCTGCAGGAGCTTTATCTGGCGTCGCTCGCCGCCATCGGCATCGATTCCTCCATCCATGACATTCGCTTTGTGGAGGATGACTGGGAAAGCCCGACGCTTGGCGCATGGGGCCTCGGCTGGGAATGCTGGTGCGACGGCATGGAAGTGTCGCAGTTCACCTATTTCCAGCAGGTGGCAGGCTTTGAATGCGCGCCGGTCGCCGGCGAACTGACCTATGGCCTTGAACGCCTCGCCATGTATGTGCAGGGCGTCGACAACGTCTACGACCTCAATTTCAACGGTCTGGAAGGCGACCAGAAGGTCACCTACGGCGACGTGTTCCTGCAGACGGAGCAGGAATATTCACGGCACAATTTCGAATATGCCGACACGGACATGCTGTTCCGGCACTTCCGCGATGCGGAAGGCGAATGCCGGGCGCTGCTGGAGGCGGGCGAAAAGGCGATGGAGGAAGCCGGAGACGGCATCCACAAGCTGGTGTTCCCGGCCTATGACCAATGCATCAAGGCCTCGCACTGCTTCAACCTGCTGGATGCGCGCGGCGTGATCTCGGTGACCGAGCGCCAGTCCTACATCCTCAGGGTGCGCGAACTGGCCAAGGCCTGCGGCGCGGCATTCCTCAAGACGAAGGCAGGCGGCGCGTAAGCGCCGCATCGCCTGAAGAGAAAACGGGCAAGCGAGACCGGCTGAGCGATGCGCGCCGGCTTGCCCGCTTCCATTTGCCTCCCTTGCCCCACCCGGCGCAGGTGCCGGTATTTGAGGGGTGCTGCGTAGACCACGCGGCGGAAAGCCCCTGTGTCGTGCAAGGACTCAGCACGCCTGCGCCGAACGGGCACGCTGGATCGGAAGCATCCCGACAATCAATCGGAAAAATCTATAAAATCCCCAGTGCGGCTGCTTGCCACATCGCGCGAAATTCGTGCTTCATTCGCGTTTGACGTGCTGATTGCACCAAGGTAATTGCTGGGAGTTCCGTATATTGCGTTGGGGTAAGTTTCGGCTTTAACGTATACGCAGTCATCCGACCCGGTTCATTTGCCGCGGGCGTGCCTTATTGCCGAAACAGCATGAAAGCGCCCAATTGTTAGTGAGCACACGACAAAGTCAGGTCGTTCTCACCAAATCGCCATTTGTCTCCGGCGCGCATGAGCGCCCAAAGCATCTTCAGGGACCTGTTGCATGATCAGTTGGATCGTCCTCGCCTTTTTCGCGACGATCGTCGTTTACGCCATCGCGCTTTACAACCGTCTCGTGCGTCAACGCCAGATGGTGCGCGAAGGCTGGAGCGGTATTGACGTACAGCTGAAACGTCGTTTCGACCTGATCCCCAATCTCGTTGAAGCCGTGAAGGGCTACATGACCCACGAGCGCGAAACGCTCGCGCAGGTGACGGAGATGCGCGCACGCGCAGGCGGCGTCCCTTCGGGCGACGTGGCGGGCCGTGCGCAGGCGGAAGGCATGCTGGGCGCGGCGCTTTCCCGGCTCATGGCCGTTGCTGAGAATTATCCCGAACTGGACGCCTCGGATAATTTCCTCGACCTGCAGGACGCACTTCGCAACATCGAGAACGAATTGCAGATGGCGCGCCGCTATTACAATGGCGCTGTGCGCGACCTGAACGTCACGGTGGAGGCTTTCCCCTCCAATCTGATTGCAAACCAGTTCGGTTTTTCCAGCGAAGACTTTTTCGAGATCGAGGACGACGCCGAACGCACAACCCCCAAGGTCAGCTTCGGAGATTGAGCGTCATAGTGGTATCGTGAGCCATGATGAATCAGAGGCACACCGGATATCCCCTATCGGCGCCGCGGCGCTTGAGCCCCCTGCCTTCAGGTTTCGGCGCAGTCCCCGCAATCGCAATCGTGATCGCGTTCATCGCCATATTGGGCGCAATGCTCGCTCCCGCCGGTGCACAGGAAAGAATAACCCGCTTCGACGTCAACGTCCGGGTCGAGCCTGACGGGGCTCTCATCGTCAGCGAAAACATCACCGCCAGGGCTGAGGGGCGGGAGATCAAGCGGGGGATCTACCGCGATATCCCGCTGACGTTCGAAAGCGCCGACGGCGCCATCCGCCGTGTCGGTTTCGAACTTCTGTCCGTCCAGCGAGACGGAGAGAGTGAGCCCTACCGCGAGAACCAGACGCGCGAGGGCGTGCGCATCTATATCGGCGATGCCGACACCTTCCTCCCTCACCGCCCGCATACCTTCCGGATCGAGTACCGCACCACCCGACAGATCCGCTTCTTCGACGATCATGACGAGCTTTACTGGAACGTCACCGGACAGGAATGGGCTTTCCCGATCGAACAGGCCAGGGCGCAGATCACCCTGCCCGACGGCGTGACGGCGACGGACCGGATCGCCTTCACGGGGAGAACCGGCGGCAGAGGGAAGGACTGGACAGTGACGGAAGAGAACGGCGGCAACGTCGTGATCTTCACCACCACGCGCGCCTTGCGGAAGGGGGAAGGCTTTTCGGTCGCAGTCGCCATGCCGAAAGGCGCGATCCCTCCCCCGTCCGCGGAGGACCGCGCGAACTATTTCCTGCTCGATCACCGCAAGGAGTTCATTGCCGGGGTCGGCATTCTGATCGTGTTGACCTATTTTCTATGGGCATGGCGTCGGGTGGGGCGCGATCCGCCGCGCGGCACCATCATTCCGCTCTTCCATGCCCCGGACGGCGTGTCGCCCGCGCTTGCGGATTACATCCACAACCGCGGCTTTTCCGATTCCGGATGGCGGGCGCTTTCTGCGGCCTGCATCAACCTTGCCGTAAAGGGGCATCTGGAATTCGACGATCTGGATGACGAGATCACCCTGAAGCCCACGGACAAGCGACGTCCTATCGCGAAACTGCCGCGCGGCGAGGCCGCCGTCATCAGTACGCTGGACGGCCATCCGCTGACGCTTTCCAAGAAGCACGGTTCTCAGGTGGCGAAACTCGGAACCAAGTTCCGCCGCTCCATTACCGGCGAAAACCGTAACCGGTTCTTCAAGGCCAATATCGGCTACTGGGTTCCCGGCCTCGTACTCAGCGTGCTGACTTTCGTCGCGCTTCTGGTCTTCGGACAGTTGAGCGAGTTCGAGATTGCCTTCCTCGGCCCGATCTCGATTTTCATCGGCCTGTTCTCTTTTGCCGCGATCAGGATCGCCTTCCAGTTGCTGCGCGCCAGGTCGCTGACCGGGATGATGCAATTCGTTCTGATGGCGGTCTTCCTCGGCATCTTCGTGAGCGGGATCGGCGCGAACATCGTCAGCTTCGCCTTTACCGACGGCGGCGTTCCCTTCGTTCCGGTCATCGCGGCTTCACTTGTGGCAATCAACGGACTTTTCTATTTCCTCATGGGCGCACCGACCGCCCACGGGCGCAAGCTCATGGATCAGATCGAGGGCCTGAAGCTCTATCTCTCGGTCGCGGAAAAGGAGCGCATGAACATGGCGGGCGCGCCGGAAATGTCGCCCAGCCGGTTTGAGACCATGCTTCCTTACGCGGTGGCGCTCGGGGTTGAAAAGCCGTGGTCCGATGCCTTCCAGAGCTGGCTGGTCGCAGCGGCTGCGACGGGGGCGGCAGCTGGGGCGCATTACGCACCGTCCTGGTATCACGGGCGCACTTTCGACACCGATCATTTCGGGCGGTCCATGTCGGACACGGTCGGCGCCATGTCCCAGTCCTTCACGTCATCGCTGCCTACACCGAAATCCACCTCGTCCGGATTTTCCGGCGGAGGCGGTGGCGTCGGCGGGGGTGGCGGCGGGGGCGGAGGCGGCGGCTGGTAGGCGCTGATCCTCCTCAGGCAGGTATGGACCTGGCGTCTGCGTTCGCTTTCGCCTCATCGGCGAGATAACCCAATACGGCCTGGGCGGGCATGGGTCTGCCGAACAGAAAGCCCTGCCCGTATTGGCAGCCGAGGTCGCGCAGGAAATTCCGCTGCGCCTTGTTCTCGATCCCTTCAGCGGTGGTGACGATGCCGAGCCCACGGGCCAGGCCGATCACCGCGCCGACGACCTGCTCGCTCTCGTGCCGTTTGCACATGGTGCGCACGAAGGACTGGTCGATCTTGAGCTTGTGGATCGAGAAATCGCAGATATGGCGCAAGCTGGAATGGCCGGTTCCGAAATCGTCGAGAGCGATGGAGACGCCGGTCTGCGTGAGGATTTCCAAGATTTCGCGGGCAACCGGGACGTCGCTCACCAGCGCGGTTTCGGTGAGTTCAAGCTCAAGACGCCACGGGCTCAGGCCGATCTCGCCAAGTGCGGACAACACGTTGAGGCCAAGCGTAGGGTCGCGAAGCTGCACGGCTGAGATATTCAGGGACAGGCCGATACCGGAGGGCCACTCCAAGGCGGCGAGACACGCCTTGCGCAGCAGCTTGTCGCCGAGTTTCACGATCTGACCGCATTCCTCCGCAATCGGAATGAACTGATCCGGCCCGACCCACCCCAATTGCAGATCGTACCAACGCGCCAGACTTTCGAATGCCACAGTACGACCGATTTGCAGATCCACGATCGGTTGAAAATAGGGGATGATCTCGTCGGCCTCAATGGCAGCGCTCAACCGGCTCTCAATGCTGTCCATGCGCGAGAGCGTGAGCTCCATGCCTTGTTCGAACAGGCCATATTTCGATTGTCCCCGCATGGCTAAGTGCCGCTTGGCTATGTCAGCCCGGCGCAACAGCTGGACCGCTGTCGTACCGTCTTGCGGATATCGGGATATTCCTATGGTCACCGTGATGGAGATTTCGCAGCCCAGAACAACAAAAGGATCTGCCAGCGTCTTGATCAGGCGTCTGGCGAACTCCGACACGACTTCATCATCTTCAATCGGGCCCAACTTGATCGCGAATTCGTTGGGCCCAATGCGCGCAAACACGACTTCGGTACTGTAAAGCTCGGACAGACGACTGGTGACCGCGACGAGCAGACTGTCGCCCAATGCATGCCCGAACCGGTCGATAACCTGCCGAAAATTGTCAACGCGAAGCAACATCACAGCGAACCGCTGACGGTCACTGGAGATGATTCCATCCGTCACCAGGCGTTCGAACTTATGCCGATTGGGCAGACCCGTCAGGGCATCATGCAATGTGAGCCTCACAGCCATCGCCTCGGCAGCACGCCGCTGTCGAATCTCGGCCTTGAGTTCCCTGAGCCGTCTCCACGCATAGATGATTGCAAGAAACCCGGCCACAAGCAGAACCAGAAGTAACTCATCCAGCTCAAAATGCTCGTACCGGCGGGTGTAATCGGACAGTTTGTCGAACAGATCCAGTTCAATGGCGGCTACGAGAAACGGGACACTGATACAGGCGATCACAATCGCATCACGTGTTGCCTGCGAGGCGCACCGAAACCAGTTTACTGTGTATCTAATTCGCGACATGCGCCAAACGCCGCCCACCCCGGATGTTTTCTTCCTCTACGTTTTAGCCTGAAAATGTTTTACTCTCGTAAATAGATACGGATAGGCGATTTTTTGTATTCGGCTACGCAATTTCATCTATTTATTGATATTTTTACCTAAAATCTTCAACCCTACCTGCCGGCACGAAAGTTTCCTTCGTCCCTGCCTCACTGTCGCGGGGAGGTGACAAGGCGGGCGCAACTTGCTAACCGACTGTCCGTGAGTTCTCATTCTTCGTGTCCCGAAAGCGAACCCGATGTCCGATCTTCTCCTCGAACTGTTCTGCGAGGAAATCCCGGCGCGCATGCAACGCCGCGCCGCGGAAGACCTGAAGTCCCTTGTGACCAACGCTCTGGTTGATGCAGGTCTTGTCTATGAAGGCGCAAAAGCCTTCGCGACCCCCCGCCGTCTTGCGCTGCATGTGGCCGGTCTTCCGACCCGTTCCCCCGATACCCGCGAAGAGCGAAAGGGTCCACGCGTCGGCGCGCCTGAAAAGGCGCTGGAAGGCTTCCTGCGCGGTGCGGGCCTCGCCTCCATCGAGGACGCCAAGATCGTCAACGATCCCAAGAAGGGCGACTTCTACGTCGCGGTTATCGAAAAGCCGGGCCGCGAGGCGAGCGAGGTGATCGCCGAAAGCGTCGCCGACACGGTCCGCAAGTTCCCGTGGGCGAAATCCATGCGCTGGGGTGCTGCTTCTTCCGAACCCGGCTCGCTGCGCTGGGTCCGCCCTCTGCATTCGATCCTGTGCACCTTCGGTCCGGAGACCGAGGAGCCAGATGTCATCACCGTCGAGGTGGAAGGCGTAGCAAGCGGCAATGTCACCTCCGGCCATCGCTTCCTCGCGCCGGAGCCCTTCTCCGTGCGCCGTTTCGACGACTATGTGACCAAGCTGGAAAAAGCCAAGGTCGTGCTCGACGCCGACCGGCGCAAGGACATGATCGCCCATGACGCGCGCGACCGTGCGCTGGCGCTCGGGCTGGAACTGGTGGAAGACGAGGGCCTTCTGGAAGAGGTGGCGGGTCTCGTGGAATGGCCGGTCATTCTTGTCGGCTCCTTCGACGAAGCTTTTCTCGAAGTGCCCGACGAGGTCATCCGCGCCACCATCCGCGCAAATCAGAAGTGCTTTGTGATGAAGGACCCGGCCACGGGCCGCCTCGCCAACCGCTTCGTGCTTATCTCCAATCTGGAGGCCGCCGACGGTGGGGTTTCGATCATCGCGGGCAACGAGAAGGTGATCCGCGCGCGGCTTGCCGACGCCAAGTTCTTCTGGGACAGCGATCTGAAGGTGAAACTGGAGAGCAATCTCGACAAGCTTTCCTCCATCGTCTTCCATGAAAAGCTCGGCAGTCAGGCGGAGCGCGTCGCGCGCCTTGAGGCGCTTTCGAAGGTCATCGCACCGATGGTGGGCGCCGCTGAGACGAAGGCCGAACGGGCGGCCCATCTCTCCAAGGCCGATCTCGTCTCCCACATGGTCTTCGAGTTCCCGGAAGTTCAGGGCCTGATGGGGCGTTACTACGCCAACCGTCAGGGCGAGGATGCCGCCGTGGCCAACGCCATCGAGCAGCATTACAAGCCGCAAGGCCCGTCCGACGATGTGCCGACCGATCCGGTCGCCATCGCGGTGGCGCTTGCCGACAAACTCGATCTTCTGGCCGGCTTCTGGGCCATCGACGAAAAGCCCACCGGGTCCAAGGATCCTTACGCACTGCGCCGCGCCGCGCTCGGCGTCATCCGCATCGTTCTGACGAACAAGCTGCGCCTGCCGCTTCTCAAGCTCTTCGCTGCCGCACGTTCCGGCTTCGGCGAGGCAAACGACCTGCTCTCCTTCTTTGCGGACCGCCTGAAGGTTCATCTGCGCGAAGAGGGCGCTCGGCACGATCTCATCGATGCGGTCTTCGCGCTCGACGGTCAGGACGACCTGCAGATGATCGTCAAGCGCGTGGAAGCGCTAGGCTCGTTCCTTGAAACGGAAGACGGCGCATCGCTGCTGGCGGGCACCAAGCGTGCGACCAACATCCTGCGCATCGAGGAAAAGAAGTCCGAACAGAGCTTTGCCGGTCGCCCGCAGGCGAGCCACCTCGTCGAAGAGGCGGAAATCGCGCTTGCGGCCGCGGTCGATACCGCGCGTTCGGACGCCGAGGCCGCCGTGCGGCATGAGGATTTCGCCGCCGCGATGACCGCACTCGCCAAGTTGCGCGCGCCGGTCGACCGCTTCTTTGAGGAAATCCTCGTCAATGCCGAGGATGCGGCCGTTCGCGAGAACCGTCTGAAGCTTCTGAACGAAATCCGCGAGGCGACGCTGACGGTGGCCGACTTCACGCGCATCGAGGGCTGAGCCACCTCCGCGCGCGGGCGGAAACGCCGTCTACAATTGACGGGCCCGGCCTCATGTCATGAGGTTCGGGCCCGTTTTCTTTCAGGGCCGACCTCACCCGTTTCTGAGCTTGCCGCGTTTCAGGTGCTCGTCGAGGCGGGGCATGATCTCCACGAAATTGCAGGGCAGGTGACGGTAATCGAGCTGCGGTTTCAGAATGCCGTCCCAGGCGTCCTTGCAGGCACCGGGAGAGCCGGGCAGCACGAAGATATAGGTTGCATTCGCAACGCCGGCTGTTGCCCGCGACTGCACCGTGGATGTGCCGATCTTGTCGTAGGAGATCCGGTGAAAAATCTCCGAGAAGCCATCCATGCGCTTTTCGAACAGGGGTTCGATGGCCTCCGGCGTCACGTCGCGGCCCGTGAACCCCGTGCCGCCGGTGGAAATGACGACGTCGACGGCTTCATCCGCGATCCAGCGCTGAACGACCGCGCGAATGGCTGCCACATCGTCGGTCGCGATCTCGCGCCCCGCCAGCGTGTGCCCCGCCTCCTCGATGCGTGCGGCCAGCGTCGCGCCGGAGCGGTCATCCTCCAGAGCGCGCGTATCGGAAACGGTCAGGACCGCAATACGGACAGGAATGAAGGGGCGGCTTTCGTCGATGCGGCTCATGCTTGTTTCAACTCCCGGATATTTTTTCGCGTCGCAGCGGGCCGACCGCGCCCGCCAGTTTGTCCCGCCCCGCAATCCGCGGTAGCGCGTTCCTCATTCGCGCGCTATCAAGGTTGGGAAACAGGCGAATCTTCGTCCTTGCACACTTGCCAGTTACGCAGGGAAATGAGCAAGATACCAGCCTGACGGGTTCGGTAGCGCGCTCTCACGTCGCCCGAAAGGCGCGCAATGGCCGAAGCCTGCCCGAACCGCGCGGCGGATTGAGCACGCATGGATTCCATCCGGATAGTCAGCCAATATTGCGAGCGATTTGACGGGAGCTTCTGGGCGGAACCGGCAAATGCGATTTCCAATGTCGCCTTCTTCATGACAGCCGCGGGCATATTGTGGGTCCTGCGATACAAGGGCAGAAGAGACCTTCCCGTCATCGGTCTCAGCGCCCTGATCGCCTGTGTCGGGGTCGCCTCGTTCCTTTTTCACACGCAGCCGACGCCCGTCACCGGCGCGCTGGATGTCCTGTCGATTGCGCTCTTCATCCTTGCGGTCTTCTTCGTCGCGATCATGCGGCTTTTCGCACTCGGCATGGCGGGCACCGGTCTCGTCACCGCCGGTTTTCTTGGTTTCTGCCTCATGATCTCCCGAATTCTCGGACCGACCATGGGCATCTCGGCGATCTATGCCGGACCGCTGCTGAGTCTCTTCGCAATCGCTGCCGCAATTGCGCCGCGCAACAGAAAGCTCGCCTTCCATTTCGCCATGACGGGCCTGATGTTCACGCTCTCCGTGAGCTTTCGCATCATGGATCAGCCGGCCTGCTCCTGGTTTCCCATCGGCACGCATTTCATGTGGCATGTGCTCAACGCGGTCGTCGCCTACATGTTGCTGCGCCTTGTGATCCACGCGCAGGAACTGCGCCCGTTCGCGCCAAGCCATCAGACGTGATCCATTCCGGAAGGGCAGGCGGCGGACGATCTCCTGCTTCCGCAAGGAAAATCATAAAAAACGCCTATTTTAAATAAATCCGGCGCTCGCTCGAATTCCATCGCACGTAGCGTTGCTCTAAGGTGCGGCAGCAAATCAAGGATCGGGAAATCATTCTGGCCATGGACCAAAAGCCAAAGAAGCTCAGTGAACTCGAGGAAGCCGCTCTCTTCTTCCACCGCTACCCTCGCCCGGGCAAACTGGAAATTCAGGCGACCAAGCCGCTCGGCAACCAGCGCGATCTGGCGCTGGCCTATTCGCCGGGCGTGGCCGCGCCCTGCCGGGCGATTGCGGACGATCCGGGCACTGCCGATCATTACACCAGCCGCGGAAACCTCGTGGCCGTGGTCTCCAACGGCACCGCAGTTCTGGGACTGGGCGCAATCGGGCCGCTGGCCTCCAAGCCGGTGATGGAAGGCAAGGCCGTCCTTTTCAAGAAATTCGCAGGCATTGATGTCTTCGATATCGAGATCGAGGCGCGCGAAGTGGACCGCATGGTCGACGTCATTTCCGCGCTGGAGCCGACCTTCGGCGGCATCAATCTTGAAGACATCAAGGCCCCGGAGTGCTTCCAGGTGGAAGCGCGTCTGCGCGAGTGCATGAACATCCCCGTCTTCCATGACGACCAGCACGGCACGGCGATCATCGTTGCGGCTGCGGTGCGCAACGCCATGGAATTTGTCGGCAAGGACATTTCCAAGGTCAAGATCGTGGCCTCCGGGGCAGGCGCCGCGGCGCTCGCCTGCCTCAACCTGCTTGTCTCGCTTGGGGCGAGCAAGGAGAACATCTGGGTCACGGATCTGGCCGGCGTGGTCTATGAGGGCCGCGAAGAGCTGATGGACGAATGGAAGGCCACGTTCGCGCGCAAGACCGACAAGCGTAAACTGGCCGACGTCATCGACGATGCTGACGTCTTCCTCGGCGTTTCCGCCGCCGGTGTCTTGAAGCCGGAACTGGTGAAGCGGATGGCGAAGAACCCGCTCATTCTGGCGCTCGCCAATCCGAACCCGGAAATCATGCCGGAAGAGGTCGCGGCGGTGCGCGACGACGCCATGATGTGCACCGGGCGCTCCGACTACCCCAATCAGGTCAACAACGTCCTGTGCTTCCCGCACATCTTCCGCGGCGCGCTTGACGTGGGCGCGACGACCATCAACGAGGAGATGAAGCTCGCAGCCGCTCTGGCGATTGCCGAGCTTGCCAAGGAAGAGCCCTCGGAGGCCGCAGCCCAGGCTTACGGCGGCAATACGCCGACCTTCGGCCCGGACTACCTGATCCCGTCCGCCTTCGACCAGCGCCTCATCCTGCGCATTGCGCCTGCGGTCGCGAAGGCCGCGATGGAGACCGGCGTGGCGCGCCGTCCGATCGAGGATTTCGAGGCATATCTCGACGAACTGAACCGCTTCGTCTTCCGCTCCGGCCTGATCATGAAGCCTGTCTTCGCCGCAGCCAAGAACGCCGGAAAGCGGGTGATCTATGCCGACGGCGAAGACGAGCGCGTGTTGCGCGCAGCGCAGGTTCTGCTGGAAGACGGCACGGCGCGACCAATCCTGATCGGACGTCCGAGCGTTCTGGCGAGCCGCTGCGAACGCTTCGGCCTGCGCGTGCGTCCGGGCACGGATTTCGATTTCATCAACCCGGAAGACGATCCGCGTTACCGCGACTACGTGGAGGAACTTCTGCTGCGCACGGGGCGCAAGGGCGTGACGCCGGAAGGCGCGCGGCGCATCATTCGCGCCAACAACACCGCCATCGGCGCGGTGGCCGTGCGGCGCGGCGATGCGGATGCGCTGATCTGCGGTCTCGAAGGCCGCTTCGACCGGCACCGCCTGATGCTCGATCAGGTGATCGGACGGGCACCCGGCGTGCATGAGCTTTCCACCATGTCGCTGCTGATCAACTCAAAGGGCGCGCACTTCCTGTCCGACACCTATGTCTCGGACAATCCCAGCGCGGAGGACGTGGCCGCAATGACCTTGCTGGCCGCCGGTCAGATCGCACGCTTCGGCATCACACCGAAGGTGGCGCTGCTCTCCAGCTCCAATTTCGGTTCCCGGTCCTGCGAGTCCTCGACCAAGATGCGGGCCGCGGTGGAGCTTTTGTGGAAGCTTGCCCCGGATCTGGAAGTCGAGGGCGAGATGCACGGCGATGCGGCGCTGTCGCCGGAGCTTCGCGCGCGCGTCGTCTCCGACAGCAAGCTGACGGAGGCTGCAAACCTGCTCGTCTTCCCCACGCTCGATGCGGCCAATATCGCGCTGAACCTGCTCAAGGTCATGACCGACGCGCTGCATGTGGGCCCGATCCTGCTGGGCCTCGCCAAGCCCGCCCATATTCTCACGCCTTCGGTCACGACCCGGGGCATTGTGAACATGTCGGCCTTTGCGGCCGTCGAGGCGCAGGCGATCGAAGACACGGAAGCGGCGGCGCAATAGGAGCCACTGTATTCAACCTGCACATGATACGCCGCCGCCCTTTCCACCGTCCGAAAGTCGGAGCAGAGGGCGGCGGAGATTTTCGTTCGTCGTTCAGGCGCCGAGTTGAACCGCCAACATGTTGTTATGGCTGCGAATCCAGCCGGGGATAAGAAACGCATCCACGAGGACCCAGATCCCTACCACGATCAGGAACAGAAAGCCGACACCAAGGGCTACCGTCGCCCAACCCAAAATCGTCAACAACAATTGAGTGACTGCGGATCCCGTCTTCGACGCATAGAACCGGTGCCCTCCAAGCGTCCCAAGGAAAAACCATAGGACGTAAGCGATACCCATTGATTTCGCGTTGCTATTGTAAAGCAGCAATGCGCGTGCATCCTTGCTTATGCCTTCACTTTCAAATCCAGACATCCGTTCCCCCTCAATCTCTCAAAAGACTAATTGCCCCGTGACGACACGGGCCCACGTCCATGTAAATATAACAATTGCGCATTTTTACTTAATTCCATGGACAACCCGCAATTCCGCTGCAGCACAACGCGCATACGCATATCAAACCACGGGCAATGAAAAGCCCTGCCGGTTGGTTATCCGACAGGGCTCCAGTAATACGCCTATAAGGCCCCGTGGGAGCCGGAGCTTCCCACGCCCCTACATGTTCGGGTAGTTCGGCCCGCCGCCGCCTTCCGGCACCGTCCAGGTGATGTTGCCGTTCGGATCCTTGATATCGCAGGTCTTGCAGTGGACGCAGTTCTGCGAGTTGATCTGGAAGCGCGGGGCATCCTCGCCCTCTTCGATCCACTCGTAGACGCCCGCCGGGCAATAGCGCTGCGACGGACCGGCGTAGATGTCATGCTCGGACGACTTCTGAAGCGCCATGTCCGCGACCTTGAGGTGGACCGGCTGGCCTTCCTCGTGGTTGGTGTTGGACAGGAACACCGAGGAAAGCTTGTCGAAGCTGATCTTGCCGTCGGGCTTGGGATAGTCGATCGGCTTGCACTGGGCGGCAGGTTTCAGCGTCGCGCTGTCGGGCTTGCCATGGCTCAGCGTGCCGAAGAACGAGAAGCCGAAGAGCGAGTTGGTCCACATGTCGAGACCGCCCATGGCAATGCCGATCCAGGTGCCGAACTTCGACCACATCGGCTTGACGTTGCGCACCGTCTTCAGATCCTTGCCGATTTCGCTGGCGCGCCACTCAGCCTCGTACTCGCTCAGTTCGTCGTTGGCCCGGCCCGCCTTCAGCGCCGCAAACGCCTTGTCGGCCGCCATGATGGCAGACAGCATGGCGTTATGCGTGCCCTTGATGCGCGGCACGTTCAGGAAGCCCGCGGAACACCCGATCAACACGCCGCCGGGGAAACAGACCTTCGGCACCGACTGCCAGCCGCCTTCGGAAATCGCGCGTGCGCCGTAGGACAGGCGCTCGCCGCCCTCGAAGGTGTCGCGGATGGCCGGGTGCGTCTTGAAGCGCTGGAATTCGTCGAATGGCGAGAGATAGGGGTTCTCGTAATTCAGGTGCAGCACGAAGCCGACCGCCACCTGGTTGTCCTCAAGGTGGTAGAGGAACGACCCGCCGCCAGTGCGAGAATCCAGCGGCCAGCCGAAGCTGTGCTGGACGAGGCCGGGCTGGCTCTTTTCGGGAGCGACGCGCCACAGTTCTTTCAGGCCGATACCGAACTTGGCGGGCTCGCAATCCTTGTCGAGTTCGTATTTCTCGATGAGCTGCTTGGCGAGCGAGCCGCGCACACCTTCGCCGATGAAGACATATTTGCCCAGAAGCGCCATGCCGCGGGTGTAGTTCGGGCCGGGCTCACCGGTTTCCGTCAGGCCCATGTCGCCCGTGGCCACGCCGATCACGCGGCCCTCGTCGTCATAGAGCACCTCGGAGGCCGCAAAGCCGGGATAGATTTCCACACCCAGCGCTTCCGCCTTTTCCGCAAGCCAACGCGCAACGTTGCCGAGCGAAACCGCATAGGCCCCGTGGTTGCTCATCAGCGGCGGCATCATGAAATTGGGCAGGCGCAGCGCGCCCGCAGGGCCCAGCACCATGAACTTGTCGGTCGTCACCGGGGTCTTGAGCGGGTTGGTCTCGTCCTCGCGCCAGTCCGGGAACAGCCGGTCGATGGCGACCGGGTCGATGACGGCGCCGGACAGGATATGCGCGCCTACCTCGGATCCCTTTTCCAGCACAACGACCGAAAGCTCCTCCCCGGCCTCCGTCGAGAGCTGCTTGAGGCGAATGGCGGCTGCAAGGCCCGCGGGGCCCGCGCCAACGATCACCACATCGAATTCCATGCTCTCACGCTCAGGCAGAGCTTCCGTTTCGGCCATATCCTACTCCTCCGGTCCGGCAGATCGGTGTGACGTTCTCTATTCGTCTTTCCGATCTTGTTTAAATCAGTGCGTTGGGGCCTGCAATCCGCATGGTGCGCCGCACACCCGTTCGTCAGCATATCCTATTGATGGCTGTTCATGGGCACAGTTTACAATAGGATTTACCTGCCGCTGCGACAGCCTTGCCTTATGCCGGCCCGTGGGCCATGAAAGTGAAATGACCGCGCCCCTCAATCCCGCCGATCTGGAAGTGCTGCTCGACTTTTACGTCGCATCGGGCGTCGATGTGGCGTTGAGCGATGCGCCGGTGAACCGATTCGAGGAGAGCGCCGAACAGGCAGCCCGCGCACAAGCGCGCGCCAGGGCGGCTCCGCCCCCTCCTGCAGGCGGCATGGGCGCCAATCAGGAGCCCCGCCAGCCGGGCCAGAGGCAGGCCCCGCAACCGGCCCGGCCCGCGCCCGCAGCGCCCCGCCCCGCGCCCTCACAGGGCCCACAAGGCGGATCTGCGGTTCCGCATTCCGGTTCGTCCGCCTCAGGCGCAACGATTCCCGGCGACGGAGCGGTGATGGCGGCGCGCGAAGCGGCCGGTCAGGCAGCCACGCTTGAGGCGCTGCGCGAGACGCTGGCCAGTTTCGAGGGCTGCAACCTGCGCCTGACGGCCAAGAACCTCGTCTTCTCCAATGGCGTCGAGAACGCCCGGCTGATGTTCGTGGGCGAAGCGCCCGGACGGGAAGAGGATGCGCAGGGCATTCCCTTCGTCGGGCGCTCCGGCCAGCTTCTGGAGCGAATGCTGACGGCCATCGGGCTTACACGCGACGAAGTCTATATCGCCAACGTGGTGCCCTGGCGACCGCCTGGAAACCGTGTGCCGAGCCCCCAGGAAGCGGAAATCTGCAAGCCGTTCATCCGCCGCCAGATCGAGCTTGTCGATCCGGATGTGCTGGTGTTTCTGGGTGGGGCCTCGGCCAAACTCCTTGTGGGCACGAACGAAGGCATTCTGCGGCTTCGCGGCAAATGGCTGGACTATCAGACCGGCAGCCGATCCATCCGCGCGATCGCCACGCTGCACCCGGCCTATCTGCTGCGCACCCCCATTCAGAAGCGTCTTGCATGGCGCGATTTCATGAAGATCAAGGCCGCACTAGACGGGCGCGCCTGAGTAACGGCCGTCCCGCTTGCCTTCACGTAAAAGTGGGGCGGATTTGATCGCGGCGAAATATCGAGAATGGCCTTGGGCGACTAGTCTGGGTTCCTTCATTTGGGAGGACTTCGCCATCATGACGCATCATCCTGTTTCAACTCTTTCGAGGCGCACCCTGCTCGGTCTTGGAAGTGCAGCGCTTGCGGCCCCTTTCATCCTGCGCGCCACAACCCGCCCGGCATTGGCCGCCGCCCCCATGCTCGGCGTCGACCGCCCCGCCTTCAACCGCTTCAAGCTCGGCGCATTTGAAATCACGACCGTCTTCGACGGCGGCATCGCGCTTGACGGGCCTCACCCGATTTTCGGGCAAGACCAACCCGCCGAAGCCGTGCAGGAACTGGCGGAGGCCAACAACCTGCCGCCGACGCGGATGGAAATCGGCTTCACGCCGGTCATCGTCAACACGGGTTCGAAGCTCATCGTCTTCGATACGGGCAACGGTGCGGGACGCCGACCTGCGGCTGGCCGGTTCGGCGAAGCCCTGCGGCTGGCGGGCTACACGCCGGAACAGGTCGATACGGTCGTCCTCACCCACATGCATCCGGACCATATCGGCGGCATAATGGAGGGCGACGCACCGCTCTTTCCCAATGCGGCCTATGTGACCGGGGCGCATGAATATGATTTCTGGAGCGCCGATGAGCGCCTTTCCGGCCCGACCGAAGGCGCAGCCCGGCTGGTGCGCAGCAATGTCATGCCGTTTGCGGAGAAAACGACCTTCCTCGAGCCGAATGGCGACGTGGTCTCCGGCATCACGGCCGTCAACGCCTATGGCCACACGCCGGGCCACATGGCCTATCATCTGGAAAGCGAGGGGCGCAGGCTGTTGCTGTGGGCGGATACGGCGAACCATTTCGCCATCTCGGTGCAGAAGCCGGAATGGCACGTACGCTTCGACATGGACAAGGAAATGGCGGGACAGACGCGCAAGCGCCTGTTCGACATGGTGGCCGCCGACCGGATAGCAGTTGCGGGCTATCACATGCCCTTCCCCGCTGTCGGTTATATCGAGGCCAACGGCGGGGCCTACAGATGGAACCAGGCGGCCTACGAGCTTTATCTCTAGGTTTGCCCCAATCAGCCGCACCCGGTCTTTGGTGCATGTAGCTTGCACCAAAGACTTCATCGGTAAGTAAAAATACAACCGCAGGCGTTAAATACGATACGACATTTCTCATTTACGCCCTGATCTTTTGGAATGTATCATCCAGCTACGAAGCCGCTCTTAGGGTTGGGGCAACCTGAAAAGATCGACGCTCCGCATTCACACCCGGATGGCTCGTAGACGTTTCATCGGCGCTGACTTTCGACCTCGGCCGCAAGCCACCGCCAATGACGGAACGGTGGCCTGTGGACATATTGTACCCACCGCCGCTTCCACCGATCCCGGCATGAATATGATTGCCGCCGGGATCCGCAGCCGGCGCAAGGACGATTTTCGCCCTTCGCATCCAACAATCCAGATGGAGAAAGGCATGCAGATGGGTAAATTGCGAAGATTGATCGGACCGCTCGCGATCGTCGCGGCCCTCTTCGTGGGTGGCACTGCCAACGCGGCCATCCCCCAGGACAAAAGCCCCCGGAACCTGACGCCGACCATTTCCACGGTCAGATTGGACATGACGCAGTTCGGCCTGCGCATGCCTGAAAGGAACGCGCAGGGCGCGTCCATTCAATTGGCACAGTGGGGGCCGCCCCCGCCGCGCTGGAGGCGTCCGCCGCCGCGCCGGTATCGCAGGCCCCCTCCGCGTTACGGCTGGGGATATCGCAGACCGCCCCCGCCTCGTGGCTACCGTCGCGGTGGCAGAGCGCATGTGAACTGGTGCCTGCGGCGCTATCGTTCCTACAACCCGCGTACCGATAGATATCTCGGCTACGACGGCCGCTACCATCGCTGCCGCAGCCCCTATCGGTGAGACAGCGACAGGTCGGGAATCGAGCCTCAACTGACAAGATGGAAAAGGCCGGGAACATCCCCGGCCTTTTCGCATCATCAAAGGTATTGACGATCCGCGCGCTCAGTGCGCCGACGGACCTACGACGCGCCCGATCACCGCGCCCGGCACGCGCATAAAGAACAAGGCCATACCCAGCCAGTCACGTAACGCGCTTCGCCCGCGGCCCGCATCCGGCACATAGCGACGCACCGCACGAACCGGAAGATACGTCATGTGACGGCGACCGATGCGACGGGCGATTTCCGCATCCGCGAGCGGCGAGGCCTTGTTGTGCCCATTAAGCGTCTCATAGAAGCGGCGGGACAGAAGCAATCCCTGGCGTGGATGCGCGATGCCCAGAACGCGCGCGCGCACCCAACCACACAGTTCGGAAGAGCGCGCCAGAAAACCGGGTTCCTCGTTCACGGGCCGGAAGCAGGCCGCACGGCGATCGCCCCGACCGATCCGTTCCATCCGCTCCACGAATTTGCCGACCTCCCGGAACCATTCCGGATCGAGCACCATGTCCGGCTCCAGAAACAGCAGCCACTCGCCCCGCTTTGCTGCCGCTGCACCCGCAGCCAAACGCGCGCCTCGCGGGCCGGAAACGCTCAGCCACCGGCAACCGGCGGCGTCTGCAATCGTCTCGGTCATATCGTCTGACCCTTCATCGACGACGATCACTTCCCGCACCACGCCTTCCGCAGAGGCGCGGACAAGTGCGGCCAACACCTCCACCAGTGTCGCATCATTGTTGAATGTAGGTATGACAACAGAGAACATGACACCTTTAATAGCACCCTTTTCGGCACTTTTGCGAGCATCCCAGCCACTTTTGGCCCGGCGCAAATGTTCTTGCTCTGTTCTCTTTGCGCGCGTATCTTCTCGCCATCAACCGGAACGAGATCAGCATGGCGAACTCAGGCAGGCTTACAGAAAGGACATATCCCGGCGAGGCCAAGGCGCCGGTGCGTGGCCGCGCGGCGATGCCAGAAAGCCCGGACCTCGCAAGCGGGCCGCAAGCGCCCCTTCCGCGGGGGCGGGCAGCCGGACTGAACATGCGCGGGCGGTTCGAGAAGGAGGCGCGCGAGGTAATCGATGACGGGTGGGGCAGCCTCGACGATCTACCGCCTCTCAAGACCGAGGTTCAGGTTGAGGCGGCACGGCGGATCATCACGCGCAACGAGTCTCCCGACATTTCCTTCGACCGCTCCATCAACCCTTACCGGGGCTGCGAGCATGGTTGCATCTACTGCTTTGCGCGGCCCACCCACGCCTATATGGGCCTGTCCCCCGGGCTAGATTTCGAAACGAAACTCTTCGCCAAACCCAATGCTGCGGAGCTTCTGGCGCGTGAATTGTCGGCGCCCGGATACAAGGTGAAGACCATCGCCATCGGAACCAACACCGATCCCTATCAGCCCATCGAGCGGCGGATGCGGGTCATGCGCGAGGTGCTGGAAGTTCTTCAGCGCGCGCGCCATCCGGTCGGCATCGTCACCAAATCCGCGCTCATCTTGCGCGACATGGATATCCTCTCGGAGATGGCAGCGGACGGGCTGGTGAAGGTCGCCTTGTCGGTGACCACACTGGACCGCAAGCTTGCGCGTGCGCTGGAACCGCGCGCAGCGACGCCCCCGCGGCGTCTGGAGGCCGTGCGGGCGCTGAGCGAGGCCGGGATCCCCACCTCCGTCATGCTCGCGCCGGTGATCCCGGCGCTCAACGACGAGGAGATCGAACGTATTCTGGAGGCCGCTCACGATCACGGCGCGCGCGAAGCTGGCTACATCCTGTTACGCCTGCCCATGGAGGTCAGCCCCCTTTTCCGGGACTGGCTCTTGCGGAATTATCCCGACCGCTACAGGCGCGTCATGTCGGTTCTGAAGTCCATGCGGGGCGGCAAGGACTATGATGCGGAATGGGGCAAGCGCATGCGCGGCGAAGGCCCTTACGCAATGCAGATCGGCAAGCGGTTCGAGCTGGCGGCCAAGCGGCTCGGGCTCAACCATCGCCGCAAACGATTACGCACCGACCTCTTCATCCCTCCCCTGAAGGGCGCGGTGCAACTGGACCTCTTCTGAGCTTTGGCAAGCGCGACGTCCTTTTCGGAAGAACACGGCCTCCCGATGATCTGCACCGTGTTCGCAGAAGGGGATAAAGCACGCGGACCTCCTTGCAGGAGGGTGATGGCGGGGGCACAGTCCGGCCATGGTCAAAGCTGTACGCGCCCGCAAATCCAACACCCCGGAAGCAGCCACGTCAGGCGCGGTGAAGCCGCGCAAGCGCGCGGGCAAGGGCGTTGGCGCGAACAAGACCCGCTCTGGGCCCGATCTCACCCATGAGAGGCGGCTTGCGAAGCTCCATGGCGGGCTGGTGGCAGGGGTCGACGAGGCCGGACGCGGGCCTTGGGCGGGGCCCGTGGTCGTCTCCGCCGTAATCGTGAACCCGAAAGACCTCCCGCAGGGGCTCAACGATTCAAAGAAATTGTCAGAGGCCCGACGCGAGGCGATCTACGCCGACATCCTGACCAAATGCCATGTCTCCATCGTGTTCGCCTCGCCTGAGCGCATCGACGCGATGAACATCCGGGCGGCGACGCTCTGGGCCATGCGCCAATCGCTTGCCGCCCTGCCGGAATGCCCCTCAGCGGCGCTGATCGATGGCCGGGACGTGCCTGCGGGTCTGATCTGTCCCGCCGAAGCGCTCGTCAAGGGGGACGCCCTCTCCATGTCGGTGGCAGCCGCGTCCATCGTTGCGAAGGTCACCCGCGACCGGATGATGGTCCTGCTGGATCGGGAATGTCCGGGCTATGGCTTCGCCGCGCATAAGGGTTACGGCACGGCCCAGCATCAGACGGCATTGATCGAGCTTGGCCCGACGCTTCATCACCGCCGCTCCTTCGCCCCCATCAGGGCGCTCCTGACAGCAGCCCCCTGAAAGGCCGACGAGGCCCCAAATTACGGATTTGCCCGACAAACAAAAAGGGCCGCGACCCAACAGGTCAGCGGCCCTTTTCCAATTTTACGTGCCGGCGGATCCCGCCGAGCGGGCGCTCAGGCGTATCAGTTCAGACGCGTCGCAACATCTTCGATGCTGTCGGAGATGAGCTTGTCGGCGACCTTGCCGGAGACCTTCTTGGACAGGATTGCGCTCGCCGCTGAAATTGCGACGTCGGCGGCCATCGCCTTCACCTCGTCCATCGCCTGACCTTCGGCCATCGCGATCTTGCTTTCGGCCAGAGCCGTGCGACGTTCGACCAGCTCGTTGAGAGCGTCTTCGGTCTGCTTGGTCAGCATTTCGGCCTCGCGGCGGGCTTCGGCGACGATGTTCTCCGCCTCTTCCTCCGCCTCGCGGTGCTTGCGCTGGTATTCGGCCAGAAGCGCCTGGGCTTCCTCGCGCAGACGGCGCGCTTCGTCGAGTTCCTTGCGAATGCCTTCGGCGCGATCGTCGAGCGCCGCCCCCATCTTGCCGGGGACCTTCACCCAGACGAGCAGGGCGAAGAAAAGGAAGAGACCGATCATGGCCCAGAATGTTGCATCCATGGTCAGGATCTCCTTACTTCATCGCGGCCGAAACGGCCTTCGACGTCTCGGTCTTGGTGGGCGCCTTGCCAAGCAAACTTTCAACGACCGCGGTCGTGGTCTCGCTTGCGATTTCGCCAACATCCGCGAGCACGGCCGACTTGATGCCGGCAATCCGCTCTTCAGCTTCGGCAAGCTTGGCGTTCAGATCTTCCTCGATCGCCGCGCGCTTTGCCTTGGATTCTTCGGCCAGCTTGTCTCGGTTCGCCTGGGCGATGCCCTGCGCCTTCTTGCGAGCTTCGGCAAGAGCCTGCTCGTAATCGGCGATGGCCACCTCAGTTTCCTGCTTCAGCCGGTTTGCCTCGCCCAGATCGCTGGCAATGCGATCGCGGCGATCTTCCAGAATGCCCCCGATGCGCGGCAGAACCATTTTCGACATCATGTAGTAGAAGAGGCCGAAAGTGATCGCCAGCCAGAGGATCTGGGAGGGGAATGACGAGCTGTCGAACGGCGGGAACGTCGTGCTCCCGTGTCCGCCGTCGTGCGGCACCTCGGTGTGCGCCGTCGTCGCGCCGCCGGCAGCGGCCGTCTCGTTCGTATGAGTCTCTTGAGCCTGAGCCAAAGGCGCCTCCAGATGCCACGCCAGGTGCAACGATCATCACCTATGGCGCGTGGGAAGCCGACCCTAAGGAGTCAATCCTCGTCACGCGCCACGATGAATTTCGAGCACTGCACCATCCCGCGCCCTCAATGGGCGCGGATGTCCTCAGTTGCCGGCACGGGCCGACAACCCTTGCTGAAATCAGCTGAAGAGAACGAGCAGCGCGATGAGCAGCGAGAAGATGCCCATGGCTTCAGTCGCGGCGAAGCCGAGGATCAGGCGACCGAACTGGCCGTCAGCCGCGGACGGGTTGCGCAGCGCACCGGTGAGGTAGCTGGAGAAGATGTTGCCGAGGGCGAGGCCAACGCCGGCCATGCCGAGGCAAGCGATACCGGCACCGATGTACTTTGCAGCTTCAGCTTCCATGATAAGTGCTCCTTGAATGGATTCGAGATCAGCTGGATCTGTTGAGGGTTCTATAGGGCTTGCCCGGCGGTCCGTCCTAGTGGCTCGGATGCAGGGCGTCGTTCAGGTACATGCAGGTCAACACCGCAAACACATAGGCCTGCAGGAAGGCGACCAGGAATTCCAGCGCCGTCAAACCGACCGTCATGGCCAGCGGCATGACGGAGCCGAGGACACCGGCGAAGCCAAGGCTGCCGAGGCTCACCACGAAGCCGGCAAAAACCTTCAGCGTGATGTGACCGCCGAGCATGTTCGCGAAAAGTCGAACGGAAAGACTGATGGGACGCGAGAGGAACGAGATGACCTCGATCGGCGTCACGAGAAGCAGCAGGACGAACGGCACGCCGGACGGCACGAATACCTTCAGGAAACGGAAGCCGTGCTGCTTGATGCCGTAGCCGACGACCGTCAGGATCACGAGCATGGACAGCGAGAAGGTAACGATGATCTGGGCCGTGATCGTAAAGAAATAGGGGAACATCCCCATGATGTTGCCGCCCAGCACGAACATGAAGATCGAGAAGACGAACGGGAAGAATCGCATCCCCTCCGATCCTGTCGAACTTCGCAACATGTTCGCGATGAATTCGTAGAACATCTCCGCCACGGACTGGCCGCGGCTCGGCACCAGGCCGCGCCCCTTGGTGGCCAGCATCAGCCACACCGTCGTCACGGCGACGGTCGCTACCATGAACAGCGACGAATTGGTGAAGGAGAGATCAACACCGCCGATTTCAACAGGGAACAGATTTACGACTTTAAATTGATGAAGCGGATCGTTCGACACCGGGACGGCCTCTTAAATCTGTTCTCATGCCGCGAAAGCGGCTCTTCGTTTAATCCCCTGACCCTGATCCGGACTTTCGCCCCAGAGGCCATCGGTTCGCTACGTGACGCGTTAAACCACGGATCGCCGTTACGATCCATCATCCTTGCGTCGGAATTCCTCTGCCGGATCCGCGATCTTGCCCACGGAACGCAGCATGTTCAGGACCCCGGCCACGAACCCGAGAAGGAGAAACGCAGCCAGCCCCCACGGGGCGGTCCCCAGCCACTTGTCCAGAAGCCAGCCGATCAGCGCGCCGACACCAACTCCCGCGATCAACTCGCTCGACAATTTCATCGCCGCCGCATAGCCGGAGGCGTCGCCGGAGCGAGAGTAGCGTTTCTGTTCCGCCTCTTCGCGTTCATTGTGCTCGGTCAGCGAGCGATTCAGCTGATCCAGACGCGCGTCCAAACCGCCCTCGCCAGACGACGCGCCTCGCGGGTTTTTCGCCCCATCCGGCTGTGCTCCATCTTCTGGCTCAAGCTTATCGGCCATGGCTTTCGCACCTCCGGATGCGGAAAAACACTGCGTTCCGCACCCCCTGAAAAGTCGCGCGCACCATAGTCGGCACCCCCAAACCTGTCAAGGAGCCTTACCGACCCGCTAAGGCGCTGTTTTATATGAGATTTACACCGATTACGAAGGGGCTTCAGTCATCTACGCGACTTTAGTGCACCCCGAGGCCCGCTCCTGCCCGCGACTATACGGCCTCAAGGAAACGCTCAGCCATCTCCAAATCCACGGAAACAAGCTGGGAAACGCCCCGTTCGGCCATGGTCACGCCGAAGAGTCGGCTCATCCGCGACATAGTGATCGGATTGTGGGTAATAACAATGAAACGCGTCTGGGTGAGCCGCGCCATTTCGTCCAACAGGTCGCAATAGCGCTCCACATTCGCGTCGTCCAACGGTGCATCGACCTCGTCGAGAACGCAGATCGGGGCCGGATTCGTGAGGAAAACCGCAAAGATAAGGGCCATCGCGGTCAAGGCCTGCTCACCACCTGACAGGAGCGTCATGGTTTGCGGCTTCTTGCCCGGCGGGCGGGCGACGATCTCAAGCCCGGCTTCCAGCGGATCGTCCGAATCGATGAGCTGCAATTCCGCCGTTCCGCCGCCGAACAGGTGCGTGAAGAGACGCTGGAAATGCTCGTTGACCACCTCGAAGGCGGCCAGAAGGCGTTCGCGCGCCTCCTTGTTGAGATTCGCTATGCCCGTGCGCAGGCGTCGGATCGCCTCGATCAGATCGTCGCGGTCGGAAACGAGAGAATCGCGCTGCGTGGAGACCTCCTCCACCTCCTGATCGGCGCGCAGGTTCACGCCGCCAAGGCGCTCGCGTTCCGCCTTCAGGCGCTCAAGCCGCACCTCAATGGCGTGGATATCGGGCAGCGGCGCGCCTTCTCGCAATTCCGCAACGCCGGGAACTTCCTGCGGGGGAACTTCAAGAGCCTCTTCGATGCGCTCCGCCACGTCGTCGGCACGCGCGCGGGCCGACTCGACCCGCTCCTCGGCCCGCACCCTGCCCTCGCGGGCGAGCGACAACGCCTCCAGCGCCTCACGGGCCGTGCGGTCGGCATCGCCCAGCGCACGCTCCGCCTGCACAAGCGCATCGTCGGCCTCCTTGCGCGCTTCCTCCGCGCGGGCGATTTCGGAGAAAAGGCCACGCCGTTTTTCCTCGATATCAACAGGGCGCTCGGTCAGGTCCTCGATCTCGGCCTCGGCCGCCCCCAGCCGTTCGCGCAGGACCGCCAGTTGCCGCTCGGCATTGGCCGCCCGCTCCTGCCATGAGCGCCGCTCGCGGGCGATGCCCTCCAGACGGCGCTGGCGCATCTCGTTTTCCCGCTCAAGGCCGCTGGCCAGCGCCCGCGCTTCCGCCACCGCCGCGCGATCGGTCGCCACCACGGCGCGCAACTGGACGATTTCAGCCTCAAGACCGGAGGCGTCCGCAAGTTCGGCGACGATTTCCTCAGCTTCCGCCAGCGCGCCCTGCGTGTCTTCCAGCTCGTCGGCAAGGCGGGCTTCCGTGTCTTCCAGCGAGGTCCGGCGCATGGTGAGCGCCGACAGATCGCGCTCCGCCGCAGCCAGAGCCGCACGCGCCCGATCGAGCCGCGACTGGCTCTCGCGCACAGCCGCACGCGCGGCCTGTTCCGCCTCAACCGCGGCAGCCACCGCATTTCGCCCGCGCTCAAGATCGGACTGACGCGCGGCGACCTCGCCGGCAAGCTCCTCGATCCGGGCTTCCAGTTCGACAAGCCGGTTACGCTGTTCAAGGCGCTGGGCGGCAGCCGTAGGCGCTTCGGCGGTGGCGATGAACCCGTCCCAGCGCCACAGGTCACCCTCGCGCGAAACAAGACGCTGACCCGGCTTCAGCAAAGGCTGGAGACGATCCGCATCATCGCGGGTGACGAGGCCGATCTGCGCCAGACGCCGGGAAAGCGCGGCAGGCGCGGCCACATGGACGGAAAGTGCTTCCACGCCATCGGGCAGCGCCGGATCGCCTGTAAATCCGAAAACCTCGCTCCAGCGCACCGGCGCTGCCGGATCAAGCGGAGCGTCGAGGTCTTCACCGAAGGCGGCGCCAAGGGCGGCCTCATAGCCGGGGGAGACGTCGACCGCGTCGATTATCGGCTCCCATTCGCCTTCGACCGCCGCATTGAGCATTCTGGAAAGCGCGCGCGCTTCCGCTTCATCGGCTCCCAGACGGCGCTCGGCATCGGCCAAAGGTTCGCGTGCGGCCGTTTCCGCGGCGCGCGCATCGGCCGTGGCGATCTCGCTCGCCTCCGCCCGCATAGTCGCCTCTTCAAGGGCGGCGGCCGCGACCTCAAGCGCTGCGCGTTCATCCTCGGCATCGCTTTTCGCCGCGATCTCGGCGCGCAGCGCCGCCAGATCGCGCGCAACGTCGGAAGCCTGCGCCTTGAAACGATCAAGCCGCGCGCGGGTTTCGGTCAACGTCCGTTCGGCTTGAGCCCGGCGGGCGACGAGCGCGGCATTCTCCTCAGTCTTGCGGGAAAGCTCGCCTTCGCTCTTGAGAAGGGCCTCTTCCGCAGCGGCGACCTGATCTACGGCGGTCTGCGACCGCTCGCTCGCCATCTCGTTTTCCGCCAGAAGGGCCTTTTCTTCCTCGTCGAGTGCCGCCAGAAGCTCGGCGTTTTCCGTGCCCATGCCCTGTTCGCGCTCGATATCCTGCGCAAGCTGGGCGCGGCGATGGTCGAGATCGCGAAGCCGTTCGCGCACCCGGCGGTCTTCGGCGTCCAGTTCGTTGCGGGCCAGCACCAGTCGCTGCAAGGCAGCACCGGCGCGTGCTGCGCCATCACGCAAACCCGGCACGTTGTGCGCGGCAATCGCCTGCTCCTTGGCCGCCTCGCCCTGCGCAACGGCCGCCTCGTTGACGGCGGCCATCACCTTGGCCAGTTCGGCTTCCGCGGCTTTCAGCGCCTCTCCGGTTTCCATCCAGCGCAGGTAGAGGATCGTGGCCTCCGCCTTGCGGATATCGCCGGAAAGATTGCGATAGCGCGAGGCCTGCCGGGCCTGCCGCTTCAGCCCTTCAAGCTGGGTGTCGATCTGGACGAGCACGTCTTCCAGACGTTCCAGGTTCTGCTCGGCTGCGCGCAGGCGCAGTTCCGCCTCGTGACGGCGCGAATGCAGGCCGGAGATGCCTGCTGCCTCTTCGAGAATCCGGCGGCGCTGGGTCGGTTTCGCCGCGATCAGTTCGCCGATGCGGCCCTGCCCGACAAGCGCATTGGAGCGCGCACCGGTGGAGGCGTCTGCAAAGAGAAGCTGGACATCGCGGGCGCGCACGTCGCGCGCATTGATGCGATAGACCGATCCGGCCTCGCGCTCGATGCGGCGGCTGACCTCCAGCAGGTCGGCGTCATTGAAGCCCTGCGGCGCGGTGCGAGCGGAATTGTCGAGAAAAAGAGTGACTTCGGCGGTGTTGCGCGCAGGCCTGTTCAGGCTGCCGGAGAAGATCACGTCGTCCATGCCGGACGCGCGCATGTTCTTGTAGGAGTTCTCGCCCATGACCCAGCGCAGGGCCTCGACGAGATTGGACTTGCCGCAGCCATTGGGACCGACGACGCCCGTCAGGCCGTCCTCGATCACGAATTCCATCGGCTCCACGAAGGACTTGAAACCGAGCAGGCGAAGCTTGTTGAACTTCATGGCCGCACCCCGCGCAGTGGCATGCGCGTGCGCGGGGGGCGGCCCGCAAGCAGGTCAGAGCAGCGGCTTGATGATCTTGTCGAGCTGTTCAACCGTCAGCGCCCCGGGGTGCTTCTCGCCATTAATGAAAAAGGTGGGCGTCGCCTTCACGCCGAATTCCGTGTGCGCACGATCCCGCGATTCGTTCACACCCTTAATGATATCCTGATTCGACAAGCACTCCTCGAAAGTCTTGTCGTTGTAGCCGATCTGCCGGGCCATCGCCTTCAGGTTCCCGAGCGGATCCTGCGTGAAAGCCCATTTGCGCTGCTGTGCGAAAAACAGATCCAGGATATCATAATACTGTTCTTTCGGCGCACACCTTGCAAGCATACTTGCCGCGAAAGCAAGGTTGTCAAGGGGAAACTCCCGCATTGCGTAATATACCTTACCCGTATCGATATATTCTTTCTTCAGGTACGGAAATGTCTCGAGTGTGAACGTCGCACAATGACTACAGGTGAGAGAGGCATATTCTATAATCGTGACCGGAGCGGCAGAATCCCCGATGAACATGTCTTCCAGAAGACCCGGCTTCTGCAACTCCATCGGAGAAAAGCTCTCGGCAAGAGCCGGCATCGGCAGGACCGTGGCCAGCGTGGCGCTGGCGCCGATGGCGGTCACACCTTCAAGGATCTGCCTTCTGGTCAGGTTCACAGGGGTCACTTTCACGGGTGTCATCCTCAACTGATCGTCTCTCTGGAATATTGTACGGGCCGGCAGGGTTTTCGCGCCGTCCCCGTCAATGTCGTTTACAGATGTGCCAGCCCGAATTTGAACTGACCATGAACAGATCGCGCGCGCTCACTTTGCACGCCTCGCCTTGATGGAGCGACCGAGCTTGGCGAGCGCCGCGCGCAAGGGGGTGTCCTCCACCTCCTCAAGCTGACGTTTCAACTCCGCCTCCTCCAGATCGCTCAAAGCCCGCTGCGTCGGGATCGCCCGCTCGGGCTGCCTTTTCAGCGGCCTCTGGACGATCTTGATCCGGCCGACCGCAGCCCAGCCGAAGAACATGTTTATCCGCTGGATTATCTGGGGCAGTTCATGCTGCAGGAAAAGGGCGCTGGGCCCATCGCAGCGGATCACCAGTGTCGCAGGTTCCGGCAAGGCCTCGCCGCCGCCGTCGCGCCGCCGGGGCCAATGAAGGGCCTCCGGCTGCGTGGTCCTGCCATAACGGTCGCCGACGATATCGGGCCAAAGGGAAATCAGGTCCGCGGTGGCGAAACCGCGCTTGCGGCAGGCGGGCTCAAGCACGCCGCCGATCAGGTCGGCAAGAGGCTTGGCGGCGCGACGAGGTCCGCGCCGCGCAGGGCCCAGCCCAGCGCGCCGGTCGTCATCTCCTGAACCGGAAGCACGATCTTTTCCGCTCATTCCCAATCTGCCCGTCCATTCGCTCCGACGGCCGCGCTCAGCCGATACGGATCGTCGTCCCTGTCTACTCCGCCGCGCTGCTTCAGGCCACAGCAAGCGCCCCTCGCGCAAGTGCCGTCCTGAAGCCCCGACCGGCATGAACCTGCCCCCACGGTCTAGCCCCGCAGTGCGGCGGACAGGTGGCAGCCGCCTTGCCGAACGCGACTATCGCGGCCCCTCTTTACCGCTTGTCTTTCGCACTTGTCTTTCGCGGGCGGCTGAGGTCCTGTTTCGCACATGATCCAACGATTCCCCGCTCCTCAGGCCGAAACCCTGCTTCGGTGGTATGACCGCCACGCCCGCACGCTGCCATGGCGGGTGTCGCCGGACGACCGTGCCCGTGGCGTCATGCCGAAGCCCTATCGGGTCTGGCTTTCGGAGATCATGCTTCAGCAGACGACGGTTGCAGCCGTCAAGGCATACTTCCAGGCGTTCACGCAAAAGTGGCCGGATGTCATGAGCTTGGCGGGCGCCGATGAAGACGACGTGCTGAAGGCATGGGCGGGGCTCGGCTACTATTCGCGCGCGCGCAACCTCAAGGCCTGCGCCGATGTGGTGGCGGGAGAACATGGCGGGCGCTTTCCCGAAACGGAGGAAGGTTTGCGGGCTCTGCCCGGCATTGGCCCCTACACCGCGGCGGCCATTGCGGCCATCGCCTTCGACCGTCCGGCAAGCGTTGTCGACGGCAATGTGGAGCGCGTCATCAGCCGCATCCACTCCATCGAGACGCCGCTGCCGCGGGCCAAGGCAGAGATCCGGGAACGCACCGCAGAGCTGACCCCGCAGACGCGCCCCGGCGATTTTGCGCAGGCGATGATGGATCTGGGTGCGACCTTGTGCTCCCCCAAACGGCCTGCCTGCGCCCTGTGTCCATGGACCGAGGCCTGCCGGGCGTACGCCTCGGGAACCGCCGAGACCTTTCCGCGCAAGGCCGCCAAGACGGCCAAACCGACGCGGCGCGGCATGGCCTTCATCGCCATCCGCGACGACGGTGCGGTGCTCCTGCGCCAGCGCCCGAGAAAGGGGCTGCTGGGCGGCATGAGCGAGCCGCCGACAAGCGTATGGGCGCCGGATGCGGCAACCGACGACCTGTCGCTCGCCCCGCTGCAGCTGAACTGGCGGCGATGCCTCGCCCCGGTGCGCCACACGTTCACGCATTTTCATCTGGAAATGACGGTCTGGCGGGCCGCGGCCGCCGACGACGTTGCGGCTCCCGACGGGCACTGGTGGTCGACGCCGGAGACTCTTGGCGGCGAAGCGCTTCCGACCGTGATGAAAAAAGCCGTGGCCGCCGGATTGGGCAAGGACTGAGCGGCGCGCGCGCCGACGACCTCAGGACGCCGCTACGCCCATACTGTCGTCATTCTCGTCATCCTCGCCGTCTCTTTCTTCGTTGCTCTCCTGCGCGACGATCTCGCGAACCGGGCACAGCACATGCACCTCCGTGCCCTGCCCCGGCTGACTTTGGATCCTGATGTGTCCGCCCGCCGCATGGACCCGGTTGCGCACCCGCGACAACCCGATGCCGAGCGTTTCTCCGACCAGCCGCGACGACGCCTTGGTCGAGAAAAACGGATCGAAGGCATGGCGCAGTTCCGACGCCGACATGCCACACCCGGTATCGGCGACCGTGAGGTCGATGAAGTCGCCGGCCAGGGGCTCGCCGCAGGTCGAGCAGGCCAGGCTACCGTTGTATGTCACCAGTTTCGCGCCGAGCGTTATCGTCCCCTCTCCCTCGATCGCATCGCGCGCGTTGTTGATGAGCTCGCTCAGGATCAATGCCAGGTCGTCGAATTCGACTCCGACATAATCCATGCCGTCCTCTATATCGAGCGACAGATGCACGTTGTCCGGAAGGGCGGCGCGCTCGATCTTGAGGATGCCGCGAACCACAGGTCCCACCACCTGCACGCCCTGGGAAAGCCGCGAGCTAAGCGACATGGCGGAGATCTTCACCAGTACGTCGCGGATGCGGTTGGCGCCCGACAGCACCTTCCCGATATCGGCGCGGATGCCGGCCTGTTCGTTTTCCTCCGCCGTATCGGCCGCCATTTCCGCGTAGTTGACGATCGGCGACAGAAGGTTGTTGAAGTGATGAGAGAGCTGCAGCGACAACTGGTCCGCCAGGCGCATCTCACGTTCCTGACGCTCCTGTTCGGCGGTGATGTCGCGGCCGATGGAGACCAGATGCGTGACCTCGCCCCTGGCGTTGAACAGCGGTGAGATCGTCTTGCTCTCGTAAAAGATCGTGCCGTCTTTGCGGCGGTTTATGAAAACCGCCTGCAACGGCTTTTGCGCCTTCAACCGCTTCCACAGTGAGGCATAGAACATGGCGCTCTGGCGACCGGATTTGAACATGCTCGGCGTTTGGCCGATCAGTTCCTCGCGCTGATAACCCGTCAGCCGGGTCACGGCGGGGTTGGTGTAAAGGATCGTGGCGTCCGGCGCCGTCACGTAGACCAGCTCCTCGGACTGCTCGATCACCTGCGCATAGAGCCGCTCACGCCATTTGGCGCGCTCGATCCGCCGGCGCCATTGGCCCCAGTAATAGGAAACCGGAACCAGCACGACCAGCAGGATCGCGCCGATCACGACCATCGCCTCAAGCCGAGCCTGCGAGTTTGAATTGAGCAGATCTGCGTTAACGACCGTCAAGACGATCCAGTAAGGATCCTCGCTCAACACGTTGTCCACCACGCCGGGAATGTTCTGTGCGCTCAGGTAGATCCGATTGAAGGCGAATTGCCCGTCGGGCGTGTTGATCAAGCCGCCAACGGGATTGTCAACCGCTTCGGAAAGCCCGGAAATTTGCGAAATATTCCCGTCGTGGCCGAGCAGCCAGCCCCAGGCGCGGGTCGGATCCTCGCTGAACAGCCAATAGCCGGCCGGGTTGATCAGCCAGTAGCGCAGATCGGAATTCCGGTCGCGGCGCGCCAGCACTTCCAGCACCTTTTCGCCGATCAGGTTGAGAACGAGAATCCCGCGCCGGACGCCCGCATCGTCCACGACCGGCTGCACGACCCGTATCGTCGGACGCGGCGGATACTCGAGTTCATGATGCTCGATGTTCAGATCGAACGAGGAGACATAGACGTCTTCGCGCTCCAGGGCGGTCGTATCCACGAAATAGTCGCGATGCGCCTTGGACTGCAATTCCCCGGGCGGAACAACGGTCGCCGCACCGTAGCGGTATTGAACGCGAATGCGCTCCATGCCGTCCGTGTCGATCAGGCGGATCTGATCGTAGGCTGCCCGGTGTTTCGCAAAACGGACAAATTCGCGGGTCAGTTTTTCCATACCGCCCGGCCTGGAGACCAGAGCGGAGGCCACATCCGCGATGAGAGACAGGTCACTTACCGCCTGATAGACGGGCACGAGCAGGGATTCACTGGCCACCCGAACGGAGGCCGATTGCCGGGCGGCCCACTGCCGGTGTTCTGAGTAAGCATCGGCAAGATGAATTCCCGCAATGATTGCAATCAAAGGAATTGCAATTCCAAAATAGAATATTGCGGCGGAAAACAACGCCTGCGTGGAAGAGATACCGGATACGGCATCATCGCGATGCTCTACATCTCCTGACACAACACGCGGTTCCCAAAATAGATAAATTTCTCATCCAGTATAACGCTTATTTTGTAACGTTACGGCACCCGCCCCACCAACCCGTACAACTACCTACCGCCGTAAACCGGCGCTGCACCGCAGCAATTATCCGTATAATTTTCAGATAATTAGCTTGCAAATGAGCTTCTGCATTTTTTTACCTGCCGCCTGCACCGGCGTGCAAACTCCGCCCTTTTGCGCGAAACGCCTTCCTGTCGGCCTCGCCCCGGGGCGGCCTACTGGAACGGCGTCTCCGCGAAGCTGCGCAACTTGCGCGAATGCAACCGCTCCTTCGGCATGGCGCGAAGCGTCTCCATGGCCCGAAGCCCGATTTCCAGATGCTGGGCGACCTGCCGTTTGTAGAATTCCGTCGCCATGCCCGGCAGTTTCAATTCGCCGTGGAGCGGCTTGTCGGAGACGCAAAGAAGCGTGCCGTAGGGCACCCGGAAGCGGAAGCCGTTGGCCGCGATGGTTGCGGATTCCATGTCGAGCGCGATGGCGCGCGATTGCGAGAAGCGGCGCACCGGCTCGCGGTGATCGCGCAGTTCCCAGTTGCGATTGTCGATAGAGGCGACCGTGCCCGTACGCATGACGCGCTTGAGATCGTAGCCCTCAAGCCCGGTCACCGTGGCAACCGCGTTCTCCACCGCGACCTGAACTTCCGCCAGCGGCGGAATTGGCACCCACGTGGGCAGGTCGTCATCGAGCACGTGATCCTCGCGCACATAGCCATGGGCCAGCACGTAGTCCCCGAGTTTCTGCGTGTTACGAAGGCCCGCGCAATGACCCAGCATCAGCCAGGCATGGGGACGCAGGACGGCGATATGGTCGGTGATCGTCTTGGCGTTGGAAGGCCCGACGCCGATATTGACCATGGTGATACCGTCGCCATTGGGCGCGGTCAGGTGATAGGCGGGCATCTGGGGCAGCAGAGCCAATAGCGCGGGCACTCCGGCATCCCCCTCGCCACGCCGGAAGATCCTGTTTCCGGGCTCCACGAAGCTCGTATAGGGGCTGGTCTCGTCCTCAAGCAACCCACGCGCCGCCTTGCAGAACTCGTCTACATAGAACTGGTAGTTGGTGAAGAGCACATAATTCTGGAAATGCTCTGCGGCCGTGGCGGTGTAATGCTGGAGGCGCTGAAGGGAATAATCCACGCGCGGCGCGGTGAAAGGGGCCAGCGGGTGCAGCCCGCCCGGCGGGACTTCATATGTACCGTTGGCAATCGCGTCGTCCATGATCGCCAGATCGGGAACATCGAAAATATCGGCAAGCGGACGGTCGAGTTCGCCGATCGCCGCCCCGTCCACGTTGGTTCCGTCGAAAAAGGCGAAGTGCAACGGGATCGGCATCTCCGAGACCCCCACTTCCACCGGAACGTCGTGGTTCCTGATCAGGAGATCGAGCTGCTCCTCCAGATAGGAGGAAAAGAGATCGGGCCGCGTGACGGTGATCCCGTGATGGCCGGGCCCGGCGACGAAGCCGTAGGAGAGGCGCTGATCCAGCCGGGCGTGGCTGGTCGTGGTGATGCGCACCTGCGGGTAACAGGCCCGGATTCGGGTCTGCGGCATGTTCCCTGCCGCGAGCGAGTTGAAACGATCTCGCAGGAAGGCCGTGTTTCTGACAAATATCTGCTGCAGGCGTTCCACCGCTGCGGCCGCGTCGCGAAATGATTCAAATGCCACATGCGGAGGCTGCTCGATGTCGCAGCCAACGGTATCCTGGGGCGAACTCCCACGTTCGGTCACGTCCGACACTCCGTCCTCCGGGCTTTGGCTTCAGGGTTCCGGCTTCAGGGCTCCGACTTCGGGACTCGGGCTTTTGAACTCCGGAGCCATGACCCTTGACCATCGACCTTTCTGACACAAGGTTCGGTCGGCAAGATGTTGCGGTCAAGCGCCACCGCTTGCGGTAAACTGATATCTCAATTGGGGTGCATCATGCACAGCTTCGACGAGATCTTCGATATGGCGGCGAAACTCCATGGCGGCCCGGACGCCGTGGAGGCGATCCTTGCCGACTTCCAGCCGCTTTCAGCCGACGAACTGGCCGAGACCCCCGACGACCGGTGGCTTGCGGCTTTCACGCGCTGCGTCTTTCAGGCCGGTTTTTCCTGGAAGGTCATCGAGGCGAAGTGGCCGCATTTCGA
The DNA here is from genome assembly GCA_963678585.2 of Breoghania sp. GTDB lineage: Bacteria > Pseudomonadota > Alphaproteobacteria > Rhizobiales > Stappiaceae > Breoghania. The sequence goes on from CAXXGA010000001.1 coordinate 108,603, forward strand.
GGAAGCCTTCTGGAACTTCGATCCGCGCCGCTGCGCGATGATGTCCGACGACGATCTCGACCGCCTGCTGGCCGATACGAAGATCGTGCGTAACGCGGCCAAGATCCTGTCGGTGCGCGACAACGCGATCATGCTCACCAAGCTCGCCGACGAACACGGATCGGCGGCGAACCTTCTGGGCCGCTGGCCGGTGGCCGACCAGACAGGCCTGACAGATCTCCTCAAGCACAACGGCAGCCGGCTCGGCGGCACGACGGCCCAGCTTGCGCTGCGATTCATGCATCGCGACGGCTTTATCCTGAGTTCCTCCGTGCTCGCCGCGCTGGCGCGCGAGAAGGTTATCGAGCGCGCCGTCTATTCGCGCTCGTCGCAGACTGCCGTTCAGGCAGCCTTTAACGGTTGGGCGCGTGAATCGGGCCGTCCGATGATGCAGGTGAGCCGCCTTCTGGCCCTTTCGGTGGACGATTGAAAGCCTTTGTAAAGACCTTCGCCCGGATGTGTGACAGGGGCTTAGGGTTTTAGTAAGAGAGTTTAATCCGCGTTAGTAAACTATTGATTCGACATAAAATTTTCGATTCACCATTAACACTCGATTTACCTAATCCGGTAACCATGACACTCGTAATTGCGTAAGGTTTTGCGTCGCAATGAGTGTACTGCGTTCAGGGGCGTCGGCAACGGCGCCCCGCTACCCCTCTCTCCCCGGCACGGGTTCCGACCTTAAGCCGGATTGGCTCGACACCATCCTCGTCGGCGATTGCATCGCCGCGCTGGAGAAGTTGCCGAAGCATTCGGTCGACGTCGTCTTTGCAGATCCACCCTACAATCTGCAGCTTGGCGGCGAACTTCATCGGCCTGATCAGTCGCGGGTGGATGCCTGCGACGATGCCTGGGACCAGTTTGACAGTTTCGAAGCCTATGACGCGTTCACACGCGCTTGGCTTCTGGCGGTAAAGCGTGTCCTGAAGCCTACTGGCACCCTTTGGGTGATCGGCTCGTATCACAACATCTTCCGCGTCGGCGCGAAGATGCAGGATCTGGGCTTCTGGCTCCTGAACGACGTCGTATGGCTGAAGTCGAACCCGATGCCCAACTTCCGGGGCAAGCGGTTCACCAATGCCCATGAGACGATGATCTGGGCCACGCCTTCCAAGGACGCCAAGGGCTACACCTTCAATTACGAGGCGCTGAAGTCGTTCAACGACGACCTTCAGATGCGCTCCGATTGGCATCTGCCGCTGTGCAATGGCGGGGAACGGTTGAAGGACGACAACGGCGACAAGGTCCACCCGACCCAGAAGCCGGAATCGTTGCTCTATCGTGTGCTGCTGTCGTCCACCAACCCCGGCGACGTGGTGCTGGATCCCTTCTTCGGGACGGGCACGACCGGGGCGGTGGCCAAGAAGCTCGGTCGTCACTTCGTCGGTGTGGAGCGGGAACGCTCCTATATCGAGGCGGCAACAAAGCGGATTGCGGCCATCGAGCCGGGCGAAGGCCTGATGCTGGAAACGACCAAGGGCAAGCGTGCGCAAAAGCGCATTCCCTTCGGCACGCTTCTGGAGGCCGGTCTTTTGAAGCCGGGCACCGAACTGACCTGCTCGCGCGGCAAGAACCGTGCGGTGGTTCGCGCCGACGGATCGCTCATCTCCGGTTCGTTCGAAGGCTCCATCCACAAGGTTGGTGCGCTCGTTCAGTCGGCGGAGGCCTGCAATGGCTGGACATACTGGCACTTCCGTCGTGGAAGCGTACTGGAACCGATTGACACGCTGCGCGAAGAAATCAGATCCAGCATGCCGCGGTAATGAGTAACAGGCAGGCTGGCCGTTCGCATCCCCGCGAACAACGGCGCCCCCTCGCAGGCGATGGCGAGGGGGCGTTTTTCATTTCGGCATGTCGATCATCCCCGGTTGTCCGGATGCAAAAACCGGCGCACTCTCGGGCTCACTTGCCGATCTTACGGCCCTTTACGGCCCTTCACCGCCATTTCAGGACGACCTGACCATGCCTCTCGCATTGCCCAAAGCCATCAAATCCGCCTTTTTCTGCGCGGCTCTCTCCATCTCCATCACCCTGCCGGGACAGGCGGCGGAGACAATCTCTGCCTCTGACGTCGCAGGCTTCGCCTCCGGCCCGCTGGAAGGCGAAGCCTTTGCCTACCGCGCGGTTCTGGTCGATGTGGAGGACGGGGCCGATCTTTACCTCTACACGGAAGATACCGAAGGCCGTCATCTGGCGGCCCATGCGGCTGGTATCGTGTGGCGGGGCGCGATGTTCGGCCAGCGCCCTTGGCTGGAGGTGTCGGAGAACGGATCGCTGAAGCTGATTTCCGGCAATGAATCCATGGGGCGCGGGCGCTGGCGGCAGACGCTGACCATCGCCTATCGCGACAACCGCTTTCTCGTCGCCGGCTACACGCTCGACACGTGGGACACGCTCGATCCCAAGCTCACCGGCAGTTGCGACGTCAACCTGCTGACCGGCAAAGCCGTGATCGACGGGACCAGAACGTCCGTCAAGTCCATGACTGCGCTGCCGGTCGAGGAATGGAACATGGATCTGCAGCCGGACGAGTGCCACGAATAAGCCCGTACTCGCTTCCAGATACAAAAACGCCGGCCCCAAGGCCGGCGTTTTCATTTGTCGTGGATCGCTTGCGCCTTATTCGGCGGCTTCCGCGGGCGCGGGGCGGGTCCATTTAAGGACCGGCTTGCGCGCGGCCGCCGTCTCGTCGAGGCGACGGCGCGGGCTGTGCCAGGGCGCTCCGGTGAAGCGTTCGTTCTCGCCATTCTTCGCGCTCATGACCAGATCGCGCAGCGTGGCGATGAACAGGTCGAGGCTGGCGAGGCTTTCCGATTCCGTCGGCTCGATCAGCAGAGCGCCGTGGACGACCAGCGGGAAATACATGGTCATCGGGTGGTAGCCCTCGTCGATCATCGCCTTGGCAAAGTCGAGCGTACTCACGCCCGAGCCCTTCAGGAACGTGTCGTCGAAAAGCACTTCATGCATGTAGGCCCGTTCGCCGAAGGGCAGGCTCATCAGGTCCTGCAGGCCGACGCGGATGTAGTTGGCGTTCAGCACCGCATCTTCCGAAGCCTGCTTCAGGCCGTCCGAACCGTGGCTTAGCATGAAGGAGAGCGCGCGGATGAACATGCCCATCTGGCCGTGGAAGGCGGTCATGCGGCCAAAGGGCGTATCGCCGTGCTGCTTGCCTTCGGCGCGGGTCTCGATGAACTCAGCCCCGCCTTCGCCGAAGCGCACGTAAGGCACCGGCGCAAAGGGCGCGAGCTTTTCGGAAAGCACCACCGGACCGGCACCCGGACCGCCGCCGCCATGCGGGGTGGAGAAGGTCTTGTGCAGGTTGATGTGCATGGCGTCGACGCCAAGCTCGCCCGGCTTCGCCTTGCCCACGATGGCGTTGAAATTCGCGCCGTCGCAGTAGAAATAGGCGCCCGCCTCATGCACGGCGTCGGCGATTGCCTTGATGTCGCGCTCGAACAATCCGCAGGTGTTGGGATTGGTGAGCATGATCGCGGCGACCTGATCGTCCAGCAGTTCGCGGACGGACGCCGGATCGACCGTGCCGTCCTCGCGGGCCGGAATGGTCACGACCTTGTAACCGAGAAGTGCCGCGGTCGCCGGGTTGGTGCCGTGGGCGCTTTCCGGCACCAGCACCTTGGAGCGGTTTTCGCCGCGCGCCTTGAGCGCCGCCTTGATCGACATCATGCCGCAAAGTTCGCCATGTGCACCCGCCTTCGGGCTCATGGCGACGGAGGACATGCCGGTCGCCACCAGCAGCCACTTTCCAAGCTCGGCGATCAGATCGACCGCCCCCTTGACCGTGGAGAGCGGCTGGAGCGGATGCACGTCGACGAAGCCGGGAAGCCGGGCCATCTGCTCGTTGAGGCGCGGATTGTGCTTCATCGTGCAGGAGCCCAGCGGATAAAGGCCCATGTCGATGGCGAAGTTCTTCTGCGACAGGCGCACGTAGTGGCGCATCGCTTCCGGCTCGGAGAGCGCGGGCAGGTCGATGGCCGCGGTACGACGGTGCCCGCCGAGGCGCGGCTTGAAGTCGAGCGGCACGTCGATATCGACACCGATCACGTCATTGCGCCCGATTTCGAAGATCAGCGGCTCCTCGATCTGGAGCGCCTTGTTGCCGGTGAACGTCTTGTGTTCGGCCATGGTGCCCGCCCCGGTCTCTGTTTCGGACGGCGTGGAGGGACGGCCCTGATTGTTCATGCTCATGCCAGCACCTCCTTCAGCGCGGCAGCGTATGCGGCGCGGTCCTCGTCGGTGTTGATTTCAGTCGCGGCCACGACAAGGAGATCGTCGACGGCATCGGAAATCGGATCGACGCGGCGCACCGGCAGACCGGCCATGATGCCCTTCTCCGCGAGCGCGTCCACCACATCGCCGGCGTTGCGGCCGTTCAGGCGGACGGTAAACTCGTTGAAGAAGGTCTCGTTGAGGATCTCCACGCCCGGCACGCTCTCCAGCACATCCGCCAGCTTGACGGCGGAGGCGTGGTTGGCGAGCGCGAGTTGCTCAAAGCCCTTCTCACCCAGCAACGTCATGTGGATGGTGAAGGCAAGCTGGCAGAGCCCGGCGTTGGTGCAGATGTTCGAGGTCGCCTTTTCGCGGCGGATATGCTGCTCGCGGGTGGAAAGCGTCAGGACGAAACCGCGCTTGCCGTCGGCGTCCACCGTCTCGCCGCACAGGCGGCCCGGCATCTGACGCACATATTTCTGACGCGTGGCGAAGAGGCCGACATAGGGACCGCCGAAGGTCAGCGGGTTGCCGAGGGACTGGCCCTCGCCCACCACGATATCCGCGCCTTGCGTGCCCGCGGGCTCGATCAGGCCGAGGGAAACGACCTCGGTGAAGACCGCGATCAGCAGCGCGCCGCATTCATGGGCCTTGGCGGCAATCGGCTTCAGGTCGATCAACTGGCCGTAGAAGGAGGGCGACTGGACGACGACGCAGGAGGTCTCGTTGTCGATGCGCGAGAGGATATCCTCGGTACCGGTCGGGTCGGCGGGCAGGATATCGAAGGTGTTCTCGGCAAGCTCGGAAGTGGTGCGGATGACCGCGCGATAATGCGGGTGCAGGCCGCCGGAAATCACCGCCTTGCTGCGCTTGGTGACCCGGTGCGCCATCAGCACTGCCTCGGCTGCTGCCGTCGAGCCGTCATACATGGAGGCGTTGGCCACATCCATGGCGGTGATGTTGGCGATCTGGGTCTGGAATTCGAACAGCGCCTGCAGCGTGCCTTGCGTGATTTCGGGCTGGTAGGGCGTGTAGGAAGTCAGGAACTCCGAACGCTGGATCAGGTGATCCACCGTGGCGGGAACGTGGTGCTTGTAGGCGCCGCCGCCGACGAAGAAAGGCACGGAGGAAGCGGGCACGTTCTGCGCGGCAAGGCGGGAAAGGTGGCGTTCCACCTCAAGCTCGCTCTTGCGGCGCGGCAGGTCCATCAGGGTTTCCAGCCGGGCTTCCGGCGGAATATCGGCGAAAAGCTCGTCGATGGAAGCGATCCCGATGCGCGCCAGCATGTCGGCGCGATCCTGATCGCTCAGGGGGAGATAACGCATGGGTTCAGATCCGATCTGGTCTCAGGCTATGGCGAACGTCTCTTCCGGCCCGCGCCCTGCATGCGGGTGCGGTGGCAGCGATGGGGGGGATCGCCGGGGGCGGGCGTGAAGCCCTGCTCGCCCGGCCATCGCCGCAACACCGCAATCGCGGAAACCGAAAGGACAGCATCGGCGCGCCCGCTAAGGGCGCGGCGCGATGACGTCAGAGCGTTTCCACGAATGCCTTGTAGGCGGCTTCGTCCATCAGTTCCTCAAGCTCGCCCGGGTTCGCCACCTTCATCTTGACGAACCAGGCGGAGCCTTCCGGATCCTCGTTTACCTTCGCGGGTTCCTCGACCAGCGCATCGTTGGTCTCGCTCACGTCACCGGAGATCGGCGCGTAGACCTCGCTCGCCGCCTTCACGGATTCCACGACGGCGGCCTCGTCGCCCTGTGCGAGCGTCTTGCCGACTTCGGGAAGCTCCACGAAGACGACATCGCCAAGCTGGCTCTGCGCGTAATCGGTGATGCCGACGGTCGCGACGTCGCCGTCTACGGCGACCCATTCGTGATCCTTGGAATAGTAGGTGGTCATTTCATCAATCCCTGGGAGGTGCCGTTATTTGGCAGGTTTGCGGTAGTAGCGCTGCGGTACGAAGGGCATGGCGGCGACATGCGCTGCCAGTTCGCGCCCACGAACCAGAATCTTGACGGGCGTCCCGTCTTCGGCATGGGCCGCATCGACGGTGCCCATGGCAATCGGCGCGCCGACGCTGGGGGCAAAGCCGCCCGAGGTCAGGACACCGATCTTCGCGCCGTCTGCAGAGAGCACGTCCGCCCCCTCGCGTGCGGGCGCACGCCCTTCGAGGCGGAAGCCGACGCGCTTGCGCGACGCGCCTTCTTCGAATTCCTTGAGAATGCGGGCAGCACCGGGAAAATCGGCGGCCTCGCGACGGCTCTTTTGAAGCACGAAGGTGATATTGCCTTCCACCGGCGAGGTGGTCTCGTCGATGTCGTGGCCGTAAAGGCAAAGACCGGCTTCCAGACGCAGGCTGTCGCGTGCGCCGAGGCCGATCGGCTTCACCTCGTCATGGGCGAGCAGCGCGCGCACCAGAGCTTCGGCGGAGGCCGACGGCACGGAGATTTCATGGCCATCCTCGCCGGTGTAACCGGAACGCGAGAGCTTCACCTCGATATCGTCACCGGCACCGGTAAACGTGCCGTCCATGGAAGTCATGAAGCCCATCTCGTCGGCGCCTGCGACGTGTCTCGCCAGCACGGACGCCGCCTTGGGGCCTTGAAGGGCGACAAGCGCGCGGTCGTCGAGGATCTCAAGCCGCACCCCTTCGGGCAGCGCCGCCGCGATCATCGGGAAATCGACGTCCTTGCGCGCGGCGTTGACGACGAGGAACAGGCGGCCGGCCATCTCCGGTTCGGCCGGACGGGTGACCATCAGGTCGTCCACGATGCCGCCTTGCGGGTTCAGAAGCACCGTATAACGGATGCGACCTTCACCGAGCGTGGCGATGGCGGAGGGCACGATGGCCTGAAGCGCACGCGCCGTGGTTTCATGGTCGGGGCCGACAAGCCAGGCCTGACCCATGTGGGAAACATCGAACAGACCGGCGCTTTCGCGGGTCCAGGTGTGCTCGGCGATGATGCCTTCGTACTGGACCGGCATGTCGTAGCCGGCAAAGGGCACCATGCGGGCACCAAGCTCCACATGAAGGGCGTGCAGGGGCGTTTCAAGCAACGGGCCGCTCGCGGCGGGGTCGGCCATGGGCTTACCTCGGTTTTCAGAGTCACTGGGGCGATATGGATCCGATCCATTCGCGCCCCCTCTGTCCGAGTACCTGAGAGATTTCCCACAAAGCCGCCTCGCTCAAATGAGGCAGCCTCGCGATTACTCCTTCGGTGTGCCGTCACGCTTCTTGCGCGGCCGCTTTCCAGAGTGTCGCTCGCCTTGCGGTCCTTTTGCCTGAGAGTTTCCGGGGCGGTTGCTCCTTCGGCGCCGGAACATGCGTCCCGGCCTCTCCCGCTTGGCCTTTTTCAAATTTGGCGCCGACTCGCGACCAGCAGTCGACGCATTCCATAATCCAGAGGTGTGCGGGGAGAGTCAATCGCCCCGCGGCACCGCACCGTCACGTCTCGCGACTTGTCCAGCCTCCAGCGGCAGGAAACCCGGCCTTCAGCGGCGCGCCTTATTGTCGAAACCGACATAGACACGGCTCGCGCCTTCAATCGGCACGCGAATGTCTTCAACGACACGCGCCCAGGGCGCGGAGCCGCCCGCTTCCGCAAGACCGATTTCAACCGGAACGAGCTGGGAGGCCAGAACCTTGTTGTCGTCGCCGGTCACCGCGATGCGCAGCGGCAGCACGACCGGCCCGCGCGTCGGCGCGGGGCCTGCAACGACGCGACCGGAGACGCCGACCTTGATCGACATCTCGTTTTCGCCGGTGCGATTGCACTCGCGGGCGTATTTGCGGATCGTGCCCTGATACTGCAGACCTTCCGGGTCATCCTGTTTGCCGCGCGCATAAACCTTGAGGATGTAGGTGTCGGCGCGCACCTCGATGGCCGGACAATAGGCCTGCGAGGCAAAGACGCTCGGATCGATGGGCGACTCGGTCGTGCCCCCGCCGGAAACGAAGGTCTTGCCGACGTCTTCGGCCTTATCGCCAATGCCGAACGAGCCGCAACCGGCCAGTGCGCCAAGGCACAGCGCGCCCGCAAGCGCCCCTGCCACCCGTCTCGAGATCGTCAATCGCATCATAATCACTCGCCGAAAGAACCCGGACGTCCGCGGCGGGTTCCGAACCTGCCTCGCCACGCCTTCCGGTTGCCTCTATATCAGGGGCTGGGGAATTTGGCGACACTTCGACGTGACATGACAATTGCAAAGCCCTGTGCATGCCGTCACCCTGCCCGCCTGCATGAACATCGCGGCCCTTGACAGGAAGGGTGCCCATTCCTCTATTGCCCTTTCCAAGACCCGAGAGGAACCCTTGATGGCCGAACATGACGCAACCAAGCCAAAGCTGACGGTGCTGCTCTGCGCCCCGCGCGGCTTTTGTGCGGGCGTCGACCGGGCGATCCAGATTGTGGAACTGGCGCTGGAGAAATACGGCCCGCCGGTCTATGTGCGCCACGAGATCGTACACAACAAGTTCGTCGTGGAAGGCCTGCGCGCCAAGGGCGCGGTTTTCGTGGAGGAACTGGACGAGATCCCGGCGGGCGACCGCCCGGTTATCTTCTCCGCCCACGGCGTGCCGAAATCCGTGCCTGCGGACGCCACCGCGCGCCACATGTTCTTTCTCGACGCCACCTGCCCGCTCGTTTCCAAGGTCCACAAGGAAGCGATGATCCATCACAAGCGCGGCCGCGAGATCATCCTGATCGGCCACGCCGGGCATCCTGAAGTGATCGGCACGATGGGCCAGTTGCCCGAAGGTGCGGTGAAGCTCGTCGAGACGGAAGAAGACGCCCGCAACTTCCAGCCGGACAATCCGGACAATCTGGCTTGGATCACCCAGACGACGCTGTCGGTGGACGACACCAGTTCCGTCGTCGCGATCTTGCGCGAGCGCTTTCCAGATATCGTCGCCCCGCACAAGAACGACATCTGCTACGCGACCACCAACCGCCAGGAGGCCGTGAAGGCCGTGGCGGAGCGCGCCGATGCGATGATCGTGGTGGGCGCGCCCAACTCCTCCAATTCGCAGCGTCTGCGCGAAGTGGCGGAACGGGCCGGATGCCCCCATTCGATCCTCGTCCAGCGCGCCGCAGACATCGACTGGTCATCCTTTCCCGACATCTCCACCCTTGCCGTCACTGCCGGCGCCTCCGCACCGGAAGTTCTGGTGGAGGAAATCATTGAAGCCTTTGCCACCCGCTACGAGGTGACCGTGGAAACGGTCCGCACGGCGGAAGAAACGATCTCCTTCAACCTTCCGCGCGAATTGCGCAGCACTGCCGCCGAGTGATTTGACCCCATGGCCGTTTACACGGACGTTTCCGACGAAGAGCTTGCCGCCTTCGTCGCCCTTTACGACATTGGTGCCGTTCTTGCCTTCAAGGGCATCGCGGAGGGCGTGGAGAATTCCAATTTCCTGCTCCACACGGAAGCCGGTCACTACATCCTCACGCTCTACGAAAAACGCGTGAATCCGGACGAACTTCCCTATTTCATCGGCCTGATGGAGCATCTGGCGGGCGCGGGCATCTCCTGCCCGACGCCGATTGCCAACCGGTCGGGCGAGACGCTGGGCACCCTTGCCGGGCGGCCTGCGGCCATCGTCACCTTTCTGGACGGCATGTCGATCCGCCGCCCGAAGCCCGACCATTGCCATGCGCTCGGCGTGGCGCTTGCGCAGATGCACAAGGCCGGGGCCGATTTCACCATGCACCGCAAGAACTCGCTCACCGTCGACAACTGGCGGCCGCTTTTCGATCTTTCGCGCGAGCGCGCCGACGAGGTTTGCGATGGGCTTCGCGCCGAGATCGAGCGCGAACTGACAGGCCTTGAAGAAGGCTGGCCGAAGGACCTGCCGGTCGGCGAGATCCACGCCGATCTCTTCACCGACAACGTCTTCTTCCTCGGCAAGGAACTGTCGGGGATCATCGACTTCTATTTCGCCTGCACGGATTTCTTCGCCTATGACGTGGCGACCTGCATGAACGCCTGGTGCTTCGAGGCGGATGAATCCTTCAACGTCACCAAGGCCCGCGCACTCCTGAAGGGCTACACGAGCGTGCGGCCCTTCACCGAGGCCGAATATGAGGCCCTGCCGCTTTTGGCGCGCGGCTCCGCGCTGCGCTTCCTGCTGACCCGCCTCTACGACTGGCTGACGGTGCCGGACAACGCCCTCGTCACCCCGAAGGATCCGATGGAATACCTGAAGAAGCTGCGCTTTCATTGCGGCGTGGAAAGCGCGCGCGACTATGGCCTCACGACAACGGAAATTGCCGGATGAGCGAGCGCGTGCAGATCTATACCGATGGAGCGTGTTCGGGGAATCCGGGTCCCGGCGGCTGGGGTGCGGTCCTGCGCTTCGGCGAACACGAACGCGAGCTGAAGGGCGGCGAGGCCCAGACCACCAACAACCGCATGGAGCTGATGGCGGCCATCGAGGCGCTGAACGCGCTCAAGCGGCCCTGCACCATCGATCTCTTCACCGATTCCGTCTATGTGCGCGACGGCATCACCAAGTGGCTCTTCAACTGGAAGAAGAACGGCTGGCGCACCGCGTCCAAGAAGCCGGTGAAGAACGCCGATCTCTGGCAGGCGCTGGAAGAGGCCCGCAAGCCCCACGACATCGACTGGCACTGGCTGAAGGGCCATGCGGGGCACCCGGACAATGAACGCGCCGACGAGCTTGCGCGCGGCGGCATGGCCCCCTTCAAGGCGCGCCGCGGGCGTTCGGCAGATTTCGAAGACGGGCTGCAATGATGACAGGCGGCGGTGAAAACGGCCCTGTGACCGCTTCCGCCGACTTGCATGCCAAGGGCGGCCCGTATCGAAAAGACGGTCGTGTTCTCATAATCGCCAATCCCACGGCGGGCGGGTTCGACCCGGAGGGGCTCGATCTGATCGCGCAGCGCCTTCAGGAAGCCGGCCGCGAAGTGGAGCTTCGCCTCACGACCCATGCAGGCGAGATCGGCGAAATCTGTTCCGACCCGCAGCTCGCCGTCGATGTGCTTTTGATCGCGGGCGGCGACGGCTCCATCAACGAGGCGCTGACGGGCTTCCAGTCGATCCTCGCGCCCCCGGCCATCGCGGTGATCCCCTGCGGCACGGCCAATGTGCTGGCGCAGGAACTTCGCCTTCCCTCAAGACCGGCGGCGATTGCACAGATGGTACTGAGACGGCGCACGCGGGCGCTTCACTACGGACTTGCGGTCGGCCGCCCATTCCTGCTGATGGTCTCCGCCGGGTTCGATGCCCGCGTCGTTCACGCGGTGCCGCTGGCGCTGAAACGACGGCTCGGCAAACTCGCCTATGTGATCACCGCCTTCAGGCAAGCCTTCGCCGCGCGTCACGACGATCTTGTGGTGGATGTGGACGGCGAGGAGATCACCTGCCGTCTCGCCGTCATCACCAAGGCCGCGCATTACGGCGGGCCTTTCGTGGTGTGCCGCGAGGCGAGTGTGAGCCGACCGGGGCTCCATCTGGTAGCGCTGACGAGCGACCGCGTGCCCGCGCTCATCCGTGCGAGCATCGCCTTGTTACGCGGGCGCATGGAAACCTGCCGGGATGTGATCGTGCGTCCGGTCTCCAACGCAACGATACGGGCCGCAAGGCCGGTCGCAGCCCAGATCGACGGCGACCCCTTCGGCACGACGCCGCTCGCCATCACGCAGGGCGAGCGGTCGTTGAGCGTGATCGTGCCCTAGGGTGCGGACTCATAAATGAGCCCGACCTGTCAGGCCTGAACGCGTTCAGCCTGACGGGAGAGCATCCTGCTCGCTTCCTCGGCCGGCATGGGCTGGCCGTAGAGAAAGCCCTGCGCGTATTCGCAACCCAGCTGAAGCAGTTCCAGCGCGTCCGATTCCGTCTCCGCCCCTTCCGCAACCACGTCCATGCCAAGGTCGTGGGCGAGCGTCACGATGGAGCGCAGGATCACCGGGCGGGCACTGCCGTTGTGGTTCTTGTGGTCGTTGCGCACGAAGGACTGGTCGACCTTGATCGTGTCGAAGGGGAAGCGCTGCAGGTAGCTGAGCGAGGAATAGCCCGTTCCGAAATCGTCCAGCGACAGTCCCGCGCCGAAGGCACGCAGGCGCTCCAGCACCCGGGCCGAATATTCCGGGTTCTCCATCACCAGCGATTCGGTGATCTCCAGCTTCAGCGTGCCGGGCGTCAGCGCGGAGCGCGACATCACCGCCTTCACGTCGTTAATGAGATCGTGGCGCAGGAGCTGGCGCGAGGAGACATTGACGCTGGTGAAGAGGTGCTGGTTGTCCGGACCGTGCTGCTGCCAGTAGGAAAGCTGGCGCGCGGCGCGCTCCAGTACATACAGCCCCAGATCGTTGATCAGGCCGGATTCTTCGGCCAGCGGGATGAAGTCATGCGGGCCGAGCCATCCCTGCTTGGGATGCTGCCAGCGCACCAGCGCCTCGAAGCCTGCAACGGTGCGGTCGCTCAGGCGAATGATCGGCTGGTAGAGAATGCGCAGCTCTTCATTGACGATGGCGTTCTTCAGATCGTTTTCCAGAACGACCCGGTCGCCGGTCACCGTCTTGAGCGTCGGGCGGTAGGCTTCCATGCGGTCGCCGCCCAGCATCTTGGCCTGATACATGGCGATCTCGGCATCGTGGACGACCTCGCTGGCCGCCGTATTGGCCCCGTCGCCGATGGCAAGACCGATGGAGCCGGTCAGGTAGATTTCATGTTCGCCAAAGGTGAAGGGCGCACGCACCGTCCGGCGCAACGCCTCGCCGAAGGCGGCGATGCGGTCGGGCTGCTGTTCCGACAGCAGAACGATGCCGAACTGGTCGCCCGCCAGACGGCAGAGCGAATCCTGCGGCTTGATCTGGCGCGCCAAACGACGCGCCATGGTGAGCAGGATGGAATCGCCCACCGAAATGCTCTGGTTCGTGTTGACCTGCTTGAAGCCGTCGATATCGAGCACGATCGCCGTCGGCCTGACCACGCCGTCCACCTTGTAGCGCGCCATGGCGGTGTTGAAGCGGTCGAGGAAGATCTGCCGGTTGGGCAGGCCGGTCAGGTTGTCGATGACGGAATCATGCAGAAGGCGTTCCTCGAAGGTCTTCTGCTCGGTCACGTCGTGCAGCGTGCCGACGCAGCGCACGACCTCGCCGTCGGAGCCCAGAAGCGGACGGGCGCGCAGCAGGAACCAGCGGAAATGCCCGTCCTCGGAGCGAAGACGGAACACCTGCGCGATCCGTCCGCGGCGCTGGTCGATGATGGCGTCCAGCGTCGCACGGAAGCGGTCGCGGTCGCTGGGATGGATCACGTCGAGCCATTCGCGCGCCGGACCTTCCAGCGTGCCGGGCTTCAGCGACAGCAGTATCTCCACCTCGCCTGCGGTGTGGATGTGATCGCGGTCGACGTCCCAGTCCCACATCATGTCGCCGGAGCCGGTAAGCGCCAGTGCGCGGCGCTCCACGTCACCGATTGAACCCTGCAACAGGGCGGCGCCTGCAAAGGCGTGCTGCATGACGGTGAAGCCGATCAGCAGCACCACCAGCACCATGCCGCCGTCGATGGCGGGCTGGACCAGATCGTTGGCTAGCGCGGCATTGGCCGCAAGGGCCGCTCCGAAGATCCAGACCAGCAGGAGGAACCATGTCGGGATGAGCATGATCGCGCGGTCGTAACCCTGGAAGGCCAGCACGAGAATGACACCGAAACCGAGAAGGCCGATCACGCCGAGGGAAAGGCGTGCGATGCCTGCCGCAATTGCCGGGTCCCAGATGGCGATGCCGAAGAGACACAGCAACAGAACCAGCGCGGCAATCGCCACGTGGCTGTAATGGATGTGCCAGCGATTGAGGTTCAGGTAGCCGTAGAGAAACACGATGAGGCTCGCGGCCAACAGCACCTCGCCGCCTGCGCGGTACAGCTGTTCACCGCCGGCGGTGAGGCCGAAGACCCGGTTCCAGAACCCGAAATCGATGCACAGATAGCCCAGAACCGTCCATGCGAGCCCGGCTGTCGCGGGGAACATGATGGTTCCCTTGATCACCACGATGATGGTGAGGAAAAGCGCCAGCAGGCCGGAAATGCCCAGCACGATGCCCTTGTAGAGCGTGTAGGCGTTGACGCTGTCCTTGTAGGCTTCCGGCTGCCACAGATAGAGCTGCGGCACATTGGAGGTGTGGAGTTCGGCCACGAAGGTGACGACCGCGCCCGGATCGAGGGTAATCTGGTAAACGTCGGCATCCGGGCTTCTGATGCGCTCGGGGATGATGCCCTGACTGGGCGAGAGCGAGGCGATGCGCGAGGTGCCGAGATCCGGCCAGACGATGCCGGAACCCACCAGCCGGTAGAAGGGCGCGACCAGCAGGCGGTCGATCTGCTCGTCGGAGGGGTTGGAGAGCGCGAAGACGATCCAGTCCGTGTTCTTGCCGTCGCGCGAGGTCACCTCGATGCGGCGCACGATGCCGTCGGCGCCCGGCGCGGTGGAAACCTGGATGGAATTGCCGTGATTATCGTAGTGCTCGACGGAATACGTGAGATCGACGGCGTCCGCGGTGGCGGGCACGGATATGGCCTCGACCGCGCGCGCAGGCAGCCCCCCGCCGGACAGGGCAAACAGGAAAACCGCGATCAGGACGAGACACAGACGGCGCACAAAAAACTCCAGTCAGTAAGCAGGCATGGCGGCAAGCAGTAACGAACCGCCAGCACCTTCACAAGTTATGTTTAACGCCTTCCAAAGAGACTTCGCGCCGATCATGCGTCCGGCGGACAGGCTCGGGATCGTCGGCCAGCCTCGCGAAAAGAAGATGATCGCGCCATTGCCCGTCGATACGCAGATAGGCCCGGGCAAGCCCCTCATGGGAAAAGCCCGCACGACGTAAAAGCGTGATTGAGGCTTCATTATGGGGCAGGCAGGCAGCCTCCACGCGGTGCAGGCCGAGGCGGGAGAAGGCGAAGGGCACCGCCCGCTCGACCGCCTCGCTCATATAGCCCTGGCGGGCATGGGGGGCGCCGATCCAGTATCCCATGGAACAGGACTGCGTGACGCCACGACGCACGTTGGAAAGCGTCAGTCCGCCCACGACCTCGCCGTTGTCGCGCCGGAACAGAAAGAACGGATAGCCGGTGTCGTTGCGCACCTCACGCATATAGCGGCGCAGACGGCGACGGAAGGCCGCACGGGTCAGATCATCCGCAGGCCAGGTCGGCTCCCACTGCTTCAGGAAGGAATAGGATTGTTCGCGCAAGTTCGCCCAGCCGACGTGATCGGCCATGGTCGGCATTCTCAGGATCAGGCGCTCGCTCTGCAGAACCGGGCTCGGTTCGCCGTATCCGATCGAGCCCAATAATGCCATCGCCCTTCCCCCTCGTTCCTGCCGATCAGAGCGGTTTGCCGGCGCCAATACCGACAAAGCGCCCCGCCTGCCCGTTTTGACCCCCGTCTTGCGCCGCCTTCAGACGCCCGGAGATCGAGGTGGTATCCATCAGCTTTGACACCGGCCCAACCGCCGAAATCGTCGGGACAGAACCGGAGAAGGTCTCCGCCGCCACCCGGCGCACATCCTCCGCGCTCACCGCATTGATGCGGCGGAGGATTTCCGCAGGCTCGAGACAGTGGCCATAGACCATGATCTGCCGCGCGATCTGACCGGCGCGCGCCACCGGGCTTTCCATCGACATCATCAGCGAGGCCCGGATCTGGGCGCGGGCACGCTCCACTTCCGTTTCGCTCACATGTTCGCCGACGCGGGCGAGTTCGCCCAGCAGCACAGGCATCAGTTCGTCGAGGTCCTCTTCACCGGCGGCGGCGTGAATGCCGAAGAGGCCGGTGTCGGTGAAGGACCAGTGGAAGGCATAGACCGCGTAGCAAAGGCCGCGCGCCTCACGCACTTCCTGAAAGAGCCTCGACGACATGCCACCACCCAGAACGCCTGCAAGGATCTGAATGGTGTAATAGTCGGGATGCTTGTAGGGCTTGCCCTCAAAGCCCAGCAGCAGCTGCGCTTCCATCAGGTCGCGGACCTGACGGCTTTCGCCCCCGGCATAGACCGCCGGCTCGAACCCGCCGCCCGGCCCGGCGGGGAAATCCGCAAAGCACTCCTCGGCCAGCTTCACGATGGCGTCGTGGTCGACCTTGCCCGCGGCCGAAAGCACCATGCCGCCTGCCCGGTAATGGGTATCGAGATATTCGCGAATGCCTTCAGAGGTGAAGGAGCGCACCGTCTGCGGCGTACCGAGGATCGTGCGGCCCAGCGGCTGGCCCGACCATGCGGTTTCCTGCATCTGGTCGAAGGCCCAGTCCTCGGGCGAATCCTGAACGCCGCCGATTTCCTGCAGGATCACGTGCTGCTCGCGCTTCAGTTCCGCGGGATCGAGAAGCGAATTGCCCAGAATGTCGGCCAGAAGATCGACCGCCAGCGGCACGTCGTCGGCCAGAACCCGCACGTAATAGGCGGTGTTCTCCACGCTGGTGGAGGCGTTCAATTCGCCGCCCACCGCCTCGATTTCCTCCGCAATGGCGCGCGCGGAGCGACGGCGCGTGCCCTTGAAAGCCATGTGCTCCAGAAGATGCGTCAGGCCGTGCTGGCTCTCGGTCTCGTTCCGCGAGCCCACACGCACCCACACGCCAAGCGCGGCCGTCTCAAGATGCGCCATGTGATCGGTGACGACCGTGAGGCCATTGGCGAGACGACTTATGCGCACATCCATGGATCAGGCCTCCGCCGTTACGGCGCGGGCGCGCGCCTGAACCAGTTTTTCAACTGCGCTGATATCGTTGGGCACGACCTCGAAACGCTCCTCGCGCTCCATCAGGTCGGAAAGCCATGCAGGCAGGCCCGGCGTCACGCCGCTGGCCGCTTCCACAGCCTGCGGGAACTTGGCCGGATGCGCGGTGGACAGAACGATCATCGGTGTCGCCGGATCGCATTCTCCGGCCAGCATTTCCGCCACGCGCAAGCCGACGGAAGTGTGCGGATCGGCCAGATAACCGGCCTCGCGCCATGTGTCGGCAATGGTCTTGGAGACCGACGCCTCGTCTGCGCGCCCTGCCGCAAACAGCTTGCGGATCTCCGCCAATGCATTCGCGTCCAGTGCGAAGGAACCGCTCTGCGTGAGACCATCCATCTGGCGGCGAACCTGCGCCGCATCGCGTCCTCCCGCGTCGAACAGAAGGCGCTCGAAATTGGAGGAGACCTGAATGTCCATCGACGGCGAGGTGGTGGCGGTGACGCCGCGCATCTCATAGCGACCGGTCTCAAGCGTGCGGGCGAGAATGTCGTTGATGTTGGTGGCGACCACCAGACGCTCGATGGGCAGGCCCATCTTTTTGGCGACATAGCCTGCGAAGATATCGCCGAAATTGCCCGTGGGCACGGTGAAGGAGACCGGACGGTGCGGTGCGCCCAGCGCCACGCCCGCCACGAAATAATAGACCACCTGCGCCACGATGCGGGCCCAGTTGATGGAGTTGACGCCCGCAAGGCCGACCCGGTCGCGGAAGGCGAAGTGGTTGAACATGCCCTTCAGCATGCCCTGGCAATCGTCGAAATTGCCCTCGAGCGCCAGCGCATGGACGTTGGATTCCGTCGCCGTCGTCATCTGGCGGCGCTGGACATCGGAGACGCGGCCATTGGGAAACAGAATGAAGATGTCGGTGCGCTCGCGACCGCGAAACGCCTCGATCGCCGCACCGCCCGTATCGCCGGAGGTCGCGCCGACGATGGTGGCGCGCTGGTCGCGCTCGGCCAGCACATGATCCATCAGGCGGCCGAGCAATTGCATCGCCACATCCTTGAAGGCGAGCGTGGGGCCGTGGAAAAGCTCAAGCACGAAACGGTTGGAACCGAGCTGGACAAGCGGGGTCACCGCAGGATGACGGAAAGCGGCGTAGGTGTCGCGCAGCATCGGCGCCAGCACGTCTTCGGGAACGGAGGCCCCGACGAAGGGGCGAATCACTTCCAGCGCGACCTCGTGATAGGGCCGCCCGGCAAAGCCTGCGATGGTGGCGGCGCTCAGCTGGGGCCATTCGGCGGGAACATAGAGACCGCCGTCGCGCGCCAATCCGCTCAACAGAACATCGGCGAATTCCAGTTCGGGCGCGTTTCCGCGCGTGCTGACATATTTCAAGTGGCTTCCTTCCCCGACGGGGACCCTGTACCGGGGACCCTGTCCGGTTCTCAGTTTATTCGTCGGGCCTGACCCGTGCGTCTACATATCCGAAACCGGCCCGCACGGCGAGTTTATCGTTCGCCGGGGCCGCATTGATGCAGACAACCCGTTTTGCGAGACCCTAAATGACGCAAGACGATACGAAAACCGAATTTGTCGAAACGCCCCGAAAGCGGCACCGGGGCCTTGGAATTTGTTACTATTATCATATCCCTGACGGGAATTTGGCTCAGGCGTGACCGGCATCGCAAGACAGCATGCCCGGCGAAATGCCGAGACGGCCGAGCGCATCGGAGTATTTGCGTTCCAGGTCGCGGCCGAAAACAAGGGCCTCGTCGGCCGGGCAGGTCAGCCAGCCGTTGGCCTGGATCTCGCTTTCAAGCTGCCCCGCGCTCCAGCCCGCATAACCCAGCGCCAGCATGGCGTTGGCGGGCCCGCGCCCGTCCGCGATGGCCTTGAGGATCTCAAGCGTGGCTGTCAGGCAGATGCCTTCCTCGATGGCCAATGTGGAGTTTTCGGCGAAATAGTCGGAGGAATGCAGCACGAAGCCCCGTCCGGTTTCCACCGGACCGCCGCGGTGAACCGGCATGGCATCGACCGTACGCGGAAGACGGATGGCGTCGTCTTCTTCGATGATGCCCAGCTGCGACAGCAATTCGGGAAAGGAGAGACTGTCGACGAGCTTGTTCAGAATCAGCCCCATCGCGCCTTCGGCGGAATGGGCGCACATGTAGATTACCGAGCGCTCGAACCGGTCGTCAGCCATGCTTGGCATCGCGATCAGGATCTGACCGTCGAGATAGGTGCCCTCGCTTTCGCTCGTTTCCTTCTCAAACGCCATTTGCATCATCCTCACTCACCACAACCCGAATTTTCAGTCTAGCTGCAAGAGGCGCTTTTGTTAACGCCGCAGGGGTGCGGACATCCCCTCGCCCCGGTCGACTATGAATTCGGACGCATATGAATTCGCTCTCACACGAATATGAGCGCTCCGGATTGCGGCTTGTCTTGGAGGAGCGGCGCCGATCCTCTAGTTTGCATCGCAAAGATAGCGGAAACCGGCCCGCGCAAGGATCGAGAGTGTTCAAGACGAATATGCCCATCTCCGCCCCCTTCCGGATCGACCTGACCGGCGCGCGCCTTTCCGGGCGGCTCGCCGCATTCGCCATGGCCTTCGTTCTGGCAGGCCCTGCTTTGGCGGGCTCATCGCCGTGGCACGAGGCGATGGGAGGCAAGATCCGGCTGATCACCGCAGGCGGCCCGGCAAATGCGGACGGAGCCTATCTGGCCGGGCTGGAAATCCGCCCCGATCCGCACTGGAAGACCTATTGGCGCTTTCCCGGCGACAGCGGCCTCGGCACGGAGGCCGCATTTGCGGGTTCCGGCAATGTGGCTTCAGCGGAAATGGTCTTTCCCGCGCCGGAACGGCACGTCGATCCCTATTCCACGACCATCGGTTATGAAGGGCCGACGGTGCTGCCGGTCCTCGTCCACCCGCAAGGTGGCGATGCGCCCGTGACCCTTGCCGCCGACGTGACGTTGGGATTTTGCAAGGAAGTGTGCGTTCCGGTCATGACCCGGCTTGAGGTGGAGCTTCGGCCCAATGAACCTCTCGACGATCCGCAAGCCGCATCGATCAAGGCAGCCCTTGCCCGGGTGCCGCATTCCGCGCAATCGGGCGATGCGCTTTCCGTCTCCCGTGTAAGCGTTGAGAGCGGCGACATCCCGAGCCTGAAGATCACCGCGCAGCTTTCCGATCCCGGCGCACCGTTCGACCTTTTCGTCGAAGGCCCGGCGGGCTCTTACCTCAGTCTTCCCGTGCTTGAAAAACAGGATGGCGATCAGGCCGTCTTCTCCCTATCGCTCGACGGTTTGGCCGCTCCGGACGGCAAGGCGGCGCTGCGTCTGACCCTTGTGAATGGTGATGAGGCGGCGGATCAGAACTGGACGATCGAGGTTCCTTGAAAAACATCGCGCCTATTGCCTCGACGTCAGCCTCGGCAAGCCCTATCTCCTGAACCGACGGCACCGGGGGTGCGTTTCGGCCGGATCAATTCAACCCGGTCGAGACAGGCCCTCAGGGTATGCGTTTTTCATTTCAGGGAGATATTAGATGGCGATCCAGATCGGCGACAAACTGCCGGATGCAACCTTCAAGGTGATGACCGAGGACGGGCCGGGCGAAACCACCACGAACGAGGTGTTCGCCGGCAAGAAGGTCGTCCTTTTCGCCGTGCCGGGGGCCTTCACGCCGACCTGCCACAACAACCACTTGCCCGGTTTCCTCGACAACCTCACCGTCTTCAAAAGCAAGGGCGTGGATGCGGTCGCGGTTACGGCGGTCAACGACGTCTTCGTCATGGATGCCTGGGCGAAGGCCACCGGGGCCAAGGGCAAGATGGCGTTCCTTGCCGATGGCAGCGCGGACTTCGCAAACGCGCTCGGGCTTGAACTCGACGCAAGCGCAGGCGGGCTGGGCATCCGCTCCAAGCGCTATTCGATGATCGTGGAAGACGGCAAGGTCACGAGCCTCAATATCGAGGACGTGCCCGGTCAGGCGCAGGTCTCGAGCGCTGCGGGCATTCTGGAGCAGCTCTGAGCTTCGCGACAGCCTGAAGGCGTTCGGGCGGAACACACTGCCCGAACGCCACTCATACCGGCGATGCCGTTTGGTTAGCAGTTTTCCTGCGCCGCCGACGCCCCACCACATAGGCAATGAAAACGCCGATGGCGGAGGCCGCGAGGCCATACCAGGTCATCGCGTAGCCAAGATGAGGGTTGTTGAAGGTAACCTTCGTCTCTCCGGGTTGGGGAAGCCCGCCTGCGGGGCCCTGTCCACCATTCAGATCGACCGTATAGGGCGCGACCTCACCCGCCGCGAGCCCCGCCGCTGCGGCCAGCTGGGCCGGATCGCGGCGATACCAGATATTCTTGTCCGGCTCCGCATCAAAAGACGGACCGGAGCCTTCCGGCTCCGCCTGCCGGATCGTGCCGGTGAGCGTCTGTTCGCCTTCAGGCGACCAACTGCCGGGGCGGCTCGAAGCCTCTTTCAAATCCTGCGGGATGAACCCGCGATTGACGAAGACGATCCATCCCGCGGCGGTCCTGAAGGGGGTCATCACCCAATAGCCGGGCCCGCCATATTTGCCCTTCGGATCCGACAGCGATGTGAAGACATGGAATTCACCGTCGAGGTACCGGCCGCTCATTCGCACCTGCCGATAGGCGATCGCATCGGCGTCGATGTCGGCCCACTGATCGGGGCCGGGCAGGTCGACGGGGTCTGCGTTCAGGCGGGTCTCGACCTTCTCGATCAGGTCGAGCTTCCATGACAGGCGGCGCATCTGCCAGTTTCCGAGCGAGACGAGGATGGCCACGATCACGACAAGGAGAATCGCGGGCACGACGCTCCCAGCGCGGAGCCTCCTGCTGTCGGTGTTACTCGCCAATGCGGCCTTCTCCTGCGCTTCGGCAATATTGCTGGGCGATCATCAACCCTTTCAGCGGCCGAAGAAAGCCCAGCGACAGGCCGAGCGTGAGCGGACCCCACAGGATGAGATGCACCCACATGGGCGGCATGAAGGTCATCTCCACCGCGAACACACCGGCTGCCACCAGAAAGCCGACAATCATGATGATGAAGACCGCCGGGCCGTCGCCACTGTCGATGAACTCGAAATCGAGGCCGCAGCGCTCGCATTTTTTCGCGGTCGTCAGAAAGCCGTCGAAGAGCTTGCCCTGACCGCACCGCGGACAACGCCCGCGAAGGCCCGTCTGCGTCGGCGAAAGCGGCGGATAGCGATGGCGTTCGGCGTTGGTAGTCATCTGTCTTCCTTTTCCGCCTGTCGCACGTCGCTTCCCGGCTCGTTGCCATCGTCAGGGCAGGATATGAACAGCGGTTCCGACCGGAACGAGAGACCAGATCTCCTCGATCTCGGCATTCGTCACGGCAATGCAGCCATCGGTCCAGTCGTGCGCCGTGTGTGCTGCTCCAACCGACCTCAACTCGCGCGACAAGCCGTGAATTGTGATCAGTCCGCCGGGGTTCACGCCCTGCCGTCGGGCCCGGGCCCTATCCGTCTTGTTGGGATAGGAGATATGGAGCGAGAGGTGATACTTGCTCTGCGGGTTTCGCCCGGTGATCACATAGACGCCTTCCGGCGTTTTCTTGTCCCCGATGCGCTTTTTGGCACCGACGGGGTTTTTCCCGAGCGCAACGGTGTAACGCCGGATCTCGCCGCCATTGGCGGCGAGAAGTCTCATAAGCCGCTCGCTCTTGCGGATCTCGACCCGCTCCACTTTCGCTCCGTCCGCGGCAACCGGGGCCACCGCGGACAGAAGAACAATCAAGACAAGGGCAATCAGTCTCATCGAAGCCCTAGTGCCCGCCGGTCGCTCCGGCGCCCCAGACATAGATGGAGACGAAAAGGAACAGCCAGACGACGTCGACGAAGTGCCAGTACCAGGCAGCCGCCTCGAAACCGAAGTGGTTCTTCGGGGTGAAATCGCCCATGGCGGCACGACCGAGGATCACCGCCAGGAAGATGGTGCCCACGATAACATGGAAGCCGTGGAAGCCGGTCGCCATGAAGAAGGTCGCGCCGTAGATGTTGTCGGCGAAGGTGAAGGTGGCGTGCGAATATTCGTAGGCCTGACAGATCGAGAAGATCACGCCGAGAATGACCGTGAAGGTGAGGCCCCACTTCAGGCCCTGACGGTCGTCATGCAGCAGCGCGTGGTGCGCCCAGGTTACGGTGGTGCCCGACAGCAGCAGGATCAGCGTGTTGAGCAGCGGCAGGTGCCAGGGGTCGAAGGTGGTGATGCCTGCCGGGGGCCAATGCCCGCCGGTCGCCTCAACGCGGGCGTACTGGATCGCCTCGCCGGTGAAGAGCGACGCATCGAAATAGGCCCAGAACCACGCCACGAAGAACATCACTTCCGAAGCGATGAACATGATCATGCCGTAGCGCAGATGCAGGCCGACCACGCGGGTGTGATGGCCCTGATGACCCTCGCGGATCGTATCGCGCCACCAAGCGTACATGGTGTAGAGGATCACGGCGAGACCGATGGCGAAAACACCCCAGCCGGTCACATTGAGACCAAGCACATGGAACGTCTCGTCCTTCAGCCAGCGCATCAGGCCGATGGCGCCGATGGCCATGATGAAGGCGCCGACGGAGGCGGTGAACGGCCAGGGGCTCGGTTCAACGAGATGGTAGTCGTGGTTCTTGGTATGGGCCTCGGCCATGTCTTCTCCCCCAGGGTACCCAAGTGCGCGCAGGCGCATTTCAATGCGCCGCGTTGTCAGAGATTTCCGGAATTTTTCGTGTCAGGCGCTGCGGCGACCGGCTGTTCGGCCTCCTCATCGCGAAAGAACGTGTAGGACAGCGTGATCGTGTCGATATGCTTCAGGTTCGGATCGTCATCCATCGCCGGATCGACGAAGAAGACCACCTGCATCTCGCGCTCCTCGCCACCGGCGAGGGCCTGCTCGGTGAAGCAGAAGCAGTCCAGCTTGTTGAAATAGGCGCCTGCCTCGAACGGCGTGACGTTGAAGGTCGCCGTGCCCGCATTGGCCACGCCCGACAGGTTGGCGACCATGTATTTCTCGGTGCCGACCTCGCCCATGTGAAGGTCAAGCTGGCGGACTTCCGGCTTGAAGGACCAGGGCAGGTTGGAGGCGACGTTGCCGTCGAAACGCACCTTGATGCGGCGCTCGATCGGTTCGACCGGCGCGGACTGCGCGCGCTGGGTCGTGCCGCCATAGCCGGTCACGGCGCAAAAGAGCTGGTAGAGCGGAACGGAAGCATAGGCAGCGCCCACCATGCAGCCGACAAAGGCCACGCAGGCGATGGCGAGCGTACGGTTGCTGCGCGCGGCCTTATTGGCGCGCGTCTGCTCAGGCGCGACGGCCGGAGCGCTCTTGCGTTCCTCTTGCGTCCTGTCGCTCGCGTTGTCCCTCCCGCTCATGACGCGTCAGCCTCCCACGCTTTCCAGGTTGAGACCCATCTTGGCCATGGTCACCACGTAGAAAAGCACCACGAGGGCTGCGAGCGACACGCCTATGGCGATGGAGCGCGCACGGCGACGCTGGGCCTGCTGCGGCGTGAGCGTGATACCGGGATCAGTCATTTCGGTATGGTCCGTCATGTGATCAGCCTCCCAGACCGTTGGTGCCCAGCCCTGCTGCCGAAAGCGCCAGCACGATCAGGCGCTCCGCAGGCAGAAGGGCGAAAAGGGCGAAAAGGTAGAAGATGGAGAAGAGAAACAGGCGCACGGCGGCGCGGGTCGCCAGCGGGCCTTCGCGCAGACGCCAGACCTGAACGGCGAGCGCAACGAAGGCGAGGCCGAGACCGGCTGCGACGGCGCCATAGATCGGCCCCGCAAACCCGAGGAATGTCGGGGCAAGCCCGATGGGCGCCAGCAGGAGCGAATAGGCGAGGATGTGATTGCGGGTCGTCTGCTCGCCGCGCACTACCGGCAGCATCGGAATGCCCGCGGCCTGATAGTCGGCCGACTTGAACAGCGACAGCGCCCAGAAATGCGGCGGGGTCCACATGAAGATCAGCATGAAGAGCGTGAGGCTCTCCACCGAGACCTCGCCCGTGACGGCCGCCCAGCCGATCACCGGCGGCAGGGCGCCCGAGGCACCGCCGATGACGATGTTCTGCGGCGTCGAGCGCTTCAGCCACATGGTGTAGACGACGACATAGAAGAAGATCGTGAAGGCGAGCAGGGCCGCCGACAGGAGATTGACCAGAAGGCCCAGCATCAGCACCGAACCGCAGGCCAGCATCATGCCGAAGCCGAAGGCCTCCTCGCGGGTGATCCGCCCGGCGGGGACCGGACGTTTGGCGGTGCGCGACATCACCTTGTCGATATCGGCGTCGAACCACATGTTGAGCGCACCCGACGCGCCTGCGCCGACCGCGATGCACAGGAGCGCGGTTGCGGCGAGGACCGGATGCAGACCGCCCGGCGCGAGCACGATGCCGACAAAGGCGGTGAAGATCACCAGCGACATGACGCGCGGTTTCAGCAGGGCGAAATAGTCGCCCACGCTTCCCGTGCCGCCATCCCAGGTGGCTGCGATATCCGTCGTGTCGTGACGCTCGACGAGCGACATGCGCTTAATCCCTATCTCTAACGGCCTTGGCGGCTCTGTCAGTTGCAGCCCGGCGTCGGTGATTTCCGACGCCGGGCCGTTTTTCGTAAGCTCCGGGGCTCGTACCCCCTCAGGGGTCAGAGCTGTCGCTGCCTACTTGATGCGCGGCAGCGTCTCGAACTGGTGGAACGGCGGCGGAGAGGACAGCGTCCATTCCAGCGTCGTGGCGCCTGCGCCCCAGGGGTTGTCGCCCGCCACGCGCTTCTTGGCGAAGGCCTCGAACACGCAGGCGAGGAACACCAGCACGCCCACAGCGGAAATGTAGGAGCCCATCGAGGAAATCCAGTTCCAGTGTGCAAAAGCGTCCGGATAGTCGATGTAACGACGCGGCATGCCGTTGGCGCCCAGGAAGTGCTGCGGGAAGAACACGAGGTTCACGCCGACGAAGGTGATCCAGAAATGCACCTTGGCGAGGGTCTCGTTGTACATGTAGCCGAACATCTTCGGGAACCAGTAGTACCAGCCGCCGAAGATGGCGAAGACCGCGCCCAGCGACAGCACGTAGTGGAAGTGGGCCACCACGAAGTAGGTGTCGTGGAGCGACCGGTCGAGACCGGCATTGGCGAGCTGCACGCCCGTCACACCGCCGATGGTGAACAGGATGATGAAGCCCAGCGCCCACAGCATCGGCGCGCGGAACGAGATCGACCCGCCCCACATGGTGGCGATCCACGAGAAGATCTTCACGCCCGTCGGCACCGCGATCACCATGGTGGCGAACACGAAGTAGGCCTGCGTGTCGACGTCGAGACCGACCGTGTACATGTGGTGCGCCCACACGATGAAGCCGACCACGCCGATGGCGACCATGGCGTAGGCCATGCCGAGATAACCGAAGATCGGCTTGCGCGAGAAGGTGGAAATGATGTGGCTGATGATGCCGAAGGCCGGCAGGATCAGGATGTACACTTCCGGATGACCGAAGAACCAGAACAGGTGCTGGAACAGGATCGGATCACCGCCGCCGGCCGGATTGAAGAAGGTCGTGCCGAAGTTGCGGTCGGTCAGCAGCATGGTGATGCCGCCGGCCAGAACCGGAAGCGACAGCAGCAGCAGGAACGCGGTGACCAGAACCGACCAGGCAAACAGCGGCATCTTGTGCAGCGTCATGCCCGGCGCGCGCATGTTGAAGATCGTGGTGATGAAGTTGATCGCACCCAGGATCGACGACGCGCCGGAGATGTGCAGCGACAGGATCGCCATGTCCATGGCCGGACCGGGCTGACCGCTGGTGGAGAACGGCGGGTAGATCGTCCAGCCGCCGCCGACACCGTAGGCGCCGGGCGCGGAAGGCGCGAACATGGACAGCAGCAGCAGCAGGAACGCCGGCGGCAGCAGCCAGAAGGAGATGTTGTTCATGCGCGGGAACGCCATGTCCGGCGCACCGATCATGATCGGTACGAACCAGTTGGCGAAGCCGCCGATCAGCGCGGGCATCACCATGAAGAAGATCATGATCAGGCCGTGCGCCGTGGTAAAGGCGTTGTACATGCTCTTGCCGGCATCCACGGCGGAATCGCCGTCCACGCCGTAGATCATCTGGGCGAAGCCGTGGAAGATCTGAATACCCGGCTCGGCAAGCTCCCAGCGCATCATCACCGAAAGAAAGCCGCCGATGACCCCCGCCATGATGGCGAAGATCAGGTACATCGTGCCGATGTCCTTGTGGTTCGTCGAATAGACGTAACGACGCCATCCATGCGGATGGTCGTGCACTGCATGGGCCTCGGAACCCGCCATCTTGTCTTTCTCCCCTTAGCCTTTCGTCCCCGGCTGCCGGCGCCTCTGCGGCGCGCAACCGGTAAAATATCCGCTCAGGACCGCCCTTGATGCGAGGTTCTCGCCCCGTTCATCCGAGCCTGCCGGGCCTCCCGAGCCCGCCTTCCCGACCGCGTGTTTCACATCTCAAGATCATGGAGCCCGCGCGAGCCGTCCCGCGCGGGCCGGATCGCTCAGCGGATGGAGACGGCCTCGTCGTCCGTCTCGTTCCGCGCGACCGTCTTTTCCGCCTTGTCGGCGGCCACAAGGCTCGCCAGCAGCGCGTTCGCCTCGTCGACATCGTCCTTGGCGGCATCCGCCCAGGCGGCGAACTGTTCTTCGGTAACCACGCGGATGACGATCGGCATGAAGGCATGGTCCTTGCCGCAAAGCTCCGAGCACTGACCGTAGAAGGCGCCGGTCTTGTCGGCCTTGAACCATGTCTCGTTCAGGCGGCCGGGAATGGCGTCGACCTTCACGCCGAAGGCCGGAAGGGCGAAGGAATGGATCACGTCGGTGGAGGTTACCTGCACGCGCACGACCTTGCCGACCGGCACGACCACGTCATAGTCGGTCGCCAGAAGCCGCGGCACGGACGCTTCGCTCGCGCCCGCGGCGATGCGCTCGGCCCGCCCCTCTTCGCCCAGCATGAAGGCGTCGAAGGCGATGCCCTCATAGGCATCATCGGTGTATTCGTAGCCCCAGGCCCACTGATAGCCGGTCGCCTTCACGGTCAGGTCGGCGGTGGGAACCGTCAGCTCCTTGTAAAGAAGGCGCAGCGACGGCACGGAGATCATCACGAGGATCAGGATCGGGACGACGGTCCACAGCACCTCGATGAGGGTGTTGTGCGATGTCTTGGACGGCGTCGGATTTGCGCGGGCGTTGAAGCGCAGCATCACGACCAGCAGCAGAACCATCACCAGGATCACGATGGGCACGATGATCCACAGGGTGAAGTTGGAGAATGCGTGAATATCCTGCATCACCTCGGTGGACGCCGGCTGCAGGTTCACGGCCCACGGCTCCGGCTCGGCGGCTACAGCGCCTGCGGCGGACAATCCCAGTGCGGCCAATGCTGCACCGCCTGCCCGCGCGCCCCCCCAGATACGCTTAAGCGAATTAATCACCTTGATGCGCTCCCTTTCATCTCGGTGCCATTTCAGAAAGTCCGGCGCCCGGATCAGAAGAACCGATCAGGCTGCCCGGTGCCCCTCCTCAGGCATCGGCCCCCTCGGCCGATATTTACCGGTTCAATTCTATTCAACTCTATTCAGCAGCAGACAAAACCCAACGTTATGCCACGGCCCCCAGCACGACAATTCGTCCATAGCATCACGCTCTTCTTTGAGGCAGGGATACTACGCACAATTGTGGAACCGCCATAGGCATACGTACAGGTAAGCGTCCTTTTGCCGCACCTCTAGCATATTGTCGCACCACCCCCAAGCGAACAATGCGTGCTTTTGAATGCGTCGGGACAACCCAAGGGCGCATCACGTAACGCGAGGACTTCAAGCTACGGATCATGCGGCATTTTGCGGAGTTCCGGGCACAAGCGAAGCGGGAGGAAAACACCTGCGGCCTCATTTCCGCCATGCGGTGAGGGCAGCACCACAGGGGACTGGAACGAGACACCCATCTCGGGCAATGTCGCAGGCACCGGAACGCTTCAGGCTACCGTGATTCGCGGGCCATTGACGTACCGCAATGACTTTATGATTCGAATCGGAGGTTCACGTGTTCGACTTGTCCATGCGCACGCCCCGCAACCGGACCGGCAAAGGCGTCCGCACTGGGCTCGCCGGTCTCATCGCAGCAGCGGCGATGCTTCAGGGGCTCGCCGCTCCGGCCATGGCGCAGGGCGCTGTTCAGGCCGTGCATGGCGACTGGCAGATCCGTTGCGACACGCCTCCCGGCTCCCAGTCGGAGCAATGCGCACTGATCCAGAACGTCACCGCCGAGGACCGCGAGAATGTCGGCCTTTCCGTGATCGTTCTGAAGACCGCCGACAAGGAAGCCAAGATCCTGCGCGTGCTGGCCCCGCTGGGCGTACTGCTGCCCTTCGGCCTCGGCCTCAAGGTCGACGGAGCGGATATCGGGCGCGCCGGATTCGTGCGCTGCCTGCCCAACGGCTGCATCGCGGAAGTGATCCTGCAGGACGAGCTTCTCTCCAAGATGCGCTCCGGCAAGCTCGCCACCTTCATCATCTTCCAGACACCGGAAGAAGGGATCGGCATCCCGATCTCGCTCAACGGGTTCACGCAGGGCTACGACGCGCTGAACTGATACCTGTCACCGCCGCGCGTCAGCGTGTGACGCATTGCGGACGTATCGCATCCACATTACCGTTGGGGGCAACGCGGCTTCCAGCGTGCAAGGGTCTTTTGGGCGCATTATTCCATCCCACCCGGCCCGTTCATTATAATCAGAGACGTGACCATGAAGACCTCCATCGATCTGCTCGAAAGTTCCGGCGTCGGCCTGGCTTCGGCTCTGAAAGTCCTGAGCGAGACGATCGACGGCGCGGACGACAGCGAATTGTTCCTCGAATACTCGCAATCCGAAGGGCTCGTCTGGGACAATGGCCGATTGAAGTCGGCAACCTTCGACACCACCCAGGGCTTTGGCCTGCGCGTGGTGGCGGGCGAGGCTGCGGGCTACGCCCATTCGGGCGAGATTTCGGAAGGGGCGCTCAAACGCGCTGCCGATGCGGTCAAGACCGTGAAGGACGGAAACCGCGGCACTTATGCGGCCGCCCCCTGCCGCACCAACGCGGCGCTTTATGGGACGGACAATCCGCTCGAGACGCCGGGTTTTGAGGAAAAGGTCCTGCTCCTTCAGCGTGTCGACGCCTATGCACGGGCAAAAGACCCGCGCGTGCGGCAGGTGACCGTCTCGCTGGCGGGTTCCTGGCAGGTGGTCGACATCCTGCGCGCCGACAGTTTCCGGGTTAAGGACATTCGCCCGTTGGTCCGCTTCAACGTGTCGGTGGTGGTCGGCCAGGGCGACAGGCAGGAAAACGGCTCCTACGGCATTGGCGGACGCCAGCCCTATGGCGAATTCATCGCCGAAGGCAGCTGGATGCACGCGGCGGACGAGGCCCTGCGGCAGGCGCTGGTCAACCTCGAGGCCATCCCGGCCCCTGCCGGCACCATGGACGTGGTTCTGGGCCCCGGCTGGCCGGGCATCCTGCTGCACGAGGCCGTCGGCCACGGGCTTGAGGGCGATTTCAACCGAAAGAAGACCTCTGCCTTTGCAGGCCTTCTGGGCGAACGCGTCGCCTCGCCCGGCGTGACCGTCGTTGACGACGGCACAATCGCCAACCGGCGCGGTTCCTTGAATTTCGACGATGAGGGCACGCCCACCAGCGAGACCGTGCTGATCGAGGACGGCATTCTCGTGGGCTACATGCAGGACCGACAGAACGCCCGGCTGATGGGCATGAAGCCGACCGGCAACGGGCGTCGCCAGTCCTTCGCCCATATCCCGATGCCGCGCATGACCAACACCATCATGCGCGCGGGCGAGCACGATCCGGAGGAAATCCTCGCCTCCGTGAAGGACGGCATCTACGCCGTCTCCTTCGGCGGCGGGCAGGTGGACATCACGTCGGGCAAGTTCGTCTTCTCCTGCACCGAAGCCTACAAGATCGAAAACGGCAAGCTCGGCGCGCCGGTCAAGGGTGCCATGCTGATCGGCAACGGCCCGGACGCACTGACCCGCGTGCCCATGGTCGGCAACGACCTGAAACTCGATCCGGGCATCGGCACCTGCGGCAAGCAGGGACAGGGTGTGCCGGTGGGCGTCGGCCAGCCCACGCTGCGCATCAACGCGCTGACGGTCGGCGGCACCGCCGCCTGAACGAAGAGGCGCTGATGGCGGATCGGATCACCTTCGTGATCTTCGATATGGACGGCGTCCTCTACGACAAGCGCGCCGGGGCGCGCCTTCGGGCTCTGTCGAAACTGAGCGGCCGCGGCGAGCGCGAGATTGACGAGGCGATCTTCGGCTCGGATTTCGAAACGGCGGCCGAGCGGGGAAATCCGCCGACGGGAGAAGCCTATCTGCGAGGTTTCAGCGAACGTCTGGGCGCCCCGATCGACAGGGCGACGTGGGTTTCGATCCGGCGTGGCATGATGAGCCTCAAGCCGCGCGTCTTTGCGCTGGCGCGCCGGCTGCGCACCCGTGTCGATATCGCTATGCTGACGAACAATCCGATCCTGTTGCGCGAAACGCTGGCCGACTGCGCGCCCGAAGCTGTCGCGCTTTTCGGAGCCTCCGCCCATGTCTCGGCGGAGTTCGGCGCGCGCAAGCCGGAGCCCGCGGTTTACCGGAAAGTCTGCGCGCTCCACGGCCATGCGCCGGAGAACACGGTGATGATCGACGATTCCCGCAGGAACGTCGAAGGCGCGCGACGGGCCGGTCTGACGGGTATCCTTTTCACCAACGCCATCGCACTGGAAACGGAACTCGGGCGCTTGCGCATGGCGAAAGACGCCTCCCCGTTTGCCGTGCAACACCTCAGGGCGCGGCCGTTCTGAGCGACATCGCGAAAGACCGCGCCACGTCATCGCGATGAAATATCCACATGCGTGATACGAATTAATCTCGCACACGGCGTTCTCCGACAATCTTAGTCTGTTACCATGGCGGCATCCCTTTAGGTCACGTTCGAAGGTGCCCATGGCCACGGAAGTCGCTACTCCCTTTCTACTTGAAGCCGTCGCCTTGCTGGGCACAGCCGTGGTGGCCGTACCGCTGGCGAAACGAGTGGGGCTGGGCGCGGTGCTGGGCTATCTCGGTGCTGGCCTGCTCATCGGCCCGCATGGGGTGGCGTTGATCTCAGATCCGGGAACGATCCTGCAGGTCGCGGAACTGGGCGTGGTGCTGCTTCTCTTCCTGATCGGACTTGAACTCAATCCCGAACGTCTCTGGCTGCTGCGGCGAGATATATTCGGACTTGGAACCGCGCAGGTCCTGCTCACCGGGCTCGCGCTGACGGCGCTCGTGATGCTCGTGAGCGACAGCTGGCGCATGGCCCTCGTGGCCGGGTTCGGCATCGCCCTTTCATCGACGGCCTTCGCTCTCCAGCTCCTGCAGGAACGCGGGCAGCTCAGAACGAGTTACGGCCAGCGCGCCTTTGCCATCCTGCTGCTTCAGGACATCGCCATCGTGCCGCTTCTGGCGGGCATCACCCTGCTGACGCCTTCAACAGCGGAACCCGCTTCTCCGCTATGGATGGAAGCCACCATTGCGGCGAGCGCAATCGTCGCGGTCCTGCTGGTGGGGCGCTACGCGCTCAATCCTCTGTTTTCCTTCCTGGCCCGCTCCGGCGCGCGCGAGGTGATGCTGATCGCCACGCTGCTGGTGGCGCTTGGAAGCGCCATGCTGCTTCATCTGGTCGGGCTGTCCATGGCGCTGGGGGCGTTCATCGCCGGGGTCATGCTGGCGGATTCCTCCTTCCGTCATACGCTGGAAGCCGATATCGAGCCGTTTCGCTCACTGCTCATGGGCCTGTTCTTCATGGCCGTGGGCATGACCTTCTCACTCGATGTGCTGATCGACGCCTGGCCGCTGATCCTTGGCGGAGTGGTTGCGGTGATGAGCGTGAAAGGGGCGCTGCTGTGGGGCCTTTCGCGGCTTTTCGGGGCTTCCAACACCGATGCCCTGCGCATCGCCACCACCTTGCCGCAGGGCGGCGAATTCGCCTTCGTGCTGTTTTCCGCAGCCCTTGCGCACGGACTGATGAGCCAGGAAGAGGAATCCACGCTGATCGCCGTGGTCATCCTGTCCATGATGCTCACGCCTTTCGTCTGCGCCATCTACGACCGGATCGCCACCAGTCTGCGCGCCCATGGCGTTGCGGCGGAGGTGGTGGAATGCTTCGGGGAGGCAAGCGCCAATGTGCTGATCTGCGGCTTCGGCCGTTTCGGCATGGTGGCGGCCCAGATGCTGGCGGCCGAAGGCATCGCGATTACCGCGATGGACCGCAATGCCAAGCGCATCAACTACGCGCGCAAGCTCGGCTACAAGGTCTATTACGGCGACATCACGCGCGCAGACGTGTTGCGCTCGGCGGGTGCTGCGGAAGCCGCCGTCATCGCACTCTGCGTGGAGCATGACGACGTCATGCACGAGGCCATCGGCTGCATCCGGGAAAATTTCCCTTCCGCCCGCATCTATTGCCGGGCGACCGACCGCGCCCATGCGCTCGATCTGACGCGCGAGGGCGTGGATTTCCATATCCGCGAAACTTTCGAATCCGGCATCGTCTTCGGGCGTGCGGCGCTGGCAGCGCTGGCCATTCCCCCGGAACGGATCGCCGATATCGAGGAGGATGTGCGCAGGCGCGATTTCGAGCGCATGCAGATGCAGCTGACGGGCGGACTTTTTGCCGGAACCGACATTCTCCACGCCCGTACGCCCCGCGCCGAGACGAAGCAGAGCGAGACCGCCTGAGCCTCATGATCGGGCCAAAGCGGCTTGAAAAGCGTGGTTTGCGCTGGAAAAGACGTATTTGGACAACTATCTTCGCGGTGAAAAGGAGTACAAGCTGAGCATGACGCGCCCATGACGCGTCTGGATGGCAAAGGCCGCTCCACCCATGAACCGAATGCGAATCCCGTCTCGCCCGAGCGCCCGTGCGACGCGGCCGGGACGACGCGCTGCAACAGGCAAGAATTCAATGAACCGCTACGAACCCTCGCGCCCCGGCGGCGAAGCCCGCATCCGTTATCTCGACGGCGATTTCCAGATCCTTGCGCCGGGCAATTTCGTGCGGTGCGCGGTCACGGGCCAGCAGATCCCGCTCGATGAACTGAAATACTGGAGCGCGGAGCGCCAGGAAGCCTATGTGGACGCGGCCGCCGCCATGAGCCACATGCGCCCCGAATAAAACTTATCCTACGTCAGGAGCGTTCAGCGGAAGGTGCGGTCGCGGATGGCGCGGTTCAAAAGATCCAGCATCCGCCGCTCTTCCCGGAAGACCAGATCCACCGTCACGACCCGCGCCGAGCCCGCGAGCCAGCGCATGAGTTCGTGCTCGCTGCCTTCGATGCGCCGCATGTCCTTGGTGGTGGTGACCGGGACCAGCCCCTTTTCCTCCGCCGAGGTCAGGATTTCCTGCGCCTCGGCGACGGTGATCACGTGATGGTCCGGGAAGGACCGGCGCTCCACGACCTCCGCCCCCATCGCCTCAAGCGTGTCGAAGAACTTCTGCGGGCGCCCGATCCCGGCGAAGGCCAGCACGCGCTGGCCGGTCACGTCCGGATTGGGCCGGGGCTTCAGATCCGCGCGCAGGACCGGCAGGCCGCGGCGCGAGGCACGGCGCAAAAGCCGGTTTCCAGCGTCCCCCTCCCCGATGACGAGAAGCGCATTCGCCATGATGAGCTGATCGCGCAAGGGCGCACGCAACGGGCCTGAGGGGATGGTCATGCCGTTGCCGACGCCCACGGCCCCTTCCGCCACCACCAGCGAGAAATCGCGGTAAAGCGCGGGGTTTTGAAAGCCGTCGTCGAGCAGGATGAGATCCGCGCCCATTTCGACCGCCGCCTGCGCGCCCTGAATGCGGTCGCTTGAGACGACGGTGGTCGCCGCTTCGGCCAGCAAAAGCGCCTCGTCACCGACCTGCGAGGCCAGATGGGTGTCGGGATCGACCTTCACCGGGCCTTCGAAGCTGCCGCCGTATCCGCGGGTCAGGATGACGGGGTTGTAATCCTCATCCTGCAGCATTGCGGCAAGGGCGATGGTCGTGGGCGTCTTGCCCGCGCCGCCCGCCACGAAGTTTCCCACCACAATGACCGGAACGTTGACGCGGCCCTGCGGCGGCTTTTGCATCCGCCGGCCCGCAATGCGGCCGTAGATGAAGGAAACGGGCGCAAGCGCAAGCGCCTTCAGCGCCTTGCCTTGCTGCCACCAGAAATCGGGAGCCTGCCGCACGTCCAGTCCTCATCCTGTCGCCACACGGGGCGCGCACAGGGCCCCACAACGGGCCGAAGCGACGGGGAAGATCGATTCCCGAACCCGCCTGCTCAGTCTAGCAGCTTGCCAAATGCTCTTTCGAGCACCCCTTTTACCGCATCCAGCGCGCCCTGACCGGAATCGGCGCTGGCCTTGGCCGCGCGCGACAGGGCCATCACCGCCCGAGGGTCGGCGAGCAGCGCCGCAAGTTCCGTCTGAAGTGCGGCAGCATCCTTCACGACGCACGCCCCGCCGGCTTCCGTCAGCGAGCGGTAGATGCCGGAAAAATTGCGCACCCGCGGTCCGGAGAGGATCGCACAGCCGATCTGCGCCGGTTCGATGGGGTTTTGCCCGCCGTGGGGCACCAGCGACCCGCCGATAAAGGCGATGGGAGCCAGACGGTAGAACAACCCAAGCTCGCCGATCGTGTCCGCCACATAGACATGGCAGCGTCGCTGGATCGGCTCGCCGCGCGAACGCAGGCTCGGGTCCAGCCCGGCGGAGGCGAAGATATCGACCACTTCCGGCCCGCGTTCCGGATGGCGCGGGACCGAGATCAGCAGAAGCTCGGGAAACGTCTCGCGCAAGCCCTTGTGGACGTTCGCCAGAAGCTCTTCCTCGCCCGGATGGGTGCTGGCGGCGATCCAGACGGGGCGCTCGCCGATCTGGTCGCGCAGGGCAGCGAGCGCACTCTCGTCGAAGGGAAGCGGCGGCACGTCGAATTTCAGATTACCGGTCGCGCGCACATCGGCAACGCCCAGATCGGCATAACGCTCGGCGTCTGCCTGCGACTGCGCCAGACACATGGTAACGCACCCGAAGACCCCGCGCCCACCGCGCCCGAAGCGCGCCCAGCCGCGATGGGAGCCTTCCGACATGCGTCCGTTGACGATCACCACCGGAATGCCGCGCTCGTGAAGTTCGGCGAAGGTTGCGGGCCAGATTTCCGATTCCACCATGATGGCGAATTCCGGTTTCCAGCTGTCGAGAAAGCGGGCGATCAAGGGCGCGACGTCGAAGGGCGCGAACTGGTGAACCGCGCCTTCTGGCAGGCGTTCGGCGGCGATGCGCGAGGATGTGATCGTGCCGGTGGTCAAGACCACCTTGAAGCCGCGTTCGACGATCCATTCGATCAACGGCAGGACGGCGTTGGTTTCGCCGACGCTTGCCGCATGCACCCACACGCGGGGCCCCGGTTCCGGCGTGAGCCCGGCCTGACCGAAGCGCTCGCCGCGACGAGCGGGATCTTCCTTGCCGCGACGAACCCGGCGGGCGTGGAGAAGCTTCAGCGCAGGCAGGCCGAGACGTCCGGCCGCCCTGTAGGCCGCCAGCAATCCGCCTCCCGCAACGCTTCCCGCTTCAGCCATTGGCCTTTTCCGTCAGCTTGTAGGCCCGCTCCGTCACCCGGTTGAGCCCGGTTTCAACCTCAAGGCGCAGGGCCTCAAGCGTTTCGTCATCGGCGTCCTTCGGCACGACGATCGGATCGCCGACCACGAAGGAAGCACGGGAAAAGGGCAGATTCACGCTCGCCTTGTCCCAGGTGTCGAGATCGATATGACGGCTGGTGGCGAAGGCGACGGGGCGGATCGGCGCGCCGGAATGGCGGGCAAGCTGAACGATGCCGATGCCTGCAACACGCGCCGGGCCCTTGGGCACATCCGCCGTCAGGGCGACGATGGCCCCTTCTTCCAAAGCCGCCAGCGATTCGAAGAAGCCGCGCATCCCACCACGTTTTCTCACCTGCCGCTTCTTCTGCGAACCGGAGGCGCGGATCAGACCGATGCCGAGCTTGGCGGCGGCCACCGCGTTCACCTCGCCGTCGGCAGAACGCGAAATCATCACGCGGGTATCCCAGCCTTCGGGGCGGGCGAAAGGCATCATGAAATGCTGCCCGTGCCACATTGCGATGATCAGCGGCTCGCCCGGCTTGACCGTCTCGTAAATATCGGGCGGCTCAACCACGAGGGACGACGTCTTGCTTACGAATGTGAGGTAGCGCGCCATCATCCGCCCGACAAAGCGCAGAATGGCCGGGTTGCGTCCGAGCTTCTTCAGCATGCGCGATCCACCGTCTCGATCACGGAATTGCAGGCGGTGGGAACCGCGTCGTGCGAATGGGCAGACAAAGGACGTATCAAAGGGACGGGACCTCTCCAGAAGCCGAAACGCAAAATGGCAAAGCAGACGGGAGCGACCGGCACGCCGCACTGAGGGACCTGCCGGAAATCAGGGCGCGGCAGCGGCAATACAGTGCCCCGCCCATCCGGGCAAGCGCCGCGTCGCCGCATCGCATCGGTTGAGGCGTCACTTCCCCTCTTCCGGCTCCAGAAGCTTATGCATATGAACGATAAAATAGCGCATATGGGCATTGTCCACGCTGGCTTGCGCCTTGGATTTCCACGCATCATATGCCTTGGCGTAATTGGGGTAGATGCCGACGATATCGAGCTTGTCGAGATCCCGAAACTCGACCTTGTCGATTTCCGAAAGCTCGCCGCCGAAGACGAGATGCAGCAGCTGATTGGGCTTTTCCTGTTCGCTCATGTCTTGCTCCACATGGGATCGGTTCTGCCGGAACGGCATCGGGTGCGGGCCAGCTTCACGCGTTGCGCGTCCTGTCGAAGATCGCCCGCCGGGGCGTTATTCGAGGACGCTGCGCACGATCTCGCTCAGGGACACCCGCAAGGCCGACGACGTGGCGACAAGCACCGGATGGCGGACATCCGGACGATTGTAGCGAAGCGTCCGTCCTTCGAGATCGGTCAGTTGGCCGCCAGCTTCCTGCACCAAAAGATCGGCTGCCGCAAGGTCCCAGTCATTTGCATGACGGGTCGCGATCGCGCCGTCGCGCCGCCCCGCTGCAACCAGAGCGATCCTGAGCGCCAATGAGCGGATGTGCACATCCTGATCGAGCCCGGCGGCGGCGAGCGCCTTCTGCCCGCGCAAGGAGCGCGGTCCCGCGATATGGGCACCGGCAAGTTCGCTGCGCCCGCTCACCGCGATCGCGCCGCCATTGAGCTGCGCCCCACCACCTGCCGTTGCAAGATAGAGTTCGCCCGGCACCGGAACATAAAGGGCGGCGGCGACCGGTCGCCCGGCCTCCACGATCGCCACACTCACCGACCAGTCCTCCTCGCCGTGAATGAAGGCGCGGGTGCCGTCGATGGGATCGACCACGAAAAGCCGCTCGCGCTCAAGGCGCATCATGTCGTCGGTGGTTTCTTCCGAAAGCCAGCCATAGTCGGGCCGCGCGGCGCGCAACTCGTTCCCGAGGAACGCGTCCAGCGCCATATCGGCTTCCGTGACCGGAGAATTGTTCTCCTTGTTCCACACTTTCGGGTCGCGCCCGAAAAAGCCCATGGCGATGCGCCCGGCTTCCTGCGCGGCCTCGGCAATCAGCGTGAGATCGTCCGCGGCACCTACCCCGCCTGCGCGATCATCGTCCTGCAAGGGTCAATCCTTCGATGGCGAGTGTCGGCGCGCTGGTGGAAAAACGCAGGTCCGGATCGTCCGCGGGCCGAAGCCTTGCGAACATGTCCTTCAGATTGCCCGCAACCGTGACCTCGCTGACGGGGAAGGTCAGTTCTCCGTTCTCGATCCAGAAGCCGGAAACGCCGCGGCTGTAATCGCCGGTCACCGGGTTCACGCCGTGGCCGATCAGATCGGTCACGTAAAGCCCCGTCCCGATCTCCCTGATAAGGTCTTCAGGCGAGATATCCCCGGGGGCGAGCGCGAGGTTGGTGGAGCCGGGCGACGTTCCCGAGCCGGAGCGCGCCGCGCGGCCATTGCTCTCAAGGCCAAGTTCGCGCGCGCTGGGCCCGTCGAGGAACCACGCCTTCAGGATGCCGTCTTCCACCATGGTAAGAGGCGCCACCGCGCGCCCCTCGCCGTCGAAGGAACGCGATCCCGCGGAGCGCGGCTTCAGTGGATCGTCGATGATGGAAATGCCGGGGGCGAAGACCCGCTCGCCCATCAGGTCGCGCAGGAAGCTCGTCTTGCGCGCCACCGAGGCTCCGTTCACTGCGCTTGCGAAATGGCCGACCAGCGAACGCGCCGCACGCGGCTCGAAAATGATCGCCGTGGTGCAGGTATCGACCTTTTGCGGCTTGAGG
This sequence comes from Breoghania sp., assembly GCA_963678585.2. Classification (GTDB taxonomy): domain Bacteria; phylum Pseudomonadota; class Alphaproteobacteria; order Rhizobiales; family Stappiaceae; genus Breoghania. Next base: position 148,008 of record CAXXGA010000001.1, read on the forward strand.
CGGCGCACCGCGCGTTCGCCCGCGCGCCGTCCGATATCTTCCGGCGCATCGAGATCCGCCTTGTGGGTGCGGAAATCGAAATCGTAGTCGCGCTCCATGCCGGTGCCCTCGCCCGCCACCGCGGTCATGGAGAGCGCATGGCGCGACACGAGATAGGAGCCGGAAAAGCCGTTGCTGGTTGCCAGCACGATGCCGCCGACACCGCCCGAGGCCGAGGCCCCGCCGGTCTTGCTCACCCCCGGCACCGCCAGCCCTGCGGCTTCGGCGGCCAGCGCGGTGTCGCGCAGTTCATCGGCTTGCACTTCATAGGCGTCGAGCAGGTCGAGCGAGGGCAGATCGCGGGCAAGCTCGCTTTCCTCCGCGAGCCCTGCGAAAGGGTCCTCCGGGGCGACGCGGGCCATGGCGACGGCGCGTTCGGCGAGACCGTCAATGTCGTCGAGCGCATTGGCCGAGACGCTGGCGACCCGGCGTCCGACGAAGACGCGCAGCGTGAAGCCGTCGGATTCGGAGCGCCCGGTCTCCTCCACCTTGCCTTCGCGCACGGAAGCAGAGAGCGACTGACCGGCCATCGCCACCGCATCGGCGGCGTCCGCGCCAGCCTTGCGGGCGGCGTCCACCAGCCTTGCCGCGCGCTCCTCAAGGTCCCGTTGATCGATCGTGAGTGCCATTCTCGTCCTTTCGCCCACCGCGGGCCTGCGTACGTGCCGTGCGCGCATCGCCGGGTGCATCGCCTCGCGCCTTGGCCGGTGACGTCCCCCAGATGCCGCCCCTTCAACCGAAGCACAACGGGACGCCCTTTCGACCAGACGCATATCCGTATCTGCGTCTTGTCTATGCCGCCTCATGCCCGCGGGCAAGCGGGGGCTTTCACGGCAGCGTGTAAACGAAGCCTTACCGGCGCGCTCACCATTCCCTAACCCTCTTTGAAATCAGGAAAATTTAACCAAGCTTCTTAAGCAGCCTCCAACCCGCCGCCCGTATGTTGGTTCACGTCAAACGGGACGACCGGACAAGAAAAAACATTGCCGGTCACGGGAGAGCGAAATTGAGGCGTCAAACAGCAAAACACGGGGTGCGACCCGTGCAACAGGAAACGTGCGCGCGTCTGGACCCCCTCGCGCTGCCATCCACCTTCCCTGTCGGGCTTTCCGGCAGCGAAGGTGGTCTGGCGGGTGCGGATGTCCACCTTGAACGCGGCACCGTCATCGTTACCCGCCGCCTGAACGGGCGGCGCAACCAGGTTTTTCTCAAGCTTCGCGACTATCTCGGCGTTGCCGCGCGGGTGAGCCACTCAGCGGAAGACGACGGCGCGATGGAAGTGACGCTGGAACTCGTTCACTGCGACCCTTCGTTCTCGCTGGTGCTGCATGAGGCGGCCGGTCTTGAAAACGCGGTGGCCGACTGGCAGGGCTGGGCCCGCCGTCTGGGGCTGCCGCTTCTGATGATCGAGGCCGACGGCACGATGAGCGAGGTTGCAGGGGCTCCCAATCGGGTCACGGTCGGAAGGCCGGGTCCTCGGCGGCGATCTTCAGTGCTGCGTGATCGCCGCCCCCGTTTCCTTGTTCGGCGCAAGCCGGGCTTTGCCGGCATGATGCCGGTGCATGCGCAAGAAAGCGAGATCATCGCTCGGCGCTGATCCCCCCGGCACTCCGACGACGAACAAAAGAAGCCCGCTCGCGCCCCGAGCGGGCTTTTTCGTTACCGATTGCGTCTTGCGGGTCAGGCAAGCTTTTCCAGCAGCGGCTCCAGCTTGGAGCGCAGTTCCTCCTTCACCGGTTCGCAGGTGCGCAGGATCTCCTCAGCCTTCAGGAAATTGAGCACCCGGAAGGCATCCACGTCCGGCTTGATCAGAATATCCGGGCGGGAGGCCTTCAGCTTCTGGGCGGTGATCGTGCGCATCAGGATCTGGGTGGTGCCGAAGACGCTGTCCGTGGCCGTGGGGATCGTCCGTCCCTTGCGCGGCACCGGCGCGCCGACCACGTCCACCGCAATCACGACATCGAGGTCTTCGGGCAAAAGATCAAAGGGCAGCGGGTTGACCACCCCGCCATCGACCATGACCCGGTCCTCGAAGGTGACCGGCTTGAAGACGACGGGAATCGCGATGGAGGCGGCTACGGCCTGATGCAGGTCGCCGGAGCGGATCGCCACTTCCCGGCAGTCGTAGAAGTCGGCTGCGACCACGGTCAGCGGGATCTTCAGATCGGCGAAATCACGCGGCAATTGAGGGCCGACGAAAACCTCCAACACCCGCGAGGCATTGAACTGGGCAATGCCGCCGCCTGCGAACCAGTCCACGAAACGGCGCGGGCGCAGTTTCCAGATGCGGGCGAGCGCATCGCTTCGCTTCTGGAATATGGATGCGGTCACCTCGCGGATCTCCGCGCCCGACAGCCCGCCGCAATAGGCGCCCCCCATGATCGCGCCGATCGAAGCGCCCGCAACCGCCACAGGCTTGACGCCCATGTCATCGAGAGCTTCCAGAACGGGGATATGCGCAAGCCCCCGCGCACCGCCACCGCCCAACGCCAGTCCGATCCGCGGTGAAGTCATATCCGAAACTCCTTGAGACAACCTCCCGCCAGAGGTCTTCCTATGGCGAGGGTTCAATTCCCCTGCCACATCCCATTGACTTGGAGATGACACGGCGCGGGTGCAAGCGCCCGCTACCGCCGATTACGGATATTCGACAAGTTTCAGCGCGTCAGGAACGCCAGCAGCGCTTCGGCGGTCTCCTCCGGGTTCTCTTCGGCCACGAAGTGCCCGGCATCGATGGCCTGACCTTCCGCGCCGGGGGCCCATTCGCGCCAGATCTCAAGCGGGGAACTTCCCGGCGCAAGGCCTCGCCCGCCCCAAAGCGCGAGCAGCGGCACATCGATACTACGGCCCGCCTCGCGGTCGGCGCTGTCCTGATCCATGTCGAGCCCGGCGCCTGCGCGATAATCCTCGCAAAGCGCGTGGATGCGCTGCGGATCGGCGAAGAAGGTCCGGTAATGCTCCAAGGCACGATCATCGAAATCGGAAAGATTGCGCGCCGCCGTCCAGCTCGCCAGCGTGTGTTGCAGGTAGTAGGTGCTTGCGCCCGCAATCAGGTTTTCCGGCAGGGGATAGGGCTGGGCCAGAAACAGCCAGTGATAGATCTTCAGCCCGTAACGCCAGTCCATCTGCCGCCAGTATTCCAGCGTCGGCAGGATATCGAGCACGGCAATGCGGGTGAGCCGGTCGGCGTGGTCAAACCCCATGCGGTAAGCGACACGCGCGCCACGGTCATGGCCGACAAGCGCGAATTTCTCGTGCCCGAGCTGCGTCATCATCGCGGCGATGTCCTGCCCCATGGCCCGCTTGGAGTAACCCTGACCAGCCTGCGAGTCGGGCACGGAGCTTTTGCCGTAACCGCGCAGGTCGGGGATGATGCAGGTGAAGTGTTTCGACAGGTCCGGCACCACCTTGTGCCACATGACCCCGCATTGCGGATAACCGTGCAGAAGCACAAGAGGCGGCCCCTCCCCGCCGATGCGCACATGGAGCGTGGCGCCGTCGCCTTCGACCATGCGGGTGTCAAATCCGGGAAAAAGCTCGGGAAGGTTCGGCACGGCCATCATCCTCTGGCGGTTTTTCACGAGGATGCGCGTTTTGGAGGCCCCCGACAATTCACCTATCGGCGATAGCGGGGCCTGAAAATGCAACAGGCCGGGGCATGCCCCGGCCTGTTTGAAGTCATGTGACAAGCCGAAACGGCTGCTCAGGCCTCGCCGCGTTCGCGCGCGACCGCCCGCCAGCCGATGTCGCGGCGGCAGAAGCCTTCCGGCCAGTCGATCCGGTCCACCGCCTCATAGGCCTTGGCCTGCGCCTCGGCAACCGTGCCGCCCAGCGCAGTGACGCCCAGAACTCGCCCGCCATTGGCGAGAATGCGGCCTCCATCGGCCTTGGTGCCCGCATGGAACACTTCCACGGCCGGATCGGCGGCGGCCTTGTCGAGATCGCGGATTTCCGTACCCTTTTCGTAAGAGCCGGGATATCCCTTGGCGGCGACCACCACGCAGAGCGCGGTTTCATCGCGCCAGGACAGGGTCTTGCCCGCGAGTTCCCCCTTTGCAGCGGCGAGCAGAAGCTCGAGCAGATCGCTCTCAAGCCGCATCATCAGCGCCTGACATTCCGGATCGCCGAAACGGACATTGTATTCGATGAGCTGCGGGCCCTTTTCCGTGATCATCAGACCGGCGAAGAACACGCCCTTGAAGGGACAGCCCATTTCCGCCATGCCGCGCATAGTCGGCTCGATAATCTCGCTCATGGTGCGCTTGACGAGGTCGTCGGTCATGACGGGCGCGGGCGAATAAGCGCCCATACCGCCGGTGTTCGGCCCTTCATCGCCGTCGAAGACGCGCTTGTGGTCCTGCGCGGTGGCAAGCGGCAGGGCCGTCTTGCCGTCGCAGATGGCGAAGAAGCTCGCCTCCTCGCCGTCGAGGAATTCCTCCACGACCACTTCCGCGCCCGCCTCGCCGAAGGAACCGTCGAAACAGGCGGCGACCGCGTCGAGCGCCTCGGCCTCGCTCATGGCAACGACGACGCCCTTGCCCGCGGCAAGACCGTCAGCCTTCACCACGATGGGCGCGCCCATCTTGCGCACATAGTTGGAAGCGCTTTCGGCATCCTTGAACCGGCCATAGGCGCCCGTCGGGATATCGAAGCGGGCGCAGAGATCCTTGGTGAAACCCTTGGAGCCCTCTAGCTGGGCGGCGACCTTGCCGGGTCCGAAGACAAGGATACCGGCGGTTGCCAGATCGTCCGCAAGACCGGCGACCAGCGGCGCTTCGGGGCCCACGACCACGAAGCCGACGTTCTTCTCGCGGCAGAAATCCGCGACGGCGGCGTGGTCGGCAACATCGAGAGCGACGCGGGTCGCAAGTCCGTCGATCCCGGCATTGCCCGGGGCCACGTAGAGGGTTTCAAGCTGCGCGGACCTGGAAAGCGCCCAAGCCAGAGCATGTTCGCGGCCACCAGAGCCGATGAGAAGGACGTTCATGGGAACCCCGTCGCGATTTTGTGTTGCGCGCGGTCTAGCACGGGACGACGCTCAGGCAAATCTGTTCCGTCGGCGCTCCCGGTCTTGACCTTGAGAGCGATCCGGGCGAACTCAGGGGAAACAGGCCGCCATCGCGGAGTGCTCATGAAAATCGATATTCCCGGCACCGTAGCCGGCGCCGTCGCAGATGCCGTTTCGGGCAACTGGGTCGACCGCTTCGCCCCCGAATGGCTCAAGCCCTATGCCCGCCTTGCCCGCTGGGATCGCCCCATCGGCTGGTGGCTGCTGCTTTGGCCGTGCTGGTGGTCGTCTGCGCTGGCACGCGAGGCCGCCGGGTTCTGGCTGCCGAATTTCTGGCATCTGGCGCTGTTCCTGATCGGGGCCATCGCCATGCGCGGCGCGGGCTGCACCTATAACGACATCGTCGACCGCAAGTTCGATGGCATGGTGGAACGCACCCGCTCGCGCCCCATCCCGAGCGGTCAGGTGAGCGTCACGCAGGCCATCATCTTCATGGCGCTTCAGGCGCTGACCGGGCTCGTGGTGCTGTTGCAGTTCAACACCTACACCATCATCCTCGGCTTCTGCTCGCTCGTGGTCGTGGCGGCTTATCCCTTCATGAAGCGGATCACCTACTGGCCGCAATCGGTGCTGGGGCTCGCCTTCAACTGGGGCGCGCTGGTGGGCTGGAGCGCCACGCAAGGAACACTCGGCTGGCCCGCAATCGCGCTTTATGCGGGCGGCATCCTGTGGACCATCGGCTATGACACGATCTATGCCCATCAGGACAAGGAAGACGATGCGCTGATCGGGGTTAAATCCACCGCACGGCTCTTCGGCAACTGGACGGAAACCGCCGTCACGCTGCTCTATATCGGCGCGACGGTTCTGTTCGTTCTGGCGGCCACGCTGGCCGATGCCGGGCCGCTCGCCTTTCTCGGCATTGCCGCAGGCGCGGTGCATTTCATCTGGCAGATCATCCGCCTCGACATCGACGACAACGACCAGTGCCTCATGCTGTTCCGCTCCAACAAGATCTATGGCTGGATCCTGTTTGCGGGTTTCACGCTGGATGCGCTGATCGCCAATCTCTGAGGCCCGCATCGCCTTTTGGTAGAACAGACGCAGCCGCGATTTCGGGTCAGGCTGGATGACAAGGCGGCAGAAACCGCCGGATCAAGGGGGAATACATGAGCGAACATATTCACTGGATGCTGGAGCTTGAACTCAAGCCGGACGCAGAGAGCGACCTGCGCGCGCTCATGCTGGAAATGGTCGGGGCGACCAAGGCCGACGAGCCCGGCGCGCTGAACTATGAATGGTATTTCAACGAGGCGGGCACCGTCTGCCACCTCTATGAACGTTACGCCGATTCAGAAGCGGCGCTGATCCATATGGGCAATTTCGGCAAGAAGTTCGCCGCCCGCTTCATGGGCCTCGTGCGCCCGACGGGGATGACCGTCTATGGCCCGGTCAACGACAAGCTGCGTGCGACCCTGACCCAGATGAACGCCACCTTCATGAACGAAGTCGGAGGCTTCACCCGCTAGGGTAGCCGCAAGACGGATCAGCCGCGCCGCGCCTTGAAAAAGTCCTTCAGGATGCGGGCGGCGTGCTGTTCGCCGATGCCGGAATAGACCTCCGGCGCGTGGTGGCAGGTCGGCTGGCAGAAGAAGCGCGGTCCGTGCTCCACCGCCCCGCCCTTGATGTCGCCCGCCCCGAAATAGAGCCGCCGGATGCGGGCGAAGGAAATCGCGCCCGCGCACATGGCGCAAGGCTCCAGCGTCACGTAGAGATCGCATTCGCCCAGCCGCTGCGAACCGAGACGAGCGGCCGCCTGCCGGATCGCCAACACTTCCGCATGGGCGGTGGGGTCATTGTCGGCGAGCGTGCGGTTTCCCGCCGAAGCGATCACCTCGCCCTCGCACACGATCACCGCGCCCACCGGCACTTCGCCGCGCGCAGCAGCGGCCTCGGCCTCTTTCAGGGCTTCGTCCATGAAGGATGTGGGGCGTTTCGTTGTCATGGCGGGCAAGCTAATGCCGTGCGCAGCGCTTGCAAAGCTCCGCGGGGGACGACTTCGCGATAATCCGCAAGTATCGCGCCGATTTCTGCGCATCATGCGCTCTATTTCGTTTCCGAGGGGCGCGTCCTCTGCTATCACCCGCTGCATGTCCAAGGAAACACCGAAATCCGCCGAGCAGTCCTCTGCTCCGGCTGCCGAAAAAGGCGAGCGCATCGCGAAGGTGATGGCGCGCGCAGGGCTCTGCTCGCGCCGCGAAGCTGAGAGTTGGATCGCGGCCGGGCGCGTGGAACTCAACGGCCGCAAGCTGACGACCCCCGCCGTGACCGTCACGGGTAAGGATCGCGTCGTGGTGGACGGCGCGCCGCTGCCGACCCGCGAACGCACGCGGCTGTGGCTCTACAACAAGCCCAAGGGCATCGTGACGACGAACCGTGACCCGGAAGGCCGCCCGACCGTGTTCGACCGGCTGCCCAAGGATCTGCCGCGGGTGATGAGCGTCGGACGTCTCGACATCAACACCGAAGGACTGCTGCTTCTGACCAATGACGGCGGTCTGGCGCGCGTGCTGGAACTGCCCGCCACCGGCTGGCTGCGCCGCTACCGCGTGCGCGCCCATGGCAAGGTCACACAGGCCGATCTGGACGCGCTGCGCAACGGCATCGCCATCGACGGGGTGTTCTACGGCTCCATCGAGGCCGAGCTTGACCGCGAGCAGGGCTCCAACATGTGGATGACGCTGGCGCTGCGCGAAGGCAAGAACCGCGAAGTGAAGCGCGTTCTGGAGCATCTGGGGCTTTCGGTGAACCGGCTGATCCGCGTCTCCTTCGGCCCCTTCCAGCTTGCCGATCTACCCGAAGCCACGGTGCGCGAGATCCGCGGCCGGGTGCTGCGCGATCAGCTCGGCGAAAAGCTCGCCAAGGAATCGGGAGCCGATTTCGAAGCCGCCGTCACCCAGCGCCAGCCGCAGGAGAAAAAGCCCGCGGCAAAGAAGGCAACTGGCGGAGCGAAGAAGACCGGTCCGGCCAAGCCCGGCTGGATCAGCACCCGCCATGGCGAGGAAGCCCACGACAAGGCGCAGGCGCGCAAGCGGCAGGGCCCGCAGGCGCGTTCCGGCAAGCCTGCCGATGCCGGCAAGCCCGCGGGCACGGGCGCTGCCAAGGGGCGCGGGGCGGGGTCCAAGCTTCCGGCCAATGCCCGGCCCGGCGGCACGGGCGGACGTGGTCCGCGCGGCCGCACCCCGAAATCGTAAGACCAGGCTTCAGGATCTGATTTTCCATGCGCATCGTCTCGGGCCGCTTTCGCGGCACCCAGCTTGCAACGCCCAAAGGCGACGGCACCCGTCCGACCTCCGACCGGCTGCGCGAGACCATCTTCAACATTCTCGCCCACGGCCATGACGACGCGGCAGAGGGTGCGCGGGTTCTGGATCTCTTTGCAGGCACCGGCGCGCTCGGGCTTGAGGCACTGAGCCGGGGCGCGAAGGCCTGCGTCTTTGTGGAAGAGGCTGTCGAGCCGCGCGGGCTGATCCGGCGCAACGTGGAGGCCATGGGGCTCACCGGGGCGACCAAGATCTTCCGCCGCGACGCCACGAGCCTTGGCAGCGCAGGCACCATCGAGCCCTTCGATCTGGTGTTTCTCGACCCGCCCTATCGCAAGGGGCTGGGCGAAAAGGCGCTTGTGTCGGCAGCCGCTGGCGGATGGATGAAGCCAGACGCGCTCTGCGTTCTGGAAGAAGCGGCGGATGCGGCGGTCGAGGTACCCGCCGGGTTCACGCTTCTCGATGAGCGCGTGGCGGGCGACAGCAAGATCCTGTTCCTGCGCGCGCCCTCGACCTGAGGCAAGACCTCCCCTCGCCTCAATTCACGCCCAGAGCCTCGATGCCTCGGGCAATATCCTCGGCCAGATACGGCACGCGGTCGGCCGCATCGGTTCGCTGCGCATAGGTGCGCAGTCCGAAAATATCCGCCTGCAAGCGCCATGCGAGCCGTTCCGGATCCGCATCGTCGGGAAGCTCTCCCGCCTCGCGCGCAGCGCGGAAAGCGTCGGTGAACACCTCCTCCATCGCCCGCATCATGTCTTCGGCCAGACGGCGGAGCGTCGGGTCCTCGTCCGGTGTTTCCAGCAACGTTTTCACCAGCATGCAGGCGCGTGCGGGCGCGTCGTCCGCTGCCGGACGCCCGATGCCGCGGATATGTGCGGCAAGCCCCGACAATGTGGTTCCTCCCTGCGCAACCGTTTCCTCGAAGTTGCGGCGCGCGCGTTCGCTGTAGGCCCTGAGCGCCTCGCAGAAAAGCTCCTCCTTCGAGCCGAAGGCCGCATAGATGGAGCCCGGGCGCAGATCGAGCGCCTTTTCCAGATCCTTCAGCGACGTGCCCTGATAGCCCTTCGCCCAGAAAAGCCTGAGGGCCTTCTGGAGTGTCTCCTGCCGGTCGAATGCTGCATGCCTGGCCATCGTGAGGGCTCTCGCGGGTCAAATTTGAGTGATCGCTCAAATATTAACTTGAGCGATCACTCAAGTAAAGCTACATCGCCTCCATCATTCTTGAACGACCGCTCATTTATAGACAAGGAAGCCGCAATGACCGAGTTCACGATCCACACGCTGGAAAGCGCGCCGGAAGCCAGCCGCCCGTTTCTGGAAGACAGCCTGAAGAGCTTCGGCCGGGTGCCGGGCCTTCATGCGGTGATGGCGGAAGCCCCCGCCCTGCTGGAAGGCTACAAGGTGCTGCACAAGCTGTTTGCGCAAGCCTCCTCCTTCGACAAGGACGAACTGACCGTCGTCTGGCAGGCCATCAACGTGGAGCATGAATGCCATTATTGCGTTCCCGCCCATACCGGCATCGCCAAGATGATGAAGGTGGACGACGCCATTTCCGAAGCCCTGCGCAACGAGACGTCGCTTCCCAACGCCCGCCTGGAAGCGCTTCGGACCTTCACGCTTCAGGTCGTGCGCCAGCGCGGCGACGTGACGGACGCGCAGGCCCAGACCTTCCTCGACGCAGGCTTCACCAAACGCCAGATCCTGGAAGTCATTCTGGGTGTCTCCCAGAAGGTGATGTCGAACTACACGAACCATCTGGCTGAGACGCCGGTGGACAAGCCCATGCAGGCATTCGCCTGGGAAAAGCGGCTTGAAGCTGCCGAATAACGACACCGGCGGCCGGGTTCGGACAGCCCGGCCGCCGTATTCCGGATAAGGGTGAGCCCCCGCCGCCGGGGCGCGGCGGGGAAAAACGCGTCAGGGTTGCATTGCCTTTCCGCCCGGCATCCCCAAATGTGCGGGATACCGGCCAGACGACGGCCGAAACCCCATTCTCGCACCCGGTCCAGTCCCCACATGCCGACCATCATCGAAATTTCCGGTCTGTCCAAAACCTACGAAGGCGGCTTCACCGCGCTGAAGTCGGTCGATCTCCAGATCGAGAAAGGCGAGATCTTCGCGCTTCTCGGGCCCAATGGTGCAGGCAAGACCACGCTCATCTCCATCATCTGCGGGCTGGTCAATCCGACCTCCGGCACGGTGACAGCGGGCGGACATGACGTCATCCGCGACTATCGCGCCGCGCGCTCCATCATCGGGCTGGTGCCGCAGGAGCTGACGACCGACTCCTTCGAGACCGTCTGGGCGACCGTCAGCTATTCCCGCGGCCTGTTCGGCAAGCCGAAGAATCCCGCCCATATCGAGAAGGTTCTGCGCGCTCTCAGTCTCTACGACAAACGCGATTCAAAGCTGATGACTCTTTCCGGCGGCATGAAGCGGCGCGTGCTGATCGCCAAGGCGCTGTCGCACGAACCCGACATCCTGTTCCTCGACGAGCCGACCGCGGGCGTGGACGTGGAACTTCGCCGCGACATGTGGGCCGTGGTGCGCGACCTTGCCGATCAGGGCGTCACGATCATTCTCACCACCCATTACATCGAGGAAGCCGAGGAGATGGCCGACCGGGTCGGCATCATCAACAAGGGCGAACTGGTGCTGGTAGAGAAAAAGGCGGAACTGATGCGCAAGCTCGGGCGCAAGGAGCTTCGCCTTTCGCTGAGCGAGCCGCTGGAGGCTCTGCCCGAAGCGCTCAAGGATCGGGGCCTCGCCCTTGCCGCGGACGGGCACGAACTGGTCTACACCTACGACACGCAGGCCGAACGCACCGGGATCACGCGGCTGCTTTCGGAGCTTTCCGACAACGGCGTCCGCTTTCGCGACCTGTCCACCAGCCAAAGCTCGCTGGAGGATATTTTCGTCAATCTGGTGAGGAACCGGCCATGAACCTGCACGCCATCCGCGCGATCTACTCCTATGAGATGGCCCGCACCTTCCGCACGCTCTTACAAAGCATCGTCTCGCCGGTCATTTCCACATCGCTCTATTTCGTCGTCTTCGGCGCGGCCATCGGCTCGCGCATCCAGGAGATCGGCGGGGTGAGCTACGGCGCATTCATCGTGCCCGGCCTGATCATGCTGTCGCTGCTCACCCAGAGCGTCTCCAACGCCGCCTTCGGGATCTATTTTCCGAAATTCGCGGGCACGATTTACGAGGTGCTGAGCGCGCCACTGTCGGTTCTGGAAATCGTCGCCGCCTATGTGGGCGCAGCGGCGACCAAGTCGATCATGCTCGGGCTGATCATATTGGCGACAGCCAGCCTCTTCGTGGACATCAGGATCGAGCATCCCTTCGTCATGCTCGCCTTCCTCGTGCTCACCGGGCTCACTTTCGCGCTGTTCGGCTTCATCATCGGCATCTGGGCCGACAGTTTCGAGAAGCTTCAGCTCGTGCCGCTCCTGATCGTCACGCCACTGACCTTCCTTGGTGGCAGCTTCTATTCCATCGACATGCTGCCGCCGTTCTGGCGCACGGTGACGCTGTTCAATCCCGTGGTCTATCTGGTTTCAGGGTTCCGCTGGAGTTTCTACGGCGTCTCGGATGTGTCCGTCTGGGTTTCTCTCGCCATGACCGGTCTGTTCCTGATGATCTGCATGAGCGCCGTGTGGTGGATTTTCAAGACCGGCTGGCGGCTCAAGACATAAAAGTCGCCGCCTTCCGTACTTCAACCAAACCTGCTATAGACCATCGTAATATCTACAAGGTTGACGTATGGATAGTTTTATCTAACCTTGAGACATAATTATATATTTTCCCGATCAGCTTCGATAGCGTGCGAACGACGGCACATGAATTGATTTGTTTACCAATACATGGGGCTGGAAATACAATATGTTACCCGACCAGAAGGCCGCAAACCACAGCCGGGTGATGATCGTCGATGACGACGAGGACGACATCTACCTGATGAAAAAGGCGCTTGGGCGCCTGCAGGAGAGCGCCCGGGTCAATCTCGACCTGACATTCGTCCTTTCCGGTTCGGAGGCGCTTGGCGAGATCGACCGCCGTCTGGTCGACGATTCCCTACCCTCGAAGATCTTCGTCGACCTCAACATGCCGGGCATCAACGGGCTGGATGTTCTGAACCATTGCATGGCCCAGAACATTCTCGACGTGGTGGAGGTGGTTGTGATCACAACCGCATCCGACCCCGACACCCACAATGCGGCACTTGCAGGCGGTGCGCGCACGGTGTGCGTGAAGCCCGACAGCCTGAAGGAAATGTCCGACCTACTCTCCTCGCTTCTCGCCGCCGAATGAGCTTTCGCGCGGGCGGGAAGGCTCTCGATCCGAAGTCGCGCATTTGCCGACCCTACGCTGTTTCACCGTATCGACACGACGCCGGACCAGGGCATAGAGTTGCCGTTCGGCGAGTTGGGACGCTCGCCGATGCGCCCGACATATCCGAATCCTCCGCTCTTCAAGGCCCATCCGGCCGGGATCGGGCCTTTTCGCGATTGTGCGGGCGCGCCTTCGCGGCCGAGGAGGGACCGCGGCGATGTTGACAGATCTGAACCAGCTTCTGGACACCTCAGCGTTTCCCACCAACGGGGACGGACTGATGGCCATCCATGTTCTGTCCGACCTTCTGGTCCTGTTTGCCTTCGTACTGGTTCCCGGCTTCGTGCTCTATTCAATCAGACGACGCCCCCGCGCGGCGCAAAGGCGTGCCCTGCCTCTGTTTCTTGTTTTCATCCTGATCTTCGGCCTCGCCCATCTGTCCCTGTTGATCGCGCTCGGGAGCCCGAAGCCCTCATTGGCGGGACCGATGGGGGCGCTCGCCATTGCCGCCACGCTTGCGGCTTTCGCGGTCGCATGGTTCACGCTTCCCAGAATCCTCAAACTCCCGAACCCGACCAGTCTGCGCGGCGCGCGGGCAACCTCGGCGAGCGAGGTCGATGATCCCAGCCGCACTAACCGCGCCCTTTCGCTCATTCAGGAAAAACTGCGCGAGAATCTGAATTCGCGTGCACGCGAAATCGAGAACAAGACCGCGGAGCTTGAGCGCGCCAACGAGAGCCTGCGCCGCTTCGCCCATATCGCCTCCCACGACCTGCAGGAGCCGCTGCGCAAGATCGCGGCCTATGCCGACATTCTGGAACAGGCGATTGCGGAGGACGACGCGGAAGAGGCGACGCGCGCGATGGAGCGGTTGCGCGCCATGTCCTCGCAAGCTCGCACGATGGTCGCCGACTTGCTGCGCTTCTCAAAAATGAGCCAGTACAAGCCCGCGCGCGAACCCATGGATCTCCGGGCGGCGGTGGAGGAAATCGCCGAGATCTTCGAGCACAGGATTTCGGGGCGAAAAGGATCGCTGGATATCTCTCTTCCCGACCTCCACGTCCGGGCGGACCCGCTGCTGTTGCGTCAGATCTTTCAGAACATCCTCGCCAATGCAGTGAAATACGTTCCGGAAACGCGCGCGCCCAGCGTCGCCATTAACGCAGTGGAAGGCGACGCCTGCTGGAAGATCACGATCTCCGACAACGGGATCGGCTTCGACCCGGCCCTGAAGTCGAAGATCTTCGAACCATTCACCCGCCTTCACGGACGCAAGATCGCCGACGGCTCAGGCATAGGGCTCGCCATCGTTTATCGCGCCGTGCATGACATGGAATGGGCGATAGACGTGGAGACCCAGCCCGACAAGGGCACCACCTTCTGCCTGTGGATCCCGAAAAGCGACGTGACGCTTGAGAAAGCGGAACCTGCACCGGCAGCCGCCTCGTCGTGAGGTAGCCTCGTCGTGAAACGAAAAAGGCGCCCCTGGGGGGCGCCTTTTTTGATTTCCGACCAGCCTTTTCAGGCGGCGCTCAGTGCCGGGCGTGCCTCAGCCGCGACGCGCCTTCTCAGTCGCTGCCAGTGCGCGCTGCAGATACATGTCGCGGTCGTACATGTCGGCGAAGAACTGGACATTGCCGGTCTTCTCGTCCGGCCAGGCCGTGAAGTAGGAGACGTAGACGGGAATGTTCGCGGCCACGGTGTCGGAGTCGTTCTTGCCCTGCGAAATGCGCCCGGCAATGTAATCCTTGTCCTTGCCGAGAACCGCAGCCGCCATGGCGCGCGGATCCTGCAGACGTACGCAACCATGGCTGAAGGCACGCACGTCGCGCTTGAACAGCGACTTGGCCGGCGTGTCGTGCATGTAGATGTGGTGCTCGTTCGGGAACAGGATCTTCAGCTCGCCCAGCGCGTTGGAACGGCCGGGGCGCTGACGCACGTTGATCGACTGCTGCTTGGCGGCAACCGCATGCCAGTCCACGGATGCGGAGGACACAGGCTGACCGTTGACCGTCGTCACCTCGTACCCGGTATCATCCAGATAGTAGGGGTTCTGGTTGAGGTGCGGGATCATCTCGTTGACGATGATCGAATAGGGAACGCCCCAATAGGGGTTGTATTCCACGGTCTCGATCTTGTCGTAGAAGAAGTTGGTCTGGTTGGACTTCTTGCCAACCACCGCACGCATCTTCAGCGGATCCTGCCCTTCATTGACATAGGTCGCGGTGAAGGCCGGCTGGTTGATGAAGACATGGCGCGCGCCGAGATCGCGCGGTAGCCAGCGCAAGCGTTCCATCGCCAGCTTGACCTTCTCGATCTTGGAGCCGAGCGACATGCCGACCATGCCGCGAACCGTATTCGGCCCGACGACGCCATCGGCGGAAAGTCCCGCCTCGCGCTGGAAGTCCTTCACCAGAGAAACGAGTTCCGGGGTGTATTCGTCGCCGCCGTCATAGGCGGTGAGCGTGGCGGCGTGGGCAGCCTTGAGGTCGTCGGACGCTTTCAGCTCGATCGCCTTCACCACATTGGCCATTTCCGGATCGCTCTGGCCCGGCTTGATCAGCGTGCCGGCTGCGATGGTGACCGGCTTTTCCTCGCTCTGAGCGCCAAGGGTCGCAAGCTTCGCCACGAGCGCCTTGAACTCCGCATTGGTCGGGTTCTGGTCGAGGATGGCGGATGCGATCTCCGCATCGGCCTTCGCAGCGAGATCGGTGACGATCGCCTTCAGGTCGACCTTGCGGCGCGGCAGGTCGTGGTAGCCGGAAATGCGGTCCGGATCGACGCGTCCGCGCTGCGCATCGAGCGCATAGGTCAGCACAGCCCTGGTCAGCTCGATTTCAAAACGCATCAGGTCACGCGTATCGGAACTGGTGCCGAGAGCCGCACCGGTCAGCGGGGCTGCGGCATCCGTGGCGATACCGTCATCGCCGCTCTGATTGACCGCAACTTCCACGTCACCGCCTGTCATCGAGACGGTCTCGTTCGGCAGATCCACCAGATAGTCGGCCGCATCGAGACCAACCGCATCGGCATCCGCCAGCGTTTCCATGACAGTGCGGGCGCGGGCGGTGACCTTGCCGTCCTTCACCCACATGTAGTCGGGCGCGGCCGCATAATGGGCCTCAAGCGCTTCGATCACTTCCGGCAGCGCACGGACGCGCATGCCGTTCAGAAGATCGGCCTGACGCTCGAATTCACTCGGGCCTGCGGCAACCGCCGGCTCTTCGCTTTCCACTGCAGGCGCGGTGGCGGTTTCCGGTGCACTCGCGGCATCGCCCGTCGCATCCACGGGCGTCTCACCCGCAGCCGCGGCGTCCGTCGCGGTCGCTTCCGCATCGGCGGTGGCAGCGGCCTCATCGGTGGCTTCTCCGGTCGCGGCGACCGCATCCGTCACAGCTTCACCTTCAGGAGGCGTCGACGCCTCGGTGGCCTCAGAATTTTCCGGAAGCTGCGCGGGCTCGGTCACGGAAGCCTCGGCCGGGGCCGCGTCGGACGCGGGAGCCTCGGTTACGGAAGCCTCGGGGGCGGGAGTCTCCTCCGCCGCGGCTTCATTAACCGGGCTGTCGCCGGACTTGGCGATGGACTTGCCGATAGAACCGGTCACGCGGATGCCGTCGTCGTGCTCGGCCGACACATTCGCGGCGGCAAGCCGTTCGGCCTCAAGACGCTCGGCTTCCGCCCGGCGCTGCGCGGCGGCCTCGGCGACGGCGCGAGACAGGTCATCCAGCGTCACCGTCTTCAGGACATCGGGATTGTAGGTCGTGTATTTGGGAGCGGAAACGTGGGCTCTCACCGGTTCCGGATCATAACGATCATAGTCGGAACCCCAGCCGCCCCAGCCGAAGAAACCGCCGCCACGGCGCTCGCCGCGCTGCGAACGGGCATCGCGCGGATCGCGATAGGCGCGTCCGGAGGGTTCTCCGCGCAGGCGTTCCACGCTGCGCATGCCGGCAAAACGGTCGGCATCGGCAGAGGCCGGCTGGTTCGTCACCAGGACAGTCGTGGCTATTACCGTCGAGGCGAGGAGTGCGGGTAAAAGGGCCGCCTTGTGGCTGCGCTTCCAGAACGTCATTCGGAACCTACCAGATCTCTAAATCGTCGTGCAGATGATGAGAATCACCTGAACGGAGTTAACCAAACACTACGCCGATCACGTTTGGACTTCACGTTCGAGCGAGCCCCGATGAAACCGGCGCCCTCTCCACGGGACCGGTCACGCCCAAAACGGGCTGCCCAACGAATCCCTCGTGAGTTCCAGACTACGCCTGTAACGCGAACACAATGCGGCAATCAGGCTGAAGTTCCGGTGACCTATATCACTGTTTGTGCCGCACTGAAGCCGGTGAAACCCGATTGCGCTGTTTTGTCGGCGGTTTTCCGCCGATTGCGACTATCCGATCACATTAACATGCCAAGCAGTCACTCTCCCGTGAGTTGCACCTGCCCCTCAGCGCCGCCCGAACAGTTTCTCGATATCGTTGAGCTTCAGCTCGATCCAGGTCGGGCGTCCGTGGTTGCACTGGCCGGAAAGCGGCGTGGCCTCCATCTCGCGCAAGAGCGCGTTCATCTCCTGCGGCCTCAGCCGCCTGCCGGAACGCACCGAGCCATGGCACGCCATGGTGGCCGCCACATGATCGAGCTTTTCGCGCAGCCGCGTCGCCTCGTTCAGATCGGCGATATCGTCGGCAAGATCGCGCACCAGCCCGCGAATGTCGGTGTCGCCCAGAAGCGCGGGGGTTTCGCGCACCGCCACCGCGCCGGGGCCGAAGCTTTCCAGAACCAGCCCGCATTCGGCCAGCTCCTCCGCCCGCTCCATCAGCCGGTCCACATCGTCCTGCGCCAGTTCCACCACTTCGGGAATGAGCAGCATCTGGCTCGCCACGCCCTTGGCCGCCAGCGCGTCCTTCAGCCGTTCATAGACAAGCCGCTCGTGGGCGGCATGCTGATCGACGATGACGAGGCCGTCCTCGGTCTGGGCGACGATGTAATTGGCATGGATCTGCGCCCGTGCTGCCCCCAGCGGACGCGCCTGCATGGCCTCGTCCACCGGTTCCGCATCGGCGCGCGCATCCGCCGACGGCGCATCGAAGCCCGCCAGCGGCGCCTGCGCCTGCGTCGGCTGTGGTCGCTCGCCATAGGCCATTTCGCCCGTAAAACCCGTCTGTGCGGTGCTTTCCCCGGCCGTATCGGAACCGGCAGCAGCCCCCTCGAAGGGGCGGAACGCGGATGTCCGCCAGTCCTGTCCATCACCGGAGGGGCGCGGCGGCGGCGTGTAGGAGCCGCCGGAATAGCCACCCCCCGTATAACCGCCGCCCGAATAGCCTGACGTTGGGCGGCGCGGATCGAGCCCGTTGGGGCGGGCAAAATCGAGCGCCTCCTTCGCCCCCGTCGACGAGGCGCGATGACCGGCCTCCACAAGGGCGCGCTTGATAGAGCCCACCAGAAGCCCTCGCACAAGCTGGCCGTCGCGAAAGCGCACGTCGGCCTTGGCCGGATGCACGTTCACGTCCACCTGATGCGGGTCGAGATCGATATCGAGAACGACGACGGCGGAACGGTCGCGCGCCAGCACGTCCGCATAAGCGCCGCGGATCGCACCCAGCAGCATCTTGTCGCGAACAGGGCGGCCATTGACGAAGAAGAACTGCTGCAGGGCGTTGGCACGGTGGAAAGTGGGCAGACCGGCAAAGCCTGCAAGGCGCACGCCCTCGCGCTCCGCCTCGATCGCCATGGCGTTGTCGACGAAATCTTCGCCCAAAACCTGCGCGATGCGGGCCATGCGGGCAGCGAGTCCGGTGGCGGCGGGAAAATCGAGTGGCTGGCGACGGTCGGGCCCTGACAGGGAAAACCGGACATGGGGATGGGCGAGCGCGATACGCTTGATCATGTCGGAAATTGCGGTCGACTCGGCCCGGTCGGTCTTGAGGAATTTCAGGCGCGCAGGGGTTGCGAAGAAGAGATCGCGCACCTCCACCCGCGTGCCCCGGTTGAGCGCGCTGGGCGCGACCTCGCCCTTCGCCCCGCCATCGACCGTGATCTCCCAGCCATGGGGCTCGTCGGCATTGCGGGTGGCGATGGTCAGGCGGGCGACCGCGCCGATAGAGGGAAGCGCCTCACCGCGAAAGCCCAGCGTGCGGATGTCCATCAGGTCGTCTTCGGCGAGCTTGGAGGTGCAATGGCGCTCCACGGCCAGCGCGAGGTCGTGGGCCGTCATGCCCTTGCCGTCGTCGGTGACGCGCATCAGCGTCTTGCCGCCCGCCGCCGTCACGACCTCGATCCGGCTTGCGCCCGCATCGAGTGCATTTTCCACCAGTTCCTTCACGACCGAAGCGGGCCGTTCGATGACCTCGCCCGCCGCGATGCGGTTGATGACCGTTTCTGAAAGCTGCCTGACTGACACGCCTTGGAATTCCTGCGTTTATCGCGCGTTACACAACCGGGCCACGCCGGTTCCACCGGTCGCGAGGTGGCTGACAACTGAAAAGCTTGCGGGCGCGGGACGTTCCACTATGGTGCGCGCGCAGCCGCCCCGTCGTCGCCACGCTGTCACAAATCTGTGCTTTTCCGTCCAAGCGACAGACCGAATCCCGTCGAACCACCATTTTAGCAGATCCGAGACCCAATGAACGCCGACAGCCTGATCCTCCCCGGACTTTCCAACATTGCCGACGACTATGACGGCATCCTTTGCGACGTGTGGGGCGTGATCCACAATGGCGTACGCGTCAATCCCGGCGCGACGGAAGCGCTGTCGCGATTTCGCGAAAAAGGCGGACGGGTGGTTCTGATCACCAATGCGCCGCGCCCCAATCCGCCGATCTACGCTCAATTGGAAGCACTCGGCTTTCCGCGCTATGCCTTCGACAGCATCGTGACCTCGGGCGACGTTACCTACTCTCTTCTCCATGCCCATGAGGGCGACACGGTCCTGCATATCGGCCCGGATCGCGATTACACGCTTTATGAAGGCACCGGCCTCAAGGTCGTGCTGGACGCGTCCGAGGCGCCCGACGGAGGGCTGATCGTCTGCACCGGTCTGTTCGACGACACGAGCGAGACGCCCGAGGACTACCACGCCCGCTTCGAGAAACTGATCGCGCGCGGCTTTTCCATGGTCTGCGCCAATCCCGATCTCGTGGTGGAACGCGGCGACAGCCTGATCTGGTGCGCGGGCGCGCTGGCGCGCGATTATGCGGCCATGGGCGGCAAGGTCCAGATCCTCGGCAAGCCGCACAAGCCGATCTACGATCAGGCGCTGGGCGAGCTTGAAAAGCTCTCCGGCAAGCCCGCCGACAAGTCCCGCGTTCTCGCCATCGGCGACGGTCTGCCGACCGACATTCGCGGGGCCTACACGCAAGGGTTCGACGTGCTCTTCATCACCGCCGGTATCCACGGCGCCGATTTCGGCGAGACGGAGGCCCCGGAGGAAGAGCTGGTGAGGAAGCGGCTGGCCGACGAGGGACTGGCGGCGCGCGCGGCGATGCCGCGTCTTTACTGGTAATTTGCGGCCTGGCAAATTCCAAAGCGCCCATTGCGGAGCGGACACGAAAAAGGCGGAGGCCGATGGCCCCCGCCTGAATTTCGTCCGGCGTTTTCGCCGACTACGAGCCGATACTGGGAAGCCTTTCTAGTCGAAAAGCTTATCGATATCGGCCTGATCGGCTCCGCCGCCCATCATGGCGTCGATCTCGTCCTGCGAAACACCTTCACCCGCATGCTGCGGCCCGTGCAGGATCAATTCGCGCGCACGGCGTTCTTCCTCGCTCTCCTCGATCTCGCCTTCCTCGTTTTCCATGATGCGCAGGCGCTCGACGAAGCTGGTCACGCGCTCGTCGATATAGGAAAGCGTCTTCACGACCTTGGAAATGCGCTGGCCGGTGATGTCCTGGAAGGCGCAGGCCTCGAAAATCTCGATCATCTTGTCGCCGACCATGGACTGGTAGGCCGTCGCATCGGCGGTATCGGCCGCCATGATTTCCTCGGCCGCCTGCATGATCGTCTGCGTCGCGTCTTCCGTCGCCTCGACGATGGCATCAAGCTCGCGCCCGGCTTCGGGGATGCGGTTGTGCTTCATGTCGGCGGCCCGAAGCTGCATGACTTCTTTCTTCATGCGCGCGATCTCGGTCGCGATGTCTTCGAATTCCTGACGCATGGAAGGCGCGGACGCATGAAGAACGCCCTTGAAATCGCCCACCATGATTTCCGCAAGACGCATCACGTCGGCCAACGACACATCGCCGCCGCGCGCCTTGTTGTCTTCCAGAAACTTGATAACGCCCGAGACGTCGTGGTTCGTCATCGGAATCATGGCATTCCCCTGTCTGCCGCGTGATTCGCCCGGCCATGGCGGCCCGAACGCAAGCTCTTGTTCAGCGGCTCTGATTGCCTCCTGCGCGGCACGCTCCGACGTGTCGTTTATGCGAACGGCCGGATCGGCCCGTCTGGTATCCCGCAGTTGCGCTGGAGCGTCCGCGTCTCAACGCGGAAGCACCGGATCCACGACGATCGGTCGACCGGTTTGCGGGCGACACTGCCGCGTTCGACAGGTCCCCTCCCATCGGACGCGCGCGATCGCCGGACGACGTTCAGTCGTTGAAGACTGCGTCGATCTTGCCCTTCAGGGTCTGTGCGTTGAACGGCTTCACGATGTAGTTGTTCACACCGGCCTTCTTCGCCGCGATCACGTTCTCGGTCTTGGATTCGGCCGTCACCATGATGAACGGCGTCTTGCAGAGGCCGGAATCGGAACGAACCTGCTTGAGAAGCTCGTAACCGGTCATCGGCTCCATGTTCCAGTCCGAGATCACCAGACCGTATTTGCGCGCCTTCATTTTCTCCAGCGCCTCGGTGCCATCCGCAGCGTCATCAATGTCGCTGAAACCAAGCTGCTTGAGCAGATTGCGAATGATGCGGATCATCGTCTTGTAGTCATCAACCACAAGAACCGGCATCGAAAGATCAAGGGCCATATTCTACTCCATACACTTGCCTGAACAGCCATTGCCAACGTGGCCGAACATACGTTGCGACGATCCAGGAAAGAGATCTGCCGGTACCCCCGGCTCCCCATATATGCTGCCACAGTAGGCAGAAGGGGCTGAAAAGAGAGTTAAAATTCCGAGGTCGGCGTAATCCTGACCTTTAAATGCTCCCAAAGCCGAATTGAGCGGGCGCGTCCCCCCCCCTAATTTGCGGGTCCAATCCGAGTTTTGCGGGAACATAACAATGTCTCTTCCTCCACTGCGCACACTGTATTTCGAAGACTTGTCCGTCGGCATGAGCGAAACGCTCGTAAAGACAGTTCGCAGCGATGACGTGGTGGGCTTTGCGGAAGTGTCGGGAGACCGGAACCCGATCCATCTGTCGGAGCATTTCGCCGCGCGCACGCCGTTCCGAACGCGCATCGCGCACGGCCTCTATACCGCCAGTCTGATCTCCGCCGTGCTCGGCACACGCCTGCCCGGCCCCGGCGCGATCTATCTTTCGCAGACGCTGAACTTCAAGGCGCCGGTGCATATCGACGACGAGTTGAGTGTGACGGTGACCGTCTCCGAACTGATGGAGCGCGGACGAAAAGCCCGCCTCGCCTGTATCGCCCACGTCGGCGATACGGTCGTTCTGGAGGGCGAGGCTGTCGTCAAGGTGCCCGGACGCGGCGAGCCGGGCGGCGTGGGGTGACCGGCAAGCAAACGTGACGGGCGAGACCGGAGGCGGGACGAACCGCCGCGCCCCAACCGTGCGCGCGCCTTGGCCTTGCCCGCGCCCCGGCCTTGCGCGCTCATGACGCTTGACCTATGCAGTCGGAGGCGGCACCGTCCGCCAACTTCTTGAAGCCTCACTGTCTATCGGGACCCGACCGCATGTCGCATTCCGCCGAACCGGCGCCGAAAGCGTTTCACCTTGCCAATTCGCTCGATGAGTTTCCCGACGCCCTGAAGGGCGGCGTGGTCGGCATCGGGAATTTCGACGGCGTCCACCGCGGCCATCAGGCGGTGCTGGAACGGGTCATGGAAGAGGCCGCAAGCCGCAGCGTGCCCGGTTATCTCATGACCTTCGAGCCGCATCCGCGCGCCTTTTTCGCCCCGCAAAAGCCGTTCTTCCGCCTGACGCCGCCCCACGCAAAGGCGGAAATCGTGCGCGCCTTCGGTCTGGACGGCATGCTGGTACTCCCCTTCGACGCCGATTTCGCCGCGCGCGAGGCCAGCGAATTCGTGGAGCACATCCTCGCGCAGCGGCTGGGCATCGTGCATGCGGTGACGGGCTACGACTTCCATTTCGGCCGCAAGCGCTCCGGCACGCCGGACTATCTGCGCAGTTCCGGCGAGACGCTCGGCTTCGGCGTTTCCATCGTGGAACGCGTGCATGACGAAGGCGGCGAGACCATCTCCTCAAGCCGCATCCGCGAGGATATCGCCAAGGGCGAGGTCGTGGAGGCCAATGCGCTGCTCGGTTATCGCTGGTTCGTGGAAGGCGAAGTTCAGGGCGGCGACAGGCGCGGCCGCGAGCTTGGCTATCCCACCGCCAATATCGCGCTCGATCCCGCTTGCGAGATCGCCCACGGCATCTATGCGGTACGCGTTGTCATCGACGGTGTGCTGCATGACGGAGTGGCGAATTACGGGCGCAGGCCGACCTTCGACAACGGCGCGGTGGTGCTGGAGGTCCATGTCTTCGACTTCAAGGGCGATCTTTATGGCAAGACGCTCGGGGTCACCTTCGTGAGTTACCTTCGCGGCGAGGAGAAGTTCGCCTCCATCGACGCACTCATCGCCCAGATGGATCTGGACAGCGCCGAAGCGCGCGCCGCAATCGCCTCGCTTCGCCCACTTTCACCGCTCGATCTGGCGCTTTACGACATTCCCCGTGCGCAGGACGGTGTCGCCTCCTGAGCGCCGGAGGGCGAAGGCGCTGCGTGACGGCGACAATCGCGCTCCTCGCAAGCCTCTTTATTCACACCGCGTCTGCTGGTAAGACCGCGTCCATGTTTGGTTCGATGCCGATGACACTGCGCCACGCGCTGCCGCAGAACATACGAATTACCGGCCCGGCCTTCGGCTGACGCGCGATCCGCGCTCAGCCCAGGGACCGGGACGAAGAGCCTGCACGACTGCCGGCCGCTCCACCTTATCTTACGCGTTCGCGCCGACGCGGGTCCCTTTTGCGGTTCAACTCCACCGCCCTCCCGCGTTCCGGCACAACCAGCAGATCCGATCGATGACCGAAACACGCGACTATTCGAAGACCCTCTTCCTGCCCCAGACCGATTACCCCATGCGCGCCGGGCTCCCCAAGAAGGAGCCGGAAATCCTTGCGCGCTGGAAGGCGATGGACCTCTACCGCCGCATGCGCGAGGACGCGAAGGGCAAGCCGAAGTTCCTGCTGCATGACGGCCCTCCCTACGCCAACGGCAACATCCATATCGGCCATGCGCTGAACAAGACGCTGAAGGACATCATCACCCGCTCCATGCAGATGATGGGCTGGGACAGCAACTATGTTCCCGGCTGGGACTGCCACGGCCTGCCGATCGAGTGGAAGATCGAGGAAGAGAACTACCGCTCCAAGGGCAAGCAGAAGCCGGACCTTTCCGACCCGGACGCCATGGTCGCCTTCCGTCAGGAATGCCGCGCCTATGCCGAGCACTGGATCGGCGTGCAGCGTGAGGAATTCCAGCGCCTCGGCATCGAGGGCGACTGGGCGAATCCCTATCTGACCATGCGCTACGACAGTGAAGCGGTGATCGCGGAAGAGCTGATGAAGTTCGCCACCTCCGGCCAGCTTTATCGCGGGTCCAAGCCGATCATGTGGTCGGTCGTGGAAAAGACCGCGCTCGCGGAAGCCGAGATCGAGTATCACGATCACGAGTCCGATACGATCTGGGTGAAGTTCCCGGTCACCGAGGCGGGCGGCACCGACGAGGCCTCGGCAGAGGAACTACTCGACGCAGCCGTCGTCATCTGGACGACCACTCCGTGGACGATCCCCGGCAACCGTGCGGTCTGCTTCTCCTCGCGCATCTCCTACGGCCTCTATGAGGTCACCGCGGCCGAGAACGATTTCGGCCCGCAGCCGGGCGAGAAGCTGGTTTTCGCCGATACGCTGGCTGAAGACTGCGCCACCAAGGCCAAGGTGACGCTTGCCCGCAAGCGCGACGTGAGCGCGGACGAGCTTGCCTCGCTGACGCTCGCCCATCCGCTTGCCGATCTTGGTTACGGCTTCGACGTGCCGCTTCTCGACGGCGATCACGTCACCGACGATGCGGGCACGGGCTTCGTGCATACCGCTCCGGGCCACGGCGCGGACGATTTTGAAATCTGGATGGAAAAGCGCGCCGAGATCGAGGCGCGCGGCATCTCCTGCGCCATTCCCTTCACGGTGGACGACGGCGGCTACTACACTGCGGACGCACCGGGCTTCGGTCCGGATTCGGAAGGCGGGGCGGCTCAGGTCATCACCGCCAAGGGCGCCAAGGGCGATGCCAACAAGCGCGTCATCGCGGAGCTGATCGCCGCCGACAACCTGTTTGCGCGCGGTCGCCTGAAGCACCAGTATCCGCATTCCTGGCGCTCCAAGAAGCCGATCATCTTCCGCAACACGCCGCAGTGGTTCGTCTATATGGACAAGGAGCTTTCCAACGGCTCCACCCTGCGCGACCGTGCGCTGAAGGCCATCGACGAGACGCGCTTCGTGCCGCTCTCCGGCCAGCACCGCCTGCGCGGCATGATCGAGAACCGCCCGGACTGGGTGCTCTCGCGCCAGCGTGCGTGGGGCGTGCCGATCTCCGTTTTCCGCCACGAGGACGGACGTCTTGCGCCGGGACCGGATTTCGACAAGTCGGAGGAACTGGTCACCCGCATCACGGACGCCTTCAAGGCCGAAGGCGCGGATGCCTGGTACAAGGCGGGCGCGAAGGAACGCTTCCTCGGCGGCCTCGTGAACGACATGGACGCCTGGGAGCAGGTTACCGACATTCTCGACGTGTGGTTCGATTCCGGCTGCACCCACGCCTTCTGTCTTGAAAAGCGCGACGATCTCAACCCGAAGCGCAAGATCGACGGCGGTGAGGACTACGTCCTTTATCTTGAAGGCTCCGACCAGCATCGCGGCTGGTTCCATTCCTCGCTTCTGGAAAGCTGCGGCACGCGCGGCCATGCGCCTTACGACGCGGTCGTCACCCATGGCTTCACCATGGCGGAGGACGGACGCAAGATGTCGAAGTCGCTCGGCAACCAGACCTTCCCGCAGGACGTCATCAAGCAGTATGGCGCGGATATCCTGCGTCTGTGGGTGGGCGCCAGCGACTATTCCGACGATCAGCGCATCGGCAAGGAAATCCTCAAGACCAATGCGGATGCCTATCGCAAGATGCGCAACACGATCCGCTGGATGCTCGGCTCGCTCGCCCATGCCAAGGGTGAGGAAGTCGCCTATGCAGACATGCCGGAACTGGAGCGGCTGATGCTGCACCGGCTGGCGGAACTCGACGGCGTGGTGCGCGCTGCCTATGAAGCCTTCGACTTCAAGCGCGTCTTCTCGCAGGTCTTCAACTTCATGACGCTGGACATGTCGGCCTTCTATTTCGACATCCGCAAGGACGCGCTCTATTGCGACCCGATCTCCTCCACGCGCCGCAAGGCCGCGCTGTGGGTGATCGAGAAGCTCTTCGACGCGGTCGTGACCTGGCTTGCGCCGATCATGCCCTTCACGATGGAAGAAAGCTGGTGGTCGCGTCACGGCGAGGATGCGGGTTCCGTCCACATGCGCCAGTTCCCGGCGATCCCCGGCGAATGGCGCGATGACGTGCTGGCGGAGCGCTGGGCGAAGATCCGCGCCGTGCGCCGTGTGATCACGGGCGCTCTGGAACTGGAACGCGCGGAAAAGCGCATCGGTTCCTCGCTGGAAGCCCATCCCACCGTCTATATCGAGGATGCGGACCTGCTCGCCGCCGTGGAAGGCCGCGACATGGACGACATCTGCATCACCAGCCAGCTCACCGTGGTTGCGGGCGCTGCACCGGCAGAAGCCTTCAAGCTGGATGAGGTTGCAGGCGTCGGCGTCGTTCCGGGTCTTGCGGAAGGCACCAAGTGCGCCCGCTCGTGGAAGGTGCTGCCGGAAGTGGGCACGGATGCCGATTATCCCGACCTGACGCTTCGCGACGCGCAGGCCATGCGCGAGATCGATGCGCTGGGCGAAACGGCCTGAGGCAGGAGCTGTTGGGCAAAATGACCCTTTGGGGCCGGCATAGCGGCGCGGTTGCGCTGATCGCGCTTGTCGGCCTCATTCTCGATCAGGCCAGCAAGCTCTGGCTCCTTTACGGATTCGAACTGGGCGTGAACGGTCCCGTAACCGCCACGCCCTTTCTCGATTTCGTGCTGGTGTGGAACCGCGGCATTTCTTACGGCCTGTTTCAGCAGAACAGCGAGATCGGACGCTGGCTTCTGGCGGGTTTCACGGTAGCGGCCGCCGCGTTCATCTGGGTCTGGGCCGCCGGAACCACGCGCAAGATCACGATTTTCGCGCTGTCATTGCTGCTTGCAGGCGCAATCGGCAATGGCATCGACCGGCTGGTCTTCGGCGCGGTTGTCGATTTCGTGCATTTTCATGTGGGAACGTTTTCGTGGTACGTCTTCAATCTTGCGGACGTATGGATCGTTGCAGGTGCTGTCGGCCTTCTGTATGACTGGCTGACCGATCGCGGCCCAGGCGCCGCAAAATAGGCGTTATTGCCCGCTAACCGCTGAGACGGCATGAAGGATTTTCATCCACCGTGCCGACAAGCAAAGCAGGAAACCTGAGGACAACCGTCGTGCCGAGTTCCCGACCGCGTTCGATCGCCCAAATCGCCGTACTCGCAAGCATGGGCCTTGCCCTTGCCGGCTGCGTTTCGTCGGAGGGCATGTACGGCTCCGATGGCGATGCCCCGGATACGGCCCTGGTGAAGGGCATCATGAAGACGCTGGGCGCTGTCGATCCGGACGAAAAGCCGATCGCCTATGAGCCGCGCGCGCCGTTGGCCATGCCCGGCGATGCCGCAGACCTGCCCGCGCCGGAAACAGCTTCCGCCAAGCCGCAGAACTGGCCGCGCGACCGCGACGCCGAGCTTGCCGCCATTCGGCGCGAGGCCGACCGCCGTGCCGCGGACGGCAAGGAGCGGCTGGAAAAGGCCGATCCGCGCCTCAGCATCGAAGAAGTCAAGCAGGGTACGGTCATCGGCGAGGCTCCCGCCTCCTCCGATGCCAATTACAACAAGAACGACGCCAACTGGGAAAACGCCCACACCCGTCTGACGCTCGATCAGATGAAGGGCCAGAACACGATCGCCCGTCCGAAGACGGAAGCGAGCCTGTTCGATGCCGAAGGCAACCCGCAGCGCCGTTACCTTGTGGAACCGCCGGTGGAATACTCCACGCCCGCCAAGACCGCTGCCATGCCGGAAATTGAATCGATCGAGACGAAAGCGGACCAGCCGATGGTCGATACGATCGACGGCTACGACGCCCGTCGCGATACGGCGCGCTAGACCTTTCAGCATAACGCGCAGCCGCGTTCGGACTGCGTTGACAAAACGGTTTTCAAGGCGGGCCTTCGGGTCCGCCTTTTTCGTATTCCGGGCGATGGACCGACCTCATGCGCCCTTTTCAATTGCGGATTCGGGCCGCTTGGCATCGATATTCGACGGCCTGCGCGAAGTTTCCTTACGGATAATTCATTCGCCCCGCCGCCCGCAAAGTGCCTATATCCTTGGCCAAAGTTCGCTAGCGACAAGCGTAGGAGCTTCATTTCGTGACTTTTATCAAAAGCCGTTTGATGCGGGCGGGATACGCCTCCGCACTGGCCCTGGCGCTTTGCGCCGGAACGGCCCTGTCCGGCCGGGCAGAGACCACCGCGCCCACCCCGAAACCCGCCAAGGCAACAGCCGCAGAGCGGGCGACGACATCCGCAGATGCATTCGAAGACGTGCGGATCGGGGCCAATGTATCGAGTTTCATGCTCGATAACGGGTTGGAGGTCGTCGTGATCCCCGACCACCGGGCGCCCGTCGCCACGCAGATGATCTGGTACAAGGTTGGGGCCGCAGACGAGGCCCCCGGCAAGTCCGGCATCGCCCATTTTCTCGAACACCTGATGTTCAAGGGCACCAAGACCCACCCGGAAGGCGAGTTTTCCGCCGTGGTCGCGGAGCTGGGCGGATCGGAGAACGCTTTTACCTCCTCCGACTACACCGCCTATTTCCAGCGGGTCGCCAAGCAACATCTGAAGACGATCATGTCCTATGAGGCCGACCGGATGGAAAACCTCGTGCTCAGCGACGAGGTCGTTGCGCCCGAGCGCAAGGTCATTCTGGAAGAGCGCGCCATGCGCGTGGACAACGACCCCAGTTCCCGCCTCAACGAGACGATGAACGCGGTGCTCTATGCCAACAACAGCGGCTACAGCGTTCCGATCATCGGTTGGGAAAAGGAGATGGAGGGACTGACCACCGAGGACGCCATCGCCTTCTACGACAAGTATTACACGCCCAACAACGCGGTGCTGGTGATCGCGGGCGATGTGACGGCGGATGAGGTGAAGACGCTGGCCGAGGAGACCTACGGCAAGGTCGCGCGCCGCGCCGAACCGAGCGCCCGCACGCGCGATGCGGAGCCCCCGCTTGCCGGACGCCGTTTCGTGCAGTTGTCGGACGAGCGCGTCAAGCAGTCCAATGTGCGCGACGCCTGGATCGTTCCCAGCTACGCCACCGCAAAGCCCGGCGAGGCGGAGGCCCTCGACGTTCTGGCCGATATTCTGGGCGGCGGCGCGACCAGCCGTCTCTATCGCCAGCTCGTCGTCACCGACAAGATCGCGACGAGCGCGGGCAGCTATTACAGCAGCTCCCAGCTCGGCCCCACTGAGTTCACCGTCTACGGCGTGCCGCGCGACGGGGTGAGCCTCGACGACCTACGCGAGGCCAGCCAGAAGGTGATCGCGGAGATCGCGGAAAACGGCATCACCGACGAGGAACTGACGCGCGCCAAGCGCAAGGTTCTGGCCGATGCGATCTATGCCCAGGACAGCCAGTCCACGCTGGCGCGCATCTTCGGGCGCACGCTGACGACCGGCGGAGACATCGCGGACGTTCAGGAGTGGCCGGCCCGCATTTCGAAGGTCACGGCTGAGGAGGTCCAGAAGGCCGCGCAGGCCTATCTCGACGCAAACAGTTCCGTGACCGCCTATCTCACGGGCAAGAAAGCCGAAGACGGGAACAAGTCCTGATGACCCATCATCGCTCTTCAAATCGACGCGCGGGCGCGTCGGCGCTCGCCGTGTCCGCCGCCGCGCGCGACGGGGCGCGCCGCTTCACGCTTGCCGCCCTTGCGACCTTTTTCGTGCTCCTCGCCATCGCTCTTCTGGCGCGGCCCGTTCAGGCGACCGAAATCCAGCGCGTCGTCAGCCCCGGCGGTATCGAGGCGTGGCTTGTCGAAGACCACACCATCCCGCTGATCTCGGTCAATTTCGGCTTTACCGGCGGGTCTGCACAGGATCCCGCGGGCAAGGAAGGCCTCGCCAACCTGATGTCGACGCTTCTCGACGAGGGCGCGGGCGATCTCGGTTCGCAAGCTTTCCAGACGCGCCTTGAGGATCTGAATGTCGAACTTGGTTTCTCCGCCGGGCGCGACAGCTTCACCGGCCGGATGAAGACGCTCACCGCAAACCGCGATGACGCCTTCGACATGCTGCGCCTTGCACTCACCAGCCCGCATTTCGAGGCAGAAGCCATCGACCGCATGCGCACCCGGCTGATCGCAGGCATCCGCAACGACAGTCGCGATCCCAATTCGGTGGCGAGCATCACATGGTCCGCCCTCGCCTTTCCCGGCCACCCCTACGGGCGGCGCACGGACGGCACCGAGGAAACCCTGCTCTCCATCACCCATGACGATCTCGCCGCTGCGCACAAGCACATGCTGGCGCGCAACAACCTGAAGATCGCGGTCGTCGGCGCCATCGACGCCGACACGCTCGCCGGGCTCCTCGACACGACCTTCGGCGGATTGCCGGAAAAGGCCGAGCTTGCCGATATCCCGGAAATCGCGCCGAAGACCGGGATCACCGAAAACGTCGACATGGACGTTCCCCAGACGGTGATCCGGCTGGGCCTGCCGGGCATCAAGCGGGCGGATCCCGAGTTCATTCCCGCCTACATCATGAACCACATCCTCGGCGGCGGCTCCTTCTCCTCGCGGCTCTATCTCGAAGTGCGCGAGAAACGCGGGCTCGCTTATTCGGTCTGGTCCTATCTCGCCCCGCTCGATCACACCGGGATGCTGCTTGCAGGCACCGCAACGCGTTCGGAAAGCGCCGGTGAGACGCTGAAGATCATGGAAGACGAGATCGCCCGCATGGCCAAGGACGGGCCGACGCAGGAAGAGCTGGACAAGGCCAAGAGCTACCTCATCGGGTCCTATGCCCTGCGCTTCGACACCTCCGGCAAGATCGCCAGCCAGCTCGTCGCAATCCAGATGGAAAATCTCGGCATCGACTACATCAACAAGCGCAACGACCTGATCGCAGCGGTGACGCTGGACGACGTCAAGCGTGTCGCCAGCGAACTTCTGGCGGGCGACAAGGCGACCATCGTGACGGTCGGTCGCGCGGGTTCATAAGGCCCTATTCGGCGGGGATTCGCGACGCCCGCGCCAAAACGCTCCCAAACGCCCTTCAACGGGCCAGGCGGAAGACCCCGCCTGGCCCGTTTTTCGTGTGCATACGCAGTCATCCCGACGCGACGTAAAGTACCATCTCTCCTGCGCCCGCAAGCCGGAAGGAACGCGTCGTGCGAGCCGGTTTGGACGCGCGCGCGGCGAAAAAGGGTCACGCCGCGTCGGGTGCAAGGGAAGGTTTTTCTAACCCCAATTGAAACACAACCCTTTGTTTAGGATGAAACATTCGTTTGACCGGGCGAAGGGTCCGAGCGGGAGAGGCATGGTTGCGATCCGGCTTCAAGGTCCATTTTGACGCAGCGGAACCGCAGAATTCCGCCAGTTCCACCATTTTTGCGGGTCTGCCATGCAAAGCCCCTAAACCCCATTTTCGCCATAATTGAAACACATTTCGGCCACGATTGAGGATCATCCCCCTGCCTCGTTTTTCTTGACCGAAAGGTAGAACGTCATGAACCAAGGTGTTGCATTGGGTATCGGGCTCGGCGCTGGCGCCGCGTTCGGCGCCTCCGTTGACAGCCTCATGGAGGCTCTCTTCATCGCTCTGTCCGTCGGCGCAGGCGCCTGCGGGCTGTTCAGCTCCGTCAAGGCCACGGCCGACGACGAGGAAGTCTCCTGAGCCAAAGGCTCCACGGCACGCACGACCCGGGCCTGAACACAGCCTGAAGCCCGCAAGATCGTCCCCGTGCCCTGCCCTCAAGACGGGCACACGTAAACTGGACACGTGAACAGACTTCCCACCCGATCGGCGACCCATCCTTCGGCACGTCCAAAGAGGCGTTTCGCAGGATGAGCCGCTCACCGGGCCCGAAGATCCAGAACTGATTTAAGAAAACAGACGGACTGCAGGGCGTCCCCTGCCATCAGGCTCCCCGAGGAGCCGTCGACGCCGTATGGCCCTGCAAGGGGCCTCAGACGGCCGCGCGGCGACGATCGGAGCTTGCCGGGACGGGGCCGCCCTGAAGGACGTCTGCGCGCACGGGACGCGGCGGGGAGAACAGAAAGCCCTGCCCGAAGGAGATCCCGAATTCCAGGATCTCCAGAACCTGCGCCTCTGTCTCGATATGGTCGGCCACCAACTCGATGCCGTAGCGCACCAGCAGGTCGGCGAAATCGTGCGGATGAATGTCGCCCGCCACGGCGGGCGCGCGGCCCAGAAGCCTGTCGGCCGCAATCTTGGCGTGGACGAAGCCGCGGCGGCTGAGGCTGCGGAAATCGGCCCCCATATCGGTGATCTGATCGATGGAGAAGCGGAAGCCCAGATCGGTGAGCGCCGACAGGGTCTCGAACTCCAGCGGCCCCATGGCCTCCACACCGGCCTGCGTGAATTCCAGAATGATCAGTTCGGCAAGCTGACGATTCTTGTCCATATAGTCCATGAAGCCGGGAAAGAACTTCTCGTCGGCCAGCGTCATGGGCGAGATGTTGCAGAAGAGCCCCATGGCCTTGTTGCGCGAGGCCAGACGGCGCAGCACCTGCACGGAACGCAGCAGCATCACGTTGTCGATCGTCGGCATCACGCCGAGGCTTTCGGCAATCGGCACCGTATGGATCGGCAGCAGCACCTCGTCATCGTCGGTGCGAAGCCGGGTCAGCGCCTCGTAATAGCGCACCTGGCGCTGTGGCAGGGTGACGATCGGCTGGAGATAGAGATCGATCCGGCTCGCCTCCACGGCCCGCTTGACCGCGTCGCGAAGCGCGGGATCTTCGCTGCCGGGGCCCGCGCCCCAGAGCGCTGCACCCGGATCGCGCCAGGCTTCCCCGGCATTCTGAGACTGCTGGGGAGAAAAGGCCGCCGATGCGGACGCATGGCCGTTGGTCAGCGCCATGGGCGGCGGAGCCAGACCCGGCTGCGGCGGAACATAGCCGCCACCGGCGCGCGCGTTCATCAACGCGGGCATCTCCGTCACCCGCGTTTCCAGATCGGCGACCGCCTCGGCCATCTGCTTGACCAGCGTGCCCAGCACCTCCACCTCGACGAAGACCGGCTCGATCTCGTCGCGCGCACGGGCGGGAAAACCGTTCTCCACCGCGCTCAGTCGGTTTTCGAGGTTCTGGACTTCCTGATTGATCTGCACCACGCCGCGGCTGACCATGTCGACCTGACGTTGTGTGGCGTTGCGGTCGCGGGTGCGGGCGACCTGCAGGTTGACCAGATAAAGCGCAACCAGAATGGCTGTACCGACGATGGTCGCGTCGCCCAGGCCCGTGCCGAACAGGAAATACAGGACCGCGCTCGCCGAGCCGGCGATCACAACCATGCAAACCCCAATAAAAAGCGCCGATAGCCAGGCCATGTCCGCGTCAACCGCCGTCGCAGCTCGAATCAATACCAGTTCCCGGCAATTCTGCCCGAAAGCGGCAGCTTAGCCCAAGGACACAACGCCGTCGGCAGCGGAAAAACGTAAATACGCGTTAAGTATCGCCGTTACTCACCCTTTTCGCGCCGCCGAATGCGGGGGAAAACCCTATTTTTGCCGCGACAGGCGTGTTTGCGCGGCCCGTGCTGCACCGCATTTTGCCCATTGACCTTCCTGTAGCTGGAAGGATCAACATGCCCTCGATACACGATTCCGGGGCCCTGCTTCCGGTTCCCCGAGCCATACCGGCGCCCTGACTGTCGGCGTCCCGCCCCGTTCACAAATATCAAGGCGGCGGAACGCCCCTTGCGGCATCTTCGTTCCCTGCCGGGATCGCTTGCGGATCGGGCCCTTTCGAAACACGACTGAGATGACGGAGATGAGAATGATTGTTCTGACCGTGGAAGGCATGTCCTGCGAACACTGCAAGAAGGCCGTCGCCAATGCCGTGTCGGAGGTCGATCCGAAAGCGGAGTTCAATATCGACCTGGCCAGCGGCAAGGTTGAAGTGACCTCCGGCGAGGATGCGGAGAAGTTCGCCGCCGCAATCGAGGACGCGGGCTACGACATCGTCGGCACCGAGGCCGCCTGAGCCGACCGGCAGGAAGGTCTCCGGATCATCGGGGGGCTATCGGGGGATCGTCGGGCGTCATCGGTCTAAAGCTCGATTTTCCGCAGCGGTAGTTTTGGCCTATCCTGATCCACACAAGAGCCATCCGCCGCGCCTCAAGGCGCGGCAGGGGCCTCATGCGCCGGGAAGGCGTACGTGTGGAGGAAACAGTGAGCGCCAGGAGCGACAGCCGGGGTGACCCGACCGATGGCTGCGGGCATGAAGCCGTGCGCGACGAACTCGACCGCGTGCTCGCAAGCCCGGGCTTTGCCGCCTCGCCGCAATTGCGCGCCTTCCTGACCTATGTCGTGGAATACCGTCTTCAGGGCATCGGCGAGCGTATCAAGGGCTACACCATCGCGGTGGAGGCACTGGGGCGCGATCCTTCCTTCGATCCGTCCACCGACCCGATCGTACGCGTGGAGGCCGCCCGGCTGCGCCGCCTGCTCGACGAATATTACGAGACCGACGGGGCGCCCGACCCCGTCCGCATCAACCTGCCGAAAGGCGGGTATGTCCCGCGCTTTTCCTCGCATGGCGCAGCTCAGGCAGAGCCCACCCCCGCCTCATCACCGGCCACGGGCGAACCTCCTGCGCAACGCACGCCGCGCATGCACCGACCCCATCTTGCCTATGGCGTCGGCGCAGCCCTGTGCCTCATTGTCGTCCTGCTCTATTTCAACGCCCCTCACCGCGCCCCCCTGCCCGACGCTCCGCTCATATCCGCAAGCGAAGAAAACGTCTCTTCCGCCGGGAGCGAGACCGCAGGCTTCAAGGGCTCGCTGCCCGTCGTCCACGTGGCGACGATCTCACAGGAGGCGGCTTCGGGCCTGCCTGCGGGCTATTCCGGCGCGACCTTGCGCGACAAGCTCACCGGCGCGCTTTCGCGCTTCGACGAGATCGAAACCAGCCGTACGCCCGAGGAGGCCGATTATCGGCTTGAAGGCCGGATCGCCGCCGACGGGCCTCGGATTCTCTTGAATTTCCGCCTGATCTACCAGCCGAACAGCGAGGTGGTGTGGTCGTCGCTGTTTGAGACGTCCGGGGCTGATGAAAGCCCGGATCTGGTTCAGGAACGCGTGGCCCGCAATGCCGCGACCGCCATCGCCCAGCCCTATGGCGTGGTCTTCAACCATGTGGCCTCGCAAGCTGCCCTGCGGGCGCCAACTGCCGGCGAAGCCCCGGAGGGGACGACGGGAGCGGAGACAGAGGGGCTGACCTGCGTCCTGCGCACCTTCAGCGCCCAGAGACGCTTTTCCTCAGACACCAACGCGCGCAGCCGCGCCTGTCTGGCAAGCCTCGCCGCCCGCACACAAGCGCCTGCCGCGGTGCACGCACTTCTTCCCCTCACCTATGTCGACGACGTGCGCTCAGGCAGCGATCCGACGCGGCGCGCCGACGATCTTGAAACCGCGCTCAAGCTTGCCGAGCGCGCCGTGGCGCTATCACCGAAGAGCGCGCGCGCCCATCAGGCGCTTGAATCGGTGCTGATCTTTCTGGGCCGCAACGAGGAGGCTCTGGATGCGGGCCGCCGGGCGCTGAGCCTCAACCCGGACGATCCCGACATTCTGGCCGCCCATGGCAGCGCGCTTGTGATGAGCGGCGAGGCGGAAGGGGGACTGGAGCTTCTCATTCGCGCCGCACGCCTCAGCCCCGACCATCCCGACTGGTATGGCGCCATGACGGTTTTCGCCGCCCTGGCCGCGCAAAGACTCGATCTGGCGAAGGCAGAAGCGGAAACGCTTGGCCAGTCGACACGGCCGACAAGTTATCTGGCGCGGCTTCTCGTCGCGCACGAAACCGGCGATCCCCAGTCGGCGCGCGCGCTTCTCAAGGACTTGCGCGCTGCAAACCCCGCATTTCTGCGCGATCCGCAGGCCGTACTGCAATCGGCGATGCCCTCCGCTCAATTGCGCGCACGCCTGCTTCTGGCGGTCTCGCAGGCCGATCGGTCCGATCCCTGACGGAGAAGCGACGCGCGCGCCTTCGCCGGCTTCGGTTCCATCCTCAGTCCCCTTCCCTCCGCCCTTATCATTCCGGCTACGAAACGCCCCTTGTTAACGGTGAGCTTCGCGGGAGGCCGGTTGCATGTTGAGGATTTCTCCTGAGCGGTCTATAGCGGAGCAACTGGATGCTGACGACTTGTTGACGGGGACTGTACCATCATGAGGAATTCGATCGCTTTGCGCCGTACGGCAACGGCAACCGCGTTCATGGCGGCCGTGCTGGCCGGAGCGGCGGCGATGCCGGTCCACGCACAGGACCTGCCGACAGGGCTGAGCGACGCCCGCGAGGCCCTCGCCGACGCATGGTCCAAGGCCCCGCTCTCCTTCGCCGTCGCAACCTTTACCACCGGTCCGTCCCGCGGCTTCGGGGAGTTCGATCCCAAGGCGGACGCCGTGTTCGCCCCCGGCGAGGCGATCAACGTCTATGCCGAGCCCGTCGCGTTCGGCTATGGCGACAAGGACGGGCTGGTGAGCGTGGAACTGGTGGCGGGTTTCGAGCTGCGCAACACGACCGGCCAGATTTTGGCGAGCAACGGCGAGTTCGCCCATCTGACCGCTGCGACACGTCATCCGGCACGCGAATTTCCCGCTTCTCTCAGCTACCGCTTCGATGGGCTTACCGCCGGCGACTATGTACTGGTGACGCATTTCAGCGACGCCAATTCCGACAAGTCCGGCTCGTTCTCCCTGCCCTTCACGGTTACGGCCGCGCAGTAAGCGCTCTTTCGTCTCACGCATATCTGCGCAACACAGCAACGCCTGCCCCTTTTCGCAAAAGGAGCAGGCGTTGCCGGTTGTCGCGTTGGTCCGCCCGAATCCGCAGGTATCCGGCGAAAACGCCAGCCTGCGAGATTCCCGTTACCGCGACACTCTCAGTCGGGTGATCTCCTTGGCGATCTGCGAGAAGGCGACGGTCAGCTCGCTGTTGGAGTCCGACTTGTAGGCCATGGAGGGCTTCGTCGCGCAGTCCTCAAGCATGTCGATGGTGGTCTGGTCAGAGACCTGGAAGGCGATGGTGTAGATCTCCACATCGCCAAGGGTCTTGGCGTTGGTACAGGCCTCAGCCGTGCGCGCGTTCATCGTCGTATGGACGACCGACGAGCTGTAGGTGGTGTCGGTCCGCCCTTCCGTGACATAGCCGTAGGCATTGTATTTGGAGACGTTCGGGTTCCTGTCGTACCACTCGTAGGTATTCGCGCCGTCGGTCATCAGGATCATGATACGGCGATGACCGGGATAGGCGGGATCGCCCGTCGGACGTCCGCCCGCGAGCGGCTCTTGGGGAGACAGCGCCCGCCAACCCCAGACCACACCCTGATGAATGTTGGTATAGCCATTCGCGACCATCGAGTTCACGGCATATTCCACCGTGGACTTGCTGGTCGTCAGAGGCGTGATCGCCTGCGTCTTGCAGCCGTAGTTCGGCCCTCTGGAGACGCCATTGTCATAGGTGCTCAGATAGGCGTTATCGTATTTGCACACGCGCTTCTGCTTCAGATCGTGACCGGTCTCGCCGATCTCGCTGATGCTGGTGGAGCAGCTGCCACCGTCATCGTCGATCCAGTTGTTGGAATAGCGATAGGAGTACCAGTTACCCCACGCATAGTAGCCGCCTTCGTCCGGCTCGTCGGGCGCGAATTGCGGGACATAGAGCGAGTTCGGCTCTGAATCGCTGGCTGCAGCGTCGTTGACGTCATAGGGATAAGGTCGCGCCTCGACGCATCCTTGCCAGGACACCCCCCGGATCTGGTCGAACAGCGCCAGACGCGACACGCCGGTCGTGTCCATGTTGTTGGCATTGACCGGCGAAAGACCGTTGACGTCCAGCCAACTCGCATTCGCGTTGTCGGCTCCGACGTTCACGAAGGCCGTGAAGGGCACAACGCCGATCTTCACACGATCAGGCATGGTGCCAACGCTATTGGCTTCCAGAAGCGTCGCGGCCAGATCCTTGGCCGACACCTTCAGCGTTTCGATCTTCGTGCCCCCCATGGAACCGGAATTGTCCAGCACCATGACGACGTCGAAACTCGCCTCGCCCACTCGCGTCTCCGACACGATGTCGAAGGTGAACTGATCGATGCCGACCAGCGGGGCGAAAGAGGTCGGAACGGAAACAGAGGCGGTAACCTCCACGGTCCCTTCCCCGTCGGAGACCGCGTGGAAATCCGACACCGACACCCTGTCGGATGCGAAATTGGCGTCGAAAGCCGCACGGGCCCTGGTCGAGATGTCTTCCGCGGACAGACCGAAGGTCTGGGTGTTCGCTGCAAGCGCCGCCGCATCCATGGCGATCTGGGCGCGCTGCTTCGCAGAAACGACGTCCGCCAGATCGATGCCTGCGCCGACGGCGAAAACAACGGGAACGGCCGCAAGACCAAACAACATGGCGACATTGCCACGCCGATCCCCCAGAAAATTGCGAAACATTCTATACCCTCGCAGGAGCAGGCGCTCTGGCTTCATGTCGAGCGCCAAATTTCGACCATTTAGCCCATTGTTCTCATGGGTACAGATAGAAGTACTCGGATTTTTTTACCAATATCTTTTCAGCGTTTATTTATTTAAGTCGTTTATTACATCATTTTGAATCAATTTTTATGCGCATTTTCCCACACGTTTATTTTGCAAGGCTTTTCTGCAGAAAACCGAGTATTGGAACCACGCAACGAGATATACGTAGTTCACCGCTATCCTGCCCGTCATCGGAGCGAAACCCTCAGGCAATCCGCCACCTGCGCAGAATGCGAATGCAAAATGCAAAAGCCGTCACCGGGGGATCTGCGGGGCGATGTCGGTAGGAAATCGTTTACCAAGCGGAATACTCGCCTGGCGCACCTCGCCACTGCGAAAAATCAACGACCCAACTCATTGACACGCGCTACAGGGCACCATACATGGAAGGCCGCTGTTAGCACTCTCTATGGGGGAGTGCTAACACCCGCAGGAACGAGCCTGCACCCATTCAGTCTTTAAGGCATCACTGTGGAGCCGCTGCTCAATCCGGAGGGCGCTCCTGAAGAGGAAAGAGCCAGACAATGACTTTTCGTCCCTTGCATGATCGCGTCG
This sequence comes from Breoghania sp., assembly GCA_963678585.2. Taxonomy (GTDB): domain Bacteria; phylum Pseudomonadota; class Alphaproteobacteria; order Rhizobiales; family Stappiaceae; genus Breoghania. Next base: position 187,465 of record CAXXGA010000001.1, read on the forward strand.
TCGTCCGTCGCGTCGAATCCGTAGAAAAGACGGCCGGTGGCATCATCATCCCCGACACCGCCAAGGAGAAGCCCCAGGAAGGCGAAGTCGTCGCCGTTGGCCCGGGCATCCGTGACGATTCCGGCAAGGCCATCGCTCTCGACGTCAAGGCCGGCGACCGCGTGTTGTTCGGCAAGTGGTCCGGCACCGAGGTTAAGATCGACGGTGAAGACCTGCTGATCATGAAGGAAACCGACATCATGGGCGTGGTCGCCTGATCGGCGCAGCCTTCGATATCGACATCCAGTTTCAATCCAATTTGCGAGACAAGACACGATGAGTGCCAAAGACGTCAAGTTTTCCGCCGACGCGCGTGACCGCATGCTGCGCGGCGTCGATATCCTCGCCAACGCCGTCAAGGTGACGCTCGGCCCGAAGGGCCGCAACGTCGTTATCGACAAGGCCTTCGGCGCGCCCCGCATCACCAAGGACGGCGTCACCGTCGCCAAGGAAATCGAACTTGAAGACAAGTTCGAGAACATGGGCGCGCAGATGGTGCGCGAAGTCGCTTCCAAGACCAACGACCTGGCTGGCGACGGCACCACCACCGCGACCGTTCTGGCCCAGGCCATCGTCAAGGAAGGCGCCAAGTCGGTTGCCGCCGGCATGAACCCGATGGACCTGAAGCGCGGCGTCGACATGGCCGTGGCCGAGGTCGTCAAGGACCTGACCGCGCGTTCCAAGAAGATCAACACCTCCGCCGAAGTGGCGCAGGTCGGCACGATCTCCGCCAACGGCGAAGCTGAAATCGGCAACATGATCGCCGAAGCCATGCAAAAGGTCGGCAACGAGGGTGTCATCACCGTCGAGGAAGCCAAGACCGCCGAGACCGAGCTTGAGGTCGTCGAGGGCATGCAGTTCGATCGCGGCTACCTGTCGCCGTACTTCGTGACCAATGCCGAGAAGATGATGGCTGACCTTGAGAAGCCGTACATCCTCCTGCACGAGAAGAAGCTCTCCAACCTGCAGGCCATGCTGCCGATCCTTGAGTCGGTCGTGCAGTCCTCGCGTCCGCTGCTGATCATTGCCGAAGACGTGGAAGGCGAGGCTCTGGCCACGCTCGTCGTCAACAAGCTGCGCGGCGGCCTGAAGATCGCCGCCGTCAAGGCCCCGGGCTTCGGCGACCGCCGCAAGGCCATGCTCGAGGACATCGCGATCCTCACGGGCGGCACGGTCATTTCCGAAGATCTCGGCATCAAGCTTGAGACCGTGACGCTCGACATGCTCGGCACCGCCGAGAAGGTCACGATCACCAAGGAAGCCACCACCATCGTCGATGGCGCCGGCTCCAAGGAAGACATCGAAGGCCGCGTCGCCCAGATCAAGGCCCAGATCGAAGAGACCACCTCCGACTACGACCGCGAGAAGCTCCAGGAGCGTCTTGCCAAGCTCGCCGGCGGCGTTGCCGTCCTGCGCGTCGGCGGTTCGACCGAGATCGAGGTGAAGGAGCGCAAGGATCGCGTCGATGACGCCCTGAACGCCACCCGCGCCGCGGTCGAGGAAGGCATCGTGACCGGTGGCGGCACCGCGCTGCTGCGCGCCAAGGCCGCTGTCGAGAAGCTCTCTTCCGACAACCAGGACATCGAGGCGGGCATCAAGATCGTGCTGCGCGCCCTTGAGGCCCCGATCCGCCAGATCGCTGAAAACGCCGGCGTGGAAGGCTCCATCGTGGTCGCCAAAGTTCTGGAAAGCGACGCTTCCATGGGCTTCAACGCCCAGAGCGAAGAATACGTCAACATGATCGAAACCGGCATCATCGACCCGACCAAGGTCGTTCGCACGGCGATCCAGGACGCGGCTTCCGTCGCCGGCCTGCTGATCACCACCGAAGCGATGGTTGCCGAGCTGCCCAAGAAGGACGCTGCTCCGGCAATGCCGGGCGGTGACATGGGCGGCATGGGCGGCATGGGCTTCTAAGAAGCCGACGCTCTGTCGAATACGGAAAGGGCGGTCCTCGGGGCCGCCCTTTTTGTTTGGCGCACCTGTTTGTTTGCAGGTTGGCGCCCGCCGTACCGCCCATCCTTCGAGACGGCCCTCTCGGGCCTCCTCAGGATGACGTTGTGGGTGTGGTTCGCCACCCGAGCGAGCGAAACGAAGACGTCATCCTGAGGAAGTCGCGTGAGCGACCGTCTCGAAGGATGGGCCACAGTCACAACCCCACAACCTCACGCAAAACGCCCTTTCCACGCCCACCGCAACGCACTAAACCTCCCAGCGACCCGCGGAACCCAAGGAGCCCCCATGTCCGCCGACATCGAATCCCGCATCGCTGATCTGGAAACTCACATTGCCCATCAGGAGCAGCGGATCGATGATCTCGATGCCGTCGTGACGCGGCAGGCGGGCGAAATCGAGCACCTGCAGCGCCATATCAAGGCGCTGGCGGGCCTTGTCGCGGAACTGGAAGAAGCCACCGAAGTGCCCATCACCAAGCCGCCGCACTACTGAGGGCGCCCAGGAACTCCCCCTTGCCGATATCTCATATATGGGATAATTTCTCATATATGGACGACACCTTATCCCTCGACGACCGGATCGCCTCCCGCCTGAAGGCGCTGCGTCAGGAGCGCGGCTGGTCGCTGGACGACCTGGCCAGGCGCTCCGGCGTCTCGCGTGCGACGCTCTCGCGGCTTGAAAAGGGCGAAGTCGGATCGACCACCGCCATGCTGGGCCGTCTGTGCAGCGCCCACGGCATGACGCTTTCGCGGCTGATGCTGATGGCGGAAGAGACATTCCAGCCGCTTGTAGCCCGCGACGACCAGCCGGTCTGGGGCGATGAGGCGAGCGGCTTTCACCGCCGTTCCGTCTCTCCGCCCTCTCAGGCGCTTGCAGGCGAAGCGCTCGAATGCGAGCTGGCCCCCGGGGCCGACATCTTCTACGACGCACCGCCCCGTCCGGGATTGGAGCATCATCTGGTGCTGCTGGAGGGCGCCCTGCGGCTCGACCTCGACGGGGAGGCCCATGAGCTGACGCCCGGCGACTGTCTGCGCTACCGGCTTTACGGCTCCAGCCGCTTCCGCACGCCATCCGATACGGCTGCGCGTTACCTGCTTTTCATGGTGTGAAGGAAATGAACCGAATGCCGGACCCGGAGCTGACGATTGCGCCTTTGACCGGGGAGACCTTCGCAAGCCATCTCCCCGCCTTCGCCGATCTGCTGACGGCCTGCGTGAAAGGCGGAGCGAGCGTCAATTTCGTGATGCCGTTCGAGCCTCGCGAGGCCGAAACCTACTGGCGGGAGAAGATCCTGCCGGGCGTCGGCTCGGGCAGGCGGGTTCTGCTCGCCGCGTGGCTGGGCGAGCGTCTTGCGGGCACGGTCAATCTCGATCTCGACACGCCGCCCAACCAGCCCCACCGGGCGGAGGTGAGCAAGCTGCTCGTCCACCCGGAGTTTCGCCGCCGCGGGATTGCGCGCGCGCTGATGCTGGCGCTTGAGGGCGAAGCGCGCAAGGCCGGCCGCACGTTGCTGACGCTGGACACGCTGACGGGCGACGCCGCGGAGCCGCTTTACGGCTCGCTGGGCTATATCACCGTTGGCAGGATCCCGGATTTCTGCCGCGACGTCTATGACGACCGGCTGAGCAGCACGACCATTATGTACAAGCGGCTATCACAGGCAGCCTGAGGCCGCACACAGGCGGCTTTGAGCATTGCCGCCCGTGTCATGCTGCCGCCTTAGCCTGCGATGGGACGCGGTTTGCCGTTTGCATCCACCGCAACATAGGTGAACTGGGCCTGGATCACCTTCTCGCGCACCTGTTTCAGGGCGCGCAGGGCCCAGGCTTCCACATGCACGTTGATGGAGCTACGGCCGGTCTTTGTCACTTCCGTGTAGACGCAAAGCACGTCGCCGACCTTGACCGGGCGGATGAAGTGCATGGCGTCCACCGCCACGGTGACGACACGGCCCCTGGCGGTCTGGTTGGCGGCCAGCCCGCCTGCAATATCCATCTGCGACATGACCCAGCCGCCGAAGATATCGCCCGCGGGGTTGGTATCGGCCGGCATGGCAAGCGTACGCGTCGTCAGATCCCCACGCGGTTCTTCCACTTCGTCCGCCGTCACCTTCTCATCAACCGCCATTCCAGTTTACTCCTGTCGTAAAGGCTTTCGCCGGTCGGTTCGCTTCCGACCATCAGTCAAGTGTTTCCCTTTAGCCGTCCCTTGCCGCACGAGGCAACCGACATCTGCGCAATGCTGGCCTGCTTGCGGTCGGGCGATCGAAACCCGATAGTCGCCATTCTTTCCTGTTCAGCTGAAAGGCGGGAGCGAACGCCAATGGCCGTTTCTTCGCAGTTTCGCGACTACGTGCTCGATCAACTCGCCCCACTGGGGCCGCTCGACACCAAGCGCCTTTTCGGCGGATTGTCCGTGCGCTGCGCGGGACAGCACTTCGGCGCGATTCTGAACGGCGTGTTCTATCTCGTGGCCGATGCGGACTTGCGCAGCGAGCTGGAAGCCCTTGGCGGCACAACTTTCTCCTATGCCCGCGGCGAACGTGACATCGAAGTCGGCCGCTTTGTTTCCGTCACCGAAGATGTTCTTGAAGATATTGACACATTTCTGCCATTCGCCCGGCGTTCCCTGCAAATCGCCGAAGGCGGCGCGTAGCACCTCCGTAAAATTCGGCACCTTGATCTTGCCGGAGACACGTGTCAAAACGCACCCAACATCAAGAGAAGGGCTGGCGCCCTCGCCAACCTGCCATCCGCGGCAAGGTGGTCCCCTGAAACGTCGATCCTGAAGGTGGATCGCAAACTCAGGGATGTGGTCCGGAAGACCGGGCAACACAGCGGAATTCGCCAGTTCTCCTCGGCATTTTGCTGAAGGAGCATTCCATGTCTGCCAATCCCTCCGCATTCCGCGCGCAACGAAGCGCCACGCCTGCGTTCGCCACCGCGCTTTCCATTCCCGACGACGCATCGGATCACCTGGCGGGGCTCGTTTTCGACCTGATGCTGGTGGCCGCAGCCCAGGACGCGCGTTGCCGACCACTCACGGCAGTCCTGCTTCAAGACAAGGAACGCGAAGCCCGCCGGGCCGCGCTGGTGGAACTGTGGCGCTCCTGCTCCTCGCGGATCATCGACGAGAGCCTCATAAGCGATCTTCTCGCCCGCCGCGGCCCCGACTTCCTCTTGCTCGCCGGCGCCATGAGCAGCGCGCAGCGCTGACCGCCCGGCGGCCTGCCGACGTTCAGGTCCGACCACCTTCCGCAAAAGTTCGCCCGCCACAATCGTGTTTCCGCCCCCTGCGGAACAGAAACGCGCCCTCGCGGCCCACTGCAAGCTTGATGCGCCCAAATCTTCACGCTCTACTGGGGTTCGATTTGGGGGGGCGGGAACCTTGCGGCCCTGCTCGCGTTACCTTGCGCAGATGCGCAGGCACGCGGATGAGCGGGACGGTTTCATGACCATTTGAGCGACGCGCGGCGTTGGCAGCGCAATGGCGCTTGTTTTCTTGTTCCCCATCGCCTGTCTGCACCTGTCGGAGCGAACATCGATGCGCGTTGACGCGCCCACGCGCCGAGATGCCAAGGAGATACGGAAGAGCCATGGAAGACCAGATCCTCAAGACCCGCGACCTCATAGAGGTCCAGCTCGCCAGTTTCATGGAGCTTGGCACCCGGTATGGCCTGAGCGTCCTTTACGCCATCGTCGTGCTGATCGTCGGGTGGTGGGCGGCAGGCAGGATATCGTCTCTGGTAGGACGTGCCTGCGAGCGGTCCGACCATATCGACGCCACGGTGGGCGGCTTTGCGACGTCGATCACCCGCTATGTCATTCTGGCGCTGGTCATCATCACGGTATTGCAGCTCTTCGGCTTCCAGACGACATCGCTGGTCGCCATCATCGGTGCCGCATCCCTGGCCATCGGCCTCGCTCTGCAGGGTACGCTTTCCAATCTGGCGGCAGGCGTCATGCTGCTGTTCTTCCGCCCCTTCCATGTGGGCGATTTCGTCGAGCTTGCGGGCAATACGGGCACGGTGAAAAACCTCACCCTGTTCTTCACGGAACTGGCCACCGCTGACAACGTGAAGATCATCATTCCCAATGGCGATGTGTGGGGCTCGGCCGTCACCAACTATTCCTCGCACCCGACCCGGCGCTGCGACATCACCATCGGCATCTCCTACGAGGACGACATGGACAAGGCCAAGGAGGTGTTTCGCAAGGTGATCGGGGAAGAGGCGCGCATTCTCGCCGATCCGGAGCCCTTCGTGGAGATCACCAATCTGGGCGACAGCTCCGTCGACGTCACCTTGCGGGTCTGGGTTCTTTCCTCCGATCTGTGGAGCGTGCGCTGGTTCCTGATCAAGCGGCTGAAGGAAAGCCTCGACGAGGCCGGGATCTCCATCCCCTACCCGCATATGCAGGTCGTCGCGCAAGGCGGCGGCACGCCTCTTAGCGCAGGCTGAGGGCACGATCCGGCGGGCGATAGCGGTGCGGGCGCGTTTTGTGCCCATGCCGGGTGCGCATGAACGCAAGGAAATCGCAGCGCTACGCGCCGCCTACATGCTGGCTTCCTGCTCCAGCTTTCCTTTTTTCTCGATACAGTAATAGCCGGAAATCTGGCTGATGGTGCCCGCCCGCTTCCATTCGTTGAGGACGCGGGAAACATTTTCGCGCGCAGCCCCCGCCATATTGGCGATATCGGCCTGGGACACCTTGTAGTGGATCAGCGTGCGCCCCTCTTCCACATCCTTGCCGAAACTGTCGGCCAGCAGCAGCAGGGTCTTGGCAACCCGGCCCTGCAGGGGCAGGAAGGAGCGCGCGGCCAGAACGTCGTTGGCGAGCCTGAGGCGGCTGCCGACAATGCGCAGCATGTGGCGGTAGAGGCCGGGATTTTCCTCCGCGAAACGGTCGAAGGCGGCCTTGTCGAAGAAGGCGAGGCGCGCGGGCTTCAAGGCGGTGACGGTCGCCGAGCGCGGCTCCCCGTCAAGAAGCGCCATTTCGCCGACAAGCTGGCCGGGGCCGAGGACGGCGAGAAGCTGCTCGTCTCCTTCTACGGAGACCAGCGAGACGCGCAAGGAGCCTTCAAGCACCGCATAGCAGCCATTGCCGGGATCGCCCGCCTCGAAAAGGATGGTGCCCGCCTTGATCGACATGGGACGCGCCAGCGCCTCCAGTCCCGCCGCCAGATCGGACGGCAAGCCCCCGAGCGAGAGACTGTTTTCCAGTAAACCTTCAACCTGCGGCACGTGCGCTCTCCCGAATGGCTGCCCGGATCGGGCGAACCTGTCCTGACGGTGTTCCTCCCGGACGACCTCCCCCGATCGCCGCAATGCGAAATTCGTTGGAACCCAATTCGGGCCGACGACGTTAGCCCACCAGATCGGATAACGGTTTTTCAGGCAGGGGAAACGCCGGAACGGGGCCGACACAACCTTGCCGTCGCCCCTTGCAACCAAGAGTGCCGCATTCGCGGGAGAAGTTAAAGCGTCTGCATGTGACGGCTATCACAGAACCGTCCGGCCGCCCCGGCTAGAAACATAGTCGTTGGCTAGCCAACACCAGATCAAAGCACACATCGAGTTGCCCACCGACATCCCCTTAACCGTCACCGGGTCTCGAAAGCACGTTCGCAATACGCCGGTTTTCCCGCCGGCAGGATAGTCGAGACCGGCTCCCCCGCCGATCTCCCCCCGCACGAAAACCGCCCCCCCCGAATCGGTTTTCGGAGCGTCGGTCGGCCCCCGAACCGACCGAAACGAGAAGCGCCTTCCTGTCCCCCGCAGGAAGGCGTTTTCCGTTTTAGAGCACACAAATTCGAACCTTGCGGACAAGTTGCGACGCTTTCGCCTACCCCATTTTCGCATAGCGGCCACGCGTCGCGCCCGATTTCACGCCTTTATCGGCCAAGATATAACTCGTTATCCTATCCGGGCTCGCATGCGGCCAGCCTCCCCTGACCGCCTTTTCCCGGATATCGAGCCATCGAAGGTGCCGACCTATGGACCCCTACGAGCACATGTACGATGCCGGTGACGGCAATGAAGCCATCACTCTTGTCCTCCTGCACGGCAGCGGCGGCGACGCCGCGAACTTCATGCGCGTAGGACGCACGGCAGCGCCCAAGGCGGCCCTGCTGGCGGTGGAAGGCAACGTAGACGAACACGGCATGGCTCGTTTCTACCGGCGCGTATCGGCGGACGAATACGATCTGGAGGATCTGTTCGACCGTGCGACGGCTCTTGCCGGTTTCCTGACCGACGTGCTGAACCGCCACGGGCGCGATCCTCGCCGCGCGGTGGGCGTCGGCTATTCGAACGGCGCCAACATGCTGGCGAACCTGCTCTTCACCCGACCGCAGGTACTGGGCGGATACGTGCTGATGCACCCAACTGTGCCCTACAAGCCCACCCCCAATGTCGGCATCGCGCGAAAGCCGGTGCTGATCACCGCAGGAACGGACGATCCGGTGGCCACCGAAGACAATGTGCGCGACCTTCAGACCTGGCTGGAAGCGCAAGGTGCGGCGGTTGACGTGATGGTGCATGACGGCAAGCAGGAACTGCGCGACGAGGAAGTGGCCCGGCTTTCCGCCTGGCTCAGCCAGATCGCCGCCGCAGACCGGGCGCGGCCGGTATTCACCACCGCCTGACGGCACCCCTCACCCAAATTCTGTGCCGCCTCAAGGCTCGCCCCCGGGGCCGCCTAGAAAAGGAAGATGTCCTTTTCCGTCAGCGCGAGAAGGAAATCGGAGCTGTTCAGATAGTTGAACTGGGCCTGCCGGGCGTGGGCCTCCGCGTCCGAAGCCATGCTGCGCAGATGCTCGTCCGGCTCGGCCGGGGCGCACCACACGGTGGTCCCGTCCCGTCGCCCTTCCAGTGCGCGCCAGAAGAAGCGGTGCAGCAGGCCGGCATCCTCCGTCAGCGGCATAGTAACCGCCTCGCGATTGGTTTCCCCGCCCAGCCTGCGGATGCGCCGCGCCAGCAGGCGGCTGCGCAAACGTTCCGGCTGACTGAACAGGAAATCCGGCATTTCCACGCCATATGTTTCCGCCATCACCTCCACCGCCAGCTTGGCGAGCGCGGCATTGCGGTCCATCTGGTCACGCATCGCGACAAAGGCCGGGCGGCGGCCGTAATAATCCTCGAAGCTCTTCACCTGTGCGGCGATCTCCGCCTTGATCGCGGCGGCGGGCAGGAGGCCAATGGGTCTGCGCATGGCGTAGTAGCGCGGCGCGGGCAGGCGCGGACCGAAGATCTGCCGGGCGGGATCGGAAACGGGCGCAAACGGGCGACAGAGCGCCAGCGTCAGCCCGATGAGGGTGCGCGAATTGCGATCCTCGACCTGTTCGCGAAGCGGCAGGTATTCGCGCGACCAACGGTTTGACGCGACCACGCAGCCGACCGCCGTCAGCCTGTTGTCGGCCAAAAGCGTGCGGATGGCCCTGTCGACACCGAAGGCGATGCCGTAATCGAGCGCGGTCAGGACGATGCGTTTCATGGCTTCAGCGCCACCTCGCCAAAGTTCGAAGCATTCGGGGAATAATGCAACTGATATGCAACGCGAGCGGGACTTCGAGCGCACTATGGAAGCGACGCGCCGGAAAACCCCGTCTCTTCAATCCTTAACCGGAAGAGTTACCTGGTGTCTTGCGAAAAAATCGACGCAGGTCCACCGACCGGTCCCGCAAGACGATAGACACGCAGGGTTTCAAGCTCCACACCACGCACCGTGCGCGGGATTTCGCCAAGCTGCTCCACCGTTGAAAAACGCGCGCGCAGCGCAGCCGAGTGATCGCGCCGGGTGACGGCCACATAAAGCGCAGGCCGCGCGATGACCGCCGGATCGGGCGCGGGCGCCATGGCGTAGCGGATGCGTTCATCGAGTTGGAGGACGGGGAGTTTCGAGCCTGCCTGATCGAGCGCGAAGGCAAGCTGGCCGGTCATGCCATAGGCGGAAGTCGCCACCCATGCCGCGTCCTCGCGTTCCGCCATCGCCCCAAGCTCGCGGGCGATTTCCTGCCAGCCGCGAAGCTGGAAGGTCGGATCCTTGCGCGCCAGAGACCCGGTCAAAGGGTTGACCGCGTGGACATAGATCGCAAACGAGACGGCGACGCCAAGCGGCACGCCGAATTTGGCGAGCCCGCGCCAAAGTTTTGCAAAAAGCCCCGCGCGCCCTTCCGCATCCGCAGACACGAAGGCCGCCATCAGCACGAGGGCCGGGAAAAGCGGTGCGGGCCAGTTGGCCTGTACGCGGGCATGCAGCGAATGGAAGAGCAGATAGAAGAAGAACGGCAGGGAGGTGCAAAGAAGCAGGCTCCACGCATCCTCGCGATCCACCAGAGTGCGTTTCACCGCGATGCCGATACCGACAAGCGCGATGAGCGCGATGGCCGGATTGAGTAGCCCCAGTTCCGCGCCGATGAACTCGCCGATGAAGCGGCCCGTCCATTGGTGCGGCACGGCGCGGCCGAACTGCTTGACGAAGGAGGCCCAGTCATGGGCCGCGTTCCACCAGATGACCGGTGCGGTGATCAGCATCGCCAGAATGCCGCCCGCCCAGAGCTGCCATGTGGCGAAGGCGCGGCGCGCACGCGGGCTCACGAGAAGCCACAGGATGATGCCCGCCCCCAGAAACAGCACCGAGTATTTGGAAATCAGGCCGAGCCCGGCGAAAAGGCCGACGGCGAGGAACCAGTTGGCGTTGCCCCTATCGAGCCATTCCGCCAGCGCCCAGATCGTCAGCCCCCAGAAAAGGACGGACGGCGTGTCGGGCGTCGCAATCAGGCTGCCGATGCCAATGAGGATCGTGGCGTTGAAGAAGAGAACCGCCCATCCGGCAGCCCTGTGGCTGTGCAGCAAAACGCCGGTGCGCCACAGCGCCAGCGAGCCGAGCGCGGTTGCCAGAATGCCGGAAAGGCGCACGCCCAGCGCGTTGTCGCCCACAAGCGCCTGACCCGCGGCGATCCACCAGCCGATCATCGGGGGGTGGTCGTAATAGCCTGCAGCCGGGTTCAGGCCCCAGAGCCGGTAATAGGCCTCATCCTCGGAAAGCCAGGCATGACCGCCCGCCCAGATGCGGATGGCGGTGAGCGCCAGCACGAAGGCGATGAGCGCGGGCGGCCTCAGCCACCATTGAAGCGGTCGCTGGTCGTTCCATTCACGCCAGGCGCGCCTGTCGCTCATCGTGCCTGCCGACATGACTCAGCCCTTGCGCCAGGTGAGAACGGAGCTCGCCGCATAGTTCCACACCGCGCCCATGGCCGCACCGGCGGTGCCAGCCAGCCACCACGACGTTTCCATGCCGTAGATCCAGTCGGCCACGCCCACATTGGCGACGACGCCGACCGAACACACCAGATAGAAGCTCAACAGCCCCTTCACCGCGGCAAAGCCCTTCAGGCGGCGGTCACGATAGGTCAGGTGGTTGTTCAGGAAGAAGTTCCACGTCATGGCGATGACGGTGGCGAAAAGCTGTGACTGTCCGAAGGGCAGCGCGATCAGGGCTGCGCGTAGGCTCGCCAGATGCACCACCACGCCCGATGCGCCGACAAGGCCGAACATCAGGAAGCGGACGGAGACGATATCGCGGGTGAGCTTGGAGACCAGCAGGCCCAGATATTCCAGCGTCACCAGCGTATCGAGCTTGCTCTCGCCGTGAAGCCTTTCGCGGAAGACGAAGGGAAGTTCCTTCACCCGAAGCGCGCCCTTTGCCGACGCCGCGATATCGAGCATGATCTTGAAGCCCTGGCTCGAAAGCTTCGGGGCAACCGCATCCACCTTATCGCGGCGGATGGCGAAAAAGCCGCTCATGGGATCGGAAAGCTCGACACCCAGCAGGACGCGCGCCAGCGAATTGGCGACGCCCGAACCCCATGCGCGGGTAGCCGAAAGCCCCTCGCCCACCGTGCCGCCTTCCACGAAGCGGCTGGCGACGACAAGATCGGCCTCATCGGCGCGCAAAAGGTTCAGCATGCGCGGCAGCAGGCTTTCATCGTGCTGGAGATCGGCGTCCATGACGGCGACGAAAGGTGCGGAGCTTGCCAGCATGCCTTCCACGCAGGCGCCCGAAAGTCCGCGCCGCCCGACGCGACGGATGCAGCGGATGCGCGGATCGCTGCGCGCGATCTCCTTGGCGACCTCCGCCGTGCCGTCGGGCGAATTGTCATCCACGAAGACCGCTTCCCATGCGATACCGGCAAGGGCTGCGTCCAGCTTTTCAACGATCAGCGGAACGTTGGCCTTCTCGTTGTAGGTCGGTAGCACGACGGTCAGTTCCGCCGGCTTGAAGGGGGAAGGCACGGGGGAGACGGGCCGGGATGCGCCCGCCTGCGTCTCTGCCTCGGTGGAGGCTGTCTCGGTCAATTGCATGAAACGTCCGCTGGTGAGAGCGCAAGACAACACCTTGCGCCCGGAACCCAAGTCGCGCGGACCATAGCCAAACGTCGCGCTTTTGCAAGGCACCGGATCAGCGCGGGGGCATTTCGTGAAGGCTGCCGTTGCGCCAGACTGGCAAAGGCCCGGCAGGAATGCCGAGGATGAAAGCACTCTGGCACAAAACCTCCCTCTGCCCTATATCGCGGGCGTCGCCCAGACATGCCGCAGGGTGACCCACTTTTGCTCACGTGAAGCCCGGAAAGCCTGCTGCCCATGACCCTGCCCGATATCCGCCCCGCCGTTCAGCGCGTTCCGGCCCATCCTTCCATCACGCGGGAGCAGATCGATGAGCTGGTGGAGCGCTTCTACGGCCGCGTACAGGGCGATCCGCGGCTTGGGACCGTCTTTGCCGGGCGGGTTGCGGACTGGGGCCCGCATCTGGCGAAGATGAAACTCTTCTGGGCCTCGGTGCTTCTCAAGACCGGCGAATACAAGGGAAAGCCGGTACCTGCCCATTTCGTGATGAAAGAGGTGGTCGAGGACGATTTCCGCATCTGGCTTGAGCATTTCAGGACAACGGTTGCGGAGATTTTCGAACCCGACGCGCGACCCGTCATCATCGCGCATGCAGAGCGCATCGCCTCCAGCCTCTGGATGGCGATGTTCGCAAGCCCGTTCGACAAGAAGCCGGATTATCTGACGACGGTTTGAGGCGAACCTATTCGGCACCTTCCGGCACTCGGTCCAGCCAGTCGGTCGCCGCCTCATAGGCAGCGCCCAGCGCCAGCAGAGCCTTTTCCGCGCGTGCGGGTGCGATGAGCTGGAAGCCCATGGGAAGCCCCGCCGCGCCGAAGCCCGCAGGCAAGGCAAGTGTGGGCAGACCCAGCAGGCTCACCGGCACCACCACCTCCATCCAGCGGTGATAGGTGTCCATAGGACGGCCTGCGATTTCCTTGGGCCATGTCCATTCCGCGGGGAACGGGAAGACCTGCGCGGAGGGCAGCACCAGATAATCGTAGCGCGAGAAGAGCCGCAGCACGGCGCGCAGCCATGCGGTACGCTCCGTGGACGCATGAGACACATCGCTCGCGGAGAGCTTCAGCCCGTTCTCGATTTCCCAGATGGCTTCCGGCTTCAGCTTCTCCCGCTTTGCCGGATCGCCGTAGAGCCCCTTCAGGTTCGAGGCGACGACCGCGTGGCGCAGCGTCGTCCATGAGCGCCAGACGCGATCCATGCCGAAACCCGGCCTTGCCTCTTCCACCACACAGCCCATGTCGGAAAAAACATTCAGCGCATCGCGGCAGAGATCGAGGATGCCGGGTTCGAACGGCAGGTAGCCGTCGAGATCGCCCAGCCATCCGATGCGCAGGCCCTTGGGGTCGATCTCGCCAATCTCGCGGAATTCCGAGCCGTCGCCGTCCAGCGTCTGGGGTGCGCGCGGATCGTATCCGGCAAGCGTCGCGAAAAGGGCCGCCACATCGGCCACGGAACGGCCCATCGGCCCGTCGGTCGCAAGGCCGGGGCCATAGACATCGGTTGAGGGCAGAGCGGGCACGCGGCCGAAGGTCGGGCGCAGCGAGACGATGTTGTTGAAGGCGGCCGGATTGCGCAGCGATCCCATCATGTCGCTGCCGTCGGCGACAGAGACAAGCCGCATGGCAAGCGCCGCCCCTGCCCCGCCGGAGGAGCCGCCCGCCGTTTTCGATGTATCCCACGGATTGCGCGTCACCCCGAAAACCGGGTTGTAGCTGTGCGATCCGAGGCCGAATTCCGGCGTGTTGGTCTTGCCGATGATCAGCGCGCCGTCTGCCCGCATGCGCGCCACATGGGCCTCGTCCTCGCGGGGGATGTAGCTGGCAAAGAGCGGCGATCCATGCGTGGTGACGAGGTCTTTCGTCTCCGCGAGATCCTTCACCGCGACGGGGATGCCGTGAAGCCAGCCGCGCGAACGGCCCTCGGCGAGTTCACCGTCGCAGGCGCGCGCCTCCTCCATCAGGCTGTCGGCATCGCGCAGGCTGATAACGGCGTTGATCGCGGGGTTCAGACGATCGATGCGGGAAAGCGTCGCCTCCATCACCTCGGCGCATGAGACCTTCCGCTCATGAATGAGGGCGGAAAGCTCAAACGCGCCGAGAGATGCGAGGTTCATGAAGGCTTATCCCTGAATGCGCGTTACCAGCGGATCGAAGAAGGGGTTGGTCGTCTCGAAGACATAGTCGAGCGTGGAGACGACCACGGACCCGGCGCCCGCATCGCGCAGGTAGGTCGCGCAATCGGCCACATCGCCCGCCGGGCAATGGAGGACCAGCGGCTGGCCTTCCGGCGTGCCGAAGGGCGCGGTGCAGCCGTAGCTTTCGCCCGCCACCGTCGCCACCGCTTTCGGGTCGGCGACCAGCGCGCGGATTTCCTTCACCGTGCGCGCATTCTCTTCAGCCGCAATGCGGTCGAGGATGGCGCGGGCGGCGGCCAGCGCCGTGCCGGACCAATGCGCGTTCATGGAGGCGACGAGGTGCGCCTTGCTCTTCAGGATCACGCCGTCGTCGAGGATCTTGAGATTGTTGGCGACCAGCGTGGAGCCCGTGGTGGTGATATCGACGATGAACTCCGCAGAGCCTGCCGCCGGTGCGCCTTCGGTCGCGCCCGCCGATTCCACGATCCGGTAATCCGCGATGCCGTGATCGGCGAAGAAACCGCGCGTCAGACGGACGTATTTGGTCGCGATCCGCATCCGGCGACCGTGGCGGCCACGGAAATCGGAGGCGACGTCAGAGAGGTCCGCCATGGTGGAAACGTCGATCCACGCCTTCGGCACGGCCACGACCACATCCGCCGGACCGAAGCCCAGCGAGGCGACGAGATGGGTCATCTCCGCGGGACGGTCGATGCTCTCATGGACGAGATCGAGGCCCGTGACGCCCATGTGGACGGAGCCTGCGGAAATCTCGCGCGCGATCTCGGAGGCCGAGAGGAAGGCGATCTCGACACCGTCGAGGCCCTTGATGCGGCCACGGTAATTGCGGTCGCCGCCCGGACGCTCGATGGTGAGGCCCGCACGGGCGAAAAAGGCGTGGGTGTTTTCCTGAAGCCGCCCCTTGGAGGGGATGGCGATGATCAGATTGTCGCTCATGCCTTGGCTCCTTCCGAGATGCGTTCAATCCAGATCGAGAAGCCGACGGCGGGAACATCCTCGCCTGCGCCCAGAAGCGCCAGCAGCTTGTCGTAGCGCCCGCCGCCTGCGACCGGCGGATGGGCAATGGCTGTCGCGGCATCGTGCAGCTCGAAAACGAAGCCGGTGTAATAGTCGAGACGACGCCCGAAATCGGCGGCAAATGTGATCGCATCGAGCGGCAGGCCGCGCTCCGCAATGAGCTTTGCGCGCTCGCGGAAATCCGCGATGGGACCGGCAAGGTCGAGTCCGGCTTCCCTTGCAAACGCTTCCAGCGCCGCGCCCGCTTCCTCAAGACTTCCCGAGATATCGAGGAAGCGCGTCAGCGTGGCCGCCGCCTGCGGGCCAATACCCGCACCCGTGGCAAGCGCCGCCTGTTCCAGAAAACGTTCCGCGATTTCACCGGCGGAGCGTCCACCGACG
Source organism: Breoghania sp. (assembly GCA_963678585.2). GTDB lineage: Bacteria > Pseudomonadota > Alphaproteobacteria > Rhizobiales > Stappiaceae > Breoghania. Next base: position 203,418 of record CAXXGA010000001.1, read on the forward strand.
GCCTCGATGCCTGCGATGGAGAGAAGATCCTCCACCACGGCATGTGCCGCATCGGGGTCCGCACCTTCCAATGCTGCGAGGAAGCCGAGGCGGGCGTCCTTTTCCGCCGCCTCGCTGCCCGCCATGCGCTCGATGGCGCGATCCAGCCGCTTGCGGTCGCCGAAGAGATCACGCAGACGACGACGCCAGACCTTGGGCAGGCCCAGCGCCTCGATCACACCGATGAAGAGCGCCTCGTCGCCGACGCGGATCGCGGGCGCGCGTCCGCCCAGCTTGTCGACGGCCTCAACGGCCAGCGCCAGCATGTCGGCGTCCGCCGCCAGACGGTCGGTACGGCCGATGTTTTCCGCGCCCACCTGATGGATTTCGCCCAGTTCATCGGGACGCTGGCGGAAGACGAGGCCGGAATAAAAATAAGCCGCCTTGCGCGCCGCAGCGCCCTCGGCCAGATGGTTGCGCGCAACGGGAATGGTGAAATCCGGGCGCAGGCAGAGGTCGAGACCGTCCTGCCCGGAGGTCAGGAAAAGGCGGCGGCGAATGTCCTCGCCGGCCAGATCGAGAAAGACGTCCGCCGGTTGCAGGATCGGCGGGGCGATATGGTGATAGCCGCCGGCCTGAAACAGGGGAGCCAGGGCATCCAAGCGGTCATCAGCCATCGTTTTCCTCATTTGGTTGCGGGCGCGCGGTCGCGATCCGCCTTCTGGTCTTCAAGCATCTTCTTCACCGCGGCCAGAAGCTCGCCTTCCGGCACGGTCACCTGCGCGGGGCGTGCCTCGCGCCATGCGGCATTGTCCTCGATCGTCTCCGAAATGCGCTTGCCCTCGATCAGATCCTTGATCTGGATCTCGCCTGCGGCGCGCTCGTCGGAGCCCTGAATGATCGCCAGCGGGCAACCGCGCTTGTCGGCATATTTGAGCTGGTTGCCGAACTTCTTCCAGTTGCCCTGATAAAGCTCCGCGCGGATACCGGCGGAGCGAAGCTGCTGCACGAAATGCTGGTACCTGGCCTGCGCCGTGCCGTCATTGCCGTCCATGACGGTGACGAGCACCGGGGCCAGCACCTCGTCGGCATCGAGCTTGCCGAGGTTCTTCAGCGCGGTCATCAGGCGCGAGACGCCGATGGAGAAGCCGGTCGCGGGGACATCCTGCCCGGTAAACCGCTTGACCAGCCCGTCATAACGCCCGCCGCCGCCGACGGAACCAAACTGCACCTTCTCGCCCTTCTCGTTGGTCACGTCGAAGAGGAGTTCGGCCTCGTAGACAGGGCCGGTGTAATATTCGAGCCCGCGGATAACGGAGGGATCGAGCTTCACGCGCTCGACCGTATCCGCACCCGCCTTGGCGTATCCGGCAACGGCCACCAGACGGTGGAGCGTGATCAGTTCACTCACGCCCGCGGTGAGCGCGGCGCTCTCGCCAAGGAAGTTGAAGCCCTTGAGAACCTCTTCGTAGCGTGCCTCGGCGGCTGCCGGGTCGCTTGCCAGAAGGCTTGCTGCCTCGGGGAAATAGGTCTCGGCGATCTTGACCGAGTGCTCTCGGAACTGCTGAATGCCTTCGATCTGGCTCTCGCTCAGCTTTGCGCCGGGGGTGAAGTCGCCGCTTTCATCCTTGCGGCCATCGCCGAGGAGCTTGGCGACTTCCGGCCAGTCGAACTTGTCGAGCTTGTCGAGGGAGCGCAACACGACCAGACGGCGCGGCGCATCGGCCTCGTCCGACAGGCCGATGGCGTCCATCAGACCGTCGAGAACCTTGCGGTTGTTCACCCGGATCACGTAGTCGCCGCGCGCGATGCCGACGGCTTCCATCGCATCGGCCATCATCATGCACATTTCGGCATCCGCCTGAACGGAGGGCGCGCCGACACTGTCGGCGTCGAACTGCATGAACTGGCGGAAACGGCCCGGTCCCGGCTTTTCATTGCGGAACACCCAGCCCGCACGATAGGTGCGGTAGGGAAGCTGGATCTCGTTGATGTTCTCCGCCACGTGGCGGGCGAGCGGGGCGGTCAGGTCGTAACGCAAGGAGAGCCACTGCTCATCGTCGTCCTGAAGCGAGAAGACGCCCTCGTTGGGGCGGTCCTGATCGGGCAGGAACTTGCCCAGCGCGTCGGTGTACTCGAACATCGGCGTCTCGACCGGATCGAATCCGTAGCGTTCATAGACCTCGCGGATCTTCGCCATCATCGCGTCCGTGGCGCGAATATCGGCGGGCGAGCGGTCTACGAAACCGCGCGGCAGGCGGGCTTTGAGTTTCTGGGGCTTCTTGGGTTTGGCCATCGCCGTCGGCTTTCCGGAAAAAACGCTTGAATTTCAGGGTCGCCCGTCGCAGCAGGAGGGGCAGCGGTTTCCTAGACAAAAACAAGGATGAGAGCAAGGATAGCCACGCCTCACCGGGCCGGAAAGGCACGATCCTGACGGTCAGACGGGGCTGAAGCGCCCTACCTGCTCGCCAGTCCCCGGGTCAGCCGACCGAGGATGATCATCGGCACGGCGGCCAGCGCGATCAGGCCCCAGTCACCCGCAGTCAGCGGTACGGTGGAGAACCAGTCGTTGAAAAGCGGCACGTGAACCACGGCCACCTGCAGCGAAAGCGCGATGGCGATGGCGACCGGCAGCCAGGGATTTTCGCCAAGCCCGGAGAACGGGCCGCCATCGAGGCGGCGGAAATTGAAGGCGTTGGCCTTCTCCATGACCACGAAGGCGGTGAAAGCCAGCGTCTGGGCATGGAGCAGCGCCCCGCCCTCCGACAGGTTCCACCAGAAAAGCCCCATGGCGACGAGCGCGATATAGGAGCCGAGGATCGCCACGCGCAGCGCATCGCGGTGGCTCAGAAGCCGGGCACCGGGTTTTCGCGGCGGACGGCGCATCACCGCGTCTTCGGCGGGCTCCGCCCCCAGCGCCAGCGCGGTCGGCCCGTCGGTGACGAGGTTCATCCAGATGATGTGGATAGGCAGCAGCAGGAGCGGCCAGCCGAAAAGCACCGCCAGAAAGATGCCGATCACCTCGCCCGCATTGGAAGAAAGCAGGTAGCCGACGAACTTGCGGATATTGTCGTATTGCCGACGCCCCTCCTCCACCGCGCCGATGATGGAGGCGAAATTGTCGTCGGTGAGCACCATGTCAGAGGCCCCGCGCGCCACGTCTGTGCCGCGCTTGCCCATGGCGATGCCGATATCGGCCTGCCGGAGAGCGGGCGCGTCGTTGACGCCGTCGCCCGTCATTGCCGCCACATGCCCGCCGGATTGCAGCGCACCGACGATGCGGATCTTGTCCTGCGGCCGGGCGCGGGCGAAGACAGCATCCTGCGCAAGCGCGTCGGCCAGCGCCGCATCGTCCATGTCGTCCATATGCGAGCCGGTGACGGTGGTCGTCGCTTCAAGGCCGATGGAGCGCGCAATGGAGGTGGCCGTGGGGGCTGCATCGCCGGTGATCATGATCACCTCGATGCCCGCCTCGCGCGCCTGTGCGACCGCGCCCGCCACTTCCTCGCGCGGCGGGTCGATGATGCCGACGAGCCCGAGGAAAGTAAGATCGGTTTCCAGATCCTCGGAAATATGATGGGTGCCGGGCACAGCCGCCTCGCCCATCGCTCGGCGGGCGACGGCCAGAACGCGCATGCCCTTTTCCGCCAACGCGGTGAACTGTGCCTCGATGGCTGCCCTTGTTCCGTCATCCAGCGCCGTGACGCCATCAGCCCCGCACACTTGCGTGCAAAGCCCCAGCAGCACTTCCGGCGCGCCCTTCACGTGCAGGACGAGAGCGCCATCGGGCGCGGAAACCAGCACGCTCATGCGCTTTCGCGCCGAGGTGAAGGAAACCTCGCCCTCAATATGGGAATGATCGACCGAGAGCCCGGCCTTGGCGCCCGCCACGAGGAAGGCCGCTTCCGTGGGCGCTCCAAGCGGACGCGGTCCGTCCTCGCCGTCGATCATGCTGGTGGCGTTGCACCAGAGCCCGGTTTCCAGAAGCGCCTTCAGCCGCGGTTCCGATTTGGGATCGATAACTTCGCCGTCTTTCAGGAACCGGCCTTTCGGCACATATCCGACGCCTTCCACCGCGATGGAGAGGCCCGGAAGCTCTATGCCGGTGATGGTCATTTCATTGCGGGTGAGCGTGCCGGTCTTGTCGGTGCAGATGACATTGGCAGCCCCCAGCGTTTCCGCCGCCACCAGACGGCGCATCAGGGCGCGGCGGCGCGCCATGGCCGCAACGCCGATGGCGAGCGTCACGGTCACCACGGCGGGAAGACCTTCGGGAACGGCGGCAACCGCCAGCGAGATGCCGAAGAGCAGCATTTCCTCGAAGGGATAGCCGCGGGCAAGACCCATGACGGCGACCAGCACCGCAATCGCCAGCGCCACGATGCCCAACATCCGCCCGAGCCCGCCAAGCTCGCGCTGCAGGGGCGTTTCCTCGCGGTCGATGGACTGGGCGAGCGCCGCGATCCGGCCGAACTCGGTGCGCATGCCGGTCGCCACCACCAGCCCGGTGCCGTGGCCGTTGGTCACCACCGTACCCATGAAGGCAGAGGGCGCGCGTTCGGCGAGCGGCGTGTCGGTCGCGACTTTCTCCACGGCCTTCTCGACCGGGGCGGATTCCCCCGTCAACACCGCCTCGTCGATGGAAAGATCGACTGCGGAGACGAGCCGCAAGTCGGCGGGCACGGTATCGCCGGTCGCCAGCAACACCAGATCGCCGGGAACCAGTTCTTCCGCGGAGATGCGGACCGGCGCGCCGTCGCGCAGCACGTGGGCCTTGGGCGCGAGCATGCGCGTCAGGGCCTCAAGAGCGCGTTCGGCGCGCGCTTCCTGCAGGAAACCGAGAGCACCATTGATGACGACGATGGCGAGGATCACCACCATGTCGGCCACCTCGCCGACCACGGCGGACAGGATCGCGGCGGCCACCAGCACGCCGATCAGCGCGGAGCGGAACTGGCGGATGATCAGGGTCCACAGCGAAGGCCGCCCGACTTCGGCCAGCCGGTTCGGGCCGACCTTTTCCAGCCGCGCGCCCGCCTCATCGCCCGTCAGACCGACGTTTACCGACGAGCCGAGGCGTGTTTCCGCGTCTCCTGCCGACAAGGCGTGCCAGAGATCGTCATTTGCGTGATCGTCATTTGCGTGATTTTCGTCAGTCATCGGATCCGGGGCGGTCCTGAAATGCGCATTAGATCAAATCACACTATGCCAAATTCTCCCCCGGACGCGCGACCTATTTCCTCCGTTCACCCAACGCTCATCACCTTGTTATTTGACGTTAGGGGAGTTCCGGTTGCATGTCGCAGACAAGTTGTCACCGACCGCATATCGCGCGGTCCTGCTTCGCGCCCCGATTTTTTCATGTCCCGCGTATCGCCGGTGCGAGGCCGCAAGGAGAAATTGTCATGACGACCCTTCAGGCGCGCGCAGGCGCGCACGATCTTTTCCCCGCGCTCACCCTTTCAACCCTTCTGACCGCGATCATGGCGGGCATCGCCGCGGACCTTTCCTGGGAAGTCTGGGCGCGGGCCATCACGCCATTGTGGATCGGCGGCCCGCTGGAACCGGCGGCGCTGGTGCAAGGCGTCTTCGGGCTCTCAAGCCGCCCGCTTGCCGAAGCGATCCACCTGATCGTGGGCGTAGTCTTCTATCCGCTGGGCTTTCTCTATATCGCGCGCCCCGTTGCGCGCACGATCACGCCCTTCCTGCCCTGGTGGATCGTCGGGCTCGGCTTCGGCGTGGGGCTCTGGATCTTCGCGCTCTATGTGATGGCGCATTTCTTCGCCGGTCAGCCGCCGTTCCTCGGCTTCATTCCGCTGACATGGGCCTCGCTGGTCGGCCACCTGATCTTCGGGATCATCTGCGCCGCGGTGGTGCGCTGGCGCGAGGGTGGCTGAGACCCACACAAACAAAAAGACCCCGCGCAATCGGGCTGACCGGCTGCGCGGGGTCTTGTTCAGATGCTTTTCGACTCAGTCCCGGCTGCCGGAATAGTGGGCCTCTTCCTCGTAATAGGCGTCGAAACCGACATGGCGGCGCAATTCGGGGAAGGAAAGGAGCTTGTCGTCGGGGTGACGCCCGGCCTTCAGATCGGCCAGAGCCTCCACCATGGCGCGGGTGGCCACCGACAGAAGCGTCAGCGGATAGGCCACGACCGAGAAGCCGATTTCCTGCAATTCGGCGGGCGTGATCATCGGCGTCTCGCCGCCTTCCAGCAGGTTGGCCATGTGACAGCCGGGCACTTCCTTGCAGATGCGCTCCATCTCCTCACGCGACTTCGGCGCTTCCACGAAGAGAATATCGGCGCCCGCCTCCTTGAAGGCGGCGGCACGTTCGATCGCCTCATCGATGCCGTGGGTGTGACGGGCATCTGTGCGCGCCAGAATGAGGATATCGGCCCCTTCATTGCGGGCATCGACGGCAGCGTGGATGCGTTCCACGGCTTCCGAACGGTCTACGACCAGCTTGCCCTTGGTGTGGCCGCAGCGCTTGGGCGCGACCTGATCCTCGATCATGATCGCGGCCATTCCGGCCTGCGCATAGCCCTTCACCGTGCGCTTGACGTTCAGCGCATTGCCGTAACCGGTATCGCCGTCACCGATTACGGGAATGGGCGTCGCGGCGGCCACGTCGCGGGCGCTGTCGAGCATTTCGCCGTAGGAAATCAGGCCCGTATCCGGCGCGCCGATGCGGGCGGCGGCGGTGGAGAAGCCGGACATAAAGGTGATGTCGAAGCCGGCTTCGCCGACAAGCTTGGCGGACAGGCCGTCAAAACAGCAGGGCATCATGTGGATGCGCGGCTCGGCGAGGAGCGCGCGCAGACGGGAGGCGGGGGATTGGGACATGGCGTCAAGACCTCTGCAGTGAGACTGTGTTTCTTGTGTTTTCAGGCTGTCTTCAAGCAGGCTCCGGTCACATCTTGAACGGCATCCAGAGAACGATGTCGGGCCAGAAATAAACCGCCACCACCGAAAGCAGCATCAGGAAGAGGAAGGGCAGAACGCCCATGGTCACCTCTTCCAGGTCCGCCTTTCCGACCGCCTGAATGACATAGATATTCATGCCGACAGGCGGCGTGATCAGCGCACATTCCACCATCAGGACGAAGAAGACGCCGAACCAGACCGGATCGAGGCCCAGCATCATCACCGAGCCGGAGAGAACCGGCACCATGATCAGCATCATCGACAGGGATTCCAGGAAAAGCCCCATCAGCAGCAGCACGCCGGCCACCAGCAGAATGAAGAGGCCCGGCGTATCCACCGCATGGGAGATTGCCATGGAGATGTCCTGAGGGATTCGGTAAAGCGTGATCGCCTTGCCGAACACCTTCGCGCCCGCAACGATCACCAGAATGGAGACCGAGGTCACCATGGATTGCTTGATCGCATCCCACAGCTTCTTGAGCGTCATCGTGCGCAGCACCACACAGGTGACGACCAGCGCGCCGAGAAGACCGATGGCGGACGCCTCGGTCGGGGTGAAGTACCCCCGGTAGATTCCCAGGATGATGTAGGCGGCGAGGATGACCGTCGGCAGCGCGCGGATGGCGGTGCAGCGGCGGGTATCCCAGTCGGCCCGCGGGCTGCGCTGGTAGGACGAGGAAAACGTCGAATAGAGAACGGCGAAGAGGGTAAAGAGCCCCATCAGCATGAGGCCCGGCAGGACACCGGCCAGAAACAGCGAGGTGATCGATTCCTCGGTGATGACGCCATAGACGATCATCGGGATCGACGGCGGGATCAGGATGCCCAGCGTGCCGCCTGCGGCCAGCAGGCCCAGCACGAATTTGCGCGGATAGCCGCGCTCCGTCATTTCCGGAATGGCCACGGTGCCGATGGTGGCAGCCGTTGCGACCGAGGATCCGGAGATGGCGGCGAACATGCCGCAAGACAGGATGGTGGCAATCGCCAGCCCGCCGGGCCAGTGGCCGACCCACGCCTGCACCGCGCCGAAAAGATCCTTGCCGACGCCGCCTTTCAGCAGGACGTTCGACATCAGGATGAAGAGCGGCACCGACAGCATGATGAAACTGTCCACGGAGGACAGCAGGCCCTGCGGCACCATGAGCGGCGAGAACCCGCCCACCATCAGAAGCGTCAGCCCCATGCCGCCGAGGGCGAAGGCAATCGGAACACCGGCCAGCAGGAGCGCAAAAAGCCCCAGGAGAATGAAAAGGGTCGTCATCGGGATCTCTTGGTGAGAGGCGAATTCTCTTGGCGAGAAACTCTGGTGGCCGGTCAGTGGGCGGCTTCGGCTGGCGAGCCCGGCAGCGGCGGGCCTTTCAGGATCGTGCGGGTCGCCTCCACCAGCGCCTGCAGGCACAGGAGGGCGCAGCCCAGCGGTACGGCGGCTTCGGTGCATACCATGGGAAGGTCCAGCATGGTGCCGGTGGTGCGGCCGCGCATCAGGCTCTCGAAGGCGAGCGGCGCGCCATACCACGTCACGAGGCCGGAATAGCCGGCGATGAGCAGCAGCACGAAGGCTTCCTGAATGCGCTGGACGCTTCTGGGAAGCCGGTCGGTGATGATGGTGATGCGGATATGCTGGCGGGTGTGCAGCAGCACCGCCGCAGCCAGCCAGGTGCCCCAGATCATGAGAAGCTGTGACAGCTCCGCGGCCCAGATCGTCGGCGCGATGAAGACGTAGCGCATGAAGACTTCGTAGGCGAGCATCAGCCCGGTTGCGAAGTAGGCCAGCCCCGCCACCCGTCCCAGAAAGATGGACAGGCGGTCAATCCAGATCAGCATTTCCTGGCTCCCGATAAGCCTTGAAAGTCGGTTGTCCCACATGAGCCGTTTGCGGCCGATGCCGCAATGCCGGGGAACGATGCCACGCCGTTTCGAATGAAAGGCGGAGGGCAGGATGTGTCACGGGGAAGCCCCGTTTCAAGCGAGATATGCCCCCAGACGTTTCCGCCTGAGGGCAATGGTTTATTCCATCTCCGGGTCCGCCCGTATGACAAAGCCCGGCGCCGGAACGATCCATGGATCGTTCCATGGATCATTCTGGCGTTTAGTCGCGCAGGGCCAGCGCCCCTTCATAGACCTTCTTGCCAAGCTCGCCGGAGTTGGCGAGGTAGTCGTCGACGACCGGCTGGACGGAGGCGCTCCAGGTGGCGATTTCCTCGTCCGTGGGATAGTAGACGGTCATGCCCGCAGCCTCGGCTTCCGCGACCGCGGCCTGCTCGATGGAGGACATGGCGTCACGCACTTCCTTCTCGACCTTGAGGCCCGATTCCGAAATCCATGCGCGATGCTGCTCCGACAGGCCCTGCCAGAACTTCTCGTTGATAATGACCACGAACTCGGTGTCGGCGCTGTTGGTCATGGTCATGGTGTCCATGACGTCCCACAGACGACGCGAGCGGACGCCAGACGCGCCCGACATGCCGATGTCGACGGTGCCGCGCTGATAGGCCATGTACTGCTCGGACCCGGAGATCAGCGTCGGCGCGCCGCCGGCGGCCTCGATCCACTTGCCGAGCGTCTTGCCATAGACGCGGACTTTCTTGTTCTTCAGGTCTGCCGGGCTCTTGATCGGGCCGCCGTTGGACAGCACCACGCTGCCGCCATAGGCCTGCCACCACAGGACGCGTGCGCCCGTCTCGAGAACCGCCGCATCGAGCGGCGCGCGCACGGTGCTGCCGGGCGCGGTCGCCTTGCGAACGAGGTCCTCGGTGTTGAACATGAAGGGCACGTAGAAGATGTCGATCGCCGGCACGTCGCCGACAAAACGGCTCGACGAGGCGGTGCCCATCTCGATGGCGCCGGAAGCGACGGCGTTTGGGATTTCGCTGTCCTTGTAGAGCTGAGCAGAATCGTAAATCTCTACCGAGATCTCACCGCCCGAACGCGCTTCTACATCCTTTTTGAAGTCCAGAAGGTTCTGGCCGATATGGGACTTGATCGGCAACTGCAAGGTGATGCGCAGCGTGGTCTGTTCTGCCTGCGCGCCGGTTGTGGCCAGCGGCGCGGACAATGCAAATGCCACTGCGCCTGCAAGCGCCAAGCGGGCAAAAGTCATCGGAGGTCTCCCAAGCTCAAATTATCGTTCGGATCATTTTGTAGCGTGGACACTCCCTAGCCGGAAATATTCTTCTCCGTCAACACGTCAGAACATTCCGAATCTGACTTTCCGGCCACATTTACCCTAACTTTTGCCAAGTGCGGCGTTATGTCGGACGTCATCCTTTACTCACCTGCGGACGCCTGAAGGCGTCACGCTCGGTTTCAACCTGTGGGCGACAACAGCATCCTTCCAGATGATCGTTGACCAGTCCCATCGCCTGCATGAAGGCATAAACGGTGGTCGGGCCGACGAAGCTCCAGCCGCGTTTCTTGAGATCCTTCGACAGCCGCACGGAGACGGGCGTGGTCGGGTTCGCGGCAATCTCGGCCCTGGTGACATGGACAGGCCGTTCCGCGAGCCCCGGCTCGAAGGACCAGAAATAGGCGGCGAGAGAGCCGAATTCCTCCACCATCTCCTGCGCGCGCGCCGCATTGTTGATGGTGGAGACGATCTTGCCGCGATGACGCACGATGCCCGCATCGTTGACGAGCCGTTCCACGTCGCGCTCGGTGAAGGCGGCGACCTTGTTGAAGTCGAAACCGGCAAAGGCGGCGCGAAATGCCTCACGCTTGCGCAGGATGGTCAGCCAGGAAAGGCCCGACTGAAAGCCCTCCAGACAGATCTTTTCAAACAGCCTGCGGTCGTCGGCGACGGGATGTCCCCACTCATTGTCGTGATAGGCGAGATAATCCGGCAAGCCGCCATGCCAGGCGCAGCGCGCCAGTCCGTCCTCGCCCAGCACCAGCCCATCCGCCAGCGGCGCTTCCTCTCCGTCTGCCTGCGTCATCACCGCTCTCCCGGAACTGAGATATGTTTCTGTTTTGTTCCTAGCAGTTTATCCCCGCCGTTACCAGCGCGGTCCGCTTCGGTCTTGTCTGAGCGGGGGAACGGGAAAACAAAAAGCCGGGGCCGTCTTGCGTTCCTGTGGAAGCAAGACGGCCCCGGCCTTTTGAAACTGTCCGGGTATTGGCCCGATCTGCGCTCAGGCTTTCGGACGGAGCCGGGATTGGGCCCGCTCGTCTCAAGCGGCCTGCACGTACATCATGCGAACAGGGCGTCGATATCGTCCTGCGAGGCGACGCCGGTATCGGTTTCAAGCGCCGGACCGTTGAGCAGCGCCATATCCCCCTCGCGCCGCTCGCGCTCCTCGATTTCCATATCCTTGAACGTTTCCACACCGCCCCAGATTTCCATCATCCGGATGATGCGGTCCTCGATGAAGGACAGGGTCCGCACGACCTTGGTGATGCGCTGCCCGGTCAGATCCTGGAAATTGCAGGCCTCGAAGATCGTCAGCACCTTTTGCTGGATCTCCTGCGCATGCACCTCGTCGTCGCCGGTCAGGCTGCGGGTCAGAAGACCTGCATTCTCGTCGATAACTTCGGCTGCGGCCAGAATCTGGTCCGTCGCCCCTTCCGTGCCGACGACGATGGCGTCCAGCTCGTTGGTGACGCGCTTCATCTCCTCGCCCTCGAACCCGGAATGGTGGAGCGTGGCGATTTCGTGCTTGGTCCGGTTGATCGCCTCGTAGATCTCGTCGAGTTCCGACTTGAGGCTCAGTGCGGCGGCGTGTTCCTTCTTGTATTCCTCCAGAACCGTTTCGCTGACCTGTTGCGTCGGCTGAACGAGCTGGCGAAGCGCGCTCAGTTCATCAAGCAACTCGCGATGACGCTCGCCGGCCATTGGGTCCACGCTCGGCTGGCCTTCGGCATTGCTGGCGATCAGGGCTGCTTCCACGCGGAAGGGCTTTCTCGGTCGGCTCATTTATCAGTCCGGTTATCTGGTATGGATGCGAAAACGTACCGGCGGCCAATTAAGGAAATGTTTTCAAGCGCCCGATTGCTACCTTAATCACGCGCAAAATCATTGCGTTGACGCGTTTGCACAGCCAGAGCAGCCTCGATGCCCTGCAAGATATGCCAGTTCAGATCAGGATCAGCCGGTGACCCGACCCACGGATGATTCGCCCCGGATCTGCGTCGGGCCGAAGCCCTGCCGATCCCTGTCGCGGCGACACCCGCCTTGCCCTTCATGGCCCCGTTCCCTGGGCATGCGCGCCCGCGCGGGCGAACTCCCGTCGCGTCTTCTCGCCCTTGCAGGTTGCCTGCTGCTTCTCTGCCAGACGCCGCCTTTCACGCCCTCCGTTTTCGCCGCCTCGGCCCACGCGACCAGACCTGTCTATTCCGACAAGGAACTCACGGACGGCTTCATGTGGACCGTCTTCGGGCTGGAATACCGGGTGTGGTCGTGGAAGCCCTATCAGGTGAAAAAATTCACCCGGCCGGTGCTTTTCGACGTGGTGAACCTCGCCCGGCGCAACCGCTCCGTGGAAGCGCGCCGTTTCATAAGCCGGCTTTCCAAACGCATTCCCGGCCTCAAGGTGCGTCTGGCGCACTCGGGCGACAAAGCCAATTTCCGCCTCTTCATCGTCGACCGGGCGCAATACCGCGAAACCGTTTCCCGCAAGGTCTTTCGACAGGAAAAGATTGACGCGCCGGGGCGTTGTCTGGTGCGCGTGCAGGCCGACAAGCACGGCATCGCCAACTCCACCGCCGTGATCGTTTCCGATGAAGGCGATCATCTCTTCCGCCGCTGCCTCGTGGAGGAGATATTGCAGGGCCTCGGCCCGATGAATGACGACGACCGCCTCGTCCATTCGGTCTTCAACGACCGCTCCGAGCACGACACCTTCACCCGCTTCGACCAGTTGCTCCTCAACATGCTCTATCATCCGGACATCAAGCCCGGCATGACGGCGCGCAACGTGAAGGCGCTGCTGCCGAAGGCGATCCGTGACGCCCGCCGCATCGTCCGGTAGGAAAAGGCAGGCCTCGGCCCGTACTCTCCCCTTCTTGCGACCGGAGTTTCCATGAACCGCCTGCTCGATTTCGCCAAGGGTCTCAAGGACGACAGGCAGTCCCTGCTGACCGTCGTTCTGATCGGTGTGCTGGCTTTATCCATATGGGCGTTCGTGGCAATCGCCAGCGAGATGCGGGAGGGGGAACTCGTCCGGTTCGACCGCGGCGTGTTTCTGTCCTTGCGCGAGGCGGGCAATCCGGATCAGCTTCTGGGTCCGGCATGGCTTGAGGAAGCGGCGATGGAAATCACCGCCCTTGGCGGTTTCCCCGTGATCGGCCTTCTGACCGTGCTGGTCACGGGCGGGTTGCTTGCCGCACGTCTTTCGGGAACCGCACTTTTCGTCGTTCTGTCCATCAGCGGCGGATCGGCGCTTTCAAGTCTTCTGAAGCTCCTGTTCGGGCGACCCAGACCGGATCTCGTGCCGCATCTGGATGTCATCCACACGGCGAGCTTCCCCTCCGGCCACGCCACGATTTCCACGCTCACCTATCTCACCCTTGCCGCCCTCGTCGCGCGCGCGGTGACGCGAAAGCGCGTGCGTGCCTACCTTATCGGCTGCGCGGTGGCGCTCGCGCTCATCATCGGCGTCAGCCGCATCTATCTCGGCGTGCACTGGCCGAGCGACGTGCTGGCCGGATGGGCGCTGGGCGCGGCCTGGGCCGCCTTTTCCTTCATCGTCCTGTCCATTCTCCAGATCCGCCGCCGCGGAGCGGATGCCCGCGAAAACGGCTAGTCCTTCCGTTCCCGCCTCATCTCAGGCCCGCGATAACGCTCTGCTAACCAGCTTTTGCGGTTTTACGATCCGCAATGGTGCGGATTCACCAATTCACGATCAGTTTTCGGCAAATTCGACGCAAATGATCCGCAAAGGACGTTTGAACGCCATTTCCCCGGACCGGATAACAGGACCGGACCGGGGCCGCCGCGGAACGCCGACCAACGGCGCAGGACGGCGTGAATGCCAACTTCACAAAGGGCAGTGAGGATGTCGATGACCCGTTTTCCGATCTATCTCGCACTTGCGGCCGGCCTGGTCGCCGCCGCGGTTTCTCCCGTTTCCGCAGGCTCCCGCGCGGCCCCGCCGCCTTTTGCCAGCAGCCCGAACCTTCCCGACGGCTGGCGCTACGACAACGTGCCGGGCGCGCGTGCCGCGGCACCGGGATCGCGGGAGGACACCTCGCCGATCTGGCGCAATCGCGGGCTCTTCACCTCCTCAAGCCGTGCGTCTGCACCGGATGCAAACGGCCGCTGGGGTTCTGCCGCGCCTTCGTCCGCGCGCCGCGCCAGCGTTGCGCCCCGCAGCCGTCAGGCCGCCCCGCGCCGCCAGCGCCGGATGGATCCGGCCTTCCTGCCCAAGGTCGTCGATTACGACGGATCCGAAGCACCCGGCACGATCATCATCGATACGCCGTCGCGCTATCTCTATCTGGTCGAAGTGGGCGGCAAGGCGCGCCGCTATGGCGTCGGCGTCGGGCGTCCCGGCTTCGCATGGGCCGGAACCCACAGGATATCGCGCAAGGCGGAATGGCCGGACTGGCGTCCGCCTGCCGAAATGCGCAAGCGCCAGCCGAACCTGCCGACCCACATGGAAGGCGGCCCGCGCAATCCGCTGGGGGCGCGTGCGCTCTATCTCGGCTCCACGCTCTACCGCATTCACGGCTCCAACGAGCCCTGGTCCATCGGGCACGCCGTTTCCTCCGGCTGCATCCGCATGCGCAATCAGGACGTGGAAGACCTCTATGCCCGCGTCGATGTGGGAACCCGCGTCGTCGTGAACTGAGCAAAGCGCCTCGCAAATACAAAAAGGGGAGCCCGCGGCTGATACGCGGGCTCCCCTTTTTCATGTCCGCCGGTTCTTATGTCCAGCTGAGCGGCTTTCTCAGCCGCGCGCCTCTTTGATGCGGACCGTCAGATCGCGGGCGGCGGCTTCCGGGTCGGCGGTCGCGCAGATGGCGGAGACCACCGCGACGCCATCGGCCCCGCCTGCGATAAGCTCGCCCACATGTTCCGCCTTGATGCCGCCGATGGCGACGGCGGGAAGATCGATCTTTTCCCGCACCGTCTTGAAGCCGGAAAGCCCGATGGGCTCGCCCGCATCCCGCTTGGTCACCGTGCCGCGATAGGGCCCGATGCCGACATAATCGACCGGGGCGAGATCGGAAGCCGCCAGTTCCTCAAGCGAGCCGACGGAAAGCCCCAGAATGGCCTCCGCACCCAGAAGTGCGCGGGCATCGGCGGGCGTCATGTCCTTCTGGCCGATATGGACGCCCTCGGCCCCGGCAGCCAGCGCCACATCGATCCGGTCATTGACGATGAGCGGCACGCCAAAGGGTTCGAGCGCCGCCTTCAGCGCGCGGGCAAGCTCCACCAGATGCCGGGTCTTGGCGTCGGGATCGCGAAGCTGGACGAGCGTCGCCCCGCCGCGTGCGGCGGCTGCCGCGGTTTCCGCCACCCCGCGCGCGCCGCACAGGGCGGTGTCGGTGACAAGATAGAGCGACAGGTCGAAGGCCGGTTTCGTCATGGCGTTTCCTCCAGCGGTCAGAGTTCGCGAATGGCGGCGTTGGCGCGCAGTTCCTCGCGATCAAGACGATAAAGCGCGTTGCACAGGCGGGCGGGGATATCGCCCGGCCCACCGGCCCCGCGCGCGGCGATGCTGCCGGCAGAGGCATAGACCGCCATCACGCCGACTGTCGCGTCGAAGGCATCGGGCGAGGCGGCGAGGAATGCGCCGCTCAACGCGCTGAGTGCGCAGCCGATGCCGGTGGAAGCCGTCATCAACACGTCGCCGCCCTCAATCGCCGCCGTGCGGGTGGCGCTGACCACGAAATCGGTCTCGCCCGTCACCGCGACGACGCCGCCGGTCTCCTTCGCAAGGCCGCGCGCCGATTCAATCGCCTCGTGCGAGCCTGCGGAACTGTCCACGCCCTTGGGCGCGGCCCCGGCAGCGCCCGCCAGCGCCATGATCTCGGACGCATTGCCGCGAATGAGCGTCGGCTTCAGGGCGGCGAGACGGCGGGCCACCTCGGTGCGATAGGGGGTTGCGCCGCAGCCCACCGGATCGAGCACCCAGGGCTTGCCCGCTTGCGCCGCGGCCTTGGCGGCGCGTTCCATGCCGCTCACCCATGAGGGCGAGAGCGTCCCGATATTGACGACGAGCGCGGAGGCGATGGCGACGAAATCGGCCACTTCCTCTTCCGCATGGACCATGGCGGGGGATGCGCCCGCAGCCAGCAGCACATTGGCGGAAATCATCATCGCCACGTAATTGGTGATGTTCTGGACCAGCGGGCTCTGGCCGCGCACCGCCTCGAGCATGATGCTCGCGTCATCGAGGCTCGGCAGGGCGGGTGCAAGGCCCGCGGCGCTGGAAAGATCAGGGGTCTTGTCGGTCACTGCATTCTCCTCAAACCGGACGGAGAATGCGCTCCAGCAGGCATAGCAAGCCCAGCGCTCAATCCCTCCGCCGGCATGATCCGGATCAGGTTATACGGGTTGGCGGATGCCTCTCAGCCCGCCCCAGGTCGGACAGGCACCCCGTTGAGTCGTCCCGGAGTTTAGGCAAAAGCCGCCGCAGGGCAAGGTTTGTGAACGCAGCGAAGCCTCACGCAGCGTTTTCGCCATTTTGATCGGGGGAAAGCGGTGACCGTGGCAGACCCATGCCTCCCCCCTCCCCCGCCAACCATCTGGACAGGGGCGCGGCGGCGGGCGAAAACTGCGTCATGACTCACCCGCAACAAAGCCTCGTTCTCACCGGCGAACAGACCGATCTCTTCCCCGAAGAGCCCGCTGACCGGGCCGATCCGGGCGCGCTTGAGAGCTTGTTCGGGCGGCTGTCGCGTTCAAAATTTCGCTCCCGTTTCACGCTGAATGCGTCTGATCGCGCCTATGCGCTCACCAAGGGCCGGGACATGCTGCGCCGTCATGCGGGCGACTTCATCGCCAAGCGGCTCGCGCCCGCCCATCCGGCCAATGACGGCAAGCAGACGCCGATGCGCGGGCATCCGGTTTTCGTCGCCCAGCACGCCACCGCCACCTGTTGCCGGGGCTGTCTAGCCAAGTGGCACGGGCTGGAGGCGGGCCGGGTTTTGAGCGATGCCGAGCAGCTTTACGTGGTGGAGGTCGTCATGACATGGATTTCGAAGGATCTGGAGAAGCCCCGTTGAGCACCGGCACTCCCGCAACGCAGATGCTGAAGAAGGCGAAGGTCGCCTTTCGCACGCATGAATACGAGTTTGTCGCCGGTCAGCACCAGATCGGCCTTCATGCGGCTGAGGCCGTCGGCCTGCCGCCCGACCGGGTTCTGAAGACGCTGATGATCGAGGTGGACGGACGGCCCGCCTGCGCGGTCATCCCCTCCCATCTGAGCCTGTCGATGAAAAAGGCGGCGACGGCGTTCGGGGGCAAGTCGGCTACGATGATGGACACGGCCAAGGCGGAACGCCTGACGGGCTACCACAAGGGCGGCATCAGCCCCTTCGGCCAACGCAAACGCCACCCGACCGTGATCGAGGAAGCGGCGTTGGCTGAGGAAGAAGTCGTCATCAACGGCGGCAAGCGCGGGCTGATGGTGATCCTCGCCCCGGCCGATGCGGTGAAGGTGATCGGCGCGACGACGGCGGGGGTGACGGCGGAGGAGTGAGGGGGGATAATCAACCAGTTACACCCTCGAAATGCCTCAACGAACCAAAATCACATCAATTAAATTCGGAAGTTACTTAAGTTGGCTGCAGGCATCAGCATCGATTCTCGCCAACCCTCTTAATATTTCGTCTGTCTCTGACAGCACAGAGCTTTTCGTTGCCTCTGTCTTAATCCTAAGTTTGTGAGCAATAGCGCCTCGCTTAACACCAAAGGCATTCAACGCAGCGAAAACATCCAAATGCTCTCCGTCTGGGTCCACACCAATTGGCAACATTAGCTTCTGCTGGTCTGCAGATGTTATGCCATGATTACCCTGCACGTCTATATGCATATTACTAACTGCCGACTTTGCAAAACCTAATAAATCTCTCGCCGCTGACGCCTTAATTTTTCTTCTACTTATACTCTCATCAGCCTGCTGCATCGCCTCCGAAGCTACCAGACTAACCATCGCGCGACACACTGTGTTTTCTTCCTTTAACTGCTTCAAAGCAGCTCTAGAAACAAATAAAACAAGCTCTTCCATGTACTGCTCGAACGCCGAGTGGCTTAATAGCACATAAGATTGAACCTTAAGATGATGCAAATCTGTTTGGCATACATCTTTTGGCACCCTCGCCAAGATTCTCTGAATCTTAGTCATAGAACCCCTTAGGTTCTTATAAGCATTAGTTGGTGACTTCATTGGAAATATTCGGCAGCGGCAAGTCAATACCCGTCAGTTCCCGTACCTTCGAATAGAAGGCGCTGAAACGAATTCGCGTTGCAGTCACAGATTTTGTTGTAGTCTCAACAGCACGACGGAATTCATCCGTATCTGAGACGTTCTGGAATCCAGAAACGAAAGCCTGTTTATTTTCCACAGCCCAGTCACGTACGCCTTTCACGGATAGAGCACCTACTAAGACATCAAACAACGCTCTGTTAAAACGGTTTTCATACTCCCCATTAGAGTATTTTCTGCAGAACCTTTTATACGGGAACACCTCTAGTCCCGCGGCAATACCTTTCTCCATCTCAGATAGCCGCACATTGATTTTATCACGGGCCGCATCACTAGCCTCAAACTCGGCATTGTAATTCTCACACATAGAATCTAGAAAATTTTTCAGATCTCCAGCATAAACCAACTCATCATCGGAAAACGCCAGATATCGAGCAGCCAATTCCACATCATTCATTCTCGGATCTGGTGTTTTTTTCGCAATTAATTCGTGAAGATACCCAATATTTTCCGTCCACTCAATTAAATACTTTAGGAACTTACCGGGATACAAAGACATCCTCAATTCCATCGGAGATAGCTTAACAGATCCAGAATTCAACCGATGGAAAATTTCGTAGAGCACACGACCATCAGACCAGCCGCGAATAACAGCAGTTCTTTGGGTCTGATTTAAAAGCTCATATCGCCAATCATCATCATTGATGATGTCAGCCCACGTTTTGCCCTCCAACTCAGCCAGAACACGAAGATCCTTCAGACGAAAAGCCTGCCCACTCGGGAACTTTCCATCAATGAACTCCTTAATAGTTAGCAACCTTTGCTTTCCATCAAGGACCAAGAACGACTTGCTATTTCCACGTCCTGCCGAAAGTAGGATTTGAGGTATTGGTATTCCTAAAAATAGAGACTCAATGAAGCTTATTTTTGCCTTATTGGACCACACATTACGCCTTTGAAAATCAGGCGTAAGATTTATCTGTCCGCCGATCTGACGATATAAGGTCTCAATCGTCCAATCTGTCGGTGATATTAAAAGTTCAGAAAACTCTTCGGCCGTTACTTTAGGTTTGTCACCATCTTCAGTCGGCTCGATATCTTCGAACTCTTCATCTCTATCTTCGTATTCCAAAACTTCCTCCGGGCAATTTATTTAATTTCGACTGACGAAAGCGACAGGAAAGGGACTTCAAATCGCTATCATTAGCTTCATTACGACTCGCTGCGCCAAGTTTTGCTAGTCATAATGTTACATGTACAAAGTGCGGAGGCAAGCCAAGCCGCCGTATAGACCCTACGATACCCTTGCTTTTTGCTTAAATCAGCCATAATTCGCTTTGTATTCCCGCCTTCAAATTACTACTTGTTAACGCGCTTTCTGGAGAGGCTTTATATATAAACATTATCATATTTCATCAAATAAACTATATTTCATATTTTTTATTACCGACTGAACGTAATAATCAAATATTAAAGCATTAAACTACAAACTATCCTTAGATAATCGATGAAATTTACGCTCTCCCTCACCTCACCCCCTCAGGCACCGGCCCGCCCGTGGCCCAATCCAGCAGTTCCGCCGTGTGGATGACGGGGATGTCCGCGCCTGAGGCGAGTTGGGTCATGCAGCCGATGTTGCCGGCGGCGATGATGTCCGGGGAGACCTTGGCGATGTTCTCAAGCTTGCGGTCGCGAAGGCGGGTGGCGAGTTCCGGCTGGAGGATGTTGTAGGTGCCCGCCGAGCCGCAGCACATGTGGCCCTCCGGCACGTCGTGGACAGAGAAACCGGCGTTTGTCAGAAGCGTCTTCGGTTCCTGTTTGATCTTCTGGCCGTGCTGCATGGAACAGGCCGAGTGATAGGCGACCTTCAGGGTCGACGGCACGAGCCCCCGCGCACCCGCAACCGGGTTTGCGACCGGGGCGGGCAGGATTTCCGGGGCAAGGCCGGTCAGATATTCGGTCACATCCTTGGCCAAGGCCGCGACGGCCCTGGCCTTTTCGGCGTAATTTTCATCCTCGCGCAGCAGGAAGCCGTAGTCCTTGATGGTCGTGCCGCAGCCGGACGCGGTGATGACGATGGCGTCGAGCCCCTCGCCGTCCATCTCCGCCCACCAGGCATCGACATTGGCCCGCGCGGCGTCCATTGCCTCTTCCTCACGGCCCATGTGGTGGACCAGCGCGCCGCAGCAGCCCTCGCCCTTGGGCAGCACGACCTCGATGCCCGCGCGGTTCAGGAGCCGGATGGTGGCGTCGTTGATATGCGCGCCCAGAACCGATTGCGCGCAGCCCGAAAGAAGCGCCACACGGCCATTGCGGGCGGGGGCTTCCGTCTTGCCCGCCGTTTGCGGCGGCGGATAAGTGCCGGGGGCCGCATGCAGGGCGCGCGCCGGAGCTCGTGCCGGGGCAAGTGTGAGAAGGGCTGCGAGCCTGCGCCCGTGGGTCCCAAAGCGTTTCAGGACCGGGGCCAGCGGCTTTGCCCAGAAGGCGGCCATCAAGCTTGCACGGAAGCGCGCCGGATAGGGCAGGATCATCGCCAGCATCTGCCGCAGCAGACGGTCGGCCAGCGGGCGCTTTGCGGTCATCTCGATATAGGTGCGCGCGTGATCGACCAGATGCATGTAGTTCACGCCGGAGGGGCATGTCGTCATGCAGGAGAGGCAGGAAAGGCAGCGGTCGATGTGCTTGATGGTGCGCGCATCGGCCGGGCGGTCGTTTTCCAGCATGTCCTTGATCAGGTAGATGCGCCCGCGCGGGCTGTCGAGTTCGTCGCCCAGCATCTGGAAGGTCGGACAGGTCGCCGTGCAGAAGCCGCAATGAACGCATTTGCGCAGGATCGCTTCGGATTCCGCCGTGGCTGCGTCTGCGAGTTGGGCGAGGGAGAAATTCGTCTGCATGGAAGTGTCCGGTCTTTTCAGTCGTTCCCGGCAGGAGCCGTATCGAAGGCCCCCGCGCGTTGAAAGATGACGGTTAGAACAGCCAGGTGTCTGGATCTGGGATGGGGTCGCCGCGGCTGATGGACTGAAGGCCCTTCACGGAGCGGATGATCAGCCAGACCGCCACGACGATGAACAGCAGGAAGCCGATGCCGAAGAAGGTCAGCAACGTGGAGACCGCGGTGTAAAGCAGGCCGATCCAGAAGGTGCGGATCTGGAAGGTGTAGTGATTGTCGGCAAGCGCGCCGCCCTTGCCGCGGTTGATATAGGCAAAGACAAGCCCCACCAGTCCCGTGAGGCCGATGAAGAAGGCGACCAGATAGAGGATGTAGACGAGCTTGACGTTGTTTACGCCCGGCTCGATGTAGCTGTCGGCTCCGCCGCCGCTCTGCATGCTCATTCGCAATACCTCCCGTCTTCGCAACTGAAATCATGGGCCCTGACGGGCCCGCGCCGGTAAATTCCGTCAGACCCCGGCTACCATGCGGCCCGGGTTCAGGATGCCGGAGGGATCGAACTGCGCCTTGAGCCGCCGCGAAAGGGCAGCCAGCGCCGGATCCTGCGGCTGGAAAACATCCGTGCCGATCCGTGTCGCGGCATCGGCGCGGATGAGCGTGGCATGCCCGCCGCCCGCCTCTTCCACCGCGGCGCGCACCTCGTCGGCATGCGGCTCGCCATCGGGAAAGCGCAGCCAGATCAGCCCGCCCGACCAGTCGTAATAGGCGTCGAAATGGGCAGAGCGGCGTAACGCGGCGACGAAGCGCGCACCGGAAGCAGGTGCGACCGAGACCCGCCACACCGGCGTCTCGTCGCCCCAGAAGGGCTCCACATCGCGGATCGCCCGCCAGAGCGCGCGCGAGGCATCGGCATCGATGCGCTGGACGGGCCCAACCTCGCGGGCGAGTTTCGCGAGCTTTTCGAAGCGATAGTCGACCGAGGGCGCAAAGCCTTCCAGCCGCACCAGCGTTGCGGGTTTCTCGCCGCTCACGCCACCTGCGGAAATCGCGGGATCGGCAAAGCCTGCCGCCACGTTCGCGGGCAAATGTGCTGCGGAGGCCGCCTCGCAGGAGGTTCCCATCGCGCGGCAGAGCATGTCGATGGCGGCCTCATCGGCCAGCCCCTCGATGAGCACGCTCGCCTCCGTCGGCGGGGCGGGCAGCACCTTCAGCGACATTGCGGTGGTCACCGCCAGCGTGCCCCATGAGCCTGCAAGCCCGCGCGAAAGATCATAGCCGGTGACGTTCTTCACCACCGTGCCGCCGGACTTGAAGACCTCGCCGCGCCCCGAAACCGCGTGAATGCCCAGCACATGATCGCGCGCAGCGCCATGCTTCAGCCGCTTGGGGCCGGAAAGGTTCGCCGCCAGCATGCCGCCGAGCGTCGCCTTGCCGGGTTCGCCCCCCAGAAGCGGGCCATAATCCATCGGCTCGAAGGCGAATTCCTGCCCGCTTTCGGCGAGCAACGCCTCCACCTCGGCCAGCGGGGTTGCGGCCTTTGCGGTGATAACCAGTTCCTCGGGCTCGTAGTTCTCCACGCCGGAAAGGCCGGAGACATCGAGCACCTCGGCGGACTGGACGGGACGCCCCAGCTTGCGCTTGGAACCGCCTGCGAGAATTTCCAGCGGCTGCTTTTCAGCCGCCGCCCAGGCGACGACCTCGCGCACCTGCTCGGCATCGGTCGGGTGAAAATGGCGGTCAGTCATCCAGAACCTCTGGCATCTAGAACCTCGGAATATCCGGGAAGGGCATCTGGCCGCCGTGAACATGCATGCGGCCAAGCTCGGCGCAGCGGTTCAGCTCGGGGAACATCTTGCCCGGATTGAGCAGTTGCTTGTCGTCAAAGGCGCATTTCACGCGCTGCTGATGGGCGAGATCGGTCTCGTTGAACATCTCACCCATGAGATCGCGCTTTTCCACGCCGACCCCGTGTTCGCCGGTCAGCACGCCGCCCACCGCCACGCAAAGCCGCAGGATGTCCGCGCCGAATTCCTCCGCGCGTTCCAGTTCGCCCGGATTGTTCGCGTCATAGAGAATGAGCGGGTGCATGTTGCCGTCGCCCGCGTGGAAGACGTTGGCGACGCGCAACTCGTGCTTTTTGGAAAGATCCTGCATACGCTCCAGCACTTCCGGCAGCTTCTTTCGCGGAATGGTGCCGTCCATGCAGAGATAGTCGGGCGAGATGCGCCCCACCGCGGGAAAGGCCGCCTTGCGGCCCGCCCAGAAGGTCGCGCGTTCCTCTTCCGAACGCGACACCCTCGAGGAGGTGCAGCCGTTGCGCCCGGCGATCGCCGCGACCTCTTCCAAGAGGTGATCGACTTCCGCTTCCGGGCCGTCCAGTTCCACGATCAGCAGGGCTTCGGCATCGAGCGGATAATCGGCGTGGACGAAATCCTCGGCTGCGTGGATGGCGGGCTTGTCCATCATCTCCATGCCCGCGGGAATGATGCCTGCGCCGATGATGTCGGCGACGCATTGCCCGGCACTTTGCGAGGAGGGAAAGCCCACCAGCACGGCCCGCGCGGTTTCCGGCTTTTGCAGGATGCGCACGGTCACCTCGGTGATGACCGCGAGCAGGCCCTCGGAGCCCGTCATGATGCCGAGAAGATCATAGGCGTCGCTGTCCAGATGCTTGCCGCCGAGCCGGATCACCTCACCGGTGATCAGCACCATTTCCACCCCCAGCACGTTGTTGGTGGTGAGACCGTATTTCAGCGAGTGAACGCCGCCGGAATTTTCCGCGATGTTGCCGCCGATGGAACAGGCGATCTGGGAGGAGGGATCGGGCGCGTAATAGAAGCCCTCATGTTCCACCGCGCGGGTGATGCCGAGATTGGTGACGCCCGGCTGGGTGACGACAGCGCGGTTGGGATAATCGATGTCGAGGATGCGGTTGAACTTCATCATCGACAGCAGGACGCCGTCTTCCAGCGGCAGCGCGCCGCCGGAGAGCGAAGTGCCCGCACCGCGCGGCACGACCTTGACGTCGTTGTCGTGGCAATATTCGAGAACCGCGGAGACCTGCTCCACCGTGGAAGGCAGAACCACCACCATCGGCATCTGGCGATAGGCGGTCAGCGCATCCGTTTCATAGGCGCGCATCTCCTCCTCGCGGGCGATCACGCCCTCTCCCGGCACGATCTTTCGCAGCGCCGACACGATTTCCGCGCGGCGCGCAAGCACGGCCTTATCGGCCGCGGGCATCACAAGCCCCGACATGGCATCCTCCCTGCCTCGTCGTCACCGGCTCCGAATAGGACTCGAACCGGCCTCCCACTTTCCCCACACATACTATCTTTCGTTTGCCGCGTTGAGCGGAGAATCCGCAATTACATATATTCCCCAGCGTTGAAAGTCGCGCCGCCGCGCAGATAGCCGCGAATACAACCGCAAAACGACGGTGCGCGGGGGCATAACCCTTGCCCAAATGTCGCTCGCCAAGCTTGTCGAAGATGCGCGACAAACGGGCTGTCTTGGGCTTATTCTTGCCGCCAAATTGAAAATGCCGGACGGCAGCGTTGCAGATGCGCCGCCATGAACCGGCCTTCCTCGGGAGCAGACGCGGGCGCATGAACGATTTCGCGGATATGGAAATCTTCGCAAGGGTGGTCACGGCGGGCAGCATGTCGGCGGCCGGGCGCGAAATGGGGCTCTCGCCCGCCGTCGTGTCCAAACGGCTGCGGCGGCTTGAGGACCGGCTCGGCACGCGGCTTCTCCAGCGCACCACCCGCCAGATCGCGCTGACGGAGGCCGGTCAGGGCTATTTCGAGCGCGTGACCGCGATCCTCACACAGGTGGAAGAGGCGGAAGCCTTCGTCACCCGGCGGTCCGGCATCGCCAAGGGACGGCTGAAGGTGGCGGCGCCCACCTCCTTCGGGCGCAAGCATATCGCGCCGCACATGCTGCCCTTCCTCGACGCCAATCCCGATCTTTCCGTCGATCTGGAACTGTCGGATGATTTCGTCGATATCGTGGGCGAAGGCTACGACCTCGCCATCCGCATTGCGGAGCTTTCCGATTCAAGCCTCGTGGCGCGGAGGCTGGCGCGCAATCACCGGGTGCTTTGCGCAAGCCCCACCTATCTGGAGCGCCACGGCACGCCGCGCACCATCGCCGATCTGGCCGGGCATACCTGCCTTGCCGCCGCCAATCAGGACCCCTGGCGGCTCGACGGGCCGGACGGCCCGGTCGTCGTGCGCGCGCACGGGCGGCTTGCGACCAATTCCAACGAGGTGGTGCTGCAGGCGGTGCGTGCAGGCGTCGGCGTGGCGCTGCGCTCCACTTGGGACGTGGGCGCGGACCTGCGCGAGGGAAAGCTTCAGGTGGTGCTTCCCGAATACCGGGCCTCGCGGCATGTGGCGATCTACGCTGTCTATCCCTCGCGCCGCTTCCTGCCCGCGAAGGTCCGCGTCTTCATCGATTATCTGGCGTCTCTCTACAGCCCCGAGCCCTATTGGGACGAGGGGCTGGAGAAAACGCTCGCGCAGGCGCCCGTTTCTTCGTAGGCCCTCTTTATCTTCACAGGTCGCGTGACGCTGCGATATTCACATCGACGACAACCTTCCTTGGTACCATTGCCGGTTCTGATGCGATCTGATTTAGTCGCAACGTCAGGATAACATCGCATGGAACCTCGCAGAGCGACGGGGCGTTATCCTGCTCGTACGCGGCTCAGGGTGTCCCGATCTTTCGAATACCACATATACATATGTTAATTCATATG
Organism: Breoghania sp.; assembly: GCA_963678585.2. GTDB lineage: Bacteria > Pseudomonadota > Alphaproteobacteria > Rhizobiales > Stappiaceae > Breoghania. The sequence continues at coordinate 229,344 of CAXXGA010000001.1, forward strand.
TTTGAATGGTTCTAGTTCGGCACATGAACAATGCGACACGCCCGAAACGAAATGGGAGAATTCAATATGAAACGAATGATGGTCATCGCTGGCGCGGCGCTTCTGGCAACGGCCACGGCGGCGCTCGCTGACGGCGATCCGGCGAAGGGTGAAAAGGTCTTCCGCAAGTGCAAGGCCTGCCATGCCGTTGGCGAAGGCGCCAAGAACCGCGTGGGCCCGGAGCTGAACGGCATCATCGGACGCAAGATCGCATCCGTGGAAAGCTTCAAATATTCCAAGGGCATGATGAAGTTCGCCGAGACCCACGACGTGTGGTCGGAAGAACTGATGCACGAATATCTGCCCAAGCCGCGCGATCTCGTCAAAGGCACCAAGATGGCCTTTGCCGGGCTGAAGAAGGACGAGGATATTTCCGATATCGTCGCCTATCTCGCCCAGTTCAACGCGGACGGCACGACGAAATAAGACGCACAGCTGCGTCGCGGGTCACGACAGATCCAATGGAAAGGCCGGGCCTCGGGGGTCCGGCCTTTTTTGTCTGGCATGCAAGGCACCATTCACAAGACGGCGACAGGCCCGGCCTTTGGCGCACGCTCGACCACCGCGGAGGCGACTGCCTCGCTCCTCGAAACAGCTTCGCCCTCACCGTCACCGGCAGGAAGCTCGCTAAGCCCGATCGGGTGCAGATAGCGATGGAGCGCGCGTGCCGAGAGCGGATCGTCGATGGCCAGACGCCGCCCCACACGGACAACGGCCGCCAGGGTCTGCGGGGAGCGACCGGCGTCGCGGGCGAGCCGGGCGAGCGCGGTTTCCACTGCCCGCATTGTTCCCTTCGAGATATGCGCCTTGTGGCGCAAGCCCCGCATCAGGTAGATCGCATGTCCCAGCGCGAGGACGGAAAGACCTTCCGCCAGCGCATCGTTACGCACGGCCGTCGCCTTGCCGGACCACCTGATCAGCTTCAGGAGCCGGGTGGAAAAGCGCGCCTGCCACAGCTCGACATTGCCTTCTACCGCCCGGGCGCCCGCCATCGCGCTCAGCTCCGCGCGCATCACCTTGCCGAGGCCCGCCATGCGCCGCCCGGCGTTCGTGGGATAGATCAGCCGATAGCCGCAAAATGCGATGAGCGGGCCGGAGATCACCGCAAGCGTCTGTTCAAAGGCGTCCGTGAACCCGGTGGTATAGGGGAACAGCGGCTGCGAGATCAGCAACAGCGCCATGGCGTAATCCATCGAGATGGCGCCCGTGCGCCTGTGGCTCATCAGGGGCACCACGATCAGCACCATCGGCATGATCATGAGGACCGCCTGGAACTGCGATCCGGCCAGCGGCCACAGCACGAACTTCAAAATAAGCGAAACGGTGCCCGCAAGGATCTGCCACTGCATCAGCTGCCGCATCATCCAGGCGGGATCGTCGAAGGTGGAAAAGACCGAGATCATCACCGCCCCGCCGAGCATCAGATACGGCCCCGCCTGCCAGCCGGTCAGCACCCAGAAGGAGCCGACGCACAGAAGAAGAAGGAAGGCGCGAAGGCCCGCCTGACGCGCTCCGCTCCAGTCCCAGTGTTCTTCCACCAGCACTTCGCGACGGGTAATTTCCACCTCGTGGCCGACCGCCGCCGCCATGGTTTTCAGCGCCCGCGCCAGGAGCGGGTCGTCGGTCATCTTTGCCGCGCGGGCAAAATCGGGCGACTGATCCACGGGCTCGGCTTCCCGGTGCAGCCTGTTGGAAAGCTCTTCCAGAACCGAAGCTACGCGCGTATTTCCCGCCACCATGGAGGAGGTGCACAGGATCAGCAGGTCGGAAATCGCGATCAGACGCCGATGGAGAACATCGGCCCGCCTGCGGGCGCGAAGGGACCCCGTTCCATACGCCTTCAGACCGTCCTCGATGACCGCGGCGCGCGCAAGAAGGGCGGTCGGGTCCGTCGCTTCTGCGCGCAGACCGGCGGCCGCGGCTACCATCGCGTCCGCGCCCAGCCGGCGCAGCAGGCCGACGGCCTCGCTTTCGCTGGTCGCAGGCGTCATCAGATAGCCGATGACAGTGGCGATCACGACGCCCAGCAGCACCGTCAGCACCCGGTCGAGCCCGAGCATCAGCGGCGTGTAGGTGTGGGACTGGGCGAGAAGCACGACCATTGCCGCGCTGAAACCGGCCAGCAGCGTGCCATAGGAAAGATAGCCGCGCATCAGGTTGCCGAGCCCGACGCAAAGGCCGATCCAGACGCTCAGGCCGATGACGAGCACCCAGGGCTCGCCCCCGCTTCCGAAGAGAAGCGCGAGACCAACGATGGCGCCGATGATCGTGCCCGTGAGCCGGAAGAAGCCCTTTTCGAGGATCTGGCCGCGCGTCGGCTGGGAGGCGGCGAAAACCGTCATCGCCGCCCATTGCGGATGTTCCAGACCCAATGCCCAGCCGAGCCCCAGCGCCAGACAGGCCGACAGCGCCACGCGCGTTGCGTAGCGCAGTTTCGGAATATCGAAGCCGAACGCGATCAGGCGTGCGCTGAAGGATGAAGGTTCATTCGCCATCGGCAGAGCCCTCCCCGTTCTCGACTGTGGCGATGCGATCGCCGAGGCGGTCGAAGGCCTCCAGCAGCTCCGAAAGCTCCGCGTCGGAGAAAACGGACAACAGTTCGACTTCCGCCGATGACAGTTTCTCGCGGATCTCGGCGGTGGCCTTGCGACCGGCTTCGGTCAGGTGAATACGGCGCAGCCGACGGTCGCGCGGATCGATCCGGCGCTCGATCAGGCTGCGCTCGGACAGCGCATCGAGAAGGCGTACGAGGGAGGAGCCGTCAAGGCCGATGCGCTTGGCAAGCTCGGTCTGGGGCACGCCGTCCCCGGCCCCGGCCAGATGGACGAGCGGCGTCCAGCTGGCGTCGGAAAGACCCAGGACGGAAAGACGATGATCGATGACGCGCCGCCACTGGCGCGCCAACACCACAAGCGCGAGCCCGAACCGGACGCGCGGTGAAATCTCTTGATCTGACATGATGGCCGCATATTGCATAAACTTGGAATGCAAGCAATTTGAATTCAAACGAATGGCTTTTTTATGTCCGGCCTCCACAGGGTCGGGCGGGCTATAAAAGAGCCGGAGGCCCACAAACGCCCTGGGGCTTCGCCGGGCCCTCCTTTCCGGATCTGTCTTGCGTTAGCGCCAGCACCTCAATCCGCCCTGCGCCGCCTCTTCATTCGCCCCGGCCAGGTCGAGCGGTTGCTTGAGGGCCTCGCAATATTTCACTACCCTCTTTCGCCGGGAGCATTTCCCGGTTTTTCGCCAAAAGGCGGCGGCGGAGCAGATGACAGGTCGACAAGAACAGATCATTATCCGATCTCCTTTTCCGCAGGATTATTCCGACAGGGGGAATGAGAGTGACTGATCGGAACGAGAATGCGGGCTTCGCGCCCCACCCCTTGCGGCGGGCGCTTCTGGGCGAATTGCACGCGCGGCCGTTCCTGCCGGTGCGCACACCACGGGTTTTTCTCCATTACGCCTTCACTACCGATGAGGAAGCGGCGGCTGCGGACCGGGAATGGTTTGCCGATTTCTGCAAGGCCTATGGCGCGGCGGGCCCCAATGCGGACAGCCGCCACCATGTGCTGTCGTTCGGCGGCGGGGCGCTGCGCTGGGAGAGCCACGCGGAATTCACCACCTACACCTGGGACGGCTCAGTCCCGAGCGAAGAAACACAGACAAAGGGCACGTCCCTTCTCCCGCCCCCGTATTCGCCTTTGCCCCCGTTTTCCAATGAGCCCGACGGCTCGCCCTTCGGCCGGGATTTCCGTGCGCCCGGCCCGCTCGTCGTCGCAACGCGGCTCGATCTGGTCGCGGAAGCGGGCTGCCCATCTCTTGGCGATATCTTCGATCCGGCGAGCCTTGTCGCTTCCGGGATCATGGGTGGCGGCCTTGTGGCGGCGACGGATTTCCGGGCCGACGGTCACGGCATGACGCGCACGCTGGTCATCGACAAGGGTGCGACACCGCAGAGCGCGGGCGCGGCCTGCCAGCGGCTGCTGGAAATCGAGACATACCGCATGCTCGCCCTTCTGGGCTTGCCGGAAGCCCAGCGACAGGCCCCACTGATCCGGCGTATCGAGACAGGGCTGACGGAAATCGCCTCGGAAATCCGGCAAAGCTCCGGCCTTGCCGCCAACGAGGCGCTGCTGCAGCGTCTCACCCAGCTTGCGGCGGATCTGGAAGCCAATGCGGCGGCCTCCGCCTACCGGTTCGGCGCAAGCCGGGCCTATGACGAGATCGTCAGCCAGCGGCTCGTGGCGCTGGGCGAACAGGCGGTGGCGGGTTATTCGACATGGGCAAGCTTCCTCGCCCGGCGGCTTCGTCCCGCCATGCGCACCTGCGAAACGACGGAAGAACGCCAGCATCACCTTTCCCGCAAGCTGGCGCGCGCGGCCACCCTCCTGCGCACCCGCGTCGATGTCGAGCTTGAAAGCCAGAACCGCAACCTGCTCGAGACCATGAACAGGCGCGCGCGCCAGCAGCTTCGCCTGCAACAGACGGTCGAGGGCTTGTCGGTCGCCGCCATTTCCTATTACGTGGTCGGGCTGCTCGGGCACGTGATCGAGGGCGCGCACGAGGCGGGGCTGGAATTCCACGCAGGGCTCGTCACCGCAGGCACCGTGCCCTTCGTGGTCGCGATGATCTGGTATCTGGTGCGTCGCATCCGCGCGCATCATTCGGCGGACGACTAGGTCTGTACGTCGCAACCGGACGGAAAAGGTGCGGATGGAGGGGCCGCTAATCTCCCTCGCCAGCTCAAGGTGGCCGAGCGGCGCCCGAAGGACGGGCTGATTCATCCGCATGACCAATGTGCCGCAAGGGCAGTTCAAAGGCCAGCCGGACTTTCGTGGCTGTTCAGGCGGGGATCACTCCCCGCCCTCGCTTTTTGCTGCCCGTGCCTCGTCAGCCATAGACCAGACGCGGCAGCCAGATGATGACTTCCGGATAGACCATGCAGATCACCAGCCCGATGATCTGGATCATCAGGAACGGGATCGCCGCCTTGAAGATCCGGGTCATGGGGATTTCCGGCGGGGCGACGCCGCGCAGGTAGAAGAGCGCGTAGCCGAAGGGCGGCGACAGGAAGCTCATCTGCATGTTCACCAGATAGAGAACGCCGAACCACAACACGAGATCGTCCGGATTCTCCAGTCCGAAGGCCTGCGCGCCCAGCGCCTTGATGATCGGCACGAAGATCGGCACGCAGAGAAGCAGGATGCCGACCCAGTCGAGGAACATGCCGAGGAAGACGAGGATCACCTGCATCAGGATCAGGATACCCCAGGGCCCCAGACCCAGCCCCTGCATCATGTCGGAGACGAACTGCTGCCCGCCTTCCAGAACGTAGAGACCGACGAAGATGGTCGCGCCGAACATGATCCAGATGACCATGGCCGACGCCTTCAGCGTGGTCAGACAGGCGGCCTGAATGGTCGCCCAGTCCAGCTTCCTGTGGATGGCGGCGACGATGAAGGCGCCGAAGGTGCCGATACCGGCGGCCTCGACCGGTGTCGCCACGCCTGAAAAGATCACGCCCAGCACCACCACGATCAGCGAGATCGGGGCCGACATGCGCGACAGGATGATGATCTTCTCAACGAAGGAGATCCGCTCCTCAATGGGCGCGGCGGGGCCGAGTGCGGGATTGATCGTGCAGCGGACCACCACATAGAGGACGTAGAGGCCCGACAGCAGGAGCCCGGGAAAGACCGCGCCGATGAAAAGCTCGCCGACCGACTGCTCCGCCACCACCGCGTAGATGATGGCGAGGATGGAGGGCGGGATCAGGATGCCGAGCGTGCCGCCCGCCATGATCGAGCCCATGGCGATCTCGGGATTGTAGTTGCGCTTGAGCATGGCCGGCAGGGCGATGATGCCCATGGTGACCACCGCCGCGCCGATGACGCCGACCATCGCGGCCAGAATGGTGGAGGCGATGATGGTGGCCGCCGCCAGACCGCCGCGCACCCCGCCCAGCACCTTGTAGATGACGTCGAACATCTCGTTGATGATGCCCGCCCGTTCCAGCATTGCCGCCATGAAGATGAAGAGCGGGATCGCCGACAGCTGGTAGTTGGTCATCAGCGGGAAGATACGGCTCGGCACGATGTTGAGCACCTGCCAGCTGTCGCCGAGAACGAACAGGAAGACGCAGGCGAGACCGCCGGTCACGAAGGCGAGCGGCAGGCCCGCCATCAGCAGCAGCAGAAGGCTGCCGAACATGATGAGTGTCAGCCACTCGATGGAAATTTCCAGCCCCATTTATCAGATCCCCCCGGCCGGATTGGCGACGGCGCGCAGATCCTTCGCCAGTTTCGAAATACCCTGCAGAACCAGCAGCAGACCGCCGATGACCATGGCCCACTTGAAGGGCCAGTAGGCGATGGCCCACTCCGTGAAGCTGATCTCGTCCACCTGTGTCGCCTGATAGGCGAAGATCCAGGAAGTCGCGAGAAGCGTGCCGGCAAAGATGAAGAAGAAGACCGAGGTCAGGAGATCGACAATCGCCTTTCCGCGCGCCGACATGGGGGCGTAGAAGACATCGACCCGCACATGGTTCTCGGTCAGCACAGCGTAGGCGCCGGCGATCAGGTACTGCATGCCGAACATCAGGAACATGCCTTCATGCGCCCAGTTGGTGGGCGAGTTGAAGACGTAGCGCGCGACGACCTCGTAGTAGTAGACGAAGACCGCGATGACGGCCCAATAGGAGACGAACTCGCCGCAATAGAGCGACAGGCGGTCGATAGCCCCGGTCCAGCCGGTGGAGGCATGGGCGAAATCGCCGATGGTCTCCTCCTCTTCATGGGTGCGGATGGCGACTTCGACCGCCGCCTCTATCTCGCCGCGCGCCGCCTTTTCGGCGCGCCGCTTGATGAACGGCAACATCAACGCATCGAGGATCAGAAGCCCGACAATGACGAGAAAGCCGAAATAGGCGATCGCCCCCCAGAAGGCGCGGGCAGCCCCCGTCTCCTCTTCAAGCGGCAGGTTTTCCTCCAGATCCGTACGCGCACGCTCCAGTCGTTCCCGCGAACCTGCAAGCCGCCGCTCGGAGCGCTTGACCTTCAGCTCCGCGGAGCGTTTCGAGAGCGAGCCTTCTTCCGCGGCAAGCACATCGGCCTTCAGGCTCTCCAGCTCCTTTTCGGCCTCCGCGATGCGCGGGCCTTCGCGGGAAATCGTATCTTGCGCGACGCGCACCATGTTGGATGCATCGGAATAGACCGCACGGGCGTCGCGCTGCTGGGCGTTGGCGAACAGAATGGCCAGGAACAACGGCAGATAGACCAGCCCAAGTATGCTCTTCAGGTAGAAGCGGTGAAGACCGAGCATGCCGCCGGTCACGAGGATCATGTAGCCAAGCGGCAGGGAGTAGCCGCGCATGCCGCCGGCCTTGCGCGAGCGCCGCGCAAGCGCCATGGCGGCAAGCGGAAAGAAGACAAGCCCCGACCAGTAGAGCCAGTGGGGCAGGACGAATGTAAGGCTCGGCATGAGCGTTACCTCAAATGGCGACGGGGAAGCCGCGCCCGCCGTCGCGAAAAGGGCGACCTTGCGCGGCGCATCGGCCCGTCAGCGGGGCAAGGCAGGGCAGACGCGTGAAACGGGCCGCCCCTCATTGCGATTGAAATGTCGATTGCAGATGACCGCCATCGAAGCGACGCCCGCGGGGCTGGACTGCCTCGCGGGCGAACGGAAGGTCCCGCACGCCGGGCGATCGCGCAATGCGCACCGCCCGGACATACGGAGATCGCGTTCCGGTCAGAGATCCAGTTCCATGCCTTCCACGATGTCGGGCGTCACGTAGCCGAGCGAGCCGGACATCATGTAGTCGAGCTGGGTCTTGAAGATGCGGGCCGAAGGCTTGTCGCGGTTGGCGTATTTGTACCAGATCGGCACCGCCACCTCGGTCATCAGGGCGACATCGTCCTGGGTCAGGCGGGTCACCTCGGTGCCGTCGGCCTCGAACTTCTTCCAGGCTTCCTGATTGGCCTTCTGGATCTTGGCGTGGTGCTCGATGGAATAGGAGCGCGTCTCCAGTTCCACGAACTGCTTCATCTCCGGCGAAAGCGCGTTCCACGCATTCATGCCGACGGTGATGTCCATGATATCGACCGGCTGGTAGAGCGACATGAAGCCCGGGGGGCCCATGGAGATGTATTTGGTGACCTGGCTGAAGCCCAAGGCATAGTTGACCGCCGGGCCGGTGTAGTCGGCCACGTCGATGGTGCCCTTTTCCAGTGCGGGGAAGATTTCCGAACCCGGCAGAACCGTGGTCTTGGCCCCAAGCCCCTGGAACACTTCGGCCACCATGCCGCCGGGAAGACGCATCTTGCGGCCCCTGAAATCGTCGACGGAGCGGATCGGCACCTTGGAGTGGATGATGTTGGCGTCGTGATGGACGGGACCGACGAAATACATGCCCTGCGCCGCATAAAGCTCGCGCGCCATCTCAAGCCCGCCGAGACCGTAGTAGAAGGTGTCGAACTCGTGCGGGTTCCTGAGGCCCAGCGGATAGGACGTCAGGAAGACGCCTGCCGGGATGATGCCCTGCACGTAGATGGTGAAGGGGTTCACCGCTTCCAGAACGCCGTTCTTCACCGCGTCGAAAAGCTGGAAGTCGCCCACCACGTCATTCGCGCCGAAGGGCTGGAAAGCCAACTCGCCGCCGGTCTTGTCCGCGATTGTCGCGCACCAGTCCTTGAAGATCTGGAGACCGACGCCGCCGGGCCAGGATGTTTGGATCTTCCAGGTGGTGCCCGCGGCCTTGGCCGTGCCGATATAGGGCGCACTGAGCGAGGCCGCGCCCGCCAGACCGCCTGCAATGCCGCCCGCGGCAAGCACGGAATTCTTCAGAAACTGACGACGCGCGGCGACGACGCCTTCAACCGCCTCGCGAAACGGCGTCTGACGGTCGGCGGCATCCGTCTGCGCGCCTTGCGTGTGGACGTCGGATGCGCCCGGACCTTCGATGCCAGTGGCCTTGATATTGGACATGTCTTGTTTCCTCCCTTGGCAAGCCGGGTCCGTTACGGATCCGACCTTGCAACACCCGCACCTCATACGAGCATTCCGCGCTCCCGACGCGTTATTGCCCGCTCCTCCACAAGGTCCGAGTTCCTCTCAGTGTATTCCCACATGACTTTCAATCAAGCACACCATTGACCTATTCATCTTTTCCCTTCGGTCATACCGGGACTAACACTTTTTCTCACAGGCATATAATTACGTATTTAGTTGTCTTGAAATTTCTATTCTTGAAATTCTAGTTGATGAATTGCATATTTTATCACCACACCCTTCCGACACCACAAATCGCTTGCAGTCGATCAGACAGGGCTCGACCTTGTTCACGCGACGCGCAATAAAGAGCAAAACGCACCGGCAATCGGGCCGGTCCAAGCCCACCGTGACCGAGAGGCCATTCCCATGCGCAGCGCCATTCACGAGACATTCGGAAACCCGGCCGAGGTTCTGACCGTCGAAGACCGTCCGCTGCCGGAACCCGGCCCCGGCGAGGTTCGCGTGAAGATGCGGCTTGCCTCCATCCACAATCACGACCTGCTGACGATTTCCGGCGATTACGGCTACAAGCCGCCGCTCCCCGCGGTTGCCGGGTCGGAAGCGACCGGCGTCATCGATGCGCTTGGCGAAGGCGTCGAGGGCCTGAAGATCGGCCAGAGGGTCGCCGCCACCGGGCGCGGCACTTGGGCCGACTATTTCATCGCCAAGGCCCCCGGCGTCGTGCTGCTGCCCGATGCGGTGGACGACGAGACCGCCGCGCAGCTTGTCGCCATGCCGATGAGCGCGATGTTCCTTCTGGATTTCGTTCATGCCCATCCGGGCGACTGGATCGTCCAGAACGCGGCGACGGGCGCTGTCGCCAAGGTGCTGGCCACCGTCGCCCAGACGCGCGGGGTCAATGTGATCAACCTCGTGCGTCGCGACGAGGCGGTCGCGGAACTCGCGGCCCTCGGCATCCGCAATGCAGTTTCCACAAGTGCGGCCAACTGGAAGGAGCAGGTGGAGGCGATCACCGAAGGCGCGCCGATCAAGGCGGCCATCGACGGCGTGGGCGGCCCGCAGGCGGCCGACCTTTGCGCGATCTGCGGCAACGGAGCGACTGTCGTCTCCTTCGGGCTGATGTCGGGCGAGCCGATGGAAATTCCCTCCGGCCAGCTCATCTTCCGCGGCATCGAAGTGAAGGGCTTCTGGCTTGCAAAGCTGCTGCCGGAAGCGCCCAAGCCGAAGGTCGCGGCCCTGATGGGCGAACTGGTCGGGCTGATCGCGTCGGGCAAGCTGACGCTTCAGGTCGATGCCATCTATGATCTGGCCGATGTCGCCAGGGCTGCGGAAGCCGCCATGCAGGGACAGCGCATCGGCAAGGTGCTCATCCGGGGATAACCCCGCTCCTTGAACGATCGAACCGTCGCCTGAGGATGCCTGCGGCTGCATTCGCCCTCAGGCGCATTGACCGGCCATGCACGTACTTCTACTGTGCCTGCAACAAGATATGCGTGACCGGTTGAAGTTGCGCCCTGCAATTCTCCCTTTCAGGAAATGCCCAATCCATGTCCGATACTCCCCGGGTCGCCCTGTTCGTTACCTGTCTGGCGGATCTTTTCCGACCGTCCGTCGGTTTTGCGGCGGTAAAGCTTCTTGAGGAAGCAGGCTGTAGCGTAGAGGTACCGCGCGCCCAGACCTGCTGCGGCCAGCCCGCCTATAATTCCGGCGACAAGACGGATGCGCGCGGCATTGCCGAGGTCACGATCCGCGCCTTCGAGGGATACGACTATGTGGTCGCGCCGTCCGGTTCCTGCGCGGGGATGATCAAGAAGCACTATCCGGAACTCTTCGCCGACGATGCGATCTGGGGCCCGCTTGCTCAGGACCTGAGCAAGCGCACCTTTGAGCTTGTCAGCTTCCTGACCGATGTGCGCGGCATGACCAGCGTCGAGGCGAGTTTCGAGGGCTCCGTCACCTATCACGACAGTTGCTCGGGCCTGCGCGAACTTGGCATTGCCGAGCAGCCGCGCAAGCTTCTCACCTCCATGGAGGGGCTTGAACTGAAGGAAATGGACGACCCCGACGTGTGCTGCGGTTTCGGCGGAACCTTTGCCGTCAAATACGCCGACATCTCCAACAAGATGGTCTCCAAGAAGACCGACAACGTGGCGGCCGCGGAGGCCGACGTGCTGCTGGCGGGCGATCTCGGTTGCCTGATGAACATGGCGGGCAAGCTGAAGCGTCAGGGCTCGAAGACGGAAGTGCGCCACGTGGCCGAGGTTCTCGCGGGCATGACCGACCAGCCGCCCATCGGGGAAGGCAAGGGCGAGAAGGCCAAAGGCGGCCTGAAAGCCCCAAGCGACCTGAAAGGATGAGCAGGCTCACGCGTCGGGCGGGCGGTACGGAACTCGTGGGTCTCGTCGCCGATATCACGACGCTTGAGGTCGGGGCCATCGTCAATGCCGCGAACGAGACGCTTCTGGGCGGCGGCGGCGTGGACGGGGCGATCCACCGCGCGGCGGGGCCGGAGCTTCTGGCGGAATGCCGGAGGCTCGGCGGTTGCACGCCGGGAGAAGCCAAGATGACGGCGGGCTACCGGTTGCCCGCGAGTTTCGTGATCCATACGGTCGGCCCGCGCTGGGCCGGGGGCGCGATGGGCGAGGATGCGGTTCTGGCAAGTTGCTACGCGCGCTCGCTTGAACTGGGTGCCGGGGCGGGGCTCAAGACCCTCGCCTTTCCGGCGATTTCGACGGGAATTTTCGGCTTTCCGGCCGCGCGCGCAGCGAAGGTGGCGCTGGCGGCGGTTCTGGCAAGCCGACATCTGGATGCGCTGGAGCAGGTCGTCTTCTGCTGTTTCGACCGGGCTTCGCTCGTCCACTATGAGGCGGCATTCGCCGCATAAGTTCACTGGCTGATGGGAGACGGCCATGCGGATGCAATCACCGCGTTTCAAGCAGAACGCCCGCGAGGCGCTGGACGATGCGCAGCTTCAGCGCGCGCTCACCAACGTGGAGCACGGCTTCATCGAAAAGCGCGAGGCTGCCGCCGAGGCGCTGCCGGAATTCGAGGCGCTGCGCGACAACGCCAAGGCGATCAAGGACCACACGCTCGCGCATCTGGATCTCTATCTGGAGGCTTACGAGGAAAAGGTCACGGCGTCGGGCGGTCATGTCCATTGGGCGCGCACGGCGGAGGATGCCCGCGCCATCATTCTCGACATCTGTCGCAAGGCCGACGCCAAGACCGTCACCAAGGGCAAGTCCATCGTCTCGGAGGAAATCGGGCTCAACGAGCACCTCACCGAGAACGGCATTCAGCCGGTGGAGACGGATCTGGGCGAATACATCATCCAGCTTCGCGGCGAACCGCCCTCCCACATCATCGCGCCCGCGGTGCATGTGAACAAATCGGAGGTGGAGACCGAGTTCCGCCGCGCCCACACGCATCTCGATCCGGACCGCAACCTCGAGGAACCGACGACGCTTCTGAACGAGGCGCGCGCAGTCCTCAGGCAGAAGTATTTCGACGCCGAGGTCGGCATCACGGGTGCGAATTTCCTCATTGCCGAAACCGGTTCCTCGGTGATCGTCACCAACGAGGGCAACGGCGACCTCACCCAGACGCTCGCCCGCGTCCATATCGTACTGGCGACGCTTGAAAAGATCACGCCGACGCTCGAGGACGTCTCGCAGATCCTGCGCGTTCTGGCGCGCTCTGCCACGGGTCAGGACAGCTCCGTCTACACCACCTTTTCCACCGGACCGCGCCGCCCGGAAGACCCGGACGGGCCGGAGGAATATCACGTCGTGCTGCTCGACAACGGGCGCTCCGACATGCTGGGCAGCGAGTATCAGGAGATGTTGCGCTGCATCCGCTGCGGGGCCTGTATGAACCATTGCCCTGTCTATCACGCCATCGGCGGGCACGCTTACGGCTGGGTCTATCCCGGCCCCATGGGCGCGGTGCTCACCCCGTCGCTCACCTCCATCGACGAGGCGGGGAACCTGCCCAACGCCTCCACCTTCTGCGGGCGTTGCGAGAGCGTGTGCCCGATGCGCATTCCCTTGCCGAAGATGATGCGGCACTGGCGCGAACGCGAATTCGAGCGCCATCTGCAGCCCGCCTCCGCCCGCTTCGGGCTGGGCGCATGGGCGTTCCTTGCAAGGCGGCCCGCGCTCTATCGCACCCTGTTCGGCCTCGCCATTCGCACGCTTGGCGCCATGGCGGGCAAGAAGGGACGGTTCGCCTCGCTTCCCCTTGCCGGCGGCTGGACGAAATACCGGGACCTTCCCGCCCCCGAAGGGCGAACCTTTCAGCAGATGTGGGCCGACAGAGGCGGACAGACCGAACGAAAGGATGCGGCATGAGCGGGCGCGCTGAGATTCTGGCCGGGCTTAAGAAGTCGCTGGCCGCCACGGGCGAGGCGGAGAGCGCCCGCAAGGATGCGGTCGCCGCAAGGCTGAAGGAGACGCCCGCAGGCGTCATCCCGGCCCGCGGGCAATTGCCTGCAGACGAGCTTGTCGGCCTCTTCACGCGCATGGCGGAAAGCGTCCAGACGAGCGTGGAACAGGTGGCGACAACCGCCGACGTGCCCACCGCCGTCGCCCGCCTTCTGGCGCAGCGCAACCTGCCGGCCTGCGTGCGCATCGGGGCGGATCGGGAGCTGACCGCGATGCCGTGGGAGGCGAGCCCTGCGCTGGAAGTCCGCCACGGACCCTCGGACGGCAAGGATGCGACCGCGGTCTCCCATGCCATCGGCGCAATCGCGGAGACCGGCACGCTCGTGCTGACCTCGGGCACGGACAATCCGACCACGCTCAATTTCCTGCCCGACCTGCACATCATCGTGCTGCCGCAAAGGAAGATACGCGGAGACATGGAAGCCGTGTGGAGCGACATCCGGCAGACCAACGGGAAAGCGGCAATGCCCCGGGTTGTGAACATGGTTACCGGCCCCTCGCGTTCCGCCGATATCGAACAGACGCTCATTCTGGGCGCCCACGGTCCGCGCGCGCTTCATGTGATCATCGTCGAAGGTTGATTCCATGGGGCATCGGCAGACAGCCTGCCGATGCCCGCCCGCCTGCGCGCAACGGTTGCAAACCCCTCAATGCGCTACGTTTTTTTACAATCGTCGTGCGCCCGATGGCCTTAGTGCCTATAAGGTGTTATACTTATGGCATCGCGGGATTACGTGATCGCGGGCTTGGCAACATCCGGCGCGAAACTCGTTTGCATACGCACTATCTGAGTCATAACAGGCGGCTTTGAATTAACTCTGTTTCTTTTTTTGCTGAAGGCTGGACTTTCCATAATAAGCCGAATAACGAACCCTCGGCTTGCTATTGAGTCCCCGGCGTTAAGCGGCTTTTGCCGACAGGTTTTCAGCTGGGGCTCGAATGGCGCAAACAACCATCAATCCTTGTTTCTGTATCGCCTGGCCTCCGTGACAAGGGCCATGGCGCATTCGCGCATGGTACGCGGCGCAGGAGCATGCAGTGGCCCTTGGCCACGCAAATTCGTCTTTCGCGGAAAAGACGGACAGACCGGGATCACGCAGAGATGGCGAGCCACGGCTCATGACGACGGCAACAGACTGGCGGATATGTAAAAGCGACATGGACAGCCCGGCACAGGACAAACGCCTGCTTCTGGTCGATGACGAGGTCGAATTCGGCGAGATCATCGAACGGATCGCCCTGAAACTGGGCTTTTCCGTCTGCAAGACGACGCAGCCGAGCGCGTTCCAGCGCCAATATGATTCCTGCAATCCGACCCATATCGTGCTCGACATGATCATGCCGGAAATGGACGGCATCGAGCTTATGGAATGGCTTGCCCAGCGCGGATGCAAGGCCAAGATCATCGTGATCTCCGGCTATAACTCCCAATATGGAAACACCGCCCGCACGGCAGCCGCAACCAACGGGCTGGATGTCGTCGCCACCCTTTCCAAACCCTTCAGCGTTTCCGCCGTTCGCTCAATTTTGAGCCTGTGAACACGGGGCAGCCGCAGCTGTCCCCGCTGAAAGCCGCGCCATGCCCCTGCAAAACCGCGTGACGCCCGCGGGCGAAATCATTGCCACCCGGTATCGCGGCACTCTCATGGGAAACCGCGGAGGGCGCTTTCACGACCCCGAAACCCGCACACTGACCGCACGCCGCTTTGTCTCCCGGCGCTGGATCTGCTGCGCGCTCCACTTCCGGAACCGTCGGCGGACGGTCATGGGCGAGGGATATACTGAGCTTTTCTTTCTGGACGAGCCGACCGCGCTTGCCGCCGGTCACCGGCCCTGTTTCGAATGCCGCCGCGCGGCGGCGCAACAGTTCCAGAGCTGCTGGCAACATGCGAAAGCCTCCCCTGAGAGGCCGCGTGCGGACGATATGGATGCGATCCTTCATGAAGAGAGGCTCGCCCCGCCCTCCCTGATACCGCTCGACGACCTTCCCGACGGAACCGCCCTGCTCCTGCCCGGCGCAGACCCCGAGCCTGAGCGTATCGCCCTGCTGCGGGCCGGAACCCTGTTGCCCTGGCGCGCGGGCGGATATGGCGCAGCGCTCCCCCTGCCCTCAAATCAGCCAGTCGCCGTTCTGACGCCCCCGTCCATTCTGGCCGTCCTGCGACAGGGCTACCGCCCGCTCTGGCACCCGAGCGCCGGATAGCCCGACTACTCGGCCGCCGCGGCGGCGCGCATGGACAGGTTACCGATGGCGGCGGCGATATGATCGTAGAGCGCATCGTGGGTGGCATCGACGGCGTTGGGCGCACGGATGAGAGCGATATCGGCAGGCGGCAGTTCCGGGAAGCCGTCCCGCTCGTCGAGAATGCGCAGACCCGGCCGCAGCGCGCTTTCGGGGACCACCGCAATCGCAAGGCCCGCCGCCACCGCACTGGTGATCGCTGCGGCAGAACCGCTCGTATAGGCCACCCGGCAGGATCGTCCGACGCGGGTCAGAGTATTGATCGCCAGCGCGCGCCAGGCACAGGATTCGTGGCCGAGCGCGAGGCGAACCGTTTCCTCGTCGTGAATGCAGCGGCTTTCCGGCCCCACCCAGTGCAGCCTCTCGCGGCGCACGATATCGCCGAAGCCGTTAATATCCCCGCAGGAGGTGACGATGCCGAGATCCAGTTCGTCCCGGCGTACCTTCTCCGACACCCCGACAGACCCGGTGCATTCCACCACCACTTCCACCGTGGGATTGATGCAGGCAAAACCCGCCAGCACCTGAGGCAGCAGCCGTTCCGCATAATCGTCGGGAAGCCCCAGACGTACCCGGCCCAGCAACTCCGGCTCGGCAAAGGCTGTCAGCGTCTCGTCGTTCAGGCGGATCATGCGGCGGGCATAATCCTGCAACCGGTATCCGGCGTCGGTCAGCCGCGACTGGCGGCCGTTACGGGTGAAAAGCCCCTGCCCGACCCGTTCCTCAAGCCGTCGCATCTGCATGGAAACGGCCGACTGGGTCTTGTTGACCGCATCTGCGGCGCGCGTGAACGAGCCGAGTTCAGCAATCGCGATGAAGGTGCGAAGCTGATCGATATCAAGGCCATAGCTCATGAATTCACTCCCGGGTGCAGAGGGCTGGGATCGAGGGGAACCGCAATTCATCATCAATATCGATGGATAATGATAAAAAACATTCGTTGGATCAATCGATTTCTGGCGTGCATCTTACCAACCGTCAATTGAAGACACCGAAGAAACACCCCTGACCGGGACAACAAAACAGCATGACAAACGGGCACGGAACAAGACCGTGCACCGAACGATGGAGTATTGCCATGACCCTGATCTTCAACCAGTCGACCAGCCAGGTCTGCAGCGGCACCGGTCGCAGCGGCTCATTCGGCGCCGCTGTCGGGCGCGCCGCCCTTTTCGTCCTGCGCGGGACAGGCTCCATGATATCGCGGGCCCTGCGAGCCTATTCCGCCCGGCGGGAACTCAGCCGCCTGCTCACCAATGACGACCGCATGTTGCGCGACATCGGCATTACCCGCACCGACATCCAGTCGGCCCTGAGCACGCCGGGCACCCGGGATCCCTCTCTGGTTCTGGCGAACCTTGCCTATGAACGCCGCGACGCGGCGCTGCTTGCGCGCAAGGAACGTGAAGGCAGATTACGGAGGTCGATGATATGAGGACGCAGCCCGGATGGTCCCGCCCGACGCCTCCCCAACCGTGCC
Organism: Breoghania sp.; assembly: GCA_963678585.2. GTDB lineage: Bacteria > Pseudomonadota > Alphaproteobacteria > Rhizobiales > Stappiaceae > Breoghania. The sequence continues at coordinate 246,556 of CAXXGA010000001.1, forward strand.
CGATGCCGGACACGTTGACGATGCTGGGGCTGAGACGCGATTTCAGCGCCATCGCCGTCCTTGTCTGCCGCCTGCGCAAGCGGATCCGTGCCGCGCGATAGCCGCACGGAGCGACAGACACCCGAAAGCCTGATCCCCGGCGTCCGAGACGTCGGGGATTTTCTTTTTTCGTGAAAGCCTATTCGGCCGCCGCCGGCACGGACAGGTTGTCGAGCGAGGATGCGATGTGCTCTGCCAGAGCATCGATCAGGCGCGAAGACTTGTGCCATGAGCGCAGAAGCGCGATCTCGCACAACGGCAGGGCCGGAAAGCCGTCACGCTCCGACAGGACCCGCATGCCGGGACGAAGGGCGGACTCGGGAAGGACCGAGACCGCAAGTCCCGCCGTGACAGCAGCCCCCACCCCCACCGACGACCAGCTGGAATAAAGCACGCGATAATCGCGCCCTTCCTCTTCCAGCCCCGCTATCGCCGATTTTCTCCAGTCGCAGGTGCGCCGCCCCAGCGCCAGGGGCACCGGCCGTTCCTCGTGCACGCAATGGCGCGCGGAGGTCACCCACAGCAACGGCTCGCGCCGGACCACTTCCTCCCCGTGCTGCCCGCCCGCGAGCAGCTGGCTGATGATCGCGATATCGAGCCGATTGGCCTTCATGTCCTGCACCAGCAGGGGCGTCGGGGCGCAGGTCACCTCGATTTCGGCACGCGGATTGGAGCGCGCGAAGCGGGCCATGATTTCCGGCAGGAAGCGGTCGGCGTAATCGTCCGGCGTGCCCAGACGCACATGTCCGGCAAGCTCCGTCTCGTCGAAGGCCGAAAGCGTTTCGTCGTTCAGCTTCTTCATGCGGCGGGCATATTGCAAAAGCCGCTCGCCATCCTCCGTCAGCCGCGACTGACGGCCGTCGCGGGCAAACAGAGGTCGCCCGATACGCTCCTCGAGACGGCGCATCTGCATGGAGACCGCCGACTGCGTCTTGTTAACGATACCGGCCGCTTGCGTGAAGCTGCCGGCCTCGGCGATGGCGAGGAAGGTGCGAAGCTGATCCAGGTCGAGCATTGGCAACATGGCGTTTCATCACTTTTAGTGATCGATTTGATGAAAAACATTCGTTGGATTCATTCCAGGATACAAGTCAGAGTAGCGTCGCACCAGAGAGATTTGACGTTTCCGGATGGGCCGGGAACGCAAGGCAACGACCGCGCGCCGGGTGGCGGCGGTCGATGAAGGAATTTTGCCATGTTTACGCCCCCCTCGATCAGAACCGGTGGATTTGCAGCCCTTGCGGCGCGGACCGCACGCGCGCTGTTTGCAGGGATTTCCGCATGGAATCGCCGCAGGCGGGGCCGGATGGCGGCACAGCAGCTTCTCGGCTGGAACGACCACATGCTGAATGACATCGGACTGAACCGGGCGGATGTTCGATGCGCATTGCGGGACCATCGAAAGAGAGAGGCCTCCACCCGGCTCAGGGTACTGGCCGTAGAGCGCCGGGCGCTTGCGCTGCGCGATGCGCGCGAAAAGCTCGCTCATGCCGCTTCGCGGGAAGTCGGCCCGGCATCCGGCCAGCCGCACGTTTCAGACGACGTCACGCCGCTCGATCTGTCCGACGGGGCTTCAGAGAATCCCGACAATATGCAGAGCGCCCCGCATATCGGCGAGCTCCGCATGGACAAGCGCGCAGCCTGAACGGATCAACACATCAATTGCCCGGAAGTCAGCCCCCGCTGACACCCGTACCTTGCCCGCCGCTCCCCCATAGCGGCGGGCATTTTTCTTTCTGTTTCAGAAGAACGCTTCGCTTAGGCTGTTTCAGAAGAACGCTTCGCCCGGGCTGTTTCGGAAGAGAACTCCACAGGCAGCCCTATCGGGACTGTTCGCCGGGCACCAGCGTTTCGAAAAGCTGCTCGAAGACGCGGATCTGGTTTTCCTGAACCGAACGCCCGGCGGCGAGGAAATCCTCGAAAAAGCGTGCCTGGCTTGCAGCGGCGGGGTGCGCGTCCGGCGCATCGCCCTCATCGTCTCCCGCGCCGTCTTCCGGTTCTTCCCCCGCAGTCTCCGGCGCGACGGGCGCATCGCCTTCGTCCTCAAAGACGGCTGACTGCTTTTCCTGCGCAGCGGGCGTGCCCGTGCGCATGAAGCCGGTAAAGAAGGCTGTCATGGCTTCAGCGAAAGGCGCCATCAGATCGGCCGGGGTGGGCGTGGGCTGAGGCCGGCCACGGGCAAAGCCCGCCATGAAGGCATCAAGGAGTTCGCGTGCCGGGCCGACGGCGAAATTGCGCGCGATCTGGCCCATCATCAGGGTCGCGGCCACCGGCATCAGCGCGTTCAGCGCATCCGGGCGAATGCCCGTGGTCGCCGCCACCTGATCGAGAACGGCGCGGCGAATGGCATCATTGGGGAAAATCTGCGCGAGAAAGGCCCCCACGGGCCCATAGACGGGCCCGCCTTGCGCATTGCGCCAGTCGTACGATGCCCAGTCGAACGCCCCCCAGTCGACCTTCGTCATATCACCGGGCGTCCAGCTGCCGAAGGCCTGCCAGGGATTGGCGGGTCTTGAGCTTGGCGGCTGGAAGGCGGGCGGCGTGAAGGCGCGCATCATCGCCTCAAACCCGTTGGGTGCCCCGGCGTTGCGTCGAAGACCTGCCCAGAAGGCGGGCATCAAGGCTTCCGTCGCCCGTCGCGCCTCGTCTTCGCCAAGGCCGAAATGCTTCTGCGTTTGCGCCATCAACGCAAAGGGGTCGAGCGGAAAATAACTTTCGGTCATGGGAGCCCCAAGGGTGATCAACGGCTCTCGCCGGGATGCGGACCGGCACCCGCCAACGGGTATCGCACCGGTTCGACGGATCATCCGTCATAACTCATGATCCGGTGCAATCACCGTTAGGTCAATGACTTGTCGAAGGCGGGCCCTATTTCGCCCTCCGCGCGACCGGCGGCGCGCGACGCTCCGGCAGATTTGCCTCCCGGATTCCGGCAGGGCGACAAATTATTTTCAACACTGTTATTAATTACAATAAGATAAAGTCGGTATTATGGTCTTGTATACTAACTTTGCCCTTCCCCCGCACAAGTAACCATTCTTTCGCAGACTTCTGCGCTTATTGACATGCGTAAAACACGAGAGTTCGCCGCATGTCGATACGTCACCGCCTGAACATCATCGTCGTCACCTTGTTCTCCGCGCTGGTTATTGCGCTTGTCGTTCTGGAGATCGAGATCTGGCGCGAACTCGACGGCACGACACAAAGCACCAGACAGCTTATCCAGTTGTCGGAGATCTGGAACGTCGCCCGGGAGGCTGCCCGCAATCCCGAGAACGCGGAACCCTTGCGCGCCCGCGCCGGGATGCGTCTGGCGGACCTGAAGGCGGACGGTGCGGGTTCCGGCGAACTGGTCGGGGTACTTGAGCGGCTTTCTCAGGCTCAAAGCAGCACGGCCGCCCTGCGCCAGATCAGGACCGACCTTCCCGATCTCACCGCAGGCATGGACATCAACGGCTCCACCGGCGGGATGGATGCGCGTATGGGGCAGCTCGTTGCCATCCAGATCCCGGAATTGCTGATGCGGCTTTCGCAGCTGCGCGCCGACATTCACGGGATCCGCGCCCGGGCGACGCTGGGGCCCGACGACCGGATGCTGTTTCTGGTCGATGCGGGCCAGTTCAAGGCCTCTGGCGACACGATCGACACGGTGCTCACCACTCCGACGCCGTCGAGCCGGGCCATCATCCCGCAATCCGATGCAGATGCCTTCGCCCAGGCCAACAGGGCCTTTCAGAAGACCGCAGAGACCATGGCGCAGCGGATCAACGCGGCGGGCTCCGACCTTCCCTTTCTGTCCATCGACACGCGGCCGCTGGACGATGCCTACACCCATCTGGTGGAAACCGCGCTGGCGCTGCATCGCAAGACGTTGACGCAGCTCGTCGCGCGCGCCGACAAGGAAGCTGGCGACCTGCGCCAGACGATCCTGATCGTGACCGCGCTGGTCGTGTTGTCCACGCTTCTGGCCATTTCCTTCGCCCTGTCGCTCACCCGTTCCATCGTGAACGCCCTGTCCGCATTGGAGCGCCGGGTTCGCGCCATCGGCGACGGCGCGGCGCTCGGCGGGGAAGAGGCGACGGAGGAGGAAGAAAAGACCTATGAAGAGCTTGCCCGCATCACGCAGGCCGTCCTCCATTGCCGCGATCAGGTCGCGGAACGAGTTGCGGAAGCCGAGCAGGACGAGAAACGGCGCGATCTGGAGCTGATCTTTGAAAGCAATCCGCTGCCCCTCTTCGTGCAGGATCCGAACACGGGCACGATCCAGAAGTGCAACAGCACGGCGATGGAGCGGTACGGCTACACGCAGGAAGAGTTCCGCCAGCTTCACCTGAGCGACCTCGTTGCACCTTCCGCAGAGATTGAAGAGGAAGAAGGCAGTCAGACGTCGGTGGTGCGCCACTGCAAGGCGAATGGCGAGATCATCGAGGTTCTGCCCTTCGAGCGCGAGATCCGCTACGAGGGCAAGCGGATGATCCTGACGTCCATCGTCGACATCACGGCGCGGCGGCAGGCGGAGGCGCGGCTTGCCTTCCTTGCCCATTTCGATCCGCTGACGCATCTGGCGAACCGGGTGCTGATGCAGAGAAACCTGATCGAGGAAGTCCAGCGCGCCCGCGAGGAAGAGGGCTATTCGTTCTCGCTGCTCTGCCTCGATCTCGACCGGTTCAAGATGGTCAACGACACCTTGGGCCACGATGCGGGCGACCGGGTGCTGCGGATCATGGCCGACCGACTGACGGCGCTCGTCAAGAACGAGGACATCGTCGCCCGGTTGGGCGGCGACGAGTTCACCATTCTGGTGCGCGGCCCCGATGGCACCATGCGCAGCGAAGAGCTGGCGGAAAATGTGCGCGACGCGCTGGGAGAGACCTGCGCGGTCGATGGGGCGCGGCTGGCACTCGGCGGCTCGGTGGGCGTAAGCCACTATCCCGAGCACGGCGAGAACGCGGTTACGCTGATGAAACACGCGGACCTCGCGCTGCATCAGGCGAAGGTTGACGGCCGCGGGCTGGTGCGGATCTTCGAACCCTACATGGACGAGGCGCTGCGCCGCCGCCAGACCCTAGAGGCGGATCTGCTGGAGGCTCTGGAACATGACCGCTTCGAGATCAATTACCAGCCGCTGATCGACATGAGCGCTCAGACGGTCTCCGGTTTCGAGGCGTTGCTGCGCTGGAACGATCCGGTGCGCGGCCGCGTGCCGCCGGCGGAGTTTATCCCGATTGCCGAAGAGGTCGGGCTGATCGACAAGATCGGCACATGGGTCCTGAACGCCGCGTGCACAGAGGTGGCGGGCTGGCCCAACGGGGTCAAGGTCGCGGTGAACGTCTCCTCCTACCAGTTCCGCGCGGGCAATCTGGTGGAGCGCGTCCGCAAGGCGCTGGAAGCATCAGGGCTGGAGCCGGAACGCCTTGAGCTGGAGATCACTGAAAGCGTGCTTCTGGCCGACAGCGCGGCGACGCTCCAGACGCTGCACGAGATTCGCGACATGGGCGTGCGCATCGCCATGGACGATTTCGGAACCGGCTATTCCTCGCTCAGCTACCTGCGGTCCTTCCCCTTCGACAAGGTCAAGATCGACCGCTCCTTCGTCAGCGATCTGGGCAACAAGGCGGAGGCCAACGCCATCGTGCGCGCCATTGCGGGACTGTCCAAGGAACTGGGCATGATGACCACGGCGGAAGGCATCGAGACGGAAGAACAGTATCGCCACATTCTCGATCATGGCTGCTCGCAGGCGCAGGGCTTCCTCACCGGCCGCCCGCTGCCCGCCTCGGAGGCGCGCCTCTATGCCGCCGGACAGCCGGAAATGCTGCGCGATGTTCTGGAACGCATGCGCAAGAAAACCGGCGACACCGGCCCGAAACTGGTCAGCAGCGTCGCCAGCTAGGCGGCGCCGCCGCGCTCCCGCAAGCGGAGGGAATACGCCTCAGTAGGCGTATTCCTCATAGGCGTGGGACAGGTCGCCCTTCCATTCACCCTCGTATTTCATGAGCATCTGCTCTGCGGGCGTCAGGCCGCTGGCCAGGGTTTCCTTGACGGGCTCCAGGAAGTTGCGCTCGTCGACACCAGCCTCGTTCTTGCGCGCGCGCCGCTTCAGGCCCTCGCTCGACAGCGCCACGGCCTCGCGGGCAAGATCGTGGACGGTGTGATTGCGGAATGGCGTCTTGAGCGCCGTGGCAGGAACCTGTGCGCGCAGGGTCGTCCGCTCTTCCTCGCTCCAGTCACGCACCATTTCCCAAGCCTGCTCGAGAATGTCATCGTCATAGAGCAGCCCGACCCAGAAGGCGGGAAGCGCGCAAATGCGCCGCCAGGGACCGGCGTCGGCCCCACGCATCTCGATGTAGCGCTTCAGGCGCACATCGGGAAACAGCGTCGAGAGATGGTTGTTCCAGTCACCCATCGTCGGCTCCGCGTCCGGAATGACGCCCTTCAGCGCGCCGTTCATGAAGGCGCGGAAGGTGGTGCCGGTGACGTCGTAATATTCATCGCCGCGCTTGACGAAATACATCGGCACGTCGAGGCCCCATTCCACATAGGCGCGGAAGCCGAAATCGTCCCTGAAGGCGATGGGAAGCGGGCTGACGCGGTCATTGTCGGTGTCGAGCCAGATCGCGGCGCGGTTGGACAACAGACCGTTGGGCTTGCCTTCCACGAAGGGGGAATTCGCGAAGATCGCGGTGGCGATGGGCTGGAGGGCGAGGCCGACGCGCATCTTGCGCACCATGTCCGCCTCGTCGCGGAAGTCGAGGTTCACCTGCACCGTGGAGGTGCGGTACATCATGTCGAGGCCCTTGGTGCCGACCTTCGGCATGTAGGCGGTCATGATGTCATAGCGCGACTTGGGCATGCGATGCATGTCCGCGCGGCTCCATGTGGGCGTCATGCCCAGACCCAGAAAGCCGACGCCGAGAGGCTCGGCGACCTGACGGACCTGCGCCAGATGGGCGTTGGTCTCGCGACAGGTCTGGTGAAGATTGTCGAGGGGAGCGCCGGAAAGCTCGAACTGCCCGCCCGGCTCGATGGAAATCGCCCCGCCGGCGACGGGATCGGCAAGGCCGATGATGTTGCCCGCGTCCTCGATACGCTCCCAGCCCAGAAGCCCTTCCATGCCTTCCAGCACGGTCTTCACGCCATGCGGCCCCTCATAGGGGATCGGCGTGAGGTCCTTGGTGCAAAAACCGAACTTCTCGTGTTCGGTGCCGATGCGGAATTGATCCGGGCTCTTGCAGCCTTCGGCCAGAGTGTCCACGAGATCGGAAAAACCTCCGATCGGCGTCGAATCGACGGTATCGCGAGCCATACGTAATTCCTTGAGCGGGCCGGTGCGGGACATGCCTTCCCGGCGCGCCGTGCGATTTCATGATGCTTTCGCCCGCGTTGCCCGGCCCTGAAGGGCGGTCTTGCAGCGCAGGACGCCTGCGTTTGTTGCCAACTCACATAGCGCCGCAACGCAATGAATTCCAGTCGCCATTTGGTGCCAGTTCTCTCCCGCAAGGTTTTACGGGGCGCAAGCTTTTGCGGCGCGGGAGGACAAATCCGGGACGGCGGCCCGCTAGCGCCAGTCGCCCAGCAAGGCCTGAACGATCGCCAGCGCGGCGACGGCAGCTGTATCGGCACGCAGGACCCGGGGCCCGAGCGGAACCGGCGCAACGAAATCCTGCCTGCGCAGCAGTTCGCGCTCATCCTCTGCAAAGCCCCCTTCCGGGCCGATCAGCACCGCCAGCGGACCGCGCTCCAGCCCGTCAAGCGCCTCAAGCGGGTTCTGGCTTTCCTCGCCCTCGTCGCAGAAGATCAGCCGACGCCCCGGCTCCGCATCCGTCCAGTCCGCAACCAGACGGTCAAGCATTACCGGTTCGCGGATTTCCGGCACGGCGATGACGCCGCACTGCTCGCAGGCCTCGATCACGTTTGCGCGAGCCCGTTCCAGATTGATCCGCCCCGACTGCGTGAAACGCGTCATGACGGGCTGCAGGGCCCCTGCCCCCATCTCCGCCGCCTTCTGGACCATGTAGTCGAGGCGGGCGTGTTTGAGCGGTGCGAAGCAATAGACCAGATCCGGCAAGGGGTCTTGCGCGCGCTTCAGCTCGCAAGGCGTCAGCGTGCAGGCCTTGCGCCCGGCCTGCGCAATCTCTGCCCGCCATTCCCCGTCGCGTCCGTTGAAGACGAGAACGCCCGCACCGTCCTTGAGGCGCATCACGTTCAGGAGATAGTTCGACTGGGCGCGGTCAAGCTCGATGGCGCGGCCTTCGGCAAGGTCGGCATCGAGATAGAGGCGGGGCATTCGGAAATCATATCGTGGCATGGCGCGGACGGTATGCGGGCCGCGCTTTCTTGGCAACGGCCATTGCGCAAAGACCCGTTGTTAAGGTTTTATTGACCATCGTAAAACTGACGAGATGCGTCCGGTCCGGGGCGACCGGGACGCTTGTCAGGAGTGAACGGACGGGAGATTGCGTGCGCCGAGGGACCGTGTCGTCACGTCTCGCGGGAAGACCCTTGGCCATGATCGCCTTGGGAATATACGTGGCGGGCGCGGCCCTGCTGCACGGGAGAACCGTCGAAGCGGCGGAAAAGCGGCCCCATGCCGACCGCCGGGCGCGGCTGGAGATCGGCATCGGCTATTCCCACCGGCCCGGCGCCATGCATTCCGCGCCCGAGATCTCCGTGCCCTTTCGCCGGGAGAGCTTCTTTTCCGATTCGGTCGATCTGGTCTTTGAGGGCTGGGCCGGATATTCGCGCCATACGGGCCTCGACGCCTTCGGCCTTCAGATCGCGCCCGGCTTTTCCTACTGGCTCGACAGCACGACCCGGATCACCCCGCAGGTCCGCTTCGGCCTCGACTATCTGACCGACCTCACCGCCTTTCATCCAGGCGGCAAGGCCGTGCTGATCGCCGGTGCGGATGCGCGCGCGGAGCATTTCGCCTCGCTCCACCCGGAGCGTCCCTATGAACGGCAGGACTTTCTGGTTCCGGGGCTTAAGTTCGGCGGGCTTTCGCGGATCGATCCGACCGGATCGAACTATTCCTACCTGATGGCGGGCGTCTCGATTGCCTATGAGCGCGGTATTCCCCTGGCTGAAAACGCCCCCTTCCATCTCCGCGCCAAGGTTATGGCGGAGAGCGAGGCGCAGGTGAGCGGGGAAGGGTCGCTCGATGTCTTCACCACCGGCCTGCTTGAACTGCGTGCGGTCAGGCCCGACGGACGGCTGATCGCCAAGGGTGAGATCGGGGTGACGAGCGATTTCGGCGATTACACGAAGGTCAGCGTCACGCTGGCGCGCGGTTTCTGAGCCATCCTATTGCACATCGCTTTCGCGGCCCAGCGCATTCTCCGCATCCGGCGCGGTGGCCCTGTAAAGCGCAGCTTCCTCGCTGCGCCCGAGCTTTTCCAGCGCTTCCACCAGCCCCTTTCGCGGGCGGGCGGCGTCGGGCTCGATCACAAGCGCCTGCCTGAACGCGTCTTCCGCGGCCTGCCAGTTGCCGCGTTCCATTTCCAGTTCGCCGATCAGGCGGTGGGCGGTCCACATGTTGAAGCGGGCGGCAAGCGCCTTGCGGGCCATGAATATGGCATCGTCTGCGCGGCCCTGATCGCGGTACATGACGGCAAGCTGGTAATGGGCCAGCGGAAGATCATCGCGCCCGGCGACCAGCGCCTCCATGCGCGAAAGGCCAAGTGTCTCGCGGTCTGTTGCGTATAGCGCCACCGCCTCCATGGCTCTGAGGCGCGGATGTTTCGGCGCGCGCAGGATGGCTTGCGCGATGGGCTCCAGCGCGCCTTTGAAGTCACGCCGCTTCATGTGACTGTCGGCCAGCGCGTACCAGGGTTCGAAATAGCGCATCGGGGCGGCATCCAGCACCGAGGCCAGCGCATCGGCGGCGTACCCGGCCTTTCCGGCGGTGTATTGCAGCACGCCCATGGCGCGCGCCATCAGAGCCTCCTGATCCGACAACCCCGCATGGGCGCGCAGCATCTCGATGCCCGCCACCTCGTTCACGCGCTTTTCCAAAGGCGCGGTCAGATCGCCGGGGCCGGGATCGCGCGTTATCCGGTGATCGGTCATGGTGACGTCGATGACATCCTGCGTGCGCCGCTCCGGCATGTGGCAGGTGGTGCAATCGGCATCCGCCGCGATGTCCGGATGCGCGGACGTCGTGCCGGAAGCCGCCGTCGTCGGCAGGGGCAGGCCCGCCGCGTCGGTTGCGTGACAGGTGAGACAGGCGGCACGGTAATGGGCGGGGCGCTCTTCGGCTGTGCGCTTCACATGCGGATCGTGGCAGGTCAGGCAGCCAAGCGCGCCCCTGCTTTCGATGAAGCAGCGGCTTTGTTCCAGCCGGTAGGGGTGGTGATTGATCTCGAAACGCTCAGGACGCGGCCTGCCGGGGTCCGTCATGTCGAGCTGGATGCGGAAATCGTCGAGAAGCTCGCCGGGGCGGAAGGAATAGGCATCGCGCCCGAACTTGCGGATGCCGGTCACGGCTACGGTCGGCTGCATGTGGCAGCCGTAGCAGATGGAATAGAGCCGGTCCTTCGGCAGGTTTGCCGGGTTCACGATGGCCCCGCGCACATCTTGCTCACTCTCGCCCGCCATGGCCTTGCCCGCATGGGCCGCGCCCGGTCCATGACACCGCTGGCAGCCGATACCTTGCGGCAGATCCTTCGGGAAGACCTCCGGCATCCCGTGGGCGTCAGACCCTTCAGCTACCTGCGGATAGGCGTTGTGACAGAACATGCAATTGCGGCGCACCTGCCGCCCGACGCCCAGATGGAGCGCGAATTCGAAACCCGGCGCCATGCCCCAATGCCCGCCCTCTTGCGAGTACCAGGCAAGCGGCAACTGGTAGAGCCCGCCGTCTTCCGTCCGATAGATATAGATACGGGCGTGATTGCCGGAGCCGAGGATCCAGTCGACCTTATGTTCGAAAACGTCAATCCGGCTGCCGTCCGGGGCGAGCTTGTAGCGGCGGAAGAGATAGGCCCCGTCCTTCAGCTCCATCTCGTAATGGCGGTCGGACGGGGCGTGATAAAAGCCTTTCGAGAAATCCTCGATGACGGGCCGGGAAAGCGGGCGATAGAAACTGCGGCTCATGGCGACGTGGGAAAAGCTCTCCGCCTTTTCCGCATGGCAGAGCGCGCAGGTCGCGTCCGGCACATAGCCCGCCGCCGCTCCGGTGGTGACGGGCACATCGAACTCCGCCAGAGCTTCACCGGCGGAAAGGGCTTCATTGGCCGCGGCAAGAGCGGCAACGGGGTCGTCCGCGGCGTGCGTCATGCCGCCCATGAGAGCAGGCAGCAGCAAAAGCCCCGCAAGGGCGGAGCGGAACCGGATCAGTCGCATCGAACGGCCCCTCCCCCTCAAGATCGACCACGGCGTTTGGGGTCGAATCCTAGGGGAAGGCTTCCGCTGCGGCAACGCCCGGTTTCAGGCCCCGCCACTCCTCAACGGCTCAGATCGCCTTCATCACCTCACGCGCGATGATCAGGCGCTGGATCTCGCTGGTGCCCTCATAGATCGTGGTGATACGGGCATCGCGGGCGTAGCGCTCAAGCGCATAGTCCTTGATGTAACCCGCCCCTCCATGAAGCTGGAGGGCGGTATAGGTCGCCTTCTGCGCCGCTTCGCTGGCGAAGAGCTTGGCCATGGAGGCTTCGCGCGCGAAGGGCTTTTTCTGCTCCTTCAGCCATGCGGCCTGCAGGATCAGAAGCCGGGCGGCCTCAAGTTCGGTCTCGCGGTCGGCGATCATCCACTGGATGCCCTGCATGTCGGCAATCGCCTTGCCGAACTGGCGGCGCTCCTTCACATAGGCCTTGGCTTCATCCATCGCGGCGCGCGCGACGCCCAGCGCCAGCGAAGCGATGCCGATGCGCCCGCCCGCAAGCTCGCCCACAGCAACGCGGAAGCCGTCGTTTTCCTTGCCCATCAGCGCAGAACCCGGCACACGGCAATTCTCGAAAAGCACCTCGTTGGTGGCAGACCCCGTCTGGCCCATCTTCTTTTCCGCCTTGCCGATGACAAGGCCGGGCGTACCCGCTTCGACAAGGAAACAGGAGATGCCCTTGCCGGGCCTGGCGTCAGGGTCCGTCACCGCCCAGACGACGAAGACGCCAGCATAATCGCCGGAGGTGATGTAGAGCTTGGAGCCGTCGATGATCCAGTCATCGCCGTCCTTGCGCGCTCGGGTGCGCATGGAGGCCGGGTCGGACCCCGCGCCCGTCTCCGTCAGGCAGAAGCCGCCGGCGGAATACTCCCCGCCGGTCAGGCGCGGCAGATAGGTTTCCTTCTGCGCCTCGCTGCCCACCGCCTCGATCACCTCGCCCACCATGTTGGTGACGGATGTGGTGACGGCGGTAGAGGCGCAGGCGCGCGCAAGGGCTTCCACCGTGAGCGCAAAGGCGACCGAGCCCGCTTCCGTGCCGCCGTATTGTGCCGACACATTCAGCCCCATGAAGCCGTTTTCGGCCAGCACCTTCAGGTTGGCGAGAAATTCGTCGCGCCCCTCACCCCGGTCGAGCCGTTCAGCCAGCGGGGCAACGCGATCCTGCGCCAGCCGGGCGGCGGTCTCGGCAATCATCTGCTGCTCTTCGGTGAGCGCGAATTCCATGGGCGACGTCCTCCTCAGGCGTTCTTCTCGAGGGCACGCATCCATCCATGACCGGCCCCGTCCTCCGTCGCGCACAAAACCACATTCCGCTGAGGCAGAGAAGCCGCCTTGCGCCCTTTCCACGTCACAAAGCACCGCACCCGCCCGCACGAGGGAGAGAAAGCCGTCCTGTCCGCTGGCGCGCGCCGTCTCGCGGCTACATATCGTTCATTGCATGGCGCTATCATGCCCGCATCGATTGCACGCCCCCCCCCTTGCGGCCAGCCCGCCGACAGGTGCCCCGATGTCCTTGAACGTTCCTCCCCTTGCGCGCACGCTTGCAGCGCGCGCCTTGCGCACATGGCGCTACGCCATGGCGTCGGCCGCAGCCGTGGTCATCGCATGGGCCTTGTCGCGCTGGCTCTTCGGCCATCAGCAGCCGCTTTTCGCCGCCATCACGCCGATCATCTGCCTCGCGCCGGGGCTTCCGAGCCACCTTCGGCAGGCGCGCAACATCATTCTCGGGGTCGCAACAGGCATCATCGTGGGCGAACTGGTGCTGCTGGCGGTGCCCGACACATGGCCGGAAATCCGGCTCGTCATCGCCACCTTCACCGCCATCATGATCGCGGAGCTTTACGGCTTCCCGGTCGTCGTCGGCATACAGGCAGGCGTTTCCGCCATGCTGGTCATTGCGCTCGGACCGATTCACGCCGGGCCGGACCGGTTGTTCGACGTGCTGGTGGGCACCTTCGTCGGCGTGGTCTTCAGCCAGGTGGTGATCACGCCCGATCCCATCCGCCAGATCGACGAGCGCGCACGCAATCTCTTCCGCCATCTGTCCGCAGGCTTCCGGCTCTGTGCTCAGGCGATAGAGGAGATGGACCCGCACCGGGCAAACACGGCGATCCAGACCCTGTCGGACGCCCATGCCCGGCTGGTGGATCTGGGCACCGGCATATCGCGGGCGCGCGAGGCTGCGCGCTGGACGGTGCGCGGGCGGCTGGCGTCCAACAAGGTGACGCAGCTGGCCCAGCGTTACGAACGCCGTTCGCTGCGCCTCTACGCCTCCTCGCTGCTCTTCGCCGACGCGCTGTTTCGTGCGCTTCGCGATGCGCCCGACGCCATGCCGGAGGATCTCGCCACCCGTATGGACGCGATGGGCAAACGCATTGCGGATGTGGAGGCGGGGCGGCTCGATGCAGAGGTGCAAATGCCGCCCGCCCGGGCGACGACCTCACCGGACTGGCAAGCCTGCAACGAGGCGCTTCACGCTCTGGACGTGGCGCTCGAAGCCTACAAGGCTATCTTCAAGGTCGCGCCCTGACAGCCCGCGCGGCGCGGCCCGGCCCGCTTGCGCATTCCCCACCGCGAGCGGGCACGTTTACGGGCACGAAAAACCTCCCGCAGATGTCGCCGCGATTCTTTCTCCAACGTATTTTTCTTTATAATTATCAAGTTAATTAACATGAAAAATACAGTTCAAATAATTATTTGGCTCAATATGCCGTTGCGTTTGTGCGGACCATACCGGTTTTTCCTGAATTTTGAGATGGATTCCGCTTTGTTTTTGTCGCAATAGCCCTACGGCATGATAGAAATGCTCTTTCATCTTGAGCTGCCGTTCGGGCGACCGGGAATGGCGGTGAAACGACAGGGAGGCCGGTCGTAGCTGTGATCTGGGAGGACACCTTTATGATCAAAGCCCACAAGCTGGCGCTCGCCGCCACTCTGGGAGCCATGACCTTCGGCATCGCCGGAGGGGCCTTTGCCGCGGACGTCACGTGGAACGTCTCGCTGTGGGGCAACCGTCGGGCCTTCACCGAGCATGTGGAATACCTCGCCGAACGAGTGGCCAAGGAATCGAACGGCCGCTTCGAAATCAAGCTCGGCTACGGCGCCTCTCTTTCCAAAGCACGCGAGAATCTCGACGGCATCGCCATCGGCGCGTTCGAGATGGCGCAGATCTGCGCGTCCTACCATGCCGACAAGAACCCGAGCCTGACCGTTCTGGAACTGCCGTTTCTCGGCGTGAAGGATCTGGAGACCGAAGCAAAGCTCTCCTTCAAGCTCTATGAGCAGCCGGCGGTGAAGAAGGATCTGGCGCGCTGGAACGCGCAGGCCCTGATGCCCTCGCCCATGCCGCAGTACAACTTCCTCGGCAAGGGCGATGCGCCCACCTCGATCAAGGACTTCGACGGCATGCGCGTGCGCGCGCTGGGCGGTATCGGCGAACTGATGCGCGCCATCGGCGCGGTGCCGACTTCGGTCACCGCTTCGGAGACCTATCAGGCCATCGATTCCGGCACCGTGCGCGCAGCCTCCTTCGCGCCCCACGCCCACCTCGCCTTCAAGACCGTGGAAGTCGGCGACTGGTGGATCAACAACATGAACCCCGGCACCGTTCAGTGCCCGGTGATCATGAACACCGACGCCTATGCCGCGCTGCCCGCCGACCTGAAGAAGATCCTCGACGATGCCGTTCAGCCGGCCGTGGATCACTATCTGGCCAATTACGCCAAGGTCTATGACCGCTGGTGGCCGACGCTGAAGGAGCAGGAGATCGAACAGGTCGAACTGCCCGCCAGCGAACTTGAGGCGCTGCGCAAGAAGGCCGAGCCGATCTGGGAAGCCTGGATCGAGAAGGTCAAGGCGCAGGGCATTCCGGGCAAGGAACTGCTCGACATGGTGCAGGGCGAACTCGCCGGCTAACTCGAAACGGACCGGCGGAGCCTGCATGGCAATGGCAGGCTCCGCTCATCTGCGCGCCGGATGAGGGCCTTGCCCCGCCGGTGCGACCGTTCGAACTGCCTTTCGTCCTGTTGCAAGCAGCGCCGGCCGCCACAAACGGCAGCCGGTTCGCCGCAGATCCCTTCACACAGCCAGAAAATCCGACACGTCCGGGCCGATATCTTTTGGGGGACGGCGCGATCGGCGGCTGGCGGGCGGGGTCGAACACATTGCCGGCAAACGAGAACAAACAGGGAGATGCGCCCCACTCGCATCTCTCCGGATCCGCAAAGTCCGGTGCATCGGGACCCGACAGGTCCCGACTGACAAACCGGGCGGGAAAACAGGCAACTCTTCGGGCACACATCCGCCATGACATCACCAGACAAGCCGATGAGAGACGCAAACGCGTCGCAAGAGGCTCCCGTCTACAGCGTGCTTTCCGGCTCGCTCGGGAAAATCGAGAACGTCTTCAACCTGATCGCGGCCAGTTCCATCATGGTTCTGATGCTGCTGGCGGTCGTGCAGATTTTCGCGCGCACGCTCTTCAACCAGCCGGTGCCGGGGTTCATCGACATCACCGAACAGGCGATGGCGGTCTTCACCTTTCTCGGTATCGCCTATTGCCAGCGCGTGGGTGGACACATCCGCATGGAGATGCTGCTGGGAACCCTGAGCGGGCGCGCCTTGTGGATCGCCGAATTCCTCGGTGTGCTGGTCATTCTCGGCGTCGTCTTGGCACTCACCTACGGCTCCTGGTTCCATTTCGACCGGGCCTGGTCGATCGGCGACAGCACCATCGATATCGGCCTGCCGACATGGCCTTCCAAGCTCGTGGTGCCCGTGGCGCTGACGCTTCTGGCGCTGCGGCTGGTGCTGCAACTGGTCGGTTATGCCCGCCTGATCGCCGATCCCTCCCGCGCACCCATCGACGTGCCCGTCGTGGAAGACGTCACCGAGCATGCGCGTCACGAGATCGAGGAATCGCTGGGCGACGATGCAATTGAAACGTTGGGCGACGAGGGGGCCGCACGATGACGCCGTTCGAAGTTGGACTGATCATGACCGGCGTCCTGCTGGTCCTCGTGGTGATCGGCGTGCGCGTCGCCTTCGCCGCCGCCTTTGTCGGCGTTGTCGGCCTGATCATCGTCTTCTCCATGCGCATGGGATTTGAGCGCGGCGTCATCGTCGCGCTGAAGATGGCGGGCACCGTGCCGCATTCCAAATCCGTCACCTATTCGCTGTCGGTGCTGCCGACCTTCATTCTCATCGGCTTTCTGGCCTTCTATGCCGGGCTGACACGACAGCTTTTCGAAGCCTCCAAGCGCTGGCTCGGCTGGTTGCCGGGCGGCATGGCGGTGGGCACGATTTTCGCCACCGCGGGCTTTGCCGCCGTCTCCGGGGCCAGCGTCGCCACGGCCGCGGTGTTTGCCCGCGTGGCCATTCCGGAAATGCTGGCGGAGGGCTATTCCAAGCGCCTGTCGGCCGCCGTCGTGGCCGCCGGTGGCACGCTCGCCTCGCTCATTCCGCCGTCGGCCATTCTGGTCATCTACGCCATTCTGGTGGAGCAGTCGGTCGGCAAGTTGCTGATCGCGGGCTTCGTTCCGGGCATCTATTCGGCGCTGATTTATGTGATGATCATCGTCGGCATGGCGGCATGGCGCGGCGATGCGCCTGCAATCCGGGGCTTCACATGGGGCGAACGCTTCGCCTCCATTCCCGGCACGCTGCCGATCATCGCCGTTGTCGTGATCATCTTCATCAGCCTGTTCGGCATCGAGATCGGCGATTTCACCTTCTCCGCCACACCCACCGAGGCCGGATCGCTCGGCGCCTTCGTCGTGCTGGTGACCGCCATCTGGAAGGGCATGCGCCTGAAGCAGCTCGGTCAGGCGCTGCACGAGACGGCGAAGCTGGCGGTGATGATCTTCACGCTGATCTGGGGCGTTCTGTGCTACGTGCGCTTCCTCGGCTTTGCCGGACTGCCCGACGCCTTCCGCGATTTCATCGTCGCGCTGCCGCATGATCCCATGCTGACGCTGGTGCTGATCCTGTGCGCCTACGCGGTGCTGGGCATGTTCATCGACGCCATCGGCATGCTGATCCTGACGCTGCCGGTCGTCTATCCGGCGGTTATCGCGCTTAATGGCGGCGAGTTCGTTACCGCTGCCGACAGTGCCTTCGGGATGTCGGGCGAGGCCTGCGCGATCTGGTTCGGCATTCTGGTGGTGAAGATGGCGGAGCTTTGTCTCATCACACCACCCATCGGGCTGAACTGCTTCGTGGTTTCCGGCGTGCGTCCGGACATCCCGGTGCAGGAAGTGTTCCGCGGCTGCATTCCGTTCTTCATCGCGGACATCGTGACGATCGCAGGCCTGCTGGCCTTCCCGGCCATCGTGACCTGGCTGCCGTCGATGATGTGACGAACAGGAGGATGGGCCCGCGAGGGCCCATTCTTTCATGAGGGGTAATCGGGGAGATCCGTTTCGGCGCTCACGGGGTGTGGCCCATCCTTCGAGACGCCGTCTTGCGACGCCTCCTCAGGATGACGTTCCCGTGTTGATGATTTCGAGAAAGCCAACCCAATACACAACGTCATCCTGAGTAGCCCGCCTTGGCGGGCATCTCGAAGGATGGGCCGCTCGCTCGCTATCCGCGCCGCCCGGCCCTACTCCGCCAGCACCCGCTGCGAGGGGAAAGTGATTTCCACCATCGTGCCCTGATTGGGCTCGCTGTCGATGGAGAAGCCCGCGCGGTTCGCTTCCACCAGCGCCTTGGTGAGCGGCAGGCCGAGGCCCGTTCCGCCGCCCAGACGCGCCGTGTGAAGCTGGCGGAAGGGTTCCAGTGCCGCTTCGATATCCTTGCGCGACATGCCCATGCCCGTATCGCGCACCCGAAGCACCACTTCGCCGGAGGGTTCAAGCGCGGTGGAAACGATGACTTGACCGCCCGCCTGATTGAACTTGATGGCGTTGGAGAGAAGGTTCAGCACGATCTGGCGCACGGAGCGCGGATCGGCCACCACCTTGGGCACCGACGTCGGCAAACTCGCGCGGATGATCACCCGATCACGGTTGGCCTGCGGCTGCATCAGGGCCACGCAGTCGCGCAGCACCTCGTTGATGGGCACCGCCTCAAAGGCCAGCTCGAACTTGCCCGCCTCAACCTTGGACAGGTCCAGCAGGTCGTTGATCAGGCTGAGCAGATGCGAGCCGGAGGCATGGATGTCCTTCAGGTAATCCTTGTAACGCTCGTTGCCGACCGCGCCGAAGCGCTCGTCCATCATCACCTCGGAGAAACCGATGATGGCGTTGAGCGGGGTGCGGATCTCGTGGCTGATCTTGGCCAGGAAATCGGACTTCTGCGAGGAGGCGTTTTCCGCCTGCCGCTTGGCCGACGTCAGTTCCTCTTCCGCCTTCTTCCACTGGGTGATGTCGCGCAGCACCGCACAGAACTTGGTGTTTTCCGTGTTCGTGTGCTGACCGATACGCCCGATGGTCATGAAGAGCGGAATGAGCCCGCCGTCGCTCAACTGGCCGATGACCTCGCGCCCGTCGTTGAGAACGCTGGCGACGCCGTTGCGGGCAAGCCCGTCCAGATAGTCGAGCGCGGAGCGGTGGCTTTCGAGCGCCAGATAATCCGTGAGGAGCGCCCCGGTCATGCGCTGGCGCGAGGCATTGAACAGCGCCTCGCCGGACCGGTTGACCGACAGGATGCGGCCTTGCGCATCCAGCACCATGACCCCGTCCGTCGCGGTTTCCAGAATGGCCTCAAGCTCGGCCACCTTCTCGCTGGTGTCTTCCGCCTCGTCCGTCTCAGGCGTCTCCCCGGCTTCGGGTGCCTTCGTTTTCGGCGCGTCCGACTTCTCGCGCAGGGAAATCATCAACCCGCTGCCGGTCTTCCAA
Source organism: Breoghania sp. (assembly GCA_963678585.2). GTDB lineage: Bacteria > Pseudomonadota > Alphaproteobacteria > Rhizobiales > Stappiaceae > Breoghania. Next base: position 265,816 of record CAXXGA010000001.1, read on the forward strand.
GGCACGGTGTGCATGAAGGCATCGACCGGGTGGAGCGTGCCGTCGCTGGCGCGCACACAAAGCGACTGCTCGATGGTGGCGCTGCCTGCGGGCTTGGGCGGCCATTCGTCGGGCGAGGCGAACAGGGCCTCAAGCCCACCGGCTTCCGCGAGCGCTTCCAGATCGGAATAGCCCAGCATCTTCAGCAACGAGCGATTGGCGTATTCCACGTCGCGGTCGCGCACGATGGCGACGCCGATGGGCAGGCGGTCAAGCAGGCGCGGATGGATCGCGGCGGCCTTTTCCTCCGCCGTTTCCTCGCGTTTCACCGGCTCGCGCGGCTGCGGGCGCGGGGCGATCGGCATGGGGATCGGCGGCACGGCTTTCGCCGCCACCTCTTCCTCGTCTTCATCCGACGGCTTGTTGGTCTCGTCGATCCGTGCGCCAAGGGCCTCGGCGATCTTGCGGAAGGCTTCGCGCTCGGGCCGGGTCAGCTGGCTGTCGGGCGGAATGACCTGACGCTCCGCCAACCGCACCACCGTCTCGGTGAAGCTCTCGTCGTCTTCGGCGGCTTCGGCCTCAGGCTCAGGCTCAGCCACATCCCCTTCGTCGGCAGCAACTTCGACGGCCTCGGCCAGGGTCTCTTCGACCTCGTCATCGGCGGCAGGCGTCTCAGCAACGGGAGCGCTTTCAAGCATGGATGCGGGCATGCCTTCCATCGGCAGGAAGGGTTCCTCCTCCTGTGAGGGCTCATCCTCCATGCCGACGGCATCATCCCCGCCGGGCGCCTCAGCGACCGTCTCAGCATCGTCAGAGACGGTCGCGGCAAGAGCGCCGATCCCGGCAGCGGCCACCGCGGAACCCGCCACGGAAGCGGTCGTCTCAGGTTCGGATTCCGGCTCGGCCTCGGACACGGCTTCAGGTGCGGGCTCGGCTTCAGGTGCTGGCTCGACCTCAACTTCAGGCTCCGGCTCGGCCTCGGCTTCAGGTGCGGGTTCTGGCGCGGTTTCCGTTTCGACGATCCCGGCGGCCTCAGCCTCAACGGCCTCAGCCTCGATTTCGGTCTCGTCGGCGACCTCCTCGATCACGTCCTCTGCATCGCCTGTCGCAGTCACCGCGCTTTCAGGCGCGGCTTCGTCAACCGGCCCGGCACTCTCAGCCTCTGCGGGTTCGGAACGTTCCGACGGATCCTGGGAATTTGCAGCTTCCGGCAGCCCCCATGCGGGCATGGGGTCGGCGGCGGGCGCGTAATGGGTATAGGCCGGGGCAGGCTTGGCGGGCTTGGGCAGATCGGTGACGTTGCCGGTTTCCGGCGCCTTCCCCTCTGCGCTCGGTTCTTCGTGCGCCGTATCCGTATCCTCGACGCCTTCCTCCGCCGCGCTTACCGGCTCGGCGTTTTCTTCGACGGCTTCGCCTTGCGGTTCCTCTTCCTCCGCGCCTGCAAGAAGGCCCGCACCGGCGATCACGGCGGCTGCGGAAGCCGCAATGGTGACGGCCTCGCTGCGCGCAGACGTTTCCACCTCATCCGCCGGGCCTTCAGCGACGGGAGCCTCCGTCTCGCCTGCATCGGCAAGCGGGGTTTCGGGTCCGGCCTCGGGCTCGCCCGTCGCCAGATCGCGCGCGCTCGCATCCCCTTCCGGCGCGTGCTCTTCCTCTTCGACGTCGGCTGTCGGGGGAAGCGGGTGCATCCGCTCCATGGTGACGGCGTCGGCCGGACGGCAGACGCCGAAACCGCGATAGCCCTCGAACTGACGGAAGCGGTCGAAGGCGGGAAGGGCCGCCAGATCGACCGGCACGACGACGGGATTGTCCGTCACCGGCCATTCCACCGTCAGACCGCTCCAGGTATCGCGGCGCGACAGCGCTGCGGCCACGCGGCCTTCAGGATCGAGATCGAGACGTTCGGCGACCTCCGGCCAGCTCCGCCCGACGATGTCGGCCGCTTCCGCACCGATCACATGGGCAAGCTCCGGGGAAACGCCGGTAAAGACGTGGCTGGCATTCATCTGCCAGACGAAGCGCACCGGACGGCCGTCGCTGTCGAAGGCGAATGCGGGGGCAGGCTCTGCCTCGGACGCGGCCGGGCTCCCGGGCACAAGACTGTCGTCGGATTCCATGTCTTCCCGATCGGCTTCTGAAGAGACGTCGTCACCATCGCCAAGCGCCGCTTCGTCAGGCTCCGCCTGCGATGCGGAAGCGGCGAAGACGTCGGCCACACCGTCATCTTCATCTTCGCCTTCAGGCTCGGCTTCCGCGTCAGGCGCGGGCTCTTCGGTGTCACCTGCAAGAACGTCCGCCTGCGCCGGGGCATCGGGCGCGGGTTCGGCCTCATCCGCAACCGGAGTTGCAAAGACGTCCCCCTCCGCTTCCTCTTGCGCGGCGCGGAGTTCTTCCGGCGCCCTTCCAATAACGGCCACATCCTCGACGATATCGGCGGCCTGCGGGACTTCGATCTCTTCCACGAAGAGTTCCGTCCCGGCATAGTCTTCCTCACGTTCCCGATCGATCAGCGTCTGCTTGGCGGCGCGCGCCTCGGCGATCAGCGCCGCTGCGGGCCCGGAAAGCTCCGCCCTGACGGGGGGCTCTTCCGCAACAGCGGCCTGCGTGTTCGCGCGCCCCTTCAGGAAGCGCGGCCAGGGGAAGAAATTGCGCGGAAAACTGGATGTGGCCACCGCTTCCGTCTCCTCGCCGGGGATCGCATGCGCGCGCATCGGAACAATCTCGGGCTCGGGCTCGGCCTCGGGCTCAAGTTCGTTTCCGGGCTCGCTCTTGTCCTCAGCCTCTGTCTCTGCCTGAGCGACGATCTCAGCCTCCGGCTCGATCTCTGTCTCCGGCTCGTTTTCTGTTAGCATGTCCGCTTCGGCAACCCCGTCCGCCGCGGCGGGTTCCCCCACCTCTTCAGGCTCGATCTCTTCAGGCCCGGTTTCTGCAAGCCCGGGTTCTTCAAGCACAGCTGCTTCAAGCTCGGGCTCGTCGGGGGACAGCTCTTCGGACCCGGTTCCAACACCCTCAACCTCCGAGACCGGCTCCGGCACCTGCTCGGGCTCGTCATCGAGATTTTCCCCGGAAGCGTTTTCAGGCTCCGGGGTTTCGGGCGCAAGATTCTCTGGTTCGGGGCTTTCGGGTTCCGGGCTTTCGGGTTCCGGGATCTCCGAAACCGCGTCCTCAGCGAGGATCAGGCAGGCGGCGGGAGCGGGCTCGCTCAGTTGCGCCATCTGCGCGGCGTGGAGATCGTCGGCGATGCGCACACGCACATCCACCTCGTCATCCGCCTCTTCCAGCGCGATGTCGCCCGGCTCGGTCGCGCCGGCGCTCGCCAGAACCTTGCCGTCTTCATCCGTCAGGAAGGCGGAATATCCCTCGCCGGCGATCAACCGGCAGAAGTCCGCAAGCGGGTCTTCGATGTCGAGCCGGGTGTCGGTGGCGACCACAAGCGCCGCCTGCTCGCCATTTTCGAGCGTGACGGCGCGGGCGTGCGCGGTCAGTTGGACCGCTCTCACGCCGATGAAGAAACGCAGTTTTTCGAGGCTCTCGCGCTCCTGGGGGGCGTGCGCCAGACGTTCCAGATGACGGCGCGCAGGCGCGGTGTCGGCCAGAGACCGGCCCAGCACTTCCGCCATGGAGGCGGCGCGGAAGAACCGCACGCCGGCGGCATTGGCCCAAAGCACACGACGCCCGTCGGCCGACCAGAGCCAGGCGGGCTGGGTCTCGCCCAGGTGCCCGGCAAGCGCCGGCATGGCGCAGAATTCGAAAAAGGTCCGGCCGTACGCGCTCATCGCTGCAGCAACTCCGCCCCTGCCCTTCGCTGGATGCAAATCCGTCCGGGGTTCCGGTCTCAAGTCATTTGGCGACGTCTTTTCCCCGACGCCGCCCCCTCAGACGAAAACCCCACGCATCCTTTTCCCCCGCCGAAAGGACAGGACTGCGAGACGGCCCGGCACAAGCCGGATTAACACCTTGTTAATAACCGGAATTCCCATCAGCGTCCATGCGCAGATGTCCGATCTCCAGCCTTCCTTGACAGCGTGGTTAACCCGTAATCATCCCAATGATGCTTACCTATGGTAACATCTGCCAATTGTGATGATACGCATGAGCGACGATTGTATCCCTCACGCTGCACCGCAGCGAAACCGGCCCGCGCCATGAAGCGGCTGTCGTATGGTGAGGCGGTTATCGTATGGTAATGTGTTTGTCATTGTGTTTGCGTTAAGATCCGAACTTGCCAGAGGCAAGCTCAGGATCCGCGGTTATCTGATGCTCCGACGTCCGGTCGGGGCGACATCAAGGAGCCTTTCATGACGACGTCGAAATCCAATTTCGAGATCCCCGAGCAGATGCGCGAATTTGCCGAGAAAAGCGTGGATCAGGCACGCAAGGCCTTCGACAGCTTCATGGACGCCACCCAGAAAGCCGTAACCACCGTGGAAGGCCAGACCAACGCCGCGCAATCCGGCTCGCTCGACATGAACAAGAAGGTTCTGGACTACGCCGAGGAGCATGTCGACGCTGCCTTCCAGCTTGCGCAGAAGATCGTGCGAGCGGGCGACATGCAGGAAATCCTGCAGCTTCAGAGCGAATACCTGAAGGGCCAGATGGAGGCCCTGGGCGAGCAGGCCCGCGAGTTGAGCGAAAGCGCCACGCGCACCGCATCCGACGTCACCAGCAAGGGCGCGGACAAGTAACGTCCCGTCCCGCAACCGATCACGCGGCGCGCCTTCCCCCAAAGACGGCGCGCCCACCCGGATTGCACACCGCGGCCATTGCTTCAAGCAGCCCCCCCCCCGGGGCTTCAGGCAGACGCTTGGGGCCACGGGCAGCCCCGGCAAACCGGGCGCGAAACCCTTCCCTCTGACGATTTTTCGGAAATCTTATGGTGCATCGCAATATTTATGTTGCAATGCAGCAAGAACTCCCTATTCTATGTGGTGTAGAAACGCCGGGCACACCATCCGATCGCTGATCGACGTTTACGTGCCCGAGGAAAGTTTGTGACTGCCGGACAGGGATCTTTCGGGCCGATGCGTCGCCTGAACGACGTTTTCCCCGAACAGGCCCGGCCAGAAAGACGTACCGGTCCGCCAATCGCTCCGAAGGATGGATTGCTGCCAATATGCAGCAATCGGGTCGCTCCGGGGCCAAAGACCCACAGGAGAGAATTCATGACCACTGCGAAGTCCACGACGACCAAATCGACCTCCACCTCCTCTTCCGCCTCCAAGGCGTCCGCCGCCATGCCGAATTTCGAGGCTTTCTCCATGCCCAAGATGGAAGTGCCTGCGGCCGTGCGCGAGCTGACCGAGAAGGGGCTCAACCAGTCCCGCGAAGCTTACGAGAAGTTCAAGTCCGCTGCCGAGGAGGCCACCGACATGATCGAAGACAGCTACGAGACCACCCGTCAGGGCGTCATGGACATCAACCTGTGCGCCCTTGAGGCGGCCAAGACCAACACCGACGCCACCTACGACTTCATGAAGTCGATGTTCGCCGTGAAGTCCGTGTCGGAGGCCATCGAGCTTCAGACCACGTTTGCGCGCAGCCAGTTCGACGCGCTCACCAAGCAGACCAAGGACATGCAGGAACTGAGCTCCAAGCTCGCCAGCGACCTCGGCGAGCCGGTGAAGGACGCCTTCGGCAAGGCGTTCAAGGACATCAAGGCTGCGTAAAGCGCCTCTTCAACGTGACTGACACCTGCCCTGTCAGCACGACACCGCCCGGAAGGCCCCGTGAAAACGGCGGTTTTCCGGGCGTTTTCATTTCGAACTCAAGCTGTGCACAGGCGAAGTAAAAACGCCGATGTCGGCACTTGAAATCGAAATCGAAAATCCATATGGTCCGCTCACTTCGCGCCGCCTTAGCTCAGTTGGTTAGAGCGCTAGATTGTGGATCTAGAGGTCCCCCGTTCGAACCGGGGAGGCGGTACCATCCCCCTTCAGGGGTTTTCCCGGACAATTCGATCGCGACAGGCTCTCACGGGGCCCGTTTTTCTGCGTGAGCGGAACCGTGCGCCCGCTTGATCTGCGCGGGGAGGCGTCGCGGGTGGCAGCCCATCCTTCGAGACGCGCCCTTCGGGCGCTCCTCAGTGTCTGGCCCGAAATGAGTTGAGTGATTTCAGTCGTTTGTGATTCCGTTGTTTTGAAAAGAACTGACAGGAGGCACAAAATGTGGACTGAAACCACTCGGCGACAATATGAGCGCCGCGGTCCGGGCTATGCAAGTGATCTGAGTGACGAGGAATGGCAGGTTCTTGCGCCCTATCTGCCGGCACCCAGCGGCCTCGGCCGACCCCGCACGACTTCGCTTCGTGCGGTCGTCAACGCGATCTTCTATCTGGCGCGTGCCGGTTGTCCGTGGCGCCTGCTGCCCCACGACTTTCCGCCCCGATCCACGGTGCAGCGCTACTTCTACATGTGGCGCGACACAGGGTTATGGGGCTCGATCAATCGCCAGCTCGTTGCCGTGGAGCGCCGTGCGCAGGCCCGCAGATCCCACCCCTCGGCAGGCATTATCGACAGTCAGAGCGCCCCGACCACCGAGAGCGGCGGGCCGCGCGGGCTGGACCCGGCCAAGCGGATCAAGGGCCGCAAACGGCATATCGTCACCGACACGCAAGGCATGCTGCTGGATGTGATGGTGCATCCGGCCAACATTCAGGACGTCCACGGAGCGGTGCCGTTGCTGCACCGGCTTCGCAAGCGCTTTCCAAAGCTCAGTCACATCTTCGCGGACCGTGTCTATCGCGGGAAGAAGCTTTTGAAAGACCTGCAAGACTGCGGGCCGTGGAAAATCCAAATCGTCCAGAGACCTGCCGGTGTCAAAGGCTTCCAGCTGCTGCCGCGACGCTGGGTCGTGGAACGCACCTTCGCATGGCTCTCGCGCGCAAGAAGGCTCTCCAAAGACTTCGAGCGATCCGTCCAGACCGAGCAGACATGGATATATGTCGCGGGTGTGATCCTGCTCGTCAGGAGACACGCAAGGCATTGAAAACATAAACCCACTTTCGAGTCAGACTCTCAGGATGACGTTGTGGATGGGGAAAGCTCCTCGATCTCTCAACACACACAACGTCATCCTGAGGAGCCTGCGAGAAGCAGGCGTCTCGAAGGATCGGCTCCACACGCAGGCAGAATGCCGAACGCCCCCACCGCCGCACGTGAAAAAGGCGGCCCCGAAGCGCCGCCCTTTCCTTGTTCAGTTCCCAGCCGAGCTTCCCGGCTCAGCCCTTCGCCTTCGCCAGCGCGTTTTCGCGGATGGCGGAGAGCGTGGTCACGGGCGAGATGACTTCCGGATCCAGATGCAGGTGCAGCAGCGAGAGCTTGCCCGACGCCCGCGCACGTTCAAAAGCGGGCCCGAATTCCGACGTCTCGCGCACCGTCTCGCCGTGTCCGCCATAGGCGCGGATCAGGTCGGCGAAATCCGGGTTGGCCATCATGGTGGCGGAAACCCGGCCGGGATATTCGCGCTCCTGATGCATGCGGATGGTGCCGTAGATGCCGTTGTCGATGCACAGGATGATGACGGCTGCGCCCGCCTGCATGGCCGTGCCAAGCTCGTTCATGGTCATCTGCAGACAGCCGTCGCCTGCAAAGCACACCACGTCGCTTTCCGGGTGGCGGATCTTGGCAGCCACCGCCGCAGGCAGGCCGTAGCCCATGGAACCGCACGTCGGCGCAAGCTGCGTGCCGAAACGCTGGAACCGGTGGAAGCGGTGCAGCCAGGTGGCGTAGTTGCCCGCGCCGTTGGTCATGATGGCGTCCGGCTTCAGGTTGTGCCGCAGCCAGGTCATCACCTCGCCCATCTGCAAGGGGCCTTGCGTTGCGGGCGGCTGGTCCGACCAGGCGTGATAGGCCTCGTTGGCGGCGCGTGTCTCACCCGACCAGACGATCTCGTTGGGAGGCTGCAAGCCTTCCAGCGCCGCCGTGAACGCCTCCGGCGAGGCGTGAATGGCGAGGCTCGGCTGATAGACACGGCCAAGTTCTTCCGCGCCCGCATGGACGTGGACGAAGGTTTGCGAGGGCGCGGGGATATCGAGAAGCGTGTAGGACTGGCTCGGCACTTCCGAAAGCCGTCCGCCCGCCAGCAGAATCAGGTCCGCATTGCGGATACGTTCAACCAGCTTCGGATTGACGCCGAGGCCCAGATCGCCGGCATAGTTGGGGTGGTTGTGATCGAACAGCATCTGGCGGCGGAAGGAACAGGCGACCGGCAGGTCGAAGCGTTCGGCAAAGCGCGCAAGCCGGGCGGTTGCCGCTTCCGACCAGCCGCTGCCGCCCGCGATCACGACGGGGCGCTTTGCGGCCCACAGCATCTTCTGGAGATCCGCCATCTGGGCGAGCCCCGGATGGGTCTCCACGTGGGTGGCGGGTTTCGCGGCTGCGACCGCCTCTTCCACCAGCATGTCCTCCGGCAGCGCCAGCACCACCGGGCCGGGACGTCCCGAACAGGCGACGGAGAAGGCGCGCGCGATCATTTCCGGAACACGTGCGGCGTCCTCGATTTCGGCCACCCACTTGGCGATGGAGCCGAACATCTTGGTGTAATCGACTTCCTGGAAGGCGTCGCGCCCGCGCATGCCGCGCTCGATCTGTCCGATGAACAGGATCATCGGCGTGGAATCCTGCTGGGCGACATGAACGCCCGCCGAAGCATTGGTGGCGCCGGGCCCGCGGGTCACCATGCAGATGCCGGGCTTGCCCGACATCTTGCCCCAGGCCTCCGCCATCATCGCCGCACCGCCTTCCTGACGGCACACGGTCACCGGCAGGGACGCGTCGTGCAACGCGTCCAGCACGGCCAGATAACTCTCACCGGGAACGCAGAAGACACGCTCCGCTCCATTCGCCTCCAGCGCATCGACGAGGAGTTGTCCTCCGGTCTTCTTGTTTTGCGCAGCTACGTCACTCATGAATCACCCTCTGTGCCCATTTTGGCGCGATCATAGAGGGCGGAAGTCGGTGAGGGAATCGCAGCGGCACGTGATCTTTCGCGTATGCACCGCTGCGTAAACGTCGCAAGGGGCGAAACGGCTCAGATCGGCTGGACGGTCACCACCTGAAAAGTGTGCATCTCGCCGTCGTCATCGCGGATGGAGACATATTCGCCCGGCCTGAAGGGATGGGCCGCAAAGCGGTAACCGGCCTCGTCATCCTCGTCGCCGTCAATGTCATAGCGGAAGGCCCACGAGCCGCCGGGCCGGTGGACGAGATGGCCGATATCGTGCTGCTCGTCGCCCCAGAAGCGGCGCACGCGGCACTTGTCGCGTTCGGCCTTCCAGTTGACGGGATCGATCTCGCCGTCCTGCGTCAGGGGAGCGACGAATTCATAGCCATGGCGGTTGGAGCCGTTGGGATGCTCTTTCGTGCGCGCCAGATTGAGCCGAATTCTCTTCAGTTCCGAAAGGTCACCCATGGCGTTTTTCTCCTCGTCGTCGCCTCTTTGAGATTTCACTCATTATTCTAAGACGGCATTAACTTTGCCATTTCCGCTGGGGAATGCGCCTGTCACTATTTTCAGGCTGCCTCAATTTGCAGCAAGTTCATTGATTGAAGTCAACGCCGATACACATACAGTCAATAGAATAACCGGAGGCTGCCCCTTCGGGACAACATGCGCCTTGGACAGGTTCTTCACGTGACTGACGATATGCAGGCCAAGGTTCTCGCCATGCTGGAAAATCCGCCCACCCACGGGACGGCCGGCCCGGTCACGCGTATCGATACGCATGCGGCAGTGGTTATTCTGGCGGGCGACAGCGCGTGGAAAATGAAGCGCGCGGTGCGCTTTCCCTTTCTCGACTATTCCACGCTGGAAAAGCGCGAGATCGCCTGCAAACGCGAGATCGAGGTGAACCGGCCCAACGCACCGCAGATCTATCGCGACGCGGTTCCCGTGACGATGGAAGCGGACGGACATCTGACCATCGACGGTCAGGGCGAGACGGTGGAATGGCTCGTCCACATGACGCGGTTCGACGAGACCCGCACGCTCGACATCCTGGCCGAACGGGGCCCGCTGCCCGACGGGATGGCGGATCAGCTTGCCGATATTTTCGCCGCCGCCCATGCGACCGCCCCGCCGGTCGACGAGGCGGGCGCCGCCGACTGGATAGACGATCTGGAATCCTACGTGGACCAGAACCGCGCCGCCTTTCTGGCAAATCCGGATCTTTTCCCGCCCGAACGCGTGCGCATGCTGAACGCCGAAGCGAACGCCATGCTCTCGTGGATCCGCCCGCTGCTGGACCAGCGCGGACGCACCGGCTCCATCCGGCGCTGTCACGGCGATGCGCATCTGGGCAATATCGTGCTGATCGACGACAAGCCCGTGCTCTTCGACGCCATCGAATTCGACGACCGGATCGCGACCGGCGACGTGCTCTACGATCTCGCCTTTCCGCTGATGGATCTCGTCCTGCGCGGGCACGAGAGCGACGCCAACCGGTTGCTGAACCGCTATCTGGCGGAAACGCAGCGCCTTGCGGACCTTGAGGATCTGGCCGCCCTTCCCTTCTTCATGCTGATGCGCGCCTGCATCCGGGCGAAGGTGGCCGCCTCGCGCGCCGTCAATCTCGCGCCGGAGAACCGGCAGGCGGCCCTCGATGACGCCATCCGCCATTTCGAGCTTGCAGAACGTTTTCTGGAAGCGCCCGATCCGCGGCTGATCGCGGTGGGCGGCCTTTCCGGCACCGGCAAATCCACGCTTGCGCGCGCCCTTGCGCCGGAGCTGGCCATGCCGCCGGGCGCGGTGGTCCTGCGCTCCGATGTTGAACGCAAGCTGCTGTTCAACGCCAAGCTCACCGAGCAATTACCGCCGGAAGCCTATACCGACACGATCACGCAGGAGGTCTACACGCGGCTGCGCGAAAAGGCGGAATTCGTACTGGCCGCCGGGCGTAGCGTGATCGTCGACGCCGTTTTCGCCCGAGCCCGCGAGCGCGACGGCATGAAGAGGCTCGCCGCCACGCTGGAGGTTCCCTTCCGTGGCCTTTGGCTGGAAGCCGACCCGAAACTCATGGAAGAGCGCGTGGATGCGCGCAAGAACGACGCCTCCGACGCCGATGTCGCGGTGGTGCGCTTCCAGTTGCGTTTCGACCTCGGGCGGATCGACTGGCCGCGCGTCGAGGCATCGGGAACGCCTCAGGAAACGAAAGCCAATGCCAGGGCTGTGCTGGCTGCGGCCGAGGTTCCCGACGCCCACGCGCCTTGCGCCTGACGGCCTCGCGCCTGCCCTCTCCCCTGCCCAAGACCGGGAACCGACCGCTTCTGCCGCCGGAAAAGATCGATTATGCTTCCCGCATCCGGCATGCCAGGATTCCTGGCTGGAAGAAGGGGCGGGCAATGGATTTCAAGCGGAACGGCATTTGCGGGCCGGTGCGGCTCGTCGCGCTGATGATCGGCGTTATTTTCGCCGCTGTTACAGGCTTTGCAGCGGGCCCCGCGGGAGCCGCGGATGCAGAGCGGGCGGAGCTTTCCGACAAGCTGCCGGAGACGACGATCATCCAAGACGGCATCACCGCGAGGCTCTTCATGGCGCCGTCCCCCGACGACGCCACGATGAAAGCGCCGCAACTGGAGATCAGCGTAGGCGGCAACACCGTCGCACAGGTCACCGGCGAGGCGAGCGGCTGGGACACGCCGCAGGGCACCGTCGGCTTTTTCGAGATCGATCCGGCCAACGACACGCCCGAGATCGTCTTCACCTCCTATTCCGGCGGCGCGCATTGCTGCACGCAGATCTATGTGATGCGCAAGGATGAGACGGGCGCGTGGCAGACGGTCGATTTCGGCATGTTCGACGGAGAGGGCGGGCATTTCTCCGACCTCGACGGCGACGGTGAGGCGGAGTTGTCGACCTATGACAACGCCTTTCTCTACGCCTTCGATTGCTATGCCTGCTCCGCCGCGCCGCTGATGATCCTGACGGAGAGAGGCGGCCAGCGGATCGACGTCACGCGCGAGCCGAAATTCGAAAAGGCCCACAGGGCGCGGCTCGCCTTCATGAACGAGCGGCTGGCTGAGTCCCAAAAGGAATTCTCGCCGGGCTTCTTTTCCGGATGGGTCGCACAAAAGGCGCTTCTGGGCGAAGGCTACGACGCATGGGAGACCATGAAGAACGCCTATCGCGGTTATGTCGATGAAGGCTTCGAAAGCTGCCCGGAGGACAAGCCGAACTGCTCGGAGAAAGAACAGGTCACGCTGCGCTTTCCGGCAGCGCTGACCGTGTTCCTGAAGCAGCAGGGCTATCTCTGACATGGCGGGGCCGGAAGCCGGCCCGCCGCACTAGCCTTTCTCGCCGGGGTCTTTCGCATCGAAGCGGACTTCGGCGACCGACAGGGTGACCACGGAAACGGATTCGTCATCCGAAGACGGCCTGATCTTGAACCCGAGCGAGCGGCACATGTCCAGCATGGTGCTGTTTTCCTTCAGCACCTCGCCCGTGACCGTCTCGATGCCGTCGCCGTCGGCATATTCGATGATGAGGTTCATCAGCATCCAGCCGAGCCCTTTCCCCTTCAGATCCGACTGCACCATGATGGCGTATTCGCCGGTCTTGTGATCGGGGTCGGCATGAAGGCGCACCGCGCCCACCATGACGCCGGTGGAGGCGTCGAAGGCGGCAAAGGCCATGGCGCGCGAGTAGTCGAGCTGGGTCAGGCGCGCGAGGAAGGCGTGCGAGAAATCGCGCACCGGCGCGAAGAAGCGCAGGCGCAGATCCTCCTGACTGACCGCCTCGAAGAAGGCCTTGAAGCTGTCCTCGTCGTCCGGGCGCACGGGGCGCACGAAGAAGCGGCGGCCATCTTTCAGTTCCAGCGTGCGCTCCCATTCCTTCGGATAGGGGCGGATCGCCAGACGCGAGGTCGCCATGCGGCCCGGCACGATATTGGGCGGAGCGACCGCGATGCGCATGTCGGTGATGGTGATGATGCCGTCCTCGTCCACATAGAAGGGATTGAGGTCGATTTCGCGGATTTCCGGAATATCGACGGCAAGCTGGGCAAGCTTGACCAGCACCATCGCGATGGCATGGCGGATATGGCGCGACTGCTCGTTCTCATCCGCATCGTGGAAGAGCCGGGAAATGCGCGTCCGCGCGATCAGCGCTTCGGCGAGATTGAGATCGAGCGGGGCGAGATCGAGGCCGTAATCGCCCGCATAATCGACCGCGGAGCCGCCGGGGCCGAACACGATGACCGGGCCGAAGGTGCGGTTGTCGGCAAGGCCCGCGAAAAGTTCTCCGGGCACCTTGCTCCCCGCCTTGCGCGGGATGGAAGGCGCGGGACCGAAATTGAGGTCATAGGCGGCCAGCACATCGCGGCATTCGGAATGGTCGAGCCAGTCGCGCGGTTCGGCCAGCGCGTTGGTCACGATGGCGCGCGCCACCTCCATCTGCGGGGTGAAATCGTCCGGCAGGCTCGGCGGGTTCGCCATCAGGAGCTTCTTGCCCTCGCTGTAGCGCGCCACATACATGAAGGCGCGCACCGCTTCAGCGGAGGTGCGATAGCACGGAATACCGGCGGCCTCCAGCATGCGCTGCGGAGCCTGTTCGGCGGTGGCGAGCGCCGCGATCACGGCCTTCTTGGCGCGCGGCTGGCCCGCCTGTCGTCCGGCCGCCGCCACGATGGCCGCCGCCGTTCCCATGGGCTGGGCGAAGGCGGTCGGCGCGGAGACGACGACGATGCCGTCCACGTTGCGATCCGCCAGCAGCAGCCGGATCAGTTCCTGATAGCTTTCCGGCGGGGCGTTGGAGGGGATGATCAACGGGTTTTCCGGGGCTACGAAGGAGCGCAGCATCGGCTGCACGGCCTCCTCCGTCACCGCGGAGATCTGGGCGATCTCGCCGCCGTGCGCCGCCACGCGGTCGGCGGCGAGGGTGGCGAGCGAGCGGCTGTTGGCGATGATCGCCAGACGGCGACCGAGATTGGGGTGCACGCGGGTCACGGTCTCCGCGGCGTCGAACATGTCGTCGAGACCGGCCACGCGCAGAACGCCCGCGCGCATGAGCGCCGCGTCATAGACGGTGTCCATGGTTGCCAGACGACCGGCCGCGGTGAGCGAGCTTGGCGGCGGATCGGTACTGATGCCGGTGCGGATGAGAACGACCGGCTTCGCCCTTGCCGCCGCCCGCGCAGCCGACAGGAACTTGCGCGCATTGGTCACCGTTTCCAGCTGCACCATGATGGCGCGGGTTTCCACGTCGCTGGTGAACCAGTCGAGAAGATCCGCGATATCGACATCCACCCGGTCGCCGAGCGAGACCACATGGGAAAACCCGACCCCGTGCGCCGCCGCCCATGAAAGCGTCGCGTTCATGATGATGCCGGACCGGCAGACCATCGCCAGATCGCCGCCAGGCACCGTCTCCACGGAAAGATGCACCTGCATCCGGTGGCTGGGGGATGCGATGCCGAGACTGCCGGGACCGATGAGGCGCAGATTGTAGGGCCGCGCGGCCTCCAGCATGCCCTTCAGCGTTTCCGGCGGCCAGACCTCGAAACCGGATGCGATCATCACCGCCGCACGGGTACCGCCCGCGCCCAGCTTCGCGATGGTCTCCACCGCATGTTCCGGCCCGCAGGCCAGCACCGCGAGATCGGGCATCTGATCCATATCGTCCAGACTGTCGGCCTCGGAGAACGCGCCGTGCGTGTCCTTGAACCCGACAAGCGTGGTCGGCGAGAGATAGCCGCTGTCGGCCATGCGCTCCAGCAGAGAACTCAGCTCGTCCTCCCCCAGATAGTTGGGGCCGATCAACGCGATCGATTTGGGCTTGAGCAATCCGTTGAGGTTGATGATGGTCATGATGGGATGTGCAACAGCGGTCTTGCGGTTGTTATGAAGATCGAGGCGTATTCCCACCCGCACGGCACGCCGGGCGGACGGTCTTTTATCTGATTATTGGTTCACGCAAACATGCGTTTACCGGAGGAAGGCCGCCCTTCAACCAGCAATTCATGATGCGCAGGCTCCGCCAAAGTCGCAACTGCAAAAGCCCTGATGAAAGACCAGCTTGTGGACGGCCGCGACATACAGCCTGAGATTGTGCATTCCGTTCGCAAAAACGGTCGGTCGGGACCGGTTGTCCTTGCGGGTTCATCAACGAAACGGCCCGCAGAAACGAAACGGATTTGCCGTTCATCTCTGCGGGCCGCCTTTCTTCCCGTGCGTCCTCCCCTCGCGCTGCGGGAGGGGAGGTGCGTTTCCTCAGTGAGCCATAACGACCGGTACGGTCATCGACTTCAGCATGCCGTAGGTTGCGCCGCCGAGCACGAACTCACGCATCCGCGAATGGCCGTAACCACCCATGACGACCATATCGACCCCGTTGTCCGACACGTAGTTGAGAAGCGCATCGGAAACCGAGGTTTCGGGCGAAGAGATCGTTTCCAGCGTCACGTTGAGGCCGTGCCGCGACATGTAGGTGGCAACCTCCGCGCCCGGCTCGCCCGACTTGATCTGACCGCGGTCGACCATGACGACGGTGATCTTCTTGGCGAGCTTCAGCAAAGGCATTGCGGAGCGGATCGCGCGCACGGCCGTGGCGCTGCCGTCCCATGCCACCATCATGTGATCGACCGCCAGTTTCGGCTTGCCGGCGTAAGGCACGATCATGATGGGCACGCCTGAATCGAACAGGGCCGCCTCGATCAGCACTTCGCCGATTGCATCGCCGCGTTCCGAATCATACTGGCCGATGACGATCAGGTCGGACAGGCGACACTGTGCGATGAAGGGATCCGCAGCACCGCCCCCGGCCATCTGCACCATACGGCTCTCATAGCGCACGCCGTTGCGTCCGGCGGCACCCTCGAATTCCGTCAGGGCAGCCTTGGCGTCGTCCTGCGACTGCTTGCGGGCCTGTTCCAGATAATCGGCCGGCATGGGCGCGATCAGATAGCC
This sequence comes from Breoghania sp., assembly GCA_963678585.2. GTDB lineage: Bacteria > Pseudomonadota > Alphaproteobacteria > Rhizobiales > Stappiaceae > Breoghania. The sequence goes on from CAXXGA010000001.1 coordinate 281,691, forward strand.
CGGCATGACCGGATTGTAGGCCAGGGCCATCCCCGTCACATGCGCTTCCGTCTTAAGCGCCAGGTCAATCGCAACGCTCATTGCATTCTTGGGACCGTGCTGATCAACAAGAACAGTAATGTCTTTCAGTGTCATGATTATTTACCTCCTCGACCGTAAGGACTCGCCGCGGCGTTTTCCTCAGGCAGCCCAACTGTGCATCCCGTTGACACCCCCCACATTGACCGTGATCAATTAGCGGACACGGTGATGCGAAGCGGCATAATGGGAGCGTCAGGTAAGCATGTCGAATCGCTTGACGTAAACGCCCCATCCTGCAACCCCTCATCGAAGAGTGCCGGGACCCCCTGTTTACCCCCCGGGACGCAAGGATGGGAAAAAAACAAGGGTGAACAGGAAGATAGTCGACAGCTCAAGCCCGTCGGGAAAGACCGCTCCCGGGTTTTCCGCCATCTGACCGCTTGTCCGCCGCCTGACATCTTGCGAAAAACCCGCTTCCGGCGCGACACGCCGGTCGCACCGCTTTTTTACGAAGGGATGCTCGATCGTGAGCGAAGCACGTACCAATGCCGCGGAGTTCACCGTCACGGAAATATCCGGCGCGATCAAGCGCACCGTGGAAGACACGTTCGGCTATGTGCGCGTGCGCGGCGAGATTTCCGGCTATCGCGGCCCGCATTCCTCCGGTCATTGCTATTTCGCGCTGAAGGACGAAAAGGCCCGGCTTGAGGCCGTGATCTGGCGCGGGGCCTTCTCCAAGCTCAAGTTCCGCCCCGAAGAGGGCCTTGAGGTCATCGCCACGGGTCGCGTGACCACCTTTCCCGGCTCCTCCAAGTACCAGATCGTCATCGACAGCCTGGAGCCTGCGGGCGTCGGCGCGCTCATGGCGCTTCTGGAAGAACGGCGCAGGAAACTCACCGCGGAAGGGCTGTTCGATGCAGCCCGAAAGCGCCCCCTTCCTTTCCTGCCGCGCGTCATCGGCGTCGTGACCTCGCCGACGGGCGCCGTCATCCGCGACATCCTTCACCGCATCAACGACCGCTTTCCGCTGCACGTCCTTGTCTGGCCGGTGAGGGTTCAGGGCGACACCTGCGGTCAGGAAGTGGCCGAAGGCATCCGCGGTTTCAATGCGATTGCCCCCGGCGGGCCGATCCCGCGTCCGGACGTGCTGATCGTTGCGCGCGGCGGCGGGTCGCTTGAGGACCTGTGGGGCTTCAACGACGAGGTGGTGGTGAGGGCAGCGGCTGAAAGCCAGATCCCGCTCATCTCCGCCGTGGGCCACGAGACCGACTGGACGCTGATCGACCACGCCGCCGATATGCGCGCACCGACGCCGACGGGCGCGGCCGAAATCGCGGTGCCGGTGAAGGCGGACCTTCTGGGAACCGTCGACGATCTGGCGCGGCGCAATCGCACCGGCCTCCTGCGTCTCATTCAGGGTCGGCGTACCGAACTCAGGGCGGCCGCCGCCAGCCTGCCGCGCGACCTGATCGCGCTGCCGCGCCAGCGTTTCGACATGGTGGCGGGCGCGCTCGGTCAGGCGCTTCGCACCAACACCGCCACCCATCGCGGACGTCTCCAGAGCGTCGGCGGACGGCTTCAGCCGGGCATGCTTCATCAGGGCATCCGGGTCGGGCGTGAGCGGCTCGTCGGCTTTTCCCAGCGCAGCGAGCGCGCCTTCGACGTTGCCGCCCAGCGCCAGCGCGCAAGGCTCGACGGTCTGTCGCAGATGCTGGATGCGCTTTCCTACAAGAGCGTTCTGAACCGCGGCTATGCGGTGGTGCGCGACGGGGACGGCACGCCCCTGCCCCGCGCAAAGCTTGTGGTACCCGGCATGGCGCTCCAGATCGAGTTTGCCGACGGCACGGTCCAGCTCGGGTCAGGCGACGGGGGCTCGCCTGCGGGCGTCCCGCCCGCCCCCACGGCCGCTTCCCCCCGCCCGCAGCGCAAGGCTGCCAAGCGCAAACCGGCTGCAACCGGATCTCCCGAGCAAGGCGATCTTTTCTGATCGACAGGATCCTGTCCGGACAACCCTTTGCCCGTTAGGTAACGCCGCGGCATAGCCTCGTCGATGCAATCGCGCCGATTAAAACTTGAGCCTTACAGTTTAGAATTATTCTAACTTATTGTTATATATAGTAATTTCGTTGACTGAGGGGTTCAATTGGATAAACTGCCGCACCACTCGGGAGGGTAACCTCCCGGGAGTTCGAAACGCTTTTGGCGCGCGATCGGGAAACGTCCGCCCCCCGTTCGACGCGAGCAACCGAAAGCATCCGCACGACAATTTGCCCGATCCGACACAACTGCCGACCGACAGGTCCGGCGGCGGGCAAACCCCAAGACGACAGACCTTGAACCTGTCGCCGGAGGAAACACATGCTGAATTTCGATCGTTCCGGCAACCTTGCCGCCGCGGCGCGCCGCCTGTTTTCGGCGCGCACCCTTTCCGCCTCCTGCCTGGCCCTGACCCTCACGCTTGCCGCGGGCGGCCTGACCGGCCTCAGTACGGCTGCGAAGGCGGACGGCGAGGTCAATATCTATTCCTATCGCCAGCCCTACCTGATCCAGCCGATGCTCGACCGCTTCACGCAGGAGACCGGCATCCGGACCAACATCGTCTACGCCTCCAAGGGCCTTGGCGAGCGCATCCGTGCCGAAGGCGTGAATTCGCCGGCCGACGTCATGCTGACGGTCGATATCGGACGCCTCGAGCGCTCCAAGGAGCTGGATTTTGCAGAGGTTCTCGACGACGAGACGATCAAGGGCAACATCCCGGAAAACTTCCGCGATCCCGACAATCGCTGGTTCGGCCTGACGGGCCGTGCGCGCGTCGTCTACGCCTCGCGCGAGCGGGTGGCGCAAGAAAACATCACCTATGCCGAGCTTGCCGATCCGAAGTGGAAGGGCCGCATCTGCACCCGTTCCGGCCAACACGACTACACGATCGGCCTGATCGCCTCGATCATCGCCCATGAGGGCCGCGAGAAGGCGAAGGACTGGCTTACGGCGGTCAAGGAAAACCTCGCCCGCAAGCCGACCGGCAACGACCGGGCGCAGGTGCAGGCCATCTACGCGGGTGAGTGCGACATCGCGCTGGGTAACACCTACTACATGGGCAAGATGCTCACCAACGACAAGGAACCGGAACAGGAGGAGTGGGCCCGTTCGGTGAAGATCCTCTTCCCCAATGCCGAGGAACGCGGAAGCCACGTCAACATTTCCGGCATGGTGCTGACCAAACATGCGCCGAACCGGGAGAACGCGGTGAAGCTGATGGAATTCCTGACCTCCGACGAGGCGCAGGGGCTTTATGCGGAAATAAATTTCGAGTATCCGCTGAACCCGCATGTGCAGCCGTCGGAACTGGTGAGTTCCTGGGGCAAGCTTCATCCCGACAGACTGCCGCTGATCGAGATCGCAAAGCACCGTCAGGAGGCCAGCGAGCTGGTCGATGAGGTCGCCTTCGACGACGGGCCTTCCAGCTAGAACCGGCTGGAAAGCCGGAAGGCATGGGAGAGCGGTTCACGATGAGCATGGGCGCGGCGTCGCAAAGCGACGCGGAATTTGAGAGCGGCGGGAGCGTCAGCGGTCAGGCCGCGGGGCGTGGCTGGCTTGTCGCCATCATGCTCACCGCCGCGCTTGTCCTTGCCCCCATCGGCTCTCTCTTCTTCATCGCGCTGGGGCCGGCGGAAGGCGTCTGGCACCATCTGGCGACGACCGTGCTGCCACGCGCCGTCGTCACCACCGCCTGGCTGATGCTTGGCGTGGGCGTCCTGACGGCGCTGATCGGGGTCGGCACGGCGTGGCTCGTCACCATGTGCCGATTTCCCGGTCGCGGCTTCTTCGACTGGGCGCTCCTGGTGCCGCTGGCGGTGCCCACCTACATCGTCGCCTATGCCTATGTGGACATCCTGAACTACACGGGCCCCGTCCAGAGCGCGATCCGCGCGATCTTCGGCTTCCAGACCTCGCGCGACTACTGGTTTCCCGAAATCCGCTCGCTTCCGGGCGCCATCTTCGTCATGTCGATGGTGCTCTACCCTTATGTCTATCTCACCGCGCGCGCGACCTTCCTGATGCAGTCGGCCTGCGTGCTGGACGTCTCGCGCACGCTGGGCTCCGGGCCGTGGCGCGTCTTCTTCCGCGTCGCGCTGCCCATGGCGCGCCCGGCCATTGCGGTCGGCGTCTCGCTGACGCTGATGGAATGCCTCAACGATATCGGCGCGGTGGAATTCTTCGGCGTGAAAACGCTGACCTTCTCCGTCTACGACACATGGCTCAATCGCGGGTCCCTGCCGGGAGCGGCCCAGATCGCCTGCGCCATGCTCATCGCGGTCTTCGCCCTTTTGTGGGTGGAGCGTTACGGGCGGCGCAACCAGCGCTTCCACCACTCTTCCTCGCGCTACCGCGCCCTTCCCGGCTATCAGCTCTCCCCGCGCCGGGCGGCAGTCGCAATGATCGCCTGTGCACTTCCGGTCCTCCTCGGCTTTCTCGCCCCCTCCCTGCTACTCGCCGACTTCGCAAGCCGCAGGCTTGAGGATCTGTCGAACCCTGAATTCATGTCGGCGGCCACCAATTCGCTCACGCTGGCGAGCATCGCCGCCGTCATCACCGTCGGCATCGGGGTGCTGATCGCCTATGGCCAGCGGGTTCGCCGCTCCGCGCTTTTGCAGGCGGTCGCACGGGTCGCCGCCATCGGCTACGCCGTTCCGGGCACCATTCTGGCCGTTGGCATCCTCGTGCCGCTCGCCGCCTTCGACAACATGGTCGACGGATTTGCCCGCGAGACATTCGGCTTTGCCACCGGCCTGCTTCTGACCGGATCCGGCGCGGCGCTGGTCTATGCCTATGCGACCCGGTTTCTGGCGGCCGCCAGCGGATCCATCGAGGCCGGACTTGCCAAAGTCTCGCCCCATCTCGACATGGCCGCGCGCACGCTCGGGCGCACCTCGGTGAAGACACTCCTGCAGGTGGACCTGCCGATCATCCGCCCGGTCCTGCTGTCGGCAGCACTTCTGGTGTTCGTGGATTGCATGAAGGAGCTTCCCGCGACGATCCTGCTGCGCCCGTTCAATTTCGAGACGCTGTCCACCGTGGTCTATGCGGCGGCCTCGCACGAGGTCTTCGAGGACGCCTCGTTGCCGGCGCTTGCCATCGTGCTGACGGGGCTCATTCCGGTGATGCTGCTGGCGAGCACCAGCCGGGCGACCTTCCGCACCCGCTCCTCCGCCCGGCAGCCGCTTTTCGAGGCATGACGGCTAGAGCTTGCGGATTGCGGGGGCAGACTATCCGGCCGCGGTGCAACGCTTTGCTGTCACGTCGACCGCCCCCGGGCTTCGCGGCGCGACGGTTCCCTTCGACGCATGCCACGCACCCATCCAGCCTTCGAAGTTGTCCAGCGTCATCGGCTTCCCGATCAGGTAGCCCTGTGCCATCGTGCAACCGTGGGCGGTCAGGAAATCGAGCTGTTCGCGGGTTTCCACGCCCTCGGCGACGGTGTCGTAATTCAGGCTTCCCGCCATGGCGAGAATGGTCTGGACGATGACCTCGGCGCTCTGATCCTGACCGATACCTGCGGTGAAATTCTGATCGATCTTGAAAATGTCGAAGGGCAGCCGGGTGAGATGGGCAAGGCTTGAGTAGCCGGTGCCGAAATCGTCGATGGCGAAGCGGACCCCCGCATCGCGCAAGGGATCGACGATACAGGCGATTTCGGCGGCGTCCCGCATGGCCATGGATTCGGTGATTTCCAGTTCCAGGAATGTGGGCGGAAGGCCGGTTTCCTCCAGGATCGTCATGACGGTGGCCGCGAAGCCGTCCGGATCGCGGAACTGGGCTTGCGATATGTTGACCGCGATGCAGATGTTCTGCCCGCGCCGGTGCCACTCGGCTGTCTGCAGGCAGGCTTCGCGCAACACCCAACGCCCGATCTCCACGATCAGGCCGGTCTCCTCCGCAAGACCGATAAAGGCGCCGGGCCCGATCAGTCCGCGCTCGGGATGGTTCCAGCGCAAAAGCGCTTCCGCGCCCACAAGCGCGCCGGATCCGGCCGCGACCTGGGGCTGGTAATGCAGCACGAGTTCTCCGTGCGGCACCGCGAGTTTCAGTTCCGTCTCCAGCCGCATACGTTCCGCCGCCGCGCGGTCCGCCTCGGCGTTGTAGAAGGCATACCCCAGCCCCCCGGCCGTCTTGGCCGCATACATGGCGATATCGGCGTTTTTCATCAGCGCGGTGTGGCTGTGGCCGTCGTGCGGATAGATCGCAATGCCGATGCTGGCGCCGATGGAGACGGGAATCCCGTCCACGGAGGTGATGCCGCGCACCGCCCCCAACGCCACCTGCGCCACGCAGGCAGCCGTGGCCCGCGAGGTGCAGCCGCGAAGCAACACGGCGAATTCATCGCCGCCCAGACGTGCGATCAGCGGCAGGTTCCTCGCTCCCTGCCCCCTTTCGTCGGGCTCCGGCTCGGCGAGACCTTCGATGCGCCGGTCCTGACCGCAAACCTCCAGACTGAGCCTGCGCGCGACCTGAGCCAGCAGCTTGTCGCCAACATCGTGCCCATAGGTGTCGTTGACGCGCTTGAAGCGGTCCAGATCGATAAAGAGAACCGCAAAACCCGCCTTCTCCTGCCCCCCCATCGCGATGGCCTTTTCAGTCTCCGCGCGAAAGCTCTCGCGGTTGGCGAGCCGGGTCACACTGTCGATGAAGGCGAGCTGGTGGATGCGTTCGAGATTGCCGCGAATGGTGCGCACCATATCGGAATAGGCGCGTGCGAGCACGCCGATCTCGTCGCGACGCTCCACCGGGAAAGGTGCGTCGAAATCACCGGCGCTGACCCGGTGAGCAACGAGGGTCAGTTCCCGGATAGGGCGCAGGAAACCGTTGCCGAAATGAACCGTCAGAGGCATCGCGCCAGCAATGAGGAAGAGAGCGATCAGCGCGTTGCGGAACCAGATCCGCTGGATGAGCTGAGAGGCATCGGGGCGCTCATAAACCACCAGCGCCACACCGACCGGCACCCTGTTGCCGCTGACAAGGACGGGAAGGGCGACCTCGACCACGCCGTCTTCCAGCATCACCTTGCGTCGGCCCGAGGCCAGCACCTCGTCGATCAGCGCACGCGGGATTTCCGTCTCTTCGTAGGAGGCATCGACGCCGCCGTCGATGCTCACCTCATTCAGGGCGTCAAAGACATAGGCGCGCAGAACGAGCGGATCCGATGCGATACTGCGAAGCTCGCTCTCCAGCGCCCCATATCGGGAGGCGACGATATGGTCTGACGCCAGACGGCTGACCGTTCGCGCAATCACGGTCGCCACGTCGGCCGCCTTGCGGTCGTCCTCGCGCAGATCGATATAGCTGGCAGCTACGATCATGGTGAGGGTCAGACTGACGAAAAGACCGACGACCAGCAGGATGAACCGGGCGCGCAGGCTGACGGCGAATGCACCCACCCCACGCGTGCGTCCGCCCGCCCTATCCGCGCCGGAGGCAGGGGGCTCGCCTTGCTGCGCCTGAGCGCGCGCAGCATTTCGCTTGAAAGTCCGCATCCGAATGGAGGGCAACACAATGATCCATGCCGTTCAGGTAACTGGCATTGTGTTGCACAGGACGTTTACAGGTCGTTGATGGATCCGTTGTTGCACCCACCGTGCAATAACGGATGCGTTATTAGGCTTTAGAAAAGATAAATCCTAAGGAATCCCTCAGGATAAATACTTATGTCTATCGGGGCCGCAAACTCAATTCATTGCGGCCCCGGAATTTTGCCATGCTCATACGTTCTTATACTAACCCGCCAACTGCGGCAGATCCCGATAAAGATCCAGCGCTTCGGGGTTGGCGAGCGCTTCCTTGTTCTTGACATCGCGCCCGTGCACGACATCGCGCACCGCAAGCTCCGTGATCTTGCCGGATTTCGTGCGCGGGATATCGTCGACGGCGACGATGCGGGCGGGCACATGACGCGGGGATGCGCCGGTACGGATGCGCGCCTTGATCGACTTCTCCAACGCCTCGTCAAGCTCCACGCCGTCGGCCAGCCGCACGAAGAGGACGACGCGCACATCGCTGTCCCAGCTCTGGCCGATGGCAAGCGATTCGATCACCTCCGGCATCTGTTCCACCTGATTGTAGATCTCCGCCGTCCCGATGCGCACGCCGCCGGGATTGAGGGTCGCGTCCGAGCGGCCATGAATGATCATGCCGCCATGTTCGGTCCATTCGGCGAAATCGCCGTGGCACCAGACATTGTCGAAACGCTCGAAATAGGCCGCATGGTATTTGCGCCCGTCCGGATCGTTCCAGAACTTCACAGGCATCGACGGGAACGGCTTCGTGCAGACCAGTTCGCCCTTTTCGCCACGCACCGGCCTGCCCTCGTCGTCCCACACATCGACCGCCATGCCGAGGCCGGGGCCCTGGATCTCGCCCTTCCAGACCGGTTTGGTCGGAACGCCGATCACGAAACAGGCGGCGATATCGGTGCCGCCGGAGATCGAGGCCAGATGGATGTCGGACTTGATGTCGGCATAGACGAAATCGAAGCTTTCGGGCGCCAGCGGCGAGCCCGTCGAGGTCATCACGCGGAGGCTGGAAAGATCGTGCGTCTCGCCGGGCTTCAGGCCCTCCTTGCGCAGCGCGTCGATATATTTCGCCGAGGTTCCGAACATGGTCATGCGCTCGTCTTGCGCATAATCGAAGAGCACCGTCGGCGTCGGCGCGAAGGGCGAGCCGTCGAAGAGCAGAAGCGTCAGCTCGCGGGCAAGCCCGGTCACCAGCCAGTTCCACATCATCCAGCCGCAGGTGGTGAAGTAGAACAGCCTGTCGCCCGGGTTCAGGTCGCAGTTGAGGCTGTGTTCCTTCAGGTGCTGCAACAGCACGCCGCCTGCGCAATGGACGATGCATTTGGGAATGCCCGTCGTGCCGGAGGAAAACAGGATGTAGAGCGGATGGGTCGGCGAGAGGCGCTCATAGGCGATCGACCCCGCCTCATAGGGCGCGATGAGATCGTCCAGCGCCACAGCGCCCGGATTGCTTTTGCGCAGGCCCGCCGCCACTTCCTTGGCGACATCCAGATAGGGCACGATCACGACGGTTGATGCGCTTTCAAGCTTGGGAACGATTTCACCGAGCTTTTCCGCGATCTCGATGCGCTTTCCCGCATACCAGTAGCCGTCGCATGCGATGAAGACCTTCGGCTCGATCTGGCCGAACCGGTCCAACACGCCCTGCGGCCCGAAATCGGGCGAACACGACGACCAGATGCCGCCCAGCGACACGGTCGCCAGCATGGCGGCTATGGTTTCCGGCATGTTCGGCATCATGGCGGCGACGCGGTCGCCTACGCCCACGCCCGCCGCCTTCAGCGCCTGCTGCATGCGCGAGACGAGCGCGTGGAGATCGTCCCATGACAGACGCTTTTCCACCTTGTCCTCGCCGCGGAAGACGAGCGCGTCGCCATCGCCTGTCCGGCGTAGGAGGTTTTCGGCGAAATTCAGCTTCGCATCGGGAAAGAACTCCGCGCCGGGCATGGCGTCGCCGTTCTCAACGAGACGCGCGCCCTTTTCGCCGACGACGCCGCAGAAATCCCAGATCGCGTCCCAAAAGGCCGCCGGTTCGGCGACCGACCAGGCGTGCAACTCGTCATAACCGGCAAGCGCGGGCGCGCCGCGATCCATGACAAAACCGATGAACTTGTGGATAGCGGAGGCTTCGACGCGTTCGCGCGACGGAGCCCACAGCGGCTGCTTCTGATTCATGCAATCCTCCCGGTGTGCCGACTCGACCTGTCGCCCGGGCCATGCCCGCCGGTCGGTCCTGCCGAAGCCGTGGCCAATATGGCGCAACGCTTCCGCTGACCCCGCTGCCGGCAAACCCGGCCACCTCCCGTAGCGACAGATCTTTCGCTCGTGCACAATAGGCTTCGATTAGCATTGTGAAATCAAGCGGACAAGCACAGAGCGACACAACAAACCGCTTGCGGTTCCTCGTGAGACTTCCTATGCCGCCCAACGGGGTGACTGTCTCGTGCGATAGCAAGGAAAACCGATGAAACGCTGGCTCCTGCTTGCCAGTCTCGCCGTTCTGCTCGTCGCCGCCTTTTTCGCGGCATTGCCTCTGCTCGTCTCTACCGAAATCGCCAAGGACCGCATCGCCGCCGTCTTGTCGGACTGGCTGGGCGCGGACGTGGCTGTGGAAGGCCGCCCCCATGTGACCTTCACCTCGGGGCTGTCGGTGGTGCTGCCCGATGTGCGCGCCGCCAACCGCAATCAGGAGATGAGCGCGCATTTCGAAGCCGTGGAGGCCGAAATCAAATGGCTCCCGCTTCTCACCGGCGATATCGAGCTGTCGCGCTTCCTGCTGCGCAAGCCGCAAATCATCGCCGAAGCGGCCTCGTCCGCCTTTGCGGTCTCCACCCTTCGCCGCGATCCCGCGCAATGGCCCTTCGCCACCAACGAGCTTCGCATCGAGGACGGCAGCTTCCTCATTCTGCATGACGGCCTGCCGGACGGCCGCGAGAACGAGCGGGTCACCGCGATCAACGGCACGCTGACATGGCCGGGCGCGCAGGGCGAGGCCGCCCTTTCCGCCTCCTTCACATGGCACGGCGAGGCGATGGAGGTGCGCGCCGGACTTTCCGACACCGCCGTTTTTGCAGGCGAGGCGCAGAAGGCGTCCCTGAACCTGTCGCTGACCTCCACGCCCTTGCGCGTGAATTTCGAAGGCGTCCTGCTGGGGCCGGCAAGCCTGCAGGCAAACGGCAAGGCATCGCTCACCATGCCGAACCTTCGCCGGGCGCTGGGCTGGGTGGGGCGCGATCCGGGCGAAGGGGCGACGCTGGGGCCCTTCTCCGCAGAATTTCAGGCCCGCGCCAATGCCTCCGGTCTCGTCATGGATCAGGCGACGCTGGAGCTTGACGGCAATGTGGGCACCGGCCTCATCGCGCTGGACTGGCGCAAGGCCCGTCCCTCGGTGCAGGCGACGCTGGATTTCGAGAAGCTCGACCTGTCGGGCTATATCTCGGAATGGCTGCGCGCGGAGACGCTTTCGCAGGACGGTAATATCGTCGTTCCCGTGGACGACATGGCGGCCGCCGATATCGACGTTCAGCTTTCCGCCCGGCAGGTGCGCATCGGAGCGGCCCGCATCGGGCGCACGGCCACCTCTTTCCTTCTGAGAGGCGGCAATGTCGCCTTCGACATCAGCGAAGCGGTGCTTTACGGCGGCACGCTCGCGGCGCGCCTTTCCGCCAATGTGGAACGCGTCGGCCCGACGGCTCCCGACGCCGCGTCCCTGCCGCCGGTCAAGACCGTGTCGGTGACGGGAGATCTGAGTCTTCGCGACATCGATCTGGGCGCACTGCCGCTCGATGACAGCCGGATCCGCACGACATCCGGCATCACGCGCGGCAATCTCAACCTGATGGCCTCCGGTCTCGATCTCGATGCGCTGGCGGCTTCCGCCAAGGGCAAATTCGAGCTTGCGGTGAACGGGCTCACGCTTTCGCGGGTCGATATCGCCCGTGCCATCGAGACCTTCACCATGCAGGGCCACGCTGCCCCCGGAGGACAACAGGATGCGCGGGAAACCGGGCCGCAAACGCCCGCTCCGGCCGCAGATGGCGAGACGCCGCCCGCGGCGCCAGATACGGGGCGCACGCGTCTCGACACGCTGGAACTCGCGGCCGGGATCGAAAACGGCATCGCGCGCTTCACCAAGGTCAGCGCAACGAGCAAGGAACTGGAAATCAGCGCGCAGGGACGCGCCTCCCTGCCGGACCGCACCATCGCGCTCACCGGAGAGGCGACGCGCAAGGGCGATCCGGCCGCCTCGGTGCTCTTCCTCGTGCGCGGTCCGCTGCTCAACCCGCAATTCCTGCCCGACGTGAACCGGATGATCGAGCAGCGCAAGGCAGCGGAAGCGGAAAAAGCGGCATCGCAGGAAACGCCCCTGACGCCCGAAGGCCTTGCCGGCGGGGCGGGCGTTCAGCAGGCTCCCGACGTTCAGGCGCCAGAACCGGACCCGACGACGGAACCCGAGGCGCAATAGCCCCGATCCGGTTGATCGAGTCCGGTCGATGGATGCGCGCGGTGCGCCCGGTCAGGGCGCGGCGGCGGCCATTCGTTCGTCGCGCAGGCGCGAAACCTCGCGTTTCTTCGTCACCAATGAGGCGACGATCACGCCGACCGTCACCAGGACGACGAGGATCGTGCAGACCGCGTTGATCTCCGGCGTGACGCCGAGGCGGACCTGGCTGTAGATCTTCATCGGCAGCGTGGTGGCCCCCGGGCCCGTGGTGAAGCTGGCGATGACCAGATCGTCCAGCGACAGGGTAAAGGCCAGCATCCAGCCCGCCAGCACGCCCGGCAGGATGAGCGGCAGGGTGATGAGGAAGAAGGTCTTGACCGGCGGGCAACCGAGGTCCATCGCGGCTTCTTCCAGCGAACGGTCGAAGCCGACGAGGCGCGACTGCACCACCACGGCCACATAGCACATGCCGAAGGTGGTGTGGGCCAGCATCACGGTCCAGAAACCGCGGTCCTGATTGATCGCCACGAAGAGCAAGAGCAGCGACAGGCCGAGGATCACGTCCGGCATCACGAGCGGGGCGTAGATCATGCCGGAAAACAGCGTACGGCCCCGGAAGCGGCCCATGCGCGCCAGAACCAGCGCGCCGATGGTTCCGAGCACGGTGGCGACGGTGGCCGAGGCGAAGGCCACGCGCAGGGTCACCCATGCGGCGTCGAGAAGCTGCTTGTTGTGCAGCATCTCCACGTACCATTTGGTCGAGAACCCGCCCCACACGGTCACAAGCCGCGACTCGTTAAACGAGAAGATCACGAGGATCACGATCGGCAGGTAGAGAAACGCAAAGCCGACGACGATCGATGTGACATTGAACCAGGAGGCTCCGCGATTCATACCCGTACCTCCTTCGAGCCAGTTTCTGAAACCCTCACAGGCCGCCTCATTTGTCGCGCTCCTGCATCTTTTGCTGCTGGTTCTGGAAGAGAACGATGGGCACCACCAGAATGAGCAGCAGAATGACCGCCACGGCGGAGGAGACCGGCCAGTCGCGGTTGGAGAAAAACTCCACCCACAGCGTCTTGCCGATCATCAGCGTGTTGGACCCGCCCAAGAGATCCGGGATGACGAATTCGCCGACCGCGGGAATGAAGACGAGGAAGGAGCCCGCCAGAATGCCCGGCAGCGACAGCGGCACGGTGATCTGCCAGAAGGCCTTCCACGGTGGGCAGCCGAGATCCTCGGCCGCCTCCAGCAGGGAGTGGTCCATCTTTTCCAGCGTCGCGTAGAGCGGCAGCACCATGAAGGGCAAGTAGGAATAGACGATGCCGATATAGACCGCCCAGTTGGTGTTGAGGATGATCAGCGGATCGTCGATCACGCCCGCCCAGAGCAGGACCTGGTTCAAAAGACCCTCGTTCTTCAGGATGCCGATCCACGCGTAGACGCGGATCAGGAACGAGGTCCAGAACGGCAGGATGACCAGCATCACCAGCGTGGGCCGCCACTGAGACGGCGCGCGCGCCATGCCGTAGGCCAGCGGATAGCCCACCAGCAACGTGATGAGAGTTGAAATCCCTGCAATCTGGATCGAGGAGAGATAGGACTTCCAGTAGAGGTCGTCCTCGGTCAGCCAGATGTAGTTTTCGAAGGAAAACTGGGAGATCGCATCGCGGATGCTCGACCAGCCTTCCGCCAGATCGATGGTCGGCAGATAGGGCGGGATGGCGATGGTGACTTCCGAGAGGGAAATCTTGATGACGATCAGGAAGGGCACGAGGAAGAAGAACAGCAGCCACGCATAGGGGATGCCGATAACGGCCCAGCGACCCGCCAGACGCTTGCCTGCCTTTGCAAGAAATTTGCTCATGCGCAGTCCCCAGTCATGGCCCCAGCTACTGCCCCGGTCCAGGCCCTAGTCAACGAGAATGACGCCCGCGTCGCGTCCCCAGGTCAGCCAGACCTTGTCGTCCCACGCGATCGGGCGCTCCACCAGACGGGTCACGTTGGCGACGGAGGCGCGCAGCGCCACCTCGTTCATGGTGTGGCAATGAAACGTGGAGATATCGCCCAGATAGCCGATGTCCCAGACCTCCGCCTCCACGACGAAATCCTTCTCCGGCTTGTCGAGAGAGACGGAAATCTTTTCCGGACGGATGCCGAAGCCGACCGTATCGCCCACATTGGCGGCCGTCGTCTGGCCGACGTCGAATTCCACGCCGAGATCCGTTGCATGCAGGCGGGTGCCCGTGTCGGACTTGGCCACCACCTTGCTCTCGAAGATGTTGATGTCGCCGATGAAGTCGGCCACGAAGCGCGAATTGGGGCCTTCATAGATTTCCGGCGGGGTCGCAACCTGAATGATCCGGCCGCTGTCCATGACCGCGATGCGGTCGGCCACCGTCATCGCCTCCTCCTGATCGTGGGTCACGATCAGGAAGGTGAGCCCCATGTCCATCTGGAGGTCCATCAGCTCAAACTGGGTGTCCTCGCGCAGCTTCTTGTCGAGCGCCGCCAGCGGCTCGTCCAGCAGCAGCACCTTGGGGCGCTTGGCGAGCGAGCGGGCGAGCGCCACGCGCTGACGCTGGCCGCCGGAAAGCTGGTGCGGCTTGCGCTTGCCGAAGGCTTCCAGCTTCACCAGACGCAGCATCTCCGCCACGCGCTCCGAGATTTCAGACTTCGGCACACCGTCCTGCTTGAGGCCGAAGGCGATGTTGTCGGCCACGCTCATATGCGGAAAGAGCGCGTAGGACTGGAACATCATGTTGACGGGGCGATGGTAGGGCGGCACGCCCTTCAGGCTCTTGCCGTCCAGAAAGATCTCGCCCTCGGTGGGCGTCTCGAAACCGGCGAGCATGCGCATCAGGGTGGTCTTGCCGCAGCCGGAACCGCCGAGAAGCGCGAAGAACTCGCGCTCATAGATCGTCTGGCTCAGGTTGTCGACCGCGGTAAAATCGCCGAACCGCTTGGTGACATTGCGGAATTCGATGAAAGGACGCTGCTCGGGATCATCCCACGGCGCAAATGTGCGCCGGATCGGACCGATCGGTTTCTTCGCCAAAACCCCCACCCCTGTCGCAAACCGGCATCGGGACGATCCGTCATGGTCCCTGCCGCACCATTCACAATGACGGCGGCGTCGTCCGCCCGTCAAATCCCCAGCTCCCCCACACTTTGCGTGTGGCCCGCCCGTTTCCCGGTGCGGTCATTCCAGTCGTTCCGACAGGCCGGGTTCTTCGCCCGATCCCGCCACAGTCAGGCCCGCCACAGTCAGGCCCGCCGGCGGAAAGCCGCCGGCGGTCGTATCGTGAGATGTGGAGCGGGCTCAGTTGCCGCTCTTCACCGAAGTCCACTCGCGGGTGACCACGCGGTTCACCTTCGGCGAATACGCAGTGACGGTGTAGAGGTTCTTCATCGTCTCCGCGGCCGGGTAGATCGCCGGATCGCCAATCACGTCCTCTTCGAGGAACTCCTGCGAGGCAAGGTTGCCGTTGGCGTAGTAGACGTAGTTCGACGCCTTCGCCATGACCTCGGGCTTCATGATGTAGTTGAGGAAGATGTGCGCATTGTCCGGGTGCGGCGCATCGGCGGGGATGGCCATCTGGTCGAACCACATCAGCGCACCTTCCTTCGGGATGGAGTATTCCACGCTCACGCCGTTGTCGGCCTCCGCGGCACGGTCACGCGCCTGAAGGATGTCGCCGGACCAGCCCATCGCGAGGCAAATGTCGCCGTTGGCGAGTGCGTTGATATATTCGGAATTGTGGAACTTGCGGATGTAGGGACGAACCGTCTTCCAGAGCGCCGCCGCCTCGCGGATCTGGTCCACGTCCTTGCTGTCGGGATCATAGCCGAGGAAGTTCAGCGCCGCGGGAAAGACCTCGGTCGGGGCGTCGAGCACATAGACGCCGCAATCGGAGAGCTTTTCGAGGTTTTCCGGCTTGAACAGCATGTCCCAGCTGTCGATCGGGGCGTCATCGCCGAAGATCTCCTTGATCTTGTCGACGTTGTAGCCAAGACCGGTGGTGCCCCACATGTAGTTGATGGCGTAGTCGTTGCCCGGGTCGTACTTGTCGGTGCGCGCCTCGATATCGGGCCACATGTTTTTCAGATTGGGAAGCTTCGCCTTGTCGAGCTTCATGAAGACGCCGGCCTTGATCTGGCGCGACAGGAACGATCCGGTGGGAACCACCACGTCGTAGCCCGTGCCGCCGGCCAAGAGCTTGGTTTCCAGAACCTCGTTGGAATCGAACACGTCGTAGACGACCTTGATGCCCGTCTCCGCGGTGAAATCCTCAAGGATGGAATCGTCGATATAGTCCGACCAGTTGTAGACGTTGACGACTTTTTCTTCCTGCGCGAGCGCGCTGCCTGCGACGAGCGCGACGGCAGCTACGGTTGCGGTAAATAGGATGCGCATGTCTGGGTGCTCCCGTTCAGCCAAATTCCCAACCCGGCACGGCTTCGACCACGAAGGCCAGCGGCCCCTCCCGGGATTTCGAAGGTCAGTTCGATCCGCCATAAGTAAATCAACCGGCGCGCGGATTAAATCACCCGCGACCCGATTTCCATGGCGATTTTGTCCGACAATGTGGACTCTTTGCGGCCCGTCATTGCTGTCAGAGATAGGTTTCGCGCTCAAGCGTCGAAATCTCGCGGCCAAATGCGGCCAGTTCCTCGCGTTTGATGGCGGTGAGCGTCTTGTGCATCTCCTTGCCCACAGCCCGCTTCATCCGCTTCGATTTCTCAAAGGCGTCAATGGCTTCGTCCATCCATGGTGTCAACCTGCGCGAACGCCCCTGATAGGCGTTGCCGGTGATTGCACGCGGCGGATCCTTGCGCTTTTCAAGCCCTTCCAGCATTCCCGCCAGAACACCTGTCAGCACCAGATAGGGGTTGGCGTCGGCGCCCGCGATACGGTGCTCGACGCGGCGCGCATTCGGCCCGCCCGGCGGCACGCGCAAGGCGACGGATCGGTTGTCGTGGCCCCATGTGATCGAGGTCGGCGCGTAGGAGCCCGGCTGCATCCGGCGGAAGCCGTTGAAGGTGGAAATATAGAGAAGCTGGCTTTCCTGCATGGTCTCCAGAAGGCCGGCGATGGAGTGGCCGAGCAGTTCCTCGCCGTTTTCCGGATTGGCGAAGATGTTGCCATGCGCATCTTCCAGCGAAACGTGAACATGCATGCCGTTGCCGGGCCATTCCACGAATGGCTTGGCCATGAAGGAGGCCTTCAGCCCGTGCTTGCGCGCAACGCCCGTCACCAGACGGCGCAGCAGCACGGCGTCATCGGCGGCCGTCAAAGGATTGCTGCGGTGATGCAGGTTCAGTTCGAACTGGCCGGGCGCGGCTTCCGAGACAGCCGCATCGGCGGCGATGTTCTGCTCGTCCGCACCGCGGCGGATTTCATCGACCAGCGGCATGAAGGCTTCCAGATCGGAGAGCGCATACATGTTCTGGCGCGCAGGCCCGCGATGGGTGGAGAAGACGGGCCGCGGCTGGCGGCCGTCGGGGTCTTCCTCGAAGAGATAGAATTCAAGCTCGAAGGCGCAGGTGGCGGTGACGCCGTATTCGGCGAGCCGGTCCACCATGCCCGACAGGACATGGCGCGGATCGATCAGGAAGGGCGTCCCCTCCCGGTCATACATGGAAAGCAACACCTGCGCGGTCTTACGCTCCGCCCAGGGGACGAGCTGCAATGTCTCCATGACCGGCCAGCACAGGCCGTCCTTGTCGCCGGTCTCGATGTGAAGGCCGGTTTCCTCCACCTCGCGCCCCCACACGTCGAGACCGAAAAGCGAATAGGGAAAGGCGACCCCGCCCTCGAAGATCTTGGGCAGCGCCGTGCCCGGCAGCCACTTGCCGCGCAACACGCCGTTCGTGTCCGGCAGGATGACCTCGACGGTGTCGAGATCGGGATGGGCGGCGAGAAACCGTTCCACCGCTTCCGTCATGTCGCCATCCGGCGTCAGAAACTCAACGCGGGCCACTGGACCCATTTAACACCCCCACTTGAACGCCACGCCGGAACCCGCAGACTTTTCAGGTTCCTGCAATCGTATCCGCGGCTCCCGTTCTCTCAACATCGCATCACAATACATGAAACAACCCGGCCTGACCCTGGGGTCCACCTTCGCAGATGACGTGACGCAGACATTCTCCCGAACATGATCCGGCGTGCGATATGCGCATGACGCTACGTGCGCCGACCACCTGTTTTTGCGAAGCCGTCCCGATGCGGCATGACACCGACATCGAAATCCGACGATTGCTGTTGCGGGAAAAATGTGATCACGTAATGCTAAGCCTGTCAACTACTGCACATCGCAGAGGCACGATTAAAAGACATGCAGAAATTGAACGCCCCGAGGGCAGCCAACCGGAGAGAGTGCGGGCCGCGCAAAGGACAGGGCGCGGCATGAACGATTTTCCGCCAGACCGCGCGCGCTCGTCCGATGCCCCCGCGTCCAATGCTGCCGAGGCCGCCCCCGCCAAGGGGGCGGAACCGTCCGCGCGCGTGGTGACGCGCGACCGGGTGGAAGCAGCCGTGCGCGACGCGCTGCTGACCGGCCAGTTCGTGCCCGGCCATGCCGTCACCCTGCGCGGTCTGGCAGGCCAGCTCGGCGTTTCCCCCATGCCGGTTCGCGAGGCGATCCGCGGGCTTTCGGCGGCGAACGCGCTCGATGTCCTGCCGAACGGACGCATCCGCGTGCCCACCATGACGCGCCAGCGGTTCGACGAATTGCTGCATGCCCGCGTCCTGCTGGAGCCGCATCTGGCTATGCTGGCCCTGCCGAAGCTGCGCGATCAGGCAGACGATCTCGCCCGCATCGACGACGCCATCGACGTCAGTCTGGTGACCGGCGACGTCGCCGCCTACATGCGCCGCAATCACGAGTTCCACTTCCGCATCTACCGCGCCGCGGGCTCGCAGATCATCCTGCCGTTGGTGGAGCATGTCTGGCTGCAATTCGCCCCCTTCATGCGCACCGCCTACGGCCGCGTCGGCACCTCCGCACTGGAGGACCGGCACAAGGAAGCCATCGCCGCGATCCGCGAAAACGATGCCGAGCAACTACGCGTGGCGATCGAACGCGACATCCTCGACGGCATGGGGCTGATTGGCCATTCGGTGCTGGACAAACCCCCGGTTGCAACCGCGCAGCCCGAAGCCGGACGCAAGGTAAGATCCGCGTCGGCCACACAGCGACGATCCGAAGCGAAAGCCCGCCCCCCTTCGAAGAGCCCCGATTGACAAATTTCGGAATGTGATCACAATTTGCCTTTCATCGCCGCAGGAAGGCGTATGAAAGACCTGCCGGGCGCGGTTTCCTCGCGCCAACAACTGCCGTTCCTTCTTCGGAGAGTTCCTCTGGGGCAGGGACCAACCCTTAAGGACTTCACGTGACGGATACGTCTGACAACGCCGGGAAGCAGAGCGAGACTCCCATTCGCGGCGTGGCGACGATGGAGGAGGCGCGCACGTGGCTGCGCCATCGTCAGATCCAGGACATCGAATGCATCGTGCCGGACCTTGCCGGCGTTGCACGCGGCAAGATGATGCCGACGGAGAAGTTCTTCTCCGGGCCGGTGATGAGCATGCCCGCCTCGATCTTCGCCCAGACCATTTCCGGCGACTACCCGCCGGAGGACGACCGTTTCAAACACAATCCGACCGACGGCGACCTGTTCTTCGAGGCCGACTATTCCACCCTTGCGGTTGTGCCGTGGGAGACCGATCCCACCGCCCAGCTGATCCACGACGCGATCACGCAGGAAGGCGCGCCGGTTGAAACCGCGCCGCGCAACGTGCTGAAGCGCGTTCTTGCGCTCTACGAGAAGGAAGGCTGGAAGCCGGTCGTCGCGCCGGAAATCGAGTTCTATCTCGTCAAGCCGAACACCGACCCCGATTATCCGCTGACCCCGCCGGTGGGCCGTTCGGGCCGTCCGGAAGTGGGTCGCCAGTCCTATTCGATCTCCGCGCTCAACGAGTTCGACGATCTCATCGACGATATTTACGACCTGTCGGAAGCGCAGGGTCTGGAGATCGACACGCTCATCCACGAGGAGGGCGCGGCGCAGATGGAGATCAACCTGCGCCACGGCGCGCCGCTGGAACTGGCCGATCAGGTGTTCCTGTTCAAGCGCACCATCCGCGAGGCGGCGCTGCGCCACGACATGTACGCCACCTTCATGGCCAAACCCATGAGCGGGCAGCCGGGCTCCGCCATGCACATCCATCAGTCGGTGGTCGATATCGAGACGGGCCAGAACATCTTTTCCGGCGAGGACGGCGAGGCGACGCCGGAATTCCTGTCCTTCATCGCGGGCCATCAGGAATATCTGCCCGCCGTGACCTGCATCATGGCGCCCTATGTGAATTCCTATCGCCGGTTCGTGCGCAATTCGACCGCGCCCTGCAACGTCTTCTGGGGTTACGACAACCGCACGGTGGCGCTGCGCGTGCCCAATTCCAAGCCGTCGGCGCGGCGGCTTGAAAACCGGGTGCCGGGATCGGACGCCAACCCCTATCTCGCCATCGCAGCCTCGCTTGCCTGCGGCTATCTCGGCATCAAGAACGAGCTGAAGCCGGAACCGCCGCGCACGGGCTATTCCTCCGGCGGCCCCTACTCGCTGCCGCGCGGTCTCACCGAGGCGCTGACGCTGTTTGAGGAATGCGAGGAACTCATCGATGTCTTCGGCGAACGCTTCGTCGCCACCTACCGGGCGATCAAGCAGGAGGAATTCGAGACATTCATGAGCGTCATCAGCGCATGGGAGCGCGAATACCTGCTCCTGAACGTCTGACGCATCACGTCTCACGCACTGGGCCGCGCGCGACCGCGCCGCCCTTCCCCGCCCCGGGGTCTTGAAATGCCGGGGCGCAAGATTTCGCCTGCGCGAGCCGTCATTTCCGGCCTGCGCAGGCCATCGGACAAAGCGACCGGAACACGACACCGGAACAAGACAAAGATCATCTTTCTCGGAGTGCCCTTCACATGACCCTCACGTCCAACATCTACCCCACCCGGGCGCTGCAGGAGGCGGACGCTGCCCATCACCTCCATCCCTTTTCCGAGCACCGCACGCTGAATGCCGAGGGCTCGCGCGTCATCGTCGCCGCGGAGGGCGTCTGGCTCACCGATTCGGAGGGCAACCGCATCATGGACGGCATGGCGGGCCTGTGGTGCACCCAGATCGGCCACGGGCGTCAGGAGGTCGTGGAAGCGGTTCACCGGCAGATGCAGGAGCTGGATTACTACAACCTCTTCTTCAAGACGACGCATCCCCCTGCCGTGGCTCTGGCGGAAAAGCTCGCGCAATTGACGCCCGCCCAGTTCAACCATGTCTTCTTCGTCGGCTCCGGATCGGAAGCCAACGACACGGTGTTCCGGATGGTCCGCTATTACTGGGACCTGATGGGCAAGCCGGAGAAGAAGCACATCATCGGGCGCTGGAACGGCTATCACGGCTCAACGCTCGCAGGCACCAGCCTCGGCGGCATGAAGGGCATGCACGAGCAGGGTGACCTGCCGGTGCCCGGCGTCAGCCACATCGCCCAGCCCTACTGGTACGGCGAGGGCGGTGACATGAGCCCCGACGAGTTCGGCATCTGGGCCGCCAACCAGCTTGCGGAAGAGATCGACCGGATCGGCGAGGACAAGGTCGCGGCCTTCATCGCGGAACCCATTCAGGGCGCGGGCGGCGTCATCATCCCGCCCGACACCTACTGGCCGGAGGTTGCCCGTATCCTGAAGGAGCGCGACATCCTCTTCGTGGCGGACGAGGTCATCACCGGCTTCGGACGTACGGGCGAATGGTTCGGCTCCACCTTCTTCGGGCTTGAGCCGGACCTGATGCCCATCGCCAAGGGCCTTTCCTCCGGCTATCTGCCCATCGGCGGTGTGATGGTGTCGGACAAGGTGGCGGATGTGGTCATCAACAAGGGCGGCGAGTTCTATCACGGCTACACCTATTCCGGTCATCCGGCCTGTTGCGCGGCCGCGCTCGCCAATCTCTCCATCATGGAAAACGAGAAGATCGTGGACCGGGTGCGCGACGATATCGGCCCCTATCTGCAAAAGAAGTGGATCTCGCTCGGCGAGCATCCACTGGTCGGTGAGGCGCGCATGGTCGGTCTCGTGGGCGCGCTGGAACTGACGCCTTCCAAGGGCGACCGGAGGAAGAAGTTCGCCGATGAAGGCACGGTCGGCACGATTGCGCGCGACACGTCGTTTTCCAACGGCCTCGTCATGCGGGCGGTGCGCGACAGCCTGATCCTGTCGCCCCCGCTGGTGCTCACCCACGAAGAGGCGGACGAGCTTGTGCGCATTGCGGAAAAGACGCTCGACGACACCTACGCCGTCCTGAAGCGGGACGGCAAAGTCGGCTAGCGGACGACCCGCAACTTCCGATAGATTGATTGTTCTCCTGCAGGCATTGCACCTGCGCCATGGCGGCAAACCCGCCGCCATGGCCTTTGGCGCCGAAACCTGCCCGAAAAGCGTTAAAGCCAATGACCGTACCCGCCTACGATCCCACCTCCTATTACACGGCCACCATCAACGATGACCGGCCGCGTCCGGTTCTCACCGAGAGCCTGACGGCGGATGTCTGTATCGTCGGCGGCGGGTTCACCGGCGTTTCCGCCGCCCTGCATCTCGCCGAACAGGGCCTGTCGGTGGTCCTTTGCGAGGAAAAGCGCATCGGCTGGGGCGCATCGGGGCGCAATGGCGGGCAGCTTCATTCCGGCCAGCGCCGCGATCAGCAGTGGCTCATCAACCACGTCGGCAAGACGCAGGCCCGCGTCTTCTGGGACATGGCGGAGGAAGCCAAGACCCTGATCAAGGAACGCATCGAGCGTCATTCCATCGATTGCGACTGGGCCGACGGGCTCATCCACGCCGTTCACAAGAAGGGCTGGCTTGAGGAGGTTCAGGAAGAGGCGGAGACGCTGGCGCGCGAGTTCGAATACGACGGCATCTCTCTTCTGGACAATGACGAGCTGGCAGCCAAGATCGGCACCGACGTCTATTACGGCGGCTACCGCGATGCGCGCGGCGCTCACCTGCATCCGCTGAATTTCGTGCTCGGCATGGCAAGAGCCGCGGAAGAGGTGGGCGCGCAGATCTTCGAGGGCACCGCCGTCACCGATATCGGCAAGGGCCAGCCCATCGTGGTCAAGACCGCCAAGGGCGAGGTGCGCGCCAAGAACGTGGTGCTGGCGGCCAACGGCTATCTGGACGGGCTCGACCCAACAACGGAAGCCCGCGTACTGCCGATCAACAACTACATTCTGGCAACCGAGCCGCTGGGAGAGCGCGATCCCATCCCCGACAACGAGGCCGTGGCCGATACGCGCTGGGTGGTCCACTACTGGCGCATGAGCCCGGACCGGCGGCTGATCTTCGGCGGCGGGGAGACCTATACCCGCGCCTACCCGGCGGACGTCGAAGGCTTCGTGCGCAAGCACATGGCGGGGATCTACCCGCAATTCGCCGATGTGCGCATCGATCACGCCTGGGGCGGCACGCTGGCGATCACCGCCAACCGCATGCCCTATTTCCGCAGGCCGCGTCCCGGCTTCTACATCGTGGGCGGCTTCTCCGGCCATGGCGTCGGGATTGCGAATTTGGCCGGACGACTGATCGGCGAGGCGGTGGCCGGAGACGCAAGCCGTTTCGACACCTTCGCGCGGCTGCCGATGATGCCGTTCCCGGGCGGTAAATGGCTACGCACCCCCATCCAGGCGCTGGCCATGTCGTGGTTCGCCCTGCGCGACCGGTTGTAGGATCCGCACCCCCGCAACACGCCCGCGCGGCGCGGGGTACGGGTAACATGTCCGTTCCTATTAATACCTATTTAAGACGACTATGTTTTTACCTAGTCATCAATACGGGTCCACCTCGCGAGTTTTCGCGGGGCGGGCCTTTCGAATTTTGGGGCTGTTCGGGGCGAATACCGGGGCTGATCGATTGGATCTTCTGCACGGAGTTCAAACTGCCTTTGGGGGAAGGACGCAGATCCGCTTTGCGTCGACAGCTGTTTTTGAAACATATTTCCGGGCCTGACTTCGCATTCGACGAAGTGTCGGGCCATGTTCGGCGTGGGGCCAACATATGGACACGATACTTCTTGTCGAGGATTCGAGCTTTTTTGAAAAAGCCGTATCCCGGAGTTTCCGCAATTCGGACGGTTTCGAGCTGATCGTCGGAAGAACCTGTGCGGAAGCCTCCGACATTCTGGACGAACATGCGGCCAAGATTTCCGTCGCGCTGGTCGACCTGTCTCTTCCCGACACCACGGACGTGGAAACGGTGGAACTGACCACCTCCCACAAGGTGCCCACGATCGTATTTACCAGCCGATTCGACCCGAACCTGCAGACCCGGCTCTACGCCAAGGGCATCGTCGATTACGTCCTGAAGGACAGCCCGGCGAGCCTGTCCTACCTGCGCGAGCTTGTGCTGCGCCTGCGGGCCAACCGCGGGATCGGGGCCTTGATGCTGCAGGACCCGGCCAAGCCGATGAAGGATGCGGAGGAGCAGTTGCGCCGCCTGCAGCTTTCGCTCATGCACGCCTCCACCGCCAAGGATGCGATCCGCGAGATCACCGACAACGAGCATATCCGCCTGTTGGTGGTGGACAGCGACAATCCCGACATCAGCACCATGGAGCTGATCAAACAGGTGCGCCTGCGCCGCGGACCGGAGGCGGTCGCCATCTTCGCGCTTTCAACCGCCCCGACCCGCACCGAAATGGTGCGGCTTCTGAAGAGCGGGGCCAACGAAGTGCTGGCCAAGGACTGCGCGCCGGAGGAATTTCTCCTGCGCACCGGGCAGAACCTCGACACGATCGACCGCATCCTGAAGCTGACGGATGCGGCCAACAACGACGCCATGACCGGCCTCTACAACCGCCGTTTCCTGTTCGAGGCGGGAACGCGGGTCTATGCGGAATGCCGACGCAGCGACCAGCCGATCCCGGTCGCTCTTCTCGATATCGACCGCTTCAAGCAGGTCAACGACCAGCACGGTCACGAAGTGGGCGATGCGGTCATCAAGCATCTGGCCGATGACATCACCGCGACCTGCGACGGTAACATCCTGAGCGTGCGCCTCGGCGGAGACGAATTCTGCCTCCTCATGCCGGGCAACGATCTGGAGGCGGCCCGGGAACGCTGCGGGGCGCTGGTCTCGCGCTTTCACCGGCATGTGCACATGTCCGATGGGAAACCCCTCGACGTGACGCTCTCCATCGGCCTTTCCACCGGCTACGAGGCCAGGCTCTCCGAAGCCATGCGGGTGGCGGACGAGCGCATGTATGCCGCCAAGAGCCTCGGGCGCGACCGGATCATCTCCGAAGACTACGAGATGGTGGAAGATCAGGTGGTCGAACACGTGATGCTCGACGTCTAGGGGCTCCGCCCCCGCCGCCTGCCCTCATCCGCCGGAATTGCCCGGCGGAGATCTCACTTCCCGCGTGAAACCGGAAATCTTTTTCCCGTATCGATTTCGCCTTGAAACCCCATGCCCGGCATTTCCGGGACGCCGCGCCTACCTTCAAAGCCACAAACGCAATTGAAGCGCGGAGTGGCTCATGGCCCGGCGGCACGATCAGAACGATAACAATCGCCTCGACGTCTTTCCGACCTTTCACAAGGTCGCGGGACGGCGCGTGGTGGTCGTGGGCGCAGGCGAAGAAGCCGCCGCCAAGGTCCGACTGCTGGGCGAAACCAATGCGCTGATCGAGATCCTCGCCCCCGAAATGAAGCCCGCCCTCGCCCGTGCCGCGGAACGCGCCGGTGCGCGCCATGTGGCGCAGGCGTTCTCGAGCGATCTGATCGAAGGCGCAGCACTCGTTTTTTCCGCGCGTGAGGACGAGGTGCTCGATCGCGCCGTGGTGGAGGCCGCGCGTGGGCTCGGCATTCCGGTCAATGCGGTAGACCGGCCGGAAATGTGCGACTTCTATACCGGCGCGCTGGTCAATCGCGCCCCCGTTGCGGTGGCCATCACGTCGACCGGCGTCGGCCCGGTTCTGGCCCGCCATATCCGCGCGCGTATCGAAGCGCTGCTGCCGCGCGAAACCGGAACGCTCGCCCGTCTTGCCGAAAGCTTTCGCGACACGGTCTCGCGCCTTGTGCCGACGGGCGAAGCCCGCCGCCGTCTCTGGGCGACGTTCTTTTCCGGTCCCGTTGCGCATGAAACCTATGCAGGCCGCATCGATGCAGCGCGCGCCGCCGCCAACCGGCTCGTCAACGGCGCATCAGATGAAGCCGGCTTTGTCTGGCTGATCGGCGCAGGTCCCGGCGCGGAAGATCTGCTGACCCTTCGCGCCCAGCGTCTCTTGCAGGAAGCGGACGTGATCGTTCACGACCGGCTCGTGCCCGACGCCGTCGTCGCCATGGGGCGGCGCGATGCGCGGCGGATTTCCGTCGGCAAGGCCAAGGGCGCACATTCGGTCTCTCAAAGTCGCATCAACGAGATCCTTGTCGAGGAAGCGGCCAAGGGCCAGCGCGTGGTGCGGCTGAAGTCCGGCGACCCGATGATTTTCGGGCGCGCGGGCGAAGAGATCGCCGCCCTGCGCAAGGCCGATGTGGCCTATGAGATCGTGCCGGGCGTGACCGCGGCCTTTGCGGCCGCGGCTTCCGCGGAGATCCCGCTCACCCTTCGCGATGTCGCCTCCAGCCTCGTCTTCGCCACCGGGCACGACAGGCACGGCGAGACCCTGCCCGACTGGGCAGACCTTGCGCTGACCGGTTCCACCGTCGCCGTCTACATGGGCCGCACGGTTGCGGGCCGGGTGGCCGACCGTCTGATCGAGGCCGGGCTGGCGGAAGCGACGCCGGTCATGGCCATCGAGAACGCGGCACGGCGCGAGGAGCGGTCTTTTGCCGGCAAAATAGATGACCTTTCCGCCTTTGCGGAGCGCGAGGATGTGAACGGCCCGGTGCTGATCGTCATCGGCGAGGTCGTCGCCCACGCGGCCATCGAGCGGGCCGAACCGCTGAAGCCCCTTTCCGTTTCCCAAGTTCAGGCCGCCTGAGGAGCCAGACCCCATGCCCGCTCACGCGAAAGCAACCGTAAAGATCGTCACCGCCAACCGTCTTGGCGACGGCGAAGTCGTCTGGCTCGGCCACAACGATGTCTGGGTGGAGACCATCGAGAACGCCCGGCTTCTGGAAGACGAGGCCGCCCTTGAGGCCGGGAAGGCTGCGGCGGCGCGCGCCGTGGCGGCGAACCGGATCGTCGATGTCGATGTGATCGAGGTGACGCGCGAGGGCAGCGCAATCGTGCCGGTGCGCCTGCGCGAACGTATCCGCGCCGCAGGTCCGACGTTTCGCAAGGATCTCGGCAAGCAATCCCAACGGGCCTCCGACGCCGCCTGACGGCGTGCCCGCAAAGCCAGCAACAACAGCCAGTTTCAGGAGCGAGCCCCGTGTATCGTTACGATGAATTCGACCGGGAATTCGTGGATCAGCGCATCGCGCAGTTTTCCGATCAGGTCCGCCGCCGTCTTGCCGGAGACCTGAACGAGGAGCAGTTCAAGCCGCTGCGCCTGATGAACGGCGTCTATCTCCAGCTTCACGCCTACATGCTGCGTGTCTGCGTGCCCTACGGCACGCTGAACAGCGCGCAGATGCGCATGCTCGCCCATGTCGCGCGCAAGTACGACCGCGGCTACGGCCATTTCACCACGCGCCAGAACATCCAGTTCAACTGGCCCAAGCTCTCCGACATTCCGGCGATCCTGGAAGATCTGGCCTCCGTGGAGATGCATGCGATCCAGACGTCGGGCAACTGCATTCGCAACACGACCGCCGATCAGTTTGCAGGCGCTGCCGCCGACGAGATCGCGGACCCGCGCCCCTATGCGGAGATCATCCGCCAGTGGTCGTCGCTGCACCCGGAATTCACCTTCCTGCCGCGCAAGTTCAAGTTCGCCATCACCGGCGCACCGCATGACCGTGCCGCCATTCAGGTGCACGATATCGGCATGCAGGTCGTGCGCGGCGAGGACGGCGGCATCGGCTTCAAGGTCTATGTGGGCGGTGGTCAGGGCCGCACGCCGATGATCGCCAAGCTCGTGCGCGAGTTCCTGCCCGAAGAGGACCTTCTGGCCTATTCGGAAGCGATCCTGCGCGTCTACAACCGCTATGGCCGTCGCGACAACAAGTACAAGGCCCGCATCAAGATCCTCGTCCATGAGACGGGGATCGAGGAATTGCGCGGCGATATCGAGGCGGAGTTCGAGAAGATCCGCCACGGGGTCTTACAATTGCCTGCGGAAGAGGTTCGTCGCATCGAGGCCTACTTCCAGCCGCCCGCCTTCGATCCATCCGCCAATGGCGCGCGGTTTGAGGCAAAGCGCGCGGGCGATCCGGCTTTCGCGGCCTGGGCGGAGCGCAACGTCCATCCGCACAAGGTGGCGGGCCATGCCTCGGTGACGATCTCGCTCAAGCCCATCGGCGGCGTGCCGGGCGATGCGTCCGCCGACCAGATGGAGGCCATCGCCGATCTGGCCGAAACCTTCGGCTTCGACGAACTACGCGTCAGCCACGAGCAGAACCTGATCCTGCCGCATGTGCGGCTCGACGATCTGGACAAGGTCCATGCCGCACTGGTCGATCTGGGACTGGCAGAGGGCAACTGTGGGCTCATCACCGACATCATCGCCTGCCCGGGGCTCGATTACTGCGCGCTTGCCAATGCGCGGTCGATCCCGCTTGCGCAGGAGATTTCGAACCGTTTCGGCTCGGCTTCGCGCCAGCGCGAGATCGGCGAGCTGAAGATCAAGATCTCCGGCTGCATCAACGCCTGCGGCCATCACCATGTCGGCCATATCGGCATTCTCGGCGTGGAGAAGAAGGGCGAGGAGCTTTACCAGCTGACGCTTGGCGGCTCCGCCGACGAGCACACCTCCATCGGCTCCATCGTCGGGCGCGGCTTCGACGGGGAGAAGATCATCGATGCGGTGGAAACGGTCGTGGAGACCTACCTGAAGCTTCGCGCCAACGACAACGAGACCTTCCTTGCGGCCTATCGCAGGGTGGGCGACGAACCCTTCAAGGAGGCGCTTTATGGCACCGCATAACGCGACGGCCCTCGCGCTCGACCCTGAAAACGCGTTGAGGGCCGAGGCTCGGGCCCTCAACGCGCAATATGGCGAGCTGGACACCCCAAGGCTGTTGGAGACCGCGCTTCACCGGCTCTATCCGGGCAAGGTCGCGCTCGTTTCCTCCTTCGGGGCGGAATCCGCCGTTTTGCTGCATCTCCTGAGCAAGGTGGATGCCTCCGCGCCGGTTCTCTTCGTCGATACGCGCAAGCTTTTCGGCGAGACGCTGCGCTATCGCGAGACGCTCATCGAACGCTTCGGCCTGACCGGCGTTCGCACCGTCACGCCCGACGATGAGGAACTGGCTGAGACTGATCCGAAGGGCGGGCTGTGGCTCAAGGACCCGGACCGTTGCTGTGCCTTGCGAAAGGTCTTGCCGCTGGAACGCGCGCTCGACGGCTTCGATGCATGGATGACGGGCCGCAAGCGGTTCCAGAGTTCGACGCGCGCGCGACTTGAGCTTTTCGAGGTCGCGGACGGGCGCATCAAGATCAATCCGCTCGCCAACTGGTCGGTGGAGGATCTGAAGAACTATGCGGCGCGCCTCGACCTGCCGCCGCATCCGCTGGTGGCGCAAGGGTTCCCCTCCATCGGCTGCATGCCCTGCACCGACAAGGTGGCGCCGGGCGAAGATGCACGCGCCGGGCGCTGGCGCGGGGCCGACAAGGTGGAATGCGGCATTCACCTGCCCACCCATGGGCGCGAAATCGACGGAAGCGGGATCTAGGACATGAGCGGCATGCAGATGGACGCCAAACCGGAAAACGACATCTTCAAGGAAGGCCACTTTCAGGCCTGTGACTGGTCCTATCTCGGCGAAGACGAGGCTGTGCCCTCCGATGGCGCGGTATTCGTGCCGCTGGGAGTCTGGCAGGCATCGGCGGACACCTTGAGGGGCCGCAACGCGCCTGTCGGCATCGTCGTGGAGGCGGGCGAGGATATTCGCGTCCTCGCCGCCGATCTGGCCCATGTGGCGGCGGTCGCGGTGAATTTTCCGAAATTCGCCGACGGTCGCGGCTATTCAACCGCACGCATCCTGCGCGAGGATCTGGGCTATGCGGGCGAGATCCGGGCCATCGGAGATGTGCTGATCGACCAGATCGCACTCATGCGCCGCTGCGGCTTCGACGCCTTCGCGGTGAGCCATGAACCCTCGCGTGCAAGCCTTGCGGCGGACGGTGTGCCGGATGTGGCTCTCCATTACCAGCCGGTCGAAAGCGTGACGGAGGCCCCTGCGGGCACGCGGCCATGGATGCGGCGGCGGGCCTGAAGGCTCGACCTTTGACGCGCCATGGCCAACCGCCGCTTTCATGGGCAGGTGGAGGCCTTCGCGTCGCGATCGCGTCCGGTTCCGCAAACGCACTGCCGGGCAACAGGTTGATGCGTTTTCAAGCGACCTGCCGGTCCCGCCCGTTTGTCCACCGATTAATCACACTGCTTAAACAGAAGGCATCTCGCATCACGGGATGAAATCGCTACGTTACACGCATGACGTTCATGCGCGCCATTGACGCACCTTGTCACTTATCACGCTCGCCGGATCGCCTGTCCCGACATAGTCTCCCGTTTCATACTCCCCCCCAATTACGGATGGTGACAGTATGAAATCCAAGCTTATTTTCGCTACGAGCCTCCTGGCGGCAACGATGCTGTCGGGCACTGCAATGTCGCGCGTGATCGATTTCAAGATCGAGAACACCGGCGCTGCGGTTGAAGGCGCAAGCTTCGGTGACGTCGGTGCCTACGAGCGCATCGATGCCATTGCGACAATCGCGGTGAACCCGAAAGATCCGGCCAATGCCGGTATCGTGGGTCTCGACAAGGCGCCGCACGACAAGAATGGCGATGTGGTCTTCACCACGGAAGTTTCCATTCTGCGCCCGAGCGACGAGGCCGCCCGCTCTCCCTTCCTTTTTTATGAAGTGAACAACCGCGGTCGCAATCTCAGCTTCATGCTGATGAACGCCTCCCATTCCTCCACCGTGCCTGCCAAGGCGGAAGATGCCGGTGACGGCTTCCTGCTCTCGCAGGGCGACACGATCGTGTGGAACGGCTGGCAGCCTTTCCTGCCTGAAAAGGCCCTCAACATCACCCTTCCGGTGGAAAAGGGCGTCACGGGCATCTCCCGCGAACAGAAGATCTTCGACAAGCCGGGCGACACCGGCACGCTGAAGCTCACCTATCCGGCCGCCGACCTCGATCCCGCCAAGGCGAAGATCACGGTGCGCGTCAACGACACTGACGAAGCCATGACGCCGGAAGACCTCGGCTTCAAGTATGTCAGCGAGAATGAAGTCGAGATCACCCGTCCGGCCTCCATGCCCGCCGGTGCGATCTACGAATTCATTTATCCGGCAAAGGATTCCGTTCCCGCCGGTCTCGGCATGGCGGGAATGCGCGATGTCGTGTCGTTCCTGCGCGGCAATCCCGGACATAAGGCGAAAAACCCGCTTTCGGGCATCGAACACACGGTCGGCATGGGCATTTCCCAGTCCGGTCGCATGATGCGCGACATGATCTACAACGGGTTCAATGCCGACGAGAAGGGCAACAAGGTGTTCGACGGCGCGATGGTCCACATTGCGGGCTCGCGCAAGACCTACACCAACTATGCCTTCGCGCAGCAGGGCCGCTATTCCCGCCAGCACGAGGATCACGACTACCAGGGCGACCAGTTCCCCTTCACCTATGTCTCGCTGACCGATCCCGTCTCCGGCGAGACCGGCGGCATTCTGGACAAGTGCGAGGCGAGCGAGACCTGCCCGGTGATCATGCAGTCCGATACGTCGACGGAGTTCTGGCAGGCCCGCGCCTACCTGCTCTCCACCTCGCCGGACGGCAAGGCTCTGGCCATGCCGGACAACGTGCGTCTCTACTTCATCGAAGGTACGCAGCACTTCTCGCTGCTGGGTGCAAAGCCCGCCCCCAAGGGCCCGGCTGCGAACCTGAACAACCCGCTTTCGGTGACGCCCGTTCTGCGCGCCCTCTATGAGGACATGAAGGACTGGGTTGCCGAGGGCGTCGAGCCGCCGGCCAGCCGCTATCCCAGCGTCGCCAACGGCACGCTGGTAACCCCGGCCGCGCTCAACTTCCCGACGATCTCGGGCAAGGCCACGACGCCGAAGTTCAACAGCCTGCAGGTCATGGACTATTCGGTCCAGCCTCCGGCCCGCGGCGCGGCCTATCCTGAGCTGGTTCCCGCGCTCGATGCCGACGGCAACGAACTGGGCGGTGTGGAACTTCCGCGTCTGGCGGCCCCGCTTGGCACCTACACGGGCTGGAACCCGCGCGCCAAGGGCTTTGCGGCGGGCGAACTCTACACCACGCAGGGTTCGTTCCTCGCCTTCCCGGCGAAGGCTTCCACGGACGACAGCCGCGCACCTCTGGGTGATCGCTATGCCGACAAGGCCGCCTATCAGGCAGCCGTGCAGGCGGCTGCCGAAGACCTCGTCAACGACCGCCTGATGCGCGCCGATGACGTGGACCACGTGGTCGATCTCGCAGGCAAGGACTACGACGCCCTGCATTGATCGGCGCCGAACGTCCCTGACAAACAAAAACGCCCGCCGGGAAACCGGCGGGCGTTCTCGTTTCTGCGCAAGGTGAAAGCCGGAAAGGCTATTTCAGCGCCTGCATGATCGAGACATAGTTGGCGACCGCCGCGCCGCCCATGTTGAAGATGCCGCCGATATCGGCCTTGGGAAGCTGGATGTCGCCCGCTTCGCCGGTCAACTGCATGGCCGTGATGGCGTGCATGGAAACACCGGTCGCGCCGATCGGATGGCCTTTGGCCTTCAGACCGCCGGAGACGTTGACCGGCAGCTTGCCGTCCGGCTCCGTCCAGCCTTCCATGGCCGCAATCGCGCCTTTTCCTTCCGGCGTGAGGCCCATGGCCTCGTATTCGATCAGTTCGGCGATGGTGAAGCAGTCGTGCGTCTCCACGAAGGAGAGATCCTCGATGGAGAGGTTCGCCGCCGAGAGCGCCCGGTTCCACGCGGTGGTGCAGCCCTCGAACTTCAGGATGTCGCGCTTGGACATCGGCAGGAAGTCCTGCGCATGGGCAACCGAGCGGAAGGCAACGGCCTTCTTCATGCCGAGCGCGGTCTCGGTGTTGGTGATCACCACCGCCGCCGCACCGTCGGAAACCAGCGAGCAGTCGGTGCGCTTCAGCGGACCGGCCACGAAGGGGTTCTTCTCGCTCTCGTTGCGGCAGAACTCGTAGCCGAGATCCTTGCGCATCTGGGCGTAGGGGTTCTTCACGCCGTTCTTGTGGTTCTTGGCCGCGATGGAAGCCAGAGCGTCGGACTGGTCACCGTATTTCTGGAAATAAGCGCCCGCGATCTTGCCGAAGACACCGGCGAAACCGGCGGGAATGTCGCCCTCTTCCGCCAGATAGGACGCCTTGAGCAGATTCTCGCCGATCTGCGGGCCGGGCGTCGTGGTCATCTGCTCCACGCCGACCACCAGCACGAAGCGGGCGGACCCGGAGTTTACCGCGCGCACGCCCTGATGGACCGCCGCAGACCCCGTTGCGCAGGCGTTTTCAACCCGCGTAGCAGGCTTGAAGCGCAGATCCGGGTCGGCCTGAAGCACCAGCGAGGCGGTGAAGTCCTGCTGCGAGAAGCCTGCATTGAAATGACCGAGAATGATCTCGTCGACGTCGGCGGCCTCGATACCCGCATCGGCGAGCGCGCCGGCGGCGGCCTTCACGACCAGGCTTTCCACCGTCTCATCCGACAGCCTGCCGAAAGGCAAATGCGACCAGCCAACAATAGCAGCACTCATGGATTTCAACCTCCCTGATGCCCCCGACAGTTTCGGGGACGTTTTCCTCGCAACCGGTCCCAGTCCGGCCCGCGCATTGCACCAATGCGAAACAAGTCAATCTCGCCCCTTGCAAGGGGCCAACGCGTTGACGAACGCCCGACGTACGCTCCCCCGTGCGAGCACAAGGGAAGAACTCACCTGACCGTTACGTCAACCTCCTCTCCTCGATCTATTACCTTCCGCAAGGGACGCTATCAACCTCCCACTTGCGTGATATCGGAACCGGGCCGCGAAGCTCTTCTTCGTATCGGGCAACAATATTCGCCGCGGCTGCACGCCTCTTGCGCAAAGAGGAGGTCCGGAAAGTCCGTTCAGAAATGGAGAAGAAAGCGCCAGCGGCGTCTTCAGGCGAGCCTAGGAAGAGGCTTCCTGATCGCCCGGCAGGACCGAATGCAGGAAAAACCCGGTCGGCGGACAGATCGTGCGCAGCACCATGTAGGTGCCGCCTGCCCCATCGAGATAGCGGCGCGTCATCACAAGCTTGCAGAGCGCTGCGGGCGGGCGCACCTCGGCAGGATGATCCGAAGGCACGGCCCCCACAAGGGGCTCCACGCCCGCGGCCTCGGCGCAGATCGCCTGAAGAATGCGCGAGGGGCGCAGACGGTGCATGTCGGCAAGAAGGTCCGGGAGGCTGCCTTCCCCAAGCCGGGGCACAACGTCGCCGCAGGCTTCGTCGAGGAAGATCAGCGCGGCGACGTCTTCGGCGGCCCCGTCGATGCGGAACAACCCGCTCAGACGCAACATGGGGCGCGCCTGCGGCCCGGTGACGATGCCGACATCGGCACGGTCGTTCGCGGTGACGGTGGAGACGCCCTGAAGATGAAAGGGATAATCGAAAGGATTGAGCGCGAAGCTGCCGATCTGGTGCTGTCCCGTCGTTGCGGGCCGCTCGCGATTGCTGACGACTTCCGTTCCCCGCCCCTGCCGGGAACGCACCAGCCCGCGTTCACGCAAGGAGCGAAGCGCGTGGCGGATGGTGTGGCGGCTGGCGTTGAAACGCGCAGAAAGCTGAGCTTCCGTTGGCAGAAGCGACCCTTCGGGATATCGGGCCTCTCGTATCTCCTGCGCCAGAGTTTCGGCGACCTGCTCGTATTTCGGAAGTTGCATCTCGGTCTCGTTGTCTCGCCTGTCAGGACCGTCGACCTGGGTGAAATTCGTGCCGGGGCTTGTCACATGTTGCATAGGTTGTTTTGTGGCGTTGTTCGATACTGCGCCGCCGCTTTGTGGCTTTATGGTTACCGGCATGGTTACAAGCATGGTTACGGGCCGCGCATTCATCCTGTTTCTCCTCGCCTCTCCCCTGCCCCCGAAATGCATCCACAGGTTGCAGCTTCGAAAAACTTCCTGGTTCACGGCCGACTCAACCGGCCGCTTCGCCGCCGCGACTCGTCAATAAGGCCGCACCCGCGCGCACATGATGCCGCTGAACCTTACGCAAGGCTTGTCGGACGGGCCCGGCAAGGGTAAATGCCCACTACCATGGCTCTACCACCACTCCTCACGCTCCAATCGATCCGGCTGACCTTCGGCGGGACCCCGCTTCTCGAAGATGTCGAGATGGCCGTCGCGCCCGGCGACCGGCTGTGCCTTGTCGGGCGCAACGGCTCCGGCAAGTCGACCCTGCTGAAGATCGTCGCTGGTCTCGTGGAGGCCGATGGCGGACGTCGCTTCGTCCAGCCCGGCGCAACGGTGCGCTATCTCGCGCAGGAGCCGGATCTTTCCGGCTTCGACACCACGCTCGCCTATGTGGAGGACGGGCTCGCGCCCGGCGACGACCACTACCGGGCGCAATATCTGCTGGGCGAACTTGGGCTCACCGGCGAGGAGCACCCCTCAAAGCTTTCCGGAGGCGAGGCGCGCCGCGCCGCCCTTGCCCGCGCCCTTGCACCGGAACCAGACATTCTTCTGCTCGACGAGCCCACCAACCACCTCGACCTTCCCGCCATCGAATGGCTTGAGGAAGAGCTTTCCTCCATGCGCTCCGCACTGGTGCTGATCTCGCACGACCGGCGCTTCCTGCAGGATCTCGCCCGCTCCACCCTGTGGCTCGACCGCGGCGTGTTGCGGCGGATGGATCAGGGCTTTTCCAATTTCGAGACCTGGCGCGACGAGGTTCTGGAGCAGGAAGAGCGCGACCGGCACAAACTCGACCGAAAGATCGTGGCCGAGGAGCACTGGGTCCGCTACGGCGTGACCGCAAGGCGCAAGCGCAACATGGGCCGCATGCGCGCGTTGGCCGACCTGCGCAGCCAGCGCCGCGAGCAGCGCAAGGTTCATGGCAACGTGAAGCTTGCCGCCAGCGAGGGAGAGACCTCCGGCAAGGTGGTGGCCAAATGCGAGGGCATTTCCAAAAGCTTCGGCGAACGCGCGATCGTGGAGAACTTCTCCACCATCATCCAGCGCGGCGACCGGGTCGGCATCATCGGGCCGAACGGCGCGGGCAAGACCACGCTCCTGAACCTGCTGACCGGCGCGCTGGAGCCCGACTGCGGCAAGATCAAGCTCGGCACCAACCTTCAGATGGTCACCCTCGACCAGCGCCGCGCCAGCCTCGATCCGAGTTGGACGCTTCGCGAGGCGCTGACCGACGGGCGCGGCGACAAGGTGGAAGTGGCGGGCGTGACCAAGCACGTGGTCGCCTACATGAAGGATTTCCTGTTCACGCCGGAACAGGCGGGCACGCCGATCTCAGCCCTTTCGGGCGGCGAGCGGGGCCGGTTGATGCTGGCGCGGGCGCTGTCCACACCCTCCAACCTGCTGGTGCTCGACGAGCCGACCAACGATCTCGACCTTGAGACGCTCGATCTTCTTCAGGAAATGATCGCCGACTATTCCGGCACGGTCATTCTCGTGTCCCATGACCGCGATTTCCTCGACCGGGTGGCGACCTCCGTCATTGCGGGCGAGGGCGACGGGCGCTGGATCGAATATGCGGGCGGTTATACCGACATGGTGGCCCAGCGCGGGCACGGCGTTCGTGCGCGCTCCGGCGCGGAGCCGACGCAGGCGCGCGCGGAAAAGCCGGCGCAAGCCGCGCCCAAGCCGCAACAGGCCAAACGCAAGCTCTCCTTCAAGGAAAAGCACGCGCTGGAAACCCTGCCGGGCGAGATGGAGGACCTTCAGGACAAGATCGCCGGGCACGCCAAGCGCATGGCCGACCCGGACTTCTACAGCCGCGATCCCGGCGGCTTCCAGCGCGTGAGCGCGGAATTGCAGGATCTGGAGACAAAGCTGGCGGAAGCCGAAGAACGCTGGCTGGAGCTTGAGATGCTGCGCGAGGAGCTTGAAGGCAAGTGACCGGTTCCCCGTCCCCTCGCCCCGCTCCGCGGATCTATGTCGATGCCGACGCCTGCACGGTGAAGGACGAGGTCGTGCGCGTGGGCGAGCGGCACGGGCTCGTCATGCATTTCGTCGCCAACCAGTGGATGCGGCTGGACGACAGCCCGCTGGTGAAACGCGTCATCGTGCCGGAAGGCCCGGATGCGGCCGACGACTGGATCGCAGACGCCATCACGGATCGCGATATCTGCGTCACCAACGACATTCCGCTGGCCTCGCGCTGTCTGGAGAAGGGCGCAAAGGCGCTCGGTCAGGCGGGCAAGCCCTTCGACACCGCCAGCATCGGCATGGCGTTGGCCATGCGCGACCTGAACCGGCATCTGCGCGAGACGGGAGAAATCCGCGGCGGCGGACGCCCGGTCAGCCGCAAGGACCGCTCCGCCTTCCTGTCGGCGCTTGAAAACATGGTCCAGGCCCTTTTACGTCAAGCCGGATACGGTAATTGACGTAGCGGAATATTTTATACCGTCTGGACAAACGGCACCACGCACTCCACACTTGCCTCTACGGACTTCGCAACAGCCCTAATTATAAGGGTAGGCGGAACAATAATTCCCTGCGCACGCACCCCAGAATATTCCCAATAAATCCGCATGCGTGAATGAGTGGAAGCTGGTGATTGCTCCAGAAATAATTGTTCCAATGTCGAGAAACGGCAATACATCAGAACGTCGACAGGTCAGTGTCATTTTTTGTGACATCGTCCAATCGACGGCGATGTCTTATTCACTCGACCCGGAAGACTTGTGGGCAATTATGCATCGCTATCGCGAAACCGTACGGCGGACGGTTTGCGCCTTTGGCGGGATCGTCTGTCACCACAAGGGCGACGGTATCCTGTGCTGCTTCGGCTATCCCGCCTCCCATGAAGATAACGCCTCGCGCGCGGTCATGGCGTCGCTCGGGGTGCTTTCGCAACTGGAGCGCGAAGCCGCGGCCATGGTGGCCCGGCGCGAGAAGGGGGGCCTCGGCGACGGGGCGCTTGGCGGCGACGGGGGACGCGGCGAGAACGGGGACCTTGATGCAGACGGCACGCAGATCCGGCTCAGGATCGGCATCGCGACCGGCGAGGTCGCCATTGTCGACAATCGCGCCGCAGATCCGGACGGACTGGAATTGCTTGGTCCGGCGCCGAACCTCGCCGCCCGGCTGCAGGGCGAGGCGGAGGAGAACGCCGCGCTCGCCGATGAAGCCACCTACCATCTCACGCGGGACGATTTCCGTTTCGCCGCCGGTCGCCTGACCCAGTTGCGCGGGTTCCCCGTTCCGGTGACGGCCTACCGCCCTCTGACCGCAGAAGCCGCCCCCACCCGTTTTGAGCGCGCCCGTACGAAGCCGATGCCGGCTTTCGTCAACCGCCACCACGAGCAGGCGGAAATGAACTACGCCTGGCAGATGACCTGCGAGGGGCAGGGCCAGACCCTGTTCCTCACCGGGGATCCCGGTATCGGGAAATCGCGCCTGATCAGCCA
This sequence comes from Breoghania sp., assembly GCA_963678585.2. Classification (GTDB taxonomy): domain Bacteria; phylum Pseudomonadota; class Alphaproteobacteria; order Rhizobiales; family Stappiaceae; genus Breoghania. The sequence goes on from CAXXGA010000001.1 coordinate 320,471, forward strand.
TTTCCTGCGGCGGCTCGAAGATGTCGGCCAGCGGGTGATCAAGTTCCAGTGCTCCGCGCTCCACACCCGCACCGCACTCCACCCCTTCGCGGCGGCCCTGCGTGACTTCATCGGCCTTGAGGAGGGAACTTCGGACGAAGTCAAGGTGCGTCATCTCAGGGCGTTCCTGCAGGATCTGGGCGTTCGCGACGGCTATTCCGTGCCGCTTCTGGCCAATCTCGTCGATCTTCCGGCGGCGCAATACCTGCCGCTTCTGAGCACGCTGAAACCGGAAGAAGTGCGCATCCGCACGACGATGCTGGTGATCCATTGCCTGAACGCCCTGACGCTTCGCCATCCGCTCATTCTTGTGGCGGAAGACTTGCACTGGGCGGATCCGACGACGCTCCTGCTTCTCAACGACATCGCCCTTTCGCTCGGCGACAAGCAGATGATGCTGATTGCGACCTGCCGCCAGAATGCGCAGTGGAATGGGGTGGAGCCGCTGTCCGACCTCTGCGCGAACGGCAATTGCCGGGTTCTGACGCTGGACCGCCTGAGCCGCCCGCATTCGGTGGAGGTCGCCAGCGACATTGCGCTGCGCACCGATCCTTCCGGGCTTTCCGCCGACTGGATCATGCGGATCGTGGAGCGTTCGGACGGGGTTCCCCTGTTCATCGAGGAACTGACGCGGGCGGTCATGGACCGCAGCGATGCGGAGGCGAGCGGCCCAGAGGCCGCAGACGCCCAGCACGCTGACGCCCAGCACGCTGACGCTATGCCAGTGGACAGTGGCACAAACCAGCCCGCCTCCCCGGCTGCCGTCAACGACATTCCCGCCACCCTGCGCGACAGCCTGACCGCGCGCCTCGACGGGTTGCGCCACGCAAATCCCGGCGGATTTTCTCCAAAGCGCGTCGCACAGATCGGAGCCTGTATCGGGCGCGAATTTCCCTTCGACATGCTCGCGCGCGTCGTCACGGCGGAGATGGCGGGGGACCTCCGCCCCGAGCGCGAGACGAGCGCGGAAGTGCAGCCCCTGTTGCAACAGGCACTGGAAAAGCTCGTGGAGGCCGATCTGGTCCGCCGCATCGATCACGATACAACCGGTAAGAGCGGGGCAGCCGGCAAGAGCGGGGTGGCCTCGAATTCGCGCGCCGCCCCGGTCTACCGGTTCAAGCACGCGCTCGTGCAGGACGCCGCCTATGCGGGGCTGTGGCGACGGGACAAGCGGCGCATCCATGCCTGGCTGCTCGACATCCTTCAGGAAGGACAGGGCGCGGGCGAGGTGCAGATGCGCCCGGACGTGCGCCCCGAACTGCTCGCCCATCATGCGTGCGAGGCGGGCAACATGGAGGCCGCCGCCCGTCACTGGCTGAAAGCGGGTCAGCGCGCGATGCGCCGTTCAAGCCTCAGGGAGGCCCGCATCGATTTCGAGGAGGCGCTGAAGCTTGCCGACCGGATCACCGTGGCGGAGACGCGCGCCGCCGTTCAATTGGAGGGGCTGATGGCGCTGGGCGCGGCGCATATGGCGGAAAAGGGGTTTGCCGCGCCGGAAGTGGAGCGCGTCTTCGACAGGGCGGGCAAGATCGCCCAGCGGCTGGGACGCGAGCACGAGCTTTTCCTGCCCACACAGCTTGGCCGCCACATCAATCTTCTGGCGCGCGGACAGCACCGGCAGGCCACGCGGCTGGGACGCGACTGCGTCGCCCTCGCCCGCCAGCGCGGAAGCGTGAGGTTCGAGCTTGAGGCGCTGCGCCACCTGGGCGTCTCTCTTTTCTGGCTCGGGCAACCGGAAGAAGCCTGCGAGCATCTCTCCCGCGTCACGCCGCTTTACGACCCTTCGTGCCACAGCGATCTGACCATCATCTATGGTAGCGATCCGCGCTCGGGCTCGCTGGCTTTCCTCTCGCTTGCGCAGGCGCTGGTCGGTCTCACCCGTACGGCGCGTGAAACGAGCTGGCTCTCGGTGCGCGTGGCGATGGAGGTCAACCATCCGCACAGCATGGCCTACACGCTCGTTTGCCGGGCGACGCTTCTCGATCTGCTGGACGCGGAAGATGCGCTGGAGGCAGCCGAGCAGGCGCATGCCTTCAGCATGGAGCGCGGCCTGCCCTTCTGGGGGCACTGGGCGCAGGTAATACAGGGCCACGCAATGATCCGCGATGGCAGAGTGGATGCAGGACTGCGGCTGGCGGAAGAGGGACTGGACGCGTTTTCCAATACGGGGGCGAGCGCCGTCCACCCTCACCTGCGCTCCATCATCGCGCACGGTCATCGACTTATGGGCGATCCGGGTCGCGCCAAGGCGCATCTGGAAGAGGCGATCCGGGTCGCGAAGGTCAACCATGAAGGCGCCTTCGAAAGCGAACTGTGGCGCGCCCACGCCCTGATGGAAGCAGAGACGGCGGGCTGCGCGCAGGAAGCCGGCGCGGGGCTGATCCGCGCGCTGAAACGCGCCCGAAAGCGCGGCATGTTGCTTTTCGAAGCCCGCACCGCGCGCGATCTGGGAATCTGGCTGCTCGAACAGGACCGCATCGCAGAAGCCCGACGTATCGTCCGTAAGAGCCTCGACCGGTGTCTGGGCATGGAAGAAACGGCCTCCCTGAACGCGCTGGAAGACGTCTTCACACGCCTCGAAGCCGCATCGGCAGACTGAGTCTGCGCGGCGTATCCGCTTTCCGAAACCGCCAACCGAAGTTGACCGAATGTGATTTTTGCCACCGACGCTGCGACTGAGTTTTTTCGATAGTCGCCAAACGACGACATCAAAGGAGCATTTTGTGCAGACCGCGTCGTCGCCGAACCTCATCCGACGGCCGAGCGTCTTGAGTTTACAGACCCGCAGGCAGCCCCGAGAGAGGCTCCATGCGGTCCCGACACGAGGATATGAGCCATGGAAACAACCGGCGACCATATTCTGATAGAGGGAACGGGCGCGGCGGTCATGGCGCTCGCCAAATTGTTGGGCGCGCGTGCGAACACGACCATCTGGCTCGATGAGCCGGAGCCGATGCAGGGGGCGGGGCTGATCCTGTTGCTGAATTCCGCCACGCTGGCCTTGCTGGACGAGGTTTTTTCGCTGCGCGCCAGCGTCGAACAGAGCGCCCATGCGATTTTCCGGCAACTCACCCCATGGGGACGCCCTCGTGAAACCGAAGACGCCGCGCCTGCGCTGGCGATCGAGGCCGCGAGCCTGCACAGACTCATGTGGGAGGCGACGGTGGGGCCCGCATTGCGGGTCAATCGCCGCCCGGGCATGAATTGCACCTGGGAAATCGAGGCGCGTGACGCGGGCACCGCACCGCGCGACGATCTTTTGAAGGCGGGGCAACGGGTGGGGCTTCAATGCAGCGTGAAGCTGCTGTCCTGCCCCAATTACGTCTCGACGCTGGAAGACCTCGCAGGCGGCTGGCTCCGCCTGCTGCCGCTGGGCGGGGAGCGGGCGGTCTTGCAGGCCGTGGTCCCGAATATCTGGGACACCGCCCCGCACACGACACTACGCTCCCTGCTCTCGCGCAGCCGCCATATAGCCCCGCTCGTCGACCGGCTGACCGGCCCTGCCCGGCAATTCCCGGTCGCCCCCACCTTTCACAGCGAACCGGCCCGACGCCGCGACCTGTTCGTGGGCAATGCGGCGTTGAAGCAGGATCCCCTATGCGGAAACGAAACCGAGCAGTCGCTGCACAGCGGGATTCTGGCCGCCGCCACCATCACCGCCGCCGGAGAACTACCGGATGAACGCGACGGTCTGCTCGATCACTATCGCATGCGCCTGACGAAGGCGTTCCGCACCCATCTGGAGGCTTGCGTGGATTTCTACGGCTCAAGCCGCCACCCCAACATCTGGCAACACGAGGCGAGCGCGATGCAGACCGCGCTGAAAGCGGTGGACCATACGGACCGGCTGGAGCCGCCCCCCCCTTTCCGGCTGAACGGGTTCAGGCTGGAGCGCTCCGGCTAGCGCGCTCGTTCCGCCACGGGCCCCCGGTCACTCCGCTACTGAAGCAAAGTCACTCTGCTACGGCAGCAAAGTCATGGCGGCGCAGGGCGAATAGCTCTTTCAGGTGATGTATGGCGGCAGGCATCGCCTGATCGACCACCGGGCCGATCTCCTCGGCGGGCAGCAGAAAACCGAACGGGCTGTCCGGCTCCGGCGGCAATTCAACGGTAAAACAGAAGGTGCCGTAGGTCTCATAGGCCCAGTCCCCAGCCTCCCCGCCGATCCGCAAGGGGTTCGTTCCCCTGGACAATCCGTAGACCCGCGGTCCCGTCTCATTGAGCCGGTCTTGCATGTCGGCTGCAAACTGCCGGACAAGCTGTCCATCGAGCCCATGGAGGGAAGACCCGGTGCAGCCCCACGGATGGAGGATCACCTGCGAGAAGGCATGATAGGAGAGCATGCCTGTGAAGGGCCTTCCCGTCTCTTCGATCTGCCTTGCAAAGAGAGCTGCGATCGCCAGGCTCTCCGGCTCCGAAAAGGGTGCGGTTCCGCGAAACCGACTGGAGGTCGGCAAGGTGGAGGCAAGCGACGCATCCCAGCCGACGGCGTAATTGCGGCTGAGATCGACGCCGATGCTGCCGTCGCTGTTCACCCGCCGGTTCTTGCGCCACAGCCGGTCCTGCGTGCGCGTGAATTCGTGCCCGTCGGGATTGAGCATGGGGACGATCCACGTGTGGCCGTTTTCCAGCAAGGAGGCGACAAGGGGATCTGCACGCCGTTCCACCATCATGCGGGCGAGATGGAAGGGCACCTCGACGGAAATCCATTCCCGCGCAAGATGACAGCCGACGACCAGCGCCGCATTGGCGCCCGGCATTTGCCTGCCGAGCCTGAGAGCGGGGATCGCACGGCCCTCGAAGCTCCGCCCGATCGTCTCGAAGGAACAGATATCGGGCGCGCTTTCGGCCAGCGCGCGCATGTCCTCTTCCAGCATGGCACAGGAATGATAGGCGCCGGGGGCGCAGACGGAGGCTGCGGGAATGAAATCGTCGACATGATCGCAGAGAATTTCGGCGCGCACGCCGTCCGTCACAGGCAGGCCTGCAAGATCCGTTTCCAGTCGCGCGACAACCCAGTCGGCCCCGGCCTTCCAGATATCGCCCTCATCGACCAGCGCCTCGATTGCGGCGCGCGACATGCCGGGTTCCGCGACAAATCTCACCAATAGCGTCATCGCCTACTCCCGAGCACTCACGCGATGCAAAGGGGAGCGGGACCGGTTGCCTCCCACCACAATCCGATCCCGCACGGCAGGCCACCCGTTGCCCGAACCTGCATGGTGACCTGCGGGCTGACTGGCCCGAGCCGGATCGAGGGGAAAGGCGAACGGCACCAAACGTCCGGGTTACCGCAAACGCCTGCCTCACATTCCCGGTCCGATACCCGGCAAGAGCGAACATTCGAGCGAGAGCGATCCGCGCGCTGTGGCAATTGCCACAGCAGGAGCGCATTCGCGCCGTTCACACGCTCCTGCCAGTTTGAACTGGTAGATTTTGCCTAGGCAGAAAGGCGCAAAACCGGGTTCCGGCCCGGTTTTGCGGGGGGGGGGCCTATTCGGCGGCCGGAGCTTCGGCATAAGCAGCTTCGCCGTAGAGCGCTTGCGGTTCGGCGGACGGCAGGGCCGGAAGTCCGAGCCTCAAGAGATCGGAGGCAGGCTCCGTCTCTTCCGGGATGCGCCAGATTCCGCTCAGCAACGCCACCCTGCCCCAGAAGGGAGAGGCGGTGATGCGGGTGAACGGAATGGCCAGAAGCGGGCCCAGAATGACCGGCAGCGCGGGCAGCACGGCAAGGGCCGACACATCCGCAAACCACGCAAGACCCGCCGCCCCGAAGAGCGTTTGCGGCCACAGCCGCCGGATCGCGCTTGCATAGGGCACGGTGTGGAGCTGGCGGGCCTGCGCCGACCATGTGCCCCCGCGCCCCATGGCGAGTTTGGCCAGAAAGACCGTATGCGCGATCGCCATGACCGGGGCGAGCAGCATGGAAAAGACCACCTCGCCCGCAACGCCCGCAACGATCCTCGCAGAACCGCCGAAAGCCTGCCGCCGTTCGCGGGTCGCCAGAATGTCGGCGACGGTGGCGAATTTCGGCGCAAAGACCATGGTCATGACGCTGGCAAAAAGCGCTGCACCCAGCACCGGATCGAACTGGCCGAGATAATCGTCATAGAAGAGAAACAAGCCGGCGCTCAGCACCATGAAGGCGACCCATGCGGGCGAGCCGACGAACATCAGGATCGCCAGCACGAGCTGCATCCGGCTGACGGGGCGCAGGCCCTTCATCGCCAACAGCTTGAGATACTGCATGTTGCCGTGGCACCAGCGCAGGTCGCGGCGGATGAATTCAACGAGATCGGGCGGGTTCTGCTCGAAGCTGCCGCCTTCGACCGGCAGCACGCGCACCTCGTAACCGGCGCGGCGCATCATCACCGCCTCCACCTGATCGTGGCTGAGAATGGGGCCTGAAAGCGGGCCTTTGCCGCCCAGTTCCGGCAGATGGCAATCCTCGGTGAAAGGCTTTAGCCGGAGGAGCGCGTTATGGCCCCAATAGGGGCCGCAATCGCCCTGCCACCATGCGGAGCCCAGCGTATAGGAGCGCATGCCGAGCCGCATGCCGAACTGGAAGATGCGGGCGAAGGCGCTCATGGTCGGCAGGCCGACGACGAGGCTTTGCAGGATTCCGACGCGCTCGTGGCGCTGCATCAGGCGGACAAGGCGCAGGATGGCGGACGCTTCCATGAAGCTGTCGGCATCGAGCACCAGCGCGAAATCGTGGCCCTCTCCCCACCGCTGACAGAAATCGGCGATATTGCCGGACTTGAAGGCGTGGTTGTCCTCGCGGCGGCGGTAGGTCACCGCGATATCGCCGCCCCAGCGCGCCTGCAGCGAGCGGGCGAGCCGCTCTTCGTCATCGATGATTTCCGGCCAGGAACTGTCGGACAGCAGATAGAGGTGGAAATGCTTCAGCGCGCCTTCGCGCAGCAGCCCTTCCAGCATGGTTTCCACCGAAAGCGCCACGCCGTCGATTTCCTCGTTGCGCAGGCAGACGAGGATGGCGGTCGATGTCTCAAGCGGCGCGTCCGGCACCTCGTCGGCCAGCATCGGATTGACGGCGGCCACCGGATCGCGGGAAAACCGCATCAGGAGGAGGCCGATCGCCGCGTTCCAGAAGCCGATGACGAGCCAGGGCAGGGTCACGAGGAAGAGCGCCAGCATGACGCCTTCCACCGGCAGCACGCCGCCGCGGCGCATGGCGGCGAACATCAGCGCGGCAAGGCCCGCGAAGCTGAGGCTTGCAAGCGCGGCAAAAACAAGACGGCGGCGGGCGATGCCCGCAGGAGACGGCGCGCCGGATTGACCGCGCGAGGAAGAAACAGCACTCATGTCAGGTTCACTCTGCGTGATAGGCGACTGGCATCATCATCGGGACGGATCGAGCGGAAAGGACGGACGGGACAATGAACGCGACTGAAATGGGAGGTGGGCCCGTCGAGACCGAAGCGCTTTGGTACATCCGCCAAGGTTGCGCTGCAATACGTTACGGAAACTTGGGCAACATTAAGCCCGGCGAGCTGCGCGTGCGCACTCTCTTCAGCGCCCTCAGCCGGGGAACGGAAAGCCTCGTCTTCGCCGGAGCCGTGCCTGAAGGCGAATGGGGCCGGATGCGCGCACCCATGCAGGAAGGCGATTTCCCCTTCCCCGTCAAATACGGCTACCAGAGCGTCGGCCGCGTCGTTGCGGGCCCGCACGACATGCTCGGACGTTACGTTTTCGCTCTCCATCCTCACCAGACCCTTTTCGATGTCTCCGCCGACAGCGTCACCGTGGTTCCCGCGGAAATCCCGGCAGCCCGCGCCGTCCTTGCCGGCAACATGCAGACAGCCCTAACCGGCCTTTGGGACGCCCGGCCAGCACCCGGCGATCACATTGCCGTGGTCGGAGGCGGGGTTGTGGGGCTTCTCACCGCCTGGCTGTGCGCGAAAATTCCGGCGGCCTCCGTCACGCTCGTCGACACCAACCCCGAAAGGGAACAGATTGCGCGCAATCTGGGCCTTTCCTTCGCCACGCCCGGCAACGCACGGGGAAATAACGACCTTGTGATACATGCAAGCGCCAGCGAGGCCGGTCTTGAGACCGCTCTGGCGCTGGCGGGCGAGGAAGCGGCCATCGTGGAAATGAGCTGGTACGGCGACAGGCCCGTGCAGATCGGGCTGGGCGGGACGTTCCACAGCCGCCGTTTGCGGCTGATCGCCAGTCAGGTCGGGCGCATTCCCGACGACCACAAGACGCGCTGGGATTTCGCACGCCGCAACGAGACCGCCATGCGGCTGCTCGACGATCCGTGCCTCGACGGTCTTCTGGAAGAAGCGATCGCCTTTCACGATCTTCCGCAGAGATTGCCCGCCATCTTCAAAAAGGACAGTGGCATTCTGTGCCAGCTTGTGGAATACGGCTGAGACGAGGTCGTGAGATCATGGATGACGAACGGGAACTGTCCTTAACGTCAACCGCCTGTATTTCATGACCCTGTTTTGGAAGCCGACCGACATTTTACGAGATTGAGGAGCCGCTGCCCGTGTTTGCCGTTGAAGTTCGCGATCACATCATGATTGCCCATTCTTTCCGCGGGGCCATGTTCGGACCGGCTCAGGCCATGCACGGCGCAACCTTCGTGGTGGATGCCGCCTTCTTTGCAAAGAAACTCGACGAAAACGGCGTGGTGATCGACATCGGGCGGGCGCATGAGGCGCTGAAATCCATCCTCGCGCCGCTCAACTATCGCAATCTCGACGAGGTGGAGGCGTTTCGCGGCCTCAACACCACGACCGAATTCCTGACCCGCCACATCCACGAGAGACTCTCGGCAATCGCGCGGGCCGACGGACTGGGCCGCGCGGGCGTCGATCTCGACCGCATCCGCGTCACGCTGTCGGAAAGCCATGTCGCGCGCGCCTGGTACGAGGCGGGGATTTTCGATGATGAAGATGCCGGGTGAACCAACAAACCGGCTCGTCTTCGCCTATCCCGGCGAGATCGAGACGCCGAGCGGCGGCTATGAATACGACCGCCGGATCATCGCCGGGCTCACGGCGCTCGGCTGGTCGGTGGAGCCGCTGTCGCTCGGGCCCGGGTTTCCCTTCGCAGACACCGCAAGGCAGGACGTCGCCTATGCGCTGCTCGACGGCGTGCCGGACACGGTGCCGGTCGTCATCGACGGCCTCGCGCTGGGCGCCCTGCCGAAAGCCGCCGAGGCGCTGGGGCCGCGCCGCCCGCTGATCGGGCTCGTCCATCATCCGCTGGCGCTTGAAAGCGGGCTGTCGGTCGAGGCCGCGAACGCCTTCCGGATGAGCGAACGCGCCGCCCTTGCCGGTGCGCGCGGCGTCATCGTGCCGAGCCCGGCCACGGCCGACGCGCTCGCACAGGACTACGCCGTTCCGCCGGGACGCATCGCGGTCGTGGAACCGGGCACCGACCGCGCGCCGCAAAAGGTCCGCCATCGCGCGCCGGATGCGCCGATCCGGCTTCTGGCCGTCGGCTCGCTGGTGCCGCGCAAGGGCCATGCGATGCTGCTTTCGGCGCTTTCCGGCATCAGCGACCTGCCCTGGCATCTCGATATTGCCGGAAGCCCGGATTTCGATCCCGCATGCGCGCAAAGCGTGCGCACCATGGCGCAAACCCCGCCGCTTGCCGGACGGGTCACGCTGCACGGCGCGGTAGGGCGCGAGAAGCTCAATACGCTTTACGATGCGGCCGATCTCTTCGTGCTGGCCAGCCACTACGAGGGCTATGGCATGGTCTTCGCGGAAGCCATCGCGCATGGCCTGCCGATCCTCGCCACCGGCAACGGCGCGGTCTCGCGGACGGTGCCCGAGAGCGCAGGCATGGTCTTCAGCCCGGAAGACGAGGCCGGGTTCTCGCAAGCCCTGCGCCGTCTGGTGGCGCAGGCCCCCTTGCGCGAAAGCCTCGCGGCGGGCGCACGCATCACAGCCGAAGACCTGCCGGGCTGGCCGGATGCCGCGCGCCGCTTTGCGGCCGCCCTCACCACCTTCAGGGAAAACGCCCCATGACCGGCTTTTCCGCCGACTGGCTCTCCTTGCGCGAACCGGCGGACACCGGCGCACGCGCAAGCGAAATCCGCGATGCGGCCATCGATATGCTTTCCGGCAAGACGCATCCCGTGATCGTCGATCTGGCGTCCGGCACCGGCTCCACATTGCGCGCACTTGCCCCTCTCCTGCCGGAAGGCCAGAGCTGGCGGCTCATCGATCACGACCCCGCCCTTCTGGAACGGGCGGAGGCTCTTTGTGCGGGCCTCATCGCCCCCGGCCACCTTCAATGCCTGGAGGCCGATCTTGCCGGGGACATGGAGGGCGTGCTCGAGCGTGCGCTTGAGGGCGCGGATCTGGTCACCACCTCCGCCTTCCTCGATCTCGTCTCGGCCCCCTGGGCGCAAGCCCTCGTGACGACATTGCAGGAACGCGGTATGCCCTTTTATGCCGCGCTCACCTATGATGGGCGCACGACGTGCTCTCCCGCCCATCCGCTCGATCAGGCCGTGGTCGATGCCGTCAACCGGCACCAGACGGGCGACAAGGGTTTCGGTCCGGCGCTCGGGCCGCAGGCGGCGGAATTCGTGCTTGCCGCCTTGCGTTCAGGTGGCTGTCAGGTCATGGATGCACCTTCGGACTGGACTTGTCCGGGGGAGGAACCCATCTTTCAGGGCGAACTCGTCGATGGATGGGCGAGAGCGGTGCGGGAAATCGGAACCCTTTCGCCGGTCGATCTCGATCGATGGCTCGGCTTTCGCCGTCGCGCCATCGAGGCGGGAACCTCGCGTGTCACGGTCGGGCACGTCGATTTCCTCGCCAATCCCGAACACCTGACCTCACGTCAGCGTGTTTGAGAATTGCCTATTATTTGCAAGGGCTACACCCTAGGGTGTGCCAACTCGATCAAGCCGGGCCGGAAGTTGAAGGAACGGCGTGCGAAGGTCCCAAAGTGACGAAGACGCAAGCGATGCTTCAGACACATGCCGCAGCTCCCGCCGCCACCTTCGGCGATCCCCTGATCACCGCCGTCCACCGGGCGCTGGGTGAAATGCAGGGACTTCGCCCGCTGGCGCTTTCCGGCAGGGACGGCGTGCGTTACGTGCTGGCTATCGACGATCTCGACGACGCCAGGATCGCCGCCTTCCTTGAGGATTATTGCGAGGGAACGGCCCTGCTGGTGCTGTCGGCGGTGCGCGCGAAGGCCATGGGGCTCGGTGCCGGGGACGGGGACGGGGACGGGGACGGAAACAAGACCGGCGACGGGGCCGTGATGACCCCGGTCTGCCCGCAAAGGCTGGCCGTGGGCGGTCATGCCCGGCTGATGGAACTGGCCACGGCGATTTCGCCGCGCGATGTGCCCGTTTTCACGCCCGCGGGCGAAGCAGCGGCCGCCGCGGTGGAGCTTGCCAAGCTCGCCCAGCGCCTGCCCGCCTGCCTGATTTCCTCCCCCGTCACGCGCAGCGCCGACGACGAGGCGGTGATGACGGTGAAGACCCGCGACGTGGAAGCCTTTCGCGCCCGCCTCGCCGCCACCTACAATCAGGTCAGCGAGGCCCGCGTGCCCATCGCGGACGGCATCGACACCCGTTTCGCGATCTTTCGGAATGCAATCGGCGGCATCGCCACGGCCATCTTGGTGGGCGATCCGAAAGCCGCCTATGCATCTGGCGAAAAGCCGGTGCCGGTGCGGGTGCATTCCTCCTGCGCCACGGGCGACATCTTCGGCTCGCGGCGCTGCGATTGCGGCGAACAGCTTCAGCTTGCGCTGCACCGGCTGCGCGCGCTCGGCGGCGGCTGCCTGATCTATCTCGATCAGGAAGGCCGGGGCCTCGGCCTTGCCAACAAGATGCACGCCTATGCGCTTCAGGATCGCGGGCTCGACACCGTGGACGCCAACAAGATGCTCGGCTTCCATGACGACGAGCGCGACTATCACGCGGCGGGCTTCATGCTGAAGCGGCTGGGGTTCGAGCGCATCAACCTGCTGACGAACAATCCCACCAAGCTTCACGGTCTGGCGACCGCGGGAATCGAGATCGTCGAGCGGATGCCGGTGATCGCGACCGCCAATGCGGAGAACATGCGTTACCTGACCACAAAGGCGAAGCGTTCCGGCCATTTGCTGGACGATGCGGGCTTGCTGGAATCGCTTTGAATCGGGCGATTTCAGGCTCGGTTCCGCGCTCCACTGGCAATTGCGCGCGAATAAAACTTACCTAACGACAGCTTACGTGTTTTTCGCTAGCATGCGCCCCTCATTGCGAAAGAGAGGATTGCCATGCAGGACGACGGCATCGCCTATGGCGCAGTTGCGCGCAGTTTTCATTGGGTCACCGCCGCCCTTGTTCTAACCATGATCGCGGCCGGTTTCGTCATGCTGAATGCGCCGTCGGGCGCGATCCAGAATTTCCTGTTCGACTATCACCGCTCCTGCGGCGCGGTGCTGTTCGCAATCACGCTCGCCCGGCTCCTGTGGCGATTGAAGACCCCGCCCGCGCCCATGGAAGAGGACATTCCCTTCCCCCAGCGCATGGTCGCCCATGCGGTCCACGGGTTGCTCTACCTGCTGCTGCTCGCACAGCCCATCATCGGCTGGATCGGCACCGCCGCCTATGGCGCGAAGATCACCGTTTTCTGGCTCTTCGTCCTGCCGCCCATCGTGGACAAGAACAAGGAGATGGCGGACACCTATCTCGGGCTGCATAAAAGCATCGGGCTGATCATCACGGCTCTGGTGGCCATGCATATCGGCGGTGCGCTCTATCACCATTTCATCCGTCGCGACCGCACGCTGATGCGCATGGTTCGCGGAGCCTGAAAAGACGGGGAACGGGCGACGGATCGCGTTCAGTGCGCGCCGGGAACCGGGGCCGGGGGGACCGGCGCGTAGGGCTGCGGCCGGTTGGAAGGCATGGACTGGATACGCCGGTTCTCGTCGGATTTGCGGCGGATCTCGTCCATCCGGCGGTCGCGGATCTGGTTTTCGCGCTGGCGTAACTGATCCTGCAGATCCCGATGGGTCCGGTTGTTCTGGCGCTGCAGCAGCTCGAACCCGCTGGGCGCGAGCTGGGAAAGCTCGATAGCCGGGGCACCGAGTTCGGCAACCGCCACCGTGGCGAGCGCGAAGGCTGCCAGAACGGGCATGAACAGAGCGAAGATCGTGCGCATGTTCGCCATATAGGATGCGTCGGGCGCGTTTTGAATGGGGCAATAGCCCGCATGTTCACAGCTTGGCCAACATGGCCGATGCGCAGGCCAGCAAGCAGATCCGCGCGCGCAACGCCGTGTCCCGTTAACCCGCGCTCCTGAGCCCCCTCTCCCGCTCCTGCCTCCTTTCTTTCTCCAGACCGGCCACCAGATCGTTGAATTCCTCGCCCTGGATCAACAGGTGGCTCTTCACGATGCGCTCCGCCTCATCCGGGCGCTCGGTGGTGATCGCCTCCACGATGGCGCGATGCTCTTCGAGCGAGCGGCGCATGCGTCCGCGCACGCGAAGCTGCATTCGCCGATAAGGCTTGAGACGGCGGTGAAGCGCCACGGCCTGCTTGCTGAGATAGCCGTTGCCGCTGGCGCGATAGATCACGAAATGAAAGCGTTCGTTCTCGTAGTAGTAGTCGTCCAGTTCGCCGCGCGAGCAGGCCCTCTCGCAGGCTTCCAGCGCATCCACCAGCTCCGCCATCTGCCGGGCGGTGATGCGCCGGGCCGCCAGCCGCCCGCACATGCCCTCAAGCTCCGCCATCACCTCGAACATCTCGATGATCTCCACCACCGACGGACGGCGCACGAAGGCCCCGCGCCGGGGCTTGAGATCCACCAGGCCGGAAGCCGCCAGATGCTGGAACGCCTCGCGGATCGGGGTCCGCGAAACCTCGAAACGCGCCGCCAGCCGCAATTCGTCAAGCCGGTCTCCCGGTGCATAAACGCCGGTCAGAATGTCCTGCTCAAGCTGATCGCGCAGCTTGTCGGCAATACGCTCACCCATGCCAAGCCTCACAAGACCGGCCCCCTCACAACGCCACCTGCGCCTCGCGACCGCCTGCGACGCCGCGAATCTTCACCACTGCATTTTTCAGGACCGCCGATGCGCGCAGTCCTGCCCGACAGGTTCTTCCACCTTTCCATTCGCTCAAAAACCCTTCCTTACCCTACGCCATCTCATTTCAATGGCCGCGCATTATCAATTGTTTTGTCCGATTTCCGGGACTTTTCTCGATATCTCGGCAAATATTTCATGCGGGAAATAACCCATTTCTTGTATACAAGAACCTTGACTCTGTGTGCAGCCCTCCGTCAATCTGCCCTTCCTTTAAGTCAGTAACAATCGACTTAAACCGATTTTCTGGGAGGAAATGACATGCTGACGACCGTTTTTCGAAAATCCATGACTGTGGCCACCGTTGCGGCCGCTCTTGCCGCGGGCGGCATCGGCGCCGCCTCGGCCGCCGACATCACCCTCAAGGCGTCGCACCAGTGGCCGGGCGGCAAGGGCGACGTGCGCGACGAGATGGTCCAGATCCTCGCGCGTGAGGTGGAGAAGGCCGACGTCGGGCTGAAGATCCAGGTCTATCCGGGCCGTTCGCTGTTCAAGCCGAAGGAACAGTGGGGCGCGATGGTCAAGGGTCAGCTCGATATCTCCGCCTTCCCGCTGGATTATGCCTCGGGCCGTCATCCGGAGTTTTCCGCCACGCTGATGCCGGGTCTGGTGCGCAACCATGACCGTGCGCAGCGGCTGAACAATTCCGACTTCATGAAGAGCATCAAGAAGACCATCAACGACAACGGCGTCGTGGTGCTGGCCGACGCATGGCTGGCGGGTGCCTTCGCCTCCAAGCAGCAGTGCATCACCTCGCCCGACAGCATCAAGGGTCAGGTGACCCGCGCCGCCGGTCCGGCCTTCGAGCAGATGCTGGTGGGTGCAGGGGCGTCCATCGCCTCCATGCCGTCGTCGGAAATCTACACCGGCCTTCAGACCGGCGTTCTCGATGCGGCCAATACCTCTTCCGGCTCCTTCGTCTCCTACCGCATCTACGAGCAGGTGAAGTGCCTGACCAAACCGGGCGCGAATGCGCTGTGGTTCATGTATGAGCCGATCCTCATGTCCAAGCGCTCCTGGGACAAGCTCGACGACGCGCAGCGCGACGCACTGATGGCGGCGGGCAAGGTCGCGCAGGACTATTTCGTCGGCGAAGCCAAGGGCCTCGACGACAAGCTGGTCAAGGCCTACGAGGACGCGGGCGTCGAGATCGCGGAAATGAGCGCCGACGACTACGCCGCCTGGCTGGAGATCGCCAAGCAGACCTCCTACGCGAATTTCGCGGAGAAGGTGCCGGGCGGTCAGGCCCTGATCGACGCCGCGCTGGCGGTCGAATAAGGCCCCGCCAGAACAAGGCCCCAATCGAGCCGGACCGCAGGCGAACAGGACCGAGGTCGGAAAAGACCGAGGCCGAAGAAGACCGTAACGGCCGCCCGCGGTTCACATGAGCAACGGCGACCCTGCTTAATCCATGCAGGGTCGCCGGCCATGCAGGGTCGCCGGCCATGCAGGGTCACCGGCCATGCAGGGTCGCCAGCCGACTCCCGGCCAGCGCTGCCGCGTTTGCCTCCCGGTACGCCGACATTTGCACAGCACGCCATGGGCGATCCCAAGGACATTTCCATGAAAGCCTATATCTCCATTGTCTCGGCGTTTTCGCGCGCTTGCGGGGTTCTCGCGGTCCTTCTGGTCGCGATTGCCGCGCTCGTCGTGTGCCAGATGGTCTTCATCCGGTATTTCCTGAACGGCTCGACCGTCTGGCAGACCGAATTCGTCGTCTATTCGCTGGTGGCCGCCACCTTCATCGGGTCGCCCTTCGTGTTGCTCGAGCGCGGTCACGTCAATGTGGACCTGCTGCCCAACATGCTGTCGGAACCCGCCCGCTCGATCATGAACGGCGTCGCGGGGCTTTTCGGCCTCGCCTTCGCCGCGCTGCTGGCCTGGTCGGGCTGGATCTATTTCGAAGAAGCGTGGACCTACGGCTGGACGACCGACACGGTCTGGGCTCCGCCCTTGTGGATCCCGCTCCTGCCGCTGCCCTTCGGCATCGGCGTGATGTGCCTCCAGTACATCGCCGAAATTCTCCGCCCCTTCGCTGACGGCAACCCGGGAGCCGCCACTCTATGACGCCGCTTGTCATCGGACTGATCGTCCTTGCCGCGCTGCTGGCGCTTCTCGCCATCGGCACGCCCATCGCCTTCGCGCTCGGCTTCGTCTCCATCGCAGCCCTGATGATCGTGGAAGGAACGGGCACGCTTTCCATCCTCGGCGAAACCTTCTTCGGCGGGCTCGCCTCTTTCGGCCTCGTGTCCATCCCGATGTTCATCCTGATGGGGGCGGCCGTCGCCTCCTCGCCCGCGGGCAAGGATCTCTATCTGGCGCTCGACCGCTGGCTCAACCGGGTGCCCGGCGGACTGGTCCTGTCCAATCTCGGGGCCTGCTCGATCTTCGCAGCCCTCTCCGGTTCCTCGCCCGCCACCTGCGCCGCCATCGGCAAGATGGGCATTCCGGAGATGACCCAGCGCGGCTATCCGAAGGATATCGCGGCAGGATCCATTGCAGCGGGCGGCACGCTCGGCATTCTCATTCCGCCGTCGGTCACCATGATCGTCTACGGCATCGCCACAGAGACCTCCATCGGGCGGCTGTTCCTTGCGGGCATCCTTCCCGGCTTCATGCTGACCATGCTCTTCATGGCGTGGTCGCTTTATGCCTGCGGGCGGCGCGGGATCGGGCTTTCGGCGGTGACCGAGCGCTTCACCATGCGCCAGCGCTTCGAGGTGCTGCCCAAGGTCCTGCCCTTCCTCGCCATCATCGTCGGCATCCTGTGGGTGCTCTACGGCGGCGTCGCCACGCCGTCTGAGGCCGCGGGCGTCGGCGCGGTCTTCTGCATCGTGCTGGTGATGGTCATCTACCGGCTGTGGAAGGCCGGCCCCTTGTGGCGGGTCCTGCGCGACACGCTGAAGGAAAGCGTCATGATCATGATGATCATCGGCGCCTCGGAGCTTTTCTCCTTCACGCTGTCCTCGCTCTTCATCACCCAGTCGATCGCCGCATGGATCGGCGATCTCGAGGTGAACCGCTGGGTGCTGATGGGCGTCATCAACCTGTTCCTGCTCTTTGCAGGCTTCTTCCTTCCGCCGGTCGCCGTGATCCTGATGACCGCGCCGATCCTGCTGCCGATCATCACGCAGGCAGGTTTCGACCCCTACTGGTTCGCGGTCGTGCTCACGATCAACATGGAGATCGGCCTGATCACGCCGCCGGTGGGGCTGAACCTCTATGTCATCAACGGCATCGCGCCGGATATCTCGCTGGGGCAGGTCCTGCGCGGATCGCTGCCCTATGTGTTGTGCATGGTGCTGGGCATCGTGCTGCTTTGCATCTTCCCCGAGATCGCGACGTGGCTGCCCGGCTTCATGATGGGATAGAGGAACAAGGAACCGCCATGAGCAACGAACAGCAAAGCGAAACCCGACGCATGACCATGCTTCAGGACATGCTGTCGGCCCTCGTCAGCCGCGGCGCGCGGCTGATGGAAGGACGCGGCGGAGCGCATAGCGCGCAAAGCCTGCAGGCGCTCTGTGAGGCGCTTTTGTCGTCGCGCGGCGAAGCCTCGGGCGTGGCGCTGGCAAGCGAGATCCTTCGCGGCTTCGACACCCTCGACATCGAGGCCCGCAAGGCGTTCCTGACCGGTCTGGCCGAGCCCTACGACCCGGATGCGGCGCGGGTGGAGAAGGCAGCGGAAGCCTACCGGGCAAGCGGCGACAACGCAGCGCTGGCGGAACTGATCGCGGCCAGCGAACCGCCGCGCCAGGAGCTTTTGCGCCGGCTGAACCTTGCGCCCGGCGGCACCGCGGCGCTCGTCCACATGCGCGAGACGCTGCTCTCGCTGCTTCCCGACAATCCGGCCCTTCAGCGGGTGGATGCGGATTTCGGGCGGCTCTTTTCCTCGTGGTTCAACCGCGGCTTCCTCGTTCTGCGCCACATCGACTGGCAGACGCCCGCGCATATTCTGGAAAAGATCATCGAATACGAGGCGGTGCACGCCATCGACAGCTGGGACGAGCTGCGTCGCCGGGTGCAGCCCGCTGACCGGCGCTGCTTCGCCTTTTTCCACCCCTCCATGCCCGACGAGCCGCTGATCTTCGTGGAAGTGGCGCTGTCGCGCGAGATCCCGTCCTCCATCCAGACGCTTCTGTCGGAGGAACGGGAGATCCTCTCCCCGGACAAGGCGACGACGGCGACCTTCTATTCCATCTCCAACTGCCAGACGGGCCTGCGCGGGGTGTCCTTCGGCAATTTTCTGATCAAGCAGGTGGCGGAGGATCTGGCGCACGAGATCCCGTCGCTGAAGACCTTCGTCACGTTGTCACCGGTGCCCGGCCTGATGCGCTGGATACGCCAGCAGGCGGAAAAGGACGAAAAGGGGCTTGCGGCGCAGGCGCTTGAGGCTCTAGAGACGCCCGGCTGGCATGACGATACGGAAAGGGCGGGAAAACTTGAGCCCCTGATGAAAGGGCTGACGGCGGATTATTTCCTTTCCGCCAAGCGTTCCGACGGCCAGCCGCTCGACCCCGTGGCCCGGTTCCATCTGGGTAACGGTGCGATGCTCAGGCAAATCAACTGGCTGGGCGACACCTCGCCCAAGGGCCTCGCCCAGTCGGCGGGCGTGATGGTGAACTATCTCTACGACCTCTCCGAGGTGGAAACGAACCACGAGGCCTATGCGGCGCGGCGCGAGATCACCGCAGCGCGCGCCGTGCGCGCTCTCGCCTCCGCCAATGACAAGAAGGCCCGCAAGGCAGAAAACGGCAAGAAGGACATAGCATGACGACCGGTTCCTCCAACGTGCTTTACGACGCGCTTCTGGGTGCTGCACGCGATCCGCAAAAGGCCCTGATCCGGCGTCCGGAGGGCGACGTCATCAGTTACGGCGACATGGTCGCGCTGACGGGGCGGCTCGCCAATGCGCTTGCCGATCTCGGCGTGAAGCCGGGGGACCGGGTGGCGGTGCAAGTGGAGAAATCCGCCGAAGCGCTCGCGCTCTATCTGGCGACCGTTCGCGCAGGCGGCGTCTTCCTGCCGCTCAACACCGCCTATACGCCGTCCGAGGTTTCCTATTTCGTCGGCGATGCGGAGCCCGCGCTGGTCGTGTGCAGCGGCGCTTCCCTCGATGCGGTGAGCGTGATCGCGGGCAAGAACGGGGCGCGATGCGAGACGCTGGAGGGAGACGGCACCGGCAGCCTGATGGATCTGGCGGCAAGCCAGCCCGAGGCCTTCGAAACGGTTGCGCGCGGCAACGAGGATCTCGCCGCGATCCTCTATACTTCGGGCACGACGGGCCGTTCCAAGGGCGCGATGCTCAGCCACATGAACCTGCTCGACAATGCGCGTGTGCTGGTTGAGACATGGCGTTTCACCGACGCCGACGTGCTGCTGCACGCCCTGCCGATCTTCCACACGCACGGGCTTTTCGTCGCCTCCAACACAGTGATGCTGTCGGGCGGCACGATGATCTTCCTGCCGAAGTTCGATGCCGATGCGATCATCTCGCTGCTACCGCAAGCGACCACGATGATGGGGGTTCCGACCTTCTACACCCGGCTTCTGGCGCGCCAGGATTTCACCCGCGATCTGGTTTCCCACATGCGCCTCTTCACCTCCGGCAGCGCGCCGCTTCTGGCGGAAACGCACGTCGAGTTCGAAGACCGCACCGGCCACCGCATCCTTGAGCGTTACGGGATGACGGAAACCAACATGAGCACCTCCAACCCCTATGACGGCGAGCGCCGCGCAGGCACGGTGGGCTTCCCGCTTCCCGGCGTTTCGCTCCGCATCGCCGACCCGGACACGGGCGCAGGCGTCGAGACGGGCAAGATCGGCATGATCGAGGTGAAGGGCCCGAACGTCTTTTCCGGCTACTGGCGGATGCCGGAAAAAACCGCCTCGGAATTCCGCGCCGACGGCTTCTTCATCACCGGCGATCTTGGCCAGATCGACGAGGACGGCTATGTCCATATTGTCGGGCGGCAGAAGGACCTGATCATTTCCGGCGGCTTCAACATCTACCCGAAGGAAATCGAGCTGGCGATCGACGAGCTTGAGGGTGTGAACGAGTCCGCCGTCATCGGCGTGCCGCATCCCGATTTCGGCGAGGGCGTGGTCGCGGTGGTGGTGCCGCTTGAGGGCGCGAGCCTGACCGAGGAAGGCGTGAAGGCGGCGATTGCCGACAAGCTTGCGAAGTTCAAGCAGCCCAAGCGCGTGTTCTTCGCCGATGCCCTGCCGCGCAACACCATGGGCAAGGTGCAGAAGAACCTGCTGCGCGACGGCCACGGCGCGGAGTTCACCGAGCCGGTCACGCTGAGCTAGACGCGTAAAGCGACGGGGGGACGGGCGCGGGCCGCGGCACGGCCCTCCCCCTCTTTTCGCATCTGCCCTTCCCGTATGCCCCTTTCCCGGTGTACCAACCTTGGGCCCGCAGCACGTCCCGAGGATTCGCGTAAGCACATGGAATGGTCGCCCCAGCAGGAAGAGGCTTTGAGCGCGGTTTCCGCCTGGCTGAAAGCCCGCCCGAGCCAGGTCTTTCGGCTTTTCGGCTTTGCCGGAACGGGCAAGACCACGCTTGCCCGCCATCTGGCGGAAGGGGTGGAGGGCGACGTCGCCTTCGGCGCGTTCACCGGCAAGGCCGCCCATGTGCTGCGCACCAAGGGCTGCGCGGACGCTTCCACCATCCATTCCATGATCTATCGTCCGCGCGGCGATGACGAAGAGGGCGAAGGCCCCTCCTTCACCATCAACCGCGACAGTGCGGCGGCGAGCGCCTCGCTCATCGTGATCGACGAATGCTCCATGGTGGACGAGGACCTGGGCCGCGATCTTCTGTCCTTCGGCACGCCCGTTCTGGTGCTGGGCGATCCCGCCCAGTTGCCGCCGGTCAAGGGCGGCGGCTTCTTCACCGAGGCCGAGCCCGACGTGATGCTGTCGGAGGTTCATCGGCAGGCCGCCGACAATCCGATCATTCGCCTTTCCATGGATATCCGCGAGGGCAAGCCGCTCGATTACGGCACCTATGGCGAAAGCCGGGTGATCCATCGCCGCGAGATCGACGCCGACGCCATTCTCGCCGCCGATCAGGTGCTGGTCGGGCGCAACAAGACCCGCCGCCTCTACAATGACCGCATCCGGGAACTGATGGGCTACACGTCGAAAATGCCGGAGGTGGGGGAAAAGCTCGTCTGCCTGCGCAACGACAAGGCCAAGGGATTGCTGAACGGCGGACTATGGACAGTGAAGGCCGCCCACGCGCCCAAGCGCGGCAAGCTGCAATACGACGTGACGCCGGAAGAAACCCGCCGCAAGCGCACGGTCAAGGTTTCCATCGTGCCGGAGCTTTTCTCCGAAGGCGCGGATGACCTGCCCTACGCACTGCGCCGCCGGTCGGACGAATTCGCCTATGGCTACGCCATGACCGTCCACAAGGCGCAAGGCTCGCAGTGGGACGATATCGTGCTTTTCGATGAAAGCTGGGCCTTTCGCGAGCACAGCACCCGCTGGCTCTACACCGCCGTCACCCGCGCGGCGGAGACGATTTCCATCGTCAAATAGGCGGTCTCGCTCTGGTTCCCGAGCGAATTCTTATCGCTCAGGCGAAGTCGCCTGAGCGGAACGCGCTCTAGCCGCGGTAAGCCACCAGCACCGCGCCCGTGCCGATCAGCACGATGCCCAGCCAGTTGGGCATGGAAAGCCGCTCGCCCAGAAAGACCACGCCGAAAACCGCGACCAGCACCACGGAGAGCTTGTCGATGGGCGCAACGCGCGCCGCATCGCCCAGTTTCAGCGCGCGGAAATAGCAAAGCCAGGAAGCCCCCGTCGCCATGCCCGACAGGATCAGGAACAGGTAGCTCCTGCCCGAAATCGAGCCCAGAGACTGGAATTGTCCGGTGGCGGCGACAATGCCTGCCAGCACCAGAAAGATCACCACCGTGCGGATGAGGGTGGCGAAATCGGAGCCGACATTCTCCACGCCGACCTTCGCGAAGATCGCGGTGAGCGCGGCAAAGACCGCCGCCAGCAGCGCCCAGAGCTGCCATGACAGGAACAGATCCTTCATGCGGTTTCCCCCACCTGAGAATGCCCGGCCAACCATGGAAGGTTACGGGCCTAGTCGAGCCCGGCTGCCGTGCGTAACGCGGCGTTGATGCGATCCTGCCAGCCGGGGCCGTCATCCTGGAAATGGGCCAGCACATCGTTGTCGATGCGGATGGTCACGCTTTCCTTGCCCACGGGAATGGCATTGCGCTTCACTTCAGGCGTTTCCGGTGCGGGCTTTGCCGTCACCTTCTTGAACATGGCTTCGGCCCGATCGACCGCAGACGTGTGACGACGCGAGGTCATGGGGAATCCTTTTTGAAAAACGGGGAACGTTCCCCACTATGGCACGACGCGCGCAAAACGTGTGAGGAAATACAGGTCGTCTTTCCGGCGAAATCCCGCCTAGGGTGCGAACTCATCAATGAGATAGGAATGGTTTGGCTGAGCGGT
The DNA here is from genome assembly GCA_963678585.2 of Breoghania sp. GTDB lineage: Bacteria > Pseudomonadota > Alphaproteobacteria > Rhizobiales > Stappiaceae > Breoghania. The sequence continues at coordinate 343,079 of CAXXGA010000001.1, forward strand.
TCGAATGCAAGGCGCAAGCCCACAGGAAACCATCCGGTTTTCAAGGGGTTGCAACGCTGCACTCGGATCGCTCAGCCAAATCCGACAGGACGGCGAAAAGGCTTCGACCTGCCACGTCGAGCCGCTTGAGTGGGCACAAAGCCCGCTCTGCCCGTCTCTCCTTGCAACTCTTCGCCCTTTCGCCGCCATTCCTGGCTCATTTATGGGTTCACACCCTAGTTCCACCATGTCTTGACATCGGCGAGCGCCTCCCAGCGTTCCTTGGCGTGACCCCACGCGTTTTCCGCATTGGCCAGATGCCAGCCCATGACGAAGCCCGCCGCTTTCAGCGCCGCGTCGCGGTCGGAGCGGGCGCCGGGGTCCATCTCCACCAGCTTTTCCGCCATGACGACATCGTTCAGGTAGCCGAAAATTTCCTGAAGCGCCCGCAGCTCGCGGATGAAGGCCTTCATCTTGTAGTCCTTGCCGAGGCCGTTAAAGAATTCCGCCGTGTAGCGCAACGTCTTCAGCTTCTTTCGCAGCGCATGGCGTTCCTCGACATTCAGGCTGTCCAGCTTGCTGCCCGCCTTGGCGCAGACCTTCCAGCGCCTGACAAGCGCCTTGCCCGCGAAATCGGCCACGGGCCGCGCGAGTTTCTTGGTCTGGCGCACGTCTTCCGACAGCCAGCCGCGGGTTTCGGTGTAGCGACCGAGATCCAGCAGGAAGGCGTTGATCGCGGGCGCGGAAAGCCCCGCCACGACCTCTGCGCGAACCTTGACGCGTTGCGCCTCGAGCGTCGCGATGAGCGGCTGCATGTCGACCGGCACGCCATCCGCCGTGCAGCCGGTTTCGGCCTCCGCCACGGGCGCAACGATATCGGCCAGCACCACATCGGCATCGCGCAAGGCCCCCACCAGCAGGCCGATTTCCCGCGCCTCGCTGTCAAGACGCCGGGTCAGGTCGTCATCGGCCAGGGGGCGGAAAATCTTGAAGGCGGAACGCAGGCGGCGCAGCGCCACGCGCAATTGGTGCGGGCCTTCCGGGTCGTTTCCGGCAAGGGTCGCAAGCCGGTTGTGGGCAATGGCGTCAAGGCAGGCGCGCAGGATATCGGCGTAAGCCTCTTCCGTTGTCATCTCCGCCTTCAGCGACAGGGCGAGCTTCTTTTTCGGGGCGGGTTCTTCCGGCGCAACGCCGCGCGCAAGCCTGTAGCCGCGTGCCGCCTTGCTCAGGGCTGAAAACCGTAAAGGACCGTCATCGAAGATCAGTCGGGCGGCGTCATAGAGCGCGCCCAGCGAGCCGTCGGTCAGCTCCAGTTCCGCCTCCATCAGCGGCTGAACCGCCTCGCCCGCAATGACCTCGCCGGTATCGAGCGCGCATTCGATCTCGCCGTCATCCACTTTCAGCATGCGGATGGTGCGGCGTATGCGGGTCTCGTAGCGCGCGAGCAAGGGCCCCTCGCCGATCAGCTTGTCGATTGCCTCGGCCATGGCCCGGTCTTCGATGAGATCGAGGCGGGGATCGGGCCCGGAAACCGGCACTTCCAGCTCCATCGGCGTGGAGAGCCCGCCGCGCAGGGCCTTGCCCTGTTTGACGGTCTGGATCCACTTGCCGCCGACCTTGCGCACCCGAAGCGCGATACCCGCAGCGGCGAGCACGTCATCGGCGGTGTCGAAATAGATGGAGACGAGGTTTTTCGTCTGGGCGCGCCCCACGCTCAGCGCCTTCAATGCCGGATGCGTGCGCAGCCTTTCAAACTCCGCCGGTTGCAGTTCGAACTTAAGCTCGGCTTCCTGCTTTGACGCTGACATGAAAGACCCCCAATCGCGGTATATCGACAAGCAATTTTCACAGACTAGTATCGATGATAGTCCTGTCCGGCTTCGTATAGGCCGAAAAATTGTCAGGCTGGCTCAATACGTTGACCTAATGGCAATCACGCTTGCCCGGGGAGGGCGCAAATGCTGCACGATGAAGTTTTCCTCAAACGCGCCATATCCGCCGGGCGGGGCAACGAACCCGCCGATCTGGTCATCAAGAACGTCAGTTTCCTCAATGTCATTGATGGAAGTCTACCCAAGGGTGATATCGCCATTGTCGGCAACCGAATCGTCGGTACCCACGCCGCTTACGAGGGTCTGCGCGAAATCGACGCGGAAGGCCGTGTGGCTGTACCAGGCTTCATCGACACTCATCTTCACGTGGAATCGTCGCTCGTCACCCCGCATGAATTCGACCGCTGCGTCCTGCCCCACGGCGTGACCACCGCGATCTGCGATCCGCATGAGATCGCCAATGTTCTGGGGGCCGAGGGCATCCGCTATTTCCTCGCCTGCGCTGAGGAAGTGGTGATGGACCTGCGCGTCCAGCTTTCCTCCTGCGTGCCTGCGACCGCCTTCGAGACCTCCGGCGCGCGGCTGGAAATCGCCGATCTCTTGCCCTTCGCCGATCATCCCAAGGTGATCGGGCTGGCCGAATTCATGAATTTTCCGGGCGTTCTAGCCGGTGATCCGGCGGTGCTCGCCAAGCTCGCGGCCTTTCAGGGCGGCCATATCGACGGCCATGCGCCGCTTCTTTCCGGCATGGATCTGAACGGCTATCTGGCGGCCCGCATCCGCACCGATCACGAGGCGACCAATTCCGCGGAAGGACGCGAAAAGCTCGCCAAGGGCATGAGCCTGCTCATCCGCGAGGGCTCCGTCTCCAAGGATCTCGACGCGCTGAAAGGCCTCGTCACTGCCGATACGTCCTCCTTCATCGCCCTTTGCACCGATGACAGGAACCCGCTCGACATCGCGGAAGAAGGCCACCTCGATCATCTGATTGCGCGGCTGATCGCCGATCTGAAGGCGCGCAAGGTGCCGATCCACCATGCCTACCGGGTGGCGAGCTGGTCGGCGGCGAGCGCCTTCGGGCTTCGCGACCGCGGGCTGATCGCGCCGGGCTGGCGGGCCGATATCGTGCTCATCGACGATCTGGAAGCCTGCAAGGTGCATTCCGTGATCGCGGGCGGACGCCCGGTGGAGCCGTCAGCCTTCGAGGCGCGCAAGCCCGTCGCCCCGGTGGGGCTTGAGAGCATGAAGGCGAAGCCCGTCACGGCAGAAGCCTTCACGATCCCCGCGCGCAACGGCACCATGCCGGTCATCGGCGTGGAGGCCGGGCTGATCCTCACCGAACATCGCGAGATGCATCTGCCGGTCAGCGACGGCGGCTCTACCATTGATCTGGAGCAGGACGCGATCAAGGTCGCGGTCGTGGCGCGGCACGGGATCAACGACAATATCGGGCGTGGCTTCGTCACCGGCTTTGGCCTTCAGCGCGGCGCGATCGCCTCCTCCGTCGGCCATGACAGCCACAACATCTGCGTCGTGGGCGCAGACGAGGCGGACATGGCGGCGGCCGTCAACCGGCTGATCGAGCTGAAAGGCGGCTTCGTGGTGGTCGACGGCGGCGAGGTGAAGGCCGAACTGGCGCTTCCCGTGGCAGGCCTCATGTCGGAAAAACCTTTCGAGCATGTCCACGATGCGCTGATCGTGCTGCGCGAGGCGGCGCGGGAGATCGGCTGCACGCTGCCGGAGCCCTTCCTGCAGGTCGCCTTCCTGCCGCTGCCGGTCATCCCGCATCTGAAGATCACCGATTACGGCATGTTCGACGTGGATAATTTCACGCTGATCGAGTGAGCGGAAAGGCCCCGCTCACTCCGCATCCTCGCCCCTGTCCACCATGGCGCGAAGGCCGTCGATATCGAGAAGCACCAGATCGCGGCCCTCGCGGCGCAGGATGCCTGCGCGCGCCAGATGGCCGAGTTCCCGGGTCACGGCCTCGCGGTGGGTGGAGACGCGCTCCGCGAAATCGCCATGCGTGGGAAATCCCCGGATACGGTGAGGAGTGGCGGCCGGTTCGCCCGCAAGGCGCAGGACCTCCGCCTGAATGCGGGTCTTGACCGAGAGGGTGGAGAAGGAAAAGACCCGCGCCGTCAGGTCCCGGATCTGGGCCACCAGATGGCGCGAGACCGCCTCCATCATGGCCGGTTCCTCGCGCATGGCGCGGCGAAAGGCTTCGGCGGAAAGGCGGGCGACCACGCATGGCCCGGCGGCTTCCACCCGTGCGGAGCGCGGGCCGTGATCGATGGCGGCAAGTTCGCCGAAGAGGCTTCCGGCCTCGATGGTGCGGAAGGCGACCGCCTTGCCGGTGCGCGAATAGATCATCACCTGCGCGCTGCCGCTGACGAGGAAATAGACGTCGTCGTTCTCGTCGAGATAGGGAACGATCTCCTCGCCGCCGTGAAAGGCGGCCCAGTGGCAAGCCTCGGAGAGGCGATCCAGCACGTCTTCGGAGAGTTCCCTGAAGATCCCGATCGCCCTCAGGCTGCGGCCATACGCACCCACCATCGCAAACACACGCCCCCTCGCCTTTCGCCGGGGCAACGGCCAGCCGCCCCGCCACATCAGACCAAACACTCACGTTAGGGCATTTTGGGCCGTAACGAAATCGTCCGCTGGTGGAATTGACTGTACGGGCGAAAAGCTTCCCGCCCGCACAAGGGGTTGCAGCTCATTCCGCCGCGGCCGGAGCCGCGTGGGCGGGGGCGTCGCCCAGCGGTTCCCGGGCGCCTGAATGCCGGGGATAGGGAGCATGCCGGGGATGCGGGGTATGCTTGTGGTGCTTTCTCGCCCAGGGCGCCTGCTTGAACCAGCCCACCACATAGGCCGTCGCGATGAGAATCGCGAAACCCGCTGCAAGCGACAGGGCCTGACCGAGCCAGGTATCGGCAAGGCCGAGATGATCGCGGACGATGGCGATGGACTGGCAGGCGACGAGGCTCGTCAGGAAGACCGCCAGCGACTGCTGGCCGACCTTCTGCACCACCTGCACGAAAGCCCCCCATGCGCCGGACCCGGCGAGCCTTGCGCCCGCCTCGCCCGCTGCAATCCACGCCAGATAGGCGAGCGCAAGGAAGTGGACGTAGCGCAGGATGCCGAAATGGGTCTTGTTGGTGAGCGGGCTGATGGCGATGGCCATGTCGTTGAGTTCCGGCACCGCCTGAAGGATGCGGAAATAGGCGAAGGGCACCGTCGCCACCACGATGACCGCCGCGACGATCATGGCGCGTTTCGTGACCGCGGGCGGCGCGATCCAGCCGCGCATGAAGGCAAAGCCGGTAAAGAAACAGAGCTGCCAGGCGAAGGGGTTGAAGAACCACGCACGATCCGTCCACGGCTCGGCGGGAAGCTCCAGCATGTGAAGGTTCGCCGCAAACCAGGTCGCAGCCACCGCGGCCATGGCGAGGCCCGGCCCGCCGATGCGCCTGAGGCCCATCACCACCGGGATCATCGCGAGGATCGCGATATACATGGGCAGGATGTCGAAATAGTTCGGCACATAGGTCAGCGTCAGCAGGCCCGGCAGGTTCATGGCCGGGTTTTCAAAGAAATGCTGGAGGTTGAGCTGTGCGGTGTAGTCGATGGCGAACCAGCCGCTCGCATCGGCTGTGGCCAGCAGCGCGGCGATGGCCAGAAACAGCCCGATATGCGCCCAGTAGACCTGCCACATCCGGTAGAGGATGCGCGCGGCCCCCATGCGCCAGCCGATATCCTCGAAGATGCGCCCGAAGGCGATTGCCGACGCCATGCCGGAGCAGAAGACGAAGATTTCGGTGGCATCGGAAAAGCCGAAGCGGGCGGGGATCCACAAGGTCGCCCAGGCACCGGGCAGATGCGCGATGAAGATGATGAACATGCCGATGCCGCGGAAGAAATCGAGCCGCGGATCGCGGCGTTTCTTCGCCGGAGCGCCCACGGAGACTTGCGCATGCGTGCCGGAGGCAAGGTCCGGCACATGACCGGCGGAAGGCTGAGGCTTGTTCATCTTGAGAAGCGAAACCTTGTGTAGTCGGGTTGACGTGTCAGTGGGATCTGCGCCGAAAGCGCTTCCTGCGCATGTCAGTGCCCCTTGCGCGTGACGCGCGTCGGCGGGGCGCATTCTCCTGCCCTATCGGCATTGCCGCGTCAAAAGGCGTTTTCGTGATCCTTGCGGCTTTCTCGTGGCGCGACCGGCGGTCTCACGACGAGACCGTCCGAACTCTCACAGCGCGCGCGCCACGGGCAAACTTTCCGCAAGGGAACTCGGCCCATCATTGAGGGCTCCGGCCAGCATGGCAAGCCTTCGCGATGCGAAACCGTCGCGCCCGCCGCGCCGTTCCAGCCGTTCGTCGAGCAGGGTGCGTGCGTCTTCCAGAAGACCCGCCCGCATGGCCGCCTCGATCATGATCTGTTCGAACACATCGCGCTGGGCATGGCTTCCGCCCACGCTTTGCAGGTTGGGCCGTGCGGCGGCGAGCCCGCGAAAGGCGGCGCCGTAATTGCCGTGCTGATAGGCGTGGAGCGCCTCCGCGCTCTGCAGCCCGGCGCTGGCCGTCACGGTATCCATGTCGCTTTCACCGCGCGCGCCGCGCTGCTTGAGCTGGCGCAGCAGCTTTTCCACCGCCTCGTCGCGCCGGTCGCCCACCAGCGAAAGCATGTAATGGAGATCGGCGAAAACCAGACAGTCATCCTCCGTGCGCCCGGCGGAAAGCTCCGCCAGTTCGTGCCAGCGCTCGCCCACATCCACGCCCTCGATCTCAAGACGCGCCAGAAGCGAGGCCCCGTTGGAGATGTCGCGGTAATCGTCGGTGTGCTCGTGGCGCACGCGGCTGTCATAGAGCGCCAGAACCTCGTCGATCTCGCCGCGGTCCAGATGCATCAGCGCCAGATGCCACCACATGTGATAGCGGAAATTGTTGCAGTGAGCCCAGCCCTGCGGGCGACCCGTGAGCCAGGCGATGCCGCGTTCTCGCTCGCCGCGCATCTCGTGCACATGGGCAACCGCATGAATGCCCCAGGCATCGTCCGGCGAATGGGCGACCGCGCGCCGCCCCGCCGCTTCCGCCGCCGCCAGATCGCCGGTTTCCTCCAGCGCGAAGGCATGGCAGCCCAGCACGTAGCCGTGGGCGGGATGGTCCTCGCCGTAATGGGGCAATACGCGCTCGATGGAGGCGCGCATGCCCTTCGCATCGCCCATCATGAAGCGGATGGCGTGAACCAGCTTCAGAGCCAGCGCATCGGCGGGAAAGCGGGTCAGAACCTCTTCCAGAGAGGCGGCGGCGGCGAGCGGGCGGCCCTGCAACCAAAGGCCGAGGCTGTCAAGATAAAGTGTTTCACGCGGGCCCGCCCCGTTGCGTTGACGCTGGGAGAGCGCCGTGCGATGCGCTTCGCGGGCCGTTTCCACAAGCTCGCGCCGTCCCAGCAGCAGGCAGAAGAGCCCGCGGGCGACGGTGGCGAGCAGGAAATCCGGCTCGCGGGATATGGCTTGCTGAAGATGATCGGCGGCATCTGCGGAATGGGTCAGGAAACCGAGGACGGTCCTGTTCCACGCAAGGCTTGCAGCACGATCACTTACCGCAAGGTCATAGCCGAACAAATCAGGTTGTGGCATGCTATTCGGATCCCTCAAAGGATGTGCGTTGCAGGCCGTGGCCAGTTGTGTTTCGCAACGCTTCATCGCATGGGCCTGACGGTTTTCACCGGCGGTCGCCGCCGGGGTTCAGGCAGGTAAATGGCGGGCTGAAAGCCCTCGACATGCATGTGACAGGGCGTGCAACCGGATTAGCGAAAGCCTCGTGAGATCAATGATTACAAGCAACACACAAGTCCGTGTGCTGGCCGTGTCCAGCGCCGCAATGACCATCGTGACGATCGCCGGCTGGATGGCGGGCGGCTGGCGCGTGGGCACGGGCGCGCTCATCGGCATCCTCGCCGGATTTGCGCTCTACCACGCGAGCTTCGGCTTCACCGCCGCCTGGCGGCGCTTCCTGCGCGAAAGGCGCGGCGCGGGCCTCAGGGCCCAGTTCCTGCTCATCGTGGTGACCATCGCTTTTGCCTTTCCGCTCATGCAGTTCGGGCGCGATTTCGGCCTGCCGGTCGGCGGCTTCGTCTTTCCCTTCGGCATCACGGTTGCCATCGGAGCCTTCATGTTCGGCGTGGGAATGCAGCTCGGCAACGGCTGCGGATCGGGCACACTGTTCACGCTTGGCGGCGGATCGAGCCGGATGATCTTCACGCTCGCCGCCTTCATTGCCGGGTCTTTGGCCGCAACCGCGCATCTTCCGTTCTGGAATTCGCTGCCTCAGGAGAAAGGTTTTTCACTTCCTGCGCATTTCGGTGTGATCGGGGGCTTCATTCTGACCGCGGGGGCGCTCGGCCTGATCGCAGCTTTCAGCATCTGGCTTGAAAAGCGCACGCACGGCGCGCTGGAAGCCCCGCGCAAGACCGGCTCGTTTCTGGCCGGTCCCTGGTCGATGGTTCTGGGCGCGCTGATGATCGCGGTGGTTTCGGTGGCAACCCTCCTCGTACTGGGCCGTCCGTGGGGCATCACGTCGGGCTTCGCACTTTGGGGCGCGAAGATCGCTCATGCGCTCGGCATCGATGTGCTGTCGTGGGATTACTGGAAGTGGCAAAGGGCTGCGGTGGCGGAACGTTCCGTCTTTGCCGACGCCACCTCGGTGATGAATTTCGGCATCATGGCGGGCGCAATGGCGGCGGCGGCCCTTGCAGGCAAATTCGCGCCCAAGCGCACCATCACCGCACGCGAGGCGGCGACCGCGATAGCGGGCGGGCTTTTGATGGGCTACGGCGCGCGCCTCGCCTTCGGCTGCAACATCGGCGCGTATCTCGGCGGCATCATCTCCGGGTCTGTGCATGGCTGGGTGTGGTTCGCCTTTGCGCTGGCCGGTTCCTTCGCCGCCCTGCCGCTGCGAAGGCTTGCCGGAATGGACCCGGCAAAGCCGCCACAGGTTGCCGCACCTGTCATTTCTACCATACAGAAATAGCGGGTTTTTCGAGCAATCTCCGGTATATAGAGGATCTGTCCGTCCCTTTTCCGTTCTGGACGGACAGACTCTATTTCTCCGGAGACCCCCATGCGGATCCTGCGCTTTCCCGTCCTCGCCATCGTCCTGATGCTGACGGTGGCCGGCTCACTCGCGGCCTCGGCCGCCCCGGTCTGGCCCAATCGCCATGGCTGGATCATCCAGCCGACGCCCTACAGCTTCGATGAGCTTACCGCGCGCCTGAAACGCGCAATCGTCGATGAGGAGATGAACCTCGTCACTCAGGCCAGCGCGTCGGACGGGGCAAGGATGCAGGGTATCGAGATTCCGGGAAACCGGGTCTTCGGCGTCTTCCGCAATGATTTCGCGCGCCGCATGCTGCACGCCTCGCTCGCCGCAGGCATCGAGGCTCCGATCCGCTTCTATGTCACGGAAAATCCGAACGGTACGGCGACACTCGCCTACAAGACGCCGCACATGCTCTTCAAGCCGTATTTCGAAGATGGCGGCGACGAATTGCGCGAGCTGGCGGAAGAACTGAACGAGATCTTCAAGACAATCACGATCCGCGCCATCCGCCCCGAAGGCCCCGACGGGCAATCCGAGGCCTCCCCGTCCGCGAACTGATCCGCGAATCCGACGCGCCGGGAAGCCCTCTCCCGGCCCGCAGGCGGTTCACCGCATTACAGCTTGCCGTCATAGGCGCGCCTGCCGATCCGGCAGGCGAGGATGGTGAAGCTCTCGCGCGCAAGGGCGGCTTTCGCCTCGCGGCGCAGCGTGGCCTCGTCGTCCACCCAGACGCCCGCCCCGCCAAGCGCCGCGGCGACAGCCGGAAAATCCGTCTCGCCGAAATCGACGCCCGCATTGGGGCGCTGGGAATTTCGCTGCTTCAGTTCGATCAGCGCCAATGAGGCATCGACCAGCACGACCACGATGACGGGAAGCTTCAGGTCGCGCAGCGTCGCCAGTTCGCCAAGCCCCATTTCCAGCCCCGCATCGCCGACGAAGACGACGACCGGCGTGTCTTGCCTTGCGCGCTTGTGGCCCGCGCCCAGAGGCAGGGCGCAGCCCATGGTGCAAAGACCGGAGGACTGCAAAAGCGTGCGCGGCGTCGGGCAGCGCCAGATCTGCGACAGGAGAATGCGATGCGCGCCGCTGTCTGCGGTCGCCACCGTTTCGCGCGGCATGACATTGCGCAGCGTATGAAAGACGGTTGCCGGGCCCCAGCCATCGGGTTCCGGCGCAAAGGCCTGGGCAAGCGCCTCGCGCGCCGCGACCGGTTCGCCGCCGGGCCATGTGGCGCGCGGCTCGATGCCCTGGCCAAGCGCCGCCAATGTGGGGGCGAGCCCGCCGAGCAGCGTCGTGGCCGCCCGGTGCATGCCGTGGGTTCGCGTAACGGGCGTGATCTCGACGGCCTTTTCGCCCGCCCATCGGTCGCGCCAGCCAACGCGCATCTCGATGGGGTCATAGCCTGCCAGAAGCACCAGATCGGCGGCCTCGATCAGCGGCATCAGGATGCCATCGGCACGCGGCGACAACCCCGCCCCGCCGAGGCAGAGCGGATCGTCCTCATCGACGATCCCCTTGGCCTTGTAGGTGGTGATGAGCGGCACGGAAAAGCGGCGGCAGAAGGCTTCCACCTCGTATGCTGCGCCCTCGTTCAGCGCATCGACGCCTGCGACCATCACGGGGCGTGTCGCGGAGGAGAGAAGCGTGCGGGCCTCTTCCAGCGCGCGGCCACCGGCGGCGGTCCCGGTCAGGGTCGGGAGCGGTGAGGAAGCCGCAGGGCCTTCCGCGGTTTCTCCTTCCGCGACCGAAATCGGCACATCGATATGGACGGGGCCGGGCTGGCCGTCCGTCGCCAGCGTCAGCGCCTTTTCCATCATCTGCGCAATCGCGCCCTTTTCTGCGCGCAAGGATGCCTTGACGATGGGGCGAAGCACCGCCTGATGATCGAAGACCTGATGGGTGTAGCGGGCAGCCTCCGCGCCATCGACGCAGCCGGTCAGGAAGATCAGCGGCACGCGGTCCTGCATGGCGTTGGCGACGACATTCACCGCATTGGCCATGCCCGGCCCGAGCGTCGCCACCAGAATGCCCGGTACCCCCGAAGCCCCGTTTTCGCGGGCACTCGCGTGCCATTCGCCCTCGGCCATGAAACCGGCGGCGTTCTCGTGCTTGGCGAGGACGAAGGAGATCCCCGCCCCCTCAAGCGCCTCCACCAGCGCCAGAACCTCGCCGCCGGGAATGCCATAGGCCGTGCGGCAGCCTGCGCCCTTCAGCGCCGTGGCGATGATGTCTGCTCCGTTCATGGATAATTCCTGTCCCTATTCGATCCTTGCGGGCACCTGCCAGCCCTTGAGGGCGGCAAGCTCGCGCCATGCGCGCTCCACCCAGACCGCCCTGAAGGCGTGTCCGCCGGGGTGGAGGCAAAGCTCCAGCGTCTTGCCGTTGCAGCGCGCGCGGCGCTCGCAATCGAGGCCGAGCCTTTCAAGCGAGAAGCTTTCCGGCACCTCGCCCGCACACGCCCCCTTGGTCTCCCACAGCTTCCAGCCCTCGATCACGTCGCCCTGCCGGGCGCGGTCGCCAATGGCGCGGCCCGCCATCGGCACCACCTTGTCGGACGTGCCGTGGACGTGAAAGAGGTTCGGCTCCGGGCCGGGGCAGCTTTGCGGCAACGGTTCCCAGAAAGCGCCCGCCACCGGCGCAAAGCCCGCGAAACGGTCGCCCAGATTGCAGGCGAGATACCAGACCATCGATCCGCCGACCGAAAAGCCCGACGCCATGACCTTGTCCGGGTCGATGGGCAGGCGGCGGGCGGCGTCATCGAGAACCGCGCCGATGAAGGCGATGTCGTCGCGCCGCGCCTGCGGGCTGCCGGGAAAGGACCATGAGCGCCCCGCCCCTTGCGGCGTAATCAGCGCGACGCCGAGGTCGGAGGCCATGCGAACAAGGCCCTTGTTGCGGATGGCGTTTTCCGCAGTGCCGCGGTAGCCGTGCAGATAGAGGATTGCGCCGATGCGCCCGCTCGACGCCGCGCCGTCCGGCATGCGCACGCGATATTCGCCGCCAGGCACCGGGCAGGCCGTTTCCACGCCGCAAGCTCCCGGCGTCTTTGCAGCGGGTTCTGCAACGCCCGCAGGGGAGAGCCCGAGCAACAGCGCGGCGAAGCCCGCGCCGCCGAGGAACCCGCGGACCACGAACCGAAAGCCAGCGGCAATGGACAGAGAGCGAGCCGTCATGGGGAAAGCCCTTGTGAGCGCACAATTCCGCGAGAGTGCCCCGGCGAGAGGCAAAGTCAATCAAAGTCCCCCGCACGCGTTCACACACTCGCGTGAGCGCGCATGGGCCCCCTGCCCCTCACGAAGCCTCATGCTGCGCGGCAAGACGTTGATCCGTAAGGCGATCAGGCTTCTTCAAGCGCCCGACGCAGGCGGCGGATGACGACCTTCTTCGCGCGCTCGTCGGCGGCGCTGTCGATCTGGGAGCGGATATCGAGCAGGAGCTGGGCGGCGTCGTTGTGCCAGTCGGGCTGGACGATCACATCGGGCTCCACGCGGCGTGTCACCTTCTTCTTGTTCACCGAAGGCACCAGCTTGCCCGCCTCGAAATCGTAGCAATCGTCGATCTGCGGCAGCAGCACCTTGTCGGCCTCCATGCCCTTGGCGATCACCGCCTCGCGTAGCGCCTCGCTCGATTCCGGATCGCCGTGGGTCAGCATCAGACAGCCGATGGGCTTGCGCGCGTCGATCCACTCCACAAGCTCGCCGTGGTCGGCATGGCCGGAATAGACGTCGATCTCGCGGATGCGGGCGCGAACGCGGATGGGATTGCCCTGAATGGTCACCTGCGCCTTGCCGTCCGACAACATGCGCCCCATCGTGCCCGGGGCCTGATAGCCGACGAGCAACACGGTGCTGTCCGGCCGCCAGAGATGTTGCAGCAGGTGATGGCGGATGCGGCCCGCATCGCACATGCCGCTGGCGGCCAGAATGATCGCCCCGCCCTTGATACGGTTGATCGCCTTGCTCTCGTCCACCGTCTCGGTGAAGCGGATGTTGGGGTTGTCGATCAGGTGCGGCTGCTTGCTCAGTTCCTCAAGCTCGTGGGCGTGCTGCTCGAACACTTCCGTGGCGCGAATGGCGAGCGGACTGTCGAGGAAGATCGGCGCATGGTTGATGGCGCCCGATTCCTGCAGAAGCGTCAGGTCGGCCAGAAGCTCCTGCGTGCGCTCCACGGCAAAGCTCGGGATCAGCAGGTTGCCGCCCGCCTGAAGCGCATCGCGCACCTCGTGGGCGAGGATCTCGCGGCGCTGTTCGGCGCTGCGCCGTTCACGCGAACGTCCGCCATAGGTCGATTCGCAGATCACGTAATCGAAGTTGTTCGAAGCTTCCGGATCGGGATGGAAGAGCTTGTGATCCGGGCCGATATCGCCGGAAAACAGCAGCCTGATCGGCTTGTCGCTTCCCGCCTCGGCCACCTCCAGTTCGATGGAGGCGGAGCCCAGAATGTGCCCGGCGTTCCACATGCGGAAACGGATGCCGGGGGCAGCTTCCACCCAGCGCTCGTAGTCCACGGGGCGGAAAAGCTCGAGGCATTCGGCGGCGTCGGCCTTCGTGTAGGCGGGCTCCACCTGCGGCTTGCCGCGGCGCGAATTGCGGCGGTTGAGCTGATCGGTTTCCATCTCCTGAATGAAGGCGCTGTCGGGCAGCATGTAGGAGAGCAGATCCGCCGTGCCGGAGGTTGACCGTATCGGCCCGCGAAAACCCTCCTTGAAGAGCTTCGGCAGAAGACCGGAATGGTCGATATGGGCATGGGTCTGGAGCACGAAATCGATGCGTGCGGCATCGAAGGGGAAGGGCTCGTAGTTCAGGGCCTGAAGGGTCTTGTTGCCCTGAAACATGCCGCAATCGATGAGGAAGGAGGCATCGTGCGTGCGCAGCCAGTAACACGAACCGGTCACGGTTCCGGCCGCTCCGCAAAAACGCATGGTCAGTGACATCGCCCTTCCTCCACTCATTGCCATCGGCAAGTGATTGTTATGCGTTCATTTTCCCGCCTTGGAACGGTAAAGGCAAGAAGATCCGCAAAGGAACGTGAGGAAGCGGCGAAGGTGCCGCTACGTCGCATTTTCTTTGCAATTCACGACGGATAATGTCGGGTGAACGTCCCGGACCTTTGGAGCCCCGGAGCAGCAGGATGGCCGCCGCAAAACAACCGCCCGACCGACCGAAGACCCCTTCCGGCTTTGTCGAAAACGCTCGCCCCATGAAGGGGAAACCCGGTGCGCACAAACACCCCGAACCCGCCCCCCTTTCGGACCCGGCCCCATGCCAACCCAGGCCCCATGACCTGAGCGTGAAAAAGAACGGCCTGCCCAACCGGACCATTTCGGGGCTTGTCGGGGACGCCCGCTTCGGGCCACGATCAAGGACCAAGCTGTCCCCGGCCCCGGTCGGCACGGACTGGATCTGGGAGGAGAAAGAGGACTTCTTTGAAAGGCGCAGCATGTGCGGCCCGCGCATGAACAGGTTCGAAAGGAATTCCCGTTGATCAGGCCCGAAAAGCACGACTATCCGGTCGATAAGGCGCTCCAGTTTCTTGAGCCCGGCCCCGTGATGCTGCTGACGTCGCATTACGAGGGGAAATCGAACATCATCACGCTCGGCTGGCACTCCATCCTTGCGTTTCCGCCCTCGCTTGTCGGCTGCAAGATCGAGGCGCGCACCCACAGTTTCCAGATGGTGCTGGGCTCGCGCGAATGCGTGATCAACCTGCCCGGCCCGGACATGTTCGACCTCGCCACCGAAATCGGCAATTGCTCCGGCGCGAATGTCGACAAGTTCGATCATTTCGGCCTGACGGCGAAAAAGGCAGATCTCGTCTCCGCCCCGATGATCGATGAATGCCACGCCTGTTTCGAGTGCCGCATTCACGACGACTCCATGGTGGAGCACTACAATTATTTCATCTTCGAGATCATCAAGGCCCATGTGGCCGATGAACCGAATTCGCCATCGACCTTCCATTGCACGCCGGACGGCGAATACGTTCTGTCGGACGAGTTCCTGCGCCGGAAGTAACCACGCACGCGGCGCGGGCGCTCCCCGTTTCCGCGTCTTCTGAGGCCCGCGTCTCCTCAGGCCCGCTTCGGCGTCAGCTCTTCCAGGACCGAAACGAGCCGGGCTCCCGCGTCCGCCAGATCGCCGGAATTGTCGATCTCGATCACGTCCGGCCCGCCCGGGCAGGGCTGGTCGCGGTTCAGGCGCTCCTCGATTTCGGCCGCCGTTTCCCGGCCGCGCGCCGCCAGACGGCGGGCGACGATCTCGCGTGGCGCGGTGACCGAGACAATGCGGCAGAACCCGAATTCCCGCCGCGCGGCATCGATGCTGGCGCGCGAGATATTGGCGATCACCGTGCGCCCGTTCGCCAGATCGTGCCGGATCTCGCCGGGAAGCGCATAACCCAGATCATGCGCCCGCCATGCGAGCGCGAAGCGGCCCGAGGCTTGCGCCTCGTCGAAGGCCTGCGGGCTCAGGCTGTCGTGATCCTCAAGGGCCGCATCGGCGATACGCGTCACGATGCGCCGCACGAAGACGAACCGCCGGTCGCGGGAAAGGCGCTCACGGGCATAGTTCAGCAGGCTGTCCTTGCCCACCCCGCTCGGGCCCACCACGGCGACGAAACAGCCGGGGGCGACGGGCTTTTGCGCCGTCTCTGCGCGCTCGGCTTCCACGGTCTCCCCCATCACGAAACCCGCATGCCCTCGCGCCACACCGAGCGCACGACCGGAACCTCGTCTTCGGTCGAAACCCGCACCAGATCGGCGCGGCGACCCACCTCGATCTCTCCGCGGTCATTAAGACCGACGGCTTCCGCGGGTGTTTTGGAGACCATGTTGATCGCCTGATTGAGCGACACGCCCTCCACCGTTTCCGCCAGCATGAACGCGCCCTGGATGAGCGAGAAGGGTATGTAGTCGGAGGAGAGAACGTCCAGCAGGCCTTCTTCGGCGAGCGTTCGCGCCGAGACATTGCCGGAATGCGAACCGCCGCGCACCACGTTGGGCGCGCCCATCAGCACCTTCAGCCCCGCCTTGTGCGAGGCGCGGGCCGCTTCCACCGTGGTGGGGAATTCCGCCACCTTGATGCCCTGTTCCTCGGCTTCGGCCACATGCTCGTCGGTCGCGTCGTCATGGGAGGCGAGCACGATGCCGCGCTCGTTGCAGGTGCCGGAAATCTGGGCGCGGTGGGTGTCGGAATATTTGCCTGCCAGCGACTGGCGCATGGCGGAGAACTTTTCGAATTCCTCGTCCGACATGCCGGTCTTGCCCTGATAATAGATCTTGTAGGCCTCAAGGCTGACGAACTGGCGCTGTCCGGGCGTGTGATCCATCAGCGAAGCGATCTTCACGCGGGTGTCGTTTTCGAAGAGCGAGAAGCCCTCCATCACGTCCGGCGAGGAAACCTCGCAGCGAAGATGCAGGAAGTGGTCGGCGCGAAGCCTGCCCGCGTTCTGCGCGCTCTCGATGGCGTCGGCCAGAAGGCGCATGTCGGCGGATGTCACCCGGGCGTCCTCATCCATGCCGACGCGCAGCGCATCGAGCACGGTGGTGATGCCGGAAGACGCGACCTGCGCATCATGGGCCTGAACGGCAGCCATCGGGCTCCAGCGCACCTTGGGGCGCGGCATGTAATGGCTTTCCAGATGGTCGGTGTGAAGCTCGACGAGGCCCGGCACCAGCCAGTCGCCGCCCATGTCCTCGCCCCCGCCCGAACCATTTGCGCCCGATCCGCCCGTCCCGCCTGCGCTATCGATGGCGGCAATCTTGCCGTCTCGCACCAGAAGGTCGCCATGGATCACGGTGTCGGCCAGCACGAGGCGGGCATTGCGGAAAATCGTTTCAGTCATCAGGGCCTCTTGAGGGACAGGCGTGCGCCATTTCGGCGATCGGTAGTGTGCGAGCGGTCAGGGCTCACGAAGGGCGTGACGGGAAAAGACCGTGAAGTCGGCTCCCGCGGCAGGCTCCACACACAGAGCCAGCGCATCGATGGTCAAAGGTTTGCCGATGAATTCGGCGAATTGGCGACCGAGAACCTCCTGAAGAAGCGCCTGCTTCTCCTGCGGCACCGGGCCGGTGAGGGTCATGTGAAAACGGAAATCGTCGAAGACGTAAGGGTAGCCCCATTTACGGACGTTTTCCACCTGACTTTGCGTCAGATCGGCCTTGGTTCTGCGCGCGAATTCAGCGTCATCCAGAGGCGCGCGGAAAAGCTCGAAAGCCTTCACCACATCCCCTGCAAAGCCTTGCAAGGTCTCGCTCGGCTCGCCCGGCACGAGCGCGAAGAACGACCCGATGCGGCGAAGCGCAAGGGTGGGCAATTCGAAGGGCGCGGTTTCCGTCGCCCAGGCCTGTATCGCAGTATCGAGACCGGCCACCGAGCGGGTCGCATCCAGCGAAAACGGCGCCTTCAACGTGGCGTGAAAACCGTAGCGGCGCGGGGCTGCGGTCAGCTCGCGCCGGTCCTGCGGCGCGATCCCCTCAGGATCCGCCTCCCCGACACCCTCATCGCCATAGACGTTGCGGCCAAGCCAGCGCGCGGCGGCAAGCGTCAACGGATGATCGGGAGCGGGGGTGAAATAGATCGCGGTTCGCATGCGCAACATGGCCTTCAGAAAGATTCATCGATGGAGCATCGTCGCAGCTGGGGCCCGTTATCCGGACATCGGGCTTCACAAGACACGGGCTCTGCCCGAGAGGGCAAAACGGCAACGCTCCGCCGACGAAGGGACAAGCGTCGGCTAGATGGTCATCCTGCGGAGCCGTTGCGAAAGCAGATCGACGAAAGTGACGGTGACGACGACGATCAGGAGGATCGCCGCGGTTTCCGCATAGTAGAAGCCGCGGATCGATTCGAACAGGATCTGGCCGATGCCGCCGGCACCCACCATGCCCAGCACGGTGGCGGAGCGGACGTTGGTCTCGAAACGGTAGAGCGCGAAGGAGATCCACAAGGGGGCGACCTGCGGGATGATGCCGAAGACGATTTCCTGCAGTTTCGATGCGCCCGTCGCCCGGATGCCTTCCACCGGATAGGGATCGATGGCTTCCACCGATTCCGAAAACAGCTTGGCGATGATGCCGAGGTTATGGACGAAGAGTGCCATCACGCCCGCAAACGGGCCGAGGCCCACGGCGACGACGAAGAGAACGGCGAAGACCAGTTCGTTGATGGCGCGGCAGGCATCCATCAGGCGGCGCACGGGCTGGACGATCCAGACCGGGGCGACGTTGGAGGAAGACAGCAACGCGAAGGGAATGCCGAAGACGATGGAAAGCACCGTGCCCCAGAGCGCAATCTGAACCGTCAGCACCATTTCTTCCAGATAGTAGCGCCATTCATGGAAGTTGGGGCTCAGGAAGCCCGAGGCGTATTCCGCCATGTTACTGGAATCGGTGAAGAGCAGGACGATGCGGTCCATTTCGGAAGGCGCCCAGCTCCATACGAGCGCAATCGCCAGCGCGCCCCACACAAGGTAGCCATAGAGCGAACGCGTCAGATCCTTTGCCGGCAATGCGACGGGGTTGGACATGACGGCGGGGGTCGGGGCGGCAGCGTTCGAGGTCGTCATGGGGTGTTCCGGAGATTGCTGTCTGTCGACTTGGTGTATCGGTCGGGCCGGGCGCTGAAACGTGACTTCGAGCGTGGCTTTCGAGTATGTGGCCGATCCTTCGAGACGGGCCCTTTGGGCCCTCCTCAGGATGACGTTGTGTCGGTGGATGGCTTTCTGGAATTTTGCCGAGCCCACAACGTCATCCTGAGGAGGACGCGGAGCGGCCGCCTCGAAGGATCGGCCACAACCGCGATATCTCCCCCGAACCGGCGGCGCATTCATGCGCCGCCGCCCGGAGAAAGTCGGATCGTTACGCAGGATCAGACCTGCGGGACGGTTTCCATCAGCTTCTCGTACTTGGCCTTTTCCGCGCCCAGTTCCTTGAGCTTGGCAGCCTTCTCGTCGGCCGAGTACTTGTCGTCGGCTTCGATCTTGAACATGTCCTTGGTGATCGCCATCACGCGGATCGGGTAGAGCTGCGCGTCGGAGGACGGCTTGAAGGGCGCCCAGGCGAGACCAGAGAGAACCTTGCGGGCCTCGGCAACCTCTTCCGGCGTGCCGAGACGGCCGTAGGACATGAAGAACGTGTAGAGCTTGTCCTTGGTGGCCTGATCGAGATCGGACTTCCAGACGATCGGGTCGGCCGGGATCAGCGGGGACTTCCAGATCACCTTGATGTTCTTGAAGGCTTCCGGCTTGCTCTTCTCGATGCGGGCGAGGTTTTCGGTGTTGTTGGCGGCAACGTCGACCTGGCCGTTGGCGACCGCGAGAGCGTTGGTCTCGTGGTTGGCGTTACGCACGGTCTTGAAGCACTTCTTCGGGTCGATGCCGTTCTTGGCAAAGATGAAGGTGGTCGGAACCAGGAAGCCGGAGGTGGAGTTCGGATCGCCGATGCCGAAGTCCAGCGACTGGTCGCACTTCAGGACGTCGTCGAGCGAGTTGATCGGGCTGTCCTTGTGGGCCAGCAGCAGCGACCAGTAACCCGGGTTGCCTTCCACGTCGACGGTCTGGGCGAAAACCTCGCCGCCGGAGCGGTCGACGGCTTCCATGGCGGACTTGTTGCCGAACCATGCGGCCTGCACCTTGTTGAAGCGCATGCCTTCGATGACACCCGCATAGTCGGAGGCGAAGAAGGCGTTGATCTTCAGGCCGGTCTGCTGCTCCATCGCGGAAAGGAACGGCTCCCACTGCGGTTTCAGGTTCTGCTGGGACTCCGTGGAGATGATGCCGAAGTTGATTTCGGTCGTCTCCGCGTAAGCGGCAGTACCGAGGGAAAGGGCGAGTGCGGCCGCGGCGGCACCCTTCACGAACATGTTCATACTGTCCTCCATCTGGACGGTTTTGGCATTCGATTGGCGAGGGTCGTCAAATGTCTGTCGCCTGCCCGACGGAGCCGGGCGGTTGCGTCTGTTGCCTGCCCGGCTGGGTCAGGCGGTTGCCAGCGCCGGCGCGCCGGAGCCGTTGATCACGACGGGCCGCTCGCGAACGGGCTCCGGCACCGGCGCGCTGACGGGCGCATCGGGCAGGACCAGTTCCTCTGAGGCTTCGCCGTAAAGTTCTTTCAGGAATTCGGTGGTCAGCGCCGAGGACGGGCCGTCATAGACGACCGTGCCATCCTTCATGGCGATGGTGCGCGGGCAGTAGCGGCGCGCGTATTCGACCTGATGAAGCGACACGACAACCGTCATGCCGTCTTCCTTGTTGATGCCGCCGAGGATCTCCATCACGCGGCGGGCGGACGCGGGATCGAGCGAGGCGATGGGCTCGTCGGCCAGCATCAGATTTGCGCCCTGTACCAGAGCGCGCGCGATGGCCGCACGCTGCTTCTGGCCGCCCGAAAGCGTCGAGGCGCGCTGACGGGCATGATCGGAAATCCCGACCCGGTGAAGCGCCTGCACCGCGATCCGCTTCTCTTCGGCCGAGAAGAAGCCCATGGTGCCGCGGAAGCGGCCGATCTGGCCGAGAAAGCCGATCAGCACATTGGTGAGAACGGACAGCCGTCCCACCAGATTGAACTGCTGGAACACCACGCCGATGGAGCGGCGCAGGTTGCGCGCATCGCTGGCGAGACGCCCGTTGGACTGGATTTCGCGGTCATGGATGATGATCCGCCCCTCGTCGCCGCGCTCCAGCCCCGCAATGTGGCGGATGAGCGTGGACTTGCCGGAGCCGGACGCCCCGATCAGCGCGACCATCTCTCCCGCCGGTATTTCGACACTGACACCGCGAAGGGCGCGGGTGCGGCCGAAGGACTTCTTCAGGCCATCAATCTTTACGGCAACCATGTGAGCATCCCGTGTTTTGCCCAGTGTGATTACCGCGTCTCTGTTGCACCCATGTCTCGCTTTGGTGACATTTGAGTGACGGTCGATTTTTTCTGCGCCGTCTAAATTTATGTATGTATTTCAATATTTTAATTCATGAACTTACGCCGCCCTGCGGGGTGCGCGAAAGTGCATTCCCGCAAGGATGCTCAAGTTCATGACACCTGAGCCGCCTCATGACGTTCCAGGAAGCCTTCTATCGGCAGATTTCGGAAGTCGTCGAGCGCGGTACGCAGTGCCTCATGCGACCAGTCCCACCAGGCGAGCGCCTCCAGCCGGTCCGCGATTGCCTCGCTGAAACGACGCCGGATGACCTTCGCCGTGACACCGCCGACGACCGTGTAGGGCGCAACATCGCGGGTGACCACCGCACCCGCCGCCACCACAGCGCCATTGCCGATGGTGATGCCGGGAAGCACAGTCGCCTTGTGCCCGATCCATGTGTCATGCCCGACGCTGACGCGCGCGGCCCGGCGCGCGGCGAAGAAGTCGGCCTCGTGCTCTTCACCCTCGAAATAGTCGCCCGCGCGATAGGTGAAGTGATGGAGCGTCGCGCGCTCCATCGGGTGATTGGTGGCGTTGAGGCGGACGTGGCTCGCGATATTCGCGAACTTGCCGATATCGGTGGCCCAGACCTCGCAGTCCTGCATCAGGTAGGAATAGTCGCCCACCGTGCTCTCGGTGATCTGGCAGCGCGGGCTCACTTCCGTGTAGCGACCGAGCGTGGAGGACACGATCTCGGCCCCCTCATGGATGAAGGGCGTTTCCGACAGCCGGGTCATGCCGCCTCGCTGCGGCGGGAAAAGGCGGTCACGTCGATCACCCGGTCGGCCACCATCTCGCGCACGTCGCCATCATGAAAGATGCCGAGCATGGCGACGCCCTGACGTTTCTTTTCCGCGATCAGGTCGATCACCACAGCCCGGTTGGTGGCATCGAGCGAGGCGGTCGGCTCGTCGAGAAGCAGGATCTCGTGGTCGGTGATGAAGCCGCGGGCGATGTTCACGCGCTGCTGCTCGCCGCCGGAAAAGGTGGCGGGCGGCAGGTCCCACAGGGCTTCCGGCAGATTGAGCCGCGACAGAAGTTCGGCGGCCTTTTCCCGCGCCGCCTCGTGATCGGCCCCTTGGGCGGCCAGCGGTTCTGCCACCACATCGAGCGCACTCACGCGCGGCACGACGCGCAGGAACTGGCTGACATAGCCTATGGTGCGCTTTCGAAGCGCGTGGATGGTGCGCGCATCGGCAGACGCAATATCGACGAGCTTGCCGGAGCTTGGCGCACAGATGATCTGGCCGTGTTCCACGCCGTAATTGCCGTAGATCATCTTCAGGATCGAGCTTTTGCCGATGCCGGACGGACCGCCGAGAACGACGCATTCGCCGCTCTCCAGCGAGAAAGAAACCCCGCCGACGACGGGAATGGCGATGCCGCCGCGCAGGTGCATGACGAAGTTCTTCGCCACATCGGTGAGAATGAGACGGGAGGGCATGGCTACACCTGCAGGATGGAGGAGACGAGAAGCTGGGTATAGGGCTCGCGGGGATCGTCGAGGATGCGATCGGTCAGCCCCTGTTCGATGATCTGCCCCTGTTTCATCACCATCATGCGATGGGAGAGAAGCCGGGCGACGGCGAGATCGTGGGTCACGAGAATGACCGACAGGCCCAGATCGGCGACAAGCTGGCGGATGAGATCGAGAAGCCGTGCCTGCACCGACACATCGAGCCCGCCGGTCGGCTCGTCCATGAAGACAAGACGCGGGCCGGTGACGAGGTTCCGGGCAATCTGCAACCGCTGGCGCATGCCGCCTGAAAAGGCGCGCGGATCGTCATCGATCCGGTCAGCGGCGATTTCCACCTTGTCGAGCCAGCGCAGCGCCTCGCCGCGGATATTGCCGTAGTGGCGCGCGCCGACCGCCATCAGCCGTTCGCCCACATTGGCACCAGCGGAAACCGCCATGCGAAGCCCGTCGATGGGGTTCTGGTGGACAAAGCCCCAGTCGGTGCGCATCAGAATGCGGCGTTCCGCCTCCGACATGCGGAAGAGATCGCGCACCGTGCCGTCGCGCATGCGGTATTCGACACAGCCCGCTGTGGGCACAAGGCGTGCGGCGAGGCAGTTCAGAAGGGTCGTCTTGCCGGAGCCGGATTCCCCCACGATGGCCAGAACCTCGCCCGGCCAGACCGTCAGGTCGATATCGCGGCAGCCGACCCGGTCGCCGTAGAAGCGGCTGAGGCCAGATGCACGCAACAGCGGCAGGTCTTCGATGGCGACCGGCGGCATCTCAACATGATCGCTCATTTTCATTCTCCCCACCCGGCAAGGGCGATATCCGCATCCTCGGGCCGGTGCCGTTCGCAGTGATCGGTGTCGGAACAGACGAACATCCGCCCGCCCTTGTCATCGAGGATCACCTCATCGAGATAGACGCCCGTGGAGCCGCAGAGCGCGCAGGGCTCGGAGAACTCCTGTGGCTTGAAGGGGTGATCCTCGAAATCGAGGCTGACCACGGAGGTGTGCGGTGGGATGGCGTAGATACGCTTTTCGCGGCCCGCGCCGAAAAGCTGGAGCGCTTTGCAATCGTCCATCTTCGGGTTGTCGAACTTGGGGATCGGCGAGGGGTCCATCACATAGCGCCCGTTGACGTTCACCGGATAGGCGTAGGTCGTGGCGATGT
The DNA here is from genome assembly GCA_963678585.2 of Breoghania sp. Taxonomy (GTDB): domain Bacteria; phylum Pseudomonadota; class Alphaproteobacteria; order Rhizobiales; family Stappiaceae; genus Breoghania. The sequence goes on from CAXXGA010000001.1 coordinate 366,537, forward strand.
GGCCGTGACGAGCGATGTCCTCATAGAGCTTCACATGCATGAGACCGTATTCCGCCAGCCCGTGCATCTTGCGGGTCTCCATCTCGCGCGGTTCCAGATAGCGCAGCGGCTCCGGGATCGGCACCTGATAGACAAGGATCTGGTTCTCGGTGAGCGGGGCTTCGGGAATGCGGTGGCGGGTCTGGATGACGCTCGCCTCCTCCGTCACCGTGGTGGTGGCGACGCGGGCGGTCTTCTCAAAAAAGCCGCGAATGGCCACCGCGTTGGTGGTGTCGTCCGCGCCCTGATCGATGACTTTCAGCGTGTCCTCAGGGCCCAGCACGGCGGCTGTCACCTGCACGCCGCCCGTGCCCCAGCCATAGGGCATGGGCATTTCGCGGCCGGCAAATGGCACCTGATAGCCGGGGATGGCCACCGCCTTCAGAAGGGCGCGGCGGATCATCCGCTTCGTCTGCTCGTCGAGATACGCGAAGTTGTAGACGGCGGGTTCCGCAACATCTGCGGTGGCCGTGTCGATTGCGGCGTTCACGGTCATTCCGCGGCCTCCCTGTTCGCATCAGTCCCGGACGCCTCTGCCGACATGCGCGCCTCGTATTCGCCGCGCATGCGGCGCACGAGGTCGAGCTCGGCCTGGAAGTCGACATAGTGGGGCAGTTTCAGGTGTTCCACGAAGCCCGTGGACTGCACGTTGTCGGAGTGAGAGAGGACGAATTCCTCATCCTGTGCGGGTGCAACCACGTCCTCGCCGAAGTCGCGGGCGCGCAGCGCGCGGTCCACCAGCGACATCGCCATGGCCTTGCGTTCCGCCTGCCCGAAGACAAGCCCGTAGCCGCGGGTGAACTGCGGCGGGGCCTTGGCGGAGCCCTTGAACTGGGTGATCATCTGGCATTCCGTCACCTGCACCTCGCCGATGGAGACGGAGAAACCCAGTTCCGGGATTTCCATCTCCACTTCCACCGTGCCGATGCGGATTTCGCCCACGAAGGGGTGCGTGCGGGAATAGCCGCGCTGGGTGGAATAGCCGAGGCCCAGCAGGAAGCCTTCATCGCCACGCGCCAGCGCCTGAAGGCGCAGGTCGCGCTCTGCCGGGAAGGACAGCGGCTCACGGGTGAGATCGCCGACGGGTGTCCCGTCTTCCGCCTCGCCGTCGCCCTCGATCAGGTCTTCATGAGCCAAGAGATCCGTGACGCGCGGCATGGGCTTGTCTTCGTCCGTCACCTCCGCGCGTTCGCCTTCCTCGCACTCCGCGCCTTCCAGCGTCGGGTCGAGCAGGCGGTGGGTGTAGTCGAAGGTGGGGCCCAGAAGCTGACCGCCAGGCAGATCCTTGAAGGTTGCGGAGATGCGCCGCTCCACGGTCATTTTCGCGGTATCGAGCGGCTCGGAAAAGCCGAAGCGCGGCGCGGTGGTGCGATAGGCGCGCACGAGGAAGATCGCCTCGATCAGATCGCCGCGCGCCTGCTTCATGGCAAGGGCCGCAAGCTCGCGATCATAGAGCGAGCCTTCCGACATGATGCGGTCGAGCGAAAGCGCGAGCTGGCTCGCGATCTGGTCCAGCGTGATGTCGGGGAGATTGCGCGGGCCGCGACGCTTGTCGCCAAGCAACCGGTGCGCATTGCGGATGGCGCGCTCGCCACCCTTGACGGCAACATACATGGCCTCAGGCCTTTCCGGTCTCGATGATGGTGGAACGCGGCAGTCCGGCGATGGCGTCGGGGCCGACGAAGATCACGTCCAGCCCGCGCGGGTAATGCGCGTGGTTGGCGATGAGCTGCTGCCACAGGCCCGGCGCGATGCCCTTGGGGGCAAACGTCACGCTGTCCCTGATGCCGGGGCCGGAAAGCGTCACCGGATTGCCGCCCTCAAGGCCGGTCACAGCGATCAGCACCGTGGCGGAACGGTCGGGATAGTCGGCGGTGCCGATGGAGAATTGCGACAGCGGCGGCAGGGCGTCGGGCGCGGAGGCTGCCACGAAATCGGCCTCCGCCGGGTTTTTCACGCAAGGCGCGCCGGTCTGGAAACGCAGCCAGTCGGCGACGCCCCTGGCCCTGGCAAGAGCCGGATCGAGAAAGACCGCCGTATCCTGATCGGCAAGCGCGCAAAGGATATCGGCCAGAAGGCCCGGCATCGGCTTGGGCGGACGGGTGCGGGCGGTGATCGCTTTTGGCTGTCCGGGACGCGAAAGCGCATCGAGAACGACGCGGAAAACACTCTGGGAATCGAAGACAGGGGTCTTGAAGCCGCCGGAAAAGGTGTCGCCGCCCGAAAACGGATTGGTGCTGGTGGCGGTCATTCGTCCTCTCCGCGAACCATGGTGAAGAAGTTGACGCGGGTGGCCGCCGTTTCTTCCGCCGTCTTGCGGGTCTCGGAGGCCAGACGCGCGCGCACGCCGCTCAGAAGCCGGGCATCGACAGCGTCTGCCTCGCGCTGCCACAGGGCATCGAAGATCGCGGCGAGCCGCGCCTTTTCCAGATCGCGGCCCATCACGCAGGAAAAGCCGACCTCGCCGGAGGAAAGACGCACGGTGGCGCGCGCCACGGTCGCCTCACCGAGATTGAACGGGGCCCCGCCGCCGCCTGCCCGTCCGCGCAGCATGATCATGCCCGCTTCCGGTCCGCGCAGAACCTCCGCCTCGGGCCTTTCCGCCCACGCATCCAGCGCGCCGCGCATTTCATCACGGCTGGCGCGGGCGATTACACCCATCACGTCCCGCCGCTCCGCCTCGCGTTCCATCATCGTGAAACCCTCCATCATTCCTGTCGCGGGGCCCGCTGCGGGAGCCTCCGCCCTGACCTGTCGCCCGGCCCATCGCTTCGGCCGATCATCCGGCCATTTGCCTGATCCGGTCTGTCCTGACCGGGCCCTGGGCCCTTTGCTGAACCGGCATCCGGAACTCCGGACCCGGTGATCGATGGCCGCGGCCCCAGACCCGTGGCCCCAGACCCGGGGCCCCAAACCCGACGCCCCAAACCCGACGCCCCAGACCCGAGGTCTTTGACCGGCAGCCTGAAACGCGTTGCCCGTGCCCCCTAGGCCCGAGGCCGGGAACCTGCGGCCGTGGCCGAGACCCTCGGGTCATGAGCCCGTGCCAAAGACCTGAGGCCAGAGGCAGAGCCCGCGGTCGTTGCCGCGCGAGTCCCGCCATCGTCCGGTGCGCGTCACTTTCCAGCGCCGCCGCCTTCCAGCCCTCAACAAGTCTCGTTGCGTCACTCACTTGTCTATTTATCTATACAAGCGTATCTTCAGACACAAGTCCTATCGAAGCTGCATGACGTGGCGATGACAGAAACGGCGTTGCGACCGGGGGCATGACAGGACGAAGGGCAGAAGCTATGTCGGAGAATGCCGGGATGTCCGCACGGAGAATCGGCGCTTTTTCGACAGACCGTCACACGCGACCGGGAACGGACGCCGACAGACGGGCTCGCGGCACATGTGGGAAAAAGGCGTGATGCCGCTCAAGGACAAGAAAAAGAAAGCCAGGGACATGCCCGGGCCGGAAACGCAGGATCAGGAAGCGCCAATGCCGACAAGGCCGTTGCAAGAAACAAACGGGACGCCTGCGGACCAGTCCGGCCCCGCATCGCTCTCCATGGAGCGCAGCAAGGGCGTCGCGCTCTGGCGGCAGATCGCCGAGCAACTGAAGCGCGATATCCGCTCCGGCGTCTGGGGTCAGGGATCGAAGCTTCCCACCGAATCGGAGCTGTCCCAACGCTTCGGGGTCAACCGCCACACCATCCGTCGTGCGGTTGGCGAGCTTGCCAACGAGGGGCTCGTTTCCTCGCGACAGGGCCGCGGCACCTTCGTGGAAAGCGCGCCGATCAGCTATCCCATCGGCTCGCGCACCCGGTTTTCGGAAATCATCTCCCGCCAGGCCCGCGAGCCCGGCGGGAGATTGATCGCCTCCTATCGCGAGACTGCCGCGCCCTGGCTGACGGAAAAACTGAAGCTCCCCGCAGGCGCGACCGTTCACCGGCTGGAGACACTGCATGTGGCCGACGGGCTGCCGGTCTCGGTCTCCACCGCGTGGTTTCCCGCCGCCCGCTTTCCCGATCTCGTCATGCATTATGCGGAGACCGGATCGGTGACCAAGGCGCTCGCTGCCCATGGCGTGACGGACTATTCCCGCGCGCGAACCGACATCTCCGCCCGCATCGCGGAACCCGACGAGGCGCGCCTGTTGCAGATCCAGCCGACCGCCCCGGTGCTGGTCACCGCCGTCGTCAACACCGACCGCGACGGCCAGCCGATTCAGGTCGCACGCACACGGTTCGCAGCGGAGCGAATCCAGCTCACGGTGGAGAGCTGAAGCTACGGGCCACGGTCCGCGGCGGCCCTCCCGCGCACGACCGCCACTGCGGCGAAGAAATAAAGATAAATGAATTCAGTATATTCGGATCGGGTGTCAGACCTCTTTGCAGTCAATCTGAAATTGCTTCTGCCGCGCTCCGCAATCTGAATTATTCCAATGCGAAAAAACTTTGATTTGTTGATCGTAGTCAAAATCCCTTATTTCTATATGTGAAAAACTCTCCTCGCGGCACTCAAACGTTGAGGGAGATCCATGAGAAATGCACCTTCCCTGATAGTATCGGCAGCCCTGCTCAGCGCATGCCTGACCACCGCTGCCTCTGCAAACGAGTTACGAACGGAGGCGCTGGACTACTTCAAGCCATTGCCTTCGACGGTTCCGGCGGTCAGCGACAATCCGATCACGCCGGAAAAGATCGAGCTTGGCAAAGCCCTGTTCTTCGATCCGCGCATGTCCGCTTCCGGCGTGTTTTCCTGCAACTCCTGTCACAATCTGGCGACCGGCGGCGACGACAACCTGGAGACCTCCATCGGCCACGGCTGGCAGAAAGGTCCGCGCAACGCGCCGACCGTTCTGAACTCGGTTTTCAACCACGCCCAGTTCTGGGACGGCCGCGCGGCGGACCTGAAGACCCAGGCGAAGGGCCCGGTTCAGGCCGGCGTGGAAATGGCCAACACGCCCGCCAATGTGGTCGCGACGCTGACCTCCATGCCACAATATGTGGAGTGGTTCGAGGCGTCCTTCCCGGGTGAAGACGACCCGGTCACCTTCGACAATTTCGCAAAGGCCATCGAGGCTTACGAGGCGACCCTCATCACCCCGGCCCCCTTCGACGCCTGGCTCAACGGTGACGACGGGGCCCTGTCGGAAAAGCAGACGGCCGGGCTCAGGCTGTTCATGGATTCCGGCTGCGCAGCCTGTCACAGCGGCGTGAATATCGGCGGCCACGACTACTATCCCTTCGGGCTCGTTGAAAAGCCCGGCGCGGAAATCCTGCCGGAAGGCGACAAGGGCCGCTTTGCAGTGACCGAAACGGTTGACGACGAATACGTCTTCCGCGCCGCCCCCTTGCGCAACATCGCGGTCACGGCCCCCTATTTCCATTCCGGCAAGGTCTGGGATCTGGGCACGGCGGTGGCGATCATGGCGGAAAGCCAGCTCGGCGCCGAACTCAGCGACGAGGAGGTCGGCGAGATCGTCGCGTTCCTTGAATCGCTGACCGGCACGATGCCCGATGCCGTCCTGCCGATTTTGCCAGCCGAAACCGGCTCGACCCCGCGCCCCTCCGGCGAGGTGCAATAGGCCGTCACCGGGGCGCTCCGGCACACGGAAGCCCATCGGAAAAGACATGAACAGGGGCGACTCCAGCGGGTCGCCCTTTCTGATTCCGGGAGGCGAATCGCGTCAGGTCCCCGACCGCGCATCATGCGATTTGAAGACGATTTGAATGTCTTGAAAGGCTTCAAATACGAAATGGCGGAAAGCCGCCGTTTTCGGGCGCGCGATTCGCATGCGTTCAAACACATTTCAATCGGCATACAAAACGGCCATTTGCACGCGTCATGACGCTGCAACAAGCCCGTGCGAATTTTAAGGTGAGATCGTCTTGCAGGCTGGGCGGCCATTGCCGTGAGGGGCAATGGCGCGCCGGGGAGGATTCGAACCCCCGACCCCCAGATTCGTAGTCTGGTGCTCTATCCAGCTGAGCTACCGGCGCCTGCCGTGGGCTTATCGCCCGGGTCCTCGCGGATGGGAGACATCCGCTTTCCGTTCGTCGCGGCCCGTTGTGAAACCGTCCCGAACAGGGCGCTACTCCTACTGCCTAAGTTCGAGGAATGCAAGGGCACAAAAACGGAAAACATCACCTGCCCCAAACTTGCCGTCTAACCTGTGGAAATCCCCAAGTGGGATCCCTCCTCAATTCACGCCCGGCCCTTCCGCCCGTTCCGCTGGATTTCCTTCGCTTTGCCGCCCGGAACGTCCCGCCCCGCCCTGCGAGGAGCGCGCACGGGCGAGATCGAGCGGCCTGTCGGGCAGCGTGATACGGAAGGACGCACCGACGGCTGCGTCTTCCAGAACGATCTCGCCGCCATGGGCGCGCACCAGTTCCGACGCGATGGCAAGACCGAGCCCTGTCCCGCCCGGGCGGGCGGAGGAGCGGAACGCCTGAAAGAGATTGGGCCGGACCGCCGCGGGCACGCCGGGGCCGGTATCGACAATGCGGATGGTCACCACGCCCCCCTGGCGTTCCGCCTCCACCGCCAGCCGCTTCACCACCGCCGGATTGCCCTCGCCCTTCAGGGCCTGAAGCGCATTGCGGCAGATATTCATCAGCACGCGGAAAATCTGCTCCGGATCGGCGTCGATCTCCATGTCCCGCGCCACCCGGTTCTCCCACGCGATCGCATCGCCTTCCGTCAGACCCAGCACCTGGGCGACGTCATCGGCAATGCGCGACAGATGGACGAGGCGGCGCGCCGGAGGCGCTTCCTGCGCACGGCCATAGGAAAGGACCGCCCTTGTGTAACCGACGGCGCGGTCGAGCGTGGAGACGATCTTCGGCGCCAGACGGGCCGCCAGCGGATCGGAACTGCTCTCAAGGCGTTCCAGGAAGAGCTGTGCGGAGGCCAGAAGGTTGCGAAGATCGTGATTGATCTTCGAAACGGCGAGGCCGAGATCGGCCAGCCTGCGCTGCTGGTGCAGGGTCTGGCCGAGGGTCGTCTGCATGGTGGCGAGCCGGTTTTCCGCATCGCCGATCTCGTCGGTGCGGCCCGAGGGCTCGATGACGCGCGACGTATCCTGCGGCGCTTCGCCGAACCGGGCCATATTGGCGGACAACCGCTGCAAGGGGCGCACGAAGAGCCAGCGCAGGCTCACATAGACGAGGGACGCGGTGATCATGGAGATGACCAGCGACAGAAGGAGAATGCGCCAGGAAAAGCCGAGCATCGCAGCACGCAAGGGGCCTTCCGGCATGACGATCTCGATATTGCCGCTCATGCCCATTTCCGCCTTGCCGATGGCGCGGATGGTGCGGTGCTCACCGTGAATGAGCGTGTCGAAGGACTGCAGGATGGCGGTGGTGGCGTCCATCGTGTTCATGTCGACGAGTTCGTCGACCATGGGCGGCATGGCGCTCATGGCGATCAGACGGCGGGCGGGACCGTCATTGAGCGCAATTGCCGACGCGCCGGTCGCCTCCAGAAGACGGGTCTGGAGGATAGGCGAGATCACATCCGATTCCGCCAGCACGGCGGCGGCGACGCCTGCGGTGCGCAACCTGTCGGAAAGCCAGTTGTTACGGAAATTGGCCACGGAAGGAACGAAGATAAGCACTTCGCTCAGCATGACGAAGATGGCGGTCAGGATCAGAAGCTTCGCCGAAAGGCCAAGCCTGCGCCGCGACGGGGCTTCCGCCACGTCGTCGGCAGATCGACTGTTTTCACTCGTGTCCGGCATTACGGCCTTCAAGCGCATTTCAACTGCTACGGGAGATTACCTTAGCCGAAGATACGCAGGAAACGAACCAGTCCGCGAAGCCATGGATTTTCGAGAGATCCGGAATAGTAACTGATGGCGGCGCGTTTGCCGGTTTCCGAAAGCGTCGGATAAGGCAACACCAGCCCGGCAATCGCCGACGCTTTCAGCCGTCTGGAAACCGCAAGGGACCAAAGGGCGATCAGTTCGCCCGCACTTTCGCCGACGATCGTCGCGCCGAGAATGCGCCCCCGCCTGTCGGTCAGAAGCTTCACGAAACCCCGCCCGATACCTTCCGCCCGCGCCCGGTCGTTTTCCCCAAGTTCCGCACGCAGCACCTTCACACCGTCGCCGTGAATTTCGCGCGCCTCCGCCTCGCTCAGACCCACATGGGCAAGTTCGGGATCGCAATAGGTAACGCGCGGCACCAGATAGGGGCGGTTGCGCACCGGCAGGCGGAAGAGAATCGCACGCACCACCAGTCCAGCGTGATAATTGGCGGCATGGGTGAATTGCAGCCCGCCCGCCACATCGCCAATCGCATAGACCCGGCGGTTGGCGGTCCTGAGATCGGGATCGACGCGAATGCCGCTGCGCTCGAAATCGATGCCCGCCGCCTCAAGACCCAGATCGGCGATATTGGGGCTGCGCCCGACCGCAACCAGAAGATGCGAGCCGGAAATGCGCTGCTGCGCGCCGCCTTCGCGCTCCCCGCCTTCCCTTTCAATGACGACAGCGGGCGCCCCCTCCTCGCCCTCCACCCGCACGACCTTCGCGCCTTCGTGGAGAACGACACCTTCCTCACGCAGGGCGGAAAGAACGAGCGCGGAGGCTTCCGGGTCCTCACGGGAGAGCGCCTTCTGCGCCTCCAGCACCGTCACGGCTGCGCCCAGCCGACGATAGGCCTGCGCAAGCTCGATGCCGATGGGCCCGCCCCCGATGATGATCAGGTGATCCGGGCGGGTCTCGAGATCGAAGATCGTTTCGTTGGTGAGAAAGCCCGTTTCGGCAAGGCCGGGAATGGGCGGGACGGCAGGAGACGATCCGGTTGCGATGACGAAGCGTCTGGCGCGGATGCGGGTTCCGCCCGCTTCCACGGTTTCGGCATCGACAAAGCGGGCGCGCGATTGCAGCACGGTGACGCCGAGGCCTTCGAAACGCTCCACCGAATCATGGGGCGCGATGGCCGCGATGACGGAGCGCAGATGCGCCTGCGTCTTCGCGAAATCCAGGACGGGGTCCGCCGGGGCGACACCAAGGCCCTTGTCGCTGCGCATGGTGTGGGCCTGATGCGCGGCGGCGATGAGGGACTTTGAGGGCACGCAACCGTAGTTGAGGCAGTCTCCGCCCATCAGCCCCTTTTCGATCAGCACCACGTCGACACCGAAGGCCGCGGCCGCCGCCGCGACGCTCAGGCCGCCGCTGCCCGCGCCGATGACGCAGATATCGGGTGTCAGGACAGTGCCGCTCATGCCGCGCCTCCCGCGTGCTTGCGCCGCCATTTTTTCATCACGACCGGAATGAGCGCCGCCACACCCAGCGCCACGAAGGCGGCGATCATTTCCCGCGTGATCAGGGCGGAGACATCAATGGAACAGGCCCCGCGCGCCACGCAGCCCGGATCGGCGTCCTCCTGCGCCTCGATCAGGCTGTCGAGGCCGGAGCCTAGAAAGGCGTAGGCATAGGTTCCCGGCAGGATACCGATGAAGGTGGCGAGCGTGTAGGTGCGCAGCGGCACATCCACCAGCGCAGGCACCACATTGACGAGCCAGAAGGGAAAGATCGGCGTCAGGCGCAGGAACAGGAGATAGTTGAACGCATCCTCGCGCAGGCCGCTTGCAAGGCGTTTGGTCGCCGGTCCGGCCCTGCGCTTCAACGCCCCGCCCAGCGAACTGCACGCCACGAGGTAGACGATCACCGCGCCGAGCGTGGCGGAAACGGCGGTCAGGCTTCCCGCCGCCAGAGCCCCGAAAAGCAGACCGCCCGCCAGGGTGAGCAGCGAGGCTCCGGGGAAGGACAGCGCCACGCAGACCACATAGACGGCGCAGAAACCGATAACCGTCGTCCAGTAATGGGCGTCGACCAGAGCATCGAGTTGATCCTGATGGCGGATGAGTTCGGCCAGGGTGAGGTATCTGTGCCAGCCCAGCGCGTAGCCCAGCGCCATGGCGAGGATCAGAATCGCCAGAGGCAACCAGCGCCGCATCTTCCCGGGTCGCTCTCTCATGCCCGTTTCTGGCGCTCCCGTCTCGGGCGCTCCCGTTTCTGGCCCGCTTTCAGCCGGTTTCACGCTCGCATCGGCCCTGTGGTCTGCCCGGTGGGGTCTTTGCATTGGGATTCCGTTTTCCGCGCTGATGTCCTTGAACGGGCACCACACTCAATCTGGGTTTTTCATCAAGCCAAGCCTGTCGCTGGCACGCCAAGCCTGCCATCGACATATTTGCCAAGACAGCCGTCTTCTTCCCTAACGGCTATGTAATCGCTAGATATGGAAAACGCGCAGACTATTCTGCTTTCTCACCCGAAATTGATGACTTCAAACCGGCACCTCAAGCCGTCGTGAAACGGGATGACGGGCTTGCGGGAAAAACAAAGCCGGGGGCCGGAGGGCCGCGACCGCGTTTCGTTGCCGTCAAACCGTCGCCCTGTCGCGGGGATGCTGTATTGCACAGACGCCCTATCGCGAAGATGATTGCGCCGAATGCGTTGACTTAGGCCAGCGCCCCCCGTATAAGCGCGCTCCATCAGGACCTGTCGCCCGACCGGTCTCTTCCGGCTGTGGTTTGCACCTGACGTGCCCATACCTGAACGGACATGCGCTTGATTGAGCGCGGCGGGCACATCCTCAGCCGAACATCGATCGTCAGAAGTCTGTTTAAGTCAAGGGCCGCGTCCGGCGCGGTGGGAAATCATGAAGCGCACGTATCAGCCGAGCCGCCTTGTCCGCAAGCGCCGCCACGGGTTCCGCTCCCGCATGGCGACGAAGAATGGCCGTCAGGTCATTGCCCGTCGCCGCTCCAAGGGCCGCAAGCGCCTGTCCGCATAAGGTACGAATGAGGCGGATGGCAGATGAGCACACCGCCCTTCTCCATACCTACGCTTAAAAAGCGCACCGAGTTTCTCGCTGTCGCCAAAGGCACGCGAGCGCCTCGGCGCGCTTTTGTGCTGCAAGCCCTGTGCGGTCGTGAAAGCGGCAACTTGCCGCGCGTCGGCTACACCGTCACCAAAAAGACGGGTAATGCTGTAGAACGCAACCGCATCAAGCGCCGCCTGCGGGCCGCCGTCCGGGCCGTGGCGCCCGAGGCTGCACACGCGGCATGCGACTATGTCCTGATCGGGCGCAGAGCTGCGCTCGATATTTCCTTTTCGGATCTGAAAAAGGATCTCGCTGCGGGCTTTGCCCGCGCGCACCGGGACGCAAACAACGCCGCAAGCAAGCGCAGCGGCAAGCCCAACACCGCGCCCAAGGCGAAACCAGAGTAACGGTGAGACCAGAGGCATGTTCGAGAACAAAAATTACGTCGTCGCGATCGTGCTCTCATTGGCGATCATGCTCGGCTGGCAATATTTCGTCGTCCAGCCCGGGCTGGAGGCACGTCGCGAAGCACAGGTGACCGCGCTTCAGGAAGAAGCCGCCAAGCAGGGCGCCATCGCGGTTCTGCCGGACGACACCCGTCCCGCGCCTTCCGGCGCTCCGGCCACGGCTCCGGAGGCGAATACCGAAGCCGTTGCCGCGATGCCGCGCGACGAGGCGCTTGCCGCGACCCCGCGCGTCGAGATCAAGACCGAGAGCCTTTCCGGCTCCATCAACCTGCGCGGCGCGCGCATCGACGATCTCCACCTGTCCAACTATCGCGAGACGGTCGAAGACGACAGTCCGACCATCACGCTGCTCTCGCCCTCGGGCACCGAGCATCCCTATTACGCCGAATTCGACTGGACGACCGATCCGGGCGCCGATATCGCGGTTCCCGATGCCCAGACGGTCTGGACGCAGGAAAGCACCGGACCTCTCAGCGAGACCAATCCGCTGGTCCTGGTCTGGGACAACGGCGCGGGCCTGACCTTCCGCCGCACGTTCACCATCGACAAGGATTACATGTTCACCGTCACCCAGTCCGTGGCCAACGCCACCGACCAGGAGGTGAAGCTTTATCCTTACGGGCTGATCTCACGCCACGGCACGCCGAACACCAAGGGTTTCTACATCCTGCATGAAGGCCTGATCGGCGTCTTCGGCGAAGAGGGCCTGAAAGAGATCAAATACGCCGATCTCAAGGAAGAAAAGGCCGTGCGCGGCGCTGCGGCCAGCGACGGCTGGCTCGGCATCACCGACAAGTACTGGGCGACCGCGCTCATTCCGGCCGATGCGAACACCCAGTTCCAGCCGCGCTTTTCCTATATTCCCAGCGTTGACGGCTATCAGGCCGATTTCCTCGGCGATGCGGTTGCCGTGCCCGCCGGCGGACAGTCCGAAGCCAAGGTCCGCCTGTTTGCAGGCGCCAAGGAAGTCAACGTCATCAACCAGTACGACGATGAATATTCCATCCACAATTTCGATCTGATGATCGACTGGGGCTGGTTCTATTTCATCACCAAGCCGATGTTCTGGATGATCGACCTCTTCTACAAGATGGTCGGCAACTTCGGCATCGCCATCCTGCTGGCCACCGTGGTGGTCAAGCTCATCTTCTTCCCGCTCGCCAACAAGTCCTACGTCTCGATGAGCCGGATGAAGAAGGTCCAGCCGCAGATGACGGAGATCCGCGAGCGTTTCAAGGAAGACAAGGCCGCCCAGCAGAAGGCCATGATGGAGCTGTACAAGACGGAGAAGATCAATCCGCTTGCCGGCTGCCTACCGATGGTCATCCAGATCCCGGTGTTCTTCTCGCTCTACAAGGTGCTCTACGTGACCATCGAAATGCGGCATGCGCCGTTCTTCGGATGGATCCACGACCTGTCCGCACCCGATCCGACCTCGGTCTTCACGCTGTTCGGCATGTTCCCGTGGGATCACCCGGCCTTCATGTCGCTGGGCATCTGGCCGCTGATCATGGGCGTCACCATGTTCCTCCAGATGAAGATGAACCCGACGCCGGCCGAGCCCGCGCAGCAGATGATCTTCAACTGGATGCCGGTGATGTTCACCTTCATGCTGGGATCGTTCCCCGCCGGTCTGGTGATCTACTGGGCATGGAACAACTCGCTGTCGATCCTGCAGCAGTACGTCATCATGCGCCGTCAGGGCGTGAAGATGGATCTGCTCGGAAATGTGGCGAGTACGTTCAAGCGCAAGAAGAGCGGAACATAGCTGAGCGGAACAGCGTTTCCGCATCGCTCGAAATCACGGTTGCCGGCCAGATTGTTCCGATCTGGCCGGCAATTTTTATGCTATGCCTTCCCCCTGCCCGCACAAGGGCGTGCCATTGCAAGACACCGGATCGCCCCGGCCCTGCGAGACCAGATGACCGACACACCGCCCCTTCCCGACACCGATCCCGCCGACGCGGAGGCCGAAGCCCTCGCCCGTCTCGAAGCCGGACGGCTGCTGTTTGCACGGCCCTGGGATTTCGTGACCTCGGTCGCGCGCTACCAGCAACTGAGCGCGCCTGAGGGCGTGGAAGTGGCCTTTGCGGGCCGCTCCAACGTGGGCAAGTCGAGCCTGATCAACGCGATCACCGGCCGCAAGGGACTGGCGCGTACCTCCAACACGCCGGGGCGCACGCAGCTTCTGAACTTCTTCTCCACGCCCGATTTCGGCGGCGCGGAGCCGGTCACCATCGTCGACATGCCGGGCTACGGCTATGCGGAAGCGCCGAAGAAGACGGTCGATGCGTGGACCAACCTGATCTTCGATTACCTGCGCGGACGTCCGAACCTGCGCCGGGTCTTCGTGCTGGTCGATTCCCGCCACGGCCTGAAGGGCAACGACCTGGCGGCGCTGAAGGCGCTGGACACGGCCGCGGTGACCTATCAGATCGTGCTGACCAAGGCCGACAAGGTGAAGCCGCCCGCCCTTGAGAAGCTGGTAAAGCAGACGCTTTCCGAAATCAGCCGCCGCCCGGCCGCCTTTCCGGTCGTCATCCCCACATCGAGCGAAAAGGGCGTCGGCATCGACGAGTTGCGCGCCGTCATCGCCGAGATCGGCGGTTTCACCGTGCCGGTGGAGGCCGCGGAAAGCTGAAGCGCGCCGCGATGGGAGCGCGCATCATGACAATTTCCACGAGCACAACATTTACGCTCGGGGCCGAATTGGTCTATAGACGCAACTCATAATTCGGCCGACAGCACGACGGACCGGACACCATCGACGAGGCTCCCTGCGCCATGAGCAATCACTCCACGCCCGCGCTGACGCGCGCCACGATCATCTCCGAAGCCCTGCCCTACATGCAGCGCTACGACAACCGGACCGTGGTGGTGAAGTATGGCGGTCACGCCATGGGCGACGATGAGCTTTCCAAGGCCTTTGCCCGCGACATCACGCTCCTGCGCCAGTCCGGCGTTCATCCGGTGGTGGTGCACGGCGGCGGGCCGCAGATCGGTAACATGCTGGAACGCCTCGGCATCAAGAGCGAGTTCCGCGGCGGGCTTCGTGTCACCGACAAGGCGACCGTCCAGATCGTGGAAATGGTCCTGGCCGGCGGCATCAACAAGGATATCGTCAACACCATCAATAACGAGGGCGGACGCGCCGTCGGGCTTTGCGGCAAGGACGGCCGCATGGTGGTGGTGGACCGGCTGACCCGCACCACGGTGGACCCGGATTCCAACATCGAGAAGATCGTCGATCTGGGCTTCGTGGGCGAACCGAAGTCGGTCGATCCGACGGTGCTGAAGCTGGTTCTCAAGGAAGACCTGATCCCGGTCGTTGCTCCCGTGGCGCCGGGCGTCGACGGCGAGACCTACAACGTCAACGCAGACACCTTCGCGGGCGCCATCGCGGGCTCGCTCAACGCATCGCGCCTGATGTTCCTGACCGACGTCCCCGGCGTTCTCGACAAGGACGGCAACCTCCTGAAGCGGCTGACGGTCGCGGAGGCGCGCTCGCTGATCCTCGACGGAACGATTTCCGGCGGCATGATCCCGAAGGTGGAGACCTGCATCGAGGCGCTGGACCGCGGCGTTGAAGGTGTTGTGATCCTGAACGGCAAGGTACCGCATGCGGTGCTGCTGGAACTCTTCACCGAGGGCGGTGCGGGCACGCTGATCACGCGCTGACGATCAGCCAGACTGACGCCACGCGCGTTTACCCACGCGAGCTTTGCCGAATTGACCTGCCGGGTCAGTGACCCTAAATCGGGATCACTCGACGCGGCCACTTGTCCGCCCCGCCAACGCGCGAAAGCCTTCCTCCATGAACATGGCTCCGTTCGGCCCGGTCACAGACTGGGTCTTCGACCTCGACAACACCCTTTATCCGGCCAAGACCAATCTCTTCGCCCAGATCGACGACAGGATCGTCGACTATGTGATCCGTCTGAAAGGCGTGAGCCGGGAGGAAGCGCGGTCGATCCAGAAGGACTACTACCACCGCTACGGCACGACGCTGCGCGGGCTGATGATGGAACATGACATCGAGCCGGACGATTTTCTGGAATTCGTGCATGACATCGACCATGGCGCGCTGAAGCCGGATCCGCGGCTGGGCGAGGCGATCCGCCGGTTGCCGGGCCGCAAGTTCATCATGACCAACGGCACGAAGCAGCACGCGCTCGCGGTTTCCAACAAGCTCGGTATCAGCGACTATTTCACCGACATGTTCGGCATCGTGGAAGCCGCGCTTGTGCCCAAGCCCTTCGCCGAGACCTACGACATCTTCCTCAGGCGCAATACCATCGACCCGACCCGCGCAGCGATGTTCGAGGATCTGGCGCGCAACCTGAAGACCCCGCACGACCTCGGCATGCAGACGGTTCTGGTCGTGCCGTCAGGCACACGCGAGGTGTTCCGCGAAGCCTGGGAGCTTGAAGGCCGCAAGGCGCCTTATGTCGGCTTCGTGACCGAGGATCTGGCGGGTTTTCTGGAAGGACTTCTCGCCAAGGTCGCCTGAGGGCATGGATTGCCGCGGCGCGCGGGAAGCCGGAATCGGGGCTGATCGGAGCAAGCCGGGATTGGAGCAAGCCGCCCATCCTTCGGGTTGCCTTTTGCCTCCCGGACAAAGTCAGGGGATGTGATCTCTCGGGGATTCGGAAGGTCCAACACCCCTCACCCGGCGCATCCGCGCCGACCTCTCCCCATGGGAGAGGTGATGGGGCCGGGCTTGTGGGTTGAGCGACGTTTCGAACCTGCCGCCCCTCCCGCAAAATCCCGCTCAAAGCCCCGATATCGCAACGCCTGCGATATAGCCCCCTCTCCCATGGGGAGAGGGTTGGGGTGAGGGGATGCAGACTTACTCAGAGGCAGTATGAACTAGCGCTATCCACGCGTGAATGATATCTAGTTATTTTTGCTTATTGGGGGGGGGGGGGGGCGTTGGTCGTGTTCGGGATTGGTGGAGCCTTGCGGGGCAAGAAAAGGCTGTCAAAGTCAGTCGGTTATGAGTACGAGGCCGACAACTTCGCGGTGCGCAACAAGAACCTTGCGTTCATGCGCCAGCCTGATTTCGCAGATGCTTGGGAACATGCTGCTGATGGGAACGCAATAGCATGGAATGGCAAGCGTAAGGACGTGCGGTGGCGCGCTCACACGGCTGTATGGGCAGCTCAACACGGGCTGAAGTTGGAAGGTGATTTCGTCGAGTGTGGGGTCTTCCTTGGCTTTCTTTCGATGACGATTTGTCACGCGCTCAATTTCGCCAACGTGTCGAAGAGCTTCTATCTTTTCGACACGTTCGATGGTCTTCCCGAAGACGGCACGGCTGAGACAAGTCGTCGGAACGGCTCATATTTCGACTGCTACGAGCAGGCCAAGAAGAACTTTGCGCCGTTTCCAAACGCAAAGCTGGTGCGCGGTCGACTACCTGAGACACTTGATGACGTATCCATTGATCGGATCGCCTACCTGTCCGTTGATCTAAACCATGCAGCCACCGAGGAAGCAGTGATCGATGAGCTTTGGGGCCGACTTTCGTCCTCTGCCATCGTTCTGATCGACGATTACGCCTTCGCGACACATGAGGATCAACACGAAATGTGGGACAAGTTCGCAGCCTCCAAGGGCTGTTCGATACTGACCATGCCGACCGGTTCTGGTGTCCTGATCAAGCCGTAGTGAGAAACTTCTAGACTGCCTCTGATATTGCATTGAGAATAGTCCTGTCGGCGAGCAGAACCAACAGGCGCCCTTCAGCAACATCTCCACATCCGCGATATAGCCCCCTCTCCCATGGGGAGAGGTAACCCGGCCGGGTCTGTGAGCGTCTCATGCGGCGTCGGGAGCGGGAAGGCTCGCCTTCCCGCCAACGGCCTTACTTCGTGCCGTACATGCGGTCGCCCGCATCGCCGAGGCCGGGCACGATGTAGGCGTGCTCGTTGAGCTTCTGGTCAATCGCCGCGGTGAAGATCGGCACGTCCGGATGGGCTTCTGAGAACTTCTGGATGCCCTCGGGCGCTGCCAGCAGGCAGACGAAACGCAGGTTCTTCGCACCGCGCTCCTTCAGACGATCCAGCGCGACAATGGCGGAGTTGGCGGTGGCCAGCATCGGGTCCACGACCACGATCAGGCGATCTTCCAGATCTTCCGGAGCCTTGAAGTAATATTCCACCGGGATCAGCGTCTTGGGGTCGCGATAAAGACCGATATGGGCGACGCGCGCCGACGGCACCAGATCGAGCATGCCTTCCAGAAGGCCATTGCCGGCCCGCAGGATGGAGCAGAAGACCAGCTTCTTGCCCGCCAGCGTCGGAGCGCTCATCTCCGCAATCGGCGTCTCGATGGTGATGTTGGTCAGCTCCAGATCGCGCATGACCTCGTAGCACATCAAATGTGCGATCTCGCGCAGAAGCTGCCGGAAGCTGGACGTGGAGGTTTCCTTGTCACGCATGATGGTGAGCTTGTGCTGCACCAGCGGGTGGTCGATGACTGTCGCCGTTCCCATGCCGGAAACTCCTTTTTGTTCTGCTCTCTTGGCTTGTGATCGGACCCGCGACGCTTGCAAGGCGCGCATACCCGCGGGGTCGATCGATCCGGCGAAGGACCGGGCCCGCCCGGCGCTTCACCATGCTGTCTGGCGGCTACTGTAGCCTGTCCGGCGCGCCAAACTGAATCATTGGGGCCGACGTGCCGCGTTTTTCCAACGCAATCTTGCCGCCCGCATGCCGGATCGCGCCTTCCAGCAGACCCGCAAGCGGCATTTCCTCCGCGCTCGCCTCAAATCGCACCCGCAACCTTTCCGCGAGCCGGTCGAAGAGCGCGATGGTCACCGCCCTCAGTTCCACCGCCATCGGCGCGTTGATGGCGACGAGCCCGTTTTGCGGCAAGCCGCCGGGAAGTTTCACGACGCCCGCATCCAGAAGAAGCGCAGCAGCAGCCGCATCGCTGCCGACGGTCAGGTCCTCAAGGCCGGAAATCTCCACCCCTGCCCAGACAAGCGGCTCCACCAGATCCGGCACGAGACGCTGCAGACGCGCGTGGAAGGGCATGAAGGTCTCCGTGCCCTCGTCCAGCCCCGCCCCGCGAAGGGCGGCGTGGGTGGCGGTGTCGCCAAGGGGAATGCCGCCAAGGGCCGGGCCGCCCGCCTGCACCATGGCGAGCCCGTCGCACAGGAGATCCATCACGCGGGGCGCGCCGAGCGGCCCCTCCAGACCTTCCTCGAACAACAGATCGAACAGCCCGCCGGGGCGCGGATCGTCGTTTTGGGCGAAGAGATCGTCCCTCAGCCCCACGGCCTCTCCCAGACGCTGCAGCATATGGGCAAGGGGCGCGCACTCCATCTCCGGATTGCCCGGCCCGATCTGGAGACCGGCTGCGATCTCTTCCGCCGAGATCCGCACGAGCTGGGCCGCATCGGCGCGCAGGGGATCGAGCGGCTGGCCGGAGAACAGCCCGCTTGCGATCATGGAAAGGCTGGCGATGGCGAGCCCGTCCGCGCCGGGATAACGCTCCGCCGTCATGCCGTCACCATAGCCCCAGCCGGCGGGCGCAACGGTTCCGATGAACCCGGCAATCAGCGCCATATCGAAGGCGGCGCGGCCCATCTCACGCACATCCGGCCATTTGCGCGAGGCGGCGAGACCGGCGAAACGGTCATGGCCGCCCGCCTCGAAGCGCCGCCAGACGGAATGGAAGGGCAGCACCAGATCCGGCCATTCGTTCCGGATCAGAGCCCCCAGACCGTCGGCGAGGGGATCGAGCGCCCTGATATCGACGGTGACGTGGGAAAGCCCGCCTTCAAGCGCCTTGTCCAGCAGCAGGGTCGCGCGTTCCCGCACCGCGTGGGGCGTCATCAGGCTGCGCGCCTTGTGGGCCAGCGCCTCGTCGTAATCGACGGGGAGATCGGCTTCGCTGCCTTGTGTCGGAAATGCGTCGGATGGGGAATCGGTTCTGTCGGTCATGGGCACCTTTCAATGGCGGCTGCCTACTGAGTGTCGCCCGCACCCGTCAAGACGGATGGGTTTCGTCGAGGCGCGCAAGAAGCCGCACCCGTGTGTCCTCATCGCAAAATGCTGCGCACAATGCGGTGCGTGTGAGATCCTTCACGACCGACGCATCCCAGTGCTGCGCCAGAGCCGTCTCGTCGTAATCGCGCGCAAGCGTTGTGGCGAAAAACGGCGGATCGTCGGAATTGATGGTGACCGGGATACCGGCTCGACGCAAGCGCCCGACCGGATGGAAAGCGCGATCGCGATAAAGCCCGAGCGCGATGTTGGAGCCCGGACAGACCTCCAGCACCACCTGTTCCTCCGCCAGACGCCGCATCAGGTCCTCATCCTCCACGGCCCGCACACCGTGGCCGATGCGTGCAACGCCCAGATGATCGAGCACATCGCGGATGCTTTCCGGCCCGCCGAACTCTCCCGCGTGGGCGGTGAGACCGTAGCCCGCCTCGCGCGCCATGGCGAAGGCGCGGGCGAAGTCAGTCGCGGCCCCCTGCCGCTCATCGCCCGCCAGACCGAAGCCGGTGATGAGCGGATGGGGATGGTCGATCATGGTTCTCGCTGCGCGCGTCACCGCCTCGCGGCCCAGATGGCGCACGCCGACGACGATCATCCGACCTTCCACGCCGGTTTCCGCCTTCGCCTGCTCCATGCCTGCGGCGATGCCTTCCACGTAACCTTCAAAGGACAATCCCGCGGAAGCCGCATGATCGGGGGAGATGAAGATTTCGCCGTAGATCATGCCCTCGCGCGCGGCTCCTGCATAATGGGCATGGGCAAGAGCGGCATAGTCTTCCGGTTCGCGAAAGACGGCGGCGGCACGGTCATAGGCGGTCAGGAAGGAGGTGAAATCGCTCCAGGCGTAGCTGCCGTTGGCGGTGAAAAGCCCTTCCACGTCCACACCGCGGCGCATGGCGAGCCTTCGCACCAATTGCGGCGGAGCGGCCCCTTCGATGTGGCAGTGAAGTTCGGCTGTCAGACGCATGAAAACCCGCGCATCGGCATGTTCTCGGGCCGCCTGAGCCAGTTGTCCGGCGACCAGATTGCGGCCCCGTCCACCACATGAAGCGCATAGGCGTGGCGCGAGCGCGCGGACCGGTTGGGCGCTGATTTATGCGGCACGCTCCCGTGCAGAACAACCAGCGTGCCCTTGGGCGCATTCAGCGCGACATGCTCGAAATCCGGCTCGAACGGCGTGTCGTCCAGCTTTTCCATGATCAGCTCATCACCGGAATAGTGAAAGCGCGAGCGCAGGGGCCCCTTGTGACCTCCGGGCACGGCATAGAGCCCGCCATTGCTGTCGTCGGCGTCTTCCAGCGCGAACCAGAAGCCCAGGCAACTGAGCGGTGTGGTGTGAAGGAAGCTTGAATCCTGATGGCAGGTCACCTCGCCGCCGATATGGGGCGGCTTGAAGATATACATGGACTGGGCGAGCAGCGGCTCGCTGTGGCCGAGATCGCGGGCGATACGACCTAGCCGGATATCGTAGGAAAAGGCGGAAAAGACCGGGTCGCGATCATGCAGGGCATGGCCGACCTTGTTCAGGGACTGCAGGGTCGTCTTGACGAGCTGGCCGTCGCCGTCGAAAGCCTCTTCCTCGAAGAAAAAGCGGATCTTGTCGCCGGAAGAGCGGAAATACTCGTCCCGCGCATGGGACTGGGCTGTGGTGGAAAAGACCGTGGAGACGCTTTCCGGGTCGAAATCGGCAATCAGCGACGCCATGCGCTCTCGCAACGCATCGCAGGTGGCGGGGGCGACGAACCCTTCCAGAAGCAGGAAGCCGTCCTCGTCGAACGCCTCCAGCATTTCGTATGTCTGACTGCCGTCGGCAGTCGCCGTGAACCTGCGTGCTTCAGCAGCCATGCGTCTGTTCCCCCGCTCTTTGCTCCGTGAACGTCCTCGCTTCCGGCCTCCCCAGTCCTTTTTGCAGCGTCTCCGGTTACAGAAAGTTCTTTCCATATTGCCCCGGATCGAGCCCCAG
The DNA here is from genome assembly GCA_963678585.2 of Breoghania sp. Classification (GTDB taxonomy): domain Bacteria; phylum Pseudomonadota; class Alphaproteobacteria; order Rhizobiales; family Stappiaceae; genus Breoghania. The sequence continues at coordinate 387,841 of CAXXGA010000001.1, forward strand.
ATGGGCGGCAATCGTCGCGCCGATATCTGCATAACTCATCCGTCCGCCGATTTCCTTTGCGGCCAACCCCGGCCCGAATCCGATGATGGGCACATGTTCGCGCGTATGGTCGGTGCCCTGCCATGTCGGATCGCAACCGTGATCCGCCGTCAGGATGGCGAGATCGCCGGGCTTCAGCCGGGCCTCGATTTCCGGCAGACGCCGGTCGAAGGCTTCAAGGGCCGCCGCATAGCCCGGCACGTCGCGCCGGTGTCCGTAGAGCATGTCGAAATCGACGAAATTCGTGAAGACGATATCACCGTCCCCCGCCTCGTCCATGGCCTTCAGGTTCGCCTCGAAAAGCGCCTCGTTGCCGCTCGCCTTGATGGAGCGGGTGATGCCCTGATGGGCGAAGATATCGGAAATCTTGCCGACCGCGATCACCTCGCGACCCGCCGCCTTGGCGCGGTCCAGAAGCGTGGGGGCGGGTGGGAGAACCGAATAGTCGCGCCGGTTGCCCGTGCGCACGAAATCACCCGCCGTCTCGCCCACGAAGGGCCGCGCGATGACGCGACCGATATTATACTCATCAACCAGTTCGCGCGCGATCAGGCAGATCTCGTAGAGCCGCTCCAGCCCGAAATGCTCCTCGTGGGCGGCGATCTGGAAAACGCTGTCGGCGGAGGTGTAGCAGATCGGCTTGCCGGAGCGCACATGCTCCTCGCCAAGCTCGGCGATAATATCCGTGCCCGAGGCATGCTTGTTGCCGAGGATACCGGGAAGCCCCGCACGCTCCACGAAGGCCGCGATCAGTTCATCGGGGAAGGTCGGCACGGTGTTGGGGAAATAGCCCCAGTCGAACAGCACCGGCACGCCTGCGATCTCCCAGTGGCCGGACGGCGTGTCCTTGCCGTTGGACACTTCCGCCGCATAGCCCCAGATGCCTTCCGGCACACCCGCATGATCGAGGCCCGGCGGGCGGATGCCGTTTGAGGCGATAGCGGCAGAGCCGAGGCCCAGCCGGTCCATGTTGGGAAGATGCAAGGGGCCGGAGCGCAGGCCCTCGCGGTCGCCCTCGCCGCGCGCGCAGGCTTCGGCAATGTGGCCGAGCGTGTCGGATCCCAGATCGCCAAACTTCTCCGCATCGTCAGCGCCGCCGATGCCGAAGGAATCCAGCACCATCAAAATGGCACGGGCCATGGCTTCACCTTTTCCTCTCCACCGGCCGCAAAGGGCCGGCCTGATCGCCCATATGGGGCGTTATGTCCTTGTCGCTCGCGCTGCGCACCGATCAGGGCGCAACACGCTCTGCAATAACGTCGTGATCGGCCATATCCCCGCCGACCCCGTAGGCTGTGCGAATGGCGGCGGCGGCCCTGTCGGCGGCGGCCTCGTCCGCGGCATGGACGACGGCTAACGGCTCATCGTCGGGCCCGACCGCCATGCCCACGCCTGCAAGCTGGGTGAAGCCGACGCGCGGGTCGATCTCGTCCTCCGCCCGCCTGCGCCCGCCGCCCAGCTCGATGACCGCGACGCCGATGGCGCGGGTGTCGACAGCCGTGACCAGACCTTCGCGCTCTGCAAGGATCTGGCGGGTGACGGGGGCCTGGGGCAGATAGGCTTCAGACCTTTCCAGAAGATCCTTCGGGCCGCCCAGCGCTTCAACCATCTTGCCGAAGATCTCCGCCGCCCGTCCGCTCTCGAAGGACTCGCGCATGCGGGCTTCGCCCTCGCGCGGATCGCCCGCAAGACCGCCGGTCGCCAGAACCTCGCCGCCAAGCGCGACGGTCGCGTCATAGAGCCGGTTGTCGATATGACGGCCGGTCAGGAAATCGACGGCGTTCTGAACTTCGACCGCATTGCCCGCGGCACTCGCCAGCGGCTCGTTCATGTCGGTCAGGAGCGCGGTGGTTCTCAGCCCCGCACCGTTTGCGACATCGACGAGGCTTTGCGCCAGCGCGCGCGCCTCGTCGAGCGTAGCCATGAAAGCGCCCGTGCCCCATTTCACGTCCAGCACCAGTCCTTGCAGTCCGGCGGCGAGTTTCTTGGAGAGGATCGAGGCGGTGATCAGGTCGATGCTCTCCACCGTACCGGTGACATCGCGGATGGCGTAGAGGCGCTTGTCGGCGGGCGCGAGATCCGCCGTCTGGCCGATGATGGCGCAACCAACTTGCGCCACGACCTTGCGAAAGAGCGCATTGTCGGGCTGCGTCGTGTAGCCGGGGATGGCGTCGAGCTTGTCGAGCGTGCCGCCGGTGTGGCCGAGGCCCCGGCCTGAAATCATCGGAACCGCCGCGCCGCAGACAGCGAGCGCAGGCGCGAGCATCAGTGAGACGTTATCGCCCACGCCGCCGGTGGAATGCTTGTCGAGGACCGGGCGGTCGATATCGGACCAGTCGAGCACCGTGCCGGAATCGCGCATGGCGAGCGTCAGCGCCACACGCTCATCGACATTGAGCCCGCGGAAGAAGATCGCCATCGCCAGTGCGGACGCCTGTTCGTTGGCGACCGAGCCATCGGTCAGGCCCGCAATGAAGTCCGCGATCTCTTCTGCCTTCAAGGTCTCGCCGTCGCGTTTGCGGCGGATGATCTCCTGCGCCAGCATCAATAGCCGTCTCCCGTTACAGCCGGACCGCCGTCAATCGCGGCCAGCAGCGCATCGAGCAGGCTGCTTGCGCCGAAGCGGAAGGTTTCCGGGCTCACCCAGTCGGGGCCCATGATCTCGTCGGCAAGCGCGAGATAGGCCGCGGCGTCGTCCAGCGTGCGGATGCCGCCTGCGGGCTTGAAGCCAACCGGCGCCCCGGATGCGCGGATCGCCTCGAGCATGATGCGCGCGGCTTCCGGCGTTGCGTTGACATCGACCTTGCCGGTGGACGTCTTGATGAAATCGGCCCCTGCCGCGATCGCCATGTCGGAGGCTTCGCGGATGAGCGCGGGATCCTTCAGGCGGCCGGTTTCCAGAATGACCTTCAGCCTGACCGGCGACGTGGCCACCGAGCGCACGCGAATGACGGTGGCTTCCGCCGTCGCCCGGTCGCCGCTCATCCATGCCTCGTAAGGCATGACGAGGTCGATCTCGTCCGCACCGTCGGAAATCGCCTGATGCGCCTCATCGATGACGTCCGTGATATCCTGATCCCCACCGGGGAAGTTCACCACCGTCGCGATGCGCACGTCGGAGCCCGCGAGGAACACCGAGGCATCGCCCACGAAACGCGACCAGATGCACACCGCCGCCACATGGCCGTGGGGCGTTTGCGTGCGGGCGCAAAGCGCTTTCACCGCGGCACGCGAACTGTCGTCGTTCAGGTCGGTCAGATCGAGCAGGGGAAGGGCGCGAAGCGCCAGGGCGCGCGCGTCGTAGTCAGGCATCAGCCTTGTCCTTGTCGAGGGATTCCAGAAGGCCGGTAACGAGCGTCGTCAGACGCCCCACGCCCTTCAGGCCCATTTCTTTTGTTTCAGCATGCGAAAGCTCCGCCTGCATGCCCGAGGCGAGGTTGGTGATGGTGGAAACGGCCGCGATCCGCAAGCCGAGAAAACGACCGATGATCACCTCCGGCACGGTGGACATGCCCACCGCATCCGCCCCCAGCGTGCGCGCCATGCGGATTTCCGCGGGCGTTTCGAAGGAGGGACCGGAGAACCAGGCATAGACGCCTTCGCCGAGCGGGATGTCGTTATCCGCAGCAATCTTGCGAAGGCTTTCGCAAAGCGCCTTGTCGTAGGCTGCACTCATGTCGACGAAGCGCGCATCGCTCTCCTCGCCGATCAGCGGATTGAGGCCGGAGAAATTGATGTGATCGGTGATCAGCATCGGGAAGCCGGGGGGAACCTCCGCCCGCAGCGATCCGGCGGCATTGGTGAGAACGAGGATCTCGCAGCCAAGCTCCTTCATCGTCTCAAGGGGCGTGCGCATGCGGGTGGGATCGCCGCTTTCATAGTAATGCGCGCGCCCCGCCAGCACGATCACCTCCTGACCTGCCAGCCTCCCGGCCACCAGTTCTCCCTTGTGGGAAGAAACGGTGGAGACCGGAAAATCCGGAAACTCGGCGTAAGAAATGCGCGCGGCGTCCTCCACCGCATCGGCCAGCGTGCCGAGACCGGAGCCCAGCACCAACCCGACGCGATATTTGCCCGGGCGCGCCGCCTGAACGATGCCTGCGCATTGCTTGCCGTAACCGGTCATGAGCGCGCCTCCCCGACGTCTTCGGTCTTGTCCGGATCGAGAGCGAACCCGGCGGGCAGAAGCTCGCCCAGAGTGAAGCTCCGGCGCAGGCCTTCCGGCCCGGCGATATGAACCGGCGTCTCAGGTCCCGCAAATTCCGCCAGCCGCTGACGACAGCCGCCGCAAGGCGTGCACAGCCGCTCGCCACCGGCGACGACCACGACCTCCACCACTTCGCGCCCGCCGGAAGCGACCATCGCGCCGAGCGCCGTCGTCTCCGCGCACCAGCCTTCCGGATAGGCGGCGTTTTCCACGTTGCAGCCTGCGTGGATCGTCCCGTCGCGGGTCAGGACCGCCGCGCCCACATGGAAGTTGGAATAGGGCGCATGGGCGTTTTCGCGCGCCGCGGATGCCGCTTCGAAGAGTTTGTCGAAGGCGCTCATGTGCGCTCCTTCACGTAAGCCACGCCGCCTGCCTTGGGCGGCACGGCCTTACCGATGAAACCCGCCAGCAGGATGACGGTGAGGATATAGGGCAGAGCCTGAAAGAACTGCACCGGAATAACGGCCGCGCCGGGCACCGAATGGCCCTGCATGCGGATGGCGACCGCATCGAGCAGGCCGAAGAGCAGGCAGGCGAACATGACCGGAACCGGCTTCCACTTGGCGAAGATGAGGGCGGCGAGCGCGATATAGCCGCGGCCCGCCGTCATGTCGCGATTGAAGCCCGCCGACTGAGCAATGGAGAGATAGGTGCCCGCCAGCCCGCACAGGATGCCCGTGCAGATGACCGCCCGGTAGCGCAGCCAGGAAACCGAAATGCCCGCCGTATCGACCGCTGCCGGGTTTTCGCCCACCGCGCGAAGCCTGAGGCCGAAGCGCGTGCGATAGAGCACCCACCAGCTGAAGGGCACGGCGAGGAAGGCGACATAGACGAGAATGTTGTGGCCGGAAATCAGGTCCGCATAAGCATGGCCGATGAAAGGCACGTCGTTGAGCGCATCGGCTCCGGGCAGGGTGATTTCCACAAACCGCGCATCGCGGGAAAGCTGCGGCGTGCGTCCGCCTTGTGAAAACCATGCCTGACCGAGCAGCGCCGTCAGACCGGCTGCAAAGAAGTTGATGGCGACGCCCGAGACGATCTGGTTGCCGCGATGGGTGATGGAGGCAAAACCGTGGACCAGCGCCAGCACGATGGAGACCACGACGCCCGCGCCAAGCCCGATGAGCGCGGAGCCGGTCACGCCTGCCGCCGCACCGGCTGCGAAGGCAGCCGCCAGCATTTTGCCCTCAAGGCCGATATCGACGATGCCGGAGCGTTCGGAGAAAAGCCCCGCCAGCGCCGCCAGCAGGAGCGGCGTGGAAAGCCGCACCGCCGCATCGAGCGTGGAGAGGCTGAAGAGGACGGAAAGCACCGCGTAGAGATAATCGAACATGGGCCCCTCCTCAGCTTTGCATCGCGGGCACGGGCGCTCGCGCAAAGAGCCGTTCAAGACTCGGGCGGAAGACATGCTCCAGCGCGCCCGCAAACAGGATCACGAGGCCCTGAATAACGACGATCATGTCGCGTGAGATGGTCGGGATCTCGAAGGCGAGTTCCGCTCCGCCCTGATAGAGCATGCCGAAAAGGATGGAGGCGAGCAGGATGCCGACGGGATGCGCACGCCCCATGAGCGCGACCGCGATGCCGACAAAACCGTAGCCTGCGGTAAATTCCAGCAGCAGGCGGGTTTGCGAGCCCATCACCTCGTTCACCGCCATGAGCCCGGCAAGCCCGCCGGAGATCAGCATGGTGAGAATGGTGATGCGCACCGGCGAGATGCCCGCATAGACGGCCGCCGTCGGGTTTGCGCCGAAGGTGCGGATTTCATAGCCCAGACGCGTGCGCCAGATCAGCAGCCAGACGAGGACGCTGACGACCAGCGCAAGCACGAAGGCGAGGTTCAGCGGAGCCTGTCCGAGATCGAGATTGGGCAGAAGCTCGCGGATGAGCGGGAGACGTCCGCCGGGCTCGAAGATGCGGGTTTCCGGCTGCATGGAGCCGACTTTTCCCATCACGTTGACGAGCAGATAGACCATCAGCGACGAGGCGATGAAGTTGAACATGATCGTGGTGATCACGATGTGGCTGCCGCGCTTTGCCTGAAGATAGGCCGGGATGAAGGCCCAACCCGCCCCGAAGGCCGCACCGCCCGCCACAGCGACCGGGAACGTCACCCACCAGGGCACGAAACGGTCGAGCGCGAGGCAGGCGAGCCCCACGCCGAGCCCGCCCACATAGGCCTGCCCCTCACCGCCGATATTGAAGAGCGAGGCATGGAAGGCCACGGCAACCGCAAGCCCGGTAAAGACGAAATTCGTGGCATAGAAAAGCGTGAAGCCGACGCCCTCGCCAAAACCGAGCGAACCCCAGATCAGGATCTTCACCGCTTCCAGCGGGTTCTCGCCGATGAGCAGCACCACGAGGCCCGCCACCAGAAAGGCCGCGGCCAGATTGATGAGCGGCAAGAGGCCGTAATCGACCCATGCGGGGAGCTTTCCGCGGCTCATTCGGCGGCCTCCTGCGTGACACCCGCCATCAGCAGGCCAAACTCCTGTTCGCTCGCCTCCGGCTGACGTTCGCCGACGAGCCGGCCGTCGAACATCACCAGCACCCGGTCGGCCAGCATGCGGATTTCATCGAGTTCCACGGAGACCAGAAGGACACCCTTGCCCGCGTCGCGCAGTTCGATCAGCCGCTTGTGAATGAACTCGATGGCCCCGATATCGACGCCGCGTGTGGGCTGGCCGACGAGCAGGACGACGGGGTCGCGCTCGATCTCGCGCGCCAGCACGATCTTCTGCTGGTTGCCGCCGGAAAACATCGACGTCTTCAGGAGGCAGGAGGGCGGGCGGATGTCATAGGCTTCGATCTTGGCCGTCGCATCCGCACGCATGGCTGCGATGTCGAGCATCATGCCGGTGCCGTATTTCGGATCGCGGTGATAGCCGAGTGCGGCGTTTTCATATTCGGCAAAAGCGTTGACGAGGCCCATGCGGTGACGATCCTCCGGCACATGGGCCACCCCGCGCTCGCGGATCTCCGCCGGGTCCACCTTGCCGTCGGCCATGACGTCCTCGCCATCGACGAGGACGGTGCCCTTTTCCCATTTGCGGATCCCGGCAAGCGCCTCCAGCAATTGCGACTGGCCGTTGCCGGACACGCCCGCGATGCCGACTATTTCGCCCGCATGGACGGTGAAGCTCGCATCGTTGACCCGCACCACGCCGCGCGCATCGCGCACCGTGAGGCCGGAGACCTCCAGCACCGCACGACCGGGGTTGGCGGGGCCCTTGGCGACATCCAGCAGGACCGAGCGCCCGACCATCAGTTCGGCAAGCTGCTCCACAGAGGTCTCGGACGTTGACCGGGTGGCGACGATCTCGCCGCGCCGCATCACCGAGACCTTGTCGGTCACCGCCATGATCTCGCGCAGCTTGTGGGTGATGAGGAGGACCGTCTTTCCTTCATCGCGCAGGGTTCGCAGGATGCGGAAAAGGTGATCAGCCTCCGCGGGCGTCAGCACGCCGGTGGGCTCGTCGAGGATCAGGATATCCGCGCCGCGATAGAGCGCTTTGAGGATTTCCACGCGCTGCTGAAGGCCGACCGGCAATTCGCCCACCTCCGCATCGAGATCGACGGTCAGGCCGTATTCGTCGGCAAGGCGTTTCAGTTCCTTGCGCGCGCTGGCGATGCCCGCATTCAGCATCAACCCGCCTTCCGCGCCCAGCATGACGTTTTCCAGCACGGTGAAATTGTCGACCAGCATGAAGTGCTGGTGAACCATGCCGATGCCGCTGGCGATCGCGGTCTTGGAATCGGGGATCTTCACCGGCTTGCCGGAGATCCGGATCTCGCCCGCATCGGCGTGATAGAAACCGTAGATGATCGAGACCAGCGTGGATTTGCCCGCGCCGTTCTCCCCCACGATACCGTGGATGGAGCCTTTGCCGACCGTGAGGTTGATGTCCTTGTTGGCGCGAACCGGGCCGAAGCTCTTGTCGATGCCGATCAGTTCCAGTGCCGGTTCGTGACCGGGCACGATCTGAGCTGTATCAGTACGGGCGTTGTCCATCGGGCTCACTCCAGCGGGCACGGGCCGTCGGCAACGACGTCATGCACCTTGATCCGGCCGGCGGAAATATCGGCGACCGCAGCCTCGGCCGCAGCCTTCATCTCAGGCGTGATCAGCTTTGCGTTGTTCTCGTCCAGAACCCAGTCCATGCCGCCGTCGGCAACGCCCAGCACGCGAACGCCGGGACTGAAGCGCTCCTCGCGCACGGCCATGAAGCTTTCAAAAACCGCATTGTCGACGCGCTTGCGGATGGAGGTCAGCACATGGCCGGGATGAAGGCCGTTCTGGTTTGAGTCCGTGCCGATCCCGAGAATGCCCGCATCGGACGCCGCCTGAAGCACGCCGATGCCGGTGCCGCCGGCCGCCTGAATGATCACATCTGCGCCCTGATCGATCTGGGCGCGGGCAAGTTCGTTGCCGCGTGCGGGATCCACGAAGGCGGCGGGCGTATCCCCCGCCATGTTGAAGACGACCTTCACGTCGCCTCTGACCGAGGCCACGCCCTCGCGATAGCCGCACAGGAACCGCCGGATGATCGGGATATCCATGCCGCCGACAAAACCGACGGTGCCGGATTTCGTCGCCATGGCCGCGAGCACGCCCGCGATATAGGCGCCTTCCTGTTCCTTGAAGACGTAGGAGGCGACATTGGGGGCATCGACCACCATGTCGATGATGGCGAACCGGTTGTCGGGAAATTCTTCACCCGCCTTCTTCACCGCGCTCGCCTGATTGAAGCCGATGGCGACGATGGGGGCGAAGCCGCGCCCGGCGAAGGTCCGCAGGGCCTGAAGGCTCTGCGCATCGCGCGCGATCTCGAATTCGCGAACGTCCGAGCCGGTTTCGTTCTTGAAGCGGGTGACGCCTGCAAAGGCGGATTCGTTGAAGGAGCCGTCGAACTTGCCACCCACCGAATAGACGATGGCCGGTACGGGCGCGGGCTCAGGCGTCGGCACGGCGGGGGGCGGTGAAACCTCGCTGTCGGCGGCTAAGCCCGCGACAGGCATGAGCACCAGTGCGCTCAACAGAACGAGCGCGCGGCCTGTTCGGCGTAAGCTCCTTGCGGTTGTCATCGTCGGCCTGAAGCCTGTCCTGTTCGTCATGAGGCCGGGTTCTCCCGCATCGCCTGGCTTGAACGGTCATGTCGCGGGCGCGCGCTGCCTCACGATGACGATTAGCCGAAAAAGATGACGACAAGGCGCGCGGCGCTCCCTACGCCGCGCGCCTCTCATTCATCGATCACATCGGGCAGTTGTTGTCCGACATGTAATCGTGAACCTCGATCTTGCCGGAGATGATGTCGGCCTTGGCCTTTTCGACCGCCGCCTTCATCTCGTCGGTGATGAGGGCCTTGTTGTTGTCGTCATAGGCCCAGTCGACGCCGCCTTCAGCGAGGCCCAGCGCCTGAACGCCCGAGGTCCATTTGCCGTCGGCGGAATCCTTGAACGCCTTGTAGACGGCGACGTCCACGCTCTTGACCATGGAGGTCAGCACGTTGCCAGGATGCAGGCCGTTCTGGTTTGAGTCCACGCCGATGCCGAGCTTGCCCGCATCCGCAGCCGCCTGAAGCACGCCGATTCCGGTGCCGCCGGCGGCGTGATAGACCACGTCCACGCCCTGATCGAACTGCGCCTTGGCAAGCTCGCCGCCCTTGACCGGGTCGTTCCATGCCGCACCCGTCGTGCCGGTCATGTTCTGGATGACCTCGATGTTGTCGCCGACCGACTTCGCGCCCTGCAGGTAGCCGCAGGCGAACTTGCGGATGAGCGGGATGTCCATGCCGCCGACGAAGCCGACCTTGCCGGTCTTGGAGGCCATGGCCGCCAGAACGCCGACGAGGTAGGAGCCTTCATGTTCCTTGAACAGGATGGAACGGACATTGGGCAGGTCCACAACCGAATCCACGATGGCGAATTCGGTGTCGGGGAATTCCGTGGCGACCTTCTTGATGGCCTGCTCGTAGGAGAAGCCGATGCCGACGATCGGGGTCATGCCGCGGCGGGCGAAATTGCGCAGGCCCTGCTCGCGCTGGCTGTCGTTCTGGATTTCAAAGTCGCGATAGGCGACGCCGGTGTCGGCCTTGTACTTCTCCGCGCCCGTATAGGCGGACTCGTTGAACGACTTGTCGAACTTGCCGCCCAAGTCGTAGACGACGGCGGGCGTCTTGTCCGCAGCCGTCGCCGAAAGCGTCGCCGCTCCGGACACCATGGCCGCAACCGCGACCGCACCCATCAGTTTCGCAATCGTCTTCACCTGCACACCTCCGTTATGTCGGACATCATCTCGGGCGCCCGTTTCCCGTGACGCCAACCCTCATGCTCTGATCCGGCCCACGCCCGCGGCGCAGCCCGCAAGGTCACTCACTCTTCACCCTCACCGCTCTTACGCAACCTGCTACCGCAATGTGCGGAGCGCGGCGGTTCCACGCAAATCGTCTCCCGGCCCCAGCCCCAGGCTTATGGCGGAACGCCGCCGTCAGGCGGGCTGGGCCAGCTTTTCCTCCATCGCGTCGCACAGGCTTTGCGCAAGACTCTCGTCGACGACCAGATCCGTGATGACCCCGGTGCGCAGAGACGAAAGCACGGCGGCCGTCTTGGAAACACCGCCCGCCAGCGCCAGAACCCGCGAGCCGCGCACATCTTCGTAGCCGAGGCCCACCGCCTTCTCGGCGAGACTTGCGGGCACAGCCGCACCGTCCCTGTCTACGAAACGCCCCATCAGATCGCCGACCGCGCCGCTTTCGCAAAGCGAGCGCTGCTCGTCGCGCGAGATCAGTTCCATGCGGTAGAGGTGCCCCTCGTCGCCCAGCGATCCGATGCCGATCACGAAGGTGTCGCAGCGCCGCGCGCGCTGGAGAAGCTCCTGCACGCTGGGCTGGCTCAGAAACATGTCCTTTTCCGCAGCCGAGGCGGCCAGATAGGGCACGGGAAGATAGAAGCCCTCGCCGCCGGTGCGCTCAGACAGAAGCTGCACCACGTCATAGGGGTTGGCCGACAGGCGGCGGGTGAGAGAACCGGAAATGGAGACGACGGAAAGATCGGGACGCGCGATGCGCGGCATGGCGGAGATGGCCGCCTTCAGCGTGCGTCCCATGCCGACGCCGACCTGCACGATATCGGGCGAGGCCAGAACCTGCGCCAAAAGATGGCCCGCCGCACTGCCGACTGCGCGGATCGCGGCCTCATCGTCGCCCGCCTGCGCCGCAAGGTCGGGAGCCACGATGCAGTGGTTCAGGCCGAAACGGCGGCTGAGCCGGTCCTCGAATTCGAGACATTCGACCGGGCGACCCTCGATATGGAAACGGACATGGCCGGCGCGCTGGGCATGGGCGATCAGGCGATGAACCTTGGCGGGTGAAACATCGAGACGCGCGGCGATCTCGCCTTGCGTGCAGCCGCCGACATAGGACAGCCACGCGGCACGGATCGCCAGATAGGTCGTCCAGTCCTCGCGCTCCGCCATGTTACCCGCGCTCAGCCATGGTTGATGCCCCCCGCCCTGCCGGGCAAACCGCAGATGCAAACCGAAGATGCATGCGGCACGTCATGCGACCTGCGATCGGCAAGTGAAGAAAATTTCAGTCACCGAGATTTTTTTCATCGCACCACACAGGCGGCTTCAACGTCAAGCCTTGCGCGGACTTCACGCGTGATTAAGGGGGCAATTATCCACACTGTGCCGCATTTCGCCGCAGTTGCACAGGCTACAGGCACAACCGAGCCGCGCAAAACGCATTTTTCCGACCTCCCTGAGCCGACGCCGCCCCTTTTCGGCAGTCGTCCCGTCTTTTCAACAATCATCCGGGCATCCCGGAGGCTGCGTCCTGACCGGCCTTCCGGGAAGCCTACCGCAGGTAATGACAATTTTGCGAAAGCTCTCGTCAAAACTGCATGGGCTTCATGCAGTCCGCTACCATACATATTGCACCGCAGCATACTTGGCGCGCTTTTTGCTGCGGTGTTCTTTCAGGGAAGAATCAATCAATTTACCATCGCAAATGAAGCATTCGGATCAATACTTATGACTTTTTACGAAGCGACATCACGCCACTTCAATTGGAGTTTATTAGGGTTTAACTGAATGTTAACCAAGCTTGAGCCATATTAATAACTTATATCAACATATTCTTTATCTCTTTCTTGAAGACTTATTGGCACAATTTACGTAAAGAGCCGCATCCAAGGCTTCGGCTAAGGAGAACGGGACGCGCAAGCGAGCGGGGCAGGCCGGATTTGTTGCATCGCAACATCCCCTCGCCCGACCATCAAAGCCGTCGGCGCGGCGGGAGGCACATGCGCGCCAAGTGAAGTCACAGTCATCCAGAGCGCCAAAGCGGCGAAAGAAGCGATTGGGAGGACGCCAAGACCCGTTCATTGAAAAAGGAACCGTCGATGCGTCTGAAAAAGAAAGCAAGCAAGCTGACAGCTGCGGCGATCAACCTGATCATGATCGCCCTTCTGTCTTGTGCGGCCCTTCCCGGTGCGGCGAAGGCTACCGATCTCATTGCCTACAATCCGGCCGCTGAGGTCGATGTGGAACTCGTTCTGGCCGTCGATATCTCCCAGTCGATGGACAAGCAGGAACAGGAGGTCCAGCGTCGCGGCTATGTCACCGCCATCACCTCAAGCGAAGTCATGGACGCCATCAGGATGGGCCCGACGGGTCGCATCGCCGTCACCTATGTGGAATGGGGCGGCATCGGCGAACAGCATGTGGTGGTCGACTGGCAGATGATCGACGGCCCCGAGACCGCAACCATCTTCGCCTCCAAGATCGCCGAATCCCCGCTGCGGCAGGTCCAGAGGACGTCGATTGCGGCCGCGCTCGCCTTTTCTGTCACCCATATTGCGAACGGCCCCTTCAACGGGCTGCGCCGCGTCATCGACATGTCGGGTGACGGGCCGAACAATCAGGGCGGCCAGGTGACGGCGGCGCGCGATCAGGTCATCGCGCAGGGCATCACCATCAACGGATTGCCTCTCATGCTGAAGGGGTCCGGCAATGGCTGGTATCACATGCCGAACCTCGATCACTACTACGAGGATTGCGTGATCGGCGGCCCCGGCTCCTTCATGGTGCCGGTCTATTCGACGGAAGAGTTCGGCATGGCGATCAAAACCAAGCTGGTCATGGAAATTGCCGATCTGGGTCCGCGCGACGTGAATGACGCCGCCCGTGTGTTGCCCGCAGCCGGGCGCAAGCCGATCGCCTGCAACCTCTTCAACTAGCCGTGTGTTCAAACGCAACGGACTGCCGGGTGCGCGGCTTCGCGTTCCCGGCAGAAAACAGTTGAGGAGGCAGGGACGGATTCTCCCTTTTCCGTATGCCGCCTGCGGGGGCTCGGGTGAGGCTGGCCATGCCTTCATGTCGTGGCTAATCCTTCGGGACTTGGCCTATCCTTCGAGACGCGGTCTGGCGACCGCTCCTCAGTATGACGTTGTGGGTGTGGCCAGCATCTTTCGAACTGACAGCACGATAACGTCATCCTGAGAGTCTGACTCGAAAGTGGGTTTATGTTTTCAATGCCTTGCGTGTCTCCTGACGAGCAGGATCACACCCGCGACATATATCCATGTCTGCTCGGTCTGGACGGATCGCTCGAAGTCTTTGGAGAGCCTTCTTGCGCGCGAGAGCCATGCGAAGGTGCGTTCCACGACCCAACGTCGCGGCAGCAGCTGGAAGCCTTTGACACCGGCAGGTCTCTGGACGATTTGGATTTTCCACGGCCCGCAGTCTTGCAGGTCTTTCAAAAGCTTCTTCCCGCGATAGACACGGTCCGCGAAGATGTGACTGAGCTTTGGAAAGCGCTTGCGAAGCCGGTGCAGCAACGGCACCGCTCCGTGGACGTCCTGAATGTTGGCCGGATGCACCATCACATCCAGCAGCATGCCTTGCGTGTCGGTGACGATATGCCGTTTGCGGCCCTTGATCCGCTTGGCCGGGTCCAGCCCGCGCGGCCCGCCGCTCTCGGTGGTCGGGGCGCTCTGACTGTCGATAATGCCTGCCGAGGGGTGGGATCTGCGGGCCTGCGCACGGCGCTCCACGGCAACGAGCTGGCGATTGATCGAGCCCCATAACCCCATGTCGCGCCACATGTAGAAGTAGCACTGCACCGTGGATCGGGGCGGAAAGTCATGGGGCAGCAGGCGCCACGGACAACCGGCACGCGCCAGATAGAAGATCGCGTTGACGACCGCACGAAGCGAAGTCGTGCGGGGTCGGCCGAGGTCGCTGGGTGCCGGCAGATAGGGCGCAAGAACCTGCCATTCCTCGTCACTCAGATCACTTGCATAGCCCGGACCGCGGCGCTCATATTGTCGCCGAGTGGTTTCAGTCCACATTTTGTGCCTCCTGTCAGTTCTTTTCAAAACAACGGAATCACAAACGACTGAAATCACTCAACTCATTTCGGGCCAGACACTGAGGAGCCTGCGTAAGCAGGCGTCTCGAAGGATCGGCCACCCACGGTCGCATCGAACGACGCCCCCGGGTATGCCCCCACGATCATCCTTTCGTGATCCGGGCCGCCTTTGCCCCGGACGATCTATGCAGCCGCAAGCGGCTCTGCCAGACTTCCCGCATTCACAGAGACAGGCCCTCGCACAACCGGTGCGGGCGAGGCCAGGGACGGCAGGGACCGGGTTGAAGACGCATTGACACAACAAAGACTGCTCCAGGTGACGGCCCGCTCTGCGGTCGTGAAAGGAGCAGCGAACCGGCGCTGACCGGCGCAAGACGCAACCCGCCGCTGCTTTCGCAACTCAAATCGGGAGAGACGTCCGTGCGCTTGCTTCAGATCCTTGTCCGCCTCGCTCGATCAACCGGTTCCTCCACCCCGACCGTCAGGCCCGTCCTGACCCTCGCGCTCTGCGGATGGCTTGCGACGGGCCTCATCGTCACACAGGCCGAGGCGCGAAAACTGACGCCGGGCGAGGAGGTGGATCTGGCGCTCGTGCTGGCCGTCGACATCTCCTACTCCATGGACAGGGAAGAGCAGCGACTGCAGCGGTTGGGTTATATTTCCGCCATCACCTCCCCGCAGGTCATGAAGGCCGTCCAGAGCGGTCTGATCGGCAAGATCGCGGTTTCCTACATGGAATGGGCGGGGGCCAGATCGCAGTACACACTGGTCGACTGGCACGTCATCTCCGACCTTCAAAGCGCGCAGGATTTCGCAGGAGCGCTGGCCGAAGCGCCGATCAAGCGCGCCTATCGCACCTCCATCAGCGGCGGACTGCTTTTTGCAGGCAGGCTGATCGAACAGCTTGAAGCGCAGCCGCTGCGCCGGGTCATCGACATTTCCGGCGACGGGCCGAACAATCAGGGTGGGCCGGTTCTGGAGGCGCGCGAGCAGGTCCTGTCGCAGGGCATCACCGTCAACGGCCTGCCGCTCGTTCTCTCGCGCACGGAAAAGGGCTGGTACGACATAGACAATCTCGACGTCTACTACGCGCGTTGCGTCATTGGCGGCCCGGGTGCCTTCGCCATTCCGGTGCGCGACATAGAGGGTTTTGCCGAGGCCGTGCGCATGAAGCTCATTCTGGAAATCGCAGGGAAATCTCAACCACAGCTGGTGCAACCGGCGGACTATAGGCCACAAGATGAAGAGTTCTGCCTCATCGGGGAGCGCATATGGCAGGATCGCATTCGCCAGTATGACGACGACTGGCGCCAGAACAGGCTTCAAATCCCTGACTGGAAAGGCTAAACCGGCGTTACGACCAAGGCTTGGCAATAAGGATGTGCCCCATGGATAAACGCCCCGCCTTCGCTCTTGTCGCCCATGACGCCAAGAAGGACAGTCTCGTCGCCTTCGTCCGTCAGCACGAGAAGAAACTTTCTCCCTTCAAGCTCGTTGCAACCGGCACGACAGGAGCCCGGCTGAAAGCCGCCTGCCCCGACCTCGACATCAATCCGGTAAAAAGCGGCCCGCTGGGCGGAGACCAGCAGATCGGCGCAATGATCGCCGATGGCCGCCTGTCCGCACTCATCTTCTTCGCCGACCCTCTCACGCCCATGCCGCACGATGTGGACGTGAAGGCATTGACCCGGCTCGCCATTGTCTATGACATACCGATGGCCCTGAACCAGGCGACCGCAGACGCCATCATCAGCACGATCGCAGAAACCGAAAACCTTGAGAGCACCGCTTCGAAATGATTTCCAATTCGCGCGACGTTCCTTCTTTTTCCTATCCGCTTCTCGTGGCCGATATCGGGGGCACGCATTCCCGTTTCACGGTCGTCAGCGACGCCCATGCCAACCTGTCCAAGGTCGTCACGCTGAATACCCATGACCACCCGGAAGGACTGGCGCAGGTCATCTCCGATCATGTTTTGTCGCAGACGTCGCTGATGCCGCGCACCGCCGTCATCGCGATCGCGGGGGCCATTCACGGCGAGCGCACCAAGCTCACCAACGCGCCCTGGACCATCGATCCGAAAGAACTGATCGAAGAACTCGGCCTCGACCGGGTGGTGCTGCTCAACGATTTCGAGGCGCAGGCGCTGGCGCTTCTGACCTTCGAGCCGGAAGACGTGACGCAGATCAACGGCGGGGAACCGCTGGCCTACGCCCCCAAGGTGGTGGTCGGTCCGGGCACCGGCCTCGGTGCGGGCATCCTGATACACGCTGCCGACCGCTGGGTTCCGATCCCCGGCGAGGGCGGGCATATCGAACTGGGTCCGGTCACGGACGAGGAATACCGCATCTGGCCCTATCTGGAACGGCGCGGCGGGCGCGTGGGTGCGGAACAGGTGATCTGCGGCAGCGGGCTGATCCGCCTGTCGCGGGCGATCGCCGCGGCGGATGGCGGGGAATCTCCATTCACCGATCCCGCCGAGCTTGCCGATGCCGGTCATGCGGGCGATCCGCTGGCGCTGAAGACCCTCGACATTTTCTGCGCGGCCCTTGGCCGGGTGGCCGGAGACATGGCGCTTCTGCTGATGGCGCGCGGCGGCGTCTATCTCGCAGGCGGCATTCCGCCCAAGATCGAGCCGTTCCTTCTCAAGGGAGCGTTCCGCAAGGCGTTCGAGGCGAAGGCCCCGCACGAGGCGATCATGAAGACGATCCCGACCTATATCGTCAAGCATCCCCAGCCCGCGCTGGAGGGTCTGGCGGCCTTTGCCCGCACGCCGTCGCGCTTTGCGATCAACCTGATCGGACGGATGTGGAATGCCGGTCAGCCCGATGCGGACGCACGCTGAGCGCCTTCAAGATGGATGCCGCACTTCCGGTCGATGAGGTTCTGCCGGACCTTCTGACAGCACTCGACGCCACGCCGAACGCCGTCCTCGTGGCGGCGCCCGGTGCCGGCAAGACCACGCGCGTGCCGTTGGCCCTGCTTGATGCCGGCTGGCGCGGCGACGGTCGCATTCTGGTGCTGGAGCCCCGCCGTCTGGCGGCCCGCGCCGCTGCCCGGCGCATGGCGCAGACGCTTGGCGAGAAGGCAGGCGAGACGGTCGGCTATCGGATGCGCATGGAGACGAAGGTTTCCGCCCGCACGCGCATCGAGGTCGTCACCGAGGGCGTCTTTGCCCGGATGATCCTCAACGAGCCGGACCTGCCGGGCGTTTCCGCCATTATCTTCGACGAATTTCACGAGCGCAGCCTCGACGGCGATCTGGGGCTGGCGCTGGCGCTCGACGTGCAATCGGCGCTGCGCGAGGATCTGCGGCTTCTGGTGATGTCGGCAACACTCGATGCAGCGAAGGTCGCAAGCCTTCTGAATGATGCCCCCGTCATCGAGAGCAAGGGCCGGATGTTCCCGGTGGAGACCCGCTATCTCGGTCGCGACAGCGGCCAGCGGATCGAGGCGGATACGGTGAAGGCCGTGCGCAAGGCGCTTGCCGAGGAGACGGGCTCCATCCTCGTGTTCCTGCCCGGTCAGGGCGAGATCCGCCGCGTGGCCGAGGCGCTTTGCGAAAAGACGCCCGCGGGCGTGGTGATCGCCCCGCTTTACGGCGCGCTGACGGGCAAGGAACAGGATGCCGCGATCCGGCCTGCGGAGGCAGGCAGCCGCAAGGTGGTGCTCGCCACCTCCATCGCCCAGACCTCGCTCACCATCGAGGGCGTGCGCATCGTCATCGATACCGGGCTTGCCCGCGTACCGCGCTATGAGCCCTCAACCGGGCTGACCCGGCTTGAGACGGTGAAGGTCTCGCGCGCTTCCGCCGACCAGCGCCGGGGACGTGCGGGACGAACGGAGCCGGGCGTGTGCTACCGCCTCTGGGACAAGGCGCAGACCCTGTCGCTCGCCGAGCACGACCGGCCGGAAATCCTGGAAGCCGATCTTGCGCAACTGGTGCTGGATCTCGCCCAGTGGGGCGCGCGCGAGACGGACGCCCTCGCCTTCCCCGATGCCCCGCCCGCAGGCGCATGGGCGGAGGCCAAGTCCCTGCTTCGCGATCTCGATGCGCTGGACGAGGAAGGCCGGGTGACCGCCGACGGCGAGGCCCTCGCCCGCCTGCCGCTTCATCCCCGCCTTGCCCATATGGTTCTCAGCGCCTCCGGGCGATCTGCCGGACGGCTTGCGGCGGAGATCGCGGTGATCCTTTCCGAACGCGGACTGGGCGGGACGACGCCGGACCTGCGCGAACGGCTGCGGCGTCTGCGCCGTGACGGCAGTCAACGGGCCAAGGACGGTCGTGCGCTTGCCGTCCAATGGCTGAAGCGGATCGACGCCAAACCGGGCGAGGCCAATGAGGAAGAGGCTGGCCGGGTGCTGGCGCTCGCCTTTCCCGACCGGATCGCGCAAGGCCGCGGCCCGCGCGGTTCGTTCCGGCTTGCCAACGGGCGCGGCGCGATGCTTGAGGAAACCGACGCCATGGCGGGCGAGCCGTTTCTCGCGGTTGCCGAGGTGCAGGGCAGCGCCCAGCGCGCGCGTATCCTGCTGGCCGCCCCGATTTCGCGCGAGGAGATCGAGGAAGATTTCGCGGCCCATATCGTCACCGAGGAAGAGGTCGCCCTGCAATCGGGCTCGCAGAGCGTGCGGGCGACCCGCGTGCGGCGGTTGGGCAAGGTGGTGCTTTCGGAAACCCGGATCGACAATCCGGACCCGGAGCTCGTCGCCCGCGCGCTCATCCATGCGGTTCGCGCCAAGGGCGTTTCGCGGCTTTCCTGGTCGAAGGACCAGAACCGGCTGCGCGCCCGGATCGGCTATCTCCATGACAATCTCGGCGATCCATGGCCCGATGTGAGCGATGCGCATCTGCAGGAAACGCTCGATGACTGGCTCGCGCCCTATCTCGCGGGCGCGCGATCGCTCTCCGATATCGATGCGGGGCTTCTGGGGCAGGCGCTCGGCGGGATCGTACCATGGGGGCAGACGTCGGAAATCGACCGTCTCGCGCCCAGCCATTTCGAGGCGCCGACCGGCTCGCGCGTTCCCATCGATTACGGGGCCGATCCGGGCCCGCGGATTTCGATCCGCGTGCAGGAGCTTTTCGGGCTTTCCCGCCATCCGTCCGTTGCCGACGGGCGCATTCCGCTGATCGTGGAGCTTCTGTCGCCCGCCCATCGGCCGATCCAGCTGACCCGCGATCTTCCCGGTTTCTGGGCAGGATCGTGGACGGATGTGAAGGCGGAGATGAAGGGGAGATACCCGAAGCATCCCTGGCCCGACGATCCGGCAAGCGCGGAGGCGACACGGCGGGTAAAACCGCGTAACGGTTAGGGGCTCAGGCAAAAGGAACGGGGGAACCGGCGGATGGGTGGAAACTGGACGAAACGGCTGCTGTGGCTCGTGATCCTTGCAACGGGGGTGGGGGCCGCCGGGCTTATCGCCGTCGATGTGATGCTGACCGCCCCGCCGATCACCCGCACCACGTTTGAAACCATGCCTATGGCTGAGCCGCAGATGCTCTCCGATCTCATGCCGGACGAGGCGGACACCGTCTGCCTTGTGCCGCCGCACGAAAAGCGCGTGCCGGATAATGCCCGCGATGCAAAAGCCATCAACGGCTACCTGATCAGCCGCACCTATGGCGGCGATGCCACCCATTGGGCGCTCGTCGTGAAGATCGGCAACCGCTTCGCGCTGACGCGGTTCGAGCGCAGCGAGAAGCTCGACATCGCATGGGGGGATGAGGTGGCCGGGCTGGATCTGCCGGAAGGCTTTGCGCCCGCCACGTGTGCGGAAGGCCACGCGGCGGCGCTTCTCAAGACCGACGAGGCGCGGGTTGTGTTCGGGGTGGTGAAATAGGCGGGAGTTTGGCGCGAATTGCCGAGTTTGCGGCCGATCCTTCGAGACGCCCGCCTGCGCGGGCTCCTCAGGATGACGTTCAGTGTGGGGCTTGTTCCGTCAATCCATCTACACACTCAACGTCATCCTGAGGAGGCCTGATAAGGCCGTCTCGAAGGATGGGCCACGCACTCCTGACACGCGGCCTACTCCGATATCGCCTATTCCTCGGCCTGCGCCAGAAGGCTGGCGTTACCGCCCGCCGCGGAGGTGTTGATCGAGATCACCTGCTCCTGCGCGAAGCGTTGCAGGTAGTTCGGCCCGCCCGCCTTGGGGCCGGTGCCGGAAAGACCGGAGCCACCGAAGGGCTGGGTGCCGACAACCGCGCCGATGATGTTGCGGTTCACATAGACATTGCCCACTGACAACGCATCCACCACCTGATTGACGGTGGTGTCGATGCGGCTGTGAACGCCGAGCGTCAGGCCGTAACCGGTGGCGGCGATCTTCTCGATCACCTCGCCCAGCTTTTCCGCCTTGTAGCGATAGACATGGAGAACGGGGCCGAAGACCTCGCGCTCCAGCGCTTCCGGTCGGTCAAGCTCGATGATATGCGGCGGCATCCAGCTTCCGCCGGTAAAATCCCCGCCGGGAGCCTCGCCCGCATAGACCACTTTCTGCTTCGACCGCATCGTGTCGATATGAGTTCGGATGCGGTCGCGGGCTTCGCGATCGATGACGGGACCGACATCGGTTTCGACCTTGCGCGGATCGCCAAGGCGCAACTCGGCGGCTGCGCCTGAAATCATCTCCAGCATGCGGTCGGCGACGCCGTCCTGCACGAAGAGAAGCCTGAGCGCCGAACAACGCTGACCGGCGGAGCGGAAGGCCGACATGACCACATCGTCGGTGACCTGTTCCGGCAGCGCCGTGGCATCGACGATCATGGCGTTGATGCCGCCCGTCTCCGCAATGAGCGGCACGATGGGCCCGTCCTTGGCGGCAAGCGCGCGGTTGATGACCTGAGCCGTCGCCGTGGAGCCGGTAAAGGCCACGCCCGCAATGCGCGGATCGTCGACCAGCGCGGCGCCGATAGCCGGGCCGCCGGGCACGAACTGCAGCGCATCGACGGGAACGCCCGCCTCGTGCAGCAGGCGCACGGCCTCAAAGGCAATCAGCGGGGTTTGCGGCGCGGGCTTGGCGATGACGGCGTTACCCGCAACAAGGCTTGCGGAAACCTGCCCCAGAAAGATCGCCAACGGGAAATTCCACGGCGAGATGCACAGGAACACGCCACGCCCGCGGAAGCGATAGCGGTTTTCCTCGCCCGTGGGGCCGGGCATCAGCTTGCCTGCGCCAAAGAGCGAACGCGCCTCGGCTGCGTAGTAGCGACAGAAATCCACCGCCTCGCGGATTTCCGCGATGCCGTCAGCCTGCGTCTTGCCCGCTTCCACGGCCAGAAGCGCCATCAGGCGGTCGCGGTTTTCTTCCAGAAGGTCGGCCATGCGTTCCAGAGCGACCGCACGACCTTCCACGGGCATGCGCGACCATGCGCTGAAGCCCTTGGCGGCGCTGTCGATGGCTGCGACCGCTTCTTGCCCCGTGGCCTCGGCAACGGTGCCCGCAAGCGTGGTGCCGTCTACGGGCGAGAGGATGGGACGGGCCGCACCCTTGCCGGGTTTACCGCCAATCAGGGCAGTGGCATCGGCCATGGGAAAGCTCTGCTCAGCGATGCCTTGCGACAAGGCCTCGCGCTCGGCGGCGCAGCCGAATTCGACGCCTTCGGAATCCTTGCGAAGCCCATAGATCGCGTTGGGCATGACGATGCCGCGATTGCGCGCGCTGCCCGGCTCGATCAGCGAGGCCGGCGACTTCAGCAGATCCCCGATCTTCACCTTCGGATTGCCGACAGCGGCGACGAAGGAGGAATTGGCTCCGTTTTCCAGAAGACGCCGGACCAGATAGGCCAACAGATCGCGGTGACCGCCGACAGGCGCATAGATGCGGCAGGGGTGGCCGTCTTCCTCCACGACCGCGCGGAAGAGGGATTCTCCCATGCCGTGCAGGCGCTGGAACTCGAAGCGGTCGGCGGGACCGGCAAATTCCAGAACCTGCGCGACCGTCAGCGCATTGTGGGTAGCGAACTGGGAATAGATCCGGTCGCGCGCCGCCAGCATGCGCCGGGCGCAGGCCATGTAGGAGAGATCGGACGCCGACTTGCGGGTGAAGACCGGGTAATCCTCAAGGCCCCGCTCCTGCGCGCGCTTGATCTCGGTATCCCAGTAGGCCCCCTTCACCAGCCGCACCATCAGGCGACGGTCATGGGCTTCGGCCAGTTCACGGACGTAGCTGATAACCTGCGGCGCGCGCTTCAGATAGGCCTGAACGGCAAGGCCGAAGCCGTCCCAGCCTGCAAGCGAACGGTCGGCAAGCGCTGCGGCGAAGACATCGAGCGAAAGTTCCAGCCGGTCGGCTTCCTCTGCATCGACGGTGAAATTCAGCTCATGCGCCTTGGCAAGCTGGGCAAGTTCGATAAGGCGCGGGGTCAGCGTGGCGAGAACCTCTTCCCCGTTGGCCGCCTCGTAGCGTGGATGGAGCGCGGAGAGCTTGACGGAAATGCCCGGACGATCCGGCAGCGGACGGTCGCCCGCGCGCCTGGCGATGGCGCGGATGCCATCCGCATAGCTTTCGAAATGGCGCAGCGCATCGGCGGACGTACGCGCGCCCTCGCCCAGCATGTCATAGGAATAGCGATAGCCCTTCGCCTCCATGGCGCGGGCGCGGTCCAGGGCCGGACCGATATTCTCGCCCAGCACGAACTGGTGGCCCAAAAGCCGCATGGCCTGACGGGTCGCAACCCGCATGGTCGGCATACCGAGGCGTTTGGTAAGCTGGCTCAGGATCGTGTCCGGCGTTTCGCCGGGATGGAGAAGGCGTGAAGAAATATCAAGCGCCCATGAGGAGGCGGAAACCAGCCATGTGTCGGATTTCGGCCTCTCGCCGCCAAGGCGCGCGGCGAGCTTGTCCTCGATCAGCTTGTCGGCGGTTGCCGCATCGGGCACGCGCAGCAAAGCTTCCGCCAGCACCATCAGCGCCAGACCTTCGCGCGTGGAAAGCCCGTAATCGCGCAGGAAATCCTCAACTCCGCCAAGGCCGGAACGGGTCGTGCGGATGGTATCGATATAGCGTTCCGCGGTCGCGTTGATCCTTTGCTCGGCCAGCGGGTCGAGCCGGGTCATCTCCTTCAGCTTCGCGACGACCTCATCGTCGTCGGGTGCATAATCTGCACGGAAAGGTGCGGGGCCGTTTTGAGAATATTCATCGCCAGAAGACATCTTGTGCTGAAACATGGTCACGTCAGGGTTCTCCAAACTGATCATTCGCCAAGATAACCCGAAGGTGATAGTGATATCCCCCAAAGGTGGACATTTTGGCAGGAGTTTTTCTGGAAATGGACGACTTAATCGCGGTTTTCGCCGATCTCGACAAACTGGACCGGAAGATCCTCGGCGAGCTTCAGGTCGATGGCCGCATCACCACGACCCAGTTGGCCGAACGCATCGGGCTTTCCGCCACGGCCACGTCCGAGCGCGTGAAACGGCTGACCCGCGAGGGCTATATCGTGGGTTTTTCCGCGAAACTCGACGCGGCGCGGATCGGGCTGGGCCTGCTTGTCTTCGTGGAAGTGAAGCTCGACCGCACCACGCCGGACGTGTTCGACGCCTTCGCGGCTGCTGTCAACAAGGTGCCGGAAGTGCTCGAGTGCCACATGGTGGCAGGCGGGTTCGACTACCTTTTGAAAAGCCGCGTCGCCGATATGGCCGCCTATCGCACCTTCCTGTCCGACGTGGTTCTGAAGCTGCCGGGCGTGCGCGAAACCCACACCTACACGGTGATGGAAGAGGTGAAGGACACCACTGTCTTGCCGATCTGAGGGGGCCTTTCTCCCGGATATCACCAAGCCGTGTGATGACCTTTACGCGACAAAATTACCGATCGACACTAAGCTCCTGCCAACAGCGGCCGCTTCGCCGCGGTCTCGTTGCTCGCAAAGGAGCTTTTCTGTTGTCCATCGTCCGCGCCGTAACGGCGATCCTTGCCGTAATCTTCATAAGCGTCACCGCGGGCCGGGCCGCAGAACCGGACCCGGCGGACTGGGCCGGACTGACGGCGAAAGCACGGGGCGAGACGGTCTATTTCTATGCATGGGGCGGGGAGCCGCGTATCAACGCCTATATCGGATGGGCCGCCGATCAGGTGGCCGAGAAATACGGCATCGCCCTGAAACAGGTGAAGGTGGACGACACCTCCAGCGTCGTCAGCCGGGTGCTGGCGGAAAAGGCCGCGGGGCAGACATCGGGCGGGGCCATCGATCTCATCTGGATCAACGGCGAGAATTTCGCCGCCATGAAGCGCGAAGGGCTGCTTTTGAAGACCGGCTGGGCCGACAGGCTGCCCTCATGGAGACATGTCGATGTGGCGGGCAAGCCCACGGTCGTCAACGATTTCACCGTGCCGACCGACGGGCTGGAAGCACCCTGGGGCATGGCGCAGCTTGTCTTCATCCATGACACGGCGCGGCTTGAAAACCCGCCGCGCACACTGGCCGCCCTTCTTGACTGGGCAAAGGCCAATCCGGGCCGCTTCACCTATCCCCAGCCGCCCGATTTTCACGGCACGACCTTCCTGAAGCAGGCGCTCTACGCGGTGGCTCCAGACAGGGCCGCGCTTTCCAAGCCCGTGACCGACGAGAGTTTCGCGGTCGCCTCCGGACCGCTATTCGCGTATCTCGACGCGCTTCATCCCGCGCTCTGGCGCTCCGGCCGGGCTTTTCCCCAAAACAGCGCCGCGATGATGCAGCTTCTTGCCGACGGCGAGACCGGGATCGCCTTCAACTTCAATCCGGCCGCCGCATCCAACGCGATTGCCAACGGCGAGTTGCCGGAAACCGTGCGCACCTATGTTCTGGATGGCGGAACCATCGGCAACACGCATTTCGTGGCCATTCCCTTCAATTCAAGCGCACCCGCGGGCGCGATGGTCGTCGCCGATTTCCTGATGAGCCCGGAAGCGCAGGCGCACAAGCAGGACCCGAATGTCTGGGGCGATCCGACCGTTCTCGCCGTGGACAGTCTCCCCGAGGATGAAAAGGCGCGCTTCGATGCGCTCGATCTCGGCATCGCGACACTGACGCCCTCAGAACTTGGCCGGACCCTGCCCGAGCTGCACCCGAGCTGGACACCCCGGCTGGAACAGGCATGGTCGGCACGTTACGGCGTCGAATGACGGGGCAGACAGGCAAGCCCGGCCTTGCTCTTCAGCTTGCGCCGGGACTGACGGTTGCGCTTCTGATCCTGCCGGTTATCGCAGGGTTTGCAGGCGCCGCCCTTCCCGCATTTGGGTATCTGCCGGTTCTGGGCGGCGAGCATTTCTCGCTCGATCCCTGGCGGATGCTGATGGCGCAGCCCGGCATCTGGCGTTCCGCGATTTTCAGCTATCTGACGGCGCTTGCGGCCACCGCCCTGTCGCTGGGGCTCGTGCTCGGCTTCATCGGGGCGTGGAGCGAAACGCGGCTCTTTGCGCTGATGCACCGCGCGCTCTCGCCGCTTCTTTCCGTCCCCCATGCAGCCGCCGCCTTCGCGCTCGCCTTCCTGATCGCGCCGTCGGGCTGGATCATGCGGCTTCTGTCCCCGTGGGCGACGGGATTCGACCGGCCGCCGGATGTGCTTATCCTGCACGATCCCCTGGGGCTTTCGATGATCGCGGGGCTCGTCGCCAAGGAAGCGCCCTTCCTGTTTCTCATGACGCTCGCCGCCCTGCCGCAGACGCAGGTTCCCCGCCACATGCAGGTCGCCGCCAGTTTCGGATACGGGCGGCTTGCGGGTTTCTTCAAGGTCGCGCTGCCGCAGATCTATCCGCAGATCCGCCTGCCCGTTCTCGCCGTCATCGCCTACTCCTCCTCGGTGGTGGATGTGGCGATGATCCTCGGGCCGACGCTGCCCGCCCCGCTTGCGGTGCAACTCACCCACTGGATGCGCGATCCCGATCTCGCCATGCGCTTTGCCGCGTCGGCTGGCGCGCTGCTTCAGGTGGGCGTGACGGCGGCGGCTATCCTGACATGGTTTGCCGGTGAAAGGCTTGCACGCCTTCTCCACCGGCGCTGGCGGGTGGACGGCGGACGCATGGCGGCAGACGGCGCGGCGCGCGCAGGGCTGGCCGCGGCGGCGCTCATCCTGATTGCGGCGATGGGGCTGGGGCTCGTCGTTCTCATTCTCTGGTCGGTCGCGGGCTTCTGGCCCTTCCCGGCAAGCCTGCCGCCAGCCGTCTCCTTGAAAACATGGGTGTCCGCGCTGCCGCAGATATCGGGCCCGACCGGCACGACGCTCTGGCTCGGCCTTGCCGCGACCGTCACCGCTCTCGTTCTGACCATCGCCTGCCTTGAGCGGGAGGTTCGCACCGGACGCAGGCCGCATCGGGCCGCGCTCGGGCTCATCTATGTGCCGCTTCTCGTGCCACAGGTGGCGTTTCTCTTCGGGCTGCAATTCCTGCTGATCGCCATGGGGCTGGGGACCAGCGGTGGCGCGCTCGCCTTCACCCATTTCCTCTTCGTGCTGCCTTACGTGTTCCTGTCGCTGGGCGATCCCTGGCGGGCGTGGGACCCACGCTATGCGCGCGCCGCGGCGAGTGTCGGAGCCGGGCAATCGCGGATCTTCTGGCGGGTGCGGCTTCCCATGCTGCTCGCCCCCGTTCTGACGGCGGCGGCTGTCGGCTTTGCGGTTTCCGTCGGCCAGTATCTGCCTACCCTGCTCATCGGCGGCGGGCGGTTCGCCACCCTCACCACCGAGGCGGTGGCGCTGGCGTCGGGCGGCAGCCGTCGCGTCATCGCCGTCTATGCGCTTTTGCAAATGGCGCTGCCGCTTGCGGGCTTCGTGCTTGCAACGGCGCTGCCCGCCATGCTCTTCAGGAACCGGCGCGACATGAGGCCGGGGCATGGGTGAAAGCGACCTGATTCTGAAAGACGTGCGGATCACCCGTCAGGGGATGCCGCTGATCGCGCTCGATTGCCGGATCGGGCCGGGCGAGGTGGTGACCGTCATGGGGGAGAGCGGGGTCGGGAAATCGACGCTGCTCAGCTTCATCGCAGGCTTCCTGCCACCCGCCTTTGAGGCGGAAGGCCGGGTGTGGCTCGCCGGGCGCGATATCACCGCCCTGCCCGCCCATGCCCGCCGGATCGGGCTGCTGTTTCAGGACGACCTTCTCTTTCCGCATATGTCGGTGATCGAAAACCTGATGTTCGCGGTTCCCCAAGGGGTAAAACGCGAGGCGCGGCGCGACCTTGCCGGGAAAGCGCTGGCCGATGTCGCGCTCGACGGTCTTGGAACCCGTGACCCGGCGAGCCTTTCCGGAGGGCAGCGGGCGCGCGTTGCGCTCATGCGGGTGCTGCTGTCGGAGCCGAAGGCGCTGTTGCTGGACGAACCGTTTTCGAAGCTCGACGCCGGGCTTCGCGACCAGATCCGCAGGCTCGTCTTCGCCAAGGCGCGGGAGCGGAAGTTGCCGGTCCTGCTCGTGACGCACGATGCAAGGGATGCGGAAGCGGCGGGCGGGCCCATCGTCACGCTTCAGGTTTCGCAGACGAACCTGCCCAAATGAAAACGGGGCCCCAAATGAAAACGGGCGACCGTTCAGGCCGCCCGTTCCAGATCGTCTGCCCCTGAGCGCGAGGCTTACTCGGCTTCGTCGGCCGGAACCGCCTGGGTCTGCATGTAGCGCTCCGGACCGATGGCCTCGAGAAGCTCGATCTGGGTCTCCAGATAATCGATGTGGCCTTCCTCGTCGGCCATCAGCTCCTCGAAGAGCTTCATGGTCACGTAATCGCCCTTCTCGTTGCAGCACTCGCGGGCTTCCTTGTAGAGCGCGCGGGCGGAATATTCGCCGGCGAGATCGCAATCCAGCACTTCGCGGATGTTCTGGCCGATGCGCAGCGGATCGAGGCTCTGCATGTTCGGATGGCCGCCGAGGAAAATGATGCGCTGGACCAGCTTGTCGGCGTGCTGCATCTCCTCGATGGATTCCTCACGCTCCTTGCGCGCGAAGCGGGCGAAACCCCAGTCTTCCGTCAGGCGGTAGTGCAGCCAGTACTGGTTGACCGCCGTCATCTCGTGACGCAGTGCCTTGTTGAGATATTCAATGACTTCCGGTTCGCCCTTCATGGCCGAGATTCCTTCTTGAGAGAGCCCATACGGCTGCAGTGTCTGCGATATGCCCTTTTCAGGATTTCACCCCTTCGCGGGGGTCTTTTTCCTTGCAGGGGAACTGATCTCGGACCTGCCTTCCGGGGTCATCGGCTCTTCTGGGTCGACGTCCCACCAACGCGGCTGGTCCGGCTTCTGATCTCGTAGTTTAGAATTATTATAACTACGATGAATGACCTGCACAACCATGGGAAAGCAATTCCCACACTTCGGGCGACAATTGAGCTTTTTGAAACAGCCTCCCGGCGTGACGATGCGACCGGAGGGATCGTCACGGATTTCCTCGGCTGCGCGCTCCAGATCCTTATCTGTCAACACATTGCAGGAACATACGATCATCAGCGAATTACCCGAGGCGCTTTGAGACGTGGCGAGACCGGACGCGATGCGATAGTGTGGCGCGCCTGTGGGCTCCGTTCGTTGCGGGCTGAATCGACGGACCGAAACGAGCCACGTTCCGGCACGACACTTTCAAACATTTGCGAACCGATCAAACCTGTTTGGTTTGGCTGGAATACGCCTTAACCTATGCACCGCGCTACAAGAAACAAGGCCATGCACATGAGCGACCCAGCCAACAGTTCCGAATCCCGCAAAACGGTCGTGCTGACCGGCGCAAGCCGGGGCATCGGACACGCGACGGTCAAACGGTTCTCGGCCGCAGGATGGCGCGTCATCACCTGTTCCCGCCAGCCCTTCTCCGACAGATGCCCCTGGCCGATGGGGCCGGAGGACCACATTCAGGTCGACCTGTCCGACCCTGACGTGATCGAAGGCGCGGTGGCGGAAATCCGCGAACGGCTGGAAGCGGACGACTGCAAGCTGCATGCGCTCATCAACAACGCCGCGATCAGCCCCAAGGACGAGAACAAGGGCCGTCTGGATTCGCTCACGACCCCGATGGACCTGTGGCGCACCGTCTTCCAGGTGAATTTCTTCGCGCCCATCATGCTGGCGCGCGGCCTCATTGCGGAACTGAAGGCGGGCGAAGGCTCGGTCGTCAACGTGACGTCCATCGCCGGGATGCGGGTGCATCCCTTCGCAGGCACCGCCTATGCCACCTCCAAGGCCGCCCTTGCCTCGCTGACGCGCGAGATGGCTGCCGACTTCGGACCCTACGGCATTCGCGTCAACGCCATCGCACCGGGCGAGATCGACACCTCGATCCTGTCGCCGGGCACAGAAAAACTAATCGAGCAGATCCCGCTTCGCCGCCTCGGCAGGCCGGAAGAAGTTGCCGACACGATCTTCTTCCTGTGCAACGCGCCAAGCTCTTATGTGACGGGCGCGGAAATTCACATCAACGGCGGACAGCACGTCTAGACGATCGGGCCGACGGGGCAAGTTTCGCGCTCTCGCCGAAATCCCCCATCGCGCTTAATCCATGCGCCGGATACGCCGCCCGCGGAGGCGGCTATTTCGCATATCAATCGATTATATTTTTATTGTGAATGTTAAAATCTATTCTTCTCGCATACGTATTACCATATACAATCAATATTTCATTTATACATTATGCGCCAGGCCCGTTCGAATATTGTCTACGTAATTGTAAAAAATATCCATTCACGTATCTTAATATAACCTTCATTGATTTCGCCAATTAACTCTCGATAGCACCAAACCGGAAAGCGGTTTCGTTGCAATCGGAGTCACGCGCAATGAAATTCAACTTGAGTCGTCTTGGTCTTGTCGGTCGCATGACAATGACCTCTACTCTCCTCCTGACCGCCGCGCTGGCGATCGTTGCCACCGTTATCTATTTCACGATCGCAGCTCAGGTCGCGGATGAAGCCGAGACCCGACAGTATACATCGCTTCGATCAGCAGCCACGCTGTTTGCACGCGACGTCCCCGGCGCGAAAGTGACCTGGAGCGCGGACGGCAACGTGCAGCGCATCACGGTCGATCAGCCGCTTTCCTTCGACAACCACGACATGATCGACGCCGTCGGCCGCATGACCGGCGAGACGGCGACCGTGTTTGCGTGGGATGCCGACAGCCGCGATTTCTGGCGCCGGACGACCAATATCGTCAAACCCGACGGCAAACGCGCCGTCGGCACGCCGCTCGGCCAGAACGGCGCCGTCTATCCCGTAGTCATGAAGGGCCAGACCTTCCGCGGCGAGGCAACCATTCTCGGCCAGCCCTACTACACCATCTATCAGCCGATCTTCTCCGCAAGCGGAGAGCCGGCGGGCATTCTTTATGCGGGTGTACGCAAGGCGCAGATCGTGGCGATCATCAACAAGACACTGTCGTCTCTCGCCATCGCCTTCGCGGCGATCCTCGTCGTCGCCGTCGGCGCAACCATCTGGCAGACCCGCAAGATGCTGCGTCCGCTGACCGTGTTGACCGGCACCACCCGGCGCATTGCGGAAGACGATCTTCAAACCGAGGTTCTCTACGCCGACCGGACCGACGAAATCGGCGAAATGGCCAAGGCTGTGGAAACGCTCAAACAGCGCAACCAGGAACGCCACGACCTTGCCGATGCGCAAGCCGCCGAGCGTGCCGCCCGCGAAGAGCGCGTACGCAAGACGGAAAGCCGGATCGTCAGCTTCCGCGACACCGTACAGACGCTGATCCAGTCGGTGGAAGACACCGCCAACGGCCTTGAGACGACGGCCCGCGCGCTGACCGGCATTGCCGGTGAAAGCGCCAGCCGCGCCAACGAGACCGCCACCGCCAGTGAAGAAGCCACCGGCAACGTTGAGACGGTCGCATCGGCCGCCGAAGAACTGGCCGCTTCGATCACCGAGATCTCCCGTCAGGTGAGCCATACGACGGAAATCGTCTCGCAGGCGACCGAAGGGGCCGCCTCCACCAACGCGAAGGTCTCCTCGCTGGCCGCAGCCGCCAACAAGATCGGCGAGGTCATCGGTCTCATTCAGGACATTGCCGAGCAAACCAACCTGCTGGCGTTGAACGCCACCATAGAGGCAGCACGCGCGGGCGAAGCGGGCAAGGGTTTTGCGGTCGTGGCCGCGGAAGTGAAGGAACTGGCGACCCAGACCTCCAAGGCGACGGAGGAAATCTCCTCCCAGATCACCGCCATTCAGGGTTCCACCGCGGAGGCTGCGGAGGCCATCAAGGAAATCACCCAGACGATGGACGACGTGAACAGCTACACCGCCGCCATCGCCGCAGCCGTGGAAGAACAGGGCGCCGCAACGACAGAGATTTCCCGCAATGTCCAGCAGGCCGCCCACGGCACCGTCGCGGTGACGGGCAACATGGCGACGCTGTCGGAATCTGTGGCGCACACCAACCAGTCCGCCGAAACCGTTCTGGAAGCGTCCTCGGAAGTGTCGAACAAGACCGAGCAGCTTCGCCACGAGATCGACAGCTTCCTGACCGAGGTGAATGCCGCCTGACACGGCGCGACCCTCCGCCCTTGAAAGGGCAGAATATGCAGGCGGCCGGGCTGGAAACAGCCCGGCCGCAGGCGTTTGGCCGGGGCGATTCGCATCGAAAAATGCGGCGGATGGCCGGATATTGATAATTAATGCAAGGGTATGGCTGCGATTTACGCATTATTTCTATTTTAAAGACACCCTTCCGCAACGTTACAAAACATAAGTGGGCGGAAATGGCGACCAAGACCGGTTTTATTCTTAACATGCCAATCGGCGCCAAGATCAGCGGCGGTTTTGCACTTGTGCTTGTACTCTCCATGGCTATCGGCCTGAGCGGCGTACTGGCGATCATGTCTCTCAACAGCCGGATGGAGCTGGCAGCGATCTCCACGGACGTGGTGAACCGGCTCCAGAGCGTGTCGGCGGCGCGCGAGGCCTATCTTCAGGACCCGCGTGCCGAGCTTCAGGGCACGGTACAAGAGGCGACCGCTAACCTGCAGGAGCGCCTTGAGGGGATGGCGCAGGATGCGGGCGACGGCGAAGGCGCGGGGCGCATTCAGGACGCGCTTCGTTCGGTTTCCGCCCTGACGGTCGATTTCGGCAAGCTCAGCGGATTGATCGGGGAAAGCCGGGCCGCGCTCGAACGGTTCATGACGGGGGCGCAGGAACTGGATACGACGGCCACGGAATTTCGCCGGTCCATCCAGCAGGTGCGCGACGACACCAAGAAGGAGCTTGCGCACAATCAGGCGGAACTGCAGCGCGTCGATGCGATTGCGCGGCTTTCATCCGAATCCATCGAGAAGCTTCTCCTGATCCAGAACTATTTCGCCGGGTCCGCTTCCGGCAACGCCACCAAGCTGGCGCTCAGCGCTTCCGAACCGCTGGAGCCGCTTGCGGCCAAACTCGCAAGCGCGGGCGAAGGCGGGCCGCAGGCAGCGCAAACGCAAGCGCTCGCCGATGCGCTCGTCGCCTATCGCGAGAACATCGTGAAGCTGTCTGAGACCACCGATTTCGCGACGCTCTACGGTCTTGAGGTGAGCGTACGCGAATCGGGCGAGACCGCGCTCGAGAGCGCCAACGGCCTGCGCAAGCTGGTCTACGATCTGGTCGATAACGGCCGCCGCCGGTTCGAGGAGTTCGCGGCGAAGGACGAGCAGTTCACCCGGCTGTCGCAGTCTTCCGCCCTCATTCTCACGCAGGCCCTGAAGGGGGAGGCGAAGTTTCACGCCTTTGTCAGCGACCGCAAGGACATGGCGGGGAAAGAGGCGCTGGCGGCGCTGGCCTCGCTCAAGGCGGCGAATGACGCCATGGCGCAGGAGATTTCGAGCCTCCCGTCGGACGATCCCAAATCGGGCGAATTGCAGTCCATGCTGAGCGGGCTTGAGACGAAGGTCAGCGAGATGCGGGACGTGTTCGACCGGCTCGCCTCGCTGCGCGTCGCCATGGCGGAACAGAGCGCCTCGCTCGACGGTCTCTCGCAGGAAATGCGCACCGCGATCGCCGACATGGCGAGCCGCGAAAGCCAGATTGCCAAGGATGCGGGCACCAGCGCGCTGTGGCAGATCGCGATCACCCTCGCCTTCGCCATTGTCGCGGCAAGCGGCATCGCCTTCGTGCTGTCGCGCGCCATTGCGCGGCCCACCCGCACCCTCACCGAAACGATGGAACAGCTTGCCAACGGCAATACCGACGTGACCATCGAGGGCGCGGAGCGTCAGGACGAGATCGGGGGCATGAGCCGGGCGGTTCAGGTCTTCCGCGACAACGCGGTGGAACGGCGGAGGCTGCAAGCGGCCAAACAGGCGGAGGATCAGGCGGAAACCGCACGACGCCAGAAGGTGGAGG
This sequence comes from Breoghania sp., assembly GCA_963678585.2. GTDB lineage: Bacteria > Pseudomonadota > Alphaproteobacteria > Rhizobiales > Stappiaceae > Breoghania. The sequence continues at coordinate 421,739 of CAXXGA010000001.1, forward strand.
GTCTCATCTCCGGCTTCCGCGCCGAGGTTCAGAACCTGCTGCAGTCTGTCTCCGACAGCATCGGCACCATGTCGTCGACCGCGGGCGATCTTTCCGAGGTCGCGGTCAACGCTTCCCAGCGCACGGCCCATGCGGCCAATGCGGCAAGCGGCGCGTCCCAGAACGTGGAAACCGTGGCGAGCGCGGCTGAAGAACTCGCCGCCTCCATCAAGGAGATCGACCGGCAGATTTCCAAGACGACGGAAATCGTCGGCAAGGCCACCACGGGCACACAGGAGACCAATGCCAAGGTCGCCTCGCTCGCCCAGTCGGCCAACAAGATCGGGGAGGTCATCGGCCTCATTCAGGACATTGCCGAGCAGACCAACCTCCTTGCTCTCAACGCCACCATCGAGGCGGCGCGCGCTGGCGAGGCAGGCAAGGGCTTCGCGGTCGTTGCGGCAGAAGTGAAGGAACTGGCGACCCAGACGTCCAAGGCGACTGAGGAGATCTCCACCCAGATCTCCGGCATTCAGGATTCCACCGGCGAGGCGGTGGTTGCGATCCAGAAGATCGCGGAGATCATGGACGAGGTGAACAATTACACTTCCACCATCGCCGCTGCCGTGCAGCAGCAAGGCGCTGCGACCAACGAGATCAGCCGCTCGGTCATGGATGCGACCCGCGACACCAGCGCGATGAGCGAGGAGATGGTGAGCCTGACGGGGGCCGTCGAGCACACCTCGCAGTCCGCCCAGTCGGTGCGCGATTCCAGCGCCGACGTTTCGGACAAGACCGGCCACCTGCGCAGGCAGATCGACACCTTCCTCGCAGACGTCACGGCGGCCTGATCGGTCGGCGACCAAAAACAGGACACGAAAAAGGGCGGGATCACTCCCGCCCTTTTTCTTTTGTCTGTAGCCCGGTCTTTTGACCGGAGCCCGGCCCGATCAGGCGTCGGCGACCGCGCGCTTGGCCATGACGGTCACGAGATTGGCGCGATAGTCGGGCGAGCCGTGGATATCACCCAGAAGGCCGCCCGCATCGACCGTGACGCCCGCCACCGCTTCCGGGGACCAGTTGGCGGCAAGCGCCGCTTCCATTTCCGGCACGCGGAAGACGCCGTCGGCGCCCGCCCCCGTCACCGCGACGCGGACCGAGCCGTCGGCGAGTTTTGCCGTGAACACACCGGCCATCGCATAGCGCGAGGCGGGGTTGGGGAACTTGGCGTAGGACGATTTCTGCGGCACCGGCACGCGCACGGCGGTGACGATCTCGTCTTCTTCCAGAGCGGTCTCGAAGAGGCCGGTGAAGAAGTCGTCGGCGGAAAGCTCCCGCTTGCTGGTGACGATGGTAGCGCCCAGCGCCAGCATGCCGGCGGGGTAGTCGGCGGCCGGATCGTTGTTGGCGATCGACCCGCCGATGGTGCCGCGATGGCGCACATGCGGATCGCCGATCTTGCCGGCGAGCGCCGCAAGGCCCGGAATGTCGGCCTTGAGCCCGGCGTCGCCCGCCACGTCGGCATGGCAGGTGCCCGCCCCGATCGTGTAGGCGTCGCCCGACTTGGTGATGCCCTTCATATCCTCGATACGCGAGACATCGATGAGATCGGTGGGGGCTGCAAGGCGCTGCTTCATGGTCGGAAGAAGCGTCTGGCCGCCCGCCAGAACCTTCGCCTCGTCATTGCCCGCAAGAAGGCCCGCGGCCTCCTGAACGCTGGTGGCGCGGTGATAATTGGTTGCGTACATATCAATCCCTTCCCGTTTCGGCCCCGCCATTCGCGTGGCCGGGAAAATCATCGAAGCCGCGGCCCGGGCCTTGTCCGGCGGGCCGCGGCAAACCGTTGAGCGCCTATTCGGCCGCCATGGGCCGCCTTGCCGCCTGCGCCAGACGCCAGACCTTTTCCGGCGTCGCCGGCATGGTCAGATCCTCGGTGCCGAGCGCATCCGTCAACGCATTGATGAGCGCGGGCGGGGAACCAATGGCCCCTGCCTCGCCGCACCCCTTCATGCCCAGCGGATTGCCGGGACAGATCGTCTCCGTCGTCGTCACCTGGAAGGAAGGCAGATCGTCGGCGCGCGGCATGCAGTAGTCCTGGAAGGAGGCCGTCGTGAGCTGGCCGCTCTCCTCGTCGTAGACGCAGCCTTCCAGCAGCGCCTGACCGATGCCCTGCGCCAGACCGCCATGGACCTGACCTTCCACGATCATCGGGTTGATGATGCGCCCGAAATCGTCCGCCGCCACGAAGGCGATGATCTCGGTCTTGCCGGTATCCGGATCGATCTCGACCTCGCAGATGTAGCAACCGGCGGGGAAGGTGAAGTTCGACGGATCGTAGAACGCGCCTTCCTTCAGGCCCGGCTCCATGCCGTCGGGCAGGTTGTGGGCGGTGTAGGCGGCGAGCGCCACTTCCGTCATGGTGAGCTGCTTGTCAGTGCCCGCCACCTTGAAGGCCCCGCCATCGACCACGATATCGGTCTCTGCCGCTTCCATCAGGTGGGCTGCGATCTTCTTGGCCTTGGCCTCGACCTTGTCGAGCGCCTTGGAGATGGCCGACATGCCGACGGCGCCGGAGCGCGAGCCGTAGGTGCCCATGCCGAACTGCACCTTGTCGGTGTCGCCATGGACGATCTGGACCGTATCGACGCCGACGCCGAGGCGTTCGGAGACAAGCTGGGCAAAGGTCGTCTCGTGGCCCTGACCGTGGCTGTGGGAGCCGGTGAGGACTTCGATGGTGCCGACCGGATTGACCCGCACTTCCGCCGATTCCCAGAGCCCGACGCCCGCACCCAGCGACCCCACGGCCTTGGACGGCGCGATGCCGCACGCCTCGATATAGCAGGAGTAGCCGATGCCGCGCAGCTTGCCGCGGGCTGCGGCTTCCGCCTTGCGGGCCGGGAAACCCGCATAATCGATGGCTTCCTGGGCGGCGCGGACGGAGGCGTCATAGTCGCCCGCGTCGTAGCACATGATGACCGGGGTCTGATGCGGGAACTCGGTCACGAAGTTCTTGCGCCGCAGCTCCGCCGGATCGAGCCCCAGTTCGCGCGCCGCGACTTCCATGATGCGTTCCACCACATAGGTCGCCTCGGGGCGGCCTGCGCCGCGATAGGCATCGACCGGCGTGGTGTTGGTGTAGACCGCCTTCACGTTCGCGTAGATGGCGGGCATCGCATATTGGCCCGACAGCAACGTCGCATAGAGGTAGGTCGGCACGGCGGAAGAGAACAACGACATGTAGGCGCCGAAATTCGCCGTGGTGTTCACCCGGAAGCCGGTGATGCGGTTGTCCGCGTCGAATGCCAGTTCCGCGGTGGTGGCGTGGTCGCGGCCGTGCGCATCGGTGAGGAAGGCCTCGGTGCGATCCGACACCCATTTGAGCGGACGGCCTACTTTCTTGGCGGCCCACAGACAGGCGACTTCTTCCGGGTAGACATAGATCTTGGAGCCGAAACCGCCGCCCACATCGGGGGCGATGACGCGCAGCTTGTGTTCCGGCGCGATGTTGTAGAAGGCCGACAGCACGAGGCGCGCCATATGCGGGTTCTGCGAGGTGGTCCAGAGCGTGAAGTGCTCCTCCGCCCCGTCATAGTCCGCAACAGCCGCACGCGGCTCCATCGGGTTGGGAACCAGCCGGTTGTTGGCGATGTCGATCTTGGTGATATGGGCAGCGCTCGCCATGGCCGCGTCCACCGCGGCCTCGTCGCCGATCTCCCAGTCGTAGATCATGTTGCCCGCAGCTTCCGGATGGATCTGCGGCGCGCCGGGCTTCAGGGCGGCTGCGGTGGTCGTCACCGCGGGCAGTTCCTCCCAATCCACCATCACGGCCTCGGCCGCATCGCGGGCCTGCTCGTAGGTGTCTGCGACCACCATGGCGACCGCCTGACCGACAAAGCGCACCGTGTCGGTGGCCAGCGCCGACCATGCGCCCATGTTCATGGGCGAGCCGTCCTTGGAATGGATCATCCAGCCGCAAATCAGGTTGCCGACGCCGTCGGCCACGAGCTGATCGCCGGTGAGAACCGCATCGACGCCGGGCATCTCGAGCGCGGCGGATGCATCGATGTTCGACACTTTCGCATGGGCGTGGGGGCTGCGCACGAAGGCCACCCGGCCCATGCGCGGCAGGTTCATGTCGTCGGTGTAACGCCCCTTGCCGGTGATGAAACGCTTGTCTTCCTTGCGCGGTACGCGCGCACCGATACCTTCAACTCCCATTTCTTCCTCCCCTGGGATGCCGCCTGTCCAAAGCGGTTCCCGCGCGAAACGTCACGAGGTCCGGAGCGTCTTGATGCGCCTGATTTCGGAACAGGTTCCGTTTCGCGGACGGCTCGCGCCGCCTTTGAAAAACTTCAGATGAAAATCACTCGGCAGCAGCCGCCAGCGACCCGGAAATCTCGTCGGCAGCCGCCTTGATGGCCTTGACGATGTTGTGGTAACCGGTGCAGCGGCAGATATTGCCTTCCAGCTCGTGGCGGATGGTCGCCTCGTCGAGCTTGGCATTGTGACGCTCGATCATGTCGACCGCAGACATGATCATGCCGGGGGTGCAGAAACCGCACTGAAGGCCATGATGCTCGCGGAAGGCGGCCTGCACGGGGTGCAGAATGTCCCCCTTGGCGATGCCTTCGATGGTGGTGACCTGACAGCCGTCGGCCTGAGCCGCCAGCATGGTGCAGGACTTGACCGCCTTGCCGTCCACATGGACGACGCAGGCCCCGCACTGGGACGTGTCGCACCCCACATGAGTACCGGTGAGCCCCAGCCCCTCGCGCAGGAACTGCACCAGCAAAGTCCGGCCTTCCACCTCTTGTGAAACGGTCTTGCCGTTCACGGTCATGGTAACCGTCGCCATGAAACTTCCTCCCACTTCTTCAACGTCAGGCAGGGGCGCGGCATGATCCTCCCACAGGACCCGCACCCTGCCTGCCTCTGGCTACATATTGGCAAACAGAATAATCAGAATAATCACGCCAAGCCCGAGCAGGCCCCACACCATGGGACCGCCGAACGTGCCCTTTCCGGCCTCCACCTCCAGCCGTTCCTCCGCGTCGCGCACCACGTCTTCCATGGCGTTCTCGACCGCGGCCGTGGCCCCGGCGATGGAATTTTCGCCCTCTGCGGTGACGCTTTCGTCGGAGCCGCCGCCGCCAACAATTTCGGAGAACTTGCCGAAAAACTCGTCCGCCATCTTGCGGGCGGTAGAATCGATCAGACGCGAGCCGAGCTGGGCGAGCTTGCCGCCCACCTGCGCATGCGCCTCGTAGGTGAGAACGGTCTCTTCGCCATCCTCCGCCAGATGCACATCCGCGCCGCCCTTGGCGAAGCCGGCGACGCCGCCCTTGCCTTCGCCGGCGATGGTGTAGCCTTCCGGCGCATTGATGTTCTCGAAGGTCACGGAACCCTTGAACTTCGCCTTCACCGGTCCGACCTTGGCCGTCACTTCAGCCGCCAGTTCATTGTCGGACGTCTTTTCCAAGCTTTCGCAGCCTGGAATGCAGGCTTTCAGGATTTCCGGATTATTGAGCGCTTCCCATACCGTCTCACGCGGTGCAGGGATGCGGTATTCCCCCTTCATGTCCATCTTCGGACCTACTCCTCCAGAACAAACATGCAGCTCGCGGCCCTTAGAATTCGCTCATTCGAGCGAAACTTCAATCGTGCCAAGGTGGCATGCCGAAGTGTTATGATCCCGACGAAAGAGGGGACGCCGCGTGCTCCTGTTAGTAACTTGTCGGCTTGCGTGCGCAATGACAAGCAGCCGAAAACAAAAAAGTTCCGCTCGGTGACGATTGACCGGAAGGCTGCCCGGCCCTAATCCACCCACCACAGATCAAAGCCTTTCCATGGCAAGCCCCCAAGAGGACCGACTTGGCCCGTAAGCCGCCCCGCAAACCCCGCGCCCGCACCGAGGCCGCCGCCCCTTCCAGAAAGCCGGGCGCGCCTCGCAAGAAGACCGCCGCGTCCTTCAAGAAGGCCGACGAGCGCCCGCGCAACACGCCTGCGCCCCGGCGCGACGACGATGCGCGGCCAGCCTTCAGCGACAAGCTTGCCGCTTCCGCCGCCTCCCCGCTGCCGCCCCGCCTTGCGCCCAAGGGCGCGCAGAAGGTGGAAGGCCGCTGGCCGGTGATGCTGGAGACGAAGGGCTGGTCCGATTACGAACTTCTCGACATGGGCGACGGCGAAAAGCTGGAGCGATACGGGAATTACGTGATCCGCCGCCCGGAGGCGCAGGCGATGGGCGCACGCCGTCTCGACGTCAGCCGCTGGGAGGGCGCGGACGCGGCCTTTACCGGCGATGTGGAGGAAGAAGGCCCCGGCCGCTGGCGCTTTGCCCGCGAACTGCCCGAGACATGGCCGATGACCATGGGGGCCGCGCGCTTTCACGGACGCTTCATGTCGTTTCGCCATGTGGGCGTGTTCCCGGAACAGATCGCCCATTGGGAGTGGACGCGCGAGCGCATTCAGGCCGCAAAGCGCCCCGCCGGGCGTCCGCTGAAGGTTCTGAACCTCTTCGGCTATACCGGCCTTGCTTCGCTTCTGGCAGCCGATGCGGGCGCGGAAGTGACCCATGTGGATGCGTCCAAGAAGGCGATCGGCTGGGCGCGCGAGAACCAGAACCTTTCCGGCATGGACGATCTGCCGATCCGCTGGATCTGCGACGATGCGATGAAGTTCATCGCGCGCGAGGCGCGGCGTGGCAACACCTATGACGGCATCATTCTCGATCCGCCGAAATACGGGCGCGGGCCGAAGGGCGAGGTGTGGGATCTCTTCCGCGATCTGCCCGCCATGCTCGATCTGGTGCGCGCGCTGCTGAACGAGGACGCCGCCTTCGTCATCCTGTCGATCTATGCGATCCGGGCCTCGTTCCTGTCCAACCACGAACTGATGATGGACGTGATGCACGACAGGCCGGGGACGGTGGAATCGGGCGAGCTTGTCATCCGCGAGACGGGCTCTGCTGCCCGCGCCCTTTCAACTTCGCTGTTCAGCCGCTGGAGCGCGTCATGAGCCAGGACAACAAGTCCGCAAACACAAGGCCGGGACAGGTCAAGACCGTCACCAGCGTGTCGAACCCGGTCATCAAGGACATCAAGGCGCTCGTTTCCCAGCGCAAGCGGCGCAAGGAGGCGGGGCTTTTCGTGGCCGAGGGGCTGAAGCTCGTCACCGACGCCATGGAAGCGGGCTGGCCGATCCGCACGCTCGTTTTCGGCGGCGAGGTGCGCGAGCAACCGATGGTGAGCAAGGCCGCCGCCACCGCACGCGCTCGCGGCGCACTGGTGCTGGATGTGTCGCGCGCGGTTCTCACTTCCATCACGCGGCGCGACAACCCGCAGATGGTCGTCGGCGTCTTCGAGCAGCAATGGGCCGATCCCTCAACCATCGCGGCGGAGAACGGCGCGGTCTGGGTCGGGCTCGACGAAGTGCGCGATCCCGGCAATCTTGGCACCATCTTGCGCACCGTCGATGCGGTGGGTGCGAAGGGCGTGGTGCTGATCGGCGATACGACCGATCCGTTTGCGGTCGAAGCGGTGCGCGCCACGATGGGGTCCATCTTCTACGTGCCGCTGGTGCGCATGAGCCGGGCCGATTTCCTGAAATGGCGTGAACGCTGGCCGGGCAAGGTCTTCGGCACGCATCTGAAAGGGTCCGTCGATTACCGAAAGCCCGATTATTCCGGCCCGACGCTTCTCCTCATGGGGACCGAGCAATCGGGCCTGCCGGAGCAGATGGTGGAGGCTTGCACCCAGCTTGTGCGCATTCCGCAGGCAGGCAAGGCCGACAGCCTCAACCTCGCGGTTGCGACCGCGGTCATGCTCTATGAAATCAAGCGCAACGTGCTGGAGCTTTGATCGATGCGGCTTTTCGTTTTCGGAATGGGATATTCGTCCGCCGCCTTCGTGGAGAAGATGCGCGACCGGCTCGAGTGGGTCGGCGGGACCACCCGCAGCGCGGCGAAGGCAGCGAGCCTGCATGAGCGCGGGATCACGCCGTACCTCTTCGACGGCACGGCACCGGGCGACGAGATCGCCGAGGCGCTCGCCAAGGCGACCCATGTGCTCGTTTCCATCGCGCCCGATGAGGACGGCGATCCGGTCCTTCTCCAGCACGGCGGCGATCTTGAGGCGGCTAACCTTTCATGGATCGGCTATCTCTCCACCGTCGGCGTCTATGGCGATCACGACGGGGCATGGGTCGATGAGGAGACGGAGGCGCGCCCGGTCTCGGAACGCTCCAAACGCCGCCTTGAGGCGGAGAACGGATGGCTCGACTTTGCCGAAGAGACCGGCGTTCCTGTCGGCATCTTCCGGCTTTCCGGGATTTACGGACCGGGCCGCAATGCGCTTCTCAACCTTGAGACCGGCAAGGCGCGGCGGCTGATCAAGCCGGGGCAGGTCTTCAACCGCATCCATGTGGACGATATCGCGGGCGCGCTGGAGGCGGCTTGCGCAAAGCCCGCGGCCCGCATCTACAACGTCACCGACGACGAGCCCTGCCCGCCGCAGGATGTCATAGCCTATGCAGCGGAACTCATGGGCATCGCCCCGCCGCCTGAAATCGATTTCGAGACGGCGGATCTCTCGCCCATGGCGCGGTCGTTCTATGGCGAGAACAAGCGGGTTTCCAATGCGCGGATCAAGGAAGAGCTTGGCTATTCTTTCCGCCACCCGACCTATCGCGCAGCCCTCGACCACATGTTCAAGACCGGCTGGCGCTAAGCCCGGCAGCGGGTCTTTAGAAGCCCGGCAGCACGAGAATCTTCGGCTTTTGCGGCAGGCTTGCCAGCGAGAGAACGGCGGTCGGCTCCTGTGAAACCTCCACGTCCATTTCTTTGCCCATCTCGGTCAGGAAACGGTTGAAGCTCAGCTGTCCGAAATAGTGCATGGGCAGGATGACGGAGGAGCGCAGGCGGCGGGCGACCTCCAGCATGCCGTCGTGGCCCATGGTGAAGGAGCCGTCCACCGGCACCATCAGCACGTCGATCCGCCCGATCTGGGCATATTGCTCGTCGGTGAGGCGGTGATGCAGGTGGCCGAGATGGGCGATGCACAGCCCTGCGGCCTCGAAGATGAAGATCGAATTGCCGTCATGCTCCATCGTGGCCGCGCCGGAGCGGATATCGGTCGTCACGTTGCGAATGAGCACGTCCTCGACCTGAAGGAAATATTTCGCAGGCCCCTCCCCCGTGTCCCAGCCGCGCAGCACATGCTGGATCTCGGGATCGGGAAAGATCGTGAAATGGCTGGAATGCGCGTGGTTCATGGTGACCACGCGCGGGATGATGCCGCCCGCATAGCCGTTGTAATCGGTGGCGATGGTGACGCCCGCTGCGGTTTCCAGAACGAAGGTGGAATGGCCCGCGAAGGTGACGCGGATTTCGTTTGAAGAAAGCGCCGATCCGAGCGCTGCACGGCGGAAGGGCGGACGGTTCTCCGCCACCGCAAGGCAATGGCTGGCGGGCGGCGGATCGGCGTTCTGGGTCAGATGCAGGCCGGTGGCCTTTGCGGGAAGGGCCGACAGGCAGAGGGCCGTCGCCGCGAGTGTCCGCGCGACGAACCTTGCCAGGCGTGCGCCCGGCGCATTCGATCCCGACCCTGCCCGCAATGCCGCCATATCGAAGCTCCTCGATGCCGCCATGCCCTTACGTCAATAAAAGAGGGTAGCTTCATCGTTGCAGCGCAAAAAGATGTGCGCCCGACATCGAAGCACAAATCATCGTGAAGGCGGACAGGGCGAGAGCGGAAAAACAAAGAGCCCGGCACGCATGCCGGGCTCCGGATCTTTCATCAGGCTTTGCCGGATGCTCAGCCCTGGGGCTGGGCGACCATGCGCAGGTAGGGCTTCAGGGTCTTGAAGCCGTTCGGGAAGGCCTTCTTCGCGTCTTCGTCGGAAATCGACGGCACGATGATGACGTCTTCGCCGTCCACCCAGTTGGCTGGCGTCGCAACCTTGTGCTTGGACGTGAGCTGCAGGCTGTCCACCACGCGCAGCACTTCGTTGAAGTTGCGCCCCGTGGAAGCCGGGTATTCGATCTTCAGCTTGATCTTCTTGTCCGGGCCGATGACGAAGAGCGAGCGCACGGTGGCGGTGCTGTCGGCGTTGGGATGAATCATGCCGTAGGCGTTGGCGACGACCTTGTCCGGGTCGGCGATCAGCGGGAAGTTCAGGGCAACGCCCTGCGTGTCGGCGATATCGCCGATCCAGGCGTGGTGATCCTCGATCGGATCGACGGAGAGGCCGAACACCTTCACGTCGCGCTTGTCGAACTCATCCTTGAGCTTTGCGGTCATGCCAAGCTCGGTGGTGCAGACAGGCGTGAAATCGGCCGGATGGGAGAACAGGATCGCCCAGTGACCGTCGATCACCTCGTGAAAATGGATCGGGCCGGACGTGGTATCGACCTCGAAATCGGGAGCGGTATCGCCGAGAAGCAATGCAGACATGGAAACCTCCAATTGGGTGGGGTTGGAATCTATAATTGAAATAACTCTAAAAAACAAAAGACGGAAAGTCGCATTGATAAATGTCACCTGTCGGGCCGGATCTTTCAACAGGCCGGGTGAAAAACCCGGCCTGTTTCAGCGGTTCAGGCCTTCTTGACGAATTCCGTCAGGATGACGATGCGCTGATCGTTGACGCGGCCTTCGATCTGGCCGGCATTGTCGGGCACCAGCGCGATGTTGCGCACCGCGGTGCCGCGCTTGGCGGTAAACCCGCCGCCCTTGACCTTCAGATCCTTGATCAGCGTGACCGTGTCGCCTGCCGACAGCACCGCGCCGTGGGTGTCCTTGTGGACGACGGCGTCCTCGTCGTCGCCCCCCGCGGCGCCCTTGTCCAGACCGGCCTCGGCCCATGCGAGCGTTTCCTCGTCGAGATAGAGCATGTCGAGGAGATCGCGGGCCCATGTTTCGGAGGACAGGCGGTTGAGCATGCGCCATGCCGCGACCTGAACCGGCGGCACCTGGCTCCATGCGCTCTCGTTCAGGCAATGCCAGTGGGCGAGATCGATCTCGGTGGAGCCTTCGATCTGGGCGGCACAGGCGCTGCAGGCGAGGATGGCCTTGTCGGCGCTGTCATCCGCATCGGGGCCGACGGCCAGCGCGGCGAGGGTCTCGGTGGAGCCGCAAAGCTCGCATTTGTCTTGAGCGCGGGCGCGCAGATCAGCTTCAAGGGTCATGGGTCTCTCGGATAGCTGGTTTGGAGGCAAGGCTCCGCCATGGACGCCGCAGGGGCGGACCGGTCAACCGATCCACCCGCGCGGCATGATCACAAAAGAATGCGCAAACGCACTCAGTCGTCCATCTTCAGGGCCTGGATGAAGGCTTCCTGCGGGATCTCGACCTTGCCGAACTGGCGCATGCGCTTCTTGCCCTCTTTCTGCTTGTCGAGGAGCTTGCGCTTACGCGTGGCGTCGCCGCCGTAGCACTTCGCCGTCACATCCTTGCGCAGGGCCGACAGCGTTTCGCGTGCGATGACCTTCGCGCCGATGGCCGCCTGAATGGGGATCTTGAACATATGCCGCGGGATCAGCTCCTTGAGCTTTTCGCACATGGCGCGGCCGCGGCGTTCGGCCTGCGAGCGGTGGACCAGCACGGACAGCGCATCCACCGGCTCCTCGTTGACGAGGATCGACATCTTCACCAGATCGCCCGCGCGGTGCTCGGTGAGCTGGTAGTCGAAGGAGGCGTAGCCCTTGGAGATCGACTTCAGCCGGTCGTAGAAATCGAACACGACCTCGTTGAGCGGCAGGTCGTAGACGACCATGGCGCGCGAGCCGACATAGGACAGATCGATCTGAAGGCCGCGGCGCTCCTGACAGAGCTTGAGGATGCCGCCCAGATATTCGTCCGGCGTCATGATGGTGGCGCGGATCCACGGTTCGCGGATCTCCTCGATCTTCACCACGTCCGGCATGTCGGCGGGGTTGTGAAGCTCGATCTCGGAGCCGTCCGTCATGGTCATCTCGTAGACCACCGAGGGCGCGGTGGCGATGAGGTCGAGATTGAACTCGCGCTCCAGACGTTCCTGGATGATTTCCAGATGCAGCAGGCCGAGGAAGCCGCAGCGGAAGCCGAAGCCGAGGGCAGCGGAGGTTTCCATCTCGAAGGAGAAGCTGGCGTCGTTGAGGCGCAGCTTGCCCATGGCGGCGCGCAGATCCTCGAAATCGGCCGCATCGATGGGGAAGAGGCCGCAGAAGACCACCGGCTGGGCGGGTTTGAAGCCCGGAAGCGCCTTTTCGCAGGGCTTGCGATCATCGGTGATCGTGTCGCCGACGCGGGTATCTGCCACTTCCTTGATGGAGGCGGTGAAGACGCCGATTTCGCCGGGCAGAAGCTCGTCCTTGACCAGAAGCTTGGGCGTCATTACCCCGACGCGGTCGATGTCATAGACCGCGCCTGAGCCCATCATGCGGATACGCTGCCCCTTCTTCAGGGAGCCGTCGATGATGCGCACCAGCACCATCACGCCGAGATAAGCGTCGTACCAGCTGTCGACCAGCATGGCCTTGAGCGTCGCATCCGGATCGCCTTCGGGGGCGGGCAGACGCGCCACGATGGCTTCCAGCACGTCCTCGATGCCGAGGCCGGTCTTGGCGGAGATCATCACCGCCTCGGAGGCGTCCAGACCGATCACGTCCTCGATCTGCTGCTTGATGCGGTCGGGTTCGGCGGCGGGCAGGTCGATCTTGTTCAGGACGGGGACGATCTCGTGATCGTTGTCCAGCGCCTGATAGACATTGGCCAGCGTCTGCGCTTCCACGCCCTGCGAGGCATCGACCACCAGCAGCGAGCCCTCGCAGGCCGCCAGCGAGCGCGAGACCTCGTAGGCGAAGTCCACGTGGCCCGGCGTGTCGATCAGGTTCAGGAAATACTGCTTTCCGTCCTTGGCGTTGTAGATGAGCCGGACGGTCTGCGCCTTGATCGTGATGCCGCGTTCCCGCTCGATGTCCATCGAGTCGAGCACCTGCTCCTTCATCTCGCGCTCAGACACGGTGCCTGTGGACTGGATGAGCCGGTCCGCCAGCGTGGATTTTCCGTGGTCGATGTGCGCAACGATGGAGAAGTTGCGAATATGGTCGAGTTTCTGCGTCGTCATGCGCGCTCAAATAGCATTGGCTGCGGGCCGCGCAAAGCGGAATTGGCGACCTTCGCCGCCGCCGGGGCGAAAAACCAAAACCCGGGCCGCCGACGGCACAAGAACGGGGCATAAACAAAGGGGGCCGCCAAAGGCGACCCCCCGTGAGAATAATGTGTCCGTCTGTCCGGATCAGATCCCGGCGAAAGCACCCGCTACCGGAGGCTGCTCCTGCATCAAACCCTCTCGCCCAGACTTACGGGCCACATTAAAGGTCTCACTCGACATGGGCTCACCTCCTTTCGGTTGTTGACGACATACCTGACATAATGTGCCGCGAACGACCTTCAAGAGACGCGAAAACGGTCGAGGGAATTTTCGCCTAGCGCGCCTTCAGAACGGCAACGCAAGCGTCGGGCAATCCGGCCATGGTCAGGGGCGGCTTGGGCTTTGCGGGCTTTGCACCGGGCTTGGGCGGCTTGGGCACCCACGGCTCGTCCGACATCCACCATGTCAGTTCCTTGCCGCAGCCGTCGCCGGGAGGCGGGGCCGCCTGGTTCTTGCAGGATGAGTCGCCCGCCGGGCACTTGAGCCGGACATGGAAATGGTAATGGTGCCCCCACCATGGCCTGACCACACGCAGCCAGGCGCGGTTGCCGGTCTCGAAATCGCAAAGCGCCTTCTTGATGCCGGGGGAGACGAAAATGCGCGCCACGCGCGGATCGTTCGCCGCCCGGCGGATCAACCGCGCATGGGCATCGGTGAATTTCTTCGGATCGACCGTGCGGTTCGCGCCCTTGGTGTTGATCGCGCCGCGCAGCATGGAGACGGCGGAGACGTTTTCGCGCTCGGAGGCCGACATGGTGTGATCCGGCATCTGTTTCAGCCAGATATCGGCATCGAGCCCGATCTGGTGGCTGGCATGGCCCGACGACATCGGCCCGCCGCGCGGCTGGGCCATATCGCCCACCATCAACCCGCGCCAGCCGAGGTTCGGCACGTCGCGCGCCAGATCCTCAAGGTAGTCGATCAATTCCGGCTGACCCCAGAAGCGGTTGCGCGACAGGCGCATGACCTGAAAGCCCGGACCGTTCGCCGGAAGCGCCACAGCACCCGCCTGACACCCCTTGGCATAGGAGCCGAACGCCTGCGGCTTCATGTGGGCGGGAACGGAAACCTTGCCGAAATAGTCGCGTGCCGGGGCATTCATGCTGACCTGCGACGGGATGCCGGCGGGGCGCCTTGAGGCGACCGCATTCTCAGCCTTGGCTTGCGGGATCGCGGGCGCGGCACAGGAAGTGGCGACATCCATGCAGGGCTTGGGCTGGGGAACCAGGTTGCGGGCCGAAGCCGGGGGCGATGCAAGGACCATCGCGCCCAGAATGAAGGCCCCTGCCCGCATCGGGCCTGAAAGATGCTCCAGCCTTTCACCCATCCCCGCGATCTCCCGGCTTCGCCGCCCCTGCGGCATGGTCATTTTCAGCGATTCGGACGCTTCATTCAGTGCCTCAAAGATGAGGACATTGTGGCCTCAGCCGACGCCGAGTTCCGCAATCGCGGGCAGGATGCGATTCATGATGTCTTCCATGCGCGACAGACGATGGTCGCCGTCGCGGACAAGCGTGATGGTGACATCGCTGACCGGCAGGCGGGACACGAGCTTCATGGCATGTTCCCACGGCACATCGGTGTCTTCCATGCCCTGAAGGATGCGCACCGGGCAGCCCGGATCGATGGAGGCGCCGAGCAGCAGGTTCTTGCGCCCATCCTCGATCAGCTCGCGGGTGTAGACATCCGGCTCCTCCGAGTAGTCGCTCGGGTGTTCGTAGCGGCCCGTGGTCTCGATGGCGCGGCGTGCGTCCTCCGGGAACTCGTTCCACAGGAGATCCTCGGTAAAATCGGGGGCGGGCGCGATCAGCACGAGACCCGCCACCTTGCCGGTGCCTTTGCGCGCCAGCGCCAGCAGAAGCGCAATCCAGCCGCCCATGGAGGAACCGACGATCACCGTCGGGCCGGCGCAACACCTGTCGAAAACGGCGAGCGTTTCCTCAAGCCAGCGCGAAATGGTGCCGTCGATGAATTTCCCGCCCGACTCACCGTGGCCGGAATAATCGAAGCGCGTCACCGCATTGCCCGCTTCGCGCGCCACCCGCGCCACTTCCAGCGCCTTGGAGCCCATCATGTCGGAGCGAAAACCGGAGAGCCAGATGACGCCGGGGCGCTCGGGCGTCTCGGTGCCCGGTTCGTGGCGATAGGCGATCTGTCGCGCCTCGTCGCCGGTGCCCACGGAAAGGAATTGCGGATCGCGCTCGCTCATCTGATAGGTTCCCGCTTCAAGTGCCGAACTGGATTCGGTGATGACACAGGCGACAGGAGAAGAAAAGCCCGTGACGACGATCCTGCAGGTCGTGCCCGAACTGGAAACCGGCGGCGTGGAGCGCACCGCCGTCGATATCGCGCAAGCCTGCAAGGCGCGCGGCTGGCGCGCTCTGGTGGCGAGCGCGGGCGGGCGGCTGGTCGAGGAACTGGAAGCTGCGGGCGGCGAACATATCGCCATGCCGCTTGCCTCCAAGAACCCTTTCGTCATGGGCGCCAATGCGGGGCGGCTGGCGGAAATCATCCGCCGCGAGGGTGTCTCCATCGTCCATGCGCGCAGCCGTGCGCCCGCATGGTCCGCCCTTTACGCCGCACGCAAGACAGGCGTGCCCTTCGTGACCACCTATCACGGGGCCTACGGTCAGAAGAACGCGCTGAAGGCCTTCTACAATTCCGTCATGGCGCGCGGCGATGCGGTGATCGCCAATTCGCACTACACCGCCGGGCTTATCCGCCAACGACATCATGTTGCGGGCGAACTGACCGTGATCCATCGCGGCACCGACATTGCGGCCATTGCCGATGTGCCGGAGGCGCGCGTTCAGGCCTTGCGGGAAAGCTGGGGCGTCGAAAGCGGCAAGCGGATCGTGCTGCAACTGGCGCGGCTGACCGCATGGAAGGGCCAGAAGGTCACAATCGACGCCTTTGCCGGGCTCGACCCGGCCCTTCGCGAAGATTGCGTGCTGATTCTCGCAGGCGACGCGCAGGGGCGCAGCGACTATGTCGCCGAGCTTGAGGCGCGCATCGCCGGGCATGGGCTTGGCGGGCAGGTGCGTCTCGTCGGGCACTGCGCGGATGTGCCCGCGGCGATGAACGCGGCGGATGTGGTCGCCGTATCATCGGTGGAGCCGGAAGCCTTCGGGCGCGCGGCGGTGGAGGCGCAGGCGGCCGGGCGGCCGGTCATTGTTTCCGATCTCGGCGCAGTGGGCGAAACGGTTCAGGCCCCGCCGCAGGTGGAGGCGTCTCAGCGCAGCGGATGGCGCATTCCCGCCAACGATCCGGCGGCACTGACCCTCACGCTGGGAGAGGCCCTATCACTGGATGTGGAAGCGCGCACGGCACTCGCAAAGCGCGCACAAGCCAATGCCGCGCGCTTCTCGCTTGAGGCCATGTGCGAGGCGACGCTTGCGGTCTATGGCCGGCTCATGGGCTAAGCCATTGAAAATCTGAGCGTGCCGCCCTATCTCGCGTGCGAGGCAGGAAAGGTGCAATCACCCACTGATTTCTTGGGATTGGTTGACTTTTTTGCCGTTTCGGGAAATTCTAGCCCTCGCAATGCAAGCGCGCTGATCACGGTGCCCTGCTCGTGCACAAGTCTCTTGTGCAATACGGGTGGGGTTGTTCGTTTAAGGCGGATCCATTGGTCCCGAGACTGACCGGTTGATCCCCGGCGCGGCCTGCATGACTAAATCGAACCAGTTTCGGCAATTACACAGGAGTTACCGACCATTCGCCGTCCGTTCCGCGCACCACCGCCCCAGAAGGAGGGGCCGCGCATTAACGAAGACATTCGCGTTCGCGAAGTCCAGTTGATCGATCACGAAGGCCAGAACCGGGGCACGATCCCGGTGGAAGAGGCTATGGACATTGCCGGTGAGGCCGGCCTCGACCTCGTGGAGATCCAGCCGAACGCAAATCCCCCGGTCTGCAAGATTCTCGATTACGGCCGCCACAAGTATCAGGCGCAGAAGAAGGCCGCCGAGGCTCGCAAGAAGCAGAAGACGGTCGAGCTGAAAGAAGTGAAGATGCGTCCGAACATCGACACCCATGATTATGAGGTGAAGATGAAGAACATGCTTCGTTTCTTTGACGGTGGGGACAAGGTGAAGGTCACCTTGCGCTTCCGCGGCCGCGAAATGGCGCACCAGGACCTCGGCTACAAGCTGATGCAGAAGGTCAAGGAAGAGACCGCCGAGATCGCCAAGGTCGAGTTCGAACCGAAGGTCGAAGGCCGCCAGATGATCATGATCCTGGCGCCGCGTTAAGGCGACGGGTTCACGCTTCTCGCAGCGATAACGTTTCAATGCCCGGCCAAGTGCCGGGCATTTTGCGTTTTGGGGCGTGGAGGATCGCGCAGGTCGCCGAGACTGACCGGCGACAGCTTTGCCAAGACCAGGCTGCTCGTGAAGTTGATCCGTCGTCGTGCTTTATTACGCATTCACGCCGCATGGCGGGATTCCGGACGGGGCCACGCGGATTTTCCGGGGCTTTGCCGTCCTTATCGGCGCAATACCGCCGGGTTAAGGCTGAATCTCGTCCCCTCCCGCTTGCATTGTCTGCGCCTTCCTCCTATAAGCCCACGGTTCCGAGCCGCCCGGCGCGATAGGGCATGCCGCGGTGGCTCATGAATGCTTCCAACGACCAGCGGTCTCCACATCTCTTCGGGGATGGGTGGGGTCGCACCAAGAAAGGACGCAAAATGCCCAAGATGAAGACCAAATCGGGCGCCAAAAAGCGCTTCAAAGTGACGGCCTCCGGCCGGGTGAAGGTCGCCCAGGCCGGCAAGCGGCACGGCATGATCAAGCGGACGAAGAAGTTCATCCGCAATGCCCGCGGCACCATGGTTCTCGCGGACCAGGATGCCAAGATCGTCAAGAAGTACATGCCCTACCTCTAAGGGTAGCGGTCCAAGAGACGACGAGGAGATCAGCCAATGTCGCGCGTGAAACGGGGCGTTACCGCCCATGCCCGTCACAAGAAAGTTATCAAGGCCGCCAAGGGCTACTATGGCCGCCGCAAGAACACCATCCGCGTTGCCAAGCAGGCCGTGGAGAAGGCAGGCCAGTACGCCTATCGCGACCGCAAGGTTCGCAAGCGGAACTTCCGCTCGCTGTGGATCCAGCGTATCAACGCTGCCACCCGCGAGCACGGCCTGACCTATGGCCGCTTCATCGACGGCCTGAACAAGGCCGGCGTGGAAGTTGACCGCAAGGTGCTTTCCGATATCGCCATCCATCAGCCGGACGCCTTCAAGGCGCTGGTGGACAAGGCGCAGGCCGCTCTGGCCTGAGGCTTTCAAGCCTGACAGACGTTAAAAGGGCGTGCCCGCCGGGCGCGCCCTTTTTCGTTGCCTGCCCCCGGTCCGGCTTTAGGATTGGACGTTGCGGCACGGGCTCCTATCTTTGAAAGGGATAACCCCGCCCAAAGACCGGAACCGCCCTTCATGAAACTCTCCGTCCTCGATCTCGCCTTTGTCGGCGAAGGCGAAACCCCGCGCGATGCGCTCGATCATTCGCTCGATCTCGCCCGCCACGCGGAGGCGCTCGGCTATGAGCGGTTCTGGCTTGCCGAACATCACAACATGGTCGGCATCGCGAGTGCCGCGACCTCCGTCGTCATCGGATACATCGCGGGTGGCACCTCAACGATCCGGGTGGGCGCGGGCGGGATCATGCTGCCCAATCATTCGCCTTTGGTGATCGCGGAACAGTTCGGCACGCTGGAAACGCTTTATCCGGGGCGCATCGATCTCGGGCTTGGCCGTGCGCCGGGAACCGATCAGGCGACCTTGCGCGCGCTGCGCCGCTCCTATGAAAGTGCGGAAAGTTTCCCGCAGGACGTGGTGGAATTGCAGGCGCTGCTGACGCCCGCCACCCCCAACCAGATCGTGCGCGCGGTACCGGGGGCGGGCACCAATGTGCCGATCTGGATGCTGGGCTCCAGCCTCTTCGGCGCAAAGCTCGCCGCCATGCTGGGGCTCCCCTATGCGTTCGCCTCCCATTTCGCGCCGCAGGCGCTGGAACAGGCGGTTGCCATCTACAAGGCGGAATTCACGCCTTCCGATGCGCTGGATGCGCCCTACGTGATCGCCGGGGTCAATGTGTTTGCGGCGGATGATGACGCGCAAGCCGCCCGGCTCGCGACCTCGCTCCAGATGCGCTTTACCGGCATGCTGCGCGGCGAACGCGGGCTCACCAAACCGCCCATCAACGATATCGAGACTTACTGGACACCGGGTGAAAAGCAGCGCGTTCAGGAGATGATGCGCTGTTCCTTCATCGGCGGCCCGGAGAGCCTCAAACGCCAGCTCAAGGCGTTCGCGGACAGTGTGCCGGTCGACGAGATCATCGTCTCATCGTCCATCTACGACCATGCGGCGCGGCTCAACTCCTACGCGATCCTTGCCGAGGTGGCGAAAGGAATCGAGGGCTAGGCCGGAGGATCGAAGGCCTGCGAGATCTCGATGAAGTCGGGCAGCGCCTCGCAGGCGTTCGAGTGGGCTGCGAGATGCGGGAAGCGGTCGGCGTCGAAAAGATCACCATGCGCCTCCTTCACGAACCGCAAGGCGCAGGCGACCGCGATATCGGCATGGCCGATGCCGTCGCCGAACCACCAGGGCCCGCGCCGGGTTGCGCGGTCGCGCTCAAGAGCCTCCAGAACCTCGACGATCTGACACCGGCAACGTTCCACCCACATATCGGACGTGGTCTCATGGAGCGCGCGCTCGTAGACGAGCGCCACGGCCTTTTCCGCAAGCCCCGTGCCGAGGGCGGCTATTTTCAGGGCCTGACGGCGCTTGGAGCCGCTTTCCGGGATCAGCGCTCTTGCGCGGCCCGCGACTTCGTCCAGATGATCTAGGATCGCGAAGCTCTCGATCAGCACCTCGCCGTCGTCCAGCACCAGCGTGGGCACGCGGCGCATGGGATTGATCGCGCCGATCTTGTCGGCATCTGAGAAGACCGACCATGGCCGGTGCTCGAATTCCAGACCATAGAACCGCATCGCGATGGCGACGCGGCGCACGAAGGGAGAATCGAACTGACCGATGAGGATCACGGGCACCTCCACCAAGACAAGATTTCTGCGGCCGGGTCACCCGGACCTCAAGGCATCTATCAAGGCGGAAATTACGGATGAATGCCAGCCAATTCTCAGCGGTGGTTCATCTTGCCGCTCAAGGCGACCCGGCGTTTTGCGCCTGTTCCGTAGCGAAAGCCCGCTTGAGGCCCCGCCTGCAAACGGCTAAACCCCGAAAGACACGATCCCGCAGGGTCAACAAACTGGCCCGCAGGGTCAACAAGCTGGAAAATGGACGGGCTGGGCAATGGATAATCTGAAGGCGGAGCTTCTGCGCGGCCTCTGGTACGTGGCGACCGTCGGCTCGGACGTGAAACCGGGCAAGATGATCTCCAAGAAGCTGATGGGAGAACTGGTGCTGCTCGGGCGCGATGGGCAAGGCAAGGTCTTTGCGCTGCGCGATATCTGTCCCCATCGCGGCATTCCGCTTTCCCATGGCCGCTTCGACGGCGAGACGGTGCAGTGCTGCTATCACGGCTGGCGCTTCAACACCGAAGGCACCTGCACCGAGATCCCCTCCACCCACGAATATCAGACCATCGATCTGACGCGGATCACCTGCGGGGCCTATCCTTGCGTGGAGCGGCAGGGGCTGATCTGGATCTATTTCGCTGAAAAGGGCGAGAAGCCGGAAGACGGCCGCCAGCCGGAGCCACCGCGGCTTCCCGGCTTTGCCGATAACGTTGCCCCCAAACTCGCCATCATGCAGCCCTTCGACTGTTCCGTCGATCACGCCGCCCTCGGTCTGATGGACCCGACCCATGCCGCCTTCGTGCATACCTCGTGGTGGTTCAAGAAGAACGCCACCAAGCTGCGCCCGAAGGTGAAGGAATTCGCGCCGTCGGAACTCGGCTGGGCGATGGTGCGCCACAAGATCCCCTCGCAGAACATCGCCTACAAGGCTCTGCTGGGCGAGAACGTGACGACCGAAATCTCCTACCGCCTGCCGGGCCTGCGCATCGAGCATATCGAGGGTGACAAGCATCAGGTTCTGGGTCTGACGACGATCACCCCCATCGACGAGGACCACACCGAGGTTCGCCAGATCTTCTGGGCGAGCATGGGCTGGATTGCGCCGCTCAAGCCCCTCTTCCGGCACCTGATGAACGTGTTTCTGGGTCAGGACCGGCGCGTCGTCATCCAGCAGCGCGAAGGGCTCGTCTATAACCCGAAGCTCATGCTCATCAACGATGCGGATACGCAGGGGCGCTGGTGGATGCAGCTCAAGCGCGAATGGGCCGCCTCGGGGGCCGCGGGCCGGGCCTTTGAAAACCCGGTCAAGGCGAAGACGCTGCGTTGGATGAGCTAAGATCCGGGGCGGGATGAGCCGAAGCGCGGATTTTGCCTGAAATCATGCGCGAAACCGGGCCTTTTGCACCTTGCGCTCGCATCGGCGGCGAGTATGATCGCCGGGCTTTTCAAGGGACAGGTGATGATCATCCTTATCGCACAGGGTTCAGGGCGAACCGGCGCGCATACTTGCGCGAAGGGAACCGTGCGCGCGACCCGGCCTGTCCGCATTTCGCTTTCCGCGGCCCATCAGGGCCCGGCCTGCGGGCGATTTAGCAGCGCGTGCTGATCGCGCCCGGCTGATCCTTTCGGGCAATCGCGGCGCATCAACGCCGCACCCTTATGGATTGTCCCGACGTTTGAAGCTAAAAGACCCATCGACGTTCCGCCGCAGCCGCGCGAAACCTTCCGCGTGGCGCGAAGCAATCGAGTGACCATGTCCGACCTGCAAACTCTCGAATCCGAACTGAATGCCGCCATCGAGGCGGCAGGCGACGAAGCCGCCCTTGAAGCCGTGCGCGTGGGCGCGCTCGGCAAGAAGGGCGTCGTCTCCGAAAAGATGAAGACGCTCGGCAAGATGAGCCCGGAAGAGCGCCAGACCATGGGGCCCGCGCTGAACGGCCTCAAGCTGCGCGTCACAGAGGCAATTGCCGCACGCAAGGAAGTGCTGGAAGACGCAGCCCTTGAAGCGCGCCTTGCAAGCGAGCGCATCGACGTGACGCTGCCGGTTCGCCCCGGCCCGGCCAACGAAGGCCGCATCCATCCGGTCTCGCAAGTGATCGACGAACTGACCGCCATCTTCGCCGACATGGGCTTTTCCATCGCCGAAGGCCCGGACATCGAGACGGACGAGCACAATTTCACCGCGCTCAACTTTCCCGAAGGGCATCCGGCGCGCGAGATGCACGACACGTTCTTCTTCCCCGAAAAGGAAGACGGCGACCGGCTGCTTTTGCGCACGCACACCTCCACGGTGCAGATCCGCACCATGCGCGAGAGCGAGCCGCCGCACCGCGTGATCATTCCCGGCCGCACCTATCGCTGCGACAGCGACCAGACCCACACCCCGATGTTCCATCAGGTGGAAGGGCTCGTCATCGACAAGGGTAGCCATATCGGTCACCTGAAGTGGATCCTGCAGGAATTCTGCAAGTCCTTCTTCGAGGTGGACGACATCAAGATGCGCTTCCGCCCCTCCTTCTTCCCCTTCACCGAGCCCTCCATGGAAGTGGATATCGGCTGCAAGTTCGCGGGCGACGAGATCCGCATCGGCGAAGGCGACGACTGGCTGGAAATCCTGGGCTGCGGCATGGTGCATCCCAACGTGCTGCGCAATTGCGGCCTCGATCCGGACGTCTATCAGGGCTTCGCCTGGGGCATGGGCATCGACCGCATCGCCATGCTGAAATACGGCATGCCGGACCTGCGCGCCTTCTTCGACGCGGACCTGCGCTGGATCAAGCACTACGGCTTCCGCCCGCTCGACCTGCCTACCCTGTTCGGGGGATTGAGCTCCTGACAATGAGCCAGGCCGTCGTCGTAACAATTTCCGCAAGAAGAGCGATCCAATGAAATTCACCCTTTCCTGGCTCAAGGACCACCTGGAAACGGACGCCACGCTCGACGAGATCGTCGAGACGCTGACCATGATCGGCCTTGAGGTCGAGGAGGTCATCGATCCGGCCGCCAAGCTGGCCCCGTTCCACATCGCCCGCGTCGTCGACGCCAAGCCGCACCCCAATGCCGACCGGCTGAAGGTGCTGACCGTCGACGCCGGTTCCGGCGAGCCGCTGCAGATCGTGTGCGGCGCGCCCAATGCGCGCGCCGGTCTCGTCGGCGTGCTGGCGCGGCCCGGCGACTATGTTCCCGGCATCGACGTCACGCTGTCGGTCGGCAAGATCCGCGACATCGAGAGCTTCGGCATGATGTGCTCGGAGCGCGAGCTTGAGCTTTCCGACGAGCATAACGGCATCATCGATCTGGGCGAGGATGCCCCCGTCGGCGTCAATTACGCCGAATGGGCGGGGCTCGACGATCCGGTCATCGATATCGCCATCACGCCCAACCGATCCGACTGCCTCGGCGTTCACGGCGTGGCGCGCGATCTGGCGGCCGCCGGTCTCGGCAAGCTGATCGAGCCCAGGCGCGAGCCGGTGCGCGGCGACGGGCCCTGCCCGGTTTCCGTGAAGCTCGCCTTCGGCGATACGCCCTCGCTGTGCCCGGCCTTCGGCCTGCGGCTCGTCAAGGGCGTGAAGAACGGGCCGAGCCCGAAGTGGATGCAGCAGCGTCTCATCGCCATCGGGCTTCGCCCGATCAACACGCTGGTCGATATCACCAACTACATGACCTACGACCGCGGTCGTCCGCTGCACGTCTTCGATGCGGCCAAGGTCAAGGGCGACCTCGTGGTGCGCCGCGGCCGTGTGGGCGAGAGCATTCTGGCGCTCGACGGCAAGGAATACGCCGTCGACCAGACCATGTGCGTCATCTCAGACGACAAGGAACTGGAATCCATCGGCGGCATCATGGGCGGCGAAATGTCGGGCTGCTCGGAAGAGACCACCGACGTGCTGATCGAATCCGCACTTTGGGAGCCGATCAACATCGCCCAGACCGGCCGCAAGCTCGGGCTCAACTCCGATGCGCGCTTCCGGTTCGAGCGCGGCGTCGATCCCGCCTTCATGATCCCCGGTCTGGAAGAAGCCACGCGGCTGGTCGTCGATCTTTGCGGCGGCACGGCCAGCGAGATGGAGATCGCGGGCGAGGTTCCCGATCACGATCACATCGTGGAGTTCCCGATTTCCGAGGTGAAGCGTCTCTCCGGGCTCGAAGTCTCGTCCGCCGAGATCAAGGTGGTGCTGAGCCGCCTCGGCTTCTGGACGTCGGGCACCGGCACGCATTGGAAGGTCGCGGTGCCGAGCTGGCGCCCCGACATTTACGGCAAGGCGGATCTCGTTGAAGAGGTCGTGCGCATCGTCGGCGTCGACAAGGTGCCGACCACGCCGCTGCCGCGTCTGGACAGCGTCGGCCGTCAGGTTCTGACCACCGGCCAGCTGCGCCGCAACAAGGCCCGCCGCATGCTGGCGGCCCGCGGTCTCAACGAGGCGGTGACATGGTCCTTCATTCCCCATGACCACGCCATGACGTTCGGCGGCGGGAAGCCGGAAGCGGCCCTTGCAAACCCGATCTCCACCGACATGTCGGACATGCGTCCGAGCCTCGTGCCGGGCCTTCTCAGTGCAGCCCAGCGCAATGCCGACCGCGGCAACGGCGATGTGGCCCTGTTCGAGGTCGGGCAGGTGTTCCTCGGCGACAAGCCAGAAGACCAGAAGCGGGTCGCCGCAGGCGTGCGCCGCGGCACCGCGGTGATGACCGGCGCAGGCCGCCACTGGGCGGGCTCTGCTTCCCCCGTCAGCGCCTATGACGCCAAGGCCGACGCCATTGCAGCCCTTGAGGCGGCAGGCGCGCCGACCGGGAACCTTCAGGTCTTCGCAGAAGCGCCCGACTGGTATCACCCGGGCCGTTCCGGAACGCTGCGGCTGGGGCCGAAGAACATTCTCGCCGCCTTCGGCGAGGTCCACCCGAAAGTCCTGAAGAAGCTCGACGTGGAAGGCCCGATCGTGGCTTTCGAGGTCTATCTCGACGCCATTCCGACGCCGAAGGGCAAGGGCGGACGCTCCAAGGGCGCGCTGGCGCTGGCCGGGCTCACCCCGGTGCGTCGCGATTTTGCTTTCATCGTCGATGAAGGCGTGGAAGCCGAGAAGCTGCTGCGCGCCGCGCGGTCGGCGGAAAAGACGCTGATCCGAGAGGTCAATGTCTTCGACGTCTATCGCGGAACGGGCGTCGGCGAGGGCAAGAAGTCCATCGCCATCGACGTCACGCTTCAGCCGGTGGAGCGTACGCTCACCGAAGAGGACATCGAGGCGATTGCAGCCAAGATCGTTGCGGGCGTGGAAAAGGCGACCGGCGGCACGCTGCGCGGCTGATCCCGCCAGACCAAAACGTCAGAAGGGGGGTGGAGCCTGACGGGCACCGCCCCTTTTTCTTTGGCTGACAGCGAGGGCTCAGTACCAGTGGCCGAGCCCGCGCACGCGCATGCGGGGCTTGCCCACCGAGGGCACCAGCGAGCGGCCAATCTTTGCCGGAACATCGGGGAAGTGCTCGTGTTCGCGTCCCTCGTGGCGAGGCACAAGGTCCAGAATGCGCTGTACGCGCTCTGCGGTGGTCGGGTGGGTGCGCAGGAGCGACGGCTCGGGGATGCGCGAGCCCGGCAGCGTCATGGCCTCCCAGCGCCTTCCCTGAACGCTTTCAAGCTTGGTGAGGGCCGACACGAGGCCGTGCGGATCGCCGGTGAGGCCGACGGCATCGAGATCGGCGTCATATTCGCGGGTGCGCGACAGCGCCAGTTGCAGCAGACCGCCGATGGTGGGGGCCGCCAGCAGCAGGAGAATGCCGAGCCATGGCACGCCGCCGCCGTTTGCAATCAGCATCGGCAGATTGAAGGCCAGCATGAACAGGCCGATGATCGACATGGAGCTTGTCATGCGTGCCACAACGTCGGCCAGCGCCATCACCTTCACGTCGCCATTGGCGATATGGCTCAGTTCATGGGCCATGACGCCCGCGAATTCGCGCAAGGTGAGCTGACGTAAAAGCCCGTCGGTGACGCAGACGACCGCCTTTTCGGGCCGTCCCACCGTGAAGGCGTTCAGCATCGGCGAGGGGATGTAATAGAGCTGCGGCTCGGCGGGCAGCCCCGCGCGGAACGCCAGTTCGCGGACGACGTCGTGGCCTTCGGGAAAGACGCGCTCGGGAAGGCGGCGCGCGCGATAGAGCTTCAGAACCCAGATCGGCGAGACGTTGGTGGCGGCGATCAGCGAGACCGCCCCGCCAAGCGTGATCCAGATGAGGCCGGAAAGCCCCGCCAGCGCCCATGCGCAAGCGCCCAGCAGCATCAGGCTGCCGCCTGCCAGAAGCCAGGTGTGCAGCATGTTCGCGATCTTGCGCCGCCTGCGGACGGCCGGTCGTAACTGGAGCGGTTCCATCATGGTCCTGATATAGGGTGTGCGAGCGCGTTTCGCAGGGGGACCGCCGTCGCGACGGGCAAGACCGTCACGGGCGGTGTCTCCTCCATTGCCTGTTTCTCATAGCACCGCAACCGACTTCGAAACGTCAACTCCGACGGAGCCGGGCCCCGCCTCTCGCGATCCGGCGCATGATTTTATGACATCTCCCGATTGCACCGCACCGCCGCGCCGGCAGGATCGCATGTTCTTCCCTCCCCCGCGACGTGTCGCCCCTTTTGCGCCGAACCGCAGGGAAACCCCGCTCGCAACAGTTGACAGGGGGCCGGTGAAAGCGAATTGTCGGGCGCTGCGTCGCAGCTTCTGACGGGAGGAAAGCCTGAAGCAAGGTGGCAACAGGACAATCGGGTTATCGGCTGGGTGCCTTGCGCGCCAGGGCGCACCGCGACGGTCTGACCGCAGAACGGGCGTATGTGTTGAGTTGCTCGATCGAGGAATGATCAATGACGCAAGATAAACGGGAACACCCCGGCCGGGGGTCCGATCGCGTGGAGGACAAGGCAATGACGGATGAGGGCAAGGGCAGGCGCGTGAACCGCCGCTCACTGATGGCAGGCATCGGCGGAGGGGCAGCCGCATTGCTTGCAGCCCCGCATGTGGCGCGCGCGCAGAGCCCGATCATCTGGAAAATGGCGACGAGCTGGCCGAAGGGCTCGCCGGGCCCCGGCGGCAACGCCCAGCGTCTGGCCGACATGATCACGACCATGTCCGGCGGGCGGCTGACGGTTCAGCTTTTCGGCGCAGGCGAACTGGTGCCGCCCTTCGAGGTGTTCGATGCGGTGGCCTCCGGTGCCGCCGAATGCGGGCATTCCAGCCCCTATTACTGGCAGGGCAAGGATCAGGCGTTCCACTTCTTCACCGGCATCCCCTTCGGGCTGACGGCGGAAGAACATGCCGGCTGGCTCTATTTCGGCGGCGGTCAGGAACTGTGGGACAAGGCCTATGAGCCCTTCGGCGTCGTGCCGTTCCTGTCCGGGTCCTCCGGCGTGCAGGCAGGTGGCTGGTTCGCCAAGGAAATCAACACGCTCGACGACCTCAAGGGCCTCAAGATGCGCATTGCCGGGCTTGGCGGCACCGTCATGCGGCGGCTGGGGGTCAATGTCGTGCTGCTGCCGCCGGGCGAGATCTTCGCCGCGATGCAGGCGGGCACGATCGACGCGGCGGAATGGGTCGGCCCGTGGAACGATCTGGCTTTCGGGCTCTACAAGGTCGCGCCCTACTACTACATGCCGGCCTTCCACGAGCTTGGCCCCGCTCTAGAGCTGATCGTCAACAAGGCCCAGTACGAGGCGTTGCCGGAAGACCTGCGCGAGATCGTCAAGCGGGCGTCCATGGCGTCCTCCATGGAAGCGCTTGCCGACTTCACGTTCCACAATATCGAGAGCTTCCGCCCGCTTCTGGAAAAGAAGGGCGTGGAGCTGCGCACCTTCTCGCCGGAGATCGTGAACGCTCTTGCGGTGGAATCGGAAAAGGTGCTCGCCGACATCGCCTCCGCCAGCCCGCTGGCCAAGGAAGTGCACGATTCCTTCGTCGCCTATCGCGCGAAGGCGGTCGAATACGCCAGTTCGGCGACGCTGGCCGGGCTCGCCATGCGCGATGCCGCGCTGACCCGCTGAGGCACATCGGGGCCGCTAACCGGCTCGTTTGAAAAGAAAACCCCGGCGCCTTCGCCAAGGCCGCCGGGGTTTCGCATCTGGAACGCCGTGTTATCGCCCGGCCTCAGGCGGAGGCGGGATTTCCCTGCGCGCAGGTGATGCCGGTTCCGCGAATGCCGCAATAACCGTTGGGGTGCTTGGCCAGATACTGCTGGTGATATTCCTCGGCGAAATAGAAGGAGCGCATGGGGCGGATTTCCGTCGTGATCTCGCCGCGCCCGTTTTCGCTCAGCGCCTGCTGATAGGCGTCGCGCGAGCGCTCGGCGACGGCCAGCGTCTCCTCGTCGGGCAGATAGAGCGCGGAGCGATACTGCGTGCCGATATCGTTGCCCTGACGCATGCCCTGCGTCGGATTGTGGTTTTCCCAGAAAGCCGCCAGAAGCGTTTCCAGATCGATCAGTTCGGGCTCGTAGACGATCTTCACCACTTCCGCATGACCCGTTCCGCCGGAACAGACCTCTTCATAGGTCGGATTGGGCGTGTGGCCGCCCGCATAGCCGACCGCGGTGACCCAGACACCGTCGAGTTGCCAGAAAATCCGCTCCGCGCCCCAGAAGCAGCCCATGCCGACAAGCAGGCTCATGCTGTTGGCGGGATAGTGACCGGTGAGCCGCCTGCCATTGACGAAGTGCTTTTCCGCCGTCGGAATGACACGCGGACGCCCGGGCAAGGCTTCATGCGGCGCAGGAAGCCGGCCTTTTCGGGTCAAACGGTCAAACAGGTTCATCTTCAAGCCCCAAAACTCTCACGCTCCGCCGGGTGCTGCGGCCGGTTCGGCACAGGTTCCCGGCCTGGCTCAGGCCACGCCGTATCGCCGCCTGCGGCGGCGCGTTCCCATCCATACAAAAAGCGCGCCAAGCACGCCCGCAACGCACCACGTAGGCAGTAAAAGAATCCATTGTATGACCGGATCCCACAACCAGGGCGCCACGTGACGTTGCACCGCAGCTTGCGCGGCGTTCAGGGATTCAGGGGCGTATTCATACCAATGCGCCCCGAAGGGGGTGGTAACCAGTTGCGACGCGGCGATCGATCTCGTGCCGTCAATGACAGCCGTGACCAACGCAACTGCGACGCAGAGAATCCCTATGATTCTCGACAGGAAAGACAACATCGACTGCTCCGACACTTTGCATCACGGGCTCACTGGCAGTCCCTATGCGTTAACGATAGCTAACGTGCAAGGGAAGCACAGTCTACCCCACCCCCCCGCGGCGCTCAGCCGCCGCAAGGGGCTTGAAATAGGGTTTCTGCGCTTCGCGGACAATGCCGCTCGCCCTTCGTGACAACCCGTCACGCCCCTTGAGATCCACCGTCACGACATCTCGCCGCGAATTATGCACAAATGCCGCTTCGCAGGTACTTGCGCTCAAGCCCCTGATCGCTATATTGCGCCTCCCGTGGGCACAGGAAAACCACGTCGCACCGGATCGGTTCCACCGATTGCGACGAGGTCGCCGGAAACTTCGAGAAAACGCGGTTTTCCCGACATTCCGAAACAGCTTGTGTTTCCCGCATACGGAGAGGTGGCCGAGTGGTCGAAGGCGCACGCCTGGAACGCGTGTAGGCGGGTAACCGTCTCGAGGGTTCGAATCCCTCTCTCTCCGCCATTTCATTATAATGAGCCTGTGATGAGCCTCCCGTTGGGAGCTTTTTTCTTTTTGTTTCAAAGGCGTTTAGCCGAGGCATCCGAACCTCAGAGACTGGCGCCGGGTTCAATTTCCGTCTCTGAACGCCCCTCCGTCTCTAACCGAGCGAACCTTGTCCGGTCCGGTTCGGCGACGGAAAACGCCGCTTTCCTAATCGATTGTAGGCTGTACCCAACCGATCTATCTGCGGCAAGTTGATCGCTAGGCATGTAAGCAGGGACACCTGAGGTAGGCGTTCTGTGGCGAAAGATTAAGCAGTTCGGCGGGCGCCGGTCTGGAAGAATTGCAGTGGAAGCAACGCTGGGAATAGCTTTGGATGTCGCGCTACCTGTTTATCATTCGAGGAATCGTGAAAGACTACCATGACATTCGTCCCCTTCTGCCAGGCTGATGAGATCGGCGATCGGTTCCTTGCCCTATTGAGCCGACTAGAAATCAAACCTCCATCGCACTCATCGGTCGAAAGCGAACTGCTCTCGCTGACCGAATTGATTGCAGTGATGCGAGATCCAAATCTTGCGTCTGCCGCCAATCAGGCGGAAGTGCTCCGTCGTGCAGCAGGGCTTCACGATTTCGCCGCAAAGGTGCTTAGCGCCGAAGGGCTTCCTGAGTTTGCATCGTTTGAGCCGCACCTAAAATTGCTTGGCGAAAGCGCTGATAGTTTTTCCACTCTGATTCAAAACGCCAGAGCGATCCTCCCGAACGACGCAAATAGAAAGCTGACTGAGCTGTACATCGCCAGTCTCGCAATACATCTTGCAAACTCAATGGACCTTGATTCACCAAACGCCGCCAAGGGCGACAATCCTGACATTCTTTTCAGTTACGCTGGTGACCCTCAGAATGGTAGGCGCTGGGCCTTGGCGATCAAATCAGTCTCTGGTGCGAGCGGTCAGACCTATTTCGAGCGCATTCGGGGGGCGGCCGATCAGATCGACGCGCCGGCCTGTCCGGCTGACATCGGTATGGTCGTGGTTAACCTAAAAGATACATTGGAACATGATGCACTTTGGAAGACGCCGTTTCCCAGTCTTCAGTCTGCTATCGGTGAGCTTCACCAACAAATGCACGAGCGCATGAATAAGGCGGGAGCCGAGCGACCGCAGCAGGAATGGGACGCCCTCTTTACGAGAAAGGTGGTTCGACCAATCATCTTCATGGCCCATACCCTGGTGCGAATTACGGTATCCAAGGGTCTTGAAATGCCCACGCCATTGAAGGCCATGATCGCATACGGCGCGAATGGTTCGCCCGACCCCGTCGGCTACGAAATTACGACTGGTCTTAACGATATGATGCAACGTGTACTCGCGGGTGCGCCTGGCTCGCCCGGCCGCCTCCCCCACTAGGCTCAGGACTTTGACTTGGCGGGCCGTGAAGATTTCCGCCTAGCAGGCCGCAGAAGGTTCGAATACAGGCTTGACCTACGGGCGTCGCTACTTTTTCAAGCGTCAAATACACGCTTCATCTGCTCCGCCCACGGCCGGTCGGCGACCGCAACGAGGTCGTTCAGCGAAAGTGCTGGTGGCACACGCCTGATGACGAGGTGATCGAGCACCTCGGGCGACAGATAGGCGAGCCGCATCATTCGGCTCACGAACCGATCAGAGACCTTCTCGGCCGCGGCGATATCCTGAATGGTGGAAGCGGCACCGGATTCCAGCTGCCGCCGCCACGAGCGCCACTTTCATCGCCGCCAGCGAAACCGTGCTGGAGCCCGGCCAGGTGCTCAGCGTGGTCGCGCCATCGACGCCCGACGCCACGCTCGCCGGAATCGGGTTCACGTTGGCCGGCTCGCTGGTCCTCTGATCACTCCCGGATCGCGTCATGGACAAGGAACCAGAAAGCGGGGCGCTGATCGCGCTGCCGGCCGCCGAGTTTGAAGCCCTGCTGGAGCGGGCAGCCGAGACGGGTGCGCGGCGCGCCCTGCATGAGGTCGGCCTCGACGGTCAGGATGCCGCCGAGGACATCCGCGATCTTCGCTCGTTGCTCGCGGGTTTCCGCCTCGCGAAACAGACGGCCGTCCAGACCGCCGTGCGACTGATCACCACTGGCGTCCTGCTCGCCCTGATGGCGGGCATTGCTATCAAGCTGAAGCTCTTCGGACCGACGCCTTAACCCATCCGCCCGACCCATCAGACCACCGCCCGCCCTCGTCGAGGAGCGGGCTTTTTTGTGCCTGGAGACCTGCGATGACGACCATGACTTACAAACACTGGCGCGACGTGCCCGAGCGCTCATGGCGCTGGAAGAATTTCTCCCCCGCCGAGATCGCCTGCCGGGGCAGCGGCTCCCTGCGGATCAACGAGGAAGCGCTCGACAAGCTCCAGGCGCTGCGCGATCGGCTTGGCAAGCCGCTCATCGTCCGTTCGGCCTACCGCAGTCCGGCGCACAACCGGGCCGTCGGCGGCGCGCCGCGCTCGAAGCACATGGATGGCACGGCCTTCGACATCGCCATGGCTAACCACGACCCGGTGGCCTTCGAGACCGCCGCCCGAGCCGTCGGCTTCCTCGGCTTCGGCTACTATCCGCGCTCGGGCTTCATGCACATCGATCTCGGCCCGGCTCGGCAATGGGGCGAGCGTTTCCCGGTGCGGGCGACGGCGTTCGCCGCGGAAACGCCGCCCGTGCGGGAGGTCTTGGCCGACAGTCGCACGATGAAGGGCAGTGGCGCCGCAGGCGTGGCGACGCTTGGCGCGGCTGGCGTCGAGGTGGCGCAGAACGTCCTGGCGGAAACCCAGACCGCGATCCTCCCGCTCGTCCCCTATCTCGACACCTTGCGCTGGGTGTTCATCGCCGTGGCGCTCGCGGGCGTCGCCGTGACGATCTACGCCCGCATCGACGACTGGAAGCGGGGGCGTCGATGATCGCTGCTCTGTTCACCGGGATCGCCGCCGCCCCGTGGATGCGGGCGGCCCTGCGCTACGCCGCCATCGCACTCGCGGTGCTCCTGTTCCTGTTCGCGCTCCGGCGCTCCGGCGAGCGTGCTGGCCGGCTCGCCGAACGCCTCGAAACCTCGGAGAAGGTCAATGACATCCAACGCCAGATGCTCGATGCGGCG
Organism: Breoghania sp.; assembly: GCA_963678585.2. Classification (GTDB taxonomy): domain Bacteria; phylum Pseudomonadota; class Alphaproteobacteria; order Rhizobiales; family Stappiaceae; genus Breoghania. Next base: position 454,710 of record CAXXGA010000001.1, read on the forward strand.
GCTCGCCGTCCTCGTGATCGCAGCGATCTCGCTGACCGCCTGCGCGACGGTCGCTTCTGACACCCGCGTCACGACCGTCTGCCCACCGGTAGTCGAGTATAACCGCGAGTTCCAGGCGCGCGCAGCCGACGAGCTCGATCTGCTGCCGGAGGGGTCTGCTATTGCCGAAATGCTCGCCGACTACAGCGTCATGCGGGATCAAGCTCGGACGTGCTTGCCATGATCAGTCTCTTCTTTGAACTGCAACGTGAGCTTCAGAAGTTGCTCACGGATAGCTCCGTTGTCGGCCGCCAGATCTACAGTGGCGAAGCGAATGAGATGTCCGTGCAACGAGACGGCTTCATCAAACATTTCACCAATGGCCGGGTGCAGGAGCAAGCCCTCCGCGTTGTCGGCCAGCGGGTCGCTACGTCCTGCCTGTGAACGTATGTACGAATAGATTTGATAGAGGTACCCGCTGCGCAGCGTCGTTTCGCGGCGCCAGCCCGTCGTCACGATGCTGGTGAACTTGGTGTCGATCACGATACGGCGGGTAGCCAAGGCATCGTCGAGCACAACATCAGTCTGCATCCCGGGCATTATGTCGCGTGCCCCTTCGGTCCACCAATCGATCGGCCAGTCGAGCAAGCCACCCGTCCGCACGCGCCAGCGCTCCCGTGGCAGTACGGTTCTGTAGAAGCCGCCGACGGCGCGTTCGAATAGCCGCCGAGCCCACTGCTCTTCCCTTTCCGGCATCGGCAAGGGGCGCGCGCCAGCTCGCTCTGTGGGCAGAACGAGATCCATCGCAAGCATCGCCGCTGCGAGCATTTCGCTGTCTTTGGCGTCATGACGACCGGTCCGGTCGGCACTGAGCTCGGCGCGCGATGGCATGGCCCCAGCTACACCTTGCGCCTGCATGTCTGCCGCCAGCCGTCGACAGCGATGGCGCAGATCGGGGCGCGTTACCAGCCGCGCCACGGCCTCAAGTGCGCCGCGGACGTAGCGGTTGCGCGGTGTGTCGACGCTGAGCTCGGCGAAGCGGCACGCCACAGCTCCGCGCGCGAGTAACTGTCGGCGCTCCGTGCGCAGCACGTCGATCCGCCCCCGGACCCGCGATAGGTCGGCGCTGCGGGGACGGTAACCGAGGCTCAGCTGTTGACGCTGACGCTCCTCGACCGCCTGCGCCAATAACTCAGCGACAAGATCGGCGATCTCGTCGGGGTTGCGCTCGACGTCGACGCGCGTGGACCCGGCCTTCCGGAATAGGTCCGAGGCGTAAAGCATCAGGAGCCAGATATTGCGTACGGGGATGCGGCCGATGAACCCCGCAGCAGCGCTCTCGGGCGCAACCCCGGCATCGGCGATCACCATCCCTGCAACAGCCGGTCGAGTGCCTCTCGTGCCGATTTGGGCGCGTCGAACCAATATTCGTCAAGCAGCGGGCCGATCTCCGTTTCAGCGACCTGACGGAACCACTCGCGCGTTGCGCCGGGTTCGAGTTTTGCCGTCGGTGTGATATAGCTGTGCCCGATCTCGAACTGACGGCCGAACGCCTCGGCGATCTGCGCATTCAGCGCCACGATACGCCGCTCGATGTCGTCGACGAGGGCGGGATCGACGCCGCCCTTCTCGGTTACCCACCCTCGCCAGGCTTCACCCAGCCTCGGCTCAAGTCCGACGAAGGCGAAGCGCCTGCGGAACGCGAGGTCGACCAGCGCCAGCGAGCGGTCAGCGATGTTCATCGTGCCGATGACAAAGAGGTTCTCGGGGACATGAACCGGGCGGCGGATGCCGTCGGCATCGGGATAGCAGAGCTCGAGCGCCTCGCGTGGCGTGCGTTTGCCCGCCTCAAGCAGGGTCAGCAGCTCGCCGAAAATCTGCGCAGGGTTTCCGCGGTTGATCTCTTCGATGATTACGACGAAGTGGGCTTCTGGTCGGCTCAGCGCCGCGCGGATCGCCTCCATGAAGACGCCGTCGGCAAGGGTCAGCTTGCCATCGCCGCTCGGACGCCATCCGCGCACGAAATCCTCGTAGGAGAGGTTTGGGTGGAACTGGACCGCACGGACGCGCGCCTCGTCGCGTTCCCCCATCAGTGCGAATGCGAGGCGCTTGGCCATCCAAGTCTTGCCCGTTCCCGGCGGTCCCTGCAGGATCAGGTTCTTGCGCGTGCGCAAGCGCTCCAGCAGGCGGTCGATCTCCCTGCGCTCCAGAAAACAGCCTTCGCGCAGGATGTCGTCAACATCGTATGGCACAGCTGGCGCTGGCGTCTGGACCGGATCGACGATAGCCGCATCTTCTTCGTCCTCATTGGGCGTCGCGCCGCCTTGGTCGGCCTCGGCCTGAGACTCTTCGGGCCCCTTGTAGTGCCATGCGGCCAGCGACAGTTCGGGGAAGCTGTGGACCGGGTAGCTCTCCTCAGAAAAGCGCGCCTTCAGATCGTCCACCAGCTTGAGATAGGTGGCGCCACTGCACGGCTTCTGCGGCCCTATCGTCGGGATCCGCATCTGCAGCCGACCGGTGAGGAACGAGCGCGAGTTGCTGTCGAGGGTTGGGAACTCCCACGGATGCGACCAGTAGAGCCCGGTCGAGAGGTTCCATGAGGCACCCCATACGTCGATGGCCGCGTCGTAGCCGGCGATGAATTGGTCCCGCTGATCGGGCTGATCAGATTCCGCCAACGCTGCCGCGGCAGCGAACAGGTCCCATAGCTTGTCGATGTCGCCTTCGCCGCGCTTGTCACCGTATCGAAAGAACCAGGATCGCTGATTGTTGAGGACCGGAATTCCCTCGAAGGTGCTCGGAGGCTCGTCCTCCACGCCGATCAGCTTGGCAAGCGCTCCCGCTATCGCGCTCCGATTGGAGTCGGTCATGGATCGGTTGAACGTGCCCATCGCCGTAAAGGGGCAGATGTCGCGCAGTGGGCCAGTACCGCCTTCCGGGTAGCGGTCCTGCAAATACCCGAGCCCCGCCATCTCTTGCGCGATTGCATGGATGCCGTCGATCAGGAGCTTGCGGTCTGCCCGGTAGTCTAGGAGCTTTGCCGCAACGGCGCTGTAGAAGGATGTCCAGCGGAAACGCTGCTCGCCGTCCGCGTCGCCGAACCGCTCCCGCCAGAACGGTTCATTCCGGAACCGGTCGAGGTCCTGCTGCTGGCCCTCGAATGTGAAGGCGAGGAGGCCATCCTCCATCCAGCCGCCCGGCGCGACCCGCCAAACCGTGGCGCGGTTTGTGTAGAAGTACCATTCGCGGGGCGGCGATACGGGCGTCCAGTTGACCTGAACACGCTTGCCATCGTCTAGATTGGCAGTGATCGTGCCGACCGCCTTTATGGCCATCACTGAGACAGTGGCGCCGCGGTTGTCGAACGGCAGTTCTCGCTTGCGAGTATAGGACGACTTGATCGCGATCCTGTCGCCCGGTCGCATCGCGCGCACGAGATCGCCATACTTGCCGTCTTCGTAGCCGTTCTCCCAGATGCCTTCAGCGAGAAATCTGGGCGTCTGGTCTTCGGTACGATTATACGCGGCGCCGACAAACCAGCTCGGCCTGGTGTTTGAAATTTCCGACATTCCCCACCCCCCCGTCTATGCCGCCATTCGATTTATTATTGAGGCGACATAGGTGTCTTTCTGATCCTCCATGAACAGCACATGCATGTCCTCCAATTCATGGATCGTCTTGCCCCAGTTCAGCTTGCCGAACCGTGTCGGTGTGACGATAAAGCTGTTCAGTATGACGTTCTCACTGGCGAGCCTTGCCTGGATGCCCTTGATGACCTGATGGAACTCGATCTTCTTGTGGCCAGGGCCTTCATGCTGGAGGCCATGAGGCTCGACGAAAGCCAAGTGCTGTCTGCCGTCCTTCACAAGCCATAGAAGGAAGTCGGGATAGAAATTTCCTGCCTCAAAGAAGCCCACTCCGCGCCCGCGGCTCTCATTGCGAAGTAAGAATAGTTCAATTCCTTCCGCCGCCAGCCGTGCTTGATCCTTTTCGATGAAGAGGCGCAGATCGTCCAGGAACTGGAATTCGCTCTCATTCAATGAAACCGGCGCAATCTGTATTTTGCTTCCCTTGGCCGCATGAAGCACGGGCTCGTAGAGATGCGTGCCAAACAGGCAGCCTTTCAAGTCGCCAGCACGCAACACCCCGGCCTTTCGAGTGGCTATCTCGCCGGTAAGGTTCTGGATGTCGTTAATGAGCGCTGTTTCGCTCGCATCGACGATTAGCTGGTATTCGTCCGCTTCAGGCAGGCTTCCGTCGCCGGCCTCGATCTCACGGAGCTCAAGGCGTGGCTCGATAAAGGCCGCCTTGCAGTAGTTGTAGTATTCTTCCGAGAATCTCTGCAATAGCTCCGCGGCCATCTCCTGCCAAAGCACAACGTTCCCAAAATCCGAGAACTCCATCTTCCCCGAAGGCACGACGACCTTGTACCAGGTCCGGTCAGTGAGCAGCGTCCTGATCATGGACTTGGAAATGTTGAGATTGTGCCAGGTGCGCTCACGCTTGAATTTCTCAAGCCGGAAGAAAAGGTCATCGTAGTCTAGGAAGTCCAGGTGACCATCCTCGAAAACGGTCTCCTCCTTGGTGCCCAGCTTGGTGCCCTTCTTGGACTCGAGAGACTGGATACGAGGATACCAATCTATCGCGACGCCCTTTTGGCGTATCTTCTCTGGGACTAGCGTCAGGGCCGGTACAGCGCCATCCCTCTTGAAATCGTACTCGCGACCGTCACCGCGCTTCTTTCGGGGGCGCAGCACCTTGAGGCGTTGCCCGAAGTCGTATGTGACCGTCAGCGGAACTGTGAAGACCTGCTTCTGATCGTTGCGGGGCAGCTCTTCCTCTTCGAGGAACTTCCGGAATCGCTCCATGAAGTCAGCCTCGATCCCGAAGACATTCAGGGTCTCGACGTACTGTATGAGTTCCGGTTGATGGGTGGGGGTGGCGAAGCCGCTGCGCTGGAGCGACCAGTCATACCCCTTTAGCCGGACGCCGCGCCCGAAAAGCTGGATAATCTGCGCGCCTTCGCTCTTGCCGACATGCATGAGACCAAGGGTGCTGACGCGCCAGCAATCCCAGCCCTCGACAAAGCGTTTGGAACCGATGAGCAGATTGACCGGGGAACTGGACAGGTTGAGTTGCCCGAACATCGTCTCGGCAAACTCGGATTCCAGGACCGCGACGTTGTCGAACTCCTGCTCAGCGATATGGGTCGCCAAGCCGGATGCATCGCCGACGTTGATAAGTCCGAAAGGCTTTTCGGCCTGACCGACACGCAGCATGATCTCGTTCTCGTCGCCCTTGATCCGGGCAATCGACAACTCACCACCGGCCCGGTTCTGAAAGAGCTTCTCGAGGATGTCGCGGAACAGGTCGCCGGGCTTCCAGCCCTCCCGAAGCATGAGCTGCTGAAGGTAGACGAAACCGCCTGCGAAGATGTCGCCGCCGTTCTCGTCGAGCAGACCGGTTTCCTGTGCGTTGCCGGTGAGGATCCGTTCGATTTCGGCGGCCGACGTACCCTCGCTCTTAAGGAACTTCGCGATGAAGGCGAGGATCTTGCCTACGTCAGAAACTGTGGCCTTCTCGGCCTTGGATCCGGTGGCCTTGGTCACGCTGGAACCGACGAAAACCCAGAGCGGTTTCTCGATGTTGTAGGGCGCATAAATGCCGTGCTTGTCCTCGTAAAGCTTCAGCTGCTGATAGAAACTCAGAAGGCACGCCGTCAGGTAAGAAAACTCAAGCTGGGAGAAGGTCCGCGGAAGGTTGAAGATGCGGTAGTCCTTGCCGTAGCCGTCCTCGTAAAAGTACCGATACGAATAGTCGAACAGGATCGTCTTCGCGTAGGACGCCTCGATGTCGGAGCGCTTTGCGGCGGAAACGGCCTCCTTCAGCGTCGCCGAATACTCAAAGACGAAACCCTTCTCCGACAGGCGGGCGCGGCTTCGGAACCAGCCGCGCTCTTCCTGGCTTCCCAGGCCGCGATGGGCTTCATCGACAAGCAACAGGTTCTGGTCGCCCAGATTGCGCGTCGCGATGACGTTGGGTCCGTCGGTGTCTCCGAGCTTGGTCACCTCGGTGAAGTCCACCTGGCGCAGCCCGTTCTTGCCCGAGGACAGCAGGTCGCCGCTGTCGGTGAGCAGGCGCGACGCGACGATGTTGCTGCCCTTCATTTCCCGCGCATGCTGCAGGGAAAGCTGCTCGTTCGGCGTGATCAGCACCGTCCGCGTCAGGTCGTGCTTGAGCGGCGACTTCGAGGCGTAGTGCCGGAATTGCAGGAAGTTGACGTGCATCAGCAACGTCTTCCCCGAGCCGGTGGCGTTCTGCAGACAGAGCTTGTTCAGGTCGTCAAGCTCGTAGGGCGTGATCCCTGTCTCGTAGCCTTCATCGGTCCAGTACTTGTCGAAGGCATCGACGTACTCGTTCAGCGCATCGAGCAGCGCGGCGCGGTCGGCGAAGAACCGGTCGAGATAGATCTCGGCGAACAGCAGCGAGAGCCACTGGTAGTACTTCCAGACGATCGGACGATCGCGCTTCTCGTTGATCGCCAGCGTGTGGCTGACGATGTTGTGCTCGTAGCGCAGCAGATCGGCCCGCGTGATCTCGGCGCCCGCCTGCAGGTGGACGTCCAGCGCCTTGTAGAAGTGGTGCAGGTTCTCAGACGTCATGCCCTCCGGCGCGTCCTTCACCGTCTTGGCTAGCGGCTGCACCGGCCGCAGGGTGCGCTTGCCGTCCTTGTGGTCCTTCAGCGGGTCGAAGCCGAACAGGCTGACGATCCACTGGTTGAGCACCAGCTTGTGGCCGAAGGGGAGCGGCTTGATCTTGGACTTGGGCTTTCTCGCCATCGCTCAGCCCTCCACGTCCCACATCGCCTGATGGAAGACTTCCTCGATCAGGCGCACCTTCCAGGTCTCCTCGTCCCGGCGGAGGTTGGGCAGGTTGTTGGAGCCGTTCACGTAGATCACGTCGAACTCGGTGTCCTGCGCGGAGAGGCGATACTTCCGGAACCACTCGTCCAGCATCAGGTTGTCTTGCTCGAGATCGCCGGTCAGCTTGCGCCAGACAACCAGCGCCTTCTCCCGGTCGTTGTGATCGCCGGGGGTGCGCAGGGTGTAGCCCTCGACCTTGCGGAACCGCCAGGTGCCGTCGTCCGTCTCCTTCAGCGCGCCGTCCAGCATCAGCCGGGTGTTCGTGTCGCCCGGCAGTTCGGGATCGACCTCGCGCTTGAACGCGGCGTCATAGCCGCGCCAGCGATCCAGATGCTCGACATGCAGGCCGATCAGCCAGTTGAACGTCTCGACCAGATCCACCGCCTTCTCGACATACTCGTCTGTGCCGGGCTTCTTGATCTTCAGCTTGTAGGCCGTCGGATCGTCGAACCATTCAATGTTCAGGAGTGACGGGCTGCCCTTGGTCTCGAAGTCGAGCCAGTAGCGGAGCATGTAGTCGCGCGCGAATTCACCACCCGCCTGCGCTAGATCCGCGCTTGGGAGCAAAGACAAGTTGTTCAAGGCATCTTCGTATGACTCAAGGCGCAGATACTTGAAGATTGCCGAGACACCGTCTCTCGAAGTCGGCTTTCCAACCTTCCAGCTGCTTGCAAACGCCGCCTTCAATGTTCGAGGCTTTGTGAGCGTGTCAAAGTAAGCGCCCATTTCCACAGATAGAAAACGTCTCTGTCCATCGTCTTCACGGTTCGCTTGAATCAATCCATGGGCGGAACTGCCGCTGCCCCCGAAGAAGTCCGCAAACCAGCTGTCTTTCTTCGTGCTTTGAACAATAAATTTTTTTACAAACTTTGAGCTCTTGGGCGAAAGAAAGAGGCCGGTCTGGTTGAACATGTTGTTCAGCTCGGCTTCTCCGTCGTTGTACTCATAAAAGACGCTCGTGCCGATGTTGGTCTCAACCTCGTGGAGGAAACCTTTTGTTCTCGGAACCTTGTTTTCGTCCTCACCCCACGCAATCCTTTTATCAGCTTCCAAGGATTCAAAGGAGCGGCGATCCGGTTTCTTGGGATCGGGCGTCATCGGAAACTTCCATCCGCTCTGTGGATGTGGGCAGGGCTTTCCGGTTTTTGGATGAATAGGCTTATAGAAGCGGTAATTGTGATGATTGGGGTCTCTTGTAGTCGGCGATTGTTTAGAAGCAGGCGCTCCAGTTGGGATTTCACTCCAAACCCAGAGCTCAGCATTTTTTTCCTTTGCCAGTGACTCTTCTACGAGTCTCCCGTTTTCATCACGATACTCTGCATTCACATAGGGGTAGAGGCCGCGCCACGGATCCTTGCGTTGGGCGTCGTCGTCCCACTCCTCTCCGGCTTCTTCAATGGACTTTCTGTAATCTTTCTGATGGGCTTTATATAGCTTACGAATCTCTACCTCGACTTCGGAAATCGCAGGGTATTCAGTGTTCAGCTTAGCGATGAGCTCCATTACCTCGGAAAATCCTGGCTTTGGCTCGCGGAACATCGCTTTGTCTGCCTCCACCGCCTTGCGGTCTCGGGCGTACACCTCGACATACTCGTGGTTAGTAGAATAGTTTGGAAGTTGGCTATTTGCGGTCGCCTGCGTCCAGATAAGTTCCTCGATATGGTTCTCCTCGCCAAAAACGCTATCGAGCGCGTGTTCAAGGAGCGTGCGTTCGGTTTTGTCGATGCTGACGAAAATCGCGCCATCAGGCTTTAAGAGGGGAGCCGCCGCGCCGACACGATCCTGCATCATCGTGCCCCAGGAAGAGTGCCGGTAGCTGTTCTTGTAGGGAATCGCGCTGCTGTTGGTATTGTAAGGTGGGTCGATGTACATCGATTTGAACGCCGAATTGAACTTGGCGTTCGCCAGCCGGAGGGCCTGAAAATTGTCAGAATGCACGAGCAGGCCACTGGTCCTCTCGTCGAGATCTTGAAATTCGCTGATGAGACGATCCCTGAAGTCGCTATCAAAGAAAGCTGTATCCACGGGCAGCTTGTCGTTGGTCCGCAAGAAAGCGGTTGTTAGCGGCTCGGAGAAGTCTTCCCACTCATCAATTGCAAAAAGTCGAACCCATTCAACGCGCTGTTCATTGCTTGCCGCGATCTCCGCATAGAACTTCTCTGGGATGCAATCTAGAGTTACGCAATACTCCGTGCCGACCACGAATTTCTTCTTTAGCCAGAGGCGCCTCTGGAAGTCCTCCAGCTGCACCAAGAAGTCGATCAGGTGCCGTGCGATGCGGCGCAGCACCTTGACCTTGGCCAGGTAGGCTTCCACCCGCGGCGCATCGGCGGACTCGATGTCATCCAGCCGCATGACCTCGTTCTTGATGTAGAAGTCCAGCTCGCGCCGCAGGAACCCGCCCAGATCCTTGTGGATGAAGTAGTCCATTGTGTTCCGGCCCGTGTACTGGGCCAGGTACTTCTCCAGCAGCGTCCGGTCCTTCTCGGCCTCGGTCGGCGCCGGGGTCATCAGCGCGGTCACATAGTCGCCCGCGCCGTCCAGCGTGGGCAGCAGCGCCTTCACCGTGTCCGCCGCCTCGCCGAGGCGCTTCTTGCGCCACGTTCCCTCCTGGCCGGTCTTTTCGGGATCGGGACGGTACTGGAACTGGATCACCAGCTCCGGCTCGCCGGTGTCTCCCGTCTCGATCTTCACCGGTTCCGGCTCGTGGATGATAAAATAGCGTTCGGTCTGCTCCGATGCCTTGACGTTGTTGTGCTCGCCCTCGGACGCCGAAACGATCCGGCAATGCACCTTGAGCGGCTTCTGTCCGAACAGCGCGCCGTGCTTGTCCTTGAACTCCTTCGCCTGCGTCGGATCGAAGGTGAAGTTGGTCAGGTACTCGGATGTCTTGATGTAGTACTGGTCGCGGTTGGCCCAGTGCAGGTAGACCTCGCGCCCGTCATAGGGGACAGCATAGGGTGCCGCCTTGCCGTCCGTCTCGCGCGCGAAGTAGCGGCGGCTCATGAAATCGCCGTTGTCGTAGTAGCGCTCGAAGAAGCGGTAGAGGTGATCGTAGACGTCGCCTTCGTTGCTGCCGCTGTCCTTGGCCGCGTCCCAGGCCGCCTTGGCTTCCTTCACTTTCGGAGCGGCATCCGGATCGGGTGCGCCGAATTCCTCGGCCTGCTTGCGCGCGGCCTCGTAGGCAGCTTTCGCTTGCTCGACCCGGGCGCCATCCGCCTCGCCGAATGTATCCCGGATGATGCTCAGCAGGTCTTCCTCGAGAAACTTCGTCACCTGACCGGCCTTCGCATGCATGATGCGATAGAAGCCGAAGTCCAGGTCGGGCTGGTCAAGCTGGAAAAGCTCCTTCAGCAGGCTGATCAGGCGTTCTCTCTGTTTCTCGACGTTCGGCATGTGACGGGTTTCTCCTGCGTTCTGTTGGCTCACACCACCGCCCAGCGGACGGCGAAGAGCTCTTGTTTGCTGATATCCTGTTGGAGGCGGGCTTCCAGGTCGGCGATCATCTGATCTCGTTCCTCGATGATCTCGTCCTCCACCTCAAAGATGCGTTGGCGCAGCCGGCGCTTGGACTTTTCCAGCTCCTGGATCTGCGTCTGGATGCGATGCTGCTGTTCGGGAGATTCGGCCGTTCGCGCCTCGCGCTTGAGCTCAAGGATCCGTGCCTTCGCGTCCTGCAATTCCTTTTCGGCGGCAAACACCTTGTCCTCGGCCCATTTTTCCAGCTTCCGACTTTCCTCGGAAAACCACTGGGCGTTCTGCCGCTTCAGCGCCTCGATGACGTCCTGTTCGCGTTGCGCCAATATGGGATCTAGCAGCGCCCGAGCATGCCCGATCTCGCCATCGGCTTGTCGGCATGGCATCTCGAACAGGCGTCGAACAATGTCAGGGTCGATATCGCGCCCATCATCCGTCTTGGCCGCGAGCAGGATGTGGTCCTGCTCGTCAAATCCGGAGAAGCTGAGGCAGCGGGCGGCGAGGATACCTGACTGGCCCACCAACGGCTCGATGTTGACCGCCTTGGCTGGCCATCCGGAATAATCGAACACGAGGGCTGCACCGTTCAGATTGCGCTCGCGTGCCCTGGCAATCACGTGCTGTGCGAGCGGGTGCCCCAAGCGATATCTGTGCTCGCTTAGGCCATTCTTGGCGATACCGTAGCCCCCGGTCGGGACGTCCAAACCGTCGGGCGCGCGCTTCAAGGTGAAGGTGAGGTATTCATCATCGAAGTTGGCGTGCTGCCGCAGCTCATGCTGGGTAACGGCCCACAACATTCTCTCATAGCGCCCGATATACTCTCTGCTCTTGTCCAGATTGAACTTGAGGCGGTCATGGACCTCAGCGTCGAAGTTCTCCAGCAACTTCCGACGCGTATCTTCCATGGCAGCATTGATGTTCTCATCCATCTCGGCACGCAGGCGCTCGAACTCCGTCTCGATCTCATCCGTGGATCGACAATTCTGGTAGATGGTGACGATGCGCTTCTCAAATTCGACGCCAGACTCAACGGCTCCGAGCACCTCGTCCGAAGCGCCGAACACGCCGGAGAACAGCTGAAACTTCTCGGCCAACAGCTCGTAGACGCGCTGATCGGCCGCGTTGTTCTTGTTGAGGAAGTTAATCACGACCACGTCGTAAAGCTGGCCATACCGATGGCAGCGTCCGATCCGTTGCTCAATTCTCTGCGGATTCCACGGCAGGTCGTAGTTCACGACAATGGAGCAAAATTGCAGGTTTATACCTTCAGCCGCTGCCTCGGTCGCGATCATGATCGACGCATGTTCGCGGAAGTATTCCACCAGGGCGGCACGGATATCGGCCGTGCGGGAGCCCGTGACGCGATCGGTCCCCTTATGCTTCTCCAACCAGGCTTCGTAGACTGCCTTTGACTGAGGGTCGCTGTTGGATCCGTTGAAGAGCACAAGCTTGTCGGCGTATCCATTCTCCGAAAGCAGGCGTACCAGATATTCCTGAGTTCGCCGCGACTCCGTGAATATGATCGCCTTCTGCGCGGCTCCAAGCTCTTGCGTCTTTGCGAAGCCCGCCCTCAATGCGCTCAACAACGCCTGTCCTTTGGCGTTCTCCGAGATTGAAACGGCAAGGTCCCGAAACGCACGAAGATCGGCGATCTCCTGCTGGATGACCGCAACATCTTCAGCCGTAAGAAGCTCCGGCTCGTCGTCGCTGTCCGACCACTCGTCGGCTACCTCCTCATATTCTTCGAAGTCCTCGGACAACTCTTCTTCGAGCTTCTCGCGAAGGTTCGTGTCATCCTTGAGCTGGCGTTCCAGCTTCCGGGCAAGGGAATCGAGGGCGCCTGCAATGGCGAAGGTGGAGGAAGCCAACAGCTTGCGCATGATGAGAGTCATCAGCGTTCGTTGGCTAGACGGCAGTGCCTGCAGAGACGGTCGCCGAAGGTATTCCGACACCAGGTCGTAGAGCGATTGCTCCGCCTCGCTTGGAACGAACTCTTGGGTGATGGGTATCCGGTTGGTGTAGCGGATGTATTCCAACACCTGTCGACGCAGAGTTCGGTGGCAAACCGGCTGAAGGCGATGCTTCAGCTCATCAAACTGGCCGTCACCGGTCAAGCGCGCATATTGGGCTCGGAAGCTCTTCGCGTCGCCAAATGTGTAGTCATCGATCAGGCTGACGAGACCGTACAACTCCATCAGTGAGTTCTGAAGCGGGGTCGCCGTCAGGAGCACCTTCGGAACATCTGCAAGCGCGCCCTTCAGTGCTCGGCCGATCCGGTTGTCGGGCCTATAGACGTTTCTAAGCCGGTGAGCTTCGTCGATGACCACCAGGTCCCACGGGATGACCATCAGCTCGTCGGCATGTCGCGCGGCGAATTGGAACGAGCAGATAACGAGCTTCTTCTGTTCGAACGGGCGCCGCGCACCATCTTTGGCCAATTTATTGTAGTTCTTTGCCTCTAAGATCAGGGTTGGCAGAAAGAACTTTTCTTCGATCTCCTGCGACCACTGCTTACGCAGATTTGCCGGAGTGATGACGAGGATACGGCGCCTGCCCTCCGTCCATTTCTGTGCCAGGACCAGCCCGGCTTCGATGGTTTTTCCAAGGCCAACCTCGTCGGCCAGAATAGCTCCCTTCGACAGCGGCGACTTGAACGCGAACAAGGCGGCCTCGACCTGATGCGGGTTCAGGTCCACTTGTGCGTCCAGAAGGGCGCCAGCGAGCTTTTCGGCATCGGCAACCGAATGCCGCTTGCTGAGCTCGAGCGCAAATAGCTTTGCGTGGTATTCGGTAATCAATTGATCGCGCCCCCCGGCTGGAATTCTAGGGTTCTAGCCATGGTCAGAACCCGAAGCGGGCAGGAGGCGCATTTGGCCGATCGCGCTTTTGTTTAAGAGTACGATCTGCTGGTCTTGCGGCCGGCGGGCAGATGGGTCGGTGTCGAGACCTAGCCGCTTCAGCGCGTAGTAGAGAAGCGCCTTGCGAACCGGGATCGTGGCCCTTCCGCTGCGCATTCCGTAATCGAGCGCGATGACCTTTTGCTGCGTCTCAGACAGTTCAGGATGCGGTCCGATCTCCAAAGTGACATGCTCGTTCCAGTCGGCATCCCCTTCAGCGCTGATCTCGCTCGGCTTGGTCTTACGGGTCTCGATGATCCTCGAGAGAAGGAAGTCCTTGAAGCTCTGGTCGGTGAGACAGAAGGCCCGTGTATGCCAGCGGAAACCGTCGAATCCGATCGCGTGTGGCGCAATCCAGCGCCAGCGCGGCTCTGGCCGGGACAGGGACTGGTATTTGACCTCGATGGCTTCTGATCGGCGAATTGCGGCGACCACCGAACGCAGGGTCTTGGCATTCACTCCTCGGACAGGTGTTGGTGCGGCGTCGTAGGTAGGCAACTGGCCAATCCAGGCGTCAGCACGGTCGAGGATGCCGTCGGCGACGGAACGAAGCTGAGAGAGGTAACGGCTGGCATCGGGCTTCAGTAACAGGGGGGCAAACTTGCTGCCTCTGATGTAGGTCCGAGCGCTCTTGTCGTAGACCATGTTGTCCGGAGCCATTCCGATGTAGCGGTTCAGGTCGGTGGATGCCTGGTTCACCGACACACCGAACGCATCCATCAGATCGCCCCGATTCACATGCCCCTCCCAAAACAGGCGGAACTCGATGAATTCGAGCCGTCGCTCGACGCCCCACCGAAGATCAGCCTTCTCTGTTCCCACCATGCACTCCCAGTGACATGACCCGTCCCGAAACTAGGTGCACCCAGTTTCTGGATTTTCGATCAAGCTATCCGAGAAGCGGTGTGGGTTCAATCGAAATTGGTAGGGTCTGCAAGCAAGGGAGAGTGCGGGGATGGCGGCTGGCTGCCCCTCGGCCAACCGCCATCCTGGAGCTATGGTCACGCGCCCGCTTGCTGAGCCTGTCCAGGGTCGGAGGTGCTGGAGCGGACAATTGACTGCTCGTATTCCTCGACATCGGACAGGCGATAGACCACCCGGCCTCCCACCTTGAGGAACTTTGGGCCCTCACCGGTCCAACGCCACCGCTCAAGTGTGCGATGGCTGATCCTCCAGCGGACTGCCAGTTCAAGTTGGTTCAAATGAGTTTCCTTCATTTCCGCTTCCTTTCGCTCGGGCCAGTTTGACTGCGACACGACGAAGGCGTGGGCGGAAAACACTATCAAGGTAATACTGGCGGGAGCCACAAAACCGGGGCGTTGCCGCGTCTCGTCTTGAACAGAGAAGTTCCTCGAAAGCGAAGATTCACCTACGAATACGAGGGCATGCTGGCACGATGTGGGGCATACTTCGAGCGAGTTTGTCGAAGAGTCCTTTCCCTCCGCCATTTCATTATAATGAGCCTGTGATGAGCCTCCCGTTGGGGGCTTTTTTTGTTTCAGAGGCGTTTGACCGGTGCGTGCCCGCGGAAAACACGCAGCAGGGACATTCCGGCAAAGTCGTACACAGCACGTCGTTATGCCAGCAATGAAGACCCTGATGGCTCTTTGATTTCCAATGACAAATAGGGCCGAGGTCAATAGCCTGGCCGAATGTCGAGCGATACCTGGACCGATGAAGAAAACGATCTGATCGTCGCGGATTATTTTGCGATGCTATCAAAGGACGCCCTCGGGCAACCTTACAGCAAAACCGCGCATCGTCGCGAACTCCTGCCGTTGTTGAACGGCAGATCGGAGGGCGCGATCGAGTTCAAGCACCAGAACATCAGCGCGGTTTTGAAAGGGCTCGGCGAGGACTGGATCCCCGGCTACAAGCCCGCATTCAATTTTCAAACGTCTCTGATCGACGCAGTGGCACGTTGGCTGGTGATGAGCCCCGTTTGGCTCGGACGCCCGCCGGCATCTCGCCCTACGACCGGCCTTCAGGAATCCGCCCCCATCTGGATCGGCCCGCCGCCCACACTGTCGAACCAGCCCCCACCGCAGGAACTGGAACAAATGTTACACATCGCCCGAAGGTTCGACGTGGCAGGCCGGGATGAGCGCAACCGCGCCCTAGGCCGCGCTGGCGAAGAACGCATTTTGGCGCATGAGTACGCGTCGCTACGTTCGGCAGGGCGTGATGACCTGGCACGAAAGGTCCGCTGGGTATCCGAGGAGGACGGGGATGGCGCGGGCTACGACATTGCCAGTTTCAGGCCAGATGGTCACGCGCGCCTGATCGAGGTCAAGACGACGAACGGATGGGAACGGACGCCCTTCCATATCACCCGCAACGAGCTGGCTGTTGCGGATGAGCGCCGCTCCGAATGGTGTCTGTTACGGCTCTGGAACTTCTCACGCGAACCAAAGGCGTTCGAACTGCATCCGCCGCTCGATGCCCACGTCATACTCACGGCGACAGCATTCGAGGCTGGCTTCCATTGATGCCAGCCCGCCAACGCAGAATCCGTATTCACATGCCGACAAACCGGTCTCAGTCGGCGACACCTGCGGTCAGCAAATCGACCGTGTGAAGCGCGATCATGAACTCCTCGTTGGTGGAGATGACGCGGACCGGGAGGGAGCCGTCGGCGGAAACAAGGTCGGCCCTTACTTCGTTGCGCTCCGGATCGAGGCGGATGCCGAGCCAGTCGAGATGCTCGCAGATCCGCGCGCGGATGCCCTTGCCGTTTTCCCCGATGCCTGCGGTGAAGACCAGACCGTCCAGCCCGCCGATGGAACAGGCCAGCGAGGCGACTTCCTTGGCGACCCGCAGGCAGAAGAGATCCACCGCCAGCTTGCAGTGGGGATCGTCGCTCTCTTCCAGAACGCGCATGTCGTTTGAGACGCCGGAAACGCCCAGCAAGCCCGACTGGTGATAGAGCAGGCGCTCCAACTCGTCCGCATCCATGTCGTACTTGCGCATGAGATAGATGATGACACCGGGGTCGAGGCTGCCGCAGCGCGTGCCCATGGGCACGCCTTCAAGCACGGAAAAGCCCATCGAGGTATCGATGCTGATGCCGTTCTTCAGGGCGCACAGGCTCGACCCGTTGCCAAGATGCGCGACGACGACGCGGCCCTTGGCAAGATCGGGCAGGTTCTCGCCCAGATAGCGGGCGATGTACTCGTAGGAGAGCCCGTGAAAGCCGTAGCGGTGAACGCCCGCCTCGCTGAGGTGCCGGGGAATGGCGTAGGTGGAGCAGACGGGAGGCTGGGTGTGGTGAAAGGCGGTGTCGAAACAGGCAACCTGCGGCAGATCCGGACGACTTTCCTTCAGAACCTCGATCGCCGCCACGTTCTGCGGCTCGTGCAGGGGGGCGAGCGGGATGATTCTTTCCAGCTCTTCCAGCACCTCGTCGGTGATGACGGCGGGGCGATGGAGATTGCGCCCGCCGTGAACGACCCGGTGACCGGCACCCAGAAGCGGCAGGTCGGCGGGCAGGTGTCCCTCGATCCACGCCAGCAGGCCCGGCAGGAGCGCGGGCACGCTTCCGCTGTCGCGCTCCGCCCAGGATTCATCCGCGATCACATCCCCGTCGGCGGAGCGGGCCGAAAGGCGCGCATCCGTTCCGATGCCCGCCAATTGGCCGGAAAACAGCGGCGCGACTTGCCCCGCCCCCGCCCCGACCCGGAAGGCCGTGAACTTGACCGACGACGAACCGCTGTTCAGCACGAGAAGGGATCCGCGGTTCAGGGAGGTAGTGTCGAGCATGGTTCGTTGTCTCCAGGTTCGGCGCGCCGGCATCAACCTAATCTATTTCTCTGCCGGCTTCGGGCAAGCCTTCCCTGTCCCTACGTTTCCTGACGCAAGGGCGGGGCGAGTCTGGAGTGTTTAACAGGTGAAGCGAAAACGCGCAGCGATTTCCTGCGCGTTTCGATGAATGAAAATATCGCGCCGCCGCGCGCTTCGATGAGACAGGCGCATTCTGGCCGCGCAGGACATCGTGAAGACGGGCTCCGGAGGCGGGAGCCTCAGTGTCTCAAGACCACGGAAACCGGCGGCCTCGCAATGGGAAGGCACCACTCTGGGCTCACGTCGATTTCGCCCGCCATGATGGCCGCGACCACAGCCGACGACCGGTTCACTGCCCCGAGCTTGGACAAAACGTTCTTGATGTGAAAATTCACGGTATTTGCGGATATCTTGAGGATATCCGAGATCTCCTTCGAGGTCTTGCCGTGCGCCGCCCAGGTCAGAACTTCCGCTTCCCGTTCCGTGAGCAATTTCTCGGTCATGGTATCAGCCTTCCATTCCTGATTCAGTGAACTTCCGAAACGTTTCATCGCGGGTTCGGTCTCGTGAAAGCCCCCGCCTGCGGCACAGCGATCTTGTTCGGCCAGGGGTTCACGCCGCCCCTCAGCCACACGAGCGTATCGAGCCAGAAACCGCTGGAGTGGCTGTCGTGAAACAGATTGAAATGGCCGACCTTTTCCTGCCCGACGTCCCTCGGCTTCAGACACACGATGGTCCGCTTCGCGTTCTTGTAATAGGAGAGCGTGCGCCCGATCGCCTGCGGCGTTCCGAACTCGTCATCCGACATGGAAAGCGCAAGGATCGGCGCGGTCACGGCCCCTATGCGCGAGAGGACCTCCGACCTTTCGGCAGAATCGTAAGCCACCTCGAACTTCGGCCGCCGGAAGCTCCATTCATAGGCGACGCCTGCCGGCAGATCCTCCAGCCACCCCAAACGCTTGCCGGGGAAATAGCCGACGACGGCGGTCAACAGCGGCATGATCACATGCCATTTCAGAAACATCGCCACCCGGTGATCGCGGGCATAGTCGCCGAACCAGGCGTATTGAGCGCCCACGGTCAGCATGCGGTCGAGAACCGACGCACTCGCCGCAAGGCCGGGAAGGTATCCGCCGACGCTGTGACCGACCACCTTGATGGGCGTGTCGGCAAAGCGGCGACGCATGAAGTGGATTGCCGCCTCGAAATCCAGCGCACCCCAGTCGCGCCAGCGGAAGGTGCATCCGGCGAGGTTCGGCGGCCTCGACGCCCCGATGCCGCGGTAATCGTAAGTCAGAACGTCGAAACCGCGCTCGGCAAGGAACCGGGCGTAGCGATGGTAATATTTAGCCAAAACGCCCGTAGCGTTATTTATAATCACGGACCCGTTCGGCCCGGGATCGTCGCCGTACCAGACATGCCCGCCAAGTGATATCCCGTCGCTGCAGGCGATGGATACCTCTTCAACTCTTATGGGCCGGTAATAGGGTTCGTTCGTCATCATTTCTTGATGTTTACGCGCGTCCGCCCTTTAGTACACTCACTAGTGGGTATACCGGTGATGGGGAGACCGAGATGGCATCAACGAAGGAATCCATTGTAAACGCAGCAAAAAAGCTCTTCAGAAATGAAGGAATTCGCGACGTCAGCGTGGACATGATCGCAGCAGAGGCGAAACTGACGAAGAGGACGATCTACTATCATTTCAAGAGCAAGGACGACATTATCGCCGACTACCTGCGGGCCTGCGACGAGCTGAACATCACGCAGTTCCAGACCTGGTTCAGGGATACGGAGGGAAGCGTTCCCGACAAGGTCGGCGGCATTTTCGAAAGGCTTGAGGCGCTTGCGCGCAACCCGCGCTGGAAGGGCTGCGGCTTTCTCAGAACGAGCGTCGAACTGGTGAAGACGCCGGGCCACCCTGCCCTGTTAGCCGCCCGCGAGCACAAGAAGCGTGTAGAGACCTGGCTGGCCAGCGAGCTGGAATCCTATGTGGCGCCCGGCAAGTCGGAAGAGGTCGCGAAGGAAATCATGGTGTTGATGGAGGGCGCGTTTTCCACGGTGCTGCTGCACCGCGATCCCTCCTATATCAAGGTCGCAGGCGGCATGGCGCGCCTCATCGTGCAACGCATGCAGATCGTCAACTGACCCGGGCAAACCCGGCCTGAACGATCTCGGCGGCATGACCATACCCAAAACACCGCAGCTTTTCCACTCGCCCTACCTATTCTGTCAGTTGATGGGCGAACGCCGAACCTGTATTTTTCCCGATAAACAACACTTTAATTGAATAATTCAGATAATCAAATTCCGTTTACTGCCTTCATAATCACAAATACTAGTAATAAAGGGATTTCCCAAAATGGAAATGAGAGCAGGAGCAATTCGCCGTTGGGCACTTCTTATCCTGGCCGGCGGCGCCATCATGGGGATTTCTCTCGGAATCCGGCAGTCTCAGGGTCTCTTCATGCTGCCCGTCTCTTTGGGAATGGGATGGTCGATCGAGGAGGTCGGATTTGCATTCGCCCTTCAGAACCTCGTGTGGGGCCTGACGCAGCCCCTGACCGGCATGCTGGCCGACCGGTACGGTTCCGCAAGGGTCATCTTCAGTGGCATCCTGTTGTATGTCGCCGGACTTGTCGCGATGGCCTATTCCCCGAACATCGTGATCTTCTCCATCGATACGGGCCTGCTGATCGGAGCGGGGCTCGCGGGGACCGCATTCGGCGTCGTCTATGGCGCGGTGAACAAGATCGTTCCCGATGAAGACCGCGCATGGGCCATTGCACTGGTCGGCGCCGTCGGCGGGTTCGTCCAGTTCCTGATCGTGCCTTTCGTCAATCAGCTCCTGAACCAATACGCATGGACCGGCACGCTGATCACGCTCGCGCTTCTGTTCCTTCTCGTCTCCCCACTGTCCGCCTGCCTCAAGACCGATAAACTCGCCCCGTCTGCCGCAGGCGAAGACCTGTCGATGGGCGATGCGCTGTCCAAGGCCTTCAATCACTCCGGCTTCTGGTTGCTGAACCTGGGGTTCATGGCGTGCGGCTTCCAGTTGGCGTTTCTGGCCGGGCATGTTCCCTCCTATCTCGTCGATCAGGGGCTCACCCTTGAAGAAGGCGGCACAACCATCGCCATCATCTCGCTGGCGAACGTGGTCGGGACATTTGTCTTCGGCTATGTCGGCGGAGGGATTTTCCGGCGCAAAAGCGCGCTCTCCTTCCTCTATGTCTGCCGGAGCGTCGCCATGCTGCTGTTCGTCATGCTGCCGCTCACAACGGCGAGCACTTACGCCTTCGCCGTCGCCATGGGCTTCCTGTGGCTCGGCACCGTGCCGCTCACAAGCGGGCTCGTGGGCCAGATCTTCGGGACCAAATACCTGACGACCCTGTTCGGCTTCGTCTTTTTCGGTCACCAGCTGGGCGCGTTCCTCGGCATCTGGCTGGCGGGATATGTCTTCGACACGACCGGTTCCTACGACCTGATCTGGTCGGTCTGCATCGGCATGGGTTTCGTGGCCGCGCTGGCGCATCTGCCGATCAACGACAAGCTTGTCTTCCCCTCCGGCGCACTGGAGTCCTATGCAAGATGAACGGCATGAGCCTGAAGTCGGACAGAGAGATCTCCGGTTTCACGACCGACGTCAGGCCTCCACGCAACCGACGGCGCGATAGGGCTGAAGCCGGAAGGACATCACGCCCATGGCGGCGAGATCGTCGGCCAGCCGGGCAAGCGCCGGGCCATCGAGAACGGGCTCGTATTCGGTCGTGCGGATATCGCATTCGACGCCGCTTTTCAGAACCATCTCGAGCCCCGCACGCGCCTTGTCGCCGCTGCCGGGCACGCCCGTGATCCGCTCGTATTCGCCAAAGGGCGCTTTCACGTCGTAGCCGATCCAGTCGAGGAGCGGGAGGACCGCCTCAAGGCGTGCCGGATAGGGACCGCCGGTGTGCAGCCCGATGCGAAAGCCGAGCGCGCGGGTTTCGCGGATGGCTTGCGGGAGTGCGGCCTGAAGCGTCGGCTCGCCGCCGGAAAAGACCACGCCGTCCAGAAGCCCCCGCCTCGTTTCCAGAAACGCAAGAACCTCGTCCCAGTCGAGCAATGTCTCGGCGTTCGGCGGGATCAGATGCGGGTTATGGCAATAGCGACAATTCCACGGGCAGCCCTGGCAGAAGACGGTGGCGACAAGCTCGCCCGGCCAGTCGCAGGTGGACAGCCGGGCGAGACCTCCGACGCGAAGTTCAGCCGCGCGCAAGGCGATCCCCCAAACAGTCTTCCGAGAAGAAGCGGCGCTCGGTGTGCTCGCCCTTCTTGCCGCGGTTGAAGGAGGAAACCGGGCGGTGATAGCCCATCACGCGGGTCCAGATTTCGCAGGGCTGGCGTTCCTCGTCGCTCAGGGTGATGGCGTCCGTATCAGCATGCGTTCCAAGAAAATCGGCCATGTCGGCCTCCATGTCGTGTGGTGTGATCGGAGAATATGGTGAGGTCTATTGCCCGGCTGCCCGCCGTTTTTCGGCAAGGCGTTCGGCATCGCAGACGGGGCAGAATTCGTGCTCGCCCTCGATGTAGCCGTGCTTCGGACAGATGGAGAATGTCGGGGTGACGGTGATGTAGGGCAGGCGGAAGCGACCGAGCGCGCGCTGCACCAGCTTCTTGCAAGCCTCGGCCGAAGATATCCGCGAGCCCATGTAGAGATGCAGCACGGTGCCGCCGGTATATTTGCGCTGAAGCTCGTCCTGCCGTTCCAGCGCCTCGAAAGGGTCGTCGGTGTAATCGACGGGAAGCTGGCTGGAATTGGTGTAGTAGGGGTTCTCCTCGCTGCCCGCCTGAAGGATGCCCGGGTAGCGTTTCAGATCCTCACGCGCAAAGCGGTAGGTCGCGCCTTCGGCGGGTGTCGCCTCCAGATTGAACATCGTGCCGCTCGCTTCCTGAAACTCCACGATGCGGGCGCGGATGTGGTCGAGCAGGCGCACCGCGAAAGCATGGCCCCAGTCGGTCGAGACATTCTCGCAATCGCCGGTGAAGTTGCGGATCATCTCGTTGATGCCGTTCACACCGAAGGTGGAGAAGTGGTTTCGAAGCGTGCCGAGATAGCGCTTGGTGAAGGGAAAGAGCCCGTCATCCATGTGGCGCTGGACGACCTTGCGCTTGATCTCGAGGCTGTTGCGGGCGATCTCAAGCAACTCGTCCAGCCGCCGGAACAACCCCTCCTCGTCGCCGCGATGAACATGGCCGAGCCGGGCGCAATTGATGGTGACGACGCCGAGCGAACCGGTCTGTTCGGCGGAGCCGAAAAGCCCGTTGCCGCGCTTCAACAGCTCCGTCAGATCGAGCTGAAGCCGGCAGCACATGGAACGGATCATGTTCGGCTTCAGCTCGGAATTGATGAAGTTCTGGAAATAGGGAAGCCCGTATTTCGCCGTCATCTCGAACAGCCGGTCGGCGTTCTCGCTCTCCCAGGGAAAATCCGGCGCGATGTTGTAGGTGGGGATGGGGAAGGTGAAGACCCGCCCCTTGGCGTCGCCCTTGGTCATGACCTCCATGTAGGCGCGGTTGATCATGTCCATTTCGCGCTGGAGATCGCCGTAGGTGAAGTCCATCTCCTCGCCGCCGATCACCGGCACCTCGTCGCGCAAGTCCTCAGGGCAGGTCCAGTCGAAGGTGAGGTTGGTGAAGGGCGTTTGCATGCCCCAGCGCGAAGGCACGTTGAGGTTGTAGATAAGCTCCTGAATGCATTGCAGGACATCCTCGTAAGTGAGGTCGTCCTTGCGGATGAAGGGAGCCATGTAGGTGTCGAACGATGAGAAGGCCTGCGCGCCCGCCCATTCGTTCTGGAGTGTGCCGAGGAAATTGACGATCTGGCCGACGGCGCTTGAAAGATGTTTGGGCGGGGCGGATTCGATCTTGCCCGGAACGCCGTTCAGCCCCTCCACCAGCAGTGTGCGCAGGGACCAGCCCGCGCAATAGCCCGCCAGCATGTCGAGGTCGTGGATGTGGAAGTCGCCCTCGCGGTGGGCGCGGCCCACCTCCGGCGGGTAGATGTGGGAAAGCCAGTAATTGGCCACCACCTTGCCCGACAGATTCAGGATCAGCCCGCCCAGCGAATAGCCCTGATTGGCATTGGCGGAAACGCGCCAGTCGGTGCGCTCCAGATATTCGTTGATGGAGGAGGTGACATCGACGACGGTCTTGCGGTCCTGCCGGGCCTGCCCGCGCTTTTCGCGGTAGACGATATAGGCGCGCGCCGTTGCCGGGTAATCGGTGGAGATCAGAACCTGCTCCACGATGTCCTGTATCTGCTCGATGGTGGGGACATCGCCGCCGTGACGGTGGACGACGACCTTGATCGCGGCCTCGCAAAGACGACGGGCGTCGGCCTCGCCGAATTCGCCGGTCGCCTGTCCGGCGCGCACAATCGCGGACAGGATGCGTTCGGCATCAAACGGCGCGCGGGCGCCGCTTCGCTTGATGATCTGACTTGGCAGGCAAGACGTGGCAGGCATGTGGTTTCTGAACCCCGACCAGGTGGAGGGGCAGGAAACGGACAGGTGCACTGTGCTGAAGGCGGACGGCGGAAGGCCATGCGTCAAGGCACGCGACCCGTCGGAGACCCCGCCCCGGGACGTGAAATACGGATCGCGGCAGGTCTCCTGGCTCGCGGGTCATGACCGTCATCCGACGCCTTCCCAGAGCCCTAAGACCCCAGTGACGGATTGGTGCGCAAAGGCACCTTCCGGATGACAACTCACCGCTTACAGTTGCGGGGACAGCGCCGGCCTTGCCCGAAGGCGCACCGGCTTCCCTCTTAGCCCTCAGCCTCTCGACTCAAGGGACCACGACTACAACATGTAGGTCTGAGGTCTCGATTCCTGTCAATTGATAGAGATCGGAGTGCCCGCGTCGCGC
This sequence comes from Breoghania sp., assembly GCA_963678585.2. Classification (GTDB taxonomy): domain Bacteria; phylum Pseudomonadota; class Alphaproteobacteria; order Rhizobiales; family Stappiaceae; genus Breoghania. The sequence goes on from CAXXGA010000001.1 coordinate 478,672, forward strand.
CACGACGCGCAAAGTCCGTTTTCGCGGCCCGAAATTGTCCACATGGATTTGTCCCTCCGGCCGGAAACCGCCGGAACGGGGCGTTCGAGGCGGGTCCGGCAGGTCGTGTGCGCTGTCCGGCGAGGCAAATGAGGTCCGCGCGAAAAGCGCCGAACTCCGCCACCTGCGGCATCCTGTCACCCGGTGTGGGAAAGTTTGTACCATGCGCGTCAGGCCGGAGGCGGAACTCAACTGATTGACAATCCGTAGGGTCAGCATACCCTATGTGGTGTTCGAGGTTCCTTCGATTCTGTTCGATCGAGGGCTAAGAGGGAAGCCGGTGCGGCCGTATTTTCAGGCCCAGTCCGGCGCTGCCCCCGCAACTGTGAGCGGCGAGTTCCTGTCCGACGATGCCACTGGGTGAGCCCCGGGAAGGCGGACAGAAACCGTGACCCGCAAGCCAGGAGACCTGCCTTGGGCGCAACGTCATCGGACGGCGGGGCCGACAGACGCGAGTGCGGGGCATTCGTCTTCGCCTGCTCGTGTCTTTCACCCGTCTCCATTTCAGGATCTTCGGGGTGAAAGAAGCTCACATGACCATCACCGTCTATTCCAAGCCAGCCTGCGTGCAATGCACCGCCACGACCCGTGCGCTCGACCAGCGCGGCGTCGCCTATGACCTGATCGACCTGACGCGCGATGACGACGCCATGGAGAAGGTGCAGTCGCTGGGCTACCGGCAGGCCCCCGTCGTGGTGGCGGGAGAGGATCACTGGTCCGGCTTTCGTCCCGACAAGATCGGCGCGCTGGGCTGAGGGATCGGGCTGAGGCAAGGGCGGGTTCGTCCGATCGCCGTCCTGGGCATGGTTTGCGTGTGCGGCCGATCCTTCGAGACGGCCCTCCGGGCCTTCTCAGGATGACGTTGTGAGCGTTGCGAGGTTGTTGAGGAACGGGCTGGCCCCTGCCTCAGTCTCAGCCTCAGCCTCAACGTCATCCTGAGGAGCCGTCGACAGACGGCGTCTCGAAGGATGGGCCGCACGCCCCGCCCCGCCCTCACCTCACAGCGCTCCCTCAAAGCATGGCGGTTCCCATGTCCGGGCTTGTCTATTTCTCCAGCGCATCGGGGAACACCCACCGGCTCGTCACCCGTCTGGGACGTCCCGCCGAGCGCATTGCAGGACGGGCTTCGCAGCCGATGCTGCGACCGCGCGCGCCCTTCATCCTCATCACGCCCACCTATGCTGATGGCGAGGGACGGGGCGCGGTTCACAAGCAGGTCATCCGCTTTCTCAACGAAGCGGAGAACCGCGCGCTCCTCAGGGGCGTGATCGCATCCGGCAACACCAATTTCGGTCGCTTCTTCGCTTATGCGGGCGACGTCATCAGCGCGAAATGCAACGTGCCGCTTCTCTATCGCTTCGAGCTTTCGGGAACGGACGGGGACGTGGCGCGCATCACTCAAGGAATGGAACGGTTTTGGAAACGACAGTCCTGAAGCGGGCGGAGGCGGCCCCGGAGACGGGCAACCAGCCGCTCGATTATCACGCGCTCAACGCGCTCCTGAACATCTACGACGCCGACGGTCACATCCAGTTCGAGGCCGACCGCCGCGCCGCGCGCGAGTATTTCCTCCAGCACGTGAACCAGAACACGGTGTTCTTCCATTCGCTGGAGGAAAAGCTCGGTTACCTCGTGCGCGAGAACTATTACGAGGCCGCGGTTCTGGAGGCTTACGATCCCGCTTTCGTCACCTCGATCTTTCAGGCGGCCTACGCCCGCAAGTTCCGCTTTCCCACCTTCCTCGGCGCCTTCAAATATTACAGCAGCTATACGCTGAAGACCTTCGATGGCAAACGCTACCTTGAGCGTTTCGAGGACCGGGTGGTGATGGTGGCGCTGGCGCTGGCCAAGAGCGACGAAAACCTCGCCATGCGGCTGATGGACGAGATCATCTCCGGTCGCTTCCAGCCCGCGACGCCCACGTTTCTCAATGCAGGCAAGAAGCAGCGTGGCGAGCTGATCTCGTGCTTTTTGCTGCGCGTGGAAGACAACATGGAATCCATCGGGCGCGGCATCAATTCCGCGCTCCAGCTCTCAAAACGCGGCGGCGGGGTGGCGCTGTTGCTGACCAACCTGCGCGAGGCGGGCGCGCCCATCAAGGGTATCGAGAACCAGTCCTCCGGCGTCATTCCGGTCATGAAGCTGCTGGAGGACAGTTTCTCCTACGCCAACCAGCTGGGTGCGCGCCAAGGGGCGGGCGCTGTCTATCTCCATGCCCATCACCCGGATATCCTGCGTTTTCTCGACACCAAGCGCGAGAATGCGGACGAGAAGATCCGCATCAAGACCCTGTCTCTGGGCGTCGTCATTCCCGACATCACCTTCGAACTCGCGAAGTATGACGAGGACATGTACCTGTTCTCGCCGCACGACATCCAGCGGGTCTACGGCAAGCCCATGTCGGAGATTTCCGTCAGCGAGCTTTACCGCGAGATGGTCGACGATCCGAGGATCGCCAAGAAAAAGATCCGCGCCCGCGCCTTCTTCCAGACCATCGCGGAAATCCAGTTCGAGAGCGGCTACCCTTATGTCCTGTTCGAGGACACCGCCAACCGGGCCAATCCGGTGGCAGGCCGCATCAACATGTCGAACCTGTGTTCGGAGATCCTCCAGGTCAACGAGGCATCCGAATTCGCCGACGATCTCTCCTACACACATCTGGGCACCGACATTTCGTGCAATCTCGGCTCGCTCAATATCGCGAAGACGATGGATGGCGGGGATATCGGGGCGACGGTGGAAACGGCGGTGCGCGCGCTGACGGCCGTCTCCGACATGAGCGCCATCGAGTCCGTTCCGTCTGTCAGGCGTGGCAATGACGAAAGCCACGCCATCGGCCTCGGCCAGATGAACCTGCACGGGTTTCTCGCCCGCGAGCACATTCACTACGGCTCGCCCGAAGGCATCGACTTCACCAACATCTATTTCTGCACCATCGCGTTCCACGCGATCCGGGCGTCAAACGGGCTCGCGAAGGAACGGGGTCAAAGCTTTGCCGGCTTCGAGAAGAGCCGTTATGCGGACGGGACCTTCTTCGACCAATACGTGGAGCGCGACTGGTTGCCGGAAACGGACCTCGTGAAGGCGCTGTTTGAAAGGTTCGGGGTGACGGTGCCGAGCCGCGCGGACTGGGAAAAGCTCAAGGCCGACGTCATGCGCGACGGGCTCTACAATCGCAACCTTCAGGCCGTGCCGCCGACCGGTTCCATCAGCTACATCAACAACGCCACCTCCTCCATCCATCCGATCGCCTCGCGCATCGAGATCCGCAAGGAGGGCAAGATCGGGCGCGTCTATTACCCCGCGCCCTTCATGGACAACGACAATCTCGACTATTATCGCGACGCCTACGAGATCGGTCCGGAGAAGATCATCGACACCTATGCGGCGGCGACCCGGCACGTGGATCAGGGGCTGTCGCTTACGCTCTTCTTCCGCGACACCGCCACCACCCGCGATATCAACCGTGCCCAGATCTATGCCTGGAAGAAGGGCATCAAGACCATCTATTACGTGCGCCTGCGCCAGCTCGCCCTTGAGGGGACCGAGGTGCAGGGCTGCGTTTCCTGCGCGCTGTGAGGCCCTGACCAATGACACATCATCCCGCTCTTATGGGTGCGCACCTGCCCCCGATGCGCGAGGCTGCCCCCAGGGCGCGCGCCGTGCCGCGCGCCATCAACTGGAACCGGCTGGACGACGACAAGGATCTGGAAGTCTGGAACCGGCTGACGGTAAATTTCTGGCTGCCGGAAAAGGTGCCGCTTTCAAACGACGTCCAGAGCTGGGCGACGCTTGACGACGCAGAACAGCAACTGACCATCCGCGTCTTCACCGGGCTGACGCTTCTGGACACGATCCAGAACACGGTGGGCGCGCCTGCCCTCATGCCGGATGCGATCACCCCGCATGAAGAGGCCGTGCTCACCAACATCGCCTTCATGGAGGCCGTTCATGCGCGCAGCTATTCCTCCGTCTTCTCCACGCTGTGCAACACCGCTGAGGTGGACGACGCCTTCCGCTGGTCGGAGGAAAACCCGCAGCTGCAGGCGAAATCGAAGCTGATCCTGAAGGAATACCGCTGCGATGAGACCCCGCTCAAAAAGAAGATCGCCAGCGTCTTTCTGGAGAGCTTTCTCTTCTATTCCGGCTTCTATCTGCCGATGTACTGGTCGAGCCGGGCGAAGCTCACCAACACCGCCGACCTCATTCGCCTGATCATCCGCGACGAGGCGGTGCATGGCTACTATATCGGATACAAGTTCCAGAAAGGGCTGGAACGCCTCGACAGTGCCCAACGTCAGGAGGTCAAGGACTTCGCCTTCGCGCTTCTTTTCGACCTCTATGACATCGAGTGCAAATACACCGAAACCCTTTATGACGGCATCGGGCTCAGCGAAGACGTCAAGCAGTTCCTCCACTACAACGCCAACAAGGCGCTGATGAACCTCGGCTACGAGGCGCTGTTCCCGGAAGCCGTCTGTGCGGTGAACCCGGCGATCCTGTCCGCGCTCTCGCCCAATGCGGACGAGAACCACGACTTCTTCTCAGGCTCCGGCTCGTCCTATGTCATCGGCAAGGCGGTGGCGACGGAAGACGAGGACTGGGATTTCTGATGCAAAGCGGCGCTCCCGTAAATCTACGGGAGCGCCGTTTCTTCTTAATCATTGTCGTCTGGCGGACGACCCAGTTCGGCGATCGCCTCGATCAGCACGGAAATGACCTCGGCGCGGCTGTTGCCGGGGCGCTGAACGATGCCCAGCCTGCGGTGGATCGGGGGCGTGCCGAACGGAAACCACGTCAGGGACGAGGATATCCGGGCATGCAGGGTCAGATAGGGAATGACGGCCCAGCCCAGTCCCGCCTGCACGCAGCCGATGATCGACGTCATGGTGTTCACCGAAACATATTGCTTGGGCTCGATGCCCAGGCGGGCGATTTCCGTGTCGATCTGCCGGGCGAGCGGCACCTGCGTACGGTAGCGGATATAGGGCAGGTTGCGAACCAGATCCTCCAGCAGAAGACCGGACGTGCCCGGCGGGGTCAGCACGACCAGCGGTTCGCGAAGGACCTCGGTCCAGCGCAGGCTCGGCGGCACCGCCACGTGATCGGCCACAAGAGCTGCGTCGAGCTGGCCGGAGGCGACCTCGCTCAGAAGTTCCTCCGCCATGCCGATGCGCAGACGGAAGGCCAGATCGGGAAAGATCTCGCGCATGCGCGCCACCGTGCGCGGGACGATGGAGTCGCCCCCCGTGCGAAGGGTACCGAGCGCCAGGGTGCCGCGGACCGGTCCGCCGGGCTCCGAGCTTTTGGTTTCGGTGTAGATCTGGAGGATTGCACGCGCTGATCGCACCACCTCGTAGCCCTTGGCCGTCAGGGCAGGCGGACGGCGCGAACGGTCGAAGAGTTCGGCCCCCAATTCCGCCTCCAGAGCCGCAATCTGCTGGCTGACCGCAGAGGCGGTCAGATGCACCGCCTGCGCCGCGGCAGCGAATCCGCCATATCGTTCAATGGCAAGGAGCGTTTCAAGCTGACGTGTATCCATACTTGCAACATAAGTTATCCTGAACTTAATCGCAATTATTATACGGTTTGCATAAAAAATTCTTGAGTTATGATTTTCCCTTCACCGGAAGTCCCGGCGCCCCATCAGCCGGGAACACAAAAAGGGAACTAAAGCCATGAAACTCAGAAAGGGCCTCGCCGCCCTGTTCGCTGCTGCTGCCCTGGTCGTAACCCCGACCCTCGTTTCCTCCGCCAGCGCAGAGAGCTACCCGGAGCGTCCGGTTGAATTCATCGTGCCGTGGTCGCCGGGTGGCGGTTCCGACACGCTGATGCGCATCATCGCCAACAACGTCAAGCCGTTCCTCGGCGTCGACATGCCGATCATCAACATGCCGGGCGTCGGCGGTACGGTCGGCCTGCGCGAAGCGTCCCGCCGCCCCGCAGACGGTTACACGATCAGCCAGATCCACGAAGGTCTGCTGGTGGCAACCGAGGTCGGCCTCACCGATCAGGCATGGAGCGATTTCGAGCCCATCGCCCTGATGACCGCCTCCCCGCAGTTCCTCGTCGTTCATCCGTCCGAGAACTACTCCAACATGGAAGAGTTCGTCGCCTACGCCAAGGCGCACCCGGGCGAGATCACCATGGGCGTCACGCTCGGCGGCGTGCCGCACCTGCATGCAGCGATGATCGAGCAGGCCTACGGCCTCAAGTTCGCCTATGTGGGCTATGAAGGCACCGGCCAGCGCATCCGCGCCCTCGTCGGCGGCAACCTCGACGCCGCCATCGGCGATATCTCGTCTTCCAAGCAGTTCGTCGACAACGGCGATCTGGTCTTCCTCGCGGTCGGCTTCTCCAAGCGCATGGAAGAAGCTCCGGACGTCCCGACCTTTGCCGAACTGGGCACGGATCTGGAACTGAACGTGACCCGCGGCATCGTCATGCCGAAGGGCACGCCGGCGGAAGTCCGCGCCACGATGGAAGCCGCGCTTGAGAAGCTTGCTCATGACCCGCACTACATTGAGCAGACCCACAATGCGGGCGCTTCGGTCGATTTCCGCGGTCAGGAAGCCTATCGCGCATACCTGACGAAGCTTGACGCGACCGTTAAGTCGCTTTCCGAGGTTCTTGCGCCGTGAACGACCACTCCTTCAACAAGGAGCAAATCAAGGAGGCGGGCGAAATCGCCCGCCTTCTCAGTTATGTGCTCCTCCTTTGCGCCTCGGTGGGGCTGTTCATATCCGCCACCGCCATCCCGACGTCGCGTTTCGAGCGGCTCGGCGCAGGTGCCTTTCCCAAGATCGTTTTCGCAGCCATTGCGCTGGTCGCCCTGTTCGCCATCGTCGATGCGCTGCGGAAAATTCCGCGCGACGCCTATGGCCGCTTTCTCGCCACGAGCGTCGACTGGGCTCGTCGCAGGCATCTCGTCTTCGTCTGCCTCGCAGCCCTCGCCGCCTGTCTCGCAGCCATTCCGGTGCTCGGCTTCTCGATCGCCAGCTTCCTTTTCATTCTCGGGATTCAGCTGGTCCTGATGCCCCACAAGCCGACCAACATCCTCGCCGGAATCATCGTGGCAATCGTCTTCTCCTTCGGCCTGAACTGGCTGTTTGCGAACGTGTTCACCGTGTTCCTGCCCAGGGGAGTGTTTTGATATGGACGCATTCCTCGTCGGCCTGAACCAGATCTTCACGTTCACAACCCTCATCTACATGCTGGCGGGTTCCATCGCCGGCATCATCGCGGCGGCCATTCCCGGCTTCACCGTGACCATGGCCATCGTCCTGACCCTGCCGCTCACCTTCGCGATGGAGCCGCTTCAGGGCATCGCGGTCATGCTGTCGGTCTATGTGGGCGGTTACACAGGCGGCCTGATCTCGGCAGCTCTTCTGGGCATTCCCGGAACGCCGTCCTCCGTCGCCACCACCTTCGACGCCTTCCCGATGGCGCGTCGCGGCGAGGCGGGGCGCGCGCTGTCGCTGGGCGTCTGGGCTTCGTTCTTCGGCACGCTCGTCTCAACTGTCGTGTTGATCTTCGCCGCCCCGCCGCTCGCGATCTTCGCCGTCCGGCTGGGCCCCTGGGAGTATTTCTCCCTCATCGTCTTCGCCCTGACGATCGTTTCCAGCCTCGTCGGCTCATCGGTCATCCGCGGCATGCTGGCCGGCCTTATCGGCCTTGCCATCTCCACCGTCGGAACGGATCCGATCATGGGCCGCACACGGTTCGACTTCGGCATCGAGACGCTGCAGGCGGGCCTTCCCTTCCTGGTCGTGCTTATCGGCATCTTCGCGATCTCGCAGCTCGCTTCCGAGGTCGAGGATGCTCCGAGCGTGCGAACCGGCACGTCGCTGGTGGCCGGCAATATCGACTTCCAGACCTGGAAGGTCATGAAGGAAGTACTGAGCCGTCCGGGGAACCTGCTGCGCTCGTCCATCGTCGGCGTGCTGATCGGCGCGCTGCCGGGTGCGGGCGGGTCGATCGCCAATCTCGTCGCCTACGATCAGGCCAAGCGCGCCTCCAAGACGCCCGAGAAATTCGGACGTGGCATCGCCGACGGCGTCGTCGCATCCGAGGCCGGCAACTCCGCCACGGCGGGTGGCGGTCTCATCCCGATGATCGGCCTCGGCATTCCCGGCTCCGCCGTGGATGCGATCCTGATGGCGTCCCTCATGGTTCACGGCATTTCCGTGGGGCCGCGCCTGATGATGGATCACGCCGATCTCGTCTACGGCATGTTCATCGCCATGGCGGTGGCCTCGCTGATGATGCTGTTCGTCTCCATCGTCTCCATGCGCCTGTTCCTGCGGGTCGCGGGCCTGCCGAAATGGGGCATTGTGCCGGTGGTGATGATCTGCTGCGTTGTGGGCTCCTTTGCGCTCCACAACCGCGTGACCGATCTCTACCTGCTTGGTTTCATCGGCGTGGCGGGCTATACGCTGCGCGCTCTGGGCTACTCGCTGGCACCGCTCGTGCTCGGCGTCATCCTTGGCCCGATCGCCGAAACCAACCTGCGCCGTGCGCTGATGACCGATGGCGATCCGATGCTGTTCGTCACCCGGCCCGTCAGCCTGCTCTTCCTGACCGCAGCCGTGCTCTCCATCGCATGGGCAATCCGCAGCCATCTGAAAAAACAAAAATACTACATGGAGGATTCGTCCGATGCGTCTACGTCATGATCCCTTCTACCCCTCCCGGCGCTCGCCCGTTCTCGCCGACAATGTCGTTGCGACCTCGCAGCCGCTGGCGACGCAGGCGGGCCTGACGATCCTGCAGCAGGGCGGCAACGCGGTGGACGCCGCAATCGCCACCGCCGCCACGCTGACGGTGGTGGAGCCGACCGGCAACGGGCTCGGCTCCGACGGATATTGCATCCTGTGGGACGGCAAGCAGCTTCACGGCCTGAATGCCTCCGGTCCCGCTCCGGCCGCATGGTCTCCGGAGCGGTTCCCGAACGGCATTCCGATGCACGGCTGGGACGCTGTCACCGTTCCCGGCGCGGTTTCCGCCTGGGTGGAGCTTTCCGAACGTTTCGGCAAGCTGGGCCTCGCAACGGTGCTTGCGCCCGCGATCCGCTACGCCGAAGAAGGCTTCATCGTCTCGCCGGTGATCGGCGCGCTGTGGGCCAAGGGTGCGGCGACGCTGGGCGGCCAGCCCGGCTTTGCCGAAACCTTCATGCCCGACGGGCGGGCTCCCAAGGCGGGCGAGCGGTTCCGCAATCCCGGCGCGGCGCGCACGCTGCGCGCCATCGCGGAGACCAAGGGCCGCGCCTTCTATGACGGTGAAATCGCGGAAGAGATCGAAGCCTTCGCCAAGGCCAACGGCGGCGCGATGACCGTTTCCGACCTTGCCGGGTTCTCGCCGGAATGGTGCGGCACGATCAGCCAGCAGTTCGACGACGTGGAACTGCACGAGATCCCGCCCAACGGGCAGGGCATCGCCGCGCTGATGGCTGTCGGCATTCTTCAGCACACCGCAATTCGCGATTTCGGCCCCGACGATCTGACCGCGGTGCATCTGCAGATCGAGGCGATCAAGCTCGCCTATCGCGATCTGCACGCTTATGTCGCCGACCGCCGGTTCATGACCGAGGTGAGCGAGAAAGACCTGCTCGATCCGGACTATCTGAAAGCCCGCGCGGCGCTGATCGATCAGACCAAGGCGCAGGATTTCGGCTCCGGCGCGCCGAAGCGCGGCGGCACGGTGCTGATGAGCGTCGCCGATGCCTCTGGCATGATGGTGAGCTTCATCCAGTCCAACTACATGGGCTTCGGTTCCGGCGTCGTCGTGCCGGGCACCGGCATCTCCCTGCAGAACCGCGGTTACGGCTTCACCACCGACACCGGCCACCAGAACTGTGTGGCGGGCGGCAAGAAGCCGTTCCAGACGATCATCCCGGGCTTTGCCATGAAGGGCGGCGAGCCGCTCATGGCCTACGGCATGATGGGCGGACCGATCCAGGCACAGGGTCACATGCAGCTTCTGCTGCGCACCCAGCTCTGGGATCAGTGCGTCCAGACCGCGGCAGATGCGCCGCGTTGGCGGATGATCAAGGGCCTGGAAGTCGCCTGCGAACCGACCATGCCGGCCGATGTGCTCAAGGGTCTTGTGGATCTCGGTCACAACATCCAAATCGAGGCCCCGGACAACGCCTTCGGCTTCGGCGGCGCGCAGCTTGTCCAGCGCATGCCGGGCGGCGGCTATGCGGCGGGTTCCGATCCGCGCAAGGACGGCCACGCCGCAGGCTTCTGAGCGACCCTTCGCACTTGCGCCTCCTGACAGACGCGATAACAACAACGACAGGTCTGCCCGCACAGGCGGGCAGGCCGATGGAACGCGTAAAGAAGCCTCACCCTGCAGCGCGAGGCTTTCCGGGCGGACACTGGGCCCGCTCGTCGCGCTTCCCGATCGATGAATTTGCTGTATGAACGCGAGTGCCGGGCCCGTTTGCGAACGAGCCCCGACCGCACCAAGACGGTGAGACGCATTCCTGCCTCTGGCGCTGGCGTTTCAAACACAAGGGGATGGAGCCGGTATGGGCTTGTTAAGGCGTATTGGTATCGACACCTACATGGTGTTGCTGTTTCTGACTGTCGGCCTCGGCGTGCTGCTTCCGGCGGACGGGATGGCCGCCGACGCATTGAAGCATGTCACCTATTGGGCCGTGTCGCTGCTGTTCTTTCTCTACGGCGCCAAGCTCGACCCGGGCGCGGTGCGGGCCGGGATCACGAACATCCCCATTCAGGGCCTGACCTTCGTCTCGACCTACGTCATGTTTCCGATCTTCGGTTTCATCTTTGCGTGGATCTTCGGACCGCTCCTCGGCGAGAAGCTGACCTTCGGACTGATGTTCCTAGCGGTTCTGCCCTCCACGGTGCAGTCCTCCATCGCCTTCACCTCCATCGCACGCGGCAACGTCGCCGCCGCCATCTGCGCGGCGTCCGTCTCCAACCTCGTCGGCGTGGCGCTGACGCCTGCAATGGTCGCCTTCCTGCTGCATCAGGGCGATGGCGGCGTGAGCCTCGACAGCGTGATCAAGATCGGCACGCAGATCCTGCTGCCCTTCATCGTCGGCCAGGTCCTCAGGCCCTGGGTCGGCGGTTTCGTGCAGAAGCACAAGTTCCTGACAATGATCGTGGATCGCGGCTCGATCCTGCTGATCATCTATGCCGCCTTCTCCCGCTCCACGGTGACCGGCCTGTGGAACGCCATCCCGGCGAGCAGCCTGCTGATGCTGATCTTCGTGATGCTGATTTTCCTCGCTGTCACCATGAGCGTGATTACGGGGATGGGGCGTCTGTTCAAGCTGAATTATCCAGACCGGGCGTCGCTGTTTTATTGCGGCTCCACCAAGAGCCTCGCCTCGGGCATGCCGATCGCAACCGCACTGTTTGCGGCCAACGAACTGGGCGCCATTGTGTTGCCGCTGCTCGTCTATCACATGAGCCAACTTCTCGTTTGCGCCTATATCTCGCAAAAGGCGGGGCAAAGAACGATGGAGCCCGCGGAGGCCTGAAGAGGCGGTCGACGACAGACCGGAATCATATGACGTTGACGGGGTCGCCTCAAAAGAGGTCGGCCCCGTTTTCGTTTCCGGATCGCTCCCGAACCCGGCATGCCATCCTACCCTTCCGCCCTTTCATTACCCTCCGGGGAGCGGCTTCCCGCGACCTTCGCCGGATTGACCATCGCGCCCACCACCGCCATCATCCGCCGCACATCTTTTCTTCAAAATCATTGCCGAGCCGCCATGGACAAGCTTTCCGTCATGCATGCCTTCCGCCGGATCGTGGAGCGGGGCAGCTTTGCGCGCGCGGCCGACGATCTCGGCGTCTCCCCGGCGCTTCTCAGCCGCGAGATAAAGCTTCTTGAGGAAAGCCTCGGCTGCACGCTGATTGCCCGCACGACGCGATCCATGTCACTGACCGATGCGGGCCGCCTCTATTATGACGAGGCGAGCGCCGTTCTGGAGGCGGTACGCGGCGTCGAAACCCGCATCCGCGAAGGAGCGGGAGCCGTGCAGGGGCATCTCAGGGTCAATGCGGCAAGTTCCTTCGCACAGATGGTCATTGCGCCCTGCCTGCCGGAGTTCCTGTCCGCCTATCCCGATCTCCGGCTGACGCTGTCGCTCGACGAGCGCGTCGTCGACATGGTGGAGGGCGGTTTCGATCTCTCCATCCGCATACGGCCCGCCATGGCGGATTCCGCCCTCGTTGCGCGCAAGATCGGCGTCATCCGGCAGCGCATCTTTTCCTCACGCACCTATCTGGAGCGGGCCGGAACGCCGCAAACCCCGGAAGACATCCCCGCCCACAGCATCATCGGCTTCGCACTCGCCACGCATCTGACCTCATGGACACTGCATCGCACGAACGGCGACACGGCGGAGGAGCCCCGCACCATAGAGCTTGATCCGCATGTGCGGGTGGGCAACAGCCTGATCCTGCGCGATCTGCTGATTGCGGGCCACGGCATCGGCACCCTGCCGGATTTCGTCGCCAACGAGGCGGAGGCGTGCGGCGATCTCGTGCGCGTGCTGCCGGATTACGAATTGCCCTCACCCGAGGTCTTCGCCGTAACCGCCTCCCGGCTCGGCATGGATGCGAAGGTTTCCGCCTTTCTCGAACATCTGCGCCCGCACCTGCAGCCCTGACATTCTTCAACCCGCGTAAAGAATGATGTGACAGCGGCCCGGTTATTCCCGACGGCCCGATCCGCGATCCTCCCGGCATCGAAACAAGTTTGCCGGAGGGATCTCATGACCCGCGTTCTCGTTCTCTACTATTCCAGCTACGGCCATATCCGCGAAATGGCGCAAGCCGAGGCCGAAGGGGCCCGCAGCGTTGCGGGCGTTCAGGTCGATCTGCGCCGCGTTCCCGAAACCGTGCCGGAAGGGGTGCGCGAGAAGGCGGGCTTCGTCGCCGACGATACGCCCGTCGCCTCGCCCGCCGACCTTGAAAACTACGACGCCATCATCATCGGCACGCCGACGCTCTTCGGCATGATGGCGGGGCAGATGAAATCCTTCCTCGATCAGGCGGGCGGGCTTTGGGCGCGCAATGCGCTGGTCGGCAAGGTCGCCGCTGTCTTTGCCTCCACCGGCTCCCAGCACGGCGGCCACGAGGCGACGCTTCTTACCACCCAGATCCCGCTGCAGCATTTCGGCATGATGATCGTCGGCATGCCCTATGCCTTCGAAGGCCAGAAATCCGCCGAACTCATCGTCGGCGGCGCGCCCTACGGAGCGGGCACCATTGCGGGGGCGGACGGCTCGCGCCAGCCCAACGAGACGGATCTCGCAGGCGCGCGGTTCCAGGGCGCGCATGTGGCTGAAATCGCTGCACGCCTTTCGCGAGCCGAGGCCCGGCAGGAGGCCGCGTGATGGAACCGCTTCGCATCGACTTCTTCCATGACGTGGTGTGCTGCTGGTCGTTCAACATCTCCTCGCGGCTGCGTCTTCTGGCGGGCGAGATGCAACTCGACATCCATCACCGGACCTTCGTTCTGCAGGCCTCTCGCGCGGAAATGGCCGCGCGCTGGGGCAGCCCGGCGGCGGCGCGCATGACGATCCTAGGACATTGGGCGGTCTGCCGTCAGGCCAGCGACCGTCCCGAACTGATCGATATCGACGCAATGGAGCGGGCCGATTTCGACTATCCGCACGGCTATCTGGCTGCGCTCGCCTGCAAGGCGGCGGAACGGCTGGCCGGGCAGGACGCGCATTGGGCGATGTTCGACCAGCTTCAGCGCGCCCATATCACCTACGCGCAGAATATCGCGGACCCTGAGGTCATCCGTCAGGTGGCCCACTCGCTCGGTTTCGACGAGGCGGGCTTTGCCGCTGCGTTCGACGATCCGGCCACGGCGGAGGCCGTGGAGGCCGACCGGCAATATGCCCGCCGCCATCAGGTGCAGGCGGTTCCGACCCTGATCGTTCGCGAAACCGGGACACGTCTCGTCAACGGACCGATCGACGATCTCAGGGCGCAGATCCGCGCGGCGCAGCGCCTCGTCGCCTGACGTCGTCCAACGAGAAGGAAAACAACCATGCGTACCAACCCATGCGAAAGGGCCCTGCGGTGGCTACTGGAGCGGTTCCGGGTAAAGAACCTGACGCGCGTACGGCGGCGCTCAAGGCGTCTGCCCTACGATCTCTCCTGCGACCTGAGACGGGACATCGGCCTGCCCTGCCTGCCGGACGATCCCTCGCCGCGTTACCGGAATTTTCAGTAAGCCAGACAGGCAGGAAACCATGTCCCGTACCACCGATATCCTTCTGACCGGCCTTGCGCCCGCGATCTGGGGCAGCACGTATCTGGTCACCACCGAGGCCCTGCCGCAGGGCTATCCGGTGACACTCGCGGTCCTGCGCGCGCTTCCCGCAGGGCTTTTGCTCATCGCCGTGACGCGGTGCCTGCCGCCGCGCGCCTGGCTCGGGCGCGTCTTCGCGCTGGGGGCGCTCAATTTCGCGGTGTTCTGGGTGTGCCTGTTCATTGCCGCCTACCGGCTCCCCGGCGGCGTGGCGGCAACCCTCGGCTCGCTTCAGGCGATCATGGTGATCGTCATGGCGCGGGGCTGGCTGGGCACGCCGGTCAAGGCCGGGGCCGTGATGGCGGCGCTGTCCGGTGTCGTCGGCGTGGCACTGCTGGTGCTGGGCCCCGAAGCCCGGCTCGATCCGGTCGGCATCGCGGCCGGGATCGGCGGGGCGGCCTCGATGGCGGCGGGAACGGTTCTCTCGCGCAAATGGCAGCCGCCGGTGCCGGCCCTCAGCTTCACCGCCTGGCAATTGACGGCAGGCGGGCTGATCCTGTTGCCGCTCGCCCTCCTCATGGAACCGCCGCTGCCGCAGCTTTCCGCGCTCAATATTGCGGGCCTCGTCTGGCTCGGCCTCATCGGGGCGGCGGCGACCTATGCGATCTGGTTTCGCGGCGTGGCGCGGATCGAACCGGGCACGGTCTCCATGCTGGGCATGATGAGCCCGGTGACCGCCGTCACCCTCGGCTGGATATGGCTCGGACAGGCGCTGGATCCCTTGCAGCTTCTCGGAGCGGCCATCGTACTGGTGTCGGTGTGGGCAGGCCAACGCGCCAACAGGCCCCGCACGATCGCGGAGCCCAAACCGACCGCCATCATGGTCGGCGAAACCACCTGAGGCTAGCCGCCGCCCCAGCCTGAACCGGGTTGGGGCGCGGGGCGCGCAAGGGGCCCATCCTTCGAGACGGGCCTGACGGCCCTCCTCAGTGTCTGGCCCGAAATGAGTTGAGTGATTTCAGTCGTTTGTGATTCCGTTGTTTTGAAAAGAACTGACGGGAGGCACAAAATGTGGACTGAAACCACTCGGCGACAATATGAGCGCCGCGGTCCGGGCTATGCAAGTGATCTGAGTGACGAGGAATGGCAGGTGCTTGCGCCCTATCTGCCAGCACCCAGCGGCCTCGGCCGACCCCGCACGACCTCGCTTCGTGCGGTCGTCAACGCGATCTTCTATCTGGCGCGTGCCGGTTGTCCGTGGCGCCTGCTGCCCCATGACTTTCCGCCCCGATCCACGGTTCAGCGCTACTTCTACATGTGGCGAGACATGGGGTTATGGGGCTCGATCAATCGCCAGCTCGTTGCCGTGGAGCGCCGTGCGCAGGCCCGCAAGCCTCACCCCTCGGCAGGCATCATCGATAGCCAGAGCGCCCCGACGACCGAAAGCGGTGGGCCGAGAGGGCTGGACCCGGCCAAGCGGATCAAGGGTCGCAAACGCCATATCGTCACCGACACCGAAGGCATGTTGCTGGATGTGATGGTGCATCCGGCCAACATTCAGGATGTCCACGGAGCGGTGCCGTTGCTGCAACGGCTCCGCAAGCGCTTTCCAAGGCTCAGTCACATCTTCGCGGACCGTGTCTATCGCGGGAAGAAGCTTTTGAAAGACCTGCAAGACTGCGGGCCGTGGAAAATCCAAATCGTCCAGAGGCCTGCGGGCGTCAAAGGCTTCCAGCTGCTGCCGCGACGCTGGGTCGTGGAACGCACCTTCGCATGGCTCTCACGCGCAAGAAGGCTCTCCAAAGACTTCGAGCGATCAGTCCTGACCGAGCAGACATGGATATACGTCGCGGGTGTGATCCTGCTCGTCAGGAGACACGCAAGGCATTGAAAACATAAACCCACTTTCGAGTCAGACTCTGAGGAGCCTGCGCAAGCAGGCGTCTCGAAGGACCGGCCTCACGCTCAAGCGCGCCCTCACGCCCCCGTCTCCAGGCTCTGCCTCCGCGCCCGAACCCGACGACGAAAACAACACCCCCAGCCATTCGACAACGCGTCCCCGACCTTCGCTGGTTGACAAAAAACATCGGATCCCCACATATTCGAATGCGCTTAGGCGCATATGCGCAATAATGTGGGAGCAAGCATGGATATCCCGAAGATTCTGGCAGCCATGGCGGAGCCGACCCGGCTGGGGGCGATGCAAGTCGTCTGCGACGGCGGCGAACATTGCGTGTGCGAACTGATGGATCGACTTGAGACGAGCCAGTCGCGGATGTCGCGCCACATGAAAGTGTTGAGGGATGCAGGGCTGGTGAGCGACCGGCGCGATGCGCAATGGGTGCGCTACCGCCTGAACCCCGACATGCCTGCCGATGTGCGCCAGATCGTCGATGCCGTGCTTTCAGCTGCCAAACACGGGGCAGCAACCAAAAGCGGAACCGATACTCACGAAAGGAACGCAGCATGAGCACCGGGACCGGCACATCCCCGCATCGCGTTTCCCACCCTGACTGGCACTGGCATCTGGGTGTCGTCGTCTTCATCGCCGCCTGGTGGCTCGTCTATCGCCAGCTCATTCCTGCGTCCGACTGGATCACCGGCCTTTTCCCCGTGGAGCGCCACAGCCATACCGGCGAGGCCATTGCCTTCTTCTTCTACGACACGCCCAAGGTGATGATGCTGCTGACGCTCATCGTCTTCGCCATGGGGGTCGTGCGCAGTTACTTTTCGCCGGAAAAGACCCGCGCGCTACTATCCGGCAGGCGCGAGGGCGTGGGCAACGTGATGTCGGCGGGACTGGGCATTCTCACGCCCTTCTGCTCCTGCTCGGCCGTGCCGCTCTTCATCGGCTTCATTTCCGCAGGCGTACCGCTCGGCGTGACCTTCTCCTTCCTCATCGCCGCGCCGATGGTCAATGAAGTGGCGCTCGTGCTGCTCTTCGGTCTTGTCGGCTGGAAGGTGGCCGCGACCTATCTCGGGTTCGGCCTCGCCATCGCCATTTTCGCCGGTCTCGTCATCGGCAAGCTGCGCCTTGAAGGCTGGCTGCAGGACTGGGTGCGCGACATCCATTCCGGCGCGAACGCCCCGGCCGTCGGCGACGACGAGGAACTGACCATGATCGACCGTTACCGCCTCGGCATCGAGGCGGTGCGCGAGATCGTCGGCAAGGTGTGGATGTGGATCATCCTCGGCATCGCCATGGGCGCGCTGATCCACGGTTACGTGCCGGAAGACCTGATGGCCCGGATCATGGGCGCCGATGCATGGTGGTCGGTGCCGGCCGCGGTGGTGATCGGCATTCCGATGTACACCAACGCCGCCGGTGTCGTTCCCATCGTCGAAGCGCTGCTGGGCAAGGGCGCGGCGCTGGGCACCGTGCTCGCCTTCATGATGAGCGTCATCGCGCTTTCGCTGCCCGAAATGATCATCCTCAGGCAGGTTCTGACGCTGCGCCTCATCGCCGTCTTCATCGGCGTGGTGGGCAGCGGCATCCTCGCCGTCGGCTTTCTGTTCAACCTGATCTTCTGACCCTGAAAGGATCCTTCGATGAAAACCGTCAAAGTCTACGGCCCCGGCTGCAAGCGGTGCGAGACAGTGGCAACCATGGTGCAGACCGCCGCCACCAAACTCGGCATGGAAATCGAGGTGGTGAAGGTGAGCGATCCGAAAGCCATCGCCATGGCCGGGGTGATGTCCACGCCCGGTATTGCAATCGACGACAAGCTCGTCCATGCGGGCGGCCTGCCGCGCGAAGACGCTCTGGAAGGCTGGCTGCAGGGCTAGGAATTCCGCCATGGGGAGTGGTCTCCCAATGGCGGCTTTTGTGCACCGCAGCATATTTCCCGCAAAAAATGCTGCGCACAATTTTCAAGTCGCAACATGATCAAAGGGGCCCTCGCGGCCCCTTTGACTTGTGAGGTCATGGCCAGATCGGAGCGGAGCTTTCAGATCCGGCGGCGGACCTCCCACGTATCCGGATTGGCCAGATACTCGGGCCGCTCGCCCCTGAGCGCGGCGATCACCGCTGTGGCGATTTCCACCGCCATTCGCTCCAGGGCCTCTTCCGTCGCCGCGCCGATATGCGGTGCCAGGAGAATACCCTTGCAGCCGATGAAGGGATGATCGACGGGAAGCGGTTCGGTCTCGAACACGTCAATCGCCGCACCACGCAGATGGCCGCTTTCGACCGCTTCGATCAGCGCCGCGGCGTCGACCAGCCCGCCGCGCGCGGTGTTGACGAGGACGGCGCCCTTCTTCATCCGGGCGAACCGTTCGGCGTTGAAGCTGGCGCGGGTGCGGTCGTTGAGGCGCTGATGGAGGGAAACGAAATCCGCCTTCCCCAGAGCCTCGTTCAGGTCCGGGGCGGGTTCGAAACCGGCTTCCACGATTTTCTCCACCGGAACGCTCGGCGAATGGACCAGCACCTTCATGGCGAAGGCGGCGGCGGCCATTTCCGCCGTGCGGCGACCGATACTGCCAAAGCCGATGATCAGAAGCGTGGAGCCCTGCATCTCCCGGAAGTCGCGCGCATAGCGATAATCGAAGTTGCCGGAGCGCACTGCGGCATCGGCTTCACGCACGCGCCGGGCGATCGCCATCATGTGCGTGATCGCCAGTTCCGCCACCGACTGCACGTTCGCATGGGGAATATAGGCGACCGGAAGGCCGAGTTCGGTGGCATGGTCGAGATCGACCTGATCCACGCCGGTGCCGTGATTGCCAATCACCCGGAGCCTGTTGCCCGCATCCATCGCAGCCCTTTTCAGACCGGCGTTACGCGTGATCACGGCATCCATGCTTGCGATTTCGCGCGCCACGGTCTCCATGTCATGGGCGGAGGCGTTGACCGGCTCGATGCCGGCTTCGCGCAGCATTTCCTCGCCTGCGGGATGGATGGGCTGAACGATGAGACACTTCATGCGGGGACCGCTTTCCTTCCAGATCGGAGCGCGAACATATCCGTTTTGTCCGGATCTGCGAATGCAGGAATCACCAGCCGCGCGCGTCCGGCTTTCTAACCCGAACCCGGCCCCCGGAAGATGTTGCCGTAAGTCGCACCCTCGCCATTGGTCCTTCGGCAACGCATAATCGCTGGACATCGGCGTTTGGGTTTGCTCAAAGCCCCCTATCCCCGGCGGCACGCGACAGACGCACAGACAGGATGGCGCGACCGACCCGGCCGGAAGGCACGAGGCAAAGGAAGCACCGACATGAGCGATCAGATCGAGATCATCCGTCCCGACGACTGGCACCTGCACCTGCGCGACGGGGACATGCTGAAGGCGGTTCTGCCGATCAGCGCCGCTCTGTTCGCCCGTGCGATCATCATGCCGAACCTCGTGCCGCCGGTGCGCACGCTCGACGACATGCGCGCCTATCGCTCGCGCATCGAGGCCGCCCTTCCCGAAGGCAACACCTTCAAGCCGTTGATGACGCTCTATCTCACCGAGACGACCGATCCGGCGGAGATCAAGAAGGGCGCAGAGACGGGCGAACTGACTGCGCTGAAGCTCTACCCGGCAGGGGCCACGACCAATTCCGATGCGGGCGTGAAGGACTTCACGCGCATCACCAGGGTTCTGGAAGCGATGCAGGAAGCGTCGGTGCCGCTGCTCGTCCACGGCGAAGTCAACGATCCCGACGTCGATATCTTCGACCGCGAGGCCGTCTTCATCGAGCGCGTTCTGGAACCGTTGCGCCGCGACTTCCCGGGCCTGCGCGTGGTGATGGAGCACATCACCACGCAGGAGGGTGCATCCTACGTGAGCGAGGCCAACGAGAACCTCGCCGCAACGATCACCCCGCAACACCTGATCATCAACCGCACCGACATTTTCCGCGGCGGAATCCGGCCCCACTTCTTCTGCCTGCCCATCGCCAAGCGCGAAAACCACCGCCAGGCGCTGCGCAAGGCGGCGACGTCGGGAAATCCGAAATTCTTCCTCGGCACCGATTCCGCGCCGCACCCCCTCAACGCCAAGGAGTGTGCCTGCGGCTGCGCGGGCATCTTCAACGCACCGGTGACGCTGCCTTACGTGACGCAGGTCTTCGAGGAGGAAGGCGCGCTCGACAAGCTGGAAGGGTTCACCTCGCTCAACGGCCCGGCCTTCTATCGTCTGCCGGTCAACGAGGACCGTATCACGCTGACGCACACCGCACCGGACCCGTCGATCTTCGCAAGCGTCGATGCCGGCCCCGGAGGGCAGGTCGTGGTCTTCCGCGCCGACACGCCGCTGAACTGGTCGGTGACGAGCGCCTGATCCGGGCGGGGGCCTTCCCCGTCTTTCCGGTGACGCGGGCACGCGTTTGCGGCAAGCCTGCGTCACTGCAAACCCTCGCCTGCGCTAACCAGCTGGCCTATCCAGCACTTGGAACATCCGACGCGCCGAGTGACGGCTGACCGGCATCGGACAAGACATTTCAGGAGTTGATCGCGTGGCGCGCTACAGCAAGGTCGGTGTTATCGGCTCGGGCAAGATCGGCTCGAAGATCATTGAGCATATCCTCCACTCCACCGATCTGGAGCTTGCCTTCGTTCTCAAACAGACCGCCGACGCCGCCAGCCTGCCGGACCTTCCGGCGGGAGTGCTGACGGCCGACCCGGAAGCGGCGCTCGCAACGCCGGTCGATCTCGTCATCGAGGTGGCGGTGCCCGCGGTGCTGGCAGCCCTTGCGCCGCGCTTTCTGGAGAACGCCGATTTCTGCGGTTTCAGTTGCACCGCGCTTGCCGACCCGGCGATCGAGCAGGCAGTGCGGCGCGCATGCGCTGCAAGCGGGCATGTCTTCTACGTGCCGCACGGGGCCATTCTGGCGCTCGACGGGATCGGCGACGGCAAGGCGCTTCTGGAAAGCGTCACCGTCACCACCACCAAGAGCGGCCCGAGCCTCGGCATCGAGGAAGACGCCAGCGGGATCTTGTTCGAGGGCCCCACGCGCGAGGTCTGCGCGAAGTTTCCAAGAAACGTCAATGTGCATGCAGCCATCGCGCTTGCGGGCATCGGCTTCGACAAGACCGTCAGCCGCGTGGTGGCGGTTCCAGGCCTGAAGGCCATGCAGCACCATGTGGAAGTGACGGGCGCAGGGCTTGAATGGGATATCCGCGTCTCCTCGCGCTCGCTGGGCGGCGTGACGGGCGCCTACACCCCGCAATCCGCCATCGGCTCCATCGACAGGCTTCTGGGCGGCAAGGGCATCGTCGTCGCCTGACGCGCGAACGCGCCCCATGCGCCGCATTGAAAGTCCGGGGTCTCACCGCCTAAGGTCGGGTTCTCACCGCCTGAGGTCTGGCGCAATCAGATTGCTTTTTCACGTTTGCGCCGGACCTGCCCCGTTCTCACACTCCTCAGACCAAGGCTCGCCATGTCTTCGATCACGGAAAAATTCGACACACTGAAAACCGACAATGCGCCCGGTCAGGAGGGACGTCTCAGGCAGAGCAAGCTCGAAGACCTGATGCGGGGCGACAAGCTCCCCGGTCGCCGGGTCGATTTCTCCCATGGCGATGTGGATGCGTTCCTGCCCACGCCGGGCTCCTTCGAGGTCTTCAGCGAGGGCGTTACGGAAGGCGGGGCACAGGCCTATACCGAATATCGCGGGCGGCAGTCTTTACGCGAAATGCTGGCCGAACGGCTGGCGGCTTTCACCGGAGCGCCGCTTGATGCGGAAAGCGAGGTCATCCTGACGCCGGGCACGCAGGGCGCGCTGTTCCTTGCGGTGGCGGCTACGGTGGCCGCGGGCGACAAGGTCGCCATCGTGCAGCCCGACTATTTCGCCAACCGCAAGCTGGTGCAATTCTTCGACGGCGAGATCTGCCCCGTGCAGCTCGATTATCTGGGCGGCGACGACAGGGCCGGGCTCGATCTCGATGAGCTGGAAGACGCCTTCAAGGCGGGCGCGAAGACCTTCCTCTTCTCCAATCCGAGCAACCCGACGGGGGCTGTCTATTCGCCGGACGAGATCCGCACCATCGCGGAACTTGCCGGCAAATACGGCGCGACCGTCATTGCCGACCAGCTCTATTCCCGCCTGAAATACAGCGATTGCGGCCCCTACACGCATCTGCGCGCCCTCTCGGGCGCGGAAAACGTGATCACGATCATGGGTCCGTCCAAGACGGAATCGCTTTCCGGCTACCGCCTCGGCGTCGCCTTCGGCTCGGCCGCGATCATCGAGCGGATGGAGCGGCTTCAGGCCATCGTTTCGCTGCGCGCGGCGGGCTACAATCAGGCGGTCTTCAAGACGTGGTTCGCGGAGCCGGAAGGCTGGATGGAAGAACGCATCCGCCTGCATCAGGCCATCCGCGACGACCTGCTTTCCCGCTTCCGCGCCGCTGAGGGCATGGCGGTGCGCACGCCTCAGGCGGGCAGTTATCTCTTTGCCCGCATGCCCGAACTCGCCATCTCGCCCATCGACTTCGTGCGACTCCTGAACCGGCAGGCCGATGTCATCGTGACACCGGGAAGCGAGTTCAGCCCGCATACGCTTGAGAGCATCCGGCTGAATTATTCGCAGGACCACAAGGCTGCCTGCGCCGCCGTGGATCGCATCGTGGAACTGGCGAACCGCTACCGCAAATAGGCGGGCCGGATATCGCAGATATGAAAACGCCGGTGCCCATTGGGACACCGGCGTTTTTGGTTTCGTGCAGAAATTGTATTCGTACAGAAATCCGGGGCTCAGCCTTCGGCGAGGAAGGCTTCCACCTCGGCCTTGCGGGGCATGGGAGCGACCGCGCCGTAGCCTTGCGTGGAAAGGGCAGCGGCGGCATTGGCGTAGCGTGCAGCCTCGAAGGGCGTATCGCCCGCCGCGATGCGGGCAAGGAAGGAGCCGTCGAACGTATCGCCCGCCGCCGTGGCGTCGACTGGGGTCACCTTGCGTCCGCCGATGAGCTGACGTTCGCTTTCCGTGCCGACCAGCGTTCCCTTGGCGCCCAGCGTCAGGGCAACGACTTCGGCCCCAAGATTCAGGTAGAAATCCACAATCGCATCGGGCTCGGAAAGACCGGTCAAGTGGACCGCATCATCGAGGCCCGGCAGGGCAATGTCGCAGCTCTTCATGGCCTCGTGGGTCACCGCGCGGGCACGCGCCAGCGGCCAGAGCTTCAGGCGCAGGTTGGTGTCGTAGGAAACCGTGCCGCCTGCGGCCTTCACCAGATCGATGGCCTCGAAGACCGTATCGGCGGCAGAGGCCGAGATCGCCTGCGAGATGCCGGAGACATGCAGCATCCGAGCGCTCTTCACAGCATCCACCGGCAGGTCCTCGGGCCGCATCTTGCTGGCGGCGGAGCCTGCGCGGAAATAGCTGAATTCATGCCCGTCCGGGCCGTGGGTGACGAAATAGACGGCCGTCGGCGCGGTGGTCACCTGCTTCACGTGCGAACAGTCCACGCCTTCCGAGCGCCACATGTCCATGAAGCTGTTGCCGAAGGTATCGGCGCCCAGAATCGTGAAATAGCCAACCGACGCGCCCTGTCGCGCAGCCGCGCAGGCGGCGTTCTGGGTGTCTCCGCCATGGCCGGGGAGATATTTGCCGTCGGGCTGCTGGTTGAACTCCAGCATGGGTTCACCGAGGCAGAGGATGTCAAAGGCCATCTACAGTCTCTCTTGTTCGCTCGCGATCACCGGACGCAGACACCGCGCCTCGCGTGACAGAGGGGTGGCAGATCTTTTCCGCTGTCTTGCCAGCGCTGCCAACCCCGAAAATTTTACGGACCTCCCCGGCTCATGGCCGGAAAGGGCAGGTGCAAAGGCGAGGTTCAGGCTCAGCCACAGGTGAACTCGATGGGCGCGAACCCCTCGATCTTCGCCACGGCGCGCTCGCCGGGCTGAACGGGGTGCGGGCCGCCGAAAGCCCCGGTCGTCACCACGTCGCCCGCCTTGATCGGGTGGTCGGTTCCGGCAAGCGCATTGGCGAGCCATGTCAGGGGATGGGCCGGATCGCCCGACGGGTGACCGCCGCGCTGATCGACTACCGTCCTGCCGCCGATTTCCAGCTTCACGGCGACATCCGCCTTCACCAATTCGCGCCAGTCGGCCACGCCTTCGCCGAAGACCAGACCGTAGTTTCCCATGGAATCGGCGCGCACGAAGAGCGGATCGGGGGCGCTCAGGAAGGGGTAGCGATTGTCCAGAAGTTCGAACGCCGCGAAGGCCTCGCCGACGGCAGCCCACACCTCCCCGGCATTGTATGCAATCCCGTCTGCGCGGGCGGGAAGACCGTCCTTGAAGCGGAAGGCGATCTCGGCTTCCACCCTCATCGGCACAGCAACGTTCACCGGCGCGCCCGTGGCTTTCATCACCCGCGGGGCCGGGATCGCGCCCCAG
Organism: Breoghania sp.; assembly: GCA_963678585.2. GTDB lineage: Bacteria > Pseudomonadota > Alphaproteobacteria > Rhizobiales > Stappiaceae > Breoghania. The sequence goes on from CAXXGA010000001.1 coordinate 503,283, forward strand.
CAGCCGTCCTTGTCTTCCACCTGAAAGACCTTGTAGCCCGCGATGGAGCCGAAATGGCGGATCACGGCAAGCTGGACGGCATCGGCCTCATCCTTGCTGCGGGGAACCTCGAAGCTGCTTTCCTTGTCGAGCGGACGGTTGTTCTCGCGCGCGTCGATCAACAACCGGGTGAGATGGGAGTTCGGCATGGGCGTGCGGCCTTTGTGTCCGGGGGCCCGTATGATCGCCCCCCCTGTTATCGAGCCTGTTCCTGCTTCCCAGGCCCGGTTTATGGCGAAATTCTTATGCTGAATTGGACGTTTTCCGGTCGCGCAAGACCTCTTCAGTATTTCCGTGTCTTCAGCAACCTGAGCGCGATCAGGCGCTCACCATCGCTATAGGCCCTCCGCAAGGGCACATAAATCGAGCATTTCGACACAGCCATAACGGGCAGTCGCCAGGAACGTGACACGCCGCATTGCAGCATGCCCTGCAGCGCATTTCATGCCTGCCTCCAATTTGATCTTCACTCGATCGCCGCTCCTGTCCTTCGCCGCTGCCGAGCCAACCCAAATGCATGTCAGGCAAGGGGAAGTGGCAGACTCAGACGCAACATTCTTCATTCGCTTAAAATAAGTGCAGTGCCTGTTGAGTTTGCAGCGTTTTCCACGGAACGCGCTAACCCCCTGATGCCTTGGGGACTCTCAAATGCCAAACGGGATAAGCCCCCCCATCCCGATCTCTGTGACATGGGGATATGCATCACGCTGCGACCTTTTGCGCCGTCCCATCGTCCGGTCGTCAATGGCAATTGCAATGTCATCGTTATGTAACCTGGAATCGTAAATGGCGCCTCGGCCGAATGCATCTCAAAGGCTTCTGGTCAAAGTGGGGTTCCTCTGGATACAATCTTTGCGCGAATTGTAGTTCTATCACACCTCAAGAGAATCAACGTCAGGTCTGAATAAAGCAACCTATGGAGTTCACTCCTGCCTTTCGCTCGTGAGGGTACGCAGCGCCGGAAAATGCGCTCATCCACTCGACATCGCACTCCTGCCCCAACACGGGCATTTCTCGAACCGTGCCCCTCCTCCCCGATGCTCGCGGTTTAGAAAAATCGATACGGCAAACTTTGGACAGCGCCCACTGTCAGAAGGCGGAAAATCAATGAAAGCACTTGTTTATACCGGCCCCAAAAGCGTGGAAGTCCGTGATGTGGCGACGCCTCAAAAACGCGCCGGTGCGGTTCGGCTGCGCCTTCACTATTGCGGTGTGTGCGGCACCGATATCGGGATCTATTCGGGAAAGCACCCGCGCGCGACCGCGCCGCTGGTGCTCGGGCACGAATTCGTCGGCACGGTGGAAGAAGCCCCTGAGGGCTCGCGCTTCAAGGTCGGCGACCGGGCGGTCGCTTACCCGCTGCTGAGCTGCGGCCACTGCCACGCCTGCCGCAATGGCCAGCCGCATGTCTGTGCCAGCCTGCGCCTGATCGGTATCGACGGCGACGGCGGCATGGCGGAGACGCTGTGGGTGGACGAGAACGTGATGTTCAAGGTGCCGGACACCCTGTCCGACCGCATCGCCGCGCTCGTCGAGCCGCTTGCGGTGGTCGTGCGCACGCTGCATCAGGCCAATTTCGCCTTCACCCAGTCGGCGGTCGTCATGGGCGCGGGCCCGATCGGCCTCCTGACGGCGATCGTCCTGAAACATGCGGGCGCTTCCAAGATCATCATCTCCGACGTGGATGACGGCCGCCTGAACCTGTGCCGGGAGATGGGCTTCGACGCCGTGGACGTGCGCAAGCAGGACCTGATCGAGCACGTCATGGCGGAAACCGGCGGCGACGGCGCAGACGCGCTGTTCGAGTGCTCCGGCGTGGCAAGCTCGGCGCTCGACATGACCAAGCTGGTGCGCGTGCAGGGCGTCATCTGCATGACCGCGACCCACAAGGAGCCGCATGCGGTTTCTCTGATCGACGTCAACTTCAAGGAACTGACGATCGTCGGCTCGCGTGTCTACACGATGGCCGAGTTCGGCGCCGCCTTGGAGCTGGCGCAGCAGATGGTTCCCGACCTCGAGAAGGTAATCACGCAGGAAGTGCCGCTGTCGGCTTCCGACAAGGTCTTCGACATGATCGCCGACCCCTCCCTGACCACAGTCAAGATTCTGGTGGATTGCCAAGCATGAGCCTCTTCGACCTCTCCGGCCGCAAGGCCATCGTCACCGGCGGCACGCGCGGCCTGGGCAGATCCATGGCCGAGGGCCTCGTCGGCGCGGGCGTGGACGTCGTCATCGTGGGCAGTTCCGAAAAAGTCCATGAGGTCGCCGAGGAGATCTCCGCAAACGGAACCTGCCATGGCCTCGCGATGGACCTGGGCGACACGAACGCCCGCCGCGACGGCTTCGCCAAGGCACTGGAGATGCTCGACGGTCAGCTCGACATCCTGGTCACCGCGGCAGGCATCCAGCGCCGCCACAAGTGCGAGGACTTCCCGATCGAGGACTGGCAGGAGGTTCTCGACGTCAACCTGACCGCCGTCTTCGACCTGTGCCAGATGGCGGGGCGTGTGATGCTGAAGCAGGGCAAGGGCAAGATCATCAATATCGCCTCCCTGCTCTCCTTCTTCGGCGGCTTCACCGTGCCCGCCTATGCGGCCAGCAAGGGCGGCGTGATGCAGCTGACCAAGGCGCTTTCCAACGAGTGGGCGAGCCGCGGCATCAACGTCAACGCCATCGCGCCCGGCTACATGGCCACCGACATGAACACCGCGCTTCTGGCCGACGAGGGCCGCAATGCGGAGATCACCGCCCGTATCCCCGCCAAGCGCTGGGGCACGGGGCCGGACATGATCGGCCCGATGCTCTTCCTCGCTTCCGACGCAGCCGAATACGTCCACGGCGTCACCCTGCCGGTGGACGGCGGCTACATGGGCCGCTGATTTCGCGGCCGGTGAAAGGAACAAAAATGAAAGTCGTCTATTCCGACCTCAACCACCCCTCCCGCGCCATCGAGGACGAAATCCTCGCGGCCGCCGGACTGTCGGCCCCGCTCTATAACTGCCTCACCGAAGACGAGGTGATCGCGCAGCTTGGCGAGGCCGAGATCGTGCTGAACCAGTACGCGCCGTTCACCGCGCGCGTGTTCGAGGCCCTGCCGAACCTGAAGCAGATCATCCGCTATGGCGTGGGCTACAACAACGTGGACCTGGACGCTGCCACCAAGGCGGGCGTGCAGGTGTGCAACGTGCCGGATTACGGCATGAACGAGGTCGCCGACCACGCGCTCGCGCTGACCCTGACCCTGCTGCGCAAGATCGTTCCGATGAACAATTCCTGCCATGCGGGCCGCTGGGACTACGTGGAAGCCGTGCCGATCCGTCGCCTGCGCGAACTGACCGTCGGCGTGATCGGCCTCGGCCGCATCGGACAGGTCTATGCGCGCAAGATGAACGCCATCGACATCAAGGTTCTGGGTTACGACAAGTTCTACAAGCCCAATGCCGCCGACGGCACCGACTACATCGAGAGCGCGGATACGGCCCGGATCTTCAAGGAAGCCGATATCGTCGCGGTCTTCTGCCCGCTCACCGATGAAACCCGCAACATGATCAATGCCGACGTCATGGCCTCCATGAAGGACACGGCCGTGGTCGTGAACACTTCGCGCGGCGGCATCGTCAACGAAGCGGATCTGGCAGACGCCCTGAAGGCCGGCCAGATCGCGGGTGCGGGCATCGACACAACCGGAAACGAGCCGCTGGAGGATGGCAGCCCGCTGCGGGGGATCGAGACCTGTCTCATCACCCCTCACATGGCCTGGTATTCCGAGGATTCGGCCAACGAACTCAAACGCAAAGTTGCGGAAGAGGCTGTGCGTTTCGCACAAAACCAGCCGGTCAACTGGCCGGTTAACAAGCTCTGAGACCAGCGTCTCGGATTGAAGCTTACGGAGGAATGAGAATGTCCTGTCTCAAGAAGATCTGCATGGCCTCCGCCATTGCAGTGATGACGCTTGCCCCGGTGTCCTCCCACGCCGCGGACCTGCGCTTCGCCAACGTGACGTCCACCTCGGCCAAGGATGCCGGTGTGGAATTCAAGAAGATGCTTGAAGAAGCCACCGGCGGTAGCCTGACCGTCAAACTGTTCCCCGACAACCAGCTCGGCGATGACCGCGTGGCTGCCGAGAGCACCATTTTCGGTGACATCGACATCGGCGTGTCCTCCACGAGCCCGCTCGCCTCGCTCTTCCCGGACCTGTATCTCTTCGACGCGCCCTTCCTCTTCCTCAGCTCCGAAGAGACCTATGCCGTGCTCGACGGCGACGTGGGCCAGAAGATCCTCGCCACGCTTGAGAAGAAGGGCCTGAAGGGCCTCGGCTTCTGGGAAAACGGCTTCCGCAACTTCACCGACAACGACAAGGCCGTCGCGCTGCCTGAAGATGTGGCCGGCCTGAAGGTCCGCACGATGGAAAACGAAGTCCATCTGGCCGCATGGCGCGCGTTCGGCGCGAACCCGACCCCGATGGCCTTCACGGAGCTGTTCACGGCTCTGCAGCAGGGTACGGTCGACGCCCAGGAAAACCCGCTCGGCATCATCGCCGGCAACGGCTTCCAGGAAGTGCAGAACCACGTCTCCCTGACGCAGCACGTCTACACCCCGTATATCGTGTTCATGAACCTCGACAAGTACAACAGCCTCACCGACAAGGAGAAGGCTGCTCTGGAAGATGCGATGGTCAAGGCCACGAAGTTCCAGCGCGATCGTTCGCAGCAGCTCGAAGGTGAAATCCTCGCCTCCTTCGCCGGCGACGGCGTGACCGTGGTCGAGCTGACCCCGGAGCAGAAGGCCGCCTGGCAGAAGAAGGTCGTCGACGCCAAGATCTACGACCTCGTGAAGTCGAAGATGGATAACCCCGAATATCTCGATCAGGCCCTTGCGAAGTAATATCTCGCGGACCCATTGCGCCGCCCATGTCAATGGGCGGCGCTTTTGCGCGTCATTTTCCAAGAAGCCGGTTCTGCGGGATGGAGGATTTACCTAGATGAAGCTTCTGCGCTGGTTAGACAACAATCTGGAAATTACTCTTTCCGTTGCCCTTGTATCCCTGATGACCGTCATCTTGGCTATTCAGGTTTTCATGCGCTACGTCATGGGCGCATCGCTGTATTGGTCCGAAGAACTCGCCAGATACATGTTCATCTGGCTGATCTATCTCAGCATCAGCTACGGGTCGCATCAGATGCGGCACATCAAGCTTGACGCCGCACTGGGCCTGTTCCCCGCCCCGTTGCGCAAATACGTCATCATCGTCGGCGACATCATGTTCTTCGGCTTTGCGCTCTATGTCATCTGGACCTCGCGCATGGTGGTGCAGCGTCAGATGATGATCGGGCAGACCTCGCCCGCAATCGGCTTGCCCATGTGGACGATCTACGGCGCGCCGACGGTCGGCTTCGCCCTGACCGCATTCCGCCAGTTGCAGGTTATCTGGTACCGGGTTCAAAACCTCAATGTCAGCACGGAAGAGGAGGTCTGAGGCATGACGGCTGCCATTCTTTTCGGAAGCCTCGCCGGCTTCCTGATCTTCAACGTGCCGGTCGGCATCGCCATCGGCATGGCCTGCATGCTGACGATCATGACCTTCGGCACGGTATCCAGTCTCTATATCTCGCAGACCCTCGTCTCCGCGACCGACAGCTTCCCGATCATGGCTATCCCGCTGTTCATCCTCGCCGGCGACCTGATGGGCGCGGGCGGCGTGTCCCGCCGCATTCTCGATGTCGCGCAAGCCTTCTTCGGACGTGTCACCGGCGGTCTCGCCATCGTGACGGTCGTTGTGTGCATGTTCTTCGCCGCCGTCTCCGGCTCCGGCCCGGCCACCGTGGCCGCCGTGGGCTCGATGGTGGTTCCGACCATGCTGAGAGCCGGCTATTCCAAGTCGTTCGTTCTCGCCCTGCTTGCGACTGCAGGCAGCATCGGCGTGATCATCCCGCCGTCGATCCCGATGGTGCTCTACGGCGTTTCCACCGGCACCTCGATTTCCAGCCTGTTCCTTGCAGGCGCCGGACCCGGCATCCTGATCGGGCTGGTGCTGATCGTCTATGTCTACTTCTACTCCAAGAAGATGGGCTGGTCGGGCGACCCGACGCCGTTCAACGCCGCGCGGGCGATGAAGGTAACCTGGGAAGCGAAGTGGGCGCTGCTCAACCCGTTCATCATTCTGGGCGGCATCTATGCAGGCATCTTCACCCCGACGGAAGCGGCCGCCGTGGCCGCCGTCTACGCCTTCATCTGCGGCGTGTTCATTTATCGCGACCTGAAGCCCAACGAGATTTTCCATGTGATCTCGGGCTCCTGCGTCACCATCGGCACGGTGATGGTCATTCTCGGCTGCGCCTCCACCTTTGCGCGCATCCTGACCATCGAGCAGATCCCCGGCGCCATCGCCGACGGCATGCTGACGATCTCCAACAACCCGATCGTCGTGCTGATCATCATCAACGCCCTGCTGCTGATCGTGGGCTGCGTGATGGACACGACCCCGGCCATTCTGGTGCTGTCGCCGATCCTCTATCCGGTGGCGACATCGCTGGGCGTCGACCCGGTCCACTTCGGCATCATCATGGTCGTGAACCTAGCGATCGGCTTCATCACACCGCCACTGGGCATCAACCTCTTCGTTGCCGCCCGAATCGGGGACACGACACTATCCCAGGTGATCAAGGGGATCGTGCCGTTCGTCCTGGCGATGATCCTGTCGCTCCTGATCATCACCTACGTGCCCGCCGTCTCCATGACGCCGCTGCACCTGATGGGGCGGTGAGCCGGGACCTCAGGTCCGGCACAAACAAGACAAGGATGGCCGCGCCAATGGTGCGGCCACCTCTTCATCCGGGATTTGATCGCGCCCCGGGAGACATTGAAGCCGCCTGTCAGCAAAGGACACGATTTCCATGACAAAGCCCGGCTGCCTCATGGTCGGCCCCATGAGCGACAATGTCGTCGGCCAGCTCAACCAGCTTTTCACCGTGCATAATTTCTGGGAAGCCGAGGACAAGCCCGCCCTCCTGACCGAGATCGCCCCCACCACGCGCTACGTCATCACCCCCGGAAGCCGGGGCTGTTCGGCGGAAATCATCAACGGCCTGCCCAATCTGGAACTCGTCGCCTCCATGGGCGTGGGCTATGACGCGGTGGATGTGACCGCCGCCAAGGCCGCCGATGTCCGCGTGACCAACACTCCCGACGTCCTGAACGACTGCGTGGCGGAAGTGACGCTTGGGCTGATGCTGGCGCTAGCCCATCGGATTCCGCAGGCCGACCGCTATGTCCGCGAAGGCCACTGGGAGACCGCCAAATACCCGCTGACAGACGAGCTTTTCGGAAGGCGCGCAGGCATTCTGGGGCTTGGCCGGATCGGCAAGGAAATCGCCCGCCGCCTTGAGGCCATGCGGATGGAGATTTCCTATCACGGGCGCACCCGGCAGGAAGACCAACCCTATCGTTTCTACGACGACCTCGTGACCATGGCGCGCGAGGTGGACTGGCTGGTGGTGATTGCACCGAAGTCTGCCGCCACCAACAACATCGTCAACCGGGGTGTCATGGAGGCGCTCGGGCCGGAGGGCTATCTGGTCAATGTGGCGCGCGGATCTCTGGTCGATCAGGAGGCCATGATCGAGCTTCTGGAAGCAGGCAAGCTTGGCGGGGCGGCGCTCGACGTATTCGCCCGCGAACCCCATGTGCCGCCTTCCTTGCGCGAATTGGAGAATGTGGTCCTTCTTCCCCATGTCGGCAGCGCGACGCGCGCGACCCGGCGGCGGATGGAGGACCTGACCGTCGCCAACCTGCGTGCCCATATAAAGGGGGAAGCGCTGGTGAGCCCGGTCGCCTGACCGGGAGATGTGATTTTCCGCATCGGGCGGAAGGCCCGGGCACAAGGAGCCGGGCCAAGGCCCGCCTCGACGCTGGAGACGTGTGATGAGTGAAGTAAAGCCGGAATGGGTCGCCGCGGATTGGGGCACCTCGCATCTCCGGGTATGGGCGATGAAGGGGAGCGAGGTTCTCGCCTCCGCGGATGCGCCCGACGGCATGGGCAAGCTCGCCCGCGATGAGTTCGAACCCGCCCTGCTGCGCCTGATTGGGAACTGGATCGGCGACACGCCGCTGCCGGTGATCGCCTGCGGCATGGTCGGGGCTCGTCAGGGCTGGCAGGAAGCGCCCTATCGCATGGTGCCCTGCGCACCGGTCGCCACCGGGGAAACGATGAAGGTGGCGACCCACGACCCGCGTATCGCCGTGGAGATCGTGCCCGGCCTTGCGCAGGACGAGCCCGCCGACGTCATCCGCGGTGAGGAAGTGCAGATCGCGGGCTTTCTGGCCGAGACGCCCGATTTCGACGGTGTGCTGATCATGCCGGGCACACATTCCAAGCGCGTGCGGATCGAAGGCGGCAAGGTGCTCTCCTTCGCAACTGCGATGACGGGCGAATTGTTCGAACTGCTTTCCACCGCTTCCGTCCTGCGTCACGGTATGGCGGGCGAGGATTGGGACGATGCGGCCTTTGAAGGCGGTGTTGCGGACGGGCTGGCGGGCGTCGCGTTCGAACGCCTGTTCCCGCTGCGCGCGCAAGGGCTGCTGCACGGATTGACGGCAGGCGAAGCCCGCGCACGGCTTTCCGGCCTCCTCATCGGCGCGGAGGCGCGCGCCATTGCAGACTGCGAGCGCGCGGTGCTGATCGGCGCCGCGAAGCTTTGTGCGCTTTACAAGACGGCATTGGAAATGGCCGGAAAGACCGTGGACGTGGCGGACGGAAGTCGCCTCGTGCGAAACGGTCTGACGGCCCTGTGGCAAGAAGGTGCAGCGAAAAAATGAGCAACAATCTGATCGCAATCTTGCGCGGCATCACGCCGGAAGAAGCCATCCCGGTTGGCGAGGCCCTCGTAGCCGCGGGCATCCGCACCATCGAGGTGCCGCTCAACTCGCCGCAGCCGCTGGAATCCATCGGCCTGCTTGCGCGCTATTTCGAAACCGATGACCGCGTCCAGATCGGCGCCGGCACCGTCCTCACAAGGCAGGACGCGCGGGCCGTTCACGGCGCAGGCGGGCGCCTGATCGTCTCGCCGAACTTCGATGAGGACGTGGTGGAGGAAACCGTGTCGCTGGGCATGGCGTCGTGGCCGGGCGTCTTCACGCCGAGCGAGGCGTTCGGCGCGCTGAAGGCCGGGGCGACGGGCCTCAAGATCTTCCCCGCTTCCATCATGGGGCCGTCCGGCCTCAAGGCCATGCGGGCCGTGCTGCCGAAGGACGTTCTCGTCTATGCGGTGGGCGGTGCGGGGCCCGACAATTTCAAGCCCTGGATCGACGCGGGCGCAAACGGGTTCGGCATCGGCTCCGCGCTTTACAAGCCGGGTCGCAAGCCGGAAGCGGTCGGCGAAATCGCACGGCGCTGCGTCGCCGCGCTGCTGGTCGCACAGGCCCGCTGATCCAGCCTCTCATGCGCCCGGCCCTGTCCCGCGGACGGGATCATCCGGGCGCATGGCACCGTCTCATTTGCGGGTCCACACCCTAGATCTGGATATTGACGCGCCGAGCGCTCAGGCGAATATGGTTTTCCAGACGCTCGCACGCGGTCTTCGAATTGCCCTTTTCCAGAGCATCCACAATTGCATGATGCTCGCGTGCGGTATCCCTGACCTGGTCCAGAACGACCATCGGAGCCCACTGGCTTTCGCGCAGCTCGCGCGCAAACTGGCGATGCACATCGCGGTAGATGCGGTTTGAGCAGCGATCGAAGATCAGGTCATGAAAATGCGTGTCGCATTCACCCGCCACCACGGGCCGATTCTTGAGCGCGCCTTCCAGCATCCGGTTCGTCAGATGCCGCATTTCCGAGATGTCGGCACCGGACAAAGCCCCTGTCGCAAGAGACAGGGCTGCGGGCTCCAGTGACAGCCGAAAACCGTAGATTTCCTCCAGAGAATAGCTGCCGGCCAGTCCCGTCACCCTGACCGGACCGGCACCGGTTTCAGCCACGAACAGGCCGCGCCTGTCCTCAACACGCAGGACGCCAAGCGTTTCCAGCATGGAAAGCCCCTCACGCAGGGAAGGTCGCGAAACGCCCAGCCGCTTGGCCAGTTCGCGTTGCGACGGCAACGCATCGCCCGGCTTCAGATGCCGCTCGGCAATCATCTCCTGAATGGCTTCGGCAACCCGCGAGGGAACGGATATCGACGCAGGCGAGCGGCCCTTTCCCCTTGGTAAGTATTTCATCATATCAGCTCAAATATTAGACTTGCTTCATTTTTAATCGGTTCATACGCTCATCTGGTCAGACCAGAGATCGATAGCCGGACTTCCGGTGCTTCGCAACTGCCCTTGAGTTTAGGCAACAGGGCTTGAACCCGGGGAGAATTCGAGCGTGACACGGCGTCTTCGCATTTGAACCACCCGGCAAAAATGCCGGTCCTTCCACCCCCGCACATCATTTTGGCTACGCAAGGTCAATGGAATTCCGACGCCGGGCGCACTGGCCCTTCGCGTTGATGAACGTCCTAAAAGAGCCGCCCAGACGGCCAGTTTCCGGAGGGCCGCTCTTTCATGCCTCGCCGGGGCCCCATCATGTCGACCGACGCCCGCCCCGATGAAGGGCGAACGAGGAAAGGAATTCAGAATGTCGCTTGGAATTTTGAAGAAGGCCGCGATGACCGCGCTTTCCGTCGCAGTGCTCTACAGCGCCTCGCCTGCCGCAATGGCCGCAGGCACGCTGCGCGTCGGCATGACGGCCGCCGACATTCCACTGACCACCGGCCAGACCGATCAGGGCGGCGAAGGCATGCGCTTCATGGGCTTTACCGTCTATGACGCACTCATCGAATGGGACATGACCAGCGCCGACAAGGCCTCCACGCTGATCCCGGGGCTTGCCACCGAATGGGGTGTCGACAGCGCGGACAAGAACAAGTGGACCTTCAAGATCCGTGAAGGCGTGACCTTCCACGACGGCAGCCCCTTCACCGCCCATGACGTGGTGTGGAACTTCGACAAGCTGCTGGACCCGGACAGCGAACAATACGATCCGCGCCAGTCCGCGCAGGGCAAATCGCGCATTCCCGCTGTCGCCTCCTACAAGGCCCTCGACGACTACACGCTCGAAATCATCACCAAGGAGCCGGACGCCACCCTTCCCTACCAGCTTGCCTGGATCCTGATGTCCTCCAAGGCCAACTGGGAAGCCCACGGCAAGAACTGGGAAGAGGTCGCCAAGGCACCGTCGGGCACCGGCCCGTGGAAGCTGACCGGCTTCGTGCCGCGCGAGCGCGCCGAGCTTGTTCCCAATGCCGACTACTGGGACGAGACCCGCGTTCCCAAGCTCGACAAGATGATCCTGATGCCGCTGCCGGAGCCCAATGCCCGCACCGCGGCCCTCATGTCGGGTCAGGTGGACTGGATCGAGGCGCCCGCCCCCGACACCATTCCCGCGCTCAAGGGCAACGGCTTCTCCATCGTCTCAAACGCCTATCCGCATAACTGGACCTGGCACCTGTCGCGGCTGGAAGGGTCGCCCTGGAACGACATTCGCGTGCGCAAGGCGGCCAACCTCGCCGTGGACCGCGAAGGCCTGAAGGAACTGCTCGGCGGCCTCGCCATTCCGGCCAAGGGCTTCCTGCCGCCGTCGAGCCAGTGGTTCGGCGAGCCGACCTTCGAAGTGAAATACGACCCGGAAGCCGCCAAGGCGCTTCTTGCCGAAGCCGGATACGGCCCGGACAAGCCGCTGAAGGTCAAGGCCCTGATCTCGCCTTCGGGCTCGGGCCAGATGCTGCCGTTGCCGATGAACGAATACGTCCAGCAGAACCTCGCCGAGGTCGGCATCGACGTTGAGTTCAACGTCGTGGAATGGAACCAGATGATCAACCTGTGGCGCGCCGGTGCGGCCGATACCAGCGTCGAGGGCTCGCAGTCGATCAACTTCTCCTACTTCATCCAGGACCCGTTCACCGGCCTCATCCGCCACGTGGCCTGCTCGCTGATCGCGCCGAACGGCACCAACTGGGGCCACTATTGCGATGACGAGATGGAAGAGCTGATCAAGACGGCGAAGACCACCTTCGAACCGGCGGCACAGGATGCGGCGCTTCAGAAGCTTCACGAGAAATATGTGAACGAAGCCCTGTTCCTGATGATCACCCATGACGTCGCCCCGCGCGCCATGAGCCCGAAGGTCAAGGGCTTCGTGCAGGCCCAGAACTGGTTCCAGAACTTCTCCGGGATCGAGATCGCCGAATAATCCGGCAAAGAACAAAAGCCTGCGGGGGCCTGTCCTCCCGCAGGCTCTTCCATGAGTTCCGGCGGAGCATCTCGCGTTCCGCCAGCCCACAAGGCCCCTCTCGATGCTTACCCATCTGGTCCGCCGCCTGATCTACGTGCTGCCCGTGTGTTTCGGCGTCAGCCTTTTCTGCTTTCTGCTCGTTCATATCGCGCCGGGCGATCCGCTCACTTCGATCATGCCGGTCGATGCGTCCGCCGAACAACAGGCGGAAATGCGCGCCGCCTACGGGCTCGACAAGCCGCTTCCCGTTCAATACGCAATCTGGATCGGCAAGGCGGTTTCGGGCGATCTCGGCAAATCCATCGCCACCGGACGCCCGGTGGCAGACGAAGTTTTCCGCGCGGTCCAGAACTCGCTGCTTCTCGCCTTCACGGCTAGCGCCATCGCCTTTCCCATCGGGCTGATCCTCGGTTTCGTCGCCGGCTATTTCCGCGACACCGCCATAGACAGGATGGTGACGGCGATTGCGGTCACCGGTGTCTCGGTGCCCAATTACTGGCTCGGCATCGTGCTGGTGATCATCTTTTCCGTCACGCTGGGCTGGCTTCCTTCCATGGGCGCGGGGCCGGGCGGCTCGACCCAGTGGCATTGGGATCTTGAGCACCTGCGTTTCCTGATCCTTCCCTCCGTCACGCTGGCGGTGGTGCCCATCGGGCTTGTCGCGCGCACCGTGCGCGCCCTCGTGGGCGACATCTATTCCATGGATTTCGTGCAAGCCCTTCAGGCCAAGGGCCTCAGAGGCGGCGACGTACTGCGCCATGTCATCAAGAACGCAGCCCCCACCGCACTCTCCGTGATGGGCCTTCAGCTCGGTTATCTCCTCGGCGGCTCCATCCTGATCGAGACCGTCTTCAACTGGCCCGGCTCCGGCTTCCTGCTTTCCAACGCCATCTTCCAGCGCGACCTGCCGCTGTTGCAGGGCACGATCCTGATCCTCGCCCTGTTCTTCGTCTGCATGAACCTGATCGTGGACGTCGCGCAGGCGGCCATCGATCCGCGCATCAAGAGGAACTGACCCATGGCCGCGACCGACGCAGGCGTGGAGCTTCCCGCCGCAATCGAAAAAGCGCCCGGCTACTGGTCCGGGGTGTTCCGGCGCTTCTCGCGCGATCCCGTCGCCGTGACCTGCGCCGTCATCGTGCTGCTTCTCATCCTGGCGGCGATCTTCGCTCCCTATCTGGGCCTCAACGATCCCTACAAGGCCTCTATGATCAAGCGGCTGAAGCCCATCGGTTATGACGGGTTCCCGCTAGGTACCGACGAGCAGGGCCGCGACATGCTCGCCCGGCTCATCTACGGGGGACGGCTGACGCTGTTCGTCGGGCTGATGCCCGTCGTCTTCGCCTTTTTCATCGGCAGCTTTCTGGGGCTCGTCGCGGGCTATGCGGGCGGCTGGCTCAACACCGTGATCATGCGTACGGTCGACGTGTTCTTCGCCTTCCCGTCCGTGCTGCTGGCCATCGCCATTTCCAGCGCGCTCGGGGCTGGCATGATCAACAGCCTCGTGTCGCTCACCATCGTCTTCATCCCGTCCATCTGCCGCGTGGCGGAAAGTGCGACCGCCAGCGTGCGTTCACTCGACTACATCGAGGCCGCAAGAGCGACCGGCGGCAATGTGCTGACGATCCTGCGCGTCCATGTGATCGGCAACGTGCTGGGACCGATTTTCGTCTATGCGACCAGCCTGACCAGCGTCTGCATGATCCTCGCGGCGGGGCTTTCCTTCCTCGGCATCGGCGTGAAGCCGCCGGAGCCGGAATGGGGGCTGATGCTGAACACGTTGCGCACCGCCATCTACATCAACCCGTGGGTGGCCGCCCTTCCCGGCGCCATGATCTTCATCACCTCGCTTTGCCTGAACCTTCTCAGCGACGGTCTTCGGAGTGCCATGAATGTCAAAGACTAGAGACATCGCGCCCCTGAACATCGCGCCCCAAAACATCGCGAGAGGGGATCGCGGCGGGCCGCATCAACCGCTGATCATCGCCCAGGATCTGAAGAAACATTTCCCGATCCGCTCCGGGCTGCTCAACCGCAAGTCGGGAACAGTCCATGCCGTCGATGGCGTGTCCTTCGAGGTGCGCAAGGGCGAGACGCTTGGCATCGTAGGCGAAAGCGGCTGCGGCAAGTCCACGACCGCGCGGCTGTTGATCGGGCTGATCGAGCTTGACGACGGACGCATCATTTTCGACGGCGATGCGCTGGGCTCCGACATCAAGCTGAAGGAGCTTCGCCGCGGGGTGCAGATGGTCTTTCAGGACAGCTACGCCTCGCTCAACCCGCGCCTGACCATCGTGGACTCCATCGCCTTCGGGCCTGAGGTTCACGGCATGGAGGATCCGCACGGCAAGGCGCGCGATCTGATGCGCCGCGTGGGGCTTCAACCGGAACGCTTCGCCAACCGCTATCCGCACGAATTGTCCGGCGGTCAGCGCCAGCGGGTAAACATCGCCCGTGCGCTCGCCATGTCGCCGCGCCTCGTCATCCTTGATGAGGCCGTTTCCGCGCTCGACAAGTCGGTCGAAGCGCAGGTGCTGAACCTGCTGAACGACCTGCGCGAGGAACTGGGCCTCACCTATGTCTTCATCTCGCACGATCTCAACGTCGTTCGTTATATCTCCGACCGCGTGCTGGTGATGTATCTGGGCGAGGTGGTCGAGGTCGGCCCGGCGGAGGCGATCTATCACCGGCAGGCGCACCCCTATACGGCCTCGCTTTTCGCCGCGATGCCCTCCATGGACCCGGACAGCCGCACGGAAGAACCGCCACTTGCGGGCGATCCGCCCAATCCGGTCGATCCGCCGTCGGGCTGCCGTTTCCATACCCGCTGCCGCTTTGCCGAAGGCGTATGCGCGGCTCACAAGCCGCAACTTGCGTCCATTGGCGGCGATGCAGACCATCTGGCCGCCTGTCACATGGGTGATCCGGCCTCCGGCCACAGCCTTGCAAGCAAGGAGGGTTCGGCATGAGCGAGACGCCGCTTGTCGAGTTCCGCGACCTGACCGTTCGCTTCAGGGGCGACCAGACGGTTCATGCGATCAACGGGATCAGCCTTCAGCTTCAACAGGGCGAGATGCTGGGGCTTTTAGGCGAATCCGGTTCCGGCAAGAGCGTCACGCTGAAGACGCTTCTCCAGCTCCTCCCGCCACGGCGCAGCGAGATCGAGGGCGGTGTCTTCGTGGACGGCACCGACGTGATGGCGCTGAAGGGCCGGAAGCTTTCCGCCTTTCGCGGCTCGGATGTGTCCATGGTCTTTCAGGAACCGGCGCTGGCGCTCGATCCGGTCTACACCATCGGCGACCAGATCGCGGAAACCGTAATGCGCCACAAGGGGGCAAGCCGGGAAGCGGCCAACGACGTGGCGCTCGACATGCTGACGCGGGTGCGCATTCCCTCGCCTGAACGTCGCCTGAAGGCCTATCCGCACGAGATGTCCGGCGGCATGCGTCAGCGTGCGATGATCGCGCTGGCGCTCGCCTGCCGCCCCAAGTTGCTGCTGGCGGACGAGCCGACCACCGCGCTCGACGCCACCGTCCAGATCCAGATCCTGCTGCTCTTGCGCGAGTTGCAGCGCGAGTTCGGCATGGGCGTCATCTTCGTCACCCACGATATCGGCGTGGCGGTGGAGGTTTCCGACCGGATTGCGGTGATGTATGCGGGCGCCATCGTTGAGACGGGCACGGCGCGTCAGGTGATCAAGAACCCGCGCCATCCCTATACGCGCGGCCTGCTGGCGGCCAATCTGCACGGGGCGGTGAAGGGCGAACGGCTCGACGCCATTCCCGGCGCTCCTCCCGCCCTGCACGAGCCGCCGACGACCTGCTCCTTCGCACCGCGCTGCGCCCATGCCACGGTCGCCTGCCGGGCCGCACTACCGCCGGTTCTCGATGTGGGCGAGGGCCACAAGGTCGCCTGCGTGATGGAAGCGCAGGCCACCGCCTGACAGGCCGATCAGATGAGTGGAAAAGCGCTGACGGCGCTACTCGCCGTCAGTGCATCTGCTCGCGCAGAAACTCCAGGAACTTCGTATTCGTGCCGTGGGCGACGTTCACACGGATGGCCGTCATCCCGGAAGGAGAACGGTCGGGACTGAACACGCTTCCCGGCGCAATAAAGATGCTTTTTTCGGCCGCGCGGCGCACCAATTCCAACTCGTCGAGCTTTTTCGGGAAGCGCGCCCAGACATAGAAGCCCGGTGTGACGGCTTGCCGCACCGTCATCCCAACATCCTCCAGCTCGGCGATTGTCGCCTTGTGTGCCTTTTCCACTTGAGCGCGCAGTCGCCGCAAATGGCGCAGATATTGGCCACCTTGAATGAGATTGAAGACGAAACGCTCCACATAGTCGGAACTCGCGACCGTGGTCAGCATCTTCAAATTCGTCAAAGCAGAGATGGTGTCCGGATTTCCTGTGACATATCCGCAGCGCAAACCCGCCGACAAAGTCTTCGAGAATGTTCCAATATACAGAACTCGCTTGAGCTGATCGAGCGCGGCAAGGCGGGGCATCGTGGCCGGAACGATGTCCGCGAGTGCGTCATTTTCGACAATGAGAAAACCCCAGCGCTCCGCAAGCTGCATCAGGCCGAAGGCCACCGCCGGGGACAATGTGCTGCCGGTGGGGTTGTGAACCAGCGACTGGGTGAAAAACACCTTGGGCCGATGGAGCGCGAGCTTTTCGTTCAGATCCCCCAGATCCGGACCGTCCGGGCCTCGCCGCACCCCGACAATACGGGCCTTGGCCAGCGTCAGCTTGCCGAAAAGCGGGTAATAGCCTGGATCGTCTACGAAAACCGTGTCGCCGGGCTCGATCAGGTGGCGCACGATAAGGTCCAGCGCGTGATTGGCCCCGTGGGTGAGCAGAATGCCGTCCGGCGCCACATTGATGGAGCGTTCCAGCAGCATCATCCTGAGCCGGCTGCGCAAGGGGCCGTACCCCCAAGCACTGCCGTAGCCGAACATCGTCGCATTCGGATCGGCGGAGCGGAAACTGGAAAAATAGCGTTTGAGTTCAGAACCTTCCGCCCAGAACGGCGGAGGGCGCCCATCGCCGGGGCGCACTTCATAATGCTGTTCGAGCTGCTCCTGGAGCAGCGAAACCACGTCAATGGCGGAGGCCACATGGGGCGGCGGCTGGTTTGCGGGCGGGATATTAAACTGGGCGACGTAATAGCCGGAACCGGGCCGCGCCTCCAGAAGCCCCTGGGCGACGAGACGGTCGTAGGCTTCGGCCATGGTGTTCTTCGATACGCCATGTGCGCGCGCTGCTTCACGCACGGACGGCAACCGCTCACCGGGCTTGAAAGCGCCCGCCGAAAGCAAACGGCTGACCTGTTCGACAATCCGCCCGGCTCGCGTAAGCCTTGATTTTCCAACGGTTTCCGCGTCGGAATGCCGCACTTCTGCCGTAGATGGCCCCTCTCTGCTATCTATGATTGTGCCACCCATTTCTCTGGGACAGTCATGCAAATTGTCGTCTGAACTGTCCCTTGATTGTCCCCCCTCTTTTTATGACACTTTCGGCCGAACAACAATCACTGTGCATGACTTAAAGCCGTTCTGGGAGGTACTTATGACGAACATAAACCGTCGCCATTTTCTGACCGCTTCCACGCTGGGTGGAGCAGCTTCTCTTGCCATGCCAGCCGTTGCGAACGCTGCCGACAAGGTGCAGTGGCGCATGCAGGCCCTTTGGGATGGCGGCACCACGCCTTACGAATTCGAGAAGAAGTTCGTCGCACGTGTTGCCGAACTCACCGAAGGCAATTTCGAAATCAAGCTGTTCTCGGCAGGCCAGATCGTTCCGGCCAACCAGGCCTTCGATGCGGTGCGCAGCGGCGCCTTCCAGATGATGAAAACCTTCGACGGCTACGAAGCTGGCAAGATCCCATCTTTCGCCTTTACATCGACCATCCCCTTCGGCTTCCCCGAGTCCGATCAGTACGAGGCCTGGTTCTATGAACTCGGCGGCCTCGACATGGCTCGGGAAGCCTATGCCAAGGCGGGCCTGTTCTACATCGCGCCCACCGTCTACGGCCAGGAACCGATCCACTCCACCATCAAGATGGAGAGCATCGCGGACATGGCCGGCAAGAAAGGCCGCTTCGTAGGCCTCGCTTCCGCCGTCATGGGCGACCTCGGCGTGGCCGTCACGCCGATGGCTACGGCGGAAGTCTATACGGGTCTGGAAAAGGGCCTGATCGACTTCGCCGACCGCGGCGACCTCACCGCCAATTTCGAGGCGGGGCTCGCCGAAGTCGCGAAGTACCTGATCCTGCCGGGCGTGCACCAGCCGACCACGGCGACCAGCTATGTCGCCAATCAGGCCGCCTACAACGCCCTGCCGGACGCCTACAAGGCGGCGCTTGCCGTCGCAGCGCGTGAAATCTCCGGCTCGCTGCGCCAGCACATCCTCGTGCAGGACACCATCGTGCTCACGAAATATCGGGAAGCCGGCGTCGAGATCATCAATCTCGATCCGTCCGATATTTCCTCCAACCGCGCAAAGGCGGTGGATTCCTGGAAGAAGGCGACCAAGGGCGATCCCCTGGCGACGAAGATCGTCGACAGCCAGGTCACCTTCATGCAGTCGCTCGGCCTGCTCTGAGCCTGAAGGCAGCTACGCGCGCGGCAGGAGGAACAATCCTCCGGCCGCGCGAAGCTTCCCTGTAAGAAAAGCCGTCACCGATCGGCCAGACCATGCAAAAATTCTGCGATTTTGTTACCGGCCTCAACAGGCTGCTGTTCGCGTTCGCCGCGATGATTATTTTCGCCGTTGTCCCGATTCTGCTCTACGAGGTCATTGCACGTTACGCCTTCGACGCCCCCACCGTGTGGGCGATGGAAGCGAGTACGCTGATTTTCGGACCGCATTTCATGCTTGCAGGCCCTTATCTGCTGCATCTGCGCGGGCATGTGGCGGTCGACATCCTGAGCGAGAAGGCGCAAGGCCCGGCCAAGCGCGCCATCGAGATCTTCGCCTATATCGTTATCGCCATCTTCGCGGGCGTCTTCGCCAAGGTCAGTTGGCCGCTGGCGGTCAATGCCTGGTCGCTCGGCGAGACGAGTTTCTCCGCCTGGAACCCGCCGATCTGGTGGATGAAGTTCATCGCCCCCTTCGCCTTTGCGATGATGTTTGCCCAGGCGCTGGCGGAAGCCGCTCAGGCCCTCTTCGTTCCGGACCAAGATAAAGAGGCTGCGCCCAACGGGGCCAAGGCCAATGGGGAGGCACACTGATGGGCTCCGAATCCGTCCTTGCCATCATGTTTGCAAGCCTCGTCGGCCTTCTGCTGACCGGCGTACCGCTGGCCTTCACGCTCGGCGCGCTGGCACTCCTGTTCACCATCACCTTGTGGGGACAGGCGGCGCTCACCGTCACCGTGCTCAATCTCTTCGACACGATGCACTCGGAATCGCTTCTGGCGATCCCGCTCTACGTGATGATGGCGAGCGTGCTGCAACGTTCCGGCGTGATCGAAAGCCTCTACAAGGCGATGGAAATGTGGTCGCGCCGCCTGCCGGGCGGGCTTGCGGTCGGCACCATCGCCATCTGCACGATCATCGCCGCCATGACCGGCATCGTGGGCGCCGCCGTCGCGGCCATGGGCCTGCTCGCGCTGCCCTCCATGCTGAAGCGCAATTACAGCCCGGAACTCGCCATCGGCACCATTTGCGCGGGCGGCACGCTGGGCATCCTGATCCCCCCCTCCGTCATCACCATCGTCTATGCGGTGACGGCGCAGGCCTCCATCGGGCAGATGTTCATCGCCGGCGTCGCACCGGGGCTCCTGCTGGCCTCGCTCTATATCGGCTACATCGTTCTGCGCGCGGCGCTGAACCCGAAGCTCGCACCGCGCCCGCCTCACGAGGAAGACATCACGTGGGAAATGCGGGTTGCCTCGCTGAAATCGCTTGTGCTGCCGATGCTCATCATCTTCGGCGTGCTTGGAACTATCTACATGGGCATCGCGACGCCGACCGAGGCCGCGGCCGTGGGCGTTGCGCTTGCCTTCGGCTCCGCAGCCCTGGAGCGACATCTCAATTTCGATCTCTTGCAGGGCGTCGCCTTCGACGTGGTCAAGGTGACGACGATGATCCTCTGGATCACCATCGGCGCGCGCGCCTTCGTCGCCATCTTCACCGGCACGGGCGGAGCCGACTTCCTGCTCGGTTTCATCGAGAACCTCGACGCCAACCGCTGGGTCGTGCTGGCGGTGATGCTGGCGATCCTGTTCTTCCTCGGCATGTTCCTGGATGAGATCGGCATCATCCTGCTGTGCGTGCCGGTGTTTCTGCCGGTCATCGATTTCCTCGATTTCGACCGGCTGTGGTTCGGCATCCTGTTCCTGGTCTCCGCGCAGATGGCCTATATCTCCCCGCCCTTCGGATACACGCTTTTCTACATGAAGGGCGTCCTTCCCGAAGGCATCGGCATGGGCACCGTCTATCGCGCGATCATTCCCTTCATCCTGTTACAGGCATTTGGGATTTTGATCTGCGCGGCCTTCCCGGAACTGGTGCTGTGGCTTCCCAACTCCATGATGAAATAACCCGTAGAAAGCAGGACACACGATGAGCGACGCGAAATCGTCCCGTATCGAAGGCCTTCACAAGATGTCCCCGGCCGAGCGCCTGCAGGCCGTGGCGAAACAGGCCGAGCTTGGCAATGCCGCAATCGATAGCCTGACCGCAGCCGCAGAGGGCCAGATCGAGCTGGCGGACCGCATGGTCGAAAACGCCATCTCCTCCATGGCCATTCCCATCGGCGTCGCCACCAACATGGTGGTGGACGGCAGGGAAGTTCTCGTGCCCATGGCGACGGAGGAATCCTCCGTCATCGCGGCCGTCTGCAACTCCGCCAAACGTTGCCGGTCGACCGGCGGGTTCAAGACCTCGGCGAGCGGCCCCGTCATGGCGGCCCAGATCCAGCTTCTGGGCGCCAGCGACCCGGCCAACGTGCGCCTCAAGGTCTATGAGCACTACGACGAGATCCGCACCATCTGCGACGAGACCGATCCACTTCTGGTGAAGTTCGGCGGGGGTTTCCGCGATCTCGACATTCGTGTCATCGACACCGACGAAGGCCCGATGACCATCGTCCACATCATCGTGGACACCCGCGATGCGATGGGGGCCAATGCGGTCAACTCCATGGCGGAGACCCTTGCGCCGCGCCTGGCCGAATGGACCGGCGCGCGCACGCTCCTGCGCATTCTGACCAATCTCGCCGACCGCCGCGTCGTGCGCGCCCGCGCCGTGTGGCCGGTGAACGAGATCGGTGGCGAGCAGGTGCGCGACGACATGCTGTCGGCCTATCACTTCGCCGATGCCGATCCCTACCGTGCGGCGACCCACAACAAGGGCATCATGAACGGTATTTCGGCGGTCGTGCTGGCCACGGGCAATGACACCCGCGCCATCGAGGCGGGCGCACACGCTTTTGCCGCGCGCGACGGCTGGTACCGTTCCATGTCGCGCTGGGAAGAGGATGCGCAAGGCAATCTCGTCGGCATTCTGGAAATGCCGATGGCCGTCGGCCTCATCGGCGGGGCGACCAAGATTCACCCGACCGCGCAGGCCAATATCGCCGTTCTCGGCGTGGAGACCGCCGATGCGCTCGCCCGGATCATCGTCTCCGTCGGCCTTGCGCAGAATTTCGGTGCGATGCGCGCGCTGGCGACGACCGGTATCCAGAAAGGCCACATGGCGCTTCATGCGCAGAATGTGGCGCTGATGGTGGGCGCCGTCGGCGACGAGATCGATCTGGTCGCCTCGGAACTGAAGGCGCTGGGCAAGGTGCGTCAGGATCTGGCGGAGGAAATCCTCCTGCGGATCCGCGCTGGCAAGTGAGCGGCACCGTGACATCCGATACCGTCACCATCGTGGAGGTCGGCCCGCGGGACGGCCTCCAGGCCCACAAGGAACCGATCTCGACTGAAGCGCGGATCGGGCTGATCCAACGTCTTCGAAAGGCCGGCGTCACGCGCATGGAGGTCGGCTCCTTCGTCTCGCCCAAGGCCGTGCCGCGCATGGCGGATACGGCGGAGGTGATGGCCGCCGTCGGCTCCGCCTCGCAAGCCGACGACATGGTCCTTGTCGCCAATGCCCGCGGACTCGATCAGGCGATTGCGGAAGGCGCGCGCACCATTGCGGTCTTCACGGCGGCCAGCGACGGCTTTGCGGAAAAGAACATCGGCTGCACGGTCGATGCCTCGCTGGAACGCTTTGCGCCTATCGTGACACGGGCGCGGGAAAACGGCATCACCGTGCGCGGCTATATTTCCACGATCACCGACTGCCCCTATTCCGGCTCCGTCGAACCGGACGCCGTGGTCCGCGTCGCCAATGCGCTGACCGAGATGGGCTGCGGCGAGATTTCGCTTGGCGAGACGCTGGGCCGCGCCACTCCACGGCGGATCGCCGCCGTCATCGAGGCGGTGGCGAAAGACGTGCCCATGAGCAGCATTGCCGCCCATTTCCACGACACCTACGGCATGGGCGTCGCCAATGTGTGGGAAGCGGTGCGCCTCGGCGTGCGCACGGTGGATGCGGCGGCAGGCGGTCTCGGCGGCTGCCCGTTTGCGCCCGGCGCAACCGGCAATGTGGCGAGCGAAGACGTCATCTACATGCTGCACGGTCAGGGCTATGAGACCGGCATAGATATGGATGCGCTTCTGGATGCGGCGGCCTATTGCAAGGACGCCATGGGCATCGCCCCGGTGAGCCGGGTCTATCACGCCATCCGGCGCTGCATCTGAGCCGGGCACGCCTTGAAGGACACGACCGCCGGCCTCGTTGCGCGAGACCGGCGGTTTTTCGCGCCTATTCGGCGGCGCTGCTTTCTCTCCATTCCAGAACGAGCTGGGTCTGCGTGACGACCGCACACAGCTTGCCGTCGCCGCGGGTCACCTTCACTTCCCAGATCATTGTGGTACGCCCGACATGGTAGGGCGTGACCGTGGCGCGGGCGATGTCCCCGATACGGATCGGGCGCATGAAATTGGTCTTGCTCTCCAACGTCACCGTGCTCTGGCCTTCGCCGAGATTCAGAAAGGTGGCCGTGCCGCAGACATTGTCGGCAAGCGACATCAGCGCCCCGCCGTGCAGCACGCCGTTGCGGTTGCCCAGCCACGGCTCAACCACCATTTCGCCCACCACTTTTTCCCGGCTGTGAGAGACCGTGCGCATCTTCAAGGCGTCCGCAAAGGGAGACAGCGTATCCGCCACCTGCTGCATCCGGTCTTCTTCGTCCATCGTCACCGTCATTCGACCTGCCCGTTTCCGTTTTCTGCCGCAAGGTTTAGGACGCGCGCGGGCCCTTGGCAAAGCTTTTCGACCGATCGGAAACGTGCATTTTCGCTCTCGATACACCACACAGGCGAAACGGCACTGGTGTCTCAGGGGCAGGTAACGCTAATGTCCTGCACAAGACGATCTGTCATCTGAAAAACGGGTCAAAAAAGACACGGCATTCGCCGCGCGGGAGGAGTGCGGCAATCGGACCCTTGGGGAAATCGGGAGGAACTACATGAGCAGCATCGCATTCATCGGCCTTGGCAATATGGGCCTGCCCATGGCCATCAATCTGGCCAAGGCGGGCCACAGCGTGACGGCCTTCGATACGGTGGCAGAGGCCGTCGCGAAAGCGGAAGCCGAAGGCATCAAGGCGGCGCCGGATGCTGCCTCCGCCGTGGCGGACGCCGAGTTCGTCGTCACCATGCTGCCGAACGGCCAGATCGTGCTGAAGGTCTACGAGGCAATCGTTCCCGCCGCCAAGGCGGGCGCGGTGCTGATCGACTGCTCCACCATCGACGTAGAAAGCGCGCGCAAGGCCCATGCGATGTGCGATGCGGCGGGGCTCCTGTCGCTCGATGCGCCGGTTTCAGGCGGCACGGGCGGGGCGGCGGCAGGGACGCTGACCTTCATGACGGGCGGAAAACGCGAAGCCTTCGACAAGGCGAGCCCGATCCTCGACGTGATGGGCGGCAAGCTCGTCTATTGCGGCGAAGGCGGTGCGGGACAGGCGGCCAAGATCTGCAACAACATGCTGCTCGGCATTTCCATGATCGGGGCCTGCGAAGCCTTCGCACTGGCCGAAAAGCTCGGCCTTGACGCGCAGGCCGCCTTCGACGTGATCTCCACTTCCTCAGGTTATTGCTGGTCGGTCAACACCTATTGCCCGGTTCCCGGCGTCGGCCCGCAAAGCCCCGCCGACAACGGCTACAAGCCCGGGTTTGCGGCCGAACTGATGGCGAAGGATCTGGGTCTTTCCCAACAGGCCGCAGACGGCACCGGTCAAGCGACGCCGATGGGCGCCCGCGCGCTGGAGCTTTACAGCCGCTTCCTTGAAGAAGGCGGCAAGGGCAAGGATTTCTCCGGCATGATCGAATATCTCAAAACCGCCTCGCGCGCGTAGGTTCGCGGCACACGATCATGTGAGGTCACGGCAAACAGACCCGCATTTCGCAACCGGCTCCCGGCGTCTTGCCCGGGAGCCCCTTTCCGGCGTTCCGTTTTTCCCCGAAGACGACTTGCCGCAGAGATCCGTGCATTAGTCGCACGAGATCAAGCCCCCCCTCCACAAGCGCCCCGGCTTTTCCCGCCTCATGCGCGAACCCTCGCGGCGATACAGCCTGCGCAAATCGTTCTGTCCGCGACGGCAGTTTGCTCATCCCGCGCCGACGCAACTCGACAGTATTTTTGCCTAGTGTGCTAATTGTCTTGTTATGCTCTTCGTCTTTCTCCAGCCCCGCGACACAGATGTGAGCCGGAATTGACGGAAAGATTGACAATCATCAAAGTGCACATACTGCTATTTCCTGTTAGTTTTCGAAACAGTCACTCAACCAGTTTGCAATCCAAGGAATTGTGCCCCGACGCGGAGGACACGATACTGCCCCACTCCCGCTCCCAGCGACCCGGGCAGAGACATGAGAATCGAGGGACGTCCAATGACAAAGTTCAGGAAATTTCTGGCCGCAACAGCGGTTGCCGCATTCGCCCTGCCGGGCATCGCCAATGCAGATGGGACTGTCGAGGTTCTGCACTGGTGGACATCCGGCGGCGAGGCGAAGGCGGTCGGCGAACTGAAGAACGCGTTCGAGGCCGACGGCGGGAAGTGGATCGATTCCCCCATCGCCGGCGGCGGCGGGGATGCGGCCATGACTGCGCTTCGCGCCCGCGTGGTGTCCGGCAATCCTCCGACCGCGGTGCAGCTCAAGGGCCCCGGCATTCAGGAATGGGCCGAGCTTGGTGCGCTCAACGATGTGCAGGACGTGGCCACGTCCGAGAACTGGGACGGCGTGCTGCCGCCCGCGCTTGCCGAGATCATGAAATATGACGGCAAATACGTCGCCGCGCCGGTGAACATCCACCGCGTCGACTGGTTCTGGGCGAACCCGGAAGTGCTCGCCAAGGTCGGCGTCACCGACATGCCGCAGACATGGGACGAGTTCAACGCCATCGCCGACAAGCTTCAGGCGGCCGGCATCACGCCGCTCGCCCACGGCGGCCAGCCCTGGCAGGACGCGACGCTGTTCGAGGACGTCGTGCTCGGCATCGGCGGGCCGGAATTCTTCCTGAAGGCGCTGGTGGAACTCGATCAGGATGCGCTGACCAGCGACACGATGATCAAGTCCTTCGACCAGCTCCGCAAGCTGCGCGGCTATGTGGACGCCAATTTCTCGGGCCGCGACTGGAACCTCGCAACCGCCATGGTGATGCGCGGCGAGGCCGGTTTCCAGATCATGGGCGACTGGGCCAAGGGTGAATTCCTCGCCGCCGGCAAGGTGCCGGGCAAGGACTTCGTCTGCGCGGCAACGCCGGGCAAGGGCTTCGTGCTCAATTCCGACAGCTTCACCTTCTTCAAGGTGTCGGGAGACGATCGCATCAAGGGCCAGAAGAAGCTCGCCAGCCTGATCATGTCGCCGAGCTTCCAGGAGACCTTCAACCTCGCCAAGGGATCGATCCCGGCCCGCACGGATGTCGCGCTCGACAAGTTCGACGCTTGCGCCAAGAAGTCCCACGAGGATCTGCTGGCGGCCATCGAGAGCAATTCGCTCGTGCCTTCCATGGCGCATGAAATGGCCGTTTCTCGCTCCGTGCGCGGCGAGTTCATGGATCTCGTGACCAACTTCTTCAATTCCGACATGAGCTCTGAGGACGCGGTGAAGACGCTTGCCGCAGCCATCAAGCGGGCCCAGCAGTAGGATACGTCCCGGTATCAGGAGCCGGCGCGTCTCGACGCGCCGGCTCTTTCGTCTGCCGTTTTTGAATCTCGCGGGGGGAGATGTTCTCGATGGGACGCCTCATGGAGCGATGGCTGCCGAAACTGGTGGTTTCTCCACTGTTCGCAGTCAGCCTTTTCTTCGTCTACGGCTTCATCGCCTGGACGCTCTACATCTCGTTCACCCGCTCCGGCATCCTGCCGAACTACGATCTGGCGGGACTGATCCAGTACACGCGGCTGTGGCAGACGCCGCGCTGGTACGTGGCGCTGGCGAACCTCTTCGTCTTCTCCGCACTCTTCATCGGGGTCTGCACGATCATCGGCATCATCCTCGCCATTTTGCTGGACCAGCGCATCCGGGCGGAGGGCGCGATCCGCACAGTCTTCCTCTACCCGATGGCGCTTTCCTTCATCGTCACGGGAACGGCGTGGAAGTGGATCCTCAATCCCGGCCTCGGGCTTGAAAAGGTCGTCCACGGTTTCGGCTTCACCGACTTCCGTTTCGACTGGCTGGTCAATCCGGATATGGCCATCTACACGGTGGTGATCGCGGGCGTGTGGCAATCGTCGGGCTATGCGATGGCGCTGTTTCTGGCTGGCCTTCGCTCCGTCGACGACGACGTTCTGAAGGCGGCCGCCATCGACGGAGCCGGGCCCTGGCGCACCTATACGCGCATCGTTTTGCCGAACCTGAGGCCGGTGTTCCTGTCGGTCTTCATCATTCTGGCGCACCTCTCCATCAAGAGCTTCGACCTCGTCATCGCGCTCACCAACGGCGGGCCGGGATATGCCACCGACATGCCCGCAACCTTCATGTACGCCTTCGCCTTCCAGCGTTCCGAACTGGGGACCGCGGCGGCAAGCGCGGTGATGATGCTGGCGACGATCCTGGCGATCATCGTTCCCTATCTCTATTCGGAACTGAGGGAGGCGAAACGATGAGCAACGAACCGGCTCCGGGCATCGTGCGCGCAAGGGGCAGCACGCAGATTTTCCTGCGATATCTGCTCTATGCGCTGCTCGCCCTCTTCTGCCTCTACTATCTGACACCGCTTTTCGTGATGGTGACGACGTCTCTGAAAAGCGTCGACGAGATCCGGCAGGGCTCGCTCATCGCGCTACCGCAGGCACCCAGTCTCGCCGCATGGACGAAGGCGTGGGACACGGCCTGCGTGGGCGTGCGCTGCGACGGGCTGAAGCCCTATTTCTGGAACTCCATCGTCATGGTCGTTCCCGCCGTTCTGCTGTCGTCCTTTCTCGGTGCGCTCAACGGCTACGCGCTCACCAAGTGGCGCTTTCGCGGCGCGAACGTCATCTTCGCGCTGATGCTGTTCGGGGCCTTCATCCCGTTTCAGGTGGTGCTGCTGCCAATGGCCCGGACACTCGGCGCGCTGGGGCTGGCGGGATCGGTCTTCGGACTGATCCTCGTCCACACGGTCTATGGCCTCGCCTTTTCGACGCTGTTCTTCCGAAACTTCTTCGTCGGCGTCTCCGACAGCATCGTCAACGCGGCCAAGATCGACGGGGCGGGCTTCTTCCGCATCTTCTTCGCGATCATGATGCCGATGGCCCTTCCGGCCATGGTCGTGACCATCATCTGGCAGTTCACCCAGATCTGGAACGACTTCCTGTTCGGCGTCGCCTTCACCATCGGCGACAGCAACCCGCTGACCGTTGCGCTGAACAACCTCGTCAACACCTCCACGGGCGTGAAGGAATACAACGTCGACATGGCAGCCGCGATCATCGCCGCGCTGCCGACGCTTCTCGTCTACATCATTGCAGGCAAATATTTCGTCCGCGGTCTGGCCGCCGGCGCTGTGAAAGAATAGGCAACGCGAACCATGGCCAGCATCAGCCTTCAAGACATCTGGAAACGCTTCTCCGGCGTGGAGGTTCTCAAGGGCATCGACCTTGAGATCGAGGACGGGGAATTCGTCGTGCTCGTCGGCCCCTCGGGCTGCGGGAAGTCCACCCTGCTCAATCTCATCTCGGGGCTTGAGACGATCTCGTCGGGCCAGATCGTGATCGGGGACAGGACCGTCAACGACATCCCGCCGAAGGATCGCGACATCGCACTGGTGTTCCAGTCCTATGCGCTTTACCCGACCAAGACGGTGGAGGACAACATCACCTTCGGGATGCAGACCCGCAAGGTGCCGCAGGCTGAACAGAAGGCGGCGCTGGCGGAGGTCTCCGGCATGCTGCATATCGATCATCTTCTTGAGCGCAAACCCGGCCAGTTGTCGGGCGGCCAGCGCCAGCGCGTCGCCATGGGCCGGGCGCTGGTGCGCAAGCCGGAAGTGTTTCTCTTCGACGAGCCACTTTCCAATCTCGACGCCAAGCTGCGCATCGAGATGCGCACCGAGATCAAGAAGCTGCACCAGCGCCTCGGCAAGACCATCGTCTATGTGACCCACGACCAGATCGAGGCCATGACGCTGGCCAGCCGGATCGCGGTGATGGACAACGGCCATATCCGCCAGTTCGCCGATCCCAAGACGATCTATGAGGAGCCGGTCGATCTCTTCGTGGCCGGTTTCATGGGCTCGCCGCCGATGAACATGCTGCCGGGCACGCTTCTGCGCGACGGAGATCTGTTCGTCGTGCCCGACGGGGCCGGTCCGGGGCTTCGCTTCCCGTTGCCCGCAGACATCGCAGGCCGCGTCACGGCCGAAGACGGGCACGAGGTGATGCTCGGCATGCGGCCGGAGACGATCTTTGCCGCGGGAACCGAGCTTCCCGGTCCGGACCGTTTCGTCTTCGAACGCCCTGTGGAGGTGATCGAGCCGACGGGGCCGGACACGATGCTGGTCTTCACCATCGGGGAGACGGAGCTTTTCGCGCGCGTCCGTCCGCAGGATGCGGGTGCACAAGACGCACCGTTCCGCTTCGAGGTCGAGATGTCCAAGGCGAAGCTGTTTGACCGCAAAACGGGCTTGCGACTTTAGAGGGCATCGGTGAATCTGCCGATCCTGCCCTCTTGCCCACCAGTTTGCCGAAGACCCCGCATGATCAAGACACGCCCTCTCGTCCCTGAGGCCTTCGCCCCCTTCGGTCAGGTCCTGCGCAGCGGTGCGGGCGATACGAAGATGATCCGCGACGGGCAGGTCCTCATGACCAAGACGCTCGCAGAGGTCGACCATGAGCCTGAGGGCAGCGATTTCGCCATCGACTTTCATGACGTACCCGCGCTGTCCGGTCCGCTCGTCATACGGGAGGCGGAACGGCACCTGCAGTCGGCGCAGGTCTTCGTGCCGGTAAACGCCTCGCGCTACCTCGTTGTCGTATGGCCGGGAGACCCCGGCCCCGGCGTGGAGCCCATCGCCTTCATCGCGGGCGCGCAGGACGTGATCGTCTACAATCCCGGCACCTGGCATCACGGCATCGTGGCGCTCGACCGGCGCGCGGTGTTCACCTCGCTTTTCTGGCGGCCCAATGACGGGCGACCCGACACGATCTTCCAGACGCTGCAAGAGCCCATCAAGGTGGACTGGATGTCCATGCCCGCAGATCTCAGCGGGCGCGAAGAAAGCGCCTTCGGCGGGTGGTGAAACCTCACCCTCGCCCGCTGACCGGCAGAAGCTGAGTCGTTTTCTCCCCAACCATCTGCGCGAACGTCGTCGGATGACGCTGCGGATTCACCGTCTCGGCGAAATGCCGGAACGTGCAGACATCGTCACACTTGATCTGGCGGCGGGTATTGGGGAAAACGAGTGCCACAGGCGCTTCCACGCCCCTCCCCAATCCGGAACGGTTTCATGGTCGATCTTCTCATTCGCAACGCCAACCTGCCCGACGGGCGGGAGGGCATGGACATTGCTGTCACGAACGGCCTCATCACCGCCGTCGAACATGACATTCCCACCGAGGCGGGAAGCGTGGTGGAAGCCGACCGGTGCCTCGTCACCCCGCCCTTCGTCGACCCGCATTTCCACATGGATGCGACCCTGTCTCTCGGGCTGCCGCGGATGAACGTCTCCGGCACCTTGCTTGAGGGTATTTCGCTGTGGGGCGAGCTGCGCCCCATGCTGAGCCGGGAAGCGGTGGTCGAACGCGCACTCAAATATTGCGATCTCGCTGTCTCGCAGGGGCTTCTGGCCATCCGCTCGCATGTGGACGTATCCGATCCGAAGCTCGTCACCGTGGAAGCGCTGCTTGAGGTTCGCGAGAAGGTCGCGCCCTATATCGACCTGCAGCTCGTCGCCTTCCCGCAGGACGGCTACTACCGCTGCCCGGAGGCTGCCGATGCGCTGACCCGCGCGCTCGATATGGGCGTCGACGTGGTGGGCGGCATCCCGCATTTCGAGCGCACCATGGAAGAGGGCCGCAAGTCGGTGGAGGCGCTGTGCCGGATCGCGGCGGAACGCGGGCTTCGCGTCGATATGCATTGCGACGAGAGCGACGATCCAATGTCGCGCCACATCGAAACGCTGACGGCGGAAACCGTGCGCCACGGACTTCAGGGCCGGGTGGCCGGTTCGCACCTCACCTCCATGCACTCCATGGACAACTACTACGTCTCCAAGCTCATCCCGCTGATGGCGGAGGCGCAGATACACGCCATCCCGAACCCGCTCATCAACATCATGCTTCAGGGGCGGCACGACACCTACCCCAAGCGCCGCGGCATGACCCGTGTGCGCGAACTGATGGAAGCCGGGATCAACGTCGCCTTCGGCCACGACTGCGTGATGGACCCCTGGTACTCGATGGGCTCCGGCGACATGCTGGAAGTCGCCCATATGGCGGTTCACGTGGGGCAGATGGCTTCCATGGAGGATCGCCGCAAGCTCTTCGACGCCGTCACGGTCAACTCCGCCCGCGTCATGGGACTTGAAGGCTACGGACTGGAGCCGGGCTGCAACGCCGACATGGTGATCCTGCAGGCGCGCGATCCGCTGGAGGCCCTGCGCCTTAAGGCGACGCGGCTGGCGGTGATCAGACGTGGCAAGCTGATTGCCAGAACACTGCCGCGGGTGGCCAGCCTCAACATTCCCGGGAGGCCGGATATGGTCGACCCTGCAAGTTACGCCCCTGGCGCGGGCGACGAATAGCCGCCGCTTTCTGCGGCGATCTCGCTGTGCATGACGCTTTTCTATGCAGTGGCTTGACTTGACAAATTTTTGAGCAACCGGTCAAGATCACGCTCGACAACAGGCGGCCAGAAGGTCCGCCGCAAACCGGGGAAATAGGGATATGGCGATCCTGAATTCAATGACACGCCGCCGCGTACTTGCGGCCGGTGCAGCACTTGGCGCAGGCCTTGCGGTGACCGTTGCCGGTCACGGCGCAGCCTTTGCCGCCGACGTTCTCAAGGTTGCGGGCATTCATGCCTCGCCGGTGGAGAACGCCTGGAACTCGCGTCTTCACGAAGCTCTGCTGGCAGCCGCGAAGGACGGTGTCATCGAGTATGAATTCTCCGAAGGCATTTCCGGCACTGACTACCCGCGCGCCATGCGCGAATATGCGGAAAAGGGCGTCGATCTGGTGATCGGCGAATCCTATGCGGTCGAACGCGAAGCGCGTCAGGTCGCCAAGGACTATCCGAACGTGGCCTTCGTGATGGGCTCCTCGGGCGAGGCCTCCGGCGACAATTTCGGCGTCTTCGGCACGTGGAACCACGACGGCGCGTATCTCGCGGGCATGCTGGCCGGCAAGATGACGAAGACCAACATCGTCGGCTCCGTCGGCGCGATCCCGATCCCGGAAGTCAATCAGCTCATCAACGCCTTCAATGCGGGCGTGAAGGAAGTGAACCCGGAAGCCAAGACGCTCGTCTCCTTCATCGGCACCTTCTTCGATCCCCCGAAGGCGCGTGAAGCGGGTCTTGCCGAAATCGACGCGGGCGCGGATATCCTGTTCGGCGAGCGCATCGGCACGGCGGATGCCGCCAAGGAGCGCGGCATCAAGGCCGTCGGCTCGCTGATCGACTACACCGACCGCTATCCCGACACCGTCTTCGCCAATGCCATGTGGTACTTCCGCCCGATCCTCGATGCGGCCATCGCGGACGTGAAGGCCGGCAAGCCGGTCGGCAAGAACTACACCGCCTACGGCCTGATGAAGGACGGTGGTTCCGACATCGTCTACACCAAGGGCGTTGCGCCTGCAGATGCCGAAGCGGCGATGGAGAAGCGCCGCGCCGAGATCAAGGCCGGCACCTTCGAGGTTCCGCGCGACATCAGCGAACCGAAGTAAGACACAGCCGTTTGAGGCTTGAGGGTCACTGAGACCATGACAACACAGAACGACGCGATGGCCCTTGCCGAGGCCATCGCGTCTTCACGTGTAAGCGCGCTTGAAGCCATGGAGGCATCCCTTCAGGCTGCGCGCGAGCACGCGGATCTCGGCGCAATCGACGTGCTCGTGCCCGAACTGGGCCTTGCCCGCGCAGACGCGCTGGAAGAGGAGCGTCACGACAATCCCGAACGATTTGCCGCCCGCCCCTTTGCAGGCGTCCCGACGCTCGCCAAGGATCTGGGCAGCCCCTTTGCCGGAATTCCCGGTGCCGCCGGTTCCAACGCACTGCGCGGCCTATCCGACGGAAGTGCGGATTCCGAGTTCGCACGGCGTGTGCGCGAGACGGGCCTCGTGCCCTTCGGCAACACGCTGGTGCCGGAATTCGGCATGTCCGTTTCCACCGAACCTCTGGGCCGTGCGCCGACGCGCAATCCGCTCGACCCCACCCGCACGGCGGGCGGCTCGTCCGGCGGATCCGCGAGCGCGGTCGCTTCCGGCATCGTCGCCATCGCGCACGCCACCGACGCCGGTGGCTCCATCCGAATTCCCGCCGCCTGTTGCGGCCTCATCGGGCTGAAGCCCTCGCGCGGGGTCATGCCCGGCGCACCCGATTTCCGCAACCATCTGGGCGGGCTGGCGGCCGAGCTTGCCGTCTGCCGCTCCATCCGCGATGCGCGCCTTGCCTTCGATCATCTGGTGGGAGACGCCCGCGGCCCCGCACCGGAACCCGTGATCGAGCAGACCTGGAGCAGGTTCGCAAGCAACGAGCCGCGCACCATCGGGCTCATCACCGACTGCGGGCCTTATGCGATTTCCGCCGCGCGCGCCGATGCGGTCGCAAGCACGGCGGCGCTTCTGGAAGGCGCGGGCCATCGAATCGTCGATCTGCCCTTTACCCGGATCGCCGGGCTGGTGGAGACGGGCCGCAAGGCGTTCGACCGGATCATCTGCGCCTTCACGGCGGCCATGTTTGCACAAGGCACGCTCGATGAAGGCAAGATCGAGCCGCTGACCCGCGCCGCCCTTGCCCGCGGACGGGCCATGCCCGCGCATGAACTGTGGAGCGCGATGCAAGAAGGCGTGCTTGCCGCCCATGCGATGTGGCAGATCTTCGACGAGGTCGATACTGTGCTCGCACCGATGCTGGCGGATGCACCGCCGCATCTCGGCGCCTTTCCGACAGATCACGACGACGTCCAAGCGCATTGGGACCGCATGACCGCTTTTGCCCCGCTCGCCTCTCTGGCCAACATCACCGGCGTGCCTGCGCTCAGCATGCCCGTGGGCGCAGATGGCGACGGGCTGCCGCTTCCCGTGCAACTCCTCGCCCCGATGGGAGCCGACCGCCGCCTTCTCTCGCTTGGCGCAACGCTTGAGGCGCTCAGCCCGTGGACCCACCGCTTCCCCGTCGCGGGGCTTGCCTCATGAGCGATACGCCCGTCCTGCGCCTTTCCAATATCTCCAAGACCTTCGGCACGACGGTGGCCAACGATGCCGTCTCCATCGATCTTGCCCATGGCGAGGTGCTGGCGCTTCTGGGTGAGAACGGAGCGGGCAAGACGACGCTGATGTCGATCCTCTTCGGCCACTACACGCCCGATACGGGCACGGTGGAGGTGGAGGGTCGGGAGCTGCCGCCGGGCCGCCCGAGGGCTGCCATCGATGCGGGCGTCGGCATGGTTCACCAGCACTTCTCGCTGGCGCCGAACCTGACGGTTCTGGAAAACGTCATGACCGGAACGCAGAGCCTCGTAAAGCTGCGCTCCGACACGAAAACCGCGCGCGCGAAACTTGCCGAACTGGCCGACCGCTTCGGTCTCGCGGTCGATCCGGATGCGCGACTCGGCGACCTTTCCGTCGGCGAGCAGCAGCGCGTGGAAATTCTCAAGGCGCTCTATAACGACGCGAAGATCCTGATCCTCGACGAGCCGACCGCCGTGCTCACCAATGTGGAGGCCGAACGGCTTTTCGCCACCCTGCGGGAGATGGCGCGCCAGGGCCTGTCGCTGATCTTCATCTCGCACAAGCTGCACGAGGTGATCGCAGCCGCCGACCGCGTCGTCGTCCTGCGCGGCGGCAAGGTGGTGGCCGAGAGGCAGGCCTCTGAGACCACCAAGGACGAGCTGGCGGAACTGATGGTGGGCCGCCGCATCGCGCGGCCCAAGCGCGAGGCGGGCAAGCCCGGTGCGATGGTTCTGGAAGCCATCGGCGCATCGCTCACCGTTGATGACGTCGCCCGGCTGACCGACCTGAATTTCAAGCTCCATGCGGGCGAAACGCTCGGCATCATCGGCGTTTCCGGCAATGGGCAGGCCCAGCTCGCCCAGATGGTTTCCGGCCTCGCCACCCCCACCGAAGGCGAGCTGCGGCTCTTCGACGAGCCGATCACCGAGGGCGTGGCAGCCCTCGTTGAGGCCGGGGTCGGGCGCATTCCCGAAGACCGCAATTCCGAAGGGGCCATCGGCGAGATGACCCTTTGGGAGAACGCGATCCTTGAGCGGGTCAGAAGCCCGCGGTTTTCGAAGAACGGCCTCGTCAACCGGCAAGCGGCGCGCGCCTTCGCCAATACGATCATCGAGGAATTCGACGTGCGCGGCGGGGTGCCCGACCGACGCACGCGGCTTCTTTCCGGCGGCAACATGCAAAAGCTCATCCTCGGGCGGAACCTGCACGATGCGCCGAAGCTGCTCATCGCCGCCCAACCCACGCGCGGGTTGGATGAAGGCGCGATTGCCGCCGTCCATACCCGAATTCTGGAAGCACGCAACAATGGCGCAGCGGTTCTGCTGATCTCGGAGGATCTGGAAGAGGTGATCAATCTGGCCGACCGCATCCAGGCCATCGTCAAGGGACGGCTTTCCCCGCCGCTTGCAGCCGAAGAAGCGGATGCGCGCAAGCTCGGCCTGATGATGGCGGGCGACTGGAGCAAGGAGGTCGTCCATGCGTCTTGAACGCCGCGCCCACAGGCCGTTCGGGCTGGTCGTCGCCTCGCCGATCATCGCCATCTTCGCAGCGCTCGCCATTTCCGGCGTGCTGATCGCGCTGGCAGGCGCGCCCGTTCTCGAAGCCTATTACCAGATCGGCGTCGGCTCCTTCGGTTCCCGCCTTGCCGCGACCGAAACCCTGACGCGGGCGACCCCGCTCATCTTCACCGGCCTCGCCGCCGCCGTCGCCTTCCGCGCGCAGGTCTGGAACATCGGCGCTGAAGGTCAGTTCTTCATCGGCGCAATTGCGGTCGCCGCCTTCGGCGCGGAACTCACCGCAGGCATGCCGCCCGCGCTCGCCATCCCCGTGCTGATGCTGATCGGGGCGATTGCAGGTGCCTTCGTGCTGCTGGTACCGCTCGGCCTGCGCCTGCGTTTCGGCGTCGACGAGGTGGTGACCACGCTGCTTTTGAATTTCGTGGCCGTGCTCTTCGTCTCCATGATGATCGAGGGCCCGCTGAAAGACCCGCTCGCCTTCGGCTGGCCGCAGTCCGTTCCGGTCGCCGACAATGCGCTCCTGCCGAAGATCATCGCGCGCACGCGTCTGCACATAGGATTGATTGTCGCCATCGTCATCGCCGTCATCGTCTATGCGGTTCAGGCGCGCACGGTCTTCGGGCTTCAGTCCAAGGCCGCGGGCCTCAGCCCAAGGGCCGCGCGATTTGCGGGCGTGCCGCTGGCGTCCACGCTCATCAAGGTCGCGTGTCTTTCCGGCGGGCTTGCGGGCCTTGCGGGCGCGGTGGAGGTGATGGGCGTGAAAGGCTATGTCACGACCGACCTTTCGCCCGGTTTCGGCTATTCCGGCATCATCGTTGCCATGCTCGCCAACCTGCACCCGGTGGGCGTGGTGGCCGCCGCCATCTTCACCGCGGCGATGTTCGTGGGCGCTGACGGCATGAGCCGGGCCATCGGCATTCCCAGCTACATCGCTGACGTGACGGTCGCGCTTTCGCTGCTGACCATGCTGGTCGCGATCTTCTTCACGCAGTACAGGATCCGCAAATAATGGAGATCCTCGAAATCTTCGCCTCCGCCGGTCTGTGGGCTGCCGTGCTGCGCATCGCAACCCCGCTGATCTTCGGCACGCTGGGCGCGCTGCTCTGCGAACGCTCCGGCGTCCTCAATCTCGGGATCGAAGGCATCATGACCTTCGGCGCGATGATCGGCTGGCTCGCCGTCTTCAACGGCGCGGATCTGTGGACCGGGCTGCTGGTCGCCGCCATTTTCGGCGCGGCCTTCGGCCTGCTTCATGCGGGCCTCACCGTCACGCTGGGCCTTTCCCAGCATGTGACCGGCCTCGGCATCACGCTCTTTGCAAGTTCGCTGAGCTATTTCCTCTTCCGGCTGATCGTACCGGTGGCGGGCACGCCGCCGACAATCGAGCCCTTCCAGCCGATCGACATTCCGGGCTTGAGCGACCTGCCCTTCATCGGGCCGGCGCTCTTCACGCAGACAGCGCCGACCTATCTCGCCATCGCGCTGGCCGTCGTGCTGGCCTATGCGCTGTTCTTCACGCCGCTTGGGCTTGCGGTGCGCATGACGGGCGAGAACCCGCATGCGGCGGAAGCGCAGGGCGTCAATCCGATCAAGGTGCGGTACGGCGCGATCATGCTGGGCAGTGCCTTGATGAGCGTCGGCGGCTCGTTCCTGACGCTTTCGGCCTTCAACTCCTTCTTCCCCACC
Organism: Breoghania sp.; assembly: GCA_963678585.2. GTDB lineage: Bacteria > Pseudomonadota > Alphaproteobacteria > Rhizobiales > Stappiaceae > Breoghania. Next base: position 540,726 of record CAXXGA010000001.1, read on the forward strand.
ATGATCCAGGGCCGCGGCTGGGTGTGCATCGCGCTTGTGGTCTTCTCCTCGTGGAAGCCGAGCCGCGCGCTTCTCGGCGCGCTGCTCTTTGCGCTGTTCGACGCTTATCAGCTTCGCCTGCAGACGGTCGTCGGCAAGGCGGTGCCCTATCAGCTCTTCCTGATGGTGCCCTACGTGATGTCGATTGTCGCTCTGGTGGTGATGGCACGGCGCGCACGCGTGCCTCAGGCGCTGATGCAAGCCTATCGGCGCGGCGAGCGGTAAGACGCAATGCTGCCCGGGCGATTACAGCCGGGCGTCACTCGATCCAGCTAAGCTTGAATTGCGGACCGCCCTCGCCCCCGCATTCCATCATCGGATCGCACGCAGCCTCGGCCACGGCAGCGGCTTGAAGCTTGCTGGCCCGGCAGTCCTTGTCCTCGCTGCAGAGCGCGCTTTCGGTTTCCCGCGCCTCGACCTTGCGGGCCTCCAGCAGGGCATACCAGTCGCCGCTGTTCCTGACGCCGGCCTCAAGGGCCGCGCTCTGGTCTTCCGCCGACCTGAACCCGATGCTGCCATCGGCAATGACGGCGAATATGTGCCAGCATGCAAACCCGGCAACCAGAGCGGTCACCGAAAACAGCTGAACACGCCCGCCGTCCCCGTGTCGCAATGGCACCAAACGCGACAGACCGACCACGAGCAGCCCGCAAGCGCCCGCAATCATTCCCAGCAAGGACAAAATCTGAAGACCAACCATCGCGCCTCCTCCCTACGCGGCTATGGCTACGTCCTTTATGGGATTTAAACCGCACACCAACTACCGCAAGGGCAACTGGCGGACTTTTTAGGCAAGATTCACCTATATGATTAGATTTTCGAGGCCTGTCAGGACGTCAATGCATCCTTGAGCGAGCTGGCTGCATCCCGCTGCGCCTGCAGGTTGAGTGCGCAATGCCGGCCCGCGACGTGGCTGCGCATGGCAGGAAGGGCTTGCTTGCGTTGCAGCGGCAGCCTCTCGCTCCATCCCCCAAGCGTCGGAGCCTTTTCCGGCCAATTGGTCATTTGACGCAAGGGCAGGTTGCTCTACAGTCGGATGACCGCCAAAGGCTCGGGAGAAGTCGGCGGATCAGGGGAGGTATTCATGGATCTTGGGGAACGGCTTCAAGGCCGCCGCATTCTCATCACCGGTGCATCGAGCGGACTCGGCGCGCATTTCGCCCGGCTTTGCGCGCAAAACGGCGCGCGCGTGGCCATCGCAGCCCGGCGCGCCGACCGGCTTCAGGCCCTGATCGGGGAACTCAGGGAGGCAGGTGCGGAGGATGCCGTTTCCCTGCCGCTGGACGTCTCCGACGAGGTCGCGGTCAAGGCCTGCCTGCGCGATGCCGCCGATGCGTTGGGCGGGCTCGACACGCTCGTCAACAACGCGGGCATGGCGAGCGAAGGACTCTCCCTCGATCATTCCATCGAGGATTTCGACGCCGTTCTCTCCGTCAACCTGCGCGGCGTCTGGCTGATGGCGACGGAGGCGGGCCGCCACTGGCGCGAGACGGCGACGCCGGGTGCGATCATCAACATCGCCTCGGTACTGGGGATCAGGGTTGCGCCGGGCGTTGCCCCTTACGCGATTTCCAAGGCGGGCGTCGTGCAACTCACCAAGGCGATGGCGCTGGAGCTTGCGCGCTTCAACATTCGCGTCAACGCGATTGCGCCGGGCTACTTCTCCACCGAGATCAACGAGGGTTTCTTCGAAACCGCGCAGGGGCAAGCGATGCTGAAGCGCATCCCCATGCGCCGGACCGGCGAAATGCAGGAACTCGACGCGCCTTTCCTGCTTCTGGCCAGCGACGCTTCCTCCTTCATGACCGGGGCCATCATCCCCGTCGACGGCGGGCATCTCGTCAACTCGCTCTGATCTCGCTTTCAAGGAAACCGACCGATGGATTTCACACTCGATCCCCGTCAGGAGGCCTATCGCCAGCGCGCGCGCGCCTTCGTCGCCAAGCATCTGTTGCCGCTGGAGGCCGATCCCGCGACCTTCAACGAGTACGAGAACATTCACCTCGCCTTGCGCGACGCGTTGCGCGGCGAGGCGAAGGCCGCCGGACTGTGGGCCCCGCAGATGCCGAAATCGCGGGGCGGCCTCGGCCTGTCGATGGTCGGTCAGGCCGCCTTCTACGAAGAGGCCAACCGCTGCATCTTCGGCCCCTCCATCTTCAATTGCGCAGCCCCCGACGACGGCAACATGCGGGTTCTGGAGATGGTGGCGAGCGAGGAGCAGAAGGCGCGCTGGCTCCAGCCCATCGTGGACGGCGAGGTCAATTCCTCCTTCGTCATGACAGAGCCGCATCCGGGCGGAGGATCGGATCCCGGCATGATCCAGACGCGCGCGGAACGTCACGGCGACATGTGGAGGATCTATGGCCGCAAGTGGTTCATTTCTGGCGCGGCCGTCGCCAAGCACTTCATCCTGATCGCGCGCACAGATCCGGATCCCGCCAACACCCGCAAACACCTGACCGCCTTCCTCTTTCACCGCGACGCGTTGAGCTGGCAGATCATCCGGCGAATCGAGAACATGGGGCCGGACGAGCACGGCGGGGTGTGCGAGCTTGAATTCGACGGGCTGGAGATCCCCGACAGCGACCGGCTGATGGAGGTGGGCGACGGGCTGAAGGTCACCCAGATCCGCCTCGGCCCCGCCCGTCTCACCCATTGCATGCGCTGGCTGGGGCTTTCCAAGCGGGCGATGGAAATCGCGCAGGACTACGTTTCCACCCGCGAGAGCTTCGGCGTCCGGCTGGCGGATCGGGAATCGGTCGGGCTGATGCTCGGCGAGGTCGCCCACGACATCCAGGTCGGGCGACTTCTCGTCATGCATGCGGCGTGGAAGCTCGATCAGGGCGACCGCGCACGCAAGGAGGTTTCAAGCGCCAAGATCCACGTGGCCGACACGCTGCACAAGGCTGTGGACACGGCCATCCAGCTCAACGGCGCACGCGGCTATTCAAAGGATACGGTGCTGGAATGGATCTACCGCTATGCCCGCTGCGCCCGTCTCGTCGACGGGGCCTCGGAGGTGCACAAGATGGTGTTGTCGCGCTTCTACGGGCAGGAAGGCGATGACTACTGGCAGTGGGGCTAAACGATGATTAGCCGCCTCAAGAAGAGGCGGGCGGCGCGGATGCGGCCCGCCATTCCTGCCGGACGTCGGCGTCGCTTTCCGACGCTTCATGCGAATTCCTTAGCCGGGTAAATTCCGGCTGTTCGAGTAGCCGCGACAATGCCCAGACCGCCGCGCCGCGCACCTCTGATGAGGGATCGTCGAGGAGAGCTTTCGCCCTTTTCGCCAGCTCCGTATCGCCGGAATTTCCGACCGCCACGAGCACGTTGCGGATGAAACGATCCCGTCCGATGCGCTTGACCGGCGAGCCGGAAAACAGTTCCCGGAAGGCGGCGTCATCCAGCGTCACCAGATCGTCCAGCGCCGGGGCCTGAAGATCGAGCCGGGCCTTCAGCTTCGCCTCGCTCGCGCTTTCGGCGAATTTGTTCCACGGACAGACCGCAAGACAATCGTCGCAGCCGTAGATGCGGTTGCCGATGGCGGTTCGGAACTCGCGCGGGATCGGGCCCTTGTGTTCGATGGTCAGATAGGAGATGCAGCGCCCCGCATCGAGCCTGTAGGGGCCTGGGAACGCCTTGGTGGGGCAGATGTCGAGACAGGCCCGGCAGGAACCGCAATGGTCGCGCTCGGGCTCGTCGGCCGGCAGGTCCAGCGTGGTGAAGATCGAGCCCAGAAAGAGCCAGGAGCCGAAATCCTTCGAGACCAGATTGGTGTGCTTGCCCTGCCAGCCGAGCCCGCTGGCGGCCGCAAGGGGCTTTTCCATGACGGGAGCGGTATCGACGAAGACCTTCAGATCCGCGCCGTCATCCGGCAATTCGGTCCTCTCGCGCGCGGCGGCAAGGATCTGGCTTGCCAGAGTCTTCAGCTTGCCCTTGATGATGTCGTGATAATCGCGGTGGCGGGCATAGACGGAGATCGAGCCGGTTTCCGCATTGTCGAGATTTTCCAGCGGATCGTGCTCGGGTCCGTAGTTCATGCCGAGCATGATGATGGAGCGCACATCGGGCCAGAGCGAGCGCGGCGCGGCGCGGCGTTCCGCCGTCTCCTCCATCCATGTCATGGTGGCGTGGTGACCGTCGTTCAGGAAACGCGCCAGCCGTTCCGGGGCATGGGGGATCGCATCGGCATGCGTGATGCGGCAAACATCGAAGCCAAGCGCTTCGGCCCGATCGGAAATGACCGCCTTCAGCCGCACGCCGCATTTTCCCCCGTGTAAAAACCCAAGATCACCGCCTCGTCCCGCATGCTTTCCAGCCCGCTCAAAAGTCGAGATCGGCGTAGCTTTTCGCAGGGCGCATGCCCGGGATCGTCTCGCCCAGCAGGGAGCGGAAGCTCGGGCGCGACTTCACGCGAGCGTACCACGCCTTGGCATGCTCGTCCTCGTCCCACGGTACCTCGCCCAGATAGTCGGCGCAGGAAAGCTCGGCTGCTGCCGCGATATCCGCAAAGCTGATCCGGTCGCCGCCGAGCCAGCGCCGGGAGGCCGCCAGATAGCCGATATAGCGCATGTGGTGGCGGATATTGTTACGCGCGGCGCGCAGCACCGCCGAATCGGGCTCGCCGCCGCCCGCCGATTTCGGCATTTCCAGCTTGTAGATCTTCTCGCGCACGAAATGGCCGATCACGTCCTGATCGAACTTGCCGAGGAACCACTCCACCAGACGGCGCACTTCCGCGCGGCGCTCGGCGTTGTCCGGCATGAGGCGCTTGTCGGGGATCATGTAGCCGCGCGTCTCGTCGAGATATTCCATGATCACGCCGGCGCCGCACACGGGCGTGCCTTCGTTCTCCACCGCCACGGGCACGGTGCCCGCCGGATTGATCAGCAGGAACTCGCGGCGGCGTTGCCAGGGGTATTCGAGATAGGATTCAAAGTTCACCCCATATTCGTGCAATGCCAGCCGGACGAAGCGCGAGGCGGGCGAAAAGGGATGGTGATACAGGATCAGCATTCGTGGTTCATATACTCATCACACGGCCTGTCGGGTTGCGGGCGCAAAACCTTTGCGCCAAAACCCGGAAACCGGAAAACGGACCTTGCCGACAACCAATGGTCGCCTGAATGATCGAAAAGACCCATAACTGACGTCGGCAGGTGACGCCAGAATCATTGCACGAGCCTTTCCAATGCACGAGTCTCGCCCCCGGCCCCGCACTTTGTATCGCTAAGCCCTACCCGGCTTTTGCCAAATCATCAACGGACCGCATTGACATGGACCAACAGACCATCATCGAGGCGCTCGTACTGGGCACCGTGGAAGGCCTGACCGAATTCATCCCCGTATCCTCGACCGGCCACCTGTTGCTTCTCGGTCATTTCATCGGATTCGATAATCCGGGCAAGACTTTCGAGGTCCTTATCCAGCTCGGATCGATCCTCGCCATCCTGTCGGTCTATTTCGCGCGCCTCTGGCAGCTTGCCGTCAGCCTGCCGAGCGATCCGCGCAGCCGCTATTTCGTTGCGGGCATCCTGCTGGCCTTCATGCCCGCCGCAGTGATCGGCTTTTTCGCACATGGCTTCATCAAGGCGGTGCTGTTCGAATCGCCCGCGCTGATCTGCTCCACGCTGCTGATCGGCGGGCTGATTCTCCTGTGGGTGGACCGGCTCGACCTCAAGCCGCGCTATCACGACGTCAGCCAATACCCGATGCGGCTCTATTTCGGCATCGGGCTGTGCCAGACGCTCGCCATGGTGCCGGGCGTCTCGCGCTCCGGTTCCACAATCGTCGGCGCGCTCTTGATGGGCACGGACAAGCGCTCGGCGGCGGAATTCTCCTTCTTTCTCGCCATGCCCACCATGGCGGGCGCCTTCGCGCTCGATCTCTTCAAGAACCGCGCGCTGCTCTCGATGGACGACATGGCGATCATCGCCGTCGGCTTCGTGACGGCCTTCATCGCGGGCGTCATCGTGGTGCGCTGGCTCTTGAACTACGTCGCCCGCCACGGCTTCAAGCTCTTCGCATGGTGGCGGATCATCGTCGGACTGGCCGGTTTCGCCGGGCTCTACCTCCTGGGTTGAGCCGGTCGAATATCCTCTAAAGACAAAAACGCGGCAGGTCCCGACGGCGCCCTGCCGCGTTTTTGATTCGAATCAGCTCCTTCGGGCCGACCGGCTATTTCGCGTGATAGGCCGAATCGAACTGCCCGTGCACGCGGAAGCGCCACAGGTAGCCGGGCAGGATCGCGGCAAGCGTCACCGCAGTGATGCCAAGCCCGGAAAGCGTGTGGCCCGCAGCAGTTGCTTCTTCGGAGACCACATTGTCCGACTTGAGCATCGCGACCTGATCCTTCGTCAACGGCGAGCCGGGGATCATCTGCAGAATACGGGCAAGCGTTCCGGCCATGCGGAAGGAAAGCGGCACGAAGAGACGCTTGCGGGCCGTGATTTCCAGCATCATCTCCATGCATTCGCGGAAAGTCTTCACCTGCGCGCCACCGAGTTCGTAGGTCGCGCCGGCTTCCGCCTCACCCTCGACGGCACGGGCGACGGCCTCGGCCACATCGCCGACAAAGACAGGCTGAAAGCGTGTCTTGCCGCCGCCGATGAGCGGCAGAACCGGCGACATGCGGGCCATGGAGGCGAAACGGTTGAAGAAGTCGTCCTCCGGGCCGAACAGGATGGAGGGGCGCATGATCACGGCTTCGGGAACGAGTTCGCGTACCGCCACCTCACCGGCCGCCTTGGAGCGCCCATAGCCGGAGGGAGAATTCGCATCCGCGCCGATGGCAGACATGTGAACCAGATCTGTGATCCCGGCATCCTTGCAGGCTTGCGCCACGGCGCGGGCTCCGAAGGCTTGCACGGCGTCGAAAGTCTGGCGTCCGCTTTGAGAAAGGATGCCGACGAGGTTCACGACCGCGTCGGAGCCGGTCACGGCGTGGGCGACCGAATCGGGATAGCGCAGGTTCGCCTGTACGGCGTGAATCTGGCCCACGGAGCCGAGCGGCTGGAGGTGGAAGGCAAGATCGGGCCTGCGCACGGCCACGCGCACCCGCCAGCCGCGCCTTGCCAGCGCATGCACCACATGGCGACCGACAAAACCGGAACCGCCAAATACCGTTACAAGCTTCCCATTGAGCGGAGTGGTCATGATCGCTCCTTCGTCTCAGCCCACTTTACCGCGCGCCGACATATCGTTTCGGAAAGACGACTCTCGCACATGAGCGACAAGATTCGTATCCGGCCAGCGGTCGCATGGCCGACCGAATGTCACCCCGCCCTTCCGGGCGAGCGAAGCATTCGGTTTCGACCCGACATGCGGCGCCGGTCTCCGGCGTTTCGATGTCGTGGATGCGAACCGCGCGTCATCAGCACGTTACAGCCGTCATAACCGCTTGCGGCGGGCGTGTGAAGTGCGCACGAATTCGCAAACACATTCGAGCGCAGATGCCATCAAACCGAATGGGTGTTGATAACCTTTGCGGGTGCCGTGCGAAGATGATTGACAAGCCGTGGCAGGGTCCGTATGTATCGCCGCCATCGGCCCAGGTGGCGGAATTGGTAGACGCGCTAGCTTCAGGTGCTAGTGCTCGAAAGGGCGTGGAGGTTCGAGTCCTCTCCTGGGCACCAAATTCCCGTCTCCGGCAGCTACCACTGTCAGAGATTATTGAAAAAGCTCCGGTTTTCCGGAGCTTTTTTCGTTTGTGGCGTTGCTTCCTTCACGACCGGCCCAAGTTCGGAGCTGCCAGAAGCGGCGGCGCGTGCGCCGCTTCAGCGACCGCTCGCCTTGGCGCGATCACCGCCGTCGTAGGAACCCCCGTTTCGCGAATACGAAAGCAGGCTGCGCATTTGTGACGCCGGGAGCGCGGGCGAGATCAGCGGCCCCTGGAATTCCGTGCAGCCGATATCCCTCAGCATCTCGCGTTCCTGCTCGGTTTCCACCTCTTCGACAACCACATCGATCTTCAGGGCATGAGCCAGAGCGACGAGCGCTCCGATAATGGCGCGCGCTTCCTTCACGTTGCCGAGCGCGTTGATAAAGGCGCGGTTGATCTTCAGCTTGTCGACCCCGAATTCGCGCAGGTAGCGCAGGGAGGTCTCGTCGGTGGAGAAGTTGGTGAGGACGATACCCACCCCGGCGGCACGAAGCCGGGCCAGGCAGGCCCTGACGCGCTCGGAAAGCCGCAAGCGTTCGCCGTTGCGGATTTCGAAATGAATTCTTCCCGGAGCAATGCCGTGCCCGGCGATGACCTCCAGGATCCTGTCTGCAAGGCGTTCGTTCTGGAAATGAGCGGGCGTCATGGAGATGATCACCCATGGCACCTCGCAGGAGGCCGCAAACGCGCAGATCTCGTTCAGCGCGAATTCGCCAAGCTGCGGGAGAAGACCACTCGATTCCGCGAGCGCGATGATGATGTCGGGGCGGATCCCGCAATAGTCCGGGTTATCCCACCGCAATCGGGCCTCCACCCCCACCAGTTCCCCCTTCTTCACACCGTGGATCGGTTCGTAGCGGAGCTGCAGGCTCCGGCCTTTTTCCAGCGCCACCTTCAGATCCCGTCCGATCGCACGGCGCTTGCGGACGATGTCGTCCATATCCTCGACGAATATCTGAAAGCAGCCACGCCCGCTTTCCTTGGCCTGGTAGAGAGCGACATCGGCCTTGCGCAACATGTCTTCGCTGGTGTCCGACACCCGCGACAGCGCGATTCCGACGCTGGCCCCGATGGACGCATAGTCTCCGTCCAGATCGAACGGCCGATTCAATTCTCGGATGATCCGCGCCGACAAAGCCTCCGCTTCGGCGTCATTGGCGACGCCGACCTGGATGATCGCGAATTCATCGCCGCTCAGCCGCGCAATCGTGTCGCTCGCGCGGCCAATGGAAAGGAGCCGTTGCGCCACCTCCACCAGAAGACGGTCGCCAACGGGATGACCGAGCGTGTCGTTGACGTTCTTGAAGCCGTCCAGATCCAGATAGTGAAGCGCGATCTGGTCACTGTTTCTTCTGGCCATTTCCAGCGCGTGAGCGAGCCTGTCCTGGAACAGGGCGCGGTTTGGGATGCCGGTGAGCGAGTCATAGAAGGCCAGACGCACGGTCTTGGCCTTGCTGGCGGCCAGATCGTCGGAGATGCGGCGAAGCCTGATCATCTGGAGCATGATAAGGGCGGCGGCGCAGAACAATCCCGCAACGGCCATCGGAGCAACCGTGCCGATAAGAGCGCGCGCCGGGCGGTGCGGATCCCAGAAGAAGCCACCCAGCACCTCACCGGCTTCGTTCCTGATCTCCAAAGATGCCCGGCTTGCGCGGAAAACCGTCCCGGGAAGGAAAGCCAGATTGTGGAGCCCGTACTGGGATTCCAGTTTTCCGCTCAGATCCTCACCGAGCGTCCGGGCAACGACATGCAGATACTCCGTTCCCGGCGCCTGCATGACGCTGTCGTCGGAATGCACCAGCGGCCGAATGCTGACACGGGCGACACTGCCGTCGGGAAACGCCGCATAATCAACGACGAAAAGCCCTTCAAGCGCTTCACGCGTCTCGCTCAGGCCTTCGACGGCCTGGGCCATCTCCGCCCTCAGTTTCTCGATCAAAGGCATGAGCGCGGGCGCGTCGGCCTCAAAACTCGAATTGGAGGCGAGCTTGCCGTTTCGTGCGGATCTTATCGGCTGATTGGCGCCATCGAGCAGATACACCCTCTCGTAGCCGTAAAAATAGCCCATCCATTCCACGACATTGTCGGCAAGCCACTGTTCGTCATTCTTGCGCGCAGCCAAGATGGACTCGCTCCAGACGGTGACGCTCTCCTGGTTCTTGGGCAGTTGCTGATTGAGAGCGTCCAGCCCATTGCGGGCCAGCCGAACCTGATCCTCGACCGCCTCTTCATCGATCTCGGAAGCAGCCCACCAACCGACCGTGGCAATAGCCAGAATTGCAGCTATGGTGACCACCACGAACAGATTGATCGTTCGTCGGGTGATCATCAGCATGTCGTTTTTCATTCGGCGCCTTCAACTCTTATTTTCCGAGTTAAATATACCGGCCAGTGTAAACACACTATTACAATTATAAGATAATACGTATAACTACAAATACAGACAACGTAAATGTCTTGAGATATATTTTACAGCACACGACATCACCCACCAACGTCGGCTAATGTCTATTTTCAATAGATGTACTGGTCATTTATTACATGCGCAGACATCCCTCTGAGGCCGAAACGCAATGTCTCTGGTTTACCCGCAGATCTGAACAGGACATCAGCGGGCAAGAGGGTCTTACGCCTGGTTATGCATGCCGGGAATTCCGTCTGCGGGCCGCTTTGCGCAGGCGAATGTCTCGCGGGTACCTTTGAGCATCAGGGCCTCGCCCGGCTTTGACAGACCGGCCTCATCGAGCGCCGCGGAGACCTGACGCCGGTGCAAGACGCGTCCGTTCGGATCGCCCGCAAATGCCTGGCGCCAAACTCGTCTCCTGTCTTCTGCCGACAAGCCGAGCCCGGGTGCCGCCTTCAACAGCAAGACCGCGCCGAGATTGGCGCCCTCCGCTACGAACAACCAGCCTGTCCCCTGCCGGACATGGCAGATGGCAAGAGCGAAGCCAGCCCTTGCGCGATTTGCGTATCAGAGCGGTGGTTGGCAGGAAGAACCGCTTCTGGCATACACGGGTCATATCGCGGTCATTTCCGCGGCCTTCCTTTGATTCCAGTGAGATGCCTCCATGACCATCCGCCTGCACAAGGGCGACCTGCCCTCCCTCGATGCCTACCCTGCCGGCGGCGCTGTCGCGATCGACACGGAAACCATGGGCCTCAACCCGCATCGCGACCGGCTTTGCGTGGTGCAGCTTTCGCCCGGCGACGGCACGGTCGATGTGGTTCAGATCGCCCAGAACCAGACCGAGGCGCCCAATCTGGCCGCCCTCCTCTCCGATCCTGCACGCGTGAAGATCTTCCATTTCGCCCGCTTCGATATCGCAGCGCTCCAGAACGGGCTCGGCATCGCCACCACCCCTGTCTTCTGCACCAAGATCGCCTCGCGGCTGGTGCGCACCTATACCGATCGGCACGGCCTAAAGGACCTGACGCGCGAGCTGATCGGGGTGGAACTGTCCAAGGTGCAGCAAAGCTCCGACTGGGGCGCAGAAACGCTGAGCGAAGCCCAGCTCACCTATGCGGCTTCCGACGTGCTCTACCTGCACGCCCTGCGCGACGAGCTTGTCGTCAGGCTGGAGCGCGAAGGGCGCAGCGATATCGCGCAGGCCTGCTACGATTTCCTGCCCACCCGCGCCCGGCTCGACCTGGACGGCTGGCCGGAGACCGACATCTTCGCGCATTCGTAAGCCCCACATCGCGTCGCAGCATCGGGGCGGCGCGCAAGGCGATCCTGCGACAGATCCGACGATTTTGAGTTGCGGAAGCCACGTTGCGTTCTACATCCGCCACAATGCTGCGTATAAGAATGTCTGGGCTGCGTATAAGAGTCGTCCGTTCAATTTGAACCCGCGCTGCCAGGAGCGAGATGGATCAGCACACCGACCAGAACGGACAGACGCTCGGCCACGGCCATGCGCGCACGGCGCCTGCGCAGCTTTGGGGCGTGCAGAGCCCCGACCGGCTGCGCCGCGAACGGAGAGCCGCGCGCCGTCATTCGACGCGCGTGCGCTGGCTCAAGCGCCTGTTGCCTGCCGTCAGCGGTCTGATCGTTCTGGGCGTGGTGGGCGCGATGGCGCTGCGCAACCTGCTACCGGGCTTCGATCTCGGCGCAATCGACATCACCACCGAAGGCATCGTCATGAGCAATCCGGAACTGTCGGGCCATGACGGGGAGCGTTCCTACTACGTCACGGCGAGCCGTGCGATCCAGAGCCTGATCAATCCCAAGATCATCAATCTGGACGAAATCGACGCACGGGTGACGTTGAGCGCAGACGAATGGGTCGCCTTCACGGCGCCTTTCGGGGTCTATGACAGCGGCCAGGAAACCCTGAAGCTTTCCGACGGCATCGCGCTCAAATGGAGCCGGGGTTACGATGTCACTCTGAGCGGAGCCAAGATCGACCTGAAGGACGGAACAATCCTGTCGGACGATGCGATTTTCGTGACATCCGAGCAGGGGAATTTCGAAGCCGGCAAGATCTCGGTTGCAGATAACGGCTCCAGCGTCCAATTCTCTCAAGGCGTGAAGATGACGCTTCACCCGGCCAATCTGGATCACAAAACCCAAGGGGACCAAGCCCAGTGATCAGCCCAATGATCCGCATCCGGCCGTTTTCCGGCCTGCTCCTCGCCCTCGCGCTTTCCTTTGCGCAGCCCGTCGCGGCCCAGACCTTTTCCGACAGTTTCGCAGGCTTCGGCTCCAATGAACGCGAGCCGATCCAGATCGAGGCCAAGGAACTGAAGGTCGAGGACAAGGATCATACGGCCGTGTTCGTCGGCGACGTCATCGTGCGGCAGGGCGACGCCACGCTGAAGACCCAGCGGCTGAAGATCCACTATGCGGGCTCTGCCGCAGGCGGCGCAGTGCAAAGCCGGATCTCGAAAATGGAAGCCAGCGGCACCGTTCTCATCTCCTCGAAGGACCAGACCGCCACCGGCGATCACGCCTCCTTCGACATGGAACGCGAGTTTCTGGTGCTGACGGGCAAGGAAGTCGTACTCTCGCAAGGTCCCAACGTGGTCGTGGGAAGCCGGCTGACCGTCAACCTGAAGACCGGCAAGGTCGATCTGGAAGCGCCCAAGCAGGGCCGGGTCAAGGTGCTGATCACCCCCAACAGCTTCAAGAACACAACGGGCAGCGCGAACTGATCCGCCCCGCTCCGCTCATCGCGCCATCATATGACGCGCTGCGGCTCGACACGTCCGCACAAAATCTGTACGAGAAATCAGCCGGTTCGCGTGCCGGTCACCGGCATCCATTTCGAGACACGAACCGTTGAAGCTGATCCCGTTCCATTTCCCGTTCTCCTTCAAGGGACGTTCCGCGAGCGCGTCGTCCGCCGCGGCAGACGACGCGACGCCTGAGGCGGACGGGGAGGCGCTCGTGATCTCCAGCATCGCCAAGAGCTATCGCCGGCGGCAGGTGGTGAAGGATGTGAGCCTGTCGGTACGCCGCGGCGAAGCGGTGGGCCTTCTGGGCCCCAACGGCGCGGGCAAGACCACCGTCTTCTACATGATCACCGGCCTGATCCAGCCCGACCACGGCGCGATCCATCTCGACGGTTTCGACATCACCCGCCTCCCCATGTATCGCCGCGCGCGCCTCGGCATCGGCTACCTGCCGCAGGAAGCCTCGATCTTCCGCGGCCTGACGGTTGAGGAAAATATCCGTGCGGTGCTGGAAGTGGTGGAGCCGAACCGCAAGCGGCGGGCGGAGGAACTGGACGCGCTGCTGGCGGAATTCGGCGTCACCCATCTGCGCAAGTCGCCCTCCATCGCGCTTTCCGGCGGCGAGCGGCGGCGCGTGGAAATCGCCCGCGCGCTGGCCAGCCGACCGGCCTTCATGCTGCTCGACGAACCCTTCGCGGGCATCGACCCCATCGCGGTCGGCGATATCCAGCAGCTTGTGCGCCATCTCACCCAGCGCGGGATCGGCGTGCTCATCACCGACCATAACGTGCGCGAGACGCTCGGCCTTATCGACCGCGCCTATATCATCGCGTCCGGCGAAGTGCTGACCGAGGGACTGCCGCGCGACATCGTGGACAATCCCGACGTGCGCCGTCTCTATCTGGGCGAACAGTTCACGTTCTGACGGTTTTCGCGCGCGCCGGTGCGGTTCATGCGCGGGTCGATGGCCCAAGACATGGCGCCTCCGGCTCTCCCGGTGCGCAAACCGCCCCCCTCTTTTCGTAGCATTGATAACGCGAAGGCGGTTTACACTTTGAACGCGGTTTGCGCGTAGTGTAAGAAACTGATTAGCAAGAATTGGACCAGTTTACCGCAACAGGGTCGCCCCGCGCCTATGGCCATTGCACCGAGATTAGAGGTTCGCCAGAGCCAGTCCCTTGTGATGACGCCCCAGCTGATGCAGGCCATCAAGCTGTTGCAGTTGTCCAATCTGGATCTGGTCGCCTATGTGGACGCCGAACTGGAACGCAATCCGTTGCTGGAACGCAACGAGGGCGACGATGCGCCTGCGGGCTCCGGCGAAGGCGAGGCAGCGGGCGCGGAGCGCGGCGAGACGGGCGAAGGCGGACGCGACGATTTTTCGGGCGGCGAGACGACCGGCGAGTCGGGAAGCCGCGAAACTGCGGGCGATGAAGGCGGCCCGGATATGGCCGCTTCGGATATGGCCGGTTCCGACGATGGATCGGAGTGGATCGGAGCGGAGATCGACCGCGAACCCGGGGCAGTTGCCGAGAAGCTCGATACCGACTTCGAGAATGTCTATCAGGGCGACAGCCAGGCCGATGCGGTGCCCGATCCGGGCGCGCTGGCGGGCGATCCCTGGCAGCAGGGCGGCGGGCGCGGCGCAGCGCTTTCCGAAGACTACAATCTGGAAAGCTTTGTTGCGGAAGAGGAAACGCTCGCAGACCATGTGAGCGCACAGATGACGCTTCTGCTTACCGACCCGGTGGACCGGCTCATCGCGGGAAATCTGATCGACAATCTGGACGAGGCCGGATACCTGCGCACGAGTGTCGGCGAAGTGGCGGAGAGGCTGGGGGCGGAACCCGAGCGCGTCACGGCGGTCCTGACGCAATTGCAGACGCTGGAGCCCATCGGCGTCTTTGCCCGCAATCTGGCGGAGTGCCTGCGCCTGCAATTGCAGGAGAAGAACCGCTACGACCCCGCCATGGCCGCCCTTCTGGACAATATCGAGTTGCTGGCCAAGCGCGATATCTCAGCCCTTAAGAAACTTTGCCGGGTAGATGACGAGGATCTCTCGGAGATGATCCAGGAGATCCGGGCGCTCAACCCGCGCCCCGGCAGCGCTTTCGGCTCCGTGCTCGTGCAGCCAATGGTACCGGACGTGATCGTGCGGCCCGGCTCCGACGGCGGTTGGGCGATCGAGCTTAACAGCGACAATTTGCCCAAGGTTCTGGTCAACCAGACCTATTACGCGACCGTGCAGAAGACCGCGCGCGACGAGACGGAGAAGGCCTATCTGACCGATTGCCTGCAAACGGCCAACTGGCTGGTGAAGAGCCTCGACCAGCGCGCCAAGACCATCTTGAAAGTCGCCACGGAAATCGTGCGCCAGCAGGATGCGTTTCTCACCCACGGCGTCCAGCACCTGCGGCCGCTCAACCTGCGTACCGTGGCGGACGCCATCGGCATGCACGAATCTACCGTCTCGCGGGTCACCTCCAACAAGTACATGGCGACCAACCGCGGCATATTCGAGTTCAAATATTTTTTCACCTCCGCAATCGCATCGTCGGAAGGCGGTGATGCGCATTCGGCCGAAGCCGTCCGTCACCGCATCCGCCAGATGATCGATCAGGAGAGTCCCAACGCGATTCTGTCGGACGACACCATCGTCACGATGCTCAAGGCGGCGGGCATCGACATCGCCCGACGGACGGTAGCCAAATATCGGGAATCCTTGCGGATTCCATCGTCCGTCCAGCGACGGCGCGAGAAGCGCCGATAGGCCTATTTTCCAGACATATTCCCCGCTCTTTCTGAACATGCCGTCGCGGCTACATGGCAGCTACGGGCGACCACGATTGACTTCGTGAACGCGCCGACATAGAAGTCCGGGCTCGTTTCGACGGGCCAACCTCACGCGACAGAAGATGCGGCACTTGGGGAGCGGTCGTGATATCCTGCTCTTGCCGCAGATAGCGGTTCGGACAGGTCGCCAGACGAATTCGGGCGGGCCTGTTCTGGTCGATCAAGACAAAGTCAGAGGAACTCCATGACCTTGCGGATTTCGGGAAAGAACGTCGACATCGGCGATTCCATGCGCACGCATGCAGAACAGAGGATCGATGAGGCGCTTTCCAAGTATTTCGATGGCGGTTATGACGCCACCGTTACGCTCGGACGCGAAGGATCGGGCTATCGTTCGGAGTGCAAGATCCGGCTCGACACCGGCATTGTGCTTCAGGCATCGGCGGAATCGCCGGACCCCCGCGCGAGTTTCGACCAGGCAGCGGATCGTATCGAGAAGCGTCTGCGCCGCTACAAGCGCAAGCTGAAGGATCACACGTCCGCGGGCACTGTACGTGCCGTGACCGAAGCAACCTCCTACGTGCTCGCCTCTCCTGAAGAGGAAGAAGAGGTTGAAGAGAACTTCAATCCTGTCGTCATCGCGGAAACGCCGTCGCGCGTTCGCACGCTGACCGTCGGCATGGCCGTCATGGAACTGGACCTGTCCGAAGCGGCAGTCGTCATGTTCCGCAATGCCGGCACGGGCGGCCTGAACGTCGTCTATCGCCGCAACGACGGGAATATCGGTTGGATCGACCCCTCTCTTTCAGAGACACCGGCATCCTGACCTGATAACAGGCACCAAGGTCGCCCGCGCGCAC
Source organism: Breoghania sp. (assembly GCA_963678585.2). Taxonomy (GTDB): domain Bacteria; phylum Pseudomonadota; class Alphaproteobacteria; order Rhizobiales; family Stappiaceae; genus Breoghania. The sequence continues at coordinate 557,253 of CAXXGA010000001.1, forward strand.
CTCGGTACGCGCGGCGACCATATACGGGCTTACATTATGGATTTGAGCGACCTCATCACGGCAGACGCCATCATTCCGGCGCTCAAGGTGAACAGCAAGAAGCAGGTCATCCAGGAACTGGCCGCCAAGGCAGCCAGCATCACGGACCTGCCGGAACGCGACATCTTCGACACCCTGCTGCAGCGCGAACGTCTGGGCTCCACCGGCGTGGGCCACGGCATCGCCATCCCGCACGGCAAGCCGGTGACGCTGAAGCGCCTCGTGGGCGTCTTCGCGCGCCTTGAACGCCCGATCGATTTCGATGCGCTGGACGACCAGCCGGTGGATCTCGTATTTCTGCTGCTGGCGCCCGAAGGCGCCGGAGCCGATCACCTGAAAGCGCTCGCCCGCGTCGCGCGTCTCCTGCGCGATCCCGGCGTCGCTGCGAAACTGCGCGCCAGCAACGATGCAGCCGCGATCTACGCGCTGCTCACCCAGCCAAATGCATCCAACGCGGCCTGACATCTCCGGCTGACGATCCCCGACAGACGGTCACCAACTGGCGATCACCAGCTGGTGATCTCCGGAAGGATCTCCCCTTCTCAAGCACCGCCCGGCAACGGCCTTTTCTGGCGCATTCGGACTTTGCCGAAAATAAAGGCGGCACCGTCTCCGGTGCCGCCCTGGTGCAGAACGTTCTTTACTTCAGACCCGAAATTGCAGGCACCGGGCCTTCCCCTCGCCCGATGCGCGTTCAGTACACGGCGGATGCCAGTACACGGCAGATGTCAGTGCACGCTGACAGGGGTCAGCTCGTTTTCCACCGCGTTGGCCACGATGGCATCGCGGCTGTCTGAAAGCATGATGGGAGAACCGTCGGCCCCAAGAAGAGCCCACAGCTTCAGCCCGCGCTCCATCTGCGGCGCGGTCGGGAAGATCGCGTTGATATCCTCGGAACGCAACTGCCGGATATAGGCGATATGACCGTCGCCCAGATTGGCAAATGCCTCGGAATTGATGTGCTTCAGGTTATCGGTCATCAGTGATCCCTCCTGGGTTGAACTGCCCGATAAAGGAATTATGCCACCAACCTTGTCCCCGGCCGCCTTCGATGCGGCCGCGTGCGCGGTCGGATTCAGATCCTTCAATCGTGTGCGGAGATCGCTATGCGCCGCACGGTCTTTTCCGGCTCGGGCCGGACAAGGTCGATAGAAAGAAGGCCGTCCTTCAAATCGGCACCCAAGATCACGATGCCTTCCGCCAGAACGAATGTTCGCTGGAACTGCCGGGCGGCGATGCCGCGGTGCAGGTACTGGCGGTTGTTTTCCTCGGTCTGCCGACCGCGGATGACGAGCTGGTTTTCCTCCACCGTCACATCGAGCTGGTCGCTGGTGAACCCGGCAACCGCAAGCGTGATGCGGAGAATTTCGCCCTGCTCCCCGTCACGCGGGAGCCGCTCGATATTATAGGGCGGATAGCCGTCGTTGGTTGCCTTCGACACCCGATCCAAAACCCGTTCGATATCGTCGAAACCAAGCAGCAGCGGGCTCGAAAACGCCGAAAGACGCGACATCATCAAAGTCCTTTTCTAAGCGACCTTGTTTCAGCAATCCTGCTGAACCGGACCCGAATTCGGCATCCGGACGGACCTCGCGGCCCGCTTCGCATCTAAATATGGGCAGTTTGTCGGCACTGTTCAAGAATGTGGCCGCCGCCATCGCGCGTCCACACGTGGAAACGGCCAAACGGCGGGGTTCTGCCGCAGCCCGTGCCGCATCTATCCACACATGTTCACTCAAAGACCGCAGGCTCGCCAAAGCTACGGGCAACAGCCGCATCGTCGCGCGCTAGTATCCATACCCGCCATAGTCTCCGTTACCCCCGAAATTGTCGTTGTGGTCATCATCCGTCTGGGTCCCGTCGCTCTTGCCGCTGTCGCGCGCCGGTGCATGAACCGCAGGACTGACACCGCACACGGAAGTCGCACGGAACTGTCGCCACAGGCGGGGCTGTTCGGCAAGCAAGGGGAAGTCGGCAGCCAGATCCGCGGCGGCACGTCGGCTGATCCCGGAAACCCCGCGAGTCACGATAACGCCGGTGCAGGGTTCGGTGACCAGACGACATCCGCCGCCGCGCCGACACACCTGCGCGCTGCCATGGAGCAGCAGGAAGGCCGTTCGGTTGGCTGTGTGCGTGACATCGACCACCGTGCCGCGAATGCCGACGATGGCCACGGGCGTCGTGATGGAAACGCGGTCCTGACCGGGCCGGTTGCCGGAGCCCAGGAAGCGAAGAGTGCCTTTCGTCAGGTTCATGCGCGCGCGCACCGCGCCGCCCTTGTAGACGAATTCATCCAGAACCACATCGCTGCCCGCGCCCACCACGAAGCGGGAGCCGTCTATCAGACGGAACTGGCCATTGGCCGCAGGGCGGGCACGGATGCGCTCCTTGAAATGAACGTCGCTTCCCGCTGAAAGAGCCCGCACGGGAGACGGACGCACTTCGCCGGTGACCGACCCGGTGACGGCGAATGCGGAGCCGATCCGCTCTGCAGACTGTGCAGAGCTTGCCGCAGCTATCGCCACGACCAGCCCAGGGAGAAGTTTACGGATCACGACAGGCCCTCCTCGAAGAACCAGGCCGGTCGCGCCGCATCGCATCTGCAGCGAAGGGCGCAACGGCCTGTATGACAGACTTCGGACCCCATATTCGCCAAACCGGCATCGCCGATCTGTGCTCCTGATCACCCAAGGTCAGTTTCCTGCCCTTGCGGCATTTTCGAAACTCAAAAGGCTGTGATCCCCGGTCCCAAAAAGAGAAAGCCGCGGCAGGAACCGCGGCTTTCCGAAAATTCAGCGATACGGGGCAGAAGCCGTCAGACGGCTTCCACCGCACAGGCGATGCCCTGGCCGACGCCGATGCACATGGTGGCGAGCGCCCGCTTTGCACCGCGCAGCTTCAACTCCAGCGCCGCCGTGCCAGCGATACGCGCACCCGACATGCCGAGCGGATGGCCAAGCGCAATCGCCCCACCGTTGGGATTGACATAATCCGCGTCCGGGGCCACGCCCAGATCGCGCAGCACCGCGATACCCTGCGAGGCGAAGGCCTCGTTCAGCTCGATGATATCGAAATCACCGATCGAAAGACCGAGCCGCGCCATCAGCTTCTTGGACGCAGGTGCCGGGCCGATGCCCATGATGCGCGGGGGAACGCCCGCCGCCGCACCGCCCAGAATGCGGGCAATCGGCGTGAGGCCGTATTTCTTCACCGCCGCTTCGGAGGCGATGATGAGGCCCGCCGCACCGTCATTGACGCCTGAGGCGTTGCCCGCCGTGACCGACCCGTTCTGGCGGAACGGGGTGGGGAGCTTGCCGAGCGTTTCCACCGTGGTGCCGGGACGCGGATGCTCGTCCTTGTCGACGACGACCGGATCGCCCTTGCGCTGCGGGATCGTGACGGAGACGATTTCCTTCGCCAGCCGCCCGTTTTCCTGTGCCGCAACGGCCTTGTTCTGCGAGCGCACGGCAAAGGCGTCCTGATCGGCGCGCGCGACGCCGAAGTCGGCGGCGACGTTCTCACCGGTCTCGGGCATGGAATCGACGCCGTACTGCTTCTTCAGCACCGGATTGACGAAACGCCAGCCGATGGTGGTGTCGTAGATTTCGGCATGACGCGAGAAGGCGCTGGTCGCCTTGGGCATGACGAAGGGCGCGCGCGACATGGATTCCACGCCGCCTGCGATCACCAGTTCCGCCTCACCCGCCTTGATCATGCGCGAGGCTGCGAGCATGGCGTCCATGCCGGAACCGCACAGGCGGTTGATGGTGGTGCCGGGAACGCATTCCGGCATGCCGGCCAGAAGAACCGCCATGCGGGCGACGTTGCGATTGTCCTCGCCCGCCTGGTTGGCGCATCCCATGATCACGTCGTCAACCGCCTCGAAATCGATGGACGGGTTGCGCTCCATCAGGGCCTTGAGGGGCACGGCGGCAAGATCGTCGGCGCGCACCGCACTCAATGCGCCGCCGAAACGGCCGATGGGGGTGCGGATATAATCGACGATATAGGCTTCACTCATGATGTTTTGCTTTCCTCTCACGGCCAGTCCTCTCCGGCCGTCGCTTACCGGCCGCGCACGACGCCTGGCGCGCGCGGCGATTTTCTCGTTTGCTCGCTCGCCCGTTCAGGCCTGATCGCCGTGAGCCGCCGCGGTGCGGGCGTTCAGCGCACGCAGCACCTCAAGCTCGTCCGCGCCGGGAGCCGGGGTCTCTTCGATTTCATCGGCGAAGCGGATCGCCCAACCGGTCGCGTCCGTGATCTCCTGCCGGGTCACGCCGGGGTGGATGGAGACCACGCAGAATTCCTTGGTTTCCGGATCGGGCCGCATCACGCACAGATCGGTGACGATCATGTTCGGGCCCTTGGTGGTGACGCCGAGGTCCTGACGCGAATTGTAGCCCTCGCCATGACCGAGCGAGGTACGGAAGGAGAGTTTGTCGACGAAGCTGCGCTTGCCCTGTTTCATGACGATGAAGATCTGACCGCAAGACGTGGCGATCTCGGGCGCGCCGCCGCCGCCGGGAAGGCGGACCTTCGGGTTGTCGTAATCGCCGATCACGGTGGAATTGATATTGCCGTACTTGTCGATTTCCGCCCCGCCCAGGAAGCCAACGCTGATGCGCCCGCCCTGCAGCCAGTAGCGGAACATTTCCGGCACCGCGACCGTGGTGAGTGCAGTCTCGCAAAGCTCGCCGTCGCCGATGGACAGCGGCAGAACCTCCGGACGGGTGCCGATGGTGCCGGATTCGTAAATCAGCGTGATATCCGGGGCATGGGTCAGCCGGGCCAGATTACAGGCCGCCGACGGCATGCCGATCCCGACGAAACACACGTCGTCATTGGACAGGGCCCGCGCGGCGGCAACCGTCATCATTTCGGTGGAAGTGTAATCCATCATCGCCTCCCTCACGCCGACTGCCCGGACATTGACTGACCAACATGGACGGCGAAGGCCTCCGGGCCCTGCTCCATGACGTTCTTCTGCATCCATGCGGTGAAGCTGTCGCGATCGCGCGCAATCGCGTCCCAGCGCTTGTAGAAGACGTTGTCCCGCGGATAGACCCCCTGCACATAGGAGGGATGCGCCCCGCCCGGCACTTCGACCACCGCAGAGACGGTCCAGCCCGGCAACACGCAGGAATTTGGCGAGGCCGGAGCCAGATCCTCGACGATTTCCTCAACCGTCACGATGGAACGTTTGGCCGCCAGAACCGCTTCCTTCTGCACACCGACAATACCCTCGATCAGCACGTTGCCCTGCCGGTCGGCGCGGTTGGCGTGGATGATCGCAACATCCGGACGGATGGCGGGGACGGCGGCGAGTTTCTCGCCCGTGAAGGGGCAGGTGACAGACTTGATGTTCGGATTGACCTTGGCGAGATCCGCGCCGCGATAGCCGCGGAAGACCGCGCAAGGCAAACCGGCCGCCCCCGCCTCGTAGGCGTTGGCCATGGCCGCATGGCTGTGCTCTTCAAGGGTGATCGGCTTCGGCCACTGCTTCTCGACCGCGTCGCGCAGCCGGTGCAGGGAGCCGACGCCCGGATTGCCGCCCCAGGAGAAAACCATCTTGTCCACGCAACCCATACCGATGAGCTGATCGTAGAGAATGTCCGGGGTCATGCGGATGATCGTCAGCCCCTTACGGCCCTGCCGGATCACCTCGTGACCGGCTGCATAGGGGATGAGGTGGGTAAACCCCTCCATCGCTACCGCATCGCCGTCGCGCACGAGAGCGGCGACAGCATCCTTCAAAGTCATGATACGAGCCATGATACGCGTTCGTTCCTCCCTGGCAGCCCGCGACCTCAGCGCGGGCCGGACGCCCTGCCGCATTTCCGGCATGACCGTCCTCATCTTCCCCGACCGGTCTCAGACCAGCCCCGGCAGCGCAGCGAGAACGCCGCCTCCGCCCTGTCAAATAGATAACATCGCAACCAGTCAAGACCGTTCATCGCCCGTTAGGACGCAACGTCAGGTTTTATGCGCATCATGCGCTTCCAGGCCTTGAACATTTTGCCATTTGGCGAGCAGAAACCCAGTTGCATATGTTCGTATAGCGAACTAATATTCGCATAGTGATATGTTTTTGCGTCCGTGAAACGCCCGTGTCAAGCCCGTTCGGCATACGCGAGCGACGTTGCGGACGAATTCCGGGAGGAGACCCGCGATGAACCTGACGCCGAAGATCACCGACGACGAGGAGCCCGGGGAAGACGAGATCCGCCGCGGGCGGGAATTCGTCGGTTCGCTGGAGCGTGGACTGAAGGTGATGCAGGCACTCGGCGACGCGCCGGAGGGGCTGACGCTGACCGACGTGGCAGGACGGGTCGGGCTTACCCGGGCCACCGCCCGGCGGTTCCTGCTCACGCTTCTGGAACTGGGCTACGTGCGACAGGACCGGCGGCTTTTTATCCTGACGCCGAAGGTGCTGTCGCTGGGGGTCTCCTACCTGAGCAACCGGCCGATCTGGCAGAGTGCTGCGCCGCTCATGCGCGAGCTTTCGCGGCAGGTGAACGAATCCTGCTCCGCCGCGGTGCTCGACGGCTCCGATATCGTTTATGTGGCGCGCGTGGCGGGCAACAGGATCATGTCGGTCAATATCACCATCGGCACGCGCCTGCCCGCCCTGACGACCTCCATGGGCCGAGTCATGCTGGCGAACATGTCGCCCACGGCACTTCATGCGTTTCTCGCAAAATCGGATGTCCAGCGGCACACCGAATACACGCTGACGGACCATGACAGCCTCTTCAACGAGATCAGCACCGTGCGATCGCGCGGTTATGCGATCCTCGATCAGGAACTGGAAATCGGCCTTCGCTCTATCGCCGTGCCTTTGCGCGACCGTGCCGGGCGCGCCTTCGCCGGGCTCAATATCTCCAGCCAGACCGCGCGGGTCTCGCGCGAAACGATGATCGGAGAGTTCCTGCCGCTGATGCGCGAGACTGCGCGCCGCATCGAACAATTCTACGGCGCCTGACCGGGGTCGATATAGTCAGTTATTACTATAACGACTAATTGACATCGTGCCTTTCGACAGAGAAAACGGCAAAAAAGCGTTCCCCAAGCTGCCCCCAGCCTGTATGATATTGAGAATTCATATGGTATATGAGTGAGAACAGTTTGAAGGGCCCGATTGATAATGAGGTCCGTAATAATACTTTACGACTTTCGCAGTGAACGTGAGAAGAAATGGGCAGAATGCGCTCTTAAAGCGCACGTAACGGAAGGGACCAAATGGTCACGCCACAGCGACAGGCCGCATCCACGCGGGACAGGCTATTGTTTTCAGCCTGCCGGATTTTCGCTTCGAAGGGTTATCGCGACACGACGGTTGCCGATATCTGCGACGCGGCGCAGGCGAATATCGCGTCGGTCAACTATCACTTCGGAAACAAGGAGAGCCTGTATCGTCAGGTTTTCCAGCGTCTTATCGATCTCTACGAACCGCCCGCGCCGCCGCAGAACGGCAGCGCCGACGACGGCGAGGCTCTGCTGAGATTCTACATCCTCGACCGGCTGGAGTGGCTGGTGCAGGACGACCCGCTCGAACGCCTCATCCGCGCAGAAATGGTCCAGCCGACCGGGTTGGTCGACGATCTTCGCGTGGCGGGACTGGAAAAGAGCCGGAATCATTTCGTCGATGCCGTGCGCAGCATCGGGACCAGCACTCTTTCCGAAGCCACCTTGCGGCTTTGCGTTACCAGCATCCTCAGCCAGTGCCGCGCGTTCATGGCCGTGAACCAGGCGGGCGTCTACACGCCGGACATGCCGCGTCCGACAGACGCGGAACTGGCAGCCTTTGCGGACTACGTCACGGTGTTCTCCGTGGCCGGAATCCGGGCGCTGGGAGAGCGTGAAGCGGACATACCTCTGTTCGCCAATCAGGTGGAAAAGGCCGTGGCAAGCTAGGCGACGGCGCGCGACGCAGCCTCATGGTGCAACGCCATCGGGACAGCGATTGCGCCCTCGCCGAGGCACGGTCAAGCGCCAGAGGGGCCGTCGCCCCGTAAAGGGCATCGTCCTTCCAAAGCTGCAACCGTCCAGCAGAATACGACCGCGAACCTTGCTGCGGGCTGCGCCGACACGGCGCGGCTTTCGCCTCCCCCTTCCTGCGGTCGCTCATTTGCCGCAAGCACCTTCCTGCTCCGAACCTTTTCCCGCGCTCCGGTGACGCCACTTCGTCACCCGCGTCGCGCATGACGCCGCGTCTCCCCAAGTCGCTGCAAAAGGGGAAAAGGTTCTGACGATACGGCACATGAAGATCGGCCGCCGAAATCGTCCCGCCCACACCGGGATGTTCGACGCTGCAATGGTCGAGATGCCCGTGACTTGTCGTCACGACCGTCAGGACGCCCAGAGACCCCCCGCTCCGCTTTCAAGTGCTTACGCCCCCCCCCGTCACGGCCTCCCCACCGGCGATCCTGAACGCCTCATTCAGTTCGCGTTCAAAATCCGGCGACTAGAAAACATCCATGCACCTTTGGAGAAAAACAATGCGCAAATTCAAAGCCATCGCCGCCTCGATCGCCATCGGCATGAGCAGCCTCATCGCAGTCGGCCCTGCTCTGGCAGCGCCCCGTACCGTCGTCGCCCAGCACCAGTACAAGCCCAGCGCTCACAGGCCCGGCAACCACAAGCCCCAGAAACAAAAGCCGGGCGATCACAGGCCGGGCAAGCACCAGCCGCCGTATGCCGGGCCCACAAGACCGCAACCACACGCCGCCTGGCAGAAACGCGACGGCAAGACGCCCAAAGCCCATCGCACCAACACGGCTAACTATCGGCACAACCGCTTGAAACAGCCACCGCGCGAAACCCACTCAGACCATCACGATGAAACGTCCGTGATCGTCGCGATTTCGGCGGGCATCATTGCCACCGTCCTCGCCGCAACCCACTGAGTTCAGGCGATCCAAAGCCCGTCATCGTGAGATGGCGGGCTTTTTCGTGAATGGGGACGCAACGTTAATCCCTCTTTCGTACGCAACGTAACTCCATTACCCTTATCGCGTGTGCTGCCGCCTCTTTCGCAACAGCGGGAATTTGCACCTCATTCAACGCCCGAGACCCAGGAGAACCGAGCCTTGAGCGAAGATCGCTGCAACGTCCTGCTGGTCCAGCCCCGGTTCGTGGTTGGCTCCTTCTGGAACTATCAGGCGACCTGCGAGATGATCGGCGCGAAATATCCCGCGCCGCCGCTGGGCCTGATCACCATCGCCGCCATGCTGCCGGAAAGCTGGGACATGCGGCTCGTCGACTGGAACACGCAGGACCTCGACGAGGCGGACATAGCCTGGGCCGATCTCGTGATGACCGGCGGCATGCTCCCGCAGCAGCCTTCCACGCTGGCCGTCATCGAGCGCTGCAAGGCGCAAGGCGTGCCGGTGGCCGTCGGCGGCCCGGACGTTACCACCAGCCCGGACATGTACGCCCATGCGGAGTTCCGGGTGACGGGCGAGGCGGAAGGTATTCTGGACAAGTTCGTGGACGCCTGGCGCGCGGGAGAACGCTCCGGCCTGTTCAACGCGGAGCGCTTCAAGGCCGACGTGACCTCGACGCCGGTGCCACGCTTCGACCTTCTGAACTTCAGGGATTACACCCAGATCTGCGTGCAGTATTCGCGCGGCTGCCCCTTCACCTGCGAGTTCTGCGACATCATCGAGATCTATGGCCGCGTCCCGCGCACCAAGACCTCGGAACAGATGCTGGCGGAACTGCAGGCGCTTTACGATCTCGGCTATCGCGGAAATGTCGATTTCGTGGACGACAATCTGATCGGCAACAAGAAGGCGGTGAAGGCCTTCCTGCCGGAGCTGATCGCCTGGCAGAAGGCGCATAAATACCCCTTCATGCTGTCCACCGAGGCGTCTCTCAATCTCGCCGACGATCCGGACCTGCTGCAGATGATGCGCGATGCGGGCTTCTTCACCGTCTTCATCGGCATCGAGAGCCCCGATCCGGAAATCCTCAACGCCACGCGCAAGAAGCAGAACACCCGGCGCGACATCGCGGCAAGCGTCCACCGCATCTACGAGGCGGGGATCTTCGTTCTGGCCGGGTTCATCGTCGGCTTCGATGAAGAAAAGGCGAGCGTGGCGGAGCCCATTTGCGGGCTGATCGAAGACGCCGCCATTCCGGTTTCCATGGCGGGGCTGCTGTTTGCCCTGCCGGAGACGCAGCTCACCCGGCGGCTGGAGCGCGAAGGCCGCCTGCATCCGGGCCACAGCCTTGCGGAGGGCGATCTCGGCGATCAGTGCACCGCGGGCCTCAATTTCGATACCTTGCGGCCGCGTGCGGAGATCCTGAAGGACTACCGTCGGATCATCGACCACATCTATTCGCCGGAAAACTATCTGACCCGCGTGCGCCGGGTGGTGGACATGCTCGACATGTCGGGCCCCAATGGCGACCTCACACGCCCGCGGCTCAAAAAGGATCTGAGCGAGTTCGCCCGCATCTGTTGGCAACTGACGGTCCGCAGGCCGGAACATCGCAAGCCCTATCTCAAGCTTCTCTGGTATTGCCTGAAAAACAATCCGCGCGCGCTGAACGCCGCCATCATCCTTTACGCACTGTTCGTGCATCTCGGCCCGTTTTCGCGCTATGTGCTGGGCGAGATAGATCAACAGATCGAAGACGTGGAAAGCGGCGTCTGGCAAAGACCCCAGGACAGGCCGATCGTCGGCAAACCCTGGCGGGAGCCTTCCATGGAAGCGGCGCAATAGGCTGCAAGCGTCGGACCGGCGCGCCCGGTCACTCCTCGCCGAAGCGATAGGGACGGCGGGGTTTCTTCGCATCGAGTTCGCGCGGATTCGTTTCCCCCACATGATCGTGAGACCGCGAACCGCGAGCGCGCGAGGGCGCCTCCTCGCCATCGGCGGCAGGCGCGCCGCCGTGGGAGAGAAAGCCGCGCGAACGCAGGCCCGGGCTCTTGTCGCCCTGCTGGCCGGAAGGTCGGGACGGGCCGGAAGCACGGCGTTTTCCGCAAGCATGGGGCTTACCGAATTTCGCGTCCTTGTCCTTCATCTCACCGTCCTCCTGCGCCCGCCCGGGCGTTGCCTGATCATCCTGTAACCAAGGCCACATGCGCGATCAATCCGCATTCGTCGCGCCCGTCGGGCTGCGAACGTCCACAGCCCCGTGACACTTTCCTCCGCGCCAACGGTTGCATCGGGCGGGCGAGACGTCACATACAGGAGAAAGCTCCAAGCCAGTTGAGCCGCCGCATCGACAGGGAATACGCATGTCGCTCAAAGTCGTCTTCATGGGCACCCCGGACTTTTCCGTGCCCACCCTTCTGGAAATCATCGGGCAAGGCCATGAAGTCGTCGCCTGTTACACCCAGCCCCCGCGCCCGGCGGGTCGTGGCATGGACGAGCGCCCCTCGCCCGTCCAGCTCAAGGCGGAAGCCTTCCACATCCCCGTCTATACCCCCACGACGCTGAAAAGCCCGATCGAACGCGAGAGCTTCCTTTCGCATGAAGCGGATGTGGCGGTGGTGGTCGCCTATGGCCTGATCCTGCCCAGGGACATTCTGGAAGCCCCGACCTATGGCTGCCTGAACCTGCATGCCTCGCTTCTGCCGCGCTGGCGCGGGGCCGCGCCGATCAACCGCGCCATCATGGCGGGAGACACGGAAACGGGCGTGGAAGTCATGCAGATGGGCGAAGGTCTCGACACCGGCCCCGTCGCGATGGCGGAAAGACTCGCCATCGGTGCGGACATGACGGCAGGCGAGCTGCACGACCAGCTTTCGCGTCTCGGGGCGGACCTGATGGGCCGCGCGCTCGCCGCCCTGTCGCGCGGTGCGCTCGGCACGAGCCCTCAGGCGGAAGAGGGCGTGACTTATGCCGCCAAGATCTCCAAGGACGAGACACGCATCGACTGGTCGCGCCCGGCCGGGGAGGTTCACAACCACATTCGCGGCCTTTCTCCCTTCCCCGGCGCGTGGTGCAACCTGCCGCGCGGCGACGGCAAGGAAGAGCGCGTGAAAGTTCTTCGCAGCACGTTTGCAGAGAGCGGCAACGCTTCGGCCAAGCCGGGCGAAGTGCTCGACGGGCTCACGATCGCCTGCGGCGAGGGGGCGGTGAAGCTGCTGCAGGTTCAGCGCGCCGGCAAGCGGCCGATGGAAGCAGATGAGTTTCTTCGCGGCGCAAAACTGGCGAAGGGCACGATACTGCCTTGATGATCGGGCAGGCAGTCATTCGATCTCCGTAAACGCAAATCGAAACGAGGCAAGCACCATGAGCGAGCCCCAGACTCCTCCCCCCGCAACACCAAACACGCCCGAGGCTGCCGAGGCCCCGGCGCCCACTCTCGCCTTTCGCCCCGCAGGCCCCAATGACGCGGTCCTGATCGGACGGCTGGTGCATGAGGCATTCGAGCGCGCCGACGAAACCAGACTCGTCGGCAAGCTCAGGACGAGCGACGATTTCGCACTGGAACTGGTTGCAACCGACGGCGCGAATATTCTGGGCCATGTCCAGTTCACCCATGCCCGCCTTGTCGACAGCAAGGAGGCACTTTCCATCGTCATCCTCGCGCCCCTGTCGGTGCGCCCCGACATGCAGCGCAAGGGCATCGGAAGCGCGTTGGTGGAAGCGGCGCTGGAGCGCCTGCGCCATGACAGGATCGATATGGTCGTGGTGCTCGGAGATCCGGCCTATTACACGCGCTTCGGCTTTTCCGCAGCGCTCGGCGAGAAATTCGACACCCCCTGGCCCGGACCGGAATTCATGGCCATGGAGCTGCGGGACGGGGCGGCCGCCTCCCTCAAATCGGGCGATGCACCGGTCAAGCTGACTTTCACGGAAGCGCTTGTCGCCGCCGGGTAGTCGATTTCGCGGGAACAACGCGTTTTCGTCCCGCAAGTCCTCGTTGTGGCAGGCGGGAAGGTGAATTAACCTTGTCGCATGACGCATATCGATCACCGCGCGGGCCTGATCGTCCTGCTGCCGCTTGTGCTTGTCTTCCTGGCCGGGCTTGCAGCGGGCGTTGCGGCGATTTTTCTCGTCTGCAACATCGCGCTCCTGCACCGGATCTGGGAGCGGGCGCAAGTCGTCTCGTTTGCGCTCTCGGCGGCTCTGTCCCTCAGCCTGTCGGTGCTGATCGGATCTGCCCTGTCCGGGCTCCTGCTGAAAATGGGGATCTTCGGCGAGGAGGTCTACGTGCCGGAGACCTACCCGGTTTTCCTGTTGCGCCCGGCGCTGGAGTTCTTCGTGATCATGCTGGCCGCGCTGGTCGTGGCTCTCTTTGCCTTCGGCTTCGTGCGGCGTTCTTCCGAACTGGTGCAGCGGATCGTCGTACCGCTCGCTTTTCTCGTCACCTTCATCGTCGCCCTGTCGCTCGCAAAGACATGGTCGAGCTATCTGATCCTCGCAAACCAGTTCGACACCGACACGTTCGCAAGCACGCTCTACGAGATGATCTCCGGTGAATTTTCAGGGATGATCGGCGCTCTCACAAGCTTCGGCGGCGCGCTGGCGCTGCATCAGGGCGGCACTTTCTCGCACGTCTTCCTGATGATCGGCGGTGAACTCGACAGCCTGTGGATGATGGTGCGCAATGCGGGCGGCAACCAGTTCGTGCTGGTGGAGAGCTTTCCCGTCATCTTCGCGGTGTCGTCGCTCCTCTCACTGGTTTATATGGTGCTGCGCTGGCCGTTCACGGCGCTTTCGCATTCCAAAGACGACACCTGATCAGAACACGACGCGCCCTTGCCCCGTTACAAGCTCACCATCGAATATGACGGCACCGCCTTTGTCGGCTGGCAACGCCAGGAACACGACATGTCGGTGCAGCAGGCCATCGAGGAGGCCCTTGCCGCCTTCACCGGCGAGACGCCGGGCATTCGCGGGGCCGGGCGCACGGATGCGGGCGTTCATGCAACGGGACAGGTGGCCCATGTGGACCTGTCCCGTGACTGGGAAGCGGACAAGATCCGCGAGGCGACCAATGCACATTTGCGCCGACATGCGGTCGCCATCGTGGAAGCGGAGCGGGTGAGCGAGGAATTCGACGCCCGCTTTTCAGCCCTCAAGCGGCACTATCTCTACCGCATCATCGACCGCCGCGCCCCGCTGGCGCTGGAACGCCACCGCGCATGGCATGTGCGCCACCGGCTCGATGCGCAGGCCATGCACGACGCCGCGCAGTGCTTCCTCGGAAAGCACGATTTCACCACCTTCCGCGCCAGCCAGTGTCAGGCGAAAAGCCCGGTGAAGACGCTCGACGCGTTCTCCGTTTCGCGCCACGGCGACGTGATCGATCTTCGGTGCTCGGCGCGCTCATTCCTGCACAATCAGGTGCGCTCAATGGTCGGCTCGCTGAAGCTGGTGGGCGAGGGAAAATGGAGCGCGCAGGATCTGTCCGACGCGCTCGACGCCGCCGACCGCACCGCCTGCGGGCCGGTCTGTCCGCCGGACGGGCTTTATCTGACGCAAGTCGATTACTGAGTGAGACCGGAGGCTGGGGTCAGCCGCCCGCGAAAATCCGCGCGGCAAGCATTTCCATAACCACCGACAGCATGGTGTCGAAAGCGACAATGCCCGCGGCGAAGGCGACGCCCGTCTCAAGCGCGATCTGGGCCGCGCGGAAGCGAAGAAAGAAGGTCATGCCGGTCGCAAACAGGGTCAGGAAGGCGAACGCTTCGGAATTGAAGACGCCAGCCTTGTAGATCAGAGCGACGACCCCAACCGGCATGATCGCGACCATCTCCACCCAGTTGCGCACGACGATATACCTGACGAACTGATGTCCGATGCCCAGGGGCGCGGCCAGAATGGCGAGCACCAACGGGAAGGCGACCCAGTTCAGCGCAAGCATGAGAAGCGTCGCAACAAGCGACAGGTCCACCCCGCCCGCAGGCATGTCCACCATCTCTTCGAGGTAGACATCCAGTTGCGCGCTGGTGATGAGCAGGTAGGGAGCGGCAATCGGCACGACGAGCAGGAACGAGCGCCAGAAGCCTGCGAAGGACACATCGAACCCGCGCAGCCCCTCACGGTTGCCCTTGAAGAGAAACCAGACGCCAAGGACGGAATTGCGGATCTCTGCGCCGCTGAACATCATACGATCAAGCCTTGAAATAGTCGGCGAGGAAACGCCGGTAGATGGCCGCGAGCCCGTCGAGGTCGTCGGTCGCCACGCATTCGTCGACCTGATGCATGGTCTGGCCGACAAGTCCGAATTCCACGACCGGGCAATAGTTCTTGATGAAGCGCGCATCCGACGTGCCGCCACCGGTTGAAAGCTCGGGCTTGCGCCCGATCTCCGCTTCCACCGCCGCGCTCAGCGTTTCGATCAACGCGGCATCGTTGGTCAGGAAACTGTCGCTTCCGTCGGGGCGAAGCGCAAGATCCCAGGACAGGCCCTCGCCTGCCGCCTCGCCCAGAGCCGCCTCGATGCGCTCTGCCAGAGAGGCGCGTGTCCATGTATCGTTGAAGCGCACGTTGAACCGCGCGCTCGCCGATTGCGGGATCACGTTGTAGGCCGGATTGCCCGTATCGATGGAAACGATCTCCAGATTGGAGGGCTGGAAGCGTTCGTTGCCTTCATCCAGCACCAGATCCTCCAGCGCCGCACAAAGCCGGATCAGACCCGGGATCGGGTTGTCGGCCAGGTGCGGATAGGCGACATGGCCCTGACGGCCGGTCACCGTGACCGTGCCCGAAAACGACCCGCGGCGGCCCACCTTGATCGCATCGCCGAGGCGATCCGGATTGGTCGGCTCGCCGACAATGCAGGCATCGAACTTTTCGCCCCGCTCGGCGCACCATTCCAGAAGCTTGACCGTTCCGTTGACGGCGGGGCCTTCCTCGTCGCCCGTGATGAGAAAGGAAATCGTGCCGCGGAAAGCGTCACCCTTTTCGGCGAGATAATCGAGGGCCGCGGCGGCGAAGGCCGCGACACCGCCCTTCATATCGACGGCGCCGCGCCCATGCAGAAAGCCACCGGAAATCTCACCCGCAAACGGCCCGTGTGCCCAGCTCGCCTCGTCTCCCGGCGGCACCACGTCGGTGTGACCGGCAAAGACCACATGCGGCGCGCCGGACCCGATGCGCGCGAAGAGGTTTTCGACATCCGGCGTGCCGGGGGCCGAAAAGGTCACGCGGTGGACCTCGAAACCGGCGTCTCCAAGCAACTGCCCCAGAAAAGCGAGCGCGCCGCCTTCCGCGGGCGTCACGCTCGGACAACGGATCAGATCGCGGGCGATACGGACGGGGGTGGAGAGCGAACTGTCGGAACTGGCGAGGGCGGCGGTCATGGATCTTCCTGCGGCTTCAGCCGACGAGGCGTCGACTCGAAAGAGCATTCTGTACGAAAATTCGCGCGAAGAAACCGCGCTGGCGCTTCGGGAGCTATCGGTTGGGACCGGACCCGAAGCGGTTCGGTCCCGGATCTCCAGCTTTCAGACCTACGCCGAGCAGGACCAGGAAATTGATCAACGGCACGACCCAAAGGACGGCGGTCAGGCCGGGCCATCCGAAATCGCGGGCGCGCTTGGCGATCAGCACAAAGAACACCCACTGGAAGACCAGCAGAAAGAACATGGCGATGGAGCCGGTGTCGCTCATGACCACATGTTCAACGCCGTCCAGATTGGTCTCAATGACCATCATCCCTTCCCACAGGGGCCTGAGTGCGAAATTGATGCAGGTCAGCGTCGCAAGCGCCAGCCAGTAAACCTGACGCGAGATGCGTCCGGCCGGGCTGAAAAACAGGCTGACAAGCGTCATGGGTCTGGCAGGCGCAACGGGTCGGTCGTTCATCGGAGCATTCTGTTCCATGGGTGAAGGCTTGCAGCAACGCCGCGCAAGCCGCGCCGTCACAGGCGCTCGAAAGCGTTACCTATTGTCGTTGCCCGCCGGACTCAAGGGGTATGTGGCATCTCGCCCGTCCCGGGCTTGACCATATTGATCGTATCACACAACCAGTCGGCCGCCGACCGCACGGCCGGACGCTCTTTCATGTCCTCGTGGACAACCAGCCACAACGGTCGTTCGACATGAACCGGAGGGTCGATTGCAGCGATGCCCGGCGTCGACGCAATCATCCAGTCCGGCAACATCCCCGCGCCGAGCCCCCTCTGCACCGCCCTGCAGATAGCTGGCAAAGAAACGATCCGCGCCACCGGCGTGGCATTGCCGAAACGCGCCATGATTGTCGCGATCTCCGGGAGGTCGTCCATGTCCCGCTCATAGGCGATGTAGTTCGTCGGCTCCGTGCCTTCCCGCACTGCCAGCATGAACCGCATGCGCCCGACGCGGCGCGCCACCAACTTGCCGCGCTCGGGCCGCTGAAGGCGGATGGAGATATCCGCCTCACGCCGAGCCAGGGAGGCCGTCTCGTTCGAGCCGACAAGCTCCAGCACCAGCCCCGGATGACGCGCTACGAATTCCGGCAGCCGCGGGGCGATCATGTGTTCGATGATCGTCATGACGGAGCTGATGCGTACCGTCGCCGGGGAACCGCCGATTTCGGTAACCGACGCGGCCAGCGCGCGCTCCATCGCTTCGCCCGCCGCCATGACCGCGCGGCCGGCGGCGGTGGGAACGAGTTTGCGTTCCTTGCGCCTGAACAAGGTCGATCCCGCCGCCAGCTCCGCCCCGGCAAGCCTTCGGGAGATGGTCGTTTCATTCACGCCAAGCGCCCGCGCTGCGGCCGCGACCGTGCCCGTACGCGCGATGATCAGGACCAGCTGGTGATCGTTCCATGTCAGCATCCTGCATATTTGCAGGTTTGAACGGCACAAGCGAGGCGTTTCCGCACGACCCGGCACAGCCTATGGTTACCAAATTGCCTCAAGCCCGACCATTTCCAGGGAAAGACACGGGATGCTTTCGACGTTTCAGACGATGCCGAAGACCTTGCGCGATATCGCCGGCTTCCAAAGATGGCGGCATCCCATTGCCGGTGAGGCGGCCGTTTTGCTGATCGACGCACAGGAGGAATACCGCTCCGGGGCGCTGGCGCTTGGCGACGTCACCCAGGCGCTTTGCGAAATCGCAGCCTTGCGTCAGCGGGCGCAGGAACTGGAACTGCCGGTCATCCATATCCGCCATATCGGATCGCGGGGCGGATTGTTCGACGTCGACGCGCATGGTGGAACCTTTTGCGCGGAAGCGGAGCCGTTGGCCGGGGAGCTGGTGATCGACAAGCGCCTGCCCAACGCCTTCACCGGCACCGATCTGGCCGAACGGCTCAGTGCGCTCGATATCAATCGCATCATCGTCGCCGGGTTCATGACGCATATGTGCGTCTCGTCCACGGTGCGCGGGGCGCTGGATCTGGGCCTGGAAGCGGCGGTCATCGCCAACAGTTGCGCAACCCGTCCCCTGCCCGGCCATGACGGGGAGGAAATCTCGGCAAAGGACATGCACCGCGCCGCCCTCGCGGCCATGTCCGATCGCTTTGCGCATATCCTGCCGACATCCGACGAGATCTGACCGAAGGCCCCAAGACCCGGGATCCAAGACCCAACAATCAGAATGATAAAAAACCCGGGGCCGCAAGCGACCCCGGGTTTTTCATTCGCTCATATCTTTTCACCCGCATCGCGAGGACGGGGCAAGGCGCGGATCAGTCGCGCAGCAGGTCGTTGATCGACGTCTTGGAGCGGGTCTGCGCATCGACGCGCTTGACGATGACCGCGCAATAGAGGCTCGGGCCCGGACGACCGTCGGGAAGCGGCTTGCCGGGCATGGAGCCGGAAACGACCACCGAGTAGGGCGGCACCTTGCCGATGTGGATTTCGCCGGTGTTGCGGTCGACGATCTTGGTGGACGCGCCGATGAAGACGCCCATGGAAATCACCGCGCCTTCGCCGACGACCACGCCTTCCACCACTTCCGAACGCGCGCCGATGAAGCAGTTGTCCTCGATGATGACCGGACCGGCCTGCAGAGGCTCAAGCACACCGCCGATGCCGACGCCGCCCGACAGGTGCACGTTCTTGCCGATCTGTGCGCAGGAGCCGACCGTCACCCAGGTATCGACCATGGTGCCGGTATCGACATGGGCGCCGAGGTTCACGAAGGACGGCATCAGCACGACGCCCGGTGCGACATAGGCGGAACGGCGCACAACGCAGTTGGGAACGGCGCGGAAACCGGCCTGTTCGAATTCCGCAGCGCCCCAACCCTCGAACTTGGAGGGCACCTTGTCCCACCACGAGGAATTGCCCGGTCCGCCCGGAATGGTCGCCATCGGGTTGAGGCGGAAGGAAAGCAGCACGGCCTTTTTCAGCCACTGGTTGACGACCCATTCGTCTCCCGCTTTCTCCGCAACGCGCGCTTCGCCCCTGTCGAGCATGTTCAGCGCGGTCTCAACCGCATCACGGACTTCGCCACGCGTCGAGGTGTCGACATTCGCACGGTCCTCAAAGGCGGCTTCGATCGTCGCCTGAAGGGCAGCAAGATCAGAGGGGGTGGTCATGGGTCGCGTCTTCTCCGAGAAAGAGCTGATGGGGGGATCCGCGGCGGAGAAAAGCCGCCACAGAGCGGGAAGTCAATACGCTACAGCGCCTGTGGAGCGCGTGAGAGGACAGTTTTCCCGCTTCCGGCGGAAGGCCCCGCAAATCCGCGCCATTACGCTGCAGCGCACAGTGCGAACTGGACAAGACCAGAGCACAAGAGTAAGTAGCAAATCCCAGCCATACCCTACGGAAATTTGTCGATCCATGGAATTATGGATTCCCATAACGATCGCGGCGGCGTTCCTCCAGAACCTGCGTTCTGCGCTTCAGAAGCATCTGAAAGGTCATCTTGGCACAGCGGGTGCGACTTTCGTGCGCTTCGGCTACGGATTTCCCTTTGCGTCGGCCTATGTGGCAGTCCTGCATCTGGGCTTCGGACACGCCCTGCCCACGGCCAATGTCACCTTCGCCCTTGCCGCCGTCGGCGGCGGTCTTGCGCAGATTTTCGCGACCTTCCTGCTCGTGCACCTCTTTTCCTTCCGCAATTTCGCGGTCGGTACGGCCTATTCCAAGACCGAGCCCGTTCAGGCGGCCATCTTCGGTCTCGTGCTGCTTGGCGAGACGATCACGCTTTCCGCGGTGATCGCGATTGCGGTGGGCGTCATCGGGGTGATCATCATTTCCGTCGCCCGGCAACCGCTTTCGTGGCGCACGATATCCGGCTCGCTCGTCGGACGTCCGGCGCTGATCGGCCTTGCGTCAGCCGCCCTTTTCGGCGGATCGGCGGCCTGCTACCGCACCGCGTCCCTGTCGCTCGGCGGCGACGATTTCCTGATGCAGGCAGCCTTCACACTGGGCTTCGTCACCATCTTCCAGACCGCGCTCATGGGCCTGTGGATGAAAAAGTACGAACCGGAGCAGCTTGCCGCCGCCTTCAAACACTGGCGGATCGCCGTGTGGGTCGGGATTGTCGGCGTGGTCGGATCGGCCGGATGGTTCACCGCCAACACGCTGCAGAAGGTCGCCTATGTGCGCACGCTGGCGCAGATCGAACTGGTTTTCACCTTCGCCATGTCGGCCTTCGTCTTCCGCGAGGCGATCAACCGCAAGGAAGTGCTGGGCTGCGTGCTGATCGTCGGATCGGTCATCCTGCTTTTGGCAGGCTGAGAGGCGCTCTCGACGCCTGCGCCGAGGAACGGATCAGCCGCGTCCGCGATAGGGCGGCACACCCTGATCGGGGATCCAGACGCCCTTGGGCGCTTCGCCCGTCTGCCAGAAAACATCGATGGGAATGCCGCCACGCGGATACCAGTAGCCGCCGATGCGGAGCCAGCGGGGGCTCAGCCTCTCCGTCAGCCGACGCCCGATAGCCACCGTGCAATCCTCGTGGAAAGCGCCGTGGTTGCGGAATGACGTCAGGAAAAGCTTCAACGACTTGGATTCCACCAGCCACTGATCCGGCACATAGTCGATCACGATGTGGGCGAAGTCGGGCTGGCCGGTCACCGGGCAGAGAGACGTGAACTCCGGGCAGACGAAGCGCGCCACATAGTCCGTGTCGGGATGCGGATTGGGCACCCGGTCAAGCGTCGCGCTTTCGGGATCGGTCGGGATCTCGACCGCATGTCCGAGGGCTGGGGCGTCACTGGATGAGGCAGACATGATAAGGGGCTCCGGGCCGCGGGGTCAGGGATCGGGGATCAGGGATCCGATGAACGCATGGCTTACCCGCATCCCCGCTCGCGCTCAACTCAAATGACCCACCGCGCAGATTTGCAGCCTCAACCGACCCGCGTGACCCCTTCCAGAAATTCCCTGAGGTCGGCACGCACCTGCTGGAGGCGTTCCACCTGGGCGGAGAGCGAGCCGGAGGCGTCCAGCACCTGTCCGCCGATTTCCGCCGCACCTTCATTTGCGGTGCGCACCGCGCTGATGCCGGAGGTAACGCCGCCTGCCCCGCGCGCGGCCTCCTCCACATTGCGGGCGATCTCGCCGGTTGCCGCGGTCTGCTCCTCCACCGCGGAAGCGATGGCGTTGGAAATCTCGCTCACCCGTTCGATCGCCTCGCTGATCTGGGCATTGGCCTGCACGGCCGTGCCGGTTGCCGATTGCAGCGACATGATCTCGTCGTTGATCTCCTTGGTCGCGCTCGCGGTCTGACCGGCCAGAGCCTTGACCTCGGAGGCGACGACCGCGAAGCCCTTGCCCATTTCGCCAGCGCGCGCCGCCTCGATGGTGGCGTTGAGCGCGAGAAGGTTGGTCTGGGCCGCAATGTCGGTGATGAGCTGGATGACGACACCGATGCGTTCCGATTTTTCCGACAAGCCGTCGATCTCCCGGTTCATGGCGTGGGACTTGTCCACCGTGCCTTGCGCAATTTCCGCCGCGCTGATCACCTGCCGGTTGATCTCGCCGATGGACTGGGTGAGTTCCTCAGTGGTGGCGGCGACATTGCGCATGTTGGCGGCGGCCTCCTCCGCGCCGGAGGAGACATCAAGAGAGCGGTTGCTGGCCGCCTCACTGGCGTTCGCCATTTCGCCGGAGGCGGTCTTCAGTTCCGACGTCGCGCCCTCAATCCGCTCAACCGTCTCGTGCAGGCGCTCTTCCAGCCGGTTGGCGAGGCCGCAGAAATTCTCGTGCCGCTCGCGGAGCTTGTCGGTTACCGTATTGATGCTTCGCGCGGCTTCCGCAAAGGAGCCGAGCATGCCCTGCTCGGAGATCAGCCTGAAATGCTTGTTCTGGCCCACGTAGTCCAGACAGGCCTTGGATTCGCGCAAGTATGCGTCGGTGCGGTCGATCAGGAGGTTGATGGCATGCATCAGTTCCGCCGTGTCGCTGCCGTCGTCGATATTGAGAATGCGCGCTTCGAAATCGCCGGCGGCAACCGCCTTGCAGACTTCGGTGGCATGGCGGAGGTTTGCGCGTTTCGCCCGAAAGATCATCGTTGTCTCGTCCTGTCCAGTGCCGGAAATCCGTCGCCGTTCCCGCTTAGGCCGCCGCCCGCAGAGAGCCGCGGGCCGTCAGCTTTGCGATCAGTTCGTCGTAGGGAAGGCCATGGCGCGAAACGCGGTCGATCAAAAGCTCATAGCCGGCGGCAAGCTGCTCCTTGCCGTTCCGGTGGCGCGCCTCTTCGGCGAGCACTTCCTGGTAGAGCGGTACGATCACATCGTCGACCACGGAGCGGTTCGGCACGCGGCGGTTGGAATGATAGCCGATGATCCGGCCCGCCCTGTCGAAGCTCGGGGTGACATGGGCATAGACCCAGTAGTGATCGCCGGTCTTCGCCCGGTTCAGCACATAGGCGAAGATCTCGTGCCCAGCCTCGATCGTGTCCCAGAGCAGCTTGAAGACAGCGCGCGGCATGTCGGGATGGCGGATGATGCTATGGGGCTGGCCCATGATTTCCGCTTCGGTGAAAGCGGCCACCTGCAGAAACGTGCGATTGGCGTAGGTGATGTGGCCCTTCATGTCCGTCTTGCTGACGATCACGTCGTCCTTGTCGAAAAAACGTTCGACCCCCGTCAGCGACAACGGCTTGCTCATTGGCTTTCTCCCGGATTTCCGCTGTTCGGAACGCCCCCACCCGGAGGTTCTCCATCTACGGAATGGGATAATATTTTTCCGGCGTAAAATTCTAATAAATCTAATATTACACAATAATACCTAGGAAATAGTATCTAGGTACACGCGAACCACGAAGCTCTCCCCGGCAGATCACGCAGGAGACGTCGCACATACAAGGCGCCTTCACCGTCGGCATCGGGCCGACGGTGGCGCTCAGACTTTGTCGGGCGAGAATATCAGGCGCTGGCGCGCTGCTTTTCGTGGCGGGCCTGCTTGGTGAACTTCTTGATCACCCGCTCGCGCTTCAGCCGCGAGATATGATCGATGAACAGGACGCCGTTCAGATGATCGATCTCGTGCTGCAGGCAGGTCGCCAGAAGACCGTCGGCCTCAAGCTCGCATTCGCGTCCCTCGCGGTCGAGGAACTTCACGCGCACCTTCTCCGGACGCTCCACATCCTCGTAATACTCGGGAATGGAGAGGCAACCTTCCTGGTAGACGGCTTTTTCTTCCGACGACCAGACGATCTCCGGATTGATGAAGACCTGCGGATCCTTGGGCTGATCATCCTTGGCGACGTCGAGCACGAGCAGGCGCTTGGGGATGGCGATCTGGATCGCGGCCAGCCCTATGCCGGGAGCGTCGTACATGGTTTCAAGCATATCGTCGGCAAGCTGACGGATATCGCTGTCGACCGCCTCGACGGGCTTGGAGACCTGACGCAGCATGGCGTCGGGGATGATGATGATTTCACGTTTGGCCATGGCCATTCAGATAGGCGGTGATTGGCTCGCGGTCAATCTCGTGAAATCACAAAAACGGCACGAAACGGGGCTATTTCCGTTCCGCGCCGCCAATATTTCCGTTAACCGCCGGTCTGACGGGGCTTGCCCACCTAGTGGCGCTCCACCTGGCTCACGTCGCGCACCGCGCCACGGGCGGCGGAGGTCGCCAGCGCGCCATAGGCGCGAAGCGCCTGCGTGATCTTGCGCTTGCGCGGCTTGGCGGGCTTCCAGGCGTCCTTGCCCTTGGCTTCCATCGCAGCGCGGCGGGTCGCCAGCACCTCGTCGGAAACCTTCAGTTCGATCTTGCGGTTCGGGATATCGATCTCGATCAGATCGCCCTCTTCCACCAGACCGACGGTGCCGCCTTCGGCGGCTTCCGGCGAGACGTGGCCGATGGAGAGCCCCGAGGAGCCGCCGGAGAAGCGGCCGTCTGTGATCAGGGCGCAGGCCTTGCCCAGCCCCTTCGACTTCAGATAGCTCGTCGGATAGAGCATTTCCTGCATGCCCGGGCCACCCTTGGGGCCCTCATAGCGCACGAGCACGATGTCGCCGGGGTTGATCTTGCCGGTGAGAATATCGCTCACCGCCTGATCCTGACTTTCGCAGATGCGGGCCGGGCCGGTGAATTTCAGGATGCTCTCGTCGACGCCGGAGGTCTTCACGATGCAGCCGTCCTCGGCGAGGTTGCCGAAGAGCACCGCCAGACCGCCATCCTTGGAGAAGGCGTCGTCATAGGCGCGGATGATGCCGGACTTGCGGTCGGTGTCGACCGCGTCATAACGGTTGTTCTGGCTGAAGGCCGTCTGGGTCGGCACGCCGCCAGGCGCGGAGCGGAAGAACTCGTGCACCGCATCGCTGTTGGTGCGCATCACGTCCCAGCGGTCGAGCGCATCGCCCATGGTGGCGGAATGGATCGTACCGACCGACTTGTCGATGAGACCGGCCCGCTCAAGCTCGCCGAGAATGCCCATGATGCCGCCTGCGTGGTGGACATCTTCCACATGCACGTTGGCGACCGAGGGCGCGACCTTGCACAGCACCGGCACGCGGCGCGACAGGCGGTCGATATCGGCCATGGTGAAGTCGACCTCGCCTTCCTGCGCTGCGGCAAGCAGATGCAGGACGGTGTTGGTGGAGCCGCCCATGGCGATGTCGAGCGACATGGCGTTCTCAAAGGCGGGAACGGTGGCGATGTTGCGCGGCAGCACGCTCTCGTCGTCCTGCTCGTAGTAGCGGCGCGCCAGATCGACGATCAGGTGACCGGCTTCCACGAAGAGGCGCTCGCGGTCGGCATGGGTTGCCAGCACGGTGCCGTTGCCCGGAAGCGCGAGGCCCATGGCCTCGGTCAGGCAGTTCATGGAATTGGCCGTGAACATGCCGGAGCAGGAGCCGCAGGTCGGGCAGGCATGCTGCTCGTAGGCGGCGACATCGACATCCGACACACGGTCGTCGGCGGCGACAATCATCGCGTCGATCAGATCGACGGATTTCTCCGAGCCGTCTTCCAGCACGACCTTGCCCGCTTCCATCGGGCCGCCGGAGACGAAGATCACCGGAATGTTGAGCCGCATGGCGGCCATCAGCATGCCCGGGGTGATCTTGTCGCAATTGGAGATGCACACGATGGCGTCGGCGCAATGGGCGTTGACCATATACTCCACGCTGTCGGCGATGATCTCGCGCGAGGGCAGCGAGTAGAGCATGCCGTCATGGCCCATGGCGATGCCGTCATCGACCGCGATGGTGTTGAATTCCTTGGCGACGCCGCCGGCCTTCTCCACTTCGCGGGCCACGAGCTGGCCGAGATCGTGAAGGTGTACGTGCCCCGGCACGAACTGCGTGAAGGAATTGGCGATGGCGATAATCGGCTTGCCGAAGTCGCCTTCCTTCATGCCTGTGGCGCGCCACAGACCGCGGGCACCGGCCATGTTGCGGCCGTGCGTGGATGTACGAGAACGATACGGGGGCATGAGCGAACCTCATTCAGTCTTGTTGAGCTGGCCGTCCGGGCAATTTGCCATTTCTGGCGCCTTGCCAGTCTTGTCGGTTGGTCGGCTGGCTTTATCCGGCGTCCCTTTTCGCAGCTTTCCAAGGCCAAAGAAAGGTCACAGATTGCAAAATTGGTACGGCGCACGCGCAAGATTATTACGCGATGGCGGGGTTTGAACCGGGATATTCTACTAGCGCGACATGAGCCCGAGCCGGGCAAAACTGCCTGCTTGCAACAGGAACACGATTATCAACAGGAGCCAAGGCAGGCCCAGAACAATCAATGTAATGCGCCTGACAGCGGTTGATGGAAAAATCTCCAGAACGTAGCCGACTGCAGCTGGCAGGATCAGGAGGATTGTCGAAGCCATGACCAAAACCGCAGTAGCCGCGACCACGACCCCATCCACCTCAGAATAAAACGATGCGCGTGATCCAGCGTTCAGTGCAATCCGCAGAACGACCGGAGAGGCAGCAAGAATGATACAGGCAACTGCAACCCAGGCGGCTTGTCCCATGCGGGAAGGCAAGAGAGGCCGTCCCTGACCGGCAAAGCCGCGAACGAGAAGGACGACAAGCATCAGCACGGCCGCCCAGACATGAGCGATACGCTGCAGCCCAGCCCCCCATTCCGGCACCCATAGCGCATAGGTGAATGAGCCTGTCAGAAAGCCAATACCTCCCATGACAAACAACATGGTGGCAGCGGCACCGAGCAGGGCAAAAGGTGACAGAAGCCGCGCAGCGACCAGAAACGGCAGCAAGGTCGTATATGCCAGAAGAGCATAGAACCATAATAATGGGTCAACGCCGGATTCCGGCCATTGGGTCAGCCCCTGCAAGAACATCCATTGGGTAAAGAAGTATATCGAGACGTATTCCACGCGCGCTCCTGCGGCAACCTGCGACCGGACTTCCTGTTAGGGCACGTCGCAAAACAAGAGTTTTATTGCAAGTTA
Source organism: Breoghania sp. (assembly GCA_963678585.2). Taxonomy (GTDB): domain Bacteria; phylum Pseudomonadota; class Alphaproteobacteria; order Rhizobiales; family Stappiaceae; genus Breoghania. Next base: position 584,009 of record CAXXGA010000001.1, read on the forward strand.
TTACCATCCATGAAACCGCCGATCCTTCGAGACGGCCCTTCCGGACCTCCTCAGGATGACGTTCCCGTGGAGCATGCTCTTCAGGCAGCGATCTCTTCAAATAGCGTCCCCGAGGGGAGCCCTTCAGGTCGCGACCTTCTCAAAATGACGCTCCCTTGAGGATACTGCTGCGCCAGTCACCTCGCGAGCCACCCCCACCCACAACGTCATCCTGAGGAGACCCGAAGGGTCGTCTCGAAGGATGGGCCACACACACCGACCTTCCTGTGCGGCAAAATGAACGACGCGCAACTGCCCGCATATCCTTCCCTTCTCCGCATCCGCCGCGAATCGTTCTATGTTTGTTTCATGGATTTCTCGACGCCGCTTTTGCAGGTTTCTGGACACTGGATGACGCTTGGCGAGGTGATGCTCTTTTCCGGCGCGGGTGCGCTCGTGCTTCTCGCGATCCTGCTGATCGTCACGCTGCGCCTTGCACGCGGGCGCAGGCAGGCGGAACGCGCCGCCCACCACCATGCCCGCGAGCTTGAAGCGCGCATCGATACGCTGCTCAACACGCAAGCGGAAATGACCGGCCGGATGAAGACCATGGCCGAGCATCTGGGATCGCGGCAGTCCGATCTCATGCGCTCGGTCAACGAGCGGCTTGACGGGTTCGGCCACAAGCTTGGCCAGTCGATGGCGCAAAGTTCCAAAAGCACACAGGAAAGCCTCACCCATCTGCATGAGCGGCTCGGCATCATCGACCGGGCGCAGAAGACCATCACGGATCTTTCCGGTCAGGTGGTGGAACTGCAGCAGATCCTGTCCAACAAGCAGGCGCGGGGGGCCTTCGGGCAGGGGCGGATGGAGGCGATCATTCAGGACGCCCTGCCGGACACCGCCTACTCCTTTCAGGCAACGCTTTCTTCCGGCAGCAGGCCCGATTGTCTGATCCACATGCCGAACGGCGCGCTGCCGCTGGTCATCGATGCGAAGTTTCCGCTGGAAGCCTTCAACCGCATCCGCGACGAGGCAGAGGATACCAAAACCGCCAGCGCCCAGTTGCGCAGGGATGTCGCCAAACACGTCATCGATATCCGCGAGCGTTACCTCCTGCCCGGCGAGACACAGGACACGGCCTTCATGTTCGTGCCTTCGGAATCGCTCTTTGCGGAGCTGCACGAGAATTTCTCCGACATCGTGCAGAAGGCCAACCGGGCGCGGGTGGTTATCGTCTCCCCTTCCCTGCTGCTGCTCTCCATACAAGTGATCCAGTCGATCCTGCGCGATGCCCGCATGCGCGAGCAGGCCCATCTCATTCAGGCCGAAGTCCGTCACCTGATGGAGGACGTGACACGGCTCGACGAACGCGTGAGCAAGCTGCAACAGCACCACGGACAGGCGGCGCGCGATATCGAACAGATCCTTACTTCCACCTCCAAGATCACGCGACGCGGCGAGCGGATCGAGGCGCTGGAACTGGGCGAGGAGACGGACTTGCCGGAGATGGAGCGGCACGCGGCAAGCGAGGCACAAGACTCGCCAGACGATGACAACGTCCTTCCCATTCCGCTGAAACCCAGCGAACCCGGCACGCGCTAGGACAAGTGGCGCGCGTCAAAACGGTTGCCATCCTGCATCATTTCGATATAACTAGTTTTATGGTTATATCGTGCAATTCACTTTCCATCGAAGAAGCTGCGCAGGGCTTTGCGGCCATCGGGTCGGAAGCACGGCTATCGGTCGTGCTGGCGCTTGTGCGCGCGGGCCACCCGGGGTTGACCGTCGGGGACATTCAGACCCGCACCGGCATGGCGGCCTCGACGCTTGCCCATCACCTGCGCTTCCTCACCTCCGCAAGGCTGATTGAACAGGAAAAGGAAGGCCGCACCGTCATCAACCGCGCGGCCTTCGAGCAACTGGAAGCGCTGGCCGGCTACATCATGGCCCAGTGCTGCGCGGACGAGGCTGAAATGCCGAAATTTTCGAAACCGGACCTTTCTGAGGAACCTGCCGTATGAGCGATATCGCGCAAAGCGCCCCGTCCCCGTTTGAGCGGGTGAAGCCCTGGCTGACCTCACCCTGGGCGCTGATCGTCTACCTGATGGCAGGCCTCGCGCTGCTCGATCCGGGCCAGTTCGTGCCGATTGGCGAAATCGCGGTGGGGGCGCTTGCCGGGACGCTTCCCTACATCGCCATCGCGGTGCTGCTGCTTGCCTATCTGAAGGCGGCGGGCGCGGAAGCGATGATCGCGGAAGCCTTCAAGGGACGCGAGACGCGGATGATCGTTCTGGCCGCTCTATTCGGCGGGCTTGCGCCTTTCTGTTCCTGTCAGGTGATCCCGTTTGTCGCCGGTCTTCTGGCGCTCGGCACGCCGCTTCCCGCCGTCATGGCCTTCTGGCTTTCCTCCCCGCTCATCGATCCGAGTTCCGTCCTGATCACCGCCGCGGCGCTCGGCTGGCCGATGGCCATCGCCAAAACGATTTCCGCCGTCGGCCTCGGCCTTTTCGGCGGCTTCGCCCTGAAAGGCATGATGGGCGCGGGGTTTTTCAAGAATGCGCTTCGCGCCGATGCGGCTCCGTCCAGTTGCTGTTGCAAGGCGCGCGCGAGTGTTTCGAAGAAGCCGGTCTGGCAGTTCTGGCATGAAGGCGAACGCCGCACGATCTTTCGCGCCGAGATGACCGCCAACGTGCTCTTTCTCTTCAAGTGGCTGGCATTGGCTTATGTGCTGGAAGGACTGCTGGTCACCTATGTGCCTGCGCAGACAATCGCGGGCGTTGTGGGCGGCAGCGGTATCGGGTCGATTGCCACGGCGGCGATTGTCGGCATGCCTGCCTATCTCAACAGCTATATCGCCCCGCCGATGGTGGCCGGTCTGATGCAGCAGGGCATGGGCTCGGGTGCGGGACTGGCCTTCATGGTCGCTGGCGCTGTCAGCAGCATTCCGGCCATGGCGGCGATCTGGTCGCTGGTGCGCAGACCGGTCTTCGCCGCCTATATCGCCTTCGGCGTGATCGGCGCGATCATCGCTGGCGCGGTGTTCGAACTGGTCGTTTAGGAACCGGCTTTCGACACGGAAGCCTCAAGACCGGCGCGAAGGCGTTCAAGCCCCTGCTTGAGCGCCTTCAGCTCATCCAGATCCATCCCGGTCGCCTCCACGATGCATTCGGGCACGAAATCCGCCTTTTCCCGAAGCGCACGCCCCTCTTCCGTGAGGCTCACCCGTACGACCCGCTCGTCCTCGCTGTCGCGGCGACGGGAGAGGAACCCGGCGGCCTCAAGGCGCTTGATCAACGGGGTGAGCGTGCTCGATTCCAGACCGAGTGCCGCCCCCAGATCGCCTACCGTGCGCGCTTCGCGCTCCCACAGCGCAATCATCACCAGAAACTGCGGATAGGTGAGACCGAGCCTGTCGAGCAATGGCTTGTAGACCCGGTTGAACCCGTGGCCCGCACCATAGACGGCAAAGCACAGCATGTTTTCCAGCCGCATGATCTCATGCGGAAGAGCGCCTTCGGGCAAGGCAGAGCCGGCCCCTGCCGGCGGTTCGGGGGTCGGCTTGAGTGTGCTCTTTGCTGGATCGGTCATGGGGTTTTCTCGCTGTTGAGACCTAGATAGATCGCGCGCGATTTAATCGCAAGGCTTGACAGGCGTGCCATCCATATATTTATATCGTGCACGATCTTTTATCGTCCGATATTTTTATCGCGTAGTTAAGCCACTCGGTTCAGGCATCGATCAGAAAAGGAAATGCCATGTCTCTCAATGTTGTCTACCGCACCTCCTCCAAGGCAACCGGCGGGCGCGACGGCGCGGGCGAAAGCCTTGACGGAGAGCTGAAGGTCAAGCTCACAGTTCCGAAAGAAATGGGCGGGGCCGGTGGCGAAGGCACCAATCCGGAGCAGCTTTTTGCAACCGGCTATGCGGCCTGCTTTCTCGGCGCGCTGAAACTCGTGGCCGGACAGGCCAAGGTGAAGCTGCCGCCGGAAACCTCCATCACCGCCACTGTCGGCATCGGCCCGCGAAGCGAGGGCGGCTTTGGACTGGAAGTGGGGCTTTCGGCGTCTGCGCCGGGCGTCGAGAAGGCCACGCTGGAAGGGCTCGTCGCCAAGGCGCATGAGGTCTGCCCCTATTCCAACGCCACGCGCGGCAATATCGAGGTGACGCTGAACGTTGCGGACTGACTTCTGCATCCCGCCTTCTTTTCCGCGGGCAGGCGGTTGGCAGTCGGATGCCGCGCACTTAAGGTGAGGGTCCTCACGCGCTCCGGATCACGCACGATCCGGAGCGCCTTTTCCTCCCGAGACGACGGACCTTCCAATGGCGCTCTTGATTGCCGTTAGCGGCTGGGACAGTGAAAGCTGGGCCGCGCGTTTTTCCGCCCTCCTGCCCGACCACGACATCCGCCGCCATCCCGAGACGACAGGCGATCTTTCGCAAATCCGCTACCTGCTCGGCTGGAAGACGGATCCGGAACTCGTTTCCTCGCTGCCCAATCTGGAAGTGATCTTCTCGCTGGGCGCGGGCGTCGACCATCTTCTGAAGAACCCGAACCTCCCCGATGTGCCGATGGTGCGGATCGTCGATCCGGACCTGACCATGCGCATGAGCGAATGGGTCATCCTTCAGGTGCTGCTGCATCACAGAAAGGACCGGCTCTATCGCGAAAGACAGGCGGCCCACGTCTGGAAGGGCGAGGATGTGCCGTCCGCAAGCGCGGTGCGCGTCGGCATTCTCGGGCAGGGCGTTCTGGGTGCGGATGCGGCGCGCAAGCTCTCCGTGCTCGGCTATCAGGTCGCGGGTTGGAGCCGTTCGCCGAAATCCGTCGAGGGCGTGGAATCCTTCAGCGGCGATGACGGGCTCAGCGCCATGCTCGCGCGCACCGACATTCTGGTGAACCTGCTGCCGCTCACCCCCGCCACGACCGGGATCATCGATTACGATCTCTTGTCGAAGCTTTCCACCGACGGCAAGCGTCATCCCGATTGCAATGCGCCGGTCCTCATCAATGCCGGGCGCGGCGGATCTCAGGTGGAAGACGATATCCTGCGCGCGCTCGATGACGGCACGCTGGCCGCCTGCTCGCTCGACGTGTTCCAGAGCGAGCCGTTGCCCGCCTCCTCCCCGTTCTGGGATCACCCCAGGGTGAGCCTCACCCCCCATTGTGCCGCCGATTCCGATCCGCAAGCGCTTTCGGTCTATGTGGCGGAGCGCATCCGCGCCTATGAGGCAGGTGAAGGGCTGATCAACGTGGTGGATCGCACAGCCGGCTACTAGGGCGAAAGATCAGCCCCGCTCAACCGGAGGCGCCGGTCGGGGCGTTTGCGGGCTGGATGCTCGCCTTGCGCGCCGCCTGTTCCGCCTCGCCCAGAAGCTCCCAGAGCAGGGCGAGGCGTTCGCCGCCCATGGACTTGGCAATCGCGGTTTCGGCCCGTCGCCACCCGCGCCAGGCATCCATGAAGACCGCGTGTCCGGCCTCCGTCACATGATGACGGTGCAGGCGGGCATCTTCCGCCTCTTCCACCTCCACCCAGCCGAGGCCCTCCATCCGGTCGAGCGTGCGGGTCATGGTGGTGCGGTCGGTACCGAGCGCTTCGGCCAGCGCCGTGATGCCGCGCGGACCGGCGCGTTCAAGTTCGGCCAGAACGGCAAATTGCACGATGGAGACGCCGGTTCCCGATAACGCGGCATCATACAGGCGCGAAAGCAGCCGGTCGGCCTTGCGCAGCCGGTAGCAAGTGCAGTTGAGATCTTCGCTCATGGGGCCACCGCAAAGTGTTGCATGCCTGCGCACGGGAGAAATCAGCAGCGGGAACACTAGACACAAGCGGGCCTTGCGGCAAGAATGCAGGCACTTAAGTGTAATAGCACGTATATGAGGAGAAGATACGTGAACGACGAGCCGATCGCTACCGGAGACACGTTTCGCTACGGGCTCGCCACGCGGGAGGAGATTGCGCATCTGAGCGGGCTGGAGATCATTCAGGCGCTGTTGGCCCGCAAGCTGCCCGCACCGCCCATGGCGAGAACGCTGGATTTCGATTTGCGTGAGGTCAGCGAAGGCGAAGCCGTCTTCGTGGGCCGTCCGTCGCTGGCCTTCTACAATCCGCTTGGCACGGTTCACGGCGGCTGGGCGGCAACCTTGCTCGATTCCGCCCTCGGCTGCGCGGTCCAGACAACATTGGCGGCAGGCGAAGGCTACACAACGCTGGAATTCAAGGTGAACTGCACGCGGCCCATCCTTGAAAACTCCGGCGAGATGATCTGCGAAGGCCGGGTCGTTCACCGCGGACGACGCACGGCGACGGCGGAAGCCACGCTGAAGGACGCGGACGGCAAGCTCTATGCTCATGGCAGCGAGACCTGCATGATCTTCGCGCCCTGAAATCGGCGCCTGCCGGGCGAGAAAGATTGCCCGGCGGACACCCGCGCTCCTTGACCTTGCGAAAGATCGCAGGCTCTGCTTCTGTTCTGATCTTTCAACGCGACGTGTTCGGCGGGACAGCTCATGTTTGACGATACGGCCCTGGCCCTGCTCATCCTGATCCCGCTCGCCGTCACGGTCTTTTCCATTTTCGGTTTTGTCGGCTGGCTGAAAACCCGCAGCCTCAAGGAAAGATCCGGCCTGCTGGAACGGGAACTCAGACAGGTTCGCGAGCGCCTTCAGCTGCTGGAACAGGGCCAACCGCCAAGGCGTGGCGAGCAAGCAGCCCCCGAACGTCCACCCCCTTTAAGCAAACCGGAGAGCAGCCCCCAAACCGAACCTTGGGCGACTGCCGAGCCGCAGGCTGAACGGACACCCGCCCCCCTCTTCACCGAAAAATCCCGCGTGCCGAATGTGGCCGCGACCGCGACGCCCGCCGACAAGGTCATCGGGTCCGCCGATGCCCCTCCCGGGCCCGCAGTTCCCGAAGGTTCGGGGCGCGGCTCCATCGAGGACAAGCTCGGCGGGAACTGGACGGTATGGATCGGCGGTCTGGCGCTGGTGCTGGGTGGCGTCTTTCTCGTGCGTTATTCCATCGAGGCCGGGTTGTTGCCCCCCGTTGTCCGCGTTCTGATGGGCGGGGCCTTCGCGCTCCTCCTCATCGGACTTGGCGAAATCATGCGGCGACGCATGCCGGAGGAGCCCGCCACCAAAACCCACGCTTATATACCGGGCATCCTGACGCTCGCGGGCGTCACCTCCGCCTTTGCCAGTGCCTATGCCGCCCACGCGCTTTACGGTCTCATCGGCCCTGCCGCTGCCTTCGTGCTGATGGGCGCGGTCGCATTGCTGACGCTTGCGGCCTCGCTGCTGCACGGACCGATCATCGCCAGCGTCGGGCTCGTCGCCTCCTATGGCATGCCGTTTCTGGTTTCCTCCGATACGCCTGCAATGGCACCGCTGGTACCTTACGTTCTCTTCGTCACGCTCGCCTCCTATGCGCTCGCCAATCTGAGGCTCTGGCGCTGGCTGGCGATTGCCGCGGCAGCCGCCACCGTCTTCTGGGCCCACATCCTGAGCGCGATGGCGGGACCTGCCGATACGCTGCTGCTTGCGCTTTACGATCTCGGCGCGCTGGGCCTTGCGGCATGGTTCCTCGTGGCGACGCTTTACCCCCGTGGGGCGGAACGCGACGACCAGAAGCCGGACTGGGTCGTCAGCGCCATTCTCGCAGCGCACGCCTTGCCGGTCCTCTACCTGTTGCAGATCGATTTCTTCTCCACCGTTTCCGTAGCGACGCTCTTCATCACGCTTGCAGCCCTTCTGGTGCTGGCCTGCGAATGGCCCGCCGTCGGGGCCGCAGCAATCGCTGCCGCCGCACTCGGCGGGCTTGCCCATCTCACCTTCGAGGTGCCTCTGGGGCCAGCTTCCTTTGCGCCCGACATGGCCGCCGACCCCGTGATCGCGTCTGCCCTCTTGAACCCGGAAACCCAGACCTACCTGCATTTCGGCCTCGCCATTGCAGCCCTGCTTGCCATCGCCGGATTTGTCGGAACCCGGCGTTCCGCCGCGCGCTGGGCGCTGGCGGCTGCGGGCACCGCCGGGCCGCTTGCGGTTTTCGGCGTCGCCTATCTGCGCACCGACACCGCAGGGCTGGAGGTCATGTTCGGCATCACCGCCCTTGCGATGGGCGCAGCCTTTGCGGCTGCAACCGCCCGGTTCGAGACATGGCTGCCGCGCCATGCAGCAACCCGCGATCTCGCCGTCGCCGCCTATGCCATCGCAACAATCGCGGCGCTCGTTTCCGGCATGGCGATCCTTCTGGAAGAAGGCTGGCTGGTTGTCGGACTGGCGCTGATCACCACCGGCATTGCTTGGGTGGAGACGCGAAAAGGGCTTCCCGTCCTGCGCTGGCTGGCTGTCGCGGTCGCGGCCCTTTGCGGTTACGTGGTCTTGAGGGAGCCGACCATCGCGGGCGATGCACTGGGGACCACGCCGGTCTTCAACTGGCTGCTCTACGGCTATGGCGTTCCGACGCTCGCCTTCGCCGGAACCGCCTGGCTGCTTGCATGGCGCGGGAAGGACTGGCCACAGGCGATCTTCGAGGCGTTGGCGACAGCCTTTGCGCTCGCCACGCCTGCCATGCTGATCCACCACGCCATGAACGGCGGCGACATGCAGGCAAGCGTCGATACATTGGCGGAAAGCAGCTTGCTGACACTTCTGGGGCTTGCGGGCGCCATCGCCCTTCAGATGCTGAACGAGAGAAGCGAGAGCAAGGTCTTCGAATTCGCCTCGCAGCTTGTCGGCGTCATCAGCTTTGCGATGATCGCGCAGGTCAATCTTTTCATTTTGAACCCCTGGCTGACGGGCGAGGATATCGGGACGGGCCTCCTCTTCAACGTGCTGCTGCCCGCCTATCTCCTGCCCGCGCTGCTGCTGGGCTATCTCTATCGCCAGTCGCTGCGGGTGGAGCGGCACCCGTTCTACATTCTTGCCGCCGGGTTGCTCACCGCCGTGCTCGTCTTTGCATGGGCCACACTGGAGGTGCGGGCGTTCTTCCATCGCCCGCGGCTCGATCTCGGCGCTATCGGAGACAGCGAGCTTTACACCTATTCGCTGGTCTGGCTGCTGCTCGGCATCGCGCTTCTCGTGGCGGGCATCGCCACCCGTTCGCGCGCCTTGCGCGCAGCCTCGGGCGCGGTCGTGGCGCTGACAGTCGGCAAGGCTTTCCTCATTGACATGTCGAACCTGACCGGCATCTGGCGCGCGCTTTCCTTCATCGGGCTCGGCGTCGTTCTCATCGGCATCGGCGCGCTCTATCAGCGCCTGTTGCGTCAGGCAGACAGCCCATCGCGTGAAAATGAAGGCCCCGGAGGCAGAGCATGACGAGAGCGGCATTGCGCCCATAAATTCATCTCGCGACGGCGCTCTCTTTGCGCTACCCCGGAAGGGTCAGACAGATAGCCTTTCGCAAATGCCACCTCCTTCAAGAGTATCAGCATGAAATCCGTGTTCTCAGAACGTCAGCTCCTCCACACGCCCTCCGTGGAGTTGTCCGACGGCGCAATGGTGCCGGCCGTGGAATTGCCCTCACGCGCAGAATTCGTGCGCGATCGCATCCTCGAAGTGGGCCTTGGCGACATTATCGAACCGGTGGCCTTCGGCCGCACGCCGCTGGAGCGCGCCCACGCCACCGACTATCTCGACTTCATGGAAGGGTTTCGCGCCCTTTACGAAGCCGAGGGCCGCAGCGGAGAAGCCTTTCCCTTCGTGTGGCCGACCCGGGGCCTGCGCTCCGACGTGACGCCGCGCCATGTGGACGGGCTTCTCGGGCGCTATTCCTTCGATGCCGGGACGCCGATCGGCCCCAATAGCTGGGAAGCCGCCAAGGTGAGCGCCGACACCGCCCTGACAGCGGCCAAGATGGTGGCCGAAGGCCTGCCCAACGCCTTTGCGCTGTGCCGCCCGCCGGGCCATCACGCGATGACGGACCGCTTCGGCGGCTACTGTTTCCTGAACAATGCCGCCATCGCGGCCCAGTTCCTGCGCGACAACGGTGCCGAAAAGATCTCCATCCTCGATGTCGACTACCATCACGGCAACGGTACGCAGGAAATCTTCTACGAACGCTCCGACGTGCAGTTCCTGTCGCTCCATGCGGACCCGGCTGACGAATATCCCTATTTCCTCGGCTACAGCGACGAGACGGGGGCCGGTGCGGGCGAAGGCTACACGCGCAACTGGCCGATGCCGCATGGCACGGACTGGTCCGTGTGGGGCGCGTCGCTCGATCAGGCCTGCAAGGACGTGGCGGATTTCGGGGCCGATGTACTCGTCGTCTCGCTGGGGCTCGACCCTTACGAGAAGGATCCGATCTCCAAGTTCAAGCTTGTAAGCGACGATTTCACCCGCGCAGGCGAACGCATCGCCAAGCTTCGGATGCCGACGCTTTTCGTGATGGAAGGCGGCTACGCCATCGATGCGCTGGGCGTGAACTGCGCCAACGTGCTGAGCGGGTTTGAGGGCGGCTGACGCCGATCCGGAGCGACGGGACAAGCGGCCGGGCCAGCGCCCTTGCGGGCCCGGCCGGGCATAGGCGGAGGAGCTGCACAAGACGATGACCGGGCATGCAAAAGGCGCAGGACAGGGGTGGCATTTTGGCATCTTGTGCAGTGCAGCGGACGGGAGCATGAGGAGCGCCGCACGCGCGCATTTCCTCTCACGCTTTCGGCCAAGGTTCCCCCATGTCGTGGCTCCTGTTCATTCCCGCCTGCTTTGCGCTCAACATGGCGCCCGGCCCCAACAACATCACCGCCTTTGCAACCGGCGCCCGGCTTGGGTTCTGGCCGGGCTTTCTGGCAGCTCTCGGCCGCATGCCCGCCTTCGCGTTCCTGATCACGCTGACGGCGGTCGGGCTCGGCGCGGCGCTGACCGCCTCGGCCTTCGCCTTCACCGTCATCAAGTATGTGGGCGCGGCCTATCTGGTCTATGTGGGCTTTCACATGTGGCGGGCCCGGGTCGATACGGCGGAAATGCCGGTGACGCGGGATATCCGCACGCTGGCGCGGCGCGACTTTCTGATCGCCATCACCAACCCCAAGGCGATTGCAATCTTCACCGCGGTCTTTCCGCAGTTTCTCGATCTCAGCCAACCTCCGGCACCCCAGTTTTTGTGGATCGGCGGCACGTTCCTGTGTCTGGAGACGGTGGCAATCGCAATCTATGTCGCAGCCGGCAAGCTCCTCAGCGGGGTCATCAACCAGACGGCCATCGGCGGCGCGCTCAACAAGGCGGTCGGCGGATTTCTGGTGTTTTCCGGCGCGGCGCTCGTTCTCGGGCACTGAGTTGCGGGGCGCTGAATTCGGAGGCATTGAATTCGGGGACTGGGGCATGAACGCACGCACCCTTCTGTCCGCATTCCTGATTGCGCTTGTGCTGGCCGGCTTCGGCAAGCCCGTGTTCGCGCAAGAGCCCGCCTCCGGGCCCGTGTCTGCGTCCGAGCCGCAGCAATTGCCTGCACTTGAAGCCGAGACACGCCCCGAAATCGAAACCCTTTCGAGCCCCTCCCTGCCGGACTGGCGGAAAGAGATCAACGTCCTGCGCATCGGCGTTCTGGCGCCGAGCGGCATGGCGCGCGAACTGCTCATGGCCGACCCGTTCCGCATCCACATGCAGGAGACGCTCGGTCTGCCGGTGGAACTGATCCCGGCGCGCGACACCCGTGCGCTGATTGACGCCATCGTCAACGGCCGCATCGACTATGCGCGCATGAGCGCAACCGCGTTCGCCACCGGCTGGGCGCTCTGCCGCTGCCTTGAACCGCTGGCCGCGCCACGGGCGGCGGACGGTACGCGCGCCTATCACGCGATTGCGCTCGCCCCTGCCGGATCCGGCATCAGCCGCCTTGTGGACCTTGAGGGCAAGGCGGTCGTCTTTTCCGAACCGACATCCCTGACAGGCTACCTGCTGCCGGTCGCCACCCTGCGCGCGCAGGGCATCGACACGACCGGCTTTTTTGCGCGGCAGAACCATGCCGCCAGCCCGAAAGCGGCCATTTCCGCCATGCTGCGCGGGGATTATGACGTCGCCTTTGCATGGTCGAGCCTTGCGGGAGACGAGGCGCAGGGCTACAGCCGCGGCCCGTTGCGCGCGATGGTCAGCGATGGCGAACTTTCCATGGGCAATATCCGCATCGTCTGGCAGTCGGATGCGATCCCGCATCCGCCGCAGGTAGTCAGGGCCAATCTGCCGGAAGACCTGAAGTCGCTCTTGCGCGCCGCGCTGTTTGACCTTCTGGCGGCCGACCCGGACGCCTATGACGCCGCAGAACCGGCTTTTTCCAGCGGGTTCGAGGCCATCACACGGGACGATTACGGCGCGCTGCTGCACGCCTTTTCACCCAACTGAGCCCCCTTCGGCGTTACACCGTCACCGGCTTGTCGAACCGCCGGGGTGTGCCCATGATAGCTTCCGGCTCTTCCTCCGGCGGGCTTTCCGCTGCAACACCCGTCTTCTGCCAATGGGCGAAGAGCAGGGCGAGCGCGCAGGAGGCGAGGCGCGAGCGGTCGTCATCGGCGCGGCTGGTCAGCACGACCGGAACCCTTGCCCCGAGAACCACGCCCGCCGATTGCGCATGGGCGATGAATGTCAGTTCCTTGGCCAGCATGTTGCCGGCCTCCATGTTCGGCATGATCAGCACATCGGCATGCCCGGCCACCAGAGAGGTGATGCCCTTGGTGCGCGCGGCATTCACATCGACCGCATTATCCATGGCCAGCGGCCCGTCGACGATGCCGCCCTTGATCTGGCCGCGTTCCGCCATCTTCGACAGGACAGCCGCATCAAGCGTGGAGGGAATGGAGGGGTTGACCGTTTCCACCGCCGACAGGATGCCGACCTTCGGCACCTCCACGCCCATGGACAGCGCCATGTCGATAGCGTTCTGGGTGATGTCGACCTTGGTGTTCAGGTCCGGCGCGATGTTGATCGCGGCATCGGAAATGATCAGCGGGGCGGGACGGCCCGGCACGTCCATGATGAAGGCATGAGTGATGCGGCGGGTGTCGCGCAGGCCGTGATCGCGCGAGATGATCGGCTTCAGCAGCGTGTCGGAGTGGAGATGACCCTTCATGATGGCCCCGGCGCGGCCTGCATGAACCAGAGAGACGGCCGTCTTTGCGGCTTCCACCTCGCCGTCGGCCTCCACGATCTGACACCCGTCGAGCGACTGGCCGATCTTGTCCGCAACGGCTTCCATGACCGCGCGACGGCCGATGAGGATCGGCTGCATGATGCCCGCCTCCGCCGCCAGCATCGCGCCAGCCAGAGACGAGGTGTCTTCCGGCCAGACAACGGCGGTCGCCAGCGGCTCCAGCGTCTGCGCACGCGCGATCAGCCGGTCGAAATGCTGGTGCCGCTCCACCAGGATCTGCGGCACTTCGTGGTCATCGAGAATGATCTTGCGCGTGGGAGCTTCCACGAGCCCCTCACCTTCGGCCACCAGCCTGCCGCCGGAGGCTTCCACGCGAGAGCCTACGCGAATGAGATTATCCGGTTCCTTGGCCCGGACTGTGATCGTCACCGTCAGCGTTTCGCCGACATGCGCCCGCTCCAGGAAACGGAAAGTCTGGGAATGATAGATCGTGCCGGGGCCTGGCAGGACGTTGCCGAGAACGGCGGACACGAGCGCCCCCACCCACATGGCCGGCGCAAGGGCCTTGTTCTTGCGTCCATCGCCGTTGTGATCGAAATCCGGCAGGTTGAGGGGGTTCAGATTGCCGGAGGCATTGGCGAAAATATAAAGATCGTTTGCCGTACAGACCCGGGTGATGCTGGCAGTATCCCCGACATTGATCTCATCATAGGTCTTGTTTGCGACCATGCTTATCGCCCTGCGCTGGAACCACATTATGACCTGCCGCAGGTCATGACCGACCAACGCAGGATCGAGACGCTATATTGCAATGCAATATCACGTTACGGGAGCCAGCGTCGAGATAGTAGGGGTCCCAGTGTATGGGAGAAAAACGGACCGCTCAGCAGCCGGGATCGCTGATGCTCTCCACGAGACGCGGGCGCAGGAAGAAGGTCTCGCCCATTTCGATCGTATTGGGAATGACCGCGTCGAAAGTCGGCCTGTAGGAGTAGGACGACACGGTGATGATCAGCGATGTGTTGGCGAGCTTCAGACCGTCGGGGATCGTGATCGGAGGCGTGCCGCCGGTCGCCCAGGCGCCGGAGCCGTTTGTACAACTCCACGCGACGGACGCGTTGGCGTCCTCGTCGAAGACGACGCTGGCGATGACGACATTGAGACCGGTGGCAGGATAGGGCTGCATGATCGCTTCAGCCGCAGCATAGATATCGGTCACGTCGGAGGCAGAAACGCTGTCGCTCTGGGCCACGAGGTCGCCGACCGTGTAACCGGCCTGCGTGACCTTTCGATCATAGGTCAGCCCACGAGTCAGTTCCGTCGCGCCCAGCAAAAGCACGATCAGAACCGGCAGAACGAGCGCAAACTCGACCGCGGCCACCCCGCGTTGGCACCGGATAAGCCGGGACAGCATCGCCGAACAGGGCCGAAGACCGAAGTTGTTCTCCCTCATGGCTCAACTACCCCCCGATGTCTCTGGGAAAGGCTCCGTCCGAAAGACCTGCACGGCCCCGAGAAGACGGCTTCCCTCATCGAGATCGGCCAAATTGACCCCCATGTACGACCCCACATAGGGCCAGCGATAGAACACCCTCACGACGACGATTTCCGACGGCCCCGCGTTCACATAGGTGAAGTCGTCGCTGTTAAACTGTCCGTCTTCGACCGGCGACTGAGTGCTGATGCCGGCAAACGTCTCGAAGGTCCGCACATCGAGCGACAGGCGGTCATTGCTGAAGAAGCTGGGCAATTCGGCCATCACGGCAAGCCTGAACGCGGCCGCATCGAAGTCCTGGGCGTAAGCCTGTCCGGTGCGGATAAGGCGTGCGGTATCGGCAGTCGCATTGTCCAGAATACGACTGGCAAAGAACATCAGGCCGATTTCAATGATGCCGACGATCAACGCGAAAAAGGGAATCGCGACCATCGCGAATTCGATGGCGGTAACGCCGGATTCATCCCGGCAGGCGCGGCGAAAAACCTTGAACACCCGGCGCGTCAATAGCCCGGTCGGGGTGATGCGTCGGAAACCCGCGCCCTGTCTTCGCCCATCATGCAACATTCTTGCTGCCTTGTTGCCCCGCCATGTCTATCCCTGAGGTCCCGGACGACCGGTCGCAACGCCCATTCCTGCCGGGAGAAAGGGCATTTCTATTGACCGCTCTGACTGTCGCCGCCGCCCTCGGACAAGGACCGGCGCTGCGAAATCTGTTTGTAGGTGTCGTCGAAGAAAGCCTTTTCATCGCCGATATTCAGGTAGGGCTTGCAAGTGGGTTCACAGCCATAGCTGTAGCTATTCCCCGCGCGCGTAACCGTTATCACCGAGCCAGCCGGCGGCTCGACCGCGATGACCTCGTCGATGATCGGATTGCCGGCCTTGTTGAGGATGACAAGATTGGTCGTCCCGTAGGCTTTGCCGGTGATCACCAGCGTGGTGCGGTCATGCATGGTGACGTCCGCGATTGCGGGGTTGCCTATGATGATCGTGTCCGCGGGCTCGTCGATCCGGAAGACCTTTGCCCGGTCGGTGACCACATTGACCACGCCGTCAGCATAAGCCGGCGCCCCGGACAGGGCGGCCCAGAGGGCGGACGCCGTGATGCCGGCAACGACTGGCAGGGCCCGCAGGATTGAGGAACGCATGGATCTCTCCGCTTATGCTTCTGTACTTAGCAGGCCCCGATCCTGCCCGTTTTTGGTGAAGGAAAGCCTAACGCGACAGCAGTGTGCGCCTCAGATCAAATGGCTGCTTCGCCCCCTCCTGCGCGACGCCAGCCGCCATCGTTTCCTCTTCTCCAATGCGGACACCCACATCGCCCGCCGTTCTCAGATCAACGGCATGCGCCAAGCAAAACCTTCAAACCAGCCAATCGCAATTTCATGATTAACGAAAAGAGAATACCCCGGAATAGAATCCACAAGACCTCTCAACAACATCATTTTACCCTCTTCCACGTTGCAATTCGCACATCCATAAAAAATTACATTGGCCTAAAACCAATCCTTAACCATATCTGATCTTGCTTTCGTGTATTGCAAATATAGACCTCATATTAACTTGATTGAAACGACTGCCCCTTAGGTTTCATTCTCAGTTTCGAGCGGCGAACAGACAACAAGCCCGCCGAACAGGTGCTGTCAAAACCACGTGGATTTAGGAGCTAAATCATGAAGACCCTTTTTGCCCGCTTCGCAAAGGATGAGTCCGGTGCAACCGCCATCGAGTACGGCCTGATCGCCGCCCTGATCGCCGTTGTGATCATCGGCTCTCTGCAGCTCGTCGGCACGAGCCTCATCGCGAAGTTCACCGACGTGACGACTGCGCTGCAGTAAGCTGCTACAGGCCCGGGCGGCCAGTGGCCCGCCCGCCTAGCGCGTCGGATCAGTTCATCTGGTCGCCTGCATTTGCCGGACGTCTGTATCGCCAGCAATCGAAACGCGAATGGCTTCAGGAGCCATTCGCGTTTTGCTTTTCGAGCATAGATGTTTTCTGCGTTTCCAGCATTCGCATACTTGTTGTTTAACGTGATATTCAGGCTCGTGCCTTAAGCAATCCAATCAAGCTTTTAAAAAGCCGACGGATGCCAGAGGGCCCCATGCTCAACCAACTGCTGTTCTTCATCTTCCCCCTCATCGCCGTGCTCGCCGGGATCGGCGACATGATCACGATGAAGATCTCCAACAGGATCACGCTTGCCCTGCTGGTGGGATTTTGCGTTGCAGCCCCCGTGACCATCGGCTGGGCCCCTTCCGTCCTGGCCGGGCACCTCGGCGCAGGCCTGATCATGCTCGTCGTCGGCTTTGCCCTCTTCGCGTTCGGCTGGGTCGGCGGAGGCGACGCCAAGTTCGCGGCCGTGGTGGCTCTGTGGCTGGGGCTTCCCCAGTTGCTGCCCTTCGTGCTCTTCGCCTCCGTATTCGGAGGTGCCCTGACAATCGGCCTGATGCTCTTTCGCTATGTCCCGCTTCCGCAGGTCGCGGCACGCGTGGACTGGATTGGTCGGCTGCACACGCTCGCAGACGGCATTCCCTACGGGCTGGCGCTGGCGGCCTCCGCCCTCGTCATCTACCCGGAGTCAATCTGGCTCACCCTTCTGGGTTAACTTGAGCGCGTCCGGAAACGCATCAAAACAACATGGCAATTAACGGTCCATTATCCATTTTATTCTTCTGAATATACGAAGTTTAACGAAAGAATAACATGCAATCTGTAAACTTTATCAATTCATAAGCATGTCGAGCAATTAACTATAATTTATCCATTTCCCGCGAAAACTAAGGTCCACTGTCGTGACTTGCGGTTTTGCACCGTCAAGGCGCGTCAGAGTAAACGAGTAGGAAACTGGCGATGAAGTTCGCGCGTATTGGCGTTCTGGTTGTTGCATTGGGGGCAGGCCTGGTGGCCGCAAACCTCATGCTGAACATGTCCGCTCCCGCGCCGGAGCCCGTGGAGACGGTGCAGCTCAAGTCGGTCATCGACACGGTCGATGTGCTGATCGCGGCTGAAGACGTCCAGCTGGGATCCGTGCTCAGCGAGAAGGAAATGTCCTGGCAGCCATGGCCGAAAGGCAGTGTGACCACCGGCTTCATCACCCGGCAGGATAATCCGAATGCGCTGGTCGACATGGCCGGGCGGATTGCGCGGGCGCCGGTCTTTGCCGGCGAACCGATCCGCGAGCAACGACTGATCAAGACGGACCGGGGCTTCATGTCCGCGATCCTGCCCAAGGGCAAGCGCGCGGTGGCGGTCTCGGTGGAAGCGGTGACGACCGCGGGCGGCTTCATCCTGCCCGGCGACCATGTGGACGCGATCCTGACCAAAGCCGGTCGGCGTGGCTCCACGGGCGCGACCAGCCGCACGATCCTCCAGAACGTCCGCGTTCTGGCAATCGATACGAAAACGAAGAGCGAGAGCGACGAGAAATCACTGCCGCCGAACCGGACGGCGACGCTCGAGCTGGACCAGACTCAAGCTGAGATCATTACGGAATCCCAGCAGCTCGGCACCATCGCGCTGACCTTGCGCAGCGCCGAGGACGCCATCGCCAACGATGACAATGCCGTTACGAACAATAGTGGCGTGAACTTTGTGCGCTTCGGCGTCACCACGCAGGAATCCACGCGGTAATGTCACCGCGCTTGAAGGAGTGAACCGATGGTCCGCGGAGCGGTTTTTAAGGGCCTTTTGGTCGCCGCAAGTCTCGCCCTGGCGAGCCTGCTTGCGACCGGCGCTCCCGCAGATGCCCAGAATGCGTTCCCGAAGAAGGTGCGCATCTCAGCCGGCGAGAGCGCCGTCGCGCGACAGCTCTCGGTGGGCATAGGCCGTTCGGTCGTGGTGGAAACCGGCGATGCCGTGGCCGATGTGCTCGTCTCCGATCCCAAGATCGCGGACGCCGTCGTGCGCACGCCCCATCGCGTGTTCATTCTGGGCATCGCCGCGGGACAGGCGAACCTGTTCCTCTTCGGTTCCGGCGGCCGCCAGCTTGCCAGCCTCGATCTGACGGTGGCGCAGGATACCAGCGAACTCAACAACCTGATCATGCGTCTCGTGCCCGGCTCCAATGTGCGTGCGGAAATCGCCAACAACGCGATCATCGTTTCCGGCACCGTGCAGACGCCGCTCGACGCACAGAAGGCGATGGACATCGCCAAGGGCTACATGTCCGCAGGCGATACCGACAAGGCAAACGTCATCAACATGCTGAGCGTGATGGGCAAGGAACAGGTGTTCCTTAAGGTAACCATCGCAGAGGTCGAGCGCACGGTCGTCAAGCAACTCGGTATCGATTTCGACAATGTCTCGATCGGCGCCGGCAATTACACCGGCAGCTATAGCGGCGCGCTTCTCGATACCGCTATCGCGAGCCTCGGCTTCAATGCAGGCGCCACCAACATAACCGGCTATCTGAACGCGCTGCAGGAAGACGGTGTCGTGCGCACGCTGGCGGAACCCACTCTGACCGCCATTTCCGGCGAGAATGCCAGCTTCCTGGTGGGCGGCGAGTTCCCGATCCCGGTCTCGCGCGACAACGACACGATCCAGGTGGAATTCAAGCCCTACGGTATCGGTCTCGATTTCACGCCGATCGTCATGTCGAGCGGGCGCATCAGCCTGCGCGTCAAGACCGAGGTCAGCGAGCTGACCACGGACGGCGCGGTCGATATCGGCGGACTGACCATTTCCGCCCTGAAGGTGCGCCGCGCGGAATCGACCGTGGAACTGCCTTCGGGCGGGGCCCTGGTCATGGCCGGGCTGTTGCGTGACAACTACGAAGACACGCTGTCCAAGGTTCCCGGCCTCTCCAAGCTGCCGATCCTCGGCTCCCTCTTCAAGAGCCGCGACTTCCAGCGCAACCAGACCGAGCTGGTCATCTTCGTGACCCCCTACACGGTCAAGCCGACATCTCCGTCGAAGATCGCCCGCCCGGACGAGAACATAGCGCCGCCGCACGATGCGGAAGCCCTCTTCTTCGATCACCTCAACCGCGTTTACCGGGTCGATCCGGTTGCGCCTGCCGGCACCTATCAGGGCAAGGTCGGCTTCATCTATGAGTGAGGACAGCAGCATGGCTATGGCTCACGACGCGCCTGCTCAGGAGGCCCCGGCCCGCAAGACGCCCGTTCGCGCGATGCGCATGACACCAGGCAGCCGCCCGCGGCGCCTGACCGGTCTTGCAATGGCGGCCGCCGCCGTTCTCCTGACGGCCGGCTGCCAGACCAATCCTACGACGCAGCAGCTTGCGAAACACGACTACCGGCTGCGGCACCCCATCGTCATCGCCGAACAGGCGGAGACCTTTGACCTGCCGGTCGGCGCGGAGACACGGCGCATCTCCGGGTCGATGGCCCGTGCCGTGACCGGGTTTGCCCGTGACGCCCGGCGCAATGGTGCGCGGCATGTGGAGATACTCGTGCCGTCCGGCTCCGGAAACGAAGCGGCAGCGCATTCGGTGGCAGGTCAGGTCCGCCACACGCTGGCGAAATCCGGCATCCCGCCACAGAACATCGAGATCCGCGCCTATCCGGTCGACGATCCGAACGCCATCGCACCGATCCGGCTTGCCTATCCGAAGGTGAAGGCCTCGGTTCATGCCTGCGGGCGTTGGACGGAATCCATCACTGCGGATGCGGACAATGCCGACTATCCCGATTTCGGCTGCGCGACGCAGACCAATCTGGCCGCGATGGTCGACGATCCGGTCGATCTGCTGCGGCCGCGTGGAATGGGCGCTGCGGACAGGTCCCGTCGCGATAGCGTGCATGAGAAATATCGTGCGGGCGAAAACCCGAGCGGCGAATACACCGAAGGCGTCGGCGCCAAGGTCAGCGAAGTCGGGCAGTAAGGCAGGTTGTGATGAACGAATTGGCTCAACAGTCGAGGTTGCTTGACGATCCTGCCGAGATGGAGGCCATGCAGGAGCAGGCTTCAAGCAGGGCCGATCTGGAGCTGCGGCCCGTTCCGCGCGTCTCCATTCAGGCCTTCTGCGAAAGCCCGTCAGTTGCCGGAGCCATCGAGGCGGCCGCGGAAGATCGCCGCATGGCCAAGGCGCACACCAAGGTTCACATGGGCGGCCTCGCCGCCGCGATCGATTTCTACCAGTCCGCCCCGACCCCGAACCTGATCATTCTGGAAATGAGCGGGACGCTGGATACGCTGGCCGCCGGTCTCGATAGCCTGGCGGACGTTTGCGACCCCGGCACAAAGGTGGTGGTAATCGGCGCCACCAACGATATCGTGCTCTATCGCGATCTCATGCGCCGTGGCGTCAGCGAATATCTCGTCAGCCCGGTCGACCTGTTCGACGTGATCGCAACGGTGAGCGAGATCTTCGGCGATCCGGAAGGCAGCCCGCTCGGCCGCTCCATCGCCTTCATCGGCGCAAAGGGCGGCTGCGGCGCCTCCACCGTCGCGCACAATGTTTCCTGGTCGATCGCCCGCAATTTCGAAAACGAAGTGGTGCTGGCGGATTTCGACCTACCCTTCGGCACCGCCGGTCTGGATTTCAACCAGGATCCCCTTCAAGGCATTCTGGAAGCGGTCTCCTCGCCCGACCGGCTCGATGACATGTTGCTGGACCGGCTCCTGTCGAAATGCAGCGAACACCTGTCCATACTGGCTGCACCGGCTGCCCTTGAGCGACCCTACGACTTTCAGGAGCAGGATTTCGCGCAGGTCGTGGACATGATGCGCCAGGGCGTGCCGACGGTGGTCTTCGATGTGCCGCACATGTGGACTGCATGGGTGCAGTCTCTGCTGTGCTCGGCGGACGACGTGGTGATCGTGGCCGAACCCGATCTGGCCAACCTGCGCAACGGCAAGAACCTAGCCGACAAGCTGCGCCAGTTGCGCCCCAACGATCAGCCTCCGCATCTCGTTCTCAACCGCGTGGGCGTGCCCAAGCGGCCGGAAATCAAACCGGCGGACTTTGCCGAAGCGCTGGAACTGACGGTGGGGGCGAGCATCCCGTTCGATCCCCAGCTTTTCGGCACAGCATCCAACAACGGACAGATGATCGCGGAATTGGGCGGCAAGAGCGAGATCGTCAACACCATCAACAGCATCGCCCAGATGACGACGGGACGGTCCGAAATCCGGCAGCCGCGTCGCAAGTCTGCGCTGGGGCCGCTCTTGAACAAGTTGCGGGGCCGCGGCTGACAGGCGCGGCAACAGGGGGAAGTCTTTAGATGTTCGGCAAACGCGGCAGTTTCGGAGCGAAGGAAGGCGGGGCGCCAGCACGCGTGTCCGCCACACCGGCGACAAGCGCGCCCAAGCCTGCGCCGGAGCCGGCACCGAGCCCCGTACCGGCTGCGCAAGCCGAAGCCAAGATGTCGTCATCGCTGCCGGAGAGCGCACGCTCCGACCCGGCGTCCCAGCCACGCCCGCCGGAAGCCCCCAAGCGTGCTCGGTCGGAAGAATATTACGACACCAAGACCTCGATCTTTTCCGCGCTGATCGACACCATCGACCTGTCGCAGCTCGCCAAGCTCGACGCGGAATCGGCACGTGAGGAAATCCGAGATATCGTCAATGATATCATCGCGTTGAAGAACGTGGCGATGTCGATTGCGGAGCAGGAGGACCTGCTCGACGATATCTGCAACGACGTCCTTGGCTATGGTCCGCTGGAGCCGTTGCTGGCGCGCGACGACATCGCCGACATCATGGTCAACGGTGCGGACACGATCTACATCGAAACCGAAGGCAAGGTTCACCAGACGCCGATCCGCTTCCGCGACAATCAGCAATTGATGAACATCTGCCAGCGGATCGTGAGCCAGGTCGGCCGCCGCGTCGACGAAGCGAGCCCGATCTGCGACGCCCGTCTGCCGGACGGGTCCCGCGTCAACGTCATCGCGCCGCCGCTGGCCATCGACGGCCCGGCACTGACCATTCGTAAGTTCAAGAAGGACAAGCTGACGCTCGACCAGCTCGTCCGTTTCGGCTCGATCACGCCCGAAGGCTCCACGGTGCTTCAGGTCATCGGCAAGTCGCGCTGCAACGTGCTGATTTCCGGCGGTACGGGCTCGGGCAAGACCACGCTCCTGAACTGCATGACGCACTACATCGACACCGATGAGCGCATCATCACCTGCGAAGACGCCGCCGAACTTCAGCTTCAGCAGCCCCATGTGGTACGGCTGGAAACCCGCCCGCCCAACCTTGAAGGCGAGGGGCAGGTGACCATGCGCGATCTGGTCAAGAACTGTCTGCGTATGCGCCCTGAACGCATCATCGTGGGCGAAGTGCGTGGCCCGGAGGCCTTCGACCTCCTTCAGGCCATGAACACCGGCCATGACGGCTCCATGGGCACACTGCACGCCAACAGCCCGCGCGAGGCACTTTCGCGTCTGGAATCGATGATCACCATGGGCGGCTACGCGCTGCCCTCGCGTACGATCCGCGAAATGATCGTCGCCTCGGTCGATGTGATCGTGCAGGCCGCGCGCCTGCGCGACGGCTCGCGCCGCATCACCCATGTCACCGAAGTGGTGGGCATGGAAGGCGACGTCATCGTCACACAGGACGTATTCCTCTACGAGATCGTCGGCGAAGATGCCAACGGCAAGATCATCGGCCGGCACAAGTCGACCGGAATCGGGCGACCGAAATTCTGGGAACAGGCGCGTTATTTCGGTCAGGAAAACCGTCTTGCGGAGGCGCTCGACGCTGCAGAACTGGTCGAGCGCGAGACGGCCTGAGGCACGGCCTTGCGGCCGTAAGGATTACAGCCGGTCGCGTTCGCGGGACCGCACGACACGGAAAATGCATCTGCGCATGCGCCAAGGCTCCGCCGGGGCCAAGGCGCGAGGATCCAGGGACGCGACATGTTTTCGCCGGGTATCACCATTATCGCCGTAGTCGGCCTGATCATCTTCGCGACAGGCGGCGTGCTCTATGCGCTGCTTCAACCGCGCATATCCGGTGACGCGCGTCAGGCGAAACGCATGGCGCAGGCCTCCACGTCGCGGATGAAGGTGGTCGCGGAACACCGTACCGCGCAAGATGCCGACAAGCGCCGGAAATCAATCCAGGAATCGCTGAAGGGCATCGAAAACCGCCAGAAGGCGAAGCTGAAGAAGAGTAACGATCCGGCGCTGATGACCCGGATTCAGCAGGCCGGACTTTCCTGGTCCCGCCGTCAGTTCATTCTCATCAGCATCGCATCCGGCGCCATTGTCGCGCTTCTTGCGTTGATGAGGGGCATGCCGCTCTACGTGGTGGC
Organism: Breoghania sp.; assembly: GCA_963678585.2. Classification (GTDB taxonomy): domain Bacteria; phylum Pseudomonadota; class Alphaproteobacteria; order Rhizobiales; family Stappiaceae; genus Breoghania. Next base: position 607,791 of record CAXXGA010000001.1, read on the forward strand.
CGGCGCCGGTTTCGTGGGCTGCCTGGGACTGCCGCGCTGGTATGTCAATCGCAAGCGCAAGCGGCGCAAGAAGGCATTCCTGGAAGAATTGCCGAATGCGGTGGATGTCATCGTGCGCGGCATCAAGGCCGGTCTGCCGCTGGGCGACTGTCTGCGGGTCATTGCGTCGGAAGCCCGCGAACCGGTCTGCACCGAGTTCCGCAAGATCGTGGAGGCGCAGTCGATGGGACAGCCTCTCGCGGAAGCCGTGAGTCGCATGCCGGAACGCATGCCCACGCCGGAAGCCAATTTCTTCGCCATTGTCATCGCCATTCAGTCGCAGGCGGGCGGCAATCTTTCGGAAGCGCTCGGCAACCTCGCCCGGGTGTTGCGCGAACGCAAGCGCATGCGCGGCAAGATCCAGGCCGTCTCCATGGAAGCCAAGGCATCCGCGGGCATCATCGGATCCCTTCCCGTGGTCGTGTCGCTGCTCATCTACATCACCAGCCCCGGCTACATGACGGTCCTGTTCGTGGAGCCGGTCGGCAAGATCATTCTGGGCGTCAGCGCCTTCTGGATGTTCTGCGGCGTGATGATCATGCGGCGCATGATCAATTTCGAGATCTGAGGAGGAAACACGATGATTGAAACCATCATGTCCCTCATGCTCGATCAGCAATTCCTGATCGCCGCCCTGACCGCTCTGGCGGTCACCGCGACGATCATCACCCTCGCGCTGCCGGCGCTTGAAGGCGACACGCTGAAAAAGCGCATGAAGTCGGTTTCGATCGAGCGTGACGAGCTTCGCGCACGCGAACGGTCCCGGCTTGCGGCAGCTGAAAAGGCCAAGGTCTCGCTGCGTCACGAGCCCAAGCAGAACCTTCGGAACTTCGTCGACAGGCTGAACCTCAAGCACGCACTGGTGGACGAAAAGACCGTCGCCAAGCTGCGGGTGGCGGGTCTGCGCGGCCAGCAGGCGCTCTACACGTTCCTGTTTGCGCGCGTCATAGTGCCGATCATCCTGTTCGTGCTGGCGCTGCTATATTTCTTCGTGGTCCTGAAGACCTCGCACCCGACAGGCATGAAAATCTCATTCTCGCTGCTCGTCGCGCTGCTCGGCTTCTATGCGCCGAACATCTATGTCCGCAACCTGACGACGAAGCGCCAGCAATCCATTCGGCTCGCCTGGCCGGACGCGCTGGACCTGATGCTGATCTGCGTGGAAGCGGGCATGTCCATCGAAGCCGCCTTCAAGAAGGTGGCTGAAGAAATCGGCGCGCAATCGATCCCGCTGGCGGAAGAGCTAGCCCTCACCAATGCGGAGCTGTCCTACCTGCAGGAACGCCGCAAGGCTTACGAGAACCTCGCGGCCCGCACGGGCCTCGAGGGTGTGAAGGGAGTGTGCACGTCGCTCATTCAGGCGGAACGCTATGGCACGCCGCTGGGCACCAGCCTGCGTGTGATGGCAGACGAAAACCGCGCCGAGCGCATGCAGCTTGCCGAGAAGAAGGCCGCTGCCCTGCCTCCGCAGCTGACCGTGCCGATGATCCTGTTCTTCCTGCCGGTGCTTTTTGCCGTGATCATGGGTCCGGCGGTCATCCAGGCGATGCGGCTCTAGGCGCGTCCCCTTCTCAAACGAAGACGGGGCCCGAAGGCCCCGTCACGTTCATTCCAGTCGTGCGATAACCTAGCTTGCAGGCGCGGCCTTCATATCAGCGGCGATCTCGCGCCAGCGCGAGCAACGGACGGAACGGCCTTCGACCGTTTCGCTCGAAGGCACATGCGCCGCACAGGCCTCCACCGCATATTTGCAGCGCGTGTTGAAGGCGCAGCCCGGCGGCACCTTGCGCACGCTCGGCGGATCGCCGGTGATCATCTCCGCGCGCTCAAGCTGGCCCGCCTTGAGGGAGGGGGCTGCGTCAAGGAGCGCCTGCGTATAGGGATGGCGCGGACCGGCAAAGACATCCTCGGTCTTTCCCAGTTCCACGATCCGGCCCAGATACATGATCGCCACCCGGTCGCACATGCGGCGCACGACCGACAGATCGTGGCTGATGAAGAGATAGGTGAGACCGAAACGGTCGCGGATATCTCGCATCAATTGCAGCACTGTCGCCTGTACGGAGAGATCCAGCCCGGATGTCGGCTCATCGAGAATGATGATGCGCGGATTGAGGATCAGCGTGCGGGCAAGGCCGATGCGGCGCTGCTGGCCGCCCGACAATTCATGCGGATAGCGACGTTTGAAGGAGGCCGCGAGACCGACGGCCTCCAGCATCTCGTCAATGCGGCGTTCGCGCTCCTTCCCGTCGTTCACGCCATAAATACGCAGCCCCTCATCCAGAATGCCGCCGACGCGCCACCACGGATCGAGGGCAGCGCCGGGATCCTGATGGACATACTGGATATCCTTGCGCAAACGCCGGGCCTGACGCGGATCGACGCCGGAGACCTCGCGTCCCTGCAAGGTGATATCGCCGGAGGCCTCGCGGTAGAGGCCGAGAACGGTCTTGGCCAGCGTGGACTTGCCGCAACCGGATTCCCCGACGAGCCCGAGCACTTCGCCCTCGGCAAGATCGAAGCTCACCTCGTTCACCGCCGTCACCGGGGGCGCTGCGGGCGAGAGAAACTTCTTCGGCGCCTGAAATTGCGTGACGATCTTGCTGATCTCGAGAATGGGCTTAGTCATTGCGCGTCCTCCTTCTCGCGAAGGACGCAGGCCACGCGATGATCCTCTCCGTCCATGAAATTCAGGGGCGGGCGTCGCAACGCGCATTTCTCACGGAAACTGTCGCAACGCGGACCGAAACGGCAGCCCGGTGGCGGCGCGAGGGGAGACGGCACCTGCCCCGGGATACCCGCGATGCCCTCCGACTTTTCCGGATGGCACCCGATGAGCCGCTGCGTATAGGGGTGAAGCGGCGCATCGATGATGGAGGCGGTCGGGCCGGTCTCGATGGTCTGGCCGGAATACATCACCGAGACCCGGTCGCAGATCTGTGCGATCACGCCGAAATCATGGGTAACGAAAAGCATGGAGGCGTCATTTTCCTGCATCAGGTCACGCAGGATCTTGAGGATCTGCATTTGCGTCGTCACATCGAGCGCGGTCGTCGGTTCATCGGCCAGAATGAGTTTCGGCTTGGACGCAAGGGCGGCTGCGATCAGCAGACGCTGGCGCTGGCCGCCGGAGAACTGGTGCGGGTAGCGGTCGAGCGCGTTTTCCGCATCCGGCACCTGAACGGCGCGCAGAAGTTCCACCAGTTGCTCGCGCGCCTTGCGGCGGAAGCGCGCCGTCAGGGCCGCGCCGGGTTCCTCGCCCGGAAGGCCGTTCCAACGCAGCACTTCCGTCAGTTGCTTGCCGACCTTGAAGACCGGATTGAACGCCAGAAAGGGATCCTGCGGGATGAAGCTGATGCCGCCGCCGCGGATGCGCTTGCGGCGCTCGGGCACGGACATGCTCAGAAGATCATCGCCCTCGAACAGGATCTGGCCGTCATCGACCACCGCCTGACGGGGCAGGATGCCGAGGATGGTCTTCATGAGGGTCGATTTTCCGCAGCCCGATTCACCGGCGATGCCGAGCACCTGACCGTGGGCGAGATCGAAATCGACGTGATCGAGGATCTGCGCCCGACCCTCGTCGGTCGGCACGGAGATCTTCAGGTTCCTGACGGAAAGGATCGGTGTCTCGGTCATCGCGAACGCCTCAGACGGGGGTCGACGAGATCGCGCAGGCCGTCGCCGAAGAGGTTGAAGCCCAGCACCGTGAGCAGGATGGCAAGACCGGGGAAGGTGGCGAACCACCAGCTTTCCGGCAGGTATTCCCGGCTTTCGGCAATCGTCAGGCCCCAGTCCGGCGAGGGCGGCGTGGCGCCGATGCCAAGAAAGCCCAGCGTAGCGGCGGTCAGGATGGTGAAGCCCATGCCGATGGTCGCACGCACGATGATGGAGGCGGCCACGTTTGGCAGAATATGGGCGGTGATGATGCGCAGCCGGGAGGCCCCTAGCCCTTCCATCGCCTCGATGAAGAGCGCGGTGCGCACGCGTCTGGTCTCGGCATACACGGTACGGGTGAAGAAGGGCCAATAGGTGAGCGCCAGCGCCAGCATCGCGCTTTCAATTCCGCGCGACAGGATCTGGGCCACGGCTAGCGCCAGAATGAGCTGGGGAACGGCGAGGAAGATGTCGGTCAGGCGCATGATCGCCTCCGAACCCCAACCGCTCTCGTAGCCCGCGTAGAGGCCCAGCGGAATGCCGATGACCATGGAGACGGCCACGACGCCGAGCGCGATCATCAGCGCGCCGCGGCTGCCGACGATCACGCGCGAGAGGATATCGCGGCCCAGATCGTCGGTGCCGAAGGGATGTTCCCAGCTCGGCGGCTGGAGGCGGGTGAGAATGTCGCCGTCATAGACACCATAGGGATCGGGGACGAGATGCCAGGCGAAGATCGCCACCAGCACCACTGTCACGATGATGACGAGCCCGAGAACCGCCGGAATGTCGCGCAGCAGCTTTTTGACGAGCAGCATGGGTTACATATGCTCCGATACGCGGGGGTCGACCCAGGTGTGAACGAGGTCGACCGCGATGTTCACGAGCGCGTAGATCACGCCGATGACGAGGGTGACGGCCAGAATGGCCCGGTAGTCGGCGGCGAAGATCACCTGCACGAGATAGGATCCGAGGCCGGGCCAGTCGAAGATGGATTCCACCACGACCGCGCCGGAAATCATCGAGCCGAACAGAAGGCCGATCTGGGTGATGGGGGTCACCAGCGAGTTGCGCAGGACATAGGGCAGAACGATGCGCCACTTGGGAAAGCCCACGGCCTGCTCATAGGCCACGAAATCGCGCTGCATGGTCTCAACGATTGCCGAGCGCGTGAAGCGGGCGATGGTGGCCAGACCGCCGAGCGACAGGGTCACGGCGGGCAGGGTGAGATAGCGCAGGGATTGCCAGAAAAGCCCGAAATCACCCGCGATCAGGGAATCGATCAGATAGAAGCCGGTCACATGCGGCGGCCCGGCTATGCCGACGGCGAGCCGTCCGCGCAAAGGCAGCCAGTTCAGGTCCATGGCAAAGAGAACCTGCAGCATGATCGCGAACCAGAAGGCGGCGACAGCGAGGCCTGCGACGGACAGAACACGCACGATGTGATCGAAGGCGGAATTGTGCCAGACGGCGGCCAGCGTACCGATGACGATGCCGCCGACGCCCGCCAGAATGAGCGCAACGAAGGTCAGCTCGATGGTGGCGGGCAGACGCTGGGCGATGTCGGCCCCGATGGGCCGCATCGAATAGACAGAGACACCGAAATCGCCGTGAGAGACCTGTTTCAGATAGGTCCAGAACTGCACGACGACCGGATCGTTGTAGCCAAATTGCTCGCGGATGGCCTCGATCTGCTCGACCGTGGCGTTGTCACCGGCAAGAGCGGCGGCGGGATCCGTGGGAATAAGCTGCAACATGGTGAAGGTCAGAAGCAGCAGCCCGAACAGAACCGGGATCATCAGCAAGATGCGACGCAGTACAAACCGCCACATGGTGTCAGGTCCCCTCCTGGTGTGCTGAAAGAACATTCCCGGGGCGAGGCCCCGGGAATGCGGAGTTTAAGAATCGAGACTTTTGCAAGCTCAGTCGACGGAAACCCAGCGCATTTCGATACCGGAGCCGACGGGCGAGAACTTGTAGCCCTTGACCCGGTCGGAGATGCCGGAAAGATCGACCGTATTGTAGATCCAGATGTCGGCGGCGTCGTCGACGATGATCCGGTCGGCTTCCTCGTAGAGCGTCGCACGCTTGGCCTGATCGGTCTCGGCGCGGGCGGCACGCAGCAGCTCATCGACCTTGTCGTTCTGGTACCAGGAAGACGCCTTCCAGGTGCCGTGGAACTGGCTGTCATACATCTGGCCGATCCAGTTTTCCGGATCCACGAAGTAGGTGGAGACCCAGTGCACCCACATGTCGGGGGTGGTGGAAGCCTGCTGTGCCTGCGTGGTCAGCTGAGCCCAGGTGGAGGGCACGATTTCCAGGTTCAGGCCGAGCTTGCGCATGCCGGACTGAAGGATCTGGGCCGCCTGTGTGGACTGGGTGTATTCCGACATGATGCCGATCTCGATCTTGCGATCGATCGGGGCGCCTTCGGCCTTGGCCGCATCGCACTCCGCCTTGGCCTGGGCCATGTCGAAGGCATAGGGCTCCAGGTCGGCGGGCGCGCCCCAAAGGTTGTTCGGGATCGGGCCGGCGTTGCGGATGGCCAGGTTCTTCAGCATGACGGTGATGAAGCCGTCATAGTTGAAGGCGTGGCTCAGGCACTTGCGGAAGTTCTTGTTGTCGAAGGGCGGCTTGGTGTTGTTCATGCGGATCAGCATGATGCGCATGGACTGGTTCTTTTCCACGTGGACGCCGTCGGCCTTTTCCACGCGTTCGACCTGATCGGTCGGCAGGTAGCTGTCGGTGAGATCGATGTCGCCGTGCAACAGGGCCAGAACACGGGTGGAGGTCTCCGACACGCCCTGCGAGTGGAGCTTCTCAAGCGGGGCCTTGTTGTGATCCCAGCCCATGAAGTGATCCACGTAACGCGTCATGTCGATGTTTTCCTGCGGACGATAGGTCGCCGGATCGATCATGTAAGCGCCGGAACCGGCCTCATGCGTGGAAAGCCACGCCGATCCCCAGTCGTCGCCGGAGGTGTTGGCCTTGACCAGATCCTCGTTGACGATCGCAACCAGCGGCAGGGCCGACAGGAAGGGAGCGTAGGGCTTGTCGAGAACGAACTGAACGGTCAGGTCGTCGATCTTGGTGACGTTTTCCGCCTTGAGAACCGGCTTGAACGCGCCGGAAGGCCCCTGGCCGAGGCCGAGCAGGCGCTTGAAGGAATAGACCACGTCGTCGGCGTTGAGCGGGCTGCCGTCGTGGAAGGTGACGCCGGGCTTCAGCTTGACCGTCCAGGTCAGTGCATCCGCGCTCGCCTCGTAGGATTCCGCCAGCCAGGGCTCCAGCTTCGGCGGATTTCCCTCGTAGCGAAACAGTCCGTCATAGGCATTGAGCGCGACCTGCTGGACCGTCACGTCATAGACGGTGTGCGGATCGAGACCCTTGGGCAGGACGGAACCATAGACGAGGCTGGAGTCCTTCGCCTGAGCCTGTGTCGGCAACGGTGCCGCCGCCATGAAGGCGGTCGCCAAAGCCGCGCCCGCCAGGAGCAACTTCTTCATTCTCATGTTCCCCTTGTTCATTCCATTTGCAGTTCGCGAATTCCAGAACATTCACCCGCCGCCGGCCTTTTCACATGCCGGTCTCACAGGCCTTGCAGGACGCAAAACGTCCTGGGCGCCCGGACCGCTCGCGCGGTCCCGACAACCGGGCTTCTCAAGCAGGTTTCCTCACCCCATGCGGACAGACCGGCCCAACTGGCTCAGCTCAGCGTCCGAATGGTGTCGTTGATGACGCCAACGGCATCGGTAAGCGCATCGGCCACCTTGTTCCGTTCACGCACCAGTTTCGTTTCCAGCATCCAGCGGTCCTCCCCTTCGGGCAGACCCGCCAGTGCGGGAACATCGTAGAGACACGGGATCATCGTGGTCTGCGGCGTATAGCCATAGGGATCCTGACCATAGCTCCCCTTGGCCGTGCTCTGCAGCGGAACCAGCAGACGACTCAAGCGCTTGAAGGCGCGATTGATGATGCGCGCCGCATCCTCGTCGCCTTCTCCTGCGTCAAATTTCTCACGCCAGCCGGTCGCCAACGCATCAAGCTCGGCGGCGGCCGTGCAGAAAGACTCCGCCCGCGCAACCGCGCCCGGCAGGCCGACACTCTCACCGGCGGCGGAAAGCTCCTTCAGGCGGTCCAGCACCTGCTCGGCCACGGGCGTATAGGCGAAAGGCAGGATCGGCGCGGTGCACAACTCCCACAGATAGGAGGCATAGATCTGCAAGTGAACGCCCATCCACTCCCAGTCGAGCTTGTCGATGGTGTTGTGGATGGAATGATGCCACCAGCCCAGATCCGCCATGGCGCTTTCGGCCAGTTCTTTCTCGGTGAAGGCTCCTTCGCCGTGGAACATCGGCACGCCGACGCCGAAGAAGGAGCTGTCACCGTTCTTCACCGCGCGGCTCCAGAAGTTCTCGCGGCCACCCAGAAGCGACGTCTCGATGCGCTGATGGAAGCTCTTCAGTTCCGCATTGGACGCCGTGCCCCAGCGCGAGGTCGCGCCCACGCAGCCCGGCTGATCGATCTGGAGATAGGCGCAGGCATGATCGCGCAAGCGGTCCCAGTTGCGGTCGGCAAACCAGCTGGAGCCTGCCATGGTTCCGGTTTCGTGACCGGCCCAGAACCCGAAAACGATGTCGCGGCGCAACTCGCCGCGATGCTGCGCGAAGACGCGCGCCAGTTCGTAGACGCAGGCATTGCCGGCGGCATTGTCGGTGGCGGCTTCGCCGAACCACGAATCCTGATGACCGCCGACCATGATGAAATCGTCCGGCTCCAGTTCGGCTTCGGCCTTCATCTCGCCGACGGTGATCTGGATCGGTTTCCATGGATTTTCGACATGGGTGCGCAACCAGACGGAAACGTCACCTTCCGCGCACATGTCCTTCAGCTTCAGGCCGGCGGCGCGCGAAATGCCGATGCAGGGCAGGACGACCATCTCGGTCTTGAAGGTTTCCGGCGTCGGGTTGCCCCACACGGGCTTGACCGAGCCATAGGGCAGCGCCTCGTTGTCCGGCGGCCCCCAGTTCATCATCACGCAGCCGATCGCGCCCATCTCGGCGGCGATGCGCTGCTTTTCCTGCCGCGCGGGCGAATAGGACAGCTCCGTCAGGATGAGCTTGCCGCGCACATCCTTGCCCTCGTAATCGGCGAAGGCGCCGGAGCCGACATAGACCAGTTCGCCGGAGATACCCTCTTCCAGCGTCAGCGTGCTGTGGCCCAGCGTATTGGCCTGAATGGAGAGCGACACCGGGGCATCGACACGAAAATCCGCATGATGCGGGAAGCTGACAAGGGCGGGCAGTTCATGAACCGCGGTATCGGTCACACCGGCCGCCACCATCGCATCGCGGCTGTATTCCGCCATCCGGCGGCCGTTTTCAGACCCGGCCGCACGGTAGGGAATATCCTTCACGATCGTCTCGACGTGCTTGCGGACGTTATCCGCACAGACCTCGTTCACCACGCCGGGCACGACACTCGACTCACCACGCCCCAGTTTCATTGGAATTCCTCGAATTGTCAGACAATCTGATAAACAGACTGACAGGTGCCGATTTTTGTGTCAATTTCGGTCATGCACAAAAATGCGCCGATCCAGAGTCGTTCGCGAGCACGACTGCACGCAACGCGTGTCCCGCCGAGCGTCATGAAAACCCGCCGATCAGGATCGACGGAAGCATCACCGAGGAGAAATTCGTGCTGAACGAGCAGGAGCAAAAGCTGATCGCGTGGTTCAGGGATCGCGAGGCGGAAATGCTCGCGCTGACCGAAAAGCTGGTGAACATCGACGGCGGGAGCCACGACAAGGCGGGTGTCGATGCGGTCGGCGAAGCCCTTCAGGAATGGTTCGCCTCACGCGGCATCGCCTGCGAGCGCTTCCCCCTGGAGACATATGCCGACGTCTTCCGCGCAAGCATCAACGCAGATGCGCCGGGCCGCCAGATCCTGCTCATGGGACACCGCGACACGGTCTTTCCCAAAGGAGAGCCGACCCGCCGTCCCTATCGCACTGAAAACGGCCGCGCCTACGGCCCCGGTGCCGCGGACATGAAGTCGGGCATCGTACAGGATGCCTTCGTGCTGGCAGCCTTTGCGGAATTGGGCGGCGCACCGGGCCCGCTGACCTGCCTTTTCACAGGCGACGAGGAAATCGGCACCCCCGGCTCAAAGAGCCTCATCACCGAACAGGCGAAGCTTGCGCGCGCGGCCTTCAATGCCGAGCCCGGTCGCGTCAACGGCAACGTGGTGACCGGACGGCGCGGCGGCGTCTTCTTCAAGTGCGAGGTCTTCGGCAAGGCCGCCCATGCGGGGCTGAACTTCGCCGCCGGACACAGCGCGATTGCCGAGATCGCAAGCAAGATCATGCGCTGGAGCGCGCTCAACGAGACTTTCACCGCGCGGAACATGACGCTGAATGTCGGGCTGGTCAGCGGCGGGCAGTCGGTCAACACGGTGGCGCCGCATGCGTCCTGCGAGATCGATCTGCGCTATGTGGAGCCGAAAGACCGCGCCGACCTTCTGGCCGCCATTCAGGAGATCGCCGACGACTGCAAGGTGACGGGCACCAGCGCGAAGCTTTCCATCGCGGGCGAGTTCCTGCCGTTCAAGCCGACCGATGAAAGCGAGGCGTTGTTCCGCCACTACCAGAAGGCGGCTGCAGATCTGGGGATCGAACTGGAAGGCGAGTATACGCTGTCCTGCGCAGATTCCGGTCTCACCTCCGAGGCGGGCGTGCCGACAATTTGTGCGGTCGGACCTGTGGGCGGCGGCGCGCACAGCCCGGAAGAATACATGGAGCTTTCCAGCGTCGTGCCGCGGGCGCAGGCGGTGGCGCTGACCATCGCGCGGATGCAGCCCGAGAAATGACGACTGCCATCGCGCATTGTCGTGCGCAAACTGCGCAAGCTGGTGCGCGCAGATCGCAGGATCTGCACGCGACGGCTGCAGATCGGGGCGATTGCCGTGTACAAGCACTTTCGGAGTTTGCCTTGCGTCACTGAAACGGCCATCTTGCCCCGACTGTGACCGGCCCGGCCCGCAAGGGCCACCGCCTGTTTTTCGGAAGACGGCTTTACGCCGGCCCCTTCCCTTGCGATGGACGTCCTACTGGCGAACAGAATGTCGGCATCATCGATCAGCGGCCCTGGAGCCGCCACCAGCGACCCGCAATCCGCAAGCGCCGACGTAAGGCCGCCGCAAGGGGCAAGCGTGTCCGAAGCGCTGAGCCGTGTCGCCCCGCCCCAGCTCATCCGCGACCGGGCGCTGGAGACGCTTCGCGAGGCGATCATCACCGGCCAGTTGCGGCCCGGCACGAGGCTGATCGAGCGTGAACTATGCGAGGCGATGGGCGTCAGCCGCGCGTCCATTCGCGAGGTGATCCGCAGGCTGGAATCGGAAAAGCTGCTGGATCTCGGCCAGAAACGACGCCCCGTTGTGGCCATGCTCAGCCGCAAGCAGGCCGAAGAGATCTACGAATTGCGTGAAATCGTCGAGGTGCGGCTCGTGCGCTCCTTTACCAAGATCGCAACCGACGAGCAGATCGCCGAGCTACGCCGCATCTCCAAGGACGTCCTGCCGGTCGCCAAGGCGCGGGACCTGCGCGGACTGATGGATGTGATGATCGGCTTCAACAAGCACATCGCGCGCGCCGTCGATCACGAGATTTTCGAGGACATTCTGGATCACGTGAATGCCCGCATCAGCTGGCTGCGCATGACCTCCATGTCCAATCCGGGCCGTATCGAGAACAGCCTCGGCGAAATCGAGGAAATCGTGCAGGCCGTGGAGGCGCGCGACGAAGAACGGGCCGTGGCGGCCGTGCGCACCTATGTGATCAACGCGCGCGACGCAGCGCTTGAACAGCTTCCCCGCTGAATTCCCCAGAAGGTCGTATCCTAGAAAGTCGCGGGCGTCGCCACCCAGAGAATGCGGGTCACGCCCTCGTCGAGATTGCGATAGCGATGCGGCAGGTTTGAGGAGAAGTAGAAGCTGTCGCCTTTCTCCAGCGCATAGACGTTATCCGCCACGATCAGTTCGGCCTTGCCCTGCAGCACATAGCCCACTTCCTGCCCCGCATGCTGGATGTCGCCGCCGCTGTCGGCCCCCGGCTCCAGCGTGTGAATATTGGCGGACAGCATCAGGTCCGGCATGGGAGGAGAAAGGCGTTCCAGCAGGATCGAGGCCCCGTCGTCACGCCTGACGCGCATGGCTGGGCGCTGGTCATGACGGATGACGGTTATTTCCTCGCTCTGCGTCTCGGACCCGAAAAGGTGGATGATCGAGGTGTCGAGCACCGCGGCGATGCGGTGCAAGGTGCGCAGGGACGGTGTCGCCTGGTCGGTCTCGATCTTGGAAAGCATGGAAGGCGAACAACCGACCTGCTCGGCCACGACCCGCAGGGTCATCTTCTTTGCCTTGCGCGCCTCGCGGATGCGCGCGCCCAGATCCGACATGGTCTTGGCGTCAGACGCCGCTTCGTTGTGGACAGAACTCTCGCGCGCCCCTGAAATTGCGGTCGCCGCATCGGATGCAACGGCCGCAACAATATCCGAGGCAGGCTCAGGTGCCCCGTCAGCCGAAGCCTGCGCCTCTCGCAGGAATCGCCTGCGAGAGCCGCCGACAGTCCCAAGCCGCGAAATCTCCCGCAAGCCCCGACGCCTATTCCTTGTGCTCATGGCCACTCAAACTGCTTAATTCTACGACATTTCATTTGAATACCGCTCACTTTTTTCGCTTTTAGCATATAGAAGTTGAATGCCATTCAAATTTACGACAGGTTTTCCAACACTGGGCACGTAGCCTTGCAAGACGACCTGAGAAGTCGATCTGTTCTGAATTTTATACAAATAGCAACAGAGGGACAACGACATGAATTGGAATAAATTGGGCACGGCACGGTCAATTGTACTGGCTGCTGCTGCAAGTGCAGGCATTGCCATGAGCGGTCCGGCACTTGCCAAGGACACGGTGAAGCTTGGGTTCGTCGGCCCGCTGACCGGCGGCGTTTCCGCCATCGGCGTGGGCGGTCGCAACTCCGCGGCGCTGGCCATTGCGCTGCGCAATGCCGATCCGAAAACCAAGTATCACTATGAGCTTGAGGCGCTGGACGACGAATGCAAGCCGAACGTCGGTGTGCAGGTCGCCACAAAGCTGGCCGCCAACCGCAAGGTCGTCGGCGCGATCACGCATTACTGCTCGGCCGTGGCCATGGGCACCGTCGATATCTACCACAAGTTCGGCCTGCCGGCGACGGTGTGGGGCGCAGTGCTGCCCGACATCACCTATGGCAACACCTACCCGGAGATCACCCGTGTCAACGGCACGATGATCAACCAGAACGAAACGGCCGCCAAGTTCATGACCGACCTCGGCTACAAGACCTGGGCCGTCATTCACGACACCACCGACTACGGCAAGGGTCACGAGAAGTACTTCTCCAAGTTCCTGACCGAAGACGGCGGCAAGATCCTCGGCACGTTCGGCGTGACCTCCGACCAGCAGGACTTCACCTCCGAGCTGACCCAGATCAAGCAGCTCAACCCGGATGTCGTCTACTTCGCGGGCCTGACCCCGCTTGGCATCCGCGTTCGCCAGCAGATGGACAAGCTCGGCATCGAGGCCGTCTTCCAGGGCGTCTCCGGCATCAAGTCCGATTCCTATTTCGACGGCCTGGGCGGCGATCTGGCCGAAGGCACGCTGACCTTCCTGGAAGGCGCACCGGCCGAGAAGCTGCCGGGCGGCGCATATTTCATCAAGGAATATGCCGCGGCCAAGTACGACACTCCGGCGGAAGCCTACGGTCCGTTCGCCTTCGCCGCGATGGACCTGCTGATCGGCGCGGTCGAGGAAGTCGGCCCGGACCGCAAGAAGGTCATCGGCTACATGTCCAAGGTGCAGGACCACGACTCCATCACCGGCCCGATCAGCTTCGATGATCACGGCCAGAACACCGTCGCCCTGATTTCCACCTTTGTGGCGCAGGACGGTACCTGGGTCCTGTGGCCGGACAGCGAATACGCTGCCGGCAAGCGCAAGTTCCCCGGCCAGAAGTAATCTCCTTCGGCTGACAGACGCACTCCCCATCACCACCCCCGGACCGGCACTTTCCGGTCCGGGACCTTTCCGATGGCGTCTCAATATGTATCAAAGGCTCCGACCATGGATTTCGGTCTGATCGCTCAGTACCTTGCCAACGGCATTATGCTCGGGACGATGTATGCACTCGTTGCCGTGGGCTTCACGCTCTTCTTCGGCGTCCTCGACATCATCAAATTCAGTCACGGCGACGTGCTGATGCTCGGCACCTTCGCCGGTTTCACCTTCTGGCTCGGCCTGGAAGCCATTGGCATCGTCAATCCCTGGCTGCAGCTGATCATCCTGCTTGTCGCCAGCCTCGCCCTGACGGCGGCGGTCGGTGCGATGATCGCGAAGTGGCTGGTGCTGCCTCTCAAGAAGGCGCCCCCGCTCAACACCCTTCTCATCACCCTGATGCTCGGCACCGCGATCCGCGAAGCCGTGCGCCTGTTCTATCCGAACGGCTCCAACCCGAAGGCCTTCCCCACGCTGCTTCCCAGTTGGTCGGTGGATCTCGACGGCTTCCTGCTGCGCGCCGACAGCGTCATCCTCGTGGTCTCCGGCCTCGGCCTGATCGCGGGTCTGAACCTGTTACTGAACCGCACCCGCCTCGGCCTCGCCATCCGCGCCGTCGCGCAGGACGAAGAAACCGCGAAGACCATGGGCATCAACTACATGTTCGTGGTTCTGGCGACCTTCGCCATCGGCTCCGGCGTCGCCACCTTCGCCGGCATCATGAATGGCCTCTACTACAGCGAAATCAATTTCGGCATGGGCGTGCTGCTCGGCCTGATCGGCTTCTCCGCGGCAATCGTCGGCGGGCTCGGCAATCTCTACGGGGCCATTCTCGGCGGCTTCCTGTTTGCCGGACTTCAGGTCATCGGCTCCGCCGTGCTGCCCTTCGCCTCCGCCTACAAGGACGTCTTCGCCTTCGCCGTCGTCATCGCGATCATGGCGTGGAAGCCGACCGGCCTCATCCCCGAACGCACCAGCGACAGAGTCTGATCCGATGAGTGACACTGCCCTCCAAGCGCCGACCCGGCAAAAGAGCCTTCTGCCCGGTGCGGCCACCATTATCGCCATCTCGCTCTATGGCTGGGCCATCCTGACGGTGGAGCAGGACTGGGAAGTCGCCAGCCTTCTCGGCCTCGCCCTCGTCGCGGTGCTGGCGAGCTGGAAGACCGGCTTCGGCAACCAGATCAAGACATCGTGGGCCAACCACGAAATGACCATGAACGGCGGTGCGTTTCTTGGCGTCGTCGCCGTCGCGCTTGCGCTGTCGGACCAGCATTTCCCGCTTCTGATGCTGACCACCACAATTCTCTATTTCATCGCCTCGATAGGGCTCAATATCCAGTTCGGCTATACCGGGATGGTGAATTTCGCGGGCGCCGCCTTCTTCGGCGCAGGCGCCTACACCGCAGCCGTCCTCGGTGCGCAGCCCTGGATGCCCTCGCTGCTGATCCTGCTTGCGGGCGGCATCGTGTCGATGGTTCTCAGCATGGCGCTGGTCTACCCGATCGTGCGCACCGCAGGGCACTATTCGGCCGTGGTCACTATCGCCTTCGGCGTGCTGTTCAAGACCTTCCTGGAAGTGAACGAGATCCTCGGCGGACCGCAGGGGCTGATGGTCGAATCCATGAAGCTCTTCGGCTGGGACTTCAACAACACCCCCACCGTCTTCGGCGAAGACGCCTCGTTCTACCTGAACTACGCGCTCTTCACGATCCTGCTGGCGGCGGTGATCTTCTGCCTCGTGCGCCGTCTCGAGCGCAGCTGGCTCGGCCTGCACATGGATGCGGTTCGCCTCGACGAGACGGCGGCCGCCTGCTTCGGCATCTCCGTCCACCGCACCAAGATCCTCGCCTTTCTGAGCGGCAACCTGATCCTCGGCATCGCCGGTGCGCTTTACGGCATGATGATCAGCTTCATCGCGCCCACCTCCTTCACCTTCGCCGACAGCCTGCTGATGGTCTCCATCGTGCTGCTGGGCGGCATGGGGAGCCCGTGGGGCGGCGCTCTTGCGGCGGCCATCGTCGTGCTGTTGCCGGAGAAGCTGCAGATCCTGCAGGAATACCGCTTCCTGCTGTTTTCGTGCCTGGTGATCCTCGTGCTGTTGTTCAGGCCGGAAGGCCTGCTGCCCCGCCAGATCCGCAACTACTTCCCGGGCTGGAGCAACGGAAAATGACGTCTCCGCTTCTTGAATTCAAAGACCTGAGCAAGCGCTTCGGCGGTGTGACGGCGCTCGACCACTTCAACCTGCACCTCGACCGTGGCGAGATCCTCGGCCTGATCGGACCCAACGGCTCCGGCAAGACCACGAGCTTCAACCTGCTGACCGGCATCTATCGCACGTCCGGCGGCGAGGTACTGTTCGACGGCAAGGACATCACCAATATCAGCGCCCGGCAGGTCTATGAGGCGGGTATTGTGCGCACCTTCCAGCGCTCGCGGCTGTGCCTCGACCTGTCGATCTACGACAACATCATGATCGGTAACACCTCTCGCCTGCCGCAGGGCCTGTGGGCGAACCTGATGAACCGCAAGGCCTTCCGTCAGCAGTTCGAGGAGACCTTCGAGAAGGCGCGCTCGCTTGTGGCGACCTTCTCCGGCAATCTCGCCGACCGCATGTTCGAGCCCGTCGGCGCACTGCCGATGATCGAGCGGCGGCGGATCGAGATCTGCCGTGCGCTGATCTCCGATCCGCGCCTTCTGCTGCTCGACGAGCCGTCTGCGGGCATGACCCATGACGAGACCGATCAGCTCATGTCCGACATTCTCGACGTGCGTGCGCGCGGCGAGGGGTTGTCGATCATCATCGTGGAACACGAGATGGGCGTGATCGAGCGGATCACCGACCGCTGCGTGGTGCTGAGCTACGGCAAGAAGATCGCCGAGGGCACCTATGCCGAAATCGCTGCGGACCCCGAGGTCCAGAACGCATATCTGGGGGTAGACTGATGGCCCGCATCGAAATCAAGGGGCTTTACGCCGCCTATGACAAGGCCGATGTCCTGCACGACATCTCGCTCAACATCGAGCCTGGCAAGATCACCTGCCTGCTCGGTTCCAACGGGGCGGGCAAGTCCACGCTGATCCGCACGATCCTCGGGCTCACGCGGCCCCACACCGGGCAGATCCTGCTGGATGGCAAAGACATCGTGGATCTGCCGACGCACAAGATCATCGGCCGTGGCATCGCCGCGATCCCGGAAGGTCGCAAGATGTTCCCCAAGCTGACCGTGACGGAGAACCTGCGCCTCGGCGCCTTCCAGGTCGCCGACAACAAGATCATCAGAGAGCGCATGGAAAAGGTCTTCGAGACCTTCCCGCAGCTCAACTCCCGCCGCGACCAGCTGGCGGGGACCATGTCCGGCGGCGAACAGGCGATGGTCTCCATCGGGCGCGGCCTGATGGGGGCGCCCGACATCCTGCTGATCGACGAGCCTTCGCTCGGTCTCTCCCCGCTCTACGTGAAGGAGAACTTCCGCATCATCGAGGGCATTCGCGAACAGGGCATCACCGTGTTCCTCGTGGAACAGAACGTGCGTCAGACGCTGGCGATCGCCGATTACGGCTACGTGCTTTCAGGCGGCAAGCTGGTCGGCGAGGGAACCGCCGAAGCGCTGACGAACGACAGCGCCGTGCATGCAGCCTATTTCGGATAGAAAGAACAACAAGATGGACGTCATCGAACTCACCCGCAAGCTCATCGCCTTCGATACCATCAATCCGCCGGGCGACGAGGCCGCCGTCATGGCGTTCCTGAAGGAGCTTCTGGAAGACGCGGGCTTCGAGTGTCGTTTGGTTGAAAACGGCGAGCGGCGCGGCAGTCTCGTCGCCACCAAGGGGCTCAGCGCCGACGCTTCCGCCCTCGCCTTCACCGGCCATCTCGACACGGTTCCCCTTGGCGATGCGCCCTGGAAACATCCCCCGCATCAGGGCGTGGTGGCGGACGGGCGCGTGCATGGCCGCGGTTCGGCAGACATGAAGGGCGGCGTTGCCGCCTTCCTGTGTGCAGTGCTTGAAAACCCGACGCCTCCGGGCGGCATCGTCCTGTTGCTGACGGGCGGCGAGGAAACCGGCAGCGAAGGCGCAAAGGCCATCGTGAAGGCCGGAGGATTGCCGAAGATCGGCGCTCTGGTCGTGGCCGAACCCACCGACAATCGCGCCGTTCCCGGTCACAAGGGTGCGCTCTGGCTCTGGCTCAAGGCGCGCGGCGTGACCAGCCACGGCTCCATGCCGCAGGAAGGCGTCAATGCGGTGATCGGCATGGCGCATGCGCTCGTCGCCATTGACGGTTTCGTGCCCGGCCCGTCGCATCCGGTCATGGGGCTCTGCACCTCCAATGTCGGCACCATCCGGGGCGGGCTCAACACCAATTCGGTGCCGGATTTTTGCGAGGTCGCACTCGACATGCGCTCCGTGGCGGGCGCCGATCACGCCTCCATGCGCGCTGCCCTGATCGAGCGGATCGGCCCGCGGATCGAGCTTGAGACCATCGTCGATCTGCCCGCCGTCTGGACGGATCCGGAAGATCCGTGGATCGCCGCCATCACGGCGCATGCGGCGAAGCTGGCAGGCACGGACGCCGAACCTTCCAGTGTGCCCTATTTCACCGACGCTTCGGTCTTCACGCCCGCGCTCGACAATGTGCGCACGATCATCCTCGGCCCCGGCGAGGCGGAAATGGCCCACAAGACCGATGAAAGCGTCAGCGTCGTTCGCCTGCAGCAGGCACAGGAGATCTTTGCCGCGGCCATCGCGGACTGGACCGGGGAACTGTCATGAGCACAGGCGCGGCCCCCGTCCTGAGCGCGGTTGAAACGCGCGCCGCCATCGCCGCCGGAAAGCTTAGCGCCGAACAGGCCACGCGGGATCTTCTCGCCCGCATCGAGGCTCTGGAACCAGGAATCGAAGCGTGGGTTGCCGTGGATGTGGAAGGCGCACTGGATGCCGCCCGCGCGCTGGATCGCGGCCCCGAGGGCGGGCTCCTGCATGGCGTCAGCTTCGGTGTGAAGGACATATTCGCGGCGAAGGATCTGCCGTGGCGGTGCGGATCGCCGATCTGGTCGGATCGCATCGCGGGCTTCGATGCGGCCTCCGTCGCCATCGCGCGTGCCGCCGGGGCGATCATTCTCGGCAAGACGGAAACCACCGAATTTGCCGGTTACAAGGCTAGCCGCACGCATAATCCGGCTGCCCCCGGCCGCACACCCGGCGGCTCGTCCTCCGGCTCCGCGGCGGCTGTTTCAGCCGGAATGGTGCCGCTCGCCTTCGGCACGCAGACATCGGGCTCTGTCATTCGCCCCGCCTCCTTTTGCGGCGTGGTCGGATACAAGCCGTCCTTCGATCTGATTGAGCCGAGCGGCGTGGCGCCTCTGGCGCGCAGCCTCGACACCGTCGGGCTCTTCGCGCGCGACGTTCCCGATATCGTCTTCGCCTTGCAAGCATTGACCGGCCTCGACTTCGGCCCGTCCGAATCCGCTCTGCGCCCGGCACGGCTCAGCCTTTTCCGCTCCGCCGCATGGGACGCGGCGGAACCCGATCTCGTGACCGCGTGGGAGGCTTTCGAACGCGATCTGGAGGCAACCGGCGCCGCGCTCGCAGAGACGCTGCCCGCCCCCTTCGTCGCCCGTCTGAACGACGTGATGGACCTCCACGCCCGGATCATGGCAGTGGAAGCGAGCGAGGCGCTGGCCCATGAGGCAGCGATTGCGCCGGAACTGCTCTCGCCCGGCCTGGCGGATCAACTGGCGGAGGGCCGCGCCACGGGCAGCGCCAAGCGTCATGCGGACAGGCAGGCGATGACCGGCCTTCGCGCGGCAGCCGTTGCGGGCCTTGCTCCCGATGCGGTGTGGCTGACGCCCGCCACCTGCGGAGCCGCGCCCGACTGGCATTCGGGAACCGGCAACCCGGCCTTCAACCGGACCTGGAGCCTGCTCGGCCTTCCCGCTTGCAGCGTTCCGATCCTTTCCGACCCGCAAGGCCGCCCCATCGGCGTTCAGGTTGTGGGCGCCATAGGCAATGATGCCGGTGTACTGGCAACGGCAGACTGGCTCATGACCACTTTCGCCAAGGGCTGACGACGGCCCTGACGATTACCTTTTTCCGGGGCCGCCCCCTGTTTCAACGGCCCCTCTGTCCGCCGCTTCTGTGGGCTCTCCTGTTCCTCTGGACCCACAGAAGCGCGGGCAGATCCTTTTTCCCCGTCGCCGGCATTTTCCGAGAAGCGGCCTGACACCGCCCGGTGTTCGGATTGCACGTCACTCTCGGCCACAGATATGCATACGACATGGCCCACGGCTTCCAAGCAGTGCTTGAGCCAGAGACATTTCGCCATCAATGGAAGAAGATTGAAGGGCAGGAGCCCGCCGCACAGGCATCCAGATGCTTGACCCAAGGCGCGCGCAAGCCACGATGCGGCTCACGAATACCCAACGCCTGAGCGTTCGGAACACCAGCTATGCCAAGGGGGAAGAGAGAGATGGTGGAGCCAATCGGAATCGAACCGACGACCTCTTGAATGCCATTCAAGCGCTCTCCCAACTGAGCTATGGCCCCACTCTCATGCCGGGTGTTGGGAACGGCCCCGACGCCGTGTTGCGAGCGGAAAATAGTCAGACGGGCGAGTATGTCAAGCGCCAGATTGCACTGTTTTCAACTCGCCCCCGTTTCCCGCCGTTTCAAGCCCTTTTCAGGCTGGGGAAAACAGCGGAACCGGAACTTCATCCCCATCCCGCTGCTCGGAACCGACGCATGCGCCCATATCCGACCGACCCGCCTTCGCGCAGCCTGTCTTTTTGCGCCCACATGCGAGCGCCCGCATTCGAGCAATGTGAGTCCCGCCGGGACTCAATCGTCGTCGTCGCGCTCCACGACAACACCGGGGATGTTGTCGTCGTCGTCTTCGTCTTCGTCCTCGAGGAAAGCGTCGTCATCCGCGTCGCCGTCATCGATATCCTCGATGTCGTCGTCATCGAGATCGACGTCGGCCTTGCCGGTCGCCGTCGCTTCCGCGTCGGCGTCCTCAAGCGACACCACTTCCGCGCCTTCGACTTCCAGATCTTCCTCGTCATCCGTCTCCGGCGCCGCCGCCTTGGCAGGCTTGTTCGCCTTGGACGGCCTGGGGCCCGTCGCCGCCGGGCTCAGGATGGTGCCGCATTTCGGGCAGGTGATCGGAGATCTGTTGAGATCGAAAAATTTCGTTCCGCAACTGGGGCACAGCTGCTTTGTCCCAAGATCCGGTTTCGCCACGATTTCAAACCCTGTGTAATCTGCAATTTGCGCTGAGCTGCGTCCCCATAACCATCGATATGCTCGCCTGTCAAAGCGTAATATCGGCCTTACGCGAAAACACGACTGCCGAGATGACGAACCCTGACCGGCATGGTAGGAAACCACCCCATCGTGGCCGCATATAAAAGCAGTTTCAATGCAGCTTGCGAGGAAAGCGCACAGGTTAGTGGGAACGAAGGTTGCGAAGCCCCCTTCCAACCGCTAGCCCAAAGGCATGACGGCAACCGGTTTTGCGGCCCTGCGCACATGCCATCATCCGCCGACAGGGACGCAAATCGCGCCGAAATACGCCAATAGGCAGGCACCCGACGTGCCGCAGACAAGGATGACGAGCCGACCCATGAGCCATGCGACGAAACCGATGACCGCCCGTTCCGGCGGTGTACTTTCCGGCAGGATCCGCGTGCCGGGCGACAAGTCGATTTCGCACCGATCGCTGATGTTCGGCGCGCTTTCGGTAGGCGAAACGAAGATCGAGGGCTTGCTCGAAGCCGAAGACGTCTTGTCCACAGGTTCGGCCATGCGCGCGCTCGGCGCACGCGTGGAACGCCTCGGCGAAGGCGTATGGCGGGTGGAAGGCGTCGGCGTCGGCGGATTGTGCGAACCCGACGGCGTTCTCGATTTCGGCAATGCGGGTACAGGCGCGCGCCTGACCATGGGGCTTGTGGCGAGCCACGCCATCACCACCACCTTCATCGGCGACGCATCGCTGTCGCGC
The DNA here is from genome assembly GCA_963678585.2 of Breoghania sp. Lineage (GTDB taxonomy): Bacteria > Pseudomonadota > Alphaproteobacteria > Rhizobiales > Stappiaceae > Breoghania. Next base: position 629,581 of record CAXXGA010000001.1, read on the forward strand.
CGCCCGATGGGCCGGGTGCTGGAGCCGCTTCGCGAAATGGGCGCGGAAGTGCTGGCACGCTCCGGCGACCGGCTGCCGCTGACCATTCGCGGTCCGCAGACCGCGCTGCCGATCACCTATCGCGTGCCGGTGCCGTCTGCACAGGTCAAGTCGGCGGTGCTGCTGGCCGGGCTCAACGCGCCGGGCATCACCACCGTCATCGAACCGATCCCGACGCGCGACCACACGGAACGCATGCTGCTCGGCTTCGGCGCGGAGCTTGAGATCACCCAGAACGACGCCGGCGAGCGCGTGATGCGGCTCAGGGGCCAGTGCGAACTGAAGCCGCAGGCGATCACCGTTCCGGGCGATCCGTCGTCCGCAGCCTTCATGATCGTGGCGGCGCTCATCGTTCCCGGCTCCGATGTGACGGTGGAAAACGTTCTTCTCAACCCGCACCGCACCGGCCTCTTCAAGACACTTCAGGAGATGGGCGCGGATCTGACGATCGAGAACGTGCGCGAGACCGGCGGCGAGAAGCTGGGCGATGTGCGGGCGCGTTACTCCAAGCTCAAGGGCGTCACCGTTCCGGCGGACCGCGCGCCGTCGATGATCGACGAATATCCGGTTCTTTCCGTGGCCGCCGCCTTTGCCGAAGGCGAGACGCGGATGCTCGGGCTGCATGAGTTGACGGTGAAGGAAAGCGACCGGCTGGCTGCTGTGGCGGACGGGCTTGCGGCCAATGGCGTTTCCCACGAGAAGGGCGCGGACTGGCTCACGGTGACGGGTGCCGCGAGCGTTGCCGGCGGCGGCACGGTCGTCACCCATCTCGATCACCGCATCGCCATGAGTTTCCTTGTTCTGGGTCTTGCAAGCGACAAACCGGTCAGCGTCGACGACGGTGCGCCCATCGCAACGAGTTTTCCAGGCTTCACCGAGCTTTTCGCCGGTCTGGGCGGCGATATCGAGACGAAGACGGGCGCATAATCATGATCATCGCCATCGACGGTCCCGCAGCCTCCGGCAAGGGCACGCTGGCGCGCAGGCTGGCGGAACATTTCGGGCTTCATCATCTGGACACCGGCCTGACCTACCGGGCGGCCGCGGCCGCCATGCTGAAGGCGGGCACCGCGCTCGACGACGAGGATGCGGCAAGCGCCGTTGCGGCCGGGGTCGATCTTTCCAAGCTGGATCGTGCCGCCCTTTCGCTGCATGAGGTGGGCGAGGCCGCCTCGCGCATCGCGGTCATGCCACGGGTTCGCAAGGTTCTGGTGGAGGCGCAGCGCCGTTTCGGCGAACAGGAACCGGGCGCGGTTCTGGACGGGCGCGACATCGGCACGGTGGTATGCCCGGATGCGGATGTGAAGCTCTATGTCACCGCCTCGCCGGAAGTGCGCGCCAGACGCCGGACCGATGAACTGGCAGGCCGCGGGCTCGACGCCGACTACGCGGAGATCCTTACTGACCTGCAGCGCCGCGACGAACGCGACACCACGCGCGCGGACAGTCCGTTAAGGCCAGCAGTCGATGCGCACTTGCTCGACACCTCGGAAATGGATATAGAGACCGCGTTCCGTAAGGCTGTGGATATCATCGACGGCAACTGAGGGCGGAACGGCGAAGGGAGCATGACGAATGCGCCCCTTTTGGCGTCTCGGGCTTCATGCCCGGCTGCCAGTGCCAGAGCGGAGGAGCCAGATCCGCAACCGGTCCTGCCGGTGCGATCGTTTTTCCTCAAGGTGTTCGTCTCGTCCTCTTGCGACCCGCCCGGCCTTGAAACCGGGGTTTCGCAGCCGCCCGTCGCGGCGCCACCCTCAAGGGAACACAAGCAAAGCTATCGGAATAGACTGCCCGCGGGCCCAGGCGCCTGCACCGGCCGTTCCGCCCCTGGTGCGGAAGGGACGTTTCCCGAAACGGGGAACCGGCTGGACCTCGCGGACAAACGCAACACAAACCACCGGTGCATGCCAGAGATGGCTATGGAGTTTAAATGACTGCTTTTAATCCCTCTACCGAGGATTTTGCTGCGCTGCTCGACGAAACCTATGGCGGTTCGGAGATGCAGGAAGGCACCGTCATCAAGGGGACGGTGATCGGCTTCGAAAAGGACCTCGCCGTCATCGACGTCGGGCTCAAGGTCGAAGGCCGCGTGCCGCTGAAGGAATTCGGCGCCAAGGCGCGCGACGGCGAGATGAAGCTCGGCGACGTTGTCGAGGTTTACCTGGAGCGCGTTGAAAATGCGCTCGGTGAAGCCGTCCTGTCGCGCGACAAGGCTCGCCGCGAAGAGAGCTGGGTCCGTCTGGAAGTGTCCTTCGACAAGGGCGAGAAGGTCACCGGCCAGATCTTCAACCAGGTCAAGGGTGGCTTCACCGTCGATCTCGACGGCGCCGTGGCCTTCCTGCCGCGTTCGCAGGTCGATATCCGCCCGGTGCGCGACGTCGGACCGCTGATGCACACCCCGCAGCCGTTCCAGATCCTCAAGATGGACAAGCGCCGCGGCAACATCGTCGTGTCCCGCCGTGTCGTTCTGGAAGAGACCCGCGCCGAGCAGCGTTCGGAACTCGTCCAGAGCCTCGAAGAGGGGCAGGTCGTGGAAGGCGTGGTCAAGAACATCACCGACTACGGTGCGTTCGTCGACCTCGGCGGCATCGACGGCCTGCTGCACGTCACGGATATCGCGTGGCGCCGCATCAACCATCCGTCCGAGGTTCTGTCCATCGGTCAGACGGTCAAGGTGCAGATCATCCGCGTCAACCAGGAAACCCACCGTATCTCGCTCGGCATGAAGCAGCTGGAAGCGGATCCGTGGGAAGGCATCGAAGCCAAGTACCCGGTCAACGCGCGCTTCACCGGTCGCGTCACGAACATCACCGACTACGGTGCGTTCGTGGAGCTGGAGCCGGGCATCGAAGGCCTGATCCACGTCTCCGAGATGAGCTGGACCAAGAAGAACATCCATCCGGGCAAGATCGTCGCCACCTCTCAGGAGGTCGAGGTGATGGTGCTCGAGGTGGATCCGGTCAAGCGCCGCATCTCGCTGGGTCTCAAGCAGACCCTGCAGAACCCGTGGGATGCCTTCGCCGAGAAGTTCCCGGTCGGCACGATCGTGGAAGGCGAAGTCAAGAACAAGACCGAGTTCGGCCTGTTCATCGGCCTGGAAGGCGATGTCGACGGCATGGTTCACCTGTCCGATCTGGACTGGAACCGTCCGGGCGAAGTTGTCATCGAGGAGTTCAAGAAGGGCGACGTCGTCAAGGCCGCCGTTCTCGATGTGGACGTCGACAAGGAGCGCATCTCGCTCGGCATCAAGCAGCTTGAAGGCGATCCGTTCGAAGCTGCCGCCGGCGCCGGCGAAGTCCGCAAGGGCGCCGTCGTGACCTGCGAGATCCTCGAGGTCAAGGACACCGGTCTGGAAGTGAAGCTCGCCGACGGCGATCTGACGGCCTTCATCCGCCGTGCGGACCTGTCGCGTGATCGCGCCGAGCAGCGCCCCGAGCGCTTCTCCGTCGGCCAGAAGGTCGATGCCCGCATCACCCAGTTCGACAAGAAGACCCGCCGCATCTCCCTCTCCATCAAGGCACTGGAAATCGCCGAGGAGAAGGAAGCCGTGGCCCAGTACGGCTCGACCGATGCCGGCGCCTCGCTCGGCGACATCCTCGGTGCCGCTCTGAAGGCCCGCGAAGGCGGCGAGGGCGACGAGGAATAATCCTCCTCGCTTTCCGGAGACCTCATCTCCGGGACCTTGAGAAAATGATTGGGGCCCGTGCGGTTGACGCGCGGGCCCTTTTCTTTTGAAGTGCCTGACGAAAAAGGATCTGTCGCACAATGGGTTCGGGGCCTATAGAGTTGACCTCCGCCTGTCACGCGACCATTGGAGGGCACAAGCCCAATGACGCTCGATGCCGACGTAATCGTCGATCGCCGCCGCCTGCGACGCAAAGTCACCTTCTGGCGCATCATTGCCGCCATCGGTGTTGTCGCGGCCATCATTGTCGCCGGAGGGACCGCCTTCAGCCTGAATGACGGCGGCAAGTCCCGCGCCCATATCGCACGCGTCGAGGTCTCGGGTCTCATCATCGACGACCGCGCCCGACTGCAGATGATCGAGAAGATCCGGAAAAGCCCGGCCGTGAAGGGCGTCCTCTTCGCCATCAACAGCCCCGGCGGTTCGACGACCGGCGGCGAAGGCATGGTTGAGGCCATCGCGGATCTGCGTGGGGAAAAGCCTGTCGCCGCCCATATCGGCACGGTCGGCGCATCGGCCGGCTACATGATCGCCATCGCGGCCGATCACGTGGTGGCGCGCCGTACCTCAATCACCGCCTCCATCGGCGTACTCATGCAGTTCGGCAATGCCAAGAAGCTGCTGGAGACGATCGGCGTGCAGATGGACGCGGTGAAAAGCGCACCGCTTAAGGCCACGCCGGATTTCTATTCCGACACCTCGCCGGAAACCCGCGCGATGATCGCATCCATCGTCAACGACACCTATGAGTGGTTTGTCGGTTTCGTGGCCGAACGCCGCCATATCGACGTCGCGACCACCCGCCAGCTTGCCGACGGGCGCATCATGACCGGAGCGCAGGCGCTGGAGACGAAACTCATCGACGAGATCGGCGGAGAGAAGGCTGCAATCGAATGGCTCGGCAGTCAGGATGACGTCCCGGCCGACCTTCCGGTGATCACCTGGAAGCCGAAAGACGGGCTGGCCGACCAGCTGGGCCTGGCCGGAACCGCGGGCCGACTCTTCGGTCAAGGCGTCGCAGAAGCGGTATTCGGTGCATCCGAATTGCGTAAAATTGTGCTGCCGGAGGGACTTATGCTTGACGGTCTTGTATCCGTTTGGCACGCTCCATCGATCGCCAATGCAGAAGTCAGCGGGGGGGCGAACCAATGATAAAATCCGAACTGGTTCAGCGCATCGCAGAGCAGAACCCACATCTTTATCAACGTGACGTCGAAAATATCGTCAATGCCATCCTGGATGAGGTCATTTCCGCGCTGAAAGGCGGGGACAGGGTGGAGCTGCGCGGTTTCGGCGCATTCTCGGTGAAGAACCGTCCGGCCCGCATCGGCCGCAATCCGCGCACCGGTCAGAAAGTCGAGGTAACGGAGAAATACGTTCCGTTCTTCAAGACCGGCAAGGAAATGCGCGAGCGGCTCAACGGCGGCAAGGATCTGGGCGCGGACGACGACGATTGATCACGTGACCGGCCGGATATTCATACGGTCGGGCACGGACCGGGTCCGGAGCCTAAAGCCGGACCGACTTGCTTGAAGGTTCGCGCCTCAAGCCTCCATCGCACAATGGATCTCACGTTCTGCGGGTCACCACAGACCCGCCATACACCGTCTCCATCGCGCAACGTACAAAGCCTTTCTGTTTCTCTCCGCAACGTACGAAATTCTTCGACTTTTCTCCGCGATGTACGGAGCCGGTCGGCTTCTCTGTGGAAATACCGGGTTTCAGCGGGCGACGGAGAAGCTGCAAGGGAGGCGAGACTGCGGCGGCGTGCAGCACGTCGAACGGGTAACCCCCACTTGCCGCAGATGGGCAATCACGGCATCATGGTCGCGATTTGCGTATGCCACCTGGATCGCGCCGCCGCACGAAGCGCTGCGCCACCCGTGGCCTAACAGCATGAGGTTCCCCCGCCGTGCTCAAACGGATCGCCAAGACCATCCTCTTCCTGCCGGTCGCCCTGTTCGCCGTATTGCTCGTTCTGCTGGCTGTCGCCAACCGGCACGACACGATGTTGTCGCTGGATCCGCTTACACCGGAGCAGCCTGCCTTTTTCCTGACCGTCCCGCTTTTCTGGCTGCTTTTCGCCGCCCTTGGCATTGGCATCATTCTGGGCGGCTTCGGCGCCTGGGCCCGGCAGGGCAAATGGCGCAAGCAGGCCCGCTCCAACCGGCGCGAGGCGAGAAGCCTGCGCTACGAGACGGAGCGGCTGAAGGAAGAGGTCGAGGCCGCAAGCCCGCCGCGCCCGGGTCTTCCCGCACCGGGAAGCAAGCGCGCGGCCTGAGGCTCTCCGCGCACCCGCCTCAGCCCCGGCCCTTCGTAACAACGACACGAGACAACGAGCCAAGGGGGCAAGATGCGCGTCATAACCGCAGGTGAAATCAACGGGGTCATGACCTTCCGCGAACTCGTGGAGACGCTTCGCAGCGCCTTCCGCGCGGATATCGAGACCCCGGTGCGCCATCATCACAACATCGCGCGGCCCGAAGGAGCCGACGCGACGCTGCTGCTGATGCCCGCATGGAACGATTTCGCGGCCCAGGGTCACACCAAGCGCGGTTATGTCGGCGTAAAAATCGTTTCGGTCTTTCCCGACAACAACAAGATCCAGAAGCCGTCCGTCATGGGCACCTACATGCTCATGTCCGGCCAGAGCGGCGAACCGCTGGCCGTCATGGACGGTCAGGCGATCACCCTGTGGCGCACGGCAGCGGCCTCCGCACTCGCCGCCAGCTATCTCGCGCGTGAGGACAGCACGCGCCTTCTGATGGTCGGCGCAGGCTCTCTGTCACCCTATCTCATCCGCGCCCATGCCGCCGTTCGGCCGATCTCGGAAGTTCTGATCTGGAACCGTACCGAGGCGCGCGCGGAGCGCCTTGCACGCTCAATGGACGGCACGGGCGGGCTGACGGTGCGCGCCACCACCGATCTGGAAGGCGGCGTGCGCGGAGCGGACGTCATTTCCTGCGCCACGATCTCCTCCGAACCGCTGATCAAGGGCATCTGGCTGGAAGACGGCAGTCATCTCGATCTCGTCGGCGCCTTCCGTCCGGACCTGCGTGAAAGCGACGACGATGCGATCAAACGCGCCCGCCTCTTCGTGGACACGCGCGAAGGCGCGCTTTCGGAAGCCGGCGACATGGTGCAGCCGCTTGCCGACGGCATCATCACGCCGGAGGACATCGCAGGCGATCTTTTCGAGCTTTGCCGGGGCGAGAAGGCCGGCCGACGCTTCTACGATCAGATCACACTCTTCAAATCGACAGGCACCGCAATTGAGGATCTGGCGGCCGCAATTCACGTCTTCCAGAAGACCTGAGCTTCCGGGTCGGAGCGTTTTTGCTAATAATTCCAAGGAGATTCTTGACGTTGCGGAAATCGTTGTCGCGCGACGGATTGCCGCGGCGCGCGCGTAAAAGGCTTGACCCAGCCCCCATACCTGCCATCCTCTCAGGCAGGCCTCTTAAGTCCGGCCTGCCGCCGGGCGGGAGAAGAAATGGAGGTGGACATGCGCTTCTACATTGCTCGAACCGTCGATGACACTTTCGATGAGGTGCTTGCGCGGACGAAAAGCGCACTGAAGAGTGCCGGCTTCGAGGTGGTCAACGAACTCGACCTCAAGAACGCCCAAATCACCAAGCCTGACGACGAAACTGAAAAGACTGCTCGCAGTTCCCATGCCCGTGGCGTGGCCTACAAGCTGTTGATGACGCATGATGAAAGCAACGTGATGCTTCCCTGCAATATCGTCGTGCAACAGACGGATGAAGGCGTGGAAATCTCGGCCATCGATCCTGAAGAGGAGGTGGGCATGGTCGACAAGAAGCGCGTGACGACACTCGCAACCCCGACGCGCGCCAAGCTGGAAGCCGCTCTGGCGGCTATCTGAGCCCAATCCGCCATATGGGCGGGGCATCCCCGCCCATTCCCGGAAAACACCATGCCCAGGGATGGCGTCGGTTTTCCGCCGCACGAGAGGCCTGCGGCCGGAGCCCCGGCGCATATCCCTGGTCTCATCTTCCGGGATCCACCCAGTCTCGTTCTCCGGGATCCGGTTGCGACAGCCGCTGCATGGCGTTTTCAGCAGCCGCTCAGCCTTCCGGATCGCTGCCCGGGGCGCAATAGCCGGGCAAGGACCAGCCGAACTGTATGGCACCCGCGCGCAGGATGAAGGCCGCCAGGACGGCAATGACGACGGCCGGGCGCGGCGGCATGTGCATGGCCACAAGCACCACATAGGAAAAGGCCCCCGCGAAGGCGGCGGTCAGATAGATTTCGCTCTTGATGATGGCGCTTGGCTGGCTGGCGAGCGTATCGCGTATGACCCCGCCGAAGGCGGCGGTCGCCACGCCCATCAGGATGGCCACAACCGGTCGGTCGACAACGGTCAGCGTCTTGGCCGCGCCCATCACCGAATAACACGCCATGCCCGCCGCATCCGCCCAGCGTAGCGGCTTGCCCAGCGATTCCCCCAGATGCGCCATGAACCATGTGGCGATCCCGGCGGCCACGCAGACCAGCAGATAGGTCTGGTTGGTGACCCAGAAGATCGGCACGCCGAGCAGCAGGTCGCGCAAGGTGCCGCCGCCGATCCCGGTGAAGGTGGCCAGCAACACGAAGGCGAGAATGTCGAGCTTCAGGCGCGACGCAACGATGCCGCCCGAAATCGCGAAGACGGCAACGCCGAAAAAATCGAGGATCTGGAGAAAATGCACCATCCGGCAAGGCTAGCCTGTCGGGGGTTCCCGGCAAAGGGGCTTCTCGCAAAGGTTGCGGAAATCAGATGCGGGAAAAGACCGAGACCGCGGGGAAAGACCGGGGCCGCGGCAAGCGGCCCCGTCATGATTGAGCCCCGACGGCCTCAGGCCGTCTTGTCGATCGTCTGACCGGCCTCGCCCGACGGCGCATCGGACTGCGGGGCCGCCTTGGGCCCGCCGCGGGCAACGCCGACCATCGCCGGGCGCAGCACGCGCTCGCCGATGACATATCCCGTCTGCACCACCTGCACGACCGTGCCGTTGGGAACCTGTGGGTTGGGAACCTCGAACATGGCCTGATGGAAATTCGGGTCGAACTTCTCGCCGGACGGGTCGATCTGCTTCACACCGTGCTTTTCAAGCTGGTTCAGCATTTCGCGCTCGGTCATCTCCACGCCCTCGAGCAGCGACTTCAGACCGTCATCGGCATTGGAGCGCATCTCTTCCGGCACCGCGTCCAGTGCGCGGCGCAGGTTGTCGCCGACATTCAGCATGTCGCGCGCAAAGCTGGCGATGGCATAGGAGCGGGCGTCGGAAATCTCGCGCTCGGTGCGGCGGCGCAGGTTCTCCATCTCCGCAAGCGTGCGCAGCGTGCGGTCCTTCAGTTCGGCGTTTTCCGCCGCCAGGCTCTCGACATCCGGCGCGGCATCCGGGTTTGCGGCCACCTGCTCCTCGGCGGGATCCATCGCGGCTTCGTTTTCGGTGTTCTTGATCTCGTCGCTCATTGTGTCCCCGTCATCGAAACGGCTGAATAAATACCTTGTGTGCTGCGCATTTGAGGGTTCCGGCGCAGAAAATCAAGCCCGCGCACACGACCGAACGCCTCTGCGCGACACAGAGCCCCGCGTCATACCCGAAAAACAACGGCCCCGGCGGTCGTTTCGCCGGGGCCGTCATTGTTCATCTCAGCGCCCTTGTGCGTCACAAGGTCAGATCGCGCTGCTGATCCAATCCGCAAGACGGCTCTTCGGCAACGCGCCAACCTGGGTGGCGGCCAGTTCGCCATTCTTGAACAGAAGCAACGTCGGGATCGAACGCACGCCATACTTGATGGCGGTGTTCTGGTTCTCGTCGACGTTCAGCTTGGCGATCTTCACCTTGCCCTCCAGCTCGGCCGCGATCTCGTCGAGCGCCGGCGCGATCTGCTTGCATGGGCCACACCATTCCGCCCAGAAGTCGACGACGACGGGTTCGGAAGAATTCAGGACGTCCGCATCAAAAGACGCATCGGTGACCTTTTCAGTCGCCATGGGGAACCTCTTCGCTTGGCGGGTCCCGCAATGCGACCCGCGTGGTAGGGGAAAGTAGGAAGGCGCAGGGAAGGCGTCAAGGACGCCTCTCACCCCACGACAGACAGCCCGCGCACGGCCTCCTCCAGCATGTTTTCGGGAACTTCCATCAAATCAGCGACTTGGGTCCACAAAAGGGCCGCACGGACCCGATGGCGGGGGTAAAGCGCAGAGACAAGAAGCCTGTAGACGGCGAGCTGGGCGACATATTCCGGCGGAGCCTCACGCACCGCGCGCGGCGGGTTGAGATTCGTCTTGTAGTCGACGATCAACACCTCGTCGTCGCTCACCGACAGCCGGTCGATCTGGCCGGAGACAGCGAAGCTCTCGCCCGCCGGATCGCGCAGCGTGCCGACGACCGGCACTTCCGCGCGGCTACCTTCGCAAAACACGGATGCAAAGGCCGGATCGTCCAGAACCCGCATGATCTCGTCCAGCAGGCCGTCACGGCGTTCTGCGAAGCGCGCATCCAGCGCCCCGTCGAGGAAGCTCCCGGCCCGCTCAAGCCTCTCGCCCGCCGGAATATCGGGCAGAGATTGCAGAAGCCGATGAACGATCTGGCCGCGCACGAGCCCCCAGTGGTTTGGATCGAGCGCCGCATCCAGAGCGTGACGCGGTTCCGGCTCCTCCAGTCCGTCGCCCAGAAGATCGACCGCCTTCGAGGGAGCCAGACGACGCGCGGGCTCATGGGCGGGCACGTCCTCGCTCGCCCATGACGGCAAGACGGAGGAAGCTGCATCTTTCCCCTCACCTTCGCGGTCTTTCGTTGCAGGCTCCGACTCGCCTGCCTCGGCGGCTCCTGCCGGGCGCTTCATCTGCCAATGCCGTGCGACAAGCTCGCCATTGGCGTCCTTGATCTCTTCGGCCTCCGGCTCAAGCGCATGATCGACAAGCTCGTGCCAGCAGCCTTCCGCCGGGCCTGACGCGCCCGCAAAACCGCACACGATGAGCCGGTCGCGCGCGCGGGTCATCGCCACATAGAGAAGGCGTCGATATTCCTCCTGCGAGGCGGCGCGTACGGCCTCGATGGCCTCGGCGTGCCATGCGGTGTGGTTCTCCGAAGACGGCTTCCACACCAGAGCGGGCGCGGCGATCGCATCTTCCGACATGGCGCGGGGCAGAATATCCGGGTCATGGCTGTGATGGGCGGGCTTGGCCCCGCTGTCGACGAGGAACACCACCGGGGCTTCCAGCCCCTTCGCGCCATGAACCGTCATGATGCGCACTGCGCCACCGGCACCTTCCATCTCGCGCTTGACCTGCGTGGGGGCGGCCGTCAGCCATTCCAGGAAGCCTTCCAGCCCCGGAACGCCGGTGCGCTCGAAATCAAGCGCGAGGTTCAGGAACTCGTCGAGGATGTCATCAACCTCCTGCCCGAGCCGCTCGCGCATCCGCCGCCGCCCGCCGTCGCTGCCCAGAAGGCGGGCATAGAACTCGTAGGGCGGCGTGAAGTCGGCACGCGCGCGCCACATCTCCAGCGTCTGATGCGCCAGCTTCCATTCCGTCTTGCCGTCGCCACGCTGGCGCAAAGCCTGCCACAGGCTGCGCTCACCGCGTCCATGCGCAATTGCGAAGAGATCGTCGTCATCGAGGCCGAAGAGCGGGCTCTTCAGGACCGCGGCAAGGGAGAGGTCGTCCTGCTCCAGAAGCACGAAACGGCCCAGCGCGATGAGATCCTGAACCGCGATGTGATCGCTGAGGACCAGCCGGTCCGCACCCGCCACCGCGACGCCCGCGCTTTTCAGCGCGCGGTTGAGCGCGGTGACGAACGGCCCGCGGCTTCTGACCAGAACGAGTACGTCGCCAGCGCTGACCGAGCCCTCGCGCTGCCAGCCCGCCACGGTCTGCGCGATCCGGTCGGCGACGCGGATAAGCGGACTTCCCGGTCCCTCGTGATCGATGGGCTGCTGCCAGTCGTCGGGCGGATCGGTCTTTTCCTTCGAAAGCATCGGCCAGACCTCGACCTCGCCCGGCTCGTTGCGCCTGACCGCCTCGTGGACGGGGGCATCGCCGTCACGCGACAGGCCCTGACGGACGGCGGGATCGGCGAAGACCAGATCGACGGCGGCCAGAACATCCGCCGTGGAGCGGAAGGACAGCGTGAGGCGCACATCGTGGAAGAGCCCGCCGCCCTCGCCTGCCCGGCGTTCGAAATAGCGGCGCATTTCCGCGAAATAGGCGGGAACCGCCCCCTGGAAGGAATAGATCGACTGCTTCTCGTCGCCCACGGCGAAGAGCGTGCGGGTGACGGGACGCGCGCCTTCGCCTGCAAAGAACTCCTCCGCCAGCGCGCGGATCACTTCCCACTGGCGCGGGCTCGTATCCTGCGCCTCATCGACAAGAATGTGATCGAGCCCCTGATCGAGCTTGTATTGCACCCACAAAGCCGCATCGCGGCGCGACAGGAGATTGGCGGTCTTGACCACCAGATCCTCGAAATCGAGCAGGCCGCGCTGGCGCTTGTCGCGCTCATAGTGCTGAAGCACTCCGTCGGCGAGCGCCATGAGCGCAGCGGTGCCTTCCACCGTGACGACGGCGCGGCGGTGCTCGAAAATCCTGGCAAGGCGGGCAGCTTCCTGTCCGAGCAGTTCGAAGACGGCCGGGTAGTTCTTCTCGATCGCTTTGGTGGCCGGAGTCTTGAGCGGCTCGCCCTTCTTGGTGAGAAAAGCCGAGAGATAGGCGCGCCTGCGCTCTTCCTCGCTCGGCGCTTCCAGAGATGCGAGAAGCGCGGCAGCCTTCTCCTGATCCTTCGTGGAGCCCGAGTTGAGCGCCTCGGCGACAGACTTGCGATGCTCGCGCTCGATGGCCCCGTCGAGGATTTCGGCGTCGCAATCGGCCAGCGTCTCGCCCGGCGTCACGTCGAAGGCTCTTGCCAGATCGGCAAGGCCCGCTTCCAACGTTCCGGCCTCCACGATCCAGCGGCGCAGATCATCGCGCTTGGCAATGACGGCATCGACCACGCCCGCGACCTTGCTGTCCGACATGAGGCCGATCAGCGTGGCAAGCGCGCGGCCAAGCGCGCCTTCCTCGTCTTCGGAGGCCATATGCAACACGGTGGCGCGGGCTTCCGCCAGAAGTTCATCCTGCACGCGCTCGTCCAAAACCGTGAAATGACCTGCGACATTGGCCTCCAGCGGGAACTGATGCAGCAGGGATTCGCAGAAGGCATGGATGGTCTGGATCTTCAGCCCGCCCGGCGTCTCAAGCGCGGTGGCGAAGAGACGGCGCGCGCGGGCACAGCGCGCGGCATCGGGAGCGGGTTCGCCCATCTCCTGAATGGCGGCAGCGAGCTTCTCGTCATTGAGCGAGACCCATTTGGCCAGCGTCTCGAAGACACGGCCTGCCATTTCAGCCGCCGCCGCCTTGGTGAAGGTCAGGCACAGCAGGCGGGAGGGATCGGTGCCGTTCAAAAGCAAGCGCACGACGCGGCGCGCGAGCACGAAGGTCTTGCCCGCACCCGCATTGGCACTGACCCAGGCGGAGGCTTCCGGATGCGAGGCATTGCGCTGGCGTTCGATTGTGAGAGCGGGAATTTCCATCAGGCCTCGCCCTCCGCATCTTCGCCCACCGACCATTCGCGCACGCGGGCGAGATGATCGTAATCGCCGTTCATCTCCGCCTCGCGTTTCGGTCGCGCCCGAGAGAGATAGCCCGTCTCGGGTCGGTCATAAGCGCGCACCAGCCCTTCCAGCTTCTCGAAGGCCGCCTCGGCGAGATCCGCGAAGTCAATGTCCCTGGTGTCCCGACCCCGGATGGATTTCACCTCGCCTGCGGTCGTTCCGCCGGAAAGCCGGACATAGGCCATCTGGGAGACCTCGCCCGTCGCAGGAATATCCTGAAACCCGCCGCGCGCGGCCATGGCGGCTTCCAGCGGCAATTGCGGGGCAAAAAGGGCTGCCACTTCCTTGGCCGAAGGCGGGATGCCCGTCTTGTAATCGAGAAGGATCAGCGAGCCGTCTTCTGCAATGTCGATGCGGTCGGCATAGCCGGTCAACTTGAAAGGACCGGCAGGGCCTTGAAGCTCGATACGTCCGCCGCATTCGGCATGACGGGAGGCGACACCTTCACGCGGGGCCTCGAACTCGAGAATGAACCACTCAGCAATGCGCTCGAAGCGCGGCCACCAGAGCGCATGGATTTCGGGGAACGCCGCCAGCGGCGCAAAGCGTTCGCGCCCCAGTTCCAGAAGCCGCTCAAGAGCGGAGGCGTCGAAATCGCCGCGCCAGTCGGCGGTGAAATCGGCCAGCGCGTCATGGATGAGCGTGCCGCGTTCGGCGGCCCCCGGCACGCCGCCGAGCGGAGCGACCGGATCGAGCTTCAGGATCTCGCGGGCGAATATCGAATATGGATCGCGCACCCAGCGTTCCACGCCGGTCACCGAAATGCGCCGCGGGCGCGCTTCGACCGGCGGCCTGGGGCAGGGCCTTTGAGCCGGACGCACCGGGTTCTTCGAGGCATCGAGCTGGCGGGCCCAGAGAAGAAGCCGCTCACCGCGCTCCGCCATGGCTTTTGCCGTTTCCTCGCCCGCCAGCGTCAGCACCCTTTGCAGCCAGCGCGAGGCGACCGTCGGCGCGGAACCGGAGCGACCTGCGCGCGAAAGAACGACACGCTCCGCCCCCAGTCCTTGCGCGAAATCATGCGCGGCCAGACCGATGCGGCGCTCCGGCGGCTCCAGCCCCACGTCGCGTTTCATGGGACGGTTGAGCCACGGATCGTTGCGGGTGGTTGCGGGCCATGTGCCTTCATTGAGGCCAGCCAGCACCAACAGATCGGGGCGATGAAGACGGGCTTCCAGCGGGCCCCAGATATGGATGCGCGGATCGACCGGCGCGCGCCCGTGGACCGATATGCCGGAGATCAGCGCCACGAAAACCGGCGGCCAGTCGGCAGGCGGGATGGCAAGCCCAGCGTCTTTCGCTTCCACGATACCGGTCAGCGTGGAGGCGAGAGCTTCGCCCGCGTCACCTGAAAAGAGCGCGACGTCCGATCCCGTCTCGTCACGACCAAGCTGCCTCAGGCAGGCAACGGTGCGCTCGGCCAGTTGCTCCACGGGAACGAGCCCGACGCCTTCGAAAAGCTCCTCCAACGGTCCGAGAGCGGCTTGCAGGCGCTCGCAGAGATCATAGGCCGCTTCCCATTCGGCCTCGCTGAGCTTCTGCCAGCGCGGCAATCGGGCATCGGCGGAGGCTTCTCCTTGCGCCGCTGCGAGCGCATCGCTCAAGCCCTTCGTTCCGTGGCGCGGGCGGGGTCCGCGCAAGGCGGCGCGTTCCAGCGCGCGCGTTGCGGTGCGGATGGTGGCTGACGGCAGACCCAACCGGCACAGAGGGTGTTTCAGCAATGCCAGCAGAGTGACCGGCTCCAATCCTTCAAGCGCGGCAGAGGTTGCAAGGCGGGCAAGCGTTGCGGGCGCGGACTGGTCGAGCGGCTGACCGGCGCTGTCATCGACCGCGAGATCCCAGCGCCTCAGTTCCACCGAAACGCGCCGCGCCAGCATGCGATCCGGCGTGACGAGCGCGGCCTGCTTGCCGTCCGCCACCGCCTCGCGCAGCGCCAGGGCGAGAGACAAAGCCTCCTCCGCCTCGTTGCGGGCCACCATCAGCGAGACATTGGCGAAGGCGGTCGGAGCCTCGTCCGCTCCGCCGGAGGCCAGAAAGCCGCGCCATGCGTCGGTCATGTCGGCGGGCCTGAGCGCCTCGACGACGATGGTTTCGCGCGTGGCGAGATCCGAGCTTTCCGGATCGCCCAAGGTTTCCACCTGATCGCGGTCCGCGCCCAGATGCATCAGGAGCTTCTTCAAGCCGTACTGGGGATGGGAAGGAGCCGGGTTCTTTTCATCGCTCAGTGCACGCCAGACATCCTCGCCCATGCCGTGATCGAGGCCGGGCAGTACCACCGCGCCCTTTTCCAGATGCGCCACGACCTTGATGAGATCGGCGGTCGCGGGCACGGAACCGGTGGAACCTGCCACGATGACGGGGCCGCGCGGGGGATGGGCCTTGAGGCGTTCGGCCTCGCGCCGGATGAGCGCTGAGCGCCGCGCATTGGGGTCCATGCGGCCGGTTTCCGCCAGATAGGCGGGCCAGACCTCGGTGGCGATCTTCAGGAATTCCAGCGTGATCTGCCAGTATTCGGCGTAATCGTCCGGCACCAGCGCCTGAATGGCCTGCCAGTCCGCCTCTTCCGTCTCGATCTGGTCCATGAGCGACAGGAGATCACCCGCAAGCCAGGCCGCATCAGCGGGAGAGGCCGGAATGGCGACGGCCTCGCCGGGGGCAAGCTTCAGCACCTCGCGGCGGACCTTCGTCGCCCATGCGAGGATCAACCGGGTCATGGCGAGGCGACGTTCCATGTCGCTGATGGCGGGGGGAAGCGGTTCCAGATCGGCGCTCGCATGAAGCACCAGTTCGCTTTCATCGACACCACCCAGCGGACGGATGCGCGGCAACAGCGCGGCCTTGCCGCCGAAGGCCCGCTGAAACGCCTCGCGGATGGTGCGCGCCGCGCGCCGGGTCGGCAGATAGATGGTGGCGTCGGCCAGCGCCAGCGGATCGTGCGCGGGCGCAAAGCCCGGCACCAGCGTGCCGTCGATCAGGCGCGCGACCAGCGTCTCCAGAAACGGCGCGGTCGGCGGGATCGTATAAAGGCGCGGCGTTTCCGGCATGGTCTTTCCCCGATGGAATCAGCCGCGCCAGCTTAGCCTTGATCAAGGTATTTGTGGCAATGCCCTTCCCCCGATGCTCCACACCGGGGGAAGGATCAGAGATGATCAGTCCGCGCTTTCGGCGATCTTCGCCTCGGCCTTCGCAATGGTGCCCGGCGCACCGACATGCAGCCACAGGCCTTCCATGCGCACGCCGAAGAGACGGCCCGCCGCAATGGCCTTGTCGAAGAGCACGTTCAGCGAGAAGGCGCCTTCCGGCGCACCTTCGAACAGGCGCGGGTGAAGCAGAGCGCAGCCGGTGTAGACGAAGGGAGCGACCTTGCTCTGCGCGCGGCGGGAAATCGCGCCGTCGCGCTCCATGGCGAAATCGCCCTTGCCGCTGTAGCCCACGGTCTCCACCGTGGAGGCGAGCATCAGCAGACCGTCCATGCGGGTCTCGTCCCATGCTTCGAACATGGTGTCGAGATTGGGGCGCACGCCCTCGATCCAGAAGCTGTCGGAATTGAACACGAGGAAGGGA
The DNA here is from genome assembly GCA_963678585.2 of Breoghania sp. Taxonomy (GTDB): domain Bacteria; phylum Pseudomonadota; class Alphaproteobacteria; order Rhizobiales; family Stappiaceae; genus Breoghania. Next base: position 646,529 of record CAXXGA010000001.1, read on the forward strand.
TCGGCGCCCAGTCGGTCGAGCGCCTTGACGATGCCGCCGCCGGTTTCCAGCAGCGCATCGCGTTCATCGGAAATCTCGATGGCCGGGGCCTCGCGGCGCGACAGGTGAACCTCCACCAGATCGGCCAGCCAATGCACGTTGACCACGGCGGTCTCGACACCGGCAGCGGCCAGACAGTCGAGATTGCGGTCGATCAGCGCCTTGCCGGAGACTTCGATCAGCGGCTTGGGCGTGGTTGCGGTCAGCGGGCGCATGCGCTTGCCGAACCCGGCAGCCAGAACCATTGCCCGCTTCGGGCGAAACGTCGTGTTGTTGGTCATGCTTTTTGTCTTGCTGAGAACCCTTGAGGCGGGCCCTTCAAATTTCCAATAGGTGCACTCGTAATCGAGACGGTTTTCTACTTTGGCCCAAAACGGTCGTACCAGAGCTTTATGTCAGCCAATGCCGGATGGGACAAAGACCGTTTGAGATAGGCAAAGAGCCGCGGCATGTGCGCCAGGTAACCGGGCTTGCCGTCACGCCGGGCGAGCCGGGTGAAGATGCCGATGACCTTGGTGGCGCGATGAGCGGAGAGGATGGCGTAGTCGCGCCGCAACCCTTCCGCATCGAAATTCGCATTACGTTGCTGCCTGATGGCCACATAGGAGGCGATAAGCGCTTCTTCCAGAGCCTCGGGCACCGTGACGCGGGCGTCCTGTCCAAGCGATGCCAGATCGTAAGCCTCAGGCCCGATAACGGCATCCTGAAAGTCGATCAGGCCGAGCCGGGCGTTGCCGGTCAGATCTTCCCGCCAGATCAGGTTCGGCGAATGGAAATCGCGCAGACACCATGTCTTCGGCGATCCTTCCATCAGATCGATCAGCCGGTTCCAGCCTTTGCAGAAAGCGGCCGCCGCCTCCTCGCTTGCCGGAGCGCCGGTCACATCGGGCACGAACCAGTCCAGATAAAGCTCCGCCTCGATCATCAGCGCGTCGCGGTCATAGGCGGGGACGCGATGGATGAAACCATCGGCAAGCGTCACTTCCTCCGGCCATTGGCAGGCATGGAGATCGGCCAGAAGCGCGACGGCGGCCTGATAGCGCTCCTCAATCGGCGCACCTTCGGCGACGACCGAACCGCGGCCCAGATCCTCGATCAGCAGGAAGCCCGCCTCGCAATCGGCGGCAAGAATTTCAGGGGCTGCGAAACCTTGTGCGCGCAAGGTCCGGTCGATCGCGACAAAGGGGCGGACATCCTCCGCCAGCCGCGCGATACGGCTATAGGGCTTGCCGTCACGCACCGGCGGGCCATCCGGGCGGGCGGGCGCGTTCATCGCGATTGCGTGACGCTCGCCGATGCGCACCGTCTCGTAGCGGCGTGCCGAGGCGTCGCCCTGAAGAAAGCGGCGGGATGCGCCCTGCCATCCGGCCTCATCGAGGAAACGACGCAAAGCAAAGCTTCGCGAAAGTCGCTCGGCCCAGTCACCCTCGTTCACATAGAAGGTCGCGATGCGGCCATCGCCCTCACCCGTCGGTTCAAGCGTCATCCAGAGGCTATCTGCGGGAAGGGCCTCTTCGGCCCGTTCCGGCCATTCGATCAGGGCCGCCCCCTCGTCCAGCATTTCATCTAGGCCCAGTTCGTCGATCTCTTCCGGATCTTCCATGCGGTAGAGATCGAGATGGGCGACGGGAAAGCGCTTGAAGTCGTAAGGCTGGACGAGCGTGAAGGTCGGGCTGGGGACTTCAAGCGCCGGATCGTCGGCCAGCGCCCTGAGCAGCGCGCGGGAAAGCGTCGTCTTGCCTGCGCCCAGATCCCCCTGCAACGCCACCGCATCGCCGGGACGCAGGACCATGGCGAGGTCTTCTGCAAGGCGCAGCGTTGCCGTTTCATCGGCAAGCTCGATGCGCAAGGGGGCCGGTGCGGATGGTGAGCTGGACACGGTCGGCGCTTTTCGTGAGGTTGACGGGTTTGCGGCTTATAGCGCGCGCGTCCCCACCTCGTGAAGAGGAAGACCGCCTATTCGGCGGCGTCCCTTTCGCGGGCCTTGGGCTTTTGCGGGAACTTGGCGACGACGGTCGTGCCGACGTTCATTTCCGACTGGATCTCCACCGTACCGCCATGCAGCTCCACGAAGCTGCGCACGATGGCGAGACCGAGCCCCGCCCCGCGACGACGCGCACCGGAGGTGTGCCCCACAAAGCGGGAGAACACACTGTCGATGTTTTCCTTGGCGATACCGCAACCATGATCGCGCACGAGGAAACGGATCTCGTCGCCCGCCCGCATGCAGGCCAGTTCCACCACTCCGCCCTCGTCGGAGTAGCGGATCGCGTTGGAAATCAGGTTGTAGAGCACCTGACGCAGGCGGCGTTCGTCGGCGACGAAGGTGCCCATGTCTTCCGGCACATCGACACGCAGATCAATACGGGTTTCCGCCAGACGATCCTTCACGCCTTCGATCGCGCCCTTCACGGCATCGGAAATCACGACCTCGCCGAGGTCCAGTTCCATGATGCCGGCGTCGATGGTCGCCAGATCCAGAATGTCGTTGATGATCGCCAGCAGCGCAGAGGACGAGGACATGATGTAGTCGGTGTATTCCGACTGCTTTTCCGTCAGCGTGCCGAACTTCGGATCGGAGAGAAGCTGGGCAAAGCCGATGATGTTGGTCAGCGGCGAGCGCAACTCGTAGGAGACGTGCTGGACGAAGGTGTTCTTGAGCTGGTCCGCCTCGCGCAGCGCCTCGTTCTTGTCCATCAGCGCGCGTTCGACGTTGACCGAATCCGTCACGTTCACGAAACCGACCAGCGTACCGCCGTCGGGCAGCGGGACGGTCGTGTAGTCGAGGACATTGCCGTCGGGGCGCTGCATGCGGCCTGAGGCGCGCGCGCGATTGTCGGCAAGGCCGGTGATGGTCGTCGTCAGGCTCTTCCATGCGGCCGGATCGGGGAAAAGGCGGGCACAGGTGCCGAACACGGTGGAGACGTGCGGGCTCTCTTCCAGATATTCGGTGTCGAGCTGCCAGAAGGAGGCGAAGGCCGGGTTCCACAGGCGCAGGCGACCGTCGGAGCCGAACACGGCAACCGCTTCGGTCAGGTGATCGAGCGTTTCGCCCTGCACGCGGATGAGCGCGTTGTAGCGGCTCTCAAGCTCGATGCGCTCGGTGACGTTTTCGTAGATGTAGGTCACGCCACCCTTGGCGTGCGGATTGGCGATGACGCGCAGCGTCTGGCCGTCGGGCAGATGCCACCACACTTCGCGCGGCTCAAGCGACTGGTAGCTCTCCAGATGCTTCTTCTGCCACTGGCGGTAGTCGGCCTGCTCGGGAAGCTTGCGCGCGGCGCGCATGGCGTCGAGAACCCGCCCGTCTTCCGGCCCGCCCTCAAGGAAGGCCGGGTCGAGACCGAACAGCGTCTGGAAAGCGGCATTGTGGAATTGCAGGCGACGATCCGCGCCGAAGATGGCGACGGCGGTCGCGAGCTGGTCGAGCGTACGGGCGTGGAATTCCACCGTACGCTTCAGCTCCGCCCTCATCTGCTCAAGCTCGGAGGTGTCGAGCGCGATGCCGGCGCTTCCCGACGAACGGGTCACATCGATAACATCGAAGACATGACGGCGACCGGCGGCAACTACGGGAAGGCGCGCCTTGAAGCGTCCGTCATCGTCGCGCCCTTCGCTCATGGCGCGGCGACCGGCGGTATCGAGCAATTCGACATCGTCGCTCACGGCCTCGTCGGGCCCGGTCTCGACGGCGGCGGCATAAGCGCGATTCACCCAGCTGATGCGCCCTTCGGAATCGCGCAGCCAGACAGGGCCGTCGAGGGAATCGAGCAGCGCCTTCAGCGTCGTCAGGTCGGAGTTGAGACGTGCATGGTCATGGGCCAGATCGGCGTGACGGGCGCGCTCGCCGGTCAGATCGCGCAGGCGCAGGATCGCCCAGCCGCCGGCCGTGCGCCCCGAAGCCTCGATGAAGCCGCCCTGACGGGCCTGAAGGGTCAGCGAGAAGGGCGCGCCTTCATCGCGCAGGCGAGCGATGCGGGCATCGAGCCTTGCGGCGCTGTCGGGGTGAAGCCATGTGCCCAGCGCCAGCAATTGTGCGGCGCTGCGCGGCGCGCCGCTGGCGCAGTCCAGCCCGCCCAGAACGATCGGCTCGGCCTCGCTCGAGGGCCAGATCACGAGGCGCTGGTCGTCGGTATCGAGGACGCCTTCCAGGTGATCGAGGCGCAACCTCAGGTTCCCGTTTTCCTCCGTCAGTCGCTTGGCCAGCGCCTGCGCGCGGCGACGATTGCGCACCATGCTGACGGAACTCGCCACACCGAAGGCGATCGTGCCGACGAAGGCGGCGAAGGCGATGACTTCAAACGGATTGAGCGGGCCGCTGAGCGCCTGCAGGCCGGGAATGGCGGCCTGTGCGCCGGAGCCGGAAAAACCGAGGAAGGGAAGGGAGAAAGCCAGCGTCGTGCTCGCCATCAGGGCGGAGGCGGCCGACCGGCGGAGCTTGCGGGGGCTTTTCGAGCAGGACGACGCCCCGGTCCCGGCGGCGGTCATGCGGGTGCTATCCGGTGCAACGCCTGTAGCGTCACCCTCCGAAAGACTGCATGGAATCCACCCGTGCCGTGTCGCGCCGGTGCGCGCACGGGAATTGCCGAAGTCCGGCATCTAGACCGTCCCCTCCGCCGCTGGAGGCGTGATTGAAACCCCGATTTCCCTTCGCTCTTCGCGTTGCACGAAGGCGATTCGCAACACCATAACGCGTTTGGGAATCAGGCAGAAGAGTACCAACCCCTAAAACAAAAAGCGGAGTGCGCCTGTGACGCACTCCGCGAGTCAACACTAGGGTTTGACTCAAATTGGAACGGTGGAAAACCCGGTGGAAAGCCGGAGGCGGAGCGATCGGATTGCTTCGCTCCGCCCGCTCCGGGCTCGATTCCCGCTCAGTACTTGTAGTGTTCGCTCTTGAAGGGGCCGGTCTTTTCAATCCCCAGGTAGCTGGCCTGATCGTCGGACAGCACCGTGAGCTTCGCGCCAAGCTTGTCGAGGTGAAGGCGCGCAACCTTCTCATCGAGATGCTTGGGCAGCACGTAAACCTCGTTCTTGTACTGCTCGCCCTTGGTGAACAGCTCGATCTGGGCCAGCACCTGGTTGGTGAAGGAGGCAGACATCACGTAGCTGGGGTGACCGGTGGCGTTGCCGAGGTTCACGAGACGACCTTCGGAAAGAAGGATCATGCGCTTGCCTTCCGGGAACTCGATGAGGTCCACCTGCGGCTTCACGTTGGTCCACTTGTAATTCTTCAGGCTGGCAACCTGAATTTCGTTGTCGAAGTGGCCGATGTTGCACACGATCGCCATGTCCTTCATGGCGCGCATGTGGTCGAGCGTGATGATGTCCTTGTTGCCGGTCGCGGTGACGAAGATATCCGCGGTGGGAGCAACCTCATCCAACGGCTTGACGTCGTAGCCGTCCATGGCCGCCTGAAGGGCGCAGATCGGATCGATCTCGGTGACGACGACACGTGCGCCGGCACCCGACAGGGACTGCGCGGAGCCCTTGCCCACATCGCCGTAGCCGCACACGACGGCGACCTTGCCGGCCATCATCACGTCGGTGCCGCGGCGGATGCCGTCGACCAGCGACTCACGGCAGCCATAGCGGTTGTCGAACTTCGACTTGGTGACGCTGTCGTTGACGTTGATCGCCGGGAAGGGCAGCTCGCCGCGCTGCTGCATCTGGTAAAGACGCATCACGCCGGTGGTGGTCTCTTCGGAGACGCCCTGGATGCTGTCGCGGATCGTGGAGTACCAGCCCGGGTTCTTGGCCAGACGCTTGCGGATGGTCGCAAACAGCGCCTCTTCTTCCTCGTTGGAAGGATTGTCGAGCACGCTCGGGTCCGCCTCGGCCTTCGCGCCGAGCAGGATCAGCATGGTGGCGTCGCCGCCGTCATCGAGGATCATGTTGCAGGGCTCGCCCTCGAACTCGAAGATCTTGTCGGCGTATTCCCAGTACTCTTCCAGCGTCTCGCCCTTCACGGCGAAAACCGGCACGCCCGTCTTGGCGATGGCGGCGGCGGCCTGATCCTGCGTGGAGAAGATGTTGCAGGAGGCCCAGCGCACGTCCGCACCCAGCGCCACCAGCGTCTCGATGAGAACCGCCGTCTGGATCGTCATGTGGAGCGAACCGGCGATGCGCGCGCCCTTGAGCGGCTTGGAAGGTCCGAATTCCTCACGCGCGGCCATCAGGCCCGGCATTTCGGTTTCCGCGATGTCGATTTCGGTGCGGCCCCAATCGGCGAGGGCGATGTCTTTGACGATGTAGTTCGTGGCGGTCATGAGAATCCCTGTGGTTCAGCTAACCTGAAGAAGTGCGCCGCGCAGTATGCGCGCTCACGGCGCAAGGCGACCGGAGCCCGGTCGAAACGATCGCCGCGTTATAGCGCCGATAAGGAAATGCGGCAATAAGGATATAAAGATTTCTTTATATTATCGTGCGGATCGCAGATTCACGAGGGTTCCGGGTCGCCCGGCGCCTCCTGCGACCAGCACAGACGTCGACCGGCAAGCCCGACGGCATGACGCAATGATGGCCCGATCGGAATTGGCAACCTCCGGCTGCGCGGCTATTCTTCCGCTACGGCATTTTCGCCCGTTTGAGGCGAACTGCCCCGATATGACGGCCAGAGCGGGGACCGGCGGTGTCAGCAATCCAGAATTTCCTGACTTTCATTGCGGACAACAAGGAGCCGCTGGGCATGCTGGGCGGCGCGCTCGTCACTGTCACCGGGGCCGGGTGGGCTCTGTTCACCCATTTCAGGGCCACACCAAAAGATGAAAAGGCCGGCGGTGGCGACGATAACGCAAAGCCTGCCGCGCCTCCTTCGGGAGGCGGGATCGTGATTTCCGGGAACAACAACCAGCTGGTCGGCGGCGACGGGTTCGTCGTGGTCGGAGATCTGAGCCTCACGCCCGAGGCGGGCGACCTTCGCACCGTGCTTGAGCAGCTTCTGAACGCGCGTTCCGAACAAGGTCATGAGGATGGAGCCCGGCAGGCGGAGCTGGCGGTTGCGCGCGAAAAGCTCGCTCATCTCGATGCCGCGCGAAACGATCTTCAGGACAAGCTCGACAAGGCCATGCAGGCACTAGCCGCCCGCGATGCACAGGCGGCTGAGGCGGCACGCCACCGCAACACGATCGATGCGGCGGAAAAGGCGCTGATGGACCAGATCAAGTCCGGCGACGCCGAACAGGCAAGCGAAGCGGCCCTGCGACTGGGAGAACTGCGCGAGGCGACGGCCCGGCTGGGTGAGGCCCTGGAGGCCTATAATCTCGGGCTGGCGCATTCACCGGCCTCAAGCGCCTTGCGCGAACACGCAGCGACGGCGGCCAAGAGGATCGGGGCTTATGAAGAGGCGGAAATACATCTGAAGTCCCTTGTGCAGATGGCCCGCAAGGATGCGGAGAACCTTGCCGGACTGGCCGAGGAAGGGTTCGACGCCAATCTCATCCGGAATTTCTCGCTTGGTCTGGCGCTCGAAAAGCTCGGCGATTTGTATGTTTTTCTCGGCCGCAGCGACGACGCAGTCGCCGCCTATCGCGAAGTCCAGTCCTTTGTGGAAAGCGATGAGGAGCGCGCCGCCCCGCGCGTCGAGGCGTTGCGCGCGAAAATCGCCACCGCGCGGAACACGGGCCCACAGGCGCGGGCAGACGAGAATAAAGGAGAACTCGACGCCTTGCGCCGGGAACTTGCAAGCGAGGCGGGCCGGGGTGGAGACAAATCACTGCGCTGGGCGGCGGCGGCAAACAATCTCGCAGAGGCGCTACGCAGCCATGGCCGTCTGGGCGAAGCTGCCACGCTCTATGAACAGGCCCGCGAGATTTTCGACCTCGTGTGCGAACCGGGGGCCGAAGAGCCGGTGATCATCCGGATCAACCAGTCGGCCCTGATGGTTCGCGAAGGAAAGCACGAGGCGGCGGCCGAGCTGCTGGAGGAGGCCTTTGCCCGCCTTGGCGACACGCACCCGCTGCCGGTCACGGTTCTCTTCAACACCGGCATGTCTTGTCTGAAGACCGGGGCACCGGAATACGCCATGAAATTCCTCCGCAAGGCCGTCGCGCGGGCACAGGCGATCCACAAGCCAGGAGACGCGATCCTGCCGAAACTGTGGGCCGCGCTGGCGGAGGCCGCCCGTCATGCGGGCGACGAGAGCGCCCGGCGCGAGGCGCGCGACAAGGTCCGGCAGTTTCTCTCCACGGAGCATTTCGATGAAGAGGCTACTGCGGAGCTGCGCCGTCTCGACGAGCAGGATTGTTACGCCATCATGCGGGATCTGTTTTCGGCGACGGCAAAAGACAAACCCGCAGGCGACTGAGCCGCAAGGGTCAGTCGATCTCGCCGAAACCGTGCTCCACCAGGTCGACGATGGCGGCCATGACCTCTTCGGACTGGGGCCCCGCCGTCTCCACATGGATGGAACTGCCGGTGCAGGCCGCCAGCATCATCAGGCCCATGATCGAATTGCCGCCGACGGTCTGGCCGTCGCGGGAAACCTCGACCTGCGCATCGAACTGTTCGACCAGCTTGACCATGCGGGCGGAGGCCCGCGCGTGCAGGCCGCGCTGGTTGACGATGGTCAGGTCGCGCACATGGTCCGGAGTTTCGATACGCTCTTGTCGAAGTCCGTCGTCGATGTCCGCTTCATCGCTCACGCGCATATCCTTACTGCCCCGACAGAACCTGGCTTGCGACGGAAATGTACTTCCGCCCCGCCTTGCGGGCCTGCTCGACCGCGTCATCGAGCGTGCTGTCGCCGCGAACGCTGGCCAGCTTGATCAGCATGGGCAGGTTGACGCCCGCGACCACTTCCACGTTGTTGCCTTCCATGACGGAGATGGCGAGATTCGACGGCGTACCGCCGAACATATCGGTCAGCAGGACAACGCCCGCCCCCTCGTTGACCCGCTCGACCGCGGCGAGGATATCCTGACGCCGCTGCTCCATGTCATCGTCGGGACCGATGGAGATGGTGGCGACCCGCTCTTGCGGACCGACAACATGCTCCAGCGCCGACTTGAATTCCTCTGCCAGTCGTCCATGCGTGACGAGGACGAGACCTATCATTGCTGACCCGCTACCATACGTGTTGCCCGCCTTGGCCTCGCGCCAGAACGGACCTGTTTTCGACAAGACTTTTCGCGCGGAAAAAACGGGGCGCCGCTCCGGATCGCCGACCGTTCTCAAGCCGTTCCAGAAGGCCCGGCCATCCCGCAGCGAAACCGGTCCCGCCGGTTCTTGGGAACGCTCATCTTGGCTAGGCTTCGCCGCAGTGCAAGAAAAATCGCCAGATCGGCGGCTAAATTTCATGCGAGAACGGACGCCGTGCATCAGTGACGGCGGAAAATCCGCACATTCCTGCGGTTGTGCATGGGCCTGCCCGCTCAATTGCCGGGCATCATGCCGCGCTCGTCGATCTGCGGCGCGCAGCTCCTTCGCCACTTCATCGCACCCGGTTTGCGGATATGGTCCTGCAGGGCCGCAAGCGCCAGAGCCTTGGCATGCGAAATATCGCTTTCCGGCGCGGGCTGGCGCGGCAACGTCACGCCGTCGATGTCGATGTTGAGGGCTTCCTTTTCCGGCATGCGCGCAATCACGCGGGCGGGCACCAGATCGACGACCAGACCGACAACCGCCGCCGACAGATAGGGAAGAGCCCGGATGCCGTGGCCACGCTGCTCGATCAGGCCGGCAATGGAGGCGGGAACGCGGGCGATGAGCCGCCCGCCGCTCACCCCGAGGCTCACGCGGTCATCGCCGACCAGCGCGGCATGGAGCCCGGCATCCTGCGCGTGTTCCACCAGCGCCAGAGCAAGGGCCGACTTTCCGGCCCCCGACGCCCCCCGGATCAGCACCCCGCACGTCCCTATTACGACACAGGTCGCATGGATGGCAGGCGAGAAGCGCATGATGACAGCCCCGTTTATTCAGATGTCCGGCTCAGCTTTCCGTTCCGGGTTGGCGACGGGCTCAGGCCCCGCGCAAGGCGGGAAGGCGAACCGTGAAGCGGGCGCCCAGAATTCGTTCGACGCCGTCCTCGTCTTCTTCGACCCGGTTGTCGGCCAGAATTGTACCACGATGCGCTTCCACGATCTGGCGTGAAATCGACAGTCCGAGCCCGGAATTGTTGCCGAACTCCTCGCCCTCGGGACGATCGGTGTAGAACCGCTCGAATATCCGCTCCGCCACGTCGGGACGAATGCCGGGACCGTCGTCGTCCACGGTGACGACGATCTCGCGCCCCTCGCGCCTGGCGGTCACCCGCACCTTGCCATCGGCAGGAGAGAAGGAGCGGGCATTGTCCAGAAGGTTGTGGAAGACCTGCCCGAGCCGGGACCCGTTGCCGCTGAGCCTGAAGGCTTTGGGATCGCGCGATTTCTCAAGCTCCAGCGTGACATCCGGCTGGCCCTCGCGGCGCACCTCGTGCGCCACATGCACGAGGCCCCCGAGCAGTTCGCCGAGATCGAGTTGCTCGGTGTTGGAGCGCGCCAGTTCCGCATCGAGACGCGAAGCGTCGGAGATATCGGAGATCAGGCGGTCGAGACGACGCACGTCATGCAGAATCACGTGTAGCAGACGGCCGCGCGATTCCTCGTTGCGCGCCAGAGGCAGCGTCTCCACCGCGCTTCTGAGCGAGGTCAGCGGGTTCTTCAGTTCGTGCGCCACATCCGCCGCGAAACGCTCGATGGCGTCGATGCGATTGTAGAGCGCATTGGTCATGTCGCGCAGATTTCGCGCCAGATTGCCGATTTCGTCCTGACGGCCTTCGAATTCCGGGATTTCCTGTCGCGAATCGACGCCGCGGCGCACCTGTTCGGCGGCCGCCGCCAGACGCCGGACGGGCCCGGCGATGGTGCCCGCCACCATCACGGCGAGAACCGTGGTCACGACGGCTGCTACCAGAAAGACGCGCAGGATCGCCCAGCGTTCGGCCGCCACGATGTCGTCGATATCGCCGCCTTGCGTGGAAAGAAGCAATGCGCCCAGCACCGCGCGAAACCGCTGCACGGGCACCGCGACGGAAACGATCATCTCGCCCTTTTCCGAAACCCGCACGATGGAGGCGGGCGAGCCGCCGAGCGAGGCCACCACTTCCGGGTACTTCTTGCCGCTGCCGCCGCCTGCTTCCTCATAAAGCGGCAGGTCGCCGCGGCGCAGCCACAGCTTGATCTTCTGCCAGGCGTTCTCCATCCACCCGGCGGTGTCTTCCTTGCCGGTGGGCAGGTCGAAACGCAGGATCTGGCCGCGGGCATAGAGATGGCGGCTGTCGAGAATGAGCGTACCGTCGGGATCGTAGATACGGGCGCGGGTCTTGGTCGGCGAAATCAGCCGACGCAGGACGGGGGCGACACGTTCCGGGTTGATCGGGAAGTCGAGCGCGCGCGACTGCTCGTCAGTGGGCGAGATGCTCTGGCCCGCCTGAAGCTCCAGCAGCTTTTCCGGATCGATCGTGATGGCGTCGGTGTCGACGGTCGCGGAAGCCGCAATCGCGCCCGCGATGATCTGGCCCTGAATGAGCAGGCTTTGCACACGGGCGTCGATCAGCCCGGCGCGGAACTGGTTGAGGTAGAGAATGCCGGAAGCCAGCGCCAGAAGCGCGACGAGATTGAGGACGACGATGCGGCGCGTCAGACTGGAGAAGATATAGGTGCCGAGCAGGGAATTCGCGCGCATGCGGAAAAGGCGCCGGGCTCCCCGACGCTCCCCGCGGCGCTTGCCGCCGGTATTCGCGGCTTCCGTGCGCGTATCGATGATCCTCACTCCGGCATGCGAATGATCGCGCGAACCTCACAAGAGGCCGGGAATCCCGGCCCCGACCGTCAAGCCGGTTTTGCCGCCCCGACGCGGGTCAAGTCAATTGCCCGCAACCGTCCCGCTACTCGCGGAAGCGGTAGCCAACGCCATAGAGGGTTTCGATCATGTCGAACTCCTTGTCCACCACCTTGAACTTCTTGCGAAGCCGCTTGATGTGGCTGTCGATGGTGCGGTCGTCGACATAGACCTGATCGTCATAGGCCGCATCCATCAGCGCATTGCGGCTCTTCACGACGCCGGGGCGCTGGGCGAGCGAATAGAGGATGAGGAATTCCGTGACGGTGAGCGTCACCGGCTGGCCCTGCCAGGTGCAGGTGTGGCGCTCCTGATCCATCACAAGCTGACCGCGTTCCAGCGTGCGCGCGTCCTCGCCCTTGGGGGCGGCGGCGTCGCGCGGCTGGGCACGGCGCAGGACGGAGCGCACACGCTCCACCAGCAGGCGCTGGGAGAACGGTTTGCGGATGAAATCGTCGGCACCCATCTTCAGGCCGAACAATTCATCGATCTCGTCGTCCTTGGAGGTGAGGAAGATCACCGGCATGTCGGAGCGCTGGCGCAGGCGGCGCAGCAGCTCCATGCCGTCCATGCGGGGCATCTTGATATCGAGGATGGCGAGATCGACCGGATCGGCCATCAGCCCATCAAGCGCCGACGCGCCGTCGGTGTATGTCTGGACCCGGTAACCTTCGGATTCCAGCGCGATGGAGACTGACGTGAGAATGTTGCGGTCGTCGTCCACAAGAGCAATCGTGGGCATGAGGCGAGCCTGTTTTCCTGTTCAATCTAGGATACCGTCATATTGTCGCGTTTGGCGACTAAAATGCGAACAAATTAAGGCGAACGCTCCAAATGCCGACGATTATGGCGCTGCGCGTGAAACCTAACCGACTGCTATAATTGATGTAATTCTCATGCTGACGTTTTCGTCGCAGCCATCCGCACAAATCGCGGCGGCGGCGCGCCATTTCCGTTGCGTCAGGGGGCCGGACAGACCAAGCTCCTGGAGCGGGTCTCACAGAACGGGAACGATACCGCCATGCGCAAGACAGACGATTTCGCCCCTCAGGCGACGGCGCGCAAGATCCTGAGATCGAGCGCCACGGGTGCGTTGGCCACGCTGTCGGCGGATGACGGCACGCCCTTCGCCTCGCTCGTCACCGTAGCAACCGATTTTGCCGGGTGCCCCATCCTGCTTCTGTCCGATCTTGCGCTGCACACCCGAAACCTGAAGGCGGATGCGCGGGTAAGCCTGCTGCTGGAGGAACGCAATCCGACCGATCCCATGCAGGGCGCGCGGCTCTCCGTCAACGGAACGATCGCCGTAACGCACGACCCCGGCTGTCGCAGGCGCTTTCTCGCCCGCCATCCGGATGCATCGGGATATGCGGATTTCCCCGATTTCTCCTTCTATCGCCTGATGCCGGAACACGCGCATCTGGTGGCGGGCTTCGGCCGCATCAATTCAATCGATGGGGCGGAACTTCTGGAGCGGACAGCGAACACCGAAGCTCTGGCTGAGGCGGAAGAAGGCATCCTCGCCCATATGAACGCGGATCATCGCGATACGCTTGCGGCCTATGCAACCGCCCTGCTCGGCCTGCCGGCCGGCGACTGGATGATGACCGGTTGCGATCTGGACGGCATCGACCTTGCCGTAATTGCTCCCCCCTCCGGCGCAAGCGGCCAGGAGGTCAGGACAGCACGGCTCGCCTTCGATCATCCGGTAACCGATGCCGCCGCCATGCGGACCACGCTCGTGGCGCTGGCGCGCAAGGCCCGGGGCGAATAAGCCGGCTAACCGCCTTTCTTTCTACGTAAGAATTAGACGATTACAAACTAAATCGATTTAGCTCCCTGATTATCCTAACATTCAGCCTTGTTCCGCTGCGGCCGATCCACTAACGTCGCGCGGCTTGCCACCCCCTTTACGGTGGGGCAGATCACGAACGAGGATGGGTGTGTTCGACCCACCATCCCAGGCTCCGTCCGGCGATGCCGGACCAGCTTTGCGCAGAAGCCGACCGTAACCGGTCCCCCGGTCAAGACCGCGCCTGCGCATATGTCGAAGAACTACCGGCCCAAGGCCGGACGGGCGCAGACCATGCGCCTGCAACAACCACGAATAACCGGCGCTGAAGCCGGGCAAATCCGGCCGCAGGGCCGGGTCTTGGTCACAGGTGTGTCGGGAACCGGCCTTCAGAAAAACAGCCGGGCAGGAACGCGCGATCCAATCAGGGTGTCTTCGAAATGATCGAAACGGGACTTCGCAACGCAGCCAAGGGGCCGGAACTCGTCGGCCTGAACGAAGCGGCGGCGGTGCACTGGAATCTTCTTGAGCCTAAGCTCTACGAGGAAGCCATCCGCCGGAATGAGGGCCAGGTGGTCGCCGGTGGCGCTTTTGTCGCCGATACGGGCCAGCACACGGGCCGTTCTCCGAAGGACAAGTTCGTCGTCGAAGACGACGTGACCCGCGACATCGTGTGGTGGGACAATAACGGGCGCATGGAGCAGGCGAAGTTCGACGTGCTCTACGCCGATTTCCGCGCCCACGCCGCAAACCGCGAGCTTTTCGCGCAGGATCTTTACGGCGGCGCGGACCCCGCACACCGCATCGCCACGCGCGTCTACACCGAATACGCCTGGCACAGCATTTTCATCCGCAACCTGCTGATCCGCCCGGACAGCGAGGAGCTTGCCTCCTTCGACCCGGAATTCACGATCATCGACCTGCCGAGCTTCCGCGCCGATCCGGAGCGTCACGGCTGCCGCTCGGAGACGGTGATCGCCTGCAACTTTGCAAAGAAGCTGATCCTGATCGGCGGCTCGGAATATGCGGGCGAGATGAAGAAGTCTGTCTTCACGATTCTCAACTTCCTGCTGCCGCCCAAGGGCGTCATGCCGATGCATTGCTCCGCCAATGTGGGCGAGCAGGGCGATACGGCCGTCTTCTTCGGCCTGTCGGGCACCGGCAAGACCACGCTTTCCGCCGATCCCACGCGTACGCTCATCGGCGATGACGAGCATGGCTGGTCGCCGGAAGGCGTCTTCAACTTCGAAGGCGGCTGCTACGCCAAGACGATCAACCTGTCGCGCGAGGCGGAGCCGGAGATCTACGCCACGACCGAGCGCTTCGGCACGATCCTGGAAAACGTGGTGATCGACCCGGAAACCCGGCAGCCGGATTTCACGGACGCCAGCAAGACGGAAAACACCCGCTGCGCCTATCCGATCCACTACATCCCGAACGCCAGCCTGACGGGCCGCGCGCCGCAGCCGCAGAACATCATCATGCTGACGGCGGACGCCTTCGGCGTGATGCCGCCGATCGCCAGGCTGACCCCGGCGCAGGCCATGTACACGTTCCTGTCCGGCTACACCGCCAAGGTCGCCGGCACCGAGCGCGGCGTGACCGAGCCGCAAGCGACCTTCTCCACCTGCTTCGGCGCGCCCTTCCTGCCGCTGCACCCGTCCGAATACGGCAACCTGCTGCGCGATCTCATCGCCAAGTACGACGTCGATTGCTGGCTGGTGAACACCGGCTGGACCGGCGGTGCCTATGGCGTCGGGTCACGCATGCCGATCAAGGCGACCCGCACGCTGCTGAGCGCGGCGCTCGACGGCTCGCTCAAGAACGCTGAATTCCGCACCGACGCCCATTTCGGCTTCGAGGTGCCGGTGGAGGTTCCCGGTGTGGACAGCGCAATTCTCGATCCGCGCTCCACGTGGGCCGACAAGGCCGCCTTCGACGTTCAGGCGAACAAGCTGGTGCAGATGTTCATCGACAACTTCGCCCCCTTCGAGGAGCACGTCGACGCAGCCGTGCTGAACGCCGCCCCCGGCGGCCAGCGCGCCGCAGCCGAATAGGCCACATGCAAACGATTGAAGTCGAAAGGCGTCCGGAGCGATCCGGGCGCCTTTCTTTTTGCCCCTCGCTCCGCGCACCGTGTTCCGGTCGATCAGGCCGAGAAGCCTCTTCCTCCCGTAACGTCGGTTCCTATATGCTGGGATCAGCAGGCGGCAGCGATTGTCGCGAAGCGGCGACGGGAGGGTGCCTTCGAATGAGCAGTTCAGCCAATCATCAGGCGCTTGAGACGGTGCCCGACAGTCATGACGTTCTGGCCACGGCGCAAAGCTGGCGCGAGGCCGGACGCGCGGTGGCGATAGCCACCGTCATGGAGACATGGGGATCCGCCCCGCGCCCAGTCGGTAGCCATCTCGTCATCGACGGCGAGGGCAATTTCGAGGGCTCCGTGTCGGGAGGCTGCGTGGAAGGTGCCGTCGTCGGCGAGGCGCTGGACGTTCTGGAAAGTGGCGCACCGCGCATGCTGGAATTCGGCGTTGCCGATGAGACCGCATGGAAGGTCGGTCTTTCCTGTGGCGGGCGCATCCGGGTCTACGTGGAAAGGCTCGCCTGATGGATCTCTCCCTCCTCCAACGGCTCAACCGGGAACGAGCCGCGCGCCGCGGCTGCATCCTGATCACCGATATCGCCACCGGCGCGCAGCGTCTGGTCGAAGAAGACACGGACCTTTCCGCCGACCCGCTGAGCGCAGAACTGGGCGCGCGGTTCCGCTCCGGCAAATCGGGCATGATCACCGCACCCGGCGGCGGGCAGTCCTTCCTCAATGTCCATGTACCGCCGCCGCGGCTCGTGGTCATCGGCGCGGTGCATATCTCGCAGGCGCTTGCGCCCATCGCGAAGATTGCGGGCTTCGACATGGAGGTGATCGATCCGCGCACCGCCTTTGCGAGCCCGGAACGGTTCCCCGACGTGCCGCTCCATGCAGATTGGCCGGAAGAGATCATTCCCGAGAGGGTTCCGCTCGACCGTTACACCGCCCTTGCCGCGGTTACCCATGATCCGAAAATCGATGACGATCCGCTGATCAAGGCCCTTGCCGCGCGCTGTTTCTATGTCGGCGCGCTTGGCAGCCGGAAGACCCACGCCGCGCGCGTGGACCGGCTCGCCAAGGCAGGCGTGCCGGAGGCCGATATTGCGCGCATCCACGCACCCATCGGGCTGAATATCGGAGCTGCGAGCCCGGCGGAAATCGCCGTTGCGGTCATGGCGGAAATCATCGAGGTCTTGCGCAAGGGGGAGCCCCAGCCTGCCCCCGTGCATGAGGTCGTGGCGTGATTTTCGCCGCCCTTCCGCTCGAGGACTGCGAGGGTGCAACCCTTGCCCATTCGCTGAAGACACCCGCATTGCGGCTGCGCAAGGGCACGGTGCTGACACGCGCCCATCTGGATACGCTCGCCGAGGCCGGGATCGGCGAACTCACGGTTGCGCGCCTCGATGCGGACGACGTGAAGGAAGACCGCGCCGCCGCCCTGATTGCGGAGGCCGTGGCTGGGCCCGGCGTCCAGGTGGAGCGCGCCTTTACCGGGCGCGCCAACATCTTTGCAAAGGAGCCCGGTCTGCTCGTGGTCGAGCGCGCGGAGATCGACCGGCTCAACCGCATCGACCCGGCCATCACACTGGCGACACTTGAGGCATATACGCCCGTCGAAGCGGGCCGGATGGTCGCGACCGTCAAGATCATTCCTTATGCGGTTGCGGGCAGTCTTGTGGCGAAGGCGTCTGCCCACGGGCCGGAAGGGCTGTTGCGGCTTGCGCCTTTCAAACCGATGAAGGTTGCGCTGGTCTCGACCCGGCTTCCTTCGCTCAAGGAAAGCACCATCGACAAGACGGTGACCGTTACCGCCGAGCGGCTGAACCCCGCAGACGCGACCGTCCTTGCCGACATCCGCATCCCGCACGAGGCGAAGGCGGTCGCCGATGCGCTCAACGAAGCGCGCGAGGCGGGGGCTGACCTCATCATCATCTTCGGGGCCTCGGCGAACGTCGATCGCGGAGACGTCGTGCCCGCCGGTTTGGAGAGCGCAGGCGGGCGGGTTGAACATTTCGGCATGCCGGTCGATCCGGGCAATCTGCTGGTTCTCGGCCACCTCGGCTCCATCCCCGTCATCGGCGCGCCGGGGTGCGCGCGCAGTCCGGCGGAAAACGGCTTTGACTGGGTTTTGCGCCGCACGCTTGCGGGCCTTCCCGTCACCGCCCATGACCTGACCGGGCTCGGCGTCGGCGGACTGCTGATGGAGATCGTCTCCCGCCCGCAACCGCGCGAAGGCGGCCCGGCGCAGGCGGAACCCGGCGTCAGGCAAGCACCGCGAATTGCGATCCTCGTTCTCGCCGCCGGGCGCTCCACCCGCATGGGCGGGCCGAACAAGCTGCTGGCGACAATCGACGGCGAACCTCTGGTGCGCATCGCCACCCGCCATGCGCTGGAAGCAGAGCCATCCGCCGTCACCGTCGTCACCGGCCATATGCAGGACGCGGTGGCGGACGCGCTTTGCGGGCTCGACGTGCATCTCGTTCACAACGAAGATCATGCGCAGGGGCTTTCCACCTCGCTGAAGGTGGGCATCGCGGCCTTGCCGGAGGATACCGACGCGGTTCTCGTCATGCTCGCCGACATGCCGCGCATCACACCTGAGATCATCCAGCTCCTGATGGCTGCCTATGACCCGGCCCATGACGGGTTGATCGTCGTGCCGACGGCCGCGGGCAAGAAAGGCAATCCGGTGCTCTGGTCGAGCCGCTATTTCCCGCAGCTTCTGGAAATCCATGGCGATGTCGGTGCGCGGCACCTGATCGGGGCGAACCCGCAGGCGGTGGTGGAGGTGGAGATCGGCGAGGCCGCACGGCTGGACCTCGACACGCCGCAGGCGCTTGAAGCGGCGGGCGGCAGGATTACCCCCGGCACGCGCGACGCCCGATAGGGCGCACAACCCCTGTTTTTGTAAAGCCGGATGAAAACACGCATCACGTGCAGACCCTCGCGCAATTGACCTTACGGAAGTTTTCCATCCTAATACCCCTTTCCGCGGACAAGGCTCCCCCTCAAAGGAGAACGCCATGCCCCCGTTTGTGGCTCAAAAGGATACTGAAACTGCAAGTTCGAGCGCTTCGCGCGATGACATCGTTTCGCGCGCAGGCGGACTGACACGTCGAAACCTTCTGCGTGCGGGCGCAGCCAGCGCCGCGCTCGCCACGCTTGGTCCTCTGGCCGAAGCGATGGGTGGACTGTCCGGTTCGGCCGAAGCCGCCACCTGGTTTTCCGGCACCATTGCCGATGAAGGCTTCCAGTATCGGCTGACCAATTTCGCGCAGATCAAACCGCAATGGCGGCGGCAGATGGTGAAATACTATTCGCCGGAACCGCCGGGCACCGTTGTGGTCGATACGAAGAACCATTTTCTCTACTGGATCTGGGAGAACAACACCGCGCTTCGCTATGGCGTGGGCGTCGGCAAAGAAGGCTTCCAGTGGTTCGGACACGCCCGGATCGACCGCAAGGCCCTATGGCCGCGCTGGGTGCCGCCGCCGGAAATGCTCAAGCGCAAGCCCGACCTGCCGAAGCTGGTGAAAGGCGGCGCGCCCAACAATCCGCTGGGCCCGCGCGCGCTCTATCTTTATCGCGACGGCCGGGATCTGGGCTATCGCCTGCACGGCACGCTGGAACCGTGGAGCATCGGCAGCGATGCCTCTTCCGGCTGTATCCGCATGTTCCCCGAAGACGTGGTCGATCTCTATCAGCGTTGCCCGATCGGCACCCGCGTTCTGGTTCTGGAGCATCTGGGCGCAAGCAACGACAAGAGCTGAGGCGGGTTTCGGGCCAGATGGATTGAGGGGGGGGACTGGACGTGGCAGACAGGACCGCAAACCGCCTGACGGCGGCGTTGCTACTGGCAACATTGGCTGCCGGATGCGCGGGGCAGACCGGGTCGGGACTGATCGACCTTCCCGACACCACCAACGCACCTGCGGAAGGCTTCGCCTCGGTCAAGAACGGCAGCGAGCAGGATTTCATCCTGCATGTGGGCAGGCGCACCTATTTCGACAGGGGTTCGGCCGAACTCGACGATACGGCCAAACGCACCCTGAAATCGCAGGCCGCCTGGCTGAAGGAGCATCCGGGCTGGTACGCCAAACTTCAGGGCCACGCGGACGACCCGGGAAATGCCGCCGCCAATCAGGCGCTTTCCGCAAAACGGGCCGAAACCGTCATGGCCTATCTCGTGCAGGAAGGCGTTCCGGCGGACCGTCTCTGGGCAAAAGGCTATGCGCGCAAGCGTCTCGTGCGCGATTGCAAGCAGGTGGAGTGTACGGCGCAGAACCGTCGAGTCATTACTAACCTGCGGCGAGAAAAGGATGAATCCGCGCCTGATTGAAACGGGTTGTTTAACGGATGTTTACCCTTGCGTTAACTGCATGGCATCTATGTGAGCCTTGCAATTGTCCACAGGCGCACATGGAAGTACTGTCGCGCCCGGTGGAGCGGATCCAACATGGCGCTTGCGCATGCGCGATCCAATCGACTTGGGCAGATTTCAAGGGCGCGCATCTCTCGCGCCTTTTTCTTCGCACCCGTCACAAGCACGGGCGCAATGTGAAACAGCGGTCGGGGATGGCAGACTTGCCCCCGCGACCGGACCGTTTCCGGTGAGACGGATCCCCAGTCGTCAAAGCCCCACCCGGGAAGCGGAGAGCCTGCTGGCAGTCAGCTTCCATTGGACCGGGAACACAGCTTCTTCAGGCCCAGCCCCGTAAAGGCTCCAGCGCATAGCGCCGGGGTCTGGGACCCACTGACCCAGCGAATGCTCCTGCGGGTAGCATTACCGCCGCAATTCCGAGTTACGAGCCCGCAACAGAAAGTTCCGGGTCAACCAAGGCAAGAATAACATGAGCGATCTACGACTTCCCCGTACCGGCCAGTGCAAATGGGCCGAGGGCACGGGTGGAAACTACATCTTTCCCTGCAAGAACCGCGTCGAGCCGGGCGTCTCCTACTGCGAAGAGCACCATGCTATGGTCTATATCTCGCCGGAAGAGCGCCGTCGCAACCGCGAAAGCCGTCCGCAGATTGCAGCTCCCGCCCGCTTCGCGGCCCGGGCTGCCTGACCGGACGCCCCGCCCAATCCGGAATTTCCGCCCAATCCGGACTTTCCGCCCAATCCGGACTTTCCGATTGAGCGCGTGACGATCAAGACCCCCGGCTCTCACCGGGGGTTTTTATTTATGGATGCCCTTGCGCAAGCGGTTGCCGATCAGCCGGAAACCCGGTCGACGTAGTCCGCGAAGGCTTCGAGCTGTCTGGTGACGAAGTCGCGCGTCCCCTCGTCCGTCAGAGCCAGCGTTTCCGCGTCGAATTTCTGCTGCGCGCCGCCGACGAAGACTTCCGGCGTCGTAAAGACATCCGCGCCCAGAAACACCATGATCTGGCGCAGATGATATTGCATCCGCGCGCCGCCAAGCTGCCCGCCGGAAACCGACTGCAGACACACCGGCTTGGCCCTGAAAGGCTGATCCTTGACGCGCGACACCCAGTCGAGCGCATTCTTCAGGACACCCGGCACCGAGTAATTGTACTCGGGGGAGGTGATGATGACGCCATCGGCAGCACGAATGGCCTCAGCCAGCGCCGTCACTTCAACCGGAAACCCCGACTGGTTCTGCACATCGGCGTTATAGAGCGGGATCGCCCCGATGGGCGGAGCCTCCGCGATTGCCATTCGCTCAGGGGCCAGATCCGGCAGTGCGCGCAGCAAGGCGTGATTGAAAGAGCCCGCACGCAGGCTACCGCACAGCCCGACCATGTTCAGCTTCCCGTTTGCCGTCATGAATGAATTCCCGTCCACTCTCGTGTCCAATACCTGCGGACCGGCTCTCCCAGCCGTCGAGCCCGCCCTCACTTAATCGTTTGAACGGCCCAGACTCCCACCGCAATAGCTAAATGTTATTAGCGCGACCAGCTTTATCCGTTGCCTCCCCTACGGAAAGCACGCGAAAAGAACCCAGCGCAAGCTCAAAGCAGCAACAATGATCGCACGAGGATCACGACAAGCCATGCCCGAGGTCACGCCGATGATGGAACCCTGCTACGATGTCGCCCATCTGGGCCACATCGAACTTTTCACCAACAAGCCGGAAGCGAGCCTCGATTTCTTCATCAATGTACTGGGCCTCACCGCATCCGGTACGGAAGGCGACAGCGTTTACCTGCGCGCCTGGGACGACTACGAGTTTCACACGCTGAAACTGACCGCTTCCAACACGACCGGCGTCGGTCATGTCGGTTATCGAGCCTCCAGCCCGCAGGCGCTGGAGCGCCGGGTGAAGGCCATCGAAGCGATGGGAGCCGGGATCGGCTGGAGCGACGGCGATCTCGGCCATGGCGCCGCCTACCGGTTCAGGGATCCGGACGGGCATGTCTTCGAGGCCTATTACGACACCAACCGCTACGTGGCGCCCGAGGCGGAAAAGCCCGCGCTGAAGAACCAGGCGCAGCGCTATCACGGGCGCGGGGTGTGCGTGCGCCGTCTCGACCACCTGAACCTGCTGGCAAGCGATGTGGACGCGATAGCCGATTTCATGCCGCGCGCGCTCGGCTCGCGCATCACCGAGCGGATCATGCTCGATTCCGGTCATCTCGGCGGCTGCTGGTTCACGGTCAACAACAAGAGCTACGACATCGCCTATACCGGCGATCACACCGGCTCGCACGGGCGCTTCCACCACGTCACCTACGCGCTCGACCAGCGCGAACAGATCCTGCAGGCAGCCGACATCTTCCTTGAAAACGGCATCCACATCGAGACCGGGCCGCACAAGCACGCGGTCCAGCAGACCTTCTTCCTCTATGTCTATGAACCGGCGGGCAACCGGGTGGAAGTCTGCAATGCGGGCGCGCGGCTGATCCTCGCGCCCGACTGGGAAACCGTCACCTGGACGGAGGAAGAGCGCAAGAAGGGACAGGCCTGGGGTCTCCAGACCATTCCCTCCTTCCACACCCACGGCACGCCGCCGGTCGGCGAATAAGCCTTATCGCGACCGCTCGCGCATCGCGGCCACATCTTCGGCCGCGATGCCCCAGCCTGCCAGAACCGAGCCCGGATCGCGCGCACCGTCACCGACGAGCGCGCCGGGGGTACGGCCAAAACGCGGGGCGGGCGCGGGCTGGACGACACCCGACTTCTCGATGAAAGTGCCGCGCGCCGCATTGTGCGGATGGTCCATCACCTCGCCCATGCCCAGAACCGGCGCGACGCAGGCGTCCAGCCCCTCGAAGGCGGCGATCCAGTCGTCGCGATCGCGGGTCAGGAAGATCTCCTGCAGTTTCGCCCGGCGTTCCGGCCAGAGCGCGGGGTCGTATTGATCGGCCCCGAATTCCTCCACGCCCATCACCTTGGCGAAGGCCGCATGAAATTGCGGCTCGATGGGGCCGACCGCGATATGGCGACCGTCGCGGCAGCGATAGGCGGCGTAGAAATGGGCCGCCCCGTCCAGCATGTTGGCCTCGCGCCTGTCCTGCCACATCCCGCGCGCCATCAGTTCAAAGAGATAGGCCATCATCAGGCTGGAACCGTCGGTCATGGCCGCATCGACCACCTGACCGCGGCCTGAGCGGGATCGTTCGAAAAGCGCCGACAGCAGACCGACAAGCGCCAGCATGCCGCCGCCACCGTAATCGCCGACGAGATTGAGCGGCGGAACCGGACCTTCCGCCGGGCCGATGGCGTGAAGCGCACCGGAAAGCGCGATATAGGTCAGGTCATGGCCTGCACGCGGGCTCAAGGGACCGTCCTGTCCCCAACCCGTGACCCGCGTGACGATGAGGCCGGGATTTTCCGCCATCAGATCGTCGGGCGCGAGGCCGAGCCGCTCCAACACGCCGGGCCGGAAGCCCTCGATCAGGACATCCGCGGAAGCGATGATCTTGCGGGCCTGCGCGACGTCCTCCGGTTTCTTTAGATCGAGCCCGATACGCGCGGCGCGCCCGCGGCAGGTGACCTCCCGGGGGTCGTCTGCGTCCTCGCCGGGCCTATCGATGCGCACGACCTCCGCCCCCAGATCGCTCAGCACCATCGCCGCGAAAGGCACCGGCCCGATGGCCGCCATTTCCACGACCTTCAACCCGGCCAGCGGCCCCTTACGCTCAGCCCCGCTCAAGACACACCATCCCTGTTCATCGTCATTCATGTTCCTCCCAGAAAATTCACTCAATCGCGGCGATCGATCAGGATCGCCCTGAAATCATTGACATTCGTGCCGGTCGGGCCGGGCTCAAAAAGGCCGTCTATGGCAGCAAAGGCCGTCCAGGCATCGTTGTTCGAAAGGCAGGCGCTTGCATCGAGACCGGCGGCGGCAAGGTGCGCGACCGTCTCCCCATCGGCGAATGCGCCTGCGTTGTCCTCGCTACCGTCGATCCCGTCCGTATCGGCGGCAAGCGCGAAAATCGCCTGCGACCCGGCGATGCGTGCGGCGAAGGACAAAAGGAACTCGCTGTTGCGCCCGCCCTTGCCGGAGCCTTTCAGGGTTACGGTCGTCTCGCCGCCGGAAAGCAGCACGACGGGGGCTGAAAACGGTTCGTCGCGGCGCTCGATTTCCAGTGCAAGCGCTGCATGGAAAAGCCCTGCTTCGCGGGCCTCCCCCTCAATCGCATCCGACAGGATGACCGGCGTCAGGCCCGCCTTGCGCGCCTCCGCCGCCGCGGCTTCCAGCGACACGCGGGCCGATGCGATCACATGGGTTTCGTTGTCCTTGAAGCGCGGATCATCGACGGTGGGAGCGCCCTGCGCTGTTTCCAGATGAGCCCTGATCGCGGGCGGCAGTGCGATGGCGTAGCGATCTGCGGCGCGCAGTGCATCGGCGGGCGTCATTGCGTCGGCGACCGTCGGTCCGGAGGCGATGAAAGCCGCCTCGTCTCCCGGGATATCCGATATCAGAAGAGAAACGACGCGCGCCGGATAGGCCGCGGCGGCCAGCCGCCCGCCCTTGATGCGGGAGAACTGCTTGCGGATCGTGTTCATCGCGGAAATAGGCGCGCCGGAGGCAAGCAGGATTTCGTTGAGCGCAATCTCGTCTTCCAGCGTGAAGCCTTTAGGCGGCGCAGGAAGCAGCGCCGAGCCGCCGCCGCAGACAAGCGCGATGACGAGATCATCGCCCGTCAGTCCCTCCACCCGTTCCAGCAACCGGGCGGCCCCTTCAAGCCCCGCCTCATCCGGCACGGGATGGGCGGCCTCCAGAACCTCGATCCGGCGACACTCCGCCCCGTAGCCGTAGCGGGTGACGACCGTGCCTTCCAGCGGACCGGGCCAGAGTTCCTCCAGGGCTTGCGCCATTTGCGCAGCCCCCTTGCCCGCGCCGACGACAACGGTGCGCCCCTTGGGCGGGTCGGGGAGAAAACGCGCGATGCTCTGATGCGGAAGGGCAGCCGTAACAGCGGCATGAAAGAGCCCTTCCAGAAACCGCCGCGCTTCAGCCTGAGACCGCACCATTCATCCCCCCCCTGATCCGGGCCCCGTTCCGACCGCGGGTCGCCCTGCCTTTTCGACAGGGCTCAGCATTGTCGGTTTTGTTAGCGATGCCAAGGGCACGAAGGGCGAAGACGGTCGGGCCAAGCGCCTAGAGCGAAGTCCGGACCTTGTAATGCGTGTGGGCATGCTCGGAACCATGTCCGTGCACATGAGGCTCGTTATCATGCGCGACGGGAACAAGCCCGAGCGACCCGTGCATCACGCCGCGCTCGGCGAAAAGCGCCTCGGCGTAGGCCGTGACATCTGCGGCGCGTCCCTTCATCACCGTCACCTCGATGGAGGTGGTGTGGTCGAGCGGGACGGAGAGGGCGGTCACCGTCTGGTCGTGACGGTCGAGCCTGCCTTGCGGGACGCGGGTGGCGAGGCCCCGGACCGACTGGTCGATGGCGCAACTGACGATGCCGAAGCACTGCGCGTCGCCCGGCGCATCCGGCACCGTGGCCAGACCGCGGCGCACGAGATCGCGGATCACTTCCGAACGCCCCGTCGCCCCCGTCGCGGCCATATGCGCATCGAGTTCTTCCGCCAGCGCGTCGTCGAGCGTGATCGTGATGCGTTGCATGTTCCCTCCATCGATCAGCGATTTGCGCTGAGACTAGCACAAACGCTGCGTGAGCCCTTGCGTAAGTCGGTTGGGTATGATTTTTTCTTAAACTTATCATACTTCCAAATATCACTGTCAGGGCTGCCACTATCCGGGGCTCTTGTCGCCATCGCAGCCCGACACGTCTATCCAGGGAATCTCTCATGCGCCGACTGCCTGTTCCAGCCATGCTTGCCAGCCTCGCTCTTTCCACTCTGACGCTTGGCGCTGCGCCCGCATCCGCGCATTTTCTGGAGATTATCCCTTCCGAAGACGTCCTGCCCGAAGGCGGAACCGTGCGCCTCGACATGCTCTTCAGCCATCCCTTCGAGGGCGGGCCGGTCATGGAGATGGTGCTGCCCGAACGGCTCGGCGTGCTGAGCGAGGGCAAGATAATCGACCTCTTGCCTGCCATCTCTGAAAACCCGGTGGAGGGTGGCGCAGGCTGGACCGTTTCGCACGATCTCGATGAACCGGGCGCATCCGTCTTCTTCGTCGATCCCGCCCCCTATTGGGAACCGGCGGAAGGCAAGTTCATCAAGCATTTCGCCAAGGTGGTGGTGGACAATTACGCCTCCGGCGAGGGCTGGGACGCGATGGTCGGGCTTCCGGTCGAAATCCGCCCGCTCACGCGCCCGACCGGGCTTTGGACCGGCAATCTCTTTTCCGGCGTGGTGATGAGCAAGGGCGCGCCGGTGCCCTTTGCCGAGATCGAGGTAGAGTTCATCAATGACGGCTCGGTTACCGCGCCGAACGATGCCTTCATCACGCAAGTCATCACGGCGGATGCAAACGGCACCTTTTCCTACGCCATGCCGCATGCGGGATGGTGGGGGTTTGCCGCGCTTGTGACCGGCGAGACATCCATGACCGCCCCGGACGGACATGCCGCTCCGGTTGAGGAAGGTGGCCTCATCTGGGTGCGCACGCGCGATATGGCGCCGTCGCAAAAGTAAGGACGAGGATCCGGCATGGCCCATATTCCCGACGGCGTTCTCTCCGCCCCCGTGCTCATCGCAGGCGCCGTCCTTGCCGCAGGCGGCATCGCCATCGGGCTTCGCAAACTCGATGAACGCGCCATTCCGCGTACGGGGCTTCTGGCGGCGGCAGCCTTTGCAGGCTCGCTCCTTGCCGTTCCCGTCGGCCCGACAAGCGTGCATCTTCTGCTCTCCGGGCTTCTCGGCATTCTGATCGGCACGGCAACCTTTCCCGCCATGGGCGTTGCGCTTCTCCTGCAAGCGCTGCTCTTCGGCTTCGGCGGATTGACGACGCTCGGCGTCAACCTCGTCAATATCGCCCTGCCGGGCGTCGCTCTCGGCCTGCTGCTCGGCCCGGCGATCCGCTCCACCACCCGGCCCGCGCTTCGCGCAGGACTTGCGGCCGTCGTTGGCGGTGGGGCCGTTCTGGGAACCGGGGCGCTGGTCGCGCTGTCGCTCGCACTCTCCGCTTCCGCCTATACGCCGGTCGCCAGCATCCTGCTCGCCACCTATCTGCCGCTTGCGGTGGGCGAAGCCTTCATCACCGCGGTCATCGTCGCGTTTCTCGCCCGCGTCTCGCCCGATGCGCTGAGGCCCGTGCTGTCATGAACCTGCGCGCCTTCCTCATCGCCCTTCTCGTGGTCGCCGGGCTCATCGCGCCTGCCTCCGCGCACAAGCTGAAGGTCTTTGCGACCGCGCAAGGCTCGGTGATTTCGGGCTACGGCTTTTTCATCGGCGGAGGGCGTCCGGCGGGAGTGCGCTGGGTTATCCGCGACGAGACCGGTGCCGTGCTCGGCGAAGGCAAGACCGACGATCAGGGCGGTTTCCGTTTCGAACCGGCCCCCGCAGGCCCCGTCACCGTGACCATCGACACGGGCGAGGGGCACGGCGCTTCAAAGACCATCTCGAGCGTCGGCACGCCGCCCCCCTCCCAAAACCGCCCCACACAAGGCGACCCGGCCTCACAATCTCAGGCGAAAGAAGAGATCGCCGCTCTGGTCGAGACGGCCGTTCAGCGGCAGGTCACGCCGCTTCTGGAACGCATCGAGGAGATGGATGCGCGGATGCGCTTCACCGACATACTTTCCGGGTTCTTCCTCATCATCGGGCTTGTGGGGGGCGGATTGTGGCTGCGCACATGGCGACGCTCGTGATCCCTGGGGATCTGCGTCTGAGGCTGGTCGCAGCCCTCATCGTGGTCGTCGCGCTTTCGCAACTCCAAAACCTCGCGCTCGCGGCAACGGCCCTTGCCGTTTTCGCCCTGCTTGCGCTGATGAGCGGCCTTGAGCCCGGCATGGCGCGCAGGCTCTGGCATGTGGAAGGTCTCGTCGCACTGCTCGTCGTCACGCTGCCTTTCACCGTGGAGGGCACACCCGCCTTCTCCCTCGGCCCGCTCGTCGCCAGTTCGCAAGGGCTGATCCATGCGGGGCTTCTCGCCTGCAAGATCACCGCTGCCGCGCTCGTTGTGATGGTGGTTCCGGGCGCACCGGAACCCGCCCAGCTCGGCGCGGCGCTGCATGGCCTGCGCGTGCCGGAAAAGCTGGTGCGATTGCTCGTCATGAGCGTTCGTTATCTCGCAATCCTCAGGGCGGAGGCCCGACGCGGGCATGAGGCGATGCGCGCCCGCGGGTTCCGCCCACGCTCCAACCGGCACACATGGCGCAGTTACGGCTATCTGATCGCGATGTTGCTGGTGCGCGCGCTGGAGCGGGCGCAAAGGGTGGAGGACGCCATGCTCTGCCGCGGCTTCCAGGGCCGCTTTCCCCATGCAAGCCTGCAAGCCCCCGCCGCGCGCGACTGGTTCGGCTTTGCACTCCTTACCGGCCTCGCTGTTGCCGTCTTTCTTGGAGACCGTGCATGAGCGACCTTCTGCACCTTGAAGGTGTCTGCGTCGTTCGCGACGGGCAATCCGTTCTTGAAGGCATCGACCTGCGCCTCGGTTCGCGGGAGAAGCTCGCCATTGTCGGGCCCAACGGTGCGGGCAAGACGACATTGCTGCGCACGATTGTCGGGCTGGAACGCAGGACGGGCGGCACGATCCGTCTCTTCGGCGAAGCCTGCGGCACGGAAAAGCAGTTCCGCCTCCATCGTCCGCGCATCGGCTTTCTGTTTCAGGACAGCGACGATCAGCTTTTCTGTCCGAGCGTGATCGAGGACGTGGCCTTCGGTCCGCTCAACATGGGGCTCTCGCAGACGGACGCGGAGGAGGCGGCGCGCGCCGCCCTCGACAGGCTGGAAATCGGCCATCTGGCGGAGCGGATTTCCCACCGGCTTTCGGGAGGCGAAAAGCGGCTCGTCTGTCTGGCGGGCCTGATGGCGATGAAGCCGGAAGTTCTGCTACTCGACGAGCCCACCAACGGCATCGACGCCGCCAACGAGACGCGCCTGCGCGAGGCGCTCGCAGCTTACGAAGGCGCGATGGTCCTCGTTTCCCACGACACGACGCTGGTTGCCGATCTCGCGACCCGGGCGATGGTTCTGGAGGCGGGCAGGCTGCTGCCTGCCACCATCCACAGCCACGCCCATACGCATGTGCATGCCCATGTGCATGCCGTTCGCGCGGACGAGCCGGGCGAGGATGCCGGAGGATCAGGCGGTTGATTTTGCAACTGCCGGACGGCTCTGGCCGGCGCTGAGCACCAGAATATTTCCGAAAAGCACCGCCGCACCGCCGCTCAGGACGAGCGCATCGATGGTCAGGTCTTCGAACAGCGCAGATATGACCAGCGCCACCACCGGCACGAGCGCCAGCGTGTAGGAGGCGCTTGCCGCGCCGATGCGCTCGACGAGATTGAAATACATGAAGAACGTGATGCAGGAGGCGACAATCGCCAGATGGGCGAGGCCCGCCACATAGGCGAGCGAGAGCTCGACCGCGAAGCTGCGCTCCCCGATGACCGCAAGGGCGAAGGCGAAGAGCGCGCCGCAGAGCGCCGTCCAGCTCATCAGGACGACAATCGGAATACCCGCGCGCTGGTTGCGCATGGCAACGACCGTGCCGCAGCCCGTGCCCGCAGCTGCCGAAAGCGCCAGCCCCAGCCCGGCCAGGGTTTCACCTTGGGAAGAAAACAGCGCGAATTGCGGCGTGGCGATCACCGCAAGGCCGACGAGCCCCACGCAGATGCCGGCAAGCATGCGCACCGTGACGGGAACCGAGAGGAACAGCCACCCGGCAAGGGCGGCGAAAAGGGACGAGGTCGAAAGGACCAGCGCCGCGATGCCGGAAGGGATCAACGTCGTCGCATGATAAAACGAGATGAAGGAAACCCCGAAGAACAGCACGCCCTGCAGCGCCACCCAGAACCGGTCCCGCTTGGCTACCGCAATCCCGTGACCGCGGGCGAGGCTCCAGCCGAACATGACAAGGCTGGCCAGCACCAGACGATAGGCGACCGAAACCTCCGGTGCGCCGGCATTCGCCTGCTGGGCGGTGACGATGGCGCTGCTGCCCCAAAGGATCGACGTGGCCAAAAACAAGAATACGTGCATGTCTGCCCTCCCCTGCATGCCGGGCTGAAATTGCATACGGAAACAAGAGGCTCGAGCGCGCGGCACCTCCCTGCGCGCCTTGCCCCGGAGCCACGCTGCCCCTTCATTCCCCCGTTTCCGGCCCCTCCGGCCCCGGGCCTTCCCTCGCGCCCTGCCAGCCCCGCGCCAGAATGCCCGCACTGGCATTGTCCAGCCGGTTGAGGATGGAATCGAGCTGCGCCAGTTCGTCGGAACTGACGGCCTCCGTCAGTTCCCGGTCGAGACGTCCGGCAAGATCGGAGATCTCGGAGAAAACCTCCCATCCGCGTTTCGACAACTCGATGGAGGCGTAGCGCCGGTCGGCGCGGCCGGAAAGGCGGCGGGCAAACCCCAGTTCCACCAGTTGCCTGATGGCGCGCGACACCGCGAACTGGTCAAGCCCCGCGGCCTGACAGATTTCCTTTGCGCTCGCGCCGGGGCGGTTGGCGACGATGGACATGGTGCGCCAGGCGGACCGGGAGAGCCCGAAGCGGGGAGCGTAAAACCCGTTGAGTACATCCGCGATCCGCACCGAAATACGAAACAGCCGATAGGGCAACCAGCTCTCAAGATGAAGCATTTCGCCCTCTGCGGAGGCGAAACCGCGCCCTGTATCTGCCTTCCCGATGGCCACCCTGCCTCACCCGCACCATTGCGCATTACTTGCAATATGCAATCATTATTCCGTTTAACCACATGACGCGGCGAACGACAAGTGACCCGTGCGAAAAGGCGACCCCTGCGCCACCGGGCCCGCGAAGGAAACCGATACCGGCGGGCACCCGGGAAGGCACGGCATCGCGTGTTCCCCCCCCCTTTTCGGGCGGCTCACCGGGACAGCGCGCGCTTTACACATAGACATTAGTTACGAGCGTCTTTGTGTCCCGCAACAGACAGAAGAGCGGGTCTATACTCCGTATAAATTCAATAATCAGATGGGAATACAGATGTCTGCTTTATTCAGAGCAGCCGGTCTGGGATTGGTTTTCGGCCTTGCGGCGACATCCGGTCCTGCCACGGCGGGAGAACTGTCCATTCCGCCGGATGCACGCAACCTGGAAGTATCCAATGCAATCCGGCGCAGTATTGTCGATTACGCCGCGCGCGGTGACCTTGATGGACTGAATGAATACGCCTATCAGGATTACGAGGAAATCAAGAAGACCGACAAAGTCTACACTGCTGACTGGCCCATAAAATACAAACGAATAAATACTTTTATCGTCTATGGAAGTAAAGAAATAATCGCAGACCACACTCATGACGTTGATGAAAACAGCGACACCATTAAAATCGAGACATTTGATCTCAAAAATAGCGACTTCGTCTCACACATATTTATTACTGAAAACCATGATAATCCGGGAATATACATGCATCTTTACCGGCTGAGCGGTGAAGGGAAGGGGCATTTCGTCATCATGAGATATGATGGCCACTGCCGCGAGGGCGAGAATGTCGCCCTCATGATGCCTCACAAGGGCAACTATGAATTCCTCATCGCAGATACAGATCAGGTCGATCTGAACGGTGTCATCGATCGCCTGAAGCGTGGCGGACCGGTCGGAATATGGTCGGCAATCGACGAATACGAGGTTCTGGAGAACCTTGCCGAACTCGTCCTCAACATGCCGACAACCTACAAGGAACTTGAAGAAGATACCGTCGTGACCTGGTACGGCGCCGACACGAAACATGTTTGCGGTCCGCTTCAGAAGGTCGGCCAGGCAATCTACGACAAGAACCAGGAAATGGATCTTAAATCGAAGATGGCCCTCATGGCCGGAAGCTCCAGTCGTTTCTTTTTGAAATGAAAGAAACACCGAGATGATCACCGATAACGTCAACTGGAGTGGAAAGTTGAGCACATACAGAACATCCGCGTTTGCCTTCTGCGCAATTGCATCGGTCCTGCTTGGATCCGTCTCCCCGTCCCAAGCGGTGGTGGCCGAACGCAAGACGGCCTCACCGGCGCATCACACGACGGATGCACAGGTGGAGTTGTTCAAGGAGCAGATCCGCGCGCTCCAGACCCACCCCATGGACGCCAGCGATTTCTTCCTGCATGCCAAGACCTATGCGTCGGGCGACAGGTTCGGCGAACGCAAGCTGACCGCCTCGATCGGGGTCGACAGCTACGAGTTGGTTGCCTTTGCCAGCGATGCCCAGCACCTGCCGGGCGTCGCCTACTACGAGCGCATTTCCAATCCCGACATCAGAAAAGTGATGGATTATCAGGCCTATGTGACCTCGTTCGACAGCGAGGGCGGCGACGTCAACACAGCCGTCTATCTGCATGGCGTCTTCGCGGATGGAACGACTGTCTACCTGGCTTTCGACAATGACGCCTATGTCGGGAAAATGGTGCCCGCCTTCGTGGAACACCCCGGGAAGGACGGCTACAGCTTCATCATGGAGGATATCTACCGCTTCAAGCACGAGGTGCAGAACGACGGGATGCCTCTGGATCTGTCCCAAAAGGAATTCGAAGATCTCGATATCTCGATCAAGTTCTACGCAGAGGGCGCAGTTTTCACCCGCCATCTGCCGGCCATGATCCATGCCGTGCCGACCGATAGCACGAAGCTGCTGTTCAACCCCGGCTGGAAGGACGGCAGAGACAGCGCGCTGGAATGCTCGGGAGATCAACTCTACCGCAAGCTCAAGGCCGTCTTCGCGCAAGGCCCCGTCTATCCGGATATCGACAACCTCGATCATGTTCCGACGCCGGGCCGGATCTGCGAATAGGCCCGGCCGGATTGATCGGGAAACGCTGCGGCCAAACACCGACGCCGACAAAAGGAAACCCGCCACATGCTCTCATGTGACGGGTTTCCTCGATCGGGATGTACCTGCCTCTTGGGACAGCCGGAGCCACGCGCGGGATTTCGCCCGCCAAGCTCCTCTAACGCAGGTAGCAGCTGCCCTTTTTACCGAAGCCGCTGATGGTGCAGACATACGGCGAGCGCGCCGCCGTGCGGGTGTAGCGCTTCTTGGCGGGCTTGTTGTGCGCCGTGCCGGACTGCACGAGACGCGGGCTGGTATTGGCGTTGGAAATGATGTGCGGCTCCAGCTTCGGGTCCATCTCAGCTGCCGATGCGCCCGTGACAAAGGACGCCGCCATCACAAAAGAGGCGGCAAAGGCGAGAGGCAGAATTTTCTTAAGGGGAGATTTGGCGGAAGTTTCAGGCGTGGAGGTCCAGTCGATCATTATGTGCGCTTTCCTGCCGTTTGGCTTGGTTGTGTCCTAAGGATGCCCGCAGCATCGGCGCAAGATCTTAAAAATGTTTAATGATGATCTTTCGCCTTTTACGCAGAGGATAGATTCGATGAAAACTGGCGTTTTGGTCGCAGTCACGGCGGGATAATTGCAAAAACTGGCGATAAAGTGGCGTAACTTAAGCAATACTTCCAATACGCTGACGTTCAAGCAAGATCTGCATGCGCCAGATTGTCGCACCTGCGTCGGCGCATCCTGCCCACCCCCTTCAGGGGTGCCGGAACTCAGCGATGGCGGTACCAGTTCCACGCCGTTTCGACGATTTCGGCAAGCGAGCCATGGCTCGGCGCCCAGTCGAGAAGACGGCGCGCCCGCGAGGCGTCGGCGACCAGCACAGCCGGATCCCCCGGCCTGCGCGCATCGTTCACGACAGGCACCGGAAGCCCTGTGACCTGTTCGACAGTGCGAATGATGTCCTTCACCGAAGACCCGTGACCGACCCCCAGGTTCAATGCCGCAGGAGCAAGCCCGGCCTGGAGGGCCGCAAGCGCCCGGACATGCGCCTCGGCAAGATCGCTGACATGAATGTAGTCGCGGATGCAGGTTCCGTCCGGCGTGGGATAGTCGGAGCCGAAGACCCTGAAGGCTCCGCATTTTCCCGCTGCGGCAAAAAGCGCCAACGGTATGACGCGGGTTTCCGGATCGTGATCCTCGCCGATTTCCCCGGCAGGATCTGCCCCCGCCGCATTGAAGTAGCGAAGGGCGACCCATCGCAGATCATGCGCGCTCTGGAAGTCGCGCAGCATGCGCTCCACAACGAGCTTCGACATGCCGTAGGGGTTGATCGGATCCGTCGGCGTGTCCTCTGTAATGGGCACCGTTTCCGGCACGCCGTAGACAGCGCAGCTACTGGAAAAGACAAGGTCGCGCACACCGTGATCGCGCAATGCTTCTAGGAGGGTGAGACTCCCTACCGCATTGTTTCGATAGTATTTTCCGGGGTTTGCCATGGATTCGCCCACATAGGCATGGGCGGCAAAATGGAGTGCGGCGCGGGGGCGGTAGGTCAGCAACACCTCGTCGAGCCGGGCCCGATTGGCGACGTCGCCATATTCGAACGGGCCCCAGCGCACGGCCTCGCGATGGCCGGCAACGAGATTGTCGAAAGCGACAGGCGTATATCCGGCGGCGTGAAGCGCCTTGCAGGTGTGGGACCCGATATATCCGGCGCCACCGGTTACCAGAACTGCGGGACCGCTCATTCCAATCACTCCCCCAATTACAGCCTTTGCGCCACCATCACCGGCAATAAGGTCGCAGGTTCTGTCTAAAAGTGTAAGCGGGCCGTTAACATATTTTCACCACACCCTTCCTATATTGCGCAAGTCAGGTTGGATTACGAAAATTGCAGCCTCAATACGTCCGTTCCGACGTATAGTAACACTGCTTTTATGTATCTAGACTTGATACGAAACGTTCCCTTCTGCACTTCTCAGTGGGGAAACGTTTTGGGAATTTTCATTTGATCGCCTCGGAAACAGACATCAATGAAAAAACTGTCGCTCCTGTCGGCTATACTGGCCGTGCTCGCGTTGAGCCCGCTTGTGTTTGCGCCGGACATGTCCCTCGCAGCTGGAAATCGCAGCTCCGCAGGGCCGACGCCCACCACCCGTTCCTTGAACATTCGTCCGGTCCCCGGAAGCTACCCAGGCAGAAACGTGACCTTCGGGATCTACGATCCGGCATCGACTTTCGCCGGAACGGGCGATATCGACATCGAGCACATGTATGTGTTCTGGCAGGCGCTCGACCGGCGTGCCTTCAAGGCGCGGCTCGCCTATGCCGAGAGCCGCAACCGCACCATCATGGTGACGATCGAGCCCTACACCCGCGCGGTGAACTGGCGCGATGGCGGCGACCACCTCTTCCGCGATATCGTGAAGGGCAAGTTCCATCGGGAAATCAAGACGATCTGCAGTGAACTCGGAGCCTTCGAGGGCGATGTCCTGGTGCGCTGGGGACACGAGATGGAAGATGCAAACGGTCGCTATCCCTGGGCGCGCAAGGACGCGAAGGGTTACAAGTCCGCCTATCGCCATTTCGTCAAGGATTGCCGCCGCTTCGTGCCGAACGCCTCGTTCGTGTGGTCGCCGAAGGGCGAGAAGAATCTCGCCGACTATTATCCGGGCCCCGAAACCGTCGATCTGATCGGCTTGTCCTTGTACGGTCTGGAAAAGATGGATGTCGACTATTACGGCGGTCGCCGCGATTTCGTCTCCACCTTGCGCGAGAAATATGTCCGTATCGCCCGGTTCCAGCAGCCCGTGATCATCGCCGAACTGGGTGTGTCGGGAAGCCGGAAGTATCGCGAAAACTGGTTTCAGAGCCTGTTCGATACGGTGCGCGCCGGATCGCGCGAATTCAGTCTTCTGCGTTCCATCGTCTATTTCAACGACAAGGAGCCCTATCACTGGCCTCTCGGCCTGGGCTCCCCCGACTGGCGGATCGTTCCGGGATCCGCATGGTTCCGTAAGGCGCAGCTCTCAACAACGAACTGAACCGCGACGTCACCCGGAGGCGCCTTGGATCACCCCCGGCATCTCATCGCCTGCATTCGCGAGTTGGACCGGCCGGAGTGTCGACACCGGCCGGTCCAACTCGCATTGGGTCACTTGAACATGTTGCAGATGAACCGCTTGCCGACCTCGTAATAGGCGCACTCGTCGATCTCGGGCATGTTCTTGGTGATGTAGCGTTCATTGCGCGCGAGCCTGCGAGCGACATGGTCGCCCGGCTTCAGCTTCCGGATCGCATCGTAGCTGTAGGGCGGCGTGTGGCTGAACACGTACCATTCGCCCTCGGGAAGGCGTCGCTGGTACATGATCTTGCCGTTCTTGCGGTTCTCGAAACAGGTCACCGACTTTCCGGCCCCGGTCATCGCGTACCAGGTGGCCTTGAAGCAAAGCCGTCCGCCGGAGGCGATGAACCATGTGCCCTTCGCATAAGAGGCGCCGTCTCCACGACCCGACCAGGCCGTGAAGCTCCGCTTGGCGACCGCGAAATAGCCCGCGCCGTCATCCCAGATCCACGACCGCCCATGAAACACCTTGTAGATCTCGCTGACGGTCATGGGGCGCCCGGCCTCGGCGGCGGCGATAACGGCGGCTTTCGCCTTGTCCACCTTGACCAGCTTGGGCGCGGCCTGTGCTGACGGGGCGAAGATCAGGGCCGATGCGAACGCCCCGGCCAATAGAATCTTGAACAGCGTTTTCATGTGACGATCCCCCTTAGCGACGCCGGACCGGATAGCTCGGCCGCCCGCGGACGACCCGCCAGTCGGGCAACCCCAACCCGTGGGGCCATTCCCAGACTTCCTTGTCGTTGAAGTAGATGACTTCTTCCAGCAGAGGGTATTCCGGGTATTTGACGGTGAATTCCTTCACCCACCTGTCGAGATAAGGCAGGGCGCCTTCATAGGCCCCGTCGGGAATCCAGATCGGCTTGCCATATCCCGCACTCAGTTCGTAGCCCTGCTTGACCGCCTCGGCGAAGTACCGCAGGCCGCCATATGCGACCTCGTCGTACTTGTCGAAGCCGAGCACGGTCAGGCCGATCAGATCGGCATATTCGTCGCCGGGATAATAGTCCTGCAGGTTCTTTTCGCCGCGCGGCGACCACATCATCTTGGCCGAGGGCATCATCTCGCGAACGATGGCGGTCATGCGCCGGTAAGCGGTGATGTAGTCGTCGGGCGCCCAACCGGCCCAGGTAAACCGGTTGAAGGGATTTTCCATTTCCTGCGCCCAGCGGATCGTCACCGGGCTCTTGAAGTCCTTCAGGATTTCAAGGATCGCGCGCATGTTGGCGTCGCGTTCGCCGCCCAGAATCTGATTGCGCAGATCGCCGGGGCTCACGTTCCAGTCGATCGCCCACGACCACGGCTCAATGGTGACGAGAATCTTGCGGTTGCGCGCCTGCGCATAGGCGTCCGCCTCCGACAGGCCGCCCAGTTCCACGTCTTCCCAGGGCAGGAACAGGTGCTCTGTCACAAGCCGGCTGTCGTCGCTGAAGTCGCCGTAAGGATCGTAGGCGCCGAACTTCGTGCCATCGGCATGGATCACAGGGCGCTTGTCTTTTCGCAGATCGCGCCCTTCGACGATGTAATCGCCTTCCTGCGCCAGAGCCTCGCCCTGACCGCCAAGGGTAGCGGCGGCCACGGCAACTGCGCCGCTTTGGAGAAGGCCGCGGCGCGAAATCGACTTGGTCTCCGTTTTCATCACTTGAACCTCCCGATCACATTGGGAAAGTGTACAATCCCATCTTCCCTAAAGGTATACCACCTTTCCCCTCGCAAATTAAGTTACCTAACTCTATTTATTTGAATTGTAGGAGAAATTCCCCTTCACAAACCCTCGACCGCCGCCCCGCGCCTATAGGTTGCGCCAGAGGCCCGCGCGGATTTTCAAGTCAGGGACAAAGGATGCCCGGGAATGCCTCCAAGGGCCCCCTCATCGCCTTGCAGAGGCTATCGCCAAATCCAGTCAATGCATGCGCCTCCCCGTGCCTGAAAGCCCGTGCCATTTGAGCCTGTAGCGGATGATCGGCCTGCCCGGTTCGCCCATACCCGCGCCCGCGACCGGGAAGACCGTTTCCGTCAGCGAGATCATCGGAACGCCGATCATCAGGGAGCTGACGCCCTTGGCGGAGTTCTCGTAGGAAGCGCCGGTGATGACGACCGCCAGCAGCAGGCCGGAGACCGCCGCCATCGCACCCGAAGCCGATCTGCCGATGATCGGCAGGCCGTTTTCGCGCGCGTGACGGTAAAGCAGGAAAACCGCGAGGAAGCCGTAGATCAGCGCGTTCAGCAGGTTGAAGATATAGAACCCGCCCGCCGTTCCCGGCTCCGTCACCAGCCAGGCCGTCAGGCCCGCAACCGCGGAGAGCACGATATAGGGCGCGATCATCCGGTAGGGCATGGGCCGAACATCACCGCCGCCCTTGGGCGTGATGCGGAAATCGACGAAGGTGCCGCTGAAATGGTTCCACAGGGCCGAAAACGTGCCCAGCAGCGACCACGGCCAGCGTAGAAACAGGAAGGCCATGCCTTCCCAGCTCAGAACCTTGCCGTCGGCGGGCCGGAAGACGCCGGTCGAGCGCCACCAATAGGCAAGCCCGAGCATGGCGAACGACAGGGGCAGGACATGCAGCTGGAAGCCGAGGTAGGTGACGTCGGCGAAATTCCTGCCGGTGGCGAGCGCATAGACCGGCAGCGCGAACATCAGCAGCATGAAGGCGGAATACATCGGGTACCAGAGCTGCGAGAACAGGAACTGGAACCGAAGGTGCCCGGGCAGGCGAGGGACATATGCGGGCGAGTATTTCAAGAGGATCGCGACGAGGCTCCGCGACCACTGAAATTCCTGCGTCGCCAGATCGCCGAAGGTTTCCGGCCCCTGCCCGTGAGCGATGGCGTCCACCGCATGCACGCCCTTCCAGCCGCCCGCATTCATCAAAAGCGTGGTGGAATGATCTTCCGCCAGTTCCGGCCCGAGACCGCCGACGGCGCGCAAGGCGCACGTTCTGACCGTGTAGTGAGACCCGATGCACAGGGGCGCCCAACCCGAATTGTAGCCGCTCTGCAGCGCCCCATGCAGGCTGGCCTCCATATAGAGGCGCCCGCGCGCAGACCAGCTCTGACTTGCGTTGCTGTCGCAAATGCTGGGAGCCGACACATAGCCCACCGCCGGATCGGCGAACGGTGCGACCGCATGCTTCAGATAGTCGGGATCGGGAACATGATCGGCGTCGAACTGCGCAACGAAATCATAAAGCTCGTAGCCGTAATGGTCGTAGAAATAGGCAAGGTTCCCTTCCTTGCAGCGCGTTCTGCGCGGCCATTCGGAGCGATGATAGGCCTCGATGCCCTTGCGGGTGGAAATCCGCACGCCGTGTGCGTCGCACCAGCCCCGCACCTGCGGCGCGGGATCTTCGTCGGCGAGCCATGTATCGTGCGTAACGTCGTTCTGGCGAAGGGCCGCCTCCAGCGTCTCCCTGACCACGGCAAAAGGCTCCGACGGCGCTTTCGTCACGACCATCGCGATCCGCGCGCCTTTCGGCACGGGCGCATCCGCAGCCGGACGGCGCGCGCGAGAGAACAGGGCGATGAAATAGATGGGAATCGTCGTGATCCAGAGCAGCGTCACCGTCACCACCGCATAGCGCCACGGCGATGAGACGTGCTCGGGTTGCAGCCACCAGTGCCAGAAATAGAAGAAGCTGGCGAACCATATGCCGAGACCGATCCGGTTAAGCCATCTGGTTCGGCCGGCAAAGATGGGCTCCAGCGGCAGAGCGTACTCTCCCTGAGAGGAGAGCAGCCTCTCGCGCGCCCACTCCGGCGACGCCCCACCCGGTGTCGGGACCTCCTCCGGCGTGCGGGCCTCGTCGCCCGTCACGCTGCGCAGGTTCGTCATCGTGTCGCGCCTAGGATCCGACCATGAGGCGCGGCTTGTACTGGCCGCCCTCGTGCGTGCCGGCAAAGATGGCGAGTTCGCTCTGGAAGTAGGCCACCGTCCGCAGCATCCCGTCCATCAGGGGCACCTTGGGCGACCAGTTCAATTCCGCTTTCGCGCGTTCGATGACCGGGCAACGCACACGCGGATCGTCCACCGCATCCGGCAGGAAGACGATTTCGGACTTGGAACCGGTAATCTCCAGAATGAGCTTGGCCAGTTCGAGGATCGTGACCTCTTCGGGATTGCCCAGATTGACCGGGCCGCAATCCTCGCGTTCCGATTCCATCAGCCGCATCAGACCCTCAACCATGTCGTCGACATAGCACAGCGAACGGGTGTGGGAGCCGTCGCCGTAGATCGTGATGTCAAGGCCCTGGAGCGCTTCGATGATGAAATTGGAAACCACGCGCCCGTCATCGGCCCGCATGTTCGGGCCGTAGGTGTTGAAGATGCGCGCAACGCGCGTATCCACGCCGTGAACCCGGCGGAAATCGTACATCAGGGTTTCCGCACAGCGCTTGCCTTCGTCGTAGCAGGCGCGCGGGCCCATCGTGTTGACGTAACCGCGGTAGTCTTCCTGCTGCGGATTGACCTTCGGGTCGCCGTAAACCTCCGACGTCGAGGCTTGCAGGATCCGGGCGTCGTTCGCCCGGGCGAGTTCAAGCATGTGGTGCGCGCCGCGCGCATTCGTCAGCAAAGTGTGGATGGGGTCACGCTGATAGGCGGGCGGAGAGGCAGGACACGCCAGATTGAAAATGCGGTCGACTTCCAGATAGATCGGCTCGACGACGTCGTGACAGATGAAGCGGAAGCGGCTGTTTTCGCTCAGCAGGTCGACATGCTCCTGCACGCCGGTGCTCATGTCATCCAGGCAGATGACATGGTCGCCCTCATCGAGCAGGCGCTTGCAAAGATGCGAACCGATGAACCCGGCACCGCCCGTGACGAGCGTTGTTCTCTGCGCTTTCGTATAGATGATATTCGATGTCATCTTCCCGCTCCCCAATCTGATGTTTCTATTTTTTGCCGCATCAAGATCAGGCGTGCTTCAGGCAACTGGCATAACTTATATATATATTTTATTATTATGCAGTTTTCTTGCCCGAACACCATTTTGCCTGCTATTGATATATCCAATAAAATTATACAAAAAATCAGACCAAATACCTATAACACGATTTTTCTCTGTTTTAATATAGTAATTTTGATGTTCCATTATGGGATTTACCAATTCATATTGGCACACAATAAGTATTACTTCTATTTAATGCGCGAGATATATCCTATCGTAACTTTCTTTTGGCAACTATTTCTGACATACTTACATTTTCTACGCATATATTTGATGTGTCAAAATAATACATACTTATTTTTGTTGCAGTGAAATTGGGTTCTTTATTTCATACTATCAGCGAAGAGTCTTCATGAAGATATGTCGATTTTTATTTAATACGAAATTCACAGTATTTATATCGGAAGAATAGTATTGCTATGTGGTATAATGTGCTTCGTTACTGACGCTCGGAAAATGGCGCCGTCCAAACGAAACAATCGAACGCCCGAACAGATGATTCAGTTTGAATGTTTTTTACCAGACGGCAGGGCCATGCCTCCCCCCGCCCATTCGGGGCTATTTGATATGAAACATACTTCGGATCGAACGATCTCGACATATCGCCCCG
Source organism: Breoghania sp. (assembly GCA_963678585.2). GTDB lineage: Bacteria > Pseudomonadota > Alphaproteobacteria > Rhizobiales > Stappiaceae > Breoghania. The sequence continues at coordinate 688,231 of CAXXGA010000001.1, forward strand.
TTTGAATATTTACCCTGCCTACCCCGGATACTCGTTTTCCTTCCGATGATGCATCGATCGGGCTGCCGAGGCTTCTGCTGCCCAGACGGAGCGCAGGGCAGCGCACGGGATGGACATCAACCGCAAAACGCCTTCGACACGCCCTGCCGAAGGCAGCAAAAGGCGCTTCAATGTCAACGTGAACCGGGAGAAGCAGGGAAAGCCGCCTGCCAAATCGCGCATCGGACCTGCGAGGAGTGCATCGACGGGAGCAATGCCCCGGTTGCGCGAGGCACCTGGGCGTCGGCGAGACCGGACGCAATCGTGTTGCAGCGGTCTCCCCGTCAAGAAGCGGTTTGCGTCATTCAGCATCCTCATGCTGATGACGCTGAATGACGCCGCAGATAGGCAGCACCGTTCAGACGCGATCATGACTAAGCGCGCCCTTCGCACTTGCACAATTTCTCACACGCGCTGCGGCGAAGACCAGAAGTACGTTTCAGGGACACACGAACAAGAATCGACACCGAATCAAAGACATTTCGATCCATTCAATAATTATTGCTATTTTTCTCCATTGTTTTTCCTCGTAGTACGCCTGCATTTTCCCCTTATGGGCAAAGCGCGTTGGCGCCATTTCGATATAACAACTTATTTTCATATCGTTTTCTGCACGGAGTACCACTCGACTCGTATATTTAATTCATACTTACCCGATCCTGCGGATATCCGGTAACCCTCGACATAATCATTTTACAACTTTATGTTGCTATGCAGCATAGGGCAATCGGCAGGTGAACGAGGTGTCGATGTTTTCGCTTTCCGGGAAGAAGATCCTGATCGTCGGCATCGCGAATTCGCAGTCCATTGCATATGGCTGCGCGCGGGTTTTCCGTCAGCAGGGGGCGGATCTTGCGATCACATATCTGAACGAAAAGGCCGAACCGCATGTCAGGCCGCTGGCCGACGAACTGGGAGCGGAGATCTTCCTTCCCCTGGACGTCCGCGATCCCGCGCAGGCGGATGCTCTCTTCGACGAGATTACCGCGAAATGGGGACGGCTCGACACGATCCTGCACTCGATCGCCTTCGCCCCGCGCGACGACCTGCATGGGCGGGTGATCGACTGTACCCCCGAAGGCTTCGGCATCGCGATGGACATATCCGTCCATTCCTTCCTGCGGATGATCCGCAAGGCCGAACCGCTGATGCCGCACGGGGGCACCTGCATGACGGTGTCCTTCCAGGGCGCATCGCGCGTCGTCGAGCACTACAACATGATGGGCCCGGTCAAGGCTGCGCTTGAGAGCGCGGTGCGCTATGCGGCCGCCGAACTGGGGCCCAAGGGCATCTCGGTGCATGCGCTTTCGCCCGGGCCCCTGCTTACCCGCGCGGCGAGCGGCATCGGCAGTTTCGATGAATTACTGAACGCGGCGGCCGATCGCGCGCCCACCCATCAACTTGCAACGATCGAGGATGTCGGGGCCTATGCGGCCTTCCTCGCGAGCAATGCGGCGGCCAACGTCACGGGTGGCGTCCACCCGATTGACGGCGGCTACAGCATTATCGATTGACCCTTCAGGAGACGCGTAAATGGCGAAGGCTGGCGAAGCACAGTCGACGGCGGGGGTTTTCTCCGCCGATGCGGGTCTGGACCTGCTGACCATGCTCGGCGCGCATCCCGCGCGCGGCTTCTCGGACATGGCAGAAAGCTACGATGATGCCTCGACCGCCACCGAACTGCTGATGAACTCTGCCTCGCTCCAGTCTGGCAGGATCTCTCAGACGCATGCGGAGCGGACGCGGGCGCAGATGTCCGATTTCGCCTCCGTCGCCGAAGCGATGAGCGCATCGGGACCGGAGTTGGGCGGCGCCTTCGCCGCCTATCTGCGGGATGCGGCCCGGCGCTGGGCGCTGATGCTCGACGTGCTGCGCGAGCGCGGCGACATCTTTCTGGAACACGAAGCGGCGGGCTGCCCGCCGGTTCTTGCCTATGATTATGAGCTGATCGTCGACGGGCGGGACCTGCCCCAAGCCTGCAACTACGAGCTTCTTCGCATTCTGCCGCCAGACGGCATGGAGGTTTCAAGCGACAAGCGCCCCTACATCATCATCGACCCGCGGGCGGGACACGGCGGCGGCATTGGCGGCTTCAAGTCCGACAGTCAGGTCGGCGTGGCGTTGTCGAGCGGCCACCCGGTCTATTTCGTCAGCTTCCGGCGCGAACCCGAGCCGGAACAGACGCTTGCCCATGTGACCCGCGCAGAGGCCGAATTCGTACGCGAGGTCCAGCGGCGGCATCCCGAAAGCCCCAAGCCGATTGTCATCGGCAATTGTCAGGGCGGCTGGGCGACCCTGCTGCTGGCCGCTACCAATCCCGACGTCACCGGACCGATCGTGCTGAACGGCGCACCTGTCGCGCCATGGTCGGGCAAGGTCGGGCAGGATCCGATGCGCTACAACGGCGGGCTTCTGGGCGGCACCTGGCAACCGATGTTCTGGTCCGATCTCGGCGGCGGCCAGTTCGACGGCGCGCATCTGGTGATGAATTTCGAACAGCTGAACCCCAGCCGAAACTATTTCGGCAAGTATTACGACCTCTTTGCCGACCCGGTGGGCGGTCGCAAGCGCTTCCTTGAGTTCGAGCGCTGGTGGGGCGGCTTCTTCATCCTCAACGAGGGCGAGATCCGCTGGATCGTCGACGAGCTTTTCGTCGGCAACAAGCTCGTCAAGAACCAAGCGCAGCTGGAACCCGGTCACACGGTCGACGTGAAGGCGGTCAAGGCGCCCATCATCATTTTCACCAGTTTCGGCGACAACATCACGCCGCCGCAGCAGGCGCTCAACTGGATCGTCGACAGCTATGCCGATGAAGAGGAAATCCGCGTTCGCGGCCAGAGGATCGTCTATATGCTGCACGATCAGGTCGGCCATCTCGGCATCTTCGTCTCCTCAAAAATCGCGCGGAAGGAGCACAGCGAAGTCGCCTCGACGCTGAAGACCATCGAGACGCTCCGCCCGGGGCTTTACGAGATGAAGATCGAGGACGTGCAGGGCGAGGGACTGGAGAAGACCTTTCTCGTCAGCTTCCACGACCGCACGCTCGACGACATCCGCGCATTCGACGGCTCGCGCAAGGAAGAGGCCGGACTCGCCGCCGTGGCGCGGCTGTCGGAACTCCAGGCCGAGGCTTACGACATTGCCCTGCGCCCATGGGTGCGGGCCATGGTCAATCCGGCGCTGGCGGAGACCACGCGCAACCTGCACCCTCTCCGCCTGCAACGCTCGATGATCTCGAGAAACAATCCCGCGACCGCGCTGATCGGGGCCATGGCCGGCGCACTGGGCGGCGGCGAACCGGCAGACCCGGAGAACCCGTTCCTCAAGGCGGAACGCTCATGGGCCGCGCTGGTGGAACAGCAGATGGACCTGTGGCGCGACATGCGCGATGCGATGTGGGAGGCGAGCTTTCTCTCGCTCTGGACCAACCCGTTCGCGGTCGCCTTCGGCAAGCCGAAGGCCGTGGGCAGGCCGCTGATTTCCGAAACGGAGTTGCGCGCGCTGCCGGACGTACAGGCCGCGCTGGCCCATATCGACAAGGGCGGCTTCATCGAGGCCGTGGTGCGGATGCTCATTCTGCTGGCCGACGATCGCGGCAACGTGCGTCGCGACAGGCTGGAACGCTCCAGTCACGTGCTCACGCAGGACGAGCCGTTTTCTTCGCTCAGCGCGGATGAGCGCATGCGCGTCATTCACGAGCAGTCGCTGATTGCGGAGTTCGATCCCGACCGCGCCATCGAAACGCTGCCCAAGCTGCTGCCGCGCAAGGCGGAACGCGAGAAGGCGGTGGCGGTGGTGCAGTTCATTCCCGGCAGGATCGACGAGATGGCGCCGGGAACGCTGGCCATGCTGCAACGTTTTCACGACGTACTGGGACTGCCCCCCGTGACCCATGACGTGACCGCCGACCCCCTTGCGGCCAAGCCCGCCAGGAAGTAACCGCAGGCGACGGCAGAGATCGGCGAGCCCCGGACCGGGGGCCCGCCGTGCAATGTCGATAATGGCCTAGGTCTCGAGCCAGTTCTGAAAGGCGCGCGTCAGACGTTCCGGGGCATCCTGCTGCACGAAATGGCCGACGCCGGGCCAGGTCCGGATGACCAGTTCGTCCGCCACCCAGCCCCACAGGTCGTTCAACCCCGCGGGCAAGGCATAAGGGTCTTCCAACCCATGGATGACCAGCGTCGGCGCCTTGACAGGCGGCGGTGCTTCATCGCGCAGGGCATAAGGCGGCGCGGGGAAGCAGGCCCGGTAGTAATTGAGAAGTCCGTTGGGGCTTGAACGCTCCATCGCCTCCTTGTGGCGTTTGAGAAAGCCTGCATCCCGTACCCAGCCGGACAGCTTGTCGAAGTCGAGCACGGTATGGGCCTGAGGTTGCTGAAACATCCGCACGTAGGCGCTGGCCTGTTCCTGCGCCGGATTGAGGGCCAGTTCGCGCGCGATGGCCCATGGATGAGGCATGTTGACGATACCGAGCCGGGCGACCCGATCCGGGGCGTCCATCGCCACATGCCATGCGACGAAGCCGCCCCAGTCATGGCCGATGACGGTGGCCTCGGCCGCGCCGCAGTCGTCGATGACCGCGACCACGTCCCCGACCAGCTCCGCAGGCTCATAAGCCTCAAGCGCGTCGGGCTGATCGCTCAGATTGTAGCCGCGAAGATCGAGCGCCACGCAACGATGGGACGACGACAGGGCCTCCATCTGCTCCCACCAGGTCAGCCAATGGTCGGGAAATCCGTGCAGGAAGACGATGAGCGGCCCCTCGCCGACGCTTGCATAGTGGATCTTCGTGTCGCCGTTCAGGGCATAGCGATGGGAGACCCGGCGCTGAAAAGCGGCGAGATCGGTTTCCAGATCGATGTCGGGCATGTTCAGATTTCCGTCTGCGTGGGGCTGTTCTTGAGCGCGCGCGCGACATGCAGAGCCAGCGCGATGCCGGGAAGGGTCAGGATCAGGCCAGCGGCAGGGGCCGCGCCCAGCCCCCATTGCTCGAAGGCCGCAGCCCCGAGCACGATGCCAAGGCCCTGACCGAGATAGATCATCGACCCGTTGAGGGAGAAGGCGAGGCGCGCCGCACTGCCCGCCATTTCGGCAAGACGCGCCTGAACCAGCGTGCCGGTGGCCGACTGGGCGGCAGGCCCGAGGCTGACGCTCGCGATCATGGCGAGGATGGTCACAACGGTGACGACGCCTCCCACCAGAGGCGACACGACGATCCCCAGCGAAACCAGCAACAGAGCAAATGGCACCACGAGGCCATAGCGCACGTCACGCGCGACAAGCGCGCTGCCGAGGCGAACGCCGACCAGACTGCTGAGACCTGCGAGGAACTGCACGGCGGCAATGCCTGTGCCGGAAAAGCCGGTCGTGGCCCGGATGATCGGACCGATCAGGCCCACCATGGAAAAGAGAGCCGTGGAAGCGATCAGGGTCACGCCCAGATGCGTGAAGATGGCAGAACCGAACCGGGGCGCTGCGCCTTGTGCGGTGCTTGATACAGGATCGGAGCCTCCACGCACGAAAGCGGCTACCAGAACCACCGCAATCGCACAGATCACGGCAACCGCGACGAAGCTCGCCTGCCAGCCGAAGGCGTTTCCCGTCACCGATCCAAGTGGAATGCCGACGATGAGCGCCATGGGAATGCCCGCATAGACGGTGGAGATGGCCTTCGGGCGGCCTTCCGCCGTCGCGCCGGAGACCGCCAGCATGGTCGCCAGCGGAAAGGACAGTGACCCGATGCCGCCCACAAGCAGGCGCAGCACGAAGAGGGTCTGGAAGTCGCCCGCAAGGGCGGAGGCGGCGTTCAGGATCGTGAGCAGAAGGAGAACGCCGAGCAGCAGCCTGCGCGGCGGCAGGCGGCGCGTCATATGCGCCAGAACCGGGCCGCACAACGCGCACGCGATGGCGAAAACCGACTGCAACGTCGCCACCGCGGCAACCGACACGCCGAGCGACGCGGCCATCGGCTGAAGCACGCCGGAAAAGACGAAGGCCCCCGTGGTGAAGGCGAAGGGACAAAAGAGAAGTGCGATCAGGTTCATGGCCTATGCCTTCCTTTCGTGGATGAAACAGGTGGAGGTGCCCGTCGCCAGAACGCGGCCCCGGCCGTCCTCGACCCAACCGGCTGCGGTCGCGGTCGAGCGGCCGCGGCTTTGCACCTCGGCGTGGCAGCGCACCTGCTCCATTCCCGGCAAAACGGGGCGAATGAATTTCACTTCCGTTCCCAGCGACGCATAGGTCTCACCGCGCCCGAGTGTGGTCTGTACGGCGCATCCAAGGGCAGAATCCAGAAGCGTCATGGTCCAGCCGCCATGCACCAGCCCCATCGGGTTCAGGTAACGAGACGCCGGATTGCCGAGGAAAACGATGTGGCCCTTGCCGATTTCGTGGATCCACTGGGCCATGACCTCCACGATGGGCGGCGCGGGGAAGCGTCGCTCCACAATGGCCTCGATCTGCTCAAGTCCGGTCATCCGGGCCGCCTCGTGCGGATCGGCAAGCCCGAAGGCCAGATCCGGCATGGGCACGACTGCCGGTTCATCCAGTGTATCCGTCATGACGAGACCTCCACCGCGACGGCAGTCGCTTCTCCGCCCCCGATGCACAGGCACGCGATGCCCCGTTTCAGTCCGCGCATGCGCAGCGCATGGATGAGCGTGACGAGGATGCGCGCGCCCGTTGCTCCGATGGGATGCCCAAGCGCACAGGCCCCGCCATTGACGTTGAGCTTTTCGCGCGGAATGACGATCTCTTTCGCCGCCGCCATGGCGACGACCGCAAACGCCTCGTTGATCTCGAAGAGATCGACGTCGGAGGCCTGCCAGCCGACCTTTTCGAGCAATTTGGAAATGGCCGGGATCGGAGCAGTCGTGAACCAGGCGGGGTCTTGCGAATGGGTGGCGTGCCCCAGAATGCGCGCCAGAACGGGCATCTCCTTTTCTTTCGCCGTCCTCTCCCCGGCCAGAACCAGCGCCGCCGCGCCATCCGCATTGGCGGAGGAACTGGCGGCGGTAATCGTCCCGCCCTCGGCAAAGCTGGCGCGCAGCGTCGGGATCTTTTCCGGCGATATCTGCTCAGGCCGCTCGTCGCGGGCGACGGTCACCTCGCCTTTACGCGTACGGACGGTGACGGGCACGCATTCGGCGTCGAATGTGCCGGAGGAAACCGCGGCCCGGGCGCGCTCGAGCGTCTCCACCGCATAGGTGTCCTGATCCGCCCGGCTGAAGCCGAATTTTTCCGCTGTCGCCTCCCCGAAAGCCCCCATCGGGCGGCCATGCTCATAGGCGTCTTCCAGACCGTCCTTCATCATGTGGTCGATAACTTCCGCGCTGCCCACCTTGTGGCCGCGGCGCATGTCCGGCAACAGGAAAGGCGCTCCCGACATGGCCTCCATGCCACCGGCGACCACGATCTGCGCACTTCCCGCGCGGATCAGATCGTGCCCCAGCATCACGGCCTTCATGCCGGAACCGCACACCTTGTTGACGGTGATCGCCCCCACCGCGTCCGGCAAACCGGCCGCTCGCGCGGCCTGACGGGCAGGTGCCTGACCGAGCCCGGCGGGGAGCACACAGCCCATCAGGACCTCGCTGACGCGATCCCCGGCGATGGCGGCATCGGCCAGCGCCGCGCGGATGACGGTCGCGCCGAGTTCGGGCGTGGGGACGGCGGTAAACGCCCCCATGAAGGCTCCGAGCGGCGTGCGCCGGGCCGAAGCGATGACGATCTGTTCTTGTGACGTGGCTGACATGGGGCCTCCTTTTCGTGACGTCACGATAGATTATGATCGTAATCTTTCTTGTCAATATATAGATTACGATTATAATCCCGCCTCGAATTACGGAGGAACAAGGCCATGAGGGTGAGCCGGCAGGACGCCGCAGAAAACCGCGAACGCGTGATCGAGACCGCGAGCGAGATGTTCCGTACGAACGGCTATGACGGCGTTGGCATTGCGACGCTGATGAAGGCTTCGGGACTGACGAACGGGGCCTTCTACAAGCAATTCGACAGCAAGGAGGCGCTGCTTGCCGAAGCAACCGCCCATGCGCTTTGCGAGAATGTCGAGGGCTGGCGGGAAACGCTGGAGAGCGACGGAGACGACCCGCTGGCGGCGACCGCGCGCTGGTATCTGTCGAAACGGCATCTGGACCACCGGGGCAAGGGCTGCGCCTATGCAACTCTGGCGGCGGAAGCGCCACGCCACGATGAAAGTATCGCCCGGACCTTCGACGAGGGCATCCACCAGACGCTGGACGCCATTGTCGCCAGCGCCGGAACGGGCGATCCCGGAAGGGATGAGACGACGGCGCTCAGGCATCTGAGCCGTCTGGTCGGCGCACTGGTTCTGGCGCGCGCCGTCGGCGACCCGGACTTCGCCGAACGCATCATGTCGGCCAACCGTGCGCCGGAATGATCGCAGGCCCGATTATCGGCAACGCCGCGGTTCCGGCAGGCTAATCCAGTGACGGCTTGCCCGCCCCGTTCATGCCGACCATCCAAGCGATGCCCCGAGAAAGAGATAGATCGCAGCCGTAAGGCCGGGGAAGAACCGGCTCGACATGGAGCCGGAGAAACGTGACTTCATCTTGATGAGCAGAAGGGCATAGACCGAGTGGATCGCGATGACGATCCCGGCAATGGTCAGATACATGACAACGAATTGCGGAAAGACTGCGCGCTCCGGCGCAACGAATTGCGGCAGGAAGGCGGACAGGAAAATCACCGTCTTGGGGTTGCTGGCCGATACGGTGAACGCCTCCAGATATCGCCGGGTGACAGACGGAAGCACCTTCGCCTGACCGGCCCCGGTGGGGGCTTTCAGTTGCTTCAACCGCCTGCGGACGAAGACATCGTGGATGATGCGAAGGCCCAGATACGCCAGATAGAACGCGCCTGCATATTTCATCCAGTGATAGGCGATGCTCTCGGTTGTAAGAAGCGTGCTGACGCCCATGCCGACAGCCGCGATAATAATGAGTTGACAGGTCAGGTTCCCGGCAATCGCCACATATATGTTCTTGAACCCGTACTTGGCCGCATGGGTCAAGACAATCAGGACATTGGGCCCGGGCGAGAATGTGATGCCGAGATAGGCCAGCGCAAAGACGAGCCAAAGTGAAAATGTCATGGGCGGCAATCTTCTGTTGGGCGGGCGTCGATCGACATAGGCCACATCAAAATATCACCATACGTGATGTACCGACATACCGGCAAGAGCCATGCCGTCTGGGCAGGATACAAAGCGACTTTGCGCTGATCCTTCGCAAGCCGACGGATGTGGCAACCGGTATCGGGCGCAACGCATATAAGCCGAAAAACGAGATATCCGCGTCCCTACTCTCTGCTCTTGAGATCAGAGAGCCGGAAGGCCTGAAAATGTCATGAAAGGAAATGGCGGAGAGAGAGGGATTCGAACCCTCGGAACGCTTGCGCGCTCAACGGTTTTCGAGACCGCCCCGTTCGACCACTCCGGCACCTCTCCGCAAGGGCCGCCATGTCTTCTGGCGGCGCGGAACATACACAGGGGGGCACATGGGCGCAAGGCCCCGCCCTCTCATTTCACATGCCAGATCACATTCTTCGCGCCGCCGGGCTCAAAAGCCGCGCAAACCGCTGCGGGAAGCCCGCTCGCATTTCCCAAAATCCTGTGGGGATCGGCCATATGCAAGCCCGCGGACGGCAGGCCGGAATGCGGAGGCGCCGGGTCCGGGAAGCCACGGCGCGCATTGCATCGCGATTCATGATAGAACCTGTCTCGTCGTGACAGACAGCGCCTTGCCTGCCGCGCGCAGTGCCCTCACAGCCTCAGCCGTTCCGGGCGCGGTCGCCGCGAAAGTGCGAAAATCGGCGCCCGATTGCCGGAATTGTCGCATCAAGCGTTGACGCGAGGGGGTGAAACCGTATATTGCGCTGGCTTCGCGCATGGCGGGTTTTCTCGCCCAACGCGCTGCCCGAGGCTCAGAGAGACTTCAACATGTCGGCGGCAACCCGCAAGGGGCTGCGACTGAAGCCTCCGCCAAAGTCCGCTTTCATGCGGCGCCGAAGGGTGCGCACAAGGTTCGCTAGAGTGCCAATGAAAGGCACCAGCGACAAACTGTAAGGACCTCAGCGATGTTCGCTGTTATCAAGACGGGCGGCAAGCAGTACCGCGTTGCCGCAGACGATCTGGTCAAGATCGAAAAGATTTCCGGCGAAGCCGGTGACACCGTGACCTTCGACACCGTTCTCATGGTCGGTGGCGAAACGGAAACGACGATCGGCACGCCGACCGTCGAAGGTGCCTCCGTCGCCGGTGAAGTGGTGGAACAAGCGCGCACGCGGAAGATCATCGTCTTCAAGAAGAAGCGCCGCCAGAACTACCGCCGCAAGAATGGTCACCGCCAGGAGGTGACGCTGGTCCGGATCACCGACATCCTGACCGGTGGCGCCAAGCCGAAGGCCGCCAAGAAGGCAGCCAAGGCCGCTCCGGCCGAGAAGGCCTCCGAGGCGACCGCTGCTCCGGCAGCACAGGCCGAGGCCGCATCCGGCGGCGACGACCTGAAGAAGCTTTCGGGCCTCGGCCCGGCGATCGAGAAGAAGCTGAATGCCGCGGGTGTCTCCACCTACGCGCAGATCGCTTCGATGACCGCCGATGACGTGGCGCGCGTCGAGGAAGAAGCCGGCCTCAAGGGCCGTTTCGAGCGCGACAACTGGATCGAGCAGGCCAAGGAACTCGCCGGCAAGTAAGCCGCAGGCGAAACGACACGAAATTAACGGGGTATCCCGGACACGCCTGGCAGGGAAGCCAGAGCGCCGGATAGGCCCGAAGGATCAGGAGAGTACGTCATGGCTCATAAAAAAGCAGGCGGTTCGTCGCGTAACGGTCGCGATTCTGCAGGTCGCCGTCTTGGCGTGAAGAAGTTCGGTGGCGAAGCCGTCATTCCGGGCAACATTATTCTGCGTCAGCGCGGCACCAAGTGGCACCCCGGCAATAATGTCGGCATGGGCAAAGACCACACGATTTTTGCCAAGGTTGAAGGCCACGTCACGTTTACAGCGAAAGCCAACGGCCGAACTTACGTATCCGTCCTTCCGACGACGATGGAAGCAGCGGAATAATTCCCGGCAAATGATTTCATCAAATTGCCGGGGTCTCATCGACCCGGCGGTTTGAGAGAACCGGTCAAAGTTCAGGGGAGATGGGACAAAGACCCATCTCCCCTTTTCTTTTGCGCCCGGGCGAGGGCCGATCGGAGAAATACAATGGTTCTGGAAAGCGAAAGCCTCTTGGAAGGCGGAAGGTTAGAAGATCCCAGCAGTCTGTCGGCGGCTCGTCCGGCACTGACGCTCGAGCACGTGAAACTCGACCGTCCGACGATGGATGACGCCGCCGATATTGTATTCCTGGCCAATAACCGCCGCGTTGCGGAAATGCTTGCGAACATGCCTCACCCCTATGGCCTCGCAGCAGCCCGCAACTGGATCGAGAGCACGCGAAATACGGAACCGGGTACGGCAAGCTACGCCGTGCGCCTCAAATCCACCGGCCGCATTATCGGGGCCTGCGGATATCAGTTCGGCCCGGTGGGCCATGGCCGGGAGCCTGAACTCGGCTACTGGATCGGCGAACCCTTCTGGGGCCACGGCTATGCCACGGAAGCGGCGCAGGCGGTCATCGACCATGCCTTCACCGTTGCAGGTCACGAGACGATCGCCGCGTCGTGCCGGCTGACGAACCCGGCCTCGCGGCGGGTGATCGAGAAGTGCGGCTTCCAGTATCGCGGCAGCGGTGTCATGCGTTCCCTCGCCCATGGCGGCTCGATGGTTCCGGTCGAGACCTATATTCTCGACCGCAAGACCTGGGATGCGCTGAAGGGCTGGCGGTCGGTCGGCTGAGGCCGGCCCCGATCGCCGCCGCAAAACCAAGAACCGGCTTCCGGGCGCATCGAGCGACCGGAGGCGCATGAACCGAAGAGCCCCAGGCAAACCGGAGACGGACGCCGGGGGCTCTTTTCGCGTGTTGCGGGGCCTTTCCGGGCCTCCCGCGCGCGACAAGCGATTGTAACTTGCCCCCGAAATCGGCTATTCACCCAGCACCCATGTGTCCACCCTTGAATTGGCGGCACGCAGACTTCGAGTACGAACATGAAATTCCTCGATCAGGCGAAGGTCTATGTACGCTCCGGCGATGGCGGAGCGGGGTCGGTATCCTTTCGCCGCGAGAAGTACATCGAATATGGCGGGCCCGACGGCGGTGACGGCGGGCGCGGCGGCGACGTGTGGGTGGAATGCGTGGATGGGCTCAACACCCTCATCGATTATCGCTACCAGCAGCATTTCAAGGCCAAGACCGGCGGCCACGGCATGGGCAAGAACCGCACCGGTGCAAAAGGCCCCGACATCACGCTGAAGGTTCCCGTCGGCACCGAGATCCTCGAAGAGGACAACGAGACGCTGATCGCGGATCTGACTGAGGTGGGCCAGCGCCTGCTTTTGCTGCGCGGCGGCAATGGCGGCTTCGGCAACGCCCACTTCAAGACCTCGGTCAATCAGGCCCCGCGGCGCGCCAACCCCGGGCTTGAGGGTCAGGACAAATGGATCTGGCTGCGCCTGAAGCTGATTGCGGACGCCGGGCTCGTCGGCCTGCCCAATGCGGGCAAGTCCACCTTCCTTGCCGCCGTCTCGCAGGCCAGACCGAAGATCGCCGACTATCCCTTCACCACGCTGCACCCCAATCTGGGCGTTGCGGGCGTGGACGGGCGCGAATTCGTCATGGCCGATATTCCCGGCCTCATCGAAGGCGCGCATGAAGGCGTGGGCATCGGCGACCGGTTCCTCGGTCACGTGGAACGCACCCGCGTTCTGCTGCATCTGATCGATTCCACGCAGGAAGATCCGGCCGAAGCCTACCGCGTGGTGCGCGGCGAGCTGGAAGCCTATGGCGAGGGGCTTGAGGACAAGCTGGAGATCGTCGCGCTTTCCAAGATCGATGCGCTCGACGAGGAAACCCGCAAGGAAAAGCTGAAGGCCCTGAGCGAGACCACGGGCACCAGGCCGATCCTTCTGTCGGCGGCTTCCGGCGAGGGCATGACGGAGGCCCTGCGCATGGTGCGAAGGGCCATCGAGACGCTTGACCGGGAGGCCGAGGACGACCTGCCGCGCTCGGAAGAAGAAGGGTGGCATCCCTGATGCAAAGCCTCAGCGGCTATGGCCGCATCGTCGTCAAGATCGGCTCCTCCCTGCTGGTCGAAAAGAACAAGCTGAAACGGGACTGGCTGGAATCTCTGGCCGACGACCTGGCCGAACTGTCACGTGCAGGCGTTGAGATCATCGTCGTCTCCTCCGGCGCGATTGCGCTGGGGCGCGGCGTTCTGGGGCTCCCCCCGGGCGCGCTGAAGCTGGAAGAGGGACAGGCGGCCGCCGCCGTCGGACAGATCGAGCTTGCGCAGGCCTATGAAGAGATCTTCGCCGCGCGCGGCATGATCACGGGGCAGGTGCTGCTCACCCTGCGCGACACCGAACAGCGCCGCCGCTATCTCAATGCGCGCGCCACGGTCGGTACGCTCCTCAGGCTCAAGGCCGTGCCGGTGATCAACGAGAACGACACCGTCGCCACCACCGAGATCCGCTATGGCGACAACGACCGGCTGGCCGCCCGCGTCGCCACGATGGTGAGCGCGGATTGCCTCGTTCTCCTGTCCGATATCGACGGGCTCTACACCGCGCCACCCGCCGACAATCCGCTGGCCGAGCATATTCCTTTGGTGGAACGCATCACGCCGGAAATCGAATCCATGGCGGGCGTTGCGGCGTCGGAACTTTCGCGCGGCGGCATGAAGACCAAGATCGAGGCGGGCAAGATCGCCACCGAATCCGGCACCGCGATGGTGATCGGCTCCGGCAAGCGCCTCCACCCGCTGCGCGCAATCGCCGAGGGTGCGCGCTGCACCTGGTTCGACGCGCATTCCACGCCCGCCACCGCCCGCAAGACCTGGATCGCCGGACAGCTCAAGCCGTCCGGCCTGATCACCATCGACGAGGGCGCAGAACGGGCCCTGCGCAGGGGCAAGAGCCTGCTGCCCGCAGGCGTGACAGAGATTTCAGGCGACTTCCAGCGCGGCGATCCGGTCTGTATCATGACCGCAGACGGTCGCGAGGTCGGCCGCGGGCTCGTCGCCTATGATTGCGATGACGCGGTGCGTATCATCGGCCACAAATCGCGCGAGATCGAAGCGATTTTGGGCTATGCAGGGCGCGCGGAAATGATCCATCGGGACGATATGGTCTTGAAGGATTTCGGATAAGGTCGATTTAAGATCACTGACAGACAGCCGGGCCTGCTGGTCGAGGCTGAAGACCCAAGCCTTTCGCAGGCAAAGGCCGAAGGGGATGAAACGATGTTGAACCACGCAGAAGCACCCGCAAGCGGGTCCATCGACGCGATGATGAGCGAACTTGGCACGAAGGCGCGCGCAGCTGCACGACAGCTCGCCAATACGCCAACGGATGCCAAGAACGCCGCCCTTCGCGCCATGGCGCGGCGGCTGCGAGAGAGCGAAGCCGCGATCCTTGCGGCCAACGCGCTCGACGTGGAAGGCATGGAAGCGCGCGGCCTCGCAGGCTCCTTCATCGACCGCGGACGGCTCGACGCATCGCGCGTGGACGCCATGGCCGCCGGTCTTGAGGCGATTGCCGACCTGCCCGATCCTGTCGGCCGCATCACCGAGGAATGGGACCGACCCAACGGGCTGCACCTTCAGCGCGTGCGCACGCCGCTCGGCGTCATCGGCGTCATTTACGAAAGCCGCCCCAATGTGACGGCGGATGCAGGCGCACTGTGCCTGAAGGCGGGTAACGCCGCCATCCTGCGCGGCGGATCGGATGCCTTCCGCTCCTCGCAGGCCATCGCCCAGTGCCTGAGCGAGGGATTGGCGGAAGTCGGACTGCCGAAGGCTGCCATCCAGCTCGTTCCCACGACGGACCGCGCCGCGGTCGGCGCGATGCTTGCCGGTCTCGGCGGCAATGTGGACGTGATCGTGCCGCGCGGCGGCAAGAGCCTCGTGGCCCGCGTTCAGGACGAGGCGCGCGTGCCCGTCTTCGCCCATCTGGAAGGGCTCGTTCACATCTTCATCGACCGCGACGCCGATCTGGAAAAGGCAATCAAGGTCGTCGTGAATTCCAAGATGCGGCGCACCGGCATCTGCGGCGCAGCGGAAACGCTGCTGATCGACCGCGCCTGCGCCGCAACGCACCTCAAGCCCCTCCTCGATGCGCTGAAGGCCGCCGGTTGCGCCATTCGCGGCGACGAGGAGACCCGCACATTCGTGCCGGATGCGGAAAAGGCCTCGGTCGAGGACTGGACCACCGAATATCTCGACGCCATCATTTCGGTGAAGGTCGTCTCCGGTCTCGGTGAAGCCATCGAGCATATCGAGACGCTGGGCTCGCATCACACCGATTGCATCATCACGGAGAACAAGGCCGCAGCGGAGCGCTTCCTGGCGGAAGTCGATTCCGCCATCGTCGTCCACAACGCCTCCACCCAGTTCGCCGACGGCGGCGAATTCGGGTTCGGCGCGGAAATCGGTATCGCGACGGGGCGCATGCATGCGCGCGGCCCTGTCGGGCTGGAACAACTGACCAGCTTCAAGTACCGGGTTCTCGGCGACGGTCAGACCCGCCCGTGACCCCTCCGCCTCGCGAAGATCTCCTTTCCGGCCAGGGTGGCTGGCGCACCGGCACCCCGCCGCGATGGATGCGCCTGCCCGCCGCCGGCTACGGGCAGCGCATCGGCCTGTTCGGCGGATCGTTCAATCCGCCCCATTCCGGCCACGCGCTTGTCAGCCGCACCGCCATGCGGCGCCTGGAGCTGGATCAGGTCTGGTGGCTGGTGACGCCCGGCAATCCGCTCAAGAACATCTACGAGCTGGCTCCTCTGGAGACGCGCGTGCATCTGGCGGCCGCCTGCGCCAACGATCCGCACGTCACGGTCACCGCCTGGGAGGCATGGCTCGGCACAGCCTATTCGGCGCAGACGGTTGCCGCACTGAAGCGGCGGCGGCCCGATCTGAAATTCGTCTGGGTGATGGGCGCGGACAACCTCTCCACCTTCCATCGCTGGCAGAACTGGCGCGCCATCATCGACAGCGTGCCGGTCGCCATCGTCGACCGTCCAGGGGCGGAACTGGCCGCTCTTTCGGCCCCCGCAGCGCGCACCTATGCCCGTTTCCGGGTGCCGGAGACGCAGGCCGCCACGCTGCCGGGAGGCCCGACGCCCGCGTGGACCTTCCTGCACACGCCGCGCGATCCGGCGTCCTCCACGGCACTGAGACAGGCGGGGAAATGGCATTTGTGACCCGCCTTCAGGCGACGTTTTTGCGCCACATCTTCGCGGTTCCGCCACTCTGGAAAATGACCAAGTCTTGAATTTTCGCCCCGGCCTCCCTTATCCTCTCATGAGAAGCAGGCGGGTCGAGGCGATTTGCCCGCCCCTGCTTTACGGCAGGCGCGTCTCGGGACGAGCACACCACGTCCCCTCGAATACGGATACGCCTGCACTGAAAGTGGCGTAACCCGTCCCGGCGAATGAGCGCGCGGGACATGAAACCGGAAAACATGGCGAAAGGCACCAACCCCTGAGCATGCCATTCAATAATGAGGATCAGGCCGTGTCCGATCCTCAGATCGCAGCCATCCGCAAAGGCGATCATGCGGATCCGCTGTCTGCCGTTCTCGCGAGCCTGGAAGATTCGAAGGCCGAGGACACTGTTTCCATCGACATCACGGGCAAGACCGCGCTCGCCGACCATATGGTCGTGGCGTCGGGACGTTCGCACCGCCACGTCGGCGCGATCGCCGATCATCTTGTGCGTGATCTGAAAAATGCCGGCTTCGGAGCGCCGCGCGTCGAAGGCCTGCCGCATTGCGACTGGGTCCTCATCGATGCGGGGGACGTGGTCGTCCACCTCTTCCGTCCGGAAGTCCGCAGCTTCTATAATATCGAGAAGATGTGGGCGGCGGACACAGAGACGACGCCACAGTACTCGAACTGAGGCTCCAAGGCGGAACTGACCGCTAAAGCGGTGGTCCGTACTTCGGATCGTCCGAAGTGCGAAAGGCTTGTTGCATGCGTCTGGTGATTGCCGGGATCGGCAAGATGAAAGCCGGGGCCGACCGTGAGCTTGTGGATCGCTATCTGGAGCGCGCCCGAAAGGCCGGGCGCGCCATAGGCTTTAGCGGGCCGGATCTCACGGAGTTGCCGGAGGCGCGCGCCACGCGCGCCGACGACCGCAAGCAGGCGGAAGCCGAAAGCCTGCTCGCCGCCATGCCCTCCCCGCGTATTCTCGTCGCCCTCGACGAACACGGACGCACCATGCCCTCGCAGGATTTCGCCCAACGCATCGGACGTTGGCGCGACGACGGGGCGGGCTCGCTGGTCTTCGCCATCGGCGGAGCCGACGGGCACGGCAGCACCCTGCTCCAGCAGGCGGACCTGAAGCTCGCCTTCGGACCCATGACATGGCCGCACCAGATGGTGCGCATCATGATGGCGGAACAGATCTACCGCGCGATCTCGATCCTCTCGGGGCATCCTTATCACCGCGAGTAGCCCGCGTGCTTGCCGTCGCGAGTAGCCCGCGTGCTCACCGTCGCGAGTAGCCCGCGTGCTTGCCGCCTCGAACTGTCGGCCCGGCCTGCACGCGCGACGGACGGCAGGCGGACGCCTCGCCACCATGAGGCGCAAACTGCCGTAACGCCCGTTTATTGCCGCAATCCCCGGATATGCGAAGACCGGCACATTCCTGTGGCTTTCGGATCATGTGCTTTTCGGGGAGACCGTGAACCGGCACTATGGTTGACGGATCATTAACGCTCCGCATGCGATTCTGAGCGGATCGCACGATCCGGCCCCTGGGCGATACGGCAAGACGCCATGCTCGCGGGCTTCGGATAGAGGCGCCGGATTTTTCAAGGCGCATGGGTCGAAACGGAGGTGCTTGTGGTCGCTGCACGAGACGTGCAACGGGCAACCGCAAAACGGGGAGCCCCGGCAAGGGGAGCCGAGACCGGACGCCGCCAGGGCGGTGCTTCGACGATCTCGGATGGCAGGATTTCCTCGCCCGTTTCAGGCGGCCCCCTCTCCCGGTTCGGGAGAGCGACCCTGTTCGCCCTGATGGCGGGCAGTGCGCTGATGACGGCGCTTCCGGCAATGCCGGTCATGGCCACGGAGACGCCGGTCGCAAAGCCGGAGCAGGACAGGACGGGGGCGGATCTGTCCGCACTCGCCCCGGAGGAACGCAAGAAGGTGCGCGAGCAGGAGCTTGCCGCCCTGACCGAAGATCTGTCGCTGAGCGAAACGCGGCAACGCGAGCTTAAACATCAGATCGACACGATTGACCGCCACCGTGATGCGCTCAACGCGGATCTCCTTCGAACCGCACAGCGCGTCCATTCGCTGGAAGAAGAATTGAGCGCCACGGAAGCCCGATTGCTGCGCCTGCACGAGAACGCCGACACGGTGCGCGCCTCGCTTTACGAGCGTCGCGACGTTCTGGCGGAGGTTCTGGCGACGCTGGAGCGCATCGGACGCCGTCCGCCGCCCGCCCTTGCGGTGCGTCCGGAAGATGCTCTGGGGGCCGTGCGCTCGGCCATGCTGCTGAACGCGGTGATGCCCGGCATCCACGACGAGGCGGAAGCGCTCGCGGTGGATCTGTCGGAGCTGACCCGGCTCGAAACCCGCATTGCGGGCGAACGCGACCGGCTGAAGAGCGACGGCTCGCGGCTGGCTGAAGAAAAGACGCGCATCGAGTTGCTGCTTGAGGCCAAGCGCACCGAGGCGAACGAATCACGGCGCAAGCTGGCTGAGGAAAGCGCGCGGGCAACGGAGTTGGCCAACAAGGCGACCTCGCTCAAGGGCCTGATCGCCTCACTGGAAAGCGAAATCGAATCGGCCCGCAAGGCGGCGGAAGCCGCAGCCAGGGCTGCGAAGGAGAACGCGGGCAAGAAGCGCCCCGGCGATCCCTTCGCCGATCCCGGACGGCTGGCGCCTGCGGTTGCCTTTGACGATACAAAGGGCAGACTTCTGCTGCCTGTCGCCGGTGCGCCGCTGCGCGCCTATGGCGAGGAAGACAGCCTTGGAACGCCCGCGGAAGGGCTCTCCATTGCGACCCGCAACAACGCCAGCGTGAATGCGCCGTGCGACGGATGGGTCGTCTATGCGGGACCGTTTCGCAGTTACGGGCAACTCTTGATCCTGAATGCAGGCGATGGATATCATGTCCTTCTTGCAGGCATGAAGGACATTGACGCACAACTCGGTCAGTTCGTTCTGGCCGGGGAGCCGATCGGATCGATGGGATCCACTCAACTCGCAAGCGCCGCCACGATGGATCTGGGATCCACGCGGCCGGTGCTTTACATAGAATTTCGAAAAGACGGCAGTTCAATCGACCCTTCGCCCTGGTGGGCTCGGCCGGAAGACGAAAAGGTTCGCGGATGATACGGAAAGCTTCGCTGATGCTGGTCGGCGCGCTGATGGGCGCGGCAGCGGTGGTCACCTTGTCCCAGACGCAGTTTGTGGTCGGCAGCACCGCCGAAGCCGCCGCGTCGGACACCTATCGCCAGCTCAACCTGTTCGGCGACGTCTTCGAGCGCATTCGCGCCGACTACGTGGAAGTGCCGGACGATGCCAAGCTGATCGAGGCGGCCATCAACGGCATGCTTTCCTCGCTCGATCCCCATTCCAGCTACATGTCGCCGAAGAGCTTCCGCGACATGCAAGTGCAGACGCGCGGCGAGTTCGGCGGCCTTGGCATCGAAGTGACCATGGAAGACGGCTTCGTAAAGGTCGTCACCCCGATCGACGACACGCCTGCCTATCGCGCGGGCGTGCTGGCCGGGGACGTGATCGTCGCGCTTGACGGTGAGAACGTGCAGGGCCTGACGCTGAACGAGGCGGTGGAACGCATGCGCGGTCCGGTCAAGACCGACATCGAGCTGACCATCCGCCGCGAAGGCGCCACCGAGCCGGTCAAGATCATCATCACCCGCGACATCATCCGCATCCGCTCCGTGCGCTGGCGCGAGGAGAAGGACATCGGCTATGTCCGCATCACCCAGTTCAACGAGCAGACCTTCGACGGCCTGAAGGCCGCCATCGACGAGATCGAGGAAAAGATCCCGGAGACCGACCTGAAGGGCTTCGTCATCGATCTGCGCAACAATCCCGGCGGACTGCTGGATCAGGCGATCGCGGTTTCCGACACGTTCCTCGACCGCGGCGAAATCGTCTCCACGCGCGGACGCAATGCCGACGAGAGCCAGCGTTACAACGCCCGCTCCGGCGACATGACCCGCGGCAAGCCGGTGATCGTTCTGGTCAACGGCGGCTCGGCCTCGGCGTCCGAGATCGTGGCCGGTGCGCTGCAGGATCACCGCCGTGCGACCGTCGTCGGCACGCGCTCCTTCGGCAAGGGATCGGTCCAGACCATCATCCCACTCGGGCCCAACGGCGCAATCCGCCTGACCACGGCGCGTTATTACACGCCGTCGGGCACCTCCATTCAGGCCAAGGGCATCACACCCGATATCGAGGTCAAGCAGGAGCTTCCCGACGAGCTTAAGGGCAAGGTCGAGCCGCGCGGCGAAGCCTCGCTCCGCGGCCATCTGGGATCCGATGACGGCACGGAGAAGTCCGGCAGCCAGGCCTATGTCCCGCAGGACCAGAAGGAAGACGCACAGCTCAACTTCGCCTACGATCTGCTGCGCGGCATTCAGGCCAACAAGGCCTTCCCCCCGGATCCTGCTGCGGGCGTGCCGAACTGATCGGAATACGTCCGACACCCCGGCTTCCGGGCACGGAAATCAAGAGGTCCGCATCCATCCGGTGCGGACCTTTTTCATGGCCCCCATGAGTATCCTCCCGCCTTTTACGAATTTGGGCGGATGCCTGATGCGGCCGGGCTGGCGTATGGTGTGCAGCTTGGCAATCGCGCCGGTCATCGGTGGTCATGGCGCAGGGGCCCGGACATATGGCGGCATGGGCCCGCTTAGAAATTGTTAACCATGATTGAGCTAGGCTGGCGCGAAGGTGCGTCCGGGCGTCGAGACGGTTTTCAGGCAAGCGCATCCAACCCGGACAGGACGGCCGGTGCCCGACGGGCGAGACGGCGCGACAAGACGAGCGATGGTAAGAGACAATGGCCGGGGACGACCTTAATTCCCCCCTTGGGTTGGGCATCGGTGAGCGGCACTTTCGCATTCCGCTCGGCCTGATCGGCATTGTGATCATCACCGCCCTCGTTCTCACGCTGGGCGTGTGGATCGCGGTGGTCGACGCTCCCTATGGCGGCGAACCCTCCGCGGTGGTGGCTCTCAACAAAACCTCCGTGCAAGGCGTGTCGGCCCGCGACATGGAAGTCGTCGGCATTCAGCCGGGCGTTCTGCGCGATGACCCCGGACAGGCTCCGCAGAACACCCCGCAACAGGGCAACGGCCCCCGCTTCACGCCCGTCCTGCCGCCGGAAGGCGCAGGCTTGCGGTCTGCCGACGACGGCTCCCCCGCCCTGACCACCGATCCCGATCCGCGCATCGCCGAACAGGGGCGCTACGGCACCTTGCCGCGCATTGCCGACAACGGCGCGCGGCCGCTCGACTTCTATGCGCGGCCCTTCGATACCGAAACCATCGGGGTGGCGCGCATCGCCATCGTGGTCGGCGGCCTGGCGCTCAGCGAAGCGGGCACCAATCTGGCTCTGACCCGCCTGCCCTCCGCGGTCACGCTCGCCTTTGCGCCCTATGGCGACAACCTGAAGGACTGGGAAGTCCGGGCCCGTCAGGAGGGCCACGAGCTGCTTCTGCAGGTGCCGCTGGAGCCATTCGACTATCCCGACAACGATCCCGGCCCGCATACGCTGCTGGTCGATCTGGCCCATCAGCAGAACCTCGACCGGCTTCACTGGTTGTTGTCGCGGCTGACCAACTACGTGGGCGTCGTCAACGAGATGGGCAGCCGCTTCACCGCAACGCCCGGCTCGCTTCAGCCTGTTCTGGCGGAAGTCGGGAAGCGCGGCCTGATGTATATGGATGACGGCTCATCCTCGCGCTCCACGGCCCCCAGCGTCGCCAACACCACCGGCACGCCCTTCCTGCGCGCAGACCTGCAGCTCGACCGCAATCCCGCGCGCGACGACATCGATGCCCGGCTTCTGGAACTGGAAGCGGTGGCGCGCACCAAGGGCTTTGCTGTGGGCTACGCCTCCGCCCTGCCGGTCTCCATCGACCGGATCAGCGAATGGGCCAAGAGCCTTGAGGCCCGCGGCCTTCAACTGGTGCCGATCAGCGCGGGCGTGCTCTACAACAATTCCTGATCCCCGCCGCATCGCGGCGATACAATCGCGGTGCAATATGGTCTAGGTTGCATCTCGTCTTTTGCAGCCTGAGGATCATTGCCCGTGCCCGACCATTCCACTCCCCGCTATCGTCCCTGCGTCGGCGTCATGCTGATCAATCCTCAAGGGCTCGTCTGGATCGGAGACCGCTACAAGGGCACCCCGGAACATGTGGATGCGACCCACAGCTGGCAGATGCCCCAGGGCGGGATCGACAAGGGCGAAGACCCGCTGACCGCCGCCCAGCGCGAGCTTTACGAGGAAACCTCGGTCAAATCGATTTCGCTGCTGGCTGAAGCGCCCGACTGGTACGCCTACGACCTGCCCGCCCCCGTCGCCCAGCAAAGCTGGAAGGGCCGCTATCAGGGCCAGACGCAACGCTGGTTCGCCTTCCGCTTCGAAGGCGATGAAAACGAGATCGACGTTCTCACACCTCCCGGCGGACACAAGCCGGAGTTTTCGCGCTGGCGCTGGGAAAAGGCGGACCGCCTGCCGGAACTGATCATCCCGTTCAAGCGGCAGGTCTATGAAAACGTGGTCGCGGCCTTCGCCCACCTGACAGCCTGAGCCGCAAGGCCAAAACGGCTATCACCGCTGCGGGCGCACCATGATCAGCGCCCAGAAATTGCGCCACATGCCGTCGGGCCGCGTGGACCGCGCGATGCCCATTTCCGTGACATTCGGATTGAGCAAGTTCCGGTCGTGACCGGCCGAGCCCTGCCAGCCCGCAAAGGCCGCCTCGAAGCTCTGGTAGCCGTAGCCGAGGTTTTCCGCCGCCGCGTCGTGGCGGATGCCGTGCTGTGTCAGGCGCTTGAAGAGCCCGTTCCTGGAGTGAAGCGGGGATTTGCGCTTGTCGCGCCGGGCGATGTAGTCGGCCATGTCCTGCGAGGCGACGTTGAGCGCGCCCGACAGGGCGAGCGGGGCAACGCCATGGGATGCGCGATAGGCGTTGATGCGATCGAGCGCGGCCTGCTCATCGACCGGCACATGGGTGATCACGGCCTCGTCCCCGCCAAGCCCGGGCAGGCCGCCGGCGCAACCGGCGAGGGCGAGGGTCAGCATGATGGCAGCAAGGACTTTGCGCATGGCTCAGGGGTCCGCAGGAACTCAAGGATCAGTCGGGCAGACACCATAAAGGCGGCGGATTTCAGACCGTCCCCGCAACCGGCGGCGCCTCCGGAGCACCCTGCCTCACCGGCGTTAAGATCCCGCTAACCATAATCTATTCAAGCCGTGTTTTTTCACCGCACGCTAACACTCATCATGGCAAGAAACCTATGGGAAACAGCGGATAGCGGGAAATGCAGCGGTTCATCTTCATTCTGGTGGTGATCATCTTTGCGGCGCTTGCGGGCCCGACGCTGGTGCAATGGGGCGTGGAAGCGCTTCCCACCGATGAAACGACCTCCGACAAAAACGCGGAAAAGCCCGTCTATCGCCCCTCCGGACGCGGCACGGTGATCCTCGGCGCCGGGCGTAACGGACATTTCGCCACCACTGCCCGCATCAACAACCGGTTTGTCGACGTTCTGGTCGATACCGGCGCGACGGCGGTCGCCCTTCCCTACGAGGAAGCGGTCCGTCTGGGCATCCGGCCGGGCAACTCCGAATTCACCATCGAGATCTCGACGGCCAACGGCATCCAGAAAAGCGCGCCGGTGCTCTTGCGCGAAGTGCGCATCGACACGATCCGCGTCTATGAAGTGCCCGCGCTCATTGCGCCGCGCGGGGCGTTGTCGACGACCCTGCTCGGCATGAGCTTCCTGCGTCAGCTCAAGAATGTCGAAATGCGCGGCAACGAGCTGGTCATGCAGCAATAGGCGCACGTTCCGCGAAACTCCCCTGTCGAAAACCGGGAACCGACATAACTTTGTCGCGTTTGCGCTCAGCATGTGCCGAGCTTCGCCTTCCTTTGGTCGCAGCACCATCCTATACCGTTGATAACCGATGCCTTGATCGATTTCAGGAGCCTTCATGTTTCCCAAGCCCGTCGCGGCCCTTACGCCGAACACCTACGCCTACGAATCCTCTCCGATGGTCAAGGCCACGGGCTTTCGCGAATATGATGCGCGCTGGCTTTTCGAGAAGGAAATCAACCTGATGGGCATACAGGCCCTCGGGATGGGCCTTGGCACGCTGATCCATGAGATGGGCGTGAAGCCGGAGATCGTGACCGGCCACGACTTCCGCTCCTATTCGGCCTCCATCAAGATGGCGCTGATCACCGGCCTGATGGCTGCGGGCGTCCGGGTCCACGACATCGGCCTTGCGACCACGCCGATGACCTATTTCGCCCAGTTCGAGCTGGACGTTCCCGCGGTTGCCATGGTCACCGCCTCGCATAACGACAATGGCTGGACCGGCGTGAAGATGGGCGCTGCCCGCCCGCTGACCTTCGGGCCGGACGAGATGGGCCGCCTGAAGGAGATCGTGCTGGAAGCCGCCTTCAACATGCAGGGCGGCGGCTCCTATCATTTCGTGGAGGATTTCCCCGAGCGCTACATCGCCGATCTCACCAACCGGCCCAAGCTGAAGAACCCGATCAAGGTGGTGGCGGCTTGCGGCAACGGCACGGCGGGCGCATTTGCGGAAAAGATCCTGACCGCCATCGGCGCGGACGTCGTGCCGCTCGATTGCGAGCTGGACTACAGCTTCCCGCGCTACAATCCGAACCCGGAAGACCTGAAGATGCTGCGCGCCATCGCGGAAACCGTGCGCGAGACGGGGGCGGCGGTCGGCCTCGGTTTCGACGGCGACGGCGACCGTTGCGGCGTGGTGGACAACACGGGCGAGGAAATCTTCGCCGACAAGGTCGGCGTGATGCTGGCGCGCGACATTTCCCGCCTCAACCCCGGCGCCCGGTTCGTGGTGGACGTGAAGTCCACCGGCCTTTTCCTCACCGATCCGGTGCTTCAGGAAAACGGCGCCAAGACCGACTATTGGAAGACCGGCCATTCCTACATCAAGCGCCGGGTCAACGCGCTCAACGCCATGGTCGGCTTCGAGAAGTCCGGCCATTATTTCTTCAACGCCCCCATCGGGCGCGGCTACGACGACGGCTTCGTCTCCGCGCTCGCCATTCTCGACATGCTCGACCGCAACCCCGGTCAGTCCATGGCGGATTTGCGCGATGCGCTGCCCAAGACATGGGGCTCGCCCACCATGTCGCCCCATTGCGAGGACGAGAAGAAATACGACGTGGTGGAGCGTGTGGTCGCCCGCTTCAAGGACATGCAGGTCAAAGGCGAAAAGCTCGACGGCCAGCCGATCGCCGATCTGATCACCGTCAACGGCGTGCGTGTCGTGGCCGAGGACGGCACATGGGGGCTGGTCCGCGCCTCCTCCAACAAGCCGGAACTGGTGGTGGTGGTGGAAAGCCCCGTCTCCGAGGAGCGCATGCACGCGATGTTCAAGTCGGTGGATGCGGTGCTGCGCGAGAACCCGGAAGTGGGCGCCTACAACCAGTCGATCTGACGAAGGCCCTGCCTTTCCCTTTCAATGGCCTTTTCAGCGGCGCGCTGTTTCCGGGCAAATGCTCGCGACAGTGCGCCGTTTGTGTTCAAAACCTCCGACAAATCGACTAGAAATAGCGGGCCACCCCGATGGGCGCGCGGCGGGCAATGGAGCTTGATGAATGGAGATGGAGACGGCGGCACCAGCTATCGAGATCGGCCTCAATGCCGTGATCGTCGCCGTGACGCATCCCACTCCGATGGTTCTCGCCATCGACGGCGCTCAGGCCGGCGAACCGGAATCGCTCCCCTTCGGCCCCTTCGATCCGCTCCACCACCGCACGCTTGAAATCGGCCTGCGCGACTGGGTGAAGCAGCAGACCGCGCTGCGGCTCGGCTATGTGGAGCAGCTTTACACCTATGGCGACCGAGGAAGACACGCCCAGCCGGGCGATACCGGCCCGCATGTGGTGTCCGTCGGCTATCTCGCGCTCTCGCGGCAAAGCCCGGAGGCGGAAGCGGTGCTGGCGCGCGCCCGTGCCCGCTGGCGGCCCTGGTACGACTATTTCCCGTGGGAGGACTGGCGCGACGGGCGGCCCGCCATGCTGGACGAGGCGCTTCTGCCCGCCCTGGAACATTGGGCGGAAGCGCCTGCGAAGGATGGCAACACGGCGCTCGGTGCGGCGCGTCTTGAACGGCTTCATCTGGCCTTCGGCGGCGAGGGCAGCCCGTGGGACGAGGAACGTGCGCTGGAACGCTACGAGCTTTGCTACGAGGCGGGCCTGACCGCGGAGGCCGAGCGCGACGGTCGCCCGATGAGCGACGGCTACACCGAGCGCCCCTATCTCGGCCGTTCCATGCAGTTCGATCACCGCCGCATTCTGGCAACCGCGATTTCGCGTCTGCGCGGCAAGCTCAAATATCGCCCTGTCATTTTCGAACTGATGCCCAACGCCTTCACGCTGACGGAGCTTCAGCGCACGGTGGAGGCGATCTCCGGACGCCATCTGCACAAGCAGAATTTCCGCCGCTTCGTGGAGACGACCGAACTGGTGGAGCCGACCGGAGCGACGACGGCGCGCACGGGCGGACGGCCCGCGGCCCTTTTCCGCTTTCGCCGTCAGGTGCTGCGCGAACGCCCTGCGCCGGGCTTGCGCGTGGGTGCGCGCTGACGACCTGTTCCTAGCGTCTGCGAACCATCCGGCGCACGGCCGTCACAGCGCCGTATTCATTGGCGGCGATACGGGCGATGGCCCCGGAAAGCGGCTCCTTTGACGTGGTCATGGTGTGGCCGTTGGCATGGAGCAGGACATTGGCGTCCACCATGACACCCACATGGCCCTTCCAGAAGACCAGATCGCCGCGCTGAAGCGCCGGCAGGCCGTCCGAAATATCGAGCCTATCCCCAAGGACGCGTTCCTGCATGTCGCTGTCGCGCGGGCAGAACATGCCCGTTTCCGCCAGCGCGATCTGGATGAGGGCAGAGCAATCGAGCCCGATGGAGGTGCGCGCGCCCCACAGATAGGGAACGCCGACGAAGCGTTCGGCGATGGAAACCCAATCGTTGGCGAAATGTGTGTCGGGCACGAGATGTTTGGCGATGACCGCCGATCCGTCGACCAGCACCGCGTAGCGCGTTCCGCGCTTCTCCACCTCGTCGACCACGCAGACGCGCGACCCGATGGAGAGGCAATCGAGCGCGGGCGCGCGCAATTCGGCTTCCGGGTAGCGGAAGCTGCGCAGCACCGCCAGCCGGTGAGTGGGATGGGGGCCGACCGGGCCGAGCGCATCGGCGCGCACCCAGCCGACATAATCGTCATAGCCGTTTTGCACCCACGCCCAGCCGTCGCGTTCCTCGTAGACGGTGACCGTTTCTCCGAAGAGCAGCTCGGTATCGAGCGAACGGGAAAGCTCCGCCTCGCGGCGCATGGGCGCAATACCGGCGGCAACGCGTGCCGGACGTCCCTCGACGTAGTTGTCGGCCTCATACCGCCCGCGCAGATGCGCGGCAGCAAGATCGGGCCGCCAGGGGGTCACGCGTCGGTCAGGCGGCGGGCTCGCGGAGGAAACCGGTTCGCTCATGAGCGCACCGTCGCGGCCTTTTCCACGACCACGTCGGCCAGCCGCTCCAGATAGAGCGCGCCGTCCACCGTGCGCAGGATCACGACATTACGCCGGTCGTTTTCATCGCGGCGGCGGTCGAGGAGTTTCATCCGGCCCATCGTATCGAGCGCGCGAGTGATGGCGGGCTTGGTGACATTCAGCTTCTTGGCCAGCCCGCGAACGGTGTGCGGGGGCGGTTCCAGATAGACCGTGAGAAGAATCGCCATCTGGCGGGCGGTCAGGTCCTGCTCGCCGAAATGTACCAGCTCCAGCGTGACGTCGTGCCAGAGCTTCAAAGCCTGACTTGCGCGGATCTCGATCGCCATGATGCGGTTGCTCGCCTTCGCTACGCAGGAACATGCCCCGGATACCAAGCCTTGCGGCCCGGTATCCGGATGTTGATCATTTCGGTTCCGGTATAGAATCTGACGCGAGCTGCATCAAGCGCGCGTCATGCCGGATAGCGTGTCTTCAGCAGCGAAAAAAGCGCGCGGATGGCTTGCGCCTCACCGCCTTCCGGATGGCCGGGGCGGGAAGACGGGCTCCATCCGAAGATGTCGAAATGCGCCCAGACGCCTGCATTTTCCACGAAACGGTCGAGGAAGAGAGCCGCCGTGATGGAGCCCGCAAAGCCGCCGGTGGAGACATGGTTGATGTCGGCGACCTTGGAATCCAGCATTTTCGCATAGGGCTTCCAAAGCGGCATGCGCCACAGCGGATCGGCCACTTCCTCCGCCTTTTCCGCCAGTGAGGCGGCGAAGGCGTCGTCATGGGTGTAGAACGGCATCACCTCGGGCCCGAGCGCCACGCGGGCGGCCCCCGTCAGCGTTGCCATGTCGATGATGAGATCGGGATCCTCCTCGTCGGCCAGCGCCAGCGCATCGGCCAGAACGAGGCGGCCTTCGGCATCCGTATTGCCGATTTCAACGAAAATCCCCTTGCGGCTCGGCAGGATGTCGCCGGGGCGGAAGGCATTGCCCGCAATGGAGTTCTCCACCGCCGGGATAAGCACGCGCAGGCGCACCGGCAGCTTGGAGGCCATCACCATCAGCGCAAGGCCCAGCACGTTGGCCGCACCGCCCATGTCCTTCTTCATCAGGAGCATGGAGCTGGAGGGCTTGATGTCGAGACCGCCGGTATCGAAGCACACGCCCTTGCCCACCAGCGTCAGGCGCGGATGGGAGGGATCGCCCCACGAGAAATCGATCAGCCGGGGCGCGCGCGTGCTCGCCTTGCCGACCGCGTGGATCATCGGGAAGTTCTTTTCCAGAAGCTCCTCGCCGGTGACGGTGGAGAAGGTCGCGCCGAAGCGGTCCGCGAGATGCCTTGCGGCCTCCGCCAGTTCCTCCGGGCCCATGTCATTGGCGGGCGTGTTGATCAGGTCGCGGGCAAGGGCGACCGCCTCCATCTGGATCCGCGCACCGGGCAGATCGAACCCCTTCGGCACCACCAGACGGGCGCGTTCCGGCTCCTTGGCCTCGCTGCCGGACCGATAGGTGCGGAAGGAATAGGAGCCGAGCGCGAAGGCGATACAGGCGGTTGCCGGATCGGCAAAGCCTTCGAGGCGATAGTTCCCCGGCCTCAGCGAGGCCAGCGCGCCTGCGGCATGGGCCGGGGCGTCCGCGCTGTCTCCGAAAAGCACCGCGGCCACGCCGCCATCGGCGTCCGGCACGCTCAGGATCGATCCCGGCGCGCCGGTATAGCCGTTGGCCTCGACCCAGCGCTGAGCGGCCGGGGCCAGAGAAGCGACGACGCCGTCAAGCGTGTCGGGCGTGACGGCATGAATGGCGAGCGAGGTTTCGGCAGACGCCAAAAGGGAATCGAACACGGGAAAAATGCTCCGGAAACGGAATGGAAAGGGATGAAAGAGAGAGTAGGGAGCGGGGGCATCCAAAGCAACGGCGCGCGTTCGTTTAACCAAGCATTAGGGTAAACGAATTATGACTGGAGGCGTGTTTCACGCATCCCGCGTCGGCAACCGGAGTGTCGCCATGCCCGCCCGCATCAACAGCTCGGATCCCGCTGCGCCGCACACGAGCAGACCCATGCGCCGCCTGACGGCGATCGCCGGTCTTGCCGCGGCGCTGGCGCTTGCGGGTTGCGTTTCCGACGGCAGTCTGACGGGCTCCGGGCAAGGCACATCGGGGGCGGTCACCCATCAGGCGATCGGACAATGGGCCTCGCGCTACGAGGCCGATCCGACCGAAAAGGCCAACATCCTTGGCTATGCCGATGCCCTTCGGCGCAACGATCAGCTCGACCAGTCCATGGAAGTGTTGCGGCGCGGCCTAATCAAGCATCAGAAGGACCGCGAGATCGCAGCGGCCTATGGCAAAATCCTCGCGCAGAAGGGCCACTTCAAGGAGGCGCTGAACGTCATCCAGCAGGCCCAGACCCCGACCCGGCCCGACTGGAAACTGATGTCGGCCGAAGCCGCGATCCACGATCAGCTCGGTGACCGCAAGCGCGCACGCTATCTCTACACCGAAGCCCTCAAAATCGTGCCCGGCGAGCCGTCCGTGCTCAACAATCTGGCCATGAGCCATGTGCTGGAAAACGACCTGACGACGGCCGAAAAGATCCTGCACAGCGCCATGGCGAGCAACAAGGCCGATCCGCGCGTGCGCCAGAACCTTGCCCTCGTGCTGGGCCTTCAGGGACGTTTCGCCGAAGCCGAGCAGGTCGCAAGCGCCGACCTGCCGCCCGAGCAGGTGAAGGCCAACATGGCCTACCTGAAACGCATGCTCGCCCAACGCGGCAAGAGCTGACCCATCTACCAGGACGCGTACCGGCGTATTCGGACGACCTGCCGGGCCCATGTTCCGACCCGCGGGAACCTCCCCTTTCATGCCGGGACATGGCGGACAATTGATTGTTGTGCCGGAATATGCTCTTAAGCAATCCGCGTTCAGGGCATGAACCGGCAAGCCCGGCCCCTCCTGACCACGCCCCGTTTGGTAAGCCCGTGAGGCATTATTGCCCCTTCTTCGCCTGATCGCCCGCTGGATGTTCAAGGATCCGGAAAGCACCCTGTCGCTGATGCGGCGGCTGCTTGCGGAAAACGCGCGCCGTTATGTCTGGCAGTACGTGCTGGCCTTCGCGATGATGGCGCTGGTGGCCGCGACCACCGCCGGAAGCGCATGGATCATGCGCGACATCATCAACGAGATCTTCATCGAGAAGCGCGAGGGCATGGTCTATGTCATCGCGGGCGCGGTGTTCGGCCTCTACATGCTGAAAGGCGGGGCGAGTTACGGCCAGAACGTGATCATGACACGCATCGGCAACAACATCGTTGCGGTGAACCAGCAACGCCTGTTCGCCCATGTGCAGGATCAGGGCATGGACTTCTACGACCACCATGTTCTGGGCGACCTGTCCACGCGCATGTCGCATAATGCGTCCGCCGCCCGCTCCGTGATCGATCTGATCGTGGTGTCGCTGGGACGCGACCTGCTGTCCCTGATCGGGCTGCTCTTCGTGGTCATCTACATGGATCCCGGCATGGCAACGCTGGCGCTGCTCGTAGGCGGGCCGGCAGTCATCGGCGTCACCGCCCTTGTGCGCAAGACGCGCAAGGTGGCCAATGCGCAGTTCGTTTCGCTCACCAAGATCAATTCCATCATGCAGGAAACGGTTCTGGGTGCGCGCGTCGTCAAGGCTTTCACCGCCGAAGCCGCCATGCGCAAGCGCATGCAGAAGGCCATCGGGGACGTGGAGAAGCAGTCCAACCGGATGGGCCTTCTGCGTGCGCGCACCAGCCCGATGATGGAAACGCTGGGCGGCGTCGCTGTCGGCCTCGTCATTATCTGGGGCGGCTATTCGGTCATCCATCTGGATAGCGACCCGGGTGCCTTCTTCGCCTTCCTTACCGCGCTGCTGATGGCCTATGAGCCCGCCAAGCGGCTCGCGCGCATGCATGTGCAGCTGGAAAAGGGCATGGTCGGCGTCAAGATCATGTACGACCTGCTGGACATGGATCTGACCATCACCGAAAAGGACGGCGCGAACCCGCTGGAGATCAGCGATGGCGAAGTGCGGTTCGAGGACGTCGTTTTCGGCTATGGCAAGGACAATCGCGCTCTCGACGGGCTGACCTTCGTTGCCGAGGCCGGGCGAACCACCGCCCTTGTCGGCGCCTCGGGAGCCGGCAAGTCCACCGTTCTGTCGCTCCTTGAACGCTTCTACGATGTGGAAGGCGGCAAGGTCACGGTCGACGGGCAGGACATTCGCGACGTCACCGTCGCCTCGCTGCGCGGCAACATCGCGCTGGTCACGCAGGATACCTTCCTCTTCGACGGCACGGTGCGCGACAATATCCTGCGCGGCCGCCCCGGCGCCAGCGACGAGGAAGTCCGCCAGGCCGCGCGCGACGCCAATGCGGAAGATTTCATTCTGGAGCTACCCAAGGGCTTCGACGACCCCATCGGCGAGAATGGCGGACGACTTTCCGGCGGCCAGCGCCAGCGCATCGCCATCGCGCGCGCCATGTTGCGCGATGCCCCGATCCTGCTGCTCGACGAGGCGACCAGCGCGCTCGATGCGGAATCGGAAGCCAAGATCCAGGCAGCGCTCGAACGGCTGATGGAAAACCGCACCACCATCGTCATCGCGCACAGGCTTTCCACCGTGCGCAACGCCGACAAGATCGTGGCGATGGATCACGGGCGCGCCGTCGAACAGGGTAGCCACGACGAGCTGATGGCGCACGGCACGCTTTACCGCAAGCTGCACGACCTCCAGTTCAAGGCCTAGGCCGCGGCCGATCTCCGTATACCGGACGACACACACCGAAAAGCCGGGACCGCAGATGCGGAGCCCGGCTTTTTCGCATTTCCCGACAGGCAGTGTCAGGCGGTCGGCGCGCTGACGTTCTCGTTGAAGAACAGCGCCTGATTGACCAGCGCCTTCACCATGTCGGGGTTGAAGGGCTTGGTGATCAGGAAGGTCGGTTCCGGGCGCTCGCCCGTCAAAAGGCGCTCGGGGAAGGCAGTGATGAAGATCACCGGCAGGCTTTCTTCCTTCAGGATGTCATGAACCGCGTCGATGCCCGAGGACCCATCGGCAAGCTGGATATCGGCAAGAATGAGCCTGGGCGAGGTACGGGCGAAGAGATCGACCGCTTCCTTGCGGGTGCGGGCGACGCCGGTAACCTTGTGGCCGAGTTCCTCCACGATGTATTCCAGATCCATCGCGATCAGCGGCTCGTCCTCGATGATCATCACGTCGGTGGCGATGCGGCTGGAAAGCTCGCGACCCGCGTCCGCCATCAGCTCGCCGACGCGCTCTTCGGTGACGGACAGGATTTCGGCCACTTCAGAGGGGCTGAAGCCTTCGACGGAACCGAGCAGAAACGCCTGGCAGGCAAGCGGCGAGATCGCCTGAAGATTGGCGCTCGCCGTTCGTTCCCAACCGAAGGGCGATTCAACTTCCGCAACCTCGATGCGAGCGGAACCGAAGACGCCGGAAAAGAGTTTGTAAAGCGAAACACGATCGCTGGATGTCTGCGGAAATGCCGAAACATCGGCAATCAACGCTTCGAGCACCGCGGCGACATAGGCATCGCCGGAACTCTGAGATCCGGTCACGGCCCGCGCATAGCGCCGCAAGTACGGCAGGTGAGAGGCTACCCGGGTGGACAGCGACATGAGAAACTCCCCGATTGCAGGCAGATATGATCTTTGACAGCATGCCAACGGTCGGGAACGGAAAAGGTTCCACCGCCCCGATCGTTTTCGATTATGCACGGCTGTGCAAAGGTGAAGACAACGGACCTTTTTAGAAAATGGCCTCCAAAGACCCCTGTCCCCCGCAAGATCCGCAGGTTCGCGCAGACGACGCGAACGATGCCGCGGCGCGCGCGGAGGATATGACACAGGCCCAGATTTCGCGGCAACTGCGTCAAATCTATGAAACCGTGCAGGGGGAAGGTATTCC
The DNA here is from genome assembly GCA_963678585.2 of Breoghania sp. Taxonomy (GTDB): domain Bacteria; phylum Pseudomonadota; class Alphaproteobacteria; order Rhizobiales; family Stappiaceae; genus Breoghania. Next base: position 722,135 of record CAXXGA010000001.1, read on the forward strand.
GGACCGGTTTCTCGAGCTTCTGCAAAAGCTGGACGAGGCAGAAAAGGCACAGCGCGGCGGCTACGACGGCGACGAAGACGAATAGGCCGCGGCCTATTCGGGCCTAACCGGATCGAACCAGAGGCGGCGATGTCGTTTGCGCAGGAAACTGGCAGAGATTCAGGCGTCGGCGACAGGGATGAGGAGAGAGACGGCGCTCCCCTCCACCTCGTATTCAGCGGAAAGCTGCGCGAGATAGGCGCGCATCAGGCGGGTCTTCAGGGGGGCGTGCGGATCGTCGCCCTCGGCGGCGAGATAGCCCCGGGGGCCGGAAATCTCCAGCCGTGCGCGCGTGCCTTCCGGCGCAATGGCAATCGTTATCTGTTCCTGCGCTGACAACCCGTCGAAACGCGGCGGCAGAAGCTCGGCCAGAATGAAGGCGAGCGGGATCGCCTTGTCGAGAACGATGGTCGTATGCGCGGCCTCGCGCGCCATGAAGCGGATGCGGCCCGACGGCAGGCGCACCGGCTCGCGCAGGGCATCGACGACCTCGCGCACCAGATCCTCCAGCCCCACATCCGTGCCTTCATTGGTGGCGTAGGAAACGCGGAAGGCCGCGGAAATGCCCTGCACCCGCTCAAGCGCTACCCGGAGCGCCGCCTTGTCGCTGTCTAACGTCGCCTCGCGACGCTGCATTCCGACAAGGCTCGCGATCATCTGCAACGTGTTCTTGATGCGGTGATGCAGTTCGCGGGTCAGGCGTTGCTGTTCCGCCAGAGAGTTTTCCAGATCCTTCGTGCGATAGGCGATGCGGTCGGCCATCATGTCGAAGGTCATGCCGAGAAGCTGGATTTCGGCAGGCGCCCTCTCAAGCCGGCCCACCCGCGCTTCAGTGTCGCCCGCCCCGTACTGGCGGAACGTGCCGTAGATATGGCGCAGGTAGCGCAACAAGAAGCGTTGCATGCCGAACCGCAGCACCACGAAGACGACCGCCAGAAGCGTCACCGGCAGGAGCAATGCGCGCGCCACGCTCAGCCAGGGCTCCAGGGCCGCCTGTTCGGGCAGAACGCCGGTGGCAATGCGGAAATCGGTACCGGGCACCGGCACGAGCGAGACCAGCCAGCCGCCTTCCTCGGGCAGATCTTCGGTAGCCGCGCCCTTCGCCAGATCGGCCTTGCCGAGCAAATCACGGAAGGCTTCCTTGTCCTCGCTGCGGTCGGAATAGTCGGCGAGGATGTTGCCGGAAGGGTCGAGCAGGGCAAAACTTGCATGACCGGACGTGGTGGCGACGATGGGCGCGATGAGCACGGCGCGCGGTTGCAGGCCGATGGAAACGGAGACGCGCCCGTCCCCGGATGTGCGCGTGATGACGATGGCCTCGCGCTCGCTCGCCTCGATCTCCGCAGGCTCGGCGGAGATCTCGCCCCCCTCGCGATAGCGCGTGCGCGCGCAGCGCGGAAGCCCGTCCACCTCCACCCGGATGCTCATCGCCTGATGCAATTCGCCCTGCAAAGCGTCGAAGACCGCATCGCAGTCGATGGCGGCGGGATCGTCGCGCAACACGAAGCCCGCCGCGAAGCCCTCCGCACGCGCAATCACCTTCGCGCTCGACTGGCCGGTCAGGCGCGCATAATCGATGAAATCGGACCGCGTCGCCTCCACCCGCCGCACGCGGTCGGCATAGGAGACGACGAAAGCGAGCGCCGCGAGTGGAATCAGGGCGCCCGCGATATAGCCGAACAGACGGCGATCGATCTTTGAACTCGTGGTTGGAAGCTTAGCCCATGGCACGACTTTTGGCCGTCGGTACGGAGGTTATGGACAGGACCGCCTGGGCGGACCCATCGGGACCGAACTCGTCGGCAGACGAAACGCTCAGCATTTCCGCCAGCTTTGCCCGGGCACGATTGACGCGGCTTTTTACAGTGCCGATGGCGCATCCGCAAATTTCGGAAGCCTCCTCGTAGGAAAAGCCCGATGCGCCGATCAGGATCAGCGCCTCGCGCTGGTCGTCGGGAAGCTTGTCGAGCGCGGCGCGGAAATCGGCGAAATCCAGATGCCCCTGCTGCTGCGGATGTTCGGCCAGATTGGCGGCGTAAACGCCGTCGCTGTCCTGCACCTCGCGCTTCATCTTGCGACAGTTGGAATAGAAGGTGTTGCGCAGGATGGTGAAGAGCCAGGCCCGCATGTTGGTGCCCGCGGTGAAGGAGTGGAAATTGCCCCAGGCCTTCATCAGCGCCTCCTGCACCAGATCGTCGGCGCGGTCACCCGCGCCCGTCAGCGAGGCGGCGAAGGCGCGCATGCTGGGAATGCAGGCGATGAATTCGTTTCGCAGTTCCGGGGTGATTTCAGCCATCCTGATCATGCTCCTGCCTGAAATCCTCAGGGGTGGCATCCGCAGGATGCGCCTCTTCAAGCTGCTTCATCAGCATGGAGATCCGGTCAGGCACGGGTTCATCGAGCACGCTGTCATAGATCGACTTGAGCTGGCTGCCGATCCGGGACTGGATATCATCACTGAAGCCGACGCCCTTGCGGCGAAGCTTGTCTTCATCAGCCATGACGTCTCTTCTCATGATTTCATCCTTTCGCCGGATCCGGCATGACCCTGTCTTCGGCCTGCCGATCGCGGCGCTACTCGCGCCCGTCACTGCCATCGCCAAAAGCTAGGACAGGAACGCAGCCGGAGTAAGTCGGTTCCATCGGAAGGCGAAAATACTTTCCGAGATGTCATGCCCCGCAAGAGACATGACACCCGGCGGCCAGGCTCAGGCGTAGGACGCGCGTGACGGCCCCGCCATGAGCCACAACAGAAAGCCGACCAGCGGCAGCAGCAGGATCAGCACGACCCACAGCACCTTGGAACCCGTGGACGCACCGGAGCCGAGGATCTTCACGATCGCATAGACATCAAGAACGAGGATCACGAGGCCCATCAGGCCCCCAACTTCGATACCCATTGCACTTCTCCCTGATTATCGACGGCGGATGACCGCAGCAGGTGCTGCGGCAGCCGGTCATTCAGGCAATTAACGCAAGGGGAGACGGGAAAGTTCCGACTCATTCGCTGCGGCGGAAAAGAACCCACAACACGGAGGCAGCAAGGCCGGGAATGAGAATGCCGAGCGCAAGCGGCAAGGCACCGGCGGAGGGAAAGGAGCCCACCACCGAGCTGCACAGAAAGGCGATTCCGAACTGCAATGCACCTAGAAGCGCAGACCCGGCGCCCAGATTTCCATGGCTGGCGCGCATCGCGAGCGCCATCACATTGGCACTGATGAGGCCCACCATTGCGACGGAGAGCCAGAGCGGAACGAGCAGCAACAAGAGTTCGTTCGTTGAGGAAACGACCAGAAGCCCGACACCTCCAAGAACGTAGACCGGCAAGACGAAATCGACGATGCGGGCTACGCTCAGGGTCTCCAGCAGACGGGCGTTGACTTGCGAGGCTACGACGAGGCCGAGCGTGACAGAGCCGAAACACAGGCCATACTGAATGTTGGTCAGACCGAAACGTCCGATGAAGAGGGACGAAGAGGTCGTGATAAAGGCGAACAAGCCAGCCTGCACGAAAGCGCCGGCAAGGCTCGGCAGAAGAAATTTCCGACGTTTCAGAATGCCCGCATATTGGCTCAGGGAAGCCGATAATGGCTCCTTGTTGCGCAGCTCCGCCGACAGCGTTTCCGGGATCGCCCACCAGCTCAGGCCCAGCGCGACGAGGCCGATGACCAGCATGACCACGAAGACCGACTGCCAGTTGATGTAGGTGACGAGCAGACTTCCGATGAAAGGTGCCGAGATCGGGCCAAGGCTCATCAGCATGACGAGCAGCGTCATCATCTTGGCGGCCTCACGGCCCTCGAAGAGATCGGAAACGACGGCGCGGCCCACCACCATGCCCGCACAGGCGCCAAGCGCCTGAACGAGGCGCAGCGCGATGAAAAGATGGATGTTGTCGTTCAACAGCAGAACCAGCGTGCTTGCGCAAAACACGGCAACGCCCAGCAACAGCGGCCCGCGACGGCCGACCCGGTCGATCACCGGGCCGAAAATCAGCTGTCCCATGCAGAGGCCGAGAAAGAAGATCGACAACGACAGTTCCATCGCGCCGTCGGCGGCTCCGTAGGCGGCCTGAATGTCCTTGAAGGCGGAAAGGTACATATCCGTGGCCAACGGCGGGAAGACGGAGAGAAGGGCGAGAACCGCGATCACCAGAAACGATGATTGCTGCCGCGTTGCCGTTTGTTCCGCCATGAATATTCGCCCTGAACCAGACTTCTTGCCTGAACCGATATCTGAAAACGCCGTGCCCGACGGCAGACCCTAGCCCACCATCGCGACATTCAAGGAAACGTTTGAGAAAGGCATTTCAGTCTCGGATATAGGCCTAAAACCCTAATTTTGAATAGCCAAAACGGCTCTTTCCGAAGACCCTTGACGATCTGACGCAAGTATCGGGACAACAGGCGACATTCTTTACCATCCGCATGCCTTCAATCCGACACGGATGATCGTTGATGTAACGTTGCGCAAACTTCACGCAGCGTCATGAAAGCATGGGATTGCCTATCTTCCCTGCGCAAGCGTCCAGTTCAAAAGCCGCCACCAGTCGGTCATGCGGATGGGGGTGCCGTGCGAGCCGGTGGCGAACACGGTGAGGCGCGTGGGGTAGCCCGCCCTGTGCAAGGTGCGGAAAAAGGCCGTCTGCTTGTCGGCCGAATAGACCGGGTCGTCACCGCCATGGGTGATGTAGAGCGGCAGACGGGCGCGATAGGCGGGCGTGCGGGAAAAATCCGGATTGGGCGCACCGCCGATAATCGCCATGCCCGCCAGATGCGAGACCGTCGCCGCATCGCGCGCCGCCCCCCAACAGATGAAGCTTCCCATGGAGGCGCAGGCGAGAATGACGGGGCGCTTGCCGTTGCGCTCGTGAACGCTCTTGACCAGACGGCTGATCGCGTCGACGCCGTCCTTTTCGAAATCGCGCACGGTGGGCGAATAGTAGCTGCCGCCGTTCTGGACGACGAGGTTCTTCAGCCGGTTGAAATTGCCGCCGAATGTGTAGTCGTTGACGCCGAGCTTGCGGTCGCCGCCGCGCCCGTGAATGAAGATCACCGCGAAATCCGCCCCGCTCTTGGGACCGACACGCGAAAGCTCGACCTTGTGCGCTCCGAGGCTGAGCGTCTCATTCGCCTGCCAGCGGGTCACGCGGGTGGAGACATAGGCGTCCTTCACCCGCTTCTCCAGAACCACGTCGCGCCCATAGAGATCGCGCTTCTTCGAATAGTCGACGACAACCCGCGCGCCGTCATCGCTCACCTCGAGAATCGGCTGATCGGAAAAAAGCTCGTTCTTGAAGGCTTTCAGCGGCAGGTCATAGGCGCGCGCGGGGCCGATGGGCGAGGCAAGACCCGCAACAAGCACAGCAATCAGGGCGGCACGGGTTGCAGACATGGGAAATATCGGTCGCATCGCGCTCGCTGATCGTTTCAAGGTCATCGACAAGAAGGGTTCCTGACAAGGACGGGCACTGTGACAAGCACGCGGAGCGATTGCAACAAGGCGTTGGCGCTGCGCACAGGACGAACGGCGCGCCCGGCGATGCACACCGCAAACGGTCTTTGCCGCAAGGACATTGCGCGCTAATCTCGCTCGCAAACTCATACACTTGCCCCGAAAGACAGCCATGCCCGCCGACCTGACCATCCGCACCATGACGCCGGAAAATCTCGCCCTGACGCTCGACTGGGCGCGCGAGGAAGGCTGGAATCCGGGGCTTGATGATGCCGCCGCCTTTCGCGCCGCCGATCCGGACGGCTTCCTGATGGGGTTCGTGGACGACGAGCCCGTCGCCTCGATTTCGGTCGTGACCTACGGCGACACCTACGGCTTTCTGGGGCTCTATATCTGCCGCCCGGAATTTCGCGGCAAGGGATATGGCTGGGCGCTCTGGCAGGCCGGTCTTGCGCGCCTCGACCGGGTCGCCCCCGGCGGCACGGTCGGGCTCGACGGCGTGGTCGCCCAGCAGGAAAGCTATGCGCGCAGCGGCTTTGTCCGCGCCCATCGCAATCTCCGCTATGGCGGGATCTCGATGGTCGACACCCCGCCCGATCCGCGCCTCAACCGCATCGGTCAGGGCTTTTTCCCGACCGTGCGGGACTATGACCGCACCTTTTTCGGAAGCTCCCGCGAACCCTTCCTGAAGAGCTGGCTGGCACCGGATGCAAAGACGCGCATGGGGCTGGCGCTCATCGAGGACGGAAACCTTCGCGGATACGGCGCCATTCGCGCCTGCGTGGACGGCTTCAAGATCGGGCCGCTCTTTGCCGGAGATGAAGATACCGCCGATATCCTGTTCCGCGCGCTTGCCGGTCAGGCCAAGGGACGGATGGTCTATCTCGATCTGCCGGAATCCAACGAGGCTGCCTCGCGCATGGCGGAACGCTACGAGCTTTCGCCCGAATTCGAGACCGCCCGGATGTATCGCGGCCGCGATCCGGAACTGCCGGTGGAACGCATTTTCGGCATCACGACTTTCGAACTCGGCTGAACGCGCGCCTCGGCGCAGGCTCCATCACTTCCTTGCACGCACTTCGCTTTTGAGGTTGCGCGAGATGGCTGTTTTCCGGGCGTGCCGCCGGTCATGGCAAACCTGCCCACCTCGCCGCAACCTATTAGAATTTCTATGATTGCAACGTACTATTGCGTATGGTCACAATCTCCAGTCCGCTGGCTCGAAGGTTGCGAGCCGGATTGCATGCAATTTGAGGCGACGGGTTGCGAGGCATCTCCGCGATGCTTTCCGGGAGCCGACACCTGCCAGGAGACACTCCCCCATGATCGATCTTTCCGCCGGAATCCCTGCCCTGCATGCGGCCTATGCCGCCGGCATCAGCCCCGAGGAAATGATCGCCAAGGTTTTCGAGCGCTTCGACGCGGTGGGAGATCCGGGCATCTTCATTCATCTCGCCGACCGCGGGAACCTGATGGACGAGGTGCGCGCGCTGGGCGACTTCGATCCGGCGCGCCCCCTGTGGGGCGTTCCCTTCGCGGTGAAGGATAATATCGATGTGGCCGGGATGCCGACGACCGCAGCGTGCCGCGAATATGAATACTGGCCCGAACACGACGCCTTCGTGGTAGCGCGGCTGAAGGCGGCGGGGGCCATCGTGATCGGCAAGACCAATCTCGACCAGTTCGCGACGGGGCTTGTCGGCGTACGCACGCCCTATCCCGCGCCGCGAAACGCGCTCAACCCGGCCATGGTGCCGGGCGGCTCCAGCTCCGGTTCCGCGGTCGCCGTCGCCCACGGCATCGTCAGCTTCTCGCTGGGCACCGACACCGCAGGTTCGGGCCGCGTGCCCGCAGCCCTCAACGACCTCGTCGGCCTGAAGCCTACCATCGGCGCGCTTTCGGCCACCGGCATGATCCCGGCCTGCCGCACGCTCGACTGCATGTCTGTTTTTGCCCGCAATGTATCCGATGCATGGGCGGTCTTTTCCCATGCCGCCGCCCGTGACGGGGAGGACGCCTATTCGCGCGCCTTCGAATTCGCAGAGCCCCAGGGGCTCACGCCGGGCCTGCGGATCGGCGTGCCGCCGGTAGATCAGCGCAGGTTCTTCGGCGATACGATACAGGCCGCCTCCTATCAGGTGACGCTCGATGATCTTGCGGCCCGCGGGGCGAAGATCGCGGAGATCGATTTCGCTCCCTTCCACGAGACCGCAGATCTTCTTTACGAGGGCGCGTGGGTGGCGGAGCGTTATGCGGCGCTGCGCGAGATCATGGAGACGAGACCGGAAATCCTCCACCCCGTCACCCGCCGGATCGTGGGCGGGGCGGAAGGCTTGAGCGCCGCCGACGCCTTTGACGGGCTCTACCGGCTGAAGGCGCTCGAGCGCATCGCGCAGGAAACCCTGTCGGGTCTCGACTGTCTCTGCGTGCCGACCATCCCGCATTTCGTGACGATGGCGGAATGCGACGCCGACCCGATCGGCCCCAACAGCAGGCTCGGGACCTATACCAACTTCGTGAACCTGCTCGACCTTGCCGCCATCGCGGTTCCGGTCGCCGCGCGAAGTGACGGGCGGCCCGGCAACGTCACGCTGATCGGCAAGGCGGGAAGCGACGGAATTCTGGCAGGCATCGGAGCCGCCATCGAGCGCGCACCCGTCGGCAAACCGGAAATGATGGTCTCCCGCGTCGGGAAGACCGCAAAGGCCCGCTGACGGCAGGAGCAGTCGCGCGTCGGGGCCGGAGCCGTTGCGCAGGTTTCTCCATGGTCCCGGTCAGTGATTGTGGCCCGCGTGGCTGTGTTCCTTCGCATCCGCGGCTTCTATTTCGACTTCGATCTCGACTTCGCCTGCCTTTTCGAAGGTCAGCGTGAGATCGAGGTCGCCGCCCTTGGCGAGCGGGCCTTTCAGGCCGTCCAGCTTGAGCGCGACACCGGCCGGATCGAGCCTGAACTCGTGTTCGGCGGGAATATCGATTGCGCCGATTTCGATATGGCTCACCGCGCCCTCGGAGGTCAAAGTCATGCCGACGATGGATACGGTTTTCGCGGCCTCCGTCGCGGCGGAGACGAGACGGTCCGCGCCGCCGTGATTGTCGATATCCATGAACACGAAGCCATGGTTGGCACCGGTTGCCGGCGCCCATGGGTGAACGACCCTGATCGCTCCGGTCTCGAACGCATGGGCGTGCTCATGATGGGCATCGTGATCATCGGCAAGGGCGGGGGCGGCGCAGGCGAACAGGCAGCATGCAGCGGCCGTCGCGACGCGGCGCGCATACAGATAAGCGGTCATGGGAAAGCTCGTTGCTTGGGGTGTCAGGCTGGCGGGAGACCCACCGGGCGCATATGGCCACATCAACACGACAGTTACGTAACATACGGGTCAAAAACCCGCCGAAACCGGCCGGATCCGCAACGTCGGAAGGTTTTGACGGAGATCGGCAATCCTGCGGTGAAAGGGGCGGTCGGGCACCTCTTCGCCGGTGAGGCCGCGCCCCTTGCCATCCAACGCCAACGTCGCCCGTCGCGAACCGTCTTGCGATGCTACCCGAGGCTGCGGCGTCACAGACCTAACCCGGCAGCGGTATCAACGCTATGATCGCAGGGCGACTCGATCTTCAACTCAGGATGTTTCTGCAGGCGCAGAGCCGGACGGGGCCAGGCACACCATGTCAATGTCAGACAGCGAACTCGATTCCAAACCGTCGCGCAGCCGGACACGCACCGAGGATATCCGCCTGCAGCTTGCCGACGAGATCGTGAAGGGCGAGCTTGTCCCCGGAACGCAGCTTGACGAGATGGGCCTTGCCGCGCGCTTCGGCGTTTCCCGCACGCCCATTCGCGAGGCCTTGCGCCAGCTTGAGGCGAGCGGGCTTGTCGAGCAGAAGCCCCATTGCGGTTCCTTCGTCGCGGAGCTTTCGCAGGAACGCCTGAGAGAGATGTTCATCGCCATGGCCGAGCTTGAGGCCATCTGCGCAGGGCTTGCCGCGGTCCATATGAGCGCGGATGAACGCCGAGCGCTGGAGGACATACTGGAAGACCTCGCCCAGATGATGCGCCAGGGCGATCCGCAGGGCTATCACGAACTCAACGACATCTTTCACAACGCCATCTATGCGGGAAGCCACAACCGCTATCTGGCGGAACTGACGCTGGCGACACGGCTCAGGCTCGCCCCCTTCCGCCGGGCCCAGTTCCGCACGCTCGGGCGGCTGGCGAAGTCGCAGGCCGAACACACGACCATCGTGGAGACCATCGCCCGCGGCGACCGGCGCGGCGCGGCCGAACTCATGCGCGCCCATATCGACACGGTGAAGCTGTCTTTCGACACCTATGTCGGCCAGCAGGGCTGACGCCTCGCCGCTACTTCGCCTCCACCGAAAGCCCCTTGTCGCCAATCTCCACCTCGATGCCCGCAGTCTTCTGCTGTTCCTCGTAATAGAGGTAGCCAAAGGTACCTGCAGCGACGGCGAAGACGGCGACGAGTGCGTAAAGCGCATTGCGGTTCATGGGGTCTTCCCTCCTGAAATGTGTTCAGGGCCCGCTCCTGCGGCCCCTCCTTCAGGAACCCAAACGCCCGCGCCCCACAACGGGTTCCCCGACACGCGCTTGCCGATCATTGGCCAAGGCAAAGAAAAACGCGCCCGGAGAGGCCCCGGGCGCGTTCCTGATCCGCCTGCAATGAGCGGTAACGATCAGATGTGGATCGGCTTGTCGTAGGTTCCCATGGCGGCCTCGCGCACGGCCTCCGACTGGGTCGGATGGGCATGGCAGGTGCGCGCCAGATCTTCCGAGGAGCCGCCGAATTCCATCAGCACGGCCAGTTCATGGATCATCTCGCCGACACCGGCGCCGATCATATGCGCGCCGAGAACGCGGTCGGTTTCCGCATCGGCCAGGATCTTCACGAAACCGTCGGTCTGCCCGATGGCGCGGGCGCGGCCGTTGGCGGAGAAGGGATACTTGCCCGCCTTGTACTTGATGCCCGCCGCCTTCAGCTCCTCTTCCGTCTTACCCACGGCAGCCACTTCCGGCATGGTGTAGACCACACCCGGAATGACATCGTAGTTCACGTGACCGGCCTGACCGGCGAGGATCTCGGCAAGCGCGGCGCCTTCGTCCTCGGCCTTGTGGGCCAGCATCGGACCGGCGATCACGTCGCCGATGGCGTAGATGCCGTCGACGGAGGTCTTGAAGTGGGCGTCGGTCTTCACGCGCTTGCGCTCGTCAAGCTCCACGCCGACTGCCTCAAGGCCGAGGCCCTCGGTGTAGGGGCGACGACCGATGGCAACCAGCACCACGTCGGCGTCCAGCGTTTCCGCCTTGCCCTCGCCGGAAGCCGGTTCCACGGAGACCTTCAGGCCGGAGCCGGCCTTTTCCACGCCCGTCACCTTCGCGCCGAGCTTGAAGCCGAAGCCCTGCTTCTTGAGGATGCGCTGGAAGTTCTTGGCGACGTCGCCGTCCATGCCCGGCAGGATGCGGTCGAGGAATTCCACCACCGTCACTTCCGCGCCGAGACGACGCCAGACCGAGCCGAGTTCCAGCCCGATCACGCCCGCGCCGACCACGATCATCTTGCCCGGCACCTTTTCCAGCGCCAGAGCGCCGGTGGAGGAGACGACCTTCTTCTCGTCGATCTCGATACCCGGAAGCGGCGCGACGTCGGAGCCGGTGGCGATCACGATGTTTTTCGCTTCAACCGTCTGGGTGGAGCCGTCTTCGGCGGTCACTTCCACCTTGCCGGGGGCGGCGATCTTGCCGGTGCCCTGGATGGCGTCGATCTTGTTCTTCTTGAACAGGAAGGTCACGCCGCCGGTGTTGGAATCGATCACGTCCTGCTTGTGCTTCATCATGGCGGGCAGGTCGAGCTTGGGCTTGCCGACCTTGATGCCGAAGCCTTCGAAGGCGTGACCGGCTTCCTCAAACATCTCCGACGTGTGAAGCAGCGCCTTGGAGGGAATGCAGCCGATATTCAGGCAGGTGCCGCCGTAAGTTGCGCGCTTCTCGACGACTGCCACCTTCAGGCCAAGCTGCGCAGCCTTCACCGCACACACATAACCGCCGGGGCCGGAGCCGATAATGCAGAGATCGTAGGACATCGGAGCCTCTTGTCAGGTTGATTTCCACCCGGCGCTCCGCCGGGTCTTGAGCATTTACACGGCGCGGCCGCCGGATACATCCACCACCGCGCCCGTCGTGTAGGACGAAATATCGCTCGCCAGCCAGATGATCGCGCCGGCCACCTCTTGGGCGGTTCCCGCGCGCCCCATCGGCAGCGAGGCGCCAAGCCGCGCCACCCGGTCCGGGTCGCCGCCGCTTGCATGAATTTCCGTATCGATGATGCCGGGTCTTACGGCATTCACCCTGATCTTTTCCCCCACCACTTCCTTGGCGAGCGCCATGGTGAAGGTCTCCACCGCGCCCTTGGAGGACGCGTAGTCGATATATTGGGACGGCGAGCCCAGCGTCACCGACGCAGACGACACATTGACGATCGTGCCGCCGCGCCCGCCATGGGCGCTCGACATGCGTTTCACCGCCTCACGTGCGCACAGCATCGTGCCGAAGACATTGATCTCGAACATCCGGCGCAGGCGATCCATCGACATGTCTTCAAGCCGCTCCGCGTCATCGACCACGCCCGCATTGTTGACGAGGGCATCGAGACGGCCATAGCGGGCGTCGATCTCGTCGAACATCGCCAGCACCGCCTCCTCATCGGAGACATCGGCACCAATCGCAAAGGCTTGCCCGCCATCGGCGACAATATCGCCGACAACCATATCGGCTGCCGCGGAATTGGCGGCGTAATTGACGACGACGCGGTATCTGGCCTCGGCGGCCATCCGCGCCGTTGCAGCGCCGATGCCGCGCGAACCGCCGGTGACCAGCATGACGGGGGCGCTCATGGGCGCACCTCGCGCATGGTCAGTCCGCTCCGGCCTGTCAGATTGCGTGGCATCGATTTCTCATCCCCCGGGCGAAGCCCGCCTGACGCGCCTCAGCGGCGCGGCACCAGCTTCTCCGACGCCCGCCCGCGGTCCCAGGTGCCGCTCAGCGTGCCGTCGTCGTTGATTATATAGATCACCGGATCGGCCTGTCCCCAGTCGACGGTCAGAACATTGCCCGCGAGAAGACCCGTACCGGTATAGACCTGCCCGGCGATATCCCAGCGAAACCGGGCGCGTTCCCCATCGATGCGGATGGTGACCGAGCCGGTGTAGCGCGACCCGTCGGCGTTGCGGCCTTCGGCCTTGTAGGCGCCTGCGAGACGCTCAAGAGTGCTTTCGTCTTCTGCCGGTGCCGGAGCGGGGGGCGGGGCGTCGGCGCCCTGCGGGCCGCTGCCCATGAGTGCGTTGGGATCGACGGCAAAAGCATTGCCCGGCACAAGGAAACCGATTGCAAGACAGGTTGCAAACCCGAGTGCCGCCAGCGTCACGCCGCCTTTTGGCCTGAGCAGATCCATTCCCCGTGCCGTCATCCGAACGCCCTTTCCTGAACTCAGCCCCATGCCGCCTACCTTGCGAAGAAAGCCAGCCTCAGGCCGAACCCGGCAAAGACCAGCGCCACCGTGCGGTGCATCCACTTCACCACGGCCTCGCGCTTGAGAACGGCGGAGCCGAGTAGGGCGGCAAAGGAGCCATAAAGCGCAAAGACCACGAAGGTCATCGCCATGAACACCGCGCCCATGGTCAGCATCTGCGTTGTTGCCGTCCCTTCGCCATGGGCGACGAACTGGGGCAGGAAGGCGAGGAAGAAAACCGTGAGCTTGGGATTCAGGACATTGATCAGGCAGGCCGTGCGCGCAATGGCGAAAAGGGATTTCTGCGGCCTCTCATCGGCGCGAAGCGCGACTGGCCCGGCATGGCGCAAGGTCTGCCATGCCAGATAGAGCAGATAGGCGGCACCGGCGAAACGGATGATCTGATAAGCGAGCGCGCCTGCATGCATCAGTGCGGAAAGGCCGAGAACGGAGGCGGCAATGGCGGGAACGATACCGAGCGTGCAGCCGACCGCTGCGGCGATGGCTGCAAGTCGCCCGCCGGAAAGACCGGTGACCACGGTATAGACGACACCGGTGCCCGGAAGCAGCACCACGACCAGCGCGGTCATCAGGAATTCCAGGTTCATTTTCCCTGCTCCCTGTCCCCCCCTTCGGGGGTCGTCTGCCCAATCTCGGCAAACCGTCGCCCGATAAGGGGCCGGGTGCCGACGAGCCGCCGCCCCGAGGGGGCGGCAGCCTGTTTCGTCACAACGGGCCTAGAGGTCCAGCACGAGGCGCTGGACATCTTCAAGGCTTTCCTTGATGCGCACGAGGAAGGTCACGGCTTCCTTGCCGTCGACCACGCGGTGATCGTAGGAGAGCGCCAGATACATCATCGGGCGGGCCACGATCTGGCCGTTCACCACCATCGGGCGTTCCTGGATCTTGTGCATGCCGAGAATGCCCGACTGCGGCGCATTCAGGATCGGCGACGACATCAGCGAGCCGTAGACGCCGCCGTTGGAGATGGTGAAGGTGCCGCCCTGCATCTCGTCGATGCCGAGCTTGCCGTCACGCGCCTTGCGGCCGAATTCGGCGATCTTCTTTTCGATCTCGGCAATCGACATCTGGTCCGCATCGCGCACGACCGGAACGACGAGGCCCTTGTCGGTGCCGACAGCCACGCCGATGTGGCAGAAGTTCTTGTAGATCAGGTCGGTGCCGTCGATCTCGGCGTTGACCGCGGGCACGTCCTTCAGCGCGTGGCAGACGGCCTTGGTGAAGAAGCCCATGAAGCCGAGCTTGACGCCGTGCTTCTTCTCGAAAAGCTCCTTGTAGGTCTTCCGCAGTTCCATGATCGGGCCCATGTCCACCTCGTTATAGGTGGTGAGCATGGCGGCCGTGTTCTGCGCGTCCTTCAGGCGACGGGCGATGGTCTGGCGCAGCTTGGTCATG
>CAXXGA010000002.1:0-3085000 GCA_963678585.2 Breoghania sp.
CCTTGCCGTCATGAGCATAGTCCTGAAGCGTGACCTTTGCGGTCACGCTGACGTCTTCGCCGCGCTGCGGACGGGCGCGCGTGCCCGCACCGGCACCCATGCCGGCTCCGCCCATGCCTGCACCACCCATTCCTGCACCGGCGCCCTTCGCACGAGCGCCGCCGAAGCCGCCGAAAATCTCGTTCAGGATATCGTCGAAGCCGCCGCCGCCTGCACCCGCGCCGCCGCCGGCCTGGCGGAAGCCGCCCCAACCGCCGCCGCGGCCCGCGCCGCCTGCGCCGCCGAAACCTTCAAATCCCTGAAAACGCTGCTTGCCTTCCGCATCGATCTCCCCGCGGTCGAACTGGGCGCGCTTGGTCTTGTCGCCGACGATCTCGTAAGCTTGGTTGATCTCGGAAAACTTCTGCTGGGCCGACTTGTCGTTGGCGTTCTGATCGGGGTGGTACTGCTTGGCAAGCTTGCGGAACGCACGCTTGATGTCCGCTTCGCTCGCGGATTTCGATACGCCAAGAACTTGGTACGGATCACGCATGATCAGGTCCGTCATTGTGGAGGGGCGCAAAGCGCCCCGGATACAGGGCAATCGATAGTGGACGCCGCACGGGCATCCGTTCGAAGCAGATATGGGGTGTCGTAGGAATAAATGCCAGAGGCGCAATGATTCCGGATGCATTGTGCAATCCGGTCCGTTGCCCGAACCTTATCCGTATCGACGAAAACGTGTCGCAGATTCTTGTTCGACCGTCCGCTCAAGCACCTGCGTCAGCAGGCTGTAGCACGGTGACGTGCCACTTGTCGAAGCTGTCCGGACAGGCAATGCCGGAATAGGCGCGCACACCCTCGATGGTGTTGGCAGTAGTGGAAAACTTGCGGCAGCCGTGGACGCCCTTGGGGTCGGCGTCGACGATCTCGAAGATCGTGCCCTGATTGCCCGTTTCCGGGTTGACCCAGGCGAGCTGGGTCGGGCTGACGGAGGCTTCCGGGCCTTCTACAGCAGGCGCGCTGGCCAGGGTGGAGGCGATGACGCCCCGGTCTGTCGCAACAATCTCGCTGTCGCTATCGGGGGTTTCCATGCCGTCGATGGAGGCGGTCCTGATCTGGGAAGTTCCGGTTTCGGAGGTGTCGCTCATCGGGAACGAAATGTGGCCGCAGCCCGCCAGCGCAAGCACCCCCATGGCGGCAACGGCAAGACGCCACTGGCGCCATCCGGTGCGAAGGGTATAGAACGTCGCGCGTTGACCACTCATGCCGAACCTGAAAGCACCTCCGATGTCCGAGACAATCAAAGATCCCTTTGAAGGGTTAACAAAGGGTAATTCCGCAGAGAACACGGAACCGTTTCGCATTTTCTCTGAATGGTTTGTAGAGGCGGAGAAGGCAGAGATCAACGATCCAAACGCCATGTCGGTCGCAACTGTGGATGAAACCGGCATGCCGAATGTGCGCATGGTCCTGCTCAAGGAAGTCGATGAGCGCGGATTCGTTTTCTACACCAATTTCGAAAGCGCCAAGGGTCGGGAAATTTTGTCCTCCGGCAAGGCTGCCCTGTGCTTCCACTGGAAGAGCCTGCGCCGCTGCGTGCGGGTGAGGGGGCCGGTCGTGCAGGTCGAGGATGAAGAGGCTGATACCTATTACGCCTCGCGGGCGCGCGGCAGTCGAATCGGCGCCTGGGCTTCCAAGCAGTCACGCCCGCTGGAGAGCCGGTTCGCGCTGGAGAAGGAAGTCGCGCGTTACGCCGCGAAGTTCGGCTTCGGTGAAATCCCGCGTCCTGCGCACTGGTCCGGCTTCCGCATCCAGCCCGTCGAGATCGAATTCTGGCAGGACCGTCCCTTCCGCCTGCACGACCGGATGGTCTTCACCCGGGCCAAGCTTGATGAGCCGTGGCACATCGAGCGCCTCTATCCCTGATTTTGCGTCAATCCGCGAAGAACTGCGGTTCCATCGCTGACGCAAGGTGAGTTTTGCATTGCGGATTGTGTCAGATCGGCTGGTTTGTCGCATGCGTAACGGCTTTGTTTCGATTGACCGGAAAAAAACTATTCGCGAAAGATTACATGTTGTCGCTTAAAGTGACTGGCCATGTAAAAGGCATGCTGAGATCCTGATAGTGACGCAATCGCAACGGAACCTGCGGACGTCCGGCCTGTGAGATGGCCGAATGAAGCGCGATGCGGATGAGGACAATGAGCAAGGACATGCAATCTGACCTCCAACCGGGCGATCAAAAGCCCGACCTGCGAAAGCTCTACAAGCCGGTTGGAATTCAGGCGATTACGGCGGCCATGGTGTGCCACCGTGAATTGCAGCAGAAAAAGAAGAACAGTCGCAAGCGGACGCTCGCGGCGTTCCCGATGGACTGATCGGCTGTCCTTCGGGATGGTTGGGATTGCAGCAGGATCTGGAAGATTGGTTTCTTCCTGAAAAGGGGCTTGTGCCCGTGCGGTCCGACTGCTTCAGTACCTTTACTTAGAGAGATCGTATTGCGCCGTAACTCGCAGCCGGGTCATGTGCGTCGCGTTCGCTCACGATTGTGACGGCTGCTCGCCCGAACCGGGCGTGCAGCACGGGTGAGGTGTCTCTCCCGTATTCACACTCGTCTCGTCAAGGTCCCAACCTGAACGGCCCCGGTCTGATGCCAAGTCCCGGGCCCAGTCCGGAGCATCAAGTCCTGCCTCTTCTTCATGACCGAACCTTCGATCCGCGTTACGGTGAAGCTGTAAAGCTGTCTCCGCTCGTTGCGCGCCTGACCGCGCCCAATGCGAGCCCCTTCACCTTTCACGGCACCAACACCTATCTGGTCGGCGACCGCGAACTGGCCGTCATCGATCCCGGTCCGGACAACAACGTCCATGTGCGCTCCATTCTGGAAGCTGCCGCCGGGCGTCCGGTCTCGCATATCGTCGTCACCCACACCCACCGCGATCACTCCCCCGCCGCGCGCTCGCTGAAGGCGCTGACGGGCGCGCCGATTGTCGGCTCCGGACCGCACCGTTCCGCGCGTCCGTTGAATGTCGGCGAGGTCAATCCGCTCGATGCCGGTGGCGATAGCGAGCATGTGCCCGACCGCGAACTGAAGGACGGCGAAGTACTGGAAGGGGCGGGCTGGTCTCTGGAAGCGATCGCGACGCCCGGTCATACGGCAAACCATCTGGCCTTCGCCTGCAAGGAGGATGGGACGCTCTTTTCCGGCGATCACGTGATGGCCTGGTCGACCTCCATCGTCGCCCCGCCGGACGGTGCCATGGCCGATTACATGGCCTCGCTGGACCGTCTGATGGCGCGCCCGGAAGAGATCTACTATCCCGGCCACGGAGGACCGGTGCGCGATGCACCCGCCTATGTGGCCGCGCTGAAGGAACATCGCCTTGCACGCGAGGCGGCGGTTCTCGCCCGTATCGAGGCGGGCGATGCGCTAATTGCGGACATGGTGAAGGTCATCTACCGCGATGTGGATCCGGCCCTGCACGGCCCTGCATCCCTGTCGGTTCTCGCCCATGTGGAGGATCTCGTCGCCCGCGGTCTTGTGATTGCCGACGGCGTCCCCTCGCTGACGACCCGTTACGCTCTCGCCTGAGCGAAGAGCTTGCCATCACCCGCTGGCGGGGGCTTCCAATTGGCCGGGCTTGTCGTCAGGCACGGGAACGACGGGCTCGTCCGGACCGTCATCCAGCTTTTCGTATTCCAGCGGGATGCTCTCGGCCGGAGCCGTGTCGCTTTCCTGTACTTCGGTGATCCCATAGGCCTCGGTCAGCATCCTGTCGACACCGGCCAGAAGGGTGCGGATGCGTCGGGCGTTGGCGCCCAGATCATGCTCGCCGAGACGCGAAGCGGAGCGGATATCGAGCCGGGAACCGATGGCGTCGGGCAGGATGCGCACGGTCACGTCATCAACGAACCCCAGAAGCAGCGTGCTCGCTTCCGCGCGGATGGCGGCGGGATCGTCGTTCATGGCGGGGGCGAGATGGGCTCCGAGCGTCCAGCCCTGATCCTCGATGACCTGCTCGACCGCGGCATAAAGCTGGGCGGTTCCGACCGGAAAGCGCCGGGGAACGATGTCGGGATAGGCATCGCGCTGGGCGGCCGGCCTCAGATGCCCGCCGGGTTGCTGACGGCGTTGCGAGGGAGCAAGCCGCGGCGGGGCGTCCAGATCTGTGGAGATGTCGGTCAGGCGCGGATAGTAGATCGTTGCCGCCGTCACCCCGGCCGCCGGCGTCAGTGCGATCAGGCCGAAAATGAGGCCGAAAACCGCGTCGCTCATGCCCGGCGCACCCCGGCGCCAGACAGCGGCAATGGCGGCGATTGAGGCCACCACGGCGGACAACGCCAGCGCAAAGCCGAAACCCAACACGGAAAACAGCGCAACCGTATCGATGTGGCCGCTGCGATGCAGGGCCGCGCCGATGATGATGACCGGTATCGATACGACACCGGCGAACCGGCTGTAGCTCGCCGTTCTAGCGCGGCGGATCGGAAGGCGTTTGCGCATTTGGCCTGACGGAAAACGGGAACCTGACGAAGATCGGGGAACCGACGGCAATCGGGGCCCGGCGGAAAGCAGCGGCGAAACCTATGACGGGCATTCCACGCGAACCCGTCCCGGCGTGCCGCCCCCAAAGCCATAGCACGGCCTCGGGGGCAGGCAAACCGGTCTGCATCTCGTCGTTGATTCGGGGCGATGCTCCGGGGCATTGCTTCGGCAAGCGCCGGGTGCCGATCATCGACAATCAGGTCGTCGGCGATCAGATCGTCGGCAACCGGTAGTCTGCGAAGTTCTCGCGCAAGGCGGTCTTCTTGATCTTGCCGGTTGCGGTGTGCGGGATTTCATCCACGATCACCACATCGTCCGGCATCCACCATTTCGCGATCTTGCCCTGCATGAAGGCGAGAAGGTCTTCACGCGTCGGGTTCGTGCCCTCGCGTGGGACGATCACCAGAAGCGGTCGCTCGTCCCATTTCGGATGGGTAACCCCGATAGCGGCGGCTTCCGCCACATCCGGGTGGCCGACGGCGATGTTTTCCAGATCGATGGTCGAAATCCATTCGCCGCCGGACTTGATGACGTCCTTGGCACGGTCGGTAATCTGCATGTAGCCGTGTTCGTCGATATGGGCGACATCGCCGGTGTCGAAGAAGCCATCCTCGTCCAGAACCTGGCCGCCCTCACCCTTGAAATAGGAGCTGGTGATCGCGGGGCCGCGCACCTTCAGCCGCCCGAAAGTCTTGCCGTCCCACGGGCGTTCCGCGCCCTCGTCATCGGTCACCTTCATCTCGATGGTGAAGGGCGGATGCCCCTGCTTTTCCTGAATGTCGAGCCTCGCGTCGCCTTCAAGGTCGGCATATTCCGGCTTCAGCGTACAGATGGTGCCGAGCGGACTCATCTCCGTCATGCCCCACGCGTGAATGACGCGGACGTCGTAGTCGGTTTCGAATTTCTCCGTGATGGCGCGCGGGCAGGCGGAGCCGCCGATCACCACGCGTTCCAGATAGGGGAGAGCCTTGCCGGTGCGCTCCATGTAGTCGAGAAGCATCAGCCAGATGGTGGGAACGGCGGCGGTGAAGGTGACCTTCTCGCTGTCCAGAAGTTCCCAGATGGCCTCGCCGTCCATCCGCGCGCCAGGCATGATCAGGCCTGCGCCCACCATGGGGGCGGAAAAGGCCAGCGACCAGCCGTTTGCGTGGAAGAGCGGCACCACCGGCAGCACCCGGTCGCGGCTGGAAAGCGCCATCATGTCCACCTGCACCGCCGCCATGGCATGCAGCACGTTGGAGCGGTGGGAGTAGACGACGCCCTTGGGGTTTCCCGTCGTGCCGGAGGTGTAGCAGATCCCGGCAGCCGTATTCTCGTCGAAGGTCTTCCACGCGAAATCGCTGTCGACCTCGGCCAGCCATTCCTCGTAGGCGACGACGGCAAGCCCGGTCTCCGGCAGGTGTGCCGCGTCGGTCAGAACGATGATCTTCTCGATCGTCTTGAGCTGGTCCCGGATCTTTTCCACGATGGGCAGGAAGGTCAGGTCAACGAAGAGGAAGCGGTCCTCCGCGTGGTTGATGATCCAGGCGATCTGTTCGGGGAAAAGGCGCGGGTTGACGGTGTGGTAGACCGCGCCGATGCCGAGGAGCCCGTACCACACTTCCATGTGCCGGGCGGTGTTCCATGCAAGCGTGGCGCAGCGATCCCCGAGCACGATGCCGTCATGCTCCAGCCGCTTGGCGACCTGCAGCGCCCGGTCGCGCAAGCCCCGGTAGCTGATGCGCGTGATCGGTCCTTCCACCGAGCGCGAGACCACCTCGCGATTGCCGTGATAGGTCGCGGCGTGGTCCAGTATCTTGTTGCACGTTAGCGGCCAGTTCTGCATCAGACCGAGCATTGTCTTCCTCCCCGTATCCCCGCCTGCATGACGCATATGTCGGCGAAGTTTCCCTTGTCTTTTTAATGATTAAAGACAAGGCGGGAGGCTCTGTCCAGTGCCGTTCGGAGCTTTACAGCCAGCCGCGCCAGCGAAACACTGCATAAGTGCCGAGCGCAGATGCGATCATGCCCGCAACCGCTATCGGATAGCCGAATGCCCAATGCAGTTCGGGCATGATTGCGAAGTTCATGCCGTAGCTGGAGGCGATGAGCGTGGGCGGCAGGAAGACGACCGCGAGAACCGAGAAGATCTTGATGGTCTGGTTCTGCTGCAGGTTGACGAGGCCGAGTGTGGCTTCCAGCAGGAACGACACCTTGTTGTCGAGCGTTGCCGCGAATTCGTAAAGCGATCGCGCGTCGCGCGTCAGGGATTTGACTTGCGCCCGGTCGGTAGCGGTCAGACCGAGCTTCTTTTCCCGCGTTGTGAGAAACTGGAAAAGCCGGGCAAGGCTCACGAGGCTTTCCTGGATCTTCGACTGGCGCGTGCCGAGCTTTCCAAGGGAACGGATGATGTCGTCGTAGTTGTGATGCGCATTGGCCGGGCTTTCGGCGTCGAAGATCTCGCTGGAAAGCTGGTCGGCCTCGCTGCCCGCCAGTTCCAGAACGTCGGCGATGCGGTCGATGATGGCGTCCAGGATGACCAGCAGCATGCCCTTGCCGTTATGGGCCTCCACACCGGCCTTCAGCGCCCGCTGGCGTGCGATTGCGAAACTCACCGGCTCGTCGTATCGCACGCTGACCAGCCGCCCTCCCTTCACGATGAAGGTGGCGACGGTGGTGATGGGCCGCCCGGCCTGCGTGCCGCACAGAACGGTCGCCGACATGATCAGCGCCCCGTCTTCCTCGTAGAGCCGACTGGAGGTTTCGATCTCCACGCGCTCCTCGTGGGTCGGAACATCGACCTCGAGCAGCTTGGCCACCAGGCTTTCCTCCTTCGGGGAGGGACGGTTCATGTCCAGCCAAACCCAGTTTTCGGGCAGATTTTCCACCGTCGCTTCCACGGGTTCGATACCGAACTGGCTGGGAACAAAGACCGTAATCAAGAGAGCACCTCTTTGGGTTTTCAGTGAGGCGGGCATTGGCGGCGCATCGGGGACGGGCGGTCAGACATGACTTCGCCCGAAGCGTTCCCCGGTCTGGCGTCTCCACCCGATTGCACCGAACGGCCTCCGGCACAAGTGCAAATAATGAGACGTTCGTTCCCATACAGACAAAGAGAACGGATCGCCCCTCACAACCTCGGGGCCGGGAACGCCCAGCGGCGCATTAGCAGGTTTCCCCTGTCCCGATTATGACAGCCTCGTGGCTCTTGTAATGACGGGCGGACGCCCGGTCTATTCGTCCGTCTGCAGGAAGCTTGGCTCGGTCCCCAGAACCAGCGGGTCGATCTCGCCGATCGCCCTGTAGTCCTTGTCGTCGTAATCCAGATGACCGAGTACATGGCGCATGGCGTTCAGCCGCGCGCGGCGCTTGTCGTTGGCGCGGATGATCGTCCAGGGCGTGCCGGCGGTGTGGGAGCGGGTGAACATGCGGTCGCGGGCCTTCGTGTAGTCGTCCCACTTGTCCAGCGCGGCGATGTCGATGGGCGAGAGCTTCCAGATCTTGAGAGGGTCGTGACGCCGGTCGTGGAAACGCTTCTGCTGCATTTTCTGGCCGATGTTGAGCCAGATCTTGAACAGGATCAGCCCGCTGTCGACCAGCATCTGCTCGAAGCGCGGAACCTCGTCGAGGAATTCCTCTGTCTGTTCCCGCGTGCAGAAATCATTGACCCGCTCCACCACGGCGCGGTTGTACCAGGAACGGTCGAACAGGACGATTTCGCCCGCCGTGGGCAACTGGGTCACGTAGCGCTGGAAATACCACTGCCCCGCCTCGGTGTCGCTGGGCTTTGACAGTGCGACGATGCGGGCGAAGCGCGGGTTCAGGTTCTGTCGGAACCGCAGGATCGTGCCGCCCTTGCCCGCCGCATCGCGCCCTTCGAACAGCACGACGACGCGCTGCCCGTTCCTGCGGATGGAACGTTGCGCCTTGACGAGTTCGATCTGGAGTGCGCGCAGGTCTTTTTCGTAATGCTTGCGCTTGAGCTTGTGGTCATAGGGATAGCCGCCGCTGCCCATTGCGCCTTGTTCGATGCTCTTGGGCAGATTCGGATCGTCCAGATTGAAGCTTGTCATTTGCAATCCATGCCTTTCCCGTTTTCCGGACAGGGCCGGTTGTCGCTGACGACGCGGCGGGGGACCGTCGTTTGCCTGTCATCGACCGCATGTTATCTGCGGCACATCTTATTGCAGGTCACATGCGTATAAAATGCTATCGCATGTGCGGATAAAATCAGGCGGTGGTTCTTGTATGCCGGTAATTGCCCGGTAACATCGCCTTTGATCGGAATGCTGCGCAGCGTGGCACCGGGACAGGATATCCCTCGGGATAATGAAGGTTAAAGTTGTTGTTCGATCATGAGTGATCCCGCAAGCCACGGTTCCGAACTGTCCAGCCAGCAGCGCGCCGCGCAGGCGGGCATCCTGTCGCCGATGCAGAGGCTCTATGCGTTGCGCTGGCTGCTTTTTGCTCTTGCATTCATGCTGGTGGCGGGCGTGCTTGTCCATGAATTGCCGGTTAGCCATGCCGTCGGCGCCTATGCGCTCATTCTTCTGTTGGGGGCCTTCCTGCCCCAGCGCCGGGCGCTCGTCATGGCGCGCCGCGCGGCGACACGGGCCCCGACCGCCTGGCCGGATACGGGCATGAAAGTGGCCGTCGACGCCATGTCCCAGCCCTGTTTCATCATCGATCGCCGTGGCGTCACGCGCTATGTCAACGAAATCGCCAGCCAGCGTTTCCCCTCAGTGAAGCCGGGCGATCCGCTCTCTTTCGGGCTGCGCCCGCCCGCCCTTCTCGAAGCCCTCGACAGGGTCGCCGGCGGCGGTCCTGCGGAACGGATTTCGTGGGGAGAGAAGGTGCCGACGGAATCCTGGCTTGAGGCCCATATCGCGCCCATGCAGTTGCCTCGCAGCCGTTCGGCGACCTCCGGCCATCCGGATTTCGTTCTCGTGAGCGTGCGGGATCTGAGCGAGCAGCACCGGCTGGAGCGCATGCGCGCGGATTTCGTCGCCAATGCGAGCCACGAGCTGCGCACTCCGCTGGCCTCCCTGACAGGCTTCATCGAAACCCTGCAGGGCGCGGCGCGCGAAGATCCGGTCGCGCGCGACCGCTTTCTCAAGATCATGCAGGAGCAGGCGGAGCGGATGGGGCGTCTCATCGACGACCTGCTCTCGCTTTCGCGTATCGAACTCAAGGCCCATGTCCGTCCCGATGCGCGCGCGGATCTGGGTGATGTCGCGCGCAGCGTCGCCGAGGCTCTGCGGCCGGTCGCCGCCGAGCAGGGCGTGACGCTGGACCTGGATTTGCCCGATGAACCCATGACGGTGGTGGGCGAGCGCGACGAGCTTGTGCAGGTCCTCGGAAATCTCGTGGAGAACGCCGCCAAATACGGCATGGAGGGCGAGCGGGTGCTCGTCAGTTGCAGCCGCGAGACGGCGACGGGCGAGCGGGGCCCGGAATGGCGTCTTTCGGTCCGCGACTGGGGCCCCGGCATTGCCGCCAAGCATCTGCCCCGCCTGACGGAACGCTTCTACCGTGTGGAGGATTCCTCCAGCCGCCTGATGAAGGGAACCGGTCTCGGGCTCGCCATCGTCAAACACATCCTCAACCGGCACCGCGCGCGTCTTGAAGTGAAAAGCGCTCCCGGAGAGGGCGCGACCTTCACGATCTGTATCCGCGCGCAGGATGAAGAAACGGTTCCGGCGGCCTCTGCCGCACAATAGGTCGGCTCGCCCCCGTGGCGAGCGGGCCCAACCGATCGCGATCCGGCCGCGGCAAGCGCCTTCGCAGTGTTCCGTCAGTTCCGTCTGAAAAGGCCGGGGGGAGAGTCGCGCGCCGCGCGGGCCCGCCTTTCGCCCGTTTTGTCATGTTCATGACGACGTTGCGTGATAGGATCTAAATATATCAATAAAAACAATAAATTGTACCGTCATATAATTGATAAGAAACTGTCATATGACTCACATACAGCCTGACTAGGTTCACCGCATCCGAGGGGAACTTGTGGGAAACACGTAACCCGCGGATGGAGGGAAGCATTGCTCGCCGAGAGACAGGGGTGAGGGGGCTTTCCTTCGAATGAATGTCAGGTGTCTGAAGCGTTCAGTGCTGATGGTTGTGTTCGTGCGAGATCGTTTTGCGAACGCAAGGCTTGGGCTCTGCCCGGGGCCGGAAAATGTCCGGCGACGGGGTGGCCTGAACGATACGGGGCGGGCGTTCGCAAGTCTGTTCGGAACTGCCGGGAACGGCGACCTCCAGGGCTTTCGACACTACGTCGCATCGGCGAGAAATGCTGAAGGAATTCAAATGCGAAACAGCGTCATCACAACGTTATATCGCGGACATATGAACGAGGCCGTCCACGGATGGGAAGGCCCCGCGACCACAGGAAAGGCGCCATACGGCGCCGGACCGGTTCGGCAGGCTTCCTGACATTGAGAGCAATTGAGAGCAAACGTCTCATCGCATTGAAACCATGGAGAAGACCCGTGAAATCCATCCGTCTTGCTAGCGTCGCCGCAGGCGCGCTCATCCTCGCCGCCACTGGTGCGCAGGCCCGTGACCAGGTCCAGATCGCCGGTTCCTCGACGGTTCTCCCCTACGCCAAGATCGTTGCCGAAAACTTCGGCGAGGTCTTCCCCGACTTCAAGACCCCGGTGGTCGAGTCCGGTGGTTCCTCCGCCGGCCTGAAGGAATTCTGCAAGGGCGTCGGCCCGAACACCATCGACATCGCCAACGCCTCGCGTCGCATCAAGGACAAGGAAGTCGAGGCCTGCAAGGCCGCCGGCGTGACCGAGATCCAGGAAATCCGCATCGGCTATGACGGCATCGTCTTCGCTTCCGACATCAACGGCCCGGACTTCGCTCTCGAACCGGTCGACATGTACAAGGGTCTGGCGGCCAAGGTCGTCGTTGACGGCAAGCTCGTCGACAACCCCTACAAGACCTGGAACGAAGTGAACCCGGACTTCCCGGCCTGGACCATCGCCGCCTACATCCCGGGCGAGAAGCACGGCACCCGCGAAGTCTTCGAAGAGAAGGTCCTCAAGGCCGGTTGTGAAGCCGCTGGCGATCTGGAAGTCCGCATGGCCGCCGGCCTGGACAAGAAGGCTGCCGGCAAGGATTGCATGGCTGTTCGCAAGGACGGCTCCGCGGTCGATATCGACGGCGATTACACCGAAACACTCGCCCGCATCGACGCCAACAAGCAGGGCATCGGCGTGTTCGGCCTGTCCTTCTACGAGAACAACGCCGACAAGCTGAAGGTCGCCACCATGAGCGGCGTGACGCCGACGGTGGAATCCATCGCCAAGGGCGAGTACCCAGTCTCCCGTCCGCTGCAGTTCTACGTCAAGAAGGCGCACCTCGGCGTGATCCCGGGCCTGAAGGAATATGTCGAGTTCTTCACCTCCGATCAGATGATCGGCCCGGACAGCCCGCTCGCCAACTATGGCCTCGTCCCGGCGCCGGACGCCGAGCGTGACGCCGTGCGCGAAGGCTTCGAATCTGGCAAGACCCTCTAAGGTCTTTCCCAAAGGGAGGCGCGGCGACATCCGTCGCGCCTCTTCTTCTGCAAGACATCCGACCGGCGCTTGCGCCGACACGCCTTTCAAATTCGAGCGGCTCAGGTGGAGCCGGTCCGAGCGGTTCAAGTGGAATCGGAATGAGCACCTCGACCATTCTTCTGATCATTCTGGTCCTCGCGGTCCTCGCCTACGGGCTGGGTGTCGTGACCGCCAAGAGGCGTGCCGCTGCCAGCGGCGAGAAACTGCACTCCCGCGAAAGTTATTACGGCGCGTTTGCGCTTCTTTGGACGGTTGTTCCCTCCGCCATTCTGCTGGCCGGTTGGCTCGTCATCAGCCCGGTCGCGATCGATGAAGCGGTGCGCGAGGACTTCCCGGATCTGACAACCACCGAAACGGTCACGTCGGACGGACTTGCCATGAGCATGGTAAAGTCCATCGCTTCGGGTCTGCGCCGTCTGGACGATGCGGAATACCAGACCGTTCTTTCCGACTTCTCCACGCTGCGCGAAACCCTCGGCAGCAAGGGCGTGCCGCTTGCCGGTGACGGCGAGCCTTTCATGCTTGAGGCCGCCATTCATCTGAATGACTGGAGCGACACCAGCCGCAACATGATGAGCATGGCCGTGCTCGCCCTCGCGGTTCTGGGACTGCTCTTTGCGCTGTGGCGCATCCGGCCTGCGGTGCGTGCGCGCAATTCGGTCGAACGCGCGATCATGGTCGCGCTGGTCGGCGCTTCCGCCATCGCCATCCTGACGACCGTCGGCATCGTTTTGTCGATGCTGTCGGAAACCGTCCATTTCTTCCGCTCCGTGCCGCCGCTCGAGTTCTTCTTCGGCACGGTCTGGGACCCGCGCTTCGCCGCCACCGTCGGCACGACGTCTTCCGACGGGCAGTTCGGCCTGATCCCGCTTCTGGCCGGCACGCTCTACATTGCCTTCGTGGCGATGCTGTTCGCGGTGCCGATCGGCCTCTTCGCCGCCATTTATCTGGCGGAATATGCCGGGCCGAAATTCCGCTCCATGTCCAAGCCGCTGATCGAGGTTCTGGCGGGCATCCCCACCATCGTCTACGGCTTCTTCGCCATGGTGACCGTCGGGCCGATCCTGCGCGATCTGTCCCTTGCCATCGACGGCATGTTTGCGGGCACCGGAACCCCCTTCATTCAGGCGCAGAGCGTGCTGACGGCGGGCTTCGTCATGGGCATCATGCTGATCCCCTTCGTCTCCTCGCTGTCGGACGACATCATTACCGCGGTTCCCCGCTCGCTGCGCGACGGCTCGCTCGGGCTTGGCGCGACGCGGTCTGAAACGATGAAGCGGGTGATCCTGCCCGCCGCACTTCCCGGTATCGTCGGAGCGCTGCTGCTGACGGCCTCGCGCGCCATCGGCGAAACCATGATCGTGGTTCTGGCCGCCGGTGTGGCTGCGCGCCTGACCATCAACCCCTTCGAGCCGATGACCACCGTGACGGTCAAGATCGTCAACCAGTTGACGGGCGATCTTGAATTCAACTCGCCGCAGACACTGGTCGCCTTCGCGCTGGGCCTGACGCTGTTCTTCATCACGCTCGGCCTGAACATCTACGCGCTCTATATCGTGCGCAAATACCGGGAGCAGTACGAATGACGGACATGACCGTTAGCGGACCCGTTCCTGAACAAAAGAAGACAACAGACGCGATGACGACTTCGCAAGGAAACGGCCAGCGCGTTTGGCGCGATATCGGGATCAAGCGGCGCTACCGTGCCGAACGCCGGTTCAAGATCTATGGTCTTGGCGCGGTGCTGCTCGGCCTGCTGTTCCTGGCGATGCTGCTGTCCTCGGTCGTTTCCAAGGGCTACACCGCCTTTCAGCAGACTGAGATCCTGCTCAACGTGACCTTCGACAAGAAGGTGGTCGATCCGCGCGGGCAGGCGGCGACCAACGAGCGCGTGTTGCTGATGGTGAACTACCCGGCTCTGGCCAACGCCGCGCTGGCCGAGGCGCTGGGTCTCGATCCTTCCGACCGCAAGCTGCGCAAGGACCTCTCCGGCATGATTTCCGGGGGCGTGCGCACGCAGCTTCGCGACATGGTCATGTCCGATATTTCGCTGATCGGTCAGACCCGCCCGGTCTGGGTGCTTGCTGCCGCCGACGTTGACAGTGCCTTCAAGGGCCAGATCGATCTTTCCGTCGATCAGTCGCGCCGCAAGGTGAATGACCGTCAGGTGGAATGGATGAACACGCTTGCCGCGACCGGCGCTCTGGAAAAGCGGTTCAACACGGGCATCTTCTTCAACGGCGCGTCCAGCCGTCCGGAAATGGCGGGTATGGGCGTGGCAATGATCGGCTCCATGTACATGATGCTGATCGTGCTGGCGCTGGCGCTTCCCATCGGTGTGGCAGCCTCCATCTATCTTGAGGAATTCGCGCCGAAGAACCGCTGGACTGACCTTATCGAGGTCAACATCAACAATCTGGCGGCCGTGCCCTCCATCGTGTTCGGTCTGCTGGGCCTGGCGGTCTTCATCAACTTCGCCGGGCTTCCGCGCTCCGCATCGTTGGTGGGCGGTCTCGTTCTGACGCTGATGACCCTGCCGACGATCATCATCTCCACCCGTGCGGCCCTGAAGGCCGTACCGCCCTCCATCCGCTCCGCGGCGCTGGGCATCGGCGCCTCCAAGATGCAGATGGTCTTCCATCACGTGCTGCCGCTGGCGGCCCCCGGCATCCTGACCGGCACGATCATCGGTCTGGCGCAGGCGCTGGGCGAAACCGCGCCGCTGCTGCTGATCGGCATGGTCGCCTTCGTCGCCGACTTCCCGGCAACGCCGATGGATCCGGCGACCGCCCTGCCGGTGCAGATCTTCATGTGGGCGAACGAGGCGGAGCGCGCCTTTGTGGAGCGCACCTCGGGTGCCATCATCATCCTGCTGATGTTCCTGGCGGCCATGAACATCACGGCGATCATTCTGCGGCGTAAGTTCGAGCGGCGCTGGTAAGCGCGCCCCGAAATGTCGCGATACGGACGGAACATGCGTGTAAAGCCGGCTTCGGGGGCATCAGGCCCGGCGGGCGATAACGCTGAAGGGATTTGAAAGATGAGCGATGCAATGGAAATGACGGACGTCTCGCCCGCCGAAGCACCGGTTGTAAGCAATCCGGTGATGATGCGCGCCAGCAAGGTCTGCGTTTTCTATGGCGAGAAGCAGGCGCTGTTCGAGGTGGATCTCGACGTCGCCGCCAACGAGGTGACTGCGCTGATCGGCCCTTCGGGGTGCGGCAAGTCCACCTTCCTGCGCTGCCTCAATCGCATGAACGACACCATCGATGGCTGCCGCGTCACCGGCAGGATCACCCTTCAGGACGCCGATATCTACGATCCGAAGGTTGATGTGGTGGAGCTGCGCGCCAGCGTCGGCATGGTGTTCCAGAAGCCCAACCCGTTCCCCAAGTCGATCTTCGAGAACATCGCCTACGGCCCGCGCATCCATGGGCTTGCGAAGAACAAGACCGACATGGAAGAGATCGTGGTCACGAGCCTTCAGAAGGCGGGCCTCTACGAGGAGGTCAAGGACCGGCTGAACGAGCCCGGCACCGGCCTATCCGGCGGCCAGCAGCAGCGCCTTTGCATCGCGCGCGCCATCGCCGTCAGCCCGGAAGTGATCCTGATGGACGAGCCGTGCTCCGCGCTCGACCCGATCGCGACCGCCCGCGTGGAAGAGCTGATCGATGAACTGCGCGAGAACTACACCATCGTGATCGTCACCCACTCCATGCAGCAGGCCGCGCGCGTTTCGCAGCGCACCGCCTTCTTCCACCTCGGCAAGCTGGTCGAGGAAGGGGCGACGGACACCATCTTCACCAGTCCCAAGGACAAGCGGACCCAGGATTACATCACGGGTCGCTTCGGGTAATCCCCAAGCCGCCGGATGGCGCCCGAAAAGAGGGAACAGGAATGGCAGAACATATCGTAAGCGCATTCGATCAGGAGCTGCGGCAACTGGCGAGCCGGATCGCTGAAATGGGCGGCCTTGCGGAGACTATCGTCAACGACTCCGTCGTCTCGCTGACGCGCCTCGATGCCGAGCTTGCGCAGTCTGTCGTCCTTGCCGACCGTCGTCTCGATGCCTTGCAGTTCGAGATCGAGGACAAGGCGGTCCTGATGATCGCGCGCCGCCAGCCGGTCGCTGGCGATCTGCGCCAGATCGTGGCCGCCATGCGCACCTGCAACGAGCTGGAGCGTGTCGGCGATCTCGCCAAGAACATCGCCAAGCGCGTCATCGCCATCAACGGAGAGTTTCATTCCAAGAAGCTCGTCATCGGCGTGGAGCACATGGCGGAACTCGCCATGCAGCAGCTCAAGAACGTGCTGGATGCCTACACCCAGAGCAATGCGGAAGAAGCACGCAACGTGCGTGAACGCGACGAGGAGATCGATCGCCTCTACACTTCGCTCTTCCGCGAATTGCTGACCTACATGATGGAAGATCCGCGCAACATCTCCATGTGCGCGCACCTTCTGTTCTGTGCCAAGAACATCGAGCGCATCGGCGACCACGCGACCAACATCGCGGAAAACATTCATTACATGATCACCGGCGAGCAGCTCACCGACGAGCGCCCGCGTGCCGACGAGACGGAACTCTCCGCCAACGACAGCGATAGCTGACGTCGTGCACAGGATCGATAGAGGCTGGAGACTCAAGGAATGGCGAAGGTTCTTGTCGTAGAGGATGAGGAACCGCTCAGGCTGCTTCTGCAATACAATCTGGAAGCGGAAGGCTATGCGGTCGAGACCTGCGCAAGAGGCGATGACGCGGAGATCATGCTGCGCGAGGCGCAGCCCGATCTGCTGCTGCTGGACTGGATGCTGCCGGGACTTTCGGGCATCGAACTGTGCCGTCGCCTGCGCGCCCGCGAGGAGACGGACCGCCTGCCGATCATTCTCCTGACGGCGCGCGGAGAGGAGGCGGAGCGCATCCGCGGCCTTTCCACCGGCGCCGACGATTATGTGGTGAAACCCTTCTCCATTCCCGAGCTGGTGGCCCGCGTGGCGGCGATCCTGCGCCGGTCGAAGCCGGAGGTGGTTTCCTCGCAATTGCGTTCCGGGGATATCGAACTCGACCGCGAAACCCGCCGCGTCTATCGTTCCGGCCGCGAGATCCACCTCGGGCCGACGGAATTCCGCCTGCTGGAATTCCTGATGCAGGCGCCGGGCCGGGTCTTCTCGCGCGAGCAGCTGCTCGACGGCGTCTGGGGACACGATGTCTATGTGGACGAGCGCACCGTCGATGTTCACGTGGGTCGCCTGCGCAAGGCCATCAATCGCGGCAAGGCGAAGGATCCCATCCGCACCGTGCGCGGCTCCGGCTACGCCTTCAACGACCAGTTCGCGGTGGCCTGAGGCTTCGCGGGATCTGCCGCCCGGTCGTCAGCCAGATCTGTCCGGACAAAAGAAAACGGTCGCCCAAGGGCGACCGTTTTCTTTTCAGGTCGGGCCGCCCGTTCCGGAAGTTTTCCGCAAAAGGCGAGCCATTTTCAGCCGAGCCGCCCGAGGTCAGGCGGCTCTTGGCAGGGCCTGTGTCAGCCGCGGGCCTGCTTGTTGCCGCGCTTGCGATCGTTCATCGGCTGATAAGCGATGCGGCAATGATGCGGGCAATAGGGAACGCCCGGTTCCGAAGCGCGGCCGCAGAAATAGAAATCCTCACGGCTCGGATCGCCGATGGGCCATTTGCAGGTCCGTTCGTTGAGCTGGAGGATCGTTGCGCGCTGCTCCTCGGGAATGACCAGCTCGGCGACAGGGGCCGGCTGGGCTGCGACCACGGCCACCGGGGTCGCTTCCGCCTTCAAAGCGGTGGCGCCGACCGTGCGCGGGGCTGCGGGCGGGGCCGCGGGCCGCGTGGTGGGCGCAGATGCCGCAGGGCGGGTGCGTCGCGGTTTTGCAGGGGCGCTGGCTGTTTTGGCGCGGCCGGAAAGTCCGAGCCGGTGCACCTTGCCAATGACAGCATTGCGAGTAACGCCACCGAGTTCGGTGGCAATTTGACTTGCGCTGAGACCTTCAGACCATAGCCTCTTCAGAAGATCAACGCGTTCGGTTGTCCAGGACATTTGATAACTACTCCGCCGAATAGCCGCTTCTCAACGGATATACTCAGTCTTCAGCCGCCGGATGACGCCTGCCAGAATTAACAGATTGGTTACGAACTCGGTCCGCCACACGAGATGTCGTGTCTGAGTGCTTGGACAATACAATATGGCGGAAAGCCGTCGCAACCCTGCTGCATGCAAAAACGGCGGATAACCTCGGTTTTCCCCAGTTTAGCTGAGGCAGTTCTGCCCGCTTCCAGAGCAATTTATCCGGTCAAGCTTTGCATTGACACTGTGCTGCGCTGGCAGTGTATATAGGGCCTTCGCAGTCGTGCCGCCACATTGGCGGCACGCTTTGTTTCTGGCCCTGTTTAACTGGGGATCGGATGATGAGTTCGTCGTCTCTCTTTGGAACCTATGCACGTAGTAATCTGGCCTTCGTCAAGGGCGAGGGCAGCTGGCTTGAGACGAGCGACGGACGACGATTCCTCGACTTCGCCGCAGGCATCGCGGTCAACTCTCTCGGCCATTGCCATCCGCATCTGACGTCTGTTCTGCAGGAGCAGGCGGCAAAACTGTGGCACGTCTCCAATCTTTATACCGTGCCCGGTCAGGAGCGCCTTGCCGAGCGCCTTTGCGAGGCGACCTTCGCCGATCGCGTCTTCTTCGCCAATTCGGGTGCGGAAGCCATGGAAGCCTGCATCAAGACCGCAAGGCGCTACCAATACGCAAACGGCGCGCCGGAACGCTATGGTGTCATCACCTTCGAGGGTGCCTTCCACGGCCGCACCATCGCCACCATCGCGGCGGGCGGTCAGGCCAAATATCTGGAAGGCTTCGGCCCCAAGGCGGCGGGCTTCGATCAGGTCCCCTTCGGCGATCTGGACGCGGTGAAGGCGGC
Organism: Breoghania sp.; assembly: GCA_963678585.2. GTDB lineage: Bacteria > Pseudomonadota > Alphaproteobacteria > Rhizobiales > Stappiaceae > Breoghania. The sequence continues at coordinate 19,000 of CAXXGA010000002.1, forward strand.
GATCAACGACACGACCGCGGCGATCCTGATCGAACCGATCCAGGGTGAGGGCGGCATTCGCCCCGTGCCGCATGAATTCCTTCGTGCGCTGCGCGAGCTGTGCGACGCCAACGGCCTGCTTCTTATCTATGACGAGGTACAGACGGGCGTCGGCCGTACCGGCAAGTTCTTCGCGCATGAATGGTCGGGTGTGACGCCCGATATCATGGGCATTGCGAAGGGTATCGGCGGCGGCTTCCCGATGGGGGCCTGTCTTGCGACCGAGGAAGCTGCGGTTGGCATGGTTCCCGGCACCCACGGCACCACCTTTGGCGGCAACATGCTGGCCATGGCGGTGGGCAATGCGGTGCTCGACATCGTGCTGGGCGACGGCTTCATCGACGAGGTGGCGCACAAGGGGCTTCTCCTGAAGCAGAAGCTCGCTTCCCTGGTCGATGGCAACCCGGACGTGTTCGATATGGTGCGCGGCGAGGGCATGATGCTGGGCATCAAGTGCAAGGCTCCCGTGGGCGGCGTCGTCGTCAGCGGACGCAACCATGGAATTCTGACCGTACCGGCGGGCGACAACGTCATGCGCCTGCTGCCGCCGCTGACGGCGACGGAAGAAGAAATCGATATGGCCGTGGAGCGTCTCGATGCGGCGGCCGTGTCTGTCAAGGACGCTATGATGAAGGGGGCAAGCGCGTGAAAAAGAATGCAGGAACACGCGACTTTCTCGATCTGAGCGAGGTCCCGGCGGCCGAGCTTAAGGCAATTCTGGCGGAAGCGCGCAGGATCAAGGCTGAGCGACGCGGTGTGCGCCGCGGCGAAGGTCCGCTGGCCGGCAAGGTGCTGGCCATGATTTTCGAGCAGCCTTCCACGCGCACGCGCATCTCGTTTGATGTGGGCATCCGCGAACTGGGCGGCGAGCCGCTCATGCTGACCGGCCACGAGATGCAGCTCGGACGCGGCGAGAGCATCCCCGACACTGCGCGCGTGCTGTCGCGTTTCGTCGACATGATCATGATCCGTATCCTCAGCCATGAGGACCTGCTGGAGCTGGCGGAATACGCGAGCGTGCCGGTGATCAACGGGCTGACGAAGAATTCCCATCCCTGCCAGATCATGGCCGATCTGATGACCTACGAGGAGCACAAGGGCTCCATCGCGGGTCGTCGCATCGCCTGGGTGGGCGACAGCAACAATGTGCTGCATTCCTGGATGGAGGCCGCCGAGCGGTTCGATTTCGAACTGCGCGTGGCGACCCCGCCGGAACTGGCTCCCGACATGGCGGCGGTGGAGAAAATCCGCTCCGCCGGCGCCAACATCGTGTTGACCAACGCGGCCGAGGAAGCGGTAGAGGATGCCGACTGCATCATCACCGATTGCTGGGTGTCGATGGGGGACGAGGAAGAGCAGTACCGTCACAACCTGCTCAAGTCTTATCAGGTCAACAGCGCGCTCATGGCGAAAGCCAAGAGCGACGCGATCTTCATGCATTGCCTGCCCGCCCATCGCGGCGAGGAAGTGACTTCGGAAGTCATGGACGGTCCTCAGTCGGTGGTTTTCGATGAGGCGGAAAACCGTCTCCACGCCCAGAAGGGCGTCATGGCGTGGTGCATGGGAGCGATGGCGCAGTCATGAGCGAGGAGAAGCAGGCGGTGACGGAAGCGGGTCCGCTTGAGCTGGCCGGCGACGATGCGGTGCTGCCCTTCGCCGTGGAGCCGCTCGATGTGCGTGGGCGCGTGGTCTATCTCGGCAACACGCTCGACGCCATTCTCCAGCGGCACAAATACCCCGAGCCGGTTTCCCGCCTTCTCGGTGAGGCGATCGTGTTGACGGCGCTGCTCGGCACCTCGCTGAAATTCGACGGACGCTTCATCCTGCAGACGCAGACCGACGGTCCCGTCTCCATGCTGGTGGTCGATTTCGAGACTCCGGACCGCATTCGTGCCTGCGCCCAGTTCAAGCTTGAGGCGGTTGCCGAGGCGGTGACCGCCCAGCGTACCTCGTCGGCCGATTTGCTCGGTCGCGGCACGCTCGCCATGACCATTGATCAGGGCCAGCACATGAGCCGCTATCAGGGCGTCGTCGCGCTCGACGGCGGCACGCTGGAAGATGTCGCGCACCGCTATTTCGCCCAGTCGGAGCAGATCCCGACGCGCGTGCGTCTTGCGGTGGCGGAAGTGTTGGAACGGCAGCCCGGAGAAAAGCCGAGCCAGTCCTGGCGCGCCGGTGGCCTGATCGTGCAGTTCCTGCCCGAAAGCCCGGATCGGATGCGCCAGCCGGATCTGCATCCCGGCGATGCGCCCGAGGATGTCGATCTGCCGGAGGTGGACGACGAGGACGATGCCTGGGTGGAAGCGCAGGCGCTGGTCGACACAGTCAAGGACGTGGAACTGACCGACCCGGACATGGCCGCGGAGCGCATTCTCTTCAGCCTGTTCCACGAACGCGGGGTCCGCGTTTTCGATCCGCAGCCGCTTCGCGATCGTTGCCGCTGCTCGCGAGATCGCGTGAGCGATATGCTGCGCGGATTTTCCGCAGAGGACCGCGACCATATGACAGTGGAAAATCAGATCGAGGTGACCTGCGAATTCTGCAACACCACCTATCATTTCGATCCTGCCGATTTCGACTGAAAGGCGCGAAGCTGGCAGGGCCGGGCTGGTGTCTGAGGCTCCTCTTACGGAAATTTAATCCAAGACAACCTGATTCCGGTGCATTATTGCGCATGGTGGATCAGTGTGCCGCCTGCCGGCTTGCCGAAAGGCGCGGGCAATAGGTGTGTCCTTGGAGAAAAACGCCTTTGCTGAAGACGATCGACACCGATACCGGGGAACCGGCGTCCGACGCCTCCGTCAATGGCCAGCATCGCGCAGGGGCGGGTGAAGGTGCGCCCGATGGCCCGCGTCGCCGCCTTTCGGCGATGACCGCCACGCGCGCGGTTGCTCAGGCCGTCATTGCCGCCGTCATCCTGATCTGCGCCGTCTACACCTATTTTCACCTTGTGAAAACGCGCGAGCCCATTCCCTCCCGTCCCGAACGCGAGCAGGTCTACGTTGTGCGCACGGTGGCTGCGTCCGTCGGGGACCAGCGCCCGATCATCTCGCTTTTCGGAGAGGTCGTCGCCGCGCGCACCGTTGAATTGCGCGCGCTTGTTGCAGGCAAGATCGTCAATGTCAGCGATAATCTTCAGGCGGGCTCTCCCGTCGATGCGGGCGACAGTCTCGTCGAGATCGACCGCTTTGCCTACGAAGGCGCGCTGGTGGAGGCCAAGGCCAATCTGGCCGAGGCGCGTGCCCGCCTGATCGAGGCGGAAGGCGGTGTTGCGCTGGAACGTGCGAACGTGGACTTCGCGCAGGAACAGCTCACCTTTGCAGAGCGCGATCTGGAGCGCGGGCGGCAGCTTCTGGCGCGCGGTTCCGCCACCGAACGCACCATCGACGACCGCGCGCTGGTCGTCAGCCAGCGCCGCCAGCAGCTCGATCAGCGCCGTTCCGCCCTCGCAGTCGAGGACGCGCGCGTGGAACAGCAGAAGGCGACGATTGCGCGTCTTGAATGGAAGCTTCAGGAAGCCGAACAGGCGCTTGCCGACACCACGCTTGCCGCGCCCTTCGATGCGGTGGTGCGCTCTGAGGGGGCCGCGGTCGGGCGCCTCGTTAATGTCAACGACGTGGTTGCCGTCCTTTACGACCGCAACGCGTTGGAAGCCCGTTTCACCCTTTCCGACAACCAGTATGGCCGGTTGCTGGGAGAGACAGGCACGCTCTTCGGGCGCGAGGTGGAGGTGATCTGGTACATAGGCAACGATCCCGTCACCTTTACCGCGCAGATCGTGCGCGTCGGCGCGGACGTGGCGTCCGAGCGCGGCGGCGTGGATGTCTTCGCCCGTATCGATGAGAGCGAGGCCGAGGTGCCGCTGAGGCCCGGCGCGTTCGTGGAACTGAGGGTTCCCGACAAGCTTTACCCGCAGGCCGTGCGCCTTCCCGAAACCGCTATCTACGGCGGCAAACACGTCTATGCCGTCGTCGAGGACCGGCTGGAACGGCGCGATGTGAACGTCATTGCCTATGAAGGCAGCGATGTCATCGTTCAGGGCGAGATCGTCGAGGGCGAGCGCATATTGCGGACCCAGATTTCCCAGATCGGCAACGGTCTGCTTGTGCGCGAGGAGGGCGAGAGGTCGGCGGGGCCGGGCCCGCCGGGCCAGTCGCCGGCCGCGGCCGCTTCTGAAGGAGCGCGCCCGTGAACCGGCTCGATCGGATCAACGGCCTGGCCAGCTTCTTCGTGCGCCATCCCAATGCCGCCAATCTTGTCATGGCGATGCTCGTTCTGTTCGGGACCTACGGTCTCGTGCAACTCAATACCCAGTTCTTTCCCACAATCGAGAGCAACCGCATAACCATCGGCGTGAAATGGTCCGGTGCCAGCGCGGAGGATGTGGAAGGCAATATCCTTCAGGCGATTGAGCCGGAGGTGCGCTATATCGACGGTGTGGATGAGGTTGTCTCCTATGCCCGCGAGGGCGTGGGTAGCATCGAGATCGAGTTCGTCGAGGGCGCGGACATGCCCAAGGCACTCTCCGACGTGGAGCAGGCCGTCAAGGCGGTTACCACGCTGCCGGAAGATTCAGAGACCCCCACTGTCAGCTATCGCCAATGGTACGACCGGGTCGCCCGTATCGCCATTTCCGGCGATTTTCCCGAACGTTCCCTCATCGAATTCGCCCGCAAGATCCGCGACGATCTGATCGACCGCGGCATCGACCGTGTGTCCTTTGCCGGTCTGCGCGCGCAAGAATATGTCGCCCGGGTCCCGGAGCGTGAATTGCGTCGCCTCGGCATGACGGTCGCCGATGTGGCGGACCGGGTTGCCGCCAACACCCGCGACCTGCCCTCCGGCAACGTGGAAGGCGGCGTTGAGCGCCAGATCCGCACGATTGCGCCGGGAACGACGCCGCGCGATATCGGCCGCATCGACATCAAGACCTACGCCACCGGCGAGAAGGTGCGCATCCGCGACGTGGGAACGGTGAACGCGGAGTTTGAAAAGGATTCCGTGCGCGGCTTCTCCGACGGTCTTCCCGCCATCGAACTGACCATCCAGCGTCCGGCCTCCGCCGACAGTCTGAAATCGGCCAAGATCCTTGAGGACTATCTCGACGAGATCCGCCCGCAACTCCCGCCGACCCTCAATATCGTCGAATACGAGGCGCGCTCCGACGCATTGAAGGCCCGTATCGGCATTCTGGTCAGCAACGGGTTGAGCGGGTTGCTGATCGTTGTGCTCGTGCTCTACGTGTTCCTGAATGCGCGTATTGCGCTGTGGGTCGCAGCCGGCATCCCCGTCGCTACCATGGCGACGCTGGGCATCATGTGGGTCTCCGGCCAGACCATCAATATGATGTCGGTCTTCGCGCTGATCATGATGCTCGGCATCATCGTCGATGACGCCATCGTGGTGGGCGAGCACACCGCCACACGTGCCGCGATGGGCGACAGCGCCTTTGTGGCGGCGGAACGCGGCGCGACCTTGATGTTTGCCCCCGTCATCGCCGCCGGTCTGACGACGGCTGCGGCCTTCGCCCCGATCTTTCTGGTGCGCGGCGGCATCGGACAGATCATGTCGGCCATGCCGCTGGTGGTCATTGCGGTCCTGGCCTCTTCTCTTATCGAATGCTTTTGCGTTTTGCCGGGGCATCTTGCCCACGCCCTGAAGCCCGTGCCGCGGCGCGGCTGGCATTGGTGGCGGCACGGCATCATGGCGGGCGCGCTGGCCCTGTTCTTCATCGGTCTTGCCGTGCGCCCCGATATCGAGGTCGCGCCCGACCTCGACGGTCTCGCCGCTTTCGGGCGTGCGCTGGAAGAACGCCTCGGCATTGTCGGTTTCGATCTTTTGGTCGCCGCGGCGTCCTTTGTGGCGGCGGGCCTCATCGAGGCGGTCATTGTCGGGCTGGAAAGACGCCTTCGCTCACGCAGCGACGCCGCACCGGCGCTGCCGCGGCGTCTGTTCGATGCGGGCTTTGCCCGTGTGCGCGACGGGGCTTTCCGCTCACTCGTCTCGCTGGCTTATCGTTGGCGCTATGTAACCCTTTCCATTGCGGTCGGCGCGCTGATCGTGGCGAGCGGGTTCGTGGCCGGGGGACGGGTCGGTTTCGTGTTCTTTTCTTCCCCGGAAGCGGAGAATATCCGCGCCACTGTTCACTTCAACGCCGGTATTCCCGAAGAGGAAGCCGTGAATGCCCTGGCCCGTATCGAGCGTGCCTTGCGGCTTGCGGAGGCCGACCTGACCCGTAAGGATCAGCAGGAACTTGTGGTTGCCTCCTTTGTCACGCTCGGTCAGTCCGGCCGCAACAAGAGCGGCAATGTGGCCGGGATCGACGTGCAGCTCACTGATTCCGAGTTCCGCACCATCCGCACTCCGGCCATCGTCAAGGCATGGCGTGAGAACCTCCCCGATATTGCCGGTATCGAGCGCATCGCGATTTACGAACGGCGCGGCGGGCCTTCGGGCCGCGATATCGACGTGCGGCTGCGCGGCAATGAATCCGCCTCCCTCAAGGCCGCCTCGCTGGAAGTGCAGAAGCTCCTGACGGGCTTTCCCGGCGTCAGCGGCGTGGCGGACGACCTGCCTTACGGCAAGCCGGAACTGGTCATGGAACTGACCTCGCGCGGCAAGGCGCTGGGTTTCACCGTGAATTCCGTCGGACGCCAGATCCGCAACGCCTTTGAAGGCGCGATTGCGCGCCGTTTCGCCGAGGCGGAGGACGAAATCACTTTGCGGGTCCGGCAGGGGCAGGACGATGACGCCGGTGGCGGCGCGCTGCGCTCGCTCGCCCTTCGCGCACCGTCGGGCGAATATGTGCCGCTGGGCGAGATCGTAACCCTGACCGACCGGCAGGGCTTTTCCACAATCTTGCGCCGTGACGGCAAGGCAACGGTCAGCGTGACCGCAGATGTGGACTACGACGTCACCTCCAACGCGGCCATCGTACGCGAACTCGACTCAGGCCCTATCGCCGATATCGCAGCGCGTTACGGCGTGGAATACAGCTTTTCCGGGCGTCAGGAAGAGCGCGCGGAATCCTTCGCCGATCTGAAGCTCGGCACGATCATCGCGATGGGCGCGATCTACCTGATCCTTGCATGGGTCTTCGCCAGCTACACCCAGCCGCTGATCGTCATGTCGATCATCCCCTTCGGCATCGTGGGAGCGATTGTCGGCCACTACATTTTCGGCTTCAAACTCACGATCCTGTCGCTGATCAGCCTGCTGGGGCTGGCGGGCATTCTGGTCAACAACTCCATCATCCTCGTTGCTCGCTTCAACGACCGGCGCGAAACTAACGAGGAGATGCATGAGGCTGCGGTGGGGGCGGCGCAGGACCGCTTGCGCGCGGTGCTTCTGACCTCGTGCACGACCATCGGCGGCCTGTCGCCGCTGCTGTTCGAGCAGAGCGTGCAGGCCAAGTTCCTGTTGCCGATGGCGATCACCATCGTTTTCGGTCTGGCGGTCGCAACCCTGCTGATCCTGTTCATCGTGCCCGCTCTGCTGGGCGTCGCCGACGACATCCGCAATGCCTATCGCAGCATCTACGGTCATCCCGTAGATACAGGCCATGCTCCGGCGGAGTGACCGCCGGGGAGGGGGCTTCAGGCGCCGAGTTTGACGGCGAACTCCCGCACGGCCTTCGCCGCGAGGCGCAGGTTGCCGTCCCATGTGGCCGGTGACGATCCGCGCGGGGCGAGGTCGTGGCTGCCGTCTTCCATGACAAGCACCTCGATGGCGTCCTTCAGGCCGTAGCCGTCCACCTCCTGCGCGTTGCCGAAGGCATCGCGTTCGCCCTGGGCGATGAGGCAGGGAAGGGGCAATGCGTCGAGCGGCTCAAGCCGGGTCGCCTCGGGCTTGGCGGGCGGATGGAACGGATACCCGAGGCACACGACGCCGCTCACGCTCGCATCGAGTGCGGGATCGGCGGTTGCCATGACCGCGACGCGTCCGCCCAGCGACTTGCCGCCGATCAGCAACGGCCCCTGCGCGTCCTTGGCCACGGCCGCAATCGCGGCCAGATAGGCGTCGATCAGCTTGTCGGCGCGCGGCGGCGGGCGTTTCTTTCCGGTCGCCCGGCGCTCCGCCATATAGGGAAATTCGAAGCGCGCGACGGCGATGCCTTCATCGCTCGCAAATTGCGCGAACTTGTTCATGAAGGGCGAATCCATCGGCGCTCCGGCGCCATGAGCCAGAATGAGCGTCGCAACAGGAGCCGCCTGCGGGCGCGTCCAGAGAATGTCGGTCATGGCTTTGCCACCTCGGATCGGGGGACACGCCAACCGCTGGCGCGCTCGTGATTTGCATGTGGCCCATCAGGCCGGTCATCGTCAATGGCGCAAGGCCGGTCAGGCGCTATAAGGGGGGAGCCTTGCGTCAAATCGGTGGGGGAATGGAATGAGCGAAGCAGCCATCCGGGCGATCATCTTCGCCGCGATCTTCGGGACCATGGCGCTGCTTGAGGCAGCCGCCCCGCGGCGCCCGCTCGGCTACGGCCGGAAATGGCGCTGGGTGACCAACCTTTCCATCGTCGTGCTGGATTCCGTGATCGTCAGGATCGTCTTTCCCATGGCAGCGGTCGGTGCCGCACTCTGGGCGAACGGGCAGGGGACCGGGCTTTTTCCCGCGCTTGGCGTCCCACCGCTCGTTGCCGGGATCATCGCATTCGTCGTCCTCGATTTCGCGGTCTGGCTGGAGCATCTGGTTTCGCACAAATGGCCGATCCTCTGGCGCATTCACCGGATGCATCATGCCGACCCCGATATCGACGTGACCACTGCGCTGCGCTTCCATCCGCTGGAAATTCTCATCTCCATGGTCTGGAAGGCGGGTATTGTGGTGGCGCTGGGTGCGCCTGCGCTGGCGGTGCTGATCTTCGAGGCGGTTCTGAACGGCTGCGCGATGTTCAACCATTCCAACGTGCGCCTGCCCGGCTGGCTGGACCGGCTGCTACGTCCCGTCATCGTCACGCCCGACATGCACCGCGTCCACCATTCGGTGATCCGGCGCGAGACGGATTCCAATTACGGCTTCAACTTTTCCTTCTGGGACAGGATCTTCCGCACCTACGTGGCCGAGCCTTCGCGCGGTCATCTGGGCATGACCATTGGCCTGTCATCCTTCCAGAACGATGCGCCCACCGGCATCGTCTGGTCGCTTCTGCTGCCTTTCCGCCCCAATACCAGCGACGGCGACGAGGAAATGACACGGGAGAGAACGGACAACTCGCCTCAATAGAAGCTGATCGGGAAATAACGCAGGTAAAGCTCGTTGAAGCGCCCCGTGGTGTGAACCTGCTGGAGGGCGTAATCGATCGCCTCGCGCAGACCGTCCGCCTCGCGGGCGACCGCGATACTCATGCCGTGGTCGAAATAGCCGGGCTCAAGCCACGGCCCGGGTGCGAATACGCAGCAATTGGCGGAACTCGTTCCCTGCAGCCAGTAGCTCAGGCCCAATCCGTCACCGAAATGGGCGTCGACCTCGCCCCGTCGAAGCGCCGCGCGGGCTTCCTCCTCATCGGGGTAGGTGGTGATGAGGCTGTCGGGGAAGAAGGTCTTGAGGAATGCCTCGTGCTGGGTCCCCGCGGCCACGGAAATCCATCTGCCTTCCATCGTTTCCGGCACAGGTGCTTCGCTCATGGCGTCTTCCTTGCGAAGCACGAAGCGGGCGGGAAGTTTCAGATAGGGGGCGGAGTAGATGAGCGGCGACTTGTGTCTGTTCGTCCCGGCACTGCCGCTCGCCCGGCCCTTGGCGTCATCCTTTGCGCCGAATGTCGGCTCCAGCCCGGCGATGATCGCATCGCCCTCACCGGCGACCAGCGCGGGGACGAGTTCGTCGAAGGGCTTGATGCGCAAGGTACAAACGGCGTTGAGCTCTTCGCAGATGGCGCGGGCGAGATCGACGTTGAAGCCCGTCAGGCGGGCGGCCGGATCGCGAAAGGCGAAGGGCGGGAAATCATCGCTGGCGAGGAAGCGGATCGTGCGCGCCGACTGTGTCGGCTTGTCGAGCCGCACGCGCGAATCCCAGAAATTCGGAACGGCCGGATCCTGCGCTGCCGCAGGGGAACTCTCGACATGTATAGTCGCGAGTGCTAACAGTAAAAATGTCAGAGTTTTTATAAATCTCATTTAAGACAAAACTCATTCATTGTGTTGTTCCGGACATTGTACCGTCTCGGGGCTTTGAGGAATGTGAGGTCGCCGGGGCGAGTGCCCCACGATCCCGGTTCCCGCCGGTATGATTTCGCTTGGAACAGGCTCCAGCTGACCCTCGTCCGCAAGTCGTTCGCGGACCTTAGTTTATTGCAGGGCCGGGGGAAAGTCGTTGAGTGTTTGGTCGGAGCCGGGTGGCTTTGGCGAGGGAGAGCTTGCGGGCTTTTCCGACGCCGGGCAGACGATTTTTCACTATGAGAGAGCGGCCCCGCAATTTCCCGGGCCGCAGGGCGAGGAGGATGCGGTCGCCGCCCTTCTGCGCGATGTGGCCCTGCCATCCGATATCGCCTTTCTGATCGGCCGCACCATTCCGATTGACGCTTTGTATGACGCCGGGCGTCTTGCTCGCGAACAGGCTGTCTTTGCCGCCGCTATCCTGATTGAGCGCGGGCTCTTGACCGCGGAGGAATATTACCGGGCGCTGGCCGATGAACTCGGGGTGCCGTTTCTCACGTTGAACGAGCTGAAACCCGAGCCGCGTCTGGCGCTGAAGCTGACGCGCGCCGATCTGCCCCGCCTGTCCGTGCTGGCGCTTGATGGCGGACGCGGCGGGCTGGAACTCGCCATGGCCCCCGGCCCGGCAAGCGTTGCGGAGGTGTTGCGGCGAACGAAGATCGATCCGCGGATCAGGGCGCGGCTGTCCATCACCACGCCGGAAAACCTGAGGTGTGCGGTGGCCATTCACGGCGCCGTGCACGGGCTGGAGGCGGCACGGCCGGATTTTTCTGCCGCGCGCCTGAGGCCTGGGCCGGGATTGGCTGGCGCGCTGCGTGTGGCGACACCGGTCTTGATCCTTTCGGTCTGCGCCGTTTTCGAGCCACGCATTCTGATGGGGCTTGCCGCCGTTCTGTTCATCATCGGTAGCGTCGCTCGTTTCTGCGCGGGCCTTTATGACGGAGTTGAGCACCCGCTGCGGCGCGGGAGATCGCCGTGCGAGGCCGCGTGGCCGTCTTACACGGTTCTGATACCGCTTTATCGCGAAGCGGCGGTGGTTGAAGACCTGATCGCCGCCATGCAGCGTCTCGACTATCCCGCGGAGCTTCTCGATATCAAGCTGGTGGTCGAAGAGGACGACCGGGAAACCCGCGACGCCCTTGCCCGCCATATGCCCGGCGCTCCCTTCGAGATCGTCGTAGTGCCAACGGGCGGGCCGCGCACCAAGCCCAAGGCGCTATCCTATGCCATGCGCTTCGCGCGCGGCGAACTGGTCACCGTCTTCGATGCGGAAGATCGTCCCGATCCCGATCAGCTTCGCAAATGTGCCCGGCTGTTTGCCGCCGGGCCTTCGTCGCTCGGTTGCGTGCAGGCGCGGCTGGCGGTGGACCATGCCGAGGAGACCTTCTTCACACGCCAGTTCGCGCTGGAATACGCGACCCTGTTCGACATCCTGCTGCCATGGATGTCGAGCCGTCGTCTGTTGTTGCCGCTTGGCGGAACGTCCAATCACTTCCGGCGGCGCGCGCTGGACGATTGCGGCGGCTGGGATCCGCATAACGTCACCGAGGATATCGATATCGGGATCAGGCTCACCCGTGACGGCTGGCAGATGGTGACGGTTGCATCCACCACCTGGGAGGAAGCCCCGCTAACCTTCTCAGCCTGGCTCAACCAGCGCGTCAGATGGCACAAGGGGTGGCTTCAGACATGGCTCGTGCACATGCGTCGTCCCGCTCAGTTGTGGCGGGATCTCGGGCCGATGAACTTCCTCGTGGCCCAACTCCTCTTTGCGGGCACGGCCTCGGCCCTGATCGCGCATCCCGTTTTCATCGTGCTGATCGGGCTTTACGCGATGGATCACAGCCTGTTGCCGCGGTTGCGCGGGCTGGCCGACATCACGATGATGGGGGCGGGAACGCTCTGTCTGGTTGCCGGTTACGGTGCATCGGCCTTCGCAATGCTGCGGGCGGCCCGATTGCGGCGCTTGCGCGTGCGTCTTGTCGATTGGCTCGCTTTGCCGCTCTACTGGCTGATGATGAGCCTGTCCTTCACGCTTGCCGCGGTGGAACTCGTCTGGCGGCCCGATCACTGGCGCAAGACACGGCACGGGGTCGCGCTGGGACGTCGCAAGCGCGACGTCCGCCGGGCATGCGAATGACTTGAGGCGGTCCTATTCCTTGGTCCAGGCCGGGTTCGGCTTCCAGGTCGCGGCCCACTCGGGAAACGCATCCGCCGGCATCGGCCGCGCGATGGCGTAGCCTTGCGCGAGTTCGCAACCGAGCCGGATCAGCATCTCGCCATGCTCGATCGTCTCCACGCCCTCCGCGATGATCTCCCTGTTGAACCCTCTGCTGAGCCCGATGATCCCTTGCAGGATCGTCTGGTCATCGGGATCGTCCAGCATGTTGCGCACGAAGCTCTGGTCGATCTTGATCTTCTGCACGGGCAGGCGTTTCAGATAGGTGAGGGACGAATAGCCGGTGCCGAAATCGTCCAGTGCGACACGCACGCCCATCTCATGACATCGCTTGATGGTGTGATGCGCTCCGGCCAGATCCTCCAGCGCGGTCGTTTCCACGATCTCCAGCATCAGCGTCTCACGGTTGAGTTCCGGATGCTCCTGAAGGATTTTCTCCAGTCGGGCGGTGAAATCGGCCTGTTGAAGCTGGTAGGCGCCCACATTGACGCTGATGGGCACATGAAGTCCGGCGGCGCGCCATGCCGCCATCTGCCGAAGCGCTTCCTCGATGACCCATTCGCCGACCTCGACGCCCAGTTCGTTGGATTCAATGGCAGGCAGGAAAGCGGCGGGCGGCAGAAGCCCTTCATGCGGGTGCTGCCAACGGATCAGCGCCTCCGCACCGATGACCTGGCCGCTCCGCATGTTGACCTTCGGCTGGTAATGCAGAACGAACTGCCGCTGTTCGAAGGCGTTGCGGATATGATCGAGGTTCTCGTAATGCCCCCGCACGCTGCGGTCGTGTTGCGGGTCGAAGATGTGGGTGCGGTTCTTGCCCGAAAGCTTGGCCTGATACATGGCCTGATCGGCCTGCCGCAGCAATTGATCCGCATCGATCTCGTCGTCCTGCGGAAAGAAGGTCAGGCCGACGCTGGCGGAGACGACAAACGTCTCCTCGCCGACGCGGATTGGCCGGGGCACTGCTGCGAGCAGGTTCTGAAGCAAAGGCTTGCAGGCGTGCAGTCCATCCAGATCAGGCAGGACGATCGCAAACTCGTCGCCGCCCAGTCGCGCCAGAGTGTCCCCGCTACGCAGGTTTGCACCGAGATTGTCCGCGATGGCGACAAGCAATTCGTCGCCGACAGCATGTCCGTGGGTTTCGTTGATGGATTTGAAGCCATCGAGATCCAGATAGGCGACGCTGACCTGTTTTCCGTTTCTCGTCGCGCGTCGCATGGCCTGTTGCAGCCGGTCGGAAAGCAGCACCCGGTTCGGCAGGGAGGTGAGGGCGTCGTAATAGGCAAGCTTTTCGAGCTGCGCCTGCTGCTCCTTGATCTGGGAGATATCGGAGAAGATGACGAGATAGTGGCTCGCATCTCCCCTCTCGTCAGGCACGGCATTGATGATCATATGGGCGGTGTATTCCGTACCGTTCTTGCGTCGGTTCTGGACTTCTCCGCCCCAGTAGCCTGCCCGTTTGATGTCGTCCCACAGTTCAGACAGGGGCACCCCGTTATGGGTGGCGGTTGTCAGCATCGGGCAATAGTGACCGAGTGCATCGTCCCGTTCGCAGCCGGTAATGGCGGTTGCCGCCTTGTTGGCTTCCAGCACGATGCCATCGGGTGAGGCTATCGCGATGCCTTCGCTCGCATTCGAGAAGACGCTGGCGGCGAGGCGCAGCTTTTCGTCGGCTTTCTTGCGTTCGGTTATGTCGCGCATGATGCCGACCGCATGCCATCCCGAGGAGAGATGGACGGAGGAAAGCGACAGCTCGACGGTGATCTCCCGACCGTCCTTTCGAAGCGCCTCCAGTTCGAGGGTTTGCCCCACAACCGGGCCATGGCCGGTTTTGATGAAGCGCCTGAAGCCGAGCATATGCGCGCTCGCATAGCGGTCCGGCACTACGAGCCGGTGGAAGTTCTGCCCGACAATCTCGCTGACGTCGTAGCCGAGCATTCCCGCTGCAGCCTCGTTCCAATAAGTGACGCAGCCCTTCGGATCGATGACGACGATCGCATCGTTTGCTGCGCCGAGAACCGATCGCAGCGTGAGTTCCGCCTGCATGCGCTCGGTGACGTCGTAGATTTCGCCTTGCAGGTAATCGCAGCCATGAAAGTGCGTCGCCATCAGGTGGATTTCTGCGTCCCACTCGTCCCCGTTAGGCCGACGATGGCGCCACACGAAAGTCGCGTCGCCGTTCTCCAGCGCTTTCTGGCAATGGTGACGCACTGCCTTGTCCGACGATTGCCCGTCTTCCTGTGTGGACGGGGAAAGATCGATCGGAGTCTTGTTCCAGACGGAAGCGTCACTTTCGCCCAGATATTGCCTGCGCGCCGTTTCGTTGCATTCGATGAATGTCAGGGTCTCCGGTTCGATGACGAACAGTCCTGTGCGCGACGTGGCGAACAGGGCCCTGCGGAAGGCTTCCTGGTTTCGCAGCGTCTCCTCGGCCTCGCTCTGGGCCTTCAGACTGCGCTTGAGCTGGAGGTTCTGATAGGCGTTCTCCGACAGCTTCGCGGCCAGGGAGAACAGCATGCGGGCGGTCTTTTCGAAACGATCCCGCGACATGGAGGGCACTTCGCGGAAGGCGGCCACGGCTTCATCTTCATTGGCCCCGATCTCGCGCGCGTAGTCGCGGATTTTCTCCTCGTTCTGGGCTTCGTCGCGAACCTGCCCCACCAGCCAGCTCGCAATATGCTGCCCGCCTACGGTGATGGCGGCGCCTGCATCCCACAAACCGCCGCTCAGGCATTTTTGTACCCGCGGCCCTGTTGTCGAGGCGGCTCCGATCACACTGTCGGATTTGGCGCAATTCGCGCGGCCTTTCGGAGTGTTGCGGATGACATCCGAGCAGAGGCGGCAAAAACGGCTCGGCCGGGTGATGGGGCTGCCATCGGGGCGCGTGATGAGCGATGCGAAACCGATCGCATCGGAGACCTCGTCCTGAAACTTCTGGATCTCCTCCACGTCGAAAAGCTGTTCGAACGTGATGTCGTCATTGTCGCCCGGCGTTTCCGGCGGTTGGAAGTCGTTTGCATGCAGCGTGGCGGTTGTCCGTGAAAGCTGCTCGAGGGGGGTGTTTGTTTTCCTCAGAGGCGGGGTCATCGAGCCGCCTCCTTCTGCACGCAACCCTGAACGACAATCTGACCCTTGCCTCCGCGTTTGGCGGCGTAAAGGGCGTGGTCGCTTCTGGAGAGAAGACTATCGAAATCCTCGTCGCCCAGGCATTCAGAAAACGCGATTCCGCCGCTCGACGATACCTGGCTTGTATGATCGCTGGAGGCGAACGACGTCTTGAGCTTGTTCAGCAGATGGTGCGCGGTGGCGGTGAAAGCCGAAGGATCGACATCGCCGATTTGCACGACGAGAAACTCATCGCCGCCCAGACGCACACAAAGCGCGTCGGGGAAGACCTCGCGCATGATCCGGCCCACTCTTTTCAGGAGATGGTCGCCTGCGGCGTGTCCATGCCGGTCATTGACCGACTTGAAATTGTCGAGATCGAGAGAGAGAAGCGCGAGACTGTCCGCCTTCACCGCGCCGGCAAGCTCATGGAAGAGGTAGTGACGGGTATAGAGGCCCGTCAGCTCGTCCGTATAGGCCATTTCCTTGAGCTTCTGGTCGATGGCCCGCGACCGGGTGACGTCGATATAGATGTTCAGGGTGCCGACGACATGATCGAAGATATCGAGAATGTCAGCGCGCTTGATAACGATCTGCGCGGGCTCGTCATTGGCAGCCTGAATGAGGATCTCTTCTTCCGTTCCGTTGTTGATCTGCTGGCGCGAGATGATCGTCACCAGGTCGGCGACGTCGATCGGATGACCGAGGACGGCTTCGGAATCGACTTGGAAGATTTCTTCGAATTTCGGGTTCGTATGGATGGCCCGCCCGGTTTCGTCGGTCACGAGCAGCGCAAAAGGAACGCCGTTGAGCACGATCTTCAGCTTGGCGTCGATGTTGCGCAGATCGGTGATGTCGCGGGCGATGCCGACAGTGCCCAGAAACTCGCCGGCGTCGCCCAGGATGGGAGACTTGTAGGTCTTGAACTGGCGCAGGCCGCGCGCGCTCATGACGAGCTCATCGAAAACGCCGGGCTGTTTGGTGGCGATGACGATTTCATCCGTATCCACGCAGACATAGTCGCTCTTCTCGTATTCTTCCTTCGTCAATCCCCAAACATGGTGATGGCCAAAGCCTTCGATATCGACGCGCGTCTTGCCCACGCAGTCGCAGAAGGCATCGTTGACTTTCAGATGTGTCCCCTTGTGGCTCTTGATCCAGAAGAGGTCGGGCAGGTTGTTGAGGGCGACGCCAAGGGCCTTGGCGTAGAAGTCATTGCGCTGCTTTGTCAGGTGGCGGTTCAGCAGACAATTCAATCGGAGCGCCAGTTCCTCCGGTTGCATGGGCGCCGTCCAGACTTCATCGACGTCCAGTCCGGCCGCACCGTGTGCCATCTCCTGCGCGCTGGCGAGCCATACGATCAGCGCGGTGGGAAAGGCGCTACGCAGCTTTTCACGCCCCTCCACGTCACCGCAGACGATAGCGATATCCGCGCGGGACGATGCTGAGCGTATACTTCTTGCGGTCATTACGTAAAAATACGCAATGGTGGAGTGGTTCAGGCCACCAATGGCCCTTTGGAGGGCGTCATTTCCCGAGATAATGACGATACGCACCAGATCAGAGGCTTCAAACATTCCGAATGTCCGCAGAAAATACCGGCCACTATCAGGCGCCAAACCGGTTAAAAAGCCTTTGATAGTTTAATTTTCGGTACTTAGCGTACTGATATGGTGAATGAAATATTCGATTACCGGTACAAATAACTATTCAGTATTGGATATAGATCCGGCCTCTCGGGAGATCTGGCATGGCGACGCATGCGCGATTATCCCTGGTGGCGCCTGATGCGCGCACCTTGGGGCGCACAGGTGCAAGCCTATCCCGATGGCTGGCTGCCGGGGGGCGATTGCAGTTTTGGAATTTTCGGAATGGAGGGTGGAGCGGGTGAAGGGAATCGAACCCTCGTCGTAAGCTTGGGAAGCTTCTGCTCTACCATTGAGCTACACCCGCATCGTCCCGCCTGTTTGCCGTGCCTTTGCTCTTTCTGTCAAGCACAATAGCAGGGTCGCAAGGCGTGCATCGTGCAGGTTCCACCGAAAGTGCAATTCGAACGGCTGGAAGCGGCACCAGGTTTGTCGGCCTCCCTTGGCAAGAGCGCCTCCCCCACCTACATCGCCTCGATCGAGGAGCCGCGACGGGCGGCGGTGCAGGACGGGGCACGAGATGCGGGACAGCTTGCGACGACTGGTTCAATCACGCCGATGGGAATGGACGATCATTGCGATTATCGCCCTCAACGCCGTGACGCTTGGTATGGAAACCAGCGCGACGCTGATGAATTCCATCGGCGGTCTGCTCACCTTCATCGATACGGCGGTCCTTGTGATCTTCGTGGCCGAGATCGCGGCACGTATCTTCGTCTATCGGCTGGCCTTCTTCCGCCAGCCCTGGAGCCTGTTCGATTTCGCGGTCGTCGCACTGGCGCTGTTGCCGACGACGGGCGGGCTGTCGGTCCTGCGTGCACTGCGCGTCCTGCGTGTGTTGCGCCTCGTCTCCGTCGTGCCGTCGCTTCAGCGCGTCATCGGCGGGCTGATTTCTGCGCTGCCCGGCATGGGCTCCATTTTCCTGCTGATGAGCCTCGTCTTCTACATTTTTTCCGTGATGGCGACGAATCTCTATGGCTCGACGTTTCCGGAATGGTTCGGCGATCTCGGCGCGTCCGCCTATACGCTCTTTCAGGTCATGACGCTTGAAAGCTGGTCCATGGGCATCGTGCGCCCGGTCATGGAGGCTCACCCGTTCGCCTGGATGTTCTTCCTGCCCTTCATTCTGGCCACCGCCTTCACCGTGCTGAACCTGTTCATCGGCATCATCGTCTCCGCCATGCAGGAGGAGCACGATCAGGTGGCAGAGGCGGACCGGCAGGCGATCCATGACGAGACGAGTGTCGTGCTGGAAGAGGTCCGGGCCATGCGACGCGAACTGGCCGACCTGCGGCGGCAGGTGGGCGGGCAGACAAACGCTTAGGTGCCAGCAGGCCTTCGGGAGCCGCGTGCCGCCTTGTGTTCCAGTTCCGCATTGAGTTCCGCCCCCACGATCAGGATGACGACCGAAATCCAGATCCAGACCATCAGGCCGATGACCGCGCCAAGCGTGCCGTAGGTGGCGTTGTAGTCCGCGAAATTCTCGATGTAGTAGGAAAACGCGAAAGAGGCGGAGACCCACAAGGGCGTCGCCAGTCCGCCGCCCCATGTCAGCCAGCGCCACTTCGCCTTTTCCCGGCTCGGGCCATAACGGTAGATCAGGGTGAAGCCGAGGCCGATCACCGCCAGCAGAACCGGCCAGCGGATGAGCGCGATGAGGCGTCCCGTGAGATAGCCGAGATCGACGAACGCCAGCACCGTCGGGATGACGCCGATGGCGAAGATCAGCAGGACGCCGGTGAATATCGCGCCGAACGTGAAGGTCAGGGAAAACAGGTTGAGCTTGATGAAGCCGCGCTTCTCGCGTTCGTTGTAGGCAATGTTCATCGCCTCGAAGAGCGCCTTGATCGCGTTGTTCACACTCCACAGCGATATGGCAAGACCACCGTAGAAAGCATAATTGAGCGTGTGACGGGCCTGTCCGACAAGGGCGTTGAGCTGGGTGTGAATGAGATCGATGGCGGCCGCAGGCACGATGCCTTCCAGCGTTCCCACCTGATCGGCAATGGCTTCCGGGTTTGCAATGAGCCCGTAGAGCGCGACGAAGGCCGCAAGACCGGGAAACAGCGCCAGCAGGAAATAATAGGTGGCGCCTGCCGCCACCAGCATCACCCGGTCATGGACGATCTGGTGCGCAACCCGCAAGATCACGTCCAGCCAGCCCGGCAAGGTTATCCGTGAGCGGCGATCCGCCGGTCGCTCGCGCCCTGCTGCCTCATGCGATGCAACGCCGGCCGCGTCGGGTTCCGGCGGTGCAAGGGATCGATCCTCGCTCAAGCCCTCCCGCCCTTCGGCATCGCTTGTCATCTCGCTCACGTAAGCCCCCTTTGTCCCGCTTGCCGTCTCCTGTGCGATACGCCGCGAGGGCGTCATCGCGCTTGAAGGGAAAGCGATTGCAGCGGGGATGCGTTCCCCGTCGCCTTTCAGGCGGGAACGGGATGGTTCCGGTCTAGTCCGTCGACCGGAAATGCTTGGAAAGTTTCAGTGCCTGACCCTGATAATTGGAGCCGATGCCTTCGCCGTAGAGCGTTCGGGGACGCTCTGCCATGCGTTCATAGACGAGACGGCCGACCGTCTGGCCGTGATCGAGAATGAAAGGCACGTCATGCGAGCGCACTTCCAGCACGGCCCGCGAGCCCGTTCCGCCAATGGTGGAATGGCCAAAGCCCGGATCGAAGAAGCCTGCATAGTGGACGCGGAATTCCCCCACCAGCGGATCGAAGGGCACCATCTCGGCGGCGAAGTCCGGCGGCACATGCACCGCTTCGCGCGAGACGAGAATATAGAATTCGTTCGGATCGAGGATCAGTTCTGCCGCGCCGCGGCGATGGATAGGCTCCCAGAAATCGAGCGGATCGTGCGCCGCCTTCACGTCCATGTCGATGACGCCGGTATGCCGCTTGGCACGGTAGCCGACGAGCCGGTCGTCGCCCGCGCCCGCAAGGTCGATGGAAAGCTGCAGGCCGCCGCCGATGCGGGCGTTGCCGCCGGGGATCAGCTCCGAGGCTGCATCCACGCTTTCCAGTTCCTCATCCGTGACGAGCGGATGGCCGCGCCGGAAGCGGATCTGGGAGAGCCTCGATCCGGTACGCACGAGCACGGGAAAGGTCTTCGGGCTGATCTCGGCAAACAGCTGGCCGCGATAACCCGGGGGCACGGTGTCGAACTCGCGCCCCTCGTCGGTGATCACGCGGGTGAAGACATCGAGACGTCCGGTGGAGCTTTTCGGGTTCGTGGTCGCCGCCACGTCGCCGGGCAGGTTCAGCTCTTCCAGAAGCGGCACGATATAGACGCAGCCTGTTTCCAGCACCACGCCGCTGGTCAGATCCACTTCGTGTAGCTTCAGCCGGTCAAGCTTGCTCGCCACCGATTTGCCCGGCCCGGGCAGGAAGGACGCCCTGACGCGCCATCCGATCTTGCCGAGGCGAAGGTCGAGGCTGGCGGGTTGAATCTGGTCGTCGTCGCGCGACCGATCCGCGGTGACGGCGCCGGTATCGAAAAGCGCCTCGATCATGTGCGCAGGCAGAATGCCGGCCGTTTCTTTCGTCATGTCGTCGCTTGCCTTTCGATTCTCCGCACTCTCCCTTAGCCGATCCCCGCATTGACGCCAAGACGGGGATGCCGTATCAGAGCAACCTTCCCCGTGGTGATTTGAGCCGGTCGGCTTGCAGCCACGTTAAACAAGTAGCTAAACAGACCGGGTGTTTTCGACCCCGGCCGTCTGCGTCCGGGGTTTTTTTGTATCTGGAACCGGGCATTTTGAATGTGGAGCACAAGATGACGAACGATAAGGACTGGCATCCGGCCACGCGCCTGGTTCATGGTGGCACGACCCGCAGCGCCTTCAACGAAACTTCCGAGGCCCTGTTCCTGACGCAGGGGTTTGTTTATCCGGACGCGGAAAGCGCCGAGGCGCGCTTCAACGGCGAGGACCCCGGTTTCGTCTATTCGCGCTATGCCAATCCCACCGTCTCTATGTTCGAGGAGCGCATGTGCCTGCTGGAAGGCGCAGGTGCGGCGCGCGCCACAGCCAGCGGCATGGCCGCCGTCACGTCCGCGCTTCTGGCGAGCGTGAAGGCGGGCGATCATATCGTCGCGGCCAAGGCGCTCTTCGGCTCCTGCCGCTATGTGGCCGAAACGGTGCTGCCGCGGTTCGGCGTGGAGGCGACCATGGTCGATGGCGCCAATCTCGACGAGTGGAAGGCGGCGGTGCGCCCGAACACCCGCGTGATGTTCCTTGAATCGCCCACCAATCCGACCCTCGATATCGTCGATATCGCAGCCGTGGCCGATATTGCCCATGAAGCGGGCGCGCGTCTTGTAGTGGACAATGTCTTCGCCACCGCGCTGTGGCAGTCGCCGCTGGCGCTGGGGGCGGATGTCGTCGTCTATTCCGCAACCAAGCACATCGACGGGCAGGGGCGTTGTCTGGGCGGTGTCGTGCTTTCGGACGAGGAATGGATCGAGGAAGAGTACCACCCCTTCTACAAGCACACCGGGCCTTCCATGTCGCCCTTCAATGCGTGGGTCATGCTGAAGGGGCTGGAGACACTGCCCATGCGCATAGAGCGCCAGACGCAGAGCGCCGGGCGGATTGCCGATTTCCTCGCCGACAACAAGGCCGTCACCCGCCTGATCTATCCTGGCCGCGATGACCATCCGCAGGCGGCGGTGGCGAAAAAGCAGATGCGCGGCGGCTCCACGCTGGTCGCCTTTGAACTGGCGGGCGGCAAGGAAGCGGCCTTCCGTTTCTGCAATGCGCTTGAGATCGTGAGGATTTCCAACAACCTCGGCGATGCCAAGAGTCTGATCTGCCATCCGGCGACCACCACGCATCAAAGCGTTCCCGAAGAAGATCGGCTGGAACTGGGAATCAATGGCGGCGTGCTGCGCCTGTCCGTCGGTCTTGAGGATGCGGGTGACCTGCTGAACGATATCGAGCACGCACTCGATGCGATCTGACAGCGGGCAGGGGCTTTCCGGCTCTCTACGCTTATGTCGATTGCGCAGACCTCTCCCTGCGGTAATAGTGCTGAGGCGCTATCGCCGCATCGAGGGGGTGTGTGATGAGGGGCTTGTCACTGTTCGTCCTGACCGTGGTTGGAATGCTGGCTTTGTCGCCGGCTGCAAACGCCGCCACTTGCGGCAATGATGCGTCCGGTTTCGATCGCTGGCTTTCCGAATACAAGCGCGAGGCGGCCTCCAGGGGTATCTCCTCGCGGGTCGTCGCCCGGGCGCTTTCCGGCGTTCGTTACGACCGCCGCGTGGTGCGCCTCGACCGCTCGCAGAAATCCTTCAAGCTGAGTTTCAGGCAGTTCTATGCGCGCCGCGTCTCCAACTCGATGATCAGCCGCGGGAGGGCCTATATCGAAAACAATCGCCGTCTGTTCTCGCGCATCGAGCGCGATTTCGGCGTGCCGCCGGAAGTTATCGTTTCCATCTGGGGGCTGGAGACCGGGTTCGGCGCCAACAGCGGCAAGATGTCGGTGATGCGCTCGCTGGCCACCCTTGCCTATGACTGCCGCCGCTCCGACTTCTTCACCAACGAACTGGATCACGCCATTCAGATTGTGGCGCGGGGAGACATGTCGCCGGACCAGATGCGCGGCGCATGGGCGGGCGAGCTTGGCCAGACCCAGTTTCTCGCCTCCAATTACGTGAAATACGCCGTCGACTACGACCGCAATGGCCGTCGCGATCTCATCCGGTCCGTGCCCGACGTGATGGCCTCCACCGCCAATTACCTGAAACAGAAGGGCTGGCGTGCCGGGCAGTCCTGGGGGGCGGGCACGAAGAACTACCGGGTGCTGCGCGAGTGGAACAAGGCGGAGGTCTATGTGAAGACCATCTCCGCCATGGCAACGAAAATGGCGAGCCGCTAGCCGGGGTTATTTCGGCGCATGCAGCATGAGCGCACCGTTGATCACGCGCATCAACGCGGAAAAGGTACAGATCGCGGCGAAGATCCAGGCCAGTATCGCGAAATGATCGGCGAAGAGACAGGCGACGACGAAGAACGCGATCGTCTCCGCCCCTTCCGCGATGCCTCCCAGATAGTAGAGCGATTTCACCCCTTGCGCGGAGGTGGAAAGCCCGCGCCGCGCTGCAAGCGCGCTGAAGGCGAGGAAGGTCGAGCCGGAGGCATAGAAGCTCGCCAGCAGTGCGGCCCCGGCAAGGGCGTTGGCTTCAGGATTTGCGATCACGAAACCGAACGGGATCGCACCGTAGACGAGGAAATCGCAAACGATATCCAGATAGCCGCCGAGATCGGTTCGCCCGCTTGCCCGCGCAATCGCGCCGTCCAGCCCGTCGGCCAGCCTGTTGAGCGCGATCAGGGCGAGCCCGACGAGCGGGGCGCCGAGCGCAATGGCGACGGCTGCCGCAATGCCTGCCGCAAATCCTGCAAGCGTGACCGTGTTGGCTCCCACATTGGCGCGGGCCAGCGCTCTTCCGGCCGCATCTAGCGGCGGGTCTATCTTCCTGCGCAAATAGGCATCGAACATGCGGAGCCTTTGAAAGCGAATAGAGAATGACGCAAGCACCGTGCAATCCAGAGAAGATACGGTCAACAGGCGCGCCGGGCTTTCCCCGCCGTGCGCATGACGATAAAAAACGGTCTCTCGACAAAATGTGAAGCATTGTCGGGCCGCCAAGTGACGTAAAGGCGATACACCTTTGCACGCGCTTGATTTATGGTGGAATGCGAGCGTTGGCCGGGGAGGCTCTACGCGCTGTCGATGGAATGTTTGTGATGTACAGCGAAGAGACCGACGGGATCGAGGTCGTTGTTGAACCGACCTATCTGGCCGACCAGTCCGCGCCCGCCGACGACCATTATTTCTGGGCCTATACGGTGCGCATCGTCAATCAGGGCGAGACGACGGTGCAACTGATTTCGCGCCACTGGAAGATCACCGACGCAACGGGGCGCGTGCAGGAAGTGCGCGGCGCAGGCGTCGTCGGCGAACAGCCCGTCCTGCGCCCCGGCGCCAGTTTTCAGTATACGTCCGGCTGCCCGCTCTCCACCACGTCCGGCTTCATGGTCGGCAGTTACGAGATGGAGGGTGAAGGGGGCAGACTTTTTTCCGTCGCCATTCCGGCTTTCCCCCTCGATATCCCGGACATGCCGCGTGTCCTGAACTGAGTTGCAAAAAAGCGGGAGCGGACGCGAGACGGCGGTCTGGCCGAACTCTTGCGTCGCCCCACATGTCTCCCATTGCACCAACTGACTTTCCGAGGCTTTGCTCGTGCTTGATCTTCGGCCCATCCTGCTTGTGACAGGCGTGCTTCTGGCAACGCTTGGCTGCGCCATGATGGTGCCGGCTTTGGTCGATCTTGCCGACGACAACGACGACTGGCGCGTCTTCGCCGCCTCTTCGCTGCTCACGATCATGATCGGACTGTCGCTCTGGCTGTCGGCGCGCGGCTCGCAGAATGCGATGGGGCTGAGGCAGGCCTTCGTCATGACCTGCGTCGTCTGGATCGTTCTGGCCGGGTTCGGTGCGCTGCCGCTTCTGTGGTCAGGCAGCGTGGATAGCTATACGGACGCCTTCTTCGAGGCCATGTCCGGTCTGACGACGACCGGGGCGACCGTCATCGTCGGTCTCGACCACGCTCCGCCGGGCGTGCTGCTCTGGCGCGCCATCCTGCAATGGCTCGGCGGGCTCGGCATCATCGTCATGGCCTTGTCCGTGCTGCCGCTGCTGAAAGTCGGCGGCATGCAGCTTTTCAGGGCCGAGGCCTTCGATGCGCCGGAAAAGATCCTGCCGCGCGCGACCCAGATCTCCGGCATCATGACGCTGATCTTCATCGGCTTCACCGCCCTTTGCGCGGTGCTTTACACGCTGGCGGGCATGGAGTTTGCCGACGCGATCATGCACGCCATGACGACGGTGGCCACCGGCGGCTTTTCCACCAAGGACAGCTCCATCGGCCATTTCGACAGCGCGGCCATCGACTGGATCGCGGTTGTTTTCATGTGTGTCGGCTCGCTGCCGTTCCTTCTCTATATCAAGCTCTTCCAGGGCGAACCGAAGGCGCTTTTGCGCGATACGCAGGTGCATGCCTTCTTTACGCTGCTGACCGGCTTCATCCTCGCCATCTGGCTGTTTCAGCACCACACCGGCGTTCATGACGGACTGGAGGGCTTGCGCTATGCGGCCTTCAACGTCGTCTCGGTGATGACCGGGACCGGCTATGCCAATGCCGATTACAATGCATGGGGCCCGTTCGCGGCAGGGCTCTTCTTCGTGATCATGTTCATCGGCGGCTGCGCGGGCTCCACCTCCTGCGGCATCAAGGTGTTCCGCTTTCAGGTGCTGTGGGCCAATCTCGGCCAGCATCTGAACCGGGTGGTCTATCCCAACGGCATCTTCGTTCCGCGTTTCAACGGCCGTCCCATCGAGGACGGGGTGACGGCGGCCGTCCAGAGCTTTTTCTTTCTCTATATCTGTAGCTTCGCGGCTCTCGCCATGGCGCTGAGCCTGACCGGGCTCGACGATCTGACATCGCTTTCCGGCGCAGCCACGGCCATCTCCAATGTCGGGCCGGGGCTTGGCGAGATCATCGGACCTGCGGGCACCTTCAGCCCGCTCAACGACACGGCCAAATGGCTCCTGTCCTTCGGCATGTTGTTGGGGAGACTGGAGCTTCTGACGGTGATGGTGCTCTTCGTGCCGCACTTCTGGCGGGTGTAGGGGAAGGGCGGCGGATGGCCGTTCCTCAGGAGGCCGCGCCGCGTGGCGGGGGGCTCTCCCGCTCGAATGCCTCCGCCTCGGCCTGCAGCCATGCGAGAAAGCGGGTCGCCTTCCGGTTTTGCCGCTGCCGCTTCAGGCAGACATAGTTCATGCCGCTTTCCACAAAACCCCACGGAGCGACGAGCCGTCCCGCGCGAATATCGTCCGCCACCAGAGGCCATGGCGCGATACACACGCCAAGCCCCGAGACGACCGCTTCCAGCAGGAAATAGAAGTGCTCGTAGCTGCGTCCCGCATCTTCAGGCACGGCAATCCCTGTTGATCGGCTCCATTCTGCCCAGGCGTCCGGTCTCGTCTGTGTATGCAACATCAGGGCTGCGGACAGGTCGCTTTCCCCGATTTCAGCGGCAAGCGACGGCGCGCAGACCGGGCCGACGCATTCCTTGAGGAGTGGGGTCACAGTGGCATCGGGCGGCCAGTCGCCCTTTCCCGTCCGAATGGCGAGGTCGAAGCCGTCGCGCTTGAAGTCCACCGGCCGACCCGACGCGCTGAGGCGCACCTCGATCTCGGGATGGAGGTTCTGGAAGCGATGCAGGCGCGGAATGAGCCAACGGATCTTGAAGGTGCCGAGGCACGAAAGATCCAGCGGCCCGTCCTCGTCATCGGCAATCAGCGAGACGGCGGCGTCCATCTGGTCGAAGGCGGCGCTCAAGGAAGGCAGCAAAGTGCGCCCGGCCTCGGTCAGGCGGAGCGCGGTCTTGGGCCCCTCGAACAGCGGTGTGCCGACCACATCCTCCAGATGGCGCACCTGACGGCTCACGGCGCTGGGGGTGACGCACAATTCCTCCGCGGCGGCTGAAATGCCGCCAAGACGGCCCGCGGCCTCAAAGGCGCGCAATGCATTCAGGGGAGGGAGGCGTCGGGCCATTTTGCGTTTTTGGAACTTGGGGTTTCGAAAAGCTCGATTAGAGCCGCATCATTTCAATGCTTTAGTTCCACGCATGATGAACATTTTGAACATATACGCAAGAATGTCGCCGCGCCGCCTGCGGAATTTCGCAGGCGCCGGTCTTCGTATGGTCAATGGCTGGTTCGAGAGATCCGCCCGCCGTCGCGAACTGGCAAGGCTCGACGCCTTCCGCCTCAGGGACGTGGGCTTGAGCGAGCAAGAGCGCGCTCGCGAATGCCGCAAGTTCTTCTGGCAGAGCTAGCCAATGAGGTGGGATCGTTCCGCTGCGGGCTGCAGGCGGATCAGATCACCCGGTTGCGCACACGGGCGCTGAGCTCGATGGCGGCCACGGTGAGCTTGTCGAGGGAAAGCCTGTCGCGCAGCAGGGCGAGGAAGCGCAGCTCCTCCTGTTCCACCACCAGATCTGCGGCGGCAACCTCCACGGCGAGCGCATAGGCCGTCTGGTACAGTTTTTCCGGCAGCGAACCGGCGATGACCGAAAGCACGTTGTCGAGGCCGTCATCCCCTTCAAGCAGCAGTCCGCATTCCTCTGCCACGGTGACGAGGTTCTCGCTGTCGAACTCGCGGAAGACGGGCAGCGTCTGAACGATCTCTCCGATCTTGAGAAGTTCGGAATCGGTCATGGTGCTGTCGGCAGCCGAGATCGTCACCATGGTGTAGATCAAGGCGCGGTGGGGGGAGACCGTATCGTTCATGGGGTGAATTCGCATCCTGCATGAGATTGACTTGCGTGGGGAAGGTAGGATTTTCGCATCCTCTCCGCAAGTTAGTGCTTGGCGCAGGGGCCTGACGAACCGGCCAGCACGGGGCCGCGATGGGGGAATTTCCCGCCTGATCGCTGAAATTCGCACTCCGACCGCGCTTTTTTCAATTTCGTCTTGGCCCGACATACACTAGTGTCCCGGCGCGCTGCGCCACGTGCATGTCGGCGCTGAAACACCATCTCAATGGACAAACCGGAAAATGAACGAGAACTCCCTGACCCCGCTTGACCTGTCGCCCGAATTTCTTGAGGCGGCTCAGGCTTCCAAAGCCTGGCCGTTCGAAGAGGCGCGCAAACTGGTCAAACGGATCGAGAAGCGGGGAAGCGACA
This sequence comes from Breoghania sp., assembly GCA_963678585.2. Lineage (GTDB taxonomy): Bacteria > Pseudomonadota > Alphaproteobacteria > Rhizobiales > Stappiaceae > Breoghania. The sequence continues at coordinate 46,885 of CAXXGA010000002.1, forward strand.
AACCGGTTCTGTTCGAAACGGGCTATGGCCCGTCGGGCCTGCCGCATATCGGCACCTTCGGCGAGGTTGCCCGCACGACCATGGTGCGCACCGCCTTCCGCCTGCTGACCGAGGACAAGATCCCGACGCGGCTTCTTTGCTTTTCCGACGATATGGACGGGATGCGCAAGATCCCCGACAGCGTGCCGGACAAGAGCTTTCTGGAGCCGCATCTGCATAAGCCGCTGAGCGCCGTGCCGAACCCCTTCGGCGGCGATTACGACAGCTTCGGCGCGCATAACAACGCCATGCTGCGCCGCTTCCTCGACACCTTCAAGTTCGACTATGAGTTCGCCAGCGCGACGGAATATTACAAGTCCGGCCGCTTCGACGAGATCCTCCTGCGCGCGGCGGAAAAGTTCGACGCCATCATGCAGGTGATGCTGCCGACGTTGGGCGAGGAACGTCAGGCGACCTACAGCCCCTTCCTGCCGATCTCGCCCAAGACCGGCCGCGTTCTCTACGTGCCGATGAAGGACGTCAACGCCAAGGACGGCACGATCACCTTCGCCGACGAGGACGGTGAGGACATCACCCTGCCGGTCACCGGCGGCAACGTGAAGCTTCAGTGGAAGCCCGACTTCGGCGCGCGCTGGGCGGCGCTCGGCGTCGATTTCGAGATGTTCGGCAAGGATCACGGGCCCAACATGGGCGTCTATGACCGCATCTGTCAGGTCATGGGCGGCATCCCGCCGGAGCATTTCGTCTACGAACTGTTCCTCGACGACAAGGGCGAGAAGATCTCCAAGTCCAAGGGCAACGGTCTGACCATCGACGAATGGCTGACCTACGCGCCGACGGAGAGCCTCGCGCTCTACATGTTCCAGAAGCCCAAGAGCGCCAAGAAGCTCTATTTCGACGTCATCCCGAAGGCGGTGGACGAGTATTACACGTTCCTGCAGAAGTACGCGGACATGCCGGCGATGCAGAAGCTCGGCAACCCGGTCTGGCACATCCATTCCGGCAATATCCCGAACGTGGAAATGCCGGTGCCCTTTGCCATGCTTCTGAACCTCGTTTCCGCCTCCAACGCGGTGAACAAGGACGTCCTGTGGGCCTTCATCTCGCGCTATGCGCCGGGCGAGACCGCGGAGACGAACCCGGAATTGGACCGTCTGGTCGGCTATGCGATCCGCTATTTTGAGGATTTCGTGAAGCCCACCAAGTCGTTCAAGACCCCGGACGAGGTGGAGCGTCAGGCGCTCGCCGATCTCGATGGCAGGCTGGCGGCGCTTCCCGCCGATGCCGACGGCGCGGTCATTCAGGACGCGATCCTCGATGTGGCCCGCTCCATCGAGCGTTATCAGGACACCAAGAAGAAAGGTCCCGACGGCGGCCCGGGCGTCTCCGTAGTCTGGTTCTCCTCGCTTTATCAGCTCCTGCTCGGCCAGGAACGCGGCCCCCGCTTCGGCTCCTTCGTCGCCCTTTACGGGATTGACGAGACCCGCGCCCTCATTGCCAAATGTCTGGAGGGTAAGCTCGGCTGATTTGCAGCCGAGGTCGTTGGGGGGAGAGACTGAATGGGTGAGGGGCGTACTGCGACAAGGCTTGCCGCCATGGCAAGCTGGCTCGCGTTTCCCGTCTATGCCTGGCAGGGCATCGGCGTTCGGCTGCGTGTGGAACGCCTGCAGCCCGCGCCCGGCGAGCCCGGAGGGCACATTCTCGGCGACGGTCCGGAAATCAGGCTGCTGGTGGTGGGCGATTCTTCCGCCGCCGGCGTCGGCCTCGACGATCTGGAAGACGGCCTTGCCGCTCAGGTCGCCCGCAACCTGAATGCCCGCACGGGCCGTGCGGTGATCTATCGGACTGCAGGCTTCAACAGCGCGATCTCAAGCGAGTTGCGCGACCATGTCGTGCCCCATATCGAGCCGCGCGACTGGACGCATGTCCTCATCTCCGTCGGCACGAACGACATCAAGAATTTCCGCAGCGGCCGGGGCTGGAAGAAAGGCTTCGGCGGGCTTCTCTATGCGCTGCGCGCGCGCTTCCCGGGCGCGGATTTCTATTGGTCGAACATCATGCTGATGACCGAAGTGCCCGCGCTGCCGCCGCTTCTGGGCCACATCCTCGAGCGCCGCGCCCGGCTCATCAACATGATGGGGAATACCTTGTGCGCGGAACGCGGTGCGACATCGATATCGCGCATGAGCGAGATGGACCCGAACGGCTTTTGTTCCGATGGCTTCCACCCTTCCGCCTCCGGCATGGCGATGTGGGGCAAGCATATCGCCGATCACATGCGCGTATCGGAGGCCGCCTAGCGCAGGGCTGGCCGCAAGGGCGTGGTCGCGCCATCTGAGGCCGGATTGCCGCTTGCGAAGAAGCTGTCCGTCGGCGTGTCGCCGTCGTCGGTATCCGGTGCGGCGAAGTCGGGCTGGAGAGCTTCCGGGGCGAGTTCCAGACGCTCCACCAGTTCATCGAACGGGTCATCGGCAGAGGCAGTTTCCTCACCGCTGTCATCGGAGACTGTCGGCAAGCCTGTCTGTCGCCACCGTCCAAGCCCGGCATCTCTGGCCGCCGACACGAGACTGCTTCCCTCCTCGTCACCGTCCGACGCCGGGGCGGCCCAGCCCTGCCGAAGCATCCATTCGCCAAGATCCTGGCCGCCGACCTCGCAGAGGTAGGTGACCTGCGAGACGTCTCCCGGTTCGGGCGTCTCTCCGGCCTCTTCATCAGGTTTGTCTGTGCGTCTGCACGTCACCGCGCGTCCGCGGATCAGCCGCCGCAAGGCGGTGCGGGCTGCCATCCCGCAAGGCCATGCCGCACCTTCGGGGGAGGCGCATGTTTCATCCAGCGCGAGCGCACTGATGCGGGAGAGAGTGAAAACCTGCTTGCCCGCTCGCAAATGCCCGCCATCGACCGCTACGACCCGGTGGAGCGTCTCCTCTCGCTTGCGAGGTCGCGACGTTTTCGGGCTTGGGGCGACGCCTTCGACCCTGACGAGCGGACCGGTGGAATGAGCGGTCTGGGTCAAAGTGGAGGGCGTCACGTCGCGTCGCGCCGGGGCGACGATCTCTCCGATTTTCGGGCCGCGCGGCGCGGCAGGGGCAGGGGAGGCGGACGTGTCGGGATCGGCTTGGGCTTGGGTTTGGGGCGAGGCCGGGGATGGGGGCTCGGGAGCCCGCGTTCCGGTGATGCGTTTCGGCACAGGCGGAGTGGTCTCCGGCAAGAACAGCCCGCTCAAAAGAAAAGCTGCCACCGCTGCCGCGAAGAGCGCCGCAATGATCCGCATGCCGTGTTTTCTGGCCAAGGGGCGTCCTCCCTTGTGACGTATCGGCCTCGCGCGCGCCTATTGGCTCGCCCAGGTGATCCTCAGGATCCAGTCGATCTCGGTTGCCGGTACCTCGCGCTTGGTGCGCTCATGGCCGATCGGCGACAATTCCACCATTTTCGTGGTGCGCTGTTTCAGGACCCACGGCGTGATCTCCCCGTCATGGGTGCGCACGACAACACGGTCCCCCCGCCTGACCGGGCTGGTGCGCGAGACGAGGATGGTGTCGCCATCGCGATAATGCGGCAGCATGGAATTACCGGAAACCACCAGCGCGAAAACATCCGCAGTCTGCGCTCCGGGAAAGGGGATCTCGTCTCCCGTCACACTGGGGCCCGTCACACTGGGGCCCGTCACACTGGCGTCTGTCCCGTCCGCATTTGTAATGTCCTCGGAAAAACCCGTCGGTCCTTCGCTCACCTGCAACAGGGCTTCTCCGAAGCTCGGCCCGGTGAAACGCGTGCCCGCGGTATCCTGGCTCAACAGCATGACGAAATCGCCGATGGCCGTGCCGGTCGCATCGAGGACTTTGGAAATCGATTCAGTAGAAGGCCAGCGCGGTCGCCCGTCGCTCGCGATGCGCTTGGAGCGATTAAACGTCGTAGGGTCCAGGCCTGCACGACGGGCGAGCCCGGAGGGTGACATGCCGTTGATCTTCGCCAACGTGTCAATGGCCGCCCAGACCCGATCATGGGAAAGCATGGCCCGACCTCCGATTGATTGAAGAGGCAAGTGTAAGGAATTTATGCCTTCTGACAACCGTGCTCCGTCAAATATTCCCTTTTGGTAAAGGTTCCCGGCGCGGGTCGCTTGCGGTGGGTGATCCCATTGATCCTGCTAACAAAGCGCCCTCCGCTCATGTGTTGTAGGTCCCTCGGGGGCAGTGCGGGTCGATTTAAAAGTTGTACAGGTAGGTGACGTTAGGTCGAAAGCGCGATTCGCAACTCGCCTCCCCCCTCGCGTGACAACGCCCGACATTCCCACCCCGCACGACTTGCGCTAGGAAGACGGTGAGGGCGATCCGATTCCCGCCCGGCTTCTGCCGTATCGCGCGCAATGCGCCGATGAACGAGCCGGTCCGGAGGGAGAGTTGAACGGAAAATGGAGAAGCGCGTGAGCACGGTCTACAAGATCAGTCCCCGGGTGGAATGGGAGGCGGCGGTGGCCGCCGGGGTCTTCAACGGCGCTCCCATTGATCTTCAGGACGGCTTCATTCATTTCTCCGCCGCCGATCAGGTACGCGAGACGGCGGCCAAGCACTTTGCCGGGCAGGCGGATCTGGTGCTGGTCGCCATTCCTGCCGACGCGCTGGGCGACGCTCTCAAATGGGAAGTGTCGCGCGGTGGCGCGCTCTTTCCCCATCTCTACGCGCCGCTCGATCCGGCTCTGGCCTCATGGGCGGTGCCGTTGCCGCTAGACGATGCGGGCGCGCATATCTTTCCCGATCTGGACGCATGAAGGGCCGGAGTTCGAAGCATGATTGGCGATCTGATTAACCGGATGGGCCGCAAGGCGATGTTCCTGTTCGACCCGGAGATATCGCACCACCTTGCAATAAATGCATTGTCCTGGGGGCTGGCGCAGGGTTCCTCGTTCAAGGTCGATCCGCGTCTGAAACGTTCGCTCTTCGGGCTCGATTTTCCCAACCCCGTAGGGCTTGCCGCCGGGTTCGACAAGAACGCTCAGGCTCCCGATGCGCTGCTCAGGCTCGGCTTCGGCTATATCGAGGTCGGCACCGTCACTCCGCTCGCACAGCCGGGAAATCCCTCGCCGCGCATGTTCCGCCTTGCCGAGGACCGCGCCATCATCAACCGCATGGGCTTCAACAATGACGGCCACGAGGCCATGCGCGCCCGGCTGGAACGTCGAAAGGGCCGCGGCGGGCTCGTGGGCGTCAATGTGGGGGCCAATAAGGAAGCCACGGATCGCGTCGCGGACTATGTGGCGGGCATCGAGGCTTTCGCCGATCTCGCGTCCTTCTTCACGATCAACATTTCCTCGCCCAATACGCCGGGCTTGCGCGATCTTCAGGCGCGAGACTCCTTGCGTCCGCTTCTGCAGCAGTCGCTTGCCGCCCGCGATGACGCTGTCGCCCGCGTGGGGCGCAGCGTGCCGGTTCTGCTGAAGATCGCACCCGACGTCGATGAGGCGGGACTGGAGGATATCTGCGCCGAAGTGCTGGAATGCGGCATCGACGGGTTGATCATCTCCAACACGACGCTGTCTCGCGAGGGTCTGCACGATCAGGCGAAGGCGAAGGAGGCGGGCGGGCTTTCCGGGCGTCCGCTCTTCGATATGTCCACCCGCATGCTGGCGCGCGCACGTGGGCTCGTCGGGCCGGATCTTCCGCTGATCGGCGTCGGTGGCATCGACACGCCGGAGACCGCCTGGGCGAAGATCGCCGCTGGCGCGGATCTCATCCAGCTCTACACGGGCTTCATCTATGAAGGCCCTGAACTGATTGCACGCATTCTGGAGTATCTGGTTCAAAAGCTCGATGAACGGGGCTTTGCGACATTGGCCGACGCCGTAGGGTGCGATCTGCCCGCCTGACCCGTTCCGCCCGGCGGATGTGTTTTCAGCCGCGGCGATGTTCCGGCGTGCCAAAGGCTTCGCGCGCCCGGACCCCGCACATTGCCCAAAGGCTGATCCCGCGCGCGCTGAGAAAGATCTCCAGCGCCAGCCAGAGCCCGTGATTGCCCATGAGCGGGAAAAGCACGAAATAGGCGACGAGATAGAGCACCAGCGACAGGACCATCATGTTGCGCATGTCGCGCGACCAGGTCGCGCCGATGAAAACCCCGTCCATCTGGAAGGCCATCACGCCCAATAGCGGTGTCAGAACGGCCCACAGCATGTAGACACGAGCTTCGGCTCTGACCGGTTCGCTTGTGGTCATCAGGTCTATGAGCCACGGCCCGCCGATCCAGAACAGCGCAGTGGCAATGCCCGCAAGCGCAAAGCCCCACGTGACCGTAAGGCGGACAGCGCGGTCGAAGGCGGGTCGGTAGCGCGCGCCCAGCGAGCGGCCCACGATCTGTTCCGCGGCGGTGGCGAAACCGTCGAGGAAATATCCGCCGACCATGAAGAACTTTTGCAGGATGGTGTTGGCTGCGAGCATGACATCGCCCTGGACTGCGCTACGCGAGGTGAAGAAGGCGAAGGCGAAGAGAACCGTGAAGGAGCGGATCATGATATCGCGGTTGACGCCGAGCATCTTGGCAAAGCGCTGACGATTGAAGATCCGCTGGCGCGACGGCAGACGCGCGCCGCGGAAATGACGCCACACGAGCATCAGGCCGAGAAGGGTTGTGGCGGCTTGCGCGATGACCGTGCCGATGGCCACTCCACCCACGCCCCAGCCGAGCCCCATCACGAACAGGATGGAAAGCGCGACATTGGCTCCGTTCAGGACGCTTTGCAGGACAAGCCCCATTCCTGCCCTTCCAAGGCCCAGGTACCAACCGAGGATGGCGTAGTTGGCGAGTGTGAAGGGAGTGCCGAGGATACGCCATGAAAAATAGGTGCGCGTAGCTGCCTGCACCTCGTCGCTGCCGCCCAGAAGGAAGATGCCGATCTCCAGGATCGGCCATTGCAAAGCGAATAGGGCGAGCCCGGCCGCAAAGGCCACGATGAGCGCGCGCAGCAGGATGGCGCGCAGTTCCTTGCCGTCGTTTGCGCCCATGGCCTGCGCCGTCATGCCTGTTGTGCCGGAGCGCAGGAAATTGAAGGTCGTGAAAATCAGGTCGAAGATGATCCCGCCCACGGCAATGCCCCCGACAAGGGCGGCGGAGCCCAGTTGTCCGATCACCGCGGTATCGACGACTCCGAGAATGGGCGTGGACAGATAGGCCAGCGTCATCGGGATTGCGAGCGTGAGAATGGATCTGTTCGTCACCTCGAAGGGGCGCTGGGCTGCAGTCATCATGGGTTCCGTCGGTGTATGCCAAGGCTGAGATGCGACTCGGACCCACGAGCATATAGCGTGCAGCTCGGCAAAGCCGAGACCGGATCATATGCAGGGCGCAGACGAGCGATCATCCTAGTCGCCTTTTCATTCTCGTCACCTCAATTAAATTGACGCAATGGCGCTTTCGATTGTTCACAACCCAGATTACAACGCCGACCTGCCGAAAGGGCATCGTTTCCCCATTGGCAAGTTCCGCCGTGTTGCTGAACTTCTGATGGAAGACGGACTGGCGGCTCCGGGAAGCTATCACGTGCCCGCTCCGGCTCCTGCCGACTGGATCGCGCTCGCCCATGATCGCGGTTACGTGGACAGGGTCTTCCATTGCAACGTCGAGCCCGTCATCGCCCGCGAGATCGGCTTTCCAATGATGGAGAGCGTTGCGCGGCGCGCACGCTGCGCAACGGGCGGCACGGTTTTGACGGGACGCCTTGCGCTTGAGGAAGGCATCGCCTGCAACACTGCAGGCGGCAGTCATCATGCGCGGGGCGAGCACGGGGCGGGCTTCTGCGTCTTCAACGACGTAGCGGTGGCGATCCGCGTTCTTCAGGCCGATGGTGCAATCGAGCGGGCGATGGTGATCGATCTCGACGTGCATCAGGGCGACGGCACGGCTGCGATCTTCTCCGGCGACGACAGTGTCTTCACCCTGTCGGTTCATGCGGAGAAGAATTACCCCGTCCGCAAGAAGCCCTCCGATCTCGATATCGGTCTTGCCGACGGGACGGGCGACGACGCCTATCTGGAAACCGTGCGATCGGTTCTTCACGGCCGGATCGAAGCCTTCCGGCCAGATATCGTTTTCTACAACGCGGGCGTCGATCCGCATCGCGACGACCGCCTCGGCAGGCTGGCGCTTTCCGACGAGGGGCTGATCGCGCGCGACCGTTTCGTGATCGAGACCGTACGACAAGCGGGAGCGCCGCTCGCAGGCGTAATGGGCGGCGGCTATTCCTTCGATATCGACGCGCTGGCGCACCGCCATTCGACGCTCTACCGGGTGGCGGCGGAATTCACCTGAGCGTGTGGAAGGCGGGGGCTCAGGGTTCCCCGCGTCCGATCTTCATGAGCCGCCCGATCAGCCAGATCGGGACCACGACCACGGCGCCCAGCAGGAAATAGGTGCCGAAGCGGCGGATGGCGTCAAAGCCCATGTTCCAGATCCCGCGCACCACGTCCTCCAACCAGTAGATCAGGTCCATCGGCCGGAGGTCGATGGAGGACATGATGATGCCGACCACGAAGGAAATGACCGCAAGACGCAGGATCACCTGGCCCGGAGACCCTCCAAGGAAACGGTTGAGTTTTTCGTTACGCATCTGCGGCTCCGCTTGGCCAGCTTCTCGGGCAGGCAGGAAACTTCGAGGGCGCGCGGCATTCGCGGATCAGCCCGAGCGCTAATATGGGGGGCGTTTCAACCGATGTCATCGCCCTGCTCCGCGAATGAGCGAGTATACTTGTGTCCTTGTGGTAACGCTGGCCGCATATTTGGGGCGCAGCGCCGTGCTTGTGCAATCCGAAGTTGACCAGTTCAGAAAACCGGGTGACCCTGATTTCCGTTAGGGCAATGCGGGGGCTGCATGCTTGAAACGAAGCGCGATCTGCCGGACGGCGTGGAACTGCGTGCGCTGACGCCGCATGCGGACAGCCGAGGCGTATTCCTCGAAATGTTTCGCCAGGAGTGGGGCGTCGGCGGTGATCTCATTCAGTGGAATGCGGTCCACAGCGCGCCGAATGTCCTGCGCGGTGTGCATGTTCACGCCAACCACGTCGACTATCTCATTCCCATCGCCGGAACGCTTCTGCTCGGGCTACACGACATGCGCACGCAAAGCCCGACGGGCGGCCGTTCGGTGATGCTGGAAATCGAGGGCGGGAGCCGAAGGCGGTCTCCATTCCCATCGGCGTATGTCATGGCTTCTATTTCCCGGTGCCATCGGTCCATGTCTATGCGGTCAGCAGCTACTGGGACGGATCCGACGAGTTCGGTTGCCGCTATGACGATCCCGATCTTGGCCTGAACTGGCCGACGAGCGCGCCTGTACTTTCCGACAAGGACCGCAAAGCCTGCTCCTTTGCCAAGATGCGGCAGGCATTTCAGGAACACTGGCGCACCAATAATCCCAACAAGCCTCTCTAGGAAACCGTTTCATGGCCTGTTCCATCGGTCTCGCAGGCTTCGGCCGGTGGGGGAAGTACATTTTCCGCGATCTTCGCAGCCTTGGAGCCGAGGTGCATGTGGCGGTCCCGGGCGCGGCGACGCGGGAAGCGGCGCTGGTCGCGGGCGCGGCCTCCGTCTGTACTTCGGTGGACGAATTTCCGGCGCTCGACGGCTATGTCGTCGCCGTTCCGACTACGCATCATGGAGAGGTGCTTTCTGCGCTGGTGGGGCGCGAAAAGCCGATCTTTGTGGAGAAACCGCTGACCTGCGATGCGGCGGTTGCGCGCGACCTCGTCGCGCGAGCCGGGGAACGCATCTTCGTCATGGACAAGTGGCGCTATCACCCGGGCATCGTCGCGCTTGGCCGGATGGTTCGCAGCGGCGAGCTTGGCGAAATCCTGGCGATCGAGTCCTATCGCCTTGGCTGGGGCAATCCGCATTCCGACGTGGATGCCTGCTGGATCCTCATGCCCCATGACCTTTCCATCGTTCTGGAAATCCTCGGGCACATCCCGGCAGCCCACCGGGCAATCTCCTCAGTGCAGGGAGCGGACTGTTCCGACATGACCGCCTTCTTGCAGGATGGTGAAGGCGGCGTGCGGGTAAAGGTGGAGATTTCCTCCCTTCAGCCGGTTTCCCGACGCTCGGTGGCTGTCATCGGGACAAAGGGATCCGCTCAACTGGCGGATTCCTATGAAACCGCTCTGCTGGTACGCGAAGGCGCTCCTGGCGACAATTCCGCAAGGAAGTCCGAACGACCGATTGGCGATGCCATGCCGCTGTTTCTGGAACTGGAAGCTTTCCTGGACCATGTCCGCGGCGGCCCACCGCCGAAGTCCTCTGCCGCTGAAGGTCTGATGGTCGTGGAGCGTATCGAGGAATTGCGCAAACTGGCCGGGATCTCCTGATATGAGCGGGCCGCTTTTCACCGTCCTGCTGCCCGTTCTTCGCCCACCGGATCTGCTTCCTTTCGCCATTGAAACTGTGCTGGCGCAAACGCTGTCGGATTTTGAGCTTTGTGTGGTGTGCGACGGTGCGCCGTCGGAAACGGCGGATTGCGCGCGCCAATATGGCGAGCGCGATCCGCGCGTGAAGGTCTTTGCCTTCGAGAAGGGCGAGCGCCATGGCGAGGCGCATCGCCATACCGTTCTGGAGCAATCCTCCGCCCGTTATGTGACCCATATGAGCGATGACGATCTCTGGTTTCCCGATTATCTGGCCAGTCGGCAAAGCTGATGGAGACGGCGGACTTCGGCAACCTGCTGCAACTGGAGATCGGGCTCAGCGGCGATTTGCTGCTTCGCGAAGGAGATCTGGCCAATCCCGCCACGCGGCGGAAGATGCTGGATAAAAAATGGAATTTCTTCGGCCCGGCGGTCGCAAGCTATCGCCTGTCTGCCTATCGCGGCCTGCCCGTCGGTTGGGCGCCCGCGCCGCCGGACGTGTGGACCGATCTACACATGTGGCGAAAATTCCTACGCGTTGACGGCCTGACCTTCGCGACGCGTTTCGTCATCGAAGCCGTCAAATTCTCCGCCGCCGGGCGTGAGGACATGAGCCTGAAGGCACGCAGGGAGGAGATCCGCTCCTTTGCCGGGACAATTGCCGGCCAGGACGAACGCGATGCGCTGCGCGAGGCCGTCTTTCGCGCAGGGTTGAACCGAATGTCTGAGAATTGCAAGGCATTGCAGGCGAAGGGCGAAGAGCTTCGGCGGCAGCGCGACCTTCTCAAGGCGGAACTGGAACGGTCGCAGAAAAAACTTGATCGCCTGACGCTTGGCCCTGCGCGCAGGTTCCTGTCCGCGCCTTTCCGGTGACAAGCCGCAGACGGCCTTGCCGCTGAGGCCGGTCGCACAGGTTGTCACGGTTCGGCTGGCAAGTGACGGCTTCAGGCCCGGAAAAGGCCGGGCGTGGAAAAGAAAGAGGGGGCGAACGCTCCGCCCCCTCCAGGGTTTCTCGCAGAGGATTTCGCGGCCTCAGGCCACCTGCTTTTCCTCTTCCTGCGCGGCGGGTGCAAAGCGGCCGTAGAAGGTCTCCCCGTTCTTGGCCATCTCGCGCAGCAGGCGGTTCGGCTTGAAGCGCGGACCCCATTTCTTCGTGTACTTCTTGCAAAGCTCCACGAAGGCTTCCGTGCCCATGCCGTCGATATAGGAGAGCGTGCCGCCGGAGTAGGGCGCAAAGCCGAAGCCGAGGATGGAGCCGACATCGGCCTCACGCACGTCGGTCAGCACCTTTTCCTCAAAGCAGCGCGCGGTTTCCAGCGCCTGCATCACCAGAAGGCGCTGCTTCAGTTCCTCCACATCGAAGGCGTCGGCGGGCTTGGGCTTTCCGGCAACATCCGGGATGTCCGGCCAGAGCTGCTTCTTGCCGCCTTCCGGGTAATCGTAGAAGCCCTTGGCGTTCTTGCGTCCGAAGCGTTCCCGCTTGATCACCATCTCTTCCAGGATGTTGTCGAGCGGCCCGGCGACGTATTTGTCGCCCATGTCCTTGCGGGTTGCAGCCACGATCTTCCACGCAAGATCGAGCGCCACTTCATCGGCCAGCGAAAGCGGCCCCACCGGCATGCCGGCCATGCGGCCCACATTCTCGATCATCGCCGCCGGAACGCCGTCGCCCAGCATCATCAGGCCTTCGCGGATATAGGTCATGACCACGCGTGAGGTGTAGAAGCCGCGGCTGTCGTTGACCACGATGGGTGTCTTCTTGATGGCGCGGATATAGTCGAGCGCCATGGCCAGCGCCTTGTCGCCGGTCTTCTTGCCCATGATCACTTCCACCAGCATCATCTTGTCGACGGGCGAGAAGAAGTGGATGCCGATGAAGTTCTTCGGCCGCTTGGAGGCTTCCGCCAGCGAGCTGATCGGAAGGGTCGAGGTGTTGGACGCATAGACCGCCCGCGGCTTGATCACCGCTTCGGTGGCTTCCGTCACGGTTTTCTTGATGTCCCGATCCTCAAACACCGCCTCGATGATGAGATCGCAGGGCTCAAGGTCCGCATAGTCGGTGGTCGGCGTAATGCGGGCGAGGAGCTTGTCCTTGTCCTCCGCCGTTGCCTTGCCGCGCTTCACCGCCTTGGTCATCAGCTCGTCGGAATGGGCCTTGCCCTTTTCCGCCGCCGCCATCTCGCGGTCGAGCAGGATCACGTCGATGCCCGCCTTGGCGGTCACATAGGCGATGCCAGCTCCCATGAAGCCCGCACCCAGAACACCGACGGTCTTGATCTTGTTCGGGCGCTGGTCTGCCGGGCGACGTGCGCCCTTGTTCAGCTCCTGCATGGAGACGAAGAGCGAGCGGATCATTGCCGCCGCTTCCGGGCTCTTCAGAACGTTCGCGAAGTAGCGGCTCTCCACCTGAAGCGCGAGGTCCATCGGCAGCTGCAGGCCTTCGTAGACCGCATGCAGGATGCCGCGTGCGCCGGGATAGTTGTCGAAGGTCTCGCGACGATAGATGGCGTTGGCCGCGGGCCAGAACTGGAAGCCTTGCGGGGAGTAGACCTTGCCCGACGGTGCCTTGAAGCCCTTCTTGTCCCAAGGCTTCTTCGGATCGACGCCCGCCTTCAGAAGCTTCTTCGCGGCCTCGATGAGCTTCCTCTTCGGCGCGATTTCATCGACGAGGCCCATAGCCTTCGCCTTGGTGCCGTCGAGCGTGCGGCCCTGCAGCAGGAACTGCATGCCCGCCTGGGCGTCCGTCATGCGCATCACGCGCTGCGTGCCACCGGCGCCGGGGAAGAGACCGACCTTGACCTCGGGCAGAGCGATCTTCACCGCATCGGCGTCGGAGACGACACGGGCATGACAGGCGAGCGCCAGCTCGGTTGCGCCGCCCATGCAAGTGCCGTTGATCGCCGCAACCCACGGCTTGCCGCAGGTCTCAAGCGCCCGGTAGAGCAGGGACATGCGGCGCGACTGCGCCAGCAGTTCCTTGGCCGCCGCTTCCGGATCGCGGTCGCGCGCAGCGTGGAACTGGCGCAGCAAGCCCTCCAGCATGGTCAGGTCCGCACCGCCGGAAAAACTTCCCTCCTTGCCGGAGGTGACGACGACGCCCTTGATCGCCTCGTCGGCGACCGTCTGGTTCAGGACCGCCTCAAGCTCGTCCATCACCTCCATGTCGAAGACGTTCATGGACTTGCCGGGCATGTCCCAGGTGACGAGGGCGATGCCGTCGGCATCGGTTTCGATGGTGAAATTCTTGTAAGCCATGGTGTTTGTGCCTCCCTCGTCTCTTACACGCGCTCGATGATCGTGGCGGTGCCCATGCCTGCGCCGATGCAGAGCGTCACGAGCGCGGTGTTGAGGTCGCGCCGCTCCAGTTCATCGAGCACCGTGCCGAGAATCATCGCGCCGGTCGCGCCAAGCGGATGGCCGAGCGCGATCGCGCCGCCATTCACGTTGACGATGTCGGCGTCGAGGTCGAGCGCCTGACGATAGCGCAGCACCACGGAAGCAAACGCCTCGTTGATCTCGAAGAGGTCGATGTCGGAGGTCGTCATCTTGGCCCGCTTGAGAAGCTTCTCGGTGACGTCCACCGGGCCGGTCAGCATCAGAGCCGGATCGGACCCGATATTGGCAAAGGCCTTGATGCGGGCACGCGGCTTGAGACCGGCGGCCTTGCCGCCGCGACGGCTGCCGAGGAGAACGGCCGAAGCACCGTCGACGATGCCGGACGAATTGCCCGCGTGGTGGACGTGGTTGACCGCTTCCACTTCCGGGTGGGCCTGCACGGCCACGGCATCGAAGCCACCCATGGAGCCCATGAGTTCAAAGGACGCGTTGAGCGAGGCAAGCGACTGCATGTCCGTGCCCGGACGCATGTGCTCGTCGCGATCGAGGATCGTGATGCCGTTGATGTCCTTCACCGGCACGACGGACTTGGAGAAATACCCCTTCTCCCACGAGTTCGCGGATCGCTTCTGGCTCTCCACCGCGTAGCCGTCCACGTCATCGCGCGAGAAGCCGTATTTGGTGGCGATCAGGTCTGCGGAGACGCCCTGCGGCATGAAATAGGAGGGAAGGGCGACCTGCGGATCGATGGCCCACGCACCGCCGGAAGCGCCGAGCCCGATGCGGCTCATGCTTTCCACGCCGCCGGAAATGACGAGATCGTGCTGGCCGGACATGATCTGGCCGGCCCCCATGTTCACCGCGTCGAGGCCGGAGGCGCAGAAGCGGTTGATCTGGATACCGGGCACGCTGTCGGCGTAACCGGCGGCGAAAACGGCGGCGCGGGCAATGTCGCCGCCCGCTTCGCCCACCGGATCGACGCAGCCGAGAATAACGTCGTCGATCAGGCCGGTGTCGAGTTCGTTGCGGTCCTCGATGGCTTCCAGAGCCACGGATGCGAGGCGCACGGCAGGCACCTCATGCAAGGCGCCGTCCTTCTTGCCGCGACCGCGCGGCGTGCGCACATGATCGTAAATATAGGCTTCGGGCATGGATCACTCCCGTCAATGGTTTGCCGCAGGCTAGAGGCTGCGGGCGATCAGAACCTTCATGATTTCATTGGTGCCCGCATAGATGCGCTGAACGCGGGCATCCTGATACATGCGGGCAATCGGGTATTCGTTCATGTAGCCGTAGCCGCCATGAAGCTGCAGACATTCGTCGACGACCTTGCACTGCAGATCGGTCGTCCAGTACTTGGCCATGGAGGCCGTCGTCGGATCGAGGTCGCCCTTGATGTGACGGGCGATGCAATGATCGACGAAGACCCGGCCGATGGTCGCTTCGCTCTTGAGTTCGGCGAGCTTGAACTGGGTGTTCTGGAAATCGAGGACGCGCTTGCCGAACGCCTTGCGCTCCTTGACGTATTCAAGCGTCACCGTGAGCGCGCGCTCGATCATCGCCATGGCCTGAATGGCGACCAGAAGGCGTTCCTGCGGAAGCTGCTCCATCAACTGATAGAAACCGCGGCCTTCTTCGGGCCCCAGAAGCGCGTCGGTGGGAACGCGCACGTCATCGAAGAACAGTTCCGACGTGTCGTTGCCCTTGAGGCCCATCTTGTCGAGATTGCGTCCGCGCCGGAAGCCGCTCACCTCTTCGGTCTCCACCACGAAAAGCGAGGTGCCTTTGGCGCCCTGGGCCGGGTCGGTCTTGGCGACGACGACGATCAGGTTGGCGAGCTGGCCGTTGGTGATGAAGGTCTTCTGGCCGTTCAGGACGTAATGGTTGCCATCCTTGACCGCCGTGGTGCGCACGCCCTGAAGGTCGGAGCCCGCCTCGGGCTCGGTCATCGCGATCGCGCCGATATATTCGCCGGAGACGAGCTTCGGCAGCCAGCGGTGCTTCTGGTCCTCAGAGCCGTAATGCGCGATGTAGGGGGCGACGATGGTGGAATGCAGCGCCACGCCGAAATGATCGAGACCCTTTTCGCCGAGGATCTGGGCCACGACCGCATCATGGGCGAAGGTGCCACCGGCCCCGCCATAGGCCTCGTCGATCTCCGCGCACAAAAGCCCGGCGGCCCCGGTCTTTTCCCAGGCCTCGCGGGTCACGCAACCGGCTGCCACGAAATCCTCGTAGTCGGGTGCGATCTCCTGATCGAAGAACCGGCGTGCGGCGCTGTCCAGCAGGACGAGATCCTCGTCCATCCACTCCGGCCGCGGCACCTGTATGGCTGTCATTCGGTTTTTCCCTCCCAGTCGTTCTTTTGTGCGAAAGGCTTTGCGGGCCGGCCTCCCAACCGGCCCGTCTGCATGATGCAGATCAGAAAGCTTCCGCGGGCAGTTCCATCACCGTGTCGCTACCTGCAGAGATGCGCGCAAGCCGCATGGCGGTCTCCGGCATAAGACGCTCCATGTAGAAGCGGGCCAGGACGAGCTTGCTGCGGTAGAATTCCTCTTTGCCGTCGCCGCCTTCAGCAAGCTTGGCAGCCGCCACGCGGGCCATCTTCACCCACATGAAGCCCATGGCCACGAGACCGAACAGGTGCATGTAGTCGACCGAGCCTGCGCCCGCATTGTCGGGCTTGGCCATGGCGTTCTGCATGAACCACATGGTGGCCTTCTGCAGATCGTCGGTGCCCGCCTTGAGCGATGCAGCGAGCGGGGCGATCTCCTCTTCCGCACCCGCTTCCTGCAGGAACGTGCCGACCTCGTTGAAGAAGCCCATGATCGCGCGACCGCCGTTGGCGGGCAGCTTGCGGCCCACCAGATCCAGCGCCTGAATGCCGTTTGCGCCTTCGTAGATCATGGAGATGCGCGCATCGCGCACGAACTGCTCCATGCCCCATTCCGCGATGTAGCCGTGACCGCCGAACATCTGCTGCGCCATGACGGCATTGTCGAAGCCGCGGTCGGTCAGCACGCCCTTCAGGACGGGCGTCATCAGACCCATCATGTCGTCGGCGGCCTGACGGGCCTTTTCATCGTCGGAACGGTGCGAGACGTCGCCTTGAAGCGAGGTCCAAAGGACCAGTGCGCGGCCCGCTTCGTTGATCGCGCGGATCGACATCAGCGTGCGGCGCACATCCGGGTGAACGATGATCGGGTCGGCGGCCTTCTCCGGCGCTTTCGGGCCGGTGAGCGCACGGCCCTGCAGGCGGTCCTTGGTGTAGACGGCGGCGTTCTGATAGGCGACTTCCGACTGGGAAAGCCCCTGAACCGCCACGCCGAGCCGCGCTTCGTTCATCATCGTGAACATGGCGCGCAGGCCCTTGTTCTCCTCGCCGATGAGCCAGCCCTTCGCCCCGTCGAAATTCATGACGCAGGTCGAATTGCCGTGAATGCCCATTTTCTCTTCAAGCGCGCCGCACACGACCGGATTGCGCTCGCCGGGCTCGCCGTCCTCGGTGAGAACGAATTTCGGTACGATGAAGAGAGAGATGCCCTTGGTGCCTTCCGGTGCGCCCTCGATGCGGGCCAGCACCAGATGAATGACGTTCTGCGAAAGGTCGTGATCGCCCGCGGAGATGAAGATCTTGGTGCCGGAAATGGCGTAGGAACCATCGGCCTGCGGGGCCGCCTTGGTGCGGATGAGGCCCAGATCCGTGCCGCAATGGGCTTCCGTCAGGTTCATGGTGCCGGTCCATGCGCCGGTCATCATGTTGGGCAGGTAGGTCTGTTTTTGTTCAGGGGTGCCGTGGATCTGGATCGCGGCGATCGCACCCTGCGTCAGACCCGGATACATGGAAAACGCCATGTTCGCCGAGCACAGATACTCGTTGATGGCAGCGGTGAGCGTGCTCGGCAGGCCCTGTCCGCCGTAATCGGCATCGGCGGAAAGGCCGATCCACCCGCCTTCGGCGAACCGGGTGTAGGCGTCGCCGAAGCCCTTCGGTGTGGTCACCGTGCCGTCATCGGCGCGCGTGCAGCCCTCGCGGTCGCCGCTCTGGTTGAGGGGTTGAACAACCTCCTCGGCGAGCTTCGCGCCCTCCACGAGGATCGCCTCCACCAGGTCGGGTGTGGCGTCGGCAAAGCCGGGCAGGTTGGAATAACGGTCCATGCCGAACACGTCGTTCAGCAGGAAAAGGGTATCTTCGACCGGAGCGCGATAGCTAGGCAAAACTCGTTCCTCCCGAGGCTGGCCACCTTTAAGTGCCGTTGACGTAACATTACGTTTGCGTAAACGTCAACTCCTATCCGTTTTCTTCCCTCAGTCTTCCGTGAAGCCCCTCCCAAGGCTCTTTGAAAGCTCACTTTTCGGCCGCTTCCCGCTCCTTCAGCATCCCGGAAACGACCTCCACCGTCCTTGATAATTCGTCGATTGCCGTCTCGATATGGCTCTTCTGTTCCTGCAGCACGTCGATCTGCTGGTTGAATTTGTTGAGCGCCACGCGAAGCTGCACGACCTGCCCGTCGCGCAGGTCGTAGAGATCGAGCATGTCGCAGATCTCGTTCAGCGAGAAGCCGACCTTCTTGCCCATCAGGACGAGCTTCAGCCGGGCCCTGTCGCGCCGGTTGTAAAGCCGGTTCTGGCCGTCGCGTTTCGGGTTGATGAGGCCCTTGTCCTCATAGAAACGCAGGGTGCGAAGGGTAATATCGAACTCGCGGGCGAGCTCACCGATGGTGAAGGTCGTCTTCTTGCCGGTCGTGTCATTGGAGGGGACCGCCGGAACGGCGCCGCCATCCATCGAAAGTGCTTCACTCATCACAGTGCTTTCCGCTTGTCGCAGTGTTCGTGCTTTCCGCATTCCTTCCCGTGATAGCTTACGTTTGCGTCAACGTCCAGAGACGGGGGCAGGCAAGTCTGTCAATGCATCGGAACACATGTGCCGATCGGAGGGACCGGAAGGTGGTCTCGCCGTGGGTTATGGTTAACCGAAATTCGTATGAGATTGCTGGAAGATAGCACTCATTAACCCGGCGTTTACCGTGAAAGGAGGAAATTGACCTATCCAATGAGGCGCCGAAGGGCGTTCAACTGTCGTTTGCTGGCCGTCGCCTGCCGCACTCCGGCTGGCGACGAAGTGTAAAAATAGCGGGGACTGCTCATGTCATGGAGCATTCGTGACCTGGACAACGATGCTCGGAAGAGAGCGGTCGAGGCTGCTGAACGCGCCGGCGTGACAGTTGACGAGTGGCTGAATTCCGTGATCCGCGCCGAGATCGATCATACGGTCGAGACATCGCCCCTTGAAACGCGGCGCGCCGAACCTCGCCCCGAACACGCGCGTGCCGAACGCCTGCGCGACAGCGCCGCCGCATCGCCGCGCGTTTTGTCGCCCCGTGTCGTGGACAAAGACAACATCTCCGAGATCGCCAGCGCGCTCGACCGTCTGCTCGCCGAAGCAGGCGTCGAGGCTGAGACCGGGTACGGCCGGTCCCCGGACGAACCGGATCTTTCGTCTTCCAGCCGCCGCGCGGACGTCCGTGCGCGCACCTCCGATACCGGCGAAAGCCGGGCAGGAAGAGAGGCGCAGACGTCTGGACGCCGTTCTCCCGAAGTTACCCCGCAGGAGCGTACCCAGCGCGTGGAACGCGTTCTGGAGGCTCTGGGCAAGCTGGACGAGCGTGTGCGCTCTCTTTCCGACCGCGGGCAGCCCGCACCCGAAGCCGCCCCCCGACACAAGGAAGAGCGCCCCGTGCAGGACCGTCGCTCAGGCGAGCGCCGCGCATCCGCCGATCCGCGCCCCGCGGATCTCTTCCGGCAGCTTTCCCCTTCTTCCCCGCGCCCGGAAGCGGCTTCCGAAACGCCTCGGCGGCGGTCTTCCGATTTCCGCGCGCGCGAAATGGACAATCCGCCCGCCGGGCGCCGCGGCTATGACCGCGATGCCCAGCGCGAGGCCCGCGCACGCGAATATGACAGGCGCAGCGCCGCAACCGAGCGTCGCGCGGAGAACGAGCCGCCGGTTCTGTCCGGCGGTTCCGGCTTCTCCGGCAGCCGGAATGCGCCGGGCAACGTCGATTTCGAACGTCACTTCCGCGATCTCGCCAACCGCATCGATTCCTTGCGCGAGCCGCACGACAGCGAATTTGCGGCTCTGCGTGACGAGGTTTCCGACCTGCGCCGCTCCATCGAGCGCCGCGAGCGCGACGGTCTGAGCGACAGCGATCTGGGCGATATCTCGCGCCTGATCGCGTCGGTGGAACGCATGCAGCGCGATGCGCCCGACGCGGATCTGAGCGCCGACGTGCGCGCCGAAATCGCGGATCTCCGCGATCTGGTGCTCAGCCAGAACATCGACGGCGCGATGAAGACCCTGGAATCGGGCTATGCCCACATGGTCGAACGTCTCGACGACATGCGCAGGCAGGTGCAGGATCCGCATCTTTTCCGCGCGCTCGACCAGCGGCTCGACGATATCGAGCAGGGGCTTGCGGATATCCCGCGCGCGAGCACCTTCGCCGCCTATGACGACCGTCTGGAAGACCTCTCGCACCGGCTCGAAGGGCTTGTCTCGCGCGGCGTGTTGGAAGGTCTGGAAGGCCTCGGCAATCTCGATCACCTGGAACACGAGATGCGCGAGCTTCGTGCGGCCATCGGCGAACTCGATGTCGGCGATCTGGTGCGCAACGTCGATAGCCAGCTTCGCGACATGGCCGCCCGCATCGAAGACATGATGGCGGCCACGCCGGGCGATCTCCACGAGCGTCTTCTGTCCTTCGAGGACCGTCTGCCGGAGCCGGGCCTCTTCGACAAGCTCAACAGCCGCATGGAGCGGATTTCCTCCATGCTGGCGGAGGATAAGGCATCCTCTGGCGGCGCATCGCAGCGCATGGACGACCGCTTGGGAGAGATCCTCGGGCGTCTGGAGCGCATCGAGCGGCAGGGCGGCGGTGCCGGGGAGTTCGAACGGACGCTCGGCCTGTTGGAAGGCCGGATCGAAAGCATCACCGGCAAGCTCGACGTGCTCGACGGGATCTCCATCGACACAGGCCCGCTGAACGACGCCATTGCGCGCATTGATGCTGCGGCCGACAGGGTGAGCACGGACAAGCTCGACGAGCTTCATGCGCAGGTTGCGGCCATTGCCGCCGGTCTCGAAAGCGGCGGGCAGGGCAGCGCGTCATCGTCCGATATTGCCGCGTTGCGCGAGGACGTCACCGCGCTTCGCCAGGAATTCACGCAGAACGGCTCGCTTGCGGCCACGATCGAGCCGCAGATCCAGCAGCTCGCCCGCTCGCTCGTCATCGATGCAGGCGGCGCAGCCGATGATTCCAAGCTGCAGCGCATCGAGCAGCAGATCGCCGTGATCGCAGGTCAGCTCGACGCCACCGAGGACCGCCTTGCCGGTCTCGGCCATATCGAGGCGGCGCTTGAACGGATCGACGCCGCGGTCGCAGGCGGCGCTCAGGCGGCGCAACCGGGCGAAGCGCAGGCCGCACAGGCGGCACCCGGCTCGAAAGACGCCATAGACGCGCTTCGTGGCGATCTTTCCCGCCTTTTCGAGGCCGCGCAGGACAACCGTCGCGAAAGCGGCGACTCGCTTTCCAAGGTCCATTCCGTTCTCAACGACATCGTCGCCCGCCTCGCCCATCTGGAGCAGGATGCGGAAGCGGAAGGCAATCTGGGCTACGCCGAAGTCGCGATGGGCGGGGGCGGCGGCCGCCGGGTATCGATGAGCCGGTCGTCCATGCCGCCGCGCACGCCGCCGCATCACGACGATCCCGAATTGGAAACGGCTTCGCGCGAGAGCGCGGAAGACCCGTCTGCGCCGGATATCTCCACGGTCGAGGATCTGCCCCTTGAGCCGGGCAGCGGCAAGCCCGATCTCGCCGCGATCCTGCGTGCGCAGGCTGCAGAGGGCAGCGGCCAGATGGGAAGCGGCGACCGCAAGGCCGATTTCATCGCCGCCGCCCGCCGCGCCGCCCAGATGGCGGCCGCCGAGGTCGCGGGCGAAGAGGCCGAGAGGGAAGTGGCCGACGGCGAACGTCGCGACCGCGGCGCCTGGCTGCGCGACCGGCTGAAACGTTCGCGCAGCGACGATACGGTCGCTCCGGTTTCCCCGGAAGAAGCCGCCGAACGCGCGCCGAAGACGAAAGCTGAGAAGGCCAAGGCGAAGGCCGCCAAGGCCCGCAAGGCGGCAAATCCGGACGAAGAGAAGCCTGCAAAATCCGGTTCGCGCCTGCGCCGTCCGCTGCTTTTCGCTGCCGCCGCCGTGATCCTGACCATCGGCGCGCTGCAGGTTTCCAAGATGTTCACGCCCGGCAGCGATGCGCCCGCACCGCAGCCCGCGCCGATTGCCGACAAGACGGATACGTCGTCCGAACGGACGGTGGCGCAGTCGCCCGGCGCTTCTGAAAACGTGGACGTGGCCGCGCGCGCCGGTGTGAGCGAGGGCAGGGTGATCCCGCCCGCCCCCAGCAGCACGCCGGACAAGGCGGTGACATTCGAACCACCCGCAGCCGCGCCGGGCCATTTCGAGGCTCCCGACGCGGTCCAGCCGTTCGGCAGGTTCCAGCCCGGCACCGATGGGGCACCCGGAGCCGCTGCGCCGCAAGGCGAGAGCGCTCCGTCAACCCTCGGACCCGATGCTGCCGTCGGCCCGCTGGCGCTGCGTCTTGCCGCCACCAACGGCGATCCGCGCGCGCAGTTCGAGATTGCGCTGCGCTACACCGAAGGCAAGGGCGTGACTGCCAACCTCTCCGAGGCGGCTCAATGGTATCGCCGGGCGGCGGAGGGCGGTCTTGCGCCCGCGCAGTATCGCCTCGGCAGCTTTTATGAAAAGGGCCGTGGCGTGGCCCGTGACCTGAACGAGGCCCGCAACTGGTATCAGCGCGCCGCCGATCAGGGGAACATCAAGGCCATGCACAATCTGGCGGTGCTGCTCGCCGACGGAGGGCTTGGTCGGCCCGACTTCACCCGCGCGGCAAGCTGGTTTAGCAAGGCGGCCGAACACGGCGTGCGCGACAGCCAGTTCAATCTCGGCGTGCTTTATGCGCGCGGGCTGGGCGTGCCCAAGGATCTGGGCGTTTCCTACAAGTGGTTCGCCATCGCCGCCAAACTCGGCGACAGCGATGCGGCCTCCAAGCGCGACGAGATCGCCAATACCCTGCCCGAACCGAAGCTGGCCGAGGCCCGCAAGGCGGTGAGCAACTGGCGGCAGAAGACGGTGAGGCCGGAAGCCAATACGGTCGAGGTCGACGACGCATGGAAGGCCAGCCCGGACAACGCCGCCGACAGTAGCAGCCAGAACCTCGTCAGGCAGACGCAGGCGCTGCTCGGCCGTCTGGGCTACGACGCCGGTCCCGCCGACGGTGTTCTGGGGCCGCGTACGGTCGATGCGGTGCGCGCATTCCAGTTTCAGGCGGGTCTGCCGGTCGATGGTGCCATTAATCCGCAGCTTGTGCGCACACTTGCCGGGCGGTCCATCTGACCTTGCGCCCCGGTTCTGCACGTCAAGGTCATAAGGCGTTGCAGGGGGGGCGGGGAAAAGTGAAAGTAGATGACGAAGCGGATATGAATCGATTCAAGGCGCCGGGATGCCGGTGCCTTGATGTCATGATCGGCTGATCGATATAGCGGTGCACATCTGTGCGCCGCGCCCCGAGCACCGGACCGGACCGTTGCAGATTTACCTCCCCATTGCCGAACTGCCGGTCAATATCTTCATGATCCTCTCGATGGGGGGCGTTGTCGGCTTTCTGTCGGGCATGTTCGGCATTGGCGGCGGCTTCCTGCTGACCCCGCTGCTGATTTTCACCGGCATCACGCCCGCTGTGGCGGTGGCGACCGTCACCACCCAGATCGTGGCCTCGTCCTTTTCCGGCGTGCTGACCTACTGGCGGCGAAAGTCGATCGACTTGCCGCTGGCTCTGGTTCTCCTGTGCGGGGGCGTCGTGGGCTCGGCCATCGGCGTGTGGCTGTTCTCGTTCCTGCAATCGGCCGGTCAGCTCGATCTCACCATTTCCATCGCCTATGTCTCTTTCCTGAGCCTGATCGGCGGGCTGATGCTGGTGGAATCGGTTCGTGCGATCCTGCGCAGCCATTCCGGCAAACCGGCTACCCTCCGCCGCCCGGGGCAGCACAATTGGGTGCACGGTCTTCCCTTCAAGCTTCGTTTCCGCCGTTCGCGTCTTTATGTGAGCGTCATCCCCATTGCAGGGATAGGCATTGCGATCGGTTTTCTGGGCGCGGTGCTGGGCATCGGCGGCGGTTTCATCATGGTGCCCGCGCTCATCTATCTGCTGCGCGTGCCGACCAATGTGGTGATCGGAACCTCGCTGCTGCAGATCCTTGCGACCATGTCGGTCGCCACCGTTCTCCATGCATCGACGAACCAGTCGGTCGATGCGGTTCTGGCGCTGATCCTGATGATCGGCGGCGTGATCGGCGCGCAATTCGGCGCGCAGGTCGGCCAGAAACTGCGCGGCGAGCAGTTGCGCGCCCTGCTGGCGCTCGTGGTTCTGGCGGTCGGCATGCGCTTTGCTGTCGATCTCGTGCTTGAACCTGCAGACTTCTTCTCCCTCTCGGTTCTCTCGGGAGGCGGCGAATGATCCGGCGTCTTTCTGCCTTGAGAACCGCAGCATGTTCGCTCGTTTTGCTGGGCGGTCTGTCGGGTCTTGTCTCGCAGTCCGGCGATGCGAAGGCGGAAACGCTGGTGACGGCCCTGTCGGAACCTGCGATCCGCATCACCTCCAATTTCACCGGGGCCGATATCGTGGTTTTCGGCACGGTGGAGCGTGATGCCGCGACCGTGGAGCGTCCCGACCCCTACGATATCGTCGTCTCGGTCCGTGGGCCGAAGGAGACGACGGTCACCCGCCGCAAGGCGCGGGTTTTCGGTGTGTGGGTGAACAATGACGCCGTCCGCTTCATCGACATTCCTTCCTTTTACGCGCTGCATTCGACCCGCGCTCTTGACGAGATCGCAGACGGCGCCTTGCTGAGTTCAAAGGAGATCGGGGCTGCCTACCTGCCGATGAAAAGCGACGCCACTGTTGAGGATGACGCCCAACGCATCGGCGAGTTCCGGCAGTCTCTGTTGCGTCTGAAACAGCAGGCGGGGCTCTATGCGGAACGTCCCGGTGCGGTGACCTTCCTCTCGCCCTCGCTTTTCCGAACCACGGTGCCGCTGCCCGCGAATGTGCCCGTCGGCAATTACGAGGTCGAGGTGACGCTGTTTCGAGGGGGAGCGCTGCTGACGAGCGAGAACGGCAGCCTGAAGATCGGCAAGGCCGGTTTCGAGCAGTTCACATTCGAACTGGCTCATTCCAATCCCGTTATCTACGGGTTGGCGACCGTGCTCATGGCGCTCGCCACGGGCTGGCTTGCCGGGGTTATCTTCCGAAAGGAATAGAGGGGGTCAGTCGCCGCGCAGGCGGCTGGAAGCGACCGGGTAGATCCGGTCGTCACCGATAATGTAGGCGGTGAAGGCGTTGTCCGGGAAGAGCGGGCTCCAGACTTCTTCCAGCACGTTGAGACCGCCGGTCAGCGCGCCGAAGGCAGGCAGAACGAGGCGGGTTTCGTCGCCTGCAAAGCAACGGCGGCGAATGGAACGTCCATGCCTGCGCACGCGCGCTGCCGGGTGCAGATGCCCCGCGATCTCGGCCATCACCCGGTTATCCAGCGGTTCGTGGCGGAAGACGATCCCGGCCAGATCGATCTCGTCGGCGTGATCGCCGAAAAGTCCGGCACTCGCTTCCGGGTCGTGATTGCCGCTGATCCAGATCCATTCGCGCCCGAGTTGCATCATGGCGAGACGGGTCTGATCGCACATCGTCATGCGCGCGGCCGCATTCCCGTCATGAAAACTGTCGCCTAGCGAGATGACGCGGGCAGGCTGGAATTGGTCGATGACAGCAGACAGCCGGTCGAGTGTGACGGTCGTGTCGTAGGGCGGCAGCATCACCCCGCGGCTGGCATAGGCAGAGGCCTTTTCCAGATGAAGGTCTGAAACCACCAGCGTGCGCTGGCTTTCCCACCACAGTGCGCCGGAGATGTGCAAGGTCATGATTTCGCTGACCACGCTCACGTCATGCCGGTCGATGACCGGCGAATGCCGCCTGATGGCTGTTGCAGCGAAATTCACGTCATGGCCTCCGCGATGAGTTCATCGGCGAATTCGGCGAGGAGGATCTCGTTGGCCTCGCCATGGATCGGTTCGCGTCCGATCTCGAGCATGACCGGAACCGCGAGCGGCGATACGCAATCCAGGCGAGTATGCGTGATTCTCGCCCTGATGCGGGACAAAAGCGCTCCCAGCCTCGAAATGTCGAGAAGACCGGTCGCCGCATCCGCCCAGGTCGCGCTGAGCAGGATGTGGTCGGGTTCATGCTCGCGCAAAACGTCATAAATAAGATCGGAGGAGACGGTGATCTGACGCCCGCTCTTTTCCTGTCCGGGGTGACGCCGTTCGATCAGACCGGCAATGACGGCGCAGTTGCGGAAGGTGCGTTTCAGGAGCGACGAACCCGCCAGCCATGCATCTAGATCATCGCCCAGCATGTCCTCGTCAAACAGCGCATCGAGCGACAGCTCGCCCGCATCGATGGCCGCCCCCATATCGGAAAGCCCCCAGACAGCGAGCGCATAGTCGTTGGCGACAAAGCCCAGCGGGCGCAGCCGCGCGCGTTCCAGACGGCGTGTCAGCAACATGCCCAGCGTCTGGTGGGCAAGCCGTCCCTCGAAGGGATAGCAGACCATGTAGAATTTCGAACTCCGGGGAAATGTCTCCACCAGCAGGCCGTCGCGTTCCGGCAGGCGCGATTTCTCGCGCTGGAGTTCCAGCCATTCGCGCACCTGATCGGGCAGGGCGCGCCAGTGATCGGCCTCCGCCAGCATCGCGCGGACGCCTGCCGCCAGATAGGTGGAGAGCGGGAACTTGCCGCCCATATAGGCCGGCACCTTCGGATCGGCAGAATGGGCGCGCGAGACATAGGCCTCGTTTTCGCGAAGGGCCTCGAAACGGAGGATCTCGCCCGCGAAAACGAAGGTGTCGCCGGGGCTGAGCTGTTCGATGAACCACTCCTCCACCTCGCCCAGAACCCGTCCGCCGCGCCTCACTGGCGTCCGTCGGCTCTGAGCCCGTGACCGCCCGAGCCGTACCTTCAGCATCGGCGCTTCCACGATGGTGCCGACATTGAGCCTGTATGCTTGCGCGAACCGGGGATGGGAAAGCCGCCAGAGCCCGTCGGGCCGCCTCCTCAGCCGGGCATAACGGTCATAGGTGCGAAGCGCGTAACCGCCGGTCGCCACGAAATCGATGCAACGGCGAAACGTGTCGAAATCGAGCCTGCGGTAGGGCTCTGCGGAAACAACCTCGGCGAAGGTTTCCCGTTCCTCGAAAGGCCCTGCGCAGGCAAGCCCGAGAATGTGCTGGGCAAGAACGTCGAGCCCGCCCGCACGGCCCGCAGGCGCATCCTGTGCGCCCGCTTTCGACGCCTCAAGCGCCGCCCGGCACTCCAGCACCTCAAACCGGTTGGCAGGGACCAGCAGTGCCTTGGAAGGCTCGTCCATGCGGTGGTTGGCGCGTCCGATGCGTTGCGAGAGCCTGCTTGCTCCCTTCGGCGCACCCACATTGACGACGAGATCCACATCGCCCCAGTCCACCCCCAGATCGAGCGAGGACGTGCAGACCACGGCGCGCAATTGCCCGGCTGTCATCGCGGTTTCCACCTTGCGCCGCTGTCCGGCGTCGAGGGAGCCGTGATGAAGCGCGATGGCGAGATTGTCGTCGTTGATCAGCCAAAGCTCCTGAAACAGCCGTTCCGCCTGACTGCGCGTGTTGACGAAGACGAGCACGGTACGATGCGCCCGGATCGCCTCGTAGATTTCCGGCAGGGCATAGGCGGCGCTGTGTCCGGCCCAGGGAATGCGGGCCTCGGACGGCAGGATGGAGATGTCGGGTTCCGCGCCTTCATCCACGCTCACCAGATCGGCAAGAACGCGTGGGACCGCCGTGTCCGGGCTCTGGGGGGCCAGATAGGCGCACAGGTCTTCCGGCTCAGCCACGGTCGCCGAAAGCCCCGTCATGCGAAGGCTCGGGGCCAGTTTCCTGAGCCTTGCCAGCCCCAGCGCCAGAAGATCGCCACGCTTGGAGGTCACCAGCGCATGCAGCTCGTCGAGGATGACGGCGGTCAGGTTCGAAAAGAAGTCTGCCGCCTGCGGGTCGGAAATCAGCAGGGCGAGCTGTTCCGGCGTCGTCAGCAGGATATCGGGCGGTATGCGCTTCTGGCGCTGGCGTTTGTGGGAGGGCGTGTCGCCCGTCCGGGTTTCGATGGAGACGTGGAGCCCCATCTCGCGGACCGGTGTTTCCAGATTGCGCGCGATATCGACGGCCAGCGCCTTGAGCGGCGAGATGTAGAGCGTATGCGGGCCGCGGCGTGCCGTGCGCCTTTCGCCCGGTCCGTCGCCTTGGTCGGCCAGATCGATGAGGCTTGGCAGAAAACCGGCGAGTGTCTTGCCCGCGCCCGTCGGAGCGATCAGCAGGGTCGAGCGTCCGTGCGCCGCATGATCGACAAGCGCAAGCTGATGCGCACGCACCTGCCAGCCGCGGTGTGAAAACCACGCGGCGAAGGCCGGCGGAAGCGGGGCAGGCCGATCCTCCTGCGGATCCTCGTCCAATGGTCGAACCCTGTTGGCGGTTGCGGGACGAAACCGCAATCGTGGTGGCGCCTTCTCCCGTCCTATCGACGGCGCGCATGCCTTTCAAGTGTCGCTGCCCGGGGCAATGTGCAAGGCGCGGATCTCTTCCCCATCGCCTTGGCACGTGCGACGGGGTATATCGATCCTGTAGCCGATGTTCAGATCGTCTCTTGACGGAACTGGACAGCGTGGCAGGCTGGTATATGCGGCCTCCGGTTGCAAAGCGCGTGACGACAGAAACGCGTGACAATAAGAGTGACCAACGAAAGACGACGCCGATGACGACCGAAGCGGATACGAGTGCTATTCAGGACCTCTTCGCGGCCTATGCAAGCGGGTTCGACGATTTCGACGCCGATGCCATCGCCGATCTTTTTGCCTATCCGGTCGTGATCTGGCAGTTCGACCGTGGCAACATGTTCGAGGACGACGAGGATCTGCTGGAAAACATCGAGGCCCTGTTGAAGGTCCTCGAAAGCGAGGGCGTCGTTCAGTCCGAATACGAGGTTCAGGCCCTGAGCGTTTCCGGTCCGACCGCGCTGGCGAGCGTAAGCTGGAGCCAGCAGCGCGAGGACGGCGAAGTCGCGCTCGCCTTCACCTGTCACTATCATCTGGTCAATATCGAAGGGGAATGGCTGATCGCCTCCATCTTCAACGAGAACGTCTGACCGGTATCGCGAAACGCTTCCCGGCCCGCGACCATCTGAGTTAGTGGATTTACTTGCTCTTGCGCGGAACCGCCGTCATCTTCTCATGGCGCGCAATGACGCGCCATGTCTACAGGGAGGTTCCGGTGTGAGCGCTACGATCGATTACTATTTCAGCCTGATTTCGCCATACGCCTATCTCGGCCACGATCGTCTCCTTGAAATCGCGGAAAAGCACGGAGCTGCGATCCGCTATTTCCCGGTCAATCTCGGCGCGGTCTTCTCCCAGACAGGCGGTCTTCCTCTGCCCCTGCGCCATGTTGCGCGGCAAGATTATCGCTGGCTGGAATTGCAGCGCTGGCGCGAGGTCAGAAAGCTGCCGCTGAACCTCCGTCCGGCCCATTTCCCGACCGATCAGACGCTCGCCGACTGCACCGCGATCATTCTGGCGCAAAGCGGCGGCAAGGTTGCGGAATTCGCCCATCGCGTTTTCCGCGCCTGTTGGGAACTGGATCGAGATATCGCCGACGAGCATGTGATCGCGGGCATTCTCGATGATCTGGGGGAACATAAGGGCGATCTGATCACGGCGGCGAAGTCGGAAGAGGTCCGCGCGATCTATGCGGAAAATGCGAAACAGGCCGCCAAAGCGGGCGTTTTCGGCTCACCGTGCTATGTGTTGAACGGGGAAGTTTTCTGGGGGCAGGATCGTCTCGAATTGCTCGACGACGCTCTTACCTCCGGTCGCGCCCCCTACAGGCCGCTTTGATCGGGGGGCGGGCCTTGTCGGCCGCGGTTGTCCGCAAATCCGTCCATGTTCGTGCATATGAGAAATGATCCGATCGCAATGCCGGAGATTTCCATGCGAAAGCTTGTGACGCTTGTGTCCACTGCTGCGGCCATTTCGATGGTGTCGCCTGCGCATGCCGCATCGGACGCGCCGAACCCCGTCGATCCCGACCGATACACCCTGCACGAGACCGCCGACGGCTGGCTGAGGCTTGAGCGCGAGACCGGCCGGGTTTCGCTTTGCCGGGCGAAATACGGAAACTGGACCTGCGTGCCCGTGCCCGATGCGTCGGTGGCCTATGAGGCCGAGGCGAAGGCGCTGGAAGATGAACGCGACCGCCTGAAGGCTCGGGTTTCGGAACTGGAGGCGCGGCTTGAGGCGGCTGGAATGGACGCCTCCAATGAGCCCGGAACCGGGGCAGGAAACGGGACTGTTGCGCCGAAAGCGGAGCGCACGGAGCCGCTGATCACGCCGGAGGAAGAGCGCGAGCTTGACCGCTTCATGGAGTTTTCGGAACGCGCCATGCGCCGGTTCTTCGGGATGGTGAAGACACTGCGGCGCGAATTCGACGACAGGATCTGACAGGGGACGATCCGGCGGTTTTCTGCCGGCGTCCCCTTCAGTTCGTCCTTGGCCGTCAGCCCATGATCAGGGCGCGAAGCTCGCCACGGGCTTCCTCAGGCAGCTTCACCGCCTTGCGGGCTTCCAGATCCATGATGATTGCGGTCACGTCCATCACCGCAACGAGACGCTGGGACGCGCTTTCGAACACGTGATGGCGGAAGGTGAAGGTCTTTTCGCTCACGCCCGTGATGCCGGACAAGACGTGCAGCACCGTGCCCGCCTTGATCGGCATGCCGCGGGTCAGCTTCATCTCCAGCGCCACGCGGCCATAGTCGTGCTTGTCGAGCCAGGGTCGCGTCATTCCCGCGCTTTCCCAAAGATGGGGCGCGCCGTCGGTGAGGCAGGCGAGAATGAAACGGTCGTCGGCATTGCCGTCGAGGACGCAGTCGCGCGGCAGCACCGTGGCGCGGGTGATGAGCTGCGCGTTGGCGGCGCGCAGGTCCGCCTCCTTCACGTCGAGCGTGGCGGGGGCTGCCTCGAAGGAACGCGGCGCGGCGTCGGCGGGCATCTCCACGATCACGTTATCGAGACGCTTGCGAATGTCCTTGATGGCGCGGTCGGAGGGGGCGTAGCCATCGAGCGCGGTGGCTGTGATGCGTCCGGTGGAACGGTCGCGCATCACGTGGACGATGTTCAGCATGTAGGGGCCGTCAAAGGCCGCATGCGAGGTGATCTCCACCAGCGACCCGACGAACATCTCGCCCTGGTAGCGCACGTGGCGCACCCGGCGTGGGCCCGCTTGCGCCTCGCTGAACCCCGTCATGAAACGGAATTGGCGGTCGGCCTCCTCGAACTTCGCAAAATAGAACTGAACGTTCAGATGATCGTTCTCGTCGCATTCCCAAGTGTTGACGAAGGAGCGCAGCGTTTCGAGGGCAGGCATGGGCATTCCGATTCTTTTTCTGGCCGGTGGCCAACAGCCATCGCGCGTTTTCACAGGCAGGTCGGGCGATATCTCATCGCTGCACCCGGCCGACAGAGTGGTTTCGTGTCCATCTATAGAGAACCGAGCGATCCTGCAATTGTTTCGCGAGGGTTTAAATCAGCCTTTTCTTGTGAAGGCAGCGCGAATGAAGGCGTCGATTTCGCCATTGCTCTGCCTGGAAATCTCCAGCGGAAAGGCTTGGAACACATGGCAGCCGCCGGGATGAACTGAAATCTCGGCGCTATTTCCGGCCGCAAGCCAGCGCGAGGCCATGAACAGGCTGTCATCGAGAAGCGCATCGCGGGTACCGACGGAGAACAGCGCCGGCGGCATGGCGTTGAGGTCGGCGCGAAGCGGCGAGATGTCGGCGGGCGTCGCGTCGCCGTCCGCGCCCAGAAAACAACGCACGAAATTCGAGATGTCCCGGGTGCTGAGGATCAGCTTCTCCGTTCCCCAGTTGCGCGCGCTCGGCGTGAGCGAAAGATCGTAGCACCCGGCGGTGAGTGCCGCGCCCGCAAAGGGCGTCATGCCGTGACGGTCGCGCAGGCGCACCATCGTGACGACGGAGAGATGCGCCCCTGCGGATTCCCCACCGATGACGACCGGCAGATGGGCGAAGGGCGACTGGTCGAAGAGCCACAGCGCCGCCGTTTCGCAATCGTCGGGCCCTTGCGGATAAGGGGTCTCGGGTGCAAGCCGATATTCGACCGAAAGCGCTACCGCGCCGGTCGTGCGGGTGATCTCCTCGAGCCGGTCGTCCTGACTGTCGCAGGTGCCGAACGTCCAGCCCCCGCCGTGAATATGCAGATAGACGCCGGTCGGTTCTCCGCTTTCCGGCAGGATCTGGCGGATCTTGATGGGGCCGTGAGGGCCCTCGATCGTCAGCATCTGCGCACGCGGGCACTTCGGCGGCATCGGAAACGCGCCGCGCCCTTCGGCTCTCAGTTTGCGGACGACCGCAGGCGGCACGCTCCAGCTGTCGGGCAATGCTTCCAGTTCGGCGGTCTTCTCGGCGTTGAAACGCCGCGTCTCGTCGCTGATGGCGCTGTCGAGGAAAAGGGCTGGATCAATCTTCATGGTCTGCAATCTCTCGGCGTTCCTGTCGCCGGAGACGGTAAACGACCCATGTCGCAACTGCCAAGCGTTGCTTCTCAGGTTACGTCGTGGTGGCGGACTCGTCGCCTCAGACCGCTCGGTCGCGCATGGCCGTTGATCTTCCTCCGCGGCGGATCAGCGACACGAAATTGCGTGCGTTCTGCGACGGGGCCGGGGTCACCATGCTGGCAATAATCAATGCGCAGAATCCGGCCAGAAGTCCGGTAAGTGTGGCCGGGACCGTCCTGCCCGGCAGCGGCAGAAACCCGGCATCCGCAAACGGCAGATCCATCGCGTCCCCGGTAATCAGAACGAACATCGCTGCGCCGACCCCGCAAAGCATGGCGGCAATCGCTCCGCTCATGTTGGCGCGTTTCCACCAGATGGCCCCCACAAGCACCGGAAACAGTCCGGCGGCGGCAATGGCGAGAGCCCAGAATGCCGGAAGCAGGTTCGCCGGAAGCGCATTCTCCTGCACGCTGCGTTGCGCGATATAGGCGGCGAGAACGGCGATGGGGATCAGCAACATGCGGGCGACGAAAAGCCGGGCCGCTGCGGGCGCGCGCGGCGCAAGAAGCTTGTGAAAGCCATCGTGGCACAGCGTGTTGGCGATGGTGAGCAGCAGGCTCGTCGCGCTGGAAAGCGTTGCCGCGATAGCGCCTGCGGCAAGCAGGGACTCCAGCGTAATGCTCATGCCCGCAATTGCCGGCAGGCCGAGGACGACGGCACGCGGATCCAGGGAGATGTCGGATACGGAGAGCACGGGCCGGCCGATGTCGGCGATCCCGCAAGCCTGGGCAATGGCCTCCAGCGAGGTGGCCGGCGAACCGCAAGCGCTCAACAGGCCCTTGGAGCCCAGTTCGACGACCCATTCGGGCAGCATGTCTATGGATGCGCCATCGATGCCGAGCAGGATCTCAAGCGTCACGAAGGCGGCGAAAAGCGGGGCCGCTGTGATCACCGGCACGACGAAGCCGAGCCCCCAGGCCGCGCTGCGTCGGGCCTCGGAAGGGCTGGCGGCAGCCAGAAAGCGGGTCAGGATATGGGGAAGGCTGGCGGTGGCCAGCGTCAGGCACAGAATGATCCGGGGATTGAACTCGCCTTGCGTGGCGGAGGAGGCTGTGTCCGGTCCCACGATGCGTCCGATTTCGTCCAGCACCGTGCCAAGAGCGAACTGGGGCACCGGCTGGCCGTCGGCGCCCATCGAAAGCAGAGCCAGCGGCAGGAGGAAAGCGACCGCGATCAGGATGTACTGGGCGATCTGGGTCCATGTCAGCGCGCGCATGCCGCCGAGAATGGCGATCGTCATCACCAGCCCTGCTGCTCCCACAATGGCTGTCTCGCGCGCCAGGGGCAGGAAATTTGCCGCTATGAAGCCGGTCAGGATGAACTGGGCGATGAGAAGGGGCAGGGCGGTGGCGACGACCACCGCCATGGCGATCCCGCCGACGGACCGGTGGCCGAAACGCGCGGTCAGGAAATCGGCCAGGGTGAGCGCGCCGGACCTGTTGAGATAGGGCGCGAACAACACCGCCATCAGCACAAGGCCCGCGCATGAGGCGAGCACATAGGGGGTAGCGGATATCCCCTGCATATAAAGCGCGGTTGCAAGGCCGAGGAAGAGAGATCCGGAAATCCAGTCGGAGGCCATCGCCATGCCGTTGTGTATTGCGGGCAGTTGTCGAGCGCTCACGAAATAGTCCGACAGGCGCATGGTTGCGGTTGCAAGGCTCGTCACGACAAAGACGATGAGGCTGACGGCGATGATCGCAAGGCCGATCAGGATTTGCGGAAGGCCGAGTCGTTCCAGCACCAGAAGCGCAAACAGCATGAAGGCGAAACTGGCGGCGAGTGCCGCATGGAAAAAGACGCGCCCACGCGCCCGGGCCGCCGGGCCGCCTTCCGGCGTGACACTCGGGAGATCTGTATCAGCCATTGTCACGCGCCCCGTTTCTGCGCTCGATTCGCGCCTGCAGCCTGCAGAAGAGGAAGACGATCCCGATCATGAGAACCGGCGCGCCGAGTGTGGGATCGAGGAGAGCCGGCACCCCGGCGAATGACGGGTCCGGCTGGATGAACCAGCGGACGATGGGCGCGCCGAAAGCGACCGCGGCCCAAATCACGAGGGTCGCCGCCGCGAGTATTGCCGTATGCGTCCACACTTTGAGCGCGGTTCCACGCTGCTTCACAACCTGACCTCTGCAACATTTGCGCGGACCATGCCGTCGCCTGCCGATTCTGACCGTCTGATCCGCGCAGCTTCGCCTGGCGGGAAAGGCTGCGCATGCAGTCATGCGTTCTAAGGAACAAGACCGGAAAACAGGTGTTTGCCTGTTTGCCCCGGAAAGCTTATCACTATTAGCAGGCCGGTTTGGAAAGTGACAATAACGGCAACCGGCGGGACGAACGGCGCGGGCCTCGTTTGAGGATTCGAAGGCCGTCGCCAGAATGTTCGTCGCAAGAAGCGTTCAATGTCGCAAGGATGCGCGTGGCGGGGTGTTGACGGGATGAGCGGGAAGATCGCAACGACGATCTTTCCGGTTGGCACCGGAACGGCGCGTGCGGCCAGGGGGTAAGGGAGGATATGCGGTTTGGCGGACAAGCCATCGTATAATTTCATCATTGCGGATGATCATCCGTTGTTTCGCGGTGCGCTGCGGCAGTCGATCGAGAGCATGTATCCGGGAGCGGGCATCCTCGAAGCGGGCACGCTGGAGGACGTATCCGCGCGGCTTGAAGCAAGCGGCGACGTCGATCTCGTGCTGCTCGATCTGACCATGCCCGGCATGCGCGGCTATTCGGGCCTCATGTATCTGCGGGCCCAGTATCCGGGCGTTCCGGTCGTGATTGTTTCGGCCAATGAGGACCCGTCCGCCATTCGCAACTGCATGGAGTTCGGAGCGGCGGGCTTCATTCCGAAATCGCTGGGCATCGACCCCCTTCGCGATGCGGTGGAGGCGGTCATGGCCGGAGAGGTCTGGACGCCGACCGATGTGGACATGGGGGCTGACGACGAGACCGCGGGCCTTGTGCAGCGTCTGGCGACCCTCACGCCGCAGCAGGTACGTGTGCTGATGATGCTGAGCGAGGGGCTT
Source organism: Breoghania sp. (assembly GCA_963678585.2). GTDB lineage: Bacteria > Pseudomonadota > Alphaproteobacteria > Rhizobiales > Stappiaceae > Breoghania. Next base: position 82,461 of record CAXXGA010000002.1, read on the forward strand.
CTCAACAAGCAGATCGCCTACGAGCTTTCGGTTTCGGAGGCGACGGTGAAGGCCCATGTCTCCGCCATTCTGCAGAAGCTTGGCGTCGAGAGCCGCACGCAGGCTGTCATTGCAGCCTCCAAGATCGAAAACGGTCAGTGGCAGGCGGCTGTGACCGAATAGGGCGGCCGGTGGCCCGGCCCCGCGTCGGTGCCGCCATTCCGATACGTCAAACTGGGCACAAGTCTGGCTTTCGGACTTGTGCCTGTCTCCGTCCAGTCAGCCCCTGACCAGCAAGCTTCGACGTTCCGGCAACGTACCCTCGCGCGCGCCGCGCAGACGGCAGCGGGCTGGCAGACTATTCGGCCGCCGGTTCCCGGGTGTCCACGAGCTTTCTGGTTCCGCTGCGCAGGCGCGTCAGATAGGCCCTGAGAGCCGCCGGTTTGACCGGCTTGTTGAGAATATGGATATCGCGCGTATCCGCGTCCCTGCGCACCACCGGCGTACGGTCCGCGGTGATCAGGATTGCCGGGATACTCGCCCCGAACTTCCAGCGCAACTGTACGATGGCGTCGATGCCATTGCCGTTGTCGAGATGATAGTCGACGAGCAGAACCTCGGGAATTTCACCGTACTCGGCAATCTTCATCGCAGCGTCTGCCGGATCGAGCGCGGTCAATGTGCGGCACTGCCACCCCGCCAACAACGCCTCCATGCCGGCCAGGATGCTCTCCTCATTGTCGAGCGCGACCACCAGCATACCTTGCAGGCTGGAATTCTTGGGCTGGGGCTGGCTGCTGGGCGGCTGCTCCGCCGGAATTGCGGCGGCCAGCGGAACCGTCACCGCAAAGCGCGACCCGCTTCTGCCGCGCGAGGCGCCGCTGTTCACCCGCGATGTGAAGGTCACCGGATGATCCAGCACGCGGGAGATGCGCTCCACGATGGAGAGGCCGAGGCCGAGCCCGCGCGCAACCCGCGCGCCGTCGTCGAGCCTGCGGAATTCCTCGAAGATTTCGTCCCGTTTGGAAGCCGGAATGCCGATGCCGGTATCGAGCACCTCGATGTTGACGCGGTTTCGATGGCGGCGGCAGCCGACGAGGATGCGGCCTGAATTGGTGTATTTGATCGCGTTGGAGACCAGATTCTGCAAAAGCCTGCGCAGCAGGCGGCGGTCGGAGCGCACGGTCAGGTCGGTCGCCAGAATGCGCAGGTCGAGGTCTTTCTCCCGCGCCACCGGCTCGAATTCCAGCCGCAACTGGTTGAGGATCGTATCGAGGCGGAAGCTCGAGATCTCCGTCTGCATCTGTCCGGTATCGAGACGCGAGATATCCAGAACCGCGCCCAGAATTTCCTCCACCGAATCCAGCGACATCTCGACGTTGCGCACGAGATCGAAATCGCGCCCGGCCTCGAAGCGTTCCATCAGGCTTGCCGCATAAAGACGGGCGGCGTTGAGCGGCTGCAGGATGTCGTGACCGGCGGCGGCCAGAAACCGGGTCTTGCTGAGGTTGGCCTCGTCCGCCTCCCGCTTGGCGCGCACCAGTTCCTCGTTGACGTGAGTCAGTTCCTCGGTGCGTTCCTGAACGCGCCGTTCAAGCGTTTCGTTGGAGCGCGCCAGCGCCTGTTCGGCATGAACCTGTTCGGTGATGTCGGTATAGGTGGTCACGATCCCGCCGCCGGGCATGGGGCTGGTGCGCACCTCCAGAACAGTCTGCGTGGAGGCGATGCGATCCTGGAACGTGTCCATGCGCACCGCCAGCGCCTCAAGTCGTTCGTTGACGAGCGTTTCGACCGGGGCGAGGCCGAATTCGCCGCGCTCGGCGTTGTAGCGCAGGATCGCATCGAGCGGCGTTCCCACCTGACCGTATTCCGGCGGCAGGCCCAGCAATTCGCGGAACTGCCGGTTCCAGCAGATCAGCCGCAGATCCTGATCGAAAACGGAAATGCCCTGTCCCACCTGATCGAGCGCGGTCTGGAGCAGGTCGCGGTTGTACTGGATGGCGGCGGAGGCATCGTCCAGCAGCTTCATTGCGCCCTTGGTGGCGGGGTCGCGCCGTTTCACCAGAAGCGAGAGAACAAGCCGCGAGGAGGCCGCGCCGATGGCGCTGGCCAGAAGCTGCTCGGCGAAACGCAGCATCCGCGCATCGGCCTGCGCGTTGGGATCGAGCGGCATGGACTGTTCGCGGGCGAAGCGTTCAAACGAACGGTCGGTGCGTTCCGCTCCGAGATAGCGCGCAACGGTGCTGCGCAGGTCTCCCACCGTGACCGCGGTGCGCCAGAGCCGCAGCGAGGGGGAGGGCGAGAATTCGTCGGGCAGGAAGAGGTTCGCCTGAAGCCGCTCGATGGGTTCCGGCGCGCGGCTCAGGGAGCCGACGACATAGGCCACGATGTTCAGGGAGAGGGCCCAGATGAACCCGTGCACCAGCGGATCCGCCTCGATGCCGAAAAGCGCCTGCGGACGCAGGAACAGGATGCCGAGGGGGCCGTCGCTCAGCCAGGTGCTCGACAGAAGGCCGGAATCGGCGAATGTCGGCAAGAGCAACGTGTAGCACCACATTGCAAAGCCGACGGTCATGCCCGAAATCGCACCGCGTGCGGTGGCACGCCGCCAGAACAGGCCGCCGAAAAAGGCGGGCGCGAACTGGGCGATGGCGGCGAAGGAGAGAAGGCCGATGGAGGCGAGCGCGGCGCTGTCGCCGGCAGCCCGGTAATAGGCATAGGCCAGAAGCAGCGTCGCGAAGATCGCCGTGCGCCGCACATGGAGAAGGAAGCGCCCCATGTCGCGCATCGTGTCCGGATCGTCCACCCGCCTGCGCAGGACCAGTGGAATGACCAGGTCGTTGGAAATCATGATCGCCAGCGCCACGCAGGCCACGATCACCATCGCGGTGGCGGCGGAAAGACCGCCGATGAAGGCGAGCATGGTGAAGATGGGCTGGTCGGCGACCATGGGCAGGGCCAGCACGAAGATATCGGCATCGACAGCCCCGCCGAAGGTGAGCAGTCCCGCAGCGGCGATGGGCACGACAAAGAGATTGATCAGCACCAGATAGAGCGGGAACATCCAGCGCGCGAGACGAAGCTCGCCCACATTGTTGTTTTCCGTCACGGTCACATGAAACTGGCGCGGCAGCATGATGGCGGCGAACAGCGACAGCGTCGTCATCACCATCCACATGTTGCCGTCGATGGGATGGGTGAAGACGTCGGCCGTCGTCGGTATCGCCTGGGCGGCCTTGAGCAGGTCGCCGGGACCGTCGAACATGCCGTAGGTGACATAGAGGCCGACGGCGAGAAAGGCGATCAGCTTCACGATGGATTCGGTCGCCACTGCCAGCATCAGCCCTTCCTGATGCTCCGTGGCGTCGATATGGCGGGTGCCGAACGCCACTGCGAAGACCGCCATGCCGAGCGCCACGAGCAGCGCGATGTCGCTGATCACCCAGTCTGCGGGCGTGCCTTCGGCGACGCCCGCCCCCACGAACAGCGTCGTCGTGGAAAGCGAAACGGCCTTAAGCTGTAGGGCGATATAGGGGATGGTGCCGCAAACCGCGATGATGGTCACCACCGCCGCCACCCACTGGTTCTTGCCATAGCGCGCCGCGATGAAATCCGCGATAGAGGTGATCCGCTCGGATTTGGCCAGCCGCACGATCCGTCTCAGCAACGGAAAGCCGAGGGCGACGACAATGGCCGGACCAATATAGATGGTGAGGAATTGCAGCCCGTTCTGTGCGGCCAGGCCGACCGATCCGAAGAAGGTCCATGACGTGCAGTAGACGGCGAGAGAAAGGGCATAGATGACCGGACGTCCGGCGGCTCGCCGTTTAGTCCGCGCGACCCGGTCCCCGTAGCTCGCCACTGCGAACAGAAGGCCGATATACACGAGCGCCGAGACGACGACGACCCAGCCTTGAAGCATATGCCCTCACAGCCCTGTCGGGGCTCCGCCGGCGGCCTGTGGGGCCCCAGCCTGCAGTCTGCCCGACCGTTTCCTCATTTGGATTTTTGCGGATTCGAGCATAGTTCCAAATGGAAGTCTATGTCTCGCGCGGGAGCAGTTGCGGCACGCGGGCCTTCCTTTGCGGAATTACGTACGAATACGCAAAAACACGGCAGGAAACTTCCGGTGAGAGTTGATAGCTATGGTTGCACTGCGACGGGATTTCTATGCATGATAATATTAAATTGTCATTTATTGCAATGGTCTATCCTTCTTAAAGGGCTTCTCACCTGTCGATTGGCCTGTTAGTCTCTTTATTCAGAAAATGAATTGAGAGTTCTTGTTGAACAGAACGCCGCAAACTTGTTTTGGGGAAGCGAAGGCTTCCGGGGGATCTGGTAAATACCGCTTGGATAGCGGCTAGGCTCTGTATGTCGTGTGTGACGGCATTCTGTCGGCTCTTGTTGAGGTCGGGCCGACGGGATCCGTATCCCGCCTGTTCCGGTTCTCGCCGGGGCGGAAGGCGATATGGGGGAAGGCGCGAGCCAGGCGTTGGAGCATCTGCAACGGCGGGCGTTTTGTCCGGGGAAACTGTTGAGATGCGCCGCTTGGCAAGCTGTCTGGTTCGGGGGGCTGGAGATTGTGATGCGGCAAGGTATTTCGGGTCTGACGGCGGAACACCCTTCGGTTTCCGAAGCGCGACTGTTGAGCATCCTCGACACCGCAGTCGACGGCATTTGCGTGATCGATGAAACGGGACGAATCCTGTCCTTCAACCGAGCTTGCGAACGGCTGTTCGGCTACGCGGCCTCAGAGGTCGTCGGCGAGAACATCAAGTTGCTTATGCCGGAGGAATTCGCCGTCCGGCACGATGATTCTCTCGGCAATTACCTGCGTTCCGGCGAAGCCAAGATCATCGGCTACGGTCGCGAGGTCCGGGTACGCCACAAGACCGGCCGGGAATTCCCGGTGGAACTGTCGGTGGGCGAGGCGAACACCCCGGAGGGGCGCCAGTTCGTGGGCATTCTGCGCGATCTGCGACCGCGCAAGATCCAGGAAGAACGGCTCAACCGGATGCAGTCGCAACTGGTGCATTTCGCTCGAGTCAACGCCATGGACGAGATGGGCGCGGCCATCGCGCATGAACTCAACCAGCCGCTGACGGCGGTCATGCTCTACCTGCAGGCGATCACCCGCAAGGCGCAGGCCGATGGCGACAATCTGGATCCGCGCATTATCGACATTCTCGGCAAGGCCGGACGCGAGGCGCATCGGGCGGGGCAGATCATTCAGCGCATGCGCCAGTTCGTGGAAAACCGCGAGGCTGAACGGCGCAGCGCCAGCGTCGGCGACCTGATCGATGAGTCGCTCGAACTGGTCCTCCTCGGCCAGTACACGCTGAGCGTCAACGTCGTGCGCGATGATGAAGAGAACATTCCGCCGGTCGATGTCGATCCGGTTCAGATCCAGCAGATCCTGGTCAACCTCATCCGCAATGCGCTTGAGGTGGTGAAGGATGCCGAGGAGCGCTGGATCCGGATTTCGTCGCGCCGGGTCGATGATGACGTGGTGATCCAGGTGGCCGACAGCGGCCCCGGCATTTCGTCCGTCAACCTGCGGAACCTGTTTCGCGCCTTTTCTAGTACGAAGAAGAAGGGGCTCGGGCTCGGTCTGGCGATCTCCAAGTCCATTGCCCAAAGCCATGGCGGGGATCTGACTGTCGATCCCGGAGGGGATGGCCGCGGGGCCGTCTTCACCCTGAGGCTGCCGCTCGACCGGGGCGGCGTCCCGAATGCCGACATCTGACCCGAAAAGAGATAGCGAGGAAATCCGGAATGTCCGAAGAGTCGAACCTGATCTACATCGTCGATGACGATCCCTCCGTTCGCGATGCCTTGTCAGTCGTGTTCGAAATGGAGGATTTCCGGGTGGAAACCTTCGACAACGGCGATTCGTTCCTGATGGCAGCAGCCCGCAAGGAGCCGGCTTGCGTAATTCTGGACGTGCACATGCCGGGTCGCTCGGGGATCGACATCCTCAAGAGCCTCAACGCGGAGGAATACCCGGCGCCGGTTTTCATCATCTCCGGTCAGGGCGATATCCCGATGGCGGTGAACGCGATCAAGCAGGGGGCCTTCGATTTCATCGAGAAGCCCTTTGACGCCGACACCGTGGTCCAGCGCGTGCGCGATGCCGTGGACGCCATGGCCCGTCGCGGCGACTTCGGCGACAAGATGCGGAACTTTCCCGGTGCCGAAACGCTCACCCCGCGCGAGCGCGAGGTGCTTGAGCAGATCACCGGCGGTGCTTCCAACAAGGAAGCGGGCCGTACGCTGGGCATCAGCCCGCGCACCATCGAGGTTCACCGCGCCCGCATCATGGAAAAGCTCGGCGCACGCAATGCCGCCGACCTCGTGCGCATTGTCCTGACGGGCGAACGTTCGGACTGAAGTCCTCGCGATGCCGGTTCGTTCCCGGGCCGGCATCGTCAGCCTTCGTTCCTGACGCAGATCCGGACGTCCGCCCGCCCCGGCGCCTTCCGAGCCCGGCGCATCCCGCTATCCTCGCATCGGATGCGCTGGCGGCCATCTGCCGTCAGTTTCTTGAAATGACGGCCTGTTCCATGAAGACCATGGCCGAGCGCTTTCCGCTGCGCTCCCGTCTGTCGGCAGGATCGGAGGCGGCGCATACGCCGTTCGCGGCGTTTGCGCGTGCCGGAAATACTTTCGGTGCCGGTGCGCACGGCGCTGCGTGGTCGGGGTAGTGTTTGCGATTCCCGTAGCGGCAGGGACGAGAAGAACCGTGCCGGCTCTTCCGACCACAGCGTGGATACGCTCCGTGAGGGCTGTTCGCCGCAACAGTAATTTGATGATCAAATTTGTTGTTTGGAATGTCTATCGCATTTTTAGAGCAGGGTTTTTCCTATTTTCGTAGGCCGAAATTCCCGGATAGAGTATTCTGGTCACTGAAAGAATTGGGATCGGACGCGATCCTTCTGGGCCCTGCGGCATTTTGTGGAATGTCGCTCGGGCTCGTAAACTCCGACGGTGCCGCGTGATTAAGTGAAAAGACTGGCGTCGAAATGGGACGGATTTCGCTGCCGGTCGTTGTGATGGAGGGGATTGGTATGACCTATCTCGAGCAAACGTCACAGGCTCATGATCAGGCTGCGGCCGATATGGGCCTCGATGACGTGGCTGCCGTATGGGCTGACTATGTAAACGGCCCGAAAGTCCGAAAACTCGACCTGGCTCCCCACGAAGCTGTCTTCTACGAAGGCGATCCCGCCGACCACATCTACGAGGTCGGACGCGGGACGGTGATGCTGTACAAGCTGTTACCCGACGGGCGCCGTCAGGTCGTGGAGATCCTGAAAACCGGAGATCTCTTCGGCTTCCAGTGCGGGCGGATCTACGATTGCACCGCGGAGACGCTGTCAGGCGCCGAAATCCGCGCCCTCAGCCGCAAGGACATCGATCTGTCGCTCAGTCTGCAGCGCCATGTCGGCGACCGCATGCTGGCCAAGATGGAATCCCTGCACGATCACGCCATGCTGCTTGGCCGCAAGTCTGCGATGGAGCGGGTGGCGAGCTATCTCATGCATTTCGTGCCGGGACGGGGTATCGCCGACTGCAAGGGGCCGGACGGCGATGTCGACGAAGGGCTGGTCGAACTCTCGATGACCCGGCAGGAAATCGCCGATTATCTCGGTCTGACGATCGAGACCGTGAGCCGGGCCATTTCGGAACTGAAGCGCCGCGGTCTGATCCGCATCGAAAAACAGGACCGGATCGTCATTCCGCGGATCTGCGGCCTGTGCCGCCTGACGGGCATGCACTAGGAAAAAAGCGGGGCCCGGAAGTGCCCCGCCCGCCGACGAGAAGCTTCTCTCCATAGATGTCCATAAGGCGCGGGCTCAGCCCTGCCTTGAATACCCTTGCGCAGCGGGTGTCTCATGCCTCTGGCATCGCACCGCAACCGCCACCTGCTTTACACCGCAACCGAATGTCTGGCGGAGCTGTTGGCGAGATAGCTGTCGAAGGCGGCCGCAGCGACGCGTACGTAGGGCTTGCCGGCTTCCGTCACCCTGACATTCCATCCCTCGATTTCCGCCAGCCCGTCATCGACCATTTCCTGCAGGCGCTCAAACCCGTCGGCCAGTTGCTGCGGCTTCATCCCGTGCCGGGCGGCGATGGTCTCCACATTCGCCTCATAAGCGGTCATAAGCATTTCGATGATGTCGGCGCGGGTGCGGTCGTTCTCGTCGAGCGCGATGCCGCGCACGACGGGCGCATGACCGGCTTCGATGGCGCGTTCCCAGCCGCCCACGTCAGGCGCGTTCTGGACATAGCCCTGCGGCAGGCGGCCGATGGAGGATGCGCCCAGTCCGATCAGGATCTGGGCGTCGTCGGTGGTGTAGCCCTGGAAGTTGCGGTGAAGCGTCCCGTCCCTCAGTGCAATCGCCATGGGGTCGTCCGGGCGGGCGAAATGATCGAGCCCGATGGCTACATAACCGGCCTCGACGATTGCCGCACGCGCGGCATCCGCCAGATCGCGCCGGGCCTGCGCATCCGGCAGGTCCGCTTCCTCGATCAGCGTCTGGTTCTTCTTGAACCAGGGCACATGGGCGTAGCCGAACAGTGCGATACGGCCGGGCTCCAAAGTTAGGGCGCGGGCCACAGTCTCGCGGATCGCGTCGCATGTCTGACGTGGCAGGCCGTACATCAGGTCGAAATTGATCGCATCGATGCCTTTGTCGCGGAGGGCGGCCACGGCGGTCGCGACCGTCTCGAAAGGCTGGATGCGCCCGATGGCCTCCTGCACGGTCGCGTCGAAGTCCTGAACCCCGAGGCTCGCCCGTGTCACCTTCGATGCAGCGAGCGTCCCGGCGATTTCCGGCGTCACCGTGCGCGGGTCGAGTTCTATGGCGTGTTCGTGGCCGGGGACGAAGTCGAACGCCTCGTGAAGCGTTTCCATGATGCGCAGGAACGAGGCTCGCGGCATCAGGCTCGGCGTGCCGCCGCCCCAATGGATGTGGCTCAGGCTGCGCCGCGATCCGATCAGGTCGCGCGCCAGCCGGATCTCCTTCATCAGGGTCTCGCCATAGGCGGCGATCGGCTCATCCTTGCGGCTCGCCTTGGTATTGCAGCCGCAATAGTGGCAGATCTCCCGGCAGAAGGGCACGTGGAGATAAAGCGACAGCGGTGCGTCGGGCAGGTCCGCGAGCCATTCGGCGTAGGTTTGCGGTCCGACCTGGGCATTGAAATGCGGGGCGGTCGGGTAGGACGTGTAACGCGGAACGTTGCGGTTCGCGTATCGGGCTTCAATTAGTGTCATGAGCGCGATTAGACCTGAACTGGATTGCACCACCTTGATGTGGGTCAAGTGCCCGGGAACGCAGCGTTACAAGTGCTGGGTTGTCCCGGATTATCGCCACCGGAAGGCCGTATGGCCGTGAAAGGCCCGTCTCGAACGGGCCTCAGGCGACGCCTCGTCTCTTTTACTTAAGGCAGCGCCACGCGCAAGAAAAGCCGCCGTCGCGCAGATGGGCCGATTCGCGCCCTTGGAACGCGGGAGCCTGCGATCTCGCAACGGGGCGACGCACCCGTGCATTGGGGCAGAGCGATGGTGCGCAAGGGCGCGCAATGTCGCGGACGACCCGATTGGGCCATGCGGTGGGCTAAAGCCCTCGTCTGTGCGAGGACAGTGACTGGAATTGCGAATTCGCATGTCTGGGGGGATCTCTGGTCTGTCGGCACGGGCATCATGCGCGGCGAAGGGCCTGCCTCAGAGGCCTCTTGCCAGAAGAGGAATATGTCTGGACGATTCTTCGGAAAATCGATGCAAGCGGCCGGTTTCCGTGCAAGAGTGTGGAAAAATTGACTAAGGGTTGCGGCCCGAAGCATTCAGCCGCTGACGTTGTAGTCTCAAAAATATTCTGCAGAAAACTGGCGCTCGCAGGTGTTGTGCGGGCAGGCAGACTTCGCCGGAGCCGAGTATTTGGGGCACAGGCGAGACAAAAGGCCGCACCCTGAAGGCTCCAATCAGGGATTGGCCTGATTGTAAAATTTGCATGGGTCTGCTTTTTCATTTGTCTAACCTGAGCGTATTGACGCATGTCAAGGCGGAGCCCCTGATGCGTCACTACGCCTCGCATTGGAGGCTCGGGAGGTGCGTCTTGATCGCGCTAGTCGAGTGTTCGGATTCTTCGTCCAAACTCTGGGGCTGACAACATGGCTCGACCGACACATGCCCGCTACCTGACCATGGAGCAGGGCGGTTTTGCTCTCTTTCTGATTTTGGTGGCTTTCGCCTGCCTGATCATTTCGGGCAAGACCTTTGACGGCGTTATGGCGTTCCACGCGGCGTTCGGGGCGCTCGTGACCGCCGGCGGCGCGTTTTTCATTCTGAAAAGCTATTTCGATGCGGATGGGGCCCTGCCGGCCCAGACCATCGATGGCCGCCCGAACTACAACATGGGCCCGGTCAAATTCGCCTCCGTTGCGGCGATGGTCTGGGGGCTCGCCGGCTTCACCGTGGGGCTGATCATCGCCCTTCAACTGGCCTTCCCGGCGCTCAATTTCGATCTTCCGTGGACCAACTTCGGGCGGCTTCGCCCGCTGCACACCTCCGCGGTGATCTTCGCCTTCGGCGGCAACGTGCTTCTGGCAAGTTCCTTTTACGTGGTCCAGCGCACCTCGCAGGCGCGCATGCCCGGCACCGTCGCGCCCTGGTTCGTGATCATCGGCTACAACGCCTTCATCGTGATCGCCGGCACCGGCTACCTTCTGGGCGTGACCCAGTCCAAGGAATACGCCGAGCCGGAATGGTATGCCGACCTGTGGTTGACCGTCGTGTGGGTGGTCTATCTGCTGGTCTTCCTCGGCACGATCTGGAAGCGCAAGGAGCCGCATATCTATGTGGCGAACTGGTTCTACCTCGCCTTCATCATCACCATCGCGATGCTGCACATCGTCAACAACCTGACGATCCCGGTCTCCGTCTTCGGAACCAAGTCCTACATCGTGTGGTCGGGCGTGCAGGACGCCATGGTGCAATGGTGGTACGGCCATAACGCGGTGGGCTTCTTCCTGACCGCGGGCTTCCTTGCCATCATGTATTACTTCGTGCCCAAGCGGGCCGAGCGGCCGGTCTATTCCTACCGTCTGTCCATCGTCCACTTCTGGGCGCTGATCTTCCTCTACATCTGGGCCGGTCCGCATCACCTGCACTACACGGCCTTGCCGCAGTGGGCTTCCACCCTTGGCATGACCTTCTCGATCATGCTGTGGATGCCGTCCTGGGGTGGCATGATCAACGGCCTGATGACGTTGTCGGGCGCGTGGGACAAGCTGCGCACCGATCCGGTCCTTCGCATGATGGTCGTCTCGGTCGCCTTCTACGGCATGTCGACCTTCGAGGGTCCGCTGATGTCGGTGCGTGCGGTCAACGGTTTGTCCCACTACACCGACTGGACCATCGGCCACGTGCACTCCGGTGCGCTGGGCTGGGTCGGCTACATCTCCTTCGGCGCCCTCTACTGCCTGATCCCGTGGCTGTGGAACAAGAAGAGCCTCTACTCGCTCCGGCTGGTGAACTGGCACTTCTGGATCTCCACCATCGGCATCGTCTTCTACATCACCTCGATGTGGGTTTCGGGCATTCTCCAGGGTCTGATGTGGCGCGCCTATGACGCTCTCGGCTTCCTCGAATACTCGTTCGTGGAAACGGTTGCGGCGATGCACTGGTTCTATGTGTTGCGCGCGTTCGGCGGCGGACTGTTCGTCCTCGGTGGTTTCATCATGGCCTTCAACCTCTGGATGACCGTGACACGCGGTGAGGCGGAAGTCGCCGAGCCTGCGCTCGCGCCGGCGCAATAGGGGATAACGATCTATGTCTCTCTGGCACAAACACGAGATCTTCGAGAAGTATTCGATGGTCCTGGTGATCGGCATCCTTGTGGCTGTCGCCATCGGCGGGCTCGTCGAAATCGTCCCGCTCTTCTATCTCAAGAGCACCATCGAAAAAGTGTCGGGCATGCGGCCCTACACCCCGCTGGAACTGGCCGGACGCAACATCTACATCCGCGAGGGCTGCTATCTCTGCCATTCGCAGATGATCCGTCCGATGCGCGACGAACTGGAGCGCTACGGCCATTACTCGCTGGCGGCTGAATCCATGTACGACCACCCCTTCCAGTGGGGGTCCAAGCGCACCGGTCCGGACCTTGCCCGCGTCGGCGGCAAGTACTCCGACGAATGGCATCGCGACCATCTGGTCGATCCCCGTTCGGTGGTGCCGGAATCGGTCATGCCCGGCTATCCGTTCCTGCTCAAGGCAAAGCTTGAGACCCGGGACATCGCCGATCACCTGAAGACCAACGTTACCGTCGGCGTTCCCTACTCCGAGGAGGCGATTGCCTCCGCGCGGGACGATCTCATGGCTCAGGCCAATCCCGACAGCGATGGCGTCGATGCTCTTCTGGAACGTTATCCGAACGCGGTCGTGCGCGATTTCGACGGCAATCCGAAGATGCTCAGCGAGATGGATGCGCTCGTCGCATACCTGCAGGTGCTTGGAACGCTCGTGGATTTCTCGATCTACGACGACAAGGCCAATCTGAGATAGGGGGCGCAGATGGAAACCTACAATCAAGCGGCACATTTCGCCCAGACCTTCGGTCTTCTCTACTTCGTCATGATTTTCCTTGGCGTGCTCGTCTACACGTTCTGGCCTCGCAATCGCGAGCGGTTCGACGACGCAGCCCATATCCCGCTGAGGGAGGACTGATCGATGGCTGATGATCACAAGAAACATGTCGATGAGGTCTCCGGCGTGGAGACGACCGGCCACGAGTGGGACGGTCTGAAGGAGCTGAACAATCCGCTGCCGAAGTGGTGGCTCTACATGTTCTATGCGTGCTGCGTGTGGGCATTCGGCTATTGGGTGCTGATGCCGTCATGGCCGCTCGTCTCCAGCTACACGGCCGGCATGCTGGGCGCGTCCCAGCGTGAAGAGGTCGCAGTGGCGCTGGAAACCGGCATCGCTGCGCGCAACGAACTGGGGGCAGGCCTCGCCGATGCCTCGCTGGAGGAAATCCAGAACGACAGCAGCATGCTGGAATTCGCCATGGCCAACGGCCGTGCGGCTTTCGGCGACAACTGCGCGCCCTGTCACGGTTCCGGTGCAACCGGATCGCCGGGCTACCCGAACCTGCAGGACGACGACTGGCTGTGGGGCGGCACGCTCGACGACATCCACTACACCGTGGAAAACGGCATCCGCTCCACCGGCGACGACACCCGCCTGGGCGACATGCCGGCCTTCGGTCGTGACGAAATCCTGTCGCGCGGGGAGATCACGCAGGTCGCGAACTACGTCTACACGCTGTCCGGCGGCGCTGCCGACGACGGCGTCGACGTGGCAGCGGGAGAAACCCTGTTCGTCGACAATTGCGCGGCCTGTCATGGCGAGGACGGCAAGGGCATCAAGGAAATGGGTGCGCCCAACCTGACCGATGCGGTCTGGCTCTTCGGCGGTACGATCGACGACATCAAGGCGCAGGTGACCAACGCCCGTAACGGCGTGATGCCGACCTGGAGCGGACGTCTCGATCCCGTGACGATCAAGTCGCTTGCCGTCTATGTGCATGCGCTGGGCGGCGGCGAATAGCAGCCGACGCGCAAGGCGTTTCGATCTGGCGGGCGGCGGGAAAACGCCGCCCGCCGTCATGACGACAGGCCGGGGCGGGCCAGACCGGGTTTCACGAACTGCGAAAAAGCCGTCAGTGCGAACGCAGGAGACGACCGGTCACAGTTGAGTGCTGGTGCGACCGGGGCCTTTCCGACAGGTCCGGGCAACGTCACGCAGGAAGGAAGCGCAAGAATGCGCAAGGATCTCGAAGCGAATCCGGTGCATGGCGAGCCAGACGAATGGTTCGCCTCCGCCAAGAAGATTTATCCGATGGCGGTCCATGGTCGCTTTCGCAAGATCAAGTGGGCCATTCTGGTCCTGACCCTCGGCCTTTACTACTTCCTGCCCTTCGTACGCTGGGACCGCGGACCCGATGCGCCCGATCAGGCGGTGATGATCGATATGGCGGGACGGCGCGCCTATTTCTTCTTCATCGAGATCTGGCCGCAGGAGGTTTATTACGTCACCGGCCTGCTGATCCTCGCTGCAATGGCGCTGTTCCTGATGAACGCCGTCGCAGGCCGGCTTTGGTGCGGCTATCTCTGCCCGCAGACGGTGTGGACCGATCTTTTCATGGCGGTCGAGCGCCTCGTGGAAGGCGACAGGCGTGAGCGCATCAGTTTCGACCGGGCTCCGTGGACGGGGTCGAAGGTCGCCCGCAAGGCCACGAAGCATTTCCTCTGGCTGATGATCGCCTGGTGGACCGGCGGCGCGTGGGTGCTCTACTTCAACGACGCGCCGACACTTGTCTGGGATCTCGCGACCGGGCAGGCCCCTCTGGTGGCCTATACGTGGATCGCCATCCTGACCTTCACGACCTATGCGCTTGCCGGACACATGCGCGAGCAGGTCTGCGTGTTCATGTGTCCCTGGCCGCGCATTCAGGCCGCGCTCACCGACGAGCACGCCCTCAACGTTACTTATCGCTGGGATCGCGGCGAGCCGCGCGGCTCGCTGAAGCAGAACCTGAAGCTTCAGGCGGAAGGCCAGAAGGCGGGCGATTGCATCGACTGCATGCAATGCGTCCATGCCTGTCCGACGGGTGTCGATATCCGAAACGGCATGCAGCTCGACTGCATCCAGTGCGGTCTCTGTATCGATGCCTGCGACAACATCATGGAGAAGATCGGCAAGCCCACCGGCCTGATCGGCTATGACAACGACATGAACGTGGAAGCGCGTGCGGAAGGGAAGTCGGTCGACTACCGGCTGGTCCGTCCGCGTACCGTCATTTATGCGGGGCTGATCTCCATCATCAGCATGGTCATGCTCTATGCGTTGGTGACCCGGACCTTCGAGGGCATCAACGTCCTGCACGACCGCAACCCGATCTTCGTCAAGCAGTCCGACGGCACGATCCGCAACGGCTATACCGTGCGCATCCTCAACAAGCGCGCGAAGGAACGCGACTTCGTGTTCGGGCTTGAGAACATGCCCTTCGGCACCCGTATCGAGGTGGTGGGATCGCAGGGTGAGATCGGTGGCTATCCCTATGTGACCGTCGGCCCGGACCGGACCCGTGAGGTTCGCGTGCTCCTCTTCTCGCCGCTGGGGGCGGATCTGCCCAAGTCAACGCCGATCACATTCCGGATCGTCGACATGCGCACGGGTGACACGGCGCGTGCGGACGATTATTTCAAAGCGGAGTGACCTCAACGTGAGCACGATCACCGAGCCCATGAACGACACGCAAAAACCTGTGAAGCGCATGACCGGTCGCACGGTTCTGGCCTGGATTATCGGGTTCTTCCTGGTGATCTTCGCTGCCAACGCCGCTTTCATCTATCTCGCGCTGTCCAGCTGGACGGGCTTGGAAGTGGAAAGCTCCTACAAGGCGGGGCAGGAGTATCAGGGCGAGATCGATGCGGCCAGCCGACAGAATGCGCGCGCCTGGCAGGTAGACGCCCACCTCGCACGCGATGCGGCGGGGCTCGGCACCATCCGGCTTGAGGCGCGCGACAAGGATGGCGCGCCGCTCTCCGGGCTTGCCTTCAGCGCCCTTCTGGAGCGGCCCACACATCGCGCCGATGACCGTACGGTGACGCTCGCGGAGAGCGAAGCCGGGGTCTACGTCGGCACGCTTGAAAACCTCGCGCCTGGCCAGTGGGACATGCGGCTTGAGGGCGATGACGCAAGCGGCGTCGTCTTCCGCTCGCGCAATCGCGTCTTTCTGAGCCAATAGAACGGCAAGGTCCGCGCACCGGAGCGAGAACCGCGCGCAATACGCCTGAGAAGGGATGTTGCGCGAGCGCCCTCGAGGGCGCAGGATTTCGCTCCGCGGCAGGCTTTGCGGGAGGATGCCATGAACGTGCATACGCGAGACTGGAGCGCCTTCGTCACCTCAGGCCCCCACGGGGCCGCTCATATCGAGCTTGCCGTGGAAGGGGTCCATTGCGCCGCCTGCATGGCCCGCATCGAGAAGGGGCTGGGCCGGATTGATGGCGTTGAAAACGCCCGTCTGAACCTGACCACCCATCGTCTCGCAGTGGACTGGCAGCCCGAGCGCACCAATGCGGGCGCGGTGGTGGACAAGCTGGAAGGCATGGGCTTCAAGGCGCATCCCTTCGATCCCGGCGCCGTGCGCGGGCGCGACGATGCGCATAGCCGTGAATTGCTGCGCGCGCTTGCGGTTGCCGGTTTCGGCGGCATGAACATCATGCTGCTGTCGGTCTCCGTGTGGTCGGGCAATGTCACCGACATCACGCCGGAGACCCGCGACCTCTTCCACTGGATCTCCGCGCTCATCGCTCTTCCGGTCGTTGCCTATTCCGGCCGTCCCTTCTTCGTCAGCGCATGGTCGGCGATCCGCTCGCGCGCGCTGAATATGGACGTGCCGATTTCCATCGGCGTAGTGCTCGCCGTCTTCATGTCGTTGCTGCAGACGATCCAGCACGCCCATCACGCCTATTTCGACAGCGCGGTGATGCTGCTGTTCTTCCTGTTGATCGGTCGTTTTCTCGATCAGAACATGCGTCGTCGCACACGCTCCTTCGCCGAGAACCTGGCGGCGCTACGCGCGGAGACCGCGCGTCTCGTCAGACCCGACGGCACGACAGCGGATGTGCCGCTTTCGCAGGTGGAGCCGGGCGCGCAGGTTCTGATATCGGCGGGCGAGCGCGTCTCCGTCGATGGGGTGATTGAAGAGGGCGCATCCGAAATCGACCAGAGCCTCGTCACCGGCGAAACCCGGCTCGCCGACGTGGGACCGGGCGATATCGTCCATGCCGGAACGCTCAATGCCGCAGGTGCGCTGACGGTGCGGGTGACGGCGGCGGCCAAGGGCACGCTTCTGGATGAAGTGACCCGCCTTCTGGAAACCGCCTCGCAGGCCAAATCCCGCTATATCCGGCTGGCCGACCGCGCGGCCCAGCTCTATGCGCCTTTTGTGCATACGGCCGCCGCGGTCACTTTCCTCGGTTGGCTCATTGCAGGTATCGGCTGGCAGCCCGCGTTGGTGATCGCCATTTCCGTGCTGATCATCACCTGTCCCTGCGCGCTGGGACTTGCGATCCCGGCGGTGCAGGTCGTCTCAAGCGGACTTCTCTTCAACAAGGGCGTTCTGCTCAATTCCGGCGATGCGCTGGAACGGTTCGCGACCGTCGACACCATCGTCTTCGACAAGACCGGCACGCTCACCCTGCCGGATGCGACGCTCGCCAACCGGGAAGAGGTCAACGATGAGGATCTGGCGCTGGCGGGCCGTCTGGCGCTTGCAAGCCGTCATCCGCTGGCGACAGCCCTTGCGCGCGCCAGCGGGGCGAAGGAGCCTGTTTCGGGTGCGCGCGAAGCCGCAGGATCCGGCGTTGTGGCAAGCGTGGATGGGGCGGAGTGCAAACTCGGCAGCCCGCGCTATTGCGGCGTCGAGGAGAGCGTCGTTGCCCATGCGCTTGCCGATCATCCCGATGCCTCCATCATCGCGCTCAGGCGCGGCGATGCGGAGTCCGTGCTCTTCGTGGTGCGTCAGGCCATCCGTCCCGATGCGGGCGAGGTCATCGCGCAGTTGAAGAAGCGGGGGTTGAAGATCGAAATTCTTTCAGGCGACCGCGAGGCGGCTGTGGCCATGGTCGCAAACGAACTGGGTGTCTCCGACTATGCGGCGGGTCTCGATCCGCGCGCCAAGATCGCCCGGCTTGCGGCGCTGAAGGAGGAGGGCCGCAAGATCCTGATGGTGGGCGACGGGCTCAACGACGCGCCCGCCCTTGCCGCGGCCCATGTCTCCATGTCGCCCGTCTCTGCCGTGCATCTGAGCCAGGCGGCGGCCGATGCTGTCTTCCTCGGTGAGAGCCTGACGGCTGTGCCCGCGGCGCTCAGTACCTCGCGCCGCGCCCATGCCGCCATGCGTCAGAACCTGATGCTGGCCTCCATCTACAATCTTATCGCCGTGCCGATTGCGGTTGCGGGCTTCGTGACGCCGCTGCTGGCGGCCCTTGCCATGTCGGCGTCCTCCATCGTCGTAACCCTGAACGCGCTTCGCCTGCGCTTCGGTGCGAGCGAATGAACCCGCGGGACCTGAAACGGATCTGAACCATGGAAGTCGTCATCTATCTGATCCCCATCGCGCTGTTTCTGGGCGGGCTCGGCCTTGTCGGTTTTCTCTGGTCCCTGCGCAGCGGACAATATGACGACATGGAAGGCGCCAAGTGGCGCGTCCTGTCCGACGACGACCTGCCGCCCGACCAGAGGCCGCATCACCAGGGCCGGGGCGAGTAGGGCAGAGGCCGACAATCCGGACATGAAAATGGCCCGCGCCTGAATGGCGCGGGCCTTTTTCATGTCCCACTTCAAACTTGTGAAGCGTGTCAGCCGCCGGAGGCGGAGAAAATGTCCTGGTCGAGCTTTTCGGCCATGGCCGTCACGTCCTGCGAGGCGGTGCCCAGCGGAAGCTCAAGCCGCGTCCACACATCCACCAGCGCATCGCGCAGATGCTCGATCAGCGCGTCGTTGTGGAACGGCGTCGGCGTGATGCGCAGCCGCTCGGTTCCGCGCGGAACGGTCGGGTAGTTGATCGGCTGAATGTAGATGCCGTGATCGGCCAGCAGGATGTCGCTCGCCGCCTTGCACTTCTCCGGATCTCCGACGAGGACCGGAACGATGTGGGTTTCCGACGGCATGACCGGCAGTCCGACGGACGCCAGAACGTCCTTGGTGCGCTGTGCCTGACGCTGCTGGGCCTCGCGCTCTGCACCCGAGGTCTTGAGATGGCGGATGGAGGTGGCGGCCGCCGCAGCCAGTCCCGGCGGGATCGCGGTGGTGAAAATGAAGCCCGGCGCGTAGGAGCGAACCGCATCCACCAGCGCCGCAGAGCCGGTTATGTAACCGCCCAGCACGCCGAATGCCTTGGCCAGCGTTCCCTCGATCACGTCCACCCGGTCCATCACGTCGTCGCGCTCGGCGATGCCTCCGCCGCGCGGGCCGTACATGCCGACCGCGTGAACCTCGTCGAGATAGGTCATGGCGTTGTACTTGTCGGCCAGGTCGCAGATCTTCTCGATCGGCGCGATGTCGCCGTCCATGGAGTAGACGGATTCGAAGACGATCAGCTTGGCGCGGTCGTTGCCCGCCGCCTTGAGCAGATCTTCAAGATGCTCCAGATCGTTATGCCGCCAGACCTGCTTGTGCATGCCAGAGCTTTTCACGCCCGCAATCATGGAGGCGTGGTTGAGCTGGTCGGACAGGATCAGGCAGTCCGGCAGAAGCTTGGCGATGGTGGAGATCGAAGCCTCGTTGGAGACGAAGCCGGACGTGAAGACCAGCGCGGCTTCCTTGCCGTGCAGATCGGCAAGCTCGGCTTCAAGCTGGACGAGCGGATGGTTGGTGCCGGAAATATTGCGGGTGCCGCCGGCGCCTGCGCCCATGCGATCCACCGTTGACTTCAGTGCTTCGAGAACCTGTGGGTTCTGTCCCATGCCGAGGTAATCATTGGAGCACCAAACAGTGATTTCACGCTCCAGACCGTTCTCCGCGCGCCAGATGGCGTGGGGGAATTTGCCGGCAATGCGCTCCAGATCGGCAAAGACGCGATAGCGCTTCTCGTCGCGTAACGCATCGACAGCAGTCGCGAAAATGGCCTGATAGTCCATTCGTTCGTCCTTTTATTCATTCTAAGGTGAACACTAGCGCGGATCGTCACTCATGTCGAACATCAGTTGGACCGATGGGCCTGAAAGCGGCGATGTTCGCCCTCGACGGCTGTGCGGATCAAACCTAACGCTCCGTTCACCTTTTTATCGGATAAAGTTGTGCGATACGGAGGTTTGATGTGGTGAGTCTTGATCTGGCTTCGCTCACCTTTCTGCTGGTCGAAGATAGCGCTTACATGCGTACGATCTTGCGCACGATGCTGCAAGGTTTCGGGGCGAGACGGATCGTCGAAGCAGAAGATGGGGCCTCCGGTCTGGAGGCGATGGAGCGCGCCAATCCCGATATCCTGATCCTGGATTGGGTCATGCCGATCCTTGACGGCGCGGACATGGTGCGCATGATCCGCACGCCGCAGAACCCGTTCGCCTATATTCCGATCATCATGGTGACCGGCCATACCGAGCGCAGCCGCATCATAGAGGCGCGTCGCCTCGGGATTCACGAGCTGCTTTCCAAGCCGATTTCCGCAAAGGCCCTGTATCAGCGCGTTTCCGCGGTGATCCTCCATCCCCGCGATTTCGTGAAGACGCCAAGTTATTTCGGCCCCGCGCCGCGCGAAATACGCAACCGTCAGAAGATCTGGCAGGATACGGCGTCGGTCGACGGCGGTTAGGCTTATTCTGAATCCGTATAATTGACAATTACACCGTGGGAAGCCCGATTTTATCGGCCTTCCTGCGTATTCCTTGTTATCTTCTGCATTGTCACGCAGTGGTATGATCGCGAAATACCACGAAAGTGGTGAAATAACACATATCGCTTGCAACTCGCGGCCTTCGGTTCCTTACCCCCTTGAAACTGTGGCCGCGCCCTTTCTTCGTTCGGGACCGGCTTGAGTAGCACCGCCGTTCTTGAACAGGCTTCCTGTTTTGTTTGCGTCGCTCGGGTAGTGCTGTTGCCGGTCTCTCATGCCCGGCAAAGGTCCTCATCAGGCGAAAGGACATTTGCGAAGATGAAGCCCCGCTCACTTGCAAGTGGAGATGACGGCACTGGTGCGACGGAAGGTCGCAGGTCCGCCGCGGCTTTGCGCCCCCCTCAAGCCTCTTCCCGAAGCCTTCTCGCGATGCGTTCCGGGGAATCAATGGAGACGCGTCCCGAACGCCGCGCGCTTTCCATCATGCTCATCGATGATGACGCGGTTGACGCCAAGTACATCCGCTGGCTGCTCGAGAACATGACGCGCTATGCGGTGGAGGTTGTGGAGGTCGCCTCCGTAGAGGAAGCGCGCCGGTTGAGCGCGACACGCAGTTTCGATGTCTATCTGTCGGATTTCTGGCTGAACCGCGAGACATCCATCTCCTTCATCCGCGATATCTCCGCGCGCCAGCCGAAGGCCGCCATTCTTCTCCTGACCAGTCTCGGCAGCGAAGATATCGAGGAACTGGGCCTGCGGGCGGGTGCGCACGGTTTTCTCACCAAGTTCGAACTGTCCGAAAAGGCGCTGGAACTGGGCATTTCCGCCGGGCTGAGCCGCAGCGAGGCGATGTTCGCCATGCGCCGGCGCATCCGCTGGCTCGAGCAGCGATATGAACACGTGCTGGGCCGGTCCGCGGCCGAGAGGCTGAGCTTTCTCGCGCGCCTCGACGACCTGAGCCATCTGGCGAACGGCGCATCGGGCGAGGGAGTGGACGAGGTCTTGCAGGAATTGGCCGGATCGCTGGCAGAATTGCGCCGCGAACTGCTGGACGGTCTGGCGGGCGAGGGGCAGGGCGCGCGGGCAAAGCCGGAGGTGGGCGAGCCGGTTCAGGTCGAGTTCGATTTCCTGAACGACAGGGAGCCTGAGGGCGCCGAACCGGACGCAGATGACGCAAATGACGCAGACGACGCGGGCAGGCGCGCGCCGGAAGAGGAGCCGGTCGCCACGGATCTGCGCGACATCGTTGCAGACGCCGTCGATCTTTACGGTTATGAGGCCCAGTTGAAGGCGGTAGAGATTTCCGCAGTGGGAGCGGAGCATGTGATTCCGGTCGGCGGCGAGCGTGCCGTCTGGATCGCCGCGCTTGTCGGCATACTGGAATGGGTGGCGGGCATGTGTCCCACGGCGATCACCCTGTGGAGCCACCCGGCGCGAAACGGTATCCCGGCGACCGTCCGGATCCTCGGCCGCGCGGTTGCGGCCGGCGGGGATATCGAGGACGGCGCTCTTGTCTGGCCGTCGCAATTACTTCTGCCGCTCGGCGCAACCCATGCCTGTGAGCGCAGCTCCGACGGCTCCGTCGCCGTCGTCCTCGGGCTGCCGCGCAGGCCCGCGTCGTAGCCCTCACTTCTCTTTCGTCCGCATTCGCGTTAAACCCGCAATAAATTCCTCTACAAGGGAAACGCGCATGCCTTTGCAGCTTGAAGATTTCGCCCGCGCCCGCATCGTGCCGGTCGTTCGAACCTCCACCCGCGCCAACGCAGAATTCGCCATCGAATGCCTCGTGGAAGCCGGGTTTCCGATCATCGAGATGACGCTGACCACACCCGAGGCGGACGCCATTATCGCGCGCTTCGCCGGGGAGCCCGGCATCGTTATCGGTGCGGGCACGGTGCTGTCGGGCGAACAGGCGCGCCGTATGGCCGATTGCGGTGCTGAGTTCCTCGTCTCGCCTGCCCTGCGCCCGCGGGTTGCGGATGTGGCGCGCGACATGAAGCTTCCCTTCTTCCTCGGGGCTGCCACGCCCAGCGAAGTTCTGGAAGCCCATGAGATGGGCTCAACCGGGGTCAAGCTCTTCCCCGCTGCCCAGCTTGGCGGACCGGGCTTCCTCAAGGCCGTGCGCTCCGTCTATCCCGATATCGCCTTGATGCCGACCGGTGGAATTTCAACTGATAACGCAAAGAGTTATCTGGATGCGGGCGCGATCTGCGTCGGCATGGGCGGCAAGCTTGTCGATGAAAAGGCGCTTGCTGCGGGCGACAAGGCCGCCGTCGAAGCCGCGGCCCGGCAGGCTCTGGAAGCGGTTGCCTGAGAGATCGGGCCGAAGAACCGGCGAGCCGCCGCTGCCTGTTCTTCGCAAGGGATGCTGATCTGATCGTGCGTCTTGCATGACGCTGGGGCAGGCTTTACTTGTGAAGCCTGCCCCGTTTCGTTACGGCTGCCTCGCTTTCCTGCATTCCTTTCCGCGTCTCAAGGTTTCCCATGCTTCTCACCGAACTTCTCGTCATCTTCCTGTGCCTTGCCGCAGGCGGCATTCTCAAGGGAGCGACAGGTGCGGGAACTCCTGTTCTGGCGGTTCCTGCGCTGGCGATGTTCTTCGATGTGAAAACGGCGGTCATCATCCTGCTGTTGCCCAACCTGATGACCAACGCGAGCCAGATCTGGCGGTATCGCAGCTTTCTGCCGAAGCGGCCCTTCCTGAAGTTGTTTCTCGTCGGAGGCACGGTGGGCGCCGGGCTGGGTACATGGGCCCTCACGCAGCTTTCCGCTCAGACGCTGGAAGTCGGTGTGGGGATCGTGGTGCTCGTCTATATCGCCTTCCGGCTGCTTCACCCGCACTGGAAGCTCGGTGAGCGGGTGGGAACGGGCATCTCCCTGCCCGCAGGCGTCGTCGCCGGTATCCTGCAAGGGGCTTCCGGCATCTCCGCCCCCGTCTCCATCACCTATCTCAACGCGATGCGGCTGGAGCGGTCGGTCTTCATTCCCTCCATATCGGCCCTGTTCCTGCTCTTCGTGGCGGTGCAGATCCCCGCGCTTGTTGCGACGGGCGACATGACGGCGAAACTCTCTCTGATCAGCGCGGTCGCCGTTGCCCCGGTGCTGCTGGCCATGCCATTGGGCGCCCGGCTGGCGAAGAGCTTCTCTCCCGAAATCTTCGACCGGATCATCCTTACCCTTCTCGCAATCCTGGCCATCAAGCTGGTCTGGGGTGGCCTGTTCTGATCGCTTTCCCGGCGACACGGTCGGGCAAATGTGTCGGTGCGGCTGTCTGACACGTTGGAATTGACACCCTTCAGCGAGGATTATGCGCCGCTTCCGGCCTCGGGCCTTCGATCCTGGCGTAACGGGAAGCGTTTGCGGACTGGCTCTTTACGGCGTTTCGAAAACGGAACGCGGACTTGCGGGGCTGCCGACTTGGATCATCGGGCGGATTTCGTGTCTCCCGGTGGTACATCGATAGCCGAAGTGCAAGGGGGCCTGATGATGTGTGCGGGCGAAGAGCCGACCACAGGAGAGCCGATTGCCGGCTCCCGGGCCGGTCCGCAACCTGCTGCCAACACGCATGGGCAGAAATCACAGCCGGATTTTGACGCATTTGTAATTGCGCCGTCTCTCTCTAAAACCCGTAGCTTCGTCGCGATTGACATGTTCGGTCGGCGAAAACCCTTCGAGCCCTGCTTTGAGGGCAGGTCTCATATGAAGTGCCCCTACTTCGACGCAGGGCTCTTCAATCCTACATTGTGCCCATACGGCCCCGACCGATCATCCCATGTCGATTATCAAAGGTTTTGAGATGACGACCTCGCAGGCGCTTGCCCCCTCCGAAAAACAGCCGCTCGATCTGAAATCCATTGTAATGGCGGCTCTGGAAGTCGGTCAGATGCTGTTGGCGACAGGCGCCAAATGCTCGGTCGTGCGGCAGGGCATGACGATGGTCGCGATGGGGCTGGGTGCCGATCGTGCGGATATCCGCGTCGGTTTTGCATCCATCTCCCTGACCGTCGGCCACGGCACGCATACCTGCACCCGCATGCTCGGCGTGGGCCACCACGGCGTGAACATGAAACTCAGCCACCGTTTGCGGGACATATGCGCCCGCGCGGGACGCGGCGAGATGACGAGCGAGGAGGTTCGCGCCGAACTCGTGGCGGCCGAGAAGGCATCCAAACGCTATCCCGCCTTCGTGATCGCGCTGGCTGCCGGTATCGCCTGCGCGGCATTCGGACGCCTTCTGGGCGTCGACTGGCCGGCCTTCGTGCCGGTTCTGATCGCCGGCACCATCGGTCAGTTCGTGCGTATGCGCATGGTGCGTATGCACGTCAACGGTTTCGTCATCGCCGGTGCGGTGGCTTTTGTGTCCTCCATTCTCGCCGCTTTCATGTCCGTCTATGCGGGCAGTGGCCTGATACAGGTCGCCATGACAGCCGCGGTCCTGATGATGGTGCCCGGCATTCCGGCCATGAATTCGCAGATGGACATCATGGAGGGGTATCCCACGCTTGGCAGCGCGCGCGCGCTCAGCGTCGGCATGGTTCTCCTCTTCCTGACAATCGGTGTCGGCTTTGCCCGGCTGTTTCTCACCGGCCCCGACATGAGCATGGAACCGCTCCATAACGGCATCGTCCATCAGATGGTGTTCGGGGCGATCGCGGCGGCGGGCTTCGGCGTTCTGTTCAATTTCAACTATGGCAATCTGGCTCTTTCCGGCGTTGTGGGCGCAATCGCGCTGGGCGTGCGCACGCTGGGTATGGAAGCCGGCTGGAACCTGGCGCTGGCCTCCTTCGTGGCCGCGCTTGCGGTCGCTATCGTCGTGGAAATGGTCGGTTTTCTGCCCAACAACAGGTTCTGCCAGGCGGGTAAGGCGCTGGCGCTGGCGGGCTGCATCCCGATGATCCCGGGAAGTGCGGCCGCGCACTGGCTCATCGGACTGTTCGGGCTGATGTCGAACACGCCCGTCGATGCTGTGCCCGTGCTGACCGCGGCCATCCGGAGCGGGCTCCTGGTGATCTTCACCATGGGAGGCATCGGCTCCGCCCTCGCCATCGTGTCCTCGCTGGCGAAGCGTCCCGAGTTCCCCGAATAGGGACGCGTCCGGCTTACTTGAAATTGTAGATCCCGAGCTTTTCGAAGATCGCGTAGATGCGGTGGGCATATTGCGCGAAGTCGGGATAATCGCCGAGGTGGAACGGGCGCGGACGCGGCAGGTCGATAGGGATTTCCTCGATGATCTGGCCCGGTGTCTTGGACATGACCAGCACCCGGTCGGACAGGCCGATGGCCTCGTCCACGGAATGGGTGATGAACAGCACCGTCATGCCCCGGTCGAGCCAGAGCTTTTCCAGATCGTGACGGATCTGCGTGCGGGTAATTGCGTCCAGCGCGCCGAACGGCTCGTCCATGAACAGGACCGAGGGCTGGTGGACGAGTGCGCGCGCGATGGCCACGCGCTGCCGCATGCCGCCCGAAAGCTGGTTGGGGTAGCGGTTTTCCGCCCCCTTGAGGCCGAGCTGGCCGAACAGGGCTTGCGCGTATTCCAGCGTTTCCTGCTTCGGCAGATGCCGGATCTGCTGCTGCAGCATGACGTTGGACATCGCCTTTCTGAATTCCAGCAGAAGGTGGTCCTGAAACACGATGCCGATATCCGTCTGCGGCCCGTCCAGTTCCTTGCCGTCGATCTTCAGGCTGCCGCTGGTTTGCTGCAACAGCCCCGCCGCGATCAGCATGCAGGTGCTCTTGCCGCAGCCTGACGGCCCGATGATGGAGACGAACTCGCCCGGCTTCACATCGATGCTGATCGGACCGAGTGCGTGAAAGTCGTCAAAGTGCTTCTCGATCTTGTCGAATGTGATGGACGAACCGACCTTGGTCGCCGGCGTTGCGTCGCTCGAGATCGGGTTTTGCATCGCGATGAAATCCAACTGTTTGTCTCTTGCTACTTTTCTTGGGCATGGTGCCAGGGCAGAAGCAGCCGCTCGAACAGCGACATTGCCAGGCTGAGCGCCACGCCCAGAACCGACGCGGAAAGAACGCCGACGAAAACCAGCGGCATGTCCAGATCGCTGGAGGCGTAAAGGATCAGGAAGCCGACGCCCTCGTTGGAGCCGACATATTCGGCCACGATTGCCGCGGTGATCGCGTAGACCACCGCCGTCCGCATCCCGGCGTAGATGTGGACCATGGCCGCCGGCAGCTCCATGAAGGAGAATGTCTGCATCCAGTTCGCGCCCATCGACCTGGTCGTGAAGTAGAGCCGCTCGTCGATGTTGCGGAAACCGGTGATGCTTTCCATCAGCAGCGGAAAGAACGTCATCAGGAAAACCAGCGCAGTTTTCGGCACGAAGCCGATGCCCAGGTAGACGAGAAGCAGCGGCGCCAGAATGGTCTTGGGGATGAACTGGACCACCAGAAGAATGGGATAGAGAATGTAGTTCCCGGGCTTGGTTCTGGCGATGCAGTAACCCGCTGGCACCGCCACCAGAATGCTCAGGATGAAGCCGCTCATGATGATCTTGAGCGTCGCGCCGAAGCTCTTCAGCACGAGGTCCATGTTTGCCCCCGCCGCCTCGGCCACTTCGCCGGGCGTGGGCAGCAGGTATCTCGGAATCCCCCAGACCGCCTCCACGAGCAGCCACACCCCGAGAAGGCCGATCACGGTGAGGGTCGGTCCGCCTATCGCCAGAAGAGCCTTGGACGCTCGCATGTACTCATCCTTGCCTTAAGGGTGGCGGATGAGCGGGCAGGTCCTCGTCCCGTCCGTTCATCCGCCGTCAAACCGGCTAGTCCTTGCAGGGAACCGGCGGGTTGGGCAGGAAATCACCGACATAGTAGAAGTCGATCGGCTTGGATGCATCCACGCCCATATAGGTCGTCATGACCTTGAAGGCCCCGTTCAGGTTCGCTTCGGAGGGCTGGAGAAGACCCAGCGAATCCTTGGCGCAGTAGAGGCTGTCGGCGCGGCTGTTGACCGTGTGGAGGGCCGCCTCGCGCTCGCCCGCGTCCGGATAGCGCTGCAGCAGCACGTCGACGGCCGCCTCGCGATCCTTCACGGTCGAATGCAGGCTTTCCGCGGTCGCCTTCAGGAAGCCGCGCACCATGTCCGGGCGTTTTGCGAGGGTGTCTTCGCTGGCGATGATGGAGATGCCGAAAAGCGGCACGCCGAAGTCGCGCAGATAGAGCGAGCGCGACGGCACGCCGCGTTCGTCCAGCCGGGGCTTCATGATGTCCGGCACCTCGATGATCGCGTCCACGCGTTCTTCCGACAGCATCGAAAGGGCGGCCGCGTTGTCGTAGTTGGTGATCTTGACCTTGCTCATGTCGATGTCGTTCGCAGCCGCGAGCGCATTGAAGAGGGCCTTCTGGGCGGTTCCGGAGGAAATGCCCATGGTCTTGCCTTCAAGATCCTTCGGCGACTTGATCGACGAGCCTTCCTTGACCATCAACGCCCAGCCGGACACATGCTCGATCACGCCGATGATCTTGAGCGGCGCGCCGCGCGCGGCGAGGTTGATGGCGCTGGCGGTGTCCACGATGCCGATATCGGTCCGGCCCGCGGCCACGAGCTGCGAGGTGTTGCCGGAGCCGCGTCCCTGGAAGATCTTCAGCTTGATGCCCTGATCCTTGTAGAGCCCGAGGGACTGCCCGTAGAAATAGGGCGCGTGTCCGGGGTCTGCCGTCCAGTTCAGGGTGAAGCTCACTTTTTCTTCGGCTACGGCGCCTCCCGCCAACGTAAAGGCAGCAAGGGCTCCGACCAGTGCTTTCGCTATAAAGGATTTCATCCTTTTACTCCCATATTATGCGACTACTTCTGCGCCTGCTTCCAAGGTAAAAGGAGACGCTCAACAACATCCATGATGATAGTTGCTGCAAAGCCGATGGCTGTGCCTATCGTGATGACAGCGAAGACCAAGGAGATGTCGTCGTTCAGAACGCCACGCATGGCGGCATAACCAAGCCCCTGTGTGGCCGATACGTATTCGATGACGATCGCGGTGACGATCGAGATGAGCAGTGAGGTTCTCAGTCCGGAAACC
This sequence comes from Breoghania sp., assembly GCA_963678585.2. Lineage (GTDB taxonomy): Bacteria > Pseudomonadota > Alphaproteobacteria > Rhizobiales > Stappiaceae > Breoghania. The sequence goes on from CAXXGA010000002.1 coordinate 110,884, forward strand.
AGATGCGGCAGCGCCGAGGGAAGCCGGATGAAGATGAACATCTGGAAGAAACTCGCGCCTGCGGATTTCGCCAGATAGGTGACGCGCGGGTCGATGTATTTGAACCCGGCGATGGCGTCGACGAGTACGGGAATGAAAGAGGCGATGGCGACCAGAATGATGTTGGGCAGGGCGCCTTGTCCGGCCCACACCGTCAGGAGAGGGGCCAACGCCACCTTCGGCATCGTGTTCAGGATGACGATGAGATAGTAGAGCGAGCGCTCTAGCTCAGGCACCAGCCCGATCGCCAGACCCGTCGGGATGGCGATGATCACGCCCGCGAAGAAGCCGATGACGATGATGTTGATCGTCGCCCATGTGTGTCCGGCGAGATCGAGCGTGTCGGACCCCTGCGCCTCCGGCAAGGCCCAGTTGTGGGCGAGCGTGGCGAGGAAGGTGCTCGGTCTCGGCATGATGTAATCGGGTACGCCGATCAGGCCGATTCCGAATTCCCAGAACAGCAACAGGGCCGCAACCGACAGGAACGGAGCGAGTTTCCAGAGCCTCTCCATCTGCTTGGCCGTCTGCCTTGAATGGGCAGCACTGGATCCCGGCATGGCTAAGTTTCCTCGCTCTCATGTCAAAAAATGGAAAGCCATTCCATATAAAACACTATACCATGAATTAGCTCAAGAGGGTGGTCGTTGACGTTTGGTCTCATGGACCTTTAGTTGCGGATGAGTGCGTTCGGCGCTTGGCGGGCGGTGGTCTTCATGCCATTTTGAAACGGCATATCGATTGGAACATTCATGGCTTCAAACAGTATCAAACGCTGTTTCACGATTTTCGAGATCCTGTCCGAGTATCGCGACGGTCTTTCACTGGGAGAGATTGCTGCGCGGGCCGATATTCCGAAAAGTGCGACGCATCGCATGCTGAATGCACTGTGCGAAACCGCGTTCGTCACGCAATTGCCTTCACGCGACTACAGATTGACATTGAGGTTGCCGGGGCTTGGCCTGACCTTTCTCTCCAACACGAAAATCGTGGAGGAATGCCAGTTTGTTCTGGATCGTCTTGCCGCAGATGTTGGCGAACTGGTTCGTCTGTCCATGGTCAGCAAGGATACTCTGATTTGGGTGGCCAAGGCGCAAGGGGCCCGAAGCAGGCTTGTCGTGGACCCGGTCAGCGGTCACGACGTCGTTCTCCATGCGACGGCGACGGGCAAGATCTGGTTGGCCTCGCTCACCACCGAGCAAGCCTTGCGGCATGTCCTGCGCGACGGGTTCGGCACGCCGGAAAAGCATGGTCCCGCTGTTATTCAGACTATCGAGGCGCTGCAGGCGGAACTGGCGGCGACGCGCGAGCGCGGTTATGGACTGGCGATAGAGGAGGCTGATCCCGGCATCGTCGCGATCGCCGTCGGCGTCCACAGCGCCAAGTGCAGGGATACCGTCGTGGCCACGCTCTCCATCGCGGGCCCGCATTCGCGCCTGCCGAAGGAAAAGCTTGAGGAGTATCTGCCGAGACTGCGCGAAGCGGCCGAGCAACTACGTGGCGTCGATGCGCTCATGTCCTTTGCCGATGCTGCGGTGTCCGCGACCTGAATGGCGCGGTTGAGCTGAAAGGTCAGTCCGGCAGGAAAGGGCAGCGCCCGGCTGCGAAATGTCGGGCGATCAAGCCCACCTGATTGGCGACCATCGTTTCCCCGGAGAGGATCGCTGCGCCGTTTCCGCGCGCCGCTTCCAGAAACCGTGTGATCGCGGGTTCCGCGACCGCGTCCATCACGAGCATGGTCGGGTCGATGCGGTCGATGGCGAGCGGCAGCGGGTCGTCGTCGCGCAGGCCCAGCGGTGTCGCGTTGATCAGGATCCGATGGCCCGCAGGCGCGGGCTTCCCGACATCCGCGCAATCGCGCTCCATCCGCTCGTTGACATAGCGGGCAAGTTCCCCGGCCCTTTCGGGAGAGCGACCGGTGAAGGTCACCGATTGCGCCCCGGCATCCAGCAGCCCGAAGGCGATGGCTCTTGCCGCGCCGCCATACCCCGCGATCAGGCACCTTTGCCCGCGCGGATCGTGCCCTGCGCCCTCAAGGCCCGCTATGAATCCGCGAGCATCGAATTGATAGCCGCGGAAAGTTCCGTCCGCCTCGCGCCGGACCACGTTGACCGCCCCGATGCGAGCGGCTTCCGGATCGACGCTGTCGCAAAGCTCAAGCGCGCTGTGCTTGTGCGGCAGCGTCACTGTGAAGCCGATGAAATTGCGCACATGGCGCAGCCCCTCCCAAAGCGCGGGAAGGCCTTGCGCCGGGACATGCAGCGGCACGCAGACGATGTCTGCGCCCAGCGCCGCAAAAAGAGGGTTGATGGTCTGCGGGGTTTTTACCTGAGCGATCGGATCTCCCAGCATTCCCAGCATCCGGGTGGAGCCGCAGATTTCGCCGGTGCCTTCCCGTAGGCCGTCACCTTCCCGAGGGCCGTCGCCTTGCGACAAGGCGGCATGCCGGCTGGCGGACGTGGCGGAATGTTCGGGTCTGATCAATCAGGGCTGTCCCAGGAAAGATGTTCTCGCGCGAACCAGACCAAGCTACCGTCTTCGACGCCCACGACAAGCCCTAATTCGCCCGAGCCGGCCCAGTCGACAGCCTCCGGGGAGCAGGCGTGCATCCCGAGGCGGATGATCTCGCCCCTGAACCTGAACGGCCTGGGTGCGGCGAAGCGCGGCTTTTCGTTGCTGCCCGTGTTCCTGAGAAGGAAGATGCCCGCCTGTTTCGTCGAATGGCGCGGTTGCCCGCCCGGCCCCGGTGGTACCGAGGCGCGGGCATGGGTGCCGATGATCAGGTCGTAACGGCCCGATCCCGTCCAGTCGCATACGCACAGCTTGATGCGGCCTCGTCCGCCTCCGACATCTTCGGTAAAGCGGATCGGCGTGCCGTCCTCCCGGTGGAGAAGGCGCTTGTCGGCCAGAACCGTGTCGCTCTCGCGCCTGTAATCGGCAAGGCAACCCTCTTCGTCGAGGGTCAGGTAGTGAAGGTCGCCATTGCCGAGCCAGTCGACGACCGCCGGGCGAACCCGCCACACGGTCTTGAGCGGTCGGCCTTCATAGGTCAGTTTCTGCCCGGTTTTGAAGGCCGGGGGGTAGCTGCCGCCCTCGTTTCGATAAAACACATGATGGCCGGTCACGTCGCTCATCAGGATGTCGGGCAGTCCATCCCCGTCCCAATCCGCGATGGTAGGGCAGGTGTAGCCGAACATCTTTTCCGACGGCCCCTGAATGGAACCGGTCGGCCCCGCGCTCACCAGTATGTCCTCGCCGCCCGCCTGCAGATGCGTCTCGCGGCCCAGCGCGGGGGCGTCGGTTGGGCCGAGGTTCGGGTAGAACAGCAATTCGCCCCGGCAGTTGCCGACGACCAGATCCTGAAGCCCGTTGCCGTTGAAATCGAAGGCCGCGGGCACCGGCAGAACGCTCGCATGGATGTTGGGGGCTGTGGTCTGCACCCGACATGCCTTTTGGAAGCGCGGCATGCCCCGTTCGTCCCGTCCGAGGTTTTGCAGGAAGGAGACGTATCCGTCTTCGGCCCCCACCAGGATGTCCGGCCTGCCATTGTCGTTCCAGTCCACGATGCAGGGGAGGTAAATGCAGTGCTGAAGCTCCAGCGCAGCGCCGTTGCCCGTCTCTACAAGCCCTGTCGAGGCGACGCCGCCGTCCCGGTAGTCGCGTGCAATATGCAGCACATTCCAGAACTCGCCGCACACCACGTCGAGCCGCGAGCCTTCAGCAAGCGGGCCGAAAGCGGGCGCAAGCTGGCCGTAAACCTCCAGCGGTCGCTTTGCCCCCGTCACCGGCAGCGTGACGGGTTTGCCGCGCGCCAGCTTCGGTTCTCTCACGGTGCCGTGGTTTTTGAAGGTGTAGAGGTAGCCCCGCAACGGACCGCCGAGCCACCGGCCCGCGGCGTCATAAGCCTTGTAGCCGGGATCGTTCCACTCCAGCCCGTTAGGCCAGTATTCGTCCCAGCAATCGGTCCCCACCACCAATGACATCTCGCCCGTGCCGTCGAGATCGACGAAGCGGGCGAGATGGAAATACTCGTTTCCCTTGATCCAGTCGGCTTCCGGCTCGAAGGCGAAGGGATCGCCGAAGTCGGGCCGGATCGGCGTGCCCTTGTTGGGATAGACGAGGATGGTCTTGCGCAGTCGCGAGGTGGAGACGAGATGGAAAACATCCCCGTCGCGTACCGCTGTGACATAGCCGCGCACACCCGGCACAAGCTCTTCTGGGCCGAGGATCGGCGTGCCGTCGGCATTTGTGCCGATCTGCTGGCGCAGGTAGACCTTGCCGTCATAACAGGCGTCCCAACTTGAAAGCAGCAAATCCCGCCCGCCGTCGCCATCCCAGTCCACCACCTCCACGCAGGTGATGATGCGACCGTTCACATGGCTCGTTTCAACGTCGGGCGCATAGCGGATGTTCTGATCTGTATAATCGGGCCCGTTCCATACGCTGGCGTCGTCTTCCCATCTTGTGATCGCCATGACCTCGCCTCTAAAATTAAAATGGCGTTCCATATAGAAATGTATTTCGAATAGCGGAACAAGGGGCGTTGGCGTTTTGCCACGTTAATCGGCTCCTGATCGGGACTTTGGGTGCAGCGAGAGGTTGTGAGAATTCATGCAAAAACGGATAGGTGGAATCACCCCGGTTATGCTGACGCCGTTCGACGACGCCGGCGCGGTGGATTTCGACAGCCTTGAACGGCTGGTCGAGTGGTACGTTGAACGCGGCGCGGACACGCTTTTCGCTGTCTGCCAGTCCAGCGAGATGCAATATCTGTCCCTGTCGGAACGGGTGGAGATCTCCCGCTTCGTGGCCGCCCGCGCGGGCGGGCGCATTCCTGTCATCGCATCGGGCCATGTCTCCGACGACGCGCAGGATCAGGCGCGCGAGCTTGAATTGATGGCCGGAACGGGCGCGGATGCGCTCGTGCTGGTGACCAACCGTCTCGACCTGAACAACGACGGCAGCGAAGCCTTCCGCTCCGCACTTGAGGCTCTGCTTGCGCATTTGCCTGCGGACATGCCGCTCGGGCTTTACGAGTGCCCGGCTCCCTACCGGCGGCTCCTGAGCGATGACGAGCTCAAGTTTTGCCGCGATACCGGTCGGTTCGTCGTTTTCAAGGATGTGAGCTGCGATCTCGACACGGTGAAGCGGCGCGTCGCGCTATGCGAGGGCTCGCCTCTGGCGATCGTGAACGCCAATGCCGCGATTGCGCGCGAGGCCATGCGGGCAGGGTCAGAGGGCTTTGCCGGGGTCTTCACCAATTTCCATCCCGATCTCTACGCCTGGGTTTACCGCAACCGGCTGTCGGACAGCCCCCTGATGCGGGACCTGACGGTCTTCCTCGCCCTTGCGGCCATGGCGGAACCTATGGGCTACCCCGCACTCGCGAAGTTTTACCACACCCGCCTGGGGACGCTTCGCACCATGAAGTGCCGTACAATCGATTTCGATATTCGGGAACGGTTCTGGGCTTTGGAGCCGTTGCTCGATCACATCATGGAGGGGACCGAGATCTTTCGGCAACGCATTGCCGAAGAAACCTGATCGCCGAAGCGGCGGAATGAAAATGAAGGAGCAGGTCGATGAGCGTGATCGTGCTGGGCAGCATCAACATGGATGTGGTGATGAGGGTGGCCGAACTGCCCCGACCGGGTGAAACCGTCAATGCCCTCGACCAGCACCTCTATCCCGGAGGAAAGGGCGCAAATCAGGCCATCGCCAGCGCCCGCGCCGGGGCGCCGACCGCCATTCTGGGGGCTGTCGGCGAGGATGAGTACGGCTCCGATCTCCGTCGTAATCTGGAAGAAAACGGCGTGAGCACGCAGCATCTGCTCACGCTTTCCGGGGCGCCTACGGGGCAGGCCGCGATCACCGTGTCAAAGGCCGGAGAAAACATGATCGTCGTCCTGCCGGGGGCGAACTACCGGTACGAACAGCCGCGGGCAGGGGGCGTTGAGGATCTCGGACTTGCCAAATCGACGGTTCGGCTGACGCAGTTCGAGATGCCGCTTGCCGAGATCGAAAAGTTCTTCCGCCCGAGTGGGGAAGACACAGGCGTTCGCATCCTCAATCCCGCCCCGGCTTTGCCTAAGGGTCGCTATCTCTTCGACCTGTCGGACATCATCATCGTGAACGAGACAGAGCTTGCGGTTTACACGGACGTGCCGGTGGAGCAAACGCAGGCTCAGGACAACGCCGTCGCTCTGGCGCGCAGTCTCATGACCCGGCCCGAACAGTGGGTCATCGTCACCCTGGGCGCGCAAGGGGCGATCGTCATCGGCGCCGAAGAGGAGATCGCGGTTCAGGGATCGTCTGCAGAAGTGGTCGACACGACCGGGGCGGGCGATTGCTTTTGCGGGGCACTGGCGGCGCAATTATCCGAGTGCACCCCCATTCAGGATGCCGTCACCTTTGCGAATATCGCGGCCGGTATCGCCGTAACGCGCCATGGCGCGGGCCCCTCCATGCCCACCCGCGAGGAGGTGATCGGGCAGGCGTGCCTGTCTGTGCGCTAGCCCCGCAAGGCTTGTTCCGGCCGCAACTGGCCGCATGCTGCCGGAGACACCGGCGGTGCAGCTTGCTTGAAATGCCAATTGTTCGTCAGGGAGAAGCTGCGCGAGGATGACGCAAGGGGAGAAGCGTTTGAAGAGGGGAGGCTTCAATGCTCGAGCAATCCGGCGGCTTGCCGCATGAGAGCGACGCCATTTTCCTGACCGACGGGGGAACGGAAACCTGGCTCTTGTACAAGCGCGGCTTTGAGCTGCCTGAATTCAGCGCCTTTCATCTGCTGAACGATGCCACGGCGACGGAGGCCATCCGGGAGTATTACCGCGCCTTCGCCGATGTCGCGGTCGAACTGGGAACGCCTTTCATTTTCGACAGCCTGACCTACCGCGCCAGTCGCGATTGGGGGCGCCTTCTGGGCTATTCCGACGAGGGTCTTGCGGAAATGAACCACAAGTGTCTCGCTCTCTATCGCGAGGTCGCCTTGGAGGCGGGAATGAAGCCCGAGTATACGGTGATCAGCGGCTGCATCGGGCCCAAGGGCGACGCCTACAAGACCAACGACGTCCTCAGTGCACACGGCGCGCAGGATTATCACGCCGAGCAGATCGAGACCTTCAGGGCAGCGGGGGCGGATATCGTGACCGCCTTGACGTTGAACGCTACGGCCGAAGCCATCGGCATCGCGCGCGCCGCGGAAGCCGCGGGCGTTCCCTCGGTCATTTCCTTCACGCTCGAAAAGGACCGCAGGCTGCGCAGCGGCGAGAGCCTGAAGGAGGCCATCGAGACGGTCGATGCGGAGACTGGCGGCGCGCCGGCCTATTACATGATCAACTGTTCGCACCCGATGGACTTCGGCCCGGCCCTAACCAGTAGCGCATGGGCGGACCGTATCGGAGGGCTGCGCGCCAACGCCTCGACGCTCGACCACGGTACATTGTGTCAGCTTGGCCATCTGGAGGAAGGAAATCCGGATGAACTGGCCGATCAGTACCGCGACCTGAAGGCGGTTTTCCCCAAGATGAACGTCTTCGGCGGCTGCTGCGGCACCGACCACGTCCACGTGGAAAAGATCGGCAGACGCATTCTGGATGCGTGAAGCGCCGCCGGCGAAATTGGGTGCAATCGTCGGGAAGCCCGGTTGACCATCAGGTCAGGGTGTGTGGGAACGGACAAGCATGCCGTCGTATGGCCCAGTGCATCCCGATGTGATTTTGCAGAGAAAGAGGCCGTATCACACCTGAAGTGGCTCAAGTGACGCAGTTCCGGGGGGACGGGGCAGGATCTCGCGGTATTACTAGACGCCGCTTGTCGCATCGGTGCCACGCGAAACCTGCGCCGTCGTCAAATTGGTCATTTGACGGCGGACTCTCGGATTCCCACCATAAGGGTGCAAAGGTTTGATCTATCGGGGAAATCTCGGGAAGTGATGGTGCCAGGGGCGGCGCCACACTGTCGAGATAAGTTGTTGAAATGTATGAACTATGACGAGTGTGATTTTGCTCGATACCAACGGATATACCAACAAAATAATTTTGTGGATGGTTGGGAGTGGTAGCGAGCTCAGCCGGTAATGAGCAAGGCCGGTGTCCGGATCAGACCTGCCTGATGATCTACCTGCGAGCGCCGGCGGTCAACTGCCGGCGGCTGCGCTGACGAGCAATGATCTCGCCGCCGAGGCTCAGCTAGGCGATGAGCGCGGCCTAAGCGCTCGCAAGAACAAATCGTTCAATCCTCTCGACAGGGCCGACACCTGCCAGGATCCGTGTTGGCGGTTTCGGTCCGGGGCGCTGCGATATCTCACCCGCGATGTGGCCGACGCAGCCGCGTCGCCGCCGGTGGGGCCCCGGTCAAGTCTTCTTCAGGGTTGGGATGTCGGAAACGTCAACGTTCCTTTCTGCCACCCATGTGTCATGTGCAGTCTGCATCCGGGCCCACAAAGAGGGGCTGTTGCCGAACAACTTCCCGAGCCGCACTGCAACTTCGGCATTGACCGGCTTCGTTTCGGTCAAGACATCGAGAAAATGCTCAGACGAGATACCCAGCATGTCCGCCAATTCGGCCTCGGTCTTGCCTGTGGCGGGAACGATGTCTTTGAGGAGCAATTCACCCGGATGCGTCGGGCAACGGTTGGGATTCTGAACCATATTATTGTCTCTTTAGGAGGCGCGAGCGATGTGGCCTGATGGAGAGACCAGCAGTCTAACAAAGGTCTCGCATGTCTGCCGGATAACAAATCGTCGCTTGGTCCCCCCCCCCCCCCCGGTACGTGATGGTATACGTGTCCAAACATGTTGGACAATCGGGAAAAAGCTTCGCTTTCCATGCTTTGCGTGTCTTGAGCGTGGCTGGTGAGGCGCGATCTGACGATTTGATTCCAGTCTAACGGCTGCGCGACATATGGAGAACCTCTAAGCGGCAGTGGCGGGGATGAAACTGTGCAGAGGTAGGTCATCGAGAAAAATAGAGGAACAATAGACTTCGGAGAAATCTCAAGACTTAAGACGGCGGGCATTGGGGCAGGAAGCCCCCTAAACGATTAAAGTCGGGCTCGTTAGATAGCGGACATTTACAGTATGGTGCGGCCGCCGAATATCAGGAGTATCGCGATGGCGCAAATAGATGGAAAGATTCGCAAAGAGAAGGAGGCACTGATTGCAAAGCAGTATCGCGGTATCTATCCCCCCTACGAAGCATTCTACATCCACTCAATCATCTATGCGGCCGAGCGTTCGGAGACGGCGTTCCAGCGTTTTGACGAGGCTGTTGTCGCATCCAGGCCCGCGGCATTGATCGTCGCGACCGTTCAAGAGGCGTTGACGCATGCGGGTGCGCTCTCTCGCTTCTTCTGGCCAATGAAGAAGGACAGCCAACTTGTGGTCGCCCGTGGAGCCCGGTTGCGAGATGCCTTCGCGCTCAATGACACATCAGCGCTCAAGTGGCGTAGGCTGCGAAATGCCTTTGAGCACTTCGATGAGGATCTCGACCGATTCCTGCTTGAGGATCGAGCCGGGTACTTCTTCCCAAGTCCACAGGTGGACGATCAGACGCTGGCCGACGAGGCCATCGGGCATATTTTCAAGCTGGTCGATCCAAAGCATGGCGTTTGCGTGCTTCTTGGCGAGAAGTTCGAATTTAGGCCTATAAGGAGCGAAGTGCAGCGTATTTTGGTTCGCGCGTACGGACTAATTGAGCAAGGCAGCCGCCTCTGACGTACAACTTTTGGAACCGGCGCTGCCATGAATGGATGTTCGTCATGAGGGCGCGCTGCCGTCTGGTAGCTGTGGGAGCGAAAGCGGGCAGGCCGCTTTGTGGGGCACCGTTGCGTGACGTGCTGCTCTGCCCCTTGGAAACTGGATATCGATTGAGACGAACGGGCCTCTTGTAACCCATGTTCTGACTGTGGTCAGATGATGCAGGGGTAATTAGAACAATTTGACCGATGGCTTCACGTCCTCTCATTGGCTTTGGCATCCATGAGCTTGAGCAGCAGTTCGACCAGAACCGCGAGAACGCAGATTTTCTGACCAAGTTGCTGGCCGAGCTTGCGCACCGCAAGACCCAGCGCGCCAAGAACCTGCAAAAGCGCGCTGTGCAGGCTCGCGGCATTCTGCCCCGGCAGGAGAAGAAGCAAACCAAAGCCGCGCCGGCGGAGACGCCCAGAAGTGCGCGCAAACCCTCGGAACCGCCAAGGGCCGAGACGCGCCAGAAGGCAGCAGAGCCAGCTAGCGCGCCGGTCAAACCGGCCATGTCGTCGTTCTCGCGTGCCTCGGTCAATCTCGGAAATCTCGATGAGCCTGAAAGGGTCTTGTTGACCTGGACAGCCTTTGAGGTGCTTTCGCCACAGAGCTTCTCCAAACCCCAGGATCTCGCCGCCGGCGAAGCAAGCCGGATCGCCCGGTTCGACCTGCACGGCTTGCCATGGGAAAATGGCGGGGAACACGCTCGCCCCAAGACCAGGCTGTTCTACCAGATCGTTCTTGGTACTGTTCAGATGGAGCCTTCCGTCGGCGCCTTGCTCTCAGTCTACACCGACAAGCGTGAAGAACGCCCGGCCGCGCGCGGCGAAAGCATCCTGGCGACGGTCATCGTCGACAAGGCCGGTTGTCTCGTCGAAAGCGAGGCCGTTGCCGTCTCGAGTTTTGCCTGGGGCCTTCCGATCGCCTTGCGCGGCGATCTCAAGGGGCTTGGGGCCTGGCAGGGAGCAGAAGGCAAGCTGCTGGAAGGGCTCGACAAGAAGCTTCGGCATGTCGACGAAGATGGTCAGCCCCAGCCAATGACGCGGACCCAACTGGAGGAGGCCTATCGCTGGCTGGTCGAGACGCTGACGCTTCCCGAAGCCCTCGTCCAGCCGCCATCCTTTGCCGTGCGAACTTATCAGTATTTCAAGATTGAGGAGCCGCCCGAGCCGCTGCTTCTGAATTCGTTCTTTCTCGGCGATCTGGGCCGGGCGAGAGAGCTATTCAGGACGAAGCAGGCAACAGGCAACTTGAAGCGCTATCTCGGCATCACGAAGCCCCGGGAGAGGCGCGAACTGCTTCGCGATGACAAGGCCCTCGCAGACGCCTTGCGCCCCACGAAGACGCCTTTGGGGCGCTGGCCTGGCAAGGGCCGTCATCCGCTCGTCACGTTGCAACAGGCCGCAGTGAACCTCGCCGCGCATGACTTGCAAGAAGACGGCATCCTCGCCGTCAACGGGCCTCCCGGCACCGGAAAGACAACCTTGCTGAGGGATGTCGTCGCTCATGTCGTGACCGAGCGCGCCAAGGCCATGACCACATTCGATGACCCCGAACAGGCATTCAAGAACACCAACCTGCGTATCAAGAGGGGCAATGCCTTCTTGTGGATGTATGAGCTCGATGAGCGCCTTCGTGGCTTCGAGATCGTTGTCGCATCGTCCAACAACAAGGCCGTCGAGAATGTGAGCGCCGAGCTTCCCGGCATCGGCGCCATCGCGGACGACGCTTTCGCCAACGGGTATTTCAAGACGGTCTCCGACGCGCTGCTCGAACGTGATAGCTGGGGCGTTATTGCGGCGGTGCTTGGCAATGCTGGCAACCGGCATCGCTTCCGGCAAACCTTCTGGTGGGACGACGATACCGGCCTGATGCGCTACCTCCAGCATGCCGCCGGTACGCCGGCGCGCCTTTCGGTGAAGACGCCTGACGGAAAGACGATCGAGAGGCCGCCTGCGATCGTCACGAAGGAGAACCCACCTGCCGACAAGTCTCAGGCGCTCCGGCGATGGAAGGCTGCGCGGCGCAAGTTCCTTGAGGCCGAGAAACAGGCAAAGGCGCTCGTGGCCGAAGCCGAAAGGGCGGCTCGCATCATCGAAGAGATCCCCGAGACCGAAGAGCGACGGCGGGACTACTTCGACAAGGAGCGCCAGCTGCAAGAGCTTCAAGGGCCGCTCGAACAAGTGGTGGGGCTTCTTCACCAGCAGCTTGCGGAGGCAACGCAGATCCGGAACCAGACACAATCGGCATCTGATGAGTTGAGGGCGCAGAAGCCTGGCTTTCTGGCCTTCTTCTTCCGCCGCAAATATTACCGGGCGTGGAAAGACAGATATGAAATCGCCCGGCAGGCAGCTCTGAAAGCGCAGCGGGCGCATCAGGACTTCGCCCGTCAACATGATGATCAGCAGGGCAAGCTGACGAAGCTCAACAGCACGCTCGCCTCATGGCGCGAGGCTGTCGAACAAATCGACCGTCAGCTTCAGGAACTCGCCGCCGAACTCCGCGCCCTCAGGACCAAGCTGGGGGGCACGTTCATTGATGAGGACTTTTTTGCCAGCACCCACGCGCCGCGCCAAAAGGCGTCTCCGTGGTTCGACAAGGCTTCATCACGGACAAGAGACAACCTGTTCGAGGCTGCCATCGACCTCCACAAGGCATTCCTCGACGCAGCCGCGAAGCCGATGCGGCACAACCTGGCTTTGCTCGTGGATTCCTTCGGAACCAAGTCGTTCGGCTCTGCAGAAAAAGACGCGGTCATCCCGCATCTGTGGTCGAGCCTGTTTCTGGTGGTTCCTGTCGTCTCCACGACGTTTGCATCCGTCGGGCGCATGTTCGGCCGCCTCGGTCCCGAGACGTTTGGATGGCTGCTTATTGACGAGGCGGGCCAGGCCCTTCCGCAAGCGGCCATTGGCGCGATCATGAGGACCAAGCGTGCGGCGGTCGTCGGTGATCCAATGCAGATCGAACCTGTCGTGGTTTTGCCGGATCAACTGACGGAAGCCATTTGCCGCGAGTTCCGGATCGATGAGACGCGGTTCAATGCGCCTGCTGCTTCGGCTCAGACTCTCGCTGACTTGGCGACCGCCTATTTCGCCTCGTTTGAGACGAAGATGGGCGCACGCGACGTCGGTGTGCCCTTGCTGGTCCATCGCCGTTGCGCCGACCCAATGTTCTCCATATCGAACGCTGTCGCCTATGAGAATTTGATGGTGCAGGCAAAAGCACCCAAAAGCTCGCCGATCCTGGATCTCTTGGGGTCTTCTCGCTGGTTTGATGTCGCCGGCGGCGGGCAAGACAAATGGTGCCAGCAGGAGGGAGCCGTCGTCCTCGACCTCCTGCAACAGCTCAAAAAAGCGGACGTGTCCCCGAACATCTACATCGTGACGCCATTCGTCGTGGTTCAGGATCGCCTGAGGGAAAGCATCCGGAACAGCCGCGTTTTGGACGGTTGGGTAGACAGTCCCTACAGTTGGCCCTTTGAGCGCGTGGGAACGGTTCATACCGTGCAGGGACGGGAAGCTGAAGCCGTGATCCTTGTCCTCGGTGCACCGTTGCCCGGCCAAACCGGAGCCCGAAACTGGGCCGGAGGTCGCCCCAACCTCCTGAACGTCGCCGTGTCTCGTGCTCAGGAATGTCTTTACGTGATTGGCAACAAGGAAAACTGGCGCCGCGCTGGCGTGTTTTCTGAATTGGCGGATCGGTTGTGATTTAAGCGCAGTGCCAATTTTACTATTTGTTGGCAACAATGCTGCAATGTCAACGGTATGATCTAACGTACTAATTGTATTTATATAAAATATATTCAATAGGCGATCAAAAGGCGAGGTTCTTTCAAAGAGCAGTTAAACATATTATGTTTTTACGTATTGGTGTGGGAGATTTGCTCTCAATTGTCAAATCGCTACCGCCTGTCTGTCTTTGGGGAGGGGTTCATATGACTGGCATTGAACTGGCTCAAATTCGCAAAGCTGCGGGTCTTTCGCAAACCAAACTCGGTGAGCTAGTGGGCATCAATCGACAGACCGTGAGCTATTGGGAGAACAAGGCCAAAGTCGATCCGAGAGCTCGGACCGTAAAGCGCATGGCTAGGGCCCTGCAATTGCCCGATACACTTCCGGTCAAACGCGCGCGCGCGTCATGGGGTGATAGACTGCGAGAAGCCGAGGCTAAGCGCGAGGTCGCGCAGAAGGCACGCTTCGACGCCATGTTTGAGCGCTTAGTTCAGCGTGAAGCGAAACGCAGAGTACCTTGCAACGCCAAGACCCGAAAAGGCACACCCTGCCGGATGATGTCGGAACCAGGAAAGACACGCTGCAAGCTGCATGGCGGACTGTCGACAGGAGCGCGAACTCAGGATGGTATCGAACGCATCCGGGAGGCGCAGAAAAAGCGATGGGCGAGGTGGCGGGCGCAAAAATGAGTGTCATGAATGAGGCCGTTAGCGGACTGGCGGCTAGCGTGCTTCGATTGCGGTTAGCTGACATTCGTCGGTGCTGAATGAGTTGCCGCTTCCGGCCCTCTGCGGTCATTCAAATCTGGCGCGGCGGACGGCCGCTCCCTGCCCAGTTTCGACATTGGCTTTTAGCGCGGTGGGGCTGCCAAGGGTGGAAATCGGTCTGATGGCAAGGCAGCACGGAAGTTGAAACAAGTATTAGATCCGAGTTGTGCAGATGCCTGCTCGGTCCATTGGGCCGGCGGAAATCACCGTAATTTGTTCAGCCAAGGGATGCCTCACCCGAGCATTATTACCATGGCCGTGGGTGACTTCGTCAGCTACTCTACCTTTGGTGAATCTGCATAGGAGCAGTCAGTGGTACTAGATCTTAAGAAATTGAAAGCGGGAAACTCGTCGAAGAAGCAGACTGATCCTCGTAAGATATTTACGACATTGAAGCGCAATCCGCGATTCAAGCGGCCTTCTGATGAGCAGGGCGACGTTTTGGACGCTTGGTATGCTGCACGAACCCAACAAAGTGTAACGTTGAAAATGAACACGGGTTCTGGGAAAACCATTGTTGGCCTTCTTTGCTTGCAAAGCTGCCTGAATGAAGGCAAAGGTCCCGCCGTCTATGTTGTGCCAGACAACTTCCTTATTACTCAAGTTGTGGCGGAAGCAGGCGACCTCGGCATCGCAGTGACAGAAGATATCGAAAGTGCAAATTTTTTATCTGGTGAATCTATTCTTGTCATAAATGTGTGGAAGCTGTTCAACGGAAAGTCAAAGTTTGGCGTTGGTCAAGGCAACACTCAAATCCGGATCGGTTCGATCGTCATAGACGATGCGCACGCTTGCCTCGCCACGGTCGCGGACCAATTCAAGATCAAACTAAGCGGCAACCATCCGGCATACGAGCCTTTGCTGAACCTGTTCGCAGATGACTTGGAGCAGCAATCCGAGCAGCTATTTCTCGATGTAAAGTCAGATGATCCCACTACGGTGATGTCCGTCCCATTCTGGGCGTGGGGGAACAAGATAAAGGAGGCGATAGCCATCCTTCACCCACATCGAAAGGATGAGAACCTTCAATGGCCATGGCCACTAATCCGTGATGTTCTGCCGCTATGTCAGGTGGCGTTTGGCGGTGGTCACTTAGAGATCGCGCCACGCTATCTCCCGATCGACAACATCCCATCTTTCACCGACGCCGCCCGCCATATTTATATGACGGCAACATTGGCGGATGACGGTATTCTGGTGTCTCATTTCCAAGCAACCCCGGACGAGGTCTTGCACCCCATTCGTCCCAAAAGTGGTGGTGATATCGGCGACAGGATGATTTTAGCGCCGCAAGAGATCAACCCGGATATCACGGTAGATGAAATCAAGAAGCTTGCGCTTCGCCGATCCGAAGAAGTCAATGTCTGCGTGATTGTTCCCTCGAGGGCACGCGCGAAGTACTGGGATGATGTAGCAACTCAGACGCTGGACAAAGACTCTATTGAGGCTGGTACAGAGCGGCTACGACAGGGCCACGTCGGCGTCACTGTGTTCATCAACAAATATGATGGCGTCGATCTGCCCGCCGAGGCATGTGAAATTCTCATCATCGACGGGCTCCCGGAGGTTGAAGGGCTGTTGGCGAGGACCGAGCAACTGGCACTCAACGAGACCCGTCGACAACTGGTTCGGCAGATCCAGCGGATTGAGCAGGGGATGGGTCGAGGCGTACGATCAAGCGAGGATCACTGCGTGGTGCTTCTGATCGGATCGCGCCTGACACAGAGGATTCATAATCCCGAGGCGCGAAGCCTGTTCTCTCCTGCGACCCGCGCCCAGTTGACATTAGGTAAGGAGATAACGGACCAGATCCGAGGGAAACCGTTGGCTGATCTTGAGGGGGTAATTGATCTGTGCCTTTCAGGAGATGAGGACTGGGTCGATACTAGCAAAGATGCAATCGTTAATGCGGACGAAGCTGAACCTGGACACGTCGAGCCATCCACAATCTTTCTTCGGAAAGCATTCGACGCTGCCAGGCTCAAACGTTTCGATAAGGCGAAGGAACTGGCTCAAAAGGCAGTGTCGAGCGTAACCGAACGTCGTGCCAAAGGCTATCTTAAGCAGCAGCTTGCGGAATATGTTCAGCACATCGATCCAAGCCATGCGCAGGAGATCCAACTGTCGGCGGTTGAAATGAACCGGGCACTCATTCGGCCTTTGCAAGGGATCACCTATAGCAAGCTGCAAATGCCGAAAGGCAGTCAGGCTGCGTCTGCCGTTAAAGCAATGGAGCGTCACCTAGAAAAAAACGAACTCATCCTCTGGGTGAATGCTCTTATTGAGGCGCTCGCTTGGGGGGAGGAAAATAGCAAGCGTTTCGAACGTGCCATGCGTGACTTGGGTACGTTCCTCGGATTCGGATCGCAAATGCCTGAGGTCGATTACGGTAAAGGTCCCGACAATCTTTGGTCTTTGGGGGCGTTGGAATACTTAGTCATTGAGTGCAAAAGCGGCGCAACCAGTGCCAAAACAATTAACAAACATGATTGCAATCAATTGACGGGTTCTATGGCTTGGTTCGGAAAGCAGTATGACAAATCTTGTTCTGCTGTGCCGATAATGGTACATCCAAAAATAAAGCTGGAAAACGCAGCAACTCTTCACCATGATGCTCGCGTTATTACTGTTGAAAATTTGGCCAAGCTTATAGAAAAATTGCGGGGATATACCCGAGCTATAGGAGAGGCGAATGGCTACGCAGACAAAAAGATAGTGGCCAGACAGCTGCGCGATTTCGGCCTGACTGCCGAAGCGTTCGTTAATAATTTCACGACCAAGGGTAAGTAGATATCAAATACATCCTCCTTCGCCCACCATCGGCCAATCACCATTGTGTCGATGGTGGAGGGACTAATTCGCCGTGTCCATCAATGGGCTGTACATGTTTTTACCGACAATGTTCGGCTGCAGCCCTGCAAGACCCGCTTTCTGCGCGATGCTGCTGTTGACAGTCTGTGCGGCGAACGGCAGCTTCCCGCCCTTCTCAGACTTTGCCCGTGTCGCAGCGAATGGCGGCTTTCAGGGAAACGATTGAAATCTCAGACGTCCGAATTGGGGGCGCAATGCTGCCATCCACGCCTAGACTAGCCCCCTAGGTTCTGTTGACAACGTGGATTCCCAAATCAGATGAGCTGTGATTCAAGACTGTCTTTTAGGAGGCCTTTTAGGAGGCAGTCTTGGCACGTGGTGATTTAACAGACGCAGAATGGGTATTGACCGAGGCACTGCTTCCCACGGAGCGAGGGCGAAAGTCGCGCCCTGCTCAGGCTAATCTCCGTTACTTGAACGGGATGCTGCATGTTTTGCGCGTTGGTTGCCCTTGGCGCAACATGCACGAGCGCTATGGAAAATGGGACTCAGTCTATGTCCAGTTTCGCCGGTGGGCGGAACAAGGCTTGTGGGTCGGTTCGCTGGAAACGTTGGTGGAGCTCGGGTTCACCGATGACTGGCAGCACATGATCGATAGCACCACAGTCCGCGGCTATAGTCAGGCCACAGTTGCAAAAGGGGGACTCGTAAGGAGGCTTTGGGTCGATCACGCGGCGGCTTTACGACGAAAATACACGCCCGCTCAGACGGTCGGGCCGCCTCTTGGCTTTGTCCTGACTGGCGGTAAAGCCTTCGATTACAGTGCCGTTCCCGCCCTCTGGATATGCCGTGTGGCAAGCCCAGGCTGTTTCTGGCTGACAAGGGATACGATGGCGATGCTGTGCGTCAAAACCTGCTGCTGGCTGGCATAAAGCCCTGTAATTCCGCCGACGGCAAACCGCAGAGAACCTGCGACTTGTTAATTCTCGGCCTTTAAGGACCGGAACCGGATTGAGCGAATGTCCCACAAGGTCAAACAGTCCCGGAGGATCTCCACCCCTTTTGACAAAACCAAGGCGTCCTTTGCTGCGTTCCTTAATCTTGCAGCCGCACGCATCTGGTTGCGTGATTTTGTCAACAGGGCCGAGAACCCTCAACCGCTGCACAGCTCGTATCTCAATGTCGCTTGAAACCGGACTTGCCTTCCCAACCAATCAGTCTGATGGACTTGCATTTGTTGGAACTTGGCGATTTATTGCTATTTTACGCAGCGTTTGACTCGTTAATCAAATATAGGTCCGATTTGATCGGAGCATTGAAATAAAGGGTATGGAAACCCCATGCTTATGACTTCGGAGCTTGAGAACCCGGTACCAGAGCTTGTAGAAATGCAAGCTGAATTAGTTCAATACTATAACGATGCGATATCACCTTATGAACTTCTCGTTTACTTGCGAATTCATGAAGATGAAATCGATACGGACAATGGGGTTTTCCGTATCGGCATGAAACGAGCGACGCTTGCACTCAAGCGATACGGCTTTGATATAAAACCGGGAACCCGGTTTGGTGAGGAGATTTCGCCTACCACGACACAACGTCAAATACAAACGAGCAAAACAACAATAGTCTCAAATGAGAGTACTAAATCTAAAGGGTCGAAAGTCGGCGCTAAAGCCTCGTCCATTCCCGAACTAAGCGGTGAAGCCTCCGGATCTTTTATGAACAAAGAAGGCTCTTCATGTGAAGCTAGTACTTCAGAGAAAATAAGACATAATCATTTCGTTATAAAAGCAATCGGAAATGATAGGTGGATTATTTCCGAACACGACAGCAAGCCACTAAATAAAACATATATAAACAACGCTACATTGTGCGAATTGATACTAAAGGATCGTTCAAACAAATTTTTGCTGGAATTAGTTTTACTTATTAAGCAAAAAGACTTAACAATAGACTTCGATCCATCCTGTCTGACAGGCCACATACAAAAGAAATTCCCTAACAGTAACAAAAAACGAATTGTAGATATACTTCTTGCTAAAGGGCTTAATGAATGCTCACCGGCCTCAAAAGAGCAATACAATGGAGTTATTTTTCTCTCTAGAGTGGTGCTAAATGATGACTGAGTTTATGTATTTTGATGATCATTTTTCCCAAGCCACGTTAGATACAGTGGATGCAGTCATCCGAGATGATGACAGCTCTTTTACTAACTTGATGCGTATCTCGAAGCTGGATAAGTGCAATGATTTTCAAAATGCTGACTTGCGTGACATTGATTTCTCTAACGCAAATCTGACTGGATTCAATTTTTCCGGTTCAGACCTCCGAGGTGCTTTCGGCGTAAATGTAACCTTCGATAACTCTACAATTTTTATTGGAGCGCAGCTGTCACAGTCAATATTTGCATTTAGCGTTTCAAAAGATCTATTTTTTGAAGAACATCCAGAGTGGAAAAAGAAATATGAAAAGGTTAAAAGCGGGTTTTGGACGGACGTGATTTGTTGGGTTGCAGAAAATACAAAATCTACTGCTGATAGTAACGATATTACCACTACAGTCGCGAAATATATTGTTGATGACTCCGATGATATTGTTGTTCGCTCGCAATCTCTCTATTTTTTGAGCAGAACATTCCGAACTGCACACGAGCATATCGAGTTTCTATTGCACACAATCAACAGATACTCAAACGACCGAAAAACTATTGTTATTGCCACCCGCGTATTGTCAGAGCTTTACTCATATAACCACGTTGCATATTCTGCACTTAAGAATTTGGCCAAAGACGATAATCATGAAATTTCACGCGAAGCATTATTCGGCCTTATTTCCTCCAAATTTTTCTCCATTGACGATATTGATCTGTCCTCATCATATTTTGATAGCAGCGAATTAAGACGGCGCCTTGTTAGAAGCGTCGCCGCTAAACTTGGGCCTGAATATACGTATGTCGCAAGAGATCCTAATTATGGAACGCCGTTAGATTACGAAGAAAAGATAAGTGATGACACCATTAGAATGATATCACGATCCACTTTGCACAATGAAAAACTGAATCGTGTAATCAACGACGGTCTGCGGCGCAGAGGAGAGCAGATCAGTGTGACTGTGAAACGCGATGAAATCGAAGCCAGAGCGCACATTGTAAAGTCACGGCTGGAGAGAATGATTGAATACGGTATCCCATTTCATTTCGATAAGAAGAGCGAATTCTGATGGTCTGCCCTGCTCTGCTTCCAGAAAACTGGATCGTTTGAATCTTGAGTTTTCCGCCAGGCTCCCGAGGCTTGGAGAGGAGTGGGATGACATGAAGGCATCGAAGTTCACTGAGGTGCAGAAGGCGTTCATCCTGAAGCTGGGTGAAGAGGGCACACCAGTCGCCGAGATCTGTCGCAAGGCCGGGATTAGCTAAGCGCGACGTACTTCAACTGGAAAAAGAAGTACGGAGGCTTGCTGTCGGACGAGATGCGGCGCCTGAAACAGTTGGAGGATGAGAATAGTCGGCTGAAGAAGATCGTTGCCGACCTCACGCTCGATTGGGAGATGCTGCAGGACGTCATCCACCGAAAGCTCGTCGCCATTGTGCTCGAACCAATGGCGCATCAATGACGACCCTGCCCGGAAGCGACAGCTTGTCGACGGGGATGCTGGTCGATTGGGGTATTCCCATCCGCCGAGCCTGCCAGACGCTGCGGTTCGATACCTCAACCTACCATTACAAGTCCCGCCGCTCCGGTCAGGCGGCGCTTGAACACAGAATACGCGAGATCTGCGAGACGCGCATTCGCTACGGCTATCGGCGGGTGCATGTGTTGTTGCGCAGGGAGGGTTGGGCCGTGAACATCAAGAAGACCCAACAAATTTACAATGAGTTGGGACTGCAACTGCGGAACAAGTCCCCGAAGCCACGGGTGAAGGCAAAGTTACGCGAGGACCGTCAGGAGGCTGTCGGCCCGAATGATGTCTGGGCGATGGATTTCGTTCACGATCAGCTCGCCATGGGCAAGAAGCTCCGCATCCTGACCATCGTCGACACCCATTCAAGGTTCTGCCCGGCGGCCGATCCCCGCTTCACCTACCGCGGTGAGGACGTCGTACAGACCATCGAGCGCGTCTGTGCTCGTACCGGCTATCCGAGAACGATAAGGGTCGACAATGGCAGCGAATTCATCTCCCGCGACTTGGATCTGTGGGCTTGTGCAAACGATGTCACGCTGGACTTCTCGCGGCCCGGCAAACCCACCGATAACGGGTTCATCGAAGCGTTCAACAGCAAGTTCCGGGTGGAGTGCTTGAACACACACTGGTTCATGAGCCTTGCCTGACGTACTCCCGCCAAATCGGACCATTCATGGCTGGAATTTTCCAATTATGATCCCACGACCAGCCTTCTTAGAAGCCCCAATCACCCCGCCCCACATGATCCCATTTATGTTGCCGACCCAGAAGGCACGCGATATACGTATTTTGGGGAGGGGTATTAGATGCGCAAAATCAGTTTTCTCGCGGTTTCGCTATTATTTGTGGCAGCATGCGCAAAGAGACCTGACGCGATCGTACCTGTCGACATTCCTATAGCCGCATACACCAATCTGTCCTGCACAGAGCTGACGGCAGAACTCAAAGCAGAGCAGGCGCGGCTAGAAACCTTAAAAGACGCTCAGAATAGCGCTGCAACCGGCGATGCCGTGGGAGTCTTCTTAATTGGTGTGCCAACTTCGTCCGCCTTTGGAGGAGATAAGGAGGGAGAAGTTGCAGTCTCAAAAGGGAAAGTTATTTCCATTCAATCCGTCATGGCAAACAAGAAATGCACTACCCCATCGCCACCCACATAATAAATAGTATATAAGGGACTTGTAATCTTTATCTGATGAATTTTGTCTTTGAAGGGCTGATTCGGGAGGAATATTGAATGCGATTCTCAGTGATGCTGGCCTTAAGCCTCATGGTTTCTATTGGTTCTATATCTTTTGCTTCGGCGCATGGTGGCGGCTGCCGTAAAGACAGCCCTCCGGGACGTTGTTGTCACGCGGGTAGCAAACCGTACCATTGCCACTAGCTTGTAGCCGGGCTCCATATTGGCATTGATCGACGCTCGCGTTCAGTTCAGTGCCAATTTGCTCGATAAATCGATCGTGATAGGCGCGACAAGGATTTGTGCGCGCTAGAACACGCTTAGAGCTGTGACTAATATGGCTTGGTAGTTCCCAGCTTCTTAGTCAGAGCCCCGGGGAATTCCCGCCCAGCGTTAAGATTCGGGCGGCACATCAGCCTATGCGCTCATCTCCAACTTTGCTTAGAAGTCCTGCGCGCTTGCCGGATCCCCATCCTTCGCGAAGCGTTCACACATCAAACGGAACCGTTCTCTCAAATTCGTCCATGGCTCCTGAAACCCATGATCGATGCCGTTCGTCACATCAAGATAACCAGCAGCTTCGAGAAGCCCTGCGAGATATGCCTGGCTTGGGTGCATAGCCTCAACCAGAACAGCAATCGGATCATCTGCCTTCCAACGAGCAAACGCCTCCTCAATTGCCTGATTCGAGTGGTTTGAGCGAACGACAATTTCCGGCATTTTCCCCTCCTAACATTCGCGAAACTCTCCATCCGTAACACGCGCGCCGACCGGCGGGGATAAGTCCCCACCGGTCCAACATGCAGGCATTAGTTCGTCGCCTAGACGAAGGCCGCAAGGGGATCGGTCGGAGCCGGCTTCTCAAGCACAGACCCGGTGATCCCGCCAGCCAGACGAAGGGCGTTGATCATCTCATCATCAGTCGCAAAGAGACCTGCATAGGCCATCACTTTGCCGAAGCGCTGGGGGCGACCGATGGTCTCCGCTTTGCAGCCTGCACGGCGGAAGACGCGGGCCATCATCGCGTCATAGACGCTGACGATGTGAGTGAGCCCGATCAACTGCCCGACTTCAGCCATTCCAAGCAGCAACTCAGCCGTAAGCTGGTTGATCTGGCAATTGGATCGTTCTGCGGCGCAGGCATACTGCGGATCGACCGAGAACCTGGAGCTTTCCCAGATCAGGCCACTCGCCACCTCCATCCCGGGTTCCAGCAGGGCCGGGAAAACGTCACGAAGCATGTTCGGACCGGTGGTCGGCAACAAGCGAACCGAACCGCGAACGTCCTCCGTCTCCGGGTCAATGGAGACGATATAGAGCGGATTGCAGTCATCGAATTCGTCGATTTCCCATCCGTCTTCGACCTTGACGTCCCAGCCGAGGCGTTCATGGAAAACCTGGTAGCGGATGGAATGAATACGGTCGATTTCGAAAGAGTGCGAAGCGCTGTCGATACCCTGAATAAGCCTGATCATAATCGTCTCCGTAGGAATGTGTGCCGTCGATGGAGATGACTATTCCGCATTTTTCGCGAGCCCATAATCCGTCGAATATGACGGAATGGTCAAGCAACGGAAGGCCGCCTATCCTGGAATATTTATCAGATTGGAGGCAATTGCTCGGGCGACGGCGTGTGTAACGTTTATTGCGTTCAATTTGTGCCTGGCAGTATCGAGATAGCAGCGCACTGTTCGTTCAGAAATATTGAGGATAGTGGCCACATCCTGGTGTGTTTTTCCCTCCGCAGCCCACTTCAGACATTCGATTTCGCGAGGAGAAAGATGGGCATTCTCAATCGACACCCGCTCGGTCCTGAGCACCATTTCATGGACGAAATGAGCGATGGTCTGGAAGTCCCGCATGTAGTTTGTCTTGATCGACTTCCATTCCGCATCTGACGCGTCAGAGGTGATCGAGAACATGGCGAGTTCACCGCCAGCACCCCGGATTGGGAAAGTCATGCCTTTGTCGCCAATCCCAAAGTCCTGCGCTTCGCCAAAGAATGTTCTCACGTTCGTGTGCTTACGATCAAAGCTCCCCCAATCGGTGGGCAACATCCTCTGCAACCCCGCTGGCAACACCGGGTCGACTTTGACGAACTCACGATCTTTGTAATGGTTCACCCAATCCGCGGAATATGTCGTTGCAATATAGGGCTCACGCCGTGTCAAATCAGGCAGTCGCGCGGCGAAATAAGCTGCATGCCTCAACCCATAAAGGTCAGAAATACGCCGCAGCATCGCTTGCCCGTCTTGCATCGACTGAATCCGCTCAAACTCATCGATGATTTCGGCAAAGGAATTATCGATATGCATTATCACCCCCAGTATCGAGACTGGAGAAAACTATCCTTCCCTTGCGCCATTTTACCAAGGTCTTTTTGCAGGTCTGTTTCAATTTCAGGCGTCAGTTCGCTCAACGCGAGCTCAATGAAATTGCCATATGGACGTTTCATCCGGCGTAGCTCTTCCGCACAAAAGGACAGCGTGCCGTGGAGATAAACCAGCTTCTCCAACTCCAAAAATTTTTCCGACTTCATTACAGCCTCCCGCACCGAACTGAGATCAGAGATTATTCAGTGCAGGCTTGAAGCCTATCTGGCGTTATGCCCCCGTCGAGGAGGCCTCGTCATTTATGACGGGCCAATAGAAACGCGGAGTTTGCGTCACTTCGTTCCGAGAAGGGGATAGAAGTCAGCGTCGAGCCCGGCGCCACCCTGCGGCACGAGCTTCAGCTTCAGAACAAAACCAACGCTCGCCTTTGCTCGTATTGATCTGCGTCTGATCGTAAAACTCCTGCCCCGGAACGTGGTAGATTCTCGCTCCGCTCGACACGCTGATATTGCCCTTGATGTTGCAGCTTCCAGATTGCCTCTCGGCCCGATTTGCGGGATCAACTCTTCGCTCAGCTCGTTGATTGGATCGTTTCTGGGCGCGGTAGTCCCAAGGCATCACAAACGCCCCCTGCCACATGCCTTGCTTTCCAGATTTAGCCTCAGCTTGGTACTGAGCATAGGCACCATTGCTGTAGCGCGGCCAATCGACGGCATGACCGGCACGGACCAGCGCAATTGCTACGCTCTCGCCGTCCGCGCGATAGCAGTCCCCGACATATCGACCGTACCGATCCCACTCGACAAAATTGCAGCTCGTCGGCCTAGACGCAGCCAGATAGGTGGATAAGAACATCGCTGACTTTTGTCCGCAGCGATATTTGCTCCCATTTCCGAGCGCACATGTCTGATCGCTCTCGGGAGCATCGATCCCGTTGAAGCGCACTCTTTGACCAAGGATTTCGATCGTATCCCCGTCAATCACCGTGGCTCGGCCGACAAGGGCATCTCCGGGATCTTTAGCTAGATATTCAGTCTCGGCAATGAGGCTGGGAACTCCATCTATCAAGACTGACAGGCCAGCGAGCACGATCACCGAAACGACTATGCCGCGCGCCATCTTGAACGATCTGCGTTTCAAGCGCCTGGCCATCCTGAATGGCGAGACTATTGTTTCGGATGCGCTTCCAACGATGCCATTGCAAGCCGGGTAACGGGTGCATCCCCAGAACTCACGCCCCGTATATCGCCCCCGTTTTGCGGTCCTCATGCGCATTCTGGCCCCACACTTGGGGCACTGAATTTGCCGGTCGCTTCGGCGCCTATTTCCATCTGGAGAATTCATAAAGTCCAATCTTAACTTGACCTATCACCGAACGCACATCCAGCGGCAACAATGATGAGTTGTTATCCGCACCATCCAACGGGCAGGTCTCTGAGGTGGCCAATACAGAAGCGGACTATCTGTTTTCAGGAAACCGCACCTCAACCGTAGATGATCGAAATGGAGGCGCTTTGCAGTCTGACTGCTCATGGCAAACCCAGTCCTTCAGCTTCGTGGCCGCAAACGGGCGGGCAGCTTCAGAGGCGGAGACGGTCGAAAGCAGCTATTTGGCTTCACCCATATCGGACGTAATGAACTTAGCGGGGTTCTAGAGCGGTGCGCCTTGGAACGAACCGCAGCACGACCTCCAAAGCGTCAGCTCGTCCATTTGCTCTTGATATACTTTGACACGAATTCAACCTCGGGAAACATTGTTCTCGAGTTGATATTGATGAGGTCCAACTCGCGAAGGATCGAGACCTTTTTTGCCGCCGGAATGGAAATGGTGTGCAAGCGGTAGCTGGATGATTTCCCCGGAGATCTGTAACGAAGTAGGCCTGCTGCAATGAACGCGCCCGACTGGGCGATAACACGGCGGTTGTTTTTGACTGGGTGGACAAAGAAGTAGCGGAATAGGTCGCTGGGTTCGACTGAGTTAAGGAAGTATGGTTTTTCGACTCGAACGAACTGGAGCAACCGCTCCACTGCCTGCATCTTGCGAAAGTCTTCAAGACCCGCCTCGTTCTTGACCTTATAATGCTTCATGGATATTTCAGCTCGCTCATCATCTGAAAGGCGCGCAAGATTGGAGATCAGGCTTATCGTATCGCTGTCGGCGAACTTCACGCGCTTCTCGACGAAATCGAAGACCCTCACTGTGCCATCCTTGTCGTGATGCTGCTCCTCGTTGCAGGCGAAGTAGAGGCCAACTAGCGGGTTAAGGGACACGTCTAGCAGTCGCGTCGGCAAGCCGTAGTGCTGGGCGCGCACCAGCTTGTCGAACATCGCTTTGTCGTTGCTAAACTCTGTCGGCGCTTCAAGCATCAACTCGCTGAAGATGTGATTCTCTGCCTCGGAGCGCACACCCCGCATGATAGACGGCTTCAATTTCCACTTTGCGTCAGACTCGCCACGGTAGCATCGAACGCCGCTCGTCACTTTAGGAAGGCCAAATACCAGCTGCAGATACCCGGTCACGCTTTCGGCGTAGAGGGGTACCTTTGGCGTCGAGGTGCGCTTCCTGGTGACAGCGACCGTATTTTTTGTCGGTGTGGCTGATTCATCAGCGGTAATCTTCTTACGTGTGTTTGAGGCCATTCGCGCGTTTTCTTCCTTTCTGGCGCGTCAATCCTTGTCACGAGCCGCTTCCACAATGACCAATATGGACACATAAGGAAATCAATTCAGCATTGTGAGCGCCGGAAGCTGCCTGTCAGCTTTTAGAGTCGTTTGGACGGAAGCGGATATTCCGCAGACAAATCGTGTTGGATGGCCGTGCGCGCTAGTGGGAACCGACCGTCCATTTGATGCTTTTCTTTTCCGCGCGAGCCCTCCCTACAACCGTCATTGTTTGGCTCCGATCAGTAAGTGCTGACCTATTTCGCCGGTGGTCAACCAGACGATGTCGCGGTTATATCTTGGCTTTGTAGACTAGAACAGCTTCTAACCGACGCTCTGTCTGGGGAAAGGTTGTGAGAGTCGAAGGGCTGGCGAACTTTGACTAACTTTATCCTGATCGATCCTGATCTTTGGGCCAGAACACGCGCGGGCGCGCGCGCGGGCCGTGGCTTCCGCTACCAAGATGCGGTTTGTGCCGCATTGGCCGTCGACTCTTGGACGGGATCTTCGGCCTGGACGGCGGTGGTGCCTGAAGGCCTCGACGATGTAACCTTGCATGGCAGCTCGCTTGAAATCCGAGCGCAGATCAAGTCGCGGCATGATCCCCGCGGTGAGTTCACCCTCAATGAGGTGGCCGAGTATCTGTCCAGAATGAGCCTTCCCCTGCAGGGAAATAATCCCAGCACGCTGAGATTCGCCCTCGTGCTCGAACGCACGGTCAAGGGACTTGAACCGACCGGATGGGATGCCACACTTGCCCAGACAGGGCAGGTGCTGTCGACGTTAGAAAAAGCCCTTTCAACGGCATGCGCGCCTCGCATGGTGGACGTGTCAGCGGTCCTTGAGCGGTTATACATCATTGTGGCGCCCGATCCGTTGGGCGCGGTCCCGGCGATTTTGGCGCGTAAGAGCGGTCTCGAACCGGCGGCAGGCCGGCTAGTCGGCCAGATGCTACGGGAAGCGGCTGGTCGGGCCGCAGACGAAAACTACGCGCGGCGTCCAGAGGATCCCGCGTCCCTCGGTGCGACCACGGTTCAGACATTAGTTGATGGCGTGCACCGCATCGTCGACCCGCTGGGGGGCCTGGAACTTGCCGACGAGCTTTGCGACGCGGCCAACTTCCATGAGCCTCTGACGTCCGCGGACTTCTACAGCGGCGTCAATGTGATGCCGGGACATGTTGGCGCCGGTCTTGTGTTTGAGCGCCCGACCGAAACCACCGACATTCTACAAGCGTTAGAAACCTCACGAACGGCACTGGTAGCCGGCCCTTCCGGTGCAGGAAAATCGGCGCTGACATGGCTTGCCGCCTACCACAGCCGCCATGCTGTCCGCTGGTATCGGGTTCGGCGACTAGCCGACACAGACGTGCCGCGGCTAGTTCAGTTCGCGCGTTTGCTCGACGCCGGGCCCAGCCGGCCGGTCGGCTTCGTCATCGACGATGTTGGGAGGGAGGGAGCAGCGGGCTGGGACAGGCTGACGACGGAGGTCCACGCCATCGCAGGCCTGCTGATCCTGGGCTCGATTCGAGAGGAGGACGTCTTCCTGCTCGACAGCGCGAAAACGACGCCAGTCATTCGACCTATTTTGGACGAGTCCCTAGCCGAGCGGCTGTGGTCTGCGCTGTCGTCAGAGGGAATGGTTGTATTCTCTCATTGGGTCGAACCATTCGAGCAAAGCCGGGGCCTTCTGCTTGAATACACGCACCTGCTGACCGAGGGGCGAAGGCTCGAACAGACCCTCGCCGAGCAGGTACGGCGCCGGTTGGCGGAAGATCGGTTCGACGAACTTCAATTGCTTGGCCGCATCGTGTTTCCCGGGCGCTATGGGGCGACAGTCGAGGGCCGGGTTCTGCGGGATCGCCTCGGTTGGAACGGCCCTCGAATGGCGAAGGCGCTCGCCCGTCTGGTCGAGGAACATGCGGTTCGAGAGGGCGCCGATGGCGTGCTCGGAGGCATGCACGAGATTCGATCCGCTTATCTCGATGACGCTACGCGCGCCTGTCTCGACGAGACGGCCTCCGAGTCAGTCACTGAGTCGGCTTGGATCGTTACAACGCCGGCGCTTCCCAGCTTCGTTGCGCGGGTCTTGCGTTCCCATCCGGATCAACAGTCCGACCTGATCGGCGCGCTGGCGGCACGTGTTATGAGCGGAGAGGTGCTGGCTCTTGGGCCGATTCTTCACGGTTTGGGTTTGGCCACCGCCGACATCGTAGCGGCGCGCTGGCTGGAGATTTCTCGCAGGCTCGAGGTCGATGACCGCTTCTCCAGCTTACTCTTCATACTCTCGGCCGCGGGCGCCGTGGAAGGCGATCTCGTGTTGTTCGTGAAGCTGCGCGAGGCCGTGTCCGCCTTCGCGGAAGTCAAAGTTACCGACCTCAGAGCAGCTTTTATCAGTCGACTCGACAACGTCTCAAAACTGAGCCTCGAGGCGATTGATTTGGAGACTTATCATCGCCTTCAGGCTGCGCTCATGCCACTACGAGGATGTGAGGCGCCGCCGCGGCTGGATCTATCCCTCGACCAGGATCTGTCGAGTGCTCCGTTGATTCCCTTGCTCGAACTCGTCCGCACGACGGCTGAGATCAGGCCGGGCGAAGCGGTGCGGCTGGTCGATCTCGCCGGGGGTCCCCAATCGCTCTTGGCGCGCCTGCCTGATGAACTGGCCTGGATCACACCTCCTCAGTTGCTTGAGGTCGAGGGTGACGATGGCGAGCGCGAACTCGCCGTGCAGGCCCATGTCAGAATGATCTCTGAAACAGTTCAGACCGATTTGAACGGAGACGTCGTGCGGCTCTGCGAGCTGATGTTGGCGGCGGTGCCCCAGGCGAGGCTCGCCGTATCCGATTCCCTGTTGCCGGACGGCACGCCGTTGATGGTTGGCGGTTACAGCGTCAATAGCAAAAGCATTTCCCGCAAGAACCTGCCCGGGCCGGCTCAGATCGCATGGAACCGCGCTCAGGCTCGTGCGATCGACCGTCTGGTTGGTGCGCCACAGGAGACGGGGCGAACAGCGTCTCTGGCCAGCTTGATCAGGGAATTGAACCAACGGCTTGACGAGGCAGCCAACCTTTATCTCAGGATGGAGCCGCCGAAGGAGCGCTGGCGTCTGCTTGTCAACATCGGCGCGATGTTGCGCGATTTTGTGCCACCGCCACGTGTCGATGAAGCCATGTCGGATTCCCTCGATCCAGGCAGATACGCCTCGACCGATAACATGCACACCTTCGCAGCTGACCTGCAACGCTTGGTTACCGAGCTCGCTGATGACGAGGGCGAGAACATAAAGGCCCGGGTGATGCAGGTCGTCGATCTCGCAGCCATGGCGCGCAGACTGGCCGATCCCGAAATCTGGCGAATGATCTCGGAGCCGCCGATCCAGGCGATGTCCGACCTCGCCGAACGCTTGGAGGACATTCGCGCCATCTACGGGCACATCGCCAACGCCCCCGCTCACCGACGTCGGTGGGCGATCCACTTCAGCACCACTAGCCGCCGCTACTCAGCCCTGCCCAAGGCGGCGGCTCAAGCGCGAGCTCACGCTGAACAGATGCTAAGCACCCGCAAGATGGCCTACGAGGCTGCGTTCGCCGAGGCGGGGTTGGTCGTTCATGTCTTTGCACGAGCGCCCGCCAAGGACGAAGGTTACGATTGGCCCCACGTTTACTTCGCCAGCTTGTTGGAGGCCTCGTCGATCCAGGAATGGCTGTCAGCCTTGGAACGGTTCTTCGAAGTCTGCCAATCGCTTGAAGACACGCCGCGCATGAGCTGCGCACCCCTGATCCGGAGCCAAGTTCCTCCTATCGCCATGGTCAGGATCGGCGAGGCCTTGTTGCCCGACACCGATTTTACCAAGGACTGGGACGCGCAACTCCCATGGCCGATTGTCGAGCCTCCACTTCTTAAACGGTTCACCGAAGCCTTGGACGACATGACGGCTGTGTCTGCGATGCTCCAAGACAAAGGAGCCGATCTTAATCCTCTCGAGACCGTCCAAGCCGAAAGCCACCTGCGCCGCATCAAGGAGGCAGTAGCGTGGTTTAGCGAAGCGTTCGCGGTCGATCCTTCTGTCGCGAACACCGCGGCAGGTCGAATGGTGCTGACATGTTTTCAAAGGCTGAAGCGCGAATTCGATAGGCCTCCACCTGAAGAGCCTTTGGCCGTCGAATTCGGCCGCATGTTGAACAATGACCTCACCGAACTGACGACGCATGTCGCTGGCTTGAGGATCGCCCTCATGGAGCACGCGCTGGGCCTGGAGGCGTGGAACGGTCTTGCCGACACAGTGGAAGAGGTTCCAACTGGATGAACGTGGGGAGTCACGTCAAGCAGGATTTTGGCTAACCTCAAAGCGAGGTCTTTTCAGGGGAGCACGTCAGTCGATGCGCGATGTCTGCTTTGAGGCGTTGTCTGCCAGCAGCTTAATGACCATATTGGGCACGCAAAGCGGTCAACCATCTTGGTCCCCCTTCAAAAGGCGGTTATCAGCCTCACGTTGATTGCAGCCTACTGAACAAGGGGCAAGCTGCCCAAGTGGGCGCCCATTTTTTGTCACCTATTAATTCTTGCTGTTCAATTATTCGATCTATCGAACTCAAGGGGGCTGCCTAAACCATAAATAGCTTCTTGCATGTCCCGCTGTGAAAAACTCACTGTCTCTGCTTTCGCTTCGGGAGTGGCTATATAATAGCGGCTCCTCTCGATACCCATACCGTTTTGCCGACGAGCATCTTGGGTACTCAAATGTGCCCATGAGCAACATTCCAAAATTGCTGGGTATCCCTACGCGCCCATTGAAAAGCTCTATGGGCGCATACTGGTACCGAGTTCTATTTTCACTCTATTGGATAGGAAGCGCTTGCCAGCGGCGTGTTGGCGGTGCGCCGTCGAGTCTGCAGTCTGTTACAGCCCATTCCGTGGCACGGTGACCGTGCCAATTTCCCAATTTGGTCACTACAACGAAACCTTTATCCTCAAGCTCCTTAAATGCTCTGTGTGCGGTTCTTTTGCCTATCCCAAGCAGCCCTGCAGCTTCGCGTAGACTGAGGTGCAAGGTTCCGTTATTACCTCCGTTAAAGCGGCTACGTAGCTCCAGAAAAACTTTTACAGCGGGGCCGGATAACGACCTCCAAGCAGGGTGGTGAAGCATGGCATAGTCGAAAGCCGCGTATTGTCCGTTTCTACTGCTCCTGCCTTTGTTATTGTGGTATTTCGGCATTCAATGTCCTTTCATTTTTGGCGTCAAAACGTTGGTGATAGGTTTCGCTGCAGAATTGGTCACAAGCGATACTGGATTATGTGGTCGCTGGGCGCGAGGCATTTGCCGTGACAGTGGGGGACTTGAAGTGCAGAGAAGAATGCGCGTGATAAGCACATCACGTTGCCCGCCATGCCTCCAAAGGGCGTGATACTATCTATTTGTTGAATTCGCGGGGAGTTGTGTACTAAGACTTCCCTGAAGTAGAGCACTACACTGGTCGTCGGTAGTAAACAGTTAGTGGCGGATGACTGTTCTCATTCGATAAAAAATGGGAACAGTCTTTTGCAAAGCATGCCACACGTTTAGCTTTGGAGGGCTCGACTACAGATTACTCAGTTGGGATCTTGATCGCGTCATCTCAAGGCGCTCAGCCAGCCATTCGGATATAGAACTCTCGGGCCACGCTACGGCGCGTTTCGACAGTTTGATGGAGTGTGGGAAACGACCCTGCCGGATGAGTTCGTATATCGTGCTGCGGCTCAAGCCAGTCAGTTCAATGACATTGCGAAGGCGTAGATGCTGCTCAACCATTTGGGCTCCTTTCGGCTGTTGTTGGAAGCAGCCCTAATTTGCCGAAATGGCGATCCGAAAATAGTCGACAGGAATTAAAAAGCGTTTCGATACGGTGTCATGATTGCTTCGATCGGCGTCCAGGTTTTGTGAGGTTCGGGCTTTCTTCTGCAGCTTGTCGCCAAAAACGGTCGAACTGACGGGTTGATGCTGTCGGAAAGAGGCGTTCTTTGATTTCTGCTTTTTTCAGATTAGGATATTCATATTTCAAATCAAGAATTTCGTCTTTGGGAGAATTTTTGTAATCATTGAAAGGATTGTTCTCTACTGGTACGTATAGTTCGTCTAAGGCATTGCCCCATGTTGTGGGAACAACTAAAGGAAACTCGTCATAGACGGAAAAAAGTTTCAACATATTGCGGGAAATATCCAGTTTCGTAATAAAGCGTTCTCTCTTAAGGTTGGAAAGGCCAAAAGAGGGTTTAATTCCATGTCGCTCCATAGTGGACAGAGCAGTTTGCATTTGATCGCAAGCGAGGATTGCCGATTTTAGCTTGTCGAGATGCAAAGTTCCTGTGTCCCAGCAAAGCAAATCAGACTTTTTATATGGATCTGATATTATCTCAAATATGGAATATTCGTTCTTCAGTTCAAAGACGTTTTCTGTGTCGAACAATTTTCTCCAGTAATTTTCTTTCAATGTATCATATCCAAAAATATATTCATGTATTTTATCGGTTCTGGAGCTTAGATTAGCTTTTCTTTCTGATGCATATACAGAATCTCGATTGAATGAATAATCAAAAGAAAAAAGGAGAGCCATTGGGGCTCTGATGTGTGCGCCATCCTGTTGAAGAAAAAATATGTTGCGGTCTTTTTTGGGAATATTACGTCGCGAAATAATGTCTCGAATTAAAAATTTCGCAGCAATTTCTATATTGTAACGTTTTGCATCAAGCGATAGGCGTTCATTCTCGCATTTATCCAATTTGGTGCATGAGTGTTCATTTCGGATAAGTTCATTTATTATAGATTTTGCTTGGATATATAAGCGTGCGACAGGCGTATAGTTTGATGTTCCTAGCATGACCGATTTGTCCTACGAAATTAGTGCTTGGATCTCATCCGCCCACCACTGAGCCATCCGCTCCCGCTCATCCCAGTAATGGGCGCGGTGGTAGGCGCGGCGGATCTCGTCTTCATCCGCGTGTCCGAGCTCTGCCTCGATGGCGTCCGGGTTCCACTTGCCGCTCTCGTTCAGAAGCGTTGAGGCCGTCGCGCGGAAGCCGTGGGCGGTCATTTCGTCCTTGGTGTAACCAAGTCGGCGCAATGCTGCGTTGAGCGTGTTTTCGCTCATAGGACGGTCCTTGCAACGAACGGACGGTAACACGAGGGCGCTCTGGCGGACGTAAAGGCGGGTCTGTTCAAGAACGGCGACGGCCTGCCAGGAGAGGGGCTTGCGATGTTCCCGCCGCATCTTTGCGCGTTCCGTTGGTATGGTCCAGACGTTCTTCGTCAGATCGAACTCGTCCCATCTCGCCATTCTAAGCTCGCCAGGGCGCGGATAGAGGAGGGCCAGGAGTGTCAGGGCACACCGGGTCTCGGGAGCGCCGTCATAGCCTTCTATGGCGCTCATAAGCCCTGCAAAGCGCTGCCAGTCGGTAATGGCCGCCCGGTGGGTGACCTTCGGCGCGATCAGGGCGCCTTTGAGCGCAAATGTCGGGTCATTCTCGGCGCGGGCGGTGGCGATAGCAAAGCGGAAGACCTGACCAATGGTCGAGCGAAGCCGACGGGCCGTTTCATAGCGCCCGCGCGCCTCCACCTTGCGCAATACTCCGAGAACCTCTGCGGACGAAATTTCACCGATTGGCCGGTCTTTCAGATCAGGTCGTGCGAAATCCAGAAGCCAGCGGATCTTAGTGAGCGTTGTCTCGGCTCGTTCCTCCTTCTCCAACTTGGCGAGGAGGTCGTCGGCAATGGTCCCGAAAGTGTTGGCGGTCATGGCGCGCGCTTGGGCCTTTTCGGCCTTCACCTGTTCCATCGGGTCAGCGCCGTTTGCCAGAAGCTTCTTTGCGGCATCGCGACGCTCGCGGGCTTCTGCGAGGCTTACTTCCGGATAGGCGCCGAGCGCCATCGTCTTCTGTTTGCCGGAGAAGCGATAGGAGAGTCGCCAGAGGCGAGAGCCGGTCGGTTGGACGAGGAGAAAAAGGCCGCCGCCGTCGCTCAATTTTCGCGGCTTGGGGAGGGCCCTGATTTGGCGGATTTGCGTGTTGTTGAGGGGCATTTGTTGGTATCGGATTTTGGCCTGAGCTCGATACCAACAAATATACCAACAAAATTTCCGGATGGCAGTGGACGGAACCGCGCGCCTTCGGACGTTAAATCCGGGAAAAGCGAGCAAAATCAGAGACCTTTCGGGCTCTGTCGGACTTCTTCGGACTGTCTGGAAAGGGCAAATGGTGCCCAGGGGCGGAATCGAACCACCGACACGCGGATTTTCAATCCGCTGCTCTACCAACTGAGCTACCTGGGCTTACCAAGGGGCGTGGCACCTGTCGGCGAGCCCCTGAAAGTTCGCGTTTTATAGAGAACCAGTTTGCGCCTGTCCAGCCGGTGAATGCGATTTTCCAAGGCTTCGCCGAATAAGTTTTCCAACACGTCGCGCAAGCCGTGGAAAACTCGGTGCCGGACCGCGATTGCCGTTCCGCCTGAAAGGCTTGGTGCCGCTGCGGCTTGGGCTGTCCGGCAGGCCGGCATGACGCCCGGAAGGGCAAATGGAGCCGCCATTCCGGGCCAAGCCAGTCGCATCCGCGATGCGTTGACGCGGGGTGGAAACGGGCGCACCGGGAAGGCATACCCTCCGGCGACGACGGCGCGCGGCCGATTGCCAGGTCCTGCGAAGAAAAGGCCCGAGAGCTGCGCCTCAGGGGGGGCTGACAAGCCGTTCGCCCATGAACGTGCCTGCGGCCATGTAATTGCCGCCCGATTCGATATA
The DNA here is from genome assembly GCA_963678585.2 of Breoghania sp. GTDB lineage: Bacteria > Pseudomonadota > Alphaproteobacteria > Rhizobiales > Stappiaceae > Breoghania. Next base: position 146,591 of record CAXXGA010000002.1, read on the forward strand.
GGAGAACGAGCCCAGCACCCCCGCCGCCGGATCGACGCCGTCTGTGGCGAAAGAGCCGTTGGCGGTGAACGTCGCGGTCATGTCCGTTGACGAGCCCGCGAAGCTGTTGACGGCTGTCGTGCTGAGCGCTGTGTCCGTGATGGCCGTCGTCGCGGAGAAGCGGCCGCCGTCGAAATTGTTGATCGACAGCGATCCGTTGCGGCCCGCGAAATTCCAGTTCACCGCAAGCTCGCCGGAGGCCAGATACTGATGCGTCTGCCCCAGTTCCGTGCGCGCGACATTGCCGATGGCATGGCCGGAGTAGCTGGCGGAGGCGTCGCTCACGTCGCGAATGGTGCCGGCCGAGGGCAGATCGCCCGCGACCCACGTCGCCAGATGATAATAATCGCGGCGCTTGCCGTCGTCGCCGAACGTAGCCGGGTTGCTCCCTTCCGGATCCTCGTCAGTTTCCAGCCGCGCGCCCCAATAGCCCCAATGCATGAACGCGCAGGCGCATTTTTCGGGCAGGGACGGATTTTCGGTGCTGGAAAACAGCGCCGCATCCGCTTCCGGCACCGCATTGCCGGAGAAGAAATAGTTCTGGCTGGTCGTGTCGTCAGACTGGACATAGGTCACCGCTGTGCCTTCGCCCGGATCGATGAAGAGATAGTTGGCGAGCTTGTTCGGGTTCTCGACCGCCGCATAGCGATCGTTATCGACATAGGCGTTGCCGCCGTCTTCCGTGTTCTCATACATACTCTCGCTCAGCGTGACGCCTTGCCCGAAAGCGAAATTGTAGCCGATCTCGGAAAAGCTCGTTCCCACCTTGCTGACGTAGATTTCGGACCCGACGGTGTTGTTGGCGGCATCGAATTGCACGACGACATCGCCGGGATTGGCGCTGGCAAACGCTTCCGCATCCACCGTGCCCATGCCGTCGAAGCTCAGCTCGCTCTCCAGCAGGCCTGCCCCGTAGCCGAGCAGCGTGCCGGTGCCGCGATAGGCGGCATAGTCGGATTTCAGCTCCTTGCTTTCCAGCTGTCCGACATGGAACGTACCGAAGCTCTCGGTCGGATAGGAGAACGGGTCCGGCGAGTTGTCGGAAAAGGTGGTGTTGTTGCTCACGTCATAGGTGAGCACGAAATTGTCCGCGTCGGGACCGAAGAGATGGTCACCGTCGGAATTGCCGAGCGTGGAGATGGATCCCCCGGCTGCGACCAACGAGGATTCCACGGCCCTGACCCCGCCGCGCCGAACGCCGGTGATCGCCCAGGCTTCGTTTTCCAACTGGCCGATATCTCCCGCGATGACGGTGACCGCAGAAGACTGAGACGCACCTTCACCGTCGATCAGGAAGGCGACATCCATGAATTTCGGATTGTTGAGGGAGATGTCATCCGGTTCCACGACAAGGAAACCGCTGGATTGCACCTTGGAGACGAAATCGTCGCCCAGCGCATCCACGGTGGTTCCCGCCACCATGAAAAGCTCGCTCTCGTAGGGATCGGTTCCGAAGAGAGCCTGCGTCAGCATCTCGCGCGGATCGCCGGAGAGCGAATAGGTGCGGATATGTGAGTCTTCTTCGCTTTGCGCCAGATATTGCGAGAAGTCGGTGGCCTGACCGTTCAGGAAATAGATCGGGTCACTGGCGTCCAGCATTGAGCCCGATGTCTGCCCGGGGGAGAGGTCGCCGGGGGGCGCGATGTCGTAAACGGGTTCAACCTCGGGAAAGAGCGCCGCGAACACGAATTGCTGCGGGCCGCTCCACAGGAACCCGGCATGGGTGACGGCATCCTCCGGCTGGAAAACCTCCGAAGGCAGTCTTCCGTCGAATGTGTCTGCACCGGCATACCACGGGGCCGGGTCGCCTTCCACGGAACGTCCGGTGACGAACCAGAACGCGCTTCCCGTCTCGGGGCTCGCGCCGAAATCGTAGAGACCCAGTGGCACCGTGTAGGAAATATCGTCGACGGTGAGTGCGGCCGTCGCGATGGAAGCGGCTGCAGCGGCAACGGAAGAGATGCTGCCGTCGAAAACACTGGCAGGCACATCGCGGTCCGTGTCGGCAGAGCCGCCCAGAAGACCGAAGGAGCCGGGATTGTAGAGCATCCCGCCACCGGCGACCGTGTAGGTCGTGCCTGCGCTCAGAACGCGGAAGGAGGTCGTGCCGGTGCTGGTGCCGGGGTCGATGGTTTTCTTGTTGTTGTCATTGGTGTCGTTGCCGCCCGCATCCACATCGCCGAGGCGGGAGGCCAGCACGACGTCCGGTTTGGGCGGCGGGGTGGTGTTGGTGTAGCCGAGGCCGGAATTGTTCTGCGAAACGCCCTTGTTCACGTCGTTGTCGCCGGGCTTCCGGCGCGCGCCGCCGGATTGACCGGGGCGACTGACAAGCTGCTGCTGGACGCGGCCGAGATCCGATGGACGGGTCCGGCGGATGATCGTGCCACCTCCGGCAACTTCCATCGTGTAACCGCGCTCATAGATGCGCTGGTTGCTGCCGTGCGGGCCGGAGAAGGTCAGTTCGTCGCCGAAGATCAGCGAGAAGGTCGGCGCATTGCCCGTCATGTTGATATTGGCGATGCCACCGCGGATGCCGATCGTTCCGACCGGCGTGTTCATGGTCACGCCGCCGGGTTTCTTGGAAAGCTTGCCGCCGACAAACCGCGCCACGCCCTTGGAAAAGCTCGCCACCAGCTTTCCCTGACCGGCGTTGGGATCGTAGACGAATTCGTCGATCACCAGATCCGAATTGGGGCCGACGGTGAAGGTGGAGCCGTCCACCAGCAGCACCTGCACGAGGCCCGCGCCCTGCGTCTGGATGCGCTCGCGGTGAATGATGTTGTCGCCCAGTACCAGCGTGCGCTGGCCTCCTCCGGGGGGCGTACCGCGGGCATTCGGGTTGACGGCCGCCGCCACGCCCACTTCCGTAGCGGCCATGGCGGGGAGGGAGGCGGAAAGACCAAGGGCGAAACCGCCCGCCAGCCCCGCGGCCAGCACAAGGCTGCCTGCGCTCGCCATCCTTCTTGCGGGCGCCATCCCTTTTCCGGGTGCCATCCTTTTTCCGGGCGTAAGGGAGCGAGCCGGGGGCATGGGGGCTCCCATCGGGACCTTTGCGTTCGTCATGACGTCAGTCTCCCGTGAATATTTTTGCGGCCACTCATTGGCCGAAGGCATTGTCGAGCGAGGCGCGCAGGGTTTCGGGGCTGCGCGCCTTGCTTCAGAACTTCTTCATTACCGACGCTGTCACCGAGCCGTTGGCATAGTCGTCCGTCGGGTAGTTCGAAATCGCCCGGCGGTATTCGCCGGAAAGCATCACCGCCCAGTCCTCGGCAAGCGGAACCGTCAGCGCGGTGCGCACCCAAAGCTCGTCGTCTGTCTGGGTTTCTGCGGCGTTGATCACCGGGTCCGGGTCGTCATACCAGCGCCCCAGATAGCCACCGTCCAGATCCACTGACCATGGCCGCTCCAGTGCCTTGACGGGGGAAGCGAACCTCTTGCGCAGCCCGACGCTGGCCCCCAGCTCGTAATAGTCCTCGTAATCGGTGCTGGTGTTTTCCATCGCGCCGAAAACGGCAGAGCGGAGCGAGACGCTTCCCGTCAGCAGATACGTGTAGGCGAGGCGGCTGGAGAGCCGGTAGCCGTTGCGGTCCGAAACGGAGGGGTATGTGATGGAATCATTGTACCAGCGGCGGCGGAATTCGTTCTTGCTCTCGATCTTGGAACGGATGCTCGGCAACCACGCAAAGCGCACGCCCGCGCCCACCGTGCCGGAGTAATTCGCCTCATCCAGTCGTACGCCGCCGAGAATTCCGTAAACGCCCATGCGCGCATCGTCCCAGCCGAAACGCGCAAGGTTGAACGAGGGGCCGAAGGTGACCTCCATCAACTCCGTGTGCAGTCGGCTCAGATCCGCGTAGCGCGCGCCGTAAAACAGCACGTCCGCTTCCAGAAGGTCTCCCTGGCTCGCAAGGTCGTAGGAGACATGCGCGGTGCCCGCCACGAAGGCATTGAAATCCGATTTGCTGACCGCGCTGTCGTTCAGCAGGAATTCCAGACCGTTCAGGGTGACGGCCCGTCCTCCCGGTGCGGCATTGGCGTTGGATTGCCAGCGGGTCCCGAATATGAGCGAGGCTGAGAATTTCGCCGGATCCTGTGCCTGATCGATCCCCGCCAGATAGACATCGACCCGCTCGCGAACCTCCACGGGAACCTCGGGGCCGGAGATGGCAGCCTGAAAATACTCTCGCGCCACATCGAACGCCCCGATCCTGTAATAGAGGACGCCCAGCTCAAGCTGCACGCGCGGCAGGCCCGGCGCGTAGATCAGCATGCGTTCCAGCGTGGAAATGGCCGCCTCGTGATCGCCCACCTTGGCGGAAAGGGCCGCATAGGCGAAGGCGACGTCCAGATTGTCCGGTTCGGCCAGCATCTTTTGGAGAAGCTGAAGGCGTTGTGTCTCGATCTCGCTCGTACCGGCCGCCGCCTCGGGCGGCGTGGACGGTTGCGCACGCGCGGCCGTGACTGGGGCCCCCGGCGCCCCAGAAAACATTAGCCCAATGATAAGCAGACCAGCGGCCGCCCCAAGCCGTTGCACGATCGCCACCTCACCACATTAGAAGAAGTCTTATGAGGGGCTTGGTTCGCTTAAAGAGTCAATTAGATGACGCAGGGGAATGAATATAAACGAGAGGTTGTGCGCTCATGTGTCCTGCAAGACACATTAAGTCGTACTTTTGACACAGGTATTCGACGTAGCGGAAGTGTATGGATCGGCCTGTAATTGCAAGAAATGACAGTAGAAGGAGGGCCGGGCTACCGGCCGTTCTGCCGGTCGGGGTCATGCAGGTTGCTCAATGCGCCCAGTTCCTCAGGATCCACATCGTCCAGTTCAACCGCAGGGATGGAGTAATTCCCCGAGAGCCAGCGATGCAGATCGACATCTGCACAGCGTGCCGAGCAGAACGGGTAATATTTCTCCACCGACAGTTTGCTGCATTGCGGGCAGGGGCGGACAGGGCGCTTTTCGCCACCGCCGTCAGCCTTGCCGGATGTCTTGTCTTTGGTCATGGTCTGGTCGCCGGAGGCCCGGTTTTACGTTTGCGGCTCTATTCGCTCATCGCGAGCGTGTCGGCCCAGTTCCGGCGCACCGGATAGCCTGCGCCCGACAGCATCGAAACGGTCTCGTGAATGGGAAGCCCGACCACGTTGGCATAGGATCCCACGAGCTTCACCACGAAGGAACCGGCGAGCCCCTGGATCGCATAGCCGCCGGCCTTGCCGCGCCATTCGCCGCTGGCCAGGTAATCGGATATCTCGGCTTCCGAAAGGCGCTTGAAGCGCACGCGTGTCTCCACCAGCTTGTGCCGGGAGGCTCCGCCCGCGGTCGCCACGCAAATGCCGGTGTAGACCCGGTGCGCGCGGCCCGAGAGAAGGCGCAGACAGGTTTCCGCCTCGTCGGTGAGTTCCGCCTTGGGCAGAATCCGGCGCCCCACGGCAACCACCGTGTCGGCGGCGAGCACGAGCGCGTTGACGTAATCGGGGTCGCGCTCGATGGAGCGGCGCACGACTTCCGCCTTGGTGCGTGCAAGCCGGGTCGCGAGTGCACGCGGCGTCTCTCCGCGTGTCGGCTCCTCGTCGATATCGGCGGGAAGCAGATAGTCGGGGCGGATGCCGACCTGCTCAAGCAGCGCCAGACGCCGCGGAGAACCGGATGCAAGAACGAGCTTTGTACGATCCGTCATCGGCAGCAACCGTGCTGACCGCTTGGGGCCGCCGAGGCGGCCCGCAGCGGAAGGACTATTTGAAACGATAGGTGATACGGCCCTTGGTCAGGTCGTAGGGGGTCATTTCGACGAGAACGCGGTCGCCTGCCAGAACGCGGATACGGTTCTTGCGCATGCGGCCAGCGGTGTGCGCAATGATTTCATGCTCATTTTCGAGCTTCACGCGGAACGTTGCGTTGGGCAGAAGTTCCGTGACAGTGCCCGGAAATTCCAAGACTTCTTCTTTCGCCATGCGGTTTCCCTGGCTCTCCTGGTCGGTCCTGCAGATCCGGAAAAGTGGAAACCGGCTTTTCCGCAGAAGTCTGCATTCAAGGTAATCTTCGCGGCGGAGGACCGGGGGTTTGGATACCGGTTCCGACGTTGTTCGCGCGCGAACCTAACGGATTGAATGGGGAAAGTGAACAGGCCATAAACATGCCCGTAACAATGCGGCATTGCGACAGGTGCAGGGCTGGTCGTGCAGTGTGCGATTTTATCCGTATTTACCGCAATCGTGCGCCTTTGGCGTCTATCCCGCAGGCGCGGCGCTCCATCTGAGCCGCTTTTTGATCCGTTCGGTCAGTTGATCGCGCACCATGCGGTAGGAATCGAGGATCTGCTCGCGGCTGCCCGTGGCAAGCGTGGGATCCGGCGTCGGCCAGTATTCCACGTCGAGCGATTCCGTGCGCGTCAGTTCAAGCGCCCAGTGGTGCGCCTCGGGAGCCAGCGAGACCACGAGGTCGAAATGCGTGTCTTCCAGTTCCTGCACCGTCTGGGGTTCGTGTTCGTCGATATCGAGGCCGATTTCATTCAAAACCGCATCGACGAAGGGATCGCGCTCGCCCTTCCTCACGCCTGCGGAGGCGACATAGATGCGTTGGGGGAAAAGCTGACGGGTAATCGCGCTGGCCATGGGCGAGCGCACGGCGTTCATGCCGCAGACATAGAGGATGGCGCTGGGCAACGTTCGCAATGCTGCCGCGGGCATCTTCCGATCAGCCCTTCTTGTAGAGGGCGCAGATCAGCGTGAACAGCCGGCGCGCGGTGGTGTGGTCGACCGTAATCTTGCCTTTAAGCCTCTCCGCAAGCAGATCCGAGGCTTCGTTGTGAACGCCGCGTCGCCCCATGTCGATCGCTTCGATCTGGCTGGGCGTGGCCGTACGGATGGCGGCGTAATAGGTCTCGCAGATCAGGAAATAGTCCTTCAGAATCTTGCGCAGCGGTCCGAGCGCAAGGACATGCAGCACGACATCGTCCCCGTTCTCGCGGGTGATGGTCAGATGCAGGCGCTTCTCGATGACGGCGATGTTGAGATGATAGGGCCCGCCCACGTCATCGCCGATGGGCTGGAAATAATTGTCGGCCAGAAGATCGAAGATCGCGACCGCCCGTTCATGCTCGATATCGGCCGACGAGCGCTCGATGGACGATTCATCGAGCGTCACCTTGGTGATGCGCGCCTTCTCTGACTGCTCCGTCTCCATGCAACTGTCGCTCATGCCGATCTGGTCTCAATCGGGCCAATCCCTGTCATGCCCTTTTGGTCGATGCCTCTGGGGCAGATGTGCGAAACATCGCCAGCCTATGCGCAAGAGGCCCGATCAATCCAGCCCGCTTACGCCCTCGCGGGGAGAATTACGCCCCGCGAGGCCCGTTTCGAACACTAAAGGTTGAGGCGAAGCCCGATGGAACGCCCGTGGGCGTCGAGCCCCTCCGTCTCCGCCAGCCGCATCGCGGCGGGCCCGATCATGCGCAAGGTCTGCGGATCGCATTTGAGGATGGAGGTGCGCTTGACGAAGTCGAGCACGGAAAGTCCCGAGGAAAACCGCGCCGAGCGTGCCGTCGGCAGCACGTGGTTCGAGCCGCCCACATAATCGCCCACCGCTTCCGGCGTATAGCGACCGAGGAAGACCGCGCCCGCGTTGCGGATCCGATCCAGCAGGCTTTCCGGATCTTCCACCGCAAGCTCCAGATGCTCCGGCGCGAAGCGGTCGATGAGCGGCACGGATTTCTGCAGATCGTCGACAACGATGATTGCGCCGTAATCGCGCCAGCTCGCGCCCGCGATGTCCTTGCGGGGAAGCGTTGCAAGCTGACGGTCGACCGCCTCTTCCACAGCATCGGCAAGCCTGGCGTCGTCGGTGATCAGCACCGACTGCGCCGAGGCGTCATGCTCGGCCTGCGCCAGAAGGTCGATGGCGAGCCAGTCGGGATTGTTCTCCCCGTCAGCCACGACGAGTACTTCGGAAGGCCCTGCGATCATGTCGATGCCGACGGTGCCGAAGACCTGCCGCTTGGCAGCCGCCACATAGGCGTTGCCGGGGCCGACGATCTTGGCGACCGGTGCGATGGTTTCGGTGCCATAGGCAAGGGCTGCAACCGCCTGCGCGCCGCCGATGCGATAGATCTCGGAAACACCCGCCAGACGGGCCGCGGCCAGAACCAGCGGGTTCAGCGCGCCGTCAGGGCTCGGCACCACCATCACGATGCGTTCCACGCCCGCAACCTTGGCAGGCACCGCGTTCATGAGAACGGAGCTGGGATAGGAGGCCGTGCCGCCGGGCACATAAAGGCCGACGGAGGCGACAGCGGTCCACTTGGAGCCGAGTTCCACGCCGATCGGATCGGTGTAGCGGTCATCGGCGGGAAGCTGACGGGCGTGGTGGGATTCGATGCGGTCGCGGGCAAGCTTCAGCGCATCCATTGTCTCAGCATCCACCGAGGCGACCGCGGCGTCCACTTCCTCTGCCGTGACGGCCATGCCGGTGGCGGAAAGGTCGAGACGGTCGAAACGATGGGTGTAGTCGATCACCGCCGCATCACCGCGGGCGCGCACGTCATTGATGATGGCGCGCACGGTATCGTCCACGTCCTGCGAAACTTCGCGCTTGGCGGCGAGAAGGTCGGCAAAGCGGCTTTCGAAATCCTCGTCTGCCGTCGTCAGGCGGATGGCCACAGCGTATGCTCTCCTGAATGCATGGACCGGCAGGCGAGGGGAAGGCATCTCTTTGCGTCCCCGGCCGGGCCGGCTCCGGGATGGTCTCTGTCCCCGGATCAGTTCTCTTCGATATCGTGTTGCGGCTCGCTGCCGGTCGCCCATGCTGCGCCGAGATCGGCAAGCTGGGCCTCAATGCACTCCACATCGAGCCGGATCTTTGCGCCCCCGGCGAAGTCGAGCAGCAACCGCCCTGCGGGTGCTTCGGTTTCCTCGAAGCGGATCGCAAGAAGCACCAGAACAGCTTCCTTGTTGTCCTGCCTGAGGCCCGTCGCGGATACTTTCTCCACTCTGTTGAAATGGAGCATCGCGCGGCGGCGCTCGAATTGCTTGATACCCTTGCGCGTTGTCTTCGGCTCGCCTTCGCGCACGAAACGGTTCATGGCGAGCATGAAGCGGTTTTCAGAGGCAAGCCAGCGCAAATCGCCGACCTTCAGGACAGCATCCTGCACATGGGCGGAAACGATGGCGAGATCGTCGCTGTCCAGGGCGACCAGTTTCAAGTCGGGCATGGGAATATGGCTGCTTGATTACACGGGATGGGCTCGAACGAGCGGGTCCACTAGAGGTAGTCGCTCACGCGCTCCGACGCAATGACCCAACCCTGTCGCGGGACATTGCGCGAAGATGGCGCGCCCGGAAGCGGGCGGCCGTCGCGTCAGGACGCGGTGATGCGCTCGATCTCCGCACCGCAGCGGCGCAGCTTTTCTTCCAGCCGCTCGAACCCGCGATCCAGATGATAGACGCGGTTGACGGTGGTCTCGCCTTGTGCTGCAAGCCCCGCAATGACGAGCGACACCGAGGCGCGCAGATCCGTCGCCATCACCGGCGCGCCCTTCAGCGTCTCAACGCCCGAGACGGTCGCCACCTGGCCGTCCAGATGAATGTCCGCGCCAAGGCGCGCCAGTTCCTGAACATGCATGAAGCGGTTTTCAAAGATCGTCTCGGTGATCCGCGACTTGCCCTTTGAGCGCGTCATCAGCGCCATGAACTGGGCCTGAAGGTCGGTCGGGAAGCCGGGGAACGGCGCGGTCTCGATATCGACCGGCTCGATGCCCGACCCGTTGCGTTTCACACGAAGGCCGGCGTTGGTCTCGGTGATTTCCGCACCCGTCGCCCGCAGCGTGTCGAGCGCGCTGTCCAGAAGGTCCGCACGTGCGCCTTCCAGCGTGACGTCACCGCCCGTCATGGCGACGGCCATGGCGTAGGTGCCGGTTTCGATGCGATCCGGCACGACCGGATGCGTGTGGCCGTGCAGGCGATCGACACCCTGAATGTGAATGGTCGGCGTGCCCGCCCCTTCGATTTTTGCGCCCATGCCGATCAGGCAATTGGCGAGATCGACGATCTCCGGCTCGCAGGCCGCGTTTTCTATCACTGTCTCGCCGCGCGCCAGCGTCGCCGCCATCATCACCACATGCGTTGCGCCGACGGAGACCTTCGGGAAGACCACGCGATTGCCGATGAGGCCCTTGGGGGCATTGGCGACCACGTAGCCGCCCTCGATATCGAGGTTCGCGCCGAGCGCCTGCAAGCCGTCGATGAAGAAATCGACCGGCCGTGTGCCGATGGCGCAGCCGCCGGGCAGCGAGACGCGGGCCTTGCCCATGCGCGCGACCAACGGTCCGATGACCCAGAAGCTCGCCCGCATGGTGGAGACGAGTTCATAGGGAGCCGTGGTGTCGACGATATTGGCGGCGTTCAGATGGACGGTCTGACCGGTCATGGCGTTTTCGCCCGCGCGCTTGCCGTTGACCGAATAATCGACGCCGTGGTTCGACAGGATGTGGGTCAGCTGGGCAACGTCGCGCAACCGCGGCACGTTTTCCAGCGTCAGCGCCTCATCGCTCAGAAGGCTGGCGATCATCAGCGGCAGGGCTGCGTTTTTCGCGCCCGAAATGGGGAGGCTGCCATTGAGCTGGTTGCCGCCGACGATCCTGATCTTGTCCATTCAAAGCCTCGAATTACATTGCCATGCCTTCGCCTGTCCGACCCGGTGTCGCCCGAAGACGTCGAAGGCGCGTGTGGCAGAATTGATTTTTGGAGCAAGCGCGCAGCGCGCAAGCCGGGCTTCGGCCTGAAGACAAAACCCGTCCCGTCAAGGCTGCTCTAGCCCAAGCTTGTGGCCGAGACAAGGCGGAGTTCTGCCATCGCTCCCCTCTGTCACGCGTGACAGAGGCCGCTCACATCCGCTGCCTTCTCTTATCGGAAGGTTTCGGGATACGGCGAATGCATCACGATGCCGGTTTCGGCGACGGGGGCATACGTCGGCTTACGAATCAGTCTGACCGTTTTCGCGCGCGGCGTTTTTCCGCTCGCGCTGCTGTTCCTTGCGGCGTTTCAGGTTGGCGCGCAACGCCTCCGCCAGCCGTTCTTCGCGTGAAGAACGCTTGGCCTGCTTCTGATTGGGCGTCTTTTCCGGCGCGCATTTTGCCGCGTCTGCACCGGATTTGGCTTTTGCGGTGTCGTCAGTATTGGTCATGCCGTTGTTTTTAGCGAAAAACCGGCGGGAGCGGAAATGGAAAGCGGGGGAAATCCGGCGGAACCGCGGTAGCCGGGCTGTCGCGTGCGCCCGGCATTCATGTGGGTTGACGGGGTGGTTGGGTGTTCGGATGATCCACAGGCTTATGGAAAAGCGCATAGAACGCGTATGCCCTCTTGCGCACCGTGTTCTCCTATGGCAAAAGCCCCGCGTCCGACGGACTTCCGGCACGCGCTTCGAACGGCGCAACGCCTTATCCGATCCCGCCCCGGGTTCGGCCCGTCCCGACAGATTGCTGCCGTAGCTCAGGGGTAGAGCACTCCCTTGGTAAGGGAGAGGTCGTGAGTTCAATTCTCACCGGCAGCACCATTTCAAATGAAATTCCTTGTCGCGACATTGCCACCGACCTGATCGCGGCTTGCCTGACGTTGCTTATCCAGCCATGTGGCAGGCAGATGCCAGGCTCGAAGGCCTCAGTCAGACAGTGGCCCGACTGCGCTCATCTGGCTGCGACTTTGGCATCAGAGCCCAAGGCGCCTCGACATCAATGAAAAGGGCGGAAGGGCCAAGCTCTCCCGCCCGTTCGTGTGCCTGCGATCAGACAGCGCGCTTTATGCGCGCCGTCCGACCTGTGAGCTCTTAGTTGCCCATTTCCATGTAGGGCTCAGGCGTGTCGGAGGCGTTGTTGCCTAGCGAATAGACCGTGTATTTCGCCTCCGGGTCATAGCCCATGCCGACAGAGCCTTCCGGCATGCCCGGCACGACGATGCCGCGGATATCGGGCTGTTCGGACATCATCTTGTCGATGGCCTCAAGCGGCACGTGACCTTCGATCACGTATTTCCGGCTCTCGCCGATCACCGCCGTATGGCAGGCCTGCATCTCGTCGGGAATGCCTGCCTGTTCCTTGATGGGCGTGAGGTCTTCCACATCGTTGATGACCACGTGGAAGCCCGCCTTTTGGGCTGCTTCGGTCCACACTTCGCAGCATCCGCACCAGGGCGACTTGTAAACCGTGATCGTTTCGCCTTCCGCCGCAACAGCTGCGGAGGAAAGGGAGAGCGTGCTTCCAACCAGAAGGAGAGCGAGGGTCCGCTTGATCATCTGTCGTTTTCCTTGTGCGCGGGAATGGCTGGGGTTGGTCCGGGCCAAGCGCGCCGGGCCGGTCTCATATTCGAAGCTCATTGAGCTTTCACCTTGTTGTCCGGATGACGGCTGCGCGCCCTGCGCGGTAGCAAGGGCGGGAGAGCGTTCATCCATTCCAAAATACGTCTGTCGGGACGCGCGCAAACGGCGCGTCGATGTGTGATCAGACGCGTCTTGGAGGACGCAGGTGAAGCGTCGGCCTTGAGCCGTGGAACCGCGGGAGAGGATGAACTTCGAGTTCGGTCGTCTTCGGAAAAACAAACGCGATGACATCGACGTGGAACGTCAGGCAGTCTATCGCGCAGGCCGATTTCTTTACGGCCTTTCCGGCTTTCCCGGACGTATCGCAGCATTTCATGAGATGCGAAGCGATCATCTCCACGCCCCCGGAAAGATCCGCCGAATGGCCGCTCGCCGAATGCGTGATTGCCGAAGGCGCAACCGGGGTGGATTCGTGCATGCCCGTGAACGCGGCGGCCGTGTGGACCCCCGTGAACACAATAATCAGCAGTGCGACCAACCAGCTACGCATGGATTCCGAATAACCCACATTGCAGATGACGTCCATGGACAAATCACACGTGTCGGTAGTACTTGTCCGCCGCCGCGTGCAGGTTCAGGCCTCCGCGTCGAGCAGATAGACGGCGATGGCCTTGCGGTCTTCATCGGACAGGAAAGCCGTGCTGTCGCGTACCACTTCGGCCATCGATCCGCCGAAGACATCGCCGTCCGGCTGTATGCCGGAGCGCAAGGCGTAGGCGAGACTGTTCACGCTCCAGCCTCGTTTCGAAAGCACCTGAGGCGTGATCGAAGGCGCTGAACCGCCGCCCGGCAAGCCTGTCGCGCCTTCAAGTGCCATCTCCGGTTTCCGGGCCCCGAACAGGTTGCGGGGCGTGTGGCAGGCCCCGCAATGGGCAGCCCCTTCCACGATGAACTTCCCCCGGTTCCAGAGTTCGCCGCGTGCCGTGTCCGGCTTGACTGTCCCGTCGGCAGGATACAGTTCCCGCCAGATCTTGAGCCCCGAGCGCAGGTTGAAAGGCGGCGTCAGATCATGGGCGCGCGATGGCGCGGCGACCGGGGGCACGGTCCGGAAGGCGGCCCAGAGGTCCATGACGTCCTGATCGGAGAACCCGGCGTAGAAGGGATAGGGGAAGGCCGGATAGTAGGGCTCGCCCTCCGGCGAGATGCCCCGGCGCACCGCGCGGGCGAACTCGTGCTTGTTCCATTTTCCGATCCCGTGTTCCGGGTCCGTGGTCAGGTTCGGGGAGTGGAAGGTGCCGAAATTCGTCTCGAAAGCAACCCCACCCGCAAGCGGTGCCCCGCCGCCGTTGAAATCGGTGTGACAACCGATACACCCGGCCATTCTGGCCAGATAGGCTCCGCGGGCCGGGTCGCCTTTGAGGCGTTGGAGAGGCTCGGCATCCGCGATTGGCCAGCCAGCGAGCACGAGAAGAGCCGCCCCCGCCAACGCGGGAACGGCAATCGCCATCTTGTGCCAGTGCCGCATCTATTCTTTCTCGGTGCGGAAGGCGGAATGGCACGATGAACAGGTCTGGGCGACCATGTTGAACAGCCCGTCGGCAGGCATCTGGGCCAGCATGTCCGGGTCGGCCATGGGCATCCCGCTGCCTGCGAAGCCGCCCATCATTCCGCCCTGTCCCATCATGGTTCCGGGAGCCATCATCCCTCCCTGACCCATCCTGCCGCCTTGTCCCGTCATTCCACCCCAGCCCATCATTCCGCCGCCGAAGCCGGGTCCGTTGCTGCCATGGGCAAGACCGTTCTCCGCGGCGTCGCCAAGGCCGTTCGCGAAAAGCTCAAGCTGGCTGGCGAGCGCGGAGAAGCTCTCCCAATCCGCCCAGATGTCCGGCTTGGCCTCGGACGCCTCGCTCAGGCTGTCTTTCGGGAAAAGCTTCGTCAGCGCCTCGCCCGCATGGGAACCGATCACCGCCGCGCCCTTGCGAACCGCGTCCGCGTCATAATCGGTTTCCCCGCGCATGATGGCGGTGAGCGACTTCATGACGTCGCCCATCTCCTCCATGGCTTCCATGCGTTCCTTGACGATGCCTGTCGCCCCGCCATGGGCATGAACGGCAACCGCGCCCGCCAGCAGCAGGGTGCCTGCCGCGGTCAATGCTGTGAGTCTCATGTGTCTGTTCCTGTATTTCCGAATTCCGGCGGAGCCTCCGCCGGGTGATACGTCAGATGGACAGGGAAACAGGTCGCGGCGGGGGAGGATCGATCTTGCCCGAACGCGACAGGGCTGAAACTGAAACGATGCGGATGGCTACACGCGTCATGTCGGGTAGCGCCAGGGCGATTTCGTCGTTCAATGCCAGCAGATTGGCACCGCAATGGATCACCTTGTGCTCCGTCTCGTCACAACAAGGGAACGTGGCGGTATGGTCATGCGCTTCGTCGATATGGGGCAAGGCGCGGTGCATTTCGCCGTTGACGGCTGTCTGATGCATATGGACATGCCCCGTCTCAGGCATCGCATGGCCGAACGATCCGCCTGCAAGAACGAGCATCACCGCAAGGACGGTCTTCAGAACCGTTGAGGAAAAGGAGCGGCGGCGCATCGATGGTGTCCTAATGTATCCCGTTCTCACGTTGAAGCGTTCGAACGTAGGCGACAATCATGGCGACGTCACGTTCGGTCAAACCCTCCACCGGCGGCATGTCGCCGAAAGGCCAGTGATGGGCGCGCACGCCTTGGCGCACAGCGAGCAGAAAGGCCATGTCGCCGTGGTGCGAGGGTTCATAGATCTTGTGAACGAGCGGCGGCGCGACCTCGTCCTTTCCGGCGGCGTCGCTCCCGTGACAGGTCGCACATTTGGCGTTGAAGACGGCCTCGCCCTCAAGCGCCTCACCGTCGAGCACCGGCACCTTCACCTGAACGATCGGCGGACCGGATGCGCGCTTTTCGGCTTCCGGATCGATCGTGAGCAGATAGGCTCCCGAGGCAGCAACCGCGACGATGAAAATGGCCAGAACGCAGCTTCGGTTCATGAAAGGGTGTCTCCGACGATGTCGCGGGGTGCTGGCACAATGATGATCGTCCACAGCGTAGAGACGGCTTTTCCGCAGAACAACGCCCCACCCGTTCACCATTGCGCGAGCGGTCGCCTCGTTTCTGGCCACGCAGTTGGTCCGTCCGTTTCCCCCGGGTCCGGTCCACAGAGAGCAACGCGCTGTAGCGTCCTGCCCCTGATCACAGAGCCTTGTTTTGTTTAGTGTTTGAAGTGTTATCCTGCCCGCCAAAGGGGCTTGCCAAGCTTCCGAGAACGGGCGACCCTGCCTTTTTGAGCAATCCGGTTTGCCTAGGGAGGTTTTCAAATGGGCTTGGGTCTTGGACGGGCGGCGGCTGTCGCCTTGATGGTTCTGGTGGGCGTCACCTCCGCATCCGCAGCATCCGCCGAAGTGGTCTACAGGCGTGGCAACGATGCCAACCCCGAGACGCTTGATCAGCACAAGACCTCCACCATCGCGGAAGCCACCATTCTGGGCGATCTCTACGAAGGGCTGCTGATCCACGATACGGCCGCCCGCGTCGTCCCCGGCATGGCTGAAAGCTGGGAAATCTCTCCCGACAGCACCCGCTACACCTTCCACCTGCGCAAGGCGAAGTGGTCGAACGGCGATCCGGTCACGGCAGACGATTTCGTCTATTCGCTGCGCCGGATCATGACGCCTGCGACGGGCGCGAAATACGCCAATATTCTCTATCCGGTGAAGAACGGCGAGGCGATCCACAAGGGTGAGGCCGATCCGCAAACCCTCGGCGTGCGCGCCATTGATGCGGCAACGCTGGAAATCACGCTGGAGCGCCCGACGCCCTATTTCCTTGAACTTCTCAGCCACCAGACCGGCCTGCCGGTTCACAAGGCAAGCGTTGAGAAATTCGGCGCGGATTTCGTCAAGCCGGGCAACATGGTGACCAACGGCGCCTACACGCTTGTCGACTTCACGCCCGACGAAAAGGTGGAGCTTGCCAAGAGCGCGACCTATTACGATGCGGCCAACGTGCAGATCGACCGGGTGATCTATTACCCGATGGAGGATCGCTCGGCCTGCGTGCGCCGTTACGAGGCGGGCGAGATCGACAGTTGCTCCGATCTTCCCACCGACCAGATGGCGAGTTTGCGCGAGAAATTCGGCGATCAGGTCCGAACACCGCCCTATCTCGGCACCTATTACTACGCCATCCATACCGACAAGCCGCCCTTTGACGATGTGCGCGTGCGCCGTGCGCTTTCCATGGCCATCGACCGGGTCTATCTGGCCGATGCGATCTGGGCGGGCACCATGCTTCCCGCCTATGCCTTCGTGCCGCCGGGCATCGAGAGCTACGGCGAGCCGTCCACCGCCGGTTTCAAGGACGAGCCGATGCTCGATCGCGAGGACGAGGCGCTGCGGCTGCTGGAAGAGGCGGGCTTCGGGCTCGACAACCCCCTGAAGCTGGAAATCGCCTTCAACACCTCGGAAAACCATCGCAACACGGCGGTCGCCATCGCCGACATGTGGAAGGCCATCGGTGTGGAGGCGAAGCTCCTGAACCGCGATGGCTCGTCCCACTATGCGCATCTGCGCGAGAAGGGCGATTTCGACGTCGCCCGCGCGGCCTGGATCGGCGACTATTCGGACGCGCAGAACTTCCTCTTCATGGTGCGGTCCGACAATTCCGGCTTCAACTACGCCAATTACGCCAATCCCGAGTATGACGGCCTGCTGGACAAGGCCGCGGCGGAACTGGACCTGGAGAAACGCTCCGCGCTGCTGCACGAGGCGGAAGCCATTTTCATGCGCGACGTGCCCTTCATCCCGCTGATGTACTATTCCTCCCACTCGCTCGTCTCGCCGAGGCTCAAGGGCTGGACAGACAACATCCTGAACATCCACCTGACGCGCTTTCTCTCGTTAGGCGACGCGAACTGACCCGGCGCTCCCGCCGATGATCGGGACACGCGCCGGGGAGGTGCCGAGATGCTGAAATATGCGCTGAAGAGGCTGGTGACGGCGGTTCCGACGCTCTTCGTCATCGTAACGCTTGCCTTCTTCCTTATCCGCGTTGCGCCGGGCGGGCCGTTCGATCTGGACCGCCCGCTTGCCCCGTCGGTGATGGAGAGCCTCAACCGCATCTACAGGCTCGATGCCCCGCTCTGGGAGCAGTATCTGAGCTATCTCGGAAACCTTGCGCATGGCGACTTCGGGCCGAGCTTCGTCTATCGCGATTTCACCGTCGGCGAGTTGTTCGCCTCCGGCCTGCCGGTCTCCGTCCAGCTTGGCGCATCCGCCCTCCTGCTGGCGCTGGTGTTTGGCATCTGCCTCGGTACATGGGCTGCGCTGAAGCACAACCGGGCGGGTGATGTCGCCGCCGTCACGGTGGCGACCTTCGGCATCACGGTCCCTCCCTTCGTGGTCGCCCCGCTTCTCTCCCTCATCTTCGGCGTTTGGCTCGGCTGGCTGCCGGCGGGCGGTTGGGGCGAGGGGGCGCTCGCCAACAAGATCCTGCCCGTCGTCACCCTTGCCCTGCCGCAGATCGCGGTCGTCACGAGGCTCACCCGTGCGGCGATGATCGAGGCGCTCACCTCCCATCCGGTGCGCACCGCGCGCGCCTATGGGCTGGGGGCATGGACAGTGGTCGTCGTCCATGCGCTGCGCTCGGCCCTCCTGCCTGTGGTCTCCTACGCGGGGCCCGCGGCGGCGGCTCTTCTCACCGGCTCTGTCGTGGTGGAGACGATCTTCGGCGTGCCCGGCATCGGGCGCTATTTCGTACTCGGTGCGCTCTCGCGCGACTACACGCTCGTCATGGGCACGGTGGTGATCGTCGCCAGTTTCGTGATCCTGTTCAATCTCGCGGTCGATCTGATCTACGGGCTGATCGATCCGCGCGTACGCTACGGGTGAGCCGATGAACTTTGCCCGCCCCATCGCAAAGCCCGTCGCCGGTCGCTCCCTCGGACGCGATGCGCTGCGCCGCCTTCGCGCTAACAAGGCGGCGATGGCGAGCCTCGTCTATCTGGTCCTCATGGCGCTTGCCTGCATCATCGGCCCGCACGTCACCGGCCATGCCTATGACCGGGTCTATCAGGCCTATGTGCGCGTGCCCGCAAGCCTTGAGCCCTATCCCCACGCAGAGGAAATTGCGCCGCAGCTTGAACGCACGCTGGCCCGTGCCCGGCTCGATCTCGGCCCCGTGACGGTGGAGGGAAACACCGCTTCCATCGAGGTCTCGTCGAAAAGCCGCCCGCTCGATCCCCGCATCACCCGCTATGTCGAGCGCAGCGATCTCTTCGCCCATGCCCGCCTCGCCGATCTCTCTCCCGATGGCCTGAGCGGACGCATCGAGGCGGATGTCCACCGGGTGCGGTTTCTCTTCGGCACTGACCCGACGGGCCGGGATCTTCTCACCCGCACGCTATTCGCAGGCCGTATCTCGCTCACCATCGGTCTGCTCGCGACCCTCGTGGCCATGCTGATCGGCGTCACATGGGGCGCGGTAGCGGGCTATCTCGGCGGGCTGGCGGATGCGGTGATGATGCGCATCGTCGATGTGCTTTATGCGCTGCCCTTCGTCTTCTTTGTGATCCTGCTGGTGGTCTTCTTCGGGCGCAATTTCGTGCTGATGTTCCTCGCCGTCGGCGCGGTGGAATGGCTCGACATGGCCCGCATCGTGCGTGGACAGGCTCTGAGCCTGAAGAACCGCGAATTCGTCGCCGCCGCTGAAGCCATGGGCGTGACGGCGACCGGCATCCTGAAGCGCCACATCGTGCCCAATCTCATCGGCCCGGTGGTTGTCTACATGACGCTTCTGGTCCCGCGCGTGATCCTTCTGGAAAGCTTCCTGTCCTTCCTGGGTCTCGGCGTTCAGGAACCTATGACAAGCTGGGGCGTGCTGATTGCCGATGGCGCGCGGGCCATCGAATCCATGCCGGGCTTGCTGCTTTTCCCGGCCGCCTTCCTCACCTCAACGCTTCTGGCGCTCAATTTTCTGGGCGACGGCCTGCGCGATGCGCTCGACCCGAAGGAGCGCTGAGCATGACCGACACCCCGAGCGCCCCCGTCCTTGAATTCCGCGACCTGAGGGTCACCTTCGACACGCCCGACGGCCCGGTGGAGGCGGTGCGTGGCATCGATCTTGTCGTCCGGCGCGGCGAAACTCTGGCCGTGGTGGGCGAAAGCGGGTCCGGCAAGAGCCAGTCGGTGCTGGCCGCGATGGGCCTTCTTGAGCGAAATGCCTGCGTCTCCGGCTCGGTCACCTGTCTGGGCGAGGAAATTCTCGCCCTGTCGTCGCGCGATCTCGACCGGCTGCGCGGTTCGCGGATCACCATGATCTTTCAGGAGCCGATGACCTCGCTCGACCCGCTCTACACCGTCGGTCGCCAGATGGCGGAACCGCTGGTGAAACATGGCGGGCTTTCATGGAAGGCGGCGCGCGCCCGCGTGCTGGAGCTTCTGGAAACCGTCGGCATCGACGATCCTGCCCGCCGCATCGATGCATGGCCGCACGAACTTTCCGGCGGCCAGCGCCAGCGCGTGATGATCGCCATGGCGCTCGCCAATAACCCGGACGTGCTGATCGCCGATGAACCGACAACCGCGCTCGACGTCACCACGCAGGCGCGTATTCTGGATCTGTTGAAGGATCTTCAGGCGCGCCTCGGCATGGCGATCCTCTTCATCACGCACGATCTCAACATCGTGCGCCGCTTTGCCGACCGCGTGGCCGTGATGCGCCAGGGCGAGGTGGTGGAGGAGGGGAACGCCGCTGCGATCTTCAAGGCCCCAACCCATCCCTATACCCGCATGCTGCTCAATGCCGAGCCGACGGGGCGCAAGGAGCCGGTCGCAGCGGATGCGCCCGTTCTGCTTGAGGCGCGCGACATGAATGTCGGGTTCGATGTGAGAGCCGGGCTCTTCGGAAAACCTGCCCGTTTCACCGCCGTCGAAGGCGTCAGCCTCACCTTGCGCGAAGGCCAGACGCTGGGGGTGGTGGGGGAATCCGGGTCCGGTAAATCCACCCTTGGCCGCGCGCTTATGCGCCTCTTGCCCGCCCGAGGCGACGTGGCTTTCGAAGGCATCGATCTCGCCACGGTCAGCGCATCGTCGCTGCGCCGCCTGCGAAGCCGGATGCAGCTTGTCTTTCAGGACCCCTTCGGCTCGCTGAGCCCGCGTCTCACCGCGGGGCAGATCGTCATGGAGGGGCTGCTGGTCCATGAACCCGCACTGTCCGCCCGCGAGCGCGAGGCTCGCGCCTGCGAGGCGCTGGAGGAGGTGGCGCTCGACCCGGCGACCCGCAACCGGTTCCCGCATGAATTTTCCGGCGGCCAGCGCCAGCGCATCGCCATTGCGCGTGCGCTGGTCCTGAAGCCCCGGCTGGTGGTGCTGGACGAGCCGACATCGGCGCTCGACCGCACTGTCCAGAAACAGATCGTGGAGCTTTTGCGCAAGCTTCAGGCCGCCCACGGGCTCACCTATCTTTTTATCAGCCACGATCTTGCGGTCATCCGCGCGCTGGCCGATGAGGTGATGGTGATGAAGGGCGGGCGGATCGTGGAAGCCGGACCGACGGCGGCCATTCTGGAAACTCCGCGCGAAGCCTATACGCGTACGCTTGTGGCCGCGGCGGGCCTCTCTATCTGATTGGAAAACGGAGGCCTTTGCGAAGGGGCGCAAAAGGCGGGCCGACCATGTCCTTCCTACACCGTCGCCGCACCGGAATTTTTCCCGTGCATTCCGCGCATCTCTGACCTAAACACGTCCCCCATCACACCCCGCTTTTCCGGTTTTTCCAAACGATTGTTTGTCCCATGATCGACGATGCTCCCTGCTACGTTCTCAAGCTGCAATGTCCCGACCGGCCCGGCATCGTCGCCGGTGTCGCCAGCGCGCTGACGCGCGGCGGGGGCAATATTCTGGAAAGCGCCCAGTTCGACGACCTGAAGACCGGCCTGTTCTTCATGCGCGTCTGCTTCACCGCGCCGCAGACCGTGCCTCTCTCCTCCTTCGAGGATCTGATCACGCCCGTCGCCAATGCCTTTGGCATGGACTGGTCGCTGCACGATCAGGCGGTGAAGCCGCGCGTTCTGATCATGGTCTCCAAGTTCGACCATTGCCTTCAGAACCTGGCCTATCGCTGGCACATCGGCTCGCTGCCGGCTGATATCGTCGGCATCGTCTCCAACCACGAGGAAGCGCGCTCCTGCGCCAGCCATTACGGGCTGCCCTTCCACTACTGGCCGGTGACCAAGGAAAACAAGGCGGAGCGCGAGGCGCAGCTCATCGAGTTGATCGACAAGGAGAATATCGATCTCGTCGTGCTCGCGCGCTACATGCAGGTGCTCTCAAACGATGTGTGCAGCCGTTATCC
The DNA here is from genome assembly GCA_963678585.2 of Breoghania sp. GTDB lineage: Bacteria > Pseudomonadota > Alphaproteobacteria > Rhizobiales > Stappiaceae > Breoghania. Next base: position 168,328 of record CAXXGA010000002.1, read on the forward strand.
CGGTCGCATCATCAACATCCACCACTCGTTCCTGCCCGCCTTCAAGGGCGCTGCGCCTTACAGCCGGGCGCATGAACGCGGTGTGAAGCTGATCGGGGCCACCGCCCATTATGTGACCTGCGATCTCGACGAAGGCCCGATCATCGAGCAGCACGCCGAGCGCGTGACCCATGCCAACTCGATCTCGGAACTGGTCTCCATCGGTCGCGATATCGAGGCCCGCGCGCTCTCGCGCGCCGTCGTCGCCCATTGCGAACACCGCGTGTTCATCAACGGCATCAAGACGGTCGTCTTCTCGTAAAAACTCAGGCTGGCGGGCCTAGATGCCCGCCAGTTCCTCCGCATAGGCAAAGATCGCGGGCGCGCCGCCCGTGTGCCAGAAGAGTACGGTGTCCTCCGGGCCGAATTCACCGGCCCGGATCATGGTGACAAGCGCGCCGAAAACCCGGCCGGAATAGACCGGGTCCACGAGAATGCCCTCGCATCTCGCCAGAAGCGCAATCGCCTCGCGTTCAAGCTCTCCGACAACACCATAGCCGTCGCCCAGAAAGCGTTCGTCGAGCACGAAATCCTCGCGCGCATAGGTTCGATTGAGCCCGTGTAGCGCGGCAGTCTCATTGGTCAGCGAGGTGAGCCAGTCGGGATAGGTGAGCCCGCCGTGCTCTTCCTTGTCGATGGAGATGCCGTGGATTTTCGACGTGATTCCGTGGATCTCCGCCCCCACGACCATCCCCGCATGGGTGCCGCCGGAAGAGGACGCGAAAACGATATGGCTCGGCATGGGGCAGACGCCTGTGCGCACCTGATCGGCCAATTCCCCCATCGCGGCGACAAATCCGGATGCACCCACCGCACTTGAACCGCCATAGGGTACGAGGCAGGGCTTGCGGCCCTGTTGCTTCAGATCTTCCACGATTTCCGGCAGGTCCTCGCCCTTGCGGTGCACGCCCGCCCAATGGATCTTCGCGCCGAAAAGCTGGTCGAGCAGCAGGTTGCCGCTTGCTTGTTCGGGGGCTTCGCCGCCAAGAACCAGATGGCATTCCATTCCTGAGATCGCGGCGGCTGCCGCCGTCTGGCGGCAATGGTTCGATTGCTGCGCGCCTGCGGTCACGACGGTATCGCAGCCCTCCGCCTGCGCCTGACCGAGCAGGAATTCGAGCTTCCGCACCTTGTTGCCGCCAATGGCGACACCCGACTGGTCGTCGCGCTTGATGAAGAGCGACGGACAGGGCCCCGTTTGCCCGAGTTTCTCGCGCAGGCGGTTGAGCGGATGAAGCGGTGTCGGGAAAAAGCCCAGTTGGGCGCGGGGAAGGTCGGCAGGCCGGGTCATGGAAAGCCACCTGGATGAAGCGGATCGGGGAGGCCCAGTTTGCGCCATCGCGCGGGGCTTGCCCAGATGCTTCGCGCAAGCCGACACAGGTCGGCCCGGCCCGTATTGAACGGGCCGGGCCGGAACTCAATTTCGGCTCAATGGTTCACCGGTCCTCAGGCGGACGCGGCGATTTCCACCAGCGTGATCTCGAAGGTCAGATCCTCGCCTGCAAGCGGGTGGTTGGCGTCGACCTTCACGATTTCTTCGCTCAGGCTCACGACCTTGAGCGGCACCATCTGGCCGGTGGAGGTCTGCATCTGCAGATGGCAGCCCTCGGTCAGCGGAACGCTGTCCGGGATCTGCGCGCGCGGAATGTCGTGCAGTGCTTCGGGGTTGACCGGGCCGTAGGCCTCGTCGCAGGGCACCACGACGGTCTTTTCCTCGCCGATGGCCATGCCGGGGATGGCCTTGTCGAGGCCGGGAATGATCTGTCCGCCGCCAACGGTGAACTCCAGAGGGTCGCGGCCTTCGGAAGAATCAAAGACGGAACCGTCATTCAAAGATCCCTTATAGTGAATCCGTACGGTATCTCCCGATTTAACTTCGCTCATTTGGGCAACTTTCGTCTTCGATAGTGTATTTTCTGACCTGCGCAACGATGCCGGTCGGTGGACATGAAGCCTACCCTAGAAGCTCATGTGGCATTGTAAAGGCGGGCAGGGGTGGAAAGTTGCCGGAAAAATTGTCACGTGCTCCGAATTTGACCGCATAAACATTGAAATTTGGTCGTCGCGCCGCATCGTGCTAGTGCTATTACATAGAAATTCCCGTGAGGGCGTTTTGGCCTTGATGACATGCTTCTCAGTGTCTCGGCAAAACGCGGGCGATAGCGGGCCGATCCTCGGCCCGGCTTGTCGCTGTCGGCGGGGATTTTTGTTGCGGTCTCACCCCGGGGGCGGTCTTCGCCTCTTCCAACGGGGGCACTGTTCGATCCGAACGGAGCGCGTGGTCTGAGCTGGGCATCTGATGCTCCCGGCCACGCCGTGAATGCCGAGACCGTCGGGCCACACTGGCCGCGCGGTGCGCAATGCCTTCCAGCTTGCATCGTTTCCGAAATCGCGACGACGAGGACCTGATGAAACAGGATGTAAAACATCGCCCCTATTGGGATGCCGATCTGGAAACCCAGAGCCGATCCGAATGGGAGGCGATGAAACTTCGACTGCTCAAGAGCCATCTCGCCCACGCTTATGAAAACTCCCCCCACTACAAGAAGAGCTTCGATGAGGCGGGCGTCCATCCCGACGACCTGAACAGCCTCGACGACCTGAGGCGTTTCCCCACCATCGCCAAATCGACCTTGCGCGAGAGCCAGGAGGCAAAGCCCCTGCTTGGCGACGTTGCCGCGGTCCCCGAGGAGGAGGTCGTCTATATCTCCTCTTCCTCCGGCTCCACGGGCGTTCCCACCGTCTCCCCCTTCACGCAAGACGATTTCGACGGCTGGATGGATTACGAGGCGCGCCAGTTCTGGTCGTCCGGGCTCAGGCCGGAGGATCGCTACTGCCACTCGCTGAACTTCTCGCTGTTCATCGGCGGGCCTTGCGTGCTGGGCGCACAGAAGATCGGCGCGCTCTCCATCCACGCGGGCACCGTGCCGTCGGAACGTCTCCTGACCATGCTCAAGACGTTTCAGGCGACCGCCCTTTGGACCACGCCCTCCTACGCCTGGTATCTGGGCGAGACGGCGATCAAGGAGGGCATCGACCCGAAGACCGATCTCGCGGTCAAGCGCATCTTCGTGGCCGGCGAGCCAGGTGGCTCCATCCCGGAAACGCGCGCGCGTATCGAGGAACTGTGGGGCGCGGATGTCTACGACTATTACGGCCTGTCGGACATTTTCGGCTCCTGCGCAGGCATGTGCGAGGAAAAGGACGGCCTGCACTGGGCGGAAGACCACATCCATGTGGAGGTGATCGACCCGGAAACCGGCGAGCCGGTGAAGGAGGGCGAGCGCGGCGAGATGGTTCTCACCACCTTGCAGAAGAAGGCGCGCCCCCTCATCCGCTTCCGCACCGGCGATATCGTGTCCTTCACGGAAGAGCCCTGCAAATGCGGACGCACGAGCATCCGCCTGAAGGGCGTGCACGGGCGTCTCGACGACATGCTGCTCATTCGCGGCGTGAACATCTTCCCCTCCGACGTCGAGGCCATCATCCGCAAGGATCACGATTTCACCGGCGAATACCGTCTGATCGTCGACCGCCCGGATCACCTCGACCGCCTGACGGTGGAGGCCGAACGCGTCCACGGCTTCAACGGCACGGACGCGGAGCTTCAAAAGCGGCTGAAGGATCACATCAAGGCCGTGACGGGCGTGGGGGCTCACATCTCCATCCTCGACCCCGACACCTTGCCCCGCGCCACCCACAAGGCCAAGCGCGTGGAGGACAAGCGCGGTCAGGTCTGGACGGCGTAAGAAGAGAAGAGGCACGAGCCGCGTCGCCTCGGATAGGGGCGACGCGGGCGGAGGGGGAGGGCGGTCTCGTTCTGCATGACGAGACTGTTTGTCCGCTCAGCGCAAGCGGCCCATCCTTCGAGACGGCATCTGCGATGCCTCCTCAGGATGACGTTATCGTGTTGTTATTTCGCGGGGAACCGACAACCACCACAATGTCATCCTGAGTGTCTGGCCCGAAATGAGTTGAGTGATTTCAGTCGTTTGTGATTCCGTTGTTTTGAAAAGAACTGACAGGAGGCACAAAATGTGGACTGAAACCACTCGGCGACAATATGAGCGCCGCGGTCCGGGCTATGCAAGTGATCTGAGTGACGAGGAATGGCAGGTTCTTGCGCCCTATCTGCCGGCACCCAGCGGCCTCGGCCGACCCCGCACGACTTCGCTTCGTGCGGTCGTCAACGCGATCTTCTATCTGGCGCGTGCCGGTTGTCCGTGGCGCCTGCTGCCCCACGACTTTCCGCCCCGATCCACGGTGCAGCGCTACTTCTACATGTGGCGCGACACAGGGTTATGGGGCTCGATCAATCGCCAGCTCGTTGCCGTGGAGCGCCGTGCGCAGGCCCGCAGATCCCACCCCTCGGCAGGCATTATCGACAGTCAGAGCGCCCCGACCACCGAGAGCGGCGGGCCGCGCGGGCTGGACCCGGCCAAGCGGATCAAGGGCCGCAAACGGCATATCGTCACCGACACGCAAGGCATGCTGCTGGATGTGATGGTGCATCCGGCCAACATTCAGGACGTCCACGGAGCGGTGCCGTTGCTGCACCGGCTTCGCAAGCGCTTTCCAAAGCTCAGTCACATCTTCGCGGACCGTGTCTATCGCGGGAAGAAGCTTTTGAAAGACCTGCAAGACTGCGGGCCGTGGAAAATCCAAATCGTCCAGAGACCTGCCGGTGTCAAAGGCTTCCAGCTGCTGCCGCGACGCTGGGTCGTGGAACGCACCTTCGCATGGCTCTCGCGCGCAAGAAGGCTCTCCAAAGACTTCGAGCGATCCGTCCAGACCGAGCAGACATGGATATATGTCGCGGGTGTGATCCTGCTCGTCAGGAGACACGCAAGGCATTGAAAACATAAACCCACTTTCGAGTCAGACTCTGAGGAGAGCCGAAAGGCTCGTCTCGAAGGATGGGCGACTTGCTCCCCGTGCGTCGCCTGTATTTGCAGGCACAAACAGAAAGGGCGGCTCTTCGGCGCGCCATTTCCCAATTCCGACAGCTTCAAGCGAACCCGACTTATCAACACAGCCCAGATGGTTTCGCCGTCTTGACCACCAGTTCCAACTTGAGGCGTAGGCCGTCCATGATCACCTTGTTGCCTTCTTCCGTTGAGCCAAAACTGCCTATCCCCTGATCCAGATGTGAATTAATATTTTACTAAAATCTCTCCTATGCCCACTTGCGAAAATCTCTCGCGCCCACCATGTGATGAAAGAGTGTGTTGAATTATCACAACGATATTATTTTCATAGTGAGGGTGGGGCATCCAATGGCGGATTTTTTCGAAATAGATTTCTTGGGCGTAGAAACCAAAAAGAGTGGCGATGCTATAGCAATTCGCTACGAGCAGGCAGGCGAGACGAACATCCACGTGGTTGATGGGGGGTATGCGACTAGCGGGGAGAGCCTTCGCGACCTCATCAACAAGTACTATGGTAATCCGTCCTTTATTAATCGCGTGATCGCGACGCATAACGACGGCGATCACGCTCGGGGGCTAGTTGAAATTCTCGAGCATTTTGAGGTTGGCGAACTCTGGATGCTCCGCCCCTGGCAGTATGCCGACGAACTTATCGGGCGGTTTAATACCTACAATAGTGTGGAGCACCTGAAGGGGCGATTGCGGAAAGCTTATTCGAACCTCGCCGCGCTTGAAGAGATCGCAAATAGGAAGGGTATTCGTATCCATGAGCCGTTCCAAGGGGCAAAGATCGGCGCCTTCCACGTCATGGCTCCCACGCGTGATCGCTACCTCGAACTCATTTTGACCTCGAACAAGACCCCGGAGAGCCACGTCGAGGAATCTGCTGCCGACGGCGTCCTAAGTGCGATCTTGGAGAAGGCGAAGACAACAGTTGCCTTACTCCAGGCGGCTTGGGGAGGGGAAGCTTTCCCGGCAGAGGGAACAAGCAATGAAAACGAGATGAGCGTGGTCCAGTATGCAGTGCTGAACGGCCAGAAAATCCTGCTGACCGCCGATACAGGGCGTGACGGTCTGCAAGAAGTCATCGATTATGCGCCAAATGTCGGCTTGTCGCTTCCGGGGATCGACAAGTTTCAAGTTCCTCATCACGGCGGTCGCCACAATGTTAATGCGGATTTACTGAACAAAATTGTGGGCCCAATTCTCCCTGAACAGCATCAGGAAGGGCACTTCGCAGCGTACATTAGTTCAGCGAAGGCGGATGAAGATCATCCTCGTAAGGTCGTACAGCGCGCGCTTATCCATCGTGGCGCAAATCTTCTCATGACCGAAGGTAAAAACATACGCACTCATGGTGGCGACGCTCCCGCACGACCGGACTACACGCCGATGGTACCTACCGCGTATCCCACTTCCTATGAAACGGTTTGACGGTGGCGGTACAGATCCTGACCGATATAGCACAGATGTTCGACAGTTATGGTCGGAAGGCCAGACTGTTCCCAGCCCTCCTGACAATCTTTCCTTCACTTCTCGCGGTGCTGGCTTGGTTCCCGTGGTTTCTGCTTTCTAATGTCGCGGCTACACTTCTCACATTGGCGACGTCGTGCGGACTTTTGTATGCGCTCGGCTCCTACGCACGAACCAAGGGCAAACGGATCGAGCCGAAGCTCCTGAAACGTTGGGGGGGCTGGCCGACGACACTGCTCTTGCGACACGATAGTGAACTCGATCAGCATACCCGACTGCGGTATCACACCTATCTAGCAGGGAGGGTGCCCGGAAACCTGACTTTCCCCTCGGTTCAGGAGGAACAGGCGAGTGCTGCAGCGGCCAATGCGATTTATGATTCAGCAGTACGATGGCTGAAAGAACGAGCAAGGGGTAAAGAGTTTGCGATGGTGCATCGGGAGAACGCACAATACGGTTTCCGGCGCAATCTGCTTGGCCTCAAACCTTTTGCGCTCACTCTATGCGTCCTGACGTTAATCGCCATGACGCTTGCGATCTTTTACCGCGTCCCTGACCTTGTGGGTTTTGTAGAGACCAAGAATTTTGCTGAGCTAGCGAGAGCGGCATCCAACCTTGGACCCGCGATCCTATCGGCATGCGCGATCAATGTGTTCGCAGTGCTTGTGTGGACCTTTGTCGTAAGCAAACGCTGGGTTCGGGAAGCCGGGAACCAGTATGCCTGCGCTCTACTCGCCGTGTGCGATATGACCTTCAGCACTAAGAACAAGAGTGAGAAGGCAGCTTAATTTCCGGAGGGGGAGGCTGCGAGTCGAAACTCGATATCGCTATGCGCAATGGAAAGCTGATCCTCCTCGCGAAAGTGACATCTTGTTCAGCTTTTGAGGCAACTCTTTACGTTGGCATTATTAGGCACATATCCCCGCTTCCTTACGACGCGAGTTTTATAGGCGAAGGTCCATTCTTCCCGCAGAACGCCTTAGGTGAGGACTGCCATCGGCTCCATCCCCCCACACACAAAACAGCCCCCACCACCCGGCAGGGGCCGCTCTCATTTTTCGGCTAATTCCGGAGCAAGCCGTTTACTTGTCCACGCCGCCCCAGATGGCCTCTGCCGTCTTGACCACCAGTTCCAGCTTGCGGCGCTGGTCGTCCATGGTGACCTTGTTGCCTTCTTCCGTGGAAGAAAAACCGCACTGCGGGGCGATGCCGAGCTGGTCGAGGTCGCAGTACTTGGACGCTTCCTCGAACTTCTTCTTCAGGTCGTCGAGGCTCTCAAGCTCGGGCGTCTTGGTGGTGATGAAGCCCGGCATCACGCGCTTGCTGCCCTTGGGCAGAAGCCGAAGCGGCTCCAGCGAACCGGCGCGCTCGGAATCGTATTCCATGAAATAGATGTCGATGCCGGTCTTGTTGAAGATCGCATCCGCCGCCAGATCGTAAGCGCCCTCCGCCGCATAGGTGGAGACGAAGTTGCCCCGGCACAGGTGCATGCCGATCTTCATGTCCGCCGGGCGGTCCTTGATCGCCTCGTTCATCATCCAGGCGTAGCGGTCGATCAGCCAGTCGGGATCCTGCCCGAGCTTCTGCTTGTCCGCGCGGTGCTTGGGATCGCACAGGTAGGCGAAGAAGATGTCGTCCATCTGCAGATAGCGGCACCCGGCATCATAAAACGCCTGAACCGCCTTGGCGTAGGTCGCGGCCAGATCCGCGAAGAGGACGTCGAGGTCCTTGTATTCCGGCGGCGCGATGTCGTCGGGGGCCACGCGGAAATGGCAGCAGGAGGGGCCGGGGATCGAGATCTTCGGCTGCACCTTCGTGTGTTCGGCCACGAATTTGTAGTGCGCGATCATCGGATGATCGGCCGGGAAGTCGAGCTTGCTCTTGATCGTGGGATAGACCGGCGGGATCTTGACGCCGTGGAACTGGACGCCTTCCTCGCGGGTCTCCAGTTCAAAGCCGGTCAGCAGCCCCATGAAATCGTAGTGCCAGAACTGGCGGCGGAACTCGCCGTCGGTCACGGCTTTCAGCCCGACCTCTTCCTGCATCTTGATGACGTCGACGATGGCCGCATCCTCGATCGCCGCCAGCTCTTCCGCCGACATGGTCTTGTTTTCGAAATGGGCCTTGCGGGCCGCTTTCACGCTGTCGGGGCGCAGCAGGCTGCCCACGTGATCCGCGCGATAGGGCGCGCCGGTAACAGGGTCGGTCATAAAAATCCTCCTTGGGGTTTTTCGGGCCATCGGCGCTCCTCCCCGAGGACAGGTCCCCCTCCCGAAAAAACCGGCGGTTCCGGCCGCATCGCCAATGGCGCGCTTTCCAGCTTGCGACAAATGCCGCTGCAGTAAGTGCGAGGGGGGCGAGCTTAGGTCAGCCGGAGGAACGCGACAAGGTGTCGACCCGAAAGGCCTGAGGAAAGATCGCAAATGGTAACAGGGAGCGGGAAGTCGGCGGAGCCCGGAGCAGGCTCCGAGCGCAGGCCCTAGAGCAGGCCCTTCAGATCGTCCAGGCGGTCGTTGACCAGCCAACCGTAGTAGTTTTCTTCCGGCCAGCGGGTCTGGCCTTGCTGGCGCGCGCGCGAATAGCGCACGGCACGCTCCCACGGCGCGCCCACATTGTAGAGCGTCGCGGTGATGCCGGGATTGGTGGAGATGTCCACTTTCGCCACGGCCTTGTAGGCCTCGATGGCGTCCTGAATGACCGCCGCCATGTAATGCAGCGACTTGGACGGGTCCATGGCCGCCTGATAGATGGCCAGCGCGTCCTTCGGCTCCAGCTTGTCGAAGCCGCTCACCTCGTGCACCCGGTCCGACATCTTGAGGATCGTCAGCGGGGTGAGCTGGCCGAGGCCGAAGCTCTGGCCTGCGAAAAGCGGCTGGAAGAACGTCTGGTTGAAGGTCTGGTTCGGGTAGCTGACCTTGCCGACCGTGCGACCGCGGAAGCGGCTGTTCCACACGCGCTCGTAGCACGACCATTTCACGTTGCTGTCGCGCTGCATCTTGTCGGAATGGCAACGCTTGAACTGGTCGCGCTGAACGAAGTCCTCGACCGGTTCATCCTCATACTTGAAGCTGATGTCGAGCCCCGCGTAAGCCGCGGCCTTGATGTAGTAGCTCTGGGCGCTGTCCAGCGTGTCGTAATTGTAGGTGTGCTCGCCGACGATTGCGCCGATCATATGGACCGGGTCGATATCGTAAAGCGCCGCCACTTTCTTGATGGAACTCATGAGCCGCCGGTCGCGGCGCAGCATGGCGAGCACCCGCTCGAACTTGCGGTCATAGCTGGACTTGAAGGCCGCTGTGCGCCGTGCGGAGGCGAAGGGAACGTCGGGCTGGGTCTTGTTGCGGTTGCCATCCGGCACGGCGGTGAGATCGGCGGCAAGCACAGCGCTCGGCGCCAGCACAACGGGAGCGAGGGCGGTCAGGGCAATCGGCGCGCTCAGCGCGACGAGGCAGGCGGCGCTCGCCACGGCCCGCACAGCTTTGTCACGCACAAGCTTCAAGCCTTGCTTCATGGAGCAACCCTGCATCCGCATTCTGCCAAGCGGCCTTTCCGTTCGCTCTTCCGGCAACCTTTTGGGGCTGTCATCCGGTGGTTTCATTTCCCGACGCCTGCGCGACCGGGCGGCCTCGCTCGCACGCGTCCCTTCGAATCCGAGTTTTCAAATCATCCCGGTCCATTGCCTGCACTCAAGGCGTTCATGCCGCCATTTGTGCTCAAATTTCCGTGTGCTCAAACAGTTCTGCACAGCGGCGGCCGAACCGAAACGGTTCTGTCGGGTCAAAAATGCACGCCCGAGTCATTCTTAACATATACCCCAAACGGTATTGTTTTCGCAGGGGCAGTTTTGGCCGACGAGAGCTTTCGCGCCACAGTGCGGCCTTCCGAACACACTGTAAAAGCTGCAATCCGGGCACTTCGCTCTCGCCGTCTTATATGCGCATGGCGGAATGAATTGCACGATGGCGCTTGCGTCGTTCTGTCGCGGAGGCGTAGTCTGTACGTAAATTAACACTGGTACCGCGTGTAATTTTGCGGACGCCTTGGGAGGGGCGACGGCATGATTATTCTCATTGTGGATGACCACCCGCTCGTATGTTCGGCGTTGGAAACGACGCTCATGGGCGGCATTGAGGATTGCAGGGTCATTCAGGCGCATTCCTGCGCCGAGGCGCTCACCGTCGTGCGCGACCGCGACGATATCGATCTCGTTCTTCTCGACCTCAAGCTGCCCGATGTGGATGGCTTTCAGGGTCTGAGCCAGGTCCGCCGCGCCTCGCCGCGCCTGCCGGTTCTGGTGATCTCCGGGCTTGAGGACGCGCGCCTTGCGCAGCTTGTTTCCAGCCACGGCGCGCTCGGCTTTCTGAACAAGAAGGCGCGGGCGGAGGAAATCGTGGATGCGGTTTCCTCCGTGCTGGCGGGCGAGACGGTCTTCTCGCCGATCATTCCGTGCGCCAAGGCGGTGCCGGAGGTCGATCCGGCGGTCGATGCCATTCGCACGCTCACGCCGCAGCAGGCGGTTGTACTCAGGATGCTGGGCGAGGGGCTCTTGAACAAGCAGATCGCCTACGAGCTTTCGATCAGCGAGTCCACCGTCAAGGCGCATGTCTCCGCGATCCTGAAGAAGCTCGACGTCTCCTCGCGCATGCAGGCGGTGCTGATGGCGCAGGGCGGCGTGTTCGATCAGGCGATGGGCTCCATGGCCATGCCCGTTCCCGAGTTCGCCTCCACTGCGCTCGCCGCCGAAAGGTGAGCGAGATAGGCACGCAACTGACCGGGTCGGACGGGCTTTGAGAAATACTCGATGCCCTTGTCCGCGGCCCGCTGGCGGATTTCCTGCGAGCGGTCGGCGGTCACCAGAATGCCCGGCACCTGACGGCCCAAGTGGGCGCGCAGCAGGATGATGGCGTCAATCCCGTCGATGTCGCCGTCAAGATGCAGATCCGCGATGATGGCGCGCGGCGCCAGCCCCTCGCTGCGCGCGCGCTTCAGCAACGCACCATAGGACGGCGCTGTCACCGCCCGCATCTGCCATGTCGCCAGAAGGCGCACCATCGCATCCGCGATGTGACTGTCGTTTTCCAAAACGAAGAGCGTTCCGCTCTCCTCCCCCTCGTCCGTTCCCTGCGCATCGCTGGTCTGCAAATCCGCGGCCTGCAACGTGGTGGCGGAGGCGCGTGCGGGCGCAAGGGGCACCACCACGGCAAAGCGCGAGCCGCGACCCGGTTCGGAATCCAGTTCGATCTCGTGGTCCAGAAGACCCACCGCGCGCTTGACGATGGCGAGCCCCAGTCCCAACCCGCCGGGGCGCTGGTTGCCTGGTGCGGTGGCGCGGCGGAATTCCTCGAAGATCGTCTGGTGATGCTCGCGCGCGATGCCGTTGCCGGTGTCGTGAATTTCCAGAACCACGGATGATCCGCGCCTGCGCACGCCCAGCAGAATGCCCCCGGAAGTGGTATATTTCAGCGCGTTGGAGAGAAAGTTCTGCACGATCCGGCGCAACAGGTGAGGATCGGATCTCACCACGGCGGTAGAGGGCACGACGGTGAGGGTGAGGTTCGTTTGCCGGGCAAGTGCGCCGAATTCGGTCTCCAGCGTGCGGAAGAGATCGCCCACCGAGACATCGCAAATCTGGGGCTCGTAGCCGCCGGCATCCATCTTCGAAATGTCCAGAAGGGCGCTCAGCAAATCCTCGGTGGAATGGAAGGCCTGCGTGACATTGGCGAGCAGATCGCGTGCCTCCGCCGTCACGAAGCTGGTGTTGTCCAGCGCCGACAGATAAAGCCGTGCCGCGTTGAGAGGCTGCAACAGGTCGTGGCTCGCGGCGGCGAGGAACCGGGTCTTCGACAGGTTGGCCATTTCGGCCGCACGACGTGCACGTTCCAGATCGCGCGCGGTCGCCTCGTGGCGGCGTACCTCGTCGTGAAGCGCCTCGTTCAGTTCGGTCAGCGCGCGGGTGCGTTCCTCAACCCGCTGTTCCAGCTCCTCGTTGGAACGTTCCAGCAGGCGTGCGGCCTCGTTCTGGGCGGTGACATCGGTCAGCGTGATGACAAAGCCGTCATCCGGCATGGAGCGGAAATTGGAGGCCACCACCCGTCCGCCGCGATAGGTGATCTCAAGGCGCAGCGGATAGCGGGTTTCCACACGGGTGACCCAGGCAATCGCCTCTTCCTTGCGCGACCGCGGCACCCTTGCGCCATGCCGCCAGACAAGGCGCAGCAGATCGCGCACCTCCATGCCCGCATGCATGTCCACGTATGGAAGGTTCAGCAGCATCGCGGCCTGCGAATTCCATGTCACCAGCCGCATGTCGGCATCGAAGACGACCACCCCTTGCGCGATGGAGGCGACGGTTGCGACAAGCAGATCCGGCTGCTTGGACATGTCCGTCAGCCGACGGGTTTCCTGAAGGCGCTTGAAGTGGGTGATCTCGGAGACGATGACGACCCGGCCGCCTTCCTCCGTGTCGCGTTCGCTGATCTGGATCCAGCGCCCGTCGGACAAAAGCTGCTGGAACTGGCAATGCTTGCGCGAGTGGCGTTCCATGCGCGCGGCGAGCCAGGCTTGCGGGTCGGTCACGGCTTCGACGATGATGCTCGTTTCCGCCGCCCGGCGCACGATCTCCTCGAACGGAGTTCCCGGCACCAGTATGTCGTCCAGCGAGGGGAAAAGCTCCCGGTAGCGCCGGTTGCACAGCACGATCCGGTCGTCGCTGTCATATAGGAGAAAACCCTCGCCGATGGAATCGATGGCCTGCTGCAACTGGCGGCGCGCGATCTTGGCCTCGTTCATGGCCCGCGCCACGCGCTGGATGCGTTTCTCCACGTTGGTCTCAAGCTCGGCGACCGACTGGAACAGCTTGAAGGCGTTGCCGGTGAAATCGTGGCTGCGGTCGACCTGCCGGATCAGCGCATCGCGGATGGTGCGTAGCTTGGCGTTTTCGGCCTCAAGGGCACGCAACTGCTCCTGAAGCTGGCGGCGCGACAGGCCCGGCGCTTCGCTCATGCTCATCTCTTGCCCCCGCCGATCGCCAGTCCCGTCAGCGTCTGGCTCAGATGCAGGAAGCGATATTGTTCGCCATAGGTGTTGAAGCCGATCATGCGGAAATGATCGAAAATCTGCAGGAGATCGCCGGTGATCCCCAGCCGCTCCGCTTCCAGCCGCCGCAGGATACAGTCGAAGCACAGGGCCAGTTCGATCCCGCCGATGCGCTGCGCGAGGCGTCCCATATGCTGGTTGAGATTGTCCCGCATGTCCTGCGGATGGGCGAGCGTCAGCACGATACCCTCATCGATGGCGCAATAGAAATGCAGCGCGCCGTCGGGCGTGACCTTCTGGATGGCACGCACGTGATAATCGCCGCCCACGCGCACCAGAAGCGGATTGGCGGCAAAGATCTCCGGCGTCAACGCAGCCACATCCGCCCCGATGAGCCGGGCGTATTCATCGGCCGCAGGCTCTGCGTTGATCGACCACACGACGCGGCGCTGCGGGTCGGCGCTGGTGACAACGACCCGGTCCTCGGTGGGCGAGAAATGCTCCAGCTTGAACACCTCCACGGGCCGCGAGGATGCTCCCAGCACGACAAGCGCGGTGTCCTCCAGAACCTTGCCGTTCAGGAAAATCTGCGTGGTGTCGAAATTGAGATTGTCGCCCGCAGACGCCCCGAAGATCGGCACCGCATCGAGCGCGGCATAGGTAGAGGCGGCGATTTCCTCCTCTCGCCGCGACAGGCCGTCGACCAGCAGCATGGCGAAGAAGTGCTTCTGGTCGGGGGTGAGGTCGCGCAGCAGCGAGAAATAGGCCGCCTCGATGGCCTCGCCGCTACTCGCCATGGAAAAGGCGTTGAGGTTCGTCAGCGGGCAGATCTGGAAGGAAAAGGCGGAATGGTCGAAGGCCACAGCAACCGCCCCGTCGCCTTCATAGGAAGTCGCCGTCAGGCTGCCGGCGGTCGTGCAGCCGACAAGCAGGCTTTGCGGATAGGCGACGGCCAGCGGGCCCACCACATCCTCGTAAGGCAGGTTTGAGGAGACGAACAGCGCGATCAGCGCCGGATTGCAGGGGCCGAGACCCTGTTTCAGTTCCTCAAGCATCCGCACCGGATTGCGCGATTTCGACCAGGCCCGAAAGACGACCTGCGCGTCCGGCTGAATGTTGATGTCGGCCTCGGCAATGGACATGGCCATTCCTGCTCCCCGCTCACGATATCGGGCCGCCATGGTGGCCATGGTCAAACCGCAAAGGCGCATCGTTGAATATCAGCACCTGACGTAAAGTCTATCGTGCGGTCGGTAGCTTGGCTGCAATACTGTAGTGCTACAAGTGAAGCCGTACTCCAAATGGCGCATATCCGTAATTTTGCGGGAAAAGCAGGTCCCTGCCGGGCGAGAGGCAGATCGGAGCAAGGCGTGAAAAGCGCCGCAATTGCGTGGCGAGAAACCCCGCGGCTTCTTTTCCCTCAGCGAAGGGGAGGCCGTTACGCCTGCCTTGCGTGTATCAGCACGCTTTTTGTGGCGCTGCCTAATAGAAACAGCGCACTTCCGCTTCCACCTGCGCACGGCGCAGGCGGTCCACCATCACTTTGGTCGCGGGCGTTTCGCGGAAAATCGCCATCTTCTCGCCGCCGCCCGGCACCTGCCGCATGCGCAGCACGGTTTCGGCAAGCGTGTAGTCGTCATAGGAGAGAAGAGAGGCCACCACGTCTATCGAGCAGGCGCATTGGCGCAGTGCCTGGCCCGTCTCGCCGTTGGCAGCCATGCAGCCAAGCACATAATCGGCGACGGCGACGGTCGGATAGTCGTTGGCGCGCGCGGGCGTGCCCGCACCACTGAGCGTCAGGGCCACTCCCGTCAAAAGAGCGCCGACAAGCCTGCGTAGTGAAAGTCCCGGCATCATTGCACCTCCCGCAGCCGATAGATCTCGTGCAGCATCGGGCCGGTGCCCGGCTCGTCGGGCGGGGCGGGCGTCGCACTCTCCAGCGCCACGATGCCGCCCGCCACCTCGTCGCTGACGGTAACCGTATAGCGCTTGGTCATCAACTTGCTCATCTGCGCCTTGTGTTCGTCGGTGGCAAAGGGCGTGAAGCTGATCCTGCGCGCCGTCACCGTCCTGTCCGCCACCTCTGCCGTCACGTCCTCGGAGGTGAAGGCGCCCTTCAGCCCCATGGCGTGGCGGATCACATTGCGGAAATAGTGGCTGGAACCGCCGGTGCCACGGCTCATCTGGTTCACGTCATGCTGGAAAAAGATCAGCAGGATCGGATTGTAGCTGCTGGCGACCAGCGGGCCGATCTCGCGCGGCGCGCCCTTGGCGAAAAGCGTCGCCGCCACGTCATAGCCGTGATCCGTGCTCTCGCCCGAGCGCGTGAATTCCAGAACCACCTCGTCTGCGAAGGGTTCCTCCATCATCCGGCCTTCCAGCCGGTAGTCGAAGACGAGCCTCGCCTTGTCGCCGAGCCCCTTCAACTGGTCGAAGCCGTAGATTTCCGCCGCCGCGGTGTCGGGTGTCAGTCCGTCCATGCCTTGCGCCAGAACGGGGGAGGCGAGGCTTGTCAAAACCGCAAGGCACAGGGCGAGCGTGCTTGTGCGAAATGCCATGGTCATCATTCCGTTTCAGACTTGAGAAGCGCGCCGATGGCGCGGCCGAGCGCGAAGGCGCGCTGTTCCAGAAGAACGGGCTGCTCGCACAGATAAATCTGAGATTTTTCCCGATCCTCGAAGATCCGCTGGTCCCATGTCAGCGTCTCGGTGAGATCCTTGCGTTTTTCTTCCGACAGTCCGTCCGCCTGAAGCGCGGCGCGGGTTTCCCGCACTCGGGCCGTCAGAGCCGCCTGCTTGCGCGAAAACCGTTTGATCCCGGCAATGAGGGAAGCGCGGTCGCGGTTGATCACCTGCAGGGTCCGCCCGAACAACGCGGTAAGACGCCGTTCGCGCGCCTCGCCAAGCCCCTCCGCGAACTGATCGATGCTGGCTTTTGCCTCTTCCATCGACGTGCGCCTTGCCGCGATGAGAGCACCCAGCCGGGCGACCTCGCCGTCCCCGTCCCACATGGCGGGTTCCGGGATCGGACCCGACCAGACCTGCGCGGCGGAGATCTGCGGCACGAGACGCTGGATGCAGGGCCAGTCGTCGCTGCCGCCGCCTGCCGCACGGGCCGGAACCATGGAGCTCAGATGCGCCGCCGGAAAGGCGACGCTCAGGATGAGGAGGAGGGGAAAAACTCTCATCGGATCACTTCACATGGATGGTGACGACGGTGCCTTTTTCCAGCAATCCCCGGGCATACATCTGATAGGTGCCCGGGCGAATGGGGACGAAAAAGAGCTCCGCTTCGCTCTCGTCTTCGAACTCCAGTTCGTAGATCGAGTTCGCCTTGATCTCCATGTCACCGGCCTCGATCTTACGCAGCCAGATGAAATCGAAGAACTCCGGTGCAACGACCGCGTATTCCTGATAGCCCGACGCCTTGATCTTGAGCGAATAGGACTGGCCGGTGCGCAGGTGATATTCCTTCGGCGATACGTTGAAGCCGATCATGTCCGTGCCGAGAACCAGATCCTCCAGTTCCTCCGGCTGGGTGGCGAGATAACCGTCCGCCTGCGCTGAAGGGACGGCCAGAAGGCCGGCGGCTGCGAGGCCGAAAAGGGCTGCCTGAAATCTCTTTGCGGTCTTGCGCATCATGATTTGTTTCCTCCCGTTGAATGAATTCGATCAGGGCTTGATCGCGACGCCCCACGGGAAGCTTCCCACGGGAATGGAGACGAGCGTTTTCTGGTCGGCGACGTCGATTACCGAAATGTCGTTGGAAACGCCGTTCGTTGCATAGAGCTGGCTCTCGTCGGGCGTGAAGGCGAGTTGCCAGACGCGCTGACCGACGAGCAGATAGTCCTCGACCTCGTAGGTTTTCGCGTCGATCACGGCGACCCGGTTGGCCGGTCCAAGCGCGACGAAGGCCTTGGTGCGATCGCTGGTGATGGCGACGCCGACCGGCTGAAGCGCTTCCTTCTGAAGCCCCGGCACCGAGAAGGAGATCTTGTGCTTGATCTCTTTGGTCTCCGCGTCGATGACGGAAACCGTTCCGCCGATCTCCGAACTCACCCACACTTCCGCGCCGTCGGCGGTGAATTGGGCATAGCGCGGGCGCTGATCGACCAGCACATTGGCGACGATCTCGAAGCTCTCCGCATCGATGAAATGCGCCATGTTGGTGGTCTCGGAGGTGTTGACGATGATCTTGCCGTCCGGGCTGACGCCCATGCCTTCCGGCTCCACGCCGACCTGAACCTCGTTCAGCACATCGCCGGTTTCCAGATCGATCACCGTGACGAGATTGTCGTCCTCATTGGCCACGTAGAGCCGCTTGCCGTCGGGCGCGATGGTCATGAGTTCCGGATCTGGGCCGGAGGGAAGCGTGCCGATCATCTCAAGGCTTTCCGTGTCCAGCACCTCGATATGATCGGAGTCGCTGGCGCAGATATAGAGATGGCGGTTGTCCTTGCTGAGAGCGATGCCGCGCGGGCGCTCGCCTACGGGAATGGTGTTTGTCACCTTGCGCGTGGCGGCGTCGATGACGGTGATCGAATTGCCTTTTTCGTTGGAAACGAAGACGGTCTGGCCTTGCGCCACGGGGGTGAAGGCAAGCGCACCGGCAAGGGCTGCAGCGGCAGGCATGAGCGAGGTGCAAGTTTTCGCTAAGTCGGACATGCGGTCTCCGTTTTTGCTGGTCGGTCTATTGCAGGTTGCAGGCGGTCTCCGGCTGGTCGTAGCCGAGGCTGTCGAGCTTGTTGCGCTGGTGCAGGAAGCCCGGTTGCGGCGAGACGGACACCAGAACGCGCCTGTTGGTGAGGATCACCGGCTGGCGCATCTGCTGGTTCCATGTGCGAAAGGAAAGCCCCACGCCCTTGAAGCCGCCGAGCGCGAAATCGTCGGATCTGAGATAGGCGCGCACGGCCGCCGGGTCGGTGGTGTCGGTGCGCGTCACCGCTTCGCCGATGGCGCGAACGGCAAGCCATGCGCCGTAATCGCGTTCCTCCATCCAGCGCCCGGCTTCCTTTGCAAAGCGGTTCTGGAACTGGGTGGAGCCCCATTGCTCCTGAACCCGGTGCCAGGACATGGGCGCAAGCCCCTGCGTGCCGGCCACGGGGCGAGGGGCATAGGTGTTGAAGGCGAGATATTCGCCGAAGAGGTCGTTTTCATCCGAAACGACCAGCACGTCGTAATCGTCACCCGCGCCTTGCGTCGCGACAGGCATTTGCGTCTGCACCTGGATGTGGCCGGAATCGGTGCGCCGTGCGATGGGCGAATAGGCGTAAGCCTCGTCCGTCACGATTTCCGCGCCGAACTTGCGCGCCGATTGGCGGATCGCTTCGGCAAAGGCCGCGTCTCCCGGTCCCGTGCCGGAAAGAAGGAACACATCGGGCCAGCGCTTCCAGACCAGAAACTGCATCAGGGCATCGCTACGCTGGGCAAGCGACAGGGCGGTGTGAAAGACTTGGGGGAAGCAGGTGTCCGTGCGCAGGTCCGTCTCGCCCGCCCTCCCGTTGAAGATGAGCGTGCCTTCCGCTCCCTCCGCCCGCGCAATCGCCAGAAGATCGTCATGGATAAGATCGGCGATGAAATAGCGATGCCCGCCTGCAATCTCGTTCTCGAATGCGGCAACGATATCCCCGTCGGCGGGCACCACCACTTCGCGCAAGGTGTAAGCGTGGTCGAGAAAACGCCCGGTGGTCTGGTTGTCCTTCAGCGCAAGCCGCGCGCCCCACACGCCGGGGTCTTCCACTTCCGGGTCCACGAAGGAAAGCGACAGCCGCGGCTTCTCCGCCCTCGTGAGATAGACCATTTCCAGCGAGAGGCTTTCCGCGGCGAGGCTCACCCCGCCACCGGCCGGGCCGCCGATGAGAGCAGACATGCAGGCGAGGGCAAACAATGCGCATCTCGCCGCCCCAGCGAACCGGGTCGGCAGGGTGTCTGTCGCGATGCGCGCAAGGCTCCCTTGCGCGGCTGCAAGGCCACGTCGGATCGGCTTCAAGAGATGTCCCTCCCGTACCCGTCGCCGGACTTCGCGCGCCCTGATTGCAGGCCGAACCTCTTGCCGGGTTCACATTTTCGTGGGCGCTTCTGACCGTGATCCGGTCTGTCTTCGGGTCGTTTAACAGTAATATGGCAAAAGCGCCGAGGCGGTCCCATAGGTCTTAAGTGCCATAAGTAGCGGGGAACGCTACGGCAGTTTTTGGCCTGGCGCGAAGGCACAACGGAAGCTTGTGCATACGGCTCGCAAGAGTGTGGTCCCCTTGCGGGAAATGGGTACTTTCGGACCATAGAAGCGCAGCGGGCCGATACCGTAAAAACAGTTTGACGGACAGGCTCTGGGCCCGGCATCCACTGCCGGGTGGCTCCGGATGATTCATGTGCCCGCTTTGATCTGAGACGCGAGTTTCAGGGATCTGAAACGAAAATTCTAGGAAGGACGACTGCGATGGAAGTTCGTGCAGCCGTGGCTGTTGCGGCCGGAAAGCCGTTGGAAGTGACGACGGTCAATCTTGAGGGGCCGAAGGTTGGCGAGGTCTTGGTCGAGATCAAGGCGACGGGCATCTGCCACACCGACGAATTCACCCTGTCGGGTGCGGATCCGGAAGGTCTGTTCCCGGCCATTCTCGGGCACGAGGGTGCGGGCGTCGTGGTCGAGGTCGGCCCGGGCGTCACGTCGCTGAAGCCCGGCGATCATGTCATTCCGCTTTATACGCCGGAATGCCGCGAGTGCTATTCCTGCACCAGCCAGAAGACCAACCTGTGCACCTCGATCCGTGCAACGCAGGGGCAGGGCCTGATGCCGGACGGGTCTTCGCGTTTCTCCACGCTCGATGGCGATCCTATCCTCCACTACATGGGTACCTCGACGTTTGCCAACTACACGGTCCTGCCGGAAATCGCGCTGGCGAAAATCCGCGAGGACGCGCCCTTCGACAAGGTCTGTTACATCGGCTGCGGCGTAACCACGGGCATCGGCGCGGTGGTGAACACCGCCAAGGTGGAAGTGGGCGCTACCGCGGTCGTCTTCGGCCTCGGTGGCATCGGCCTCAACGTCATTCAGGGCCTGCGTCTTGCCGGTGCCGGCATGATCGTCGGCGTCGATCTGAACCCGGCCAAGAAGGAAATGGCCGAGCGTTTCGGCATGACCCATTTCGTCAACCCGACCGAGGTCGAGGGCGATCTGGTTCCCTATCTGGTGAACCTCACCAAGCGCCGCGGCGATCTCATCGGCGGCGCCGATTACACCTTCGATTGCACGGGCAACGTGAAGGTGATGCGCGACGCGCTTGAATGCGCCCATCGCGGCTGGGGTGAAGCCATCGTCATCGGCGTTGCTCCGGCGGGGGCGGAAATCTCCACCCGCCCGTTCCAGCTCGTCACGGGTCGCGTGTGGAAGGGCACGGCCTTCGGCGGTGCGCGCGGGCGCACCGATGTGCCGAAGATCGTCGACTGGTACATGGACGGCAAGATCGAGATCGATCCTATGATCACCCACACCATGCCGCTGGAAGACATCAACAAGGGCTTCGACCTGATGCACGCGGGCGAGTCCATCCGTTCGGTGGTGATCTACTGACGGGCTCTGCGCTCGCAGGGCAACAAGCCCCTTGCCCGCCGGTGTGAACCGGCGGCGCGTCAGTCGACGGGCGGCGGTCATCACCGGCACGCCGCCCGTCCGACACGAATGCAACAATCCGGAGTACCTCCATGTCCGTCTTCGAGGAACTGTCGAAAACGACCTGTTTCGGCGGCCGTCAGCTGACCCTTTCCCATGACAGCACCTCCACCGGAACGCCGATGCGGCTGTCGGTCTTTCTGCCGGCTGCGGCGGAAAACGGGCCTGTGCCCTGCGTTTTCTGGCTGTCGGGTCTGACCTGCACGGAAGAGAATTTCACCGTCAAGGCGGGCGCGCAGCGCATGGCCTCAGAGCTTGGCCTGATGGTCGTCGCCCCCGACACCAGCCCGCGCGGCGAGGGCGTCGCCAATGACGAGGCCTACGATCTGGGGCAGGGCGCGGGCTTCTATGTGGACGCCACGCAAAGCCCCTGGGCCCCGCATTTCAGGATGTACTCCTATGTCACCGAGGAACTGCCCGCCCTCATCCGCGAGGCGTTTCCGGTACGCGAGGGTGGCTTCGGCGTGATGGGCCATTCCATGGGCGGCCACGGCGCGCTCACGGTGGCGCTGCGCAATCCCGATCTCTTCAAGTCCGTCTCGGCCTTCTCGCCCATCGTCGCGCCGACGCAGGTGCCCTGGGGCCAGAAGGCGTTTACCGCCTATCTGGGCGAGGATCGCGAGGCCTGGAAGGCGCATGACGCCTGCGAACTGGTACGCGCGCGCGGGTTCCCGACGCAGATTTTGGTCGATCAGGGCGATGCGGACGGCTTTCTGGAAGAACAGCTCCAGACCTCGCGTCTGGTCGATGCCTGCAAGGAGGCGGGCCAGTCCGCCAAGATCCGCATGCAGCCGGGCTACGACCACTCGTACTTCTTCATCGCCACCTTCATCGATGACCACCTGAGGCATCACGCAAGGATTTTGGGGTGAGATGATCTGAGAGTGGGCGCGAAGAGGAGTTCACTTCTCTTCGCGCTTTACCAGCCCGGTGAGGCCGATGATCGTGGTCGCCACCATGAACGCGCCGACAACCCGTTCGATGATCGCCAGAATGTGGGCAAGCCAGCCCACCGGGAAGGAATGGATGAAGGTCCACGGCCGCCAGCCGATGGTCACAAAAGCCTTCTTGAAGGTCGGCCACGCGGTCACGTCCGCCCGCCACAGCGTGTCCGAACCGAAATCGAGGATCGGTACGAAGAGATCCAGCGAATAGAGCAGCGGCTCGAATGTGGGGTAGGGGGTGTTCTCGATATCGCCTTCACGCACCTGCTGGAAGAGCCTTTCCGGCCCGCAGGCACCATTGGAACAGGCGACTTCCAATCCCCAGAAGACAAGCGAAAAGGCCACGACAAGCATCACGCACCAAAGCGTTGCCTTGACCGGATTGTAACCGTAGTCAGCCGCATGATGGAGCAGGCAGCCCATGACGCGCGAGCGTCGCGGGATGTTGTCGGCACGTCTTTGACGGGTGCGCCGCTCGATGGAAACCTTGTCCGCCGCCTTTTCGTACCCCATGGCCCGCAGCACGGCGGACGTCATGCGCCAGGGTTGGGGGTTGAAGTGAACTTTCAGGTCGGCGGCGGATTGTCCGGCCAGCCAGCGGATACGCGCCTCGCCCACATGGTCGCCGGAGGGGCGAGCCGTTCCTGATGGGTGCTCGAAGTGTCTGCACTCGAACCCATCGAGCACGATGTGCTGGATGTCGCGACCGCTTTTAGTATCGCAGAGCCGGTCGTTGCAGACATCCTGCCCCGGTTTCAGTTCCGGCGGCCATCCGGTTGAAAAGTCTTCCAAGGTGTCGCAACGTGCTCGTGACAGGTCAACGATGCCTTGCGGGCATTCTCGTGGCATGATCAGTCTGCCTTCGAAAACCGCCTCCCGCAGTAGCAGGCAATGGTTCGGCATCCGTACGGTTTCATCAGGTTTCTCGGATGCCTCCGTATTGATCCGTCCCTGCCTGCGTGCCTCTGCGTCGCAGATCATTGTGGCACGGCGAAGGTTAGCTGCACTGCGAAACCGCGCGCCCCTTGCATCGATGGCGCCGAGAAATGTCACTTTAAAGAATTCGGCCGGCCCATCGATATCGGCATTGGCAATAGAAAGGCAGCATCCCGAATGAGGCGCGAGGGTCAATCCGACAAGTTGGAACTCATATTTAACCGAGGCCCGCTCAAGTAGTATTCCACCATTTATCTGTGTGTCACCACGGATTCGTATCCCACCATGAAATCGACTAGACGAGGCATTGATAGCAAAATAAGTCGGATTGCGAAAAGTGGCGCTATCGGCATTAAACAGCCCAGCGATTTCTGCACCGTTGAGTTCGAATTCTCCCTCGACCTTTGCACCTTGCATAGACCATCTGCCAGCCCTGAGGCTGTGTGCGACGATGGCATAGTCTCTTGCACCGTGAAAGCTCGCGTCATTGGCGGAAAACTCGCCGGTGATTTCAGAGCCACTAATCCAAAATATACCTTCAACTGTGGTGCCGCGCATCGACCAGTCAGCTGCCCTGATACCCTCTGCTCTTGCGGCGCGGCCGTCAGGGTTGCGAAAGGTGGAGCCGTCGGCGGTGAACGTCCCGACGATTTCCGTGCCGTTGAAGACGAATTCTCCCTCGACAGACGCGTCGCGCATGAACCATCCCTTCGCCTTAACGCTGTAAGCCAATACGGCGTGCCTGCCGGGGTTGCGAAACGTGGCGTTGTCGGCTTTGATCTGGCCAGCAATTTCCGCGCCATTGATATCGAATTCGCCCTCGATTGTTGTATTGTCCATGAACCATCCTGACGCTTTGACGCCATCCGCCCTCACGGCGCAGGCTCCGGCATTGTGGAAGGCAGCTTCTGAGGCGTAGAATTGGCCACTGAGTTCTGCGCCGCTGATGTCAAATGCGCCTTCAACTGTCGCGCCGTGCATGCTCCAGTCAGTCGCCGTGACGCGTTGGCCCAATACTGCTCTGCTATTGGCGTTACGAAAGGTGGCGTAGTTTGCTTGAATCTGGCCGGCGATTTTTGCGCCGAATATAGAGAATTCTCCATCGAAGGTAGAATAGTCGAACCACGCCTGCCCCTCGATACGGGTGCCGATTAACGCCATCCCTTTTTTAAATTTGCAGAACGCGAGCAGAAGATTGCCGCGAATACGGCAGCTGTCGAAGGAGACAAGCTTCTCGAACGTTGCACCGAGAAGGCCAACTCCCTCTGGCCTGAGACGCCAATCGGGAAAATCTGAGTGTCGGAAATCGTCGGTAGCCACTGAGCGAAGGAGCCGGGCGGAGATGATCCTTTCGGCTTCCGCAAAATCTCTGCAATCCGCGGCCTCGCCCTTTTCTGCTGCCTCGATCAGGCATCGTTCAGCTTCGGTAGGACGACCGTCTTCGCGGTGGAACTCATTGAAATCGCCCATGGCTGCCCCGCAATTTCAGGAATCACTTTGAAAACAATGAAAGCCTAGACCGGCCTCGTGATCGTGAATAGTGACAATCACTGGATGACGTCGCGGCGACGAAAGCAGGCAACTCGGCACGACGGGTCTAAGGGGAAGGGTGTGCCATTCACCCCGCCCCCGCTCGCCCCGCCGCAGGTCCGCCGCGTGCGGGCGTGTAGCCGATGACCGAGGCCGCTCCGAAGACCACCAGCGTTCCCGCCACCACCATCAGCGCGAAAGCGTTCATCTGCCCGTAAAGCGCGAAGCGGATGGCTTCCACGATGTAGGTGAAGGGGTTCCACGAGCAGGCGTGGAAGAGCCAGAGGCTCGATTCCTTCACCCGCCACAGCGGATAGAGCGCGCTGGAGATGAAGAACATCGGGAAGATAACGAAATTCATGATCCCGGCGAAATTCTCAAGCTGGCGTATCCATGAGGAGAGAAACATGCCGATGGCCGAAAGCGTCAGCCCCGTCATGACGAGAACCGGCAGCATCATGGCAAGGCCGGGCAGGGGCAGATCCGTGCCGAGAGCCAGGGCGATGGCGACGAAGGCATAGACCTGAATGATGGAGACGAACGTCGCCGCCATCATGCGGGCGGCCAGCACGAACCAGCGCGGCAGGGGCGTGGACAACAGCACCCGCATGGAGCCCATCTCCCGGTCATAGACCATGGAGAGCGAGGACTGCATGCCGTTGAAAAGCTGGATCATGCCGATCAGCCCCGGCACCACATAGACGTCATAGGTGATGTAGGTCTGATAGGGCGGGATGATCGAGAGGCCCAGCGTCGCGCGAAAACCCGCCGCAAAGACGATAAGCCAGATGAGCGGGCGCACGAGGGCGGCCAGAAACCGCTCCTTCTGCTGCACGAAGCGCAGGACCTCGCGGGTGAGGATGGCGACAAAGGCGCGAGCTGCGTGGGAGAGGGTCAAAGGCTTTCCTCCTCACGCATCGAGGTGAGGCGGGTGAAAGCGTCATCGAGCCCCTCGCCTCCCGCGTCTCGCACCACCTTGCCGACTTCGCCGCGTGCAACGATGCGGCCCTTTTCCACAACGATCAGGTCGTCCTCCGGCAGAACCTCGTCCACCAGATGCGTGGCCCACAGAACGGCGATCCCCTCTTCGCGGGCGAGCCGGTGAACCTCCCCGACCAGCCAGCGCCGGGTCGCGATATCGAGGCCGGTGGAGGGCTCGTCGAGAAGCAGCAGGCGCGGTCGGTCGAGAAGTGCCCGCGCCACCTCCACCCGTCGCCGCTGCCCACCGGAAAGCGCGCGCACCCTCGCACGGCTCTGGTCGGCAAGGCCCACTTGATCGAGCAGCACGGCGATGCGCTCCCCGGCCTCGCGTTTGCTCAGGCCCCGAAGGGCTGCGAAATAGCGAAGATTGCGCTCCACCGTCAGATCGAGATCCAGCGTCTGCGCCTGAAAGACGATGCCGAGACCGGACAGGGCCTTGGATCGGTCCCGCTTCAGTTCATGCCCGTCAATGCGGATGCGGCCCGTTCTGCTGTCGAAAAGCCCGGTGATCAGCGCAAACAGTGTGGTCTTGCCCGCCCCGTTCGGCCCCAGAAGTGCGGTGACGCGGGCGGGTGCGAGCGTCAGGCTCACATCGTCGAGGGCACGCTTTGCGCCATAGGCATAGCTGACGCCCTCGATGGCGAGCGGCGCGCGCATCGCGAAATCGTCCATGTTCCGGCATCCCTCCCTGCATGCTCTCCCCTTGCACGCTTTGGGGCAGTCTGGCGCAGATCGTGCGGGCTGGCTATGGGGCGGATGGGGGAGATGTTCGTTCGAGGCGCGGAGCGGGGAGCGTGTGGCCGATCCTTCGAAACGGCATCTGCGATGTCTCCTCAGGATGATGTTGAATATGTTGCTGAATCGAACAAGCCTTCCCCACCCACAACGTCATCCTGAGGAGGGCCGTGAGGCCCGTCTCGAAGGATCGGCCAAACGCTCCCAAACGGGCCACATACCCTCAAACAGGCCACCCGCTAATCCTCAAGCGCGGCTTCCACCCGCGGCCCCCACAGCCGCCGTTCCGCGATGAAGGAAACCCCGCGCCGCCACGCCTCGTCGGTGTTGCCGCGAATGGAAACGGAGGCGTTTCCGAGCATATCGCCCGAGCGAACGTCATAGGCGATGATCGTCACCGACTGGATGAGCGTGGAGACCTTGTGCACGAAGCCGGTTATCGCGATTTCCGCCCTGATATCCTTTGCCAGCCGCGCCCCGCAGGGCGGACAGATCCACGGCGGTTGAAGCGCATCGATGTCCTCGCGATGCCCTGCAAGATCGACCGGCACCATCCCGCGCGCGGCCAACATGTCGGAAAGTTCTGCGGTGATCATGGCAAGCCGCGCGCGTTCCGCCTCATCGATACGTCCCGCCGGATGTTCCATCGATGTGTCGCGAAGCAGGAACGGGAAGACCGCAACCCGCGCCTGCCCGGCGAGAACCGGGGCGGGCATGAGCAGGGCGAGGATCAGCAACGCGGCACCCAAACCCGCTGCCACGCGCCAGCCCGTCATCCGGCCGCGCCTCACGAGCCCGGCCCCAGCTTGATCGTCCAGCTGTCGGTGAAGCTGCGTTCCTCGGTATCGGTCACCCTGGCTGTCAGCGTCGCGCCCTCTTCCGGCTTCATGAAGAAACGCAGGCTCGGGTTTTCACTCATGGAAATATCCCCGTCGAAGGCGAGGATCGGCTTGCCGTTCAGCGCAAGCTCGATGGTGCGCACATAGTCTGCCGGGATCCAGAGTTGGGTGAGCTGATCCGTCTGCATGCCGGAATAGTTCGGATGGCTCACCATGACCTGCGCCTGCGACGGCTCGCCCGCGCGCCATTCGCCGATCTGGCGGAAACGGATCTTGCCGAGCCGCGACATGGCAAGCTCATGGTCCTTTCCGGCCGGAGCCGAGCAGCCGCCAGCCGCCTTCACGTAGTTCGTCGCCATGTAGAGCCTGCCGTCACTGGTCTCGGCGATGGCGCGGACATTCGTATAGGCGTTGACGCGAACGCGGGTGGACAAACTGGCAATGCCGTTTTGCGGAAAGAACCGGAAGGTGCCGACGACGGGCGCCGGGTTTTCGTCGATGATCAGCGTGATCTTCGTGATCGAGCGCTCCGCGGATTGCGGGATAAGGGCGATGATCTTCACCGGAACGACCGCCGCATCGTGGGCGCGGTAGGGCGTTTCAAGGGCGATGACGCCCGCTGCGTCCGCAATCTCGCGGTCCCCGAAAACACTGTCGCGGATATCGGGCCATGCCGCTTCGTCGGCATGCGCGCCGACGGCGGCCAACAGGCTTGCGAGCATCAGGCAACAACTGAGGATGAGACCCGGCAGGAAAGAGGGCCGGAAACGATTGTCGGCGGATTTGCGCATCATTCCCACTCCAGTTCTGTATAGGCGGTCACGATATTGCGGCCATGCGATCCATCGAAAAGCAGCCAGTCTCCGCGTCCGAGATCGGAAAGCCGGGTTACGGTCTCATCGATCGAGAGACCCTGAGCGATGGCCTCGCGCACACCGCCAGCAAGGGCTTCCAGATAGGCGCGCTGCCGGGAAACCATCGGGCCCGGCGGCCCCGCCTCCCCGTGGCCCGGCACCAGCAACGCGGGCGCGGACTTTGAGATGTCGTCGAGGGCAGAAAGCCAGCCCGTCAGGCTACCGTCGAGCACCGGAATGCGGCCGTCGAAAACCAGATCGGAGGCCCAGAACGTGTCGGTCGCGAGATCATGGATCGTCAGGTCGTTGTCGGTATGTGCGGCGGGCCATGCGGTGAGGCGCAGCGCCCGGTTTCCCAGATCGATGGTCGTCACCTCGTCGACCAGCATCAATGGGGCGATGAAGCGGGCCTCGGTGCCCGCAGGCGCGATTGCGGCAAGCCGTTCGAGATAGAACCCGCCGCGCTCAGCCAGCGCGCGCGGCAGACGGTGGTGGCCGACATTGGCGATGGCGCCGGAGGCAAAGCCGTCCGCGAAGGCCCCGTGGCCGAAACAGTGGTCGGGATGCACGTGGGTGGCGATCACATGGCTGACCGGTTTGCCGGTCGCCTCCGCGGCCGCCCTCAGTGCCGCGCCCTGGCCGTCCGTGGCCCCGGTGTCGATCACCGCCACGCTTTTCTCTCCGACGATAAAGCCGATATTGGCGATGGCCCCGTGGTTCTCGCCGTCCATCTCCGCCTGCACCCCGGAGCGCAGGAAAATGCCCGGCGCGATCTCGCTGAACGCGGGAAGGGGAGACGCCTGCGCCTCGCCCGTGAAGGGCGCAAGAGGTGCGGCCAGCATCAGCCCGCCCGCCGCGGCAATCCCCGCCACCGCGGTGCGCCGTGTCGGTTCGCGCAGGTCTTGTCTGGGCGCGCCCGGTTTCATCCTCCTGCCGTCATCCCTCCCTCAGTCCTGCCACCGTTATTGCGGATCATGTGGCCGCCAGGGCCGCATTTCCTCAAGCAATTCGCCCGCTTCGTTCCATTCGCTCACGCCGCCGGGAAACCAGACGACCTTGTCGAACCCGTAGGAGATCGCCCGTTTGGCGGCGTTCCAGGACATCCAGCACTCGGGCTCGCAGAAGAAGGCGAGCGTGCGCTTGCCGTCCTCGGAAAGACGCAAAAGCTCCGCCTTGAAGGCGGCGTCCTCATCCGCATGGAGTTTGCCGAAGCCCATGTTGGCGAGCCAGTGCGCGCCCTTGATCGTCGCGCGCTTGGGCTCGCGCCAAAGCTGGTCGTCGCCGCGTCCTTCCGGTTTGCGGGCGGCGGGGAAAACATCGATCAGCACGACATCCTCCGCCTTCATCAGACCGAGCAGTCCTTCCGCATCCACCGTGCGTGCGCCGGTGAGCTTTGCAGGCACGGGGGCCCGGTAGCCCTCCACCCGGTAGCCGTCCGGCTCCGCCACGCCTTTGGCGGCGGGCTTTTCCTTCGGGGCAGGCGACGCGGGCTTGTCCCGAGGCTGCGCTGCGACCTCGATCAGCTTCCCCTTGCGGTCGAGCATCGGCACGTTATAGGCGGTCAGCACGGCGGCGATGTCATCCTTGCGTTTACGCAGGATGCGATTGAGTGCGTGCTTCCAGTCGGGCTCATTGTAGCGGATGCCCATCGACATCAGATAGGAAAGCCGCGTCCCGGCCTCCGGTGCGACGGGAACCATCTTCAGGGCCGGGTCGATCTCGCGCACCCAGTAGCCTGCGAGCGGTCCCCACACGAGCGCCACGTCCAGTTTGTCGCTTGAGACATCGCTCACCATCTGGCGCACGGGTTTCTCGCGCCGGGTATCGACCACCAGCGGATAGGACTTCATGTGTCCCAGAAGCCCGTGCCGGGCGATGAGCGAGGCGACGGGCGTGCGCGGCTGAACGCCGATCCTCATGCCCTTGAGAGCCGGATCGCCCAGCGAGCCGGTGAGATCGGCATCGGCGCGATACACCATCACATAGGTGGAATTGTAATAGGGGTTGGTGTTCTGCATCAGCTCGTTCGTGGCCGCGACCCCGATGATGAGATCGCAACGTTTTTCGCCGAGCGTGCGGCGCACGAAGCCGATGGTCTGCGGAAACCATGTGTAGGCGATGGGAACGTTCAGTTCCTCCGCAACGATTTCCGCGATTTTGTTCTCGAAGCCTTCGCCCTTGTCGTTGGAATAGGGCAGGTTGCCGGGATCCGCGCAGACCCGCAGCGTCGTGCGGTCCACCACATCCGGGTTCACTGTCTCCGCCGCCTGCACATGTGGCGCAAAACCGCCCGGCACCGCTCCCGCCAGCCATACGGCCAGCAGGGCGATGCCGCAGCTGTGAGACGCGCGATGAAGCGCGCTAAGGGCGGTGGCGCCCGTCATTGGCTCGCCTTCCACTCCTTGAAGACGGGGTCCTCGTCGGCGGGAATCCGTTTCGGCCGTCCCCGGCCCAGATCGCCGTTGGAACGGGCCTTCAGGTAGGCGTAGATGTGATCGATATAGAACATCACGTCCGGCACCTCGGCGAAGGAGGGCATGACGGAATCCGTAGATGCGTTGACCACCTGACGTCCGTTGACGACGACTTCCAGGAAGTCGGAATAGGACATGGTCTTCAGGGATTCCGTGAGCGCGGGCGCATAAGTGGAGCCGAGCCCGTCCGGCCCGTGGCACACATGGCAGGTGGAGTGGTAGCGGCGGAAGCCGTTATAGACCCCGTAATCGACCTTCCCGTCCTTGATGATGTAGGGCTTTTGCTCCCAGTCGTCGGCGCCTGCTTCCTGCGCCACGGCGCTGCCCGCCATGACCGCGGATATTGCAAGGGCCGCAAGCCCCTTCGCCCAACCAGCCCGTGCCTTGTGCATTCCGAAACTCATCAAACTCGTCTCCCCGGATTGGCCCGCCCGCGCCGGTTACATTCGCGGGGTCGCCTGCCGTTTCCTCCTGAACGAACCTGCCGGGCGGTTTGTCATCCACCGCCTTCACGCCCGTTCCTCACCTTGGTCGTCCTGATCTCTGGTTGGCCGCCGATTTGTCGACGTGCCGACTTTCGCCAAAAGGCGGAACCGGCTCCTGGTGCCGGTCCCGCTCGGGCGTCGCTTCTTGGCCGGTCCGCATCCCACGCTGCCGGAACGCGGACCGTCTTTTTCGGAACCGACGGACCGCCTGAGAAAGGCGGCCCGCTCGGCTCTTAGTTGGGAAGTGCGAACACCGTGAGCTGACCACCGAGGTTGGTGTAGCTCGACAGGGACCGGTATGCTCCCACGGCGCCGAGACCTTCAGAGCCCTCGGACAGGCCTGCCGCCAGGCCGATGCCTGCCCAGCCGCCGATGCCGGAATAAACGGCAACGAACTGCTTTCCGTTATGCTCGTAGGTCGTCACGTTGCCGATGATGCCCGACGGCGTCTTGAAGCGGTAAAGCTCCTTGCCCGTCTTGGCGTCCACCGCCTTCAGGTAGCCTTCCAGCGTGCCGTAGAAGACCACGTCGCCCGCGGTCGCCAGCGCACCGGACCACACCGAGAAGGGCTCCGGCAGGGACCACTTGATCTCGCCCTTGGCTGCGTCCCAGGCAATGAAGTTGCCGAGGCCGCCATGGCTGTTGGGGGCGGGGAACATGGAAAGCGTCGCGCCCACATAGGGCTGTCCGGCCGTGTAGGAGACCTCGAAGGGCTCGTAGTCCATGCAGACGTGGTTGGTCGGCACGTAGAACAGACCGGTCTTCGGCGAATAGGCCGAGGGCTGCTGGTCCTTGGTGCCGAGCGCCGCCGGGCACACGCCTTCGGTGTTCACGTCGGCGCCGTTCTGGTCGGTGGAATACTGCGAGACGACCTGCGGGCGGCCATACTGGTCGCTGTTGGGGTCCATCACGACTTCCGTCGCCCAGTTGACGGCCGGGTCGAACTTCTTCGCAACCAGCAGTTCGCCGGTTTCGCGGTCGAGCGTATAGGCGAAGCCGTTACGGTCCGGGTGGACCAGCGTCTTGCGCATCTTGCCGTCGACTTCCATGTCGACGAGCATCATCTCGTTGACGCCGTCGTAGTCCCACTCGTCATGCGGGGTCATCTGATAGACCCACTTGGCCATGCCGGTGTTGAGATCGCGGGCGAAGATGGTCATCGACCAGCGGTTGTCGCCGGGGCGCTGGACCGGGTTCCAGGTGCCGGGGTTGCCGGAGCCGTAATAGACGAGGTTCAGTTCCGGATCGTAGGAAAGCCAGCCCCAGGTGGCGCCGCCGCCCAGCTTCCACTGGTCGCCTTCCCAGGTCTTGAGCGAGGAATCCTTGCCCACCGGCTTGCCCAGATGGGTGGTTTTCTCCGGGTCCATCATGATCTTGTCGTCCGGCCCGCTCGTATAGGCGCGCCAGGCCATCTTGCCGTCGGAGATGTTGTAGGCGGTCATGTGGCCCTGAATACCGAACTCGCCGCCGGAAATGCCGACCAGAACCTTGTCGCCGGCCACCATCGGGGCGGAGGTGCCGGTTTCGCCCTTGGACGCATCGCCGTTCTGTACCGACCACTTTTCCTCGCCGGTCTTGGCGTCGAGCGCCACCAGCTTGGCGTCGGCCTGATGCAGGAAGATCATGCCGTTGCCATAGGCGACGCCACGGTTGACCGTGTCGCAGCACATGACAGGAATGACATTCGGATCCTGTTTGGGCTCGTATTTCCAGATGATCCGGCCGTTGTCGTTGAGATCGAGCGCGAAGACCTTGTTCGGGAAGGGCGAGTGGACATACATGATGTCGTCGATGACCAGTGGGCCGCCCTCATGACCGCGAAGGACGCCGGTGGAGAACGTCCAGGCAACCTGAAGATTGCCGACATTGTCCGCGGTGATCTGATCGAGAGAGCTGTAACGGGTGCTGGCGTAGTCGCCCAGCTGCATAACCCAGTTCTTCGGGTTCTTCTGCATTTCAACCAGTTCATCGTTGGCATGTGCGAACGATGTTACTGTCACGGCAGCCAGACTGGCGGCCGCCAGGAACGTGAACCTTTGCATTTCCATCCCCTACGCTTGGTGTTGGCGCGCGCCGGCGGACCTTGTTGTTATGCAGTCCCGGTAACCGGATCAGTGAGCGAATTGGAGCCCGGATAAACACCGGATTCCGGCCTGCCGATCAGTCGCAAACGAGCATCCGGACTGTGTGAAATCACTGCAATAATGTCGATAGCACCATAGTACTAACCGATTGACGGCATTGATTAAGCTGGCATTTCTCATGCGATATAACAGGTAAAATGCAAGGGATTACCAGAAGGATATCGCTGCATTGCTTTGATGTTCGTGCCAAGGCTCTCTATTTATGCAAAAAACCATATATAACGCTAGGGAAGGAAGTGTCAGATTCTCACCGTCTCGGGATGGCGTTGCATGATGCGGTTGAGCCGGGCTTCAACCGCGTCCCGGTCGCGCGCGCCGCGGGCGAGATCGATTTCCTCCTCTCCGACGATGCGCGCCGGTTGCCCCGCCATAAGCACCAGCCGGTCGGCCAGCGTTACGGCCTCGCGCAGATTGTGTGTGACCATCAGGACCGTCACCCCGCGCTTCAGCCACAGGGCCTCAAGAAGCCCGCGAAGCCGCTGGGCGGTCGCCTCATCGAGGGAGACGAAAGGTTCGTCCAGAAGGAGAACGTCCGGATCGATGGCGAAGGCGCGCGCCAGCGCCACCCGGCGGGCAAGCCCGAGAGACAGTTCGCCGGGAAAATTGTCCCGGACCTCGCTCAGCCCCAGCGTGTCGAACAGCCCGTCGAGATCGGGCGTGACACCGTCGGGCAGGGCGAGCCGCACGTTCTGTTCCACCGTGCGCCATGGCAGGAGGCGCGGTTCCTGAAAAACGGCGGCGATGCGCTCATCATGGCCGGGAAGGCTGACGGTGCCAGCAAAATCCGAGTCGAGGCCCAGAAGAATGCGCAGCGTGGTGGTCTTGCCGGACCCGGAAGGCCCGATCAGGCAGGTGAAGCTGCCCGGTTCCAGCGAGAAGGCGAGATCGCGCAGCACGCAAACCCGCCCGCCTTCCACGCGCTCGAAGCTTTTCTCGGCAATGCGGACATCAAGCCGGCCGGATACGCCAGCGGGAGACGCGTTTTTCAAGGGGCTGCACCAGTGCATATTCGATGGCCAGCATCACCGCCACGAAGGCGAGCGCGTAGCCGAGGATGGCGGTCACGTCGAAGAACTGGAAATAGAGATGGATCTGGAACCCGACGCCGTTGGAGCGGCCGATGAGTTCCACCACCAGCACGATCTTCCAGATCAGCGCCAGCCCGGAGCGCGAGGCGGCGGCGAGATAGGGCTGAAGCTGCGGCAGAATCACGTCGCGCACGCGTTTTGCGCGCGAAAAACGATAGACCCGCGCCATTTCGCTCAGGGCCGGATCGAGCGCTCTCGCGCCTTCGCGCAGGGTGATCACCACATTCGGGATCTTGTTGAGCGCGACGGCGGTGATGGCGGCGGCCTCCGTCAGTCCGATCCAGATGTAGCAAAGGACGATCAGCACCAGCGCGGGCAGGTTGATGAGCAGGATCAGCCATGGATCGAGCACCCGGTCCGCCGTCCGGTTCTGCCCCATCAAGAGCCCCGCCCCCGTGCCGATGAGCATGGAGAGCGTAAAGGCAGCGGCCACCCGGGCAAGCGTGATGCCGAGATGCAGGAATAACTCACCGGAAACCGCCTCGCGCACCATGAAGGCGGCGACATCGAGCGGGGCGGGGACTGTCGCGTCATCGGCGAAATGGGCCGCGAGCGCCCAAAGGGCGAGAGCTCCCGCCAGCGAGAGCAGGCCGAGCGGCAGGCGCGTCGCGCGTCGTCGCCTGCTCGCGGTTCCTCGCCTCCGCGTGGTGTGCGGTGGAACTGCGGAAAGGGGGAGGCCGCCTCCTGTCACCGGTTCACGACCCGTCTTCCAGTGCGCTCCAGAAGGTGCCCGGCGCCATTTCCCTTGCCGGACCGACGAGCTTTTCGCCACCAAGTCTGGCGAGAAGCGCATAGATATGCCGTGTGTCGGCGACTTCCGATGCGATCGGGCGTGACGGGATGCCCGCCCGGAAACGGGCGCGGAGCGTCTCGAAGGTCGTCTCGTCCGCGGCCTTCATGGCCGGACGCAGCGCCTCCCATGCCTCATCGGAGGTCTTCAGCAGGTCCTTGGTCTGGCGCGAGGCGGCGACGAAACCCAGCATGGCGGCGCGATGGGCATTGGCCCATTCCTCGTTGAACACATAGCCGATGGCCGAAATCGCGCCCTCCGCGCCAAGGCGCATGGCGGCGTCATTGGCGTCCAGAATACGGGTGAAGCCCTTGGCTTCCAGTCGGGCGGCGTAGTGCCAGTAATTCAGCACGGCATCGAGTTCGCCCTGTTCCAGCTTCCTGGCCAGAAGCGGAGGAGCGCCGAAAACGATCTCGTTTTCATCCGCCGGATCGAAACCCGCTTCGCGCTCCGCCAGCCCGCGCAAGGTGAGCCAGCCCTTGTCGAGCGGTCCGCCCGCAATCCCGATCTTGCGTCCCTTCAGATCCTCAAGCGATGCAATGCCGGAGGAGGGCGCGGCCATCAGCGCGCCGACGGCGGAGGAAAACGGCACGAATGTGTAGGGTTTGCCGGACGCGCGCTGGCGCGAGACCCACAGCCAGTCGGAGACGATCACATCCACCTCGCCGCCCTGAAGCGCCACCAGCGTCGCCTGATTGGAGGCATAGGGCACCATCTCGACCTTGATGCCGTTGGCTTCGTCGATCCGGTTGTCGATGAGGGTGGTCAGCTCCCAGTTCACCGTGCCGTATTTCAGCACGCCGACGCGGATGGTCTGGGCGGCCTTGGCGGTGCCCGTAACAGCGGCGATGCCAGCCGTGACGAGTGCGATCAGGGCGAAAGCGGTTGCCCGCAAGGCTGTCGGAGCCCGGCGTGCGCGTCCGGGCATGGTTTTCCGGCCCATGGTTTCCTCCCCCATGGTCTCCTCCCAAAGCGTTTCTCCGGCAACCGGCCGTCCGTCATGCGCGCCTCCTCGTCTCATGCGGGAGTTTTGCCGCGCCCGGCCCTTTTGATTGCAGGAACGATGGTACCGGATCGGCCGCACCCTTGAATATAGGCCCTAAGATCGAGACCGATCGGTCACTGGCTTACCTGTAAAATCGTTTGTCGAGATGATTGAAATCATTCAGGAAATTTCTGTCTTCGGCATTGTTTCCCGTCGTTTTTCGGTAATATGGGCACGTGAAAAATCGTAGATCGCGCAAAACGAAATTTACCTGAGCCACCCGGTTGGGCTAAGAGGGCCACAGCGCGCATCGGGGTGTCGTTTTTGCTCCCCTGCGCAACGCGAAACGGGAGGGTTGCGACGTGTCGAGCCAGAAGATTGACGTGCGCGCCTATGCGCAGCGCATTGGTGAGGAAATCGGTGTTTCGGGCTGGATGCCCATCACCCAGGACATGATCGATACCTTTGCCGATCTGACCTACGACCATCAGTTCATCCATGTGGACGCCAAACGTGCGGCCACCGAAGGTCCCTTCGGCGGCACCATCGTGCATGGCTTCCTGACGCTGTCGCTGATCACCCGCATGGCGCGCGAGGCCGAGCCCGGCATCGAGGGTGCAGGCATGCTGATCAACTACGGCTTCGAGAAAGTGCGCTTCCTCCACGTGGTGCCGACCGGCTCCAACGTGCGCGGACGGGTGGTTCTGACGGAAGCCGAGGAGAAAAAGCCCGGCGAGTTCACCTTCACCCATCGCATTACGGTGGAGATCGAAGGCATCGACCGTCCGGCCCTTGTCGCCGACTGGGTGACGCGGCTTTACATACAGCATTGAGCGGACGCACGGCTCAGCCGTTTCGAAGCTCTTCCAGCGCATCGATGCGGGGCCGGGCGCTGTCCCACATGGCCTCCGTCGTCGCCGCCACCAGCGCCTCCACCAGCGCCAGCAGGGCGACGGAACTGTCCCAGTTCGACGGCGCGGCCACCCGCGCCGCCAGCACGTGGCGGGCATGGGCGGCAATCGGCGAAAGCCACTGATCCGTCAGCAGCACGATGGGAACGTTGCGCTTGGCCGCAACGGCGGCAAGCCGCGCCAGATCCTCCTGATAGCGGCGGATATCGAAGACGATCAGCAGATCGCGCCGGGTGATGTCGAGCATCTGGTCCCGCCAGTTGTCGCTCTGGCCGACCAGATGCACCACGCCCGGCCGCACGATGCGCAGATGTGCGGAAAGATAGCGCGCCAACGCATCGGTGAACCTTCCCCCGATGACATGAATGCGCGCGCGGGTCTGGGCGATCAGGTCGACCGTCGCCTCGAATTCGCCGGGCGGCAGAAGCGCGAATGTCTGGGTGATATTGTCGTCGAGCGCGGAGCGGAACCGCTCCAGAAAGGCGCGTTCGCCGCCACTCCCGGCTCCGGCCCCACCCCCGGCCGCAGGCTCCGGCGGTGCGTCGCGCTTGGCGAGCGGGGTGGCAAGCTGGGCGTTCAGTTCCGCCCGCAAGGCGCGCTGGAAGTCGGGATAGCTGTCAAAGCCGAGTTTTGCGATGAAGCGCAGGATCGTCGGGGCGCTGACTGAGGCGTGGCGTGCGAACTCCGCCACCGTTTCCAGTCCGGTCACCGGGTAGCTGGCCAGAAGCGTGCGCGCCGCCTTCTGCTCGGTGGCGGTAAGCGCCTGCAGTCCCGTGCGGATCTGTTCGGCAACCGTCTGTTGTCTGTCGCCCGTCACGCCACTCCTCCCGATACCTTGAATTGCCCCAACGTATTTTCCCTCGCGTTCAAATTGACAGGCATCGCAAGCCCTGTAATATCTCAAAAACAGAGTGACGGAAATTCGCTTTTTGTAACATCCGTTACGGAAAGCCGCTGCATAGGCGTCGGTTCTGACGGACGGGACGTAAAGGTAAGGGGCGTCCGGCAAGCGTTTTTTATTCGGCGTGGCGGGCGATGCGGTGGTTTTCGTGTCTGGAGAGGGTTTGGGCGTGCGTCGATGATTTGCATCGGTGTCATGTTTGATCGGACAGGGGAGAGGGCTATGGCGTTTGGGGCCGTTTCGGCGGACGAGCGTCCGGTCGTGTTGGAAAACACCTCCGGCAAGTCGGACTTCGTCATCCTGTGCGATCACGCGTCCAACCGGATACCGCTGCCGCTTCTTGATCTCGGCCTGCCCGGCGATGCGCTCAAGGCGCATATCGCATGGGATCCGGGTGCGCTGGGCGTTTCCAAAGCGCTCAGCCGGATGCTCGACGCCACGCTGATCTATCCGACGATTTCCCGCCTCGTGGCGGACTGCAACCGCATGCTCGATGCGCCCGATCTGGTGCCGGAGGTCAGCGAGGCGACGGTTATCCCGGGCAATGCCGGGCTCGACGACGAGGCCCGCGACAGGCGCGTGAGGATGGTCCACGAGCCCTATCACGAGATGATCGACGCGGTGCTGGAGGAGCGCTCCGGACAGGGGCGCGCCAGCATCCTCGTCGCCATTCATTCCTACACGCCGGTCTACAAGGGCGTCGCGCGACCCTGGGAAATCGGCATCCTTTCCGATCTCGACCGCCGTCTTGCAGACGCGATGCTGGCGGACCTTCGCCGCGACGAAAGTCTGACGGTCGGCGACAACGAACCTTATGCGCCGGGCGACGGCGTCTATTTCACGCTCACCCGGCACGGCGAGGCCCGCGGGCTGCCTTGCGTGATGGTGGAAATCCGAAACGACGAGATTGCCGACCCCAAGGCCGAAGAAGCCTGGGCGCGGCGTCTTGCAACCACATTGCAGGCCGCCCGGGAGGCGGTGGTGACGAAATCCGTCTGAGATCCGACGTCAGATCGGGCCGGACACCTCGCCGGAACTAGGGGGCGAGGGCAGTGCTACAGGGAACAGCGGCAGTGCCGAAAGCAATCAGGACCTATGTGCGCTGGGTCGACGCGACGAACCGTTACGTCGGCCTTCTCGCCATGTATCTCGTCTTCGCGATGATGGGGATCCTTCTCTATTCGTCGTTCATGAAGTCGTTCTTCATCCCGCCCCTGTGGGGGCTGGAAATGGCCCAGTTCCTGCTCGTGGGCTACTACATCCTCGGCGGGGCATGGTCGCTCCAGAGCGACGATCACGTGCGCATGGACCTGATCTATGGCCGCTGGTCGCCGCGCTCGCGCGCCGTCATCGACGCCATCACCGTCGTCTTCCTCTTCGTCTATCTCGTCGTGCTGCTCTACGGCGGAATCTCGTCGACGAGCTACGCGCTCCAGTACGGCGAGCGCAGCTACTCCTCGTGGCGGCCCTACATGGCCCCGATCAAGATCATCATGTGCATCGGCATCGTGCTGATGCTGCTGCAGACGATTGCCGTGTTCTTCAAGGATGTGGCGGCCGCGCGCGGGGAGGACGTTCTGTGAGCTATGAACTCATCGCCATCCTGATGTTCTCCACCATGATGGTGTTGCTCATCACGGGGCAGCGCGTCTATGGGGCCATCGGTTTCGTGGCGGTCATCTTCTCGCTGCTGCTGTGGGGCAACGGCGGTGCGGAAATCGCCTTTTCCTCCGGCATCAAGCTGATGAAGTGGTACCCGCTTCTCACCCTGCCCATGTTCATCTTCATGGGCTACATGTTGTCGGAATCCGGCATTGCGGACGATCTCTACCGCATGTTCCACATCGCCATGGGCCCGGTGAACGGCGGTCTCGCCATCGGCACCATCCTGCTCATGGTCATCATCTCCGCCATGAATGGCCTGTCGGTCGCAGGCATGGCCATCGGCGCGTCCATCGCGCTGCCGGAACTGCTGCGCCGCGGCTACGACAAGATCATGGTGACCGGCGTCATTCAGGCCGGTTCCTCGCTCGGCATCCTCGTGCCGCCCTCCGTCGTGCTGGTGCTTTACGGCATGATCGCGCGCCAGCCGGTCGGCAAGCTGTGGCTTGCGGGCGCGCTGCCGGGGCTTCTCATGGCGGGCATGTTCATCGTCTATATCGCGGTGCGTTGCTGGATGAACCCGCTGCTCGGGCCTGCGCTCCACAAGGAAGCACGCGAGGAACTGACCACGCGCGACAAGCTCCGCTTCGTCGTGGCGGGCCTCATTCCGCTGGCGATCTTCGCCTCCATGATGGGGCTTTTCGTGACCGGCAAGACCTCGCTGGTGGAAAGCTCCGCCGTGGGCGCTGTCGGCGCGATGCTGGCTGCGCTGGTGCGCGGGCGTCTCACCTTCAAGGTCATTCACGACACCTGCCAGAAGACGCTCGGCATCTCCTGCATGTTCATGTGGATCATCCTCGCGGCACTTGCCTTCGGCGCGGTCTTCGACGGGCTCGGCGCGGTCAAGGCGATCGAGGCCTTCTTCGTGGACCGGCTGGCGCTGAGCCCCTGGGAGATCCTGATCATGATGCAGATCTCCTACCTGATCATGGGCATGTTCCTCGACGATACGGCCATGCTGGTCATCGTCGCGCCGCTCTATGTGCCGCTGGTGGGTGCGCTTGATTTCGATCTCGTCTGGTATGGCGTGCTCTACACCATCACCTGCCAGATCGCCTATATGACGCCGCCCTTTGGCTACAACCTGTTCCTGATGCGGGCCATGGCCCCGCCGCAGATTTCGCTGGCCGACATCTATCGCTCCATCGTGCCCTTCGTGGCCGTGATGCTTGTCGCGCTCGCCATCGTGATGGCTTTCCCGCAGATCGCCCTTTGGCTGCCGAGCGTCGTCTACGGCCACTGATCTGCGCGCTGATCGGGTCCGGCACGCCGGGCCCGCGAATGCCGGGTTCCTTTCGCCCGGATCAATGGAGAGGAAAAGGAAGAGGTTCCCCGGGCGAAGGCGTCAGACCGTAAGTGCCCACGGAGCCGGATCAACACCCAGGGGAATGAGAGACATGACCAACAGACGCGATTTTCTCAAGAATGCCGGTCTTGCGACAGCCGCAGCCGCCGGCGCCACCACGCTTGCCGCTCCCGCG
This sequence comes from Breoghania sp., assembly GCA_963678585.2. Lineage (GTDB taxonomy): Bacteria > Pseudomonadota > Alphaproteobacteria > Rhizobiales > Stappiaceae > Breoghania. The sequence continues at coordinate 209,208 of CAXXGA010000002.1, forward strand.
GTGCACGGTCAGTCGCCGATCAAGTGGCGTCTTCAGACCTATGCGGGCCCGGCTCTGGCCGAACACGTGATCAAGCCCTCCATCGACGCCTTCAACAAGGTCGCCAATGGCGAGATGGAGATCGAGCTTTACACAGCCGACCAGCTCGTGCCGACGAGCGAGCTTTTCCGCGCCATGCAGAACGGCACCATCGACGCCGTGCAGTCGGATGACGATTCCATCGCCGCGCCCGTCGATGTGTCGGTCTTCGGCGGCTACTTCCCGTTTGCCACCCGCTACTCGCTGGACGTGCCGGTGCTGTTCAACCAGTGGGGCCTGAAGGAAATCTGGGAAGAGGCCTATGCGGAAGTGGAAGGCGTGAAGTGGCTTTCCGCCGGTTCCTGGGACCCGTGCCACTTCAACACCAAGGATCCGATCCGCTCGCTCGAAGACCTCAAGGGCAAGCGCGTCTTCACCTTCCCGACGGCCGGTCGCTTCCTGTCGCGCTTCGGCGTCGTGCCCGTCACGTTGCCCTGGGAAGACGTGGAAGTCGCCGTCCAGACCGGCGAGCTTGACGGCATCGCATGGTCGGGCATCACCGAGGATTACACGGTGGGCTGGGCGGACGTGACGCCCTACTTCCTCACCAACAACATCTCCGGTGCGTGGATCGGTTCCTACTTTGCCAATTCCGAGCGCTGGGAAGCCCTGCCGGAGCACCTCAAGACACTGTTCAACCTGTGCATGGACAGCTCCCACTACTACCGCCAGCACTGGTACTGGGGTGGCGAGGCAAAGCTGCGCGTGGAAGGCACCAAGATGCAGCTCACCACCATTCCCGATGCCGAATGGCAGACGGTGGAAAACGAGGCCCACAAGTTCTGGGACGAGATCGCCGACACTAGCCCGCGCACGGCCAAGGTTGTCGAGATCTTCCGCGCCTATTCGGCGGCAATGAAGAAGGCCGGTCCTCCGTACCGCTACAGCTGAGCCAAAATCCGGGGCGGCGGCGCGCAGCCGTCGTCCCGTCTCGTCATCGCCAAGGCTGGCGCTGCGCCGTCCTTCGCAATGACGACATCATCTCCCGAATGGAAATCTCTCTGAACGGCGGTCCCTCATGACAGGCAATCTCTCTTTCGACGAACTCACGGCACTGGTGGACGCAGACGAGATCGACACGGTTCTCGTCTGTATGGTCGACATGCAGGGCCGTCTTATCGGCAAGCGGTTCCATGCCCGCTTCTTCGTCGACGGCGGGCATGAGGAAACCCATGGCTGCGACTATCTGCTGGCCAACGATATCGATATGGAGCCCGTGCCGGGCTACGAGGCGACGAACTGGGCGACCGGCTACGGCGATTTCGTGATGAAGCCGGACATGTCGACCTTGCGCCGCGTGCCCTGGCTGGAAGGCACGGCGCTCGTTCTATGCGATGTGCTTGACCATCATCACCACGAGCCGCTGCCGCATTCCCCGCGCGCGATCCTGAAATCGCAGATCGACCGGCTGGAGAAACTCGGCTACCGCGCCTTCTTCGCCTCCGAACTGGAATTCTATCTGTTCGACGAGAGTTACGAGACCGCGCGCGTGAAGCGCTACGGCGATCTGGATACGGCCGGTCGCTATATCGAGGACTACCACATCTTCCAGACTTCCAAGGAAGAGGGGGTCATGCGCGCCGTCCGTAACGGGCTTCAGGGCGCAGGCATTCCGGTTGAGAACTCCAAGGGCGAATGGGGCCCCGGTCAGGAGGAAATCAACGTCCGCTACACGGACGCGCTGGAAATGGCGGATCGCCACGTCATCATCAAGAACGGCATCAAGGAGATCGCGCATCTGGCGGGCAAGGCCGTCACCTTCATGGCGAAATGGGACTACGAGCTTGCTGGAAGCTCCGCCCATGTCCACGCCTCGCTGTGGGACGAGGCGGGCCGCACGCCGCTCTTTCAAGATGAGAACGACCAGTATGGCATGTCGGCGCTGATGAAGAGCTTCATGGCGGGCCAGCTGAAATACGCCGCCGACATGACGGTGTTTCTGGCCCCCTACATCAATTCCTACAAGCGCTTCCAGTCCGGGACGTTTGCGCCGACCAAGCTTGTCTGGTCGCGCGACAACCGTACAGCGGGCTTCCGACTTTGCGGGGAGGGCACCAAGGCCATCCGCACCGAATGCCGGATCGGCGGCGCGGACCTGAACCCCTATCTCGCCTTCGCAGCCCTTCTCGCCACCGGCATTGCGGGCATCGAGGAAGGGCTTGAACTCGGCGCGCCGCATGTCGGCGATGCCTATGTCGGCGATGATTTGCGCGAAATTCCCAAGACGTTGCGCGAGGCGACGGTTGCGCTCGACGGCTCCGCTCTCATGCGCAAGACCTTCGGCGACGCCATGGTCGACCACTATGTCCACACCGCGAAGTGGGAACAGATGGAATATGACCGCCGCGTCACCGATTGGGAGTTGAAGCGCGGCTTCGAGCGGTATTGAGTGGGAATCTGACGATGGGGGAGGGCGCGGGGAACTCCGCCCCCTCTTATCGAACTGCACATAACGATTACCGGCGAAAAGCCGATCAACTCTGGAACCTGACATGTCGGAAACCGTGAAACTCGTCTCTCCCGTCGATGGCTCGATCTATATCGAGCGCCCCGTGGCTACAGTCGGCGAGATCGCCGGGGCGGTCGCCGCCGCAAAGGCGGCGCAGGCGGACTGGGCGCAGGTCTCCGTCACTGAGCGCGGCAAGCTGTGCATCGCAGCCCTTGAGGCGCTGCTCGCCATGGGCGAGGAAATCGTGCCGGAGCTTGCCTGGCAGATGGGCCGTCCGGTGCGCTACGGCGGCGAGATGGGCGGCGTGGAAGAACGCGCCCGCTACATGGTCGAGCTTGCCGAAAACGCCCTGAAAGACGTGATCCCTGCGCCCAAACCCGGCTTCACCCGCTATGTGAAGCGCGTGCCGCTGGGCGTCGTCCTTGTGATTGCGCCGTGGAACTATCCCTTCCTGACGGCGGTCAACACCATCATCCCGGCGCTGATGGCGGGCAACGCGGTGATCCTGAAGCACGCGGCGCAGACCCTGCTGGTGGGCGAGCGCTTCCAGAAAGCCTTTAATGCGGCGGGCCTGCCCAAGGGCCTCTTCCAGAACATCGTGCTCTCGCACGCCCAGACCGAAGCACTGCTCGGCTCCGGCGATATCGACCACATCAATTTCACCGGCTCGGTTGCCGGTGGCCGGGCGATTGAACGCGCGGCGGCGGGTACCTTCGCCACCATGGGGCTCGAGCTTGGCGGTAAGGATCCGGCACTTGTGCGCGCCGATGCCGATCTCGACTACACGATTGCCAATCTCGTGGACGGCGCCTTCTTCAATTCCGGCCAGTGCTGTTGCGGCATCGAGCGCATATACGTGCATGAGCACGTTTATGATCGCTTCGTCGAAGGTTTCGTCGATCTGACCAACCAGTATGTGCTCGGAAATCCGCTGGAAGAGGCGACGACGCTCGGGCCGATGGCGCAGGCGCGCTTCGCCGACTGGGTGCGCGAACAGACCGGCGAGGCCCTTCGCAAAGGGGCAAAGCCGATGATCGATAGCTCGAAATACGATCTCGACAAGCCCGGTTCGCCCTATATCGCGCCGCAGGTGCTGACCCACGTCGATCACCAGATGTCGGTGATGCGCGAGGAAAGCTTCGGCCCCGTCGTCGGCATCATGAAGGTGCATGGCGACGAGGATGCGCTGACGCTGATGAACGACAGCCCCTACGGCCTGACCGCCTCCATCTGGACGTCGGACGAGGAAGCCGCCGCCTCCATCGGAGACCGGGTGGAAACCGGCACGGTCTTCATGAACCGCTGCGACTATGTCGATCCGGGGTTGGTGTGGACCGGTGTCAAGGATACCGGCAAGGGCGGGGCGCTGTCCTCCATCGGCTACGAGCATCTGACGCGGCCGAAATCCTATCACCTGAAGACGGCGCTCTGACCGGCGCACCTCGAACAGATCTCAAGCGCGGCCGACGAGGCGGGCCGCCCTTCTTTTTCCTGTCACAGCCACGCTCTTTCAGTCACAGCCCATTCTCTAGGTCAAAGCTACGGGTCCAACATGACGACATCGCCCACTGCCAACTGGTCCTACCCCACCTCCATCCGTTTCGGCGCGGGCCGTATCGGTGAGCTTGCCCGCGCGGCGAAATTCGCAGGCTTCTCCCGCCCGCTCTTCGTCACCGATCCCGGTCTCGCCGGTTTGCCGATCACAGCCGCCGCGATGGACGTGCTGAAGACGGAAGGCATGGAGGCGCAGCTTTTCTCCGACGTGCAGCCCAACCCCGTCTCCGCCAATGTCGCGGCGGGCGTGGAAGCTTACAAGGCGGGCGGGCATGACGGCGTGATCGCTTTCGGTGGCGGCTCGGCGCTCGATGCGGGCAAGTGCATCGCCTTCATGACCGGCCAGACCCGGCCGATCTGGGATTTCGAGGATGTGGGCGACTGGTGGAAGCGCGCTGATCCCGATGGCATCGCCCCCATCGTCGCCGTACCGACCACGGCGGGCACCGGCTCGGAAGTGGGCCGCGCGGGCGTGATCTCCAACGAGGAGACCCACACCAAGAAGGTCATCTTCCACCCGCTGATGCTGCCCAAGGTGGTGATCTGCGATCCGGAACTGACCGTCGGCATGCCGCCCGCGATTACCGCCGGTACGGGCATGGATGCGCTCGCCCATTGCCTTGAAGCCTATTGCGCGCCCTCCTATCACCCGATGTCGGAAGGCATCGCGCTGGAAGGCATGCGGCTCGTCAAGGAAGCCCTGCCGCGCGCCTATGCGGACGGTACCGATATCGAGGCCCGCGCGCACATGATGTCGGCCGCCGCCATGGGCGCGACCGCCTTCCAGAAGGGGTTGGGCGCGATCCATTCGCTCTCCCATCCCGTCGGTGCGATCTACAACACCCATCACGGCCTGACCAACGCGGTCTTCATGCCTTATGTACTGATGCACAACCGCGCGGCCATCGAGGCCAAGATGGGCCGTCTTACCGCGTTCCTGGAACTGCCCGGGACCGGTTTCGACGGCTTCCTCGCATGGGTCATGGAGATGCGCAGCAACCTCGGCATTCCGCACACGCTCGCCGATCTGGGGCTCGATGGCGACAAGGCGGATCTGATCGCGGAAATGGCCGTTGTCGATCCGACGGCGGGCGGCAATCCGGTAAAGCTTACCGTGGAGGGCGCGCGCGCCATCTTCGATGCTGCGATGACCGGGACGCTCTGAGCCTCGCAAGGCACGATGAATCCGGCAGGGGCGGTCGCGCGATGCGCCGCGGTCGCCCCTGAGCCGCTCCGTCCGGGTTTTCAAGCTGCCCCAGCTCCGAATTCCGCGCTTTAGATGACGCTGTATCTGACACGGTCCTGTCAGCTTTCGCGTGTAAAAACCCTATAAGAACCAAGAAAATACACGCATAGGTTGTATTTTCAGAAGTTAGACATTGTGTTTAGATGTACATTTTTTAATTTTGGATCAATCGGTTATGTTGAGCTTTCTTGAATGACGCTTCGCCTATGCAAAAATAATTACAACCATATATAGAAATGTCGAATAACCCGTGTTATTTTCGTATTCGTCGGTAGGCAATGTTTTCAATGCCTGACCGGAAGGCAATCTTAAGTGTAACTCATAATTAATGGTGAGTTAACGGGTTGTCCGGGCAAATATAGTTTAAATCATAAGTGCAAGTATAGTGTCGGGATCATTCATATTGTATTTGTTATATTATATATTTCTGATCTCCCCAAAATCCGAGGCTCTTTAAATCCCGGCGCTCCGTTGCCGGTTCTCGCTTCCAATTGAGCCGGTTTGCGGAAAAACGTGGCCCTTCCCTTCGCTTTTGCGGGGAGGGAAGGGCGCCAATTCCTTTCATGTTCGTTCCCCCCACTTTGCGGGGCGGGCCGCGCGCCTTTGACCGCGCGGTCCGTTCCGGCCTTTTTCCCCTGGCGCGAACGAATGGCCTTCCTCAAATTGACCTGACAAGCGCAGGCTGATAACGGCATGTCGCCATGCCCGATCAGCGCCCCTTCACATACGATCCGCCCACGGATCCGCTCACGATCCTGCACGAGGATGCCGATATTCTCGTGGCAGCGAAGCCGTCGGGGCTTTTGTCCACGCCGGGCAAGGCGGCGGATCATGCCGACTGCATGATCTCCCGGCTGAACGTGCTCTACCCGGAAGCCACATTGGTTCATCGGCTCGATTGCCCGACCTCCGGCGTCATGGTCTTCGCCCGCAACCGCGCCAGTCACCGCCATCTGGGCCTGCAGTTCGAACGTCGCAAACTCTCGAAAACCTATGTCGCCCGCGTCTGGGGCGAGGTCGCGGAGGAAGAAGGCGTCATCGACAAGCCGATGCGCTGCGACTGGCCGAACCGCCCGCGCCAGATGATCGATTTCGAGCAGGGCCGCCCCGCGCTCACCCGCTGGCGCGTGGAGGCGCGCGAGGAGGGCGTGACCCGCGTCCGTCTCTTTCCCGAAACGGGCCGCTCGCACCAGCTTCGCGTTCACATGGCCGATCTCGGCCACCCCATCCTGGGCGACGCTTTCTATGCCGATAACGCCGCTTTTGCGGCTGCTCCGCGCCTCCAGCTTCACGCCGAAACCCTGACATTGCGCCATCCGGACGGCGGGGCGGAAATGACCTTCCGCGACCCGTCTCCGTTCTGATTTTCGCTCATTTGCTGCCTGAGCGGCCTTCAACTTCTTCCTATTGACAACCAACGCGCGCTTGACGTTGCGGCGTGGCAATGCTCAACCCATAACGACGCTCAGGGAGAGGGCGTGAATGGGGAGGGTAATGATGGCACAGGAAGCGTACGACTATATCGTTGTGGGGTCCGGCTCTGCCGGGTCCGTACTGGCGAACCGTCTGTCGGCGGATCCGTCCAACCGCGTTCTCGTGCTGGAGGCAGGCGGCAAGGACGACTGGATCTGGTTCCACATTCCCGTCGGCTATCTCTTCGCCATCGGCAACCCGCGCTCCGACTGGTGCTTCAGGACCCGCTCCGAGCCCGGCCTCAACGGGCGTTCCCTCATCTATCCGCGCGGCAAGGTCATTGGCGGGTCATCGGCCATCAACGCCATGATCTATATCCGCGGTCAGGCGGGCGATTACGACCACTGGCGTCAGCTCGGCCTCAACGGCTGGGGCTGGGAGGACGTCTTTCCGATCTTCAAGGGTCACGAGGATCACTTCCTCGGCGAGAGCGATATCCACGGGTCCGGCGGCGAATGGCGTGTGGAGGCCCCGCGCGTGCGCTGGGACATTCTCGACCGCTACCGCGACGCGGCGATTGAATGCGGCGTGCCGGGCATCACCGATTTCAACAGCGGCGACAATGAAGGCGCCTCCTATTTTCAGGTGAACCAGCGCCGCGGCGTGCGCTGGTCGGCCGCTCGCGGGTTCCTCAAACCCGTCCTGAACCGCCCGAACCTCACTCTTGAGACCGGCTGCGCCGTCGACAAGCTGACGTTTGAAGGCAACCGCGTCACCGGCGTTGAATGGATACAGGACGGTGTCCGCCGCTCGGCAACCGCGAAACGCGAGGTCGTTCTGGCCTCCGGCTCCATCGGCTCGGTGCAGATCCTCCAGCGCTCCGGCATCGGCGACGGGGAGCACCTCTCCTCGCTGGGTATCCCGGTCGTGGCCGACAGGAAGGGCGTCGGCGCGAACCTTCAGGATCACCTGCAGCTTCGCATGATCTACAAGGTCTCCGGCGTACGCACGCTCAACGAGACCTACCACAACCTCTTCCGTCGGGCGTGGATGGGCATCGAATATGCGCTGAACCGCTCCGGCCCGCTGACCATGGCGCCTTCGCAGCTCGGCATCTTCACCCGCTCCGGCGAGGACGTGGACCGCGCCGACCTGCAATTCCACGTCCAGCCGCTCTCGCTCGACAAGTTCGGCGATCCGCTGCACAGGTTCCCCGCCTTCACCACCAGCGTGTGCAACCTGCGCCCTGAAAGCCGCGGCCATATCCGCATCACGACGCCGGATCTGGATGCCGCACCCGAAATCGCGCCCAATTACCTCTCCCATGAGCGCGACCGCGAGGTTGCCGCACGTTCCCTGCGCATCGCGCGCAAGATCACCGCAGCCCCGGCGCTTGCCCCCTTCAAGCCGCAGGAATATCTCCCCGGTCCCTCCGTCGGCGACGACGATGCGTCGCTTGCAAGGGCTGCGGGCGATATCGGCACGACCATTTTCCACCCCGTCGGTACGGCAAAGATGGGGCTCGCCTCCGATCCGGGCGCAGTCGTCGACGAGCGGCTCCGCGTCTTCGGCGTGGAAGGCCTGCGCGTGGCCGATGCCTCCATCATGCCCACCATCACCTCCGGCAACACCAACTCACCCACGATCATGATCGCCGACAAGGCGTCGAAGATGATCCTTGAAGACAATCGCGGCTGACCGGACGGCCAGTCGCTCAGAACTATTTCGAACGAAAGAGAAAGAAACGGGATCCCGTATGTCCAACGAGAAAAACACGGACACTGTGCACGTCGAATATCGCACCGCCGCCAAAGGCGACATCGCGGTGCTCACCATCGATTTTCCGCCCGTCAACGCAGGCTCCACCGCCATGCGCACGGCGCTTATGGCCGCCCTTGAAGGGCTCGACCCGGCGCGTCTTGCAGGCGTGGTCCTGACGGGGGCCGGCGGCAATTTCGTCGGCGGGGCGGATATCCGCGAATTCGACGCGCCCGCCGTTCCCCCGCACCTGCCCGATGTCCTCGCGAAGATCGAGGATCTGCCCGTGCCGGTGGTCGCCGCCATGGAAGGTGCGGCCCTGGGCGGCGGGTACGAATTGGCGCTGGGTTGCGATGCCCGCGTGGCCGCTCCGCGCGCTGTCGTGGGCCTGCCGGAAGCGACCCTCGGCCTCATCCCCGGCTCCGGCGGCGGCGTACGCGTCTCCCGTCTCGTGGGCGAGGTGCGCGCCATCGAACTGGTCACTTCCGGCCGCCGGGTCAAATCGGCGGAGGCTCTGGAACTCGGCATGATCGATGCGATCGCCGAGGGCGACGTGGTGGAGGCCGCGATTGCCCATCTTGAGACGATGAACGGCCAAAAGCGCATCCTGCGCGATCTGCCCGCCCGTCCCGGCGAGCCGGAAGCGGTGGAGGCCGCCAAGGCTGCGGCGCTGAAGAAGGGTCGCGGCTCTCTGGCCGTCGCCGAGGCCATCGATGCCGTCCGTCAGGCGCAGACCCTGCCGGTGGGCGAGGCGCTGGCCGCCGAACGCGAAACGAGCCTGCGCATCCGCCGCGGGCCGCAGTCGCGCGCCTTGCGCCATCTCTTCTTCGCAGAACGCGCGGCGACCAAGCTGCCGGAAGGCGTTGAGCCGGGGAAGGTCGAAACCGTCGGCATCGTCGGCGGTGGGCGCATGGGGCAGGGCATCGCGCTCGCCTTCGCGCAGGCCGGTCTCACGGTGCGCATCGCCGAGCGCGACGCCACCTTCATGGCAAATGCGATGAAGGCGCTTGAGGCGGCAGCCGAGGATCTGGCCGCACGCGGGCGCATCGGTTCGGCTCAAGGCCTGATGGAGCGTCTGCTGCCCGGAGAGCTTGAGGCCATGGCCGATTGCGATCTTGTGGTGGAAGCGATCATCGAGGACATGGATGCGAAGAAGACGCTCTTCCGCCAGCTCGATCAGATACTCAGCGACGATGCGATCCTTGCCACCAACACCTCCTATCTCGATATCGACGAGATCGCCGCGGCGACGAAACTGCCGGGCCGCGTGGCGGGGCTTCATTTCTTCAACCCGGCCAATGTCATGCGGCTGGTGGAAGTGATCGATGCGGACGCAACTACGCCGGAAGTGCTGGCGACGCTGGTCGCGCTCGCCAAGCGCATCCGCAAGCTGCCTGTGGTCGCCAAGGTCGGCGAGGGCTTCATCGGCAACCGGGTCTTTGCCGCCTATCGCCAGCAGGCGGAATTCCTGATCGAGGAAGGCGCGCTGCCCTGGGAGGTCGATGCGGCCATCGAGGGCTTCGGCTTCGCCATGGGCTTCTTCAAGGTCTACGATCTGGCCGGTCTCGACATCGCATGGGCGCGCCGCAAGCGGCTCGCACCCACCCGCGATCCCAAGGCCCGCTATGTCGAGATCCCGGACGTGCTGTGCGAGATGGAACGCTTCGGCCGCAAGACCGGAAGCGGCTGGTACGACTATGCCTCCGGCAAGCCGGTGCCCGATCCGAAGACGGAAGAGGTGATTGCGAACGAGATGGCCCGCAAGGGCATCGAGGCACGCCAGTTCACAGCGGACGAGATCGTCTCCCGCATCATGGCGGCCATCGTCAACGAGGCCGCACTCCTGCTGGGCGAGGGGATCGCCGCGCGTGCATCCGACGTCGATATCGTGCTGGTCAACGGCTACGGCTTCCCGAAACTCAAGGGCGGCCCGCTGCATTGGGCGGCAGCGCAGCCGCGCGAGGCGTTCCTGGCAAGCGTTGCCGCCATGGCGGAAGCCTCCGGTCACGGCATCGAGCCTGCCGCCAATCTGGAAGCTGTGCTGAAAGAGGCGGAAGAACTGTAACGACAGCCCCTCTCCCGTTCGCATCGATGGGCGGGTGAGGGGGCTTTTCAAGGAGGGGGAAGACGCGATGTCCGGCAATTACCGGCGCGCCGGGGAAGTTGCGCGCGAATCTGTGAGCCCGTGCCGTGAGGGACGCTCATGAGCGGCCGCCCGAAACCCTCTGCGCGCTCCGCCTATCGCGCCTTCCGCACCCTCCAGACCCGCTGGATGGACAACGATATCTACGGCCACATGAACAACGTGGTCCATTATTCCCTTTTTGATACGGCGGTGAACGGCTGGCTGATCGAAAAGGGCGTGCTCGACATTCACGGTGGTGAGCGCGTGGGGCTGGTGGTGGAGACGGGCTGCCGCTATTTCGCGGAAATGGCCTTTCCCGATGTTGTCACCGCCGGTATCCGCGTCGCGCACAGGGGTACGTCCTCGGTGCGCTATGAGGTGGGGCTCTTCCGCAACGACGAAGAGACCGCCAGCGCGGAAGGGTTCTTCATCCATGTCTACGTGGAGCGCGCCACCCGCAAGCCGTTGCCGCTTGATCCGGGTCTTGCCGCCGTTCTGGAAGAAATCTCCGCGCCCACGTGAGGGGCCGCCGGATGTGAATTTTTGCCGCAAGGTCGACGGATTGCTTCAAGGATGGCGCAGGACTGCGGGACGATGCCCGACGCAATTCGACCGGTTTTCGGGAAAACGCAGTTGAACTTAAATCCCCTTTGGGCGTTTAACTGAGCGGGTTAGAGGGGCTGTCCGGTGTCGCATCCGGGCCGTTCCGCATGTTGTCCGCGTCGTGAGTTTTTCCGCAATGTGCAGCAAACCGCCTGTCGAAATCAGCAGCGGAGACCGCCCTTGAGCTGCCTGCGCGAGAGGGATATGGGCGCATGGGTGTCCGGACGCGCGCGCGCGTTTGCGCTCGCTGCGATGGGCCTGTTGTTGCTCGCCGGCTGCGGGCAGGAGGACAGCGCGGTGGAAAACGCGCCCGCCCAGCGCGTCGAGACCGTCACCGTGACGACGGCTCCCTATCGCAAGCTTTTCACGTTGACCGGCGAGATCGAGGCGCGCAACGAGGTGACGCTCTCCTTCAAGGTCGGCGGCCGTGTTCTCGATGTTCGCGTGGACGTGGGCAGCCACGTGGAAAAGGGGCAGGTGCTCGCCCGCATCGATCCGACCGAGCAGGAGGCCGATGTGGTTGCGGCCAAGGCGTCCGTGTCCGCCGCCCGGGCGCAGTTGCACACCGCCGAGGCCACATTCGAGCGTCAGACCTCGCTTCTTGCGCAAGGCTTCACGACCCGCAGCGATTACGAGGAGGCGGAAAGGACCCTGAAGACGGCGCAGGGCTCGCTCGATGCCGCGCAAGCGCAGGTCACGACCGCTGAAAGCAATCTCTCCGACACGACCCTTCGCGCGGAGGCCGCCGGTGTCATCACCGCGCGCAATGCCGATCCCGGCCAGATCGTAGGCGCCGCGCAAAGTGTCTTCACGCTGGCCCCGGACGGGGAGCGGGACGCGGTCTTTCAGGTGCAGGAACAACTCCTCACGCGCGGCCCGCCCGAAAGCATCAAGATCGCGCTTGTCTCCGATCCCCGCGTCACGACCTCCGGCTATCTGCGCGAAGTCTCCCCCCTCATCAGCGCGACCACCGGCACCGTGCAGATCAAGGTCGGGCTTGAGAACGCACCTCCGGCCATGCAACTCGGCGCAGCCATATCCGGTACGATTTCCGAGGAAATCGCGGCTGCGGTTCTGAGCCTGCCATGGCAGGCGCTGGTGGCCTCCAAGGGTAGTCCGTCGGTCTGGGTGGTCGATGAACGGGACATGTCCGTCTCGCTGCGCGCAATCGAGATCGAGCGCTACGCCTCCGGCGTCATTCTCGTTCATGGCGGCCTCGCCGCGGGCGAGCGGGTCGTCACGCGCGGTTCCCAGCTTCTGCGGCCCGGGGAGAAGGTGGTCGACGTAAAGGACACGGAGGCCGGCCAATGAACATGTCGCGCCGCTTCGGCCTGAAACGGTCCCGCCTTCTGCGTCTTGCCCCCGCGCTTCTGTTCGCCGTTCTGGTTGCCGCCTGCGGCGAGGAAGAAACGGCGGATGCGACCGATGTCGGACCGCGGCCCGTCCTGACGGAAACCGCGCGCCGCGCGCCGCATCGCGAAAACGGCTTTTCCGGCGTCATCAAGGCGCGTTTCGAGACGAAGCTCGCCTTCCGCTCGCTTGGCCGCATCGTCGCGCTTTCGGTGGATGTCGGAGACCGCGTGAAAGAGGGGCAGACGCTTGCCCGCATCGATGCGCAGACCTATGAGGCCGCCGTGCGGCAGGCCAAGGCGCAGGTGTCCTCCGCCCACGCGCGCGCCGACAACGCCGCCGCAAGCCTTGAGCGCGCCCGCACCCTCTTCAGCAAGAACACCATTTCATCCGCCGATCTCGATGTCGCGGAACAGGCAGACAGCGCCGCCGCTGCCGGTTTGACCGAGGCGCTGGCGACGCTCGCCAAGGCGCGTAATGCGCTGGCCTACGCCAATCTCACCGCTCCGTTCGCCGGTGTCGTCACCGAGCGTCCCGCCGAAAACGGACAGGTCGTTTCCGCAGGCGAAAGCGTGCTGACGCTGGCGCGAGCCGATATCCGCGAGGCGGTTGTCGATATCCCCGGCGAACTTGTCGGCAGCCTGTCCATCGGCTCGCCGTTCACCGTTCGCCTGCAGATCGATCCTGGCATCGAGGCCGAAGGCAAGGTTCGCGAGATCGCGCCGCAGTCCGACGCGCTTACCCGGACAAACCGGGTTCGCATTCTGCTGAAGTCCCCGCCCGACGCCTTCCGGCTCGGTGCTCTCATCACCGCCAATGCGCAAGGCGGCGAGGAAGACGCCCTGACCGTTCCCGCCGCCGCGATCCTGCACCAGGACGGGGCGACGTTCGTCTGGGTGGTGGAGGAAGGCAAGGTCGTCCGCCGCGCGGTGGAGACGGGGGCGAGCCATGGCGCGCGCACGCAGATCCGTTCCGGCCTTGAGCCGGGCGACGTGGTGGTTATCGCCGGAGTGCGAAGCCTTGAGGACGATCAGGCGGTCACGCTCGCCGAAGAGGGACGCCCATGAAGTCGTTCAATCTTTCCGACTGGGCGCTGCATCACCGCTCGCTTGTCTGGTTCCTGATGATCGTCTCGCTTGTTGCGGGCGTGCTGGCCTATTTCAGTCTGGGCCGCGAGGAAGACCCGCAGTTCACGGTGAAGACCATGGTCGTCTCCGCTGCCTTGCCGGGCGCCGATGTGCGCGAGATGGCGAGCCAGGTCACCGACCGCATCGAAAAGAAGCTTCAGGAACTCGACAGCCTCGACTACACGCGCTCCATCACCACGCCGGGCCGGACCGTCGTTTTCGTCAATCTCATGCCGACCACGCCCTCGCGCGACGTGGAGGAGATCTGGCAGAACGTCCGCACCATGATGGCGGATATTCGCTCTACGTTTCCAAGCGAATTTCAGGGCTTCGCCTTCAATGACGAATTCGGCGACGTCTTCGGCAACGTCTATGCCTTCACCACCGACGGCCTGACCCACCGCCAGTTGCGCGACTACGTGGAAAACGTGCGCACCCGCATCATCGCCCTGCCCGATGCGGGCAAGGTGGAACTGGTGGGAGAACAGGACGAGGTCATCTATCTGGAGTTTTCGCTGCGCAAGGTCGCAGCCCTCGGGCTGGATCGCGAGCAGATCCTCCAGACGCTCCAGACCCAGAACGCCATTGCGCCTTCCGGCGTCATTCAGGCGGGTGATGAACGCATTCTGGTGCGTGTCGACGGGCAGTACAGTTCCGAAGAAAGCCTCCGCGCCGTCAATCTGCGCGTCAACGACCGTTTCTTCCGTCTCTCCGATGTCGCCACCATCACCCGCGGCTACGAGGACCCGCCCGAAACGCTCTTCCGCTACAACGGCGAACCGGCCATCGGCCTCGCCATCGGCATGCGTTCGGGCAGCAACATCCTCGACTTCGGCAAGACGCTGAAGGCCGAAATGGCCAGGGTGGAGGCGAGCCTCCCCGTCGGCATTTCCATTCATTCGGTGGCGGACCAGTCCAACATCGTCACCGAAGCCGTGGGCGGCTTCACAAGGGCGCTGGCGGAAGCCGTCGGCATCGTCCTGCTGGTCAGTTTCGTCAGCCTCGGGGTCCGAGCCGGGCTCGTGGTCGCCATGTCTATCCCGCTGGTTCTCGCGATGACATTCGTCGGCATGGACCTCATGGACATCAACCTGCAACGGGTCTCGCTGGGGGCGCTGATCATCGCGTTGGGCCTGCTGGTGGATGACGCGATGATCGCCATCGAGACGATGGTTTCCCGGCTTGAGGCAGGCGACAGCCGCGAGAAATCCGCAAGCTTCGCCTGGACCTCCATCGCCTTTCCTATGCTGAGCGGCACGCTGGTGACGGTGGCGGGCTTCCTTCCCATCGGCTTCAACACCTCGATGGCGGGCGAATACACCTTCTCGCTGTTTCAGGTTCTGGCGCTGTCGCTGCTCCTGTCGTGGATCGTGGCGGTCCTGTTCGCCCCGCTTCTGGGGGCGGTGTTCCTGCCGCGCAGCATGAAGAAGCATGAGGAGACGCCGAGCCGTGTGCGCACGGTCTTTTCCGCTCTCCTGAAGGGGGCGATGCGCAGGCGCTACACCACCATCGCCGTGACGGTCGCCCTGTTCGCGGCCTCGGTCTTCGGCATGAGCTTCGTCCAGCAACAGTTCTTCCCGTCTTCCGACAGGCCGGAACTGGTCGTCGATTTCACGCTTCGCCGAAACAGCACGATTGCAGCCACGCAGAAGGCCATGGATGCGATGGAGGCGACGCTTGTCGGCGATGAGGACGTGGACCACTGGTCGTCCTATGTGGGCCGCTCCGCGGTGCGCTTCATCCTCGCCTACGATATCCAGCCGTCCAACCCGTTCTTCGGCCAGATCGTCATCGTGACGAGGAACCTCGAAGCCCGTGAACGCCTGCGCGCGCGCCTCAATGCCTTTGCGCAGGAAAAGCTCTTCGACACCGACGTCTATGTGAAGACGCTGGAACTCGGCCCGCCCGTGGGCCGTCCCGTGCAGTATCGCATCGGCGGACCGGATATCGAGACCGTGCGCACCAAGGCGCGCGAGCTGGCCGCGCTGATGGCGAAAGACGATCGGCTGAGCCAGATCGTCA
Organism: Breoghania sp.; assembly: GCA_963678585.2. Classification (GTDB taxonomy): domain Bacteria; phylum Pseudomonadota; class Alphaproteobacteria; order Rhizobiales; family Stappiaceae; genus Breoghania. The sequence continues at coordinate 224,933 of CAXXGA010000002.1, forward strand.
TGGACTGGAACGAACCGGCCCGTGTCCTTCAGGTGCAGATCCTTCAGGACAAGGCCCGCCAGCTCGGCGTCAGCTCGCAGGCCATCGCCACCACGCTCAAGCAGATCCTCGACGGGGTCACCGTCACGCAGGTGCGCGACGATATCTATCTGATTGACGTGATCGCCCGCGGCCGCCAGTCCGACCGCGACACCATCTCCGCCATCGAGACGCTCCAGCTCACCAGTTCCACCGGCGTCTCCGTGCCTCTGGCGAGCCTCGTCAGCTACGGCTACGGCTATGAGGACCCGATCCTCTACGCCCGTTCGCGCATTCCCACGGTGACCATCGGGGCGGGCGTCGTGGCCCATGTCCAGCCCGCGACCATGGTCAAGGCGCTACAGCCGCAGATCGACGCCTTCGCCGCCTCCCTGCCGGCGGGCTATTCGGTGGAGGTAGGCGGCGCTGTGGAATCGAGCGCAGACAGTCAGGGGCCGATCCTCAAGATCGTGCCCTTCATGGTCCTGTCGATGCTGGCGCTGATCATGTTCCAGATGCAGGGCTTCGGGGCCATGTTCATCGTGCTGAGCGCCGCGCCGCTCGGCCTGATCGGCGTGGTCGCCGCCCTCCTGCCCAGCGGTGCGCCGCTCGGCTTCGTCGCCATTCTGGGCGTGCTGGCGTTGATCGGCATCCTGATCCGCAACTCCATCATTCTCGTCCACCAGATCGATATTCTGAAGGGCGAGGGGCTCGATCCGTGGATGGCGGTCTTCCGGGCGAGCCAGATGCGCGCACGTCCCATCCTGCTGACGGCGGCGGCCGCAAGCCTTGCGCTCATTCCGATCGCGCGCGAGGTCTTCTGGGGCCCGATGGCCTACGCCATGATGGGCGGCATCATCGCCGGAACGCTGATCACGCTGCTCTTCGTGCCGGCGCTCTACGTGGCCTGTTACCGGTTGCATGAGTCGGATGAAGAGCCTGAGACGGCGGCGCGCGCGTAACGGCTTTGACCGTGGCGGTGCGACCGTGTGTGCGCAAAATGACGCAGTGTCACCCGAAAAGCACCAATTTTACGCAACGTTAGGGCGCGCCCTGATGCGGGCCACCACCATTTTGCCCGATTTTCGGGAAACAGGAACTTGATCCCTGATCTTGTGCAATTGGCGGTTTCCGAGGGGAGGCGGAAACAATTTGTTGCAAATCTCTGCGCGCGCCTGCGCCGAAATCAGGGTAGGTGCGACAGGCAATCGGTGAAGAGCACATGGCCCACGCAACACGCATTCTCGTGGTCGATGACGATCAGGAAATCCGCACTCTGTTGGGCCGTTACCTGTCGGACCAGGGGTTTCGCGTCACGCTGGCGGAAAGCCGGCAGGAATGCGAAAACGCGATCGCCGACGCCGCCCCGGATCTCATCGTTCTCGACGTGATGCTGCCGGACGGGTCCGGTCTCGATATCTGTCGCGACCTGAGCAACCGCAGCCCCTCCATTCCCGTCATTCTGCTCACCGCCTTGAAGGAAGACGTGGACCGTATCATCGGTCTGGAACTCGGCGCCGACGACTATCTCGCCAAGCCTTTCAATCCGCGTGAGCTGAGCGCGCGTATCAAGGCTGTGCTACGCAGGACCAACGCGGACATCCCGCCGGAGGGCGATGTCCGTGCCTACCGGGTTGCGGATTTGCTGGTCGAGCCGAAATTGCGTCAGGTCGTGCGCAATTCCGGTGAGAGGGTCGAGCTGACCGGTGCGGAATTCGAGCTGTTATGCGTGTTTCTCGAACGTCCCGGCCGCCTGCTGTCGCGAGATCAGCTGCTCGATCTCACTCAGGGGCGGGACCGCGAACCGGGAGACCGTTCCGTCGACGTGCTGATGAGCCGACTGCGCCGGAAACTCTCCGGCGGTGATCGGGATGCCATATTCCGCACCGTACGCAATGGCGGTTATCAGCTCGTGGTGCAGGTCGTGCGCGAGATGGTGGAATGACGGCTGCCTCGAAGCCCCATGCGCCCGTGCGCAAATCCCGCGCGGTGAAGACGCTGGGCTTTCGTATTGCTCTTCTTCTCGTGATCTCCATCGTGGTGGTCGTCGGACTGGCGACGCTGGCTGCGCGGTTTGCTTTCCACAAAACGGTGGTTCCGGAGACTGTTGCGCCGGTCGCCCGGCAGATCCATGTCCTCGCCACGCTCGCCGAACACGACCCGCAGGCCGCGCTCGCGGCGGGCATCGATGTCCGCGAGAAACCCGCCAAAGGCCATGTCGACCCGAAGGCGGGCCAGTTCCTGCAGGATATTCTGGCCCATACGGGCCGCGCCATGGAAGTGATCGTGATCCGCAAGCCGAACAGCCCGATTCTGGTGGCGTCGGTGCGTCTGAACGATAGGTATTGGCTGATCTACAGCGCGCTCGATTTCTCTCCGCCCAACAGCTGGCCGGGATTCGTCGCATGGATCATGCTGATCCTGGCGGGGAGCGGGGTAATCTCGGTGCTGGCCGCCCTCAAGGTCACGCGCCCCTTGCGGGTGATCGAGGAGGCGGTGGAATCGGTCGGGCCAAATGGCGAGTTTCCCCACATTAGGGAAGATGTGGGCGGCAGTGAAGTTCGCGCCACCGCGCGTGCGCTGAACCGCCTCTCTGTCCGCCTGAAAACGGCTATGGAAAGCCGCATGCGGCTGGTGGCGGCCGCCGGCCACGACCTGCGCACGCCGATGACCCGCATGCGCCTGCGCGCGGAATTCCTGCCCGAAGAGGAACGCGGCCGCTGGCTGTCGGATCTTGAGGAACTCGATCAGATCGCCGACAGCGCGATCAGCCTCGTGCGCGAGGAAAGCGTGTCGGGCGACGCGGAAACCGTCGCCCTTGCGCCTCTGCTTGAAAGCCTTGTCGCGGATATCGCGGCCGCCGACCTGCCCGTCACGCTGGGCCGGGTGGAAGAGGTCGATGTGTGTGTCGGGCCGCTGGCCCTCAGGCGCGCCTTGACGAACCTGATCGTCAATGCGGCAACGCATGGGGGTGGCGCTTCGGTCACACTCGATATAATTGAAAGTCAGGCCGTTATCCGTATTCTGGACGAAGGGCCGGGAATCCCGGAGAGTCTGATCGATCAGACCTTCGAGCCCTTCTTCCGCGTCGATCTTGCCCGCCGCAAAACAATTCCGGGTGCCGGTCTCGGCATGGTGATTGCGCGCGAGATCATCGAACGCCTCGCTGGCACGATCACAATCGAAAACCGCGATCCGCGCGGGTTGAGACAAACAATATCCTTCCCCATCGCCGGGGTGGCCGACGGCCTGCTTTCGGCTCAAGACGTTGAGTGCACCTGATGACCAGATCGAACCATTCCCTTGCTGCGGGCTTGTCGCCCTTGCGCCGATTCCCGGGCATGGTGACGGCAAACCGACGCTTGCGCGGCGCGGGTATCGCCCTGACGCTCAGCCTGCTGGCCGGTTGTGCGGTCGGTCCCGACTATCGTGCCCCCGATATGTACTTGCCCGTGAGCTGGGCGCATGCGGGCAAGGAGCATTCCCGCGATCTTCCCAAGCTTGAGGAGTGGTGGACTGCGCTGGGCGATCCCGTCCTGAACGACCTCGTGGACGAGGCGGTTGCCAGCAACCTCGACGTGGCCGCCGCCAAGGCGCGCATCCGCGAGGCACGCGCGACCTATCGCCAGTCCACCGGCGCGCTGTTCCCGAGCCTTGACGGGTCGGCTTCCGGCACGCGCTCAAAGACGTCTGCGGGCAGAGCCGATGCGGGCAAGGGCACGCTCGGCAACCAGTTCGCCGCCGGTTTCGATGCGAGCTGGGAGCTGGATGTCTTCGGCGCCAACCGCCGGGCCCGCGAAGCGGCCCGCTATTCCGCCGATGCGGCCGAGGACGATCTGGCAGATACGCTTGTCACCCTTATCGGCGATGTGACCACCAACTACATCGAGGCGCGCGGCTATCAGGCGCGTATCGCGCTGGCCCGCCGCACAGCGGCTTCGCAGAACGAGACGGCCGATCTGACCCGCAAGCAGTTCGAGGCGGGCGGCACCTCCGGCGTGGACGTCGCCAATGCCACCGGTCAGGCGGCGAGCACCGAAGCCACCATCCCGACGCTCCAGATTTCCTACGCCGCCGCTGTCCACCGTCTGGGCGTGCTGCTGGGCCGCGAGCCGGAGGCGGTCGCCGCGCGCATGAAGAAGCCGCGCCGTATCCCGCGCCCCCGGGGGCCGCTTCCCGCGGGCATCCCGGCCGACGTTCTCGTCAGCCGCCCGGACGTGCGTCTCGCAGAGCGCCGCCTTGCCCAGTACACCGCCCGCGTGGGCGCTGCCGAGGCCGCGCGCTATCCGGCCATCAGCCTGACGGGCGCCATCGGCACCTCGGCCAGCGAAATCGGCGATCTGGCACAGAACTCCACTATCAGCTGGTCCTTCGGCCCGAGCCTCAGCGTTCCGATCTTCAATGCGGGCAAGCTGAAGGCCGCCGTGGAGGTCGCCGAGGCGCAGCGCGATCAGTATTTCGTCGCCTATCATGCGGCGGTCCTGACCGCGCTGGAAGACGTGGAGAATGCGCTCGTCTCCATGCGCCAGCAGCGCATCCGTGTCGGCAAGCTGTCCAAGTCGGTGGAGAATTACCGCCGTGCGGCCACGCTGTCGCGTTCGCTCTACCAGACCGGCTCCTCCAGCTTCCTCGACGTGCTGACCGCGGATCGTTCGCTCTATTCGGCGGAAGATTCCATGATCGCCAGCCAGGTGCTGATCGCCACCGCCTATGTCTCGCTCAACAAGGCACTGGGCGGCGGCTGGAACGGCGTCATCGACGCCAGCAAGAAGATCGTCGAGGACACCAACACCGGCCCGCATCTGGCCAAGGCCGAATAGAACCGAGCGGCCGAAAGCAGATCCGACACCCGGGCGGTCTCCGTCCGGGTGTTTTTGCATCCGCCTGAATCCGGTTCATGTTGCGTTCAACTACGGCGGTGCAGTGTGCGGGTAGCCGGGCGGGTGAGGTCGGTTTCCAACGCGAGGCATCGCCCTGTTTCCCGTTCGGGTCGGGTTCGCCGATGCACTTTCGTCCTCCGAGAGGCGCGCGGTAAAGTCCGAAGTTGCGGGGCGATTCACCCCTCATTCGTTAAGTTCGTATCGATTTCAGGCAGTCCAGATGACAAAACGGAAAAATGGCAAGGCCGGGCGGCGTCTCCTCGTTGCGCTCTGCCTGCTGTTGGTCGCCGGTGGCGCGGGATACTATTTCAAGGACACCTTCTTCGCGGAAGAAAAGACCGAGATCATGACCGCTGCGGTCACCCGTGGCGATATCGAGACAAGCGTGCTCGCCACCGGCCTTTTGAAGCCGGTCAAGCTGGTCGCCGTCGGCGCGCAGGTGTCCGGCCGCATCACGTCGCTGAAGGTCGAACTTGGACAGAAGGTGAAGACCGGCGATCTCGTCGCCGAAATCGACAGTATCACCCAGCAGTATCAGTTGCGCACAGCCGAGGCGACGCTCGCCAATGTCCGCGCCCAGCGGGTGGAAAAGGAAGCGACCCTCGCGCTCGCCCGACAGACGCTCGCCCGCCAGCGCACCATGGCAGCCCAGCGCGCCGTCTCTCAGGCGGACCTTGAAAGCGCGGAGGCCGACATGAAGACGGCCGAAGCTCAGATCGCCGCTTTGGATGCCCAGCTTGTGGAAGCGCAGGTGGCGGTGGAGAACGCCCAGGCGGATCTCGACTACACGAAGATCACCGCGCCCATGGACGGCACGGTCCTGTGGATCTCCTCCCAGGAAGGCCAGACCGTCAACGCCTCCCAGTCTGCCCCCACCATCATCATCCTCGGCCAGCTCGACACGATGACCGTGCGCGCGGAAATCTCCGAAGCCGACATTGTCAACGTGGAGGCGGGCCAGCCGGTCTATTTCACCATTCTGGGCGATCCCGGCCACCGATACGATGCGACGCTGGAATCCATCGAGCCCGCGCCGGAATCGATCACCAGCGACAGCCAGATCACCTCTTCGTCCAGTTCGTCTTCCTCCAGTTCGACCTCCGATGCGATCTATTACAACGGCATCTTCAACGTGCCGAATCCGGACGGCCGCCTGCGCACCTATATGACCGCCGAGGTTCATATCATTCTCGGCGAAGCGCGCGATGCGCTCACCATTCCCTTTTCCGCCCTGCGCAACCGCAACAAGGACGGCAGCTACACCGTGCAGGTCGTGGACGACAAGGGCGCGATCTCGCCGCGCAGGATCGAGGTCGGGCTGAACGACAAGGTGCACGCGGAAGTGACGTCCGGGCTTGAAGAAGGCGAGAGGATCGTCGCCGGCCAGCTTGCCGCCGGGGCCAGGGCTTCCTCCACCATGGGCCGACGTCGCGGTCCGCCCATGGGGCTGTGATCATGGCGGAACCGCTGATCCTGCTCGAAAAGCTGCGCCGGGAATTTCCGGCGGGCGAGGGCGTGCTGACGGTCCTGAAAGATATCGATCTGACCATCGATGCAGGCGAGTTCGTCGCCATCATCGGTGCGTCCGGGTCCGGCAAGTCGACGCTCATGAACATCCTCGGCTGCCTCGACAGGCCGTCGGGAGGGAGCTACCGCATTTCCGGGCGCGAAACCTCCGCGCTGGAGCCGGACGAACTGGCGGCACTCCGGCGCGAGCATTTCGGCTTCATCTTCCAGCGCTATCACCTGCTGGGCGAACTGAGCGCGCTTTCCAATGCCGAGATTCCCGCGATCTATGCCGGACAGGCCCCGGCGGAGCGCGAGGAGCGCGCCATGGCGCTTCTCGACCGGCTCGGCATGTCGGAGCGTCTGGATCATCGTCCCGGCGAGCTTTCCGGCGGACAGCAGCAACGCGTCTCCATCGCGCGCGCCATGATGAACGGCGCGGACGTTATCCTCGCGGACGAACCCACCGGCGCGCTGGATACCCATTCCTCCGAAGAGGTGCTGCGCATCCTTTCCGAGCTTCATGCCAGCGGAAAGACGGTGATCATCGTTACCCACGACCCGGCCGTCGCCGCACTGGCGGAACGTACCATCGAGATCAGCGACGGTGAGATCGTCTCCGACCGCCGCCGCGAAATCGGTGCGGGCGAACAGGCTCCCAGGGCGGGAACCCCTGAGCAGGAACGCCGCGATTTGCGCCGCGTCTCTTTCTGGAGAAGCAGCGTCGACCGGTTCGGCGAAGCCTTCAAGATGGCGCTGCGCTCCATGAGCGCGCACAAGGTGCGCACCTTCCTCACCATGCTCGGCATCATCATCGGCATCGCCTCGGTGGTGAGCGTGGTGGCACTGGGCACCGGCTCGCGCCAGAAGGTGCTGTCCAATATCTCCAGCCTCGGCACCAACACGCTGGAAATCTTCGCCGGGCGCAATTTCGGCGATACCCGCTCCGGCAAGTTCACGTCGCTGGTGGTCTCAGACGCAACCGCGCTTTCGCGCCAGCCTTACGTGGCCGCCGTCACGCCCACGGTCACCACGTCGAACACCGTGCGCTTCATGTCGACCACGGCGAACGCCCAGATCAACGGCGTCGGCGCCCAGTATTTCGATGCCAAGGGCACCAAGCTTTCCGAAGGCCGCTTCTTCGATGCCGACAGCGTCTATTCCATGACGCAGGAAGTCGTGATCGACGAGAACACGCGCAAGGCCCTGTTTGAGGATTTCGATGGCAGCCCGGTCGGGCAGGTGATCCTTGTCGGCGACATCTTCTGCCGCATCGTCGGCGTGGCCGAGCAGCAGCAGGGCGGGTTCGGTTCGTCCAACAGGCTTTCGCTCTATCTGCCCTACACCACCGTGCAGTCGCGCATTCTGGGCAGCCAGACGCTGCGCTCCATCACCGTGCGCGTGGCCGCCGATACCGAAATGGGGCTGGCGGAACAGCTTGTCACGGAATTCCTGACCCTGCGCCACGGCACCAAGGACTTCTTCATCATCAACACCGACGACATCCGCAAGACCATCACCAGCACGACGGAGACCCTGACCGTGCTGATCGCGGCCATCGCCGTCATTTCGCTGGTCGTCGGCGGCATCGGGGTGATGAACATCATGCTGGTCTCGGTGTCTGAACGCGTCAGCGAGATCGGCGTGCGCATGGCGGTGGGGGCGAGGCGCTCCGACATCCTCCAGCAGTTCCTGATCGAGGCTGTGCTGGTGTGCCTGATCGGCGGCGTGCTCGGCATTGCCGCAGCACTTGGCTTCGGCGTGATCTTCTCGATGCTCGGGTCCAGCTTCCAGCTGATCTATTCCGGCACCTCGATCGTGGCCGCCTTCCTGTCCTCAAGCCTCATCGGCATCGCCTTCGGCTATCTGCCCGCCCGCAACGCCTCGCGGCTCGACCCCGTCGTCGCGCTCATGCGCGACTAGATCAAGGGTCATTTGGGCCCTCATGCGCGACCAGGAAGAACGAACGGCCGGGCCGGAGATCATCCGGCCCAGCCCGTCTCCACGTCGTAGAGCGTGACCACCTCGCCGAACATCCAGTCGATGGTGACGAGCGAGTAGTGGTTGCGTTCCGGCGAGAATTCCGCCACCGCATCGCGCACCACGTAGGTGCCGTAATCGCGCTGTCCGGCGTCGCGCGCGGTGCCTTCCACGCAGATATTCGTCGTGACCCCGCAGATCACCAGATTGCGGATGCCCTGACCCGTCAGGACCGGTTCCAGCCGCGTGGCGTAGAAGGCGGAAGGCCGCGCCTTGTCGATCACCACCTCATGGGGCAGGGGGGCGAGTTCCGGAATGATCTCGATTTCCTGTGTATCTGCGCCCAGCGAATTCACGGCAATGCGGGTCTTTGCGCGTTCGTCGCGCCTGGCTGCGAAATCGGCCATGCCGGGCAGATAGACATAACGCGTGAAAATGACCGGAACCTGCGCCGCGCGCGCAGCCGTCACCAGTTTCACGCAGCCGGGAATGGCTGCACGCAAGGGGGCGACATCCGCGCCGAGCTGGCCGAGTGAGCAGCTTTCGTCGAAAAAGGCGCGCTGCATGTCTATGACCAGGAGCGCCGTATCGTTCTTGGGGACAGTGACCATGACTTATGTGTTCTTTGTCTCTGGCAGGGTGTGAGCCAGACGATCCTCTCGCCACACGCGAAGGTCAAGCCCGGGACGCGGGCAAAACGTTGCGGGCAACCGGCTTTTTGACGAAAGTCGCCCTTTGCACGGGCGCGTTCGCAACCATATTGCATGGCATGCGCGGTGCGGTGATCGCGCAACGCCAAAGGGCGGGCCAGCGAAGAGGCGGGTATGATGCGTACGGTTTTTCTGGCGGCCGGACTGGGGTTTGTGGGGCTGGGCTTTGTCGGCCTGTTCCTGCCCGTTCTGCCGACCACGCCGTTTCTTCTTCTCGCCGTCGGCTGTTTTTCGCGCTCGTCCGAGCGGCTGGAAAACTGGCTGCTCGATCATCCGACTTTCGGGCCGACCTTGCGCGGCTGGCGCGAACGCGGCGCGATCCCGGCGCGCGCCAAGCTCGCCGCGCTGGCGGGCATGGCGGTGGGCTTCACGCTGTTTCTGGTCGGTTCCGAGCCGGGGCCTCTGGCAATCGCCGCCGTTGCGCTCCTGATGGCGAGCGGGCTGGCTTACGTCTTCACCCGGCCTTCCGCCTGAGCTTGCCCGATCAGACTTGCGCCGCGGCCCTTTTTCGAGTGTCCGCTTCCTCAAGCAGGTGCGCCAGGCGGTTCACGATTTCAGGCGTTTCGGTCCTCGATTTGATGATCGCCAGATCGACGCGCGGATCGTCGACCGGCTCGTCGACGGCCGTGACAACGGCGACGATCGGATCTGCGCCGGGTGGCAACGAGTCCAGCAGCTCCAGACCATTCTCTCCGGGAAGGGCCAGATCGAGGATCAGCAGATCGAAATCGTTTCTGGCCAGGCACTCGCGTGCATCCGCCAGATCGCAGACAGGTTGCACATAGGCGATATCCTTGAGCGTTTCGCCCAGCATGGAGGAAAAATCCTCGTCGTCTTCCAGATGCAGCGCCAGCCGCCGCGTGTCGCCCGCGGAAAGCACGATCCTGCCGGGTTTCTGCGCCGTTGCGACAAACGGGAGCGTGACGCGGAAGGTAGTCCCCATTCCCAACTCGCTCACGTAGTCGATGTCGCCGCCCATCTCCATCACCAGCTTCTTGGTGATGGACAGTCCCAGCCCTGTTCCGTTCTTCTTCCGGGTGGACGTGCTGTCGGCCTGCGAGAAGGGATTGAAGATCTGGTCGCGGAATTCGTCGGGAATGCCCTCGCCGAAATCGATCACCTCGATCAGCGCCTGATCGTCGATCGCCCGCGCGCGCAGGACGACTGTTCCCTGTTTGCGTGAAAATTTGACCGCGTTGGAAAGCAGGTTCGCGATGATCTGCTGGAAGCGCCGCACATCCACGCGTACATGGAACTGGGCGTCCGGCAATTCGGTTTTGACCTTGATGGAAAACTCGTCCGCATAGCCGTTTATAAGATCCGCTGCCTGTGCAAGCTCGGCGTTCAGGTTAACCGTCGTCAGCTCGTATTTGACCTCCTGGCTCGACAGTTTCTCGAAATCGAGAATGTCGTTGACCAGCGAGATCAGGCGGTTGGTGTTTTTCTGCGCCAGCGAGATCATATGGTAGGCAGGATTTGGCAGGCCGCTCGGCAGCATGTTGTCGATGAGCCCGAGCGAGCCGCGGATGGAGGTCAGCGGCGTGCGCAACTCGTGGCTCACGGTGGAGATGAATTCTGTCTTCACCCGCTCCATTTCGCGTCGTTCGCTGATATCGCGCATCACACCCGAATATTTGATCTTTCCATTGAGGTTCAGTTCGTTGACGGAAAGCTCAAGCGGCAGGTTGAGGCCGTTCCGGGTGCGCCCCTCCACTTCGAACGTATTGCCGTAGCCCTGTTCCTGATGCGCATGGGCGGCAATCTCGCTCATGAAGTCTTCGTTGTCCTGCAGGTCGATGAGCATGTCCACCGGCTTGCCCACCACCTCGCCGGCCCTGTAGCCGAACATGCGCTCGCAACTGGGATTGAAGCGCTCCACGCGTCCGCCTGCATCGATCAGGATGAGCCCGTCGGCCACGTTTTCAACGATGGCGATGGCGGTCTGGCTGAGCGGTTTCATCAACGCGCGGGCGAAGAAGATGGAGCCCACGATGAAGGCGAAGACCACAGAGAGACCGGCGGCGAACACTTCCGATCCGATCTGGTTCGCCTTGGCGTACAACTTGTCGGTCGGCACTTGCACGATGATGCTCACCCGCGTGTCGAACCCGCCGTATCCATCGTCGTCATTGACGATGTAGCTAATCATCCGATCGTTCTCCACGGCCATTTCCGCATCCGTGATCTCCAGCGCATGTCTGATGATCGGTGGCGGTGTTTCCGTGTAGTCGATATGCATCTGAAGCGGCTGGGGAGGTGTGTCCTGCCCGCCGGGGTGGATCATGTAGTCGCCTTGTCCGTTGACGATGATCGTGCGCTGCTGCGGCTTCATTTCCGTGAACGCGCGCAGCAGGATGGCGTCATAGGCGATATTGATCACAAGCATGCCGTAACGTTCGCCGTTCCCGTCGAAGACCGGCAACACGCCGCGCATGGTCGGGATGTCGCGCGGGTCGCGGGCGCCGAATTCCCTGTTGTAGGTCACCTCCGAAAAGATGACGCGCCCCATTCGCGCCGTCGCTCCCAGCGCGAAATAGGCCTCGCCTCCCTTTTGCTGGAGACCGGCGCCGTTGACGGTGTAGGGACCGAGGCTGCTGCGGTCCACGCGAACCAGCTCGCGCCCCTTGTCTGCCAGACCGATGTAGCGGACCTGGAAATCGTCGGGGCGCTGGATCAGGAAAGAGCGGAAAATGGTGGCGAGGCGATCCCGCCATTGCTTTTCCGTAGAGCCGTCCAGCGGGTCGACGCCGCCATTGCGGCGCGCCCGAATGATCCCCTGAATGGGGGGCATCTCGGCGATCATTTTCAGATCGCGGGCGATCTCGTGATAGGTGTGGCGAAACTTTTGGGCCATCAGCCGGGTCTCCACGCCCAGCTTTTCCTTCGCATCCTCGATCGCAGCGGTGCGCACACGCTCATAGGCCACGAAGCCGACGACGGCGGTGCTCACCAGTGCGCAGCACAAGATCAGCAGCACGATCTTGTGCTGCATGGATCTGCCGATAAGTCTTTTGCTCGCTTTCGGTTTTCGCTTTTGAATGTCGACAGGCCCTGTCATCGACGCAGCCCTTCCCGATAGAAAGAATATATCACATCAATTGTTAGAATTGACGTAAGTGAAAATAAGTAAATGCTGATAGGTGTTCTGATTATTGGAATAAATCTCTCATTGTAACCTGTATAAATAGTTTAAATCGGCGGAATTGTATATGGGTGTGGCCGTCGTGCCGAAGATCGCCGACAAGCGTGCCTCAAAACGAGAGCGGAAAACGAGCACGGGAACAGGGCGCAGCGCGGGCGAGGGGGGCGCAAGGGGGGGGGCTCGTGTCAGCCCGTCGACCCGCTCGAAATGACCTTTCGGCACTCCTTGATCAGGGCTCCGGCCGGGCGGGTCGCTTCGTCCAGCGTCAGGGAGAAATCGCGCAAGGCATCTTCAAGACGTCGCGCCTGGGCGCTGATCGCATCGAAACCGTAGGTCTTTCCCGAGCCGACGATCTTATGAGCGTGGAATGTCAGATCCTCACGCAGGAGGCCGGGATCCTCGCAGTGTTCGATCTCGCGCAGCATGGCCTCGAGCGTTTCCAGCCGCTCCGGCATTGCTTTCACATACTTCGCTCTGAGCGTTTCGTAGAGATCGTTCCAGGTCGCCTGCTCAGTCTGGCTCATGCTCTGCAGCCTTGTCGTCAGGGTTGGAAAACGCGTTGTCGTCCCTCTGGTAAGTAATTAAATCAAAGAATTCCTATCCTGTAATTTATGAGAATACCTATGTAAAATAACATATGTGAACAGTACCTATAGTAAGAATAATATTTTACGACAGAGTTTACTATTTCATCATAGGGTTGAATTAAGTTTATGGGGGAAGCGGCCTTGTTGATGAAATAATTCAATTGCGGGGGTGTTTGTATTGGAGACTTCAAGGGCGCTTTGGTTCGCGCTGTTTTCCTGTTGTGGCGATGCTCTGGTCTGCATGCGCGCCGGTTCGGCCTGCGGTCGCGCCATGCGGCGCGGCGTGCGGTGATTGGTCGGAGCAGATCATGATGAACCTCTCCCGGATGCGCCTTTTGCCCGGCGTGCTTTTGAAGATGCTGCCGGTCGCCTTCGTCCTGACCGCGGTGGTGGCGGGTCTCGTTTATTGGCACATCAACGGGGTTTTCAAGCGGGAGATCGCCTCGCGGCTGGAACGCGAAAGCGCCTTCGCCATGAACGAAACGGAAGTGCGTATCGCCGGGCTTGTCGCGATCCTGCACACCATGGCGCGCAATGCTTTCCTCGCCGACATGCTGATCAAGGACCGGACCCGCGAGGAGAGCGCACATGCGTTCTTCAACGGCCTGTCGCTGGTGCCCGTTCCCGGGGCGCTGGTCGGTCTCACCGATGCTTCCGGGCGGATTCTGGTGTCGAACGGACGGGGCCGCACGTCGCGCGATGTCGTTCTTCCGCCCGGTTTCGCCCGCGATGCCTCCCATCTGGGGCTGTCTCAGGAAGAGATGACCATTGCGGTGCCGGTCATCGGCAACGGCGTGCTTCATGGCAGCGTCTTTGCCCGGTTCAGCACGGATTCTCTGGTCAATTACCTCAATCTCTCGCATTTCAACGAGATCATCGTGCTGACGATCAACCGGGTCGTCATTGCTGCCAATTTCGAGATGGCCGAAATCCTCAAGACCCCTGCGAACAGGTTCAAGGAGATCTGGATTTCACGCGACGCCGCCTCTGAGCGTTACCCGGGGCTGGGGGTGCAGGTGTTTGCCCGTCGCGACGATCTGTTTGCCGCGCTCAAGGGGCTGGACCTGACGTTGGGTGCGAGTGCACTGGCCAATCTTCTGATCGTGATGGCGGGCCTCGTTCTGGCGGCCATTCTCGTCGCCCGCCCGCTGGTGCGCCTTGCCGGCGAGGTGCGCAATGTGCGTGATACCGAAGACCTGTCGCGCAACGTGAGCGTCGGTGGCTATCGGGAAGTGGCGCGGGTGGCGGAAACCTTCAATGCGGTGATGGCCCACCTGCGCTCGACCCTTGTCTCCCATGAGCATCTGGCAAGGGAAAACCGCCATCGTCGGGAGGTCGAACAGTCCTTGCGCGACAAGCAGGCGGAGAACAACGCTGTTCTGGAGACGGTCAATGACGCCATCCTCGTCATCGACAGGGGCGGCAGGATCCGCTCGGCCAACCCTGCGACCTCGCGCATTCTGGGCTATTCGGACAAGGAGCTGATCGGCTCCAACGTGTCGATGCTGATGCCGGAACCGCACCGGTCCAGCCACGCCCGCTATATCGACAGTTTCCTTAAGACGGGCGAGGCGAAGATCATCGGCACCGGGCGCGAGCTCGAAGCCCGCCACAAGAATGGCAAGACCTTTCCGGTCGAGCTTTTCGTCGCCGCGATCACGCTCAAGGGCGAGCCGCATTTCGTCGGAACCATCCGCGACATCACCGAGCGGCGCAAGGTGGACAGGATGCAGCGCGAGTTCATTGCGCTGGTCAGCCACGAATTGCGCACGCCGCTCACCTCGCTCACCGGATCCCTGCGTCTGGTGACCTCCGGCAGCATGGGCGAAGTGCCCGAAAAGGTCGCCCGCCTTCTGCGCCTTGCCCAGAACAACGCCCTGCGGCTGATCGATCTCGTCAACGACATCATGGTCGTGGAGAAGCTTCAGTCGGGCTTCATATCCTTGAAGATGGAGCCGGTCGATCTGCTTGATCTGGCGCGCACGGCGCTTGAGGAGACGGCGCAGTTCGGCGAGAAGTTCGGCGTTTCCTTCGAACTGGAGAGCGATCTGGACGACGCCTGGACAATGGGAGACGGCCGCCGGCTGACGCAGGTGCTCGTCAATCTGCTTTCGAATGCGGCCAAGTTCAGCGAGCCCGGTTCTCTGGTCGAGGTGCGCGTCGAAAAGCGAAACACGTCCTATCGTCTCGCCGTGTGCGACCATGGGATCGGCATCCCGACCGAAGCGATTGGCGATGTCTTCTCCAAATTCGTGCAGCTCGATAGCACCGACGCCAAGAACGGGCAGGGCTCCGGCCTCGGCCTTTCGATCTCGCAGGCGATCATGGAGTTGCACGGTTCCAGGATCGAGGTGGATTCGCAGGTGGGCGCGGGCTCGACCTTCTATTTCGATCTCATCGAATTCCGAAAGACGGAAAACGCCGTGGAGTTGTCGTCCCTGACCGGCGACCTCCTGGAGCAGTCCGGCACGCCCGTCGGGGGTGCCTGAACAAGTAGTACCGAGTTGGAATGGGGAGCATGGAAATGGCAACGGCTTTGATAGTCGACGATGACCCCGATTGGTTGACGCTGATCGAGATCGTGCTTGGCAAGGAAGGCATGGGCACCATGAAGTGTGCGGAAGGACGCGGTGCATTCGACATCGCGCGCATGGAGCAGCCCGACCTGATCTTTCTCGACGTGTTCATGCCGGGGGTCGATGGCTTCCAGCTCCTCTGGCAGCTTCAGAATACGCTGGAAACGAAGGACATCCCCATCGTGATGGTGTCGTCGCGCGACACCACGATGGATGTCGCCTGGGGAGAGAGGCTGGGGGCCTTCACCTACATCTCCAAGAATGCCTCCTTCAAGGAGTTGGCACCCCTGATCGCGGAGGCCGCCTCCGCGGCGCTGTCCTCCAAGCAGGGCGAATACTACGACGCCTGACCGGCGTATGCGGAACGCGTCGGCGGAGGTCGGCGCATAATGAGGAGAAACAGCAAATGCGGGTTCTTTATGTGGACGACGAGGACGATATACGTGAGGTGGCCGCGTTGTCGCTCGGGCTGGACCCTGAGCTTGAGGTTCATGTCAGTTCCTCCGGAGTGGAGGCGCTGGAAAAGGTGGAAGCGTTGATGCCGGACATTATCCTGCTCGACGTCATGATGCCGGGCATGGACGGACCGGAGACCCTGGCGCGGCTCAGGGCGAACGAGGCCGTGCGCAATATTCCCGTGGTCTTCATCACCGCCCGTACGCAGGCCTACGAGATCGAGCGCTTCCTGTCGCTGGGCGCCGTTGGCGTCATCGCAAAGCCGTTCGACCCGCTGGCGCTGGCCGATCAGGTACGCGAGCATCTTGAAAGCGTGACGACGGCGGTTTGACGGCGCGCGCCCCGAGCGAAAGGGGCATGCCCGCAACGGGCGACCTATGAGTTCGCGCACCGGTGAATATGACCTGTCTCTCAAAACGGGGGCGGGACGGCCGGTTCTGCGTCGCTGTGAAACGCATGCCTGTCCAGGCGTCGGGAAGGTGGCCAGATGGTCGGGTCCTGCCCGAAATGGCGGGCGTCCTGTCTGAAATAGTGGAAAAGCCGCCATCCTCGCCTGCGCTGCGTCCGCGTCTCGCGCGCGCTGCGTGACAGGCGCTCTGCGCGCCCGGGCGGCAAGACGACTTGCGCCTGGCCGCCACTGTGTTGCGATGTCTTCTCAGGGGGATATTTCGGAGGGGATGTGGGGGGAAGGAGCCTGTTCCCGGTGCGGAAGGTTCCCGCTCAGAGGACGCGGCCGTAGAGAGAGGAATCCTCCGGCTTGATGGCGTCGACCAGCTGAGCCGTCTGGTCGATCTCCTGCGCGATTTCCCGTTCGAAGCCGTGTTGGGCCGTCGTTTCTGCCGGCCAGGCCTTCAGGTGCTCATGCAGCTTCGCCACATGGGCGTAGAGATCCTGAAAACCGATGGTCCCGCAACTGCCCTTGAGCGTATGCAGGGTCACCATCGCTTCCGATCCCGGCGGCTGGCCCATGGCGCGCGAGCCGTAGAGCCTTCGGAACTCGTCGAACATTTCGCGGATCGTCACGCAGTGCTTTTCGATCAGGGCTCTGAAGGACGAGTTCGCGGTCATCGTGAGGCCCCTCCCAATCAGGCGTTGCGCGGCGTCGCCATGGCGCGCGAGGCGAAGAGGCTGAGAGCCGTCCGCCACGCTCCGGTGAAGAAGGACGTTACCGTTTCAAGGCTCTGGTTGGGGCGCGTCACACGCACCTTGGTGTGAAGCGGGAAACTGCCCCCATCCGCAATGATGATGCGCGCTAGCTGGCTGCGTTCGGCGGGTTTGAAGGTGTTCTGGAACTCTACCGGCAACGTGTCCGTGACCGCCAGAACCTCCACGATCCGCCCTGCGAGCGTCTCCTGGCCGGATTCGAGGCGCACCTCCTCGCCCACTTTCACGGGGAAGAGATTGTGCGCGGGCAGGTAAGCCAGCACGTATTTCGGTCCCGTATAGACGCTGAGGATCTTTTCGCCCGTCAGGAACACGTCGCCTTTCGCGGGCAACTTGCTGTCGATGATGCCATCGACGGGCGAACGCATGATGCCGTCGTCATAAAGCGCGGTGAGATTGTCGACGGTGGTGCGCACCCGGTCGATGGCCGGTTGCAGGGCCTCGCGCATGGCCGGGTGGCTGCTGATCTGCGCCTCGAGACGGATCAGCATCTCCTCGGCGGAGTTGTTTTCGGTCAGGGCTTCCAGCACACGGTCGGCAGGCGCCAGTCCCTTGCCGGAGAGCTGCGTGAGGTTTTCCTTCACCGCGCGCGCCTCCGCCACCCGCACCTTCGCGATCGGCAGCAGGTTTTTGGCGATGTTCATCTGCTCCTGTTTCTCGATGGCCTGACGGGTCAGCTCCGCAACCCTGAGCGAAAGCTGCGCGAGCCGTTCGGAAATCTCCACCGAGGAGACGACGCCCAGCACGTCGCCGGTATGGACCGTCTGTCCGATCCTGAGCGGCAGTTCGTCGAGCCGTCCGATATATTGCGCTTCGACGTCGATGCGCTCCTGAAGGACCAGGCCGGGCGCGCGCAGGATGACGAAATCGCCCCACGCATAGTCGGCCACACCGAGCCCGATGGCGAACAGCATGGCGAGATAGATCCAGCGGCCGAGGGACCGCTTGTTCGTGCGACGCTCGTTGACATGGCTGTCGGGACGCTGGCGCGAGCGGAGTTTGCGCATGGTCAGGTGCTCCTGATGTCGTGAACTTTCTGAGGCACGTAGCTGTCCTGATAGGAGGACCAGAAGATCCATTCATCGATGTAGGCAGCAAGGCGAATGAAACGCATGATGAAGCCGTTGAAGAGGGTGAAGCCGAACATGTAGGGCAGCAGATGCGCGCTCTTCACGTGAGGCGTGAACCAGGCGGCCAGCAGGAAGACCGGCAGGTCGATCAGCACCAGCAGCAATTGCAGGCCCGCCAGAACGATGAAACCGAAGCCTCCGTAGGTCACGAACAGCCAGGTCAGGTAGAACGGCATCAACGCCGCGGCCAGAACGTTGAAGGTGAGGTACTCCAGATGGTGCAGCACCTCGTTCATCCTGAAGCGCGGATCGAAGGGATTGAGATTGAAGCGGTGTTTGCGGAAGCGCAGGCGAATGGCGTCGCGCTCCCAGCGGAACCGCTGGCGCACGAGCGCGGTGAAGGTTTCCGGCACGTCGGTGTAGCAGACCGAATCCACCCGAAAGCCGATCTTCCAGCCGCGTGCGCGTAGCCGAAGGGTCACGTCCAGGTCCTCGCCGCCGCCCGCATCGCAGCCGCCCACGCTTTCAAGCGCGGTGCGCCGGAAGGCGGAATAGCCGCCCGACGAACACGTCACCTGATCGATGGCCAGCGCGCCCTGCTTGGCCAGCGCGATGGTGATCATGTATTCGATGGCCTGCATCGTGGCGACGAGGCCGCTTTCGGAATTGCGCACCTGAAGATTGCCCGCAACGCTTCCCACGTCCGGGTCCTCGAAGGGCTCCATGATCCGGCGGAAGGCATCGCGGTCGAGCGAGCAGTCGCAATCGATGTTGATCAGGATATCGCCGGTGGCCATGCGCTGGCAGATATTGAACCCGGCCGACTTGCCGCCGCGCAGGTCGCTCCACAGCGCCCGGTCGATCTCGCCCGCCTCCAGCAGTTCGCGCAGCACCTTGTCCATGCCGTCTGTGGAGCCGTCGGAAAAGACGATGATTTCGTCGGGCGGACGCGACTGCTCGCGCATGGAGGCGATGCATCGGCGGATGGAGTCGCGTTCGTTGTGCCCGGCCAGAATGACCGACATCGTGTGCCGATAGGCGGCCTCCAGCGGTTGCGGCTTCGGCTTGGGCGAAAGCACGGCCAGAATGAAGAGGCCGAAATAGCGCGGCACCTCGAAGACGACCACGATCATCGTCAGCAGCATCAGGCTGTGGAAGCTTTGCGACGTGATGTAATTGAGGGCTTCCGACATGGCGATTACCCGAAGAGATCGTTCGGCCCGAAGACGGAAAAGCGCGCCCCGAGGTCGATCTTGAGACCCGATTGCGCCACCTCTTCATAGGCTTGCGTGTTGGCTCGGAAGCTTTCCGGCGTCATCCGGTCGAGCAGGATGTAGTCGAAATCCGTGCCTTGATGGATGTTGGCCGCATCCGCGAAATAGTTGCGCAGGTTCTCCACCATCTGGCGGCGCGACAGCTCCACGAGGCGCGGTCCGTGCTCGGCCAGTTGCATCCGGCGTTGGGGGTAGCCGATGGTGACGAGGCAGAAGGGACGCGCGTCGTCGGAGTACAGCCGGGCCGACTTGTTGAGCGCGATCACCAGATTCAGCGGCAGCTCCGCGAATTTCAAATTGCGCTGGGCGGCGCCGGTCACGATGAAGCCTTCCTCTGCGAAGGCGCGGCCCTTTTCGGTCAGCTCGAAGGCGTGGACGTCATGGGTCTCCATGACCTCGCCGTCCGTGTGCGCGCCGCAATCCAGGCACTTGAAACCCACCGCTGCATCCGAGGACGATGCCCCGCAATGACGGCAGGAGATGACGGTGCCGGGCTTGTCGTAATCGACGCCGAAATGGCGCAATTCGCGGGCGCATTTCGGGCACACGAGGTCCGAGCCCTGCTGGAAGTCGCGCAAGGGGCCCTGATAGGCGCACTTGAAGTGATGGACGATGGCCGTCTCTTCCAGATCGGGCGAGCGGCACTCGAAACATTCCTCGCGCACGTTGAGGCGAACGGACGCGCACTTCGGGCAGCCGTGCAAGCGGTCCACGAAGCTGCGCTTCAACAGCCCTTCGGAGGTCAGATGCGCGGTCAGTCCGCCAAGCTCTTCGTCCTCCATCGCGATGTTGTAGGTGAAGCCCTGCGGGACCGCGCCGCTGAATTCCGGCGTGAGCCTGCGCCCGCGTACATAGAGGCTGGCCAGCAGCTTGTCGGCGGGTTCGTGGGACTGGCGAACCTCAAGGTGCACCGATGTGCGCGCCTCAGTGAACTCCTCCACGCAGGTGCGCACGATCCGGTCCACCGATCCGCGCGGGATCTTCGGCAGGCTGATATCCGCCTGGTGGGCGAGGTTGCCGGTCTCGTCGATGATGGGCAGCAGGTTGAGATCGCCCATGGACCACAGCGCGCGCAGATCCGCCGCCGTGGCCGGTTCGGTGACGACGACCATGTCGTAGTCACCGCCGGAGGCCATGTATTTGCGCGCCTCGGCGGAAAAGCCCGCGGGCCCGATGTCCTGCGGCCAGAAGAGAGGTCGGTTCTGCTCGTATCCCGCCGGGCGACCCTTCAGCGACACGATCCGGTCGATCGTCGGCGCATCGGGATCTTCCTTATCCGGCAGTGTCCCGGCTGCCGCGTATCCGGCAGCGGCGGGCTGGCCCTGAGGCGCCGTTGCGCCCGAAGGGGCGGGCGCATCCATGGCTTCGACGAAATCGAGCAATTCGTCGAAATCGAACGGCTTTGCGAAGACATGGACGAAGGCGTCCCGGACGTCGTCTCCTGCCTCCATGCCGGCGACATCGGCGGTCATGGCGACGAAGACGGGCCGGTTTTCCGGCGCACGTTCTTTCAGGATCCGCGCTACCACCTCCGTGCCGGTCATCTCCGGCAGGTGATAGTCCATCAGAGCCAGATCGTACTGTTCTTCCAGCAGCTTCGTGAGCGCGCTCTTGCCGTCATTGGCGACATGAACTTCGTGCCCCTTGGCGGAAAGAACCAGCTTCAGGATGTCCTGCGTGACAGGAGAATCCTCGGTGATGAGGATCTTCTTGTGGCGCGCGGATCCACTCTGTCCGGTCTCGGACAGTTGATTTGAACTCATAGACATCGCTTGGAGCCCCCCAAAAGGTTCCAATATCATTACAATAAAGGCTTTGTTTTGCGGTTTAGAACCTAGAACAATTGAGTTAAAAAGGTGTATTCGCAATACTATAGTGACGGATCGTGTTGAATACGTAGTGCTAAGTCACAATAATTGTGTGAAGGCATAGAGTCGAAACTGGTAATAACTGACGATAAGTCGTTTTTGACAGGTTGATAACAAATAAAATTCTTCGCAAGAGCGGTATTCTGTTCTGTTTCAGGTACTTGGCGATGTTGCGATGCAATATGGTAGCCGGTGGTGCATGTTCGCAGGCGGGGCGGATTGAGGGTCACGGGAGGCTCCGGCCGTGGCTTGGCCTGCGCACCGGGGGCGGACGCAAAAGGGCGAAAGGGAAAAAATATCAGGTGTTGAGCCAGTAACTGTCGCGGGTCAGCGCCGCCACGTGGCGGGCGCTGTTGACCAGCGCCATGGCGATTTCGTGCCTCTTCTGCGTGGAGACCTGGTCGGCGTGGAAGGACAGCGAATAGCCTACGACCTGGCTCGTCAGTGGGCTGACGATGGCGACGCCCAGACCGTGCGCCCCGGCAACGGAAGTGACCGTTGCCTCGGCCCAGCCCTGCGCGCGGATGCTGGCGATCTCGGTCAGGAAGGCGCTCATGCGGGCCGGGCGCGCATCGGGATACCTGGTGAAGAAGCCCTGGATCTCCTCGTCGGTACGGCGCGCCAGCATGGCCTTGCCGAAGGAGAGATAGGTGATCGGGTAGCGCCGTCCCTCCTCGATGCGGTAGCGCACCGCATCCGTGCCCAGATGCTTGCGCATGGCCACGATCTCGCCGTCATCCAGAAGCCCGATATGGCCGGTGCAGCCGGTCTTGCGCACCAGTTCGCGTACGATCCGCTCCACGATCTCCAGAAGGTCGAAGCGCATCTGGTAGATGGAGCCGAGCTGGAACAGCAGGTAGCCCGGCACGTATCCGCGCCCGTCCTGCTCGCGCTGCAAAAGCCCAAGTCCCGCCATCTCCTTCATCAGCCGCGAGACCGAGCTTTTCGGCAGACCGAGCTTTTCGGAAACGCCGGAGACCGTCAGGCCCGTGTTCTCGGTGGTGAAGCAGGCCAGAATGGAGGCGGCTTTGGACAGCGATGACATGATTTGTTCCGGATATTGCAACTCGGTTTCATCAAACTTGATCGATTTGCGTGCTTTGGCCAATGCGGCGCACTTGCCGTGTATCTGCCTCGCTCTTTTCCTTTCTTGCGTCCTTCGATGAGTCAATCATATCCCTGTTCCTCATGGGTGTTCGCATCCAGACCTTGCCTGTGCGGATCCGGAACAGTCTGCTATTGGAAGTCGAACCCACCATCGCTGCCGTCTCCACTTTCCTGGTCGGCATCACCGTGGTGGTTCCGGTGGCGGACTGGGGGATCCGGAAAGCGACCGGAAATCTCGATAGCAGGACATGACGCAAGTGACGAAGACGACCATCGGCATCCTTCAGCCCGGCCATGCACCGGCCGGGCTCGCCTCAAAACAGGGCGACTACGACCAGTGCTTCCGCACGCTGCTGGGCGAAGACACCTTCACCTACATCTCTTACGACGTGGAAGCTGGCGAATTGCCCGCCAGCACCGCTGAGGCCGACGGCTGGCTCATCACCGGCTCGCGTCATGGCGCTTACGAGGATCATCCCTGGCGCGATCCGCTGGAGGATTTCATCCGCTCCGCCTATGCGGGCGGTCGTCCGCTCGTCGGCATCTGCTTCGGTCACCAGATCATCGCGCGCGCGCTCGGCGGCGAGGTGAAGCGCGCCGATGTCGGCTGGATCGCAGGCCCGCAAACCTATGAAGGCCCCGGCGACATGCGCTTTGCGGTCAATGCCTGGCACCGCGATCAGGTCACGAAGGTGCCGGAAGACCTGGAGGTCTTCCTGAAGGGCGAGGGGTGCCCGGTGGCGGGCCTGTTCGAGACCGGTCGCGTGCTGACGTTCCAGCCGCATCCGGAATTTTCGCCGGCCTACACCTCCGCCCTTTTCGAAGAACGCGGCAACGCGCTGCCGGAAACCCTGCAGGCGGTGCTTCCCGAGCGCATTCGCGATATCCCGCTTAATCAGGACTATGTCGCCGATATGATCAGGGCCTTCCTGAGCGATCCCGACTACCGTCCCTGAGAAGAGCGAAACCTGTCGCGACGGCAAAGAGCCCACTGGAGTGACGCGCGGCTTGTCGCTTCAGTCCTGCGGCTTGCCTCGCTCTTCCGGTTTAACCGTGTTGCGTTCGCGCAGCTCGTCCAGAAGGTTCAGCAGGGCTTCCACCTTTTCCGGGCCGATGGAATCTTCAAGTCGGGTCTGAATGGCGTAGCTTTCCTGCGCATGGCGATCGATCAGCTCGCGCCCGGCATCGGTCAGCGCGATGATCGACTTGCGCCGGTCGGCCGGGTCGCCGCGGCGTTCCAGATAGCCGTCGGCCTCCATCGACGCGACGATGCGCGTCAGGCTCGGCAACAGCAGGCAGGCGGCTTCCGCAATCGCGGTCTGTTCCGTCGGTCCCATTTCATCGACGACACGCAGCACCCGCCACTTCTGTTCGCTGATGCCGCTCTTGGCGAGCATCTCGCGGAACGGGCCCATCACAGTCTCGCGGGCGCGCAGCAGGGCTATCGGCAACGACCGGGCCATTTTCGGGTAGAGAGGGCGATCTTCCGGCATTCCCAGACTATCCTTCGAATGACGCTGTCGGGCGGAGGCTGAGCGCGCAGCGACTTAAACACGAGATAATTTAACAAGACAATCAATTGCAGGCTTGTCCCGGGCCTGCCGGGAAAGCCCTGCATGTGCCCCGAGGGAATCGCCCGTCGGAGTGCGGCTGACCTTAGGGTATTCGAAGCCCGTCGGGCAAGGATTGGCTGGGCCGGGCGTTTTTTCGCCATGTTGCTCTTTACGCTCAGCGGTCTACGGTCTCAGCGGCGCCGGTTCTGGCGACTCGCATCAGCAAAAACGACGGGGAATTCCAGATGGCGAACGGCAAGCTCAGGGTAGCGGTACTTTTTGGCGGGCGTTCGGCCGAGCATGACGTTTCGCGCGCCTCCGCCGCCAATGTGCTGCGCTGCCTCGATCCGGACCGCTACGACGTCGTGCCCATCGGGATCACCCGGCAGGGCCGCTGGATGCTGGCGGACGCGGGAAACGGAGCGGGCACCGGGGCCAGCGAACTCACCGTGCCGGAGGAGGGGCTTCAGGTCTCATTCCTGCCCGCAGGCGGCGGCCGGATGCTGACAACGTCCGATGACGGCGCCCCGGCGCGCGAACTGACGCCCGTCGATGTGGTCATCCCCGTGCTTCACGGCCCCCACGGCGAGGACGGCACCGTGCAGGGCGCGCTGGAACTGGCCGATGTGGCCTATGTCGGGTCCGGCGTTCTCGGCTCGTCGGCCTCCATGGACAAGGACGTCGCCAAGCGGCTCATCCGCGATGCGGGCCTGCCGACCTCGAAATTCATCGTTCTCAGGGCCAGCGAGACGCCGGATTACGCCGCCGCCGTGGAGGCGCTCGGCACCACGGAGCTGTTCGTGAAGCCCGCCAACATGGGCTCCTCGGTCGGCGTTTCGCGGGCGTGCTCGGCGGAGGAATACGCCACCTGCTGCGCCCATGCCTTCCGCTTCGACCGCAAGGTCATCGTGGAGGAGGGCGTGCCGGACGTGCGCGAGATCGAATGCTCCGTCCTGCAGGATGCCGACGGCGTGGCCGGAGCTTCCGAGCTTGGCGAGATCGTGCCGGACACGAAGCATGGCTTCTATTCCTACGACGCCAAATACATCGACGAGGGCGGGGCGGCGCTCCTCATCCCGGCGCCTGTGTCGCCGGAGCTTCGCGACCGTATCCGCGATCTGGCGGTGAAGACCTTCGACACGCTGTGCTGCGAGGGGCTGGCGCGGATCGACTTTTTCCTCTCCGGCGAGACGGTGCTGGTGAATGAGGCCAACACCCTGCCGGGCTTCACCGATATCTCCATGTATCCCAAACTCTGGGAGGCGAGCGGCATGTCGCAAACCGCCCTGATGGACCGGCTGGTCGCCCATGCCCGCGCGCGTCATGAGCACACCCGCTCCTTCTCCGTCCAGCGCTAGGTTTTGGCGACAGGCTTCTGTTCGGGCTCTTCAGGGCGGGCGATCCTGCATTATTGGCGAGGTGGCACGTCTGCTGATTGCCGTGCGCGATGCGTGAGGGTAATCAGGAGGAAACCATCCAGGAGCGGACCCCTTCCATGTTCACTGCCGATCAAATCAAGGAAGCCATCAGCTGGCGGCACGATTTCCACCGCCATCCCGAGCTGGGCTTCGAGGAGACCCGCACCTCCGGCATAATCGCCGATCTTCTGGAGGGCTGGGGCTGGACCGTTCATCGCGGCATCGCCAATACCGGCGTCATTGCAAAGCGGGGCGAGGGGCCGGGCATCGGCATCCGCGCCGATATCGATGCCTTGCCGATCCAGGAATCCGGCAAGAGCGACCATTGCTCCACCTATCCCGGCAAGATGCATGCCTGCGGTCACGACGGTCACACCGCCATGCTGCTGATGGCGGCGAAGGAAATTGCGAAGCTCGATCTGGGCGAGCGCTCCGTGACGCTGATTTTCCAGCCCGCGGAGGAAAACGAGGGCGGCGGACGCCTGATGGTCGAGCAGGGGGTCTTCGACCGGTTTCCCTGCGAGGCGATCTTCGCCATTCACAACTGGCCCGCGCTGGAACCCGGCCATTTCGTGGCTCGCGACGACCGCATGATGGCGGCCATCGGCATTTTCGAGATCGTGCTGCGCGGCACCGGCGGCCATGCGGCCATGCCGGAGCAGAGTTCCGGTGTGCTGGCGGCCGCCGGGCGGTTGATCCCGATGCTGCAGGAGGTTCCCGCCCGTCGCCTGTCACCGCTCGATACCGGCGTCATTTCGGTCACCAGCATCCATGGCGGCACGACATTCAACATCTGCCCCGACGAGGTGAAGCTCACAGGCTCCGCGCGCTGGTTCTCCAAGAAGGCAGGCGATGTGCTGCGCAACGCGCTGGATGAAATCACCAAGGCGATTGCTGTCGCCCATGACTGCACGGCGGAAGTGAGTTTCGTCAGCGACTACCCGCCCACCATCAACACGCCCGAACACGCCGCCACTGCGCGCCGCGTGGCCGAAGAGATGGGCCTGACCGTGACCAATCCGGATCCCTCCATGGCGTCGGAGGATTTCTCCTTCATGCTGGAACGCCAGCCCGGCGCCTATATCTGGCTGGGGGCGGCGCGTGAGGGCAAGAACCCGGGCCTTCATGCCGCCGATTACGACTTCAACGACGACGTTCTCGCCAAGGGCGCCGAGTTCTGGGTGCGGCTGGTGCAAGACAGCCTGAAGTGAAGCTCGCGCGCCCGCCGCGCCGATGATCGAAGCCCGGGGACGATCCGCGTCTCCGGGCTTTTTTGTCCGATATCCGGGAGCCCGCGAGGCGGCCCGCCTATGCGTGGATGCCGGGAATGCTCGCCTCGTGCTCGATGGCGACGGTCTGCGCGATCTGGGCGGCCTCGGCCACGAACTCGTCGCGCGGCTCGCCGATATAGGTTGCCGTGAACCGCAAGGGCGTGGGTAGCCAGCCGGGATCGAAGGTGGCGATCCGCTCCTGTTCGACAAGCCGCCTGCCCAGCGCGATCGGAAAGATCCCGACCCCCAGCCCGGAGGCGACCATCTCGAACCCCGTGGAGAGCGAGTTGGTGGGAAAGATCTGCGCGGTGTGGCCGTAACGCTCGTGCAGCTCGCGGGTCAATTCGCGGTGCGGGCGGGAATTGCGATTGTAGGTGATCACCGGCGTGGTGCTGAGGTCCGGCTCCGCCATGTCGAGCGGGCGGTACCAGTCGAGCTGGAAGGTCGGCAGATCGAGATTGTCCGCACTGTAATCGGACACCGGCCCCATCATGATGGCGAGATCGAGCGAGCGATCCAGCAGCATCTCGCGCATGTTCACCGAGATATCGACCGACACTTCGATCTTGAGCTTGGGAAATGTCCGGTGAAGACGCGTCAGGAAGGCGGGCAGCCAGGTCTGGGCAATGGTCTCCGCAACACCGAGGCGCAGCAGGGTGGAGACGGTTTCCGACGGCATGACATCCGCCTTGATGCGCTCCACCAGCGCCGCGATCTGCTCCGCATGGGCGCGAAGCAGCACGCCTTGCTTGGTCAGCCGTACGCCCGTGGAGCCGCGGGTGAACAGGCTCGCCCCCAGAAAAGTTTCCAGAGACGAAATGCGCGAAGAGACCGCAGGTTGCGAAATGTTCATCTGTTCGGCGGCCTTACGCACCCCTCCCAGCCGCGCAACCCAGAGGAAAGTTCGTAGTTGTTCCAAGGTCATATGCCGAAAATCCCTCGGGCGATCAAAAATGATGATCACATTGGACAGAAAATTGCGATTTGACTTTATACCTGCGGGCCATCAGCATTTTCCATAGGCAACCGTAGAAAATGAGCAAAAAAAGTGCAGTTTGCAGACCTCGCAAACCAGAGCGTTGAATCCGTTAGGGCAGCGATCCGCGCGGGCAGCTATGCCGGTCACACGGCCGGGCTGGCCAAGGGGCGGCTTCAGTGCAATCTCGCCATCCTGCCGGCGGATGAGGCGGATGATTTTCTGGAGTTTTGTCGGCTCAATCCGAAGTCCTGTCCGCTTGCGGGCGTCGCCGAACCGGGCAGCCCGATTATCGAGCGGCTGGGCGAAGCGGTCGATATCCGCACCGATACCCCGCTCTACAATGTTTATCGCGACGGCGTCCTGTCGGAGCAGCTCAAGAGCCTTGAGGCGATCTGGCGCGACGATCTGGTAACCTTCGCCATCGGCTGTTCCTTCACCTTCGAAAATGCGCTGGTGAAGGAGGGCATCAGCATGCACCATATCGAGAACAACACGACCGTTCCCATGTACCGCACGAATGTCGAGACCGCGCAAAGCGGCCGCTTCGGTGGCGGTATGGTTGCCTCCATGCGCCCCATCGCCCGCGACCGCGTGAACGAGGTGGTCGATATCTGTCGCCGGTTTCCGCTCGCCCACGGGGTTCCCTTCCATGTCGGAAACCCGCAGGCGATCGGCGTCTCCGCGATCGAAAAACCCGATTGGGGTCAGCCGACCCCGGTGGGAGACGACGAAGTCCCCGTTTTCTGGGCCTGTGGTGTGACACCTCAGGTTGCTATCATGCAGGCAAAGCCTGCTCTTTCCATCACACATGCTCCCGGCGCCATGCTGATCGCCGACGTCGATGAGATGACAGCGCCGCTCTATCCCTACAACGACAATAAAAATCCCAGTTTCTAACCTTCAGAGGATGACGAACATGAGAAAATTCCTGGCTCTTGCGACGATTTCCGCCGTAGCGCTCTGCGCCGGTGCTTCCGCCAATGCCGAAGAATTGTCGGTCGTCGGCAGCTGGTCTGGCCTGACGCTTCACAAGAAGTACGAAGCTCCCTTCTGGAACGAGACCCTGCCGGAAGCGACAGGCGGTGAGCTGACCGCCAACCTCACCACCCACGACCAGATGGGCATTTCCGGCGGCGACGTCTTCCGCATGCTCGGCCAGGGCGTGTTCGACGTCGGCATGACGGTTGCCGACTACGCGGTTGCCGACAGCGCCCCGCTGGAAGGTCTCGACGTGCCGCTGGTGGCGACCGACGCCGCCACCGCCAAGGCCGCAGTGGACGCCTATCGTCCGATGGTCGACGAGATCTACAAGGATGTTTTCAACGCCAAGGTTCTGGCCATTGCGCCCTATCCGCCGCAGGTCGTCTTCTGCAACGCCGACGTCAAGTCGCTGGAAGATCTGAAAGGCAAGAAGATCCGCGCTTCCGGCCGCATGACCGCCAAGTTCCTCGAGGCGCTGGGCGCCGAGGGCGTGAATGTGAGCTTCGGCGAAGTGCCGGGCGCACTGCAGCGCGGCGTCGTCGATTGCGCCGTGACGGGTGCCGGTTCGGGCTATTCCGCCGGCTGGTGGGAAGTTTCCACCCACCTGATGACCATTCCGCTCGGCGGCTGGGATCCGGTCGTGACCGCCATCAACTACGACCGGTGGAACTCCCTTTCGGAGAAGCTTCAGGGTGAGCTTCAGACCGCGATCTCCGAGAAGTTCGAAGCCGCGACCTGGGCCGATGCGCAGGGCGCTCTGGAAGCCGACATCGCCTGCCTGACCGGCAATGGCGAATGCCCCTATGGCGATGCCCGTTCCATGACCCTCGTTACCCCGAGCGATGCCGACATCGCCAAGGCCAAGGAAGTCCTGATCACCAAGGTGCTGCCCGACTGGGCGGAACGCGCCGGTGGTGACTGGGGCAAGCGCTGGTCGGATTCGGTCGGCAAGGTGACCGGCGTCCAGATCGACGCAAAATAGGGTCCCCGGTTCATGACTTCGCTCATAATCCTGCTCAGGAAGGTCAATGACCGCGTCGCCATTGGTGTCGGTCTGGTCCTGCTCGCCTGTGTCGCTTTCACGCTCATAGAGATCATCGCCAGACGTCTGGGCGGATCCCTGGGCGGAGTCGATGAAATCTCCGGCTATGTCATGGCTGTCACCACAAGCTGGGGTGTCAGCTATGCCCTGACGGAGCAGGCCCATGTTCGCATCGACCTGCTCCACGCCCGCCTCGTGCCCGCCGGGCGCGCTCTGATGGACGCTCTCGCCATGCTTTGCCTGGCGGGAACGGCCATGATGATCGCCTGGCGCGGCTGGGGCGTTCTGGCAAAGACGCTGTCGACGGGCGCGCGCGCCAACACCCCGCTGGAAACCCCTCTGTGGATTCCGCAGTCCCTGTGGTGGGCCGGGTGGGCATGGTTCGCGATCTCCGCGATCCTGCTGTCGCTCTTCGTCATCTACAAGATCGTGCGCGGCAGATACGAATCCGTCGAGCGCGTGGCAGGTGCGAGGGCGGAAGTATGATCCCCTTTACCGCTTTCGGCCTTCTGGGAATGCTGGCGCTTTCCATTCCCGTCGGCGTCGTCCTGTGCATGCTGGCCTTCGGCATCGACGTCTTCTTCTCGCCCTTTCCGCTCATGCGCGGTCTGGGGCAGGTGGTGTGGTCCTCGTCGAACAGCGCCACCCTCATCGCCATCCCGCTGTTCGTGCTGCTGGGCGAAATTCTTGTCAGAAGCGGCGTGGCGAACCGCACCTATGCGGCGCTGGACAAGTGGGTGTCCTGGCTTCCCGGCGGGCTGATCCACGCCAATATCGCCACCTCCACCATGTTCTCCGCCACCTCCGGCTCGTCGGTCGCCACCGCCGCGACCGTTGCGACCGTCGCCATGCCGCAGGCGCGCGAGCTTGGTTATAGCGAGAAGCTTTTCTCCGGCGCGATTGCGGCGGGCGGCACGCTCGGCATCATGATCCCGCCCTCCATCAACCTGATCGTCTACGGCTTCCTGACCGAAAGCTCCATTCCGCAGCTTTTCCTCGCAGGTCTCCTGCCGGGCCTGCTGCTGGCCGGTCTCTTCATGCTGGTCACCGCCGTTTTGTGCGTGATCTGGCCGAGCCTCGGCGGGCCGCGACGCCATGCGACATGGGCAAAGAGGTTGGCGAGTCTCGTCGATCTGATCCCGATCTTCGGGCTCTTCGCGGCCATCGTCGGCTCCATCTATGCCGGGTGGGCGACGCCCACCGAAGCCGCGACCGTCGGTGTCGCCATCGCGCTCGCCATCGCCGCGCACCAGAAGGCGCTCAGCCGTCAGATGATCGCCGACGCGCTGCGTGGCGCGGTCAAGACCTCCGCCATGATCATGCTGGTGGTCATCGGCGCTTACGTGCTGAATTTCGTGCTCACCGCAGGCGGCGTCTCGCGCGCGCTCCAGAACATGCTGAACGGCCTCGGTTTCGGCCCCATGGCGACGCTTCTGGTGATCGTGCTGATGTACATCGTGCTGGGCTTCTTCATCGAGACCCTGTCGCTGATGGTCGCCACCATTCCCATCGTCGTGCCGATCATCGTGCATATGGGCTACGACAAGATCTGGTTCGGCATCCTGATGATCATTCTTGTGGAGATGGCGCTGATCACGCCGCCTGTGGGGCTGAACCTCTATGTGGTCCAGTCCGCAAGGCGAGGGCGGCCCTTTGCCGACGTGATGCTCGGCTGCATTCCTTATGTGACGGCGATGCTGTTGATGGTCGCCCTGCTCATTCTCGCGCCGCAGATCGCGCTCTATCTGCCGTCCACCCAGTAAGAGGTTCGTTCCATGCAGTTCAATTCCCCTGAAGGGGTGCTTGAATGCGCCCCCAACGCTCTCATTGTCGCTGGTTGGACCGGTCGCGACCGCGCCGCCGTCGATCACCACATCGAGGAGCTGGCCGCCATCGGTGTGCCCGCGCCTTCCACCGTGCCGCTCTACTATCGCTGCGCACCCTCGCTGCTGACCCGCGAGACGACCATTGCGGTGCTCGGCAAGGAAACCTCCGGCGAGGCGGAGCCTTTCCTGGTCCAGACCGGCGGCAAGCTGTGGCTGGGCCTTGCCTCCGACCATACCGACCGTGGTCTGGAGACCTATTCCGTCGCCCATTCTAAGCAGATCTGCGCCAAGCCGGTCGCCGAGGATGTCTGGGCCTTCGACGAGGTTGCCGATCGTCTCGACCGGCTGGAACTGAAGTCGTGGATCTTCGAGAAGGGCGAATGGGTCGTCTATCAGGAGGGCACACTGGCCTCCATCCTGCCGCTGACGCAGCTTATGGCGGGCGTGGAAATGGCGGACGGTACCGCCATGCTCTGCGGAACATTGCCCGCCAAGGGCGGCGTTCGTCCGGCGGCCGATTTCAGGATGGCGCTGCACGATCCTGTCGCGGGACGCACCATCGAATGGAGCTATAGTGCGTCAGTTCTGCCGGTGATTGCGTGAGTCGCAGTGTTCTGATTTTATTGCGCGTGGCTTCGGCCGGGAGGAGCACCACACGAGATATGCCTGATAAACGGGGTCCCGATATTTGAACGGGACTTCGGCCTTCCGAACGAGGAATTTCATGAGTTTCAAGCCGCCGTTTCCCTGGAGTGCCGGCACCGCTCCCACCCGTCTTGGCGCGGCCTTGCGCCATTGTCAGGAAGATCCTTCGGCGAAGTCCGTCTTCACCAAGACGCTGGCCAGACGCGCCAACGCGCAGGCTGAAGCAGCCGAACGCAAGTCTTCTCCGCTGGCGGGGGCACTGCTCTCCGTGAAGGCGCTGTTCGATGTGGAAGGCGAGATCACGACGGCGGCGACCAAGGTGCTGCGCAAGGATGAGCCGGCAGGCGCCGATGCACCCTGCATCGCGGCGCTCGATGCGGCGGGCGGCGTTTTCGTCGGCCTGACCAACATGTCCGAATTCGCCTATTCCGGCATCGGCATCAATCCCCATTACGGCACGCCCGACAACCCTGTCTATCCCGGTTGCGTGCCGGGCGGCTCCACCGCCGGCGGCGCTGTTTCCGTGGCGCTGGGCGTGTGCGATATCGCCATCGGGTCCGATACCGGCGGCTCGCTGCGCATCCCGGCTGCCTTCAACGGCATCACCGGCTTCAA
Source organism: Breoghania sp. (assembly GCA_963678585.2). GTDB lineage: Bacteria > Pseudomonadota > Alphaproteobacteria > Rhizobiales > Stappiaceae > Breoghania. Next base: position 257,601 of record CAXXGA010000002.1, read on the forward strand.
GCCCACGCAAGGCACCGTCTCGCTGGAAGGCGGCAAGGCCCTTTCCGACACGCTGGACAGCTTCGGCCCCATGGCCCGAACGGTTGCCGCCTGCGAACTCGCATGGCAGGTGATGGCTGGTCGCGAGACCGAGCCGGTGGAGCCCGCGCGCGCGCGCCTGATCGTGCCGACCAATTTCGGTATGAGCGACATGGACGATGCGGTGGCGGAAGGGTTCGACGCGGTTGTCGGCACCCTGCGTGCGCAAGGCTTCGAGATCGTGGAAAAGGAACTGGCCTCAATCGAGATCTACAATCAGGTCCCGCCCTGGCAGCTCACCTCCGTGGAATCGCGCGCCCATTACGAGGATCACTTCCAGAAGACGCCGGAGTTGTTCGATCCGCGCGTTCACGCCCGCATGAAGCGCGCCGACGAGATCACGGCGGTCGAATACCGCCAGACGCTGAACCGGCGCGGCGATTTCGTGAAGGCCTTTGCCGCCGAGCTTGGCGACGATCTTCTGCTCCTGCCTACGACGCCTATCCTGCCGCCCTCGCGCGAGCTTCTGGAAAAGGACGACGAGGCCTTCAACCGCCTGAACCTTCTGGCGCTAAGGAACCCCTCGCTCGCCAACGGTGCGGACGGCTGCGCGATTGCGCTGCCTTATGAGAACGACGACAGGGTGCTGAGCGCCATGCTGGTCGGCGCAAAGGGCAAGGATGAGCTGCTCATCGCCTGCGCCAAGGAAGTCGAAACCGTACTCGCCGAATAACGGGTTATCGTCTCCCGAGCCTCCCGCCTGAGAAAGCGGCGGGCGGTCTGACATGCGCCGGGCGACCGAGGTCGCCCGGTTGTTCGCGCCTGCGACTGCCCTCCCGACGGATGAGGGCGGCGCTGTGTTCAGTCGTCTTCTCCGGCCTGACTGCCCGACCTGACAGCCCGCGACCCGACGGTATGTGGAGCCGATCCTTCGAGACGCCCGCTCACGCGGGCTCCTCAGGATGACGTTGTGGTTGGTGCTGGCGTCTTGAGATTTCACAACACCACAACGTCATCCTGAGGAGCAGCCCTAGGGCCGCGTCTCGAAGGATGGGCCACGCCCTCTGCGCTCTTCCGTGCATTTCCCGCAATGTTGCGAATCCAGTTGACCTCCGACGGGAGCACTCCGCCGGACCCGTGCCTGACAATTGTCCGGTTCATATCGGTTTTCATTTGTCCGACAAATGGACATCCATGTTCGAACGCGCTGAAATTACGTCAGAATACCAGACGTAAATTTATCAAACACAGGCTTGACGGTGTTTTTGGTTCCGTGCCAACATTTGTCCGACAAAGAGAAGAACAGCAGGCAGAATGTCGGCCACTCGATTCAACAAGATCAAGGTTCCCGCCGCCTATCAGATGGTGGCGGACGCGATTGAACGGGAGATCATGTCCGGGCGGCTGCGTCCCGGAGATCAGGTCGGCACCGAGGCAGAGCTTGTGCGCCAGTTCGGGGTCAACCGGTCGACGGTGCGGGAGGGCATCCGTCTTCTGGAGCAGAGCGGGCTTGTCCAGCGGGAGGCTGGTCGCAAGCTTCATGTCTGCCCGCCCCACTACAAGAGCCTGTCGAGCCGGATGAGCCGGGCGATGGTTCTGGGGCAGGTGACGTTTCGCGAAATTCATGACGCCACGCTGGTGCTGGAACTGATGTCGGTGGAGGCTGCCATCGATCACGCCGGCGAGGAGGATATCGCGGCGCTGGAGGAAAACCAGCGCGAGGCGGAGGAAGCGGCGGGCGATCCGACGCGGCTCGCGCGCCTCGATACGAATTTCCACGCGCTGCTGGCGCGTGCTTCGGGGAACCGGGTGCTGGAACTGGCGCGGGAGCCGTCGGCGCTTCTGATGTTTCCCACCACCGAACTGATTTGCCGGTCTGTGCCGGAGGGAGCGGGGCGTCTCATCGGTGCTCACAGGCACCTGATCGACGCGATCAAGTCTCGCGACAAGAACGAGGCGAAGATCTGGATGACGCGACACGTGGAGGATTGGAAGAAGGGTTTCGAGCGCGCAGGACGGAATATCGAGGAACCCGTCTCGCAGGTGATCGAGCGGCTTTCGCCCGCAAACCTGTTCGAGTAGCGCGCCACACGTAATGGCGGCACCGGCTGTGGAGGCGGCCGGGAGATCGTCAGGGGAGGAACATGTCTGATATTTCGTACGCCCGGTTCTCCGGGTGTGGACGGCTGCGTGCATCCATGTGTGCGGGGCCGTCATGTTGACCCGCGCGCCGGATGCCCGAGGCGGGCTTGTTGCCGGAAGGAGAATCGGTGCCGCCGCTGCCGGTGCTGCGCGGCTTCAGGTCGAGGGCGTCTCGCTGTCCTTCGGCGGCCTGAAGGCGCTGCGCGGCGTGTCGTTCGACGTCGAACCCGGTTCGATCACCGCGCTGATCGGGCCGAACGGCGCGGGCAAGACGTCCATGTTCAACTGCATCTCCGGCTTCTACAAGCCGCAGCAGGGGGCCATCCGTTACGACGGGCAGGACGTGACGCAGTTCCACCCGCCTGCGCGCGCCGGAATGGGCTTTGCCCGCACCTTCCAGAACATCGCGCTTTTCCGCGGAATGACCGTGCTCGACAACATCAAGCTCGGCCGTCATTCGCACCTGAAGACCAACATCTTCAACGCCTTCGCCTACTGGGGGCGTGCGGCGCGCGAGGAGATGGAGCTTCGCGCCGAGGTCGAAGAGCGCATCATCGACTTCCTCGAGATCAACCACATCCGCAACCGCCCCGTAGCGGCGCTCTCCTACGGGCTCCAGAAGCGGGTGGAGCTTGCCCGCGCGCTCGCCATGCACCCGCGCATCCTGCTGCTGGACGAGCCGGTCGCGGGCATGAACCGCGAAGAAACCGAGGACATGGCCCGCTTCATTCTCGACGTGAAGGAGGAATGGGGCACCACCATCCTGATGGTCGAGCACGACATGGGCATGGTCATGGACATCTCCGACCACGTCGTCGTGCTGAATTTCGGAGAGGTTATCGCCAGCGGCCTGCCGCATGAGGTCCAGCGCAACAAGAAGGTCGCGGAAGCCTATCTGGGCAGCGGAGATCCGGCGGCGCTGAAAGCGAAACTGTCAGGCAAGCCTTCCGGGGCAAAGGCGGTGGCCGGGGAGGTGAGGGCATGAGCGATCTCCTGTTTTTCTTCGAGGTGACGCTGGCGGGTCTCGGCTCCGGCGCGCTTCTGTCGCTGACGGCACTTGCCTTCGTGCTGATCTACAAGGCGACCCGCGTGATCAACCTTGCCGTGGGCGAGGTGCTGATGCTCGGCGGCTATCTCTTCTTCGCCTTCGCAAGCGGCCTGAACCTGCCCGCATGGGCGGCGATCCCGCTTGCAGTGGCAGGCGGCGGGCTGGTCGGGGCGGTGCTGGAGCGCGGTGTCATCCGGCCCATGCTGGGCGAAAACCCGATCTCGGTCTTCATGGTGACGATCGGCATCGGTTCGGTGCTGGTCGGGCTGGTGGAGCTTGTCTGGGGCGCGGACCCCATCGCCTTGCCCGCCTTCATGGGCAACACGCCGGTCTTCATCGGCGAGGCCTATGTCTCGCGCAAGATCGCCATCGGCTTTGCGGTCGCAGCCCTCGTCATCGGCTTTTTCGTCGTGCTCTTCCGCTATTGGCGCGGCGGCGTGGCCCTGCGTGCCACCGCGTCCGATCAGGCTGCCGCCTATTCCTGCGGGATCAACGTGCCCGGCGTCTTTTCCGCCGCGTGGATCATCGGCTGCGGCACGGCGGCGGGCGCGGGCATCCTGCTCGGCTCCATCGGCGGCATTGCGCCCACCATGGGCGTCTTCGGTCTGTCCGCCCTCGTGGTGGTGATCGTCGGCGGGCTCGACTCCATCGCGGGCGCGCTGGTCGGCGGGCTGCTCATCGGTCTCGTGGAGGCCTGGGCAGGCACCTATCTCGGCGGCGAATACAAGATCGTCACCACCTTCGGCATCCTCATCGTCATGCTGATGATCCGGCCCTACGGCCTCTTCGGCACGACCGAAATCGAGCGACTTTGACATGCAGATCGGAACGGCAAAACTCAGCTACCGGGCCGACGAGGCGCTGCTGACCACCAAGCCTCAGCGCCTGTGGATGGCGGCCCTCATCGCGGGCCTCGCGCTCGCGCCGCTGGTCCTCGACAATTACTGGCTCTATCTCGCCTGCCTTGTCGCCATCAACGTGGCGAGCGCCACCGGCGTCAACATCCTGACCGGCTTTACCGGGCTCGTCAGCCTCGGGCAGGCGGCCTTCATGGCCGTGGGCGCCTATACGGTTGCGGTGATGGACGCCCGCCTTGGCACGCCTTTCCTCGTGAACCTCGTTGCAGGCGGGGTCGTGGCCGCATTGGTGGGCGGCATCGTCGGCCTGCCGAGCCTGCGCGTGAAGGGGCTTTATCTGGCCATCGCCACCATCGCGGCCTCCTTCATCCTGCATTTCGTCTTCGTGAACTGGCAAAGCCTGACCAACGGCAACAGCGGCCTGACCGTCCAGCCCGCCACCTTCTTCGGCACCCCGCTCACCGATTACTGGCAGCTCTATTATGTCTTCGTGCCGATCACGGGGCTGATGGTGCTGGGGGCGGCGAACCTCTTCCGCACCCGCATCGGGCGCGCCTTCATCGCCATCCGCGACCGGGACATATCGGCCGAAGTTCTGGGCATTTCCCTGCTGCGCTACAAGCTCCTGAGCTTCGCCGTCTCGTCCTTTTACGCAGGCGTTGCGGGCGGCATGTGGGCCTATTTCTTCCGGGTCGTCACGCCGGAAAGCTTCCCCTTCATCTACTCGGTCTTCTTCCTCGCCGCGATCATCGTCGGCGGCATGGGAACGATCCTCGGCGGCATCCTCGGCGCGATCTTCATGACACTCGTGCCTGAACTGCTGCGCTTCGTGGTGGAGTGGATCACCCCCATCTACCCCAACGCCGTGGCGGCACTGTCGCCCATCCGCACCATCGTTTTCGGCGCTCTCATCATCGGCTTCCTGATCGCGGAGCCGAAGGGGCTGGCGGAAATCGTCCAGAGGGTCCGCAGGTTCTTTCACCTCTGGCCTTTCAAGAAATAACAAGACCAACCAGACGGAACATAAAGTGGAGGAAAAAATGCTGGAGTTTTCGAGAAGAACACTCATCGCGGCCTCGGCGGCGATTACGCTTGGCGCGGCGCTTCCCGCGCAGGCCGCGGACGATATCGTCATCGGCGGCTCGATCCCGCTCACCGGCGTCTTCGCCTTTGCAGGCGTCGGCATCGAGGCGGGCATTCAGGACTACCTGAAGATCCTGAACGAGCAGGGCGGCATCCACGGCCGCAAGGTACGGCTTGCCTATGAAGACACGGCCTACAAGGTCGATGCCTCGGTCGCGGCCTTCAACAAGCTCAACAGCCAGGAGGAAATTCACCTCTATTACGGCGACAGCACGGCCTTCGCGAAGACCATCAATCCCGAGCTTGACCGCCGCGGGTCCATGATCATGGCAGGCGCGTCCTTTGCCAGTGAGCTGAACGACCCGAAGGCCTATCCCTTCCAGTTCATGGCCGGGCCCGACTACACCGAAATGACCGGCATTCTTCTGGAATACATCGCCAAGGAAAAGCCGGGCGCGAAGATCGTTCTGGTGAATTCCGACACCGAATTCGGCCGCGATCCCATCGAAGGCACGAAGGCGCGCGCCAAGGCGCTCGGCCTTGAGGTGGTGGAGGAAATCATCACCCCGCCGACCGCGGTCGATGTCTCCACCGAAGTCCTGAAGCTGCGCCGTGCGCGGCCGGACTACACCATCTTCCACGGCTACGTGCTGGCCCCGGTTCCGGAATTCATCTCGCAGGCCCGCCAGCTCGGCCTTGAGACGAAGTTCATGGGCACCTTCTGGTCGATGGATTCCAGCCTCTGGGCCAAGGTCGGCGATCTGGCGGACGGCTACATGGGCGTGATGCCCTACCGCTACTACTACGACGATGCGGAAGACGCGCCGATGCTGGACCAGATCCGGCAGATGCGCCCCGATTACCAGTCCACCGCCTACATGCAGGGCTTCCTGTCGGCGATGCTCTTCACCGAGGCCGCCAAGCGCACCCTCGATGACGGCAAGGAACTGAACGCCGCCAACCTGAAGGCGTCGCTGAACTCCATCAAGGACTTCGACACCGGCGGCATCATCGGCACGCCGATCTCCATTCCGGGCAACTCGATCCCCGTCGGGCGGATCTACCAGTACGACGCCAAGGCCGAAAAGATGGTGCCCGCGTCCGACTGGATCAGCCTGCAGGAGTAAGCGACATGGCCGCGGACGCCATTCTTGAAATCAATAATATCGAGGTCGTCTACAACAAGACGATCCAGGTTCTCCGCGGCCTTTCGCTGTCGGTCGGGCGGGGCAGGATCGTGACCCTGCTCGGCTCCAACGGAGCCGGGAAGTCGACCACGCTGAAGGCGATCTCCAACCTGCTGGAGCTGGAAAACGGGGCGGTGACCGCCGGTTCCATCCGCTTCGGCGAGGACGATATCGCCAACCTCACGCCCCACGGCCTCGTGCGCCGCGGCCTCTTCCACGTGATGGAGGGGCGCCGCATCTTCGAGGATCTGACGGTGGAGGAAAACCTGACGGCGGCGAGCTTTGCGCTGTCGGGGCGTGGCAGGCGACCGGACTTCGATCTCGTCTACCGGTATTTCCCGCGCCTGCACGAGCGCCGCAACGGGCTGGCCGGATACCTGTCGGGCGGCGAGCAGCAGATGCTCGCCATCGGCCGGGCGCTCATCGCCCAGCCCTCGCTGATCCTGCTGGACGAGCCCTCGCTCGGTCTCTCGCCGGTGCTGGTGGAGGAGATCTTCACCATCATCGCCTCCATCAACCGCGATCTCGGCACGTCGATGCTTCTGGTGGAGCAGAACGCGGCGATTGCGTTCGCGGTGGCCCACTACGGCTACATCATGGAGGCGGGCAAGATCGTACTGGACGGGCCGACCGAACGGCTGATGGCCGACGAGGACGTGCGCGAATTCTATCTCGGCATGAACTCCGGCGAGGACGCGCGAAGCTATCGCGACATCAAGCATTACAAGCGCCGCAAGCGCTGGCTGTCCTGAGAGAGCGACCATGACACCTCACTTTCCCGAACTGACCCTGCCGCAGATGTTGCGGGCGCAAGTTGCGGCGCGCGCCGGCGAGGTCGCGATCCTGCAAAAGGATTTCGGCATCTGGAACCCGATCACCTGGGCCGACTATTTCGACCGCGCCTGCCATGTGGGGCACGGCCTGACCGAAATCGGCCTCAGCTCAGGCGGTCACATTGCGGTTCTGTCTGAAAACCGCGTGGAATGGGTGCTCTCGCAACTGGGCGCGGGCGTCATCGGCGCGGTGACCATCGGCGTCTATCCGACGAGCCCCGCCAACGAGGTCGCCTATGTGCTGGAACATTCCGACAGCGAGATCATCGTCTGCGAGGATCAGGAACAGCTCGACAAGGTGATCGAGGTCCGCGACCGGCTGCCGAAGCTGCGCCGGGTGATCGTGGTGGAGACCAAGGGCCTGCGCAACTACCCCGGCGATTTCGTGCTGTCCTTTGAGGCACTCGAAGAACTGGGGCGCATCCACCAGAAGCGGAACCCCGGTCTCGTGGACGAGCGGCTTGCCGCCCAGACCTTCGATGACATCGGGCTGATGATCTACACCTCCGGCTCCACCGGAAAGCCCAAGGGCGCGATGCTGTCCTATCGCAACATCCGCGCTCAGGCGATTGCCTTGCAGAATTGCGTCGGCGTCACGCCCGCCTCCTCGCACCTCTCCTATCTGCCGCTCTGCCATGTGGCGGAACAGATCTGTACCACCATGACGCCGATCTATGTCGGGTCTCGGGTCAGCTTCGGGGAATCCATCCGCACCGTGCAGGAAGACCTGCGCGAACTCGGCCCCTCCATGTTCCTCGGCGTGCCGCGGATCTGGGAGAAGCTGCATTCCTCCATCTACATCCGCATGCAGGAGGCGGGCGGGCTTCGCAAGCGGCTCTACGATTGGGCCTACAGGGCCTGCGAACCCTTCGCCGAAAAGAGCCGGGCTGACCGCAGCCTTGGCGAAAGGCTCCTGTTCCTTATCTGCTACATCGCCGTCTTCCGTGCCTTGCAGAACTTCATCGGCCTGCGCCGCGCCCATGTCGCCATGACCGGGGCGGCACCCATCTCGCCCAGGATCGTGCATTTCTTCCGCACCATCGGCGTGCCGCTGATCGAGGTCTACGGCATGACGGAATCCTGCGGTATCGCGCTCGGCCAGCGCCTCGACAAGCTCCTGCCGGGCTCCGTCGGACCCGCCGTCAAGGGCGTGGAGGCGCGCGCCAGCGAGCACGGCGAATTGCTGCTGAGGGGCGAGACCGTCTTCGTCGGCTACTACAAGAACCCGGAAGCAACCGAGGGCGCGATCCGCGACGGCTGGCTCCATACCGGCGACGTGGTCTCGGTCGAGGACGGCCAGTTCCGCATCATCGACCGCATGAAGGACATCATGATCACCGCGGGCGGCAAGAACCTCAGCCCGTCGGAGATCGAGAACACGGTCAAGAGCAGCCCCTTCGTCAAGGAATGCATCGTCATCGGGGAGGGGCGCAAATACGTCTCCGCGCTCATCCAGATCGATTTCGAGACGGTCGGCAAGTGGGCGGAGGAAAACCGCATCTCCTTCACCACCTTCCGCAACCTGACAGAAAACGGGGCGGTCAGGGAGCTGATCGACGGTGAAATCCGAAACGCCAATTCGCAGCTTGCGCAGGTCGCCAACGTTCGCCGGTTCCACCTTCTGACCAAGGAACTCGACCACGACGACGACGAGGTCACCGCGACCATGAAGGTCCGCCGATCCAACATCCAGACCAAATACGCCAACGAGATTGCATCGCTTTACTCGGCAGCCTGATCCGCCGCTTGCCCGCCGCCGAGCCTGTTTTTGAGGAAGTCCATGACCGACGCTTACATCTACGATCACCTGCGCACGCCGCGCGGCAAGGGAAAGCCCGACGGCGCGCTTCACGAGGTGACACCCATCCGCCTTGCCACCACGGTTCTGGAAGCCGTGCGCGACCGCAACGACCTCGACACCTCGCTGGTCGACGACGTCGTGATGGGCATCGTCATGCCCATCGGCGAGCAGGGCCAGTGCCTGCCGCGCGTGGCAGCCATTGCGGCGGGTTATGCGGAGGAAACCGCAGGCGTGCAGATCAACCGTTTCTGCTCGTCGGGCCTTGAGGCCTGCAACATGGGGGCTGCCAAGGTCATGGCCGGTCAGGCTGACATGGTGGTGACGGGCGGCGTGGAATCCATGTCGCGCGTGCCGATGCTGAGCGACGGCGGGGCATGGGGGGCCGATCCGCAAGTTGCCTTCGACACCTATTTCGTGCCGCAGGGCATCTCAGCCGATCTCATCGCCACCAAGTGGGACTACAGCCGCGAGCGGCTCGATGCGTTTGCAGCCGAAAGCCACCGCCGCGCGGCGCGCGCATGGTCGGAAAACCGCTTCAACGGCAGCGTGCTTGCCGTCCATGACATTGTCGGCGACGTGCTGCTGGACCGCGACGAGACGATCCGCGGCAATTCAACGGTCGATGATCTGGCAAAGCTCAAGCCGTCCTTCGCGGTCATGGGCGATGTCGGCGGCTTCGACCGCATCGCGCTGGAACGCTACCCGGAACTCGCCGCCATCGATCATCGCCATCACGCGGGCAATTCGTCGGGCATCGTCGATGGCGCAGCCGCCGTTCTGATCGGCACAAAGGAGGCCGGATCGGCTGCCGGTCTCAAGCCGCGCGCCCGCATCCGGGCCTTTGCCGAAATCGGGTCGGAACCCACCATCATGCTCACCGCCCCGTCCTTTGCGGCGGAAAAGGCGCTGAAGCGGGCCGGAATGACGGCCTCCGACATCGACCTTTACGAGATCAACGAGGCCTTCGCCGCCGTCGCGATCCGCTTCATCGAGGCGATGGACGCGGACCCGGAGACCGTCAACGTCAATGGCGGGGCAATCGCCATGGGGCATCCGCTGGGGGCCACCGGCGCAATGATCCTCGGCACCGCGCTCGATGAACTGGAGCGTACCGGCAAACAGACGGCGCTTGTCACCCTGTGCGTCGGCGCAGGCATGGGCGTCGCCACCATCATCGAGCGGGTTTGAGGAGAAACGTCATGCTGAACACGGAAATCGACAGCGACGGCGTTGCGCTGGTCACCATCGACATGCCGGGCCGCTCGATGAATGTCATCGACTGGCCGCTCGCCGATGCCCTGAAGGACGAGATCGCTGCGCTCACCGCAAACGAGAGCGTAACCGCCATCATTTTCGCTTCCGGAAAGTCCAGCTTCATCGCGGGCGCCGATCTGGCGATCATGGGGGACTTCGTCGGCCCCGGCACCTCGCCCAAGACGTCGGCTGAACTTATCGGACGTCTCGCGCGCCGGTTCCGCGAGCTTGAGACCTGCGGCAAGCCCGTGGTGGCTGCGGCCAGCGGCACGGCGCTCGGCGGCGGGCTGGAACTGATGCTCGCCTGCCATTACCGGATTGCGGCGCGCAACGAGAAGGCCGTCTTCGGCCTGCCGGAAGTCAAGCTCGGCCTCCTGCCGGGCGGCGGCGGCACCCAGCGCCTGCCGCGCCTGACCGGCGTCGCCTATGCCCTGCCGCTGCTGCTGGAAGGCAAGTTCGTCTCCGCAGACGAGGCGCTGAAGGCGGGCTTCATCGACGAGATCGTGGAGCCGGAAGACCTGATCGCCGCCGCAAAGCGCGCGCTCAAGGAGGGCCGGGTCAAGCCCATCGCGCGCTGGGATGAAAAGGGCTTCCGCCTGCCGGGCCCGGCGGCGAATTCCAACGCCATGGGCGACCAGTTCATTTTTGCCAACGCGCAGGCCCATGCGCGTGGACGCGGCAATTATCCGGCACTCAAGGCGATCCTGTCCTGCGTCTACGAAGGCATCCGCCTTCCCACCGACAAGGCGCTGAAGATCGAGGGCTTCTATTTCGGTCATCTGGTCAACGGCCCGGAAGCGCAGGCGATGATCCGCACGCTGTTTTTCGCCCGTCAGAAGCTCGCAAAGGAAGGCCGTGCCAAGGTCGATCCGCAAGGCGCCTATGCCAGCGCCTGCCGCAAGGCGCTTGAGACGGAAGCCGTCCGCCTCGTCGGGCAGGGTCTGGCCCCGGCTTTCGTCCAGAATGCGGCCCTTGTGACGGGGTTTGCGGAAGGTCCGCTCGACGGCCTGACCGCGGGGCCTTGCGAGGCTGCGGGCGAGGGACGCGACCGGCTTCGCCCGACCGGCAAGCGGCTCCTGCGCGCCGTGGCGCTGGAGGCGGTGAAGGCGCTGTCCAACGGCGATGTCGCGGATGCCGATGAAGCGGATGTCCACGCCATCGACGGCGCAGGCTTCCCGGCCTATACGGGCGGCCCGCTCCTGATGATCGACCGGATGGGCCCTGCGGCGTTCATCGCCGAGTGTCAGGGCGACGGTCTTGAAATTCCCGAGGCGCTTGCCACGATAGCTGCGAGCGGGGGCACTTTTCACGTCAATGCGGAGGCAATGGCATGAGCGGGCAGGCGGTCTTGTGGAATGTCGATGAGGCAAGCGGCATTGCGACCATCACCTTCAACCGGCCGGAGGTTCTGAATGCGGTCGATGTGCCGACCGCGCAGGCCTTTCTGGCGGCGGTGAAGGCCGTGACCGGAACTCCGGGCGTGCGCGCGATCCTGATATCGGGCGAGGGGCGGGCCTTCGTCGCGGGCGGCGATATCTCCGCTTTCGGGGCCGAACCCGGCAAGGCGGCGGAGGTCGTGAACGGCATTCTGGACGCCATGCATCCGGCCCTTCTGGCACTGCGCGAACATCCGGCCCCGGTCATCGCATCCGTGCGCGGGGCGGCTGCCGGTGCCGGGCTCAGTCTCGCGCTTTCCGCCGATCTGGTGATCTGCGACGAGGGCGCGCGCTTCGTTATTGCCTATGACCGCCTCGGCACGACGCCCGATTGCGGGGCTACGTGGTTCCTTGCCCGCAAGGTCGGGCGGACGAAGGCGACGGAACTTTTCGTGCTGTCGGAGGCAATGGGCGCGGAAGAGGCGAAGGCAACCGGCATCGTTTCGAAGGTGGTGCCCGCCGATGAGCTTGATGCGCAGGCCGCAGTCCTCGCCGCAAAGATCGCCAGCGGTCCGACGCTCGCCTATGGCGGCTTCGCCCGGCTCATGGACAGCGCCACCGAGATCGACCTTGGCGATCAGCTCGAACGGGAGCGCGACTACTTCATGGAGATGATCGGGAAGGAGGATTTCCGCGAGGGCGTCTCCGCCTTTCTGGAAAAGCGCAAACCCGCCTTCAGGGGCGCATAGGATCGAGGCTGGCGTCAGGGTTTCCCGGCCGATACTGCATCGGCCCTGATATCCGGACGCCCGCCTCCGTTTTTCCGCCTCTTTTCCTTTCGCCGCACCTGACAAGTGTCAGGTTTTCCACCGTGCATGCCGGAAGACGGTTGCCATGGACGGATAGATTATTGCAAATGCTGCTCCTGACCCGGCAAAATGCCGGTAATGGGAGGCCGTAAGCGAAGACCGGCCCGGTCTTTTGCGCGTTGAGTGCTCCCATGAGCGGCCCCGTCGGATCGGGACCGTGCAGAGGCATCCGGAGCAGAGACGTGGCAGGCGACAAGAATTCGGGCATCGGGGATTTGCCGGAAAACGGCGGGCCGGATAGCGGCACATTGAACGAAGCCGACATCAGGGTGGTTCAGAACGAGGATCTGAAGCAGAAGCGGCGGGAACAGATCTGCGATGCCGCGCTGGAACTCTTTCTGGAAAAGGGCTTCGCCTCCACCACCATCCGCGATATCTGCGCGCGCTCCGGCGTCAATCAGGCGAGCATCTACGACTATATCGCCAACAAGAACGACATCCTGCGCCGCCTCCTGAACCAGCTCTGGTTCCGCCCGGACGTCACGCCCCTGCCGGAACTCCTCGGCCAGCTCGACCGCGATCTGGAGGACGTGCTTCGCGAATATTTCCGCGAGACCTGGGAGAAGAAGGGCAAGGGCGCGCTGCTCGTCTATCGCACCGTCCCGCACATGTTGCCCGACGACCGCAAGGCCATGCGTCAGCGCGAAAGCCAGCTTATCGACGATGCGGCCGCTCAGTTGCGCAAGCGTTTCAAGCTCGGCGAGAACGACCCGCGTTACGAGATCCTCGCAAACCTGCTGGTCTACCTCGCCACCTTCGGTCCGATGCGAAGCTGGCTCCAGCGCGACCGCCCGCCCGAGGAACTCATCGCAGCTTCGGCGACAGCCGCCGCCGCGATGATCCAGCAGGTTGTCGATACCCCGATCTGATCCTTCCGGACTGGGCGATCAGGCGGGGCTTTCCGCCGGCTCGGCCATATCTGCGCCCAATGCGGTCCGGCGCGTGGTCTGACGGTTATCCCGCCAAACCATTGCCACCAGAAACACGGCGATGCCGCCGCCCGCAAGCGTCGTCCAGAGCCCCGGAAAGCTGAGCGCGAAGCCGACCACGATGAGCGGCAGCCGCCAGATCGCGCGCACGTCGCCCACCCCGATCAGGTGACGCTCGAACCCCGCCGAGATCAGCGCAATGCCGATGATGATCGACGGCAGTACATGCAGGAGCGGCGTCAGATCGCCCTGCAGCACGAGGGCTGGCTGGAACAGGAAGAACAGCGGCACGAAATAGATCACGACGCCGAGCCGCATGGCCGTCCAGGCGGTGCGCATCGGCTTGGCATTGGCGATTGTCGCCGCCAGGAAGGCGGCCGCCCCCACCGGCGGGGTGATGGCCGAAAGCATCGCGTAATAGACGACGAAGAAATGGACCGCGACCTCGTTCAGCCCGCCCAGCTGGATGATGGCGGGGGCGAGTGTGACGGCGAGGAAGATGTAGGCGATGATCGCCAGCCCCGCGAGCCCCATGATGAAACAGGCGATCATGCCAAGCGCGATGACCAGATAGAGATTGTCGCCGCCAAGCGCCACGAGGCCGGAGGTGAGCGAGCCTGTGACCCCGGTGATCGTCAGCCCGGAAACGACAAAGGCGATGGGCAGAATGATGGCCGCCGTCTGCGTGACGAGAACGCCGATCTGGCGCGCGGTGTGGAAAAGGCGCGCGGGCGTGGGGCGCGTCTTCTTGCTGAAGACCGACAGGCCCAGCATCAGGGCCGAGGCGTACCAGGGCGTATAATACTCCCAGCGCATGACCAGCAGCCCCCAGATCAGGAAGCCCAGTACGAAGAGAAACGGCCATCCGCGTTTCAGAATCGGCCCGATGGGCTGACCGCGTTCCTTGCGGCCTTCAAGGCCGCGCCGCGCGGCGAAGGCGTCCACCTGCAACAGGAGCCCGAAATAGAAAAGCGCGGACGGCAGGATCGCGGCCAGCAGCACGGTGGAATAGGGAACCCCGATGGTGATCGCCATGACGAAGGCGATCGCCCCCATGACCGGCGGCATGACGACCCCGCCCATGGAGGCGCAGGCCTCGATGGCGGCGGCATAATGGGGCGGATAGCCGCCGCGCTTCATGGTCTGGATGGTGATCGTGCCGGTGCCCGCGATATTGGAAAAGACCGAGCCCGACAGCGAGCCGAAAAAGGCGGAGGCGACCACCGCCACTTTCGCCGGTCCGCCGCGATAGCGCCCGAAGCCTGCATTGGCGAGATCGATGAAGAATTCGCCCGCGCCCGTCGCGATCAGCACGCCCGCAAAGACCAGAAAGCCCAGCACGATCTGCGCGACGATCTTGGTGGTGATGCCCATCAGCCCTTCCGGGCGAAACACATGCGCCTCGATCATGGAATCGAGATCGTAGGGGATGCCCATGAGAAGCCCGGGCATCCGGTCGGCAATGAGGGGATAAAGCCCGAGAAGCAGCACCACGAGGAAGAAGGCGGGCCCGCCGGAGCGGCGCGCCAGTTCCAGCATCAGGAGCCAGATGACGATCCCGGCCGGGACGTTCGACCAGCCGAAGAAAACCATGTCCCAGGCGTTCGTCGCAAACCACACCGAGACGCCAAACGCGACGGCTGCGGCCACGATATCGATGGGCGAAATCTTCTGCGATCCCGCGCGCGCCGGAATCGCGATGAAGGCGGCGGCGAGAAAGAGGCCGATGAAAAGCCAGTAATATTGCCCCTCCAGCATCACCTCGCCGGCGATGCGGATGCCGAAGGTGTTGATAAGCCCGAGTGCGAGGCCCGCGGTGCAAAGCAGGGTGAAGAGGATGCTGCCGGGCGAGTAGGAGGCCCCCAACCGGATGACCTCGCACGCCGGGACGGGCGCCTTGTCTTTGCCTGAAGCCGGAGCCGTCCCGTCGCTCTTGCGCTCAATCTTGTCGTCCTGAACCATTTCGGAAAAATCCTGAATGCGCGAAGACCCCGGCTTTGCGGGCGGAGGCGACGGAGCGTTGCCCCGTGCCCCGTCTTCGGCGAATGCCCGGACCGGAGAGGCGCAATATGCCCCTCCGGCTGCTCATTACGGCGAGAAGCGCGTTAGAGGCGGACGCGGAAACCTTCTAGATCCGCGGTGTGCTTCTTCAGGATCGCAAGGAACGCCGCGTCATCGGGGGCAGGGCGGATGCCCTGCGACATGGCCTCCTTCAGCGCCGCATTGCGGGCAGCGACCCACGCATCCATCCGGGCGACGGCCTCTTTGTTCCACGCGTCGTCCTCCTCGTCCCAGAGCCCGATTTCCTTCAGGCAGCGCACGGTTCCCGGATGCACGGGAATGGGCGAACTGTTGAGGTAGTGGCGGAACTGCTCCACCGACATGCGGGCGGCCAGCGGATGGGTGGACTTGTAGTCGTCATAGGATTCCGCGAACCATTTCGCCATGTGGTAGGCGAAATCCTCGTCCGCGTCGGCGGGCACCATGTAGAGGAAGTTGGAGGTGGAGCCCTCAACGCCGATGGCGCTTTGCACACCCATGGAGATCTTGCCCGGCACGACCATGGGCCGCGCATTGCCGTAGCCCTTCCAGCCGTCCGTGTCGGCGCTTTCCATCGGCAGCCACCTGATGCCGCCGGGAGCCGCTTCCATTTCCGAAAGCAGCGAACTGATCGTGGCGCAAAGCGCGATATCCGCCCGGCCTTCCACCACCGCACGGCAGCTTTCCGCATAGCTTGAAGCGGGCACGAAGATGAACTTGTCTTCCGCTTCTTCCGGCGTCAGCCCTGCAAAGGCGGGAAGCCCTGTCTTCACCGAGGTGACGAGGGTCGGCGAGAAGACGCCGGTGGAAATCCGGTAGCCGCCCTTGGCGAGATCCTTCAGGCTGGTGAGACCCGAATTGCCGGAGGTCACATAGCCCCAGGGCGTGTCGTTGTGATGCCAGAGAATGTAGACAGGCTGGGCCGGAACAGCCGAATAGGCCCCGATGCCCTCCAGCTGGCTGCGGAGTTCGGCAGACGAGGTGGAGGAAACATGGATGTTCTTCTTCGCCGTCAGGCGCTGAAGGCGCACCATCTCGTTGTCTTCCGGCACGATGCGCACGCTCATGCCGGTCTGCTTTTCCATGACCGGCCCCCACCCGTTGGTGGAGGCGAAGCTGCCGGTCGTGGTGCCCGGCGTGCCGACAACCAGCATCCGCGGCCATGAGAAATCGTCCTGCGCCTGCACGGAACCGGCATTGAGCGCGGTCGCGACCAACGCCGCGGCGGCGATAGCAAAACTCTTCATCTGTTTCCTCCCTCAGGTCCTTGTTGTGTTCCCCGTCCTGTCCCTGATCCGGCGTTGCGCCTGCCTTATGGAGCAGGTCGCTGCCGGCCTTCGGGGCAAAATCCCGAAAGGACAGGCGGGGCTTCGTATAGATCCTGACAATTGACAGGATTGAGGCCATTCCCCTCCCTGTCAACAAATTCCGCTACGGAAGAATCCGTTGCGGTCGGCTTCGGCTGCCATCGGGTTCAGTGAACGTCTTCCTCCGCCTCCATGGCTATGTCGCGCCCGATGCGGGCAACCGTCATGGCGCGTTCCGCATCGCGGATCGGGTCGGCACGCGCGCTGCTCGCATTCCCCTTGGCTGCGCGCGCCGCCACGCCGTGAACGATGGCGGCAAGGCGGAAGCAGGCAAAGGCGAGAAAGACCGGCCAGTTCTCAAGTCCCGCCCGGCCGGAAGAGGCCACGTAATGCTCCAGCATCTCGTCTTGCGTGGGCAATCCGTTCGCCACCGGGTTCGTCATGTGGGGCAGGTGCCAGGGCAGCATCAGGTAGGCGAGATCGGAAAGCGGATGCCCGATGGTGGAAAGCTCCCAGTCGAGTACCGCCAGCGGGCGCGGCTCCTGCGCAGCGATGATGACGTTGCCCAGCCGGAAATCGCCGTGAACGATGGTCGCCTCGTCCGTAATCCCGTCCTGTTCGGCAAGCCATCCGGCAAGCCAGTCCATGTCGGAATGATCGAGCGAGGCGGGAAGTGCGCTGCGCGCCGCCTCATATTGCCCCTTCCAGCGTTTGACCTGCCGGGCCATGAAACCTTCGGGCCGCCCGAAATCGCCAAGCCCGACAGCCTCGTAATCCACCTTGTGAAGAGCGGCCAATGTATCGACCAGCGCAAAGGCGAGGGGGCGGCGCTCAGTTGGCGGCACCGGTCCCATGGCCGGATCGGCGATCACCCGGCCTTCCACGAACTCCATCAGGAAGAAATCGACGCCGATCACCGACGTGTCGTCGCAAAAGGCGACGGCCTCGGGAACCGGCACGTCCGTGCTGCCCAGTGCATTGATGATCCGGTATTCCCGGTCCACCGCATGGGCGCGCGGCAGCAGCTCGCCGGGCGGTTTCTTGCGTAGCACGTAGCGTTTGCCCGCGCCTGTCGTCAGCAGGAATGTCGGGTTCGACATGCCGCCTTCGAATTGCTGGACGTAGAGAGGGCCGGGGTCTTTGCCCAGCGTTTCGCCAAGCCAGTCGCGCACACGGCCCTCGTCAAAACGATGCGCGGCGCGCGGGGCTTCCAGTTCGGGTGATCCGGCATTTGCCATGGGTCTTTAGGTTCCTGCCGTCAGAGATCGGGAAAGGCGGGCGTGCGCCGCTCCACGAGGCTTGCAACGCCCTCGCGGAAATCGGCGGAGCCGAAGCTTGCATGCATGGCGTCATCGGCCACGGCGAGCGCATCCGCAAAGCCCTGCTGGCGCGCGGCGCGGATCTGGCGCTTCATCACCGCCATGGAGCGCGGCGAGGACATGACGGCAAGATGCGCAGCCCTTTCGCGCACGGCTTCCATCAAGGCATCACCTGGATAAGCGGCATTGATAAGCCCGAGCCGGGCCGCCTCTTCGCCGGTGAACTTGCGCGCGCTCAGCATGAGATCGAGTGCCGCCTGTTCCCCGATAAGCCGCGGCAACAGCCATGCGCTGCCATGTTCGGCAATCAGTCCACGCGCGGCAAAGGCCGTGGTGAACTTGGCGTCGTCGGCGGCAAAGCGGAAATCGCAATAGAGCGTGAAAACGAGGCCGATGCCTGCACAAGGCCCGTTGATCGCGGCGATCACCGGCTTGGGGCAATCGAAGAGATAGCCGAAACGACCCGGATAGAGCCCGTCGAGATCCGGCGCGCCGGTCTCCGCGGTTACGTTCTCAAAAGCGATATCGTTCGGGTGCAGCACTTCCTCGCCCCGGGTCTTGCCCCGGCTGGCGGTGATTTCGAGGTTCTGCACCTCCGCGCCCGCGCAAAAGCCGCGGCCGGCGCCGGTCACCACGATGCAGCGGATCTCCGGATCATGCCCGGCGACGCCTACCGCATGGCGCACCTCGTCCGCCATGCGCGGCGTCCAGGCGTTCAGCCGCTCCGGCCGGTTGAGCGTGATCGTCGCGACGCGTTCCGCGTTCTCGACGAGAATCTCCTCGTAGGCTTTCATCGGCTCCTCCCTCCCGTCTCGTCGTGGTCGATGCCCTCCCGGCTGATGCCCCGCGAAACGTGTCGATGATTCCTGACAACTGTCAGGATTGATTCCTAGACGTGAGTTGCCGCATGGTCAATCCACGAAATTTCCAAACGGCCCAGGACGACAGGCGCGGCGCGGGGCCGCCTATGGCGGGGGCAGCGGTTCCTTGCGCTGAACGACCTTCGACAAGTCGCCGCGAGCATGACCATCCGAAATTGTGCTTGCTTTTCGTTTAGGCTTCTGCAAATCCTGACAAACGTCAGGAGCGCGGTTGGGAGGCCGCGATGCATGTCGTCGCTTGGCGAGCCGCCATGCAGTTCGGACAAAAAGGCAAGGCCAAACGCCCCGTTTGCGACGGGTAGCGCGCTTCGAGAGGCGGTGCCTTGCGACAAGGGGAGGAAATAATCGTGCAAGCCGCGACGCGACCCGTCATGGGCAGTCTTGAGCCATTGCGACCGCAGGAATGTGGGCGCGGTCCGGTCGGGGCCGCCGTTTTGATCCCGCTCCCCGCCTTCAGCGACTTCTGGCATTTCTCGAAATTTTGCGAGCGATCATCATGACCAATAGATTTGAGAGCGCCGCCGCCTATGTGGCGGAGGCGTCGAAGACTGCGTGGAACATGCCGGGGATTGCGGCAGATCTTCCGCGCAGGCCCGTGAAATCCGTCGGCATCATCGGAGCCGGCACCATGGGCGGCGGCATCGCGATGAATTTCGCCACCGCCGGTATTCCGGTGAAGATCCTCGACACCACGCAGGAAGCGCTCGATCGCGGCCTCGGCATTATCCGCGCCAACTACCAGCGAAGCTGCGACAAGGGCCGCTTCGGTCAGGACGAGCTTGAAGCCCGCATGGGCCGCATCGAGGGCGTGCTCGACATGTCAGCCTTCTCGAACTGCGACCTTGTCATCGAGGCGGTTTTCGAGGACATGGACCTCAAGAAGAAGATCTTTAGTGAGCTGGACCGCATCGCGAAGCCCGGCGCCATTCTGGCGACGAACACCTCCGCGCTCGACGTCGATGAAATCGCCGCCGCCACCTCGCGTCCTCGCGACGTGATCGGGCTGCATTTCTTCTCGCCCGCCAATGTCATGAAGCTTCTGGAGATCGTGCGTGCCGACGAGACGGCGGACGATGTGGTCGCCACCGCCATGGATCTTGCAAAAACCATCGGCAAGGTCGCCGTTCTGGTCGGCGTCTGCTGGGGCTTTGTCGGCAACCGCATGCTGCGCGCGCGCAGACTTCAGGCGGAGAAGCTGATGTTCTCCGGCGTCATGCCCTGGGATATCGACAAGGCGATCAATGATTTCGGCTTCCGCATGGGCCCCTACCAGATGGCGGATCTGGCCGGTCTCGATATCGGCTGGGCACCGGGGGCCAAGACCGATTACCCGGTGCGCGATGCGCTTTGCGAGATCGGGCGGCGCGGCCAGAAGACCGGCGCGGGCTGGTACGACTATGAGGGCCGCGAAGGTCGTCCTTCCACAGTGACCGCCAATCTTATCCGCGAAATCACCGGCGTTGAACCGCGTCAGATGGCGGCGGACGACATCGTCGTCGCCTGCCTCTATCCGATGGTCAACGAGGCGGTGAAGATCCTGGAAGAAAACAAGACCCAGCGCGCCTCCGATATCGATGTGGTCTGGCTCAACGGTTACGGCTGGCCCGCCGAGACCGGCGGCCCGATGTACTGGGCCGATCAGGTCGGCGCAGCCCGCATTCTGGCGGCTATGGAAGAACTTGGCGCGGACGATCCTGCCTTTGCGCCTGCGGAAGGCCTGCGCAGTCTGGCAGAAACCGGCGGCTCCTTCCTCGATCTCGATTTCGGCGGCCTGAAAACGGCCTCGGCCCGGGGGAAGGCGGCATGAGCGATCTGGAATTCTGCACCACGCGGCGCGAGGGGCGCGTTCTCGTCGTCACCATGAACCGCCCGGATGTCATGAACGCCGTTCATGCACCCATGCACCATGAAATGTCGCGGATCTGGGATGAGTTCGCAGCCGATCCCGATCTCTGGGTGGCCGTCCTGACCGGGGCGGGCGAGCGCGCCTTTTCTGCCGGGAACGACCTGAAATACACCGCGCAAGGCGGGCGCATGAAGCCGCCTGCAAGCGGCTTTGCGGGGCTGACCTCCCGGCTCGATCTGGAAAAGCCGATCATCGCCGCCGTCAATGGCGTGGCGATGGGCGGCGGCTTCGAGACCGCGCTTGCCTGCGATCTGATCCTTGCCTCAAGCAACGCCACCTTTGCCTTGCCGGAACCCAAGGTCGGCTTTTTCGCGGCCACCGGCGGCGTCCAGCGGCTCACCCGCCAGATCGGGCGCAAACCCGCCGTCGATCTCCTTCTCACGGGTCGCAAGGTCTCGGCGGAGGAAGGCCAGAGGCTCGGTTTCGTCAACGAGGTCTTCGAGCCGGGAGACCTGATGGAAAAGGCGATGGAAAAGGCGAACGAGATCGCCTCCGTCTCGCCGTCCTCCATCCGCGCCACGCTGCGTGTCCTGCGCCATATGGACGATATGGACAACCTGCGCAGCAGCCTACTTTACAGCCGTCAGGTGCTCCTGGATCTGCGCGAAACGGAGGATTTCGCCGAAGGGGTCAATGCCTTCGTGGAGAAGCGCAAGCCTGAATGGAAGAACCGATAAGAAACGTCACGGCTCAGGGAGGAGCGACGATGGTTTCGGGACAATGGCCCGCTGAACTGAACAATCTCGCCATGTCGGAGGCGGCCCGCCCGCTGCTCGACAAGGTGATCGCCCATGTCCGCGATCATTGCGATCCGGCACTCGAAGAATACGAGCGGCTGGACGCCAATCGCACCGAGCGCTTTTCCTACGCCCCCGGGCAGCTTGAAATCCTTGAGGGCCTGAAAACCCGCGCCAAGGAGGCGGGGCTTTGGAACTTCTTCCTCCCCGATGCCGAGACGGGCGAGGGGCTTTCCAACCTCGACTACGCCTATATCGCGGTGGAGCTTGGCAAGAACCCGCTTGCCGCGGAATCGCTCAATTGCTCCGCCCCCGACACCGGCAACATGGAAGTGCTGGAGCGCGTCGGCACCCGCGAGCAGAAGGATAAGTGGCTGACGCCGCTGCTCAACGGCGAGATCCGCTCCGCCTTCGCCATGACGGAGCCGGACGTCGCCTCCTCGGATGCCCGCAACATCGGCACCTCGGCGGTGCTTGAAAACGGCGAATGGGTCATCAACGGCGAGAAATATTACATCTCCGGCGCGGGCGATCCGCGCTGCAAGATCATGATCGTCATGGTCAAGACCTCGCCGGAGGCCGAAACCTTCCGCCAGCAGAGCCAGATCCTTGTGCCGGTCGAGACGCCGGGCGTCGAAATCCTCGGCCCCATGCATGTCTTCGGGCAAGACCACGCCCCCCACGGCCACATGCATATCCGCTTCACCGACGTGCGGGTTCCGGCTGAAAACGTTCTCTGGGGCGAGGGGCGGGGCTTCGAGATCAGCCAGCTTCGTCTTGGCCCCGGCCGCATCCACCATTGCATGCGGTCCGTGGGCGCTGCGGAAAAGGCGCTCGACATGATGGTTGCGCGCGGTCTCTCGCGTGAGGCCTTCGGGCGCAAGATCATCGATCTCGGCAAGAACATGGAAACGATCAGCCGCGCCCGCATCGAGATCGAGGCTTGCCGGCTGATGGTCCTGAAGGCCGCCAAGGCGATGGACGTTCTCGGCAACAAGGAAGCCCGCGTCTGGGTCTCCATGATCAAGGCGATGGTGCCGGAAAAGGTCTGCTCCATCATCGATCAGGCGATGCAGGTCCATGGTGCGACGGGCCTCAGCCAGTGGACGGACCTGCCGGAGATGTACATGAAGCAGCGCACGCTGCGCCTTGCCGACGGGCCGGACGAGGTTCACCACGCCGTCGTCGCACGTGCCGAGCGCAAGGCCTTCGAGGCGTCCAACGAACGCCGTCAGGCCGCTGGTCTCAAGACCGCCAGCCAGATTTTCGAGGGGCCGTGAGATGAGCCAGCTCTTCAATCTGACGGGCCGGGTGGCCCTGCTCACGGGCGCCTCGCGCGGCATGGGCCGGGCGATGGCGGAAGCACTTGCAGGCCAGGGCGCAACGGTCGTCATCTCCTCGCGCAAGCAGGACCAGCTTGATGCCGCCGCCGCCGAAATCAACACTTCCATTGGGGCTGATCGCGTCCACGCCGTCGCCGCCAATGCGGGACGGCAGGGCGATCTCGAGGCGCTGGTGGAGCGCACGCGTGCGCTTGCCGGGCCCATCGATATCGTCATCGGCAATGCGGGCGTGAACCCGCATTACGGACCGATTTCGGAAATCCCGGACGACGCCTTCCAGAAGATCATGACCACCAACGTGCAGGCCAATCTCTGGCTGTCGCGCCTCGTGGTCCCGGACATGAAGGCGAAGGGACGTGGCTCGCTGATCTTCACCTCCTCCATCGGGGCCTTCCGGCCCTCGCCGACGCTGGGCGTCTATGGCGTCTCGAAACTGGCGCTTCTGGGCCTCGTTCGAAATCTCGCGCTGGAATTCGGGCCGGACGGCATCCGCGCCAACGCCATCTGCCCCGGCGTGGTGCGCACCGAATTCGCCCGTGCGCTGTGGGACAACCCGGAAGCGGAGAAAAACGCCAACAGCCAGATCCCGCTGCGCCGCCTGGGTGAGCCGGAGGATTTCGCAGGCATCGCGACCTTCCTGGCTTCTGATGCCAGCAGCTACATGACCGGGCAGGCGCTCACCGTCTGCGGCGGCTCCGCGATGTGGAGTTGAGGCCGATGGATCTCGCCGGGAAAACGGTCGTCGTGACAGGCGCTGCAAACGGCATCGGGCGCGAGCTTGTGCTCGCCGCAGCGCGTGCCGGGGCCGCCAATGTGGTTGCCGCCGATATCGACGGCGAGGGCGCAAAGCGCGTGGCGCAGGAAGCGGGCGGCATCGCATGGCGCGTGGATGTCTCGAAAGAAGCCGAGATCGCCGCGCTCATCGATGAGGTCGAGACGCATATCGGCCCCATCGATCTCTTCTGCGGCAATGCCGGGATCATCCTGCGCGGCGGCTTCGAGACGTCCGATGCGGACTGGGAGCGCATCTGGAAGATCAACGTGATGGCCCATGTCTGGGCGGCCCGCCATCTGGTCCCGCGCATGAGCGCGCGCGGACATGGTCATTTCCTGATTACCGCATCCGCCGCAGGGCTCCTGAGCCAGGTGGGCTCGGCCCCCTACGCGGTCACCAAGCACGCGGCGGTGGCGGTTGCCGAATGGCTTGGCCTCACCCACGGCGATGCGGGCATCGGGGTGACGCTCCTGTGCCCACAGGCCGTGCGCACGGACATGACGGCGGGCCGGGAAGACGGGGTCGCCAGTGTCAATGGAATGATGGAACCGGCAGACGTCGCCGCCGCGGCTATCCGCGGGGTGGAGGAAGGGCGGTTCCTCGTGCTGCCGCACCCGGAAGTGCGCACCTACATGCGCCGCCGCGCCGAGGATACCGACCGCTGGATTGCGGGCATGCGGAAGCTCAACGCGGCCTACGCCGGAAAGATATCGATTTAAGGGACAAAGCCCCCCAAAGGAGCGGGGGCCCAAGGGAGGAGACCTCGAATTGCGTGAGGCAGTCATCGTATCCACGGCGCGCACGCCGATCGGCAAGGCCTATCGCGGCGCGTTCAACAACACCCAGGCCCAGACGCTAATCGGCCACGCGGTCGAACACGCAGTCAAGCGTGCCGGGCTCGACGGTTCCGAGATCGAGGATTGCGTGATCGGTTGCGCGATCCAACAGGGCTCCACGGGCGGCAATATCGGCCGTCAGGCGGCAATCCGCGCAGGCCTCCCGACCTCTGTCGCGGGCATGTCGATGGACCGCCAGTGCGCCAGCGGGCTGATGGCGATTGCCACGGCCGCCAAGCAGGTGATCCACGACGGCATGCAGATCGCGGTAGGCGGCGGCGTGGAATCCATCTCGCTGGTCCAGAACCAGAATATCCGCACGGACCGCCGCACGGATCCGTGGATCGAGGAACACCGCCCGGATCTCTACATGTCCATGCTGGAAACGGCGGAAGTGGTCGCGGACCGCTATGGCGTTTCCCGCGAGGCGCAGGACGAGTATTCCCTGCGCTCCCAGCAGCGCACCGCAGCGGCGCAAGCCGCCGGCAAGTTCGACGATGAGATCGTCCCGCTCGCCTCCACCAAGGCCATCGTGGACAAGGAAACCCGCGAGGTCTCCTATCAGGACGTTCTCCTGACGAAGGATGAGGGCAACCGTCCGCAGACCACGCTGGACGATCTTTCGGGCCTGAAGCCCGTCTTCAAGGACGGCCAGCGGATCGCGGAAGGCCGCTTCGTGACGGCGGGCAACGCGTCCCAGCTTTCCGACGGCGCATCGGCCAGCGTGATCATGGAAGCGGGCGAGGCGTCAAAGCGCGGGCTTTCCCCGCTCGGCCGCTATGTCGGCGTCATGGCCGCCGGTCTCGACCCGGACGAAATGGGCATCGGCCCCGTGCGCGCCGTGCCGAAGCTTCTGGCCGCCCACGGTCTCACCATGGACGATATCGGCCTTTGGGAACTCAACGAGGCGTTTGCCTGTCAGGTTCTCCATTCCGCCGACACGCTGGGCATCCCGCATGAGAACCTGAACGTCAACGGCGGCGCGATTTCCATCGGCCACCCTTACGGCATGTCGGGCGCGCGGATGGTCGGCCATGCGCTGATCGAGGGCAAGCGGCGCGGCGCAAAGCACGTCGTCGTCACCATGTGCGTGGGCGGCGGCATGGGCGCTGCGGGCCTTTTCGAAGTTCTTTGAACCGGCAGACATGAATCCCGCACGCCGACCCGCGAGCGGCAACCTACAAGAACGACAAGGATCGCATCATGGATCTGTCCTATTCGCCCGAGGAAGAAACCTTCCGCGCCGAGGTGAGCGCCTTTCTGGAAGCCGAACTGCCTGAACACATCCGCGCCGCCGTTCGCTCCGGCGAGGAGCTGTCGCGCGAGATCTATCAAGAATGGCATGAAATTCTGGGCAGGAAGGGCTGGCTCGGCACCACATGGCCCAAGGAATATGGCGGGCCGGGCTGGACGCCGGTGGAACGCTACATCTTCGACGTGGAATGCAGCCGCGCCTATGCCCCGCGCATCGTCGCCTTCGGTCCGCACATGCTGGGCCCGGTGATCCAGAAATTTGGCAATGACGAACAGAAGCGCGAAATCCTGCCGCGCATCCTGTCGGGCGAGGACTGGTGGGCGCAGGGGTACTCCGAGCCCGGTGCCGGTTCCGATCTCGCCAGCCTGAAGACGCGCGCCGAGCGCGTCGGCGATCATTACATCGTCAACGGCCAGAAGACCTGGACGACGCTCGGCCAGCACGCCAACCGCATCTTCTGCCTTGTGCGCACCAGGCAGGACGGCAAGCCGCAGGAAGGCATCAGCTTCCTGCTGATGGATATCGACCTTCCCGGTATCGAGGTCCGTCCCATCCGCCTGATCGAGGGCGGGCATGAGGTGAACGAGGTCTTCTTCTCCGATGTGAAGGTGCCGGTCTCCGGCCTTGTCGGCGAGGAGAACAAGGGCTGGACCATTGCCAAGTACCTGCTGACGCATGAACGCACCAACATCGCGGGCGTCGGCATCTCCATGCAGGCTCTGGAAGAGGTGAAAGCGCTGGCGCGTTCCACCAAGCGCCGCGGCAAGGCGCTGATCGAGGATCCGCTCTTCGCCGTGCGTGTCGCGCGCGTCGAGAGCGAGCTTGAGGCCATGAAGATCACCAACCTGCGCATGCTCTACACCGCGCAGAAACAGGGCCAGCCGGGACCGGAAACCTCCATCCTCAAGATCAAGGGAACCCTCATCGGGCAGGAACTGCGCGATCTGGCCCGCCGGGCGCTCGGCCCCGTCGCGGCCCCGTTCCCTGGCCACATCACCGATGGCAACCTCGTCATGGGGCCGAAGGACACCGAGCACAATGCGGCGGTCTACTTCAACAACCGCAAGACCTCGATCTTCGGCGGGTCCAACGAGATCCAACGCAACATTCTCACCAAGACCATGCTGGAGCTTTAGATCATGAATTTCGATCTGACCGACGACCGGCAGATGCTGTCGGACAGCCTTCGCCGTTATCTGGCCGACA
This sequence comes from Breoghania sp., assembly GCA_963678585.2. GTDB lineage: Bacteria > Pseudomonadota > Alphaproteobacteria > Rhizobiales > Stappiaceae > Breoghania. Next base: position 284,603 of record CAXXGA010000002.1, read on the forward strand.
ATTGCGCCATGGAACATCGCAACAAGGTCGCCTATGAGGCCCCCTTCCACGATGCGAAGGCATGGACGGATCTCGCAGCGCTCGGCATTCCCGGCGCGCTCGTGGGCGAGGACGCTGGCGGCTACGGCGGCACCGGCTTCGATATCTCGGTGGTCTTTGAGGAACTGGGCCGCGCGCTCTGCCCGGAACCCTTTCTGGCTACGCTTCTGGCAAGCCGTCTCCTGACGACGGCGGGCGCGGATCAGGAAGCCCTGATTGAAGGCACGAAACGCTATGCGGTGGCCTTCTCCGAGATCGACGAGCCCTATGACGTGGAATTCATGTCCACCACGGCCCGCGCCTCGGGCGATGCCTACACGCTCGATGGCCGCAAGACTGCCGTTTATGGCGGCCATGTCGCCGACACGCTGCTGGTGATCGCCCTGCTCAACGGCAAGCCCGCGGTTCTTCAGGCCGAAGCAAGCGCGGCCACCGTCACCGGCTACGGCATGATGGATGGCGGCGGCGCGGCGGAAGTCGTCTTCGACGGCACCCCGGCAACGCTTCTGATCGCGGATGCGGAAGCCGCCATCACGGACATGCTCGCTGCCGGACGTCTGGCGCTGTGCGCCGAAGCCGTGGGTGCGATGGACGTCGCCCATGCGCTGCTTCTCGATTACCTCAAGACCCGCAAGCAGTTCGGCACGGTGATCGGCAAGTTCCAGGTGCTACAGCACCGCGCGGTGGATCTCCTGTCGGAGATCGAGCAGGCCCGCTCCATCACCATCGCGCTCGCCGCCTGCCTCGGCGAACCGGAAGCGGCCCGCACGTCGGCCATGGCGAAAAGCCTCGTCGGACGCGCGGCGCGGCTTGTGGGCGAAGAGACGATCCAGATGCAGGGCGGTATCGCGATGACTTGGGAATATGCGTCGTCTCATTATGCCAAGCGCCTCGTGATGCTCGACCACCAACTCGGCGATACCGACGCCTGCGAGGGTGAGATCATCCGCAGCTACGCGGCCTGATCGGAAGACGACAGGGAAACCGGGGAGGGCGCCGCGATGAGACCGGAGATCTCTCTTGGCGAGCTTGAAGCAAGGCTTGGTGAGGAAATCGGCGTCTCCGACTGGTTGGTCGTCGATCAGGACCTGATCGACGACTTCGCCCGCGTGACGCGGGATCACCAGTTCATCCATGTCGATCCTCCCCGCGCGGCAAGCGAGGGGCCCTATGACGGCACGGTCGCGCACGGGCTCCTGACGCTTTCCCTGTTGCCGACCCTGTCGGAATCTGCTCTGCCAAAAGTGGCAGGCGTCCGCTCAAGCGTGAATTACGGGTTCGATCGTGTCCGTTTCCTCGCGCCGGTGCCTTCAGGCGCACGCATCCGCGGGCGCTTCCGTCTCAAGACGATCAATCCGCGCGCACCCGGCGCCGTGCTCACCACGTGGGAGGTTCATGTGGAGGTGGAGGGTGCCGAACGTCCCGCCATCGTCACCGACTGGCTGGGCCTGCGTTACATGGAGGCTGAGGCAGCAAGTGCGCCGACGGCCCCGAGGGAGGAACGAACCTGATGCGAGCCAACAGCCGCCTGCCGGGTATTTTTCAAAATCTTCGTCTGCCAATGGTGGCATCTCCGATGTTCATCGTCTCCGGCCCGGAACTGGTCATCGCCCAGTGCAAGGCCGGGATCGTGGGAAGCTTCCCCGCGCTGAACGCCCGAGAGGCCGAGGGCGAACCGCCCATGCTGGAGACATGGCTCCAGCGCATCACCGAGGAACTGGACCGCCACAATCAGGCAAACCCGGACAGGCCCGCGGCTCCCTTCGCCGTCAACCAGATCGTCCATCGCTCAAATCAGCGTCTTGAGCGCGACGTGGAAATCTGCGCCCGCTGGCGGGTGCCGATCTGGATCACCTCGCTGGGTGCACGGCCTGAGGTGAACGAAGCCGCCCATCAGGCGGGCGGGATCGTGCTGCATGACGTGATCAACAACGTCTTCGCCCGCAAGGCCATCGAGAAGGGCGCGGACGGTCTCATTGCGGTTGCCGCCGGGGCCGGCGGTCATGCCGGGCCGCAGTCGCCTTTCGCGCTCATCTCTGAGATCCGCGAATGGTTCGACGGCCCGCTGCTTCTTTCGGGCAGCATCGCCACGGGGCGCGCGCTTCTGGCGGCGCGTGCGCTCGGTGCCGATCTCGGCTATGTCGGCTCCGCCTTCATCGCGACGGAAGAGGCCCATGCCGATCCGGACTACAAGCAGATGATCGTCGATTGCGGGGCAGGCGATATCGTCACCTCCTCGCTCTTCACCGGCGTTTCCGGCAACTACCTGAAACCCTCCATCACCCGCGCCGGAATGGACCCCGATGCGCTTCCCGACGGCGACGTGGAAAGCATGAGCTTCCGCGAGGGCCAGTCCAAGGCGAAGGCGTGGAGCCAGATCTGGGGCGCGGGGCAGGGCATCGGCGCGGTGCATGAACTGGTCAGCGCGGGCGCGCTCGTTGACAGGATCGAACGCGAATATCGAGACGCACTGGCGCAGCTTTGCGCGGAAGGGGGCGCATGAGCGAGCTTGTCCTCGTCCGCCATGCGCAAGCATCTTTCGGTGAGGCGGATTACGACCGCCTGTCGCCGCTTGGCCATGAACAGGCCGCCCGCCTCGGCGCAGCGCTGGCCCTTCAGGGCTTCGCGCCCGAACGGGTCTTTCTCGGAGGTCAGCGCCGCCACCGCGAGACGCTGGAGGGCATGGCCCCGGCGCTCGGTCTCGATCCGGACCGGGCGGTTGTTCACGAAGGCCTGAACGAGTTCGATGCGCAGGCGCTTCTGGAGACCCGGTTTCCCGGTGGCTTGAGTGAAGAACAGCGCCGCGACCGGCGCACCTATTTCCGCATTCTGCGCGAGACGGTCATCGCCTGGCAGAAGGACGAGATCGACAATCCGCCGGAGAGCTTCTCCGCCTTTACGGCCCGCGTTCTGGCGGCCCGCGACGCCATGGTCGCGGCCTCGGATGCGGCGGGCGGGCCGGTTCTGGCGGTGAGTTCCGGCGGCGCGATCTCGCGGCTTCTGGCCGATGCGCTTTCCGCGCCCGCCGAACAGATGATCCTGTTGCAGCTTCAGATGAAGAACTGCGCGGTCTCGCGTCTGGTGGGCGGGTCGGATGCCCGTTATCTCCACGCCTTCAACGAAACCCCGCACCTGCGCGAGCGCGCCGACGCGCGGCTTCTCACCTATGCCTGAGGAATACTGGACATGACCCTGATGGACGAAGCGCCCGACATTCCGCTCATCGAAGAGCCTGCCTATCCGTTCCAGCAGATGATCGGTTTCCGCATGACCGGCTGGAAGCCGAACTGGTCGCGTTTTGAACTCCCCTTGAGCGAGGATTTCAACAACCGCCACGGCATTCCCCATGGCGGCGTCTATGCGGTGCTGCTCGATACCGTAATGGGCTATGCGGGCTGCTTCACCGGCGACAACGAGGCGCGCCGCAGCTCCATCACCCTGTCGCTGACCACCAATTACCTGTCGCGCCCCAAGGGCAAGCTGCTGATTGCGGAAGGCTGGCGCACGGGCGGCGGCAAGTCGACCTATTTCGCCGAAGGCCGCGTGACGGACGACACCGGCGAAGTGCTGGCGCAGGGCAATGCCGTCTTCAGATATCGAAGGAGTGCGCCGACGGGCGACTAGCCCGGCCTGCGCGTTTCGCTTTGGAGGAGGCGGCGCGCGGGACGTGAGGAGACAAGAACAAGGGGAGGGATAACCGATGTTCGACCGGCATCTGGGAGTGTGGCCAGCCGGAGTACCGCACCATATCGACGTGCCTGAGCGCAATCTGTCGGAAAACCTGCGCCTGACGGCGGAAGACCATCCCGACAGGACCGCGATCCACTATTACGGCGCGGACATCACCTATCGCGGCCTGCATGAGGCCGTGCTCCATATCGCGGGCTGGCTTCAGGGCGAGGCGGGCGTGAAAAAGGGCGACCGCGTGTTGCTCTACATGCAGAACAGCCCCCAGTTCATCATCGGCTATTACGCGATCCTGCGCGCCGATGCGGTGGTCGTGCCGGTCAATCCGATGAACCGCGACCACGAACTCGATCACCTGATCACCGACACCGGCGCGAATACCGCGCTGGTCGGCCAGGAGCTTCTCCCCCACATCGCGCCTTTCGCAAAGGCCGGACGTCTCGCGCATCTGCTCGTTGCGGCCTATGCCGACAAGGCGGGCGCGAACCCCGAGACCCCGCTTCCCGCTGGGCTGGAAGCTAAGGGCCTTGCCGATTACGGCATTCCCGGTGCGCTCGGCTGGCCTCAGGCGGAGGCCATGGGCCTGATGCCAGGTCCGATCACGACGGGCGCGGACGATCTCGCCGTCATCCCCTATTCCTCCGGCACGACGGGCCAGCAAAAGGGCTGTATGCATAGCCACCGCACGGTCATGACGACGATTGTCGGCGGGCTGGTGTGGAACCCGCGCGGCCTCGGCCTGCCGTCGCTCGCCGTGCTGCCGCTCTTCCACGTCACAGGCATGCAGGGCTCGATGAACGCGGCGATTTATATCGGCGAGACGCTGGTTCTCATGTCGCGATGGGACCGCAAGGTCGCCGCCCAGCTCATCCGCCGCCACGGCGTTGCGCGCTGGCGCAGCATCTCCACCATGATGATCGATCTCCTGAACGATCCGGATGTGGATGCCTCCGCCCTTGCCACCCTGCAGGTGGTGGGCGGCGGCGGGGCCGCCATGCCCGCCCCCATCGCGCGGCGACTGAAGGACCTGACCGGCCTCGATTATATCGAGGGTTACGGCTTGTCGGAGACCATGGCCGCCACCCACATCAACCCGGTCGATGCCCCGCGCCGCCAGTGCCTCGGCGTGCCTGTCTTCGATGTGGACAGCCGCGTCATCGATGCGGAAACGGGCAAGGAACTGGGGCCCGACGAGGTTGGCGAGATCATCATCAGCGCGCCGCAGGTGTTCCTCGGCTACTGGAACAACCCGGAAGCCACGAAGGCGGCCTTCATCGAACTGGACGGCAAGCGCTTCCTGCGCACCGGCGATATCGGGCGCTATGACGAAGAGGGCTATTTCTACATCGTCGACCGCATGAAGCGCATGATCAACGCCTCCGGGTTCAAGGTCTGGCCGACGGAGGTGGAGGCGATCCTGCACGATCACCCGGCGATTGCGGAAATCTGCGTCGTCGGCTGCCCCGATCCGCGCCGCGGCGAAAGCGTCATCGCCTATGCGGTCTTGCGCGATGAGGTGAGCGAGGCGGATCTGATAGCCTGGTGCCGCGAGCACATGGCCGCCTACAAGGTGCCGCGCAAGGTGGTCTTCACCGACACCCTGCCGCGCAACGCCAGCGGCAAGCTGCAATGGAAGGAAGTCGCCGATCTGGCTGTCCGCGATTTCAGCGAGGAGGCCGCAGGCTGAGAAGCCGCCGCTTCAATCTGGACGCCTGAAACGTGAAAAGCGCCCCCGGATTTCTCCGGGGGCGCTTTTCGTTTCCGCACCTGCCCGCCTGTTCCTCAATTGAAGAACAGGCGCGGTGCGTAGAGCGCGATTTCAGGGAAGATCATGATGAGCGCCACGCCCAGAAGGGTAACCAGAACATAGGGGATCACCGAGCCGTAGATATCGCCCATCGTTACGCCCGGGGGCGCGACGCCGCGCAGGTAGAAGAGATTGAAGCCGAAGGGCGGCGTCATGTAGCCCACCTCCATCATGATGATGAAGAGAATGCCGAACCAGATCGGGTCGAAGCCATGGCTTTGCACGATGGGCAGGAACACCGGCAGCGTGATCAGCATGATGCCGACCGGATCGAGCACCATGCCCAGAATGAAAAGCGTGCTCAGCATCATCAAAAGCGCGCCCCACCTGCCGCCGGGCAGGTCGCTCATCAGATCCTGGATCAGGCTCTGTGCCCCAAGTGCGGTATAGGCGGTGGAGAAGGCGTGAGCGGCAAACAGGATCCACATGATGAGCGCCGTCAGTTGCAGCGTGGAAACGGCGCTCTGCATCAGGATCCCGGCAGACAGCCGCCCGTTCGCGGCGGTCGCGACGATGGCCCCGAAGACGCCGATGGCGGCCGCTTCCGTCGGTGTCGCAAAGCCGCCGAAAATCGCCCCAAGCACGGAGAGAACGATCAGGATCGGCAGGATCACCGCCTTCAGCGAGCGGAACTTGGTGCCCCAGTCCGCACGCTCGGAGACGGGAAGGGCAGGGGCGAGAGCGGGCTGGAGAAAGCAGCGGATCAGGATATAGGCGGAGACCAGCGCAAAGAGCAGCAGGCCCGGCCCGATGCCGGCCGCGAAAAGCCGCCCGACGGAGACTTCGGTGAGCAGCGAGAACAGCACCATCAGGATGGAGGGCGGGATCAGGATGCCCCAGCCGCCGCCCGCATTGATCGCGCCCAGCGCCAGCTTCTTGTCGTAGCCGCGCTCCAGCATCTTCGGCAGCGCGATGGTGCCCATGGTCACGACGGCTGCGCCCGAGATGCCCGACATGGCGGCGAAGATCACGCAGATCATCACCGTGCCGATGGCGAGCCCCCCGCGCACGCCGCCCCACCACTGGTGCATCATGTCGTAGAGATCGCCCGCGACACCGGATTTCTCCAGCAAGGTCGCCATGTAGACGAAGAGCGGGATCGCCATCAGCATGGGATCGTGCATTGCCTCCCACATCTTCGACGACAGCAGATAAAAGCCGATGGTGCCCATCTCGAAATAGAGAAACACCACCGAGACGCCGCCCAGCACGAAGGCGAGCGGGGTTCCGAGAAGCACGAAGACGAACAGCGATCCGAAAAACAGAAGGGTCAGGAGTTCGACGCTCATTTGCCGCCCTCCTTCCCGCTTCGAGACGACGTCTCGTGGGAGTGGATGGACACAACCTCCGGCTCCTCTTCCTGCCGCCCGAAGGTGGCTTCATCGACGGGAAGCCCCAGCACGACGCGGATATCGCCGTAAAGCCGCACGACGCCTTGCGCCAGCAAAAGGGCCGCGGCCAGCGGAATGAAAAGCTTGGTCGGCCACAGCGGGGCCTTCCAGACGGAGTTGGATCGCTCAAGCGTGGCAAGGGAATCCGAGGCGATCTCCCAGCCCTGCCAGAGCAGCACGCTGACGAACAGCATGAAGAGCGGCCATGTCACGATATCGACCAGCGCCTTGCGCCGCCGCGAGAGCGTTCCATAGACGATATCGACATTGACGTGCCCGCGCCGGGCAAGAAGGTTTCCGCCTGCGATCACCGCGTAAGCGCCGAAGATCAGCACCGCCAGTTCCGCGGTCCAGATGGCGGGACGGCCCACCACGTAGCGCAGCGCCACGTCGCAAAGCAGCAGGATGAAGATGGGGAAGATGGCGAGCGCCGCCCATTTCCCGATCCACAGGTTCAGGCGCGTGACCGCCCGGGCGACAGCCTGCATGAAGATGCACCTCGTTCCACGGCGAAGGGGACGGGAATGCTCCCGCCCGACGCCAATTCTCGATTGTCGTGGAAATGAAAGGGGGCCGCGCGATCCGGCCCCCTTCGAAAGGGATCGAAGTGATCCGCTCAGGCGTAGCCGAGATCGGCCATCAGCCCCTTGTAGATGCCGGCTGCCTGCGCCGCGCGCTCGCCCTTCTGGCCCTCCGCATCGAGAATTTCGATGGACGCCTTGGCGAGAATATCCAGCACGTCCTGCGGCAGGGTGATGACCTCGATGCCGTTCTCCGCGATGCCTTGCGAAAGCGCGATCGCCTCGGCATGGACGTATTCCACCGAGCGGGCATAGAAGCGGGTCTCGATGGTGTCGAGAAGCGCCACGCGCATGGCGTCGTCGAGCTTTTCAAGCTCGTTCATGTTGAGGATGAAGGCATCCGTCGTCTGCGCCAGCGGCGGCTTGACGTGATATTTGCAGACCTCCCACAGCGACATGGACTTCGCGCCCACAGCCGCGCCCCAATGCGCGCCGTCCACGGTGCCGGAGGAAAGCGACTGGTAAAGCTCCGAGCCCGGAATGTACTGCGGGGCCGCACCCGCCTTGGCGAGATAGTCCAGCATCGTGCCCGACGAGCGCAGCTTCAGACCGCGGAAATCGTCGGCGCTCTCGATCTTCTTGGTGACCGTCAGTTCCGTCGGCAGCACCTTTTCGGCCAGAATCTGCACACCCTGCTTGGTGAGATCCTCGTTGACCAGATCCTCGATGCGGAGGTTCTTGACGATGTGCTGCATCTCCCAGCTTTCGCGCAGCGTGCCCGGAATGCCATAGAGGAACGAGGCGGCCTGTGCATCGTCCTGAATGTAGGAGGGGCTGATGGAGCCCATGGCGACGACGCCCTTGCGCACGAGGTCATAAATGCCCGGGCCCTTGGCGAATTCGCCCGCGCCGAAAAGCTCCAGCTTGAACGCCCCGTCGGTGCGCTTCGACACCTCGTCCGCCACAACGCCGAGGCTGGCGCTGAACGAGCTTGACGCCTTCGGCCAGTGCGACTGAACGCGCCAGCGAACCGCCCCTTGCGCCATTCCCTTGCCGATGAAGGCAGGCGCGGCCAGCGCTGCAATGCCCGCCCCGCGCAACACCGCCCGGCGGTTCGTTCCGCCGGTCTTCGTCCCTTCAGTGGTATTCGTCATGGTTTCCTCCCTCAAAGCGAACGGGCCGCCTCAGCGTGCAGCCCTTTGTTCGTTCGATGACCCGCCCTTTCCCTGAGCGGGCCATCTTTTCCCTCGCCCCAGCCAGTCCTGCAGCCGGACTATTCCCGGTCCTGCTGTCCAACTATTCCAGGGCTCCCAACCCCGGAAAAAGGCCCCAGTTCCTCCTCCCGAACCGATCCTGACATATTACAGCCTGACACATGTCAGGAATGCAGGCAACAGGGAACATTCCCCACCGTCACCGTGGCCGGAAGGTAAGCGAATTCAGCCTTTTGCGTGCCTTGGGGGAAAAACGCGAGGGCGAAACGAACCGCGCAATTCACATATCCTGCCGCAAGGGTATGGAAGTTCCGCTCGTTTTGAGGGAACAATGGGGAGGAATCACGTTGAGGTAGATCTGGCGTCGCGTTTCGCCGTGCGCACCGGGGCTTGTGTTGAGCCCTGAGGCGGAATGGCGAAAGCCGATGCGGTTTCAGGGAGAGGGGAACCCCACGCATGAGTGTTGCGACGACAGAGCTTCCCGACGGGCGGCAGATCCATTGCGTCAACGCCTATGAGGTCGGCTTCGGCTGGCACGAGATCGTGTCCGACGATCTCACCGAGCGCGGCCTCGATCTGCCGGCCGACGGCGTCTTTTTCGATGTGGGCGCGAATATCGGGCTCTTCTGCCTGAGGCTGCGCGATCTGTGCCCCGAGGCGCGGATCTATGCTTTCGAGCCCATGCCCGCCGCCTTCGAGGCGTTGAAGAACAATTCAGGGGCCATGGGCGGCACGGTGGAAGCCTGCCGTCTGGCGCTGGGGGCGGCTCCCGGTCAGGCGGAATTCGATCACTACCCCGCACTTTCCGCCCTTTCCACCGGCGATAGCGCCGTGGGCGAGAACCTGGCCGACGGCTTGCGCAGTCTGCTTTTCGGGCAGGGGGCGAGCGAGGATATCCGCGCGATCATCGACAAGACCGGCGCCCATGACCGCCTCGATGACGAAGCCTTCATCGATCAGCTTTTCCGTAAGGAAGCCGTCACCGTCGACATCGACACGCTCGACAATGTGGTCGAACGCTTCGGCATCGACGAGATCGACCTTTTGAAGATCGACACCGAGGGGCAGGAGCGCCCGGTTCTCGACGGTATCGGCGAGGATCTGTGGCCGAAGATCCGCCAGCTTCTGGTGGAGGTCCATCGCGGGCCGGAGGAACTGAAGACCATCCGCGAGGAGCTTGAAGCGCGCGGCTACGAAACCGTTATCGGCGATCACCCGATGGCGCAGGGCGGCGCGGCGGTGTTTCACATCTATGCCCATCGCCCCTGAGAGCGGGCGAGGCGGCTGCGCGGCGAATATCTGTCGTAAATCCCGTGTGGGCAAGATTGCGTGTGTCTTGCGCGCCTTGCAACTCGGAGGCAGTATTGCGGATATATATGACTGATCTGCCTATTGCCTATCTCCGCGACTGTGTTGCGGCTTGTTTTGTCTAACAGGAATTGGACCGGAGCGTATTCATGTCTGACGCCCAGCTGGGAACTGCCGGAACAAGCGAATTTGCAGCAACGGCAGGAGGGGCGGTGCCCTTGCCGCCCGTCTTCGATATCGACTGGTGGACGATGCTCGCCGATCCCGGCTACCTCACAGATCCCTATCCGGACCTGAAAAAGATCCGGGAGCTTGCGCCGGTGCATTTCGATCCCGTCTCGGGCGTCTATTTCGTCATGGGGCACAGGGAATTTGCCCAGATGGCCAAGACGCAGGCCATGGGCCGCGACACGACCTATTGGGCCAACGGCTGGAGCAGCCCGGAAAACCGGGTGAACGATCCCGAGACCTACGAGCTTTTCATCGACTTCCAGCCTCAGATGATCAACGCGAATGCACCCGATCATCGCCGCATGCGCGGGGTTTTCGACAAGGCCTTCCGCCCGCGCGACATGATGGGCCACCTGCCGATGATCGAGGACGAGTGCCGCAAGCTGCTGGATGCGGTGCCCGTAAACGAGCCCTTCGATTTCATGGCGGCGCTTGGCAATCCGTTGCCCAACCGGATCTCGCTGAAGCTCTTCGAGATCCCCGAGGACATGGAAGCCCAGATCGGCAAGTGGATTTCCGATCTTTCCTGGCTCGGCAACATCGTCATGACGCCGGAGCAGAAGCGCAACGCCAAGCAGTCCAACAAGGACTTCAAGCAGTTCGTGAAGGAGCATCTGGAGCGGTTGAAGGCCAACCCCGGCACCGGGCCCATCTCCATGGCGCTGGCGGCCGCCGAAGACGGCACGATGGACGAGGAGGAAACCCTCAACAACGTCGTGATGCTGATCTCCGGCTCCAAGACCTCGCTGACCCTTCTCGGCAACGGTCTGCTGAGCCTTCTGAAGCACCCCGACCAGTTCGCCCAGCTTCGCGCCGACCGGTCCCTCATGCCGCGGGCAATCGAGGAAATGCTGCGTTTCGAACCCGGCAGCAGCATCATCCCGCGCGCCGGTGTGGAGGATTTCCAGTGCGGTGACGTGGTTATCCCGGCGGGCGCGCTTGCCATCGGCCTTGTCGGCTCCATCAACCGCGATCCGGCGCGCTTCGACGATCCCGACACCTTCGACATCACCCGCAAGCCCAACCATCATTCGGCCTTCGGCGGCGGCGCGCATATCTGCATCGGCAAGGCGCTGGCGCGCATGACGACGGAGGTTGCCTTCAACGCCCTGATGGACCGTTTCGGCCGCATCGAACTGGCGGGCGAGGCCCAATGGTGGACCGACCGTTCCGACCAGCGCGGGCTGTGGTCGCTGCCCCTGATCGTCTCTCCGGAATGATTATGTCGCCGGACTGAGGAAGCGTCACGGACCGTCAGTCAGTTCCCGTCACCCAGCGAGGCCCGCGCCATGCCTGATGACAGCCTGCAAACCGCCGGGGCGGTTGAAAGCGATGTTGACTGGTGGTCGATGCTGACCGATCCGGAATATCTGAAAAGCCCCTACGCGGAGTTGAAAAACCTGCGCGAGATGGGCCCCGTCCATCGCGATCCGGCCACGGGCGTCTTTTTCGTCCTTGGCCACAACGCCTTCCGCGCCATGGCGACGGCGCGCGAAATGGGCCGCGACACGCGGCTTTGGGCCCATGGCTGGAACCGGCAGGAGGTGCGCGAGAACGATCCGCTGACCTACGAGCTGTTCTCCGAATTTCAGCCGCAGATGACCAACGCCAACCCGCCCGATCACCGCCGCCAGCGTAGCGTTTATGAAAAGGCGTACCGGGCGGATGGTCTGGCGGAACCCCTCGGGCTGGCGGACGCGGAAGTCGCCCGCCTGCTCGATAGCCTGCCCGTGGGCGAGCCCTTCGATTTCATCGAGAAAGTGGCCGCGCCGCTGTCGCGCAGCATCGCTCGTGACGCCTTCGCCGTTCCGCCTCAGATGGAGGAGCAGCTTGCCCGATGGGTCGCGGATCTGGGCTTCATCGGCAACATCATGATGAGCGTGGAGCAGAAGCAGAATGCGCAGAAGGCGCTGCGCGAATTTAAGGCGTACCTGCGCGAGCGTTTCGCCGCGGGTCTGGATGAACCGGGGGAGGGCTTTGTCGGCATCGCCCTCAAGGCGCTCGCGGACGGCACGATGGACGAGGAGGAGACCCTCAACAATCTCGTGACGCTGATAGCAGGCGGCACGGCGACTGCGACGCTGCTCGGAAACGGCCTGCTGACGCTTCTGCGCCACCCCGACGAGATGGCGAAGCTGCGCTCAAATCCCGATCTTCTGTCCTCGGCGATTGAGGAAATGCTGCGGTTTGAGCCCGGTTGCAGCTTCATCATCCGGGTCGCCATCGAGGACTACGACTGCGCAGGTGCCCGCATTCCGGAAGGCGCGCTCGCCATCGGCCTGACGGGCGCGACCAACCGCGACCCGGAACGTTTCGACGATCCCGATACATTCGACATCACCCGCAGGCACAATGCGCATCACGTCTTTGGCGGCGGCGCGCATATCTGCATCGGCAAGACGCAGGTGCGCCTGACCGCAGAACGGCTTTTCGCGCAGCTTCTGGACCGCTTTCCGCGCATCGAGCTTGCGGGCGACCCCGTCTGGTGGACCCATCGCAGCGACCAGCACGGGCTGCATTCCCTCCCCATCAAGCTAGGATATGCGTGATGAGCGAAACCACTGCTCCGGCGGTTGCTCCGGCGATAGATTGGTGGGGCATGCTCACCAACCCGGATTACCTCGCCAATCCGCACGCCGATCTGAAGCGCATCCGCGAGATGGGGCCGGTGCATCTGGACGCGCCGTCGGGCATCTATTTCGTGCTGGGCCATGAGGCGTTCAACGCCATGGTGAGGGCACCCGAAATGGGCCGGGACACGCGGGTCTGGACAAACGGTTGGAGCCGCCCGGAAAGCAAGGCGCGCGATCCGCTGAGCTACGAACTTTTCAGCGAATTTCAGCGCCAGATGGTGAATGCGGATCAGCCCGATCACCGCCGCATGCGCGATGTTTATGAAAAGGCCTTCCGACCGGCCGAGATCCCGCCGCTTCGCCCGATGATCGAGGCTGAGGCGCGTAAGCTTGCCGATGAATTGCCGGAAGGCGAGCCGGTCGATTTCATGACCTCTTTCGCCAACCACCTGCCCCTCCGTGTCGTGCGCAATCTCTTCCGGATTGCGCCGGAAATGGACCCGGCCCTTGCCCGCTGGAATGCAGCGCTTGTGAAGATCGGCGACATCATGATGTCGCAGGAGCAGAAGCGCGAGGCGCTCGACGCCCTTCGCGCCTACAAGGAGTTCCTGCGCGAGCATCTGGAAGCGGAGCGCGGCAATGCGGAAAACCGGCTGATCGCGCTGGCGCTCGAAGCCCTCGATGACGGCACCATGGATGAGGACGAAACCCTCAACAATCTGAAGGGGCTCGTTTCCGGCAACGAGACCACGGTCAACGTGCTGGGCAACGGCCTTCTGACCCTGATCGGCAATCCGGCTGAATTCGAGAGGCTTCGCGCCAATCCAGATCTCATGCGCACCGCGATTGAGGAAATGATGCGCTATGAGCCCGCCATCAACTTCATCCTGCGTGTGGCACTGAAGGATTTCGAGCTGAACGGCATGACGTTGCCCGCGGGCTCGCTGGCGTTGGGCCTTATCTGCGCGATCAACCGCGATCCGGCGCGCTTTGCGGATGCGGAGACGTTCGATATTTCGCGAAAACCCAATGCGCAGGTAATCTTCGGCGGCGGCCCCCATGTCTGCATCGGGGCAGCACTTGCGCGCCTTGAGGTCGATGTCGCGCTCACCGTTCTGATGGAGCGTTTTTCGCGGATCGAACTTGCGGGCGATCCCGTCTGGTGGACCGACCGCACCAACCAGCGCGGGCTTGAGAGCCTGCCGGTTCGCCTGTGGCGATGACGAGGCCGGTCCGGTTCGCGTGGTGAACCTGGCTCCGGCAAACACGCTCAAACCCGGTGCAGAACAAAGCCACCGCTTCAGGCTTTCTCCCCGCAAAGCGCATCCAGCCGCTTCAGATCCCCGCCAAACGGCGACATCAGCGCGCTGACCTTCGAGGTCGAGTGTTTGCGAAGATCCTGCCGCAGCACGGCGAGGAAGGTGCCCGTCGGGCTGAGATCCACATAATGCGCCCCGCCTTGCGTCTCGATACTCGCGAAGGTCGCCTGAAGCTGCATCCGGTCGCGCACGATCCGCCAAAGGAACGGTCCGTCGGCAGCCTCAACCGGACGCCCAAGGCAACACGACCAGACCGGCCAGAACGGCGTCTCGAAACTCAAGTCCGCAACCGCTTGCAGATAGGTCTCTTCCGCCCCGTCGATCCAGCGCGAATGAAAGGCGAAGGGCACGGGCAACGGCTGGAAGGGACTGTCGAGGCGGCGCAATTCTTCGCTCACCGCCCCCGTGTTCTCCGCCTCGCAGGCCAGCACGCAATGGCGCTCGGCATTGATGCCCGCGATCTCGGTCAGTTCCCTCAAAAGGGCAGACGCATCGCGGACGCTAGGCGGGGCGAGCGTCGCGATCAGCGCGCCGGGCGGGCAGGTCTTGCGGAAAACCGCCGGCTGCTCCGCAACCGCTTTCAGTGCGGTCTCGAACGGGATCATCCCGGCCAAACTCATGGCGACGAACTCGCCGAGGCTCACCCCCACCAGAAGGTCGGGCCTGAGCCCGCGCGCCTGCAACATCTTGGCGGCCGCGAACTGCACCATGAAGAGGGAGGGGTGGGACTGTTCCAGATGATCGAAGGCGTCGCTGCGGCTGCGTGCACTGTCGTAAATGGCGGCAAGCGGCGAGAGGCCCTGCGCGTTGGAGACGATCCTGTCGCCGATTTCCATCCACTGGCGAAACACGGCATCGGTGTTCATGAGATCCACCGCCATGTGATAATACTGCGAGCCTTGCCCTGCGAAGCAGAAGGCCGTGGGCAGGGACGAAGATGAGGAACGCATGGAAAAGACCTTGAGCGGCAATGAGATCGGCGAGGGATTCTTGTCGCACGGCCCGGTTGCCGACGGCAAGGCGCTGATTGACCGCGACCGTGCCGCCGCATGGTGGCTGCCGCTTGAAACCATTGGCGAGGCCGACTGGCCGAGGCTCGCCGCGCTCCTCGCCGATGAGGAACGGACGCGTTCCGAACGCTTCCATTTCGAGCGCGACCGCCTCGTCTATATCGCCGCCCATGCAAGCTGCCGGGGTATCCTGAGCTACTGCCTCGGCGGCGCTCCGCAAGACTGGCGCTTCACGGTGGCAGAGCACGGCAAGCCGGAACTCGTTTCGCCCGCTGAGGGCCCGCGCTTTCGCGTCAACATCTCCCACACCCGCGGGCTTGCCGCCGTGGCGCTGACACAGGAACACGATATCGGCGTCGATGTGGAATGGCTTGAGCGCACCGTGGAGACGGAAAAGCTCGCCGAACGCATGTTCGCGGAGCCGGAACGCCGGATGGTGGCGGAGGCGTCCGAAGACGAGCGCCTCGACACGTTCCTGAAATTCTGGACGCTGAAAGAGGCCTATGTGAAGGCCATCGGCAAGGGGCTCTCCCAGCCGCTCGATGCGTTTGCCTTCGATCCGGACGCGCTTGAGATTACCTTCCGCGACGAACTCGCCGACGATCCGGCAAACTGGCATTTCGAGCATTACCGACCGGGCCCGAAATACCTGATGACGCTGGCGGTGCGCCATCCCGTGAAGCGGCGGCTCGTCGTCGATACGCGGCCCGCGCCGCTGGATTACCTGCTGGATCTGGCCAAAGCCTGAGAGGCCCGCTCAGCCCGGCAGGATCTCGCGCAAGTAAGTTTCAAGGCCCCGGCTCTGATCCCACTGGCGCGGGTAGCCGAGAGACACTTCCTCGAACCGAGTCCCGTCGCGCCAGTCCGTACGTCGGGTGTGGAGATGGCCGGAAATGACGACGCTCGCATTGTAGCGGGTGTGCCAGTCATGCGTATGGCGCGTCCCGCACCAGGGCGTGAAGCGCGGGGCGCGCGGAATGTGGATCAGGTCCGCGCGCATCGGGAAATGGTTGATCAGGATGGTCGGCATCCCGTCCGGCAACTCGGCAAGCCGCGCCTCGGTTTCTGCGATCCGTCGCGCGCACCAGGCATCGCGGCTTCCCCAGGGGGCGGGGTTCAGGAACATCTCGTCGGCGCAGACAGCGCTTCCCTCTTTTGCCCATGCAACCACCGCCTCGCGCTCGATATGGTCGGGGCGGAAACTGTAATCGTAGAGCAGGAACAGCGGCACGATGGCGTGTTCGCCGCCGGGACCGGTCCAGATCTCGTAAGGATCTTCCGGCGTGAGGACGCCGAACTCGCGCGCGATCTCCACCAGTGCGCGATAGCGTTCCTCGCCGACGATGGCCGGCTGGCCCCTTTCTTCCGCAATCGCCCACAGATCGTGATTGCCCGGCACCCAGAAGACCTTGGCGAATTTCTGCGTGAGCGCTTCCATGGCACGGCGCATGTGGCCGAATTTCTCGGCAATGTCACCGGCCACGATCAGCCAGTCGTCGCCGAAATCGGGCAATGCGGCAAGCGCCTCGCGGTTGGCGGGACTGGCCAGATGGAGGTCGCTGATCGCTCTGATTTTCATGAGGCTGGAGAACGGGGGCTGGAGAAACTGTGTGGTGGGAGTCGTAAGGCGCTAACTTGCACAATATGGGGCTGCAATCTCAAGAGGCGACTTGAAGCGGGGGAAAACCGACAGATCGAGCCTCGTTCCTTGACGCTGATCCCTACATGGAAAACACTTCTCGCGACAATTGTGAAAATCCGCCCTGATCCTTTTCGTGCAGGGCGGCGACTGGCTGGATTTTGCCCATTTGCGGGAGAGAGCCGATTTCAGATTTGAACACAGACATTTCCGGAGGGATCGACTGTTGGTCGGTTCTTTCCGACAGGAATTTCCTTGAAAACCCCTATCCCGAGTTGCGGCGCCTTCAGGAGAAGGGCCCGGTGCATTTCGATCCGGCGAGCGGCATCTATTTCGTTCTCGGCCACCGCGCCTTTGCCCGCGTCTCCAAGTCCGCGTCCATGGGCCGCGATACGCGCAACTGGCTGGGCGGCTGGAATTCCGACGACTACCGCGCCCATGATCCCGTCGGCTACAAGCTCTTCAGCGAGTTCCAGCCCCAGATGATCAATTGCGACGGCGAGGAACACCGCCGTATGCGCAAGGTCTATGAACCGGCCTTCCGCTCGCAGGCCATGTCGGCCATGGCCCCGTTGATCGAGGAACAGGCCGCCCGCCTGCTCGCCGCCATGCCGGATGACGGCGAGGTTGATTTCATCGAGGCCTTCGCCGCGCCCCTGCCGCTGCGCGTTTTGTGCGAGCTTTTCGATATTCCCGAAAGCCTCGACGAGACGATATCGCGCTGGAGCGCGTCTCTGATCCGCATCGGCGATATCCTGATGACCCCGGAACAGAAGGTGGAGGCTCAAGGCGCGCTTGCCGAGTTCAAGGATTTCCTGCGCGAGCAGATCAGGACACGCGAGAACCGGCGCGAGGACAATCTCATGGGGCTTGCCCTTCGTGCTTACAAGGACGGCACGCTGGATGAGGAGGAAACGCTGACGAACCTCGTCTCCATGCTGGTTGCGGGCCATGAGACGACCGTCACGCTGATCGGCAACGGCATGTTGCTGCTGTTACGTAACCCGTCCGAGCTTGCCCGTCTTCGTGCCGAGCCCGCCTTGACACGCACGGCGGTAGAGGAGTTCCTACGCATGGAGCCCGGCGGTAACATGATCCTGCGTGTCGCCCGGGAGGATTTCGAGGTTGAGGGCATGACCATCCCGAAAGGCGCGCCGGTAATCGGCCTGATCGGCGCAATCAACCGCGATCCGGCCCGGTTCGAACGCGCCGACGAGCTTGATCTCGGACGTCCTGCCAACGCGCAATTCACCTTCGGCGGCGGCGCGCATGTCTGCATCGGCGCGCCGCTTGCCCGCCTTGAGGCGCAGATCGCCTTTTCCCGGCTTTTGGAAAAATACCCCCAAATAGAGCTGGCCGGGACGCCGGAATGGAGACTTGATCGAATGAATGCCCGCGGCCTCGGCCATCTGCCCATCCATGTGAGGAAAGCTGCGTGAGAGGACCTGTTGGTATCGAGGCCATGAATGTCTTTGGCGGCATGGCCTATCTCGATGTGCGTGAACTGTGCGACCACCGCGGCCTCGACATGCCGCGTTTCGAAAATCTGCTCATGCAGGAAAAGACCGTCGCGCTTCCCTATGAGGACCCGGTTACCTTCGCGGTCAATGCCGCAAAGCCCGTCGTCGATGCCCTCAGCGCGGAGGAACGCGCGCGCATCGAAATGGTGATTACCTGCACCGAATCCGGCATCGATTTCGGCAAGTCGCTCTCCACGTTCCTGCATCGCTATCTGGAACTGCCGTCCAACTGCCGCCTCTTCGAGATCAAGCAGGCCTGCTATTCGGGCACGGCCGGATTGCAGATGGCGGTGAATTTCGTGCTCTCGCAAACCTCGCCCGGCGCCAAGGCGCTGGTGGTGACGACCGACATTTCCCGCTTTGCGCTGGCCGACGCCGCCGCCGTGCAGGAATGGGCCTATTCCGAGCCCAGTTCCGGCGCAGGCGCAGCCGCGATGCTCGTCTCCGACACGCCGCATGTTCTGGCGCTCGATGCGGGCGCTTACGGCAACCATGCCTTTGAGGTGATGGACACCTGCCGCCCGGGCCCGGACACGGAAGCGGGCGATGCGGACCTGTCGCTGATGGCCTATCTCGATTGCGTTGCCGGTGCTTACGAGGATTATGCGCGCCGCGTGGAGGGCGCGGATTTCAGGGAAACCTTCTCGCAGCTCTGCTTCCACACGCCCTTTGGTGGCATGGTGAAGGGCGCGCATCGCCACCTGATGCGCAAGCTCTACAAGGCCAAGCCCGCCGAGATCGCGGAGGATTTCGAGACCCGCCTCGGGCCGAGCCTCGCCTACGGAAAACGGGTCGGCAACACGGCGGGCGGCTCGGTTTTCGTGGCACTTGCAGGCACCATCGACACGGTGGATCTTTCCGAGCCCCGGCGCATCGGCCTCTTCTCCTATGGCTCCGGCTGCTGCTCGGAATTCTATAGCGGCGTGATTTCGCCGGACGGCAAGGCCCGGCTTCAGGGTATGGGGATTTCAAAGGCGCTGGATGAGCGCTATCGCTTATCCATCGCCGAATATGAAAAGCTTCTCACCGGCGAGGCCGTGGTGCGGTTCGGCACGAAGAACGCGGAACTCGATCGCCAGATCATTCCCGGTGCATGGCCGTCTGAGGGCAAGGGAGATCGCCTTGTCCTCGACAGCGTGGTCGATTACCACCGCAATTACAGCTGGATCTGATTTCAGGGGAATTCGACGTTGGACAGCACTCAGATTGCCGAGATGATCATCGCGGAAATCCGCGAAACCGTGCCGGAACTGGCAGGCGAGCCGATGACGGCAGCGGACTCCATGGCCGAGCTTGGCGTCGATTCCATCGAGCGCAGCGAGATCATTCTCGCCACCATGGAAAAGCTGAACCTGAAAATTCCGATGGTCCAGCTCCACGGGCCGAAGAACATCGGCGAACTGGCCGACCTGCTTCTCTCCAAACGCGTCGGCTGAAGCCATGACCTACCCCGTCGTCAGTCCCGTCGCCGTCACCGGAATGGGGGTTGCCTGCGGGCTGGGCTACGGCAAGGCGGCCTTCGTGAAAGGGCTTTTCGAGGCTCCGAATGTCTTCGGCGAACTGAAGCGTGAAGGCCGCGAGGGACTGGAGGACGAAACACCCTTCATCGGCGTGGAACTCCCCGATGAGCCGGAAACCCTGCCGCCGCGCCTTGCCCGCACGACCACCTTTCCCGCCCGCGTGGCCTTGAGGGTGCTTGAGGAAGCCTGGGGCGATGCGGGGCTTGAGGATGTCGATCCCGAGCGCATCGGCCTTGTGGTCGGCGGCACCAACCTGATGTCGCGCGAACAGGCTCTGGCGGCTTCCCGCTATGCCGACCGTCTCGCCTATGTCCCGCCGCGCCACGGGCACATGTTTCTCGACACCGATATTGCCGGGCTAAGCGCTGCAAACCTTCCCATACGCGGCTTCACGCTGACGGTTGGCGCGGCGTCCGCCAGCGGGTCGGTGGCGGTCATCGAGGCCATGCGCGCGATCCGCTGCGGCGATATAGATATCTGCATTGCACTCGGCGCCTTGCAGGATCTTTCCGGTTACGACCTCCACGCCATGCGCTCGCTGGGCGCGATGGGATCGGAGCGCTTCGCGCTCGATCCGGGCCGCGCCTGCCGCCCGATGGACGCCGACCACGACGGCTTCATCTACGGCGAGGCTTGCGCAGCCCTCGTCCTCACCCGCGAGAATTTCGCCGCTTCGAACAAGATTTACGGCCATCTTCTGGGCGCAGGCCATGTGGCTGACGGATCGCGCGGGCCCGAGCCCAGCACGCAAGGCCAGCAACGCGCCGCAGAACTTGCGCTGGACGAGGCGGATCTGACGGCCGCCGATATCGATTACGTCAACGGGCACGCCACCTCGACGCCCGCGGGCGATGAGGCGGAGCTTGAAACCTACCGCGCGCTCGGGCTCACCCACGCGCACATCAACGCCACCAAATCCATCATCGGCCACGGGCTGAGTGCGGCGGGAACAATCGAGATCGCGGCTGTGCTGGCCCAGATCGCGGAAGGCCGCCTTCATCCGACACGGAACCTTGAGGCCCCGCTTGATGCTGGCTTTGGCTGGGTCGGGCCGCAAGCCGTGCCGCATCGCATCCGCCACGCGCTGAAATTCTCCTTCGGCTTCGGCGGTATCGACACCGCGCTGGTGATCGCCGCGCCCGAAGACGGGGAGGGGCGCAAGCCATGAGTTATGAAACCCTCAAGGTGACGTGGACCGACGGCCTCTGCCGCATCGCGCTTCACCGGCCCGAAGTCGGAAACGCCATCAACACGGCGATGGTTGAGGAACTCAGGCTTGTTCTCGAAGCTTGCGAGGCGCAGCCGGGGGAGGGCGAAAAGCCCGTGTCCCTCGTGGTGATCGAGGGCGGCGCGGAGGTTTTCTGCGCGGGCGGCGATTTTGAGGCGGTTGCGGAAAACGGGTCTGCGGGCGATCCCGGCCCGCTCTACGATATCTGGCTGAAGCTGGCCGAGGGGCCTTTCGTCTCGGTCTGTCTCGTGAAGGGCCGGGTCAATGCAGGCGGGGTCGGCTTTGTCGCCGCCTGTGATGTGGTGATTGCGGAAAGGGAAGCGACATTCGCGCTTTCGGAGCTTCTCTTCGGGCTTTTTCCGGCCTGTGTCCTGCCGTTCCTCATCCGCCGCACCGGCCGCCAGCGCGCCCGTTACATGACGCTGATGACGAAGCCGGTTTCGTCCTCCGATGCGCTTGCCAGCGGGCTTGTCGATGTCATGGCGGAAAACGGCGAGGCGGCGCTGCGCCAGCATCTTGCGCGCCTGCGGCACCTGCAAAAGCCTGCGATTGCCCGCTACAAGGCTTATATGGCGGGCTGTTCCGGCGACCCGGTGAAGGACCGCGACCGTGCGCTTGAGGCGAACCGGGAGATTTTCTCCGATCCCAAGGTGCTGGCCGATATTCGCCGCTATGTGAGTGAGCTTGCTTTCCCCTGGGAGGACTAGGCGCGGGCTTTTGTTATCGATTTTGAGTGTGTGGCCGATCCTTCGAGACGCGCCCTACGCCAGCGCCCCTTCCGTCAGATCCACGACCTTTTCAACCCGCGGCAGCTTCGCCTCCGGCAGGGCCTCGCGGCGCACGAAGCTGCGATTGAGCAGGCAGATGGACAGCAGATACAGGAACGTCTGGTTTTCCTTGGTGCTGATCTCGCCGGCCGGTTTGCTCAACACCTTGTTGGCGAGCTTTTGCGCGAATTTCGCGTTCAGGAACGGGATCGCGCCAAGCTCCGCCTCGCTCAACACCAGATCGAGATAATCCGGCCGCTTCGCGGCAAAGGCCGCCGCATCGGGCGCGCGATAGGGGAACTTGCGCTTGTCGACGATCCGCTCCGGCAGGCGGTCGCGGAAGGCCTCGCGCAAGAGCCGCTTTTCGACGAAGCCGTCATCGAATTTCAGATTGACCGACGTCGCCAGCGCAAACACGTCCGGGTCGAGGAACGGGCAGCGGTTTTCAACCCCGTGCGCAAGGCTCATGCGCTCACCCTGCGTGGAAAGCAGGTAGCCGGGAAGGAGCGTCTTGTACTCAAGCCACTGCGCCTTCTCCACCGCGGAAAACCCGGCATAACCTTCGGTTGAGGCGACAAGCGCGGATATCGCCTCGAAAGGCTCGCCCGCTTCCTTCAGGAGACGCGTCGAAAAACGTCCGTTCTGGAACCTCAGTTCATGGGAGAAGAGCCCCGGCATCTTCTCGACCGAGAACTGGTGATAGAGCCCCGTCACCGCCGCGATGTCGTCCGGTCCGTAATGGGCAAGATGCGGGTAGAGCGTTTCGATGCGCGCCCGGCGCACATCCTCGGGAAGCTCGTTCCACGCCTCGCGCAGCAATGTCTCCTTGAAGAGATCGTAGCCGAGAAAGGCCTCGTCCGCCCCTTCGCCGCTCAGGATGACCTTGATGCCCTCGTCCTGCGTGCGCTGGGATAGAATGAACATCGGCACGAAGGCGCTGCGGAAGGCAGGCACCTCCGCATGGAAGACCGCATCCGGCGTCTTTTCCGCAATATCGGCGTGGGTGATGTGCTGGGCGTGGTGGCGCGTGCCCAGATGCTGCGAGACGAGCCGCTGATCTGCGGATTCGTCGAATTCCGCATCCTCGAATTCGACCGAGAAGGTGGAAAGCGGCTTGGTCGCGAAGTCCTTGGCGAGCCGCGCGACGATGGCTGAATCAACCCCGCCGCTCAGGTAGACGCCCACCTCCACGTCGCTTCGAAGGCGAAGCTCCACGGCGCGGGTCAGCCGCTCGCGGATGGCCTCCAGGGCATCCCCCTCGCTGGCCACCTCAGGGCCTTCATCGAAGCGCAGTTGCGAATAGGTGCGGGTGGTCAGTTCGCCATCGCGAAGCCTGAGCCACCGGCCCATCGGCAGGCTTTCGATGTTCGCGAATCCGGTCTGGTCCGGCAGGGGCGTCCATTGACCGAGAATGGAGGAAAGCTGGGCCGGATCCTGCTCGAATTCGAAGCCCGGAACCGCCAGAAACGCCTTCATTTCAGAGGCAAAGAGCAGGCGCTCGCCCTGGCGTGCATAAAACATCGGGCGCTTTCCGAAACGGTCGCGGGCGAGAAACACGTCGCCCGTTTGCCGGTCATAGAGCGCGAAGGCGAAGCCGCCGTTGAAGCGCGTCAGGCAGTCCGGACCCCAGGCAGCCCATGCCTTGAGCACCACTTCCGTGTCGCAATGGGTGGTGAACCGGCAGCCCAGTTCTTCCAATTCGCGCTGCAATTCCAGGTAGTTGTAGATCTCGCCATTATAGCAGACCCAGTAACGCCCGCTTTCGTCGCCGAAGGGCTGCGCGCCCGCATTCGGATCGAGGATCGCCAGCCGCACGGTGCCCATGGCGAAGCCGTCATCGACCACATAGCCCGCCCCGTCCGGCCCGCGATGGCCGATGCGCGCGAGCATCTGCTCGATCCGGCCGCTCAACGCTCCGGCAGGTTGGGTGGGGTCGACGATCCCTGCGATACCGCACATATGGCTTCTACCTGTTCAGGGTTCTCAACCGGTCCGCGCCGCCACTTTCTGCTCAACCGCCAACTCGATCTGGGCGAGGCTGACCATCACGCCGCCGGTGATTTCCTGCTCGGTGAACTTGATGTCGAATTCCTTCTCCAGAAAGCGGATCAGCTGGATGTATCCGAAGGAATCCATCACCCCTTCCTTGAACAGATCGGATGTTTCGGGAAAACTTTCATCGAACTCGATCAGGAATTGTTCTTCAATAAATTCACGAATTTTATCCATGGCGCGCGAATGCCCTGCGAATGCTGCAAGAAGCGGTTCTGTCACGATACCCGGTTGATTTTGTATCGGGTTCGCAATCGATCCGGTCTTCGGTCACGTTAGCCAATCGTGCGGGGGAGCAACAGTCCTCGATCCGGGTTATTTCAAAGATTGCACGAAAAACGTTCTGGAAAAGCGGTCGCGAATGACGTTACGTCTGGTTTGCTAGGTTTTCCACGTCTGCGAACGTTAACCATAGATATTTTTGTCAAGCATTACTGCAATATAATGTGCAGACACGGGCGCATATGGTTGCGTGCGTCTTGTCCGCCGCATAGCATTGAAGTCTCATCCGAAACGGGCGGCCAGCCGGAACGCCGCCCGGGAGTATGGCCCGTCCGCAAACGCTGACTGTCTCGGCCAAGCGGCGGTAGGAACACGTATTTCCGGTTGCGAGGCGGATTTGTCGGCAATGGCGGGGTGTGTATGAATATCTTCCGCCTGCTCAGGGACGGGCCGCCGGCCAGCCGACGGATGATCCTCGTCCTCGCCACCCTTGCGGGTTTCGGCAATGCCGGGCTGGTCGGGCTCGTCAACGAGGCGGCGGAACAGTCGCTCATCGGGGCCCCGGTCGATCTGCAACTGCTGGTCGTCTATGTCCTGACGCTGACTTTCTTCCTCGTCTCCAACCGCTCCGCGCTCCATCAGGCCAACCACTTCGTGCAGTCGCGGCTGGAAATGACCCGGCGGCGCATCGTCAACAAGATCCGCAAGTCGGACCTGAGAACGCTGGAACGGCTGGGGCAGGGCGATGTCTATGTCACGGTCGCGCAGGAAACCGATCATCTTTCCCAGACGCTGCCGCTTCTGATCGGCGCGGCCCAGAGCGCGCTTCTGGTGTTCTTCCTGTTTCTCTACATCGCCACGCTGTCGCTGATGTCCTTTCTGGTGATCGGGGTTTTCACCGCGCTCGGCGTGCGGTTTTTCGTGGCCCGCCAGCGCGCGCTCACCGCCTCGCTGGTGGAGGTGCATCACCGCGAGGCGGAAATGCTCGACAGCCTGATGCATTTCACCCTCGGCTTTCAGGAAATCCGGCTGAATGCGGCGAAGAACGAAGCGCTCTACGACCATTTCTCCGATGTAACGGGCCGTCTTCGCGACGTGGTGATCCGCCTCGGCGGGCGCTGGGTGGCGCTTCTGCAATTCTCCAACGCCTTCATCTTCCTGCTGGTCGGCGTCGTGGTCTTCGTGCTGCCGGTCTTCTTCGAGGGTTACACCGACACGATCTACAAGATCACCGCGGCCTCCGTCTTTTCGCTCGGGCCTCTGGCGGCGATCATTTCCGTCGTGCGTCTCGTCAGCCGGGCCGAAGCCGGTCTCGGCCATGTCTACGCGCTGGAAGCGCGTCTCGACGAGGGCGCTCTGCCCAAAGCGGACAGGGCCGCGCGCGAAAGCTCGCCCTTCCGCAGTTTCTCGAAGATCGAGCTGAACGAGGCGACGTTCCGCTACATCGATGCGGCGGGCAATATTGCCTTCCAGACCGGCGCGCTGAACCTGTCGTTTGCGCGCGGCGAGACGGTGTTCCTGACCGGCGGCAATGGGTCCGGCAAGTCCACCGCGCTGAAGCTCCTGTGCGGTCTCTACAAGCCCGGCTCAGGCCAGCTTCTGTGCGACGGCGTGGAAATTGCGGATGAAAACCGCCAGCAATATCGCGAGATCTTCTCCTCCATCTTCACCGACTTTCACCTCTTCGACCGCCTCTACGGTCTGGAGGAGGTGGAGCAGGCGGAAGTGGAACGGCTGATCGAGCGGATGGAGCTTTCCGACAAGGTAGGCTTTGCGGACGGGCGCTTCACCACGAGCGATCTTTCCACCGGCCAGCGCAAGCGCCTCGCCATGATCGTGGCGCTTCTGGAGGACCGCGAGATCTATATCTTCGACGAATGGGCCGCCGATCAGGACGCCCATTTCCGCGAAGTCTTCTACACCGAGCTTCTGGCCGACCTGAAAGCGCGCGGCAAGACGGTGCTTGCCGTCACCCATGACGACCACTACTGGAACCACTGCGACCGCCGCATCTCGCTCGATCTCGGCTCCATCCTGTCCGAAGGGGAGGGGTGAGCCATGGTGTTGCGCGACTTCATAAGACGTGCCGAACCGGCCCAGCGCCGCCAGATGTGGCTTTTGACGCTGGTGGCCGGCTGCGCCAATGCGGGCCTCATCGTGGTGGTGACGAATGTCGCCAGGACGGTCGCCGCCGCCCAGCGCCCCGGCCTTGTCGAATGGGCGGCGTTCCTTGCCATCTTCGCGCTCTACTACATCACCAACCAGTTCGCGCTGATGCGCTCCATGGCGATCATCGAGGATCTGCTGAACCGCATCAGGCTCGATGTCGCCGACAAGCTGCGCAAGTCCGAACTGCTCGTGGTGGACAAGCTGGACCGGGGCCGCCTCTACAATCTCGTGGCCAAGGAAACCAACCACCTCTCGGTCACTTTCCCGCTCATCGTCGATGCCGTCCAGCAGGTCGTGCTGTTGATGGTTTCGCTGCTCTACCTGCTCTATCTCTCGCCTGCGGCCTTCTTCGTCTTCCTGATAACGGTCGGGGCGGGCGTTCTCGGCTACAAGGTCATCGACAACCGCTACCGCGAGATTCTGCGCCTTGTCGAAAAGATGCAGGCAAAGATGCTCGACGCCATTCTCGACATCATCCACGGCTCCAAGGAACTGCGGCTGAATTCAAAGCGCAGCGAGGCGGTGGGGGCTGCCTATCGCAAGAAGTCGCTGGTGCTGGAACGCCTGCTTGTGCGCTCGGTGGAACACTGGGTCTCGCTCATCATGCTGGGCAGCGTGACCATGTTCACCATGCTCGGTATCGTCGCCTTCGCCTTCCCCGAATATGTGGCCGGCCACAAGGCGACCATCTTCCAGCTCGTGCCGGTGCTTCTGTTCTGCATGGGTACGCTCGGCAAGACCGTCACCCAGTCGCCCATGTTCATGCGCGCGGAGGTCGGGCTTCAGTCGATCCTCGCCATCGACAGGGAGCTGTCGCAAGGCGCGTCCACCACGCCGGAAGAGGCGCGCCGCCATGCGGGGGCTTTCCTCGATTTCTCCACCATCACCTTCAACGAGACCCGCTTCAGCTACGACCGGACGAACCCGGATGCCTATGTGGTCGGCCCGCTCAACCTCACCGTCTCACGCGGCGAGGTGATCTTTCTGGTGGGCGGCAACGGCAGCGGGAAATCGACCGCGCTTCGCATGATGACCGGGCTCTATCCCGTCCAGTCCGGCTGGATCGGGGTGGATGACGCCGCCGTCACCGGCAAGGCGATTGCGGGCTACCGGGAACTTTTCTCCTCCGTCTTCGTCGATTTTCATCTCTTCGACAGGCTTTACGGGGCGGAGGACGTCGATCCGGGACGGGTGAACCGGCTGATCGCGGATATGGGCCTTGCCGACAAGGTGACGTTTGAGGACGGACGCTTCGACCAGCTTCATCTTTCGACCGGCCAGCGCAAACGTCTTGCGCTGATCGCGGCGGTCGTTGAAGATCGTCCGGTCTATGTTTTTGACGAATGGTCGGCTGAACAGGACGTCCTTTTCCGCGACCATTTCTACAATGTTTTGATCCCCCGTCTCCGCGAGCAGGGGAAGACAGTCATTGCGACGACCCACGACGAGAAATACTGGCCGCTTGCCGACCGTGTGGTGAAACTGGATCTGGGCCAGATCGAGTGGGTGAAAACCAAAGCCGAGCTGGAGGCAGAATGACCGTCTGCATGTTCCCCGGCCAGGGCGCCCAGCGATTGGGTATGGGAGAGGACGTTTTCGCCCGCTTCCCCGACCGTTTGCGCGAGGCCGACGATATTCTGGGCTATAGCCTGGCGGATCTCTGCCGGGAGGGCCCGCTTGAAAAGCTGAGCCAGACCCAGTTCACCCAGCCTGCGCTTTATGTCGTCAACGCGCTGAAATATCTTCACTATCGCGAGGAGGCGGGAGCCGACCCGGATTACCTGCTGGGTCACAGCGTTTCGGAATATGTGGCGCTCTTCGCCTCCGGCGTCCTCGATTTCGCCTCCGGGCTGAAGCTGGTTCAAAAGCGCGGCGCGCTGATGGCCGAGGCCCGCGAAGGCGGCATGGCGGCGGTACTGGGCCTTGAAGGCTCCGCCATCGAGGACCTTCTGAAACGCGAAAGCATCACGGATATTTATGCTGCCAATTTCAACACGCCGAAGCAGATCGTCGTCTCCGGGCGGCGGCAGGCGGTCCATGAGGCGGAAGACCTGTTTTTGAAGGCAGGCGCCAGCCACTACAAGGTGCTGCCCGTCAGCGGGGCCTTCCATACGCCCATCATGGAAGAGGCGCGCGCCGAATTCGCAGGCTTCATCGAAAGCTTCGAGTTCGCCGCGCAGAGCGTGCCGGTCGTCTCCAATGTCACCGCCCGCCCGCATGTGGACGGCGAGATCGCCCGGCGCATGATCGAGCAGATCACCGCGCCCGTGCGCTGGTCGGAAAGCCTGCGCTACCTCATGGCAAAGGGCGTGACCTTCAAGGACACGGTGGAGATCGGCCCCGACGGCCCGCCCGTCGTGCGCCCGATGTTCAAGCGCACCGAACTGGAGGCAGGCCCGCTCGATGCCGCCGAGCTTGCCGCGGAAGAGGCTGCGGCGGCGGAAAAACCCGCGCCTGCGCCCGAGATGCCCACGCCACAACCGCCCGAGCCCCAGCCGCCCGAACCCGAGCCGCGCGAACCCGAGCCGCAAAAGCTGAACGGGGCCAGCCACCCCCTCGGCCGCGTCACGATGGAGAACCTCGGCTCGCGCGCCTTCTGTGATGCCTTCGGGCTTCGCTATCCCTATGCCTCCGGCGCGATGTATCAGGGCATCGCCTCCACCGGCATCGTCATCCGTATGGCAAAGGCGGGGTTGCTGGGGTTCTTCGGAGCGGCCGGTCTGCCGATTTCCGAGACCCGCGCCGCCATCCGCGAAATCCGGGCCGCGATCCCGGAAGGCGCGTCCTTCGGCGTCAATTTCATCGCCCACCTGAACCGTCCGCATCTGGAAGACGAACTGACCGATCTTCTGATCGAGGAAGGCGTCACAATCGTGGAAGCCGCCGCCTTCATGGAGGTGACGCCCGCACTGGCGCGCTACCGGGCGAAGGGGCTTGAGCGGGTGAACGGGACGATCCGTGCGAACAACCGCATCATCGCCAAGGTTTCCCGCCCCGATGTCGCCGCGCAGTTTCTGGCAGTCGCGCCCGAGCATGTCATCGACAAGCTGCTTTCCGCCCGCACGATTTCGCCCGACGAGGCGCAGATGCTGCGTGCCGTGCCGATGGCCGATGCGATCTGTGTGGAGGCGGATTCCGGCGGTCACACCGATCAGGGCATGCCCTTTGCGCTGATCCCGCCGACCGTGAAGCTGCGCGACGAGACTGAAAAGCGCTTTCCCGATTTCGGCCCGCTCTTTGTGGGCGCGGCGGGCGGCATTGGCACGCCGGAAGCTGCCGCCGCCGTCCTCGTGCTGGGCGCGGATTTCATCGTTACCGGCTCCATCAACCAGTGCACGGCGGAAGCTGGCACCAGCGATGCGGTCAAAGACATGCTGGAAGGCATCAATGTCTATGACACGGCCTATGCCCCGTCCGGTGAAATGTTCGAGCTTGGCTCCAAGATTCAGGTTTTGAAGAAGGGTGTCTTCTTCCCCGCGCGGGCGGAAAAGCTCGTCTCGCTCTACCGCCAGCACGAGAGCCTCGACGAGATCGAGCCCAAACTCAGAAGACAGATCGAGGAGCGCTATTTCGGGCGAAGTCTGGATGAGGTCTTCGCCGATGTTGCAAAGGCCTATTCGCCTGAGGAGATCGAGCGGGCCGAACGCAGCCCCAAGCACCGCATGTCGCTGGTCTTCAAGCGCTACTACCGCGATACGACCGACTGGGCTCTGAAGGGCGAGATGAGCCGCAAGGTCGATTTCCAGATCCATTGCGGCCCGGCGCTGGGTGCTTTCAATCAATGGGTGGCGGGAACCGGGCTTGAAAGCTGGCGCAATCGCCATGCCGACACCATCGGCCTCCAACTGCTGGACGAGACCGCGGTTCTTCTGGACCGCCGCTTGTCCGCGCTGGTGCGATAGGGGAGGCGGGTGCGCATGGCAAAGGGTTTCAAGCGCGAACCGGTTGCCATCATCGGGCTCGGCCTGCGCCTGCCCGGAGCCGAGAGCCTCGACGGCTTCTGGGAATATCTGGCGAGCGAAACCTCGCTCATCACCGAACTGCCCGCCGAGCGCTGGAGCGCGAAGGATCAGGCAGAGGGCGACAAGACCGCGAGCATCCGGGCAGGCTTCCTTGAGAATGCCGATTGTTTCGACGCGGAATTCTTCGGCATCTCGCCGCGCGAGGCCGCGTGGATGGACCCGCAGCAGCGTTTCGTGCTGGAAATGTCCTGGCAGGCCATCGAGGACGCGGGCTATCGCGCGTCTGAACTGGCAGGCACCCGCACCGGCGTCTTCATGGGCGTCTGCCATTGGGATTACGCCGAACTGGCCGAAAAATATCTGGCCACGGTGGATGCCTATACGCCCACCGGCATCGCCTTTTCGATCATCGCCAACCGGGTCTCGCATTTCTTCGATTTCCACGGCCCCAGCATCGCCAACGACACCGCCTGCGCCGCCTCCATGACCTCTCTTTACGAGGCCGTGCGCGCGATACAGGACGGCACCTGCGACATGGCGCTGGCGGGTGGCGTCAATCTGGTCTGGTCGCCCAATCATTTCATCGCCTTTTCCAAGGCGGGCATGCTCTCGCGCGACGGCCGAGCCAAGGTCTTCGATGAGGCAGCCGATGGCTATGTCCGCGGCGAGGGCGGCGCAGTGCTGTTGCTGAAACCGCTTTCTCAGGCCTTGGCGGATAACGACCCGATCCACGCCGTCATCCGCGGCATCGGCGTGAACCACGGCGGGCGCACCAATTCGCTCACCGTCACCAACCCGGCGGCGCAGGCCGAACTCATTGCCGATGTTCACCGCGAGGCGGGCGTGAGCCCGGACCGGATCGACTACGTGGAGGCCCATGGCACGGGCACGCCGCTCGGCGATCCGATCGAGATTTCCGGCCTGAAACAGGCTTTCGAGACGCTGGCTGCGGAGACGAAGGTCACGTTTACCCCTGAGACCTGCGGCATCGGCTCGGTGAAAACCAATATCGGCCATCTGGAAGGGGCGGCGGGCGTTGCGGGCATCGTCAAGGTTCTGGCCGCGCTGAAACACGAACGGCTTCCGGCAAACGTCGATTTCCGCGAGCAGAACAGCCTGATCGATCTCTCCGGCTCCCCCTTCCGCATTCAGGCCAAGACGACCGACTGGCCGCGCCGCGAAGACCGCCCGCGGTTTGCCTGCGTCAGCTCCTTCGGCTTCGGCGGCAGCAACGGTCATGTGCTTGTGGAAGAACCGCCAGCGCCGAAGCCCGCGACCAAATCCCGGTCGAAAACCCTCCACGCCGTGCCGTTGTCTGCCCGTGACGAGGGACGTCTCGTCCATGCGGTCGCTGCTCTCCTGCGCTTCGTGGAGGACGCCGACCGCGACACGGTTACGCTTGCCGATATCGCCCACACATACCAATGGGCGCGCGAGCCGATGGAGGCCCGCACCGTCTTCTGCGCCCATGATCTCGGCGAACTCGAAGGGGCGCTTCGCGGCTTCCTGATCGCGGGCCGCCCGGATGACGGCGTCGTGCCCACTGATCTTGAGGACGCCCGCATCGTCACAACCGCGCGCCGCTGGGCGTCCGGCGAGGATGTCACGTGGCCGAAAACGGGCCGTCGCATCCATGCCCCCGTCTATGGTTTCGAGCGCAAGCGGCACTGGCTGGATCTGTCCTTGGCCGCGAAGGATCAAGGCCCGGTCCCCCATCCGCTCCTTCACCGCAACACGTCGGGCTTTGAGGCGAGCAGCTTCCAGACCCGGCTGACCGGCGATGAATTCGTCCTCGCCGATCACCACGTGGAGGGCCGCATGGTCCTGCCCGGTGTCGCGTGCCTCGAAATGGCCCGCGCCGCCGCGGCGCTTTCGGGCGGGCTGAACGCAGATGCCTTCGCGCTCGATGACGTGGTCTGGCGCAAGCCGATCCTGCTGGAGACCCATGAAGCGATCACAGTTGAAACCTCGCTGGAACGCGGTGAGGCAGGCGACATCGGCTTCACCGTCCGCATGGTTTCAGACACCGATACCCCGCCCAACACGACAGGCACGATCCGCCTCCTGAACAATGAGCCCGAACCCGCACTGCGCGATCTCGATGCCCTGAAGGCCCGCATCGCCGATCCGGTCGCGCCGTCCCTTTGCTACGACTGGCTTCGGCTAAGTGGCGTCGAGCATGGCCCCGCCTTCCGCGCGTTGTCGCGCGTCACCCGTCAGGGCGACGAGGTTCTGGCGCAGATCCGCCTTCCGCGCCGTCTGGCCCCGTCGCTGGGCCTCATGCCGCTTCACCCGGTCATTCTCGATGCCGCCATTCAGGCTTGGATTGCGACGGGAACCGAGGCCCCGAAGGGCGCTGCCGTCCCCTTCGCCTGCCGCCGGATCGAGGTGCATGGGCCGTGCGAACAGGTCATGTGGGCGCATGTTCACTTGCGCTCCGGCAAGGGCGACGACGCCCCCGTGCGCACACTCGATATCGAGCTTCTCGACAAGGCAGGCCGCCCATTGATCGCCTTCCGCGATCTGGCGCTGCGTGTGCTGAATTCGGAGAAAAAGGCGGCAGACGAGGAAACCCTGCCGCCGGTCGTCACCGACGGAAGCTGGCAATCCATGCCGCTCCACCTGAACCCGGAAGGATCAATTTCCAAAGTCCGCCTGCTCCTTGCCGGGCTCGATGCCGAGACCGTGGCCGCCCTCACCGAGGATGCCCGCTGGACGGTCGAGGTCTTGCCCGATACCTCCGCGCTCGACGAGGACGAAGCTGCCCTGAGCCTCTATGCATCCGCCCGCGCCTCCGTGCGAGCCGCCCTGAAGGCGAAGGCTCCCGAGCCGGTCAATTTCCTCGTCCTCGCCTCGGCAGACCTTCCCGCAACTTCCATCGCCCCGCTCGCGGGCCTCTTGAAAACGGCTGCCACCGAAAGCCCGAAGATCGCGGGCCGCGTGATCTCGATTGCGGGCAAGCAGACGCCGGGCCGCCTGCGCTCCATCGCGGCGGCCGAACTGGCGGCGAACGACACATTCACCGAACTGCGCTACGAGGCAGGCGGCATGCGCCGGGCGTGGTTGCCGGTCTCCGATACCGTCCAGGGCGAGGCGGAGCCCTGCGAGATTGACCCAGATGGCCTCTACTGGATCACCGGCGGCCTCGGCGGGCTTGGCCGGATCTTTGCCGAATGGCTGGTCGGGCGAGGGGCCCGCAAGCTCCTCCTGACAGGCCGCCGCGCCGCTCCCGGCGCGAACGCGGAGACATGGCTCGCGGGTTTACGCGAACAGGGCGCGGAAATCCTCTATCGGCCTTGCGATATCGCCGATCCTGAGGCCGTCGAGGCTCTGGTGCGCGACGTGGCCGGGACCATCGCCCCCATCAAGGGCATCCTCCATGCAGCGGGCGTTCTGGATGACGGCTATATCCTGGCCCAAGGCCCGGAAAAGGCGGCTTCTGTCTTCGCGCCCAAGGTTTCCGGCACGGTGAACCTCGACCGTGCGACGCGGCAGCAACCGCTCGATTTCCTCGTGCTGTGTTCGTCCATTGCCGCGGTCTTCGGCAATGCCGGGCAGGCCGATTACGCCGCTGCCAATGCCTTCATGGACGCTTTTGCCGAGGCTCGCGCGGTGAGCGATGCCCCCGGCAGGACGGTCGCCGTCGCATGGCCTTTGTGGGCCGAGGGCGGCATGTCGGCGGATACCTCCACGCAAGACGCTCAGCGCCGCCGCCTAGGCCTGACGCCTCTGCCGAAGAAGGCAGGGATCGAGGCGCTGGAAGCGGTCCTTTCCGGCACCGGCTCCCCGCGCAGCACTGTCTTCCACGGCGATCTGGAACGCATCGACGAGGTGCTTGGCGAATTCGGACAGGTGCCGGAAAAGCCGGAACCCGCCGCACCGCAAGCCGAGGCGGTCACCCTTGAGGCGCCCGCCGCAACGGCGGAAATCGACGCGCCGACGCTTCTTCAAAAGACCGTCGATCTCGTGCGCGTCACGCTCGCCGACGTTCTGGAAATGGATGCCGCCCGCATCCGCGCCAATCGCAAGCTTGAGGAATACGGCCTCGATTCCATCGCCATCGTGGAAAGCACCAACCGGCTGGAAGAGGCGCTCGGGCCTTTGTCGAAGACCCTGTTCTTCGAATATGTCGATCTGGAAGGCGTCGCAGGCCATCTGGTCGATGAGCACGGAACCGCGCTGCGCACGCTCTTTGCCGATGACCTGAGACCTGCCGCGAAACCCGCTCCCAAGCCCGCCACCCCGGCCAGCGCCGCGCCTGCGGAAATCGTCGCTTCCGCGCCCCTCCGCGCGCCCGAAAGGCCCGCATCCGACGACCGCCACGACATCGCCATCGTCGGCCTGTCGCTGCATGTCTCCAACGCCGATACGCAGGAAGCGTTCTGGGAGATGCTGTCGAAAGGCATGGACGGTTTCGAGCCCGTGCCGCGCGAGCGCTGGGACCATGCAGCCATCCATCACCCCGAGCGCGACGTTCTCGGCAAGACGGTGGTGAAGACCGGCTGTTTCCTGCCCGATATCGACAAGTTCGACCCGCGCTACTTCCGCATCTCGCAGGCAGAAGCCGAACTCATGTCGCCGGAAGTGCGGCTCTTCCTTCAGGCGAGCGTGGAAGCCTTCGAGGACGCGGGCTATTCGCGCGAGACCATGGCGCGGAAATTCGGCGGCGAGGTCGCGGTCATCGTCGGCTCGATGACCAACGAATACGACCTCTACGGCTTCCAGAACATGCTGATGCGCGGGTCGCTGGCAAGCGGCAGCTACACCGGCACCGTGCCGAACATGGTCTCCTATTATTACGGCTTCACCGGCCCGTCCTATTTCCTCGACACCATGTGTTCCGCGTCCTCCACTTGCGTGCATGAGGCCGTCCACATGCTGCGCGCAGGCCGCTGCGACATGGCGCTGGCGGGCGGCGTCTCGCTGCTGCTCCACCCGCAAAAGCTCATCGCCACCTCGCAGGAACATTTCACGACGAAATCGGCGGACGTGATCCGCGGCTACGGCCTCGGCGCGGAAGGCACGATCCTCGGCGAAGGCGTCGGCGCGCTGGTGCTGAAGACGCTGGCCGATGCCGAACGCGACGGTGACCATATCTACGGCGTCATCACCGGTTCGGGCATTTCGAACGCGGGCGTGCGCAACGGCTTCACCGTGCCCAACCCGAACCAGCAGGCCGTCGCCATCGAGCGCGCGCTGGAAGATGCGGGCATTTCGGCAGGGACCATCGGCTATATCGAGGGCCACGGTTCCGGCACGGCGCTGGGCGACCCCATCGAGATCAAGGCGCTGACACAAGTCTTCCGCAAGCACACCGATGCGGTGCAGGCCTGTCCCATCGGCACGGTGAAGAGCAACGTCGCCCACCTTCTCGGTGCATCGGGGCTGGCGGGCATCGTCAAGGTGCTGGCCCAGTTGAAGCACGGCCAGTTGGCCCCCTCGCTCCATGCCGAAACGCTGAACCCGGATATTCCCTTCGCGACCTCTCCCTTCCACGTCCAGCGCGAACTGGCCCCGTGGAAGCGGCTGATCGACGGGGCTGGCCACGAACTGCCGCGTCGCGCAGGCGTCACCTCCATCGGCGCGGGCGGGATGAACTCGCACATCATCGTGGAAGAGTATCGGGCCGCCGAACGCCCAGCCGATAAGGGCGAACCGGACCTGCTCGTCTTCTCCGCCCTGACGGTGGACCGTCTCAAGCTGGTTCTCGAACGCTTCGCCGATCATCTGGACACCCATCCCGAGACGCGCCTCTCGGATGCCGCCTTCACGCTTCAGCAAGGCCGCAACGAACTGACCGCACGCCTCGCGCTCGTTGCCCAGAGCAAGGCGGATGCCGTCTCGAAAATTCGCGCTTTAATCGAAAACGGCACGCTGGCTCAGGGCATGATCCTCGTGCCCTCCATCCTCGACGTGGACCCGCCGAGTGACCGCGAGCAGATCGCCGCCGATAGCAAGGCCCGCAATCTGGATAGCGTCGCCGCCGCATGGGCGAGCGGGGCGGTGATCGATTGGGACATGCTCAACAGGGCGCGCGACGTGCGCCGCATCTCGCTGCCCGCCTATCCGTTCGAGAAGGTCCGTTGCTGGTATCAGTCCGAGCCGGACGCCCCCTCGGTCATCAACCCGATGGGCTCGCGCGAAAAGCTCCACCCCTTTATCGGCCTCAACCGGTCGGATGCCACGGGCCTGCGCTACGAGACCGCGCTGCATCTGAAGGAACTGCGCGACTACGTCTATCTCGATGCGGGCCGTGAGCAGGTTCTGCCCACCGTCGCCCCGGAAATCGTCGCCGCGGCGGCAAGGCTCGCTGGCATTGCGGCGCGACCGGAGGTGACGAACCTTCGCATCGGGGAAGCCCCCGACTGGTCCGCGATCCGTGCTCTGGAAATCGCGGTGGAGCCGCGCGCGGCCA
This sequence comes from Breoghania sp., assembly GCA_963678585.2. GTDB lineage: Bacteria > Pseudomonadota > Alphaproteobacteria > Rhizobiales > Stappiaceae > Breoghania. Next base: position 321,197 of record CAXXGA010000002.1, read on the forward strand.
CCGTGAGCATCGATCTCGTTACCGGGGACGACACCCGCACCCGCTGGGTGGAAGTCACTGTCCGCGAAGCATCGCCCACCTCCGGCGAAACCCTCGATCTGGAGCGCCTGCGCCGCGAGGCCGTTGAGGTTCTGGACCACGCCGCCGTCTATGCGGCCCTGAAAGACCATCGCCTTGCCTGCGGCCCCTATCTGGAAAGCATCGCGGAAATCCGGCGACTGCCCGACGGGGGCGTGCTTGCCGCTTTACGCGAAGACCAGCCGCAGCAGGACCTCTTCAAGAAGAACATCGGTTGCCCCGCTCCGGCGCTGGGCGCGGCCCATCAGGCGATGATCCTGAGCGGTGCGCAGGGCTCCCCGCGCTCGATGGAGCGTGCGCAGGTCAATGGCGCCGATATCGCCCATGTGCTTTGCCAGCCCGATCCGTCGGGAACGCTGAGCGTTCGCTTCCTCGATGGTTCAGCCCGCATCCTTGGAACGCTGTCCGGCGTCGCGATAGGGGAGGGTGTCACCGCTCCTGTCAGAAAGCTCTCCGAACCTGCCCCGCACGCAGCCCCCTCCGCGAACCTTCAGGCGGACCTGCGCGAGAAGGCGGCGGCGATCCTGAAATTCGATGCGGCCAATATCGGCGCGCGCGAGGCGTTCCACGATCTCGGCTTCGATTCCATCTCGCTGACCCGCTACGCCAACGACCTTTCCGCCGCCTATGGCATCGATCTCTCGCCCGCGATCTTCTTCGAGTGCGAGCATATCGAGGCGCTGGCCGATCACCTGATCAAGCGCCACGGCGTCAGCCTGCCGGAGGCGACGCCGCAACCGGCTCCCGCTGCGCCCGCCGTCCGGCCTGCGGTCCGCGCCTCGCCGAAGATTGTCGCGAAATCCGCACCGGATGACACCCGCATCGCCATCATCGGCATGGCGGGGCGCTTCCCGCAGAGCCCGGATATCGAAAGCTTCTTCGACAATCTTCTGGCGGGCCGCGACCTGACCGGCGACCTGCCGCTTGATCGCTATTCGCCCGCTTACGCCGAGCGGATCGCCAAGGCGGATTTCGCCCGTCACGGCGGGTTCCTCAATGATATCGACCGCTTCGATGCCGCGCTCTTCAAGGTCTCGCCGGTGGAAGCCGAGCGCATGGACCCGCAGCAGCGGCTGTTGCTGGAAAGCGCATGGCGCACCCTGGAGGACGCCGGGTATACCCCGGAAGAGCTTCCGCGCGAAACGGGCGTCTTCGTCGGCATCACCACGCTCGATTACGCTTCGCTCTGGCGTGCGGAAGGGCTGCCATCCGACGGCTATCTCTCCACCGGCAATTCGCTGGCCATGGCGGCAAACCGCATCTCGCACGCGTTCAATCTCACCGGCCCGAGCCAGGCCATCGACACCGCCTGTTCAAGCTCGCTGACGGCACTTCTTCGCGCCCGCGATGCGCTGAAATCCGGGCAATGTGCGGCGGCCATCGTCGGCGGCGTGAACCTGTGCCTCGCGCTGGAAGGCTTCGAGAGCCCGGCGCTGGCGGGCATGCTGTCGCCCACCGGCCATTGCAACACCTTCGGCGAGCGGGCCGACGGCTATGCCCGCGGCGAGGGCGTGGCGACGGTGCTTCTCAAGCGCCTCGTCGATGCGAAGCGCGACGGCGACCGCATCCTCGGCGTGATCGCGGGCGGGGCGGAAAACCACGGCGGGCGCTCCGGCGCGCTGACGGCCCCCAACGCCAAGGCGCAAGGCCGCCTGATCGCCGACGCCATGCGCGGCATCGATCCGGCGTCGATCAGCTATATCGAGTCCCACGGCACAGGTACGGAACTGGGCGACCCGGTCGAAATCAACGGCCTGCGCCGCGCCTATGAGGAACTCACCGGCACCGGAGGCGCATCGGGCCTGTCCATCGGCCTTGGCGCGGTCAAATCCAATATCGGCCATCTGGAAGCCGCAGCCGGGCTTGCGGGGGTTATCAAGGTCGTCATGGCGATGCGTCGGGGGGAACTGCCGCCGACGCTGAACAGCCAGCCGCCCAACCCGCATATCGAGCTTGAGGGCAGCCCCTTCCACATCGTCACCGCGCGCCAGCCATGGGTGAGCAAGGACCGGGATCACCCGCGGCGCGCAGGCATCAGCAGCTTCGGCTTCGGCGGCTCCAATGCTCACGTGGTTCTGGAAAGCTATGAGGATGAAAGCGTCCCGGCCCGCGCACCTCTGCCGCCGCGCCCCTTCGCCGATACCCGCTTCTGGCTCCCGGGCGTCGAACGCGCGGAAGCCACGACGGAAACCCTGCTCTTTGCTGCCGACTGGCAACAGGCGGAAACTTCGGCCCAACCTCTCGAAGGCCGCCGCATCGTCATTGGTTGCGGCGTCGCCATCGCCGCCGATCCGGCTTCCGAGACCCGCACCCTGACGCCGGAAGGCGAGGGGATCTCGGCCCGGTACAAGGACGCCGCCCGTCAGCTTCTGCAAGCCTTGCGTTCGGAAATGGCATCCCCGAGCCACGCTTCCATGCTGATCCAGCTTGTCGTGCCCGAAGGTGGGCTTTTCGCCGGTCTCTCCGGCATGCTGCAAACGGCAACGCAGGAAGACCCACGCATTCGCACCCAGCTTGTCGAAGTGCCTGAAGGCGCGAGTGCCGCGCAGATCGCCGACTGGCTCCGCATGGAAATCGGAACCGACGCCCATATCCGCTTCCGCGGTGGCGAACGCGAACGCCGCATCTGGTCGGAACGTTCCGACGCTGGCCCCGCACTGTCGTGGAGAAGGGGCGGCGTCCATCTCATCGCGGGCGGCATGGGCGGCCTCGGGCGGCTTCTCGCCCGTCACATTGCGCGCACTGTTCCGGGCGCGGTGCTGGTTCTGGCAGGTTCGAAACCGCTCGATGAAAGCCGCACGGCCTTTCTTGAGACCTTGCGCGCGGAAGGCGCGGTCACGGCCTATCGGCAGGTCGATCTCGCGGACGCCGCCGCCGTCGCGGCACTGGTTTGCCACATCGTCGAGGTCCATGGCGGATTGAACGGTGTCTTCCATTGCGCCGGCGCCTTGCGGGACGCCTTCATCGCCACGAAGCAGGACGCCGATATCGAGGCCGTCCTCGCCCCGAAGGTCGATGGTGCACTGGCGCTCAGCGAGGCTTGCGCGAACCTCGATCTCGATGCCTTCGTGCTCTTCTCCTCGCTCTCCGGTCCCTTCGGCAACGCAGGCCAGGCCGATTACGCCGCCGCCAACGGTTTCCTCGATGCGCTGGCGCGTAGCTCAAACGGAAAGATCACGGCCATCGACTGGCCGCTCTGGCGCGAGGGCGGCATGCGGATCGATGAGGCTACGAAAACCGCCCTCCACCGCCGCATGGGGCAGGAGCCGCTTGAAACATCCGCCGGTCTTGCGACCCTTGAACGCTGCCTTGGCGAGCGGGCATCGCAATGCGCCGTCCTTGCGGGCGATCCCGCCCGCATTCGCGCCTTCTTCGCGGCGCCTGCGGCGACATCCGCAAAGCCTGCGCCGCAAGCGCAGCCCGTTTCCGCAGACCTCGCGGTCGAGACCCGTTCCCGGCTGGCAACCCTGTTCGCGCGCGTGAGCGGCCTCTCTGCGTCCTCCATCGCTCCCGATGCGCCACTTGAGGATTACGGCATCGACTCCCTGATGATCACCCGGCTCAACAACGAGCTTGGCGATATCTTCGAGGATCTGCCGAAAACGCTGTTCTTTCGCCACCGCACGCTGGCAGCCGTCGCGGATTATCTGATCGAGGCCCAACCCGCCGCCTGCGCCACATGGTGCGGAGCCTCGCAAATGCCCACCGCCCCGGCCCGGCCCGTATCGCCCGCAACCATTTCCGCGCCTGTCGTCTCCCCCGACGAGCCCATCGCCATCATCGGCATGAGCGGCATCTACCCGGATGCACCGGACCTCGATGCCTTCTGGCGAAACCTCGTCACCGGCCATGATGCCGTGCGCGAGATCCCTTCGGATCGCTGGCCGCAGGAAGGCTTCTTCGAGCCCGACCCGGACAAGGCAGCGGCTGAGGGCAAGAGCTATTCCCGCTGGGGCGCGTTCCTCGAAGGCTTTGCGGAATTCGATCCGCTTTTCTTCAAGCTCTCGCCGCGCGATGCCGCCGCCATGGACCCGCAGGAACGCCTCTTCCTGACAAGCGCATGGCAGGCGCTGGAAGATGCGGGCTACACCCGCGCCCGGCTTAAAGAGGTCGCGGGCAGCGAACATGAGGGCGCGCGCGTCGGGGTCTTTGCGGGCGTCACCAAGACCGGTTACGCGCTGCACGGGCCCTTTAGGACGGAAGGCGGGGCCACGGTCAGGCCCGCAACCTCCTTCGCGGCCATCGCAAATCGTGTTTCTCACGTCTTCGATCTCGCAGGCCCCAGCCTGCCGGTCGATACCATGTGTTCCTCCTCGCTCACCGCGATCCACGAGGCATGCGAGCATCTCAGGCGCGGAAGCTGCGCCATGGCGATTGCGGGCGGCGTCAATCTCTATCTCCACTCCGCCAATTACGTGGAACTGAGCGCCGCCCACATGCTGAGCCCGTCGGGTCAGTGCCGCAGCTTCGGCGAGGGCGCGGATGGTTTCGTGCCGGGCGAGGGCGTGGGCTGCGTGCTGCTGAAGCCGCTTTCACGCGCCCTGGCCGACGGCGACCGCATCCATGCGTTGATCCGGGCAAGTGCGGTCAATCACGGCGGGCGCACCAACGGCTTCACCGTGCCGAGCCCCGCCGCGCAAGCAGACGTGGTGCGGGCAGCGCTTGAAAAGGCGGGCCTGCGCGCCGAGGACATCACAGCAATAGAGGCCCACGGCACCGGCACCGAGCTTGGCGACCCCATCGAGATCGACGGCCTGAGCCAGGCCTTCGGGGCAGACACCACGGCCACCGGCTTCTGCGCACTCGGCTCTATCAAGTCGAATATCGGTCATCTGGAAGCGGCTGCAGGCATCGCGGGTCTGACGAAACTCGTCCTTGAGATGAAGCACGGGCAGCTTGTCCCGAGCCTCCATGCAGAGCGGGCGAACCCGAACATCGATCTGGCGAAAACCCCCTTCGCCCTGCAACGGCAGGCAGCACCTTGGACCGCTGAAGCCCCACGCCGCGCGGGCGTTTCTTCCTTCGGGGCGGGCGGGGCGAATGCCCATGTGATCGTGGAGGAATGGTGCGAGCCGGAAGCGGCCCCGCACCCCATCGACACACCGCAACTGATCCTTCTTTCCGCACGCAACGAGGATCGCCTGAAGGAACAGGCGCAGCGGCTTCTGGCCTTCTTGCGCAAGACGCCGGAGCAGGCAACGCCCGCCGCCGCCGAGGTCGCCTCCTCCCTGACGAACCACCTCGCGGAACTCCTGAACGTCGCTCCGTCCGATATCGACGTGGACGAGAGCTTTGAAACGCTCGGCCTCGACGCCTCCCACATTCCCGCCCTGCGCCAGTGGTGCGAGGCCGCATTCGGCGTGTCTCCGAACCCGACCGATCTGGAACTCGCGGGCTCGATTTCCGGGCTTGCTGCCCTCATCGGCGCGCAGGGCGGCAAGATGGCGGAACCGGGCGATGCGCCTGCCTTGGCCGATATCGCCTATACGCTTCAGGTCGGCCGTGAGGCGATGGAGGCGCGGCTTGCTCTCATCGCGCATACCACGGCTGAACTGGCCGGGGCGCTTGAGGCATGGCTTGCCGGTCGCGCGGCGGGCGTGCCGCTCGCCACAAGCCCGACCGACGGCAAGCGCAGCGGGCTTGTTGGCCTTGCAGGCGATGCGGTCCTGCGCGATGTCGCCGCCGGCGCATGGGAAGCGGGCGAGCTTGAAACCCTGATGGGGCTCTGGACGGAAGGCGTGGCAATCGACTGGCCCGCCCTGCGGCGTGGGACGAGCGCCCGCATCGTCTCGTTGCCGACATATCCGTTTGAGAAGACCCGCTACTGGATCAAACCCGACAGTGCGCCAGTCGAGCGCGAAACCCTCGTGCAATGCGTGGAGTCTGCCTCCGGCGATGCGGTATTGGAAGCGGAACAGGCGCGGCTGGAGGCCGCCATTGTCGAAGTGCTCGCCGCTATCCTTCATGATCTCGACGATGCGACAATCATCCCATCCTTCCGCCCCTGGTGGACCGCGGCGCACGCGCTCCTTGAGACCCGCGCTGATGGCGCGAGCCTCGCGCTCGATCAGGCATGGACGCGCTGGGAGACGTTGAAGCGCGAAGGCCACGCCCCGGCGCAGATGGAGCTTGCCGAGGCCGCCTTGCGCCATCTCCCCGCGATCCTGACGGGCAAACGACGGGCCACCGACATATTGTTCCCCGACGGTCGCCAGACGCTTGTCGAAGCCGTCTACAAGGAAAACCGCGTCGCCGCCCGGTTCAGCCGCACGCTGGCGGAGGCCGCCGCACGCTTTGTCGCCGAGTGGCCGGACCGGACGCGTAAACTCCGCGTTCTGGAAATCGGCGCGGGCACCGGCGGCACCAGCGAACCCGTCTTCGATGCGCTCAGGCCCCATGCCGCGCGGATCGGCGAATATCTCTACACGGATGTCTCCCGCGCTTTCCTGATCCATGCCGAGCGGCATTATTCGGCCCGTGTTCCGGGCCTGAAAACCGCGCTCTTCGATATTGAGAAGCCTCTGGCCGGACAGGATATCGAGCCTGGCAAGTACGATCTGGTCATCGCCGCGAATGTCCTTCACGCGAGCGCCGACATTCACGAGACGCTCGCCAATGTGCGCAAGGCCATGTCGCCCGATGCGGTCCTGCTTCTGAACGAGACGAGCCGGCCCACCTTCTTCACCCATGTCACTTTCGGCTTGCTGGAAGGCTGGTGGCGTTTCACCGATCCCGAGCGCCGCATTCCCGGCACGCCCTCGCTGACGGCGCAAAGCTGGCGCAAGGCGCTGGAGGCGAACGGCTTTGAATGGGTGGCGGGTTCGTCCCTGCGCGAACAGGGGCTCGGCCAGCAGATCGTCGTTGCCCGCGCGGTCGTGCAGGGGGCTGCTGAAGTCGTGCCTGAAGCCGCCCCGCAAACCTCCGGCGCAAGCCTGCGCGACCAGATCCTCGTCAGCCTTGGCGAAACGCTGAACATGGCCCCGGAGCGCATCGCGCCCGATCACAGCTTTGCCGATTACGGCCTCGATTCCATCCTCGGCGCGGAATTCGTCCATCGCCTGCGCAAATTGTTGCGGATCGATCTCGACCAGACGACGCTCTTCGATTTCGCCAATGTCGCGCGGCTGGAAGCGCATCTTCTTGACCGACATCCCGAGCTTGCCGCAAAGCCCGCGCCCACACCCGCTGCACCTACCGCGATGCCTGCCGCCACAGTCCCCTCGAAGGTCGTCACCCAGCCGCTTGAGATGAGCCCCGCAAAGCCCGATCCCGCCCATGCCCCCATCGCGATTGTCGGCGCGAGCGGGCGCTTCGCGAAATCCGAAACGCTCGATGATCTCTGGAAGCATCTGGAAGCGGGCGAGGATCTGATCGAGCCGGTCAGCCGCTTCGATCTCACGCCCTTCTACAAGGACGAGAAACCCGGCAGCTACGGCCACCACGGCAGCTTCATTGAAGGCATCGATCGTTTCGACCCGGTCTTCTTCGGCATTTCCGGGGTTGAAGCCACCTATATGGACCCGCAGCAGCGGCTCTTCCTGGAAGAGGCATGGAAGACGCTGGAAAGCGCCGGGCATTGCGGGGCGGATATCGTCGGGCGGCGCTGCGGTGTCTTTGTTGGCAGCGCTCACGGCGACTATCAGGAGCTTTTCACCGAGCAGCCGCCGGGACAGGCCTTCTGGGGCAACACCACCTCGCTGATCCCGGCCCGCATCTCCTACCTGCTCGATCTCAAGGGCCCGGCGGTTGCCATCGATACGGCCTGCTCAAGCTCGCTCGTCGCGCTCCACACCGCTTGTCAGAGCATCCGCAACGGCGAATGCGACATGGCGCTGGCGGGCGGCGTCTTCGTGCAGTCCTCGCCGCGCTTCTACCTCTATGCCAACGAGGCGAACATGCTTTCGCCCACGGGCCGCTGCGCCGCCTTCGGGGCGGGGGCGGACGGCATGGTGCCGGGCGAGGCGGTGGGCGCGCTGCTTCTGCGACCGCTGGCCGATGCACTGGAAGACGGCGACAACATCCTCGCCGTGGTGATCGGTTCGGGCATCAATCAGGACGGCACCACCAACGGCATCACCGCACCGAGTGCGGTCTCGCAGGAACGCCTGATCCGGCAGGTCTATGAAGATTACGGCATCGACCCGGCGACCATCGGCTATGTGGAGGCCCACGGCACCGGCACGGTTCTGGGCGATCCCATCGAACACGCAGCCCTCGCCCGCGCTTTCGCAGGTGTCGAGGGACACGAAATCCTGCTCGGTTCGGTGAAGTCGAATATCGGCCACGCCACCACCGCTGCAGGGATCGCGAGCCTCGCCAAGGTGCTGATGAGCCTTCGCGAAAAGAGGATCCCGCCGAGCCTGCATTTCGGAACCGGCAACCCGGCCATCGATTTCGAAAAGGCCCCGTTCCGGGTCAACTCAAGCCTTGAGACCTGGTCCGCGGATGGAACGGATAAACGCCGCGCCGCGATCAGTTCCTTCGGCTTCGGCGGCACGAATGCCCATGTCGTCATCGAGGAAGCGCCAGAACTCGCATCGATCCGCGAACCGGTGCGGAGCCAGCTTTTCGTCCTCTCCGCCCGCACGCCCGACCAGTTGAAGGCGCAAGCCGCGCGGCTTGCGGATCATCTGGAGGCACATCCGGACCAGTTGCCGGAAGACGTCGCCTTCACGCTCATCGCGGGCCGCCGCGCCTTCCCGCATCGTCTCGCCTGTGTGGCCGACGATCTGGCCACGCTCGCCGTGATGCTGAGGGCATGGCTTGCGGGCGCATCCGATTGCGGTGTCGAAACAGGGCAGGCGAGCGGCGACGCCGATGCCGCTCCGGTCTCGGATGTCGTTCCGGCTTCAACGGATGGCGATGGCAGGACGCAGGCCCTCCGGGCCCTTGGCCGTCATTTCGCAGGCGGCGGCGTTCTGGATGCGAAGGCTCTGTTTGAAGGCCCGCGCCGCCGCGTGCCGCTGCCGACCTATCCCTTCGCGGGCAAGAGCTACTGGGTGAAGACGGAAAAGCGCGCGCTGCCGCCAGCCCCTGTGCGCTTGTCTTCCGAGCCGCAACGGCAGGCATTGCCCGAGACGCTTGCTTCGGTCGCGCCCGTCGCGCCGACCAACCGCGAAGCCTTGCCCATAAGGCTTGCCTCTCCGGCGTCGATGGCCGCCGCCGTCACGCCTGCTTCTATCCTTCAGGGACCGAAAATCGTCCTGCCGCCGCTTACCCCTCGCGCGGCTCCCGCTCCGGCCCCCGCTCCTGCGATACGCCCGGACAATGCGGTCGGCGAGGTCCTGCGCGGTGTCGATGAAGACGGCGTGCGCGTCCTGACGCTCACCGGGGAATGGGGGGCGGCGGTCGCCCAGGGCCTCATGCGCGAGCTTGAAGCGGCAGGCGCGGACGAGACCGTGCGTGTCGTCATTCTCGCAGGCGATACGGTCTGGCATGCGGGCGAAAACCCGGTCGAAGGCTTCGCGCCCGATTGCGCCTTGAATTGCGCGGTCCCGGTCATCGCGCAGGTGCGCGGAAGGGCTTCGGGGCAGGCGGGCGCGGTGGCGCTTCTGGCGGACTTCCTCATCGCCGACGATACGGTGCGTTTCGGCTATCTGCCGACGCCGCGCGGCAAGCTCGCCATGCACCTGCTGCTGGAGCGGCTGACGGCGGAGGCCGAGATCACCCGTGTGCCGTGCGGGCAGGAGGCGGCGGCGGCCATGGCGCTCGCCCGCGAGATCGCGAACGGTCCGCGCCTCGCGCTGACACTCCTGAAGCGCCACATGCACCGCGAATTGCCGCTGCTGCTGGATGCCCTTCCCGAGCCCCATGCCTTCATCGAGCCTCCCGCCGAGGAGATCGCGGAAGATCAGGGCACGCCGCGCCCCGTGCCGTTCGACAGCGAGGTCATCGATCTGGCGCTTCATGACGACGGCGTCATGGAAATCAGGATGAACGAGCGCGCGGGCCGCAACATGTTCACCGACGCCTTCATGGACGGGCTGGAGGCGGCCTTTGAAAAGATCGCCGGGATGGAGGAGGCCAAGGTCGTCGTCCTCACCGGCCACGACACTTACTTTTCCTGCGGCGGCACGCGCGACGGGCTGGCGGGCATCCAGTCGGGGGCGGGTAAATTCACCGAACGGCGCATCTATGCCGTGCCGCTCGATTGCCCGCTGCCGGTCATCGCGGCCATGCAGGGCCACGGCATCGGCGGCGGCTGGTCGCTGGGCATGTATTGCGACCACGCGATCTTCGCCTCAGAAGCGATCTATCACTCCAATTATCTCTGGTACGGCTTCACTCCGGGCGGCGGCGCTTCGCTGCTGGTCCCCTATCGTCTGGGCGACAATCTCGGGCGCGAGGTGCTTTTCACCGCGCGCCAGTATCAGGGCCGCGAACTGGGGGAACGCTCCTCGCGCATTCACGTGCGGCCTGCGCGTGAGGTGCTGCGCACCGCACTTGCCACCGCACACGAGCTTGCCCGCATGTCCCGCGCCGAGCTTGTCGCGAAGAAGGACCATGCCAACACGGTTCTGAGAAAGCGGCTCGCCGCCGTCATGGAGCAGGAGCTTGCCATGCACGAGGAAACCTTCCGCGGAGATGAAGGCGTGCGTGCCCGCATCTTGGAAAAATTCGGTGAAGTGGAGGAACCGGAGCCCGTCATGGAACCTGAAGTCGCCCCCGCTCCCGCTTTCGACAGCACAGCCCTGCAAGCCGAACTGATCGCCTCGCTGGCGGAAGATCTGATGATCGAGCCGGGCGATATCCGCGCAGCCGATCCGTTCCTCGATCTGGGTCTCGATTCCATCCTGGCGGTCACGTGGATCCGCCACCTCAACAAGCGCTTCGGGATCGATCTGCCCGCCACCGCCGTCTATGCCCACCCCACGGTGGAGGCCCTGACGGCCCATGTGGCGGACCTGATCGGCGACCGGCAGACGCCCGCACGGCCTGCCGAGGCCCCCGTCAGCATTCCCGCGGCTGCGGCACCGGCTGCGGTCGTGACGTCGGCGCCTGTTTCCACACCCGCCCCGGTCGCCTCCGCGAAATCGAGCGAGGGTCTGAAGGCCGAGATTATCGCCCTGCTGGCCGAGGACCTCGCCATCGACGAGGAGGAGATCCGGCCGGAGAGCAGTTTCCTCGATCTGGGGCTGGATTCCATCCTCGCGGTGACATGGATCAGGCATCTCAACAAGCGTTTCGCCATCGAGCTTCCGGCAACTGCCGTCTACGCCCATCCGACGGTCGGTGCGCTGGTGGATCATGTTGCCGGTCTGGTTCCGGAGCGCGAAGAGCCTGCAACGACAATCGCCCCGCGAGCCGAGGTTTCGCAGCCCGTTGCTCCTGCAACTCCGCCCGCTGCCCCGGTCACCGCGGCAATCACCGCCGCCTCAACCCCGTCGCCGGTCGCTCATCCTGCTGCGGCTGCCGCCGGTCCCGAACCCGTCGCCATCATCGGTGCATCTGGCAAGTTCCCGAAGGCGGCGGATCTGGGGGAATTCTGGCGCAATATCGCCTCTGCGCGCGATTGCATCGAGGAAGTGCCCGCCTCGCGCTGGGAGATCGACCGCTTCTACGATCCGGATCGGCAGGCCCCGGGCAAGAGCTACTGCAAGTGGATGGGCGCGCTCGGCGATGCGGATGCCTTCGATGCGCGTTTCTTCAACATCACACCGCTTGAAGCGGAGTTCATGGACCCGCAGCAGCGGCTCTTCCTTGAGGCCGCATGGCACGCCATTGAGGACGCCGCGATCCGTCCCGCCGATCTGGCAGGCACGAAATGCGGGGCCTATGTCTCCTCCGGCCTGAGCGGCTACGAAAAACTGTTCGAGGAACACAACACCTACAGCATGCTGGGCAGTGCCAGCTCTATCCTTGCCGCGCGCATCGCCTATTTCCTCGACCTGCGCGGCCCGTGCCTTTCCATCGACACGGCCTGCTCAAGCTCGCTCGTCGCCATTGCGGAAGCCTGCGAGGCGCTTGCAAACCGCACCTGCGACACGGCGCTGGCGGGCGGCACCTGCATGCTGATCGGCCCGGACATGTTCATTGAAACCTCCAAGGTCTCCATGTTGTCCGCCGACGGGCGCTGCTTCACTTTCGATGACCGCGCCAACGGCTTCGTGCCGGGCGAGGGCGTCGGCGTGGTCATGCTGAAGCGGCTGTCGGACGCGACCCGCGACGGCGATCCCGTCCATGCCGTCATCCGCGGCTGGGGCATCAATCAGGACGGTCGCACCAACGGCATCACCGCGCCGAACCCGAAGGCGCAGACCGACCTCATCAAGGGGGTTCACGACCGCTTCGGCATCGATCCGGCAAGCATCGATCTCGTCGAATGCCACGGTACCGGCACCGCGCTCGGAGATCCGATCGAGGTGGAGGGCCTGACGGACGCCTTCGAAGGCGTTCCGGCGGGCGGGAATTGCGCGCTCACCTCGGTGAAAACCAATATCGGCCATCTGCTCGCAGCCGCCGGTGTCGCCGGCGCGCTGAAAGCCATGCTGGCGCTCGAAAACCGGAAATTGCCGCCCTCGATCAATCTGGAAAATCTCAACAGCCACATCCCCTTCGAGCGCACGCCTTTCAAGGTCGCGCGAACGCTGGAGGATTGGGCTGCCCCCGAAGGCGGGGCCCCGCGCCGTGCAGGCGTCAGCGCCTTCGGCTTTTCCGGCACCAACGCTCATATCGTGCTGGAGGAATATCGCCCGGCCACGCAAACGCCCGCTGCCGTTCCTCCGGTCATCGTGCTGTCGGCGCTGAACCGGGACCGGCTGACGGAGATGGCCGCTGAGATGGAGCGTTTCGTCACCGCAGATGCGTCGCTCGATCTCTCCGCCTTCGCCGCGACCCTGCAACGGGGCAGGGCGCTCTTCCGGGAGCGTCTGGCCTTCGCCTTCTCTGACCGCGCCGATCTCCTTCGCAAGCTCGCTTCCGTCGCCGCCGGTCAGGCGGTGGAAGGCGTGCATCTTTCCTCCGGCGACGAGGCCGCCATCGCGCTTTACAAGAGCGATGCGGACGCAAAGGCGCTCGTCGGAAAATGGCTCGCCTCCGCGGAGAAAACGAAACTCGACAAGGTGGCGGAGCTTTGGGCGAAGGGTCTGGAAATCGACTGGCCCGACAGCCCGCTGACCCGTCTTCATGTCCCCGGCTATCCCTTCGCGCGCACCCGCTACTGGGTCGAGCCCAGGGACACGCCGAAACAGGCCCCCGCCCCCGCGCCCGCCGCGACGCCGCTCATGGGCGCGCTTCCTACCGAAGGCGAAATTGGGCGCATGACGCTGCGCATCTCCGGCGACGAGCCTTTCCTGACGACCCATGTGAACGGCGAGAAGCGTCTGCTCACGGGCCTGTTCCTGCCCGAACTTGCCCGCAGCACGCTTGAACGGCTTTCAGGGCAACCCGTCGCCGCGCTCAGCCAGTTGCTCTGGGGGGCTCCGGTTTCCATCAACGGCAGGCCGCGCGATCTGACGGTGACGGTGCTTTCGGATACCGAAGGGCTGCTCTATCGCGTGGAGGCCGACGGCGAGGACGGTCGCCCCTGTCATCTGGGCGCGGGCGTTGCGGCTATGGAAACACCTGAACCCGGCACGTCCCATGACGCGGCAGGCCCGCTTCCCGGCGCGGATATCACCGGAACCTTCCGCGCCTTCCTTGAGGCCTGCGCCATCCATTCCGGCCCGCCCGCGCCTGAAATGGCGCGTGTTTCGCAAGTTTCGCGGGACGGGGATACACTCACCGCACGGCTTGCCCTCTCAAGGGGCGGGGATACTGCGGCAATGCCCTTCGATCCCTTCGTGCTCGATGCCGTCTGGCGGCTGCTCACCTTCCGCGAGGCGGGGCTTGTGGCCGATGCGGGAAGCCGCAATGCGCTGGCCTTCCCGCTGTCCATGGAGGCGATAACCGCCTTCGGCCCCGTGACGGATGGCGCACTTGTGACCGTTTCTGCAAGGGGCACTGTGTCCGTCTTCGCGCCCGACGGTTCCGAGGCGCTACGCCTTGAGGGTGTGCGGCTGAGCGCGCCGGGGACAAATCGCGAAATTCGTTTCGAGGAGGATCTGCGGTCATGAACGGGCAAACTGAGATGAACGGGAAGACCGGCATGAGTGAGAACGCCCGCAAGATCGCGATCGTCGGCGGAGGCCCGACTGGCATCGGCGTCGCACGCGAGTTGATCGAGGGCGGCATCGAGGTCGATCTCTTCGAGGCGGAGGCCGATTTCGGCGGGGTCTGGAATTCGGGTGCGTCCTGCGGGCGCACCTATGAATCGCTCCATCTCATCTCGCCGAAGTTCAACATGCAGGTTCAGGATTTCCCCATGCCGGAGGATTATCCGCCCTATCCGAACCACCGCCAGATGCTCACCTATATCCGCGATTACGCGCGGGCTTTCGGCGTCTACGAGCGTGCGCATTTCAATGCGCCGGTGGAAAGCCTGACGCCGGAGGGAGACGGCTGGCGGCTGAAGACGGGCGCGGGCCACGATGCCTGGTATCCGCTGGTCGTCGTGTGCAACGGGCTGCAGAACGAGCCGCGTTATCCCGATCCCGCCTATCCGGGCGAGTTCACGGGCGAGATCCTGCATGTGCGCGACTACAAGTCCGCCGACCAGTTTCGCGGCAAGCGCGTTCTTGTGGTGGGCGGGGGCAATTCCGGCTGCGATGTCGTGGTCGATGCGGTCCACACCGCGACGAGCGTCCATCACAGCACGCGGCGCGGCTACTACTACCAGCCGAAATTCATCGGCGGAAAACCGACGCCCCAATGGATGCTGGAGCTTGGCAACAAGTTTTCCTCCAAGGAGGAAACGCTCGCCTATATCGAGGAGGTCTTCCGCCTTGCGGGCTATGACGGCACGGACTACGGCCTGCCCAAGCCCGACTATCCGCTCGACGCCGCCCATCCGGTGATGAACTCGCTGCTGCTCTATCACATCGGCCACGGCGATATCGTGCCCAAGGGCGATATCGAGCGTTTCGACGGCAAGACCGTCCATTTCAAGGACGGAAGCTCCGCCGATTTCGATCTCATCCTCTACGCCACCGGCTACAGCCGCGATTTTCCCTTCCTCGACAATTCGCTGCTGGAATGGAAAGGCGGCATTCCCGACCTCTTCCTGCATTCCACGCCGCGCAATCTCGACAACATCCTCTTCATGGGCTTCATCATCGCAGCCGGGGGGCTGGGCGACGGGCTGAAGAACCAGGGACAGTACGTGCTGGCCTATGCGCGCGCCTGGTTCGCCAAAACACCGGGCCTCGAGCGCTTTCTTGCCGCAAAGAAGACCGATACCCCCGATCTCGGCCAGACCCATTTCATCGACAGCTACCGCCACCGGTGGGAGGCGGATCTGTGGATGCTGCTTGGTCACATGCGGCGCTATCGGGACATGCTCGCCGAAGGCTTGCCCGAAACGCAGCCTGAGTCCCGCGGGGAGGCCGCCCAATGAGCGATACCCCGCGCGACGACCTGCGTGCGCGCATGGCGCAATTTCTCGACCGGGAACTGGTCGAGCGGGCAGGCGCGCGCGTCGCTGCAAGGGCCGAAGCGGTGAAATCCGACGCGACGAAGCCGGAAGAAACGCCTGCAAAGGCGTCTGAGGTTACCCTGTCGGATCGGCTTTCGCGCGATGTCTGGCAGATCGCGGCCAAAGCCCTGCGCATGCCGAAAGAGGATCTGGACCCGCAGGAAAATCTCGCCAATCTCGGCGTGGATTCCATCGCGATTACCGAGATCATGGTGCAGATCTCGCGTCACTTCGCCATTTCGGTTGCCCCCACCACCTTCTTCGAGGCCCGGCATCTCGACGATCTGGCTGCAATCCTGCTCGCGCGCTACGCCAAACCCATCGAGGCGCATTACGCCAGGGCGGACGTGACACAGTCCCCGGAAGCGTCCCCCGAAAGGCCCCCCGAACCCGCCCCAATCGCGCAAGAGCCCCCCGCTGCGCCCCGGCCCGCAAAGGCGCGCGAGGCCACCTTGTCGGATCGCCTTTCGCGCGATGTCTGGCAGATCGCGGCCACCGCCCTGCGCATGCCGAAAGAGGATCTGGACCCGCAGGAAAATCTCGCCAATCTCGGCGTGGATTCCATCGCGATCACCGAGATCATGGTGCAGATCTCGCGCCACTTCGCCATTTCGGTCGCCCCGACCACCTTCTTCGAGGCCCGGCATCTCGACGATCTGGCCGAAATCCTGCTCGCGCGCTACGCCAAGCCTGTCGAGGCGCATTACGCCAAAGAGGATGCGGCCAAAGCCCCGCAACCGCCTGAGGTAACGCCCCCGGAGCCGAAGCCTGCATCGACGGCGGCTGCAAGCTCCGAAGCCGCACCGGAAGCAAGCTGGCTCCGCCGCCACCGTGCCGCCGCCGCCAGACCGGCCGCACCCGCAACGCGCGCTGCCGTTCCTGTGCAGCCTGCGCAGCCCCAACAGCCGGCGCAGCCCGCGCCATCGGGCAACGAGATCCCCATCGCGATCCTGTCGGCTGAGGGCAAGTTCCCGAAAAGCCCGGATCTGGAGACCCTGGCGGCCCATCTCGCCGCGGGCGACGACTGCATGCAGGAAGTGCCGCCTGAACGCTGGGACTGGCGCGCGGTTTTCGGCGATCCGAAGAAGGGGGCCTTCACCGACGTCAGGGAAGGCGGCTTCGTAGCCGACGTCGACAGGTTCGATGCGGGCTTCTTCAACATCTCGCCGCGCGAAGCGGAATTGATGGACCCGCAGCACCGGCTGTTCATGGAATGCGTCTGGTCCGTGATCGAGAAGGGCGGCTACGCGCCGGGATCGCTTGCGGGCCGCAAGATCGCTCTCTTTCTCGGCATCGACCTGCTCGACTACATGACGATGGTGAACCGGACCGGAAGCGTGGAAGCCCAGCAGCTGACCGGGCTCGGCCATTCTTTCTGCCCGAACCGGCTCTCTTTCATGCTCGATTTCCACGGGCCGAGCGAGGTGATCGATACTGCCTGTTCCAGTTCGCTGGTGGCGATCCATCGCGGCGTGATGTCGATCCGCCACGAAGGCTGCGAAATGGCGATTGCCGGCGGCTCGAACCTGCTGCTCTCACCCCTTCAGCACATCCTGTTCTCCAAGGTCGGCATGATCTCGCCGGACGGGCGCTGCAAGACCTTCTCCAGGGACGCCAACGGCTATGCGCGTTCCGACGGCGTCGGCGCGGTGCTGCTGAAACGGCTCGATCTGGCCGAGCGCGACGGCGATCCGATCCTCGGCGTGATCCGGGGCTCCGTCGAACATCACGGCGGCGGCGCGACCTCGCTCACCGCGCCGAACCCCAAGGCGCAGGCCGCTCTCATCGTTGAGGCGCACCGTCAGGCGGACACGGATCCGCGCACCGTCGGTCTCATCGAATGCCACGGCACCGGCACCCGGCTGGGCGACCCGATAGAGGCGGAAGGCCTGAAACTCGCCTTTGGCGAGCTTTATCGCGAGCGCGGGCTGGAACTTCCCGAAAAGCCCGTCACGGGCATCGGGTCGGTCAAATCCAATATCGGCCACACGGAGACGGCGGCCGGTGTTGCGGGGCTTATCAAGGTTGTGCTGGCGCTGAAGACCGGCACGCTCTTCCGCTCGCTCCATTGCGAAGAGCCGAACCCGCTTCTGGAGCTTGACGACAGCCCGCTCTACCTGCTCCAGAAAGCCGCCCCGTGGAAGCGCCCGATCATCGACGGCAAGGAGCACCCGCGCCGTGCGGGCCTGAGTTCCTTCGGCGCAGGCGGAACCTACGCCCATCTGGTGATCGAGGAACATCTCCCGCCCGAGACAAACCGGTTCGCCGCCCCGCAAGGCCCCGTCGTGGTGCCGGTTTCGGCCAAGAACGCCGAGGCCCTGAAACAGGCTGTCGAGCACTTGAAAGACGCGGCGAAGGACGCCGATTTCGCCTCTCTCGCCTACACGCTCCAGATCGGCCGCGACGCCATGCGCCACCGCGCGGCCTTCATCGCGGATGACGCCGGCGACCTCATCCGCAAGATGGAGGCTTACGTTTCGGGTGATGCGGGTGCTGCGGTCAGCGGCAAGATCAAGGCCGGTCATCGCGAGAAACTCCGGACGCTCGACCCGCGCGGGACCGATCCCGAGACCATCGCCCGCCACTGGACCATGGGCGGCGAGGTGGACTGGGCGGCGTTTTACAGCGAACCCCGCCCGCAGCGCATCGCGCTTCCGGCCTATCCCTTCCAGGGCAAACGCTACTGGCTGCCGGAAACGGAGACGCAAGTTACCCGCGATACGCTGGACCCGGTTTCTGAGGTTGCAGGCGTTTTCGCCCTGACGGTAACGGGTCGCGAGGCCTATCTCGCCGATCACAAGGTGGCCGGTATCCCGGTTCTTCCCGGCGTCGCTTATCTCGAACTTGCCCGCGCAGCCGCTGTCAAAACCGGCATCGCGAACCCCGTCTTGCGCAAGGTCGTCTGGATGGCCCAGCTCAAGGTGGAAGGCCCGACCCGCATCGCCTGCGAGATCACAGAGCCGGGCGAGGGGGACGCACGCGCGGAAATCTTCACGCAAACGCCGGGCGGCGACCGCCTCGTCCATGCACAGATGAAGATCGCAAGCGGCGCAGGCATGAAAGAACCGCCTCGCGATCTCGATGCCTTGCGAAACCGTCCCGCCCGCCACGTTTCCGGGGGCGAAGCTTATGCCGTCTTCGATGCGATGGGCCTC
This sequence comes from Breoghania sp., assembly GCA_963678585.2. Taxonomy (GTDB): domain Bacteria; phylum Pseudomonadota; class Alphaproteobacteria; order Rhizobiales; family Stappiaceae; genus Breoghania. Next base: position 339,941 of record CAXXGA010000002.1, read on the forward strand.
ATCTACGGGCCGAGCCATCGTTTGATCAGCGACATAGCCGTCTCCACGGAAGCGGCGGGTGAGCCGCAGGTGCTGGCCCGGCTCGATCTGCCGGAAACGCTGCGTTCCTCCCTAGGTGATTTCGTTCTCCACCCCGGCCTGATGGATTGCGCTCTGCAATCGGCGGTCGGTCTGGCGCTCGATGACAGGGGTGAGGCCCCGGGGGCCACCTTCCTGCCGTTCTCCATCGAGAGCGTGGAGACGTTCGGTCCGCTTGAAGCGCGCATGTGGGCCGATGTCCGCATCCGGGAGCGCACGGCTTCCGGCCTGATGCGAATGGATATCGACCTTCTGGCCGAGGACGGCAGCCCGCGCGTGCGCCTTGCGGGCTTCACCACAAGGGCGCTGGAGCCGGGCACTGCGAACAAGGCCGATGCGTTTGAAACCTTGCGTTTCGAGCCACACTGGCGCGCCTTCGCGCCCGCCGTTCCCTCCGAAATCCCGCCCCGCCATATCGTGCTTCTGACGGCAGGCGCAGGCGATGCGAACGTTCTGAAATCGTCCTTGCCGGACGCCGATATCCGCGTGCTCGCCGACGATCCCGCCGTCCCGCTCGACGAGCGCTTCCATTGCCTTGGCCGTGAGCTTCTGGCCATAGGGCAGGCGGAAATCTCTTCCGGCCCCGTCCTGATCCAGCTTGTGCTGGTGGACGCGCCGGAAACCGCCCCGCTTGCCGCGCTCGCCGCCATGATGCGCTCGATGGGCCGCGAGCATCCGAAGCTTTCCGGCCAGCTTTTGCTCGCGCCTGAAAACGCCGATCTCGCACCCCTCCTGAAAACCGCCGCAAGCGCCCCCGCAGGGGTTTGCCTCAAAGCGGAAGGCGCGGGGCTTTCCATGGAGGTTTGGGAAGAGGCGGCAAGCGCCCCCGAACCGGCCTCGGTCCCGTGGCGCGCCAATGGCGTGTATCTCATCACCGGCGGCACCGGCGCGCTGGGCCGCGCGCTCGCAAACCGTATTCTCGAGACCACCCCCGGCGCGACCCTTGTTCTGGCCAGCCGCAGCACTCCGCAAGGCGAGGTCGCAAGCTGGATCGCCGGAACCCCCGGTCTCCATCACATCTGCGCCGATGTCTCCGACACCGCGTCCGTCGCAAGTCTCGTCCGGCAGATCCGCGAGACCCATGGCAAGCTCGATGGCGTCATCCACACCGCGGGCGTGATCCGCGACGAGGCTTTCGCACGCAAGACGCCCGAGCAACTGGCCGCCGTCCTCGCCCCGAAGGTTACCGGCGCTGTGGCGCTGGATGCGGCCATCGGTGACGCACCGCTCGATTTCCTCGCCTTCTATTCCTCCATCTCCGGGGTGATCGGCAATATCGGGCAGGCGGATTACGCCGCCGCCAACAGTTTCCTCGACGCCTTTTCCGAGGCGCGCGAGGCACGTCGCAGGGCGGGCAAATGCCACGGCATCACCCGCTCCGTCGCCTGGCCGCTCTGGCGCGATGGCGGCATGCGGATCGATGGCGCGCAGGAAGACCTAATGCGCCGCACCACCGGCTTTGCGCCAATGGAAACCGACACCGGTCTCGATGCCCTGTGCGCGGCACTGGCAGGTTCCGCCTCGCGCGTTGCCGTCACGCCGGGCGATGCCGCCCGTATCCGCCGCTTCGTGGGCAGCGCGTTCGAGGTGAAGACGCAAGCCGCAAAGCCGCAAGTTCCGGCGGCGCACAAACCTGCCGACCCCGACGGCCTGCGCCGTCTCGTTTTGGCCGCCGTCCGCGAAGCCGCAAGCGCGCAACTGAAGGTCTCGCCCGACGATATCGACGTGGATGTGGAGCTGACCGAATACGGTTTCGATTCCATCAGCTTCACCCAGTTTGCCAACCGCCTGAACGAACTCTTCGATCTGGAACTCACGCCGACGCTCTTCTTCGAGTATCCGGAGCTTGAAGGGCTTGCCGGATATCTGGCGGAAGAGGAACCCGCTGCCATGGCGACGGCGCTGGGCGCGGAAATCGGCGTCGAAGAAGACGTTGAGCCTGAGCCTGAGCCGGATCCCGTTCAGCCGGTCGCCGCTCCCGTCTCCAGCGCCCCGGCACGTCCCGCATCGTCAGTACATTCCGACGATCCCGTCGCCGTCATCGGCATGAGCGGCCAGTTCCCCGGCGCGCCCGATATCGACGCTTTCTGGGATGTCCTGCAGGAAGGCCGCAACTGCGTTACCGAAATCCCGGCGGACCGCTGGGACTGGCGCGATTATTGGGGCGATCCGCTCACCGAGCCCGGTAAGGGCAACGTCAAATGGGGCGGTTTCATTTCCGATATCGGGGCGTTCGACGCCGCCTTCTTCGGCATCACGCCGCCCGAAGCGCGCATGATGGACCCGCAGCAACGCCTGCTCCTCACCGAAAGCTGGCGGGCGATGGAAGATGCGGGCTATGCGCCCGCAGCCCTTGCGGGCTCAAGGACCGGCGTCTTCATCGGCACCGCCGACATGGGGTACAGCCGCCTTGTCAGAGAGGCGGGCGCTCGCATCGAAGGCTATTCGATGACCGGGCTCGCCCCCTCGCTCGGGCCAAACCGCATCAGCTATTACTATGATCTCCACGGCCCCAGCGTGGCAGTGGAAACGGCGTGTTCCAGCGCGCTCATCGCGGTCCACCGCGCGGTGGAGGCAATCCGCGCAGGCCATTGCACGCAAGCGCTCGCGGGCGGCATCAACACGCTGTTGCTGCCGGAAACCTTCGTCGGCTTCAACAAGGCGGGGATGCTCTCGCCGCAAGGCCAGTGCAAGACCTTCTCCGCTCAGGCCGACGGCTATGCCCGCGGCGAGGGCGTCGGCCTCGTCTTCCTCAAATCCTTGAGCGCCGCAGAGCGCGACGGCGACCGTATCCTCGGCCTCATCCGGGCGAGCGCGGAAAACCACGGCGGCCATGCGGCGACGCTGACCGCGCCCAACCCCAAGGCACAGGCAGATCTCATCCGCGACGCCTACAGGCGTTCCGGCATCGATCCGCGCTCGGTCGGCTATATCGAGGCCCACGGCACGGGCACGCCGCTGGGCGATCCTATCGAGGTGGAGGCGCTGACGGCGGCCTTCGCCGATCTCGACCGCGAGGCGGAAACGAGCTTCGGCCCCGCCCCGGCGCAAGTGTGCGCGCTGGGTTCCGTGAAAACGAATATCGGCCATCTGGAACTCGCCGCAGGCATCGCAGGGCTTATCAAGGTCCTCCTTCAGATGCGCCACGGCGAGATCGCCAGATCGCTCCATGCGGAGGATCTGAACCCCTATCTGAAGCTCAAGGGCAGCCCCTTCCATGTGGCGCAGACAGCCGAAAGCTGGCCGCGTCCGCGCGATGGCCAGGGCGTGAGCCTGCCGCGCCGCGCAGGCGTCAGCAGCTTCGGCTTCGGCGGCACCAACGCCCATGTGGTCGTCGAGGAATATGTGGCTCCCGAAGCGGTGGCCCCGGTCAGGACGTCAGGCGATGCGGAACTCGTCATCCTCTCCGCGCGTTCCGAAGCGCAATTGAAGGAGATGGCCGAAGGCCTGAAAGCCTTCGTTGAGCGCCCCGGCCAGACAGCGGCGCTCTGGGATATCGCCTGCACGCTTCAAACCGCCCGCGAACCGATGGAATTCCGCCTCGGCTTCATGGCGAAAACCCGCGATGAAATGCTGGAGCGCCTCACCGCATATCTCGCGGGCAAGGAGAGCGAGGCGCTGCACACCGGCCGGGTCCGGGCCAACCGCAAGGCCAATGCGGTTCTGGAAACCGACGCCCCCTTGCGCGAGGCAGCTGCCGGGCTTGCTGCGCGCGGCCGTGCGGAGGATCTTCTGACGCTGTGGGTCGGTGGCCTGAGCGTCGACTGGGCGTCTGTGCGAAAGGGCCGGGCAGGCAGGCGCATCGCGCTTCCGGGCTATCCCTTCGCCAAAACCCGCTACTGGGTGGGCGAGGGGCCATCCGCCCCCGTCGCCCCCATTTCCCCCGCTAAGCCTGCGCCCGTGATCGCGACGCCCGTGGTCACCGTGCCCGCACCGGTCGCGCCGCAGCCGGACGTCACGCCCGAGACCCGGCTTGCCCGCACGCTGGAGCTTGTGACGGAAATCGCCGCCTGCACGCTGGAAGTCGATCCGGCCATTCTGGACGTGGATACGGAGCTGGGCGATTTCGGCTTCGATTCCGTCACCATGACGGTCTTCGCCTCGCAGATAAATTCCGGCCTCGGTCTTGCGCTTTCGCCTGCGGATTTCTTCGAATTCGCCACGCTGCAAAGGCTCGCCGCCCATATCGCGCCGGATCTTTCCGACGAGAAAATGGGGCTGGAGGCGGGCCCCGCAGCCGCGCCCGCAACTCCGGCCCGGGCGCAGGCTGAGCCGCGTGTGCAATCCCGCCCCATACAGTCCGATGACGACCCCATCGTCATCGTCGGTAAAAGCTGTGCATTCCCCATGGCGGCGGATGCGCAGGCGTTCTGGCAAAACCTGATTTCGGGCCGCGACTGCATTTCCCGTATTCCGGCGGATCGCTGGTCCTGGCAGGCGCTTGACGGCGATCCGCGCCGCGAGCCGACCAAGACCAACATCCACTGGGGCGGCTTCATCGACGGCGTCTTCGAGTTCGATCCGCTGGCCTTCGGCATTTCGCCGCGCGAGGCCAAGCTGATGGACCCGCAGCAGCGCCTCATGCTGACCCACGCGTGGAAGGCCATCGAGGATGCGGGCCATGCGCCGGAAAGCCTGAGCGGCCAAAGGGTCGGCGTCTTCGTCGGCACATCGTCGAGCGGATACCGCGGGATGATCGGCGAGGACAGCGGCGGCGAGGGCTATATCGCCACCGGCTCCGTGCCCTCCGTCGGGCCGAACCGGATCAGCTACCTGCTCGATCTGCACGGGCCGAGCGAGCCGGTCGAAACGGCCTGCTCCAGCTCGTTGGTCGCGCTTCACCGCGCGGTGCAGGCGATCCGCGCGGGCGATTGCGACATGGCGCTGGTCGGCGGCGTCAACACCATCGTCACGCCGGAAGCCCATATCAGCTTCGCCAAGGCGGGGATGCTCGCGCGCGACGGGCGCTGCAAGACGTTTTCAGCGGACGCCAACGGCTATGTGCGCGGCGAGGGCGTCGGCATGCTCTTCGTGCGCCGCCTGTCGGATGCGAAACGCGACGGCGACCCGATCCTCGCAGTGGTCAGGGGCACGGCGATCAACCACGGCGGCCACGCCAATTCGCTGACCGCCCCCAACACGCAGGCGCAGGCCGATCTGCTCGTCGATGCCTATACGCAAGCGGGCATCGACCCGCGTACTGTCGGTTATATCGAGGCGCACGGCACCGGCACCGCGCTTGGCGATCCGGTGGAGATCAATGCGCTGAAATCCGCCTTCCGCAGTCTGCCGAAATCGGACCAGCCGCTTGAGGGAACGGGCTGCGGGCTCGGTTCGGTCAAGACCAATATTGGCCATCTGGAACTTGCCGCGGGCGTGGCGGGCGTCATCAAGGTTCTGAAACAGTTCGAGCATCGCAAACTCGCGCCGAGCCTCCATTGCGAGACGGTGAACCCCTATATCGATCTGACGGATACCCCCTTCCGCATCCAGCGGGAGGCTGCCGACTGGCAGCCCGTGCGCGATGAACGGGGCGCGACCCTGCCCCTTCGCGCAGGCATCAGCAGCTTCGGCTTCGGCGGCGTCAACGCCCACGCGATTTTGGAAGAATACCGGCCCGACGAGGCCCCGGCTCCGCAGGGCGAACGGAGCGGTCCGGTGGTCGTGGCGCTTTCTGCCCGTACGCCCGAGCGGCTGAAGGAAGCCGCCGCCAACCTCCTGGCCGAGGTTGAGACGGGCCGCATCGCGCCCGCGGATATGGCCGATCTCGCCTTCACGCTTCAGGTGGGCCGCACAGAGCGCACCGAACGCCTCGCCATCGTCGCGACGAACCCGGAAGATCTGAGCGCCTCGCTTGCACGCTATCTCGCGGGCGAAGAAGCCCCCGGCGCTTTCACCGGTACGGCAACAAAGTCTGAATTCGTCACGTTGCGGCCCGACATGAGCCCGGAGGGCATCGCGAAGCTCTGGACGAACGGCGGCAAGGTCGACTGGGCGAGCCTCGATCCCGCCCCGCACCGCCGCCTGCGCCTGCCGACGACGCCCTTTGCCCGCGATGTCTACCGCGCGGGCGCGGCTCCGGCTCCGGTTCTGGCTTTGGCAGAAGCCCCGGCCGTGAGCGAGGCTCCCGCCGATCCCTGTCATATCCGCCTCAGCGCCGATGCCTTCTACGTGAAGGACCATGTGGTGCGCGGCAAGCCGATCCTGCCGGGCGCGATGAGCCTCGAACTCACCTACAAGGCGGCGCTTGCGCAAGTTAAAACAGGTCGGCTGCGGCTGAGCCTTTCAAACATCACATGGCGCAGGCCCGTCGATCTGGCGGCAGGCACTCTCGATCTCACCGTCGCCTTCGAGAAAAACGGCACGGGCGGGCAAGCCTTCCGCCTGCGCCCGACTGCCGAGGGGCAGGCCGATTTCATGCGCGGGGAAGTCTGTACTGCGAGACCTCGTTTGTCCGCGTTACTCGATATCAAGGCCCTGAAAGGCTCCTGTCGCAGGTCTCACGATCCCGACTGGCTCTATGCCCGCTATTCAACGCTCGGCATCGATTACGGCCCCGCCATGCGGGCGGTTGTCGAACTCCGCTCCGGCGACAACGAGGCGCTCGCCCACCTGCGCGTGCCCGCTGCTGCTCAAAGGGCCGGGGCAGGCGAGACGTTCACCTTGCACCCGAGCCTTCTCGACGGGGCCTTTCAGGCGGCCCTTGTCGCCTTCACGCATGGCGGCGACAGCGCGCTGGCGCTGCCCTATGGCATCGATCGCGTGACGGTTTTCGGGCCCACCCGCCAGACCATGTGGGCGCATCTGCGCCTTCATCCGGCGGGCGAGGGCATCCGCAAACTCGATATCGTGCTGGCCGACGAGGCGGGCGAGATCAGCGCCTCCATCGAAGGCTTCTCCGTGCGTCTCATGCCCGGCCCCGGCGCGCGGGAGGATGTCGGTTCACAGGAACCCACCCACACATCCCACGCCGATACATCCCCAGCCGACACGTCCCCTGCCGACACGTCCCCCGCAGACACGTCCTCTGTCGAGCGCTATTTCATCGACCTGATCGCGCGCGAAACCGAGATCGACGCCTCAGCCATCTCTCTGACAGCCCAGCTGGAAGATTACGGCATCGATTCCGTCCTGATCATGCAGCTGACCGACGTGCTGGAGCGCGATTTCGGCCCGCTTTCCAAGACGCTCTTTTTCGAGCATCAGACGCTCGGTGCGCTGATCGGCTATTTCCGCGAAAAGCACGGGAGCCGCCTTGCCGAGATCACCGGCGGGAGCGCACCGCAAGCGCCTGTGGTCACCGCCCCCATTCCGGCCAAAGCCCCGGCGGATGCCGTCCGGCGCGGGCCGCAAGCGGGCGATGAGCCCATCGCCATCATCGGCCTTGCGGGTCGCTATCCCGGTGCGCGCAATGTCGGGGAATTCTGGCAGAACCTCGCCGCAGGGCGCGACAGCGTTACCGAGGTGCCGGCAACCCGCTGGGATCACACGCGCTATTACGATCCCGAGCGCCGGATCGGCAAGACCACCTGCCGTCATGGCGGCTTCATCGAAGGCCATGATCGTTTCGATCCGATGTTCTTCAACATCTCCCCGCGCGAGGCCCGCTTCCTCGATCCGCAGGAACGCATCTTCCTGCAATGCGCATGGGAGGTGCTGGAAGACGCGGGCTACACCCGCGAAACGATCGCGCCCAACGGCGATGTCGGCGTCTTCGCGGGCGTCATGTGGGAGGAATACCAGCTCTATACGGCGGAGCTGAATGCAAGGGGCATTCCGGCGGCCCTTGCCGGAAGTGCGGCGGCGATTGCCAACCGGGTTTCCTACTTCCTGAACTTCCACGGGCCGAGCATCGCGCTCGATACCATGTGCTCGTCGTCGCTCACCGCGATCCATCTGGCCTCAGAGGCCTTGCGCTCCGGCGATTGTTCCGTGGCGCTGGCGGGCGGCGTGAACCTCACCACCCACCCCAACAAATATTGCGCGCTGTCGCAGGGGCGGTTCCTGTCGACCAATGGCCGCTGCGAGGCCTTCGGCGCGGGCGGTGACGGATATGTTCCGGCGGAAGGCGTCGGTGCGGTGCTGCTGAAACCGCTCTCGAAGGCCGAAGCCGATGGCGACCGGATCTACGGCGTGATCCTCGCCTCCGCGCTCAACCACGGCGGCAGGACCAACGGCTTCACCGTGCCCAATCCGAGCGCCCAGACGGCGGTCATCGAAAAGGCCTATCAGCGCGCAGGTATCGCGCTCGACGATGTCAGCTACATCGAGGCCCACGGCACCGGCACCAGCCTTGGCGACCCGATAGAAATCGCCGCTCTCACCCGTGCTTTCGAAGCGCGCGGCGCGACGGACGCGCCTTGCGCCATCGGCTCGGTCAAATCGAATATCGGCCACGCGGAAAGTGCGGCCGGAATGGCGGGGTTGACGAAGATCCTGCTGCAGATGGAGCACGGCCAGCTTGCGCCCTCCATCCATGCGGAGGTGCTGAACCCCAATATCGATTTTGCGGGCGCGCCCTTCCGCGTGCAGCAGAAGCTGGAGCCGTGGATAAGCAACGGCCCGCGCATCGCGGGCCTTTCCTCCTTCGGCGCGGGCGGTTCCAACGCGCATCTGGTCATCGCGGAATACGAGGAAGCCGCCCAGTCGGCCTTGGTCGTAGATACCGCAATTTTCCCCTTCTCCGCCCGCGATCCGGAACGCCTGACGGCGCTCCTTGAGAGCTTCCGCGCGTATCTGGAAACCGTCGATGAGCGCGATCTGCCGCGCATCGCCTACACCCTTCAGGAGGGCCGCGAGCCCTTCGAGGAACGCCTCGCGATCATCGCAGGCGACCTGCAATCCCTGAAGGAAAGCCTCGACCATGCGTTGAGGGGAGAGCCTTGCGAGGCGACGTTCCGCGCAAGGGCCATGAGCCAGGGCGCGACGCTGGCAACCACGGAGTCTCTTCGCGATATCGCAGCGGGCTGGGCCATGGGCGCTGGGGTCGACTGGCGGGCCTTGCGAAAAGGCGCGAAGCCTCGCCCGATCAGCCTGCCTGCCTATCCCTTTGCCGAGGAAATCCACTGGATACCAGTCATGGAGGGGGAGGCGGCTCCTGCCACCGTGCCTGTTCCCGCACAGGACCCGCTGCCGCTCCTCTACGCGCCCGACTGGCAGCCGCGCGAGATTGCGCCGACAGGCGAGGCCGCACCGTCGCCCCTTTATGTTCTCGTCGCACTCGATGGCATCTATCCGGCACTTGCGAACGACCTGCAACGCGCCGGGGCTGAGGTCGCGGTTCCGGAAGCAACCGGCACATCGCCCACTGAGCGATATTCCGCCCTTGCATGGGCCTTGCTTGAACTGCTGAAGGATCTCGCGCGCAAGAAGGAACCGCGCATCCTTCAGGTCGTCGTGCCGCTTTCCGGGGACGACAGCCTGCTGGAAGGTCTCTCCGGCCTGCTGCGCTCCGCAAGCCTTGAACATCCCGTCCTCACCTGCAGGCTCATTACAGTGGGGGCAGGCATCCCCGATCTGGCGGAACGTCTTGAGGCTGAGGCGAACGCCCCGAAAGACCAGAGCGAGATCCGCTACATCGAGGACCGCCGGCTTGTCCGCCACTGGCGCGAGATCGCGCCTGCGCTGGCCGCACCGGTACCCTGGAAGGAAAACGGCGTCTATCTCCTCACCGGCGGGGCAGGCGGCATTGGGCTTCATGTGGCCGAAGCGATTGTCGCCAGCGGCTGCAAGCCCTCGCTGTGGCTGACGGGACGCTCCGCCTTGAAGCCGGAGCGGGAAGCGACGCTGAAGCGGCTGGAAGGCGCGGGCGCACGCGTCCGCTACCGCCGTGTCGATGTCACCGACGCGGCGGCCGTCGCCGCGCTCATCGATGAAATCCGGCAGATCGACGGGTCCCTCACCGGTGTCTTCCACGGCGCCGGGCTGACCCGCGACGGGCTATTGCTTTCCAAGACGGCGGGCGCCTTCACGCAGGTTCTGGCCCCGAAGGTCACGGGCGTGCAGGCGCTCGACCGGGCCATCGGCGATATGCCGCTCGATTTTCTTGTGCTCTTTGGCTCTGCCGCCGGGGCGCTCGGAAATCCGGGCCAGACGGACTACGCTGCCGCCAATGCCTGTCTCGATGCCTTCGCCGCACGGCGCAACGCGAGGGTCGATGCCGGCGAACGCCACGGCCGCACCGTCTCCATCGACTGGCCCTATTGGCGCGATGGCGGCATGACGATGGATGACCGCACCATCGCCGCCCTTGCGCGCACCGCGGGCGTCACCCCGCTTGAAACTACCTCGGGCCTTGCCGCGCTGAACGCCATTCTGGCCGCAGGCAATGAGGCGCAGGTTCTGGTGCTGGAAGGCGATCGCGACCGCCTGCGCGGCCAGATGAAGTCCCTTGAGGCCCCCGCCGCAAAGCCAGCTTCAAAGCCCGTCGCAGCCGCCGCGCCCGCCCCCGTCACACGTTCCGCGCCCGTGCCCGTCGGGGCAAATCGCGACGCGGCAATTGCCGCGATCCGGGCAGGTTTCTCAAGCGCGCTCGGCATTCCGGAAGACCGTCTCGGCCTCGATGACACCATCGACCGTTTCGGCGTGGATTCCGTTCTGGGTCTTGAGGTCGTGGAGGCGCTGGAGGCCCGTTTCGGGTCCCTGCCGCCCACGATCCTCTTCGAGTTCCAGACCATCAACCGGCTGGCGGACGAACTGGCCGAAAGGCTCAGTGTGAGCGATGCGCCGGAAACCGCGCAAGTCCCCGAGCCGGTCCAGCCCCCGGCCCCCGCGCAACCCGCGCCCCGGCCCGAACCGTCTGCCTCTTCCGCCGCCGCGCCGGAGACCGGAGACATCGCCATCATCGCGGTTGCAGGACGGTTCCCGGATGCGGATACGGTTGACCGCTTTGCGGAGCTTCTGCGGCAGGGACACGATTTCATCACCGAAATCCCGGCGGACCGTGCCGACCTCGTGCCCCATTATTCGCCGCGCAAGGGCGAGCCCGGCGCGAGCCACTGCAAATGGGGCGCGTTCCTTTCCCATGTCGATGCCTTCGACGCGGAATTCTTCGGCTTCACGCCGCGCGCCGCCGACCTGACCGATCCGCAGGAACGTCTCTTCCTCGAAACCGCATGGCATCTCTTCGAGCGCGCAGGCCATACGCGGGACTGGCTGGCGGAGCGCTACCAGCGCCGCGTCGGCGTCTTCGTCGGCTCCATGTACAACCAGTATCCGGGCCTCGCCACCGAGCCGGACGCCCGCGCGCTGCTGTCGCTTTCCTCCTACGCGGGCATCGCCAACCGCACCTCGTTCTTCTTCGATCTTCAGGGCCCGAGCGTCGCGGTGGACAGCATGTGTTCCTCCGGCCTTCAGGCGGTCCATCAGGCGGTCCAGAGCCTGCGCATGGGCGAATGCCGCCTGGCGGTCGCAGGCGGGATCAATCTCTCCATCCACCCGGCCAAATACGAGGCGCTGAGCCGGGGCGGGCTCGTCGCCGCCGACCCGGAGACGCGCGCCTTTTCCGGCGGGGCGGGTTATCTGCCTGCCGAGGCCGTCGGCGCGGTGCTGCTGAAGCCCATGGTCGATGCGCTGGCCGACGGCGACCGCATCCTCGCCGTCATCAAGGGAAGCCTCGCCAATCACGCAGGCCATTCCGCAGGCTACGCGGTCCCCAGCGTCGATGCGCAGGAACGCCTGCTGGAAGACAGCTTCCGCATGGCGGGCGTCGACCCGGCCTCGATCTCTTATATCGAGGCGGCGGCCACCGGCTCGCAGATCGGCGATGCGATCGAGCTTCGCGCGCTTTCAGACGTCTATCTGAACCACGTCGATGCGCATCCGGCCATCGGCTCGGTCAAGGCCAACATGGGCCATGCGGAAGGGGCCTCGGGGCTCGCTCAGCTTGCCAAGGTGCTGGCGCAATTCGAACGCCGGGAACTCTTCCCTTCCTTCGTGAAGCCGGGTGCGGCCGACACCTTCCGCGGCACGGTCTTCAGGCCGCTCAGCGAACTGACCCCGTGGACGACCCCGGAAGGGACCGCGCGCCGTGCCACAATCAGTTCCTTCGGCGCGGGCGGCTCCAACGTTCACCTCATCCTGGAAGAAGCCCCGCATTCCGATGAGCCGACCGCAGGCGGCGAGCCCGCATTGCCGCGGCTCTTCCCCGTCTCCGCGCGCACCGAGGACCGCCTGCGCGCGCTGCGTTTCGCTCTGGCCGATCATCTGAAAGGCCACCGGACCCTCTCGCTTGAGGCCCTCTCGCGCACCTTGCGCTTCGGCCGCGAGACTTTCGAATGCGAGATCCTCCTTGCCGCCACAAGCGCAGAGGAACTGATCGCAAAGCTGGAAGATCAGGCTTACCGCGAGACCGGCGATGCGCTGGCCGCCGCCGCAGCAGGGTCGCAGGAGATCACTCGCGATGGCCCGATGTTGGTGTTGCCCGGCTACCCCTTCAAGCGCGAACGTCATTGGCTGAAAACCGTGCCCGCCGAGGTTCCCGCTGTATCTGCCGCACCCGCACCGGAAACGCCCTCCGGGGAGAGCCCGCTCACCTTCATCCGCAAGGTGCTGGCGGGTGAACTCGGTTGTCCGGCAGACAGCATCGGCCGCGATACGGATTTGGAGCATCTGGGCGTCGATTCCATGGCCCGCATGCGTCTTGTCTACGCCATCGAGGAGGCCTACGGCGTCGCGCTCACCGCACAGGACATGGAAGCCCACCCGACGCCCGCACGGCTCGCCGGTCTGCTGGCGGGGGGCGATCCGATCTCGCCCGTCACCCCTGCGGCCATGCCCGCAATTGCCGAAGATCGTTTGCCCACGGAAAGTCCGGTCCGCCGCCCTGCACCCGAGCGTCGCCCGCTCGGCGAAGCGCAGAAGGGGCTCTGGGTCCTCCATTCGCTCTATCCGCAAAGCGGTGATTACAACATTCCGTCCGCCTATCTCTGCCGCGACCTCGACAAGGCGGCACTGGACAAGGCGCTGGAATGGCTGCTGAGCCAATACCCGATCCTTGCCACACGGCTGGAGGAAGGCGAGGGCGAACCGGCGCTTCTCCCGCGCGCCGATGCGCTGGAAATCCAGTCCGTCACCCTGCCCAAGGAACTGGAGCGCGACGCCTTCCTGCGCCGGCGCGCGCTCATTCCCTTCGACCTTTCCAAAGGCGTCTTCCGCGTGGAGCGCATCAGGGGCGACAGGCTGGAGCCCGGCACGAGCGTTATCCTGATCGTCACCCATCACATCGTGACGGACGGCGTTTCCTCATCCTTGATCTCAGGGGGGCTGTGGCAGGCCTACGACCATTTCGCGAAAGGCGCGCCCGCCCCGAAAACCTCTCTCGCTGCGGCCGACTATTCGGAATTCGTGGAATGGGAAACCGGTCTCATCGCCTCGGAAGAGGGGCGGCTTCAAAAGACGTGGTGGCTTGAAAAGCTCGCCGGTCCCTTGCCCGATCTCCGTCTACCGGTGATCTCCGGCGCACGGCGCAATCCGGTCAGGGCGGGCGACAGTCAGGAGCTTCGGCTCTCGCAGGATCTCACCGACAGGCTCGCCGATCTGGCGCGCGAACTGGGCGCAAGTCAGGCGGCGCTTTATCTCAGCGCCTTTGCGGGCCTTCTCTATCGCTACACCGGTGAGCGCGATCTGGTCATCGGCGTCCCGACGCTCCGCCGTCCGGCGCGCCGCTTCGCCGAAACGCTGGGTTTCTGCGCCAACATGATCGGCTTCCGCCATGAGCTGGATCCGGCGCTGGAGGCTCGGCTTCTCGCCGTCCGCGTTCACGAGGAACTGGGCGAGGCGCTGGCCCGGGGCGATTATCCTTTCGCCGGGATAGCGCGCGAACTGGGCGGCACGGCCACAGGCGATGCGCCCTATCAGGCGACCTTCGCCTACCAGAGCTTCGGCAGCGAATACGGCTTCATCGAAAGTTTCGCGAAGGGCGAGATGCGCCTTCTCGGCCAGATCCGGCAGACGGGCGACATCCCCTTCGGCATCGAGGTCCAGAACGATCCTCAGGGCGCGCTGATCATCGCCAATTACGATGCCAACGCCTTCGCCCGCGGAACGATGGGGCGCATGCTCCAGCATTATCGCCTGCTGCTTCAGGCGCTGGCGGACGGGGTGCCCGACCCCGTTTCGACCGTACCCATGCTGACGCGATCCGAAACGGACCGCGCCCTTCATCACTGGAGCCATGATCGTACCGTGGAGACGGTGCAGATCCCGGCTCACGACCTGATCTTTGCCCGGGCCCGCCAGACGCCGGGTGCTCTCGCGGTCTCTGACGCGGACGGATCGCTCACCTACAAGCGCCTTGCCGCACGCATCCGCCAGATCGCGCAACTGCTTGAAAAGCGTGGACTGAAACCGGGCGAGCGGGTCGGCGTGTTCCTTGATCGCACGCCCGATGCCATCGCCTCGCTTTTAGCGGTGTTCGCAAGCGGCGGGGTCTGGGTGCCGCTCGATCCGGAATTCCCCGACGAGCGCCTCGCCTTCATCGTCGAGGACGCCGAAACGCGGGTGGTCCTGAGCGACGCCGCCCATGCGGAGCGGTTGAGGGGGCTGAAAACGCCGCCCGCCCACATCATCGATCTCGACCGCGAACGCCCCGGCCTTCGCGCCCGCTTTGCGCAGGTCGCCCTGGGCGAGATCCGGCTCGGCGATCCGGCCTATGTCATCTACACGTCCGGCTCCACCGGCGCGCCGAAGGGCGTGGTCGTCTCGCATGGCGCACTGTCGCGCCATTGCCAGATCATGGGCCGCGAATACGCGATAACGGAAAACGACGTGGCGCTGCAATTCGCGCCCGCCTCCGTCGATACCGCCCTTGAGCAGATGCTGCCGATCCTGATCGCAGGCGGCAGGCTGGAGCTTCGCCCCGATGGCCTGCAAAGCCCGGAAGCCTTCCATCGCTACCTGACGGAAAAGGCCGTCACCATTGCCGACCTGCCGCCGGTCTATCTGCACGAACTTCTGCGCGCATGGGCGGCCCGCAAGCCCGAGACGGGCCCGCTCGCCCTCCGGGTGGTGATCGTCGGCGGCGAGGCGCTGACGGGCGATGTGGTGGAAGCCTGGGCCCGCAGCCCGCTTGCCGATCTCAGGCTGATCAACGCCTATGGCCCGACCGAGGCCACCATCACCGCGCTCATCCACGACGTGAAACCGGCGGACCGCGACGGGGAGACCGCGATGGGCGTGCCCATCGGCAGGCCCCTTCCGGGCGTGGAGATCTATATCCTCGATGGGGACGGAAACCTCGTTCCCGACGGCATTGTCGGCGAGCTTTATCTGGGCGGCGACCGGCTGGCCATCGGCTATCACGGACGCCCCGCCCTCACGCAGGAGAAATTCGCCCTCCATCAGATCGACGGACGAGAGATCCGGCTCTACGCCACGGGCGATCTGGCCTGTTTCCGGCCCAACAGCGGGGGGCAGGTGGAATTTCGCGGCCGGATCGACGATCAGGTCAAGATCCGCGGTCATCGCATCGAGCTTGGCGAGGTCGAGGCCGCAATTGCCGCCTGCGGCATCGCGGAGGCCGCTGTGCTGGTGGAGCGCAACCGCGTCGGCGATCCGGTTCTGACCGCCTATCTCGCCATGTCGCAGGCCGATATCACGCGGCAAGAGGTAAAGGCCCGCGTGGCCGGGATGCTGCCCGCCCACATGGTGCCGACGATCTGGGTCCGGCTCGACCGTCTGCCCAAGACCGTTTCCGGCAAGATCGACCGTCAGGCGCTCCGCCGTCAGGAAACGGCGATCCGGCAGGAAAAAGACGCCCACCGCGCGCCGCGCGACCGGCTGGAGGAGGGGCTTTGCGAAGTCTGGGCGGAGGTTCTCGGGCGCAGCGAGCGCGAGGCCCCGCTTGGCATCGACGAGGAGTTTTCCGAGGCGGGCGGCAACAGCCTCCTGACCGTCCGGCTTTTGGGCCGTATCCATCAGGTCTTCGGCGCGAGCCTTTCGATCACCGATTTTGCGGGCGCTGGCACCATCGCCGCTCAGGCGCGCCTTTTGCGTCGCCGCGGCGCCTCTGCCGCTCCTGTTGAGCGGGACGGGGCGACGAAGGAGGGATCTCTCCTCGTGTCGCTTCGCCAGCCCGAGACAGGCGCAGGTGCGGGCGAGGGAGAAGGAGAAGCCACGCGCAAGGGCCCGCCGCTCTTCCTCATCCATCCGGTCGCCGGAACGCTCTCCTGCTACCGCCCGCTGCTCGATGCCCTGACGCCCGATGTGCCCATATACGGCCTGCGCGCCGCGGGGCTTGAGCCGGGCGAGGATGCGCGCGCCGACAGCATCGAGGCATTGGCGGCCCGCTATCTGAGGCAGGTACTAAACGTGCAGCAAAGCGGGCCCTACCGGCTTTGCGGCTGGTCGCTGGGCGGCGTCATTGCCTTCGAGATGGCCCGCCAGCTGGAAGAGGCGGGCGAGCAGGTTTCCTTCCTCGGGCTCATTGACAGCTACACCCCTGCCGATCTCAAGGGAGCGGATGGGGAGGGGGCGCAGGACGACGCCGATATCGACCGGCAATGCCGACAGGCCTTCGTGCGCGACCTTTTCGGTGCGGATGCCGCCCTTGCGCGCGATGAGGACGTGATCGCCCACGTGCAGGGGTTGCCGCAGTTCCGAAGCCTCTTCCCCGGCGGGGGGGAGGCGGAACTGCGCCGCCTGCTGGATGTCTTTTGCGAAAACTTCCGGTTGTGCCGTGCCTATGATCCGCGGCGTTCCACGCTGCCGATCACGCTGGTGCGCGCGGTGGAGGGGCTCGACGGCGATTTCGCCCAGGGCTGGAGCGAGCTTTCAACCGTCCCGCTGCGCCTCCAGCGCATCGAGGCCGACCATTACTCGATCCTGAGGCAGCCCGCCCTTGCCGACTGGCTGCCGCTGATCTCGCGCGAACTGACGGCGGCTCCGGTATGAGTTCGTGCAGATTGCGGGTCGCAAAGCACGGGCAAGCGTCGGGCAATATCCGGAAATTCAGGTGGAAGACCTGTAAATCCTTCATGTTCAAGGCGTTTGCGTATTGGAAAGCGAGGCGGGCTGACCTTATAGTCCTACTTCGCGCCGAATATGATGAGGTGAGTTGGTCGCATGGCTTATGACGACGACTTCGACGACTACGAAGAAGCGTTGAAAGGCGATCGCCAGCGCCGTTTTCAGCTCTATTTTCTTATTGTCCTCGTCGCATGCGGGCTCGGTCTGGCGCTTTTGTGGAATCGTATCGTCATCACCGTGCAGTCGGGTGAGGCGGGCGTGCTCTACCGGTGGGTCTCCGGCACGGAGATGAGCCGGATCTACGGCGAAGGGTTGCATATCATCTGGCCCTGGAACCGGATGTATATCTACAACGTCCGCCTGCAGACCAAAGAACGCAACTATACGATGCTGACCAAGGACGGTCTGCCGATCGAGCTTCAGATCGCGGTCCGTTACAAGCCCGACCTGCGCCTGTTGCCTCTTCTGCACGTCACGGTCGGCCCGGAATATCTCGACAAGGTCGTCTTTCCCGAAACCGAAGCGGTGCTGCGTCGCTCGGTCGGCCAGTACACGCCGGAAGAGGTCTATACCTCCCGCCTCGGCTTTCTGGAATCGGTGGTCATCAGCTCCCTGACCAGCGTCGAGGATCGCTACGTGATCGTCGACAACGTGCTGGTGCGGAACGTCGAACTGCCCGCTGCCGTGCGCCTCGCCATCGAGCGCAAGCTGACGCTTTCGGAAGAACAGAAAGCCTACAAGTACCGGCTTGAGATCGAGCAGAAGGAAGCGGAGCGAAAAGCCATCGAGGCGGAAGGCATCCGCAAGTATCAGGACATCGTCAAACGCAGCCTGACCGAGGATCTTCTGCGCTGGCAGGGCGTTCAGGCGACCAAGGAACTCGCGACCGCGCCCAATTCCAAGACCGTGGTGATCGGGGCCGGCAAGGACGGCATGCCGCTCATTCTCGGCGGAGACCGATAGGTGGGATGGTGCAGGCCGAACCGGACAACCAGCAACCGCCGAAGACCGTGAAGGGCCCGCGCTCCACGCGCCGGGTGGTGCTTGCGCTGCTGGCCGTGGCGGTGTTCGCCGTCGTGACCGCGTTCATGATCGCGGCGTTCAGCGGTGCCAGTACCCTCTTCGGGCTGGTCGAAAACCCCTTGGCGCCTGAAGACGACAGTCTGAAGATCGTCGCGGTCTATTCCGATGGCGACGAGGAGAGCAGTTTCGTCAGCGGCATTCGCCTCGCAGTGAAGCAGGTCAATGCAACGGCGGAAAAGGTTCTGGGGCGCGAACTGAAGCTGGAATTCATCCGGGAAGACAGCATCAACACGGGGACCGAGCTGGAAACGACGGTTTCCAGAACCCTGAGCCTCTCCGACCGGATCTCGGGCCTCAAGAACCTCCTGGCGGTCATCGGGCATGAATGGTCGGACACGGCCGTCACCGCCAGTTCGGTCTATGCGCGCAACGACGTGCTGTTCCTCGCAACCCACGCCACGGCGACCTCGCTCACCAACCATTCCTTCGAGACGATCTTTGCCCTCCAGCCGGACAACGCCACCAACGCCCATCTGATCGGACGGTATGCGATCAAGTCCGGCTACAAGAATTTCATCGTCCTGTCCGACAAGACCGACTACGGCAAGGAATCTTCCAATTTCTTCACCGAGGCGATCACCAAGGCCGGAGCGAACGCTGTTTTCCGAGGTTATCTGACAAGCGCGCAGCGCTCGATCGACGATCTCCTGATGTTCATCCTCGACAACCAGCTTTTCAGCCGTAACGACTATGACGCCTTCTTCATCGTGTCCTCGTCGCTGGATGAAACCGCCGAGTTCATCCGCCGCGCCCGCGATCTCGGTCTCACCGTGCCGATCTTCGGGATGGAGTACATGTTCTCCGAAGTGGTCGAGCAGAAGGCGGGCAGGAAGGCGATGAAGGACGTCATCGGCGTGTCGCTCTACAATCGCGACAGGGTGGGCGATGCGCATGCCAGCGGGTTCATTGTCGATTACCTGAAGGCCAACGGCGCGATGCCGGACCTGAATGCGGCGCTCGGCTACGATGCGGTGACGCTGGTGCGCGATGCGGTGAACCGCACGGGTTCGCTATCAGCCGACAAGGTGTCCGACGTGATGAAGATCGCGCGTTACAAGACGGCGTTTTCGGGTGTGACCGGGCCACTGGTGTTTGACCGCAACGGCCTGATCACCGACACTGAGGTCTATGTCGTGCGCCACGATGGAACGACATTTCACACGGTTGCGGGGATTACGATCCCGCTGGACAGAAAATCCGGCGCAGATGGCGACCCCGAACGAGTCGAAGGTCCCGGTGAGGCCGCCGAATCCGGCGGGCTTCCGCCAGATATGGAGACGACTGGGCAATGACGATATTCGTAAACCCTTGGGCATTTCTATTCTGGGTTCTGGCGAGCTGGATCATCGGTGTGCTGGGGCGCAATACGCGTTTCGGCTTTATCGGGAATTTCCTGATCGCCTTCATTTTCAGCCCCGTCGTCGGCGTCATCGTTCTGCTGGCCGCCGATAACTGGTCCAAACCCGTCCGCGAGCGCCGCCGCCGCCGCATCTGAGCGCCGCGGTTTGCAAAAGGGCTGCGACCGCGATTTGGCCCTGTCGTGAGCCTGTCCGGCCCCGAGCCCCGCTGACGGCGGTCAGTCCGTTACGGATACGAATGCCCCGCCGCACGCCCGTGTTGCCGCGCGGGCCCGAATACGCCCCCTCGAAAAGCCTGAACATTCTGAGAGCCGGAAATCCGCTGCCCGGTAGAGCTTCTGCGCGCTCGCACCTATGCTGCTGTTCCGGGCGCGCGATTGCGCATGAAAAAAGCCGCCCCGTTTCCACGGAGCGGCTTTTGATGTTCATGCGCGGATCGTCAGATCGGCGCGCGTCCTCGAAAAGATCAGGACGCGGCGACTTCCTCTGTTGCCGCTTCGGCGTCTGCAGCGGCCGTCTTCTTGGCCTTGCGCGCCATGTCCTTGCCCTTCTCGAACTGCTCCTTGTAGAACTCGCGCATCTTGGATGCGTTGAAGTCCAGAAGCGTGCCGCCTGCTTCGTAGTGCTGCACGATGGAGCGCCCGACCGCATAGGTCGAAGCCCCGGAGACGACGGGCAGCGAGACCATGCCGACCATCCAGCCGATGCCGGGGATCATCTTGGTGGCACTGGCGGCAACCATGTAGCCCGCGCCATAGCCGAGCACGCCGCCGGCCAGCGCATATATTACCTTGCGGCCAAGCCGTTCGGAGAACGGGTTACCGTAAAGGTTCGACAGCTTCTGGATCATGCGGAGCTGAATGCCCACCACCGCCGCGATGTCGAAGAAAGCGATCGGCACAATGCTGGCTGCAACCGATGCGAGCATGTAATCCTTGATCAGATTATCGGCCGTCAGCTCGCGGGTTACGTCGAATTCGTCATCGGACTCGATTGCCGTCTCGTCGATATCTGCTTCGATCGGCTCTTCCGCTGCGGCAGCGGCTGCTTTGCTCGCCATGGAAATCTCCTGATATCAATTCGGGCCAGATCAATAACGGTCCGATGAAAGTCGAAGGCGCCTGATTTTCTGGAAGGTCCGCCTTTCGCGAGGAAAGATACTATTTCTGCTGGTAAATGAAAAGGGTTAACCGGCGTTGCCGCCCGATCTCGGGGAATTTCACGCCCCGGCGGCCGCCTGGTCCCTGATTGTCCCGGCACCCATCCCGCTCACGCTGGCAAGATGCGTGAGGTAGGTTTCGCCGACCATGCGCACGATCACGGCTGCCGAAATGCAGGTGAGGGCACTGCCGATCAGGTTCTGACCCACCGTCAGCTGGAAGAGGGTGGTTGTGGTGAAACTGGCGATTGCGGGCACCGCCACGCCCGTCAGCATCGCGGTTGCCAGTTGCCTGCTGCGCTCGCCTTCCAGTCGCACGCCATAGAGGCGCGCAAGCTTGCGAAACATCCGGTCCACGATGGCGGTGATGGCTGCAAGGTCGACCCATGGCAGCGGGATCAGCCCCGTCACTGCGGCAAGGTTCGCATGCCGCTCCACGATCATGCGGCCAGATGCTTCCCGGAAGGCCGCCTTGTCGATCGTCGCGGGCCTGGCTGTCACGACCGCTCGTCCCGCAGCTTTGCCGACCGCCCGCTTGGTGGGGGCTTTGTTCACCGTGATCTCGGAACCGCGTGTCCGGGGACTGACAGCCTTCGAGGATGCGGACTTTCGCACAGGGGCTTTCGCTGCGCTGGCGGGCTTGCTTTCCGTCTGCCCGGCGCGCGGTGGGGGCGCCCCTGTCGGCGGCTGCGGCGCCATTTCCGGGGGCTGTCCCGGCATCTGTGCAGCGTCCGCCTTCGGCGCCTCTGCAATTGTCGCGCCTGCGGCCATCTCCGCATCCAACGCTTCCTTTGCGGCGTTGCGCAGGTCGTTCAGGGTGCGTTGGGATGTGCGCGGCAGTTTCTTGCTCATGCGCCTATCGCCTTCCGGGCGTTCTTGGTGGAAAGCAGCACTTCCGCTTCAGTGGCGATGTCCGCGATATCCCGGGCCGCTGGACCGTCCGGGGCGATCTGGCTCGGCGTCGCGCCGTAAAGCCCGGCTTCCGCATAGGCGACCCGGTTCGGCATGTCGGTGGCCAGCAGCGGAAAGCCGCTTTCCTCAAGCTCGGCCCGTATATGGCGCGAAATCACGCTTCCGCGGGTCGTCTGGGTCATCACGCATCGAAAGGTCGGTGCCCAGCCGGTCATCCCGCTCATCAGCGTCTTGACAGTGTCCATCATCCGGTCAACGTCGAGCGGCGAAGCCTTGACCGGGATCAGCACCAGATCGGCAACCGCAAGGGCTGCGACCGTGATGTCGCTGTCGAAGCCCGGCGTATCGACGATGGTGACCCCGTAATTGGGGCCATGTTTTTTGATCGTTTCCCAGACGTTCTTGTCCGCCTGTGCCATCAGGTCGATGCCGCCAAGCGCCTGACCGCGTTCTGCAAGTCGCATGATCGAGCGTTGCGGATCGGCGTCGATCAGCAGCGGGTTCATCCATTTCAGGTGCCAGTGCACGGCGAGGCAGGTGGCGAGCGTGGTTTTTCCGCTCCCCCCTTTCAGCGATGCGATGGTGATGACCGATCCGCTCATCAGTGGCCGTCTTTCAAAGAGATTCGCCAAGTTGCGCAAATGTTAACAAACTCTCGCGCGATTGCCACGCGCTCGCATGAACTCGCCTGTCCTGCCATGCGAGATGAATCGCCGCGCTATGCTTATTCCCGTCCGGCCAGATAGGTCTGAATGCGCTGTGAGGCGTTGGCCATGATGCTTTCGTAAAAAAGCGGATAGTCGAAGCCGTGATAAACTCCTTCGGGGAAGAAAGGAGAGTTGAGCCGCTCGGGGTCTTTCGCCACCACCGCGAGCCCGCCGTCGGCGATCTGGGCGGAAGCGAAGCCCGGCAGGATCTGGTAGGTGTGGTCCTTGTTGAAGAAGGTCGAGCCGCGATTGTCTGAGGCAGGCGCAAGGGTGTCGTCGCGCGTCCATGTCAGCGGATTGACGACGATGGCCCCCGGCAGGATGAGGGGAGACGCCTTCTGCCGCCCCGGCGCCACGGAATTGTAACTGACGAAACAGCCCGTCTGCAGCGCATTCTCGCAGATGGTGATGGCCGGATTGTCCTTGAGGTCCTGCCGGGTCAGCGACCATCCCACGACATAGCCCGCGATCAACTGGTCCTCGATGCCGAGCTTGCCCCAGTAGTCCACCAGAAGCTGGGTCAGGACATAGGAGCCCTGACTGTGCGCCGCCAGAATGAACGGGCGGCCCTTGTTGTAGTGCTCCATGTAATAGGCCATGGCGCGTTTCGCGTCGTCCTCGCCATAGGCGACGATGGCGTCACGCTCCGCTTCCGGCAGGTTGAACCCGGCCAGGTTCATCTGGCGGTAAAGCGGCGCATAGAGGTTGGCCTGCCCGGAAAAAATCCGGGCCTCGGTGGCCACCGATTCCGCAGCCCCTGCGATCAGGTCCTTGCGGGTGATATCCATGAGCCATGCCGAATTGTCGACGAGCACGGTCGGATAGAGCCAGATGATGTCGACGCCGAATTGGTCGGGGTTTTTGGGCAGGTCGAGCCAGCTGCTCGCCTCGGCGTAATCGGGAGCAGGCGGCACATCCCCGGGCGTGAAGGGGGGGAGTTTCCCGTCGTCTGACGCTGTTGCGAGTTGGGCGGAGAAAATAAAAACGGCCCCGCAAAGGGCCGTAATCCGGGCAATGTTTATGTGCCGGGAAAGTCGCTCCGGGAGAAAATGCATGGCGCCCTCCTGAAATACATGGCTGAAATCCATGAGCCCGGGCGCGGGACGTCCGGGCAGAGGGAGAACTACATCACAGCTCGCATGTCTATTCCAGTGCGTCCGTGCGGGCATTCGCATCCCGTGCCGATGCGATGTCGGCACGTCGCCGTCCGGGCGCGCGCTCGTCTTGCATAAAATCAGGCAAACATGATGCTGTCGACGATCTGGGCTTCGGTGGCATTGGCGATGGTGAGGTGTCCGTCCGTGCCGAAATCGAGCACGTAGTTCGCATCGACCTGTTCGCCGTATGTCGAAACCAGCGTTGCGGCCTGATCGGTTCCGAAGTCGCTGGAGAACATGAGCGTGTCGTAGCCGTATTCGAAATCGTAGATGACGTCGGATGCGAAATCGGCTGCGAAGTGAAAGACATCGGCCCCTGCACCGCCAAAAAGCCGGTCGTCTCCACCCAACCCGGTGATCTGGTCATCCCCGTTCCAGCCCCAGATGCTGTTGGCCCCGTCATCGCCGCGCAAGGTGTCGCCGAAGCCGGTCCCGCACAGGTCTTCGATGGAGATATATATGTCGCCCGCGGCTTCGCCGGTGTTGTTGCCCGGGCCCAAAAGGTCGGCTGTTATTGCGGCCGCAGCCTGATGATACTGGGCGCGGTCGGTGCCTGAGCCACCGTCAAGCACGTCGGCGCCAAGGCCGCCCCAGAGAATGTCGTTGCCGTTTCCGCCATAGATGGCATCGTCACCGTCGCGCCCGTAAACCTGATCGTTGCCGTTCCATCCCCAGATGGTGTTGTCCCCGTTGTCACCGCGCAAGGTGTCGCCGAAGCCGGTCCCGCACAGGTCTTCGATGGAGATATATATGTCGCCCGCGGCTTCGCCGGTGTTGTTGCCCGGGCCCAAAAGGTCGGCTGTTATTGCGGCCGCAGCCTGATGATACTGGGCGCGGTCGGTGCCTGAGCCACCGTCAAGCACGTCGGCGCCAAGGCCGCCCCAGAGAATGTCGTTGCCGTTTCCGCCATAGATGGCATCGTCACCGTCGCGCCCGTAAACCTGATCGTTGCCGTTCCATCCCCAGATGGTGTTGTCCCCGTTGTCACCGCGCAAGGTGTCGCCGAAGCCGGTCCCGCACAGGTCTTCGATGGAGATATATATGTCGCCCGCGGCTTCGCCGGTGTTGTTGCCCGGGCCCAAAAGGTCGGCTGTTATTGCGGCCGCAGCCTGATGATACTGGGCACGGTCGGTGCCTGCGCCACCGTCAAGCACGTCGGCGCCAAGGCCGCCCCAGAGAATGTCGTTGCCGTTTCCGCCATAGATGGCATCGTCACCGTCGCGCCCGTAAACCTGATCGTTGCCGTTCCATCCCCAGATGGTGTTGTTCCCGTTGTCCCCGCGCAGGGTATCGCCGAAGCCGGTCCCGCACAGGTCTTCGATGGAGACATAGGTGTCCCCCGCGGCTTCTCCCGAATTGTTTCCCGAGTTCAGGAGGTCCGCCGTCACCGCGCCCGTGGCCAGATGGTACTGGGCCCGGTCCTGACCGTTGCCGCCGTTGAGAATATCCGCGCCGAGACCGCCCCAGAGAGTGTCATTGCCTTCTCCGCCGTTCAGCGTGTCATTGCCCGCATTGCCGAAAAGACGGTTGTCAAGGCCGTTGCCGTTGATCACATCCTGGCCGCTGCCGCCCTTGGCGTTTTCGATCGACACGTTGAAGGCGATGGCAAGATTGGAGGTCATGCCCATCACGTCGGAGAAGGTGCCTTCTTCCAGATTGATGACCTGGCTGAAGCCCGTGCCGGAAAGGTCGAGCGTGTCCGTGCCGCCGGCATCCCAGATGGCCACCACGGGGGCGGTGTTTATCGCGAAGTTGAACTGATCGCGACCGGTATTGGAATTGAAGCCGTAGACCGTATCGCCCGTACGGGTGGTCATGTCCGCGCCGTAGATCGCCTGAATGGCGGCGATGTCGTGCAGCAGCGGCGTCGCCCCGTAGGAGACGCCCTCGCCCGGAGGCGAATGGTCCGCGCCGGTGTTGGAAGCCTGAAAATAGGACATCACCGTGTACTGGCGGGTGTCCTGTTCGTACTCGGCCATATCCTCATAGGTCGGCGATCCGCCGTTATAGGCGCCGGGATGCGAAAGCCCGATCGAATGGCCCAACTCGTGGACGAGCGTGAGGAATCCGTAGTCGCCGTTGTCCAGATAGCTGTTCGCCCAGTAAGTCGGGTTGACCCAGACGTCGCCTTCTTCCTGATAATTGTAATAGGTGCTGGGGTAATAGGCCCAGGCCACCTGCGGCCCCGTCGTCGTGTTCGAAAGGCGGATATCTGCCGTGTTGCCGTTGGCGGATTCCACGAAGGTCAGATCGACCAGATCATCCCAAAGCGCAATCGCTTCGCGCGCGGCCGCCTTCTGGGCCGTCGAAAAGGCGGACCAGCCCGCTGCTTCATCGCCGTAGCCGGGATTGACCGTCGTGAACCCGTAGGTGACCGTCGTGGAGGTCCACAGATTGGCAGGATCGGTCAGCTGATCGATCACCTCGCTCAGCGTGAAAACGGGCTTGTCCGCATTCACAGGCTCGATTGCTACAGCCTGAAACTCGCTGGTTGCGGTGCAGTCCGGGCAATCGCACCCGAAAATATATTCATGTTCGGCTGACATTCAGGGTCCATTTTACGGCGAGCGTGGGCCTGTAGGTCCAGATTTATCGTCAAACTCTTACGAACGCTTAAAACTCGACATATGGATTCTACGGACGGGCGATTTGTCGCCTGAAAAACTGCATTCTATATGAGGGGAGGTGTTGGAATATCTCTCCTTTTGGGGTCGATTATTTGAAATAATCACAATGAAACTGCGTTAAGTTGCTAGTCAAGTCAAGTAGCCGTTGGATTCAGGCTGGCGGTCAGGCCGGGCGGCGGGGCATTCATGCGGCTCTCCGCAACGTAGCGACTTGCGCGACATGCCGACCTTGCCGGATGTGTTATCCTTGCCGGGCATATGACGACGCGACAATCCAATGGTTTGTCAGGAGGTATCCCATGATCGAGCAGCTTCAGGGTTTTCCCGAAAACACCGTCGCCTTCGCCTGTCATGGACGGGTGAGCAAGGCCGACTATGAAACCGTGCTGATCCCGGCGGTCGATGCGGCCTTCGCCGGGCACGAAAAGATCCGGCTTTACTATGAGATCGGGGACGATCTCGAACATATCGACCCGGGCGCCATGTGGAGCGATTTCAGGACCGGCGTGGAACACTGGCTGAGCTGGGAGCGCATCGCGGTCGTGACCGATGTCGAATGGATCGCAAAGACCATGTCGGCATTCAATTTCCTGATGCCGGGCGAGGTGAAACTGTTTTCGCTCTCCGAGCGCGCCGACGCCAAGGCGTGGCTCGCGGCTGACCAGGCAGCGCCCGAGAAAGGCTGACGCGGGAGGGCCTGAGGCTCAGATCTTCCCCGCCATGCGCTGCGCGATGAAGGGCGCGGCCAGATCCGCCGTGGCGATCTGCGGATAATCGGCCTCGGGAATGTCGATCCCGAACCGCTTGGCCAGCGCGATCACCAGATTGAGCACGTCCATGGAATCAAGCTCCAGATCGTCCTGAAGATGATCGCTTCCCATGATCGTGGCCGGATCGAGATCCGGCGCGACCCGGACCAGTTCCTCAAGATAGCCTTTGCGGATGTCGTCTTCGGTCATAGGGCCTCCGGGGTTTGCAGGAACCTGTCCATCGCGAGCAGGAATTTCGCGCCGAGCCGACCGTCGCTGACACGGTGATCGGCGGCGAGCGTGAAGGTGACGGCGGGTGCGGCGACAACCGCGCCGTCGCGCACCAGCGCCATGGATTGCGGCGCGCCCGCGGTAACGAGCGCCACCTGCGGCGGTACGATGATGCCCGCCATCGCCTCCACACCGTTTTCGCCGAGCCCGGAAAAGGTGATCGTTCCCATGCTCATTTCCGAGCTTCTCAGGCGTCCGGCGCGGGTGCGGGTGGTCACGTCGCGCATCGCCGCCATCAGGCCGGTGAGATCGAGCGCATCGGCGTTCAGGATCGCAGGCGCGATCAGCCCGCCGCCGCGCAACGCAACGGCCAGCCCAAGGTTCACCTCGCTGGACGGCGCAAATCCGCCTTCCCCGTAATGGCCGTTGACCTGGCGTACCTCACGTGCGGCCAGCGCCACGGCCTTGGCCAGCAGCGCGCCCATCAACAGCCGTTCCTCCGGCGGTCGCTCGGCATTGGCGGCACTCAGCCAACTGCTTGCGGCGGTCAGATCCACCGTATGCGTGACGTAATAATGCGGGATCTCGCGCTTGGAACGCGCCATCGCAGCCGCAATCGCCTTGCGCATCTCGGCGATGAAATTCGTGCGTGGCGTCGCCCACCCGCTGCGGGCGTGCTCGGCGTCGGTGCGGAGGCGGATTTCGCAAGCCCCTCCACATCGGCGAGAACGATGGCTCCACCCGGTCCGCTGCCGGAAAGGCTTGAGAGATCCAGCCCGAGTTCGGCCGCCCTTGCGCGCGCGGCGGGCGACGATCCGGGGCCCGCGGCGGGCGCGATTGCGGTCGGCGGCGGGGCAGGGGGCGCTGCCGGTTCCGGCGTCACAACAGGCGTAGCGGTCGGCGCTGACACCGTCTCGACGGGCTCCGCCGCCGGTGCGGGTACTTCTTCTCCCACACCGACGATCTCGGCGAGCGGTGCGCCGACCGGCAGGGTCTGGCCGAGGTCCGCCATCAGTTTGCCGACCTTGCCGTCCTCGAAGATCTCGATCTCGATGGCCCCCTTCTGGGTTTCCACCACGGCGACGATATCGCCGCGTTTGACGCTGTCTCCCGGCTTCACGAGCCATTCGACGAGCTTGCCCGCCTCCATGTCGGCGCCGAGCGAGGGCATGGTGAAGGTGGTCATCAGCCTTTCCCCATCACCGCTTTCGCCGCCGCGACGATCTTCGGGACCTGCGGAATGGAAGCGTCTTCAAGATGTTTCGGATAGGGGATCGGCACCTCTTCCGTGCACACCCGGCCAATGGGGGCATCGAGGTGCCAGAAGGCCTGTTCGCCGATCCGCGCTGCGATCTCCGCCGACAGCGAGCCGGTGCGCCAGCCCTCGTCGACGATCACCGCCCGGCGGGTGCGGGCGAGCGACGCCATGATCGTGGCATCGTCCAGCGGCCTGAGGACGCGCAGGTCGATCACCTCCGCCTCGATGCCGTCGCCCGCCAGTTCCTCGGCGGCTTCGAGCGTCTTGAACAGAGAGCCGCCATAGGTGATCAGGCTGAGATCGCGGCCCGGCCGCCGGATCGCCGCCTTGTCGATCTCCACCGCCCCGGCATTGGCCGCAAGCTTGCCGCTCATGTTGTAGAGCATGACGTTTTCGAAGATCAGCACCGGGTCCGGATCCTGTAAGGCGGTCCAGAGCATCCCGCGCGCATCCTCAAGCGTTGCGGGCGCCAGAACGCGCAGGCCGGGAATATGGGCGTACATGCCTTCCAGCGAGTGCGAATGCTGGGCGGCGAGTTGCTTGCCCGCCCCCGTCGCCAGCCGGATGACCACGGGGACATTGAACTGCCCGCCCGACATGTGCCGGATGGTGGCCGCCGTATTCATGATCTGGTCGAGGGCCAGCAGCGAGAAATTCACCGTCATCAGTTCCACGATGGGCCGCATGCCTGCCGCCGCAGCCCCTATGCCAGCCCCGGTGAAGCCGGATTCAGACAGCGGCGTATCGCGCACGCGTATCTCGCCGAACTCGTCCATCATCCCCTTGGAGACGGCGTAGCAGCCGCCATAGGCCCCCACGTCCTCGCCCATAAGGAACACCCGTTCATCGCGGTTCATCGCATCGCGGATCGCCTGTTTCACCGCCTCGCGATAGGTGATCTCCACCGTCTCGGAGGATGGCTCCGGCGGTGCGGGCGGCGCGGGGCGGTCTTCGGCCGTGACATGGCGGGTGAGGTCCGCCAACGGCTCGAAGTCGCTGCGCTCGGCGAAATCGACGGCGAAGGCCACCTCCGCATCCACCTCCGCCTCGATCTTTGCGATCTCTTCCGCGTGGATGAAATTGTTCTCAAGAAGCCAGTTCTTGAAAAGCCGGATCGGCCCCTTCTCGCGCCAGTGTTCCACTTCCTCCTTGTCGCGGTAAAGCTGGGCGTCGAACATCGAATGCGCCCGGAAGCGATAGGTCAGGCATTCCAGAAGCCGGGGACGTCCGGTCTCGCGAATCGCCGCCACCGCGCGCCGCGTCGCCGCTTCCACCGCGATCACGTCCATCCCGTCGACCTGTTCCGCCTCCACACCGTAGGCGGCGGCCTTGGCGTGGATGTCGGTCTGGGATTCGGTGCGCGCCAGCGCCGAGCCCATGGCATAGCCGTTGTTCTCGCAGACAAAGAGAACCGGCAGGCCCCAGAGCTGGGCAAGGTTCATGGATTCATGGAACTCGCCCTCTGCAACCGCGCCTTCGCCGAAGAAGCAGGCTGTGACGTTGCTCTCGCCCACCATCGCATCGCGCAAGGCAAGGCCCACGGCGAGCGGCAACCCGCCGCCCACGATGGCGTTGCCACCATAGAAGTTGTGTTCCGCATCGAAGATATGCATCGACCCGCCGCGCCCGCCGGAGGAACCGGTGGACTTGCCGAACATCTCCGCCATCACCTTGTCCATGGGCACGCCGCGCGCCAGCGCATGGCCATGCTCGCGATAGGTCGCGACGATCCGGTCTCCCGGCTCAAGCGTCGGGATCACCCCGCTCGCCACCGCTTCCTCCCCGTCATAAAGGTGGAGGAAGCCGCGGATCTTCTCGCGGGTGTATAGCTCCGCGCATTTGTCCTCGAAATGGCGGATGCGGATCATGGTGGCGAGCAATTCGCGGGCATGATCGTGGGTGAGGTGAGGCTTCACGTCGCTCATGACTCGTCACTCTCCAGCGTGGAAATGTCGCCCTCGGGAAGCCCGAGTTCGCGTGCTTTCAGAAGGCGGCGCATGATCTTGCCCGAGCGCGTCTTGGGCAGGGTCTTGCGGAACACCACCTCGCGCGGGGCGACGGACGGGCCGAGCTTCTTGCGCGCAAGGCCGCGAATGTCGCGTTCAAGCTCTTCGGAAGGTTCAAGGCCGGGATTGAGCACGACATAGGCTTTCACCACCTCGCCGGCGGTCTCGTCCGGCAGGCCGATCACGGCAGCCTCCGCCACCGCCTCATGCTCGATCAGCGCGCTTTCCACCTCGAAGGGGCCGATCAGATGGCCGGACGACTTGATCAGGTCGTCCGCACGGCCCACGAACCAGAAATAGCCCTCGGCGTCGCGCATCGCGAGATCGCCGGAGAGATACCACCCGTCGACGAAACACTTCTTGTAGCGCGCCGGCTCGTGCAGATATTCTCGCATCATGGACGGCCAGCCGGGGCGCAGCGCAAGCTCGCCGATCTCGCCCGGCGCGCATTTGCGTAAAGTCTCGCCCTCGCCCTCGCGCTCCACGATCCCGGCCTCGATGCCGGGAAGCGGCTTGCCCATGGAGCCGGGATGCACATCCATCGCCTTGGTGTTGGCGATCATGATGCCGCCGGTCTCCGTCTGCCACCAGTTGTCGTGGAAGGGGCGGCCGAAAACCTCGTTGCCCCAGACAACCGCTTCCGGGTTGAGCGGTTCGCCCACCGAGGCCATGAACTGAAGAGCGGAGAAATCGTAAGGGGCGGCGGCCTCCTTGCCCGCGCGCATCATCATGCGGATGGCAGTGGGGGCGGTGTACCAGACCTCGATCTTCTCGTTCTGGAGAAGCGAATACCAGCGATCGAGTTCGAAATCCGCCTCGTCGATCACCATGCGCACCCGGTTGACGAGCGGCGAGATGATGCCGAAGGAGGTGCCGGTCACCCAGCCGGGATCGGCGGTGCACCAGTAGCGGCGGCCGGGTGCCAGTTCCAGCGCGAAGCGTCCCGCGCAGGCATGCATGACCACCGCCTCATGCACGTGAACCGCGCCCTTGGGCCGCCCCGTCGTGCCGGAGGTGAAGTGGATCAGCGCCGGGTCGTCGGGCCGTGTGCGCGCCACGTGGAACAGGTCGGAGGCGGCTGCCATGGCAGGGCCCAGCGCGACGCAGTCTTCCGGGGCCTCGTCGCCGATGATCAGCACGAGCTTCAGGGAGGGAATCTCGTTGCGCCAGGCGGCGATCTTGCGACGGTAGATGGAGGAGGTGGTGATGACCGCATTGGCCTCGCCGATCTCCATACGCATGCGGATCGGATCGGGCCCGAAGGCGGAAAAGAGCGGCGAGAACACCATGCCCGCCTTCAGCGTGCCAAGGGCGGCGATATAGAGTTCCGGCACCCGCTCTGCGATGCCATAGACCCGGTCGCCCGGCTTCAGGCCGTGCGCGCCCAGAATGTTGGCGAAACGGGATGTTTCTGCGGCAAGGTCGGCATAGGTGAAGCGCCGCGTGCTTCCGTCCTTGCCGAACCAGACAATGGCCTCGTCGGTCCCGTGACCTTCCGCGACATGACGGTCCACGGCCTCATAGGCGATGTTGAGCCCGCCTTCCGGCAGGCCGGAAAGCATCGCGCGCGCATCGTTCCACGTGAACGTCGTACGCACCGCCTCGCTCAGGGTCGCCGCGTCTTTGTCCGCAGATGTCTTTTGAATTGCAGCCCAGGCCATCCCGCTTGTCCTCCCTTGGCGCGGTGTTTTCCTTCCTGCCGTTCCGCGCGGCCTCCACACCGCATATCGCCGATACCG
Source organism: Breoghania sp. (assembly GCA_963678585.2). Classification (GTDB taxonomy): domain Bacteria; phylum Pseudomonadota; class Alphaproteobacteria; order Rhizobiales; family Stappiaceae; genus Breoghania. The sequence goes on from CAXXGA010000002.1 coordinate 371,970, forward strand.
CCTCCCGCGGTATCCGCTGCGTCAGTGTAGGCCCATCGCCGTTGCATTGTTTTGACATCAATCATTGCATGCAATGCGCGCCAATACAGGGTGCAGGCGGGATTATGGCTGCGAGAATCGGGTCAGATCCCGCAGTTTTCTGCCATTCATGAGGATCGGAACAGGAAAAGGGGAGGGGAGATATTGGAAAAAGAGGGGCGGGCAAAACGAAAATCGCGCCGGTGTTGCCACCAGCGGTCTGGAACCGTATGCGATTTAAGCGGGAAAATGGTCGGAGTGGCAGGATTTGAACCTGCGACCCCCTCGTCCCGAACGAGGTGCGCTACCAGGCTGCGCTACACTCCGACTTTTCACCTGAGCGGGTTTTCAGCGGTCCCCGGCGATGTCCGCCGCGGTGCTGCCCGTTTCAGTGGCGGTCTTATAGCGTCCTCGTTGCCGGGCCGCAAGCGACGAGTTGTGCGTTTATCCACTGTTTCATGATTGCCGTAGCGCGTTTCGCCCAAGGCGGCGGAGAACGGCGTTTTCCACAAGTGGAAACAGGGTGTGAAAACCGCCTCCCGGGCTGGGCGGAGCGGCGGGGCGCAGCGTGACCCGGCTGCATTTCGCGCAAGTCCTGCGCGGCCCGGCATGATTGGCCTTTCGAAGCCATTTCTGGCGGCTTGCAGCGGGAACGGTGAGTCGCTATACGAAGGGCCGCGGTCGAATGGGCCGCGCGTTGGGGCGTCGCCAAGTGGTAAGGCAGCGGCTTTTGGTGCCGCCATTCGCAGGTTCGAATCCTGCCGCCCCAGCCATCTTTTCCGCAAAACTCGATTCTGCTCGCACCGGCTCACCAGTCGGGGCGCATTTTTCGTTTGAGGATCGCCCTACCGCGAAGCCATCCATCAACGGCGCTTGCTGGATCGCAGGTCTGTTGCCTAAACTGCCCCTACTGACAGGTCATAGCCTCCACAGGACCAGCCCGCCAGATCGCGCAAACCTCCTGAAAACGGGGAGCCACATCGATGCGGGCAGCCGGGCGCCTGCCGGGCATGACCTTCGCGACACATGGCGAGCCATCGGTCTTCGACCGGATGCGCCGGAGGATCGATGATGAACCTGGTTGGCGTGCCCGCGTCCCGGAACACCTCGAAACGATCCGGCTGGACATTCCGAAATGACAAACATCGACAATACTCTCGCTCTTTCCCGCGCCGGGATCGACACGTACCGTCAGCCCATCGTGTTCATGCGGGAAGACTGTCACGTTTGCCGCGCTGAAGGCTTTGCGGCCCTGACGCGGGTCGAGGTGTCGCTCGGCGACAGATCGGTGATCGCCACGCTGAACGTGGTGACCAATGGCGGCTGGCTGCCGGAGGATACTGCCGCTCTTTCGGAGGAAGCTTGGGCAGTCTTGCGGCCCGAGCCGGGAGACCGCGCGACCTTCACGCATCCCGAGCCGCCCGATTCCGTCTCAGCCATCCGCGCCAAGGTCTATGGAGAAGCCCTGGAGCAGGACCGGTTCGAGGCCATCATTCGCGATGTTCTCGACCATCGCCTTTCCGATCTCGACCTTGCCGCGTTCATCACGGCCTGCGCGGGCGACCGGCTTTCCATAGCCGAAACGGTCGCATTGACCCACGCCATGCAGGCCGCAGGCGAAACGCTGGATTGGGGCGATGCGGAGATTTACGACAAGCATTGCGTCGGCGGGCTCCCGGGCAACCGGACCACGCCGATCGTCGTTCCGATCATCGCGGCTGCGGGACTGATGATCCCAAAAACCTCCTCGCGTGCGATCACCTCTCCCGCCGGCACGGCGGACACGATGGAGGTCATGGCGCCGGTATCTCTGGACATTCCCACACTGAGGCGCGTGGTCGAAGCCGAAGGAGGCTGCATTGCCTGGGGCGGCAAGATCGCGCTCAGCCCGGCGGACGATGTCCTGATCCGGATCGAAAGGCCGCTCGATTTCGACAGTGACGGGCAGCTTGTGGCGAGCGTGTTGTCGAAGAAGGCGGCCGTCGGCGCGACGCGCGTGCTGATTGACGTGCCCGTCGGCCCAACGGCCAAGGTGCGCTCGGCGAAAGCCGCCCAGGCGCTGGAACGGCGGCTGCGCACGGTTGGCGAGGCGATCGGGCTGACGCTGACAATCCATCAAAGCGACGGCACTGCGCCGGTCGGGCGGGGGATCGGACCCTCGCTGGAGGCGCAGGACGTCCTCGCGGTGCTCCGCAGAGACGAATATGCCCCCGCGGACCTGCGCGAGCGTGCGCTCGACCTTGCCGGTGCGCTGTTGGATCTCGCCCCCCAGACGAGGGGCCGCGGACGGGCTGCGGCGGCGCAGCTGCTGGACAGCGGTGCCGCTGAGGCGAAGTTCATGGCGATCTGCGAGGCGCAGGGAAGTTTCCGCGAACCCCGCGAGGCGCGGTATCATGCGGTCGTGACCGCCCCGGCCGCCGGACGCCTCATCACGATCGACAATCGCCGCATCGCGCGCACGGCGAAACTTGCCGGAGCGCCAAGGCAGAAACTCGCGGGGCTGCGCCTTCTGGTTCAGGTCGGCGATCGGATCGATGTCGGCAGGCCGTTATTCGAAATCCATGCGGAAACCTTGGGAGAACTGGAATACGCCCGTTCCTATGCCGAGGCGCAGGCTGACATATGCATGATCGAGGAAGGCGGCTGATGAAGATCATCGCTCCGTTCCCCGGGATGGAACCTCTGGCGCATCGCATTGCCGCTGAAACCGGGGCTGCAATCCAACCGGTGGCCCTGCACCGCTTTCCCGATGGCGAAACCCTTGTGACGCTCGGCGGAGATCCTGAGGCAAGCGACGTCGCCATCCTGGCCACGTTGCGCGATCCGGACCGGCTGGCGTTGCCGCTGCGTTTCGCCGCTCTCACGGCACGCGAACTCGGCGCCGCACGCGTGGGCCTCGTCGCGCCCTATCTCGGCTACATGCGGCAGGACAAGCGTTTCCACCCGCGCGAGGCGGTGAGCGCTCCTATCTTTGCGGGATTTCTGGAAGAGAGTTTCGACTGGCTGGTGACGGTCGATCCCCATCTGCACCGGAACCGAAGTCTTTCGGCGCTGTTCCGCATTCCTGCGCGCCGCGTCGCCACCGCTCCGGTGCTGGCCGAATGGATTGCGGCGAATATCCCCGATGCCGTGCTGTTGGGGCCTGACGGCGAAAGCCGGCAATGGGTGGCGGAAGTCGCCGCGCTCGCCGGGCGTCCTTATGAGGTGCTGACCAAGCATCGCACCGGCGACCGCGAGGTCGAGATAAGCCTGCCCGACAGCGCCGTTCTCCGGCAGGGAACCCCGGTTATCCTCGATGATATTGCGTCGTCCGGGCACACGCTGGTCGGAACGCTTGAACACCTGCGGCGGGTCGGCGCTCCGCCTGCGATCTGCATGGTGATTCACGCCGTTTTTTCAGACGGCGCCGAAGAAGCGATCCGTCAGGCCGGCGCAGCACGGATCGTCAGCACCGACACCATTGCGCACCCAACGAATGAAATCAGCGTCGGCAAACTGTTGGCGACACAAATGCAGGAAGCGGCGCGAGAGGACTGATCTTCCGGTCGCAGGGTCTCGATGGAACGGCGGGTCGTTCTATTCTTGTATATTGTTATTTATGACATTGTTTGAACTCGTCGGCTTTTGCCCCTCATGGACAAATCGCGAAATTGCACCGCTGCGTTGCAGCGCATTGCTCAGCGAGGTCCGCCGACTCGCGCCTATGTAGCATCGCGACCCCGGCTTCATCGTTCGGTATGGTCGGTACGTGAAATATCTCACATGTAAAGTATCGGCAAAAGGGTGGCGTAGGGATTGGAAAATTGGGGGTAACGACAGCTGTAATAGAACCGGCGAACAACGCGCTCCTGCTCTATGATATGATTCTATCTTATCGGTACGATGGACTGGTAAAAGGCGGCAATGAGACATTTTATATACGTATTTTATCGTAGAAATTTCGGCCGAGGGGATATGTTGGGTCGAATCTAGTATTTTGAGACTCGTGAATTGTAGTGGGCAAGGCGTTTGCCCGTATGCCCGCGCCGGTCTCCCTTGGGCGGATCGGCACATGCTTGAAGGTTTGCGGCAAGTGGTGAACGGGGAAGGCGCGAGAGAGGCGGGGGACGGCATCGAAGATCTGTCCGAAAGCGCGCGATCTGAAAAGATGCGATCCGAAGAAGTTCCGCCTCGAGGAAAATCGGCCCTCATCATAGCGGGCATGCATCGCTCCGGCACGAGTGCGCTTGCCCGGGTGGTCAACCTTCTTGGCTACGACTTGCCGAAGACGCTGATTGGCGCAGCGCCCTCCAATGAGACGGGGCATTGGGAATCTGTGCTGGTGCAGCGCTTCAACGACGAGCTGCTCAGGTCCGTATCCAGCTTCTGGTTCGACTGGCGCGAAGTGAAACCGGAGTGGTTCGGTTCGGCTGCGGCGGATGAGTTTCGCGAAAAGGGGCGTGAAGTCCTGAGGCAGGAATACGGGGGCTCTTCCGCCATCGTCCTGAAAGATCCGCGTATCTGCCGCATCCTTCCGTTTTGGCTCGATCTTCTGGAAGCAGAGGGATTTCGACCCGTCGTGGTCCTGCCCTTGCGCAATCCCGTCGAAGTGGCTGCCTCGCTGACGAAGCGAAATGGTTTCGAGGCACAGGCGGGGCATCTCATGTGGTTGCGTCATGTGCTCGACGCCGAGGCGGCCTCGCGCGGCGTGCCGCGGTATTTCACCGACTATGACTGCCTGCTGAGTGACTGGAGAGGGTTGGTCGGCGATGCGCGCGGTCGCCTCGGTATCGAGTGGCCGCAAGCCCCCGACGCCGTGGCGGGCGAAATCGAGGCGTTCCTGTCCGACAAGTACCGACACCACCGCGAGGCGGGAGCGAGCGTCCTCCAGAATACCGGCGTCTCAGGCTGGGTGCGCGAGGCGTTCCGGATCTTTGGCGAATGGGTCGCCAACGGAGAATCCGGGAAGGATTACGCCGCACTGGACCGGATCCGGACGGAGTTGAACGCCGCGAAGGCCTCTTTCGGCTGGCTGGTGGAGGGGCAGGTGCGCCAGACCATGCGCGTGCAACGTCTGGAAAACCAGCTTGCGGAAAGCCGGGCCGAGCTTGAAAGCGCCAGGCAGGAGCTGGAGGCGAAGAGCGCCGAGATCCGGCGCGCGGGCGACGATAAGACAGAATTCGAGGGGAAACGGGACATGTCGACGGGTCTGGCCGCGGAGGTCGCGGAAATGAGAGGGCCGCTCCGGCAGGCGATCCGTGAGCCGGGGAGCGAACCTGCGCCTGCGGCTGCGCGTTCGGAAGCTTCCAGGGCGTGCGAAGACCTCGCCGAGCTTGTTCGCCGCCTTCCGGAAGCGGAGCGGCTTGCGGCCAGCGTGGCGGAGCGCATCGAGGGACTGCTGGCAAAAGTGGAAAAAGATGCCGACGCCGGGCCGGACGAGCGCAGGGATGAAGAGAGTGCGGCCGAGGCGGAGCGCGCCCGGATCGAACTGGAGGAACAGCTGCGCGCGGCCAGGGCGGAAACCGCAAAGGCGCTGGCCGACAAGAAGCTGGTTGAAGAAAGCCTCAAGCGCCGGTTCGACGAAATCGCCATGCTGACGCGGGCGCTGCTCGATCGCGAAGCGCATATGTCGGAGGCCGGGCGCGCGATCAGGGATGCTGTCGCTGCGTTGCGCGGAAGAACCGGGCCATCGCTCCTGGAGCGTCTGTCGGGGGTCAGATACAGGATGTGGCGGCTGAGACAGTCCGGTCTTTTCGACGAGGAATGGTATCTCGCCAAATACAGGGACGTGGCGGATTCCGGCATGGATCCGTTGTTTCATTACATTCGTTACGGGGCGGAAGAGGGGCGTTATCCGAACCCCCACGTCGCGCCGTCTTCCAGGATCGGCGAGCTTTGAAAAAGCCACGATGATCCGTTTGGTCTGCAATCTCACCGAGGGGCATAGCTAGTCATGGCTTTTGACGACGATGCTGTCACGGCGACCACGCTGGCGTCCGGATCTTTCGATGCGGAATGGTATCTGGAAGCCTACCCCGATGTGAGAGCGCTCGGGATGGATCCGCTGGAGCATTATATTCGCTTCGGCGAAATACTGGGGCGGTCTCCCGGACCGAAGATTGCAAAGGCCCGGGGGCGGATCGAACCGACAGTCCGTGGGCGCGCTTCCATGTTGTCCGGGAAAAAGGTCTCTGCCCACGCCGCAGGTCGGTGCGCTCCGGTATCGCCCGGCGACCGGCGGTTGACCGAGGAGATACTGAAAGCGCGTCCTTCCGCAACCGATGTCGATCAGGACGTCGCGATAGAGGAAATCAGAACCAGCGGCCTGTTCGACGCCGACTATTATCTCGCCCATAGTCAGGACGTTGCGGGCGCGGGGCTCGACCCCATCGAGCATTATGTGCGGTTCGGCGAGCGCGAGGGACGCAAACCTTGCGCGGATTTTGACGCGTGCTTCTATTTCTCCACGAATGCCGACGTGTGCTCGCTGGTGGCCAACGGTTTTGCACATTACGTCGTTCACGGTCGGCACGAGGGGCGTTACGGCTATCCCCAGCATCACGTATCCGACGATGCGACGTTCGGAGAGCCAATTCTGCTCGTGGGGCATGACGCGCTGTTGGCCGGGGCGGAGCGGGTTCTTCTGGAATTCGCGCGCTGGCTGAAGCTGCGCACGAAGCGTCCGGTGACGGTCTATCTGATGGTCGGCGGGCAATTGACGCCGGATTTCTGCGAGTTGGCCGAAGTGATCGCAGCCCCGGACGACCCGGAGCTGGAACGCGCCGTACGCAGGGAAATCCTGAAGCGCAACTGGGGGGCCATCTATCTCAACACCGTCGTTTCCGGGAAATTCCTGAAGGATATCGAGCCGGAATACCTGGAACCGCACACCTTCGTCGGCCACATCCACGAAATGAGCGGGGTGCTGGCCGAATACGAGGATCTGCTGCGCTTGATGCTGAGCCGTTGCAGTCACCTCATTTCGGCCTCTCCTTTGAGCACGAAGGCTCTGGTGGAGACCTACGGCCACCCTCCCGAGCGCATCTCAACCAGTCCGCCGTTTATTCTGCCGGTGGTGGGGGACGGACAGGCCAATGCGGGCGAATTGCGGCAATTGGCGCGCGGCGAGTTCGCAATCGGGAATTCCGCCCGGGTCGTGATGGGATGCGGCACGGTCGACGCGCGCAAGGGCACCGACATCTTCATCGAGACCGCTATCGCCGTAAACGCGAAGGCCGCCTCGGCGAACCGGGTGTATTTCATCTGGGTCGGCGATGGGCCGGATCGCGCCCGGCTGGAGGCGCGCGTCGCCAAGGCGGGGCTGGAAAAGTGGATCAGGATAACCGGCACGCGCATGAATGCGGCCAGGCTGCTGGCCGCAAGCGACCTGTTCCTGCTGTCTTCACGCGAAGATCCGTTTCCCCTGGTGTGCATGGAGGCTGCGCAGCATTGCAGCCCCTCCCTGTTTGTCGAGGGCACCACCGGGATCGACAATTTCGTGACGCCGCCGGGGAAAGCGCCGGGTGGCGTCGCCTTGAAGAGCGCGGCTCCGAAGGAAATCGCAGCGGAAATCCTTGCGCTGTTCGCGAACCCGGAAAAGATCCGCGAGCTTGGCCAGACCGCCTGCGACCGCGTTTTCGCCCATTACGTGAGCGAACAGCGCTGCTTCGACCTGCTGTCCATCCTGATCGGCAAGGCCGGGCTCGCGCCCGTCGTGTCGGCCATCGTGCCCAACTACAACCATGCCGACTACCTGTCTGAGCGGCTCGGTTCGATCCTCGGTCAGACATACCGCGACTATGAGATCATCGTTCTCGACGATGCCTCCACGGACGCCAGTCTGGAGGTGATCGAGAGCACCGTCGGCGACGTTGCCTGTGCGAAGATCGTCCCGAACGAGGAAAACAGCGGAAATGTCTTCCGGCAATGGGCGAAGGGCTTGTCGCTTGCCCGCGGGGAGTTCTCCTGGATCGCCGAAAGCGACGACTGGTGCGACGAGACCTTTCTGGCGCGGCTGATCGATCTGACCGGCGATGAGCGCGTCGTCATCGCAGCGGGCCGCACCATCCCCTATTTCGAAGGGGCCTTCGATCCCGCGCCCATGGACGCCTATCTCAATCAGCAGTGTCCGGGGCTTTTCGACAAGCCGTTCGTGCTCGAAGGCGATGCTTTCGTGAACGACGGAATGGGCGCTGCCTGCCTTCTGGTGAATGCCAGCGGCCTCATCATGCGCACCGGCATCGTTCGCCTTTACACGGGTGTCGGCGAGAACTTCCGCATGGCCGGAGACTGGGCCACCTATCTCCACATCCTGCGCCACGGCCGCGTTGCCTATACGCCGAAGGCTGAGAACTATTTCCGGCGGCATGCCGGCTCGACCGTCCACAAGCTGGAGGGAACGCCGACCTATTTCGATGAACGCCGCAGGATTGCCGCGCTCGTCTATGATCTTTTCCCCGTCGGTCAGGGGCTGGACGGGCGGATGCGTCATACGCTCCAGCACGAACTGGATCGCTTCGTCGGGCGTTCTGGCGGGCTGACGCTATCGGACATCGCCCCGGACCGTGCACCGACCCTGCGCGCCCGGCGCAAGGTGGCGTTCTATGTCCATGGCATGGCCTTTTCCCGGGGCGGGATCGAACGCCTGGCCGCACAACTGGCCTCGCACCTGGCTGTCGTGGGCTTTGAGGTTCACATCCTGTGCAGGCGAAGTGTTGAAGCAGGCACGGTGTATCCGCTTCATGCGCGCGTCAGCGTCGCGCAGGTGTTCGCCGACAACCAGATGGAGGCGTCGATCCGCGAGGTCCACACCTATCTCGTGGAGAACGGCATCGAGGTCTTCGTGCCGATGCTTTCCGAATGGCTGTTCACGCCCCTGATCGAGGCGGGGTATCGCGCGGGCGTCAGGATCATCGCGTCCGAGCACAATGACCCCTGGCAGATCGAGGCGCGCTGGTGGTCGCGAGAGGAGCGCCAGCAGGCATTCCAAAGGGCGGATCGGGTTCACCTGCTCTCCGCCAATTTCGCGCAGTCGCTGGATCCGGATCTGCGCGATCGCGTCGCCGTCATTCCCAACGGCGTCGATCTGAATGTTTTCCGCCCCGTAGATGACGCCGGCGAGGCCAGCGAAGAGGGCGCGGCGCGCACGCGTACGATCGTTGCGGTCGGCCGTCTTGCCGAGCAGAAGCGCATGGACGTCCTGATCCGCGCTTTCTCCGCCGCGAAACTGGCCGAACAGGGCTGGCGGCTGGAAATCTACGGCGAAGGAGAATTGCGCCTCGAACTTCAGGACCTGATAGAGGAGGCGGGCCTGTCCCACGCCGCCGCCTTGCGCGGCTTGCGCAGCGATATGGACCGCGTGTTCCAGCGCGCCTCCCTGTCCGTGGTGCCCAGCGATTTCGAGGGCTTCGGCATCGTGGTGGTGGAGTCGCTTGCCTGCGGAACGCCGGTGGTCGCCTTCGCCGACTGCAATGGTCCCAACGAGATCATAGTGGACGGCGAATGCGGGGCACTTGTGACCGCGACCCGCGACGACAGAGCCGAGGCTCTTGCCACCGAGCTTTCACGCTTGTGCGCGAGCCCGAACAGACTCAGCGAGATGGCACATGCGTGCCGGGAACGGGCCCACGAATACGCGCTGGACAAATTCTTCGAGCGTTGGGAAGCGTTGATCGATGGCGTATAAACTGTGCGGAAGCAATCGAGCCCTTGGTCAAAACGAGAGAAATCATGAGTGGACGCCTGCCGATCTATTGCCACATCGGGATCCCCAAAACTGGCACTTCGTATTTGCAGCAGGCGTTGACAAATCATGCGGATGAACTTGCGGAGGCTGGTTTCGCCTATCCGCGGGTGGGTTTCCTCGGAGAGAAAGGCACGGCGCAACACTTCCTTTCATTTGCGATCAGCGAGGGGAAACCGGATTGGGTGGTAGGCGACGTTCCAGCGCTCGAAGACTTTCGCGATATTTGCTCTCGGCCCGAATTTGAAGACAAGCGGCTGATCTTTTCGTCGGAGAATTTCTCGAGCCCCAATGTCGCCGAGCGATGTGACAAGCTCAGGGAGATATTTCCGGATAGAGATATCTATATAATTGCCTATCTGCGTAAGCCCGGCGATCAGCAAAAGTCGTGGTACGGGCAGATCATCAAGGATCATCCTTTTGCGAAAATGACGTTTGAGCAATTCGCTTCGAGTAACAAGTTTCCATTTTACGAGGTTCTGGCTCGATACGTGGAGGAATTCGGCGGCGAAAGAGTGATTGTCCTCGACTACGACAAGCAAAGAGAACAGGGCGGAGTAGCGGCAATGTTCTGTGACGCCATCGGGTTGGACGGTGCCACTTTGAAACTGCCCGACGGTGTGAACGTATCGCCTTCCGCTTGGCATATCGAACTGTGCCGCAGGTTGAACCATGTTGGTGAAGCAGAGATCCCGATCAATGTTCGCAGGCAACTCAATGAAGCCATGTTTCACGTCGATCCCGAGCAAGTTCTTGATGGTACCGGGGAGGTGGAATGGAAAGAGATTGCCTGTCGCATTCTGAAAGAAGCAGGCGTGGAAGATCTGGGGCCGGACCTTCGGAGAAAATTGCTGGATGAAATGGTTCGTTATTTCAGCCAGAGGATACGTAAGGATGCGTTTGATCACTCTTGTCTAATCGAGAGTGTGAATAGAAAATACGACGAAGATATTCGCTATTGGAGAAATTTCATGCAGGGAAGGGCTGACATGGAAAGTGTAAATGAGCCGGCGCAGTCCGATACGCAGAATAAGTCGGAAGAATTGGCGAAACATTTTGGATGCTCGGCGATTATTCATGCGGAAGACGAAATCTTCAATTTTGCCGCCAAGAAGATGGCGCATTCTGCGGCCCTGGCGGACTATATGCGGGGGGGGAGCGCCTGCGCGCATCAGATCGCAAGGAAGATGACGGACCTGAATGTTGGACCCGTCATTGATGATGGAACCGAAGCGGCAAGACCTGCCCGGGTGCTGGAATTTGCGAGTGGGTACGGTCGCGTTACCAGACATTTGAAGAAAACGATCGATTGCGAGGTTCATGCTTCGGATATTCACCCGCAAGCCTGCGAATTTATCGAGAAAGAGCTTCAGGTGCCCGCAATCCTATCTGATTATGAACCTGAAAATTTCAAGACAAGTACGAAGTATGACTTCGTCTTCGCACTTTCTCTCTTTTCCCATTTGCCGGATCGCTTGTTCGGGCGCTGGCTGAAGCGGCTATATGATTGTCTTGAAGTCAACGGCGTCTTGCTTGTTACAACGATCGGGCAGACGACCCTGCGTGACAGGTCCGCCTTCTGGGCCGACAGGTTTACCCCGGGGGCTGATTTTACGTTCCTTAGCCAATCCGAACAGGGCGATCTGGATGCGGAAAGCTATGGGACGATGGCGATCATGCCGCACTATTTCACGGCTACGCTGAGAGACCACATCCCCGATGCAATGCTTGTTTCATTTTCCAGCGGGCGCTGGTTCGCACATCAGGACGAATGGGTTATTCGCAGGGTCAAGTAGTAGATAATGATCGGAAATTCAGATTCTATTCTTTTCGTTGGGCACAGTCATATCGAGTGTCTGGTGGCTGCGATGCACGCGCGTGTCCCAGAGGATCGGTGGAGCAGCATAAACTTGCGGCTGTTGGGACACCGCGCAAAGAGCGAAGGGGTGCCGCTTGTCGAGCTTCTGGAAGAGCAACTGGACACGGCATTCGACAGATTTACGGCAGCCGGCAAGTCCCGCACCTCAGTTATCGTGAGCATGCGCGGCAATTATCACGTTGTTTTCGGTCTTCTGGAGCCCGCTCAGCCGTTCGATTTCATTCATCCGGAGTGTCCCGAACTGTCCGGTGCACAAGGTGCGGTAATCGTGCCCTTCGGCGCGATAGTCGAAGAATTCGAGAACGACCTGAAATCGAAGGCATGGATTTTCAATGTAATCCGAAAGCGGAAGGTCGCCGGAATATATCATATTCAAACGCCACCGCCGAGCATGGATGATGAATATATAATAAGTGAGCTTCACAAGATATTTCAGGACAGGAATAGAGGGAGCTCTGTCGCGCATAGAAATTTGAGATACAAATTATGGAAAACATACTCCAATTGTTTGTCTGAGATGTGTGCGCGTAACCACGTGGACTTTCTCCATGTTCCGCAAAACGTGATGGTCGAGGGGAAATTCCTGACCCCTGAAGGATATGGACGGGACCCGACCCACGGTGGAGAGTGGTATGCTCAACAGTGGCTTCGGGAGCTGGGAATTGAGTGGGAGGAGAGCGTCCGATGAAAAAGCACCCATATATCGGGCTGCCTGAAGGCGCCTACTGGAAACGGGCGGCAGCAAAATCGGGGAATGAATTCGCGCCGCTTGTCGATTTTCCGTTCAAGATCGATCGGGATACCCGCGTGGCCACGGCAGGGAGTTGCTTTGCCCAGCACATTGCCAAGTGGCTCAAGCGCTCAGGCTACAGGTATGTCGTGATCGAGCCCGGTCATGAAGTCCTGTCGCAAGGCGTTAGAGAAAAATTCCAGTACGGAACCTTCTCGGCAAGGTACGGAAATATCTACACGTGCCGGCAGCTGTTGCAATTGTTCGACAGGGCCTACGGCGCCTACTCCCCGCAAGAAACGGTCTGGCAACTCGGTGAGAGCGCATTTGTCGATCCGTTCAGGCCCAACGTGCAGCCCGGGGGCTTTGCGACGCGTGAGGAACTCGAAATCGATCGCGCGCAGCATCTTTCGTCCGTGCGCGAGATGTTCGAGACTTTGGACGTGTTCGTGTTCACGCTGGGCTTGACCGAGGCTTGGAAAAACAAGGAGGACGGTGCGGTCTATCCTCTTTGTCCCGGCGTTGCTGGCGGGGCGTTCGATTCAGACAAGTACGAGTTCGTGAATTTTTCGGCATCCGAATGCGAGGAGGATCTTTCCGCCTTCCTTCGCCGCCTTAAGTCGGTAAACGCATCCGCGAAAGTGATCTTGACCGTCTCTCCGGTTCCGCTCGTAGCAACGGCGAGCGGCAATCACGTCGTTCAAGCGACCACATACTCAAAATCCGTATTAAGGGTCGCTGCCGAGGCGGTCAGTCAAAGTGATGACTCCGTAGCTTACTTTCCCTCATATGAGATCATTTGCAGCCCCATCATGCGTGGGACCTATTTTGCCGACGACCTGCGAAGTATTACAGAGGCCGGGGTTGAACATGTGATGTCGGTATTCTCCCATTGGTGCCTCGATGGCGAGCAGGCCGCCGAGGTCCGTGCCGAAGCTCCTGTTGAGAAATCCGTTGGGCATTTCAGGGAAGAAATGACGTCAATCGCCGAAGTGCTGTGTGATGAAGAGCTTCTGGCGGAGTAGACCGCGATCCCGGCTTTTGCCCTGCCGCCGACTGCGTGCGGCTTGAGTTTTGACGGATGAGGCGGGGGGAGAGGAAAGAACCTGCCATCAGTAAAGGTTTATTCCCCGCCCCTGACCGCTCCGCTCCTGAGCGCCCCGCCCCCACCTCTGACCGCCACGTCGCCGCCCCGATCCCCCGATGACGGGATCCGGCTTTCCGCCATCCAGTCCTTTCCTCAAAAGCGCGGATTTTAGACAAGTGCCTTGTATTCGGCGGGGCTCAGGCTCGAACCTGTGGCGTGTTTTTGATGCCCCTGGAAGCGCCGCAGAGCGCGTCCCGGAGAATGGGGTTCATAGTAGAAACCCTGTAATTGTGCGGAATATCGCTTATATATTTGTCCGAAGACGCAAAAACGTCGCGTCGAGAATACATCGTACAAATATCAGTGTCCGTGAAACATTAATAAAATTGAATGCATATAAGTAATGTTTCCTCACGCTGGGTGATTAATAACCTTTTTTAACGAAATAGCACTAGAAGAGCGGCAGGACAAAGCCTGAAAGGCGAAGCTGTGCGAGTGGGTATTTCTTACATGAAGAAGCCGAGCGATTCTCTCCTTGCCGCGGCAGTAGATCAGCTTGCTGCCAATGTCATGATCGCGGATCGTGACTATCGGATCGTTTATATGAATCCGGCGGTGCGTCAGCTCCTGCATGATGCGCAGGACAGCATTCGCGAGAGCTTTCCGAAATTCAGCGCCAACGACCTGATCGGGCGTTCGATCGACGAGTTTCACAAGAACCCGGCGCATCAGCGCAATATGCTCGAACAGTTGACCGACACGCATCAGGCCATGATCACTCTCGGCCAGAGCCGGTTCGATCTGAGCGCCAAGCACATCCTGCACAGGGGCAAGCGCATCGGCACCGTGGTGGAATGGGCCGATGCGGAAGCGCGCATCTTCACCAAGGAAAACGCCTACAAGGTCGAGGCCCTGTCGCGCTCGCAGGCGATCATCGAATTCGCGACCGACGGCACGATCCTTGCCGCCAACCCCAATTTCCTCAATGCGATGGGCTACAGCCTTGAGGAAGTGAAGGGCCGGAACCACTCCATGTTCGTGGAGGATGCCTATCGTGGAAGTCCCGAATACCGCAGGTTCTGGGAGGACCTGCGCGACGGGCGGTTCCAGTCGAACGAATTCAAGAGGATCGGCAAGGACGGCAAGGTTGTCTGGATCCAGGCCACCTACAACCCGATCTTCGATGCCGACGGCAAATGTTACAAGGTGATCAAGTTCGCGACCGACATCACCGACCGGGTGCTGGCGCGAGAAAAGCGGGCGCAGGTCCAGCGCCAGATCGATGTCGATCTGAATGAGATCGCCTCCTCCCTGTCGGTCACCGCCGAACAGGCCACCTCGTCCGCGGTCACGTCGGCCGATACATCGGACAGCGTACAGGCTGTCGCCGCCGCGACGGAGGAACTGGTTGCCTCCATTCAGGAAATCAGCCGTCAGGTGCGCGCCGCCCACGATATCTCCAACAACGCGGTGGAACAGGCCGACAGGTCCAGTCAGATCATGTCCGGTCTGACCGAGGACGCCCGGACCATCGGCAATGTCATCGAGCTGATCGACAGCATCGCCAGCCAGACGAACCTGCTGGCCCTGAACGCCACCATCGAGGCGGCGCGCGCGGGCGAGGCGGGCAAGGGGTTCGCGGTCGTGGCGTCCGAGGTGAAAAGCCTCGCTTCCCAGACATCCAAGGCGACGGAGGAAATCTCCGCGCAGGTGGAATCCGTCCAGACCACCACCGCCAGCGCGGTGGAGGCGATCAGCGCCATCATGGAGGTCATCGCCAAGATCAGCGAAATCTCCGCCGCCATTTCCGCCGGTGTGGAAGAGCAGACGGCGGTGACCGGCGAAATCTCGCGCAACATGCAGGTCGCCTCCAACGGCGTGGATGCGCTGACGCGGAACATTCAGGCGATTTCCACCGCCACCGCCGATATCGACAGCGCCACCCAGAAGGTGCGCGCGGCCTCCGCCTCGGTGGTCTGACCGCGTAACCGGTGGCTGCCTGCGGGCGAACGCATTGAAGCCCCGCGCGAGTGCCATCGCGCGGGGCTTCCTGCATTCGGATCGCTGGGAACGGGAGACGGAGGGGGCGGCTAGGAGCGCGTGCCCTCGCGGCCGTAGATGTCCTCGTAACGGATGATGTCGTCCTCGCCCAGATAGGCCCCGGATTGCACCTCGATCAGGTAGGTCGGGATCTTGCCGGGATTGGCGAGGCGGTGGCGGGCGGCGAGCGGGATATAGGCCGACTGGTTTTCCGCCAGCAACTGCGTCTTGCCGTCGATGGTCACCTCCGCGGTGCCGCTGACCACGACCCAGTGCTCGGTGCGATGCACATGGCTTTGCAGCGAGAGCTGCGCGCCCGGCTTCACCATGATGCATTTCACCTGAAAGCGTGTGCCCTGGCTCAGGCCCTCGTACCAGCCCCACGGGCGATAGACCCGCTTGTGCTCGATGACCTCGATCCGGTTGTCCGCCTCAAGCTGCTCCACGATGCGCTTGACGTCCTGCGCCTTGTCCTTGTGGGCGACCAGCAGCGCGTCGCGGGTGTTGACCACGAGAACGTCGCTGAGGCCCAGAACGGCGACGCTCGCTTCCGCCGAATAGACGAAACTGTCGCGCGTATCGAGAAACATGCTGTCGCCGAGCGAGGCGTTGCCGTCCTTGTCGGCGGGAAACACCTCGCGCACCGCCGACCACGAGCCGAGATCGCTCCAGCCCGGATCCATCGGCACACAGGCGACATTGTCCGCCCGCTCCATGATCGCATAGTCGAAGGAGATGTTCTCGATGGCCCCGAAGGCGGCCGCGTCGAGACGCAGGAAGTCGAGATCGGCCGCAGCCGCATCGAGCGCGGCCGCAGCCCCGTCTACAATGGCCGGCGCATGGGCCTCGAAGGCGGCGCGCATGGCGCGGGCGGAGAACAGGAAGATGCCCGCGTTCCACACGTAGCCGCCGTCGTCCAGATAGGCCTGCGCGCGTTCGCGGTCGGGCTTTTCGACGAATTCGCGCACCGGGCGAACGCCCTCAAGCGCCCCGCCGTCCTCGCCCAGATGGATATAACCATAGCCCGTGTTGGGCTCGCTGGGGCGGATGCCGAAGGTCACGATGGATCCGGCGCGCGCCGCCTGCTCGCCCGCCCGCACGGCTTCCAGAAAACCCGCCTCGTCGGCGATGAGGTGATCGGAGGGCAGCATCAGGATCAGCCCGTCCGGGTCCTCGCGCTCCACCATCAGCGTGGCGACGGCGGCAGGCGCTGCGGTGTTGCGGCCCTGCGGTTCCAGCACGATGCGCCCGGCATCGAGACCCGTCTCCATCATCTGCTCTGCGCACAGGAAGCGGTGCCCCTGATTGGAGATCACCAACGGCGCGCCGAAACCGGAGCCCGACACCCGGCGGCAGGTCTTCTGGAACAGGCTCTCGTCGTCGAAGATCTGGAGAAACTGCTTGGGGTAGGCCTTGCGCGAAAGCGGCCACAGCCGGGAACCCGACCCGCCGGACAGGATGCAAGGATGGATCATGGCAACGCTTACCCTTCAACGCATGTTCGTGAATGTGGACCGGCGAACCGGGCCGACCGCCAGGCGACGGATGATTCCGGGTAGCCCGCCCGCGCTTCCCCTTGTGCGCGAAAGTGAACCCAAAGGGCAACCGAAACGGCACCGAAACCGTCAAAACCGTGACTCGTGGCCGTTAACCGCTTCATTAAGGGTTTACGCAACGGCAATGGCGAGGGGCGTCTTTGCGCGGCGATGACGGAGTATTGGCAAAAGCTGCAAGAAAAACCATAAGGCATTGATCTGAAACAAAAAGAGTTACGCTGCGACAAAACCGCACCATGTCGAGATAGACACTTCGCGCATCGCCCCATTCTTGCCATCATGTTAACAGCGACCGGCACAGTTTCTCATCCCAGATGCGTCAAGCGCGTCAATTAGTGAGGGAGCGGAAACAAGAAGACCCATAACAAGGCGCTTACTGCCGGCAACCAGCCGTCCTTGATTGCGGACGAAACGCGGTAGCCGGGTCACTTTGACTGTCGGGATGCACGGGCCTTCGTGGGCCGGACTTCCTGTGGTCATCGATCCAGAAAGAACATATGGAGTGCGCCAAAATGATCTCTGATTGCCGCTACGATCTGCTGGAGAAAATTTCGCGCTACGATGTACCGGGTTGCGCGGACTTCATCCCTCTCAACGCGATCAGGGCCGCCCTGCCGGCCTATGACGAGGAAGCCGTGAAGGCTGCCGTGAGCGATCTGTACTCGATGCACTTTGTCGAACTGAGAGACGGCAGCATCGCAATCACCGAAATGGGCATCGCCGCGATGTGCTCGCTCTGACCTCATGAGCTTCCAGAGCCTGCGCCGGAGAACAACGCTGAAGGCAGCACTCCGGGCGCGGGCAAGAGCTCAGGGCCATTGGCCCCGGGAGCTCGCGGCGCCGGGACGAACAAGAACAATCAATAGATCAGGTTCGTTCCGGCGCCGTTCCGCAATTCCTGACGCCGAACACTTTCCGAATTCTCCCTGAATTTACGATGCGTTTGGCCCGGCGACATCTCACCTGACACATCTTGCCCGGCTATATCTTGTACGAAAAGTCGGCCAAACCGGCAGGGCTGACACGCCGCCCGCCTCCCAAGCCTTCTTAAAGCGTTCCGCCTTGCACGGGTTCCGCCGTCTGCGCAGACGGCAGCACGATCACCGGCGTGTCCAGCGGCACACGCTCGTAGAGATCGATGACGTCCTGATTGAACATGCGGATGCAGCCTGACGAAACCGCCTTGCCGATGGAGCGCGGCTCGTTGGTTCCGTGAATGCGGTAGAGCGTGTCGCGATCCCCCTCGAAGAGATAGAGCGCGCGTGCGCCCAGTGGATTTTTGAGCCCGCCCGGCATGCCGTCCTTGTAAGGCGCCGCATCCGGATCGCGTTCCACCATTTCCTTGGGCGGCGTCCAGGTGGGCCAGGGTTCTTTGCGCTTGATCCTGGCGACGCCCGACCAGCCGAAGCCCTCGCGCCCCACGCCCACGCCGTAGCGCAGCGCCTTGCCGTTGCCATGCACGAGGTAAAGGAACCGCGCGTTCGGATCGATCACGATGGTGCCCGCATGTTCCGGCGCCGGGTAGTCGATGTACTGGCGCAGATATTGCGGCGGGATGATGCGCAGATCGACGGCGGGCACGTTGAACCCGTTGTCGTAGAGCGGCCCGTACATGCGCCGGTAACCGGCATCGAGCCGCGGATCGGCCATTTGCATCGGCGCACGACGGGTGCGCGAGGAGGAGCAGCCGGCCAGCGCCAGCGCCATGCCCGCAACAAGCGCGCGGCGGCTGATGCACGGTCGGGCAGCGGCGTCGCCCGCATCGTCCACGCTTTCATCGCCTGTCAGGGGGCTGCGGAAAAACGTCCGTCGAATCATCTCTCTGTCCTGCCTGAGCCCCCACTATGCGCCAGTTTTGCCGCCCCGGCATCCGCATCATCGCGATCCGGCTCCGCCTCCACTGCATAACGCGGTCTGCATGACCTGCATGCCACCGCTCAGCCCACCGTTCGGGCTCACGGTTTCAGGCGTTGCCGCAGGGCGATAACGGTCACCGCCGGGTTTCGTTCCCGATGGATGCGCCGGTTGCCGGCAGGGCGAGCGCCGACGCCTGGCCCGAAATGTCCGTATAAATTTCTTATCATTGGCCGCATGGCACGCTAAAGTTGATGTCCGCCCAATTGCCGGGGCGGAGGAGGGGGCCTTTGGGGGAAGGCCGGATATTGCTTGGGGGGGCTCAATTGACGGTGGATTCCGACCGGCTCGACCGGATCGTCACCAGGTTTTACGAAGCTGCCATCGACCCGGATTTGTGGCGTCCGGTCGTCAACGATTTCGCGCAGATGATCGGCGCTGTCAGCACCCATGTCATGGCCTTCGACACGGCCCGGAACCAGGAGACATTCGGGTTTCTGGAGACCGTCGATCCGGTCGATTACGAAACCTATGTCCACGAATATCTGCCGCACGATATCCGCGTGCCGCGCATTCGCTCCGCGCCCGTCGGCAAGATCCTGCGCGATCCGGATGTCTGGAGCGAAGAGGAGAAGCTGGCGAGCCCGATCTTCAACGAGTTCTTCGTTCCCAGCCGGATCTTTTCCATAACCGGCGCGCAACTGGGCATGGAAGGACATATGACCTGGTTCGGCGTCGGGCGGACGGAAGAGATCCCCTTTTCGGTGCAGGAAGTCAGCGCCATCGCCCGCGTCATGCCCAATATACGTCAGGCGATCCGCATCGGCCTGTCCTTCTGGCATGAGCGCAACAACGGGCGTGTACTCAGCGATCTGTGGTCGAACGCCGGGCGCGGCGTCGTCATCGTCGCCCCGACCGGTCTCGTCACCCACGTCAACACGGAAGCCGAGGCGATGCGAGGCGCTGGCGTTTTCCGGTTGAACCGGAACAGGCTCGCCTTCTGCGACAACAGGCTTGCGTATGAATATACGCTCGCCCTTGCGGCGCTGAACGCGTCCAATCCGCAGGTTTCAACCGGCATGAGACCGGGCGCGGCCTCCGGCATGGCCGGAGCGATGACCGCGCCCGACGGTCAACAGATCGGCGTGCGCTTCCTGCCCGTGCTGGACGGCGGCGGGGCGAGGGGCTCCATGCTGGTGGTCCTGTTCGTGCCCCTGTCGGGCGAACCTCAGCCCGGGCCTGCGGAGATCGCCCAGTTCGGCGGGCTCTTCGGCCTGACGGCGAGCGAACAGGGCGTCGTCGGCGCGATTGCCGGAGGCATCGACATGGCCGACCACGCAAGGGCGCGCGGCATTGCGCTCGATACCGCCCGCAAGCATCTCAAATCGGTTCTGCTGAAGACCGGCAGTCGCAGCCAGAAGGCACTGGTCAGGCTGGTCGAACGCTTCTGCTTCATGCGCCTGCGCTAGGGGGCAGGCTGAAAATACAAAAGCTGAAAAATAAAGGGCGCTGCTCCAGCCAAAGGCCGGGGCAGCGCCAAGTCGCAAGTCGCGTGAGTACGAAAGCACTCCAAAACGGACCAGAGTCTCACAAAGGACCGAAAAGGCCCTTAGAATGCCCCGCTTTGAAAGGTCGGGACAGGAGACCTTGTCGACGACGACTGCAACGTCCGCCCACTGGGCCCCCCGGTCCAGATTGCCCGCCGCAATAAGGGATCTCGACTGACAATAGGCCGATTGAAATCTCTCATGGGTCAATCTGCCACCCCCATATGGGGGGTGACGGCGAATTCGGGAGGCCCGGCAGTCGGCTGGGCTGCCATGCCCGGCGGGCGGAGGGGCGCGGCGGCGCTCACGCTTCTCGCAACTTGTGTGAATTCAGCAAAGCCGACGCTGGCGCAGCCGGGCCTGAATGCCTATTTTCGCTCTCCCATCGGCAGGCCGTCCGTGAGCGTGGCCTTGCCGCCATAAAGAGCGAGAGCGCGAAGAGTTCATGTCCGAAGTCCAAACCTCGTCCCCGCATGCCGCCCCCGCAGCGCCCGTCGCTGTCGCAGCTTCCATCGCCCGGCGCATTGCCGTCGAGATCGGAGCCCGGCCGGAGCAGGTTTCGGCCTCGGTGGACCTGCTGGACGGCGGCGCGACCGTGCCTTTCGTGGCGCGCTACCGCAAGGAAGTGACCGGCGGGCTCGACGACACCCAGCTTCGCACGCTGGAAGAGCGCCTGATCTATCTGCGCGAACTGGAAGAACGCCGCGCCACGATCCTGAAATCGGTCGATGAGCAGGGCAAGCTCACCGAGGCGCTTGCGGGTCAGATCCGCGCCGCCGACACCAAGGCGACGCTGGAAGATCTCTATCTGCCCTACCGCCCCAAGCGCCGCACCAAGGCGCAGATTGCCCGCGAGGCAGGCCTCGAACCGCTGGCCGATGCGCTGCTGGAAGATCCGATGCGCGATCCGCAAGGAGAGGCCGCAGGTTTCATTGATGCCGAAAAGGGCGTGGCGGACGTGAAGGCAGCGCTCGACGGTGCGCGCCAGATCCTGACCGAGCGCTTTTCCGAAGACGCCGCCCTTGTCGGCAAGCTGCGCGATCACGTGACCCGCACCGGCACGGTCGCCTCGCGCGTCGTCGAAGGCAAGGAGGCGGAAGGCGCGAAGTTCTCCGACTATTTCGACTACTCGGAAAAATGGGCCGATATCCCGAGCCACCGCGCGCTCGCCCTTTTCCGCGGCCGCAATGAAGGCATTCTCTCCATCGACCTGAACGCCGAACCCGCCGCCGATGGCGGGCTGTCGCCCGCCGAGGCTATGGTCGCAGGCGCTTTCGGCATCGTCGACAAGGGGCGACCCGCCGACAGCTGGCTTCTTGAGACCGCGCGCTGGGCCTGGAGGGTCAAGATCGCGCTGCATCTGGATCTCGATCTCATGGGCTCGCTTCGCGAGCGCGCCGAGGAAGAGGCCATCCGCGTCTTCGCCCGCAACCTGAAGGACCTGCTTCTGGCGGCACCCGCAGGCTCCCGCCCGACGCTCGGCCTCGATCCCGGCATCCGGACGGGTGTGAAGGTCGCCGTCATCGATGCGACCGGCAAGCTGGTCGATACCGCCACGGTCTACCCCTTTCAGCCGCGAAACGACGTGGAAGGCGCGCTTGCCGTGCTCGGTGCGCTCTGCCAGAAGCACAAGGTGGAACTGATCGCCATCGGCAACGGCACCGCCAGCCGCGAGACCGACAAGCTGGCGGGCGAACTCATCAAGCGCATTCCGGGCGCCAAGCCGACCAAGGTCACCGTGTCGGAGGCAGGCGCGTCCGTCTATTCGGCCTCCGCACTCGCCGCCCGCGAGATGCCCGATATCGATGTGTCCTTGCGCGGCGCGGCCTCCATCGCGCGCCGTCTTCAGGATCCGCTGGCGGAACTCGTCAAGATCGAGCCCAAGGCCATCGGCGTCGGCCAGTACCAGCATGACGTCAACCAGACGCGGCTTGCCCGCGCGCTGGATGCGGTGGTGGAAGATGCGGTGAACGCCGTCGGCGTCGATCTCAACACCGCCTCCGCCGCTCTCCTGTCGCGCATTTCGGGCCTCAGCGAGAGCCTCGCGCAGGCCGTTGTCGAACAGCGCAACGCCGCAGGCGCGTTCAGGAACCGCAAGGAACTGCTGAAGGTTTCGCGCCTCGGCCCCAAGGCCTTCGAGCAGTGCGCGGGCTTCCTGCGCATCCCCGATGGCGACAATCCGCTCGATGCCTCCTCCGTTCACCCGGAAGCCTATCCGGTGGCCGAAAAGATCGTGAAGGCCTGCGGCCGCGACCTGCGCACCCTGATGCGCGAGCCCGGCGCGCTGAAATCGCTCGACCCGGCGGAGTTCACCGACGACCATTTCGGCCTGCCGACGGTTCGCGACATCTTCAAGGAACTGGAAAAGCCGGGCCGCGATCCGCGCCCGGAATTCAAGACCGCATCTTTCCAGGAAGGCGTCGAGACGCTCTCCGACCTGAAGCCCGGCATGGCGCTGGAAGGTACGGTCACCAACGTCACGAATTTCGGCGCCTTCGTCGATATCGGTGTTCATCAGGACGGCCTCGTCCACGTCTCGCAGCTGGCCGACCGCTTCGTTCAGGACCCGCATGCGGTGGTCAAGGCGGGCGACATCGTTCGCGTCACCGTGCTCGACGTCGACATTCCGCGAAAGCGCATCTCGCTTTCCATGAAAAAGGATGTGGGTGCCGCCCGTGAAGCCCACGCGGCACGCGGTGAAGGGCCTGTGCGCGGTGGCGCCGGGGGTGGCAATCGCGGAGCCGGTCAGCCCCCGCGCGGCGGGGATAAGCCGCGTGGCGGGGGCGGGGACAAGTCCGGCCGCAGCCCGCGCGGCAAGGGTGGCAACGGTGGGGCTGGCGATGGCGGAAACAGCGCTCTCGCGGCGGCTCTGGCCGAAGCCATGAAGCGCGGTCCCAAGCGTTAGGCAGGACGTTTGAAGCCCGTGCGGGCCTTCAAAAGAAACGCCAATGAAATCAATGCGGGATTGAAGGCGTTCGAATGATCTTTCGAACGCCTTCGAAACGCGCGTTTCAATCCGTCTTGCGCCCCGAGCGCCAGACATTGACGTAGTTCGAAAAGAACACGATTGCCCCACCGATGAAGACGTAAGGATCGAGCGCTTCCGAATAGGCGAGCGCGCCGACGAAGGCGATCAGCGGCAGGCGCAGGAAGTCCATCGGCGCGACGACGGAGGCGTCCGCATGGCGGAAGGCGCGCGCCAGTGAGAAATGCGCGATGAGCCCGCCCAAGCCCACAACGACCACCCAGGGGACGGCTTCCCAGTCCGGCACGATGGGTTGGCCGAGCAGGATCACGCCCGCCATCACCGCCTGCATCAGCGTCATCCAGAAGACGATGGAAAGCGTCGTTTCCGTGCGCGAAAGCGCCTTGGTGGCCATGATGTTGGTGGCAAAGCACACGGAGGAGGCAAGGGCCGCCATCTCCCCGATGCCGACCTCGGTGACCCCCGGCCGGACCACGATCAGCACCCCGATGAACCCGGCGATGGTCGTGCCGATCCGCCACCCGGTGAAGCGTTCGCCCAGAAAGAAAGGGGCTGCCAGCGCGACCCATATGGGCGAGGTGAATTCCAGCGCGAAAAGCTGGGCGAGCGTGATGTAGCCGACCGCGAAGAACCACAGGTTCTGACCTGTGAAATGCGCGAC
This sequence comes from Breoghania sp., assembly GCA_963678585.2. Classification (GTDB taxonomy): domain Bacteria; phylum Pseudomonadota; class Alphaproteobacteria; order Rhizobiales; family Stappiaceae; genus Breoghania. The sequence goes on from CAXXGA010000002.1 coordinate 396,049, forward strand.
GTTGCGCCAGAAATGCGTGCCGATACGCCGGGTTTTCACCTGCTGGAACTTGCCCGTCACGACCAGCGCCGAGACCACCACCGCAAAGCCGATCAGCGAGCGGTAGAACATGATGGAGAAGGTATCGAGATGGCCCACCAGCTCGCGACCGCCCACAGCCATCGCGGAAAAGGACAGGAGAGCAAGAGACATCCATGCGGCCGCGAAAAGCGGCTGTCCGGCGTCGGTTGTCCGGGTATCTGAAGTGCGGCTCAAGCCCGCCGGCCGTGCGGGCGCAGGTGCCTCGCTCATGCTTTTTCTCCCCCCAAAAAGGCTTGTGATTCAAGTGCCTCGCGGTTCGGCCGGTTATGAGTCCCGGTCGTTGTGCCCCAGAGGCAGATTTTGAAAATATTGCGTTTATCGGAGAACGTCAGTGACGTCGAGCCGAAGAGATGAAACGAGAAATGGTGCCCGGGCGTTGCAAGTCAAATGTTATTCGTGAAGAATGACATGGAAACAAATATAGATAATTGACATATCTATTTTTGATCGGAAAGACGTTTGCTGGGGGTGGTCATGCGTCACATATTATTTGTTTTTCTGCTGTTTTCCTTCGGTATGGTGCCTGCCGCTGCCGAAAATGTCTCCAAAAAAGTCAGGGCTGGCCGAACGACGACGGTTTATTCGGTGGGCTGGTACAGCAGTCGCACCTGCCGTCCCGTGGCCTTGCCGGACCTGAAGATCCGCAAGAAGCCGAAGCAAGGCAATCTCAAGTTCGTGAAATTCACCGGCCGGATCGGTGCCAAGGGCGGTCACTGCGAAGGCAAGCCGGTGCCGGCCATCGCGGTGCGTTACACGCCGTCGCGCGGCTATCGCGGGAACGACAGGTTTTCAGTGTCTTATCGCCGCTTCGTCTATACGAACACGCAGCATCAGACGGTTTCGTCGGTCAATTTCGACGTCGATGTGAAATAGGTCGTTGGCTGGCCTGCCCTGTTGATCCGCTGCGCAAACGCATTGACCCGCGTGGCGTGGCGGCCTATCGCATTGCGTCATGAACCACATCACGAAGATTGCGCTCGGCAGCGTCCTCGTCGGACTGACTGTGCTGGCCCTCAAATTCGCGGCCTTCTGGCTGACCGGGTCGGTGGCGCTCTATTCGGATGCGGTGGAGTCCATCGTCAACGTGGCTGCGGCCATGGCCGCTTTCCTCGCGGTGCGCTACGCGGCCAAGCCTGCCGACCAGAACCACCCCTACGGCCACCACAAGGCGGAATATCTCGCCGCGGTGCTGGAAGGCGTGCTGATCGTGCTGGCGGCCATCGCCATTCTCTATGAGGCGTGGCACGCCTTCCTCACGCCACGGATCCTCGACGCGCCGGTGATGGGCCTGGCCGTCAACGGCATTGCGGGCGTCCTGAATTTCGCCTGGGCGCGCTATCTGATTGCCTCCGGCAGGCGGTATCGCTCGCCTGCCCTCGATGCCGATGGCCGACACCTCATGACGGATGTCTGGTCCTCCGTCGGCGTGATTGGGGGCGTGGCGCTGGCGGCATGGAGCGGCTGGCTGATCCTCGATCCGCTGCTGGCGGCCATCGTTGCCTTCAATGTGTTGTGGTCGGGCTGGGGGCTGGTGCGCGAATCCGTCGGCGGGCTGATGGACGAGGCCCCCGGGCCCGATATCCGCGAACAGATCCGGAATGTCATTTCCCAGCATGCCGACGGCGCTCTTGAGGCCCATGACCTGCGCACCCGGCGCGCGGGTCAGAAGACCTTCACCGAGTTCCACCTCGTGGTGCCCGGCTCCATGACCGTGGCCGACGCGCACGAGATCTGCGACCGCATCGAGGAAGCGCTGCGCGAGGACGTGCCGGGCTCCATCATCACCATTCACGTGGAGCCGGAAGAAAAGGCCAAGCATTCCGGCGTGATCGTGGTCTAGAACGCCAACTGGCGGTTTGTGTTCCCGCTCGCGCGCGGGGCGTGATGTGGCCCGTCCTGTGAGATGTGGCCCATCCTTCGAGACGCGGTCTGGCGACCGCTCCTCAGGATGACGTTCTGTATGTGGTTGGCGGCTGAAAAGGCCATCACCGCGGGCCAACCCCACCCACAACGTCATCCTGAGGAGCCGGCGTCAGCAGGCGTCTCGAAGGATGGGCATCCGGCCCGGCCTCTCGGCGCCCCGGATGACGGAACCCTGTTGCCGTCCACCTTTCAACGCTCTACAGACGATGAGAGGGATGACGCGGCCCCGGCGGCATATGTGAATCGGGGGCCTCAGGAGGGAAAGCCGGTTGCGCACCGTTTGGCAGAATCTGAGCCGGATCGCCCGTGCCAGTCGCGCGATCCCGACAACGGATCTCTATTTCGCCAATGCCTGCCGCGACTGGCTTCGCCCGGCCAAGGGTCGCCGGACCCCGCCGATCCGACGCATCGGGGCGAACAGCTTCCTGCACGGCGATCAGGCGGTCGTCTGCCGCCGCGACACCCCTCGCGTCATCGCCGCCATTCTCGACGATCCGAGCCTCAAACTCACCTATGTCATCGATGACGATCTGGACGCCGCCGACATCGACGCGACCCTTCCCGGCGACTACCGCGCCCGGCTGAAGCGCCTGCGCGAAGGCCAGTACCGCGCGGTTCTGGATCGCGCTCGAACCATCGTCGTGCCGACGCAGCACCTAGCCGACAAGTTCGCCGCCACCCACGAAACGGCCATGCTCGGCCCTGTCTGGGCGGGGCTGCCTGCGGATGAGGCTCATTTCTCCAAGCTGTCGCGCGGCGGTCAGACCCACATCGCCTATCTGGGCTCCGTCACCCACGGGGCCGACCGGGCCTTCGTCTCGCGCGTTCTGGAAGGCGTGCTGGCGACGCGCGACGACGTCGTCGTCACCATGATCGCGCGGAAAAAGCTCGGCACATCGCTCGACGGTCATCCCCGGCTGCGCCTGCGCCGACCGCTGCCATGGTCGCTCCACCGCGCCCGCCATGCGCGCATGCGCTTCCATCTGGCGCTCTATCCCATGCTCGATACGCCCTTCAATCAGGGGCGTTCGGTCAACAAGGTGATCGAACACGCGATGCTGGGCGCGGTCGGGCTTTATAGTGCGGACTGGGTTTTCGCCGACAGGATCAGGCACGGCGAGACGGGCCTCCTGCTTGAAAACGACGAGGCAGCCTGGGTAACGGCGATCCTGAACGCACTGGATGACCCCGCCGCCTTACGCGCCATGCAGGCGGGCGCGCGCGCCGAGGCTGCAATCCTGAACGATCCCGCGCCCCAGCGCGCCTTCTGGGCAAGACAGCTTGGCCTTGAAACCTGAGCCTCAGGCTTGCGGCACGGTCTCCTCGACAAGACGCGTCACGACGGGTTTCAGGCTGTCGCGCCAGTGGGGCAGGGTGAGCGAGAAGGCATCTTCCAGCTTTCCGCAGTCGAGCCGCGAATTGGCCGGTCGCTGCGCAGGCGTCGGATATTGCGCCGTGGCGATGGGCTCCACCGGAATGCCCGGTCCCGCGACGGTTTTCGAGATGTCGAAGATGGTGCGGGCAAATCCGCACCATGTGGTCTCGCCCGCTCCCGCCAGATGATAGACGCCCGCGCGACCCTTCATGCCCTCATGGCCGATGGCGCGCGCAACCGCGATCAGCGCATCGGCAATGTCGAAGGCGGACGTCGGCGAGCCGATCTGGTCGTCCACCACGGTGAGACGATCCTTGGTCGCGGCCAGGCGCAGCATGGTCTTCACGAAATTGCCGCCAAAGGGGCTGTAGACCCACGCGGTGCGGAAGATCAGCGCCTGCGGATGGGCGGCGATGACCTCTTCCTCGCCTGCAAGCTTGGACGCGCCATAAACGCCGAGCGGGCCGGTCGGGTCCGTTTCCACGTAAGGGGCGGGCTTTGCGCCGTCATAGACGTAATCGGTGGAGATATGGAGGAAGGGAAGGCTGAGCGCCCGCACGGCCTCCGCCAGCCGCCCCGCGCCGCGCGCGTTGACCGCGAAGGCTTCCTCGCGCCGCTCTTCCGCCTTGTCGACGGCGGTGTAGGCGGCGGCGTTGATGACGGCGGTTGGCTGGAAGGCGTGGGCGGCCTCCGGCAGATCGGTGAAGGAGGCGAGATCGAACGTCTCGCGTCCCAGCGCCAGCAGCGCTACGCCGCGCGCGGCGGCGCGCTCGGTGAGCGCCTGCGCCACCTGTCCGCAACGCCCGATTACCAGAAGCCGGGGGCTCGTGCTCATGCCTTCAACAATCCCAGTCGTTCGCCGCCATAGGTCTTCTCCCGCAAGGGCTGCCACCACGCTTCGTTGTCGAGATACCAGCGCACGGTCTTCTCAAGGCCGGTCTCGAAGGTTTCGTCGGCCCGCCAGCCAAGCTCGTCTTCAAGCCGCGTGGCGTCGATGGCGTAGCGCGCGTCATGACCGGGCCGGTCGGCAACGAAGGCGATCAGGTCTTCATGGGGGTAGTTCTTCGGTGCGAGCCGGTCCAACGTTTCGCAGATCCGTTTGACCACATCGAGATTGGTGCGCTCGTTGCGCCCGCCCACATTGTATTTCTCGCCGAGCCGCCCCCGGGTCAGGATGGTGTGAAGGGCGCGGGCGTGATCCTCCACATAGAGCCAGTCGCGGATATTCGCGCCCGTGCCATAGACGGGAAGCGGCTTTCCCTCCAGCGCGTTCAGGATCACCAGCGGAATGAGTTTTTCCGGAAAATGGTAGGGCCCGTAATTGTTGGAGCAGTTGGAGATCACCACCGGCAGCCCGTAGGTGCGGTGCCAGGCGGTCGCCAGATGATCGGACGCCGCCTTGGAGGCCGAATAGGGCGAGGAGGGATCGTAGGCCGTCTCCTCGGAAAAAAGCCCGTCCTCGCCCAGCGAGCCGTAGACCTCATCGGTTGAGACATGGAGAAAGCGGAAGGCGTCGGCTTGCGAACCCGGCAGGCTGTCGCGGTAGCTGCGCGCCGCCTCCAGCAGGCGGAAGGTGCCGGTGATGTTGGTGTCGATGAAATCGGCCGCGCCCGTGATGGAGCGGTCCACATGGCTTTCGGCTGCCAGATGCATCACCGCGTCGGGGCGATGGGTCGCGAAGATCCGCTTCAGCGCCGCGCCGTCGCAGATATCGGCTTTCTCGAACGTGTAGAGCGGGTTGTCCTCGATGGGCGCGAGGGAGGCGAGATTGGCGGCGTAGGTGAGCTTGTCGACATTCACCGCCTTGAGGCCGAGATCGCCCACCAGATGGCGGCAGACGGCCGAGCCGATGAACCCGGCCCCGCCGGTCACGAGCACGGTTTTCACGTCATGGGTCAGGGAGCTTTGCAATGCGTCGTCTCCGTCCGGTTTGAAAAGGATTTTGAAAAATCGGTCATGCGTCAATCGTCATAATGAAAATAGATCGGCAGGTCCTTCAGGCGCGGGTGCCCGCGGTCCTTGTCGGACAGGATGGCGTCTTCCAATGATACGGGCCAGTCGATGCCGAGATCGGGGTCGTCGAAAGCGAGCCCGAAATCGCACTCAGGGGCGTAATAGCCGCTGACCTTGTAAAGAAATTCGACATCCTCGCTGAGTGTGCAGAACGCATGGGCGAAGCCCGGCGGCACCCAGAACTGACGCCAGTTTTCCGCGCTCAGTTCCACCGCCAGATGCTCGCCGAAAGTGGGCGAGCCGTGGCGGATATCGACGATCACGTCGAGCGCCACCCCGCGCGTCACCCGCACGAGTTTGCCCTGCGCATGGGGCGGGCTCTGGAAATGCAGACCCCGGATGACCCCGCGCGCAGCGGAAAAAGAATGATTGTCCTGAACGAAATCGGCCGTGATGCCCGCCTCGGCGAAACGGGCCTTGTTATAGACTTCTGAAAAAAAGCCGCGCTTGTCGCCATGGCGCACCGGCGACAAAAGTTTCGGCCCCTCGATATGAAATGTCTCCACCTCCACGCCCGATGTCTCCTCCTACGTTTCCAATCGTCAAGGCCCGCAAAATGCCGGGCCTGTTGTTACAGGCCGGTGTCGGTCGTCGGGAAGTCCTGCTCCACGACGGTGCTCAGATATTCGCCGTAACTGTTGTTGTAGCGCGCGGCGAGCCGAAGGACATGCTCCTTCCCGATAAAGCCGAGCCGCCAGGCGATTTCTTCCGGGCAGGCGATCTTGTAGCCCTGGCGGAATTCCACCGTCTGGACGTAGTTGGCGGCCGCCAGCAGGCTGTCCACCGTGCCGGTGTCGAGCCATGCGGTGCCGCGCTGAAGCCGCACGACCTTGAGATCGCCACGCTTCATGTAGACCTCGTTGACGGAGGTGATCTCCAGTTCGCCGCGCGCCGAGGGCTTCACGTTGCGCGCGATCTCCACCACGTCGGCATCGTAGAAATAGAGCCCGGTGACCGCGAGGTTCGATTTCGGGTGCTGCGGCTTCTCCTCGATCGAGACCGCGCGTCCGGCCTCGTCCATTTCCACCACGCCGAAGGCGCGCGGATTCACGACCGGATACGCGAAGACCGCGGCCCCGTGATCAAGCCGCGCCGCTTGTTGCAGCACCTGCGTGAAGCCGGCGGCATGGAAGATGTTGTCGCCCAGCGCCAGCGCGCAAGGGTGACCGTCGATGAATGTCTCGCCGATCAGGAAGGCCTGCGCGAGCCCGTCCGGCTCCGGCTGTTCGGCATATTCGATGGAGATGCCCCAGTCGCTGCCGTCGCCCAGCAATTCGCGATAGGACGCCAGCGAGTGCGGCGAGGTGATGATCAGCACCTCGCGAATGCCCGCCAGCATCAGCGTGGACAGCGGATAATAGATCATCGGCTTGTCATAGACGGGCAGCAGCTGCTTGGAGATCGTCTGCGTGACCGGGTGCAGCCGTGTGCCCAGCCCGCCAGCCAGAATGATGCCTTTCATGCGCGAACCTGTCACCAGAGGGAAGGGAGCCATGACGCCTTTCTCCTGTGGCTTGAGTTTTTGGAGAGGTAGCCTCGAACGAATTCAACGTCGGACGTATCGAACTCGCTCAAAAGGCGTTCCAGAATGGGGTCGAACACCCCCTCGATCTTGCTCGTCATGCCCTCGTCCAGAATATCCCAGGACGTTCCGGACTTCTTCTTGCCCATATGCGTGAGGATCAGCTTGCGCAGGCTTCCCTTGGTTTGACCGTCGAGATCGCTCTTGTTGATGTTGCGCAGAAGCTCGATTGCTTTGGGCGATGGCGACGGATTGATCTGTCGACTATTCTGGTAATAGTCGGAATTCCTGTAACGCTTGATGCCGCAAAGCCTGAGCAGGTTGGCGAAGATCTCGTCTTGCGCGGTCATCTGTTCGTAGCTGCGCAGCGCGAATTGCGTCTCCGGCCCAAGTGCGCGCCAGCCCGACAGGATCGCCGTGTAGTCGAGGGGTTGCACGCGGACCCCGGTCCTCCATTCGAACCACTCTTCCAGACTGCGGGCCTCGCCTCCCTTGATCGCCTGGATATAGGACGAGGGAACCCAGTTGCGCGGATCGCGAAGAACGCCATAGATCGTGACCTGTGCGCCGGTCACCGCCTGCTTCCAGTGGTCGTAGAAAGCCGGAGAGAAGTCCCCCCACAGATATTCGGAACTGAGGATCAGCGTCTCGGCCTTCATGGCCTCCGCCTCCCGGCGCGCGGCCGCCACATAGGTGTGAAACTGTTCCTCCCGCGCCTGCGGGGTGTCCGGCAGGGCGTCGCTGTGCAGCCTGTGGGCGGAAGGGTGCAGGGCCGCGGCGATCAGGTGATGTGCGCCGGAAACGATGCCGACATCGGGATAGCAGATGCCCTTGGAACGCAAGACGCGCATGTTTTGATACAGAAAGTCCTGGAGCGCCGAGGATCCCGTTTTCGTAGCGCCGATGTGAAGAATGACTTTCATTGAGTGCGCCTGCGCCTTGGAAAAATCTGAACTGTATTGCGAACGAACTGATTTGGGAAAACAACCTGCCTATGTGGCCGGGTCCGTCCCGGCAAGTCTGGTCAAAGCCTCGACAATGGTACCTGTATGTTCCGCTTCGGCAAGCGGAAGCAGAAGGGCGTGCGGATATGTTTTCAGCCGTTCCGCGGGCGCCCCGACATCGAAGGCGACGATCGGCATGTCGAGCGCCATCAGTTCCGCCGTCACGTAGGAATAGGTTTCCGGCCAGATGGAAGGGAACAGGCAGACATTGATGCCGTGGGCTTCCAGAATGTCCGGCAGATGTTCCGCCTCGTAGCGACCGGTGATGGTCAGGTTGCGCAGGCTCACGGGGTTGTTCAGACCGCCGACGACCACGACGCGGGCCGTTGGCCGCTTCTTGAGAAGCTTTCGCGCCAGTGCCTCGACAACAAGCGCGCCCTTCTGGTGGCTGATGCCGCCCACCACCGCCACCCGCAACGCCGCCCGGTCGCCCGGTTTCGGCTTGTGGGGGAAGACGATGGAGGGGGCGTGCGGGCGGACATGAACCTGCGCGGCGCAGTCGGGATAGACGCGCAAGAGATGGTCGCGGCTGTCGTTGGAAAAGCAGGTCACTTCGTCAGCCGCGCCGATGAGCCGTCCCCACGTTTCGCGCCAGCTCCCGATGGTCGCCCCGGTCGGGTTGGCCGCAAACGCGTTTTGCGGAAGGCAGGAACGGCACGTCTCCTGCGATGGGAGCCCGCAAAAGCGTCCCTCGTTGTTCATCAGGGCATAGGATGGGCACAGCGGATAGAAATCATGCAGTGCCATTGTCAGGCGCGCACCCGTCGCCGTTTGCAGTCTCGTCAGGCAATCCACGAGGGCGAGCGGATCGCGATGTCCGACGAGGTTGTTGAAATAGATTTCCTGCGGCGCGATCACCTGCGAAAGGAGCATCTCCAGCTCATTGAGGGACGACAGGGTCACGTCGAAGCGGCTCTGTCTTATGAGCAGGCGGAGATTGAAGGGGGAGGGATCGCTCTCCGAGGCCTCGCGCTCGTGCAGCAGCAGCACGGGTTGCCCTCCCTGAAGGCGGCGCGCGATCATCTGGTCGCGAAACTGGTTGGCTCCGCCGCCCCTGTCGTGATCGACGATCAGCACGGGCTTCTGCATGGCCTGCGCCGCGATGGTCAGGGCGGCGGCGGTTCGTGTCGGCAACAACGGATCGGCAGCCATGAAGGCATGGACCTGGCTCTCATAGGCAGGATGGCGTTTGCGGATGATCGCCATGTGCTGCGTGTTGAGCCTGCGCCGGGTCTCGCTGTCGAAGGAGCCGCCATGCACATGCCGCACGAACAGGTTCTCAGCCATAATGTTGCGATAGCCTGCGGCTGCGGCACGAAGGCACCAGTCGTTTTCCTCGCCGTAGCCGAGCCCGAAGGCCTCCTCGTCGAATGAACCGATTTCCTGCCATACCGACTTTTTCATCGCCATGCAGAAGCCGACCCCGGTCGGCAGTTCCATGGGCGGCTGCGAAGGGGCGATGCGCTGAAACGCGGCATCGATCCGGGCGAGCGTAACGTCCGGCCATAACGGGCTGTCCACGCAGATGGTCGGAAAGCTGCATATGGTCGCCGCATTGGAAAACGGCGTGACGGAAGCGACGTCGGCGGCGGCGCGAAGCGGCTCGACGAGCCGTTGCAGCCAGCCCGGCGGCACGACCGTGTCGCTGTTCAGGATGACGAAATCCGTCTCCGCGTGACGCGCGCCCTCGTTGACCGAGCGCACGAAGCCCCGGTTTTCGGCGTGCTCGATGAAGACGACATCGTCGAACGGCTCCAGAAGCTCGCGCAAGAGAGGGCGGACGCGTTCGTCGGGGCTGCAATCCTCGATCACGATGAGGCGATAGGGCCCTTCGGTATTGGCCTTCAGGCTCGTGAACAGCGGGCCAAGATGCTGGATGCCGTTATAGACCGGGACGATGATGTCGACCGGCTCGTCAAGCGTCGGGAAATCCTGCTTCGGCGCAAGCCGGGCAAGCACGTCGCGAAGCGGCGTCGCGGGCACCTTCGCTGCCGAGCGTGCCTCGAGCAGGCCGAGGATCTCGCGCCTGAAGCGGCGGAAGTCGCCACGCGCGATCCAGCGCGTCGCCATCCACACGTTGGAAGGCGTCGCCTCGCGCCACACCTCCATGGCCAGACGCGCAAGGTCGATGCGTGCGCCGCGGATGCGGGCGGTGACGGTCGTTATGCTGCCGTGCGTGCCATGAAGCACGAGGCGCAGCCGCCGCGGCGCGAACAGCGGCATCGGGCAGGTGGCGGAGAAGCCGGAGTGAAGCGCCTGAGACTTTCCGTAGATGTCCCGCACATCGGCCCGCGGCGCACCATGCTGGATTGCAATCGCACGGCTGTGGAGTTCGCGATCGCGGCCTTCGATGAAGGCTTCGATGGAGGCGATGTCCTCGTTTTCGAAAAAGGCCCAACCGGAAATGACGATCTTTGTGTCGGTTTTCTCGCATTGATCGAGACAGTAGCGCAGTTGTTGGACGGTCCGAATTCTCATGTGCTTTAGGGGCATTCCCATCAATTGCGTCAAGATCGAACGAGAACCTGCCCGCTTGTGTTGCACTTGGTATCTTCTGCACCTGAAGCCTTTTTGGCCTTTTCATCCATTCGCTTCAAGCGTCCATCGTCGATCGTATCCGGAATGGCCCTCGCGGCGGGATCAGTAAAACACCGCGTTTCTTCCCGGCTATTTGCGCAAAACCGCGGTTGCAGGCGACCTGTGGGAAGCTTTTCGCAAAACTGCCGCCGTTCTTGCGCCGGGCCGACAGCCCTGTAGGATGTGGTGACATAACGTAAGAAAACCTGTGCGTGTAGAGGTCGGGCCTGTCAAGAAAGAGTTCGGTTGGAGGGAATCGGGGGTCTGCGGATGTCCCGGCATGCGCCGCTGTCATGCCCGTTCAGATCGCGACCGCAATTGGAGGCAGTTATGGATCGCATCGTTGTCAGGCCGTTCGGAAAACGGTTCTTGCTGGCCCTGCTGCTGGTCGCGGTTCTTGCGGTCCAGTTCTGGACCCAGTCGCGCTACCCGGCGCTCAACGAAAAGGCCATGATGAGCGGCGCGATCCAGCTTGAGGATCCGTTGGGCTTCGAAGCGAAATTTCCGCTCTCGCCCGACGACACGATGGTGGAGCGGATCGCCAAATCCACCGGCAACTGGATCAAGACCAACCAGCGTGGCATGACCTTCGGCATCCTGTTTGCCGCTGCCTTCCTCACGCTGCTCGGTTATGTGCGAAAGCGCGGTTTCCGCAACGGGTTCTCCAACTCCGCCATGGGGCTGGTGATCGGGGCGCCGCTTGGCGTCTGCGTGAACTGCGCCGCGCCGATTGCGCGCGGGCTCTATTCAGGCGGGGCGCGGGCGGAATCGACGCTGTCCGCCATGATCGCCTCGCCCACGCTCAACATCGTCGTCCTGACGATGCTGTTCTCCATCTTTCCCTTCTACATGGCGGTCACCAAGATCGCGCTCTCGCTTGTGATGATCCTCATCGCCGTGCCGGTCATCTGCCGTTTCCTGCCGCCCGAACAGCTTCAGGCATCGGTTGAAAAGCGCGCCGCCAGCGCAAGGCCCGCCCCGCATACCAGCGCGATGGATCAGGAAAACATCGTCCGGGCGCTGCTCTATTTCGCCAGGGACTATGCGATGAACCTGTGGTTCATCCTCAAGACGACGCTGCCTTTGATGATCCTTGCGGGTTTCCTCGGCGCGCTGGTCGCGAGCCTAGTGCCTGCCACGCTGCTGGAAGGGGCGAGCTTCGGCCTGGTCGGTCTTGCGGCTGCGGCGGTCGTCGGCACCTTCCTGCCGCTGCCCATCGGGCTCGACGTGGTGGCCTCCGGCGCGCTGATGCAGGCGGGCCTCGCACCGGGCTACGTGATGGCACTGCTCTTCACGCTCGGCATCTTCTCCGTCTATTCCTTCTTCATCGTTGCCACCGCGATTTCCTGGCGTGCGGGATGGATGCTGGCGGCGGTGATCTGCGTGACCGGTATCATGGCCGGGCTTGGCGTGAGCCACTATCACAAGTGGCAGAGCGAGCGCGCCCTGGAGATGCTGCTCGGTTGGGAGGTCTCGCTGATCGGCTCCGCCCATGCGGGCGAGATGCCCGACTTCAAGGTGGTGGAGGCCGACGGCGCGACGGTCACATTGAAGAAAACCGATTTCGCACCGCGCTCGGCCCCCGGAGAGAAGCCCTTCACCCGCAGGGAGGCCTGGCACTTCGGCATCGACAAGCCGACCGAGTTTTCCTTTGCCGACATGTGGCCGCCTTTCTGGGAGGGCCGCTCCATCTCCGCGGGCGATTATGACGGCGACGGCAACCCCGATCTGGTCTTCGCCTCCACGGAAAAGGGGCTCTATTTCTACACCGGCGACGGCAAGGGCGGGTTTGAAGCGGCAACGCCCGATATCGGCAAGGTCGCGGATATGCCCGTCTTCAACGCGGTGCTGGTCGATATCGACAATGACGGCTGGCTGGATCTCTTCATCGTCACCTATCAGGAAGGCAACTATCTCGCGAAGAACCGTGAGGGCCGCTTCGATTTCGCGGGGCTTGAGACGGTTTCCAACCGCGAGACCGCGCTTTTGACCATGGCGGCGAGCTTCGGCGATATCGACCGCGACGGCGATCTGGATCTGGCGCTCGGCAACTGGGCGGCGGGCTGGTACCGCACGGTGCCCGGCGAGGAAGCGCGCAACGCGGTCCTGTTCAACGAGGGCGGCTCGCTTGCCGACGGCAGGCTGGTCGACCTGCCGGGCATGCCGGGCGAGACCCTGTCGATCCTGCTCACCGATTTCGACGTGGACGGCAATCAGGATCTGCTGGTCGGCAACGATTTCGAGATCCCGGACATGTTCTACAAGGGCGACGGCAAGGGCGGCTTTCACGAGATTGCGCGCGACGAGGGCCTGATCCCCATGACGACGACCACGACCATGGCGCTCAAGACCGCGGATCTGCACAACACCGGCAAGCCCGCCATTTATGCCGCCCAGATCGCCGGGCGCTCCTCCGGCGTTTCCTCCAAGCTGAAAATGCGCTCGCTAGATTATTATTGCGACGGCATCGAGCGTGAGGAAGAGGCCGCCATCTGCGAAAGGAACATGGCGATCAAGCGCTGGTACAAGTCCGGCCACAGCTTCGATCCGGGCTTTGCCGGAAAATGCGCCGAGCTTGAGGGGCGCTACCGGAGCGAATGCAAGGCCATGCTGGTGAAGGATCTGGCGATCCAGAACCGCGATCCCTCCATTTGCGGGCTTATCCCGCAGGACGCCAAGCGCGCCCGCCAGTTGTGCGAGATCCATTTCCGACCGGCGAAAAAGCCGGGCGAGGCGGAAATGGCGAAGACCATTCCGCAGATCCTGCGCCGCAACGTGCTGCTGGAGCCGAAGGACGGCGGCGGCTTCACCGAGACGGCGGAGGCGGTGGGGCTCGATGTCGGCGGCTGGAGCTGGGACACCAAGATCGGCGACTTCGACAATGACGGCTGGCAGGACGTCTATATCGTCAACGGCACGTGTGTTCCCAACGAGGTGAGCCCGTCCAACCTGCTCTTCCGCAACAAGGGCGATGGCACCTTCGAGGAGGCGACGGATGAATTCGGGCTGGTCGACTATCTGATCACGGCCGCCGCCGTGCAGATCGATCTCGACGGCGACGGAGATCTCGATTTCATCACCGCACCGGTCAACGGGCCGGTCATGACCTTCATCAACAATTCCGCCACGGGCAATGCGATCGCCTTTGCCTTTCAGGACCGCATAGGCAACCGCTTCGGCATCGGCAATCGCATCGAGGTCCGGGCCGGGGAGCGGACATGGTCGCGCGAGATCCAGCTCGGCGGCGGCTTCATGTCCTTCGATCTGGCAGAGGCCCATTTCGGGCTGGGCGATGTGGAGGCGGTGGACAGCGTGAGCGTGCACTGGGCAGACGGCGGCCGGACCGTGATCGACGGTCCGCTTCCGGCAGGCGCGCGCTACCTGATCGAGCGCGATCCCCGGGCGTTGAATTGACCCAGCGTCATTGCAACCTTACAAGATTTGCCCGTGCAGGCCGAAAGCAACCCGGACGCGGGCAGCAGCCAGAAATGACAGGAGACGACATGCAGCGCGCAACAGCCTTGCGGGAAGCGCAACGGGTGACGAGGGGGAGTGTCCGGAGCGTTATTCTCGGGAGCGCGCTGGCGCTCGGTGCCGGTCTCGCGCTGAACCTGGCGACGGCGCTGCCGGGTTTCGCCCAGACGCATCCCGAACCTCAGGCCCAGCCCGGAACTCAGGCCCAGCCCGGAACTCAGGCCGGGACGGCGTCCAATGACAAGGGGCGGCCTGCGGACGCAAAGGCTTCATCGCAGCCCGGCGCTTCGCTCAGCCTGCCCGAGCGGTTGCTCGATGCCGCGGGCAATCCCGCACCCGACATGTCGGCCTCTGAAGCCGCCTACAAGCGCGGCGATTTCGTCACCGCGCGCGCCGAGCTTGAAAAGCTGCTTACGACCGGTCACCCGCAGGTGCTTTACCGGCTTTCCCTTCTGCTGGTGCAGGGCAAGGGCGGGGCGCAGGATCTCGGCCGTGCGGCGGGGCTGTTGCAGAAGGCGGCGGATCAGGGCAATGCCGATGCGCTGACGCTGCTGGGCCAGCTCTACCTGCAAGGCAGCGGCGTCCGGCGCAATGCCGTCGCCGCGGCGCAGCTCTTCACCCGGGCGGCTGAAAAGGGCAGCGCGACCGCCCAGTATTTCATCGGCAAGATGTACCGCGAGGGCGCGGGCGTTACAGCCGATCCGGTCAAGAGCCTGACATGGCTTCAGGCCGCCGCCCGGCAGGGGGTTGGCGAGGCCATGTTCGAGCTGGCGGAGATCTTCGGCAAGGGCCTTGGCGTGACGCCGGACGAGGCGGAGGCGCTGAAATGGCTCGATCTGGCCTCCCAGACCGGCCTGCCGCAGGCCCAGTTCACGCTGGCGCAGAACTACAGCCGCGGCGGGGCCGTCGCCCGCAATGACGAAAAGGCGCTGAAGCTCTATCGCGACGCGGCCGAGGCCGGTTACGTGCCCGCCCAGACCGCGCTCGGCGCGCTCTATTTCGCGGGCGAAGGCGGGCTAGCCAAGGATGCGGGCGAGGCTCTGATCTGGTTCTCCCGCGCTGCCGACAAGGGCGACCCCTCCGCCCAGACCAATCTCGCCTACATGTATGCGACCGGCGACGGCGTGACCCGCAACGACGCGCAGGCCGCAAAGCTCTACCAGCTCGCCGCCCATGGCGGATTGCCGCGCGCGCAGGCCGCTTTCGCGGTGATGCTGTCGGAAGGCCGCGGCATCGGCAAGGACATGAAAGCCGCCGAAGCCTGGTATCAGAAGGCGGCCCGGGCGGGCCTGAAGAGCGCGGGAACGCGGCTCGGAACACTCTATGCCGGCGGTGAGCTTGCGGTTTCGGACAGGGCGGCGGTCGTGGGCTGGGTTCATCAGGCTGCCCTTTCCGGCGATGGGGCCGCACGCGCCTGGCTGGAGAGCGCGACGAAGGAGGGCGTTCTGGCCGCCGAGGGTCGTTTCGCCGACCTGATCGCCAAGGGGGCGGCAGGCGCGGAGCCCGATCCGGACCGTGCGCTGGCGCTCTACCGCGATGCGGCGGAGCGCGGCGATCCCTTCGCCCAGCTGCAGCTCGGGCTTCTTTATGCGCGCGGCGAGGGCGTGGAGCAGGATTACGTGACCGCCCACAAATGGGTGAACCTCTCCGCCGCCGACGGCAACCGCGAGGCGGTCAAGTCGCGCGATCTCTTCGCCAGCCTGATGACGCCGGAACAGATCAGCGAAGCCCAGCGCAAGGCGCGCGAATGGACCCTTGCCCATCTGGCCGGGACGCAGTGATCATGACGTATCCGGGGGCAGCCATGGCGAAGCGTGAAAGTCGGGACCGCGGCCGCGGGCGTGAGCTACGGGCTGTGACGCGGCTGGCATTCGCGCTGGTCTTTGCCATTGCCTTCGGGGGGCTCGCGGCGAGGCCGGTTCAGGCCGGTTCCGAGGATGCGGCCATGGGGTTGGCGCGTGCGCGCGAAGCGCTGTCGCGCAATGATGCGGGCGCGGCGATCGGCGTTCTGCGCCCCCTTGCGGAGGCGGGAAATGTCGGGGCCCAGCTTCAGCTCGCCGCCATCTACAACAACGGCTCCGGCGTGCCGCAGGATTTCGCCGCCGCCGCCCGCTGGTACGCGCGCGCGGCGTCCTCCGGCAATGCGCAGGCGCAAAACCGGCTCGGCCTCTATTACGCGGCCGGCACCGGCGTGGCGCAGAGTTTCACCGAGGCGCTGAAATGGTACCGGCTGGCGGCCGAACAGGGCGATCCGCAACATCAGTTCGACCTTGCCGCCATGTATGACAATGGCCACGGCACGCCCGCCGATCCGGCGGAAGCTGCGCGCTGGTATGAAAAGGCGCGCGCGCAGGGGCTTGCCGCGGCTTCGGCCAATCTCGGGATCCTCTATCTGGAGGGGCGCGGCGTTGCGAAGGACCCGGCACGCGCCCGCGAGTTGCTGGCCGCCGCGGCGGAAAAGGGCAATGCGCGCGCGCAGAACAATCTGGGCCTGATCTATGTCCGTGGGGAGGGCGTCGCGCAGGATTACGCCAAGGCCGCAGACCTCTTCCAGGTGGCGGCCGAACAGGGGCTGAAGCAGGCGATGCTCAATCTGGGCGTGATGTATCGAAACGGCTTCGGCCGCCCCCAGAGCGAGACAATCGCCTATGACTGGTATCGCCGCGGCGGTCGCGCGGCCGCAACTCCGGAAGCCGCGCCGAAGATCGATCTCGCCGATATCGACGCCCTTTATGACAGCCGTCTCGCGGCCCCCTTCGCCGGTGGCTGGACCATGGAAAGCTACGAGAAGGCGGCCGGGCAGGGCGATCTTCTGGCCACATTCATGCTGGGCTATATCCACGCCCGCGGGCTTGGCGTTGCGCGCGATTACGTCAAGGCCGCGCGCTATTTCCGCAAGGCAGCCGACGGCGGCTATGTGCCCGCCATGACCAATCTCGGCCTTCTCAGCTTCCGCGGGCTCGGCACGCCGCAGGACTTCGTGATGGGTTACATGTGGCTCAATCTGGCGAGCACTGGCGGCCATTCCGAGGCCATCAGGCTGCGCTCCGCCCTGCGCACCCGCCTGACCGCCGGGCAAATCGGCGAGGCGCAGGCGCTGGCCAATCAACGCTGGGATGCGGGAGGGGAACAGTAGCAACCTCCCGAAACTGGAGAATTGACGTGTGAGCGTCATACCGTTGGGAGAGCGTGTGATCTATTGCGGTAAGGTGGAGAATATTTCCGGATCCCGAACTGAAATATAAGAAAGAGCGAATACGAAAATTTGTAAGCTCGATTTTAAAAGTCGATGTTGGATTGATTTAGCAAGTATACAGGTTGGAATCCACTCAGGATGGAGATACACTAAAAAAGATTCTAAACGTTGCGGAGCCGTTGACGTTCGGTCCGGGCCTTCTGGCCGGGCCGGAAGAATGCAGCGGCGTACCGCGACGTACTGCGAGGTACTGCGGCGTGCTGCGAGCGTATTGCGGTGTGCCGCACCGGAATGGAGAGGGCTATGTCCGCGAGGGTGGGGGCAGATCTGGTGCGTGCAAAGCCGGGCGCTGACCTGGACGCGGCTTGGGGCGTTGCCCGGGGCGCTACACGGGGCGCGAAAAGACGCGTTTGGGCCGGTCGGCTTGTTGGCGTGCTCGGCATGCTTGTCGTTGCAGGCGGCGCGGAGGTCGCGCTTGCCGGCAATGGAGATCTCGTTGCCACCCGCCGCTTTGCGGATGCGACCGTCGGCTTCGATCTTGGCGGCAACTACCGCAACCTCACGCTTTCCATCTCCGGTCCGAACGGATTCCACGTCTCCGCGCAGTCGGAGCGCACGGCGCCGGTCATCAACCTGCGCAAGTTCGGCAAGGTGGAGGACGGGCAGTACAGTTTCCAGCTTACCGGCGCCACCTCAAAGCGTATCGAGACCCGTTCCTCGCTGAACGACGGGCGCGGCGAGGATGCCCGGAGGGACATGTTCGAAGGGGCCGGGCTCGGCGGCTCGTTCGTCGTGAAAAATGGCGTGATCGAGCAGTTCCGGGACGAAGAAGAGCGTTGAGTTGAGCCGCCTGCCGGGGGCGGGGTTTGCCGCAAGCTCGGGGGCTCGTGAACAGGCAGTGTCCGGGGCCGGAACAGGCCGGCGGTATTGCGAAAACAGCATGACGAACCACGACGCGGAGCGATGCCGCGGAATTTGACCGGCGCGGGCCGGGGGAGAAATGATCTGATGAAGAAGCAGCTTCAAGCCGGCCTCGTCTCCGCCCTGATGGCGTCGAGCGTCATGATGAGCGGTGCGGCGCGCGCGGACCAGGTGTTTGCTCAGGACGTGATCATTCAGGGCAGTCTCTGCGTCGGCGTGGACTGCGTGAACGGCGAAGCCTTCAGCTTCGACACGATCATCCTGAAGGAGAACAATCTGCGTATCTATTTCAATGATACGAGTGCCTCCAGCGCCTTCCCGAACGTTGACTGGCGTCTGATCGCCAACGAGACCAACAACGGCGGCGCGAACATGTTCGCCATCGAGGATTCCACGAACAGCAAGAAACCGTTCTATATCGAGGCGAACTCGCCGAACAATCTCGTCTATCTCGACAGTGCCGGTCGTGTCGGCGTCAAGACCTCATCCCCGGCGGTAGATCTGCATGTGCGCAGCGGCAATAGCCCTGCGCTTCGTCTGGAGCAGGACGGGTCCGCCGGTTTTTCGGCCCAGACCTGGGATGTCGCGGGCAACGAAACCAACTTCTTCATCCGCGACGTGACGAATGCGAGCCGTATCCCGTTCAAGATCATTCCCTCGGCACCGAACAATTCGCTCTTTATCGCGGCTGATGGCGACGTCGGCCTCGGCACCTCGACCCCGGACGGGCCTTTCCAGGTCGAGAACGGCGCGGGCACGACCGATGACTTCTTCGTCAATTCGGACGGCTTTATCGCTATCGGCAACAACGACCCGAAGCAGCCCGTCCATGTCGCGGGTGATGGGTCGAGAAGGCGCGGTATCCGTCTGGAACAGACGACGGCCGGCACGAAGTGGGACATCAACAACTATGAGACCGGTGCCGCTGAAGGTGCGGGCAATTTCGGTATCAACCTCGGCGGCGTCGGAACCCAATTGGTGATCACGACGACGGGGACCCTGCGGATCCCCGCGTTGACGAATTGCGCTCCGGGAACGCTTCAGACCAATGCGGCGGGCGACCTTTCCTGCTGAGGTGGGGTATCTGGCAGTCGACTTTCGGCCTCTCGTGGCATTTGTTTGCTGCGTGAGGCCGTGCAAATTGCGCTCAACAATATAATGGGACGTAATTGTACGTCTTAAGTCATGTACAAGTGGTCGATTTTCTTGGGGTTGTATGTGAAAAATAAGGGGTAGCTCTAAGGGGCGTCGAAATTAGTGTGTTGATTGACGATATGAAGACGTTCTGTCTTGTGGTTAGCGACAGTAAGAGTGATGGTGCGAACCACATCAAGGATCAGTCTAAGCGGTTAAGGACTGATAGGAGATCCTTAGAATTCCATCTTTTGCCAAGAGTCTACTGAATGTTCTCTGAAAAAGGTGTCAGGGGAAGGGCTATGAATAAGGTGGTTCCTGAAATGTAGTATGGCAGAAGAGTTGCTAATGGGATCGATCGCTATTTCGTGTGTCATGGATGACCAGCCGAAGTTCCATATGCAAACATGGAATTGGTTATTATCCTTACATGCTTGCGGAGCTATGGAGCGGATAGACCCGATTGTCCACTATTTGGGGTCACCTCCCGAAGCATTCTTGGATCTACTTATTGATGCCGGGGCGAAAATTTGTCCGATCGATGCGTTCAAATACGGCGTGGCGGCGGCATCCTATTGCAACAAACTTCAGCAGTTGGCGTCTCCGCTATTGCGCGACGTGGATCATGTTATCCTGAGCGATACGGACGTCGTTTTTGCTGAAACACCTGAACGGCTCGTATGTGGCGAGAATGTGCGGGCGAAGGTTGTGGACTTAGCTAATCCGCCCACAGAGATGTTGCAGCAGCTTCTCTCATTGGCCGGTTTTGCCGATGAGGTCTTGAATGCGCATCCTGATTTCGATCTGGCAGAAAAGACACACAGATATAACTGCAACGGCGGAATTTACGTCTTCCCGCGATCGACCTTTGAAGCGATTGGTAAGCCATGGCGTCGATGGGCGGAGTTTTGCCTAGAGCAGAGAGATATCCTGCAAGACAGGATTATTCATTCGGATCAGATTTCTTTCGTCTTGGCGATGCTGGAAATCGAGCATCCGTTCTTGCCAGCTTCAATCGCGGATAACTTTCCTATCCATCTCACGTCGGAGAAATATGCGAGCATCTCCCGGCAGCCGATCGCCGCCTTGCATTGCCATAACAAGTTGAATGACCACGGTTTGATCGACCACACTCAGGTGGACTGGATCGATCAGCAGATTGACTCTTTGAATGCTCGCGTAAAGGAATTGCGACGATCTTGGTTCTCAAACGAAGTCTTCTGGAATTTTCGTTATGCACACTATCCAGTCCGAGGAAGTGGTATCGGTTCGAGAGGTGAGGCTCTTAAGCGCAAGCAGACACTATTGGCACCGTTTGCAGCGCGATATTCGGAAAATGATGTCATTGATATTGGCTTCGGTGATCTTGAAACGACGAGAGAGCTTCCATTTAAAAACTATGTCGGAGTAGACGCATCCGCTCGCGCCGTAAAAATCGCCGAAAACAAGCGGCCTGATTGGCGCTTTGAAGTGGGAAGCGTGGATGATCTGCCTGATGACTCCGCCGATTTAGTGATTTGCCTCGATGTTTTGTTCCATATACCGAGCGCAGAGGCTTGCGAGATCTTTATCTCGCATCTGGTGCGGATATCGCGCGGAGAAGTGCTGTTATCCGGCCACTTATTGAGGGAACATGCGCCGAAGGGGGGGATAGTGTTCTTTCACGAGCCGCTGCTATTTTTGATAAATAAGAATCCGGAAGTTGAGAGCGTGGAATTGGTGGGAAAGTATAGTGATGCCACGCTTGTACACGTATCTCTCAAGAAAAAACCGTAATAGATCTATGTTGATATTTTGAGATAGTGGGGTGTGTAGGTGGGTATTTTGAGGCGCTGGAAATAGTGAAGCCGAAATTGATTTTGCACGTTGGCTTACCAAAAACTGGCTCCAGTGCGCTTCAGAATTTCCTTTCTGAAAACGCGGGTAGTCTGATGGCTTGTGGGGTGGAGTATCCGATTTCCTTTTTATCGAGGAATCTGAGGAAGCACTCCTGGCTGATAGAATCTCTTATGCAAGAGGACTTGTCGAAACTTAGTTATGTTTTGGAAAATGCAAATAAAAAAAGTAATATTGTTCTTTCTAGCGAAGGGTTGACGAACCATCTATATGATTTTTCTGAGAGGGGATTAGCGAAATTTCGAGAGGAGACTAAAAATTACGATGTGACTATTGTTTTGATTTTGAGGGACTTGGAGGGGTGGCTACGATCATATTATCGGCAGTCCGTAGTGAACCCAAATAACGGGATGAGTGAACTTTATGCAACAAAGTTATCTTTCGAAGAGTTTTCAGTCCATCCACATATGTGCCGACTTGCCGATTTCGCCAACCTGCAACTTGCCCTGAAGGATGCGTTCGGGGCGAGTAGACTAGTTCCACTCGATTATGCCGGGGAGTGGTTCAAAGAGCTATGCGTTGAGCTTGGTATCGAACCATCTGATTTTCCTGCGTTAGAGCGCAAGAATGAGGGGGTCCCAGACTGGGTTATAGCTCTGATGCTGAGAGTTAATCGTCTAGAACGACCTGAGGGTGAAAGAGAACTTTGGCGCGCCGCCATTCAGCAGTATTGTTCAACCGGACATTTTATATTTCAGCAGTCCCTGGCAAACGTAGGGTGGAATGACATCGTAGCGTTAGCGCCTGAGCTTGTTGAAGAACTGGCTGAAATGGATTTTTCGAACGGCCATGTGGATGCAGAAAACTTGTATGGTTTTGCGAGGTTCCTGAGGGCACGCCGTTGCGATGTGTAAGCCTATTGATGCTTACCATGGGAGGCAGAGCAGCGCACCGTAGCCAGACGAATCTGGGCGGGACAAAGAGTGATGGCACGCTCTATCGCTCATGACCTATCCTCGGTCGATGGTGTGGTTCAAGGCAGAGACGGACGCCCTGCGCAGAGGGGCGCTGTATAGGCCGGGGCCGCGGTTCGACCTCGGTCGCATGACTTTGCGTAAGAAGGCCGGTTCGTATCGCTGGAACAAGCGCGCCGATCCACACAGGTGTTAAGTTGCGAGTCGTCTGTCTCGCTGAATTCCCGCAATGACTTCTGAGTCTTTTCCGCGGTTCTATTCGCGCTCTTGTGGCGGCCTGTCGGTGATTCCTTATTCGCCCTTTCCACATCAGTGCTTCGGGGCGATCCGGGAAAATCCTGAGGGTTGGGCCTGTTTTCCTTATTTCTAATTCTATGTCTTTCGCGACAGCCTCCAAACGTAGTAACACAACAACAAAAGAGGCTGCGCCGACTTGGACGGTCGGGCGCAACAGGCATGGTTTCGAGGAAGGAAACTCAGCCCATGAAGTCCACCAATTCCGTTTTCACGGGTCTGCCCACAACCGTGTTCGAAATCATGTCACGTCTCGCCATGGAGCATGGCGCGATCAATCTCGGGCAAGGCTTTCCCGACGTGGACGGGCCGGAAGATGTCCGCGCGCAAGCCGCTTCCGCGCTCATGGCCGGGCCGAACCAGTATCCGCCCATGCTCGGGTTGCCGGAATTGCGTCAGGCCGTGGCAGACAGCAACAAGCGCTTCTATGACCTCGATATCGACTGGCAGCGCGAGGTGTTGGTCACCTCCGGTGCGACCGAGGCGCTGGCCGATTGCCTGATGGCGCTGGTGGAGCCGGGCGACGAGGTCATCCTGATCGAGCCGCTTTACGATTGTTATCTGCCGATGGTGAAGCGGGCGGGCGGAACGCCCGTGCGCCTGCGCGTGACGCCGCCGGAATGGAAGCTGGATCTCGCCGCCTTCGAAGCTGCGATTACGCCCGCTACCAAGGCGATCCTGATCAACAATCCGATGAACCCGGCCGCCAAGGTCTTCTCCGAAGAGGAACTGGCGGGCATCGCGAAGCTCTGTGTGGAGCACGATCTCTACGCGATCTGCGACGAGGTTTACGAGCACATCATCTTCGACGGCGCGAAGCACCGCCCGCTGATGGCCTTCGACGGCATGCGCGAACGCGCCGTGCGCATCGGCTCCGCCGGCAAGACCTTCTCGCTCACCGGCTGGAAGGTTGGCTACATCACGGCCGCGCCCGCGCTTCTCGACCCGATCGCCAAGGCGCACCAGTTCGTCACCTTCACCACCGCGCCGAACCTGCAAAAAGCGGTCGCCTACGGTCTGGCCAAGGGCGACGCCTATTACGAGGAACTGTCGGGCGATCTTCAGGCCAAGCGCGACCGGCTGGCGGACGGCCTTGCCGGGCTCGGCTTTGCGGTTCTTCCCTGCGAGGGCACCTATTTCGTGACCTGCGACGCCTCCGGCATCCTGCCGGGTATCGATGACGTGGAGATGTGCCGCCGCCTGACGGTGGAAGCGGGCGTCACCGCGGTTCCCGTCTCTGCCTTCTATGGCGACGACGCGCCCTCTAGCTTCATCCGTTTCTGCTTCTGCAAGCGCGACGAGGTGCTGGACGAGGCCGTGGCGCGTCTGGGCCGCTGGATCCGGGGCGAAGTGTCGGAAGTGGTCGCGGGCTAGATTCCGACCTGCGGCTCTTCTGTGGCTTGATTAAGTCCGGGTAATCGTTAGCGTCCCTTATGCAGCTCTTATCTTGAGGAGCGGCGCGCAGCTTCGCGCGCCTTTCACCTTCCCGTCTACGGATCACGCCATGACCAATCCTGTTCTTGTCGAAGTCACCCGCGGGGGGCTGGTGGAATCCGCCCATCGCGGCGCGATTGCAGTTGTCGATGCGTCCGGCACGGTGCATTCCAGCATCGGCGATATCGAACGGGCGATCTTCCCGCGTTCCGCGGTGAAGATGCTTCAGGCCCTGCCGCTGGTGGAGACGGGCGCTGCAGAGGCGCTGGATTTCACACCCGAGGAACTGGCGCTCGCCTGTTCCTCGCATAATGGCGAAGAGGTCCACGTCAACACTGCGCGCGTAATGCTGATCAAGGCCGGGCTCGATGACGAGGCGCTGGAATGCGGGCCCCAGTGGCCCGCGCGCGACGCCGACCGGGCGGCGCTGATCTGCAACGGCGAGAGCCCCTGCGCGCTTCATAATAATTGCTCCGGCAAACATGCGGGCTTTCTGGGGCTGGCCCGCGTCATGGGCGTTCCCACCAAGGGTTATGTGGAGCCCGATCATCCCGTCCAGCAGGAAATCCGCGCGGTGATGGAGGAGATGACGGGCGCATCGCTCGTTGCCGACAAATGCGGGATCGACGGCTGTTCCATCCCCACCTGGGCGACGCCGCTTTCGGGCCTTGCCCGCGCCTTCGCCTGTCTGGGGACCGGCGAGGGGTTGGAGCCGAACCGGGGTCTGGCGGCTGCCACGCTTTACGATGCCTGCACCTGCCATCCGCACATGGTCGCGGGAACGGGCCGCTTCTGCACGGATGTGATCGCGGGCTTTTCACAGCGCGTCTATGTGAAGACGGGCGCTGAGGGCGTCTTCTGCGCGTCCATCCCGGAACTTGGCCTCGGTGTTGCGCTCAAATGCGATGACGGCACGACGCGGGCGTCCGAGGCCATGATGGCGGGGGTAATCTCCGCGCTGATGCTGGCGGACGAGGACGAGGCCGCCGTGCTGGCCCGCTTCCACCATGCCCCGATCAAGACGCGGCGCGGTGTGAGCGTGGGAGAGATCCGAACCGTGCCCGAGCTTCACAAGGCCATCGCCGCGAGCTGATCGGTTTCACGGATGTCGAGATGGAAAAGGCCGGGGCGAAACCCCGGCCTTTCGCGTTTTCTGTCCTGCCTGCACGCTCTAGCGCATGAGCGGATTGTCCTTGATGAAGGTGCCGTTCTGAAGCTCGCGCACGGCCTGATGAAGCTCCTCGCGGGTGTTCATCACGATGGGGCCGTGCCAGGCGACCGGCTCCTTGATCGGCGCGCCGGAAACCAGCAGGAAGCGGATGCCCTGTTCGCCCGCCTGCACCACGACCTCATCGCCCGTGTCAAAAACCACCAGCGTTCGGTTGCCGCTCTGGTCGCGCAGGTGAACCTCTTCGCCGTTGACCTGCTTTTCGGTCAGAACGCCGAACGGCTTGGAGGCGTCGCGGAAGGAGCCGGAGCCTTCGAAGATATAGGCGAAGGCCTGACGGTAGGTGTCGACGGGGAAGACCTTGCGCTTGCCCGGCGGCACGAAGATATCGAGATATTGCGGGTCCGCTGCAATCCCGTCCACCGGCCCGGTCTTGCCCCAGAAACTGCCCACAACGACGCGCACCACGGTGCCGTCATCGTCGATGATCTCCGGGATCTCGCCCGCGGGCACGTCCTGATAGCGCGGCTCTGTCATCTTCAGCCGCGAGGGCAGGTTTGCCCAGAGCTGAAAACCGTGCATGCGGCCTTGTACGTCGCCCTGCGGCATCTCCTGATGCATGATCCCGCTGCCCGCCGTCATCCACTGGACGTCACCGGCGCCAAGCGTGCCGCGATTGCCGAGGCTGTCGCCATGTTCAACGGAGCCCGCCAGCACGTAGGTGATGGTCTCAATGCCGCGATGGGGATGCCAGGGGAACCCGGCCAGATAGTCCTCGGGCCGGTCGGAGCGGAAATCGTCCATCATCAGGAACGGATCGGTGAGGGAGGTGTCGCCGAACCCGAAGACGCGATTGAGCCTGACGCCCGCGCCTTCCATGGTCGGCTGCGTGCCTGAAATCTGCTTGATAGGACGGATGGACATGAGCCCTCTCCCTGCCTGAAATCGAATACGGATGAGTGAAACGTCGCTTGGACCCATAATTGGGGTCCGTAGCGTCAAAGGCCAGACGTCAAAGGGGAAACGGACTGTTCACGTCATTGCGAGGAGGGGGGAGGGACGCCTGTTGGAGGGGGATCGGCTCAAAACTCGGTCTCTCCCGCATACCGTCAGCGAACGGGCGCTCTACCCCACGCGATTGCGCGAGACGGTGAGATGCGGCCAGCTTGCCGCCGCATCGCCTTCATCCCCAGCGAGTTCGCCCGTCGCCCGCTCATCCCAGCGATAGCCGATGACCGCGCCGTTCTCGATGTCGCTCAGGATGTTGTCGGCGATCAGCGCCGAGCCCGCGCCCTCAACCACCGAGACTGCAATGCCGACACCGGCCTTGCGGATGATGTTGGCGGTGGCGCTCACATTGCGCAGGTAAGGGCCCCAGCCCAGCACCATGCCGAAATTCGGGACGTCTTCGATGACGTTGCCGCTCACCGTGGTTTCGGCTTCCACCGCAATGCCGATGCCCCGGCCCTGCGATGGGTCCTCATAGGGGATCGTCGTGTGCAGGTTGCGCACGATATTGCCGCTGACCACCGCCAGCCGCCCGTCCTGATCGAAATTGGAGACGGAAATCCCCGTCGCCGCCCCGTCCACCATGTTGGAGGAGACGATGGCGCCCTGCGCGCCGAATTCCACGAAAATGCCCGTCTCGCCGCTGCGCAGGCACGAATTGCCCGTGATCTGGACGTTCGATCCCGCATTCACCCGCACTGCGGTGAAGGTGCAATCGGCGATCCGGTTGTCGGAAATGATCACCCCGTGGGCGCGGAAGACGTTGATACCGTTGCCGTTCTGGCCAGATCCGCCGTCGCGCGCGGCGATGCGCTCGATACGGTTTCCGGTGACGATGGTGCCGTCCTCGCCCGCCGTCCAGCGGTGAACGAGAATGCCACCGTTGGCGCAATCGTTGACGGTGTTGCCCGAAAGCCGGAGCCCGCGCGATTCCACCGCGCGAATGCCCGCCTGCGCCGCACCCGAGACGGTGCAATTCTCCACCCGGCCGGACGAGCGATCGAGCGCGATGCCGCTCGCCGCACTTCCCAGAACCTCGCAGTCGGAAATGGTGACGCCGCGGCTCTCGCTGATATGGACAAGGCCGGGGGCATAGTCGCCGAGCCCGCGATTGCCGCCATCGAGCACCAGCCCCTCAAGGCCGACGTTCTCCACCCCCTCGGCAAAGATCAGATGCCCGTCGCCGCGATAGAGAAGCCGGGTCTGGCCCGGCACGCCGATAAGACGCGCGCCCGACGGCAGGCGCAGGTTGGAAACGGTATAGCGACCGGCAGGAATGAAAAGCGGACGTCCGCGATCCGCCGCGCTGTCGATGGCCAGTTGCAGCGCGCGGCTCTGGTCGTCCGGTGCGCCCGGCCTGAGCGAAGCGGTCTCAGCCCCCAGCGAGCCGCGCATGTCCGCAAGCCGGATCGCAGCGCCCGCATGACCCGTCACGACGGGAATGGCGGCCGCGGATACGGCAAGCGTTGAAACGGCTCCCTTGAGAAAAGCGCGGCGCTGCATCGAACGTCTCCGGCTTCGGCAAAATGCCCCGGTCCGGGATGCCCGGACCTTAACGAAGCATTAATTGCAAGCCGTATGCCGCAACGTCTGTGCCGGATTGGCACAGGGCCGCGGGTCGTTCGTGTGGGTCGGGCGTTCTGCCGGGGGCGAGGCGCGAGGTCATCGGGAGGTGGCCGATCCTTCGAGACGCCTGCTTGCGCAGGCTCCTCAGGATGACGTTCCCGTGTTGGTGCCTCCTAATCTGCATCGGTGCCGCTCAGGGAGCCGATCTCACACTTCTTCGGAAACCAACCACATACACAACGTCATCCTGAGGAGCGCTCGCCAGAGCGCGTCTCGAAGGATCGGCTGCATCCTGGAGACGTGCCGCATTCCATACCCGACGGCGCCCTGCAGCGCTGTCCGAACAGGCCGGAGAACGACGGAACAAGGGACTAGGGAAAGCCGAACAAAAGAAAGCCCTCTTCGCTGGGGGTATGCGAAGAGGGCCGGAGTATTGTCAAATCCACGAAGGGATCGTCATCAGGGTCGTATCAGTTCGAGCGGGTGCTCAAAGCTTGATCTGGGCGTAGCGCAGCGCTTCCACGACCGTGTGGGTCTTGTTGGAGGCGTTGAGCTTGGAGCCCGCATTCTGCAGATGGGCATGGACCGTGCGCTGCGAGATCTTGAGAAGATCCGCAATGTCGGCGGCGGTCTTGCCCACGGCGGTCAGTTCCAGCACGCGGCGTTCGCGGGCGGAAAGATCGCCCGGACGGTCGGTGGAAACGACGCCGAGCTGGATCAGCCTGCGGAAGGCCACCGTGGCCAGCATGGAAAGCCCGGAAAGCTGTTCGCTGCCGATTTCCAGGTTCGGTCCGGCGCAGATGATGGAAGCCTGGAACGGCGCAATGTCGTCGACCGGGACGAGAAGCACGTTCACGTCGCCGCGGTCCCCGCCGGCGGCTTCCAGAAGCTCGGAATGCTCGATATCGGCCGTGCCGGACTTCCACACGAAGGGGCGGATGGCGGCAAGCGTGGCCAGCAGCACGCTGTCGGAGGGCTGAACGGTGCTCAGCTCGGCTCCTTCGCGGCGCTTGTCGGGCCAGCTCATGCGCAGCACGAGATGGTCGATCGGCCGGTTCGGCATCGGCAGACCGGTGATGAGGATGTGGGTTGCCCCATACTGACGGAGAAGTTGTTCCAGACCGTCGAGCACAACTCCAGGATCGGTTGCGCGACTGAGCCTTCGTGCAATCTCAAAAGTGTCGTGCATTCCATCCATGTTATTGGCCCTTCTGATCTTAGAATGTGCGGGGCTTACCGGCTCCTCCGACCGGAATACCGAGTTGATTTGTGTGAAATCGGTCGAATTGCCCGTGGTTGCTGAGAAAACGCAGCGACGAAAACTCCCTTGCACAATTACCCTACGTTGAAAGTGGCGAGGGGTCTATCAAAAATCCTAATGTTAGTATTCGGACTGATAGGCGTTTTCCTGAATTGCAGACGCACGGGCCGTCGTCGCGGTAACAATGCCTTCTGCCCGATTCTTCCCCAAATAGTTGTGTTGCACAGGCTTTTCATGCCCGATTATAAGGACGGCTGAATACGGCATTTTTTCGGATCACAGTTTTGTGTGATGAGATGGCGTTTGTCTGGGTGGAATAACGCGGAAGGCAACGACGTGATCGAACTCGCGGGAGGATTTTCGGCGGTCGACGAGGCCGGCTGGATGGAGGCTGCGGAGGCGGCATTGAAGGGGCGATCCTTCGATCTGCTGCGTTCCCAAACCATCGACGGTCTGCCGATCGAGCCGATCTATCGGGGCCGCAGGGACGCAAGCGCCCTGGCGGGCCGGGCGGCGGGCATGCCCTGGACCGTGGTCGCGCGGGTGGAGCTTCCCGATCCGGCTCAGGCCAACGAGTTGCTGCTGGAAGATCTGGAAAACGGCGCGGGCGGCCTTTCGCTGGTCTTTGCGCCTTCCAAGCACGCGCGCGGCGCCGGACTGTCGATCGACACGCTCGCGGAGATGGACCGCCTGCTGGAAAACGTGCTGCTCGATCTCATTCATATCCGCATCGACGGCGGCTATGTGACCCGCTCCTCGCTGGCGCTGCTCGTAGCGCTGGCCGAGCGTCGCGGCGTCGATCCTTCCGCGTTGCAGGTGACGGCGGAGATCGATCCCATCGGGGGCTTTGCCCAGAAGGGCTGGACGTCGGGTTCGCTTGAGGCGATGGCCCCGCGGCTGTGGGATCTGGTCCACTATTGCGAAGATATTGGCCTCAAGGGCGCGCTCACGAGCGCCGACGGCCGCATCTGGCACGCGGCAGGCGCGAGCGAGGCGCAGGAACTGGCCTATACGCTCGCCACCGCGGTCACCTATCTGCGCGAGATCGACCGCGCCGGGCGCGGGGGGCTTCAGCCCCAGAGGCGCGTTTCCGTGGCCATGGCTGCGGATGCCGACCAGTTCGCCACCATCGCCAAGCTGCGCGCCATGCGCAGGCTCTGGGCGCGGGTTCTGGATGCCTGCGGGCTTGATCAGACGCCGCTTGAAATCCATGCCGAAACGGCCTGGCGCATGATGACCCGGCGCGATCCGTGGGTGAACATGCTGCGCACCACCGTCGCGGCTTTTGCCGCGGGTGTCGGCGGGGCCGACAGCGTATCCGTGCTGCCCTTCACCGAAGCGCTTGGCGTGCCGGACAGCTTCGCCCGCCGTGTTGCCCGCAACACGCAGACGATCCTCATCGAAGAATCGAACCTGCACCGCGTCGCAGACCCGGCGGCAGGTTCGGGTGCTGTCGAGGCGTTGACCGACGAACTGGTTCGCGAGGCGTGGAAACTCTTTCAGGGCGTGGAAGCGGAAGGCGGCATCGAGCAATGCGTGCGTTACGGCTCCGTTCATACCGCCATCGCCGAGAGCCGGGCCGCGCGTTCCCGCCTCATCGCATCGCGCCGGGCGCCGCTGACCGGCACGTCGAGCTTCCCTAACCTTGCCGAAAAACCGGTGCGGGTGCTGACGTTTGAACCGCATGAACTGGGGGTCTCCACCGCCGATATCGTCCTGCCGAAGCCGGGGCGTGGGGAATTGACCGCGGCGCTCGTGGACGCAGCAAAGAGCGGTGTCTGTACGGTCGATCTGGCGCGCGCACGAGACGAACTGCGCCGGGTGGACGGTGCGCCGTTGCCGACCCACCGGCTGGCGGAGCCCTTTGAGGCTCTGCGCGATGCTTCCGATGCCTGGCTCGACCAGAAGGGGCGCAGGCCGAGCGTGTTGCTGGCGAATTTCGGCCGCGTCACGGATTTCACCGCACGCTCCACATGGGCGAAGAACTTCTTCGAGGCCGGCGGCATCGAGGCTCAGGCAAGTGAGGCGTTGACGGACGGCGAGAGCGCGGCGAAGGCGTTTGCCGGGACATCCGCCGATATCGTGTGCCTGTGTTCCTCCGATGCGCTTTACGCCGAACAGGCGGCGGAGATGGCCGAAGCCCTGAAAGGCGCGGGCGCAGCCCATGTCTATCTTGCGGGCAAGCTTGCGGACGAGGATGGCAAGCTGGTCGAGGCCGGTGTGGAGGCCATGCTCTACGAGGGCTGCGACGTGCTCGCGATGCTTGGGCTGATCCATGCTAATCTGGGCCTCTGCGCACCGGCGGAAGACGCGTAGGCTCTGAAGCCGGACGGCGGCTCTGGCCGCCGACCCGGATCGATTGGGAGGGGTTGAAGGCTCTGCTGCGAAATGCGCGCGAGCCTTCGGCACAAAGGGCCGACGAGATGCGGCCAGATTACGGTTTATGAGGGCCTTTCAGGCCCGGAGGCGAGGACATGACCCGAATTCCGGATTTCTCCAAGATCGACTATGCCGACGTGGCCCCCGCCACGGCCCCGGCGGGCGATGCGCCGTGGGTGACGCCGGAGGATATCGCCGTGAAACCGGCCTATTCTTCCGCCGATCTGGACGGGCTCGATTTCCTCGACACATGGCCCGGCAAGCCGCCCTATCTGCGCGGGCCCTATCCGACCATGTATGTCCAGCAGCCCTGGACCATCCGCCAGTATGCGGGCTTTTCCACGGCCGAAGATTCCAACGCCTTCTACCGCCGCAACCTTGCAGCCGGTCAGAAGGGCCTGTCGGTCGCCTTCGATCTCGCCACACACCGCGGCTATGACAGCGATCATCCGCGCGTTTCCGGCGATGTGGGCATGGCCGGTGTGGCCATCGATTCCATCCTCGACATGCGCACGCTCTTCTCCGGCATTCCGCTGGACAAGATGAGCGTTTCCATGACCATGAACGGTGCGGTGCTGCCGGTGCTGGCGCTTTATATCGTGGCAGCCGAAGAGCAGGGCGTTTCGCAGGACAAGCTCTCCGGGACCATCCAGAACGATATTCTCAAGGAGTTCATGGTCCGCAACACCTATATCTACCCGCCGCAGCCCTCCATGCGGATCATCTCCGACATCTTCGCCTATACCTCGAAGAACATGCCGAAGTTCAATTCGATCTCGATTTCCGGCTATCACATGCAGGAAGCCGGCGCGACGGCGGATCTGGAGCTTGGCTACACCATCGCCGACGGCATCGAATATGCCCGCGCCGGTGTCGCTGCGGGCATGGATATCGATACCTTTGCCCCAAGGCTCTCCTTCTTCTGGGCCATCGGCATGAACTTCTTCATGGAAGTCGCCAAGCTGCGCGCCGCACGTCTCATCTGGGCAAAGCTCATCGAGAAGGAATTCGCGCCGAAAAACGCCAAGTCGCTCAGCCTGCGCACCCATTCGCAGACGTCCGGCTGGTCGCTGACGGCGCAGGACGTCTTCAACAACGTCATGCGCACCTGCGTGGAAGCCATGGGCGCAACACAAGGCCACACCCAGTCGCTGCACACCAATTCGCTCGACGAAGCGCTGGCGCTGCCGACCGACTTCTCCGCCCGCATCGCGCGCAACACGCAGCTTTTCCTCCAGCAGGAAAGCGGAACCACCCGCACCATCGATCCGTGGGGCGGCTCTTTCTATGTGGAGCGGCTGACCTACGAGCTTGCCACCAAGGCGCTGGCCCATATCGAGGAAGTGGAAAAGCTCGGCGGTATGGCCAAGGCCATCGAGAAGGGCATCCCGAAGCTGCGCATCGAGGAGGCCGCCGCCAAGACGCAGGCCCGCATCGACAGCCGCACGCAGACAGTCGTGGGCGTCAACAAGTTCAAGCCCGATCAGGAAGAGGACATCGACGTCCTCAAGGTCGATAATGCGCAGGTGCGCACCCAGCAGCTTGAAAAACTCAAGCGCCTGCGCGAAACCCGTGACGAGGCCGCGACCGTGGCGGCCCTCGATGCCCTCACAGCGGGCGCATCGGGCGACGGGAACCTGCTGGAGCTTTCGGTCAACGCGGCGCGCGCTGGCGCGACCGTGGGCGAGATTTCCATGGCGATGGAAAAGGTCTTCGGTCGCCACAAGGCGGAGATCAAGTCGATCTCCGGCGTCTACAAGCGCGAGGTTGGAGCCATGTCGAAGGAAGTGGAGACGGTTGCAAAGCTCGTCGCCGCGTTTGAGGAAAACGACGGCCGCCGCCCGCGCATCCTGATCGCCAAGATGGGGCAGGACGGCCACGACCGCGGCCAGAAGGTCATCGCCTCGGCCTTTGCCGATCTCGGCTTCGACGTCGATATCGGCCCGCTTTTCCAGACCCCGGAAGAGGCCGCGCGTCAGGCGGTTGAAAACGACGTCCACGCGGTGGGCGTTTCATCCTTGGCCGCCGGTCACCTGACGCTCGTCCCGGCGCTGAAAAAGGCGTTGGCCGATGAGGGCCGTGAGGACATCCTGATCGTGGTCGGCGGCGTTGTCCCGCCGCAGGACTACGAGGCGCTTTTCGATGCGGGCGCTGCCGCGATCTTCCCGCCGGGCACGGTGATTGCCGAATGCGCGGTGGAACTCATCGGCAAGCTCAACGCCAAGCTCGGCTACGCGGAAGCCGCTGCAGCGGAGTGAGGTTTCGAGCCAAAGCGGCATGACAGTTCAAATGAAAACGGGCGCGGAAATCCGCGCCCGTTTTTACTTAAGAATCGGTCTGGCCGACCGCCCTAAACGTCCTTCTTCTCAACCCACTTCTGCACGTGCGGGGCCTTGTAGGCGGCGAAGGTGTCCAGCAGCGCCAGCGGGGAGGCCTCGATGGCCAGCATCTGGCGATGCTCGGCGCGGACGAAGCCCTCGGTGACCTGATCATCGAGGAACGATGCGAGCTTGGTGTAGTAGTCCGCGATGTTGAGCAGGCCGCAGGGCTTGTCGTGGTGGCCGAGCTGCGCCCATGTCCAGACCTCGAAAATCTCCTCCAGCGTGCCGATGCCGCCGGGAAGGGCGATGAAGGCATCCGAGAGGTCCGCCATCATCTTCTTGCGCTCGTGCATGGAGGCGACGATGTGAAGTTCGGTGAGGCCCTTGTGGGCGATTTCCTTCTCCGCCAGCGCCGTCGGCATGATGCCCACGACCTCGCCGCCCGCTTCCAGCGCGGCATTGGCGACACGGCCCATCAGGCCGATATCAGCCCCGCCATAGACAAGCCTGAGGCCCCGCCGCGCGATCAGCTCGCCAAGCGTCGTCGCCGCCGCCAGATAGTCGGGACGGTTGCCCGGATTGGACCCGCAATAGACGCAGACCGACTTCACTTCCGTCATGCTTTTCCCTTCCGGAACTAACGGACCCCGCAAAACGCGGGGCCCTGTTTCTCGAACATTCAGGCCGTGTAAACGCCCCCACTTGGCCAGTTCGGCCAGAATGCGTGCCCCTACTTGGCCAATTCGGCCAGAATCCGGGCCCAAGAGCGGATGCCGCTCTTGAAGCTCTTCATGTTGTACTTCTCGTTGGGCGAATGGACCTGATCGTCATCGAGCCCGAAGCCGACGAGGAGCGAATCCATATTCAGGCGGTTCTTGAAATCGCCGACGATGGGGATGGAGCCGCCACAGCCGATGGTGGCGGCGGGCTTGCCCCATTCCGCTTCCAGAGCAGCGCGGGCGCTCGAAAGCGACGGGCTGTTGAAATCGAGACGCAGGGCGGGCGAGCCGCCGTGCTCGTGGAATTCCACCGAGCAATCTTCCGGGACCTTGGAACGCACATAGGCGCGGAAGGCTTCGCGGATCTTTTCCGGGTTCTGGTTGCCGACGAGGCGGAAGGAAACCTTGGCGGACGCCTTGGAGGCGATCACCGTCTTGAAGCCCGCGCCCTGATAGCCGCCGGAAACGCCGTTGATCTCGCAGGTCGGACGCGTCCAGATCTTCTCAAGCGGCGTGCGGCCTTCTTCGCCTGCGGGCAGCTTCAGGCCGATCTCCCCGAGGAAGCCTTCCGTGGTGAAGCCCAGCGTCTCCCACATGGCCATCACGTCGTCCGGCATCTCGATCACGCCGTCATAGAAATTCGGCACGGTCACGCGGCCGTCCTCGTCATGCAGACCGGCGAGAATGTCCACGAGAATATGGATCGGGTTGCGCGCCAGCCCGCCGTACATGCCGGAATGCAGGTCGCGATCGGCTGCCGTGATGACGATTTCCTCGCCTACCAGACCGCGCAGCATAGTGGTGACGGCGGGCGTTTCCGCATCCCACATGCCCGTGTCGCAGACGAGCGCGAGATCGAGGCTCAGTTCGTCCTTGTTGGCATCGAGGAAGGGGCGCAGCGACGGCGAGCCGCTTTCCTCTTCGCCTTCCAGCATGATGGAAACGTCGATCGGCAGATCGCCGGCTTCCGAAATCCACGCGCGCGCGGCTTCCACGAAGGTCATGAGCTGGCCCTTGTCGTCGGCGGCGCCGCGGGCAACGATCACCTTGGTGCCGTCGGGACGGGTATCGACGCGCGGGGCGAAGGGCTCGGTGTGCCACAGGTTCAGCGGATCGACGGGCTGCACGTCATAGTGGCCATAGAACAGAACATGCGGGCCGGGCTTGCCTTCGCCGGTGCGGTGGCCGATCACCATCGGATGGCCTTTGGTCTCGCGCACGGAGGACGGGATGCCGATGCCGGTCAGCTCCTTCGCCAGCCATTCCGCCGCCTGACGGCAGTCGCCCGCATGCGCAGGATCGGTGGAGATGGAAGGAATGCGCAGCAGGTCGAACAGGCGATCAAGGCTGTTGTCGAAATCGGCGTCGATGCGCTCGAGCACCTTGGAAAGGGCATCGCTGGACATGAGGGAGGTCACTCCTGGAAAATTGAACCGCTGAGGGCACAGGAAGGAAATGTTGTGATCCCAAGAGGTAGGCCATGACAAGCCTCACGGCAACGTGTCGAGGCGGCACGGCGCGGCGAAAGGCGGAAAAATACGGTGGACGCTCTTGACGGGGGTAAACGGAAGGCTGTGTGACGTAGCGCAAGCTGTTAGGATGACGGCCGAAGCGCAAGGGCGTGTGAGGGCGCGGTCTGCGGGAGGGCTCGACGGGGGGCGAGAGGGGACGCATGAAGCCATACGATATCCTGAAGAGCCCGTTCTGGCTGGCGGAGATCGCGACCGGCACCAAGTCCTTCGTGGCCAATCCCATTCTCGGCAATCCGAAGCTCAACGAGCGCGGCCTGCATCTGGCACGGGTGAAAGTGGCGGGCCGGATGGCGGAATTCCGCCGCAAACGCCTCGGTCACCGCCTCAATGTGGCGGAGCGCGAAGCCTATGACCGCGATGGCTTTCTGGTGCAGGAGAACTTCCTGCCGGAGGAAACCTTCGAGCAGCTGAAGGACGAGGTCTTCGGGCGCAACTTCAGGGCGCGCGAGATGCGGCAGGGCCGTGCGGTGACGCGGATCGTGCCGCTGCCGGTCTCGCTGCTGGAGACCATGCCCGCAACGCGCAAGGTGGTGGAATCGGAGCCCCTTCGCGCCGCCATGCACTACATGTCCTCGCGCGGCGGCGAGCCGACCTTCTTCATCCAGACCATTCTGGCCGAGGCCAGTGGCCGTCAGGCCGATCCGCAGACGGATCTCCATGCCGACACCTTTCATTCGACGGTCAAATGCTGGCTGTTCCTGCAGGATGTCGGACCTGAGGACGGGCCGTTCTGCTTCGTGCCCGGCTCGCACCGGCTGACGAAGGAGCGGCTGGACTGGGAGTACAAACAAAGCCTTCATGCGCGCGATGCCGGCGGGCACACCGCCTTCGGCTCGTTCCGCGTCAAGCCGGAGGAACTGGCCGATCTCGGCTACGGTGCGCCAATGCCTGTGGCGGTGAAGGCGAACACGATGGTGATCGCCGACACCTTCGCCTTTCACGGACGCACGCCCAGCCCGCGTTCAACCGTGCGGGTGGAGATCAACGGCAACCTCAGGCGCAATCCCTTTCTGCCATGGACAGGGTTCGACCCGCTGGCCCTTCCCGGTATCCGCCACAACCAGATGTCGCTGAACCTCAACTGGCTGGATTTCCGTCAAAAGCATCTCGGCAAGCCGAATGTCTGGCGCGATGTGGGGGACGTGGCCGTCGATGCGGCGGCGCGGATCTAGGCTGTAGCCAGCGCATAGGAAAAAGGGCCCGACGACGGATGCCGTGAGCCCTTTATTCAAGAGTGGCCTTGAGAATGTGCGGATCAGTCGTTGATGCGCACCTTGCGCGCGGCAAGCTCGCGCTCGATGAAGCCGAGATTCTCGTCGGGCATCGAAACGGAAATGCGGATCGACAGCACGCCCGCCGCCGAAATGCCTCCGATCACGCTGGCGATCAGATCGAGCAGGGACATATCCCGATAGCCCAGAACGCCCTGAACATATTCCCCAGCCGCGGCCAGAATGATCGCGACAATGCAGGCCGGCATGGCGCGGCCCTGGAAGAAGCCGGAAAGGGAGATGGTGAGCAGGGCGAAAAACACGCCGTGCAGCATCAGGTCGTAAGGAGAAGGCAGGCCGAGCGGCAGGCCGAAGCCGAGGGCAGCGCCAACCACCACAAGGAAGGCCGTGGAGTAAAGCGTTGCCGGGGGCACCCGGTCGAAAAGACGGGCAAGGCCGGGGGAGAGGAATTTCAGCATGGCAGCTACCTCTGCTCCTGAACGGCGGCCGGCGGGCGTCGCAGCCGCAGGAATCGTCAAGAGACAGTCTCCCGCCACAAAGGTTTATGTTTGGTTAACAAAATCTTTACGGCCGTCCCTGGGGCGGCGTGTCGCGTCCATTCGCGTGTCGTCGCATTGCAGGCAGTATCGCGCCCTTTGTGGGCCCGTCGGCAATGGCGGCGTGCGGATACACAATGGCTGGAATTGGGACTGAGGACCTGAGTGTGTGAGAGGCTGGGCGTCTCGGGCGGAGTGGGGGAGGACCGGCTCGCCGGATGCCATGCAGGGGGTGCGGGCATCCGGCGCCAGTCTCTCGCGCCTTACCGGTCGCAAAGGGTGGGCGGCGACCGGGCTCCCCGAAGGGTGCGAGAGAAAGGAAGCTGGACCGCTGTGCGATCCGCGATTTCCGATCAGGCGTTTGCGAAGAAAGCTTCAGTGATGAAACCGGATCTCGTGGTCCCGCCTCGTCGTCTCCACGCGATAGGCGCGCCCGCGGTTCCCGCGATCCAGCTCCGCCTGCAATGCGGATTGGAGATCCGGCGTGAACCTGACCAGCGGTAGCAGCATGGTCTCGCGCTTGCTGTTGGGATGACGGTTCGCGAGCAGACGCAACGCATCGCGAAACAGCGGATGCAGTATTTTGAGACTATTCCGATTGAATGTCTGAAGATTTTTACGTAAACGAATGTCCGTATCATTCGAATTGTGACCGAA
The DNA here is from genome assembly GCA_963678585.2 of Breoghania sp. GTDB lineage: Bacteria > Pseudomonadota > Alphaproteobacteria > Rhizobiales > Stappiaceae > Breoghania. The sequence continues at coordinate 434,186 of CAXXGA010000002.1, forward strand.
GTTATTGTTAAACATAACAATCTCCTTAACGCCTCTTGGTATTACCTTAAGGGATCTAATCCCCGACAAAAAGCAAATAATCCACCGAAAAAAGACGTACTGTGAATTGCAATTGGCTATGCACAGCCTAACTATTGAAAATAAAAGGAAAAAACTGTCAACTCGAATGTGTTCCAAATTGACGCTTGTGGATAACGGTGTGTTAACCTGTACCTCAGGTGGGGCGCGCATGCGCTCCGCACCGTTAAGAATGTCGCCGTCGTCCCGTCCTCTCGCCGCGGCAAAGCCCTGTAATCAAAAGCAGTATTTCACCCTATGACGGGCGAGGGTTCTTCCGGAGGCGGATTTGTTTCGGGTTGAAGAATTCGCCGACAGGGAGTGAACGTGCCGGAGGTGCGGGAAAATCCGTTGCCCCGAATGTCGGCGCCGGTTCCCGCGTCCCGCGCAGTCAACAAATCTCCCGCGATCCCGAAACGAAAGTCCAGCCAACGGCTTGGGGTGGTTCTGGCGAACCACGTGTGCCGATGACGCAGCGGGCAGGGCGTCAACCGTAACGCCCGGGGGATCGGCGGCTGCCGCAATCGGGCCGGGGCCGTCAACCCGGGTAAAAGGCAATGGGCGCGCAATATAGGCGCTCCGGCGGCTGAAAATAATATTTAATATACTAAGTAGAATGGCGCTCGCGCGGTGGCCCGGTCGGGCAGGTTTTGGAGGGGGCGCGAAGGAGGGAGGGCTTTCGCCCCCTCGCTTCTGCCCTCTCGCTTCCGGATGGCGGGAATGGCCGGGGCATCGCTACGTGCAGGCCACAAAGGAAAACGGCGCCGCAAATCGCTTGCAGCGCCGTCTTTGGTTCTGTTCATGCGGTTCGCCCGGCGGGGCCGGGCGCGCGGATATCTCTAGACGTCGAAGAAGACCGTCTCGTCATCGCCCTGCATGTGGATGTCGAACCGGTAGAGCGTGCCGGTCGGGGTGTCCTCACGCTTGGCGATGAGCGTCGCCCGGCGTTCCTCAGGTACGGTGGAAAGCACCGGATCGGCGGCATTCGCCGCTTCCTCGTCGGAGAAATAGACCCGCGTATAGGCGTGAACCAGCATGCCGCGGGCGAACAGGATCATGTTCAGATGCGGGGCGTGGCCTTCTTCCGCCGCGCCCGGCTTCACCGTGTCGAACCAGAAGCGGTTCTGCTCGTCGGTGCCGGTGCCGCAGCGCCCGAAGCCCACGAACTTCGCATTGGGACGGCGCGGATCTTCCGGGTGCTGGTAACGGCCGCTGCTGTCGGCCTGCCAGATCTCCACCATCGCATCGCTGATCGGATCGCCGTTGCCGTCATAGACGATGCCTTCCACCCGGATACGGGCGCCGGGCGTGTCGTCCTCGGTCAGCGTCGGGCCGGCGATCGCGTCATGCGCGTAGCCGTATTGCGGCGCGGTCAGGCCATAGGCGAAATAGGGACCGACGGTCTGCGACGGGGTCTGCTTGAGGGTCTCGCTCATGGCTCAGTCCTCCATCGGGGTTTCGTTGCGCCCGCGCAGCACGATGTCGAACTCGTAGCCGAGCGCGAAATCGGGCTGTGTGACATCGAGCGAGAAGCGCGAGATCAGCCGCTCGCGCGCGTTTTCCGGCGTGCCCTGATAGATCGGGTCGAGGTTCAGAAGCGGATCGCCGGGGAAATACATCTGGGTGACAAGACGGGTCGAGATCGACGGGCCCAGAAGAGAGAAATGGATGTGGTTCGGCCGCCAGGCATTGAGGTGGTTGCCCCACGGATAGGCGCCCGGCTTGATGGTCTTGAAGGTGTAGCGGCCTTCGTCGTCCGTCACGCAGCGCCCGCCGCCGAAGAAGTTCGGATCGAGTGGCGCATTATGCTGGTCCACCTTGTGGATGTAGCGTCCGGCGGCGTTGGCCTGCCAGACCTCCACGAGCGTGTTGCGCACAGGGCGGCCATCCTCGTCGAGCACACGGCCCGTCACGATGATGCGCTCGCCCAGCGGCTCGCCGTTGCGCGCACCGTTCTTCGTCAGATCGGAATCGAGCACGCCGACCTTTTCATGTCCGTAGACCGGGCCCGTGCGCACCGACAGCGACTGCTTCATCGGGATCAGCGGCTTGGTCGGCGAACGCAACACCGTCGATTTGTAGGGTGCATGAAGATAGGCAGGGTGGGACATCCAATCCCGCGGATTGTAGGCAGAGCTCATGGTGTGTCCTCCTCGGCCCCCGCAGTGCTCCTCCGCTTGGGGCTCTCGCATGATTGCGGCAACATGCCCGAGCGTTTCAGTTATGTAAAATAACGATTTTGCCTTTTCGCATATCCATATGGTTATATGAATGCATGATTGACGCCCGTATCAAATTCCGACACCTGCAATGTTTCCTCGAAATCGCGCGTCAGGGCAGCATCAGCCGGGCCGCGGAGGCTCTGGCGATCAGCCAGCCTGCCGTTTCCAAGACATTGAAGGAACTGGAGGAAATCCTCGCCATCCGGCTGTTCGACCGTAGCCGCAAGGGCATCCGTCTGACCCGTTTCGGCGAGGTCTTTCTGCGCCATGCCTCCGCTTCGGTCATGGCGCTTCAGGAGGGTATGGAGAGCGTATCTGCGGCCCGCAGCCGGGGCGGCCACGCGGTTGCCGTGGGCGTGCTTCCCAACGTGGGCGCGAGAATGATGCCGCGCGCGCTTCACGCCTTCCAGCACGCGGCCCCGCAAACGCTGGTCCGGGTGTCGACCGGCTCCAATGCGCATCTGCTGGACGATCTCAAACGCGGTGCGCTGGACCTCGTGGTCGGCCGCCTCGTCGACCCGGCCGACATGGTGGGCCTGTCCTTCGAACACCTTTATTCCGAACCGCTGACGCTGGTGGTGCGCGCAGGCCATCCGATAGCCGGAAAGCGTCCCTTCGACATTGCGGAGATCGAAGCCTATCCGGTCTCGCTGCCCGCCGCAGGCACCGTCATCCGCAGCGATATCGACCGTTTCCTGATCGCCAATGGCGTGCGGCTGGCGGGCGAGCGGGTGGAGAGTATTTCGGTGACATTCGGGCGCGCCCACGTGCTGGCGAGCGATGCGATATGGGCGGTCCCGCGCGGCGCGGTCATGGACGATCTCGCCGCCGGACTTCTGGCGGAATTGCCCATCGACCGAACGCCCCTGATGGGCTCCATCGGCCTGACGACCCGCTCCGACGTCGCCCCGACGCCGCTCACAAGCCTGCTGATCGCCACGATCCGCGATGCGGCCGCCGAAATCCGCGGCGAGGCGATGGACTAGGCGGGCGCGATTGTTGGCCGATTCCGGGTGTGTGGCCCATCCTTCGAGACGCGATCTGACAATCGCTCCTCAGGATGACGCTGTGTTTGTGGAAGCGTCCTCTGGTCCGAGCCTCACACACAACGTCATCCTGAGGAGGTCCGGAAGGGCCGTCTCGAAGGATAGGCCGCACGCCCCGTCTCTCGCCTGCAAAGGCCGGACAGACAAAGGGCGCAGCCCTCGATGTGACGGCTGCGCCCGGATTTCGTATCGGGAGTGAGGCCCGCGGCCTTACGGCATCGGGATCTCGCCCGCATCCATCGGCACCTGATAGCCGCGCTGCACGGCGGGGCGTGCGGCGACCGTCTTGTACCAGCGCATCACATGCGGATAGTCGTTCAGGTCGATCTTCTGCCACTGGAAGCGCGAGGCCCACGGCCAGATGGCGATGTCGGCCAGCGAATAGTCGCCCGCCACATATTCGTGCTGGGCGAGCTGATTATCGAGAACCCTGTAGAGGCGCTCCGTCTCCTTGGCGAAACGCTCTTGCGCATAGGGCGCCTTGTCGGGATTGAAGTGGACGAAGTGGTGGGCCTGACCGAGCATCGGCCCGAAGCCGCCCATCTGCCACATGATCCACTCCACCGTGCGCCAGCGCGCGGCCTCGTCCTGCGGCATGAACATGCCCGTCTTGCGGGCCAGATACATCAGGATCGCGCCCGATTCCATCAGCGACATGCCCGTGTCGCTGTCCACGATTGCCGGGATTTTGTTGTTCGGCGACACTTTCAGGAAATGCGGTTGGAATTGCTCGTTGTTACGGATGTCGATTGCGTAGGCAGTGTAGGGCAGTCCGCATTCTTCCAGCATGATGGAAACCTTGCGCCCGTTGGGCGTGGTCCAGGTATAGAGGTCGATCACGACAGGTACTCCGTATCAACGGTCAGAATGATCTCAGCCGTTGGTCATCTTTTCGTATTCCGCAACAGTTGCCGCCGCTTCCTTGAAGGCCGTATTGGCCGCCGGGACGCCGCAATAGATCGCGCTTTGCATCAGCACTTCCTTGATGTCCTCGGGCTCAAGCTCGCCCTCGAACAGCGCCGCACGCACGTGCATCACAAATTCTTCCCAACGCCCCAGCGCCACCATCATCGCCAGCACAAGAAGCCGCCGGGTCTTGTGGTCGAAACGCTCGCGCGTCCAGATTTCCCCCCAGGCATAACGGGAGATAAGGTCCTGAAAGTCGGCGGAAAAATCCGTCTTTCCGGCCTCGGCCCGGTCCACATGGGCATCGCCCAGCACCGAACGTCGTGTCTTCATCCCCAGCGCATGCCGATCGCGTTCGTCCATCAAAGCTCCCCCACTGTCGATTTCCGGAAAAAGGGTCAGTGGCGCGGCGCGTCGTCCCGGGCGCATCGTCGCCATGACCGGAAAGGTTAAGCAGGGTGCAACCAGCCGCAAGCGCGGTCAACTGTCAAGCCGGTCCGGCAGCCATTGCGGCAGGGGCCGGATCCGACAGGCGTCCCTTCAAGCGAAGATCACGAAAATGTTGAGCCGCAGGCTGTCCGATCGGCTATGTCTGAATCATTCCTTAGGTATATGTATTTACAGGAAAAAAATTATACTTGAACGTTTTGTGGCGGATTGGTGCACGCGCGGTGAACAGTCCGTCCAATGGACGCTGACGTAACGCCACCCCTAGATGCGGCAGATCGTATCCCGGCTCACCGAATCCCGTCTGATTCCGCATCGCGCGACGTCAGTTGCCCAGTTGCTCAGTTGGACAGGCACGGGGCCGGTTCGTTTTTACAGCTTCTCGCTTTTGCAGCTTCCAAGGAGACATCATGATCCGTCTTGCCGCCGCCGCTTTCGCCGCCAGCCTCATCGCGGCCCCGGCCCTCGCCGAACCCGTCGCCTTCACCGTCGACAAGAGCCACAGCACGATCTTCTTTTCCGTCGATCATCTGGGCTTCTCGACCATCCACGGCCATTTCGCCACTTATGATGCCGACATCGTGCTCGACGAAGAGGACCTCGCCAATTCCAAGGCGTCCGTCACCATCGACGTATCGAGCCTCGATACCTTCTGGGACGCCCGCACCGAGCACCTGAAGTCCGCCGACTTCCTCGACGTGGCGCAGTTCCCGACCGCCACCTTCGTCTCAACGTCGTTTGCGCAGACCGGTGAGGATACCGTTGCTGTGACCGGCGATCTGACCCTTCACGGCGTCACCAAGGAAGTCGTCGTCGATTTCGCGATCACCAAGGTCGGCGACAATCCGATGTCCAACGTGCACTCCATCGGTTTTGTCGGCAAGACGACGCTGACGCGCTCCGATTTCGGTGTCGGCGGCTACGCCCCGGCGGTCGCCGACGAGGTGCCGCTGCGCATCGACATGGAACTGAACCAGGCGAAATAAGCCGGACAGGGAGCGGCCGCCACCGCCCCGCCCGCCTTGTCGCCTGAGCCCGACGCGTCCCGACCGCCCCCGATGGTCCCGCGCGTTGGGCGCCCGAAACCGCGCTCCCCGGGCCTCGTCCTGCCCGAGCGCGGTTTCGACCGTTCAGGAAAAAGCCTGTTCAAGAAAAAACAATGCACCCGAATTTCCCAAGACAGACGCGAGGTGCTGTCATGCTACGCAATTCAAAGAGCGGCTACGGCCTGATCTCCATCCTCTTTCACTGGTCGATGGCGCTGTTGATGTTCGGGGTCTTCGGCCTCGGGCTCTACATGCATGAACTGCCGCAGTTCGAAGAGCGCACCTTCGCCCTCTATCAGCTTCACAAGTCCTTCGGCTTCACCGTTCTGGCGCTTGTGGTGTTGCGCCTGATGTGGCGGCTCGCCAATCCTGCGCCGCGCCTGCCGGGGGCAATGCCGATGTGGGAGAAGGCCGCCGCCCATGGCGCCCATCTCGCGCTCTATGTGCTGATGTTCGCGATCCCGCTTTCCGGCTGGCTGATGGTGTCGGCCTCGCCGTGGGGCATTCCCACGGTGCTGTTCGATGCGATCCCCGTGCCCCATCTGCCCGTACCGGGCCTGCTTGGAACCAAAGAGGCCGCCGAAGGGTTGATGAAGAACGTCCACGCCTTACTTGCCTGGGGCATGATTATTCTCGCCGCCTTTCACGCCGCTGCCGCAATCAAGCACCATCTGATTGCACGAGACGACACGCTGCGCCGGATGATTTCCACCCGCCCGGCGCGCGCCTGATCCTACCTGGAGATACCGGATGAAGAGTTTCCTTCGTGCTGCGGCCGCCATCGCCCTTGTGGGCGCGCCGCTTGCCTTTTCGCCTGCGGCCCATGCCGCCCAGTGGGCGGTCGATCATGACACCTCCAAGCTGAGCTTCTCGGTTCGTCACGGTGACAAGATCGTTTCCGGCTCCTTTCCCGACTGGGACGCCGCAATCGATTTCGATCCCACAAAGCCGGAAGACGCCACCATCAAGGTCACTGTCGAGACCCGCAGCGTCGCCACCGATGACGGCCAGATGGGCAAGACGCTCACCGGCGACGCATGGCTCAATTCCGGCGGGTTTGCTGAAGCTACCTTCGCCTCCGACGAGATCGTGCCGACCGGCGAGGGGAGCTATGACGCCGTGGGCACGCTCACCATCCGCGGAATTTCCATGCCGATGACGCTGCCCTTTGTCCTCGATATTGCGGGCGACAAGGCCCATGCCAAGGGCGGCAGCACGCTTCAGCGCCTCGACTACAAGATCGGGGCGGAAATCGATGCCAACACGCTCGACGACGTGGTGAAGGTCGATTTCGAGCTGGATGCGACGAAGAAATAGCCGCCCAGTCACAGCCGGACCGCTGAAAGAAAAACAGCCCGCGCGCCGGAGGAAGGCGCGCGGGCTGTTTTGTTTACAGGCCGTGTCGACGGCGGGGCGTGCGGTCAGCGACCCGCCAGCGCGCCTGCGATGTCGAAGGGGCCTTTGCCGCTGGCCTTGGCGATATCGCCGAGCGTCTGGTCGGCGGAGGCGACCTGGAAGCCCTTGGCCTTCAGGGCTTCGACGAGGCTGTCGCCGGTGTGGCCGAAGAGCGGGGCGACCGCTTCCACCGAATTCTGCTGAAGCTTGCCGATCAGGGCGATGGCGGGGTTGCCGCCGGTGCGCCCGCTCATGGCAGCATTCGCCATGAAGACGCCGGAGACGGCGAGGCTGAGGACAAGCGCGATGGCGAGCGGTGCGCGCTTCATGTAGCTCAGCATCGGGCGCCAGTTCTTCCACACATGCAGGCCGACCGGAACGATCAGGACGAGGGACAGCCACTCGTGCATGGATTTGAACAGGCCGGACTGGACATGGAAAAACAGCGCGACGCCGGAGACGAGCGAAACGAGAAAAAGGCCGATGGTCAGGGGCGTGGCGTAGCGGGAGAGGAAGCTGGGCATGGCGGACTCTTGGGATCATTGTCTGAAAGCATCCCCTTGTTACGTCCGTTTGCTTTTAAAATTGCATTACAATTCTGTAAGGAGATGTGGCTGCGACAATGTGCACATGACGTAGCAAGTAAACTCCATTGGAAAAACATGTAGTTGCGAATTTGGACTACCTCAGATTTCTGACGACGGCTTTTTCTTGGCCTGCCCGCCTATTCCGCGTAAAACCGCGCACGAAACACCCGCGCAACTGGGAGAGAGACGCGCATGACGGCCGAGCCCACGCCCCGCTACACCCATTCCTCGCTTATGCCTCTGAGTGAAGACACCACGCCCTATCGCAAACTCACATCCGAACACGTGTCAGTGGACACCTTCCGCGGGGAAGAGGTTCTGGTTGTCGAGCCCGAAGGCTTGCGGCTTCTGGCGGAAGAAGCGTTCAAGGACATCAATCACTATCTGCGCCCCGGACATCTGGAGCAGCTGCGCCGGATCCTCGACGATCCGGAAGCCACCGATAACGACAAGTTCGTCGCCTTCGATCTTCTGAAAAACGCGAATATCTCGTCTGCGGGCGTTCTGCCCATGTGTCAGGACACCGGCACCGCCATCGTCATGGGCAAGAAGGGCCGCCGCGTGTGGACCGACGGCACGGACGAGGCAGCGCTTGGAGAGGGCGCGCGCGACGCCTACTTCCACAAGAACCTGCGTTATTCGATGCTGGCCCCGCTTTCGATGTTCGAGGAGAAGAACACCTCCAACAACATGCCTGCCCAGATCGAGCTGTATTCGGAAGGCGACGACGCCTACAAGTTCCTGTTTATGGCCAAGGGCGGCGGCTCGGCCAACAAGACCTTCCTCTTCCAGGGTACGCCCTCGCTCCTGACCCATGACCGGCTGATCGAGTTCCTGAAGGAAAAGATCCTGACGCTCGGCACCGCGGCCTGTCCGCCCTATCACCTCGCCATCGTCATCGGCGGCACATCGGCCGAAATGAACCTCAAGGCGGTGAAGCTGGCGTCGGCGCGCTATCTCGACGGACTGCCCACCGAGGGCTCCGAGTTGGGGCACGCCTTCCGCGATGTCGAGATGGAAAAGGAAATCCACAAGCTGACGCAGGCTTCCGGCGTCGGGGCGCAGTTCGGCGGCAAGTACTTCTGCCACGACGTGCGTGTCGTCCGTCTGCCGCGCCACGGCGCCTCGCTGCCCATCGGCATCGGCGTCTCGTGCTCCGCCGACCGTCAGGCGACCGGCAAGATCACGAAGGACGGCATCTTCCTGGAACAGCTTGAGATGCATCCTGAGAAATACATGCCGGAGGTGACCGACGAGCATCTCTCCGACAACGTGGTGAAGGTGGATCTGACCCGGCCCATGCCGGAAATTCTGGGCGAGCTGACCAAGCACCCGATCAAGACGCGCCTGTCGCTGACCGGCCCGCTGATCGTGGCGCGCGACGCCGCCCACGCCAAGCTGCGCGAGCGGCTGGAAGCGGGCGAGCCGCTTCCCGACTACATCAAGAACCACCCGGTCTATTACGCCGGTCCCGCGAAGACGCCCGAGGGCATGCCGTCCGGCTCCTTCGGCCCCACCACGGCGGGCCGCATGGACAGTTTCGTCGACCAGTTCCAGGCGGCGGGCGGTTCCATGGTGATGCTGGCCAAGGGCAATCGCTCCGCACAGGTGCGCCGCGCCTGTCAGGCCCACGGTGGGTTCTATCTGGGCTCCATCGGCGGCCCGGCGGCCCGTCTGGCGCAGGACTGCATCAAACAAGTCGAGTGCGTGGAATATCCCGAGCTCGGCATGGAAGCGGTCTGGAAGATCGAGGTCGAGGACTTCCCCGCCTTCATCGTCGTCGACGACAAGGGCAATGACTTCTTCAAGGAACTCAATCTGGGGTGATGTGAGTGCGGCAGTCCAAGGTGGCTGCCGCGGCTTTCCCGGGGTGTCTTGAGGGGCTGGGTTGGAGCATGCGGCCCATCCTTCGAGACGGCCCTTCGGGCCTCCTCAGGATGAAGTTCCCGTGTTGATGCATCAAAAAGGCGCGCCACAAAAACAACGTCATCCTGAGGAGGTTGCAAAGCGACCGTCTCGAAGGATCGGCCACTTGCTCTCAAAGAGCCGCCCGCCAATTTCTCAGACGAATTCGCCCACCGGCTCCGCCGCCTGCCAGCGCTTCAGCGCCTCGTCGAGATCGGTCTCGTATTCGTAACCCATCTCCGGCAGCACATGCGGCTCGATGTTGGTGGACTTCACCAGCTTCATCACGCGTGCGCGGTTGACCGAGGTCTTCTTGCCGAGAAGGCCGAGGATCTCGAAGGCCAGTCCGCCCATGAGCATGATCCAGAGCGGGATCACGCCGAGCGGGGCCTTGTAGCCCGCAACCCGGTTGAAAGCCTCGCAGATCTCTTCCGTCGTGTAACGCTGCTTGTAGGCGAAGTTGAAGGTGATTTCCGGCTCGTTGCGCGTCAGCGAGAAATCGAGCATGCGGACAAGCTCGCCCACGTATCCGCAAGCCTTGATCGTGTCCTTGCGGCCCGGATAGACCATGCGGCCCTTCTTCAACAGCCCCGCCAGACGGGTGAAGTTGCCGCCCTCGCCGGGGCCGAAGACGACTGCCGGACGCGCGATGCGCAAGGTCCGCCCGTTACCGGCATGACGCCATGTGCGGTGGATTTCCTCCGCCTGATACTTGGAGCGGCCATAGGCGGAATTGGGCTCCAGCAGGCCCTTTTCGTCCTTGGCTTCCTCGCAAGGTCCGTAGACGGAGATGGAGGAGGTGAAGACGACCGTGTCGCAGGATACCGCGGTCGCATAGTCGCAGACATGCGTCGCGCCCAGCACGTTGGTCCAGTAGTACTCCCAGTCCTCGTAGCCGGGCGTGGTGTGGACGGCGGCCAGATTGTAGATGATGGCGGCCGGACCCAGCGCCTCCGCGTCGATCGGCTCGCGCACGTCGCAGGTCAGATACTCAACCCCTGCGATACGCCGTTTGGGATCGCGAATATCGGCTGAGACGACGCGCTCGTATTTGCCGAGGCCCACCAGATGTTCCAGAAGGTGCGTGCCGATGAAGCCTGCACCGCCAAAGACGATTGCGGTCGAACTGCTCATGATATCGGGGTGATCCTTGTGCGAAGACGTGGCTCACCCTAGCAATAAAGCGTTTCGATATCCTTGCGGGAAACGACAGGGATGAAAATCGGGCGCATGGCCCGCAGACGCGCGTGGCGGAGCAAGCGTCTCGAAGGATGGGCCACGAGCACCGTCACTCACCGCCAAACCGGCTTGAAATCCATCACCCCCGCTTGCGCGCCAGCGGGTGATGCTCGTCCACCAGCTTGCGCAGTCGCTCGTCGAGCACATGGGTGTAGATCTGCGTAGTGGAGATATCCGCGTGCCCCAGCAACTGCTGGACGATGCGAAGATCCGCGCCGTTTTGCAGGAGGTGGCTCGCGAAGGCGTGGCGCAACACATGGGGGGAGACCTTCTTGGCCTGAATGCCGACACCGCCCGCAAGCGTCTTCAGATCGCGCGCAAAGGCCTGCCGGGTGAAATGGCCCGTCTCGCCGAAGGACGGAAACAGCCAGGGGCTGCCGGAATAGGAGCCCGCAGCCGCCCGTAAGCCGGTGTAGTCGCGCATGGCCGCACTTGCGCGGTCCGATAGGGGAACCATGCGCTCCTTGTTGCCCTTGCCGCGCACGATGATCATGTCTGCACCCGAACGCGTCGCCCCGATCGGCAGGCTGACGAGTTCGGAAACGCGCAGGCCCGTCGCATAAAGAAGCTCCAGCATCGTGTAGAGCCGGTGGGCGCGAAGCTGGCGGGCGACCGATTCCCCGCCAAGCGAGGCGTTGAACCGCGCCGCCTCGATCAGGCGGTCCACCTCCGCCTCGCTCAAGGTGCCGGGCAGGCTCTTGCGCGCCTTGGGCGCCGAGATCGGGCCGGTCGGGTCGTCGCCGCGCATGTTCTCGCCATAAAGAAACTTGTAGAACTGGCGCAGCGCGGAAAGCCTGCGCGCCTGTGTGGTCGCCGCAAAGCCGCGGCCCGCGAGATCGGAGAGATAGGCGGAGATGTCGTCGCTCGTCGCCTTGGACGCATCCGTGCCGAGCGTTGCGAGGAAGCCGGAAAAATCGTCCAGATCGCGCCGGTAGCTTTCCAGCGTGTTGAGCGCCGCGCCGCGTTCCACGGCGAGCATTTCAAGAAAGGTCTCGATCTGGTGCAGCGCGCTCAAGGCGATTGGATCCTCAGGGCAAGCGGACGACGGAGGCAAGACGAGGAGGGACAGGAAGGGCGTCAGCGCCCGGCCTGATCGATCCTGTCGGATGGCATCCGGATGGTGATGTCATGCGGGCGCGGCTCGACGAGATTGCCCAGCGCCCATATCGCGCCGTAGCCGAGCCCGCCCAGAACAAGAAGAACAAATAGATAGCGTGTCAGTGTCGGCATGCGTCACCGGTTATGCCGGCCCCGGCACGGTTGGTCTGACCGGAAGCGAAATCCCGGCCGCGGTGGATGGTCGATTGTCGCCGGTCAAGGCGCTCGTTCCAGACTTCAGGTTCCATTTTTTGAGCGAGTCGCCGGTCAAGGCAAGTGCGCAGGAGCCTGCACGGTCGCGTATGCCGCAGCGGCGTACCGTTTCGCGCGGACCGCGCGGGCGGCGGCGCTTGACAGAGCGCCATGCCGTAGGCTCAAAGCTATGGGGCTTTCGAAACGGGGATCGAGCCGCGGTTCGAAGGGGGCAAGTTGAGGGTGTCGAAGCGTTGAGTGACAAGGAAGGTGACAGGGTGCGCATGCCCGATGTCGAAGGCGTACGGAACCGCCTCGGCAAGCGCACCATCGTGCTGGTCGGCATGATGGGCTGCGGAAAATCCAGCGTCGGCCGCTTGCTCGCCAACCGGCTGAACCTGCCTTTCGTGGACGCCGATCTGGAGATCGAGGCGGCCGCGAACCTGACGATCCCGGAGATTTTCGAGCGCCACGGCGAAGCCTATTTCCGCTCCGGCGAACACCGCGTGATCCTGCGCCTGCTGGGCGAGGGGCCGCAGGTGCTGGCCACCGGCGGCGGCGCTTTCATGAACCCGGAGACCCGCCGCGAAATCTCCGAAAGGGGCATCTCGGTGTGGCTCAAGGCCGATTTCGAGACGCTTTTCACCCGCGTCAGCCGCCGCACGCACCGCCCCTTGCTGCAGACGAAGGATCCGGCAGCCGTGCTGCGCGAGCTTCTGCGCAAGCGCAATCCGATCTACGAGATGGCCGATGTGGGGGTGGATTCGCGCGATGTGCCCCACGAGCAGGTGGTGAGCGAGATCGTAAACGTGCTCGATGACTTCATGTCCGCGACGGATGCGGACCGGAACGCCTGACAACAGGACCTGTGAACCGAAGGATACTGCCGCGATGAGCGACACCCCCATGCCCGCCGAGACCGAGGCCCGGCGCACCGTGCGCGTGGATCTGGGAGAGCGCGGCTATGACATCGTGATCGGAGACGGGCTGATCGGGGAGGCTGGCGCCCGCATTGCGGAGCTTTTCCCCGGCGCACGCGTCGCCATCATCACCGACGAGACGGTCGCAAGGCTGCATCTGCCCGCCTTCACGGCCTCCCTTGAAGCCGCGGGCCTCGGCTACGAGACGTTCGAGGTGAAGCCAGGCGAACCCTCCAAGAGCTTTCCGGTTTTCGAGGATCTGTGCGACCGGGTGCTGGCCGCGCATTTCGAGCGCGGCGACGTGATCGCGGCGCTGGGCGGCGGCGTGATCGGCGATCTGGCGGGCTTCGTTGCAGGCGTCGTGCGCCGCGGCATGCCCTTCGTGCAGGTGCCCACGACGCTGCTGGCGCAGGTCGACAGCTCCGTCGGCGGCAAGACCGGCATCAACACCGCGCAAGGGAAAAACCTCATCGGCCTCTTCAATCAGCCCGCGCTGGTTCTGGCCGACACCGCCGCCCTCGACACGCTCCAGCCCCGCGATTTCCGCGCCGGCTACGGCGAGGTCGCCAAATACGGGCTGATCGACGATCCGGAGTTCTTCGTTTGGCTGGAAGAAAACTGGCAGGGCATTTTCGACGGCGGGCCGGAACGCATTGAGGCGGTGGCCCATTCGTGCGAGGCCAAGGCCCGCGTGGTGGCCGCCGATGAGCGCGAAGGCGGCGTGCGTGCGCTTTTGAACCTCGGCCACACCTTCGGCCATGCGCTGGAGCGCGCGGTCGGATATGACGGCGCGCTGTTGGTTCACGGCGAGGGCGTTTCCATCGGCACGGTGCTGGCGCACGATTTTTCCGTCGAACTCGGGATCTGCGCGAAAGAAGTCGCCGAGCGCGTACGCGAACATCTTTCAACCGTCGGATTGCCTACCCATATGTCGGATATTCCGGGCCAGTTGCCCGGCACGGCGGAGCTGATGCGCTACATCGCACAGGACAAGAAGGTCTCGCGCGGTGCGCTCACCTTCATCCTGACGCGCGGCCTTGGGCGTTCCTTCATCGAGAAGGGCGTGGATCCGGCCGCCGTGGAGGATTTCATGGAGCGCCAGCGCCTCCTGCCGTGAGGCGCGCGAGGAATTTCTCGGGTAGAATGATACGGCTTGTTATGGGGACTTGCCCCATGATGACGCCTCTTGTGATTACGGTGCGTGGCCTTCGGGGCGGCGCGATGGACGGGGTTTGATGAAGGAAGTCTGGTTCGATCTGGTGGACAAGGTCTCCGGCCTTGGCGGTGAATTCTGGCTGACGGTGGCGGGCATCGCGGCGCTTCTGGTGTTGTCGGCCTTCTTCTCCGGCTCGGAGACGGCGCTGACGGCGGCTTCGCGTGCGCGCATTCACCAGATGGAGAAATCCGGCGACCGCCGCGCGGCCATCGTGGCCAGGTTGATTTCCTCGCGCGAACGCCTCATCGGCGCGCTGCTGCTCGGCAACAACCTCGTCAACATTCTGGCCTCCGCGCTGGCGACCTCGGTGTTTCTGTCGCTGGTGGGCGATGCGGGCGTCGCCTACGCCACGATCGTCATGACGGTGATGGTGCTGATCTTCTCCGAGGTGCTGCCCAAGACATGGGCCATCGGCGACCCGGACCGCTTCGCGCTCGCCGTTTCTCCGGTCGTGCGCGTCTGCGTGGCCGTTTTCGGGCCGCCCATCGCGGCAATCGAGATCTTCGTGCGCAAGATCCTCCATCTGTTCGGCGTCTCGGTGGACGAGGAGACGGATGTCCTGTCGGCGCGCCAGGAACTGCGCGGCGCGGTGGACCTGCAGCACCTTGAGGGCGGCCTCATCAAGGCCGACCGCGACCGGCTCGGCGGCCTTCTGGATCTGGCGGAGCTGGAAGTCTCCGACGTCATGATCCACCGCACCAGCATGCATACGCTGAACGCGGACGAGGATCCCGCCGATCTGGTCGATCGGGTGCTGGCGAGCCCCTATACGCGCTTGCCGCTGTGGCGCGAAAGCCCGGACAACATCATCGGCGTCGTCCATGTCAAGGACGTGTTGCGCGCTGTGAATGACGTGAACGGCGACATGCGCCAACTGGATATGGCGCGCATTGCGACGCCGCCCTGGTTCGTTCCCGACACCACCTCACTTCAGGACCAGCTCAACACCTTCCTCAAGCGCAAGTCCCATTTCGCGCTCGTCGTGGACGAGTATGGCGAGGTGATGGGCCTGATGACGCTGGAAGACATTCTGGAAGAAATCGTCGGCGACATTTCCGACGAGCACGACGTGGTGGTGCAGGGCGTGCGCCCGCAGCCCGACGGCTCGGTCGTCGTCGACGGCTCCGTGCCGATCCGCGATCTCAACCGCGCCATGGACTGGGAGCTTCCCGACGAGGAGGCCACGACCATTGCCGGTCTCGTGATCCACGAGGCGCGGATGATCCCGGAGGAGCGTCAGGCTTTCACCTTCCACGGCTTCCGCTTCACGGTGCTGCGCAAGGAAAAGAACCGCATCACCCGGCTGCGCCTGCTGCCCCTGTCGAGCGTGCAGGCTGCGGCGGGGTAGGGGCTGTCACTCGATCAGAACGTGCGGGTCTGTTTGGTGTTGGCCTGTTCGACTGAGGAGCCTACGTCAGCAGGCGTCTCGAAGGATGGGCCGCACGCCGAAGGATGAGTCGCACCGCGCAGGCGGTTTTGCCTTCGTGCGAGAGAAACGGGCGAGGAAAACTCGGCCCGCCGCGCTCTCGATTGCGGAGGATTGGGACTTCAGGCCGCAGCCGCCTTGATCGCGAGCGCGTGGATACCATTTTCAAGCTCGGTGCTCAGAGCCTCATTGATCATGCGATGGATCTGGACACGCGACTTTCCCGCAAAGGCGGGGGAAACGACGTTGACCCGGAAATGGGTCTCTCCGCCTTCCCGCCACCCGGCGTGCCCGGCATGCTTGTCGGATTCGTCGATGACTGTGAGGGTGGTTGGGGAAAAGGCCGCTGTGAGCTTTTCCTCGATCGTCGCCTTGAGGGTCATGGTTGATCCGTTGGTAACCGTGTGAGATTAGGGTGTGTTGTTCGCTTCGGTGGCCGTGCCTTTGTGAAGGCCGTTCACCATGCGAGCGCCATGCCCGCGTGAATGTTGTATACTCTCCGGCCGCATGCTCAACAGCTCCCTGCGGCGTCGGTGGAGTTTGTGTCACGAGATCCCGTTTTGGACACGATGAAACTCGATTCAAAGATCTTTGACCGTATCCGGATCAAGCCGGACAAGGAACGCATGGCGGCGGAAAACACACCGCCGTGCCAGTGGGACGGGTGCGAGCGCGCCGGAACCCACAAGGCGCCGCGTGGGCGCAATGCGGAAGGCCAGTACCTGCATTTCTGCATCGACCACGTGCGGCTCTACAACAAGAGCTACAACTATTTCGACGGCATGAACGACAGTCAGGTCCGCGATTTCCAGAAGGACGCGTTGACCGGGCACCGTCCGACCTGGCGCATGGGTGTCGACAAGGAAACGGAAGACCACAGGCCGTTCCGGCGCACGTGGAATTCGGATGCCCATGATCCTTACGAGTTCTTCGACGGCGATACGGCTCCCCGCCGGGAAACCCCGCGCAAGCGAAAGCTGAAGGCGCTGGAGAAGCGTTCGCTGGAGATGCTCAACCTCGACGAGCGGGCCGACAGTTCCGACATCAAGGCGCGCTACAAGGAGCTGGTGAAGCAGCTTCACCCCGACGCAAACGGCGGCGACCGCTCCACCGAAGATCGCCTGCGCCAGATCATCCAGTCCTACAACATCCTGCGCCAGTCCGGCCTGTGCTGAGACGGGATTCGTTTTTCCGCGCCGCCTGTGGCTCCTTGCGGGGAGAACGGGGCGTTCAAATCAGCTAAATCTTTCCCTCGGACGCAGCGTAAGTTATCGCAATGACATAAGCTTTTTCTGCTTTGGCGGGAAAAGCTGTTACCGCGGTGCACACCGGCTCTGGAACTTTGCCGGTGCATGGCCTAACTTCCCCGTGACGCCACCCTCAAATCCGGGTGCGAGCGAGCCTGCCGCCGGCTGAGCCTCGTTCTCTTTCATTGCGTATGGGCCTGTCCATTTTCGGCAGGGCCTGCAAGGGAAGGGGAGGTCGGGGCTGGCCCGGCTACGTGGCGCTCAAGCCCCGTTGCGCGACGACCCGCCTGCGCAGGACGAGAGCCCAGAACAGTTGAATTGACCCCAGCCTGCAAACGGCAGGCATGTGGAGGACCGATGACGGACGAGAAGACGACAGCCGCCGAAATGCCTGACAAGAAGATCTCGGTTCGCGAGGTTTTCGGTATCGACAGCGACCTTGAAGTGCCCGCTTACTCGCAAACGAGCGAGCATGTTCCCGAGGTGGACCCGGACTACCTGTTCGACCGTCCCACGACCCTTTCGATTCTTGCAGGCTTCGCGCGCAACCGTCGCGTCATGGTCACCGGCTATCACGGCACCGGCAAGTCGACCCATATCGAACAGGTCGCCGCGCGGCTCAACTGGCCCTGCGTGCGTGTCAACCTCGACAGCCACATCTCGCGTATCGATCTGATCGGCAAGGACGCCATCGTCGTGCGCGACGGCCAGCAGGTCACCGAATTCCGCGATGGCATCCTGCCCTGGGCCTACCAGAACAACGTCGCGCTGGTCTTCGACGAATATGACGCCGGTCGCCCGGACGTGATGTTCGTGATCCAGCGCGTGCTGGAATCCTCGGGCCGCCTGACGCTGCTCGACCAGTCGCGCGTCATCCGTCCGCACCCGGCCTTCCGCCTCTTCGCCACCGCCAACACGGTGGGTCTGGGCGATACCTCGGGCCTCTATCACGGCACGCAGCAGATCAACCAGGCCCAGATGGACCGCTGGTCGATCGTCGCCACGCTGAACTACCTGCCGCACGACAATGAGGTGAACATCGTTCTGGCCAAGGCCAAGCACTACCAGAACGAGGAAGGCCGCAAGATCGTCGACAAGATGGTGCGCATGGCGGACCTGACGCGCAACGCTTTCGTCGGCGGGGATCTCTCCACCGTCATGAGCCCGCGTACCGTCATCACATGGGCCGAAAACGCCGATATCTTCGGCGATGTCGGCTATGCCTTCGTCGTCACCTTCCTCAACAAGTGCGACGAGATGGAGCGCCCCGTCGTGGCGGAGTTCTATCAGCGCTGCTTCGGCGAGGAGCTTCCCGATTCCTCCGCCAACATCGTTCTGAGTTAAGGCCGGGCGGGGTTTGTAGCGATGGCGTCGAATTCCGGACGCGGCAAGGGTGAAGGCCAGAACGAGCCGTTCAAGCGGGCGGTTTCGGCCACCATGCGCGCCATTTCGGGCGAACCGGAGCTGGAGGTGGTCTTCTCGTCCGACCGCTCCTCTCTGGCGGGCCAGAAGGCGCGGCTGGCGGAACTGCCGCGCAAGGTGAGCGCACGCGATATCGCGATCACCCGCGGGCAGGGCGACGCGATGGCGCTGCGTCTTGCCTGTCACGACGCCAAGGTTCATCGCCAGTATGCCCCCGAGGGGCAGGAGGCGCGCGCTGTCTACGAGGCGGTGGAGCAGGCGCGCTGCGAGGCCATCGGCTCGCGCCGCATGCCGGGCGTTGCCGCAAACATCACCACCATGATCGACGAGCGCTACGTGCGCGCGGGCTATCAGGACACGGCCGACAAGTCGGAAGTGCCGCTTGAGGACGCGCTGTCGTTGCTGGTGCGCGAGAAGCTGACGGGCATCGCCCCGCCGCCTGCCGCCATGCCGCTTGTCGATGTGTGGCGCTCGTGGATCGAGGCGCGGGGTTCCGACGCGCTCGACGATCTGGCCGGGCGCATCGACGACCAGAAGGATTTCGCGACCGGCGTGCGCTCGCTGCTGGCGGCTCTGGATCTCGCCGAGGATCTGGGCGAGCAGTCCTCCGAGGAGGACGAGAACCAGCAGCCTGAAGAGGGCGAGGACGAACGCTCCGACACCACCTCCGGCGAGGCGGAGGAGATGGAGGGCGAGGAGAGCGCCGACGTCCAGGAAAGCGAGATGCCGGGCTCTGACGAGGACGCGGGCGAGACCGAGGCAGGCGATACCTACGCCGACGATTTCCGCGATCAGGAAGGCGATGCGGACGCAGACGACGCCGGCGAGGCGGAACGGCCCAACCAGCCGCTCTCCAACCAGCCGCATTCCGACTACAAGGTCTTCACCCCCAAGTTCGACGAGATCGTTCTCGCCGAGGACCTGTGCGAGGCGGAGGAACTCGACCGCCTGCGCGCCTATCTCGACAAGCAGCTCGTCAATCTGCAGGGCGCGGTGGCCCGGCTCGCCAACCGCCTCCAGCGCCGCCTGATGGCGCAGCAGAACCGCTCCTGGGACTTCGATCTGGAAGAGGGCATTCTCGACACCGCCCGCCTGCCGCGTCTCGTCATCGATCCGATGCAGCCGCTGGCCTTCAAGATGGAGAAGGACACCAATTTCCGCGACACGATCGTGACGCTGCTCATCGACAATTCCGGCTCCATGCGCGGGCGTCCGATCACGGTGGCGGCCGCTTGCGCCGACATTCTGGCGCGCACGCTGGAACGCTGCGGCGTGAAGGTGGAAATCCTCGGCTTCACCACGCGGGCGTGGAAGGGCGGGCAGTCGCGCGAGGCGTGGCTGGGCGCAGGCAAGCCCGCAACGCCGGGCCGCCTGAACGACCTGCGCCACATCATCTACAAGGCAGCCGATGCGCCCTGGCGGCGCGCCCGGCGCAACCTCGGCCTGATGATGCGCGAAGGACTTCTGAAGGAGAACATCGACGGCGAGGCGCTGGAATGGGCGCATACGCGCCTTCTGGCGCGCCCCGAACAGCGCCGCATCATGATGGTGATTTCCGATGGCGCGCCGGTGGACGACAGCACCCTGTCGGTCAACCCGGGCAACTATCTGGAGCGTCACCTGCGCCATGTCATCGAGGCCATCGAGACACGCTCTCCGGTGGAACTGATTGCCATCGGCATCGGCCATGACGTCACCCGCTACTACCGCCGCGCGGTGACCATCGTGGATTCCGAGGAACTTGCCGGTGCGATGACCGAACAGCTTGCCGCGCTTTTCGAGGAAACGCCCGCGGGCGCTCACGGCGGGCGCGCCCGTCGCAGCAGGCGCGCGTGAGCGGGGCGGGCGGAGATTCGATCTTCTGCCCGTGCGCCCTTGCGCGTTGGGCCGCGGCCCTTGCGGGCGCTCTCCTCATTGTCGCCGCAGATGCCTTCAGCGGGCATGCGGGCGCGCTGGCGCAAAGTTCGGGGGCGCAAGGCTCGGGGCAATCCACACAGGCCCCGACCCAAACTTTGGCTCCGGCCCCGACCATGGACCGCAGGTCTCTCACGCCGGGGCATCACGAGTTGCCGCTCACCTTTCAGCCGTTGCGCTCCTTCCGTGTGCGCGAACGCGAGCAGACGCGCTTCGGCGCGCTGGAATGGCGCGGCGGCGGGGTTCTCTATTCCCCCAATCCGCATATGGGTGGCCTCTCCGGCCTCGAAGGGCTGGATGGCGGCAAGCGGATGATCGCCATCTCCGACAACGGCCTGTGGTTCGGCTTCGATCTGAAGATCGACGACAAGGGCATGCTGACGGGCGTCTCCGACGGCTGGGTCGCCCCGATGCTCGACGGTGACGGCGTCGCGATGATCCGCAAGTCGGAAGCCGATACCGAAGGGCTCGCCCTGCGCCCGCGCGCCGACGGCGGCAACGACCTGATGGTGTCCTTCGAGGGCATGCCGCGGATCCTGATCTACCCCGACGAGAACTCCGCAGCCGGACGCGAGCCCCTGCCGCTGCCTGCCGATGCACGGCGCTACCTGCGCTGGAACCGCGGACTTGAATCGCTGGCCTATGCCGAGGCGGGCCCGCTGAAGGGCGCGACGGTGGCCATCGGCGAGCTTGACCGGGATCGTGAAGACCGCCTGCCGGGCTGGATCATCGGGCCTGACGGCCATCCGCGCCCCTTCGCCCTGCTGGCCAGCGACAACTACGCGGCCACCGACGCCGCGTTCCTGCCAGACGGCGATCTGCTACTGCTGGAGCGCCGCTTCAATCTTACGCAAGGCGTCGGCATGCGCATCCGCCGTTTCGATGCGACAGACCTCGATGGCGCGGACGGGCTGAAAGGCGAGGTGCTGATCGATGCCAATCTCGCCTACCAGATCGACAACATGGAAGGTCTGTCGGTCGATGTCGACGAGCGCGGGCGCGTCCTTCTGACGGTCGTTTCCGACGACAACCGCTCCATCCTCCAGCGCACGCTGCTCATCCGATTCGAACTTCTGGACGATCCGCGGTAGCGCGTCACCGGACGTGTAAACTCGCCCTGCGTCAATCTGTGGTAAGCAGATGTGCGAGGAGCCCCCTGTCAGCGCTGACAGGGCCGGGCCGAAAATTTGCTCCAAATCCGATACATGCCCGAAAATGGGCGGAAAACCGCCACTTTTGGCTGGCTTATGACCGCCAGCGCCGAGAGCGCGTAAACGTCTTGGTTACCAAGATGCCGGAAAGTCTTGGTTGCATTCAGCCGCGATCGCCGGGCGAGGCCAGTTATCCCGCCTGTCGTTTTGTACCGAGTAAACGGGGCCGAAGGGCCGCCAGATATAGCAGTCTGGATCCATATGATTTTGAGTGAGAAGCCGTCCGGCTCTTCCTGTCCGTGCGAAGACAGGCAAGGCACGCGATCCCGCGCGCCGCGTTCCGGGCTCATCATGACATCCATCGCCGTTTTCGGCGTCGTTCTCGCACTGGTTTTCTCCGGTGCTGCGATGACCTTCCTGTCGGCAACTTCCGACACGCTCGCCGCCGTCGACGGGCAAGCCTTTACCTCCGCGTCGTCAGCCGGGACCGAACGGGGCTCCGCGCATGTGGACCCTTCCGAGCTTGCGCGCCGCGAACGTATCGAGCGCATCAAGGCGATGCGCGCGGAAGTTCCGGCACCGTCCGCTCAGGGCTTTGACGACCTGGGCGCGCGTCTGCGCATTCAGGTCGCGCTGGCGAACAGCGCGGAGGAAAACACCGCCGCAAGCGAGATCGGTCTGGCGACCGAGCTTGCCAAGCGGGTTCTGGCACGCAGGCTTTCCGCCCCGCGCATCCATCCCGTCGGTGATCCCGTCGCCCCCGCAACGGCAACCGCCGCGCTTGCCCCGCAAGGCGAAGGTGAAGAGGGGACCGGGAAAGAAATCCGGGTCGCCTCGCTGGAACCGGAGGCAATGCCTGCCGATCTCCTGCTCAAAGCAGCCCCCTTGCCCACACCGCGTCCGGACGTGCCTGCAAGCGCGGCTGCGGAGACCTCCTCGCGTCCCGGCGCGGTTCTCGCCTATGCGCGGGCGACCTCCGATCTGGATGACGAGAAGACGGGTTTCGGCGGGTTGAAGAAGATCTTCCGCAACAATCCGACCGCCGTCCTGCGGCAGCATTCGGATGTGGCGATCTAC
This sequence comes from Breoghania sp., assembly GCA_963678585.2. Lineage (GTDB taxonomy): Bacteria > Pseudomonadota > Alphaproteobacteria > Rhizobiales > Stappiaceae > Breoghania. The sequence continues at coordinate 456,699 of CAXXGA010000002.1, forward strand.
GATATCCGCAATGCGGTCGTCATCATGCCCGACGGCACGAAGCTGGAAGCCCATTCCGGCAAGGGCCACATGAAGGACAATCCCAGATACGTGGGCCGCCGTAACAAGGGCCCGACGCCGCCCAACGTCTATAACCTGCGCATGCGCGAGAGGCGTTTCCACGGCGTGGAGGCGATCCGCATGCTGCCGGTGGACCAGAGCCTTCAGCATGGCCGCGACGGCTTCCTGACCCATACGCCGCTTCTACGCGGCACGAACGGCTCCAGCGGTTGCGTGGCCTTCAAGAACTACGACCGCTTTCTCAAGGCCTTCAAGGCGGGCAAGGTCAAGCGCATGATCGTCGTGCCGGACATGTCCGATCTGCCGACCTACGTGGCGATGCTCTGACGCGTCGCCGGTCCGGCTGCAGAAACGAATGAAAAAGGCCGCTGCCCGGTGAGGGCAGCGGCCTTTTTCGTGTTCGCGCCTTGCGCTGTCGTCAGGCCTTGCCCGCGACCTTCAGAGCGAAGGCCCAGTTGAAGGCAACCTCCTTCAGCCGGTCGAAGCGTCCCGATGCGCCGCCGTGGCCCGCATCCATGTTGGTCTTGAGCAGCAGCAGATTGTCGTCATGCTTCATCTCGCGAAGCTTGGCGACCCACTTGGCAGGCTCCCAATAGGTCACGCGCGGGTCGGTCAGGCCGCCCACGGCGAGGATGGCCGGATAGTGCTGCGCGATCACGTTGTCGATGGGCGAATAGCCCGCAATCGTACGATAGGCGGCCTCGTCGGTGATCGGGTTGCCCCATTCCGGCCATTCCGGCGGGGTGAGCGGCAGCGTGTCGTCCAGCATGGTGGTGAGAACGTCCACGAAGGGCACTTCCGCGATGATGCCGGAGAAGAGATCCGGCGCACGGTTGGCGACCACGCCCATCAGCATGCCGCCCGCAGAGCCGCCCTGCGCGACGATCTTGCCGCGCGATGTGAAGCCCTCGCGCGCCAGATGTTCTCCGGCTGCGATGAAGTCGGTGAAGGTGTTGAGCTTGTGCTCGCGCCGCCCCCTGGCGTACCAGGCAAAGCCCTTGTCCTTGCCGCCGCGGATATGCGCCACCGCATAGACGAAGCCGCGCTCCACCAGCGACAGCGCATTGGTGGAAAAGCTTGCCGGAATGGAGATGCCATAGGAACCGTAGCCGTAGAGAAGGCACGGCGCGGACCCGTCGAGCGGTGTGGACTTCGCATAGAGCAGCGTGACCGGCACGCTCTCGCCGTCTGGAGCGGTTGCCATGATGCGGCGTGTCACATAGGCGTCCGGATCGTGGCCCGACGGCACTTCCTGCTCCTTGCGCAGGGTCCGTTCGCGCGTTCCCATGTCGTAATCGAAGATCCGCGTGGGCGTCGTCATGGAGGAATAGGAGAACCGGATGGTGTGGGTGTCGAACTCGTAGCCGCCGCCGGCCCCCAGCGAATAGGCTTCCTCCGCAAAGGCGATCTCGTGTTCCAGATTGTCGGCGATGCGGCGGATCACGATGCGCGGCAGCGAGTTCTCGCGCTCCAGCCGCACCATGTAATCCTCGTAAAGCGTCAGCGACAGGATCAGCCGACCCGGCTTGTGCGGGACCAGATCCACCCAGTTCTCCCGGCCCGGCGCCGCGACCGGAGCGGTGACGATCTTGAAGTCCTCCGCCCCGCCCGCATTGGTGAGCAGGTAGAGAAGCTCGCCGCGATGCTCCACGGAATATTCCTGCGCGGTCTCGCGCGGGGCGATCAGGACCGGTTCCGAGGTCGGCGCATCGGCGTCGATCAGCCGGACTTCCGAGGTCTCGTGATCGTGAATGTCGATGGCGATGAACTTGCCCGACTGGGTCTTGTCCACGGAGACGAAGAAACCGGGATCCTTTTCCTCATAGATGCAGACATCGCTTTCATGCGGCTCGCCCACCGCGTGCCGGAAGACCTTGCAGGGGCGGTGATTGTCGTCGAGCCAGACATAGAAGAGCGTGCGTCCGTCGTTGGCCCACACCGAGCCGCCGCTCGTCTGCGGAATCTCGTCGGTAAGGTCCTCGCCCGTTTCCGCATCGCGCACATGAAGCGTGAAAAACTCCGAGCCCGCCTCGTCGCAGGTCCAGGCGACCAGCTTGTGGTCGGGCGAATGATCGACACCGGCGAGGCGGAAATAGGCTTTTCCCGCGGCCATCGCATTGGCGTCGATGAGGACGGTTTCCGGCCCGCCCTCGCGCGGCGTGCGCACGATCTTGGGGTGCTGGGCGCCTTCCTCATAGCGCGTCGCATAGGCATAGGGGCCGTCGGGCGAGGGCACGGAGGAATCGTCCTGCTTGATGCGCCCCTTCAGCTCTTCGAACAGCGTGTCCTGCAACGCCTTGGTGTCGGCCATGGCGGCGTCGGTATGCGCGTTCTCCGCCTCCAGATAGGAGCGGATATCGGGATCGAGCACGCTCGGATCGCGCATCACCTCCTGCCAGTTGTCGGCCCTGAGCCATGCGTAGTCGTCGGTTTTGGTAATGCCGTGGTGAACGGCGGTGGCGGTGCGCTTGGGTGCGCGGGGGGGCGTGGTTGTGCTCATGGAGTGTGAGGTAATCCGGCGACCCCGCGATGACAAGAGGCAAAGGCCGCGGCGTCAGGGCGGGGGCAGGGGGCGGGGAAGGCCGGATAAGGCCGGGCGCCTCGCCCGCCACCGGCTCGTGGGGTTGCAAATTGAGAAAACTGACATTCCCGGGAACGGGCGTGTTTTGAGATACCTGCAATTTTAAACAAGTCGTTCACGCGCCTTTAGAGCCATAGAGGCATACTTGTTTTTCCGGAAGCGGGTCCGGGTCGGGAAAAAGGCACGAAGTTCTTGCGCGAGTCGGTCACAGGAAATCTGAGGCGCAGTTTTGCGATCGCGGGCGCCGCCGTGGTTTCACCCCTGCTTATTCTGTTTCTGTGCAATGCCCTCTGGGGTTACATGCCGCTCAGCCGGGATGTCGCCAAGGTTCCCTATTACGTCCTCGCCACGAACACGATGCGTGATCTTGAGGTGTCCGTGCTCCGCGCCGCGCTGCAGGTGCGCACGCACATGCAAGGCGCAGAGCAGCAGGATCTGGTTCAGGGGACCAGCGTCCATGCTGCCGCAATTAGGGTCCGTAATCTCAAACGGGCCTTTGCGGAAGTGGAACGGAACTTCGACCGCTTGCCCACGGTGCTCGGCGAATGGCCGACCTTGAACGACAAGGTTCACAGCATCCACGACCGCTGGAACGTCGTGCGTCTTCAGGCGGCCTCGCTCGTGCGCATAGCCCCCGACGAATTCGTTTCCGTTCCCGCCCCCTTGCGTCTTGCGACCATCGACTTCGACCCCGTCGCCGTGTCCCCCGTGGGCAGGCTCGCACGCAGTTTCGACAGCAACGTCGCCATGCTGACGGGCGATATCGAGACGATGATCGACGTTCTGTCGACGGATGTTAAAGCCCGTTTGCTGGAAGGGCAGGTCACCAATGAGCGGGTCTTCGGGCTGACATTCACGCTCGGTATGATGGCGATCATCTTCATCATGTATGTGAACCTGCGTCTGGCGCGCTACGTGGTCGACCCGGTGAACGGCATCGTGGAGGCGATCACCCGGTTCCGCCGCGGCGACTATGCCGCCCGTACCGGCATTGCGCGAAAAGACGAGATTGGCGCGCTCGCCGATGCCTTCAACGAGATGGCGGAGAACATCGAGCGTACCCATGCCGATCTTTCGCAGCTCACCGAGCGCGACCCGCTGACCGGCATGCTCAACCGTCGCGGTTTCGATCCGCGTCTCGAGCTGCATCTGCGCAAGGCGGAAAGCGCAGGTCACGAGATGGCGATCATCATGGTCGACGTCGATCACTTCAAGAAGATCAACGACACATACGGCCATGCCGTCGGCGATCAGGTGCTGGTGGCGCTGGCCGATACGATCCGCAACTGTTTGCGGGCAGGCGACTTCTCCGCCCGGCTCGGAGGCGAGGAATTCGTGATCTGCCTGCCGGGACAAGGCAAGGCCACAGGCGCAAGCGTTGCAGAACGCCTGCGCGAGGCGGTGGCCCGCATGGCGCTGTTCGATAATGAAGGCGTCGCGTTCTCCGTCACCATCAGCGCAGGCGTGTCGACATTCCCGGAATGCGGACGCTCGCAGGGCGAGATCCTCGCGCGCGGCGACGAGGCGCTATACGTCGCCAAGAGCTACGGCCGCAACCGTGTGGAACTGGCGAAGCAGGACCGCAAATGGCGCAAGAGCGCCTGAACCTCAAACCGTAGTGCGCCTCAAGCCGCAGGCCGACCTTCCTTAGCCCCGATATCTTCCGCAACCGCCCCGATGGCCGCGCGTGCGGCGCGTTCCAGATCGTCCAGATCCGGCCCGCCGCGCCTGTCGGCCTTGGGTACATGGATGAAGGCGGCGAGAAGTCCTGCGATCAGGCTGCGCCACAAGGTGGCATTGCACAGATAGTCGCCCGCATCGTCGGAACGGCGCACCGCGACCCCGCTTGCGCGGATCGCCGCGACGAGCCGGGCGGGCGAGAGCGTTGAGGGGCGTGCGGCGGGGCCGTTCCTGTCCAGCATCGGCTCAAGACGGCGAAGCCCTGAAGCGTCGGGCAGGTCGATGCTCGCGCGGTTGCGCGCCTGCGCCTCCACGCAAACCACCCGCCGTTTATCGGCCACACCGAAATGCAGGACGGCGGCGGGCGCGTGGCGTTCGCAAAGCTCCGGCAGCGTTTCCTCCAGCATCGCCCATGTGACCGGCAGCACCGCAAAGGCGGTCCTCAGGCCGTGAGGCATTTGCGGCGGGGCCTCGACAAGCCTGCGGATCACTGCCTCGCTGGGATTGGCGGTGATGCCGGGAAAGGAGCCGAAGCCGGTGACGAGCAGCGTTCTGGTCATGGTTCAGATCCCCATTGCCTCCGCGATCCGGCCCACGGCGGCGGAAACCGCGACATCGCCTTCGCGCACCGCCCGTTCAAGGTCGGGCAGCATGGAAGCCACCGCCGGATTGGTCTTCATGGCCTCCATCAGCCGCGTCTCCAGCATGGCCCACAACCATGAAACCTGCTGACGGGCGCGGGTGGCGGCGAATTCGCCGCTTTGTTCGGTGCGGGTGCGGTGGGTCTCGATCTGGTTCCACAGCGCATCGAGCCCTTCATTGGCAAGGCCGGAAATGGTGACGACCGGCGGCGACCACACGGAGGAGCGCGGGGCGAGGATATGGAGTGCCGCGCGATATTCGCTGGCGGCAGCCCTTGCGCGTTCGGCCCCTTCGCCATCGGCCTTGTTGACCGCGATCATGTCGGCGATTTCCAGAACGCCCTTCTTGATCCCCTGCAATTCGTCGCCGGCGCCCGGCAGCATGAGCACGAGGAAGAAATCGACCATCTGGGCGACCGTCGTCTCCGATTGGCCGATGCCCACCGTCTCCACGAGGATGACGTCGAAGCCCGCCGCCTCGCACAGCAGCATGGTCTCGCGCGTGCGTGCCGCCACACCGCCCAGCGTGCCGGAAGACGGCGAGGGGCGGATGAAGGCGTTGGGGTCGATGGCGAGGCGCGCCATGCGGGTCTTGTCGCCGAGGATCGAGCCGCCGGTAACGGAGGAAGACGGATCGACCGCCAGCACGGCGACCTTGTGCCCGGCGGCCGTCAGGTTGGAGCCGAGTGTATCGATGGTGGTCGATTTGCCGACGCCGGGGACGCCCGTGATGCCGATGCGACGGGCCTTGCCCGTAAAAGGCAGGATTTCCTGCAAGAGCGCCTCCGCCTGACGGCGATGGGCGGGCTTTTTTGATTCCACAAGCGTGATTGCGCGCGCCAGCTTGGCGCGATTGCCGGATTTGAGGCCGTCGGCAAGATCCCGGACAAAAGCGTCGTCAGATTCTTTCTTCATGCCACCTGCGTAGCGCAAACGTGCGATTCCGTCACCTGTTGCGCGAAGGTCGACGCTCAGGCCGTTCATGCTGTCGTATTTGCTCTACTGGGGAGGATTGAGTTATCTCAATGTCATGGGATCGCGTCAACTACAGTGTTACGCAAGGGGCGATGCCGGGAACGTTTTACGAGAAAGGCAGGTCGGTACCATGAGAACGCACAGACTGATGCTTCTGTCCGGGCTCGCGGCAATAGTGTTTGCCGGAGCGGCTCAGGCGCAGCCATGCGGCTGGGGATACGGATACGGCCCGGGGTGGGGGATGATGGGCCCCGGTATGGGCCCCGGTATGGGCCCCGGTATGGGAATGGGCCCCGGATACGGTCAGGGAATGGCTCCCGGCGTCCAGCAGGATGCAGACGACGCGACCGAGGCGAAACCGGGCCAGCAGGGTCAACCTCAGGTTCAGGGCCAAGGTCAAGGTATGATGCCCCAGGGCCAGGGCATGATGCCCGGATATGGCCGCGGCTACGGCTATGGCCCGCGGTGGGGCATGATGCCCGGCTACGGCTACGGCCCGCGCTGGGGCATGGGACGCGGCATGGGCCCGGGTCAGGGGCCCGGCATGCGTCAGGGCCCCGGCATGATGACCCGCTTCTCCGTCATCGATGAAAACAACGACGGTGTGATCACCGCCGACGAAGCCGCGGCCAGCGCGGAAAGCGTGTTCGCAGCGATGGATGCCGACGATGACGGCTTCATCACCAAGGAAGAATTCATGGCGGTGCGGATGGGCGCACAGCGCGGCTTCAACAAGGCCCGCCAGAACGCGCGCCAGACCATGAAGGCGGACCGTTTCGCTGCCATGGACAAGGACGGCACCGGCAAGGTCTCCAAGGAGACGTTCCTAGCATCCGCCCGCGCCCGCTTCGAAGCGGCGGACAAGGACGGTGACGGCAAGGTCTCGCCTTGGGACTTCCGCGCCATGCACTGGCGCAACTGGAAAGGCTGAGCCGCAAGGCCTGGCGGATATGGAGCGCGGCGAGGGGCTCGTTTCTTTGGGGGAACCCTCGCCAATGCGGCGTCCTCGCCGCAAAGCGCAAGCAGGGTGAAGTGGACATCACCCAGGCAGCCGATCCTTCGAGGCTCGTCTGCGACCCGTTCGAAACGCCGTGCAGGCATCCTCCGTCGGGAGGATGCGAAGCGGTGAGAGGACTATCGGGTCGGCAGGCAAGCTCTCGGAGGGTCGGTTTGCTCTTGTGCGAACAGAAAGCCTATTCGGCGGGCGGGTTCCACACGATCCGCTGGATACGCGCGCTGGCAAGTTGCTCGCGCGGCGGCAGGGCGTCGAAGGGCCCGTCATACTGCGTGACCGCATAGACGAGCTTCACGTTCGGAGCGCCGCGGGCCGGACAGATGGCCATGTCGCGCCAAAGGTTGCGGCCGACGCGGCAATCGGACGGGGACGTCCCCACCTGATCGAAGCGCATGCCGAGCCGTTCCCCGTTCGGGCCGGTGACATTGGCGGAGACGGCGTGGATCGCGCCGATCTTGCCACCATTGCCCTTCAGGACCTGCAACACCTGAAAACCGTTATGGAAGACGCCGGTCGTCCAGAGCGTGCGGTCTTCCACCGCCATCTGGATGGGCTGCGTGGTGAAGCCGGGCAGGGCCGCCTCGATCGCCTTGGTCGAATAGCGCGTTTCGCTGTCGATCGGGCCGACGCTGGCGGCGGTCATGGTTACGAGCGTGCGCTGCGTGATTGCGGCGTCGGTGGCGGTCTCGCCCATGGTGGACATGTCCGCGCAACCGGCAAGAAGGCTGCCTGCTGCAAGGAGGCCGGCGGCGATTGCGGAGCGGAAGGAAAAAATGCGGTACGTCATGCGCAGTGCTTCTACACGGGAATGAACGCAGCGCAAACGACCGATCGCCGACGCGGGCGCGCGTGCATGTCTCGGTTGGGGAAAAGGCCGGACCGGGCAGGAGACGCCGACAGGCCGGAATGGCGGATCTCGCGGGGCGATGCCGCTTTCATACGATAGTGGCGCATGAAAGCGGCAAGACTGGGGAGGCGGCCGTCACATGAGGTGCGGTTGCGGTCCGCCGGGCGCGTCGTCTCCGGCAGGCTGCATCCTCGTTTCCCGCTCGTGGTTTCCCGTTCTCAGCCGCCGCGCTTGAGCGAGCCCAGAATGCCGCGCGCCAGCGCCCGCCCGAGCGAGGAGGAAATCGCGCGCACGGCGGATTTTACAGCCGCTTCCGTCACCGTCTGGCGTTGCGAGCGGCGTCTGGAGGCGGTGCGCCGCGAACTTGCGCTCGGGCGATCGTCGCGCCCGAACTCCGGCACGGTGAAGCCGGTGCGGGTGCGTCGCGGACGCCCGCCCTTTTCGCGCTTCGCTTCCTCCCGTTCCCGCTCGCGTTCTTCCTGAAGCGACTTCTCCAGCGCCTTGCCCTGCAGGATCTCGTAGGCGGACTCCCGGTCGCGGGTGCGGTCATAGAGACCGAAGATCGGGCTCGCCTGAATGGTCTTGCGCAATTCGGCCTGGGTCAGCGGTCCGAGCCGGGACGACGGCGGGCGGATCAACGTGCGTTCCACCACCGACGGCACGCCCTTGCCGCCAAGGGTGGAAACCAGTGCCTCGCCGATTCCGAGCTGGCTGATCACGTCCTCGGTCTCGAATTCCGGATTGGGCCGGAAGGTTTCCGCCGCCGTCTTCACTGCCTTGCGCTCGCGCGGCGTGTAGGCCCTGAGCGCATGCTGGACCCGGTTGCCGAGCTGCGAAAGCACGCTTTCCGGTACATCGTCCGGGTTCTGGGTGACGAAATAGACGCCGACGCCCTTGGAGCGGATCAACCGGACGATCTGTTCCACCTTCTCGATCAGCACTTTGGGCGCTTCGTCAAAGAGCAGGTGCGCCTCGTCGAAGAAGAAGACCAGCTTTGGCTTGTCCGGATCGCCCACTTCCGGAAGCTCCTCGAAAAGCTCCGACAGGAGCCACAGCAGGAAGGTGGCGTAGAGCCGGGGAGATGCCATCAGTTTTGCCGCCGACAGCACGTTGATCACGCCGCGCCCGTCGCGCGTGGTGCGCATCAGGTCGCGGATATCGAGCGCCGGTTCGCCGAAAAACGCCTCGCCCCCTTCGCGCTCCAGCACCAGCAGTTGCCGCTGGATCGCGCCGACGGAAGCTTTGGAGACATTGCCGTAGACGAGCGACAATTCCTTGGCGCGGTTGCCCACTTCCACGAGGATCGCGCGCAGGTCCTTCATGTCGAGAAGCAGCAAGCCCTCGTCGTCTGCCAGCTCGAAGGCGATGTTGAGCACGCCTTCCTGCGTCGCGTTGAGATTCATAAGGCGCGACAGGAGCAGCGGGCCCATCTCGGTGACGGTGGTGCGGATGCTGTGGCCGTTCTCGCCGAAGAGGTCCCAGAACACGGTCGGGAAATCGCGATAGTCGAACCCGGAAAAGCCTATCTTTTCAGCCCGTTCGCCGATGAAGTCCTTTACCTCGCCCTTGGCCGCGATGCCGGAAAGGTCGCCCTTGATGTCGGCGCAAAAGACCGGCACGCCCGCATCGGAAAAGCCTTCCGCCAGAATTTGCAGCGAGACCGTCTTGCCGGTGCCGGTCGCGCCCGCGATCAGGCCGTGGCGGTTGGCCCGTTTGAGGTCGATATACTGGGGCCGCGGCTCCTGCGTGTCGGGTGAAAAGGATGAGCCGAGGAAGATCATGCCATCTCGATGCACTCTGCGGGTCTCCTGCTGTCCTGTGCGGCAAGCCTTGCCCGTTCCGCGGGGTCGCCGTCGGGAGGAGGGCGGGGGAGCGGGCGGCGTCGCCAGAATCATCCGATCACTATCGTTAGCATGGTTGCAAGCCGGAATCCGTCGCCGCTTTCCGCAGCGACGCAATTGGCGCTCGTTTGCGGCATTCTGCGGGGAATGCGGCGGCAACCGGGGGTTGCGACCTCGCTCGATCCGGCAAGTTGACCCTATGGCAGTTGCAGTTGGTGCTAGGCTCATGTCACATGGTTTTCAGGATGTGGGCGACCCTCATCCCGGCAGCCAGTTTCAAACGGGAAGGTTCGGAGGAGCCAATGGACGAACTTATCAGCCGCATCTGCGCAAAGGCGGGCATCAGCGAAGATACCGCGAAGGAAGCGGTCGGCATCATTCTGCGTTTTCTGCACAAGGACGGCCCCACCGACAAGGTGGAGACGGTGATCGACGCCATCCCCGGCGCACGCGAGCTGCTGGATGAAGGCGGCGAGAAAAAAGGCGGTTTTCTGGGCGGTCTTGCGAGCATGACCGGCATGGGCGCCATGGGCGCGCTCAACGAGCTGACCAGCGCGGGTCTTTCCATGGGCGAGGTCCAGACGGTGACCCGTCAGGTCGTCGAATACGCCAAGGAAGTGGCGGGCGAGGATCTGGTGGACGACATCATCAGCTCCATTCCGGGCCTGTCGCAGGTGGTCTGATCCAGCTGTCGGCGATTGCGAGAGGGAGGGGGCAATGCTGGCGGTCATTTTCGAGGTGACGCCCCATGATGAGGGGCGGGAACGCTACTTTGAGCTGGCCGCCGCATTGAAGGCGGAGCTTGAGACGGTGGACGGCTTCATTTCGGTGGAGCGCTTCGAAAGCCTGATGACGCCCGGCAAGTTTCTCTCCCTGTCGTTCTGGCGCGATGAGGAAGCTTTGGCGCGCTGGCGTCAAAGCGCCCGCCATCGCGCCGCCCAGTTCCAGGGGCGCTCCGCGCTCTTTGCCGAATACCGGTTGCGGGTGGCCTCGGTCATCCGCGACTACGGTCTGGACGAGCGCGACGAGGCCCCCGCCGACCTGCGCGCCGCACATCCCTGAGCGACCTTGTCTACACGGTCTTGTGAAGATCGGGCGACGCCTTGTGAAGTGCGGGTGACGCAAGGGTAGGGCTGCGTTAATCGCGCCCGCCGATAGTTGCGGCGATGTGACGACACCCGCGGCATGGGCCGCATGGATCGAACATGGTCGCTCCGCTCAGTGCATCATTGACCGCGCCTTTGACCGGGAACGCCTCGCAAGGCGCAGACCCGCAGGAAGCTGCGCGCATCAAGGCGGAGATCCTCTCAGCGCGAAACGAGCTGCAATGCGCCACCTGTGAAGGCGACAAGGCGACGCTCAAGGACCAGATTTCCACGCTGGAAACCCGTCTGCGACAGGTCGAGACGACGTCCCGCGCCGCGCCTGCGCAAGCTGCGAGTGAAAGCTCGGATACGCTCAGGGCCGGAGAGGACGGCGGGAGATCGGGGCTTTCCGCAGGGCTTGTCGAGGATAGGCCATCCGTCGTCATCGATCCGCAAACGGCAGAAAAAGCTCGCGAGGCGGGACGTGATGGCGATGGCGGCGTTGCATCGCTTGCGACGGCAACTTCCGTGCAAGAGCGTGGGGCCGTGAGCCCCGACGGCTCGATCTTCGACGTTCGACAGGCGAATGCGGGGGCATTTTCCTATGGCGCGAAAGGGCGAACCGACCTCGTCGTCACAGGCCCCGTTGCGCCCGGAAGCCAGCTCGATATCTCTGTCTAGGCGAAGGTCCATCCAGGTGGACAGTCGGGCCCGTTCAGGCCGCCTGTTTCTTGCGAAGAAGCTTCTTCACCTCTTCGCTCAGCGCTGCGATCTCGCCAGCCGCCTTGCTGGAAGGCGCTGTCTCGGTGACCGTCAGCCCGTCGCCCATGGACGCGGCGAAGGCGACCCGGTTGCCGAGCCGGGTGCGGGCCGTCATCGGCGAGAGTTTCGCCAGAGCTTCCACCATTTCCTCCGTCAGTGCCGCGCGCGGCGGCACACGGTTGAGGACGAGGGCTGCAGGCACGTTCTCCGCCGCCGCCATGTCCAGCGTCTGCGCGCTCGCCCACACATCGACGGGCGAGGGCTGGACGGGAATGGCGACTAGATCCGCCACCTCGATGGCCGGTCGGGCCTCGCGGTCGGACTTGGGCGGCGTGTCGACGATGACGTAATCGTAGTCGCGCGCCATGGAGCGGGCCTCGCGGCGCGCGCCCCAGCCGCTGGCGGTTCGAAACAGCAATCCGGTATTGTCCTCGCCCAGCGTCTGCTCGCGCGCCTCAAGCCACTCGCCGAGGCTCCCTTGCGGGTCCACGTCGAGGACGGCGACGCGCATGCCACGTCCGTTTGCCAGCGCCACGGCCAGATGCGCCGTGAGCGTGGTCTTGCCGGAACCGCCCTTTTGCTGGGCAATCGTGATGATCCTGCCTGTCATGATGGCTGCCTCTCCTGTCGGAGCGGCGGAGCCGGTCCCCATGAAATCCGGCTTCCCGCCTGTCGAAAGTTGCATTTAACGCAAGGATAAGAAAGGGCTACACGCCCTGCGTGCGACGAAAGTCGAAAAGAATAGGCACCGAAGTAAAAAGACGCGCATGAGCGCAGCAAGGAGCATGCCAGATCCTCACCGTGTGCGAGGCCGGTTGTCGTCCTGCGGCGGGCCGGTGATCGGTTCAGCCGGCCTTGCGCGCGGCGAGTTGATCGGAGTGCAGGCGGTAGCCGTCCACGACCTTGTTGCCGCGTATCAGCAACACAGCCATGTTGGCCTTTTCGTCAGGGCCGCGATGAAGCGCCCGCAGTTGCTCCAGCCTGATCGGGCCGTCCGCGGTCTGGATCTGGAAACTTCCGTTCTCGCGCCTGTCCTTGCCGTCGCCACTGGGCAGCGTCGCGGGCGAGGTGGTGCGGCGACGCCGGTCGGGGCCGCAATAGCCCGAAGGTGCGCGGATGTAGACCCGCGTGTTCCGGCTGAGCCGTCCGAACTCCTCTTTCAGGTGCTGACGCGGCAGCGGTTTGGGCAAGACCGTGTCGAACCCGGCCTTGAGCGCCTGCTGCATGAGTGCAGGCGCCCCCGATCCGCTGAGCAGGACGAGCGGCGTACACCTGTTCTCCAGGGTGATGTCGGCGCGGACCTCCCTGGCGAATGTGGCCGCCCCGGCCTTTGCAAGTGCTGCATCGACGAGAATGACGTCGACGGAGTTCTTTCGCAGCCAGTGATGAGCGGCTTCCACATCGTCGATCGTGGTGCTGGCCGTCGTTCCTATGCCGGGCAGCATTTGCTCCAGCAACTGGGTAAAGCTGCTGGCGGGCGCGACGATAAGGACGCTTCGTATCGAATGCTCTGAAATTGTCATGTCAATATCTCCCCCCGAGAATATTACGTAGCGTAAATAAGACGAGTTAATGACTGGTGAGGGAGGAGTACCCGGAGATCCGCGTCGGCGATTGTGCTTTGAAATCATACGCGCGTGCCATACAACGGTCGCGAACGGTGGTATTGATCAGGCGAGAGCCGGGGTGTCCGGGTCGCGCGATCCGGGCCGGGTTATTGGATTGGGGAGCGAGCATGTCGAGCCGAGCGCACGAAACTGCAGATCATCCGCAGATCGCCGGGTCTTCACCGTCAGCGCGCAGGCGCCGGGGGCTGATACGCCGCTGGCCGGTTCTGGCCGCGGGCGCGGTGCTGCTGGGTCTGGCGGGGTGCTACGGCGCCTCCACCTATTACGATCACCGCAGCGGCTGGGTGTTCGATGCAACGGGCACCGAATACGACTGCGCCGTCGTCGCGCAGACGAGCGCGCCGGGCACCTATTGGCGCGGTCTGGCAGGTGGCCGCATTTTCCTCGGGCCCCACGAGACCCGCAACATCGCGCGCGAAGCCTGCTTCCCCAGCCAGGGCGAATGCCGCTACTGGCTGGAACAGATGCGTTCCGCCCTGACGCGCGTCTCCTCGGCCGAGTGCACGCGCCGATAAGGCGTCAGTTCGAAATCCGCGAATGCAACGCGTTGGGTATCAGCCCAGCGCAGCCAGCCCGGTCAGGTCTGGCAGAACCGCGTTCGGCGGCAGGTCGTGATATTCATCGGGCAGATTGGTGCGGTTGATCCACACCGTGCGGAAGCCGAAATTCGTCGCGCCCGCGATATCCCAGCGATTGGACGACTGGAACGACACCGTCTCCGGATAGATGCGGAAATGGTTGGTCACCATCTCGTAGACGCGTTCGTCGGTCTTGTAGGCGCGCAAGGGATCGACGGAGAAGACCTCGTCCAGCACCCCGTCGAGACCGGCGGCTGAAACAGCCCCCGCCAGCATTTCCGGCGATCCGTTGGACAGGATGGCGAGCTTTGCGCCTGAATCGCGCAATTGCTTGAGCACCTCCGGCACTTCGCCGTAGCAGTCGAGCCGGTGATAGGCTTCCAGCAGCGCCGCACGCATGGAGGTGTCGGCGGAAGGCACCGCGGCTAGCGCATAGTCCAGCGCCTGTTCCGTCAGCTCCCAGAAATCCCGGTAGCGCCCCATCATCGTGCGGGTCCAGGAATATTCAAGCTGCTTGGCGCGCCAGATCATCGACACCATGTTGGCGTCGGGACCGACGGCTTCCGCATGTTTGCGCACCGCCGCATGCACGTCGAAAAGCGTGCCATATGCATCGAAGACATAAGCGGAATGAGACATGGTTCGGCTCCTTGGGACGCTCCATTGGCAGCGCCTCGAAGAAGAACGTTTACCGCCGCTCCCGTCAAGGTATCCCTTTGCAGGTTTTCCGTTTTACGGCAGGCAGATACGCCCCTCTCCATCCAGCTCGAAGCCCGGATTGAAGGCGATCTCCAGAAGGTGCGGACTGCCCGGAATGCGTACATAGGAGGAATATCCGCCCCAGAAGACCCGTTGCGGGGGCTTCACCGGCTGCGCGCCCGCGGCGACGGCCTGCGCGAAAGCGCTGTCGACCTCCGCCTCGCTGCGCCCGTTCCACGCAATCGTGACCGCCTGAAAGGCCGGGTTGCCGCCAGCCTCTTTCGGCGCCTCCGCCTCGTCCGGCGTTTCAAGCCCGGCATCGGCCGCCAGATCGCGTCGCCCGAACAGCGCCAGCGCAATCGAATCGCACTGGTAGAAGGCGATTCCCTCGCTCTCCACCGCTGCGCGCCGCCATCCGAGGCCCGATTCAAAGAAGGCCCGTGCCGCCGTCAGATCATCCACGCCGAGGGTGATCAGGGATATGCGCTGCTCCATTTTCGTCTCCGTCCGGTCGGGATGAAAGTTGCTATATTGTAAAAAATACGTTGGAACAAAAAAAGAATAATTGCCAAAAACCGGAGAAAAATTTCTCTTATGACCTATATTGCCTCAAGACCTTGATCCTCGCGCGCCAAGGGCGTTTGATCGGGGCCGCCTCGGCGTTCCTGGGGCGAACAATATGGAAGCAAGGATATACTCATGACGGAATGGTCACAGACCTGGACCTGGGTCGATGGCGCGTGGCACGACGGCAACCCCCTGATTGCGGGACCGAACACGCATGCAATGTGGATGGCCTCCAGCGTGTTTGATGGGGCACGGGCATTCGAAGGCGTATTTCCGGATCTTGACCTGCACATGACGCGCGCCAATGCCTCCGCGCAGACCATGGGCATGAAGGCGACCATGGCCGTCGGGGAGATGGCGGAGCTTGCGCGCGAAGGCGCGTCGAAATTCCAGCCGGGCGTCGCTGTCTACATCAAGCCGATGTACTGGGCGGAAGACCCCGGTCTCGGCGTCATTGCGCCGGACCCGGAAAGCACCCGCTTCTGCATGAACCTTTTCGTGGCGCCGATGCCTGCGGCCGACGACAGCTTCTCCGTAACGCTCTCGCCCTATCGTCGCCCGACGCCGGAAACCGCAATGGTGGACGCCAAGGCCGGCTGCCTCTACCCCAACAACGCGCGCGCCTATGTGGAAGCCCATGACCGCGGCTTCGACAATGCGCTTGTGCGCGACATGCTGGGCAATGTCGCGGAACTGGCGACCGCCAACATCTTCATGGCCAAGGACGGCGTGGTCCACACCCCGTATCCCAATGGCACGTTCCTCAATGGCATCACCCGCCAGCGCATCATCAAGCTGTTGCGCGGCGCGGGCTATGAAGTTCACGAACGCAATCTCAGGATCGAGGATTTTCTGGAAGCGGACGAGGTCTTCTCCACCGGCAACTTCGCCAAGGTGATGCCGGCCAACCGCATCGAGGATCGCGAGCTTGAGCATGGCCCGATCGCCAAGCGCGCCCGTGAGCTTTACTGGGAGTTCGCTCACGCCTGAGATGGCGTGATCCGCGGCCGCGGGATCTGAAAAAGGCGCAGGGCACCGAGGTGTCTTGCGCCTTTTTCTGTTTCGGCAAACAGGAAACGGGGCGGCTCAGGCGGCTTCCGTCTCGGCCTCGGTCTCGGCTTCGGGCAGCGGCAGGACGGCGAGGCCCGAGGCCACGGCCAGCGCCGTGGCGGCGGCCAGCGAGGGCAGGGTGAAACTGCCCGTCGCATCGTGAACCAGTCCCGCGATGGTGGGGCCGACCATCTGCCCGAGCCCGAAGGAGGCGGTCATAAGCGCAACGGAGGCCTGCGGGTCGCCGCGCGTCAGAAGCCGCGCCTGCATCAGTCCCACCGCGGTGATCGCGATGAAGGTGCCGCCGACCATCATGCCGCCCACCACGACGACAAGCCCGCTGTCGGAGATCACCGTTAGCGAGACGCCCAGAGCTTCCACGAGGCAGGCGAGCGCATAGGCCCGGGCATTGCCGATCCTGCGTGCCGTCGCAACCCAGAGCGCGACGGACGGAATGGCGGCGAAGCCCAGCGCCGTCCAGATTTCCGTCTCATAGGGGCTCAGCGCCGGAGACATACGCGCCATGGTGGAGATGAATGTGGTGGTGACGACATAGCCGAAGCCGAAAAGGCCGTAGCTCACATAGAGCGCCACCAACTGGCGGCTCGGGCGCGTGCTGCCCGCATGCCGGGCGATTTTCGGCTCCGGTGCGGGCTCCACGAGGATCGCGCAGATCACCAGTACGACCGCCGTCACGACCCCGCCCGCATACCAGAAGCTTCGCCAGTCGGCGCCTGCCGCCGCAAGGCCCGCCACGAGGATGGCCGAGCCGGCCATGCCGAAACCCACGCCCGAGAAATAGAGCGCCACCAGCCCCGGACGGCCCGCGGCGTTGATCCTGTCCATCACCAGTGCGGAGCCGAAAACCAGCACATAGGCGCTGGAAAGTCCGCTGATGAAGCGGATGACCATGAAGACGGCGACAGTATCGAAGAGCCCCATCGCGGCGGTGGAGACGGCGGATGCGGCGATGGCCGACAGGAAGATCGAACGCCGGTCGCCCGGCAGAAATGCGGTGAGCCGCCCGGAGGCCGCCGCCAGCGCGCCGACCATATAGGCGAGGAAATTGGCCGATGCGATAAGCCCGCCTTCGCCCGGCGTGAGCCCCGCATCCTCCACCATGAAGGGCAGGATGGGCGTGAACATGAAACGCGCGATGCCCATGGAGGCGACGAGCGACAAAAGCCCGCCGATCGCGACGGGAAAAACGGCGGGGGAGGGGGGGGCGGCCTGCGACATTCTGGCAGGTTAGCATGTTCGGCCCGCGCGCCAAGTGAACAAACGCACGTAACGGTAATTTGCGCGGCGTTCTTAAGAAAACGCGCGGATTTCTGCGGGTTCATCCCCTCTTAGGAGATTGTGTGCTTCGATCCGGGCACGAGACGGGACCGGCAACGATGCGGCGAGGGACAGCGTCATGATGGAGAAGTTCAACAGGGCGCTTGCACTTGGTGGGGCATGCTGGCGTGTCCTGATGCTCGACAAGGAAATGCTGCTTTTTCCCATCCTGTCGGTGCTGGCGCTGGGCGGCGTTCTGGGGCTGGTCTTCACCCCCGCCTACATGCAGGGCACGCTTGAGCAGTTCGCGCAGACACTTGAGGAAAGCGGCGACCCTTACGCCAACCCGAGCTTCGTGGCGCTGATGTTCCTGCTCTATTTTCTGGGCTATTTCATCGTCACCTTCTTCAATGCCGGCCTTCTCACCTGCGCGATGATCCGCATGTCGGGCGAGGATCCGACGGTGATGGACGGGCTTCGCGCTTCCTCGCGCATGTTGCCGCAGATTTTCGCCTGGGCGCTCTTTGCCGCCAGCATCGGCATGATCCTGAATTTCATTTCCAGCCGGTCGAAGGGGCTGGGCAAGTTCTTCGCCGGGCTTCTGGGCACGGCGTGGTCGGTCGCGGTCTATTTCGCGGTGCCTGCGCTGGTGGTGGAAGGTGTGGGGCCGGTGCGCGCGGTGCGCCAGTCCGTCGGCATGATCCGCAAGACATGGGGCGAGGCGCTGGTCGCCAACGCCGGGCTCTCCATCCTGCATGCGCTCGCCGTCTACATCACCATTCCCTTCGTGTTCTTTCTCGTGAAGAACTGGGAGCAGGATCCGGTGCGATCCATGCTGATTGCGGCCGTGCTCGTGTTCTGGGTGGTTGTGACCGGGCTCATCGTCTCCACCTTGAACGCAATCCTCAGGGCCGCGCTCTACATCTACGCCTATGAGGGCCGGGTGCCGGAGAATTTCGACAGCCACATCATGCGCAACGCCTTCTCCGAAGACTGAGTTTCAGCGCCGCCCCGCCACGGGAAAGACGCAAAATCGGCCGGAACGGCGGAAAGCCGATGTTTCGGCAGGGGAGGCTGGAACCGGATCGTACACCTGCGCATTGATAAAATGACAATCCGCAACGCAGATGCCATTGCCGGGGAGGGGGCATCTACCTATGTTGCCTTTCAACGACAGCGCGCATTACCGCGTCAGCAGACCCGTTCACAGCGAGATGCAGTCCCGGAATCACGATTTCGCTAAGCATATCCGGTCAGGTCGCTACGGCATCAGGACAGTCCTCACGGGCTGGACGTCGACAAGCCGCCTGCCACGATTGACCCTAAAGGAGGACCCAAATGGCGTTCGAACTTCCCGAACTTCCCTATGCCTACGACGCTCTTGCGCCTTACATGTCGGCGGAAACGCTGGAGTACCACCACGACAAGCACCATCAGGCCTATGTCACCAACGGCAACAATCTGCTGAAGGACAGCGGCCTTGAGGGCAAGACGCTTGAGGACGTGGTCAAGGAGAGCTTCGGCAAGAACGCTGGCCTCTTCAACAACGCCGCCCAGCATTATAACCACGTCCATTTCTGGAAGTGGATGAAGCCGAACGGCGGCGGCAAGTCCATTCCGGGCGCGCTGGCTTCCAAGATCGACGCCGATCTGGGCGGCTACGACAAGTTCAAGGCCGACTTCTGCGCCGCCGGCGCAACGCAGTTCGGTTCCGGCTGGGCCTGGCTCGTGCTCAACGGCGAAGGCAAGCTTGAGATCACCAAGACGCCGAACGGCGAAAACCCGCTGGTTCACGGCGCGACGCCGCTGCTCGGCGTCGACGTGTGGGAGCACTCCTACTACATCGACTACCGCAACGCGCGTCCGAAGTACCTGGAAGCCTTCGTCGACAGCCTGATCAACTGGGAATACGTCGAAGAGCTGTTCGAAGCCGCGAAATAAGCAGCTTTCGAAACCGAGTTTCGCAGAAGGGCGGGCCCTGCAAAGGGCCCGCCCTTTTCTTTGAAATACGCGTCTTCCTCCAGCCCCGGGCAAGCTCGCTGCGCGATGGTGCAGGCTATGAGCGACCCGACCGACCTCCCGCCCGATGCCGAAAAGATGACCGGGGACGACACAGCGGAACCTTCCCCGCGGTTCCGCGCCGTGCGCGATCCCCGTGCGGGCGAGGGGGACGGCAAGGTGATCGATCTGGTCGCCGTGCGCGTCGCGCGTCGCAAGGAGCGCGAAGAGGCCACGAGGCAGGAAGAAACGGCGGAACGCGCGCAGGATGGCAAGTTCGCCGGGGAAGCCGACAAGGCCGGGGAAAAGCCATCCGGCGACAACAGCCGCCGCCAGCCGCGCCGCGCCGCGCGTCTGCGCATCGGCAAGGTGGCGGATGTGAAAGAAGGCTTTCTGGCCGAATGCGCCATCCGCGATCTTTCAGAAGGCGGCGCGAAACTGATCGTCTCCGCACAGGTGGACCTGCCGCATGTCATCGTCGTCTATGACGAGGTGGCAGACGCGATCCTGCCCGCACGTATCTGCTGGCGGCGCGGCAATGAAGCCGGCGTCAGCTTCGACGTGCCCGCTTCCAAGGTGAGGGGGCTTGAGCCCGAGCGCCTGCGCGCGAAGCTGCGCATGCTCTATGAAGTCGACGACTGAGACGGGCGAGGTCCGGCGCGCCGTCGGGCGGCTGCCTTGAGTCGCCTGCGCAGGCGCAAGGGCCGGGTTCAGCTTGCTTCTTCGGGAATGGGGCCGTCGATGAGCGGCCAGTCGACGAGATGGTTCTCGTAGTCCTCAAGCTCCATGCCATCCTCGGAAATCGTGCGCCCGCGCACCGATATGCCCGCCTCGTGCACGGTATCGGCCGAGCCGGAGATGAGCGGATGCCACCAGTAGAGATCGTGCCCGTCGGCCACCAGCTTGTAGGCGCAGGTCGGCGGTAGCCAGGTCAGGGTGCGGACCTCCGACGGGGTGAGCTGGACGCAGTCGGGCACGGTCGCCTGCCGGTTCTCGTAATCGCGGCAGCGGCATGTCTCGCCGTCGAGAAGCGTGCAGGCGATGTTGGTCCACTCGATCTGGCCGGTGTCCCAGTCTTCCAGCTTGTTCAGGCAGCACCGGCCGCATCCGTCGCACAGGGATTCCCATTCCGCAGGCGTGAGCGCCTCCAGGCTCTTGGCGCGCCAGAACGGTTCGGCTTGGGGGTCGGTGGCGGTCATGGGCGGCATTTCTTTCGATTGACGCAAGAACCGACTTGCGGTTGTCTCGCGGGGCGTTATCGACGTTGCGTCGGGAGTGCGCTTTATCGCGTCGGCATCCGCGGCGCAATGATCGCCTGTTCACGAGCCTTTTAACATCTTCGCGTATTTCGCAGGCACCCCGGCCCGTCCTATACTGGCGCGCGCCGGATATTGGAACGCATCTTCGCCGACAATGTGGTCGTGCGGCGCAAGGGCCGCATGCGATTGCGCCTCAAGAACGGACTGGCCGGAACTGGCGGTGGGGGCCGCGGGTGTTCGGATCGAGCGGGGTTAAGACGGGAAAGTGGCGGGATTCCGCCCGCTGTCGCAACCTGAAAGACGGGAACCGGAAGCGTTGAGCGACAACGAGACCGATCATGAAGGCCAGCCGGAAGGCGACGGGCCCGGCAAGCTGCAAGCTGAAGCCGCACCTTCGCCGAAGGATGAAACGGGCCAGCCGCAGGGCGAGGATGATTCTCCTGACGCCCCGGCGAAACCGCGCCCGGGGCTCGGCCGCCGCATTTCCAACCGCCTGCTGGCGGCCGATGCGTGGATCGATTCCACCGGCTGGCGCATCGGTCGGGGGCTTGCGCGCGCCATCGAGGGCTACTCGGTCTGGCTGCGCCGGTTCCGCGTCCGCGGCTTCAGCCGCCTTGCCAACGAACTGGCCTGCGATGCGCTGACCTTCGGGCTCGCCGGATCTGTCCTGATGCTGGCGCTGGCGCTGCCCGCCTTTCAGGCCACGCGCAAGGCCGACTGGAAGACCACCAACGATTTCGCCGTCACCTTCCTCGACCGCTATGGCAACGAGATCGGGCGGCGCGGCATCCTGCTGAACAATTCCGTGCCGCTGGAAGAGCTGCCGGACTATCTGGTCAAGGCGACGCTGGCGACCGAGGACCGGCGCTTCTTCTATCATTTCGGCATCGACGTGCTGGGCACCTTCCGTGCGCTGGTCGCCAACCTGCGCGCCAACGGCGTGGTGGAAGGCGGCTCGTCGATCACCCAGCAGCTCGCCAAGAACCTGTTCCTGTCCAACGAGCGCACGCTCGACCGCAAAATCAAGGAGGCCTTCCTGTCGTTGTGGCTGGAGGCGAACCTGTCGAAGCGCGAGATCCTGAAGCTCTATCTCGACCGCGCCTATATGGGCGGCGGCACTTTCGGTGTGGGGGCGGCGGCGGAGTTCTATTTCGGCAAGTCGGTGCGCGACGTGACGCTGGCCGAGGCCGCGATGCTGTCGGGCCTCTACAAGGCGCCGACCAAATACGCCCCGCATATCAACCTGCCCGCCGCCCGTCTGCGCGCCAACGAGGTGCTCACCAACATGGTGCAGGCAGGCTTCATGACCGAGGGCCAGGTCATCGGCGCAAGGCGCAACCCGGCCACCGCCGTGGACCGCTCCAAGGGCGAAAGCCCCGACAATTTCCTCGATTGGGCCTATGACGAGGTGAAGCAGCTGGCGCCGGGCAACGACCGCATCCTGACGGTGCGCACCACGCTCGACCCCGCGCTTCAGTCGCAGGCGGACCGCTCGGTCACCTCCACACTGCGCCAGTATGGGCAGGAGCGCCGCGTGGGGCAGGGGGCGCTCGTCTCCCTCACCACCGACGGCGCCGTGCGCGCCATGGTCGGCGGGCACGACTACGGCGCCAGCCAGTTCAACCGCGCGGTGAACGCACTGCGCCAGCCCGGCTCCTCCTTCAAGCCCTTCGTCTACATGACGGCCTTCATGAACGGCTATTCGGAAAACTCCATCGTGCCGGATGCGCCGATCACCATCGGCGGCTGGAGCCCACGCAACTATGGCCGCTCCTATCACGGCTCCGTCACGCTGAAGACCGCGCTCACCCGCTCCTTCAACACCGTGCCGGTGCGTCTTGCCCATGCGATGGGCATCGACAAGGTCATCGCCACCGCCAAGATGATGGGCATCCGCAGCGAGCTGGAAAGATCGATCGTCATCTCGCTCGGCGTGTCCGAAGTGACCGTACTCGACATGGCGGGCGCCTATGCCGCCTTTGCCAACGGCGGCTACAAGGCGACGCCCTACGGCGTTCTGGAAATCAAGAATTCCAAGGGCGAGACGATCTGGAGCCACGACCGCAACGCGACGCGGCCCGAGCGCATTCTGCCGCGCGACAAGGTCGAGGAGATGAACGACGTGCTGCACAATGTCGTGGAGCATGGCACGGGCCGCCGCGCGCGGATCGACGGCGTGGTTTCCGCAGGCAAGACCGGCACGACGCAGGCCTATCGCGACGCGTGGTTCGCAGGCTACACCGGCAACTACTGCACGGTGGTGTGGTTCGGCAACGACAACTACACGCCCACAGGCCGCGTGACGGGCGGCAGCCTGCCCGCCATGACCTGGCAGACCTACATGCGTTATGCGCAGGCGGGCGTGGAACAGCGCCCGTTGCCCGGCGTGAACGAGAGCCCCGCCGATGCGCGCGTCGCCGAAGCCGCCAATGGCGAGGACGGCCAGCCCTTCGGCGCAAATCCGCGCCTTCTCACCAAGGAAGGCACCGAGGTTCTCCGGCGCATTCAGGGCCTCTTCCGCGATGTCGCGCCGCTGCCGCCGCCGGGCCAGCGTCAGGCCTTCTCCCGTCCGGTTCGCGATGTCGGGCCGGGCAGGCTTTCCGAAGCGCCGGCGACGACCGGCTCCATCTCCGGCGAGGTGAATTGACGTCATGGCCCTTGCCGACGATCCGCAGAAGCCGTCCCGGAAACTGAGCGTCGCCTTCGCGAATGCCCGTAAGCTTGGGGCCCGCAGGCGTCATGCGGGAAAGCCCCGGTCCTCGCCGCGCGATGCGTGGCGTATCGACGAATTGCCCAAGCGTCCACCCATCCAGTACTTCCTGCCGAACCTGTTGCTGGCCGTCGTGGTGGCGCTGGTGGTGGGGATCGGCTCCGCCTATCTGGCGGTAGACCGCGGTCGCCTCTTCGGCGAGGTGCAGCTTGGCGAATGGACCGCCTATCCGACCGCGGGCACGCCCGATGCCGACCCCTATTCCGCCGCCACCACCGCCCGCACCGGGCAGGTTCCGCTTGGAAGTGGCGAGGGGCTGGCCTTCTTCGCCGACCGCGACAATGCGGGCGACCGGCTGACGGCCAGTTGCGATTACCGGCTTTCCGGCCAAACGCCGCCCGCACGCATGTGGACCCTGACCGCCATCGACACGAAGGGAGCGTTGCTGAAAACGGATGCGGGGCGTGTCGCGCTCGACAGCCGCGAGATCCTGCGCAAGCCCGACGGCGATTTCGATATCTCGGTTGCGACCCGGGCGCGGCCCGGAAACTGGCTGCCGGTTGCCGGAAACGCGCCGATGACGCTCGTGCTTCGCCTCTATGACACCCCGCTCACCACGGGCGCGGGGCTTCAGGAAATTTCCATGCCCGCGATCCTGAAGGAGCAATGCCGATGATCCGTACGGCGCTCTGGGTGCTCGGCGGGCTTCTGCTGGGCGGCATCATCCACATCTTCGCGGTCATGCTGGTGCCCGATTACACCTCCGGCGACGCCTGGGCGCGGCTGGAGCGTTTCGGACCGGAAGCCCGCTTCAACGTGCTGCCCGCCGTCAAGCCGGGCTCCGAACCGCTGCCCATGCTCGACCCGACCATGGCCCATGCGGTGTGCCGCTTCTCGCTCGCCGACGGGCCGGTGCGCCTCGATGCGACGCTGCCCGACACGTTCTGGTCGTTCTCGCTGTTCAACCGGCGCGGCGAGACCACCTATTCCTTCAACGACCGCACCTCCGGCGAAGGCAAGCTGGCGATGCTGGTGCTCTCCTCCTCGCAGCTTGCGATGCTGCGCGAAAATCCGCCTTCCGATCTGGAAAGCCTGATCGTCATCGAAACGGAAGACGATGAAGTCTTTGCCATGCTCCGGGCTTTCGTGCCCGATCCGCGCGAAACGGACACGATCGACGCCGCCCTCAACCGGGCGATCTGCGAGCATATGAAGATCTAGGCAAGGCGGGCGGGACTTCAGTCTTCCGCCAGATCGAGAAAATGCCGCCCTTCGCGGTCCTCGATGTCGAACCTCTGCGCCGGTCAGTCTCGACAGGATCCTTGCGCCTAAAGAAATATCTGCAATTTCAATAAGGAATATAGGGCGTAAGGCAGATTCACAGTTCCCAGCAGCACGAACGAGACAAGCGCCGCAACTCCATAGAGCGCCCACAAGCGCTTCCTGCACCCCCGAACCAATCCGGTTACCACGACGGCGGCGTCGGCCGTGATGAGCAGGTACCCGGGCAGGACACCGATCATGCCCATTCCGCCGGGCAATATGGTCAACCTGATTTCCAGCCAGAGAACCCGTAGCAGGAACAAGAACACAATCATGCTTGCCAGAAGCATGTCGCGGTTACCTGTCCATCTGGCTCGACCTGTGCGGATCGGGTTCATTTTGCCCCCCCCCCAAAAAAAAAGCTATCGGCCCTACTCCGCCAGATCGAGAAAATGCCGCCCTTCGCGGTCCTCGATGTCGAGCACCCAGAAATCCGGGTCCATGCGGGCTTCGCGCTCGAATTTTTCCTGAACGTCCAGCGCGCTCATGCCCCGACCGATGCACTCAAAGCGCCGTTCGCCGCTCGTTTCCTCGTCGAAAAAGCTCTGTGGCGCGGGGCCGTAAAGGTCGATCGTGCCGTCGAGCCGGTCCACGCGCACGAAAATCGCGCCCGCCTCCGGCGATCCCTTGCGCACGACGGCCGCAAAGGCTCCTTCGAGGAAGGCGCGCCGCGTATGGGCGGAAACCCAGAATTCGGAGGTGACGCGCGCCACGCCGGATACCGTATCAGGCGGCTGCGAGAGCGGCTCCCGCATCGCGGCGGATGCGGTTGACCATCGATGTCAGGCCGTTGGAACGCTGCGGCGTCAGGTGTTCGCGCAGGCCCATGCGCGCAAACTCGGCCTCCACGTCGAGATCGAGGATCGCGTGCGCCGTCTTGCCCGAAACCATCGCCAGCAGGATGGCGACGAGCCCGCGCACGATAAATGCGTCGCTGTCACCCTGATAGGTGAGGCGCACCTTGCCATCCTCGCCTTTTTCCACCGAACTGACCAGCCACACCTGCGAGACGCAGCCCTGCACCTTGTTGGCGTCGGTGCAGGCTTCCGCCGGAAGGTTGGGCATTTCCCGTCCAAGTTCGATCACATAGCGATAGCGGTCTTCCCAGTCGTCCAGGAACTCGAAATTCTCGATGATGTCTTCGATTTTCGTCATGCCGCAGCCGCACCTTTTGATGTGCGCCGGTGAGCCGCGGCCCCTGTCCCGAGGGGCGCCTGCAACCGGCAACGTCTCGTACTCCCGACATATCGCCTTGGGCCCGGCGAGGCAAACTTTCGGGGCTTCTTTGACCGTGTGTGAACGCAAAAAAAAAACGCCGCAAGGGGAAAGGGCATTCACCCCCTGCGGCGTTGACAGGAAATTCCCGTCTCAGTTGATGTCCGTCATCGTTGTGCCAGACCACTCAGGATGGAACCGGCGACGACGGCCACGTGTATATTCAGGACAAAAGGTCTCCCCCGACGCGAGGCGCACGTGGAATGCGTGCCTCGCAAGCGTGCAGGCTCACACGGTGGGCTTTTCCTGCGGAAGCGGCGGGACCTTGATCGGATTGCGCACGGTGCCGGTATTGACGGGCGTCGTCGGAGCACCCGCCGCCGCCGACCAGGCCGGAGCCATGTCGCGCGCGGTAAGCGTGCCGGTGTCGACCGCAGCCGCCGGATAGCTGCTGACCGTTTCCTCACCCGGCCTGATGGAGCCGGTGGTGATGCGGTGCGGCGTTTCGGCAACCGTCGCCTCGTCTTCGGAAGAAGCGCTGTCGGGACCCAGATACTCATAGATCATACGCGCGCCCGTGCGGGCCTTGGCGGAGAAGATCTCCAGCGCGGCGCTGCCGGTTTCGCAGGCCGTGCGGTTGCGCTCGCAGAAACGGATCATGTCCGAATAGGTTTCCTGCGCCGCTCCGATGGCCTGGAACGTGGAGATGTGGGTCTGATCCTCATCGACCGTGGAAGCGTCCGCGGGGATAAGCAGGATCACAAGTGACAGCCAGAACGCTGTGCGAAGAATGAAAAACATGACGCGAGCCCTTTATTCAGTCTTTGCGGGAGCCTGCTCGTTCAAGCGGCTGGCTTCCCGGTATGACTTGAGGCTAGCAGTCGCTCCCCAAAGCGGCGTTTCAACTGCTGGGGCGTTTTTCGCTAAATGCGAGGCGAATTGGAGACAAATTCGATTCAAATTTGAATCAATTGCGCCCGATCCGCGGAAACCCTTATCGGAAGGGCGATTTCTTTATATTAACAAAGGGTTGTGGGGGCTTCGCGTTAAGAGATTCGCAACCGAATAAATCGCTTTTTTGTCGGCATTGCAGCCTTTCCCACGCAAAAAACGACACGTCCCTACCCGTTGCATAAGTACAAGAGCGCAATTGTCGGCACGCGCTTTAGCGTTCCTTAAGTCGTTGCTGCCATCATTCCCGCAGACTCACGATGAGGGACGGTGCCCGGGTAATTGGCATCGGAATCAAGGCATTGCGTAGTATCGAGTTCATTGCCTCAGCAGGGCGCTTTCTGGACGGGCTGGTGCATCCCTGCGCCGCTTCCGATTCGCTTGCGCGCGGGCGGCACCGGGCCTTCATTGCCGCCAATCTGACGGCCGGGGCGCTGGCGCTTTTCACGCTGCCGCTGCACCTTGCCTTCACCGGTGGCATATCCCTCCCGCAGGTACTCGCCTTCGCCTGGCTGGCCGGCCAGATGCCGATCGCCATGTATCTGTCGGTGACCGGCAAGTTCGAAATCGCCCACGCGCTGTCCGCGGCGCTCTTCTCTTCCTTTATCGGCTGGATGGCCTTCGTGACCGGCGGACTTGATTCCGTCGCGCTCGTATGGCTCGCCATCGTCCCGCTGGAAGCGGCCCTTTCGCGTTCGCGCAAGGTCATCATGCTGGCGACCATGTCGGCCGCCGGTGTCGTGGCCGCACTTCTCATCGCCGGACAGGCGGGCATCGACGCCGGGCCCTTCGCCGCCAACTGGGGCGACGGGCAGGTCAAGTCGCTGGCGATCCTTTCCGGTCTCTTCTATGCGCTGCTCGTCGCGTTCCGCGTGGAATGGTCGGGCGCGGATGTGGAGCAGGTGGCAAGCGAGCGCGAGGCGCGCTACCGGCTGGTGGCCGACAACGTCTCCGACGTGATCACGCTGCATTCCAGTCACGGGGATACGCTTTTTGCCACGCCGTCCATGCGCAGCCTGCTCGATCTTTCGGTGCAGGAAGCGACCGGCGATGGGCTTTTCCAGCGCGTGCATGTGGCCGACCGTCCGGCCTTCCTGACCACGCTCAACGATGTGGCCGTGCACAAAAGCGCGAAATCGCTTGAGTTCCGGGCCCGTCGCGGTCCGTCCAAGCCCGGCGAAAACGGCCAGCCGACTTATGTGTGGCTTGAAATGCGCTGCCGCCCCATGGGCTATTGCGATATCAGCGACGGCGAGGCCGCGGTTGTGGCTGTCACGCGCGACATCACCCGTTACAAGGCGCATGAGGAAGAGCTGGAGGAAGCACAGCATCAGGCCGAGGCGGCGAGTGCGGCCAAGACCCGTTTCCTCGCCAATGTCAGCCACGAGTTGCGCACCCCGCTCAACGCGATCATCGGCTTTTCCGATATCCTGCGCCAGTTCACGCCCGAGCAGCTCCCGCCGGAGCGCCAGCGTGAATATGTGGATCTGATCCATGATTCCGGTCACCACCTGTTGCAGGTGGTGAATGACATTCTCGATATGTCGAAGATCGAGACCGGCAATTTCGAGCTTTGCATCGAGCCGTTCCAGCCCGCGCGCTGCATCGGCGAATGCGTGGACATGATGCGTCAGCAGGCGGTGAGCCGCGGCGTGACGCTCGTCTACGACAACCCGGCAAATCTGCCGGAACTGAACGGCGACCGCCGCGCCTGCAAGCAGATCTTCATCAACCTGCTGTCCAACGCCATCAAGTTCACCAAGCTGGGCGGGACCGTCACTGTGGCCGCCAAGCGCGACGGCGACTGGATCGACATCCAGGTGCGCGACACCGGCGTCGGCATTGCCTCCGACGATCTGGCCCGCCTCGGCACGCCGTTCCTGCAGATCGATTCCGGCTACGACCGTCGCCACGAGGGTACGGGGCTCGGCCTTTCGGTGGTCAAGGGACTGGTTGCCCTGCATGGCGGCGCGGTGGAGTTCGAAAGCACCGTCGGCGTCGGCACATGCGTGACCGTTCGCCTGCCCGCCTTTGAGGGCACACCCGACCTGAAGCCGGATGTGTCCGATGAAACCGCGCCCAGCGCCAAGCCGATGGTGGCCTGATGCGGCGGGAACCCGGATTCAACGTCAAGAAAGCACGCGGCAACGCCTCGAACGGGCGCGGTCACGCTTCCAATGCGGGGGCGGGGCACGCAGGGGCAGGCACGGCTGTCCTGCGCATGACCGGCGTTGCGCTCGACAATCCGGTGGCCGCGGGCGGCACGCTCGTCATGCTGCTGACGTCCTGCCTGATCGTGGCGAATGCGCTTTCCTTCCAGCCGGGCAAGCATCCCGCCCCGCTTTTCTCCACCCGCACCGCGGCCATCGAGGAAGCGGCGCAGCCGTCCCGGCCGCAGCCCAGCGATCTGGTGACGGATCTTCAGAACTCCCTGAAGCGCATCGGCTATTATTCCGGGCCTGTCGACGGGTTGAACGGACCGCGCACCGAAGAGGCGATCCGCTCCTATGAGCGCGCTTCCGGCCTTGCGGTGACCGGCCGTCCGAGCCATGCCCTGCGCGCCCGGCTGATCCTTGAAGATGTCGCCCTGCCGCGCGCGGCGCCTACGCCGCCGGTGGGCTCTTCCTCGTCGGGCTCCTCTTCGTCCGGCACGTCCGCCGTGCCCGTTCCGGTTCCCCCCGGCGAGGTCGGCTCCGCTTCGACGCCGACCGGTTCCATCGGTAACGCGCTGCCGCGCGAAACCGTGCGCTCCGCCCAGAGCCTTCTCGACCGGCTGGGCTACGGCCCGGTGACCGTCGACGGCCTGATGGGCGGGGAAACGGCAAGCGCAGTCCGCAGGTTCCAGCTCGACCGGGGGCTCAGCCTCGACGGCCAGCTTGGCGCGGAAGAACTGGCGGCACTGGAAAAGGTGTCGGGCCAGAAGATCCCGCGCTAGGCGTTGCCTGCCGACCGGGCCCGCGACATGGGCCGCGGACCCGTGATTTCCCAATCCTTTGCGTCCCTTACCAGGTCAGCGTCCGGCTGTTGTCCTCAAACAGCGCCGCACCGGTGATTTCCGGCGCGCCGGGCTTCAGCCCTTCCATGAGATCTTCCTTGTTGACCCCATAGTGCTTCATGCACATCGGGCAGACGATGATGGTGGCGCCTGCCTCCAGCAACCCGGCGATCGTCGCCTGCTGGGCTGCGAACCTCTCGCTGTTGGCCTTCGAGGCGGCCATAACCGCCTTGTCGTTCATGAACACCGTCAGCTTGTGGCCGAGCTTGTGTTGCTTGCCGCCAAACGCCAGCGCCATGTTGATGCGGTGGCCGTCGTCCGACGTCAGGTTGATGAACAGGGGATCGGTATCGCCGGCAAAGGCGGCGGACATCGGGCTCATGGCGAGCGGGGCCACCAGCAGGCCGGTGGCGAGAGCGAGGGCGACGAGGGTCGTTTTCGAACGTGACATGGTGTGTTCCTCCACAATGGAAATTCAGGCTTTCTCGGTCGGGTTCCCATTGCCGAAGGGGGCGGGCCGCGGGCGAGGAACGCGGAGATGGCACGCCGGTCGCTGGCGCATCGCAGCGGCAGAACATACGGAAATTCCCGCCGCGACCGCACGGCGGCAATCGCATGCGGAGCATCGGCCGTCGCCATGGCAAGCCGGTTGATCAGGGCGAACGGGCAATCCCGCTTGCCGTCATGCGGTTTGCCGGTGCCCGGGGAACCGGCCGGATCGGCTGCGTGACAGATGACAAAGCCGGGGAGTAGCCCTATCCCGGCGGGGGCTCGGGGCATGTAGCCCGCCGGTATGGCGGATCGCAGGGCGAGAGCGAGAAAGACCTGCGCCAGCACGAATGCCTGGAGCAGGTTCCGAAGAGGAAGTGTGGGGCGTCCGTAGCGCCGCAAACCCGCGTTCCCTCATGTCAGGAGCCGAAAGACCGGTCGTCCTGCTTTACTATGTTGCGTGCCTCAAGGGAAGGTATTGGGTAATATAAAGTTTTGAAATATTTTACTTTTCCAATTCCATGCAAGTGTCTCCGGTCAACGGCAGACTATCCCTCGTGGTCGGTGCCATAGGCTCGCATGAAGACATCGACGGCTGCGGCGCCTGCATCCTTTGTGTCGATCACCGGTTTGCGTCCGAAAAGGATCGGCTCGAAAATCCCGGCCTCAAGCAGGCCCTTGAGATGATAAGCCGCCCGCTCCGGCGGCGCTTCGCGCAAGGCGCCCGCCTTCATCCGCCCCGCCAGATAGATCGCGACCTGATCCCAGGCGCGTTTGGGTCCCAATTCGTAAAGCTCCTCACCCAGCTTGCCGTCCTCTCCTTTGCTGACCGCGATGCGCGCCGTGGCCAGCAGTTGAGGGATTTGCATGAAAAGGATGTAGCGTTCGGCAAACAGCGTCAGCGTCTTTCGCAGATCGTCGCTGTTGTCCTCAAGCAGCGCCAGCATCCGTTCGCCCTGATCGTTCAGCGCTTCCGACGTGACGGCCGCGAAGAGCGATTCCTTTGACTTGAAATACCCGTAAAGCGTCGCCTTGGAGCCGCCGACCCGCGCCGAGATCGCGGACATGCTGGCCCCCTGATATCCCATTTCCTCAAAAACATCTGCCGCAGCCGACAGGATTTCCTGCCGTTTGGCGTCGGTTCTGGTGCGCATTCGGTCACTCTCCATTTCTGTACACGACTGTACAATTATCGCTTGACTCCCGCAACTGTTCTCGCCAAATTAAACCGTACAGTACGGTTATAGCGATCTCATTCCATGTCCAGAAAATGCCTTGCGCCCGGCGTGCGCACAGGGGCTCTGTTTTGCCTCGTTCTCACCCTTGCAGGCTGTGAAGTCACCGCCGACAAGGGGGCTCTTCCATCCCCGTCGTCCCTTGATGCCTTTGCCGCGTCGCGCTCGGTTGCAGGCAGCAAAGTGGCCTGGCCATCCGATGCCTGGTGGCAGGCCTATGGCGACAGCCAACTCGGCCATCTCATAGAGGAGGGGCTCCACGGGGCCTCGCGTATGCGGATAGCCGCAGCCCGGGCACAGTTGGCGCAGGCCGCCGTCGGTCCGGCGCGCGGCGCGCTTGTCCCCACGCTCGCTGCTTCGGCCAAGGTCGATCAGGAGCGCCAGTCCTACAACTATCTGATCGGCAGCGACTTTGTGCCCAAGGGTTGGAATGACAGCGCCCTCGCCACGTTGGATTTCAACTGGGAAATCGATTTTTGGGGCAAGAACCGCGCTGCGCTCGCAGCCGCCACGGGGGAGGCGAAAGCCGCCGCCGCGGAGGCGGCTGCCACGCGTCTGGCCGTGTCCACCGGCATCGCGCAGGCCTATGCCGGTCTCGCCGCGCTCTATGCCGACCGCGATGCCGCGGCCAACGCCGTCAGCGTGCGCGGCAAGACGGTGGAGCTGATCGCCGAACGCTTTGGCAAGTCCTTGGAAAACGAGAGCGCGCTTGAGCGCGTCCGCTCCGCGGAAGCTGCCGCCAAGGCCAATCTTGCCGCCATCGACGAGAATATCGCCCTGACACGCAACGCCTTGGCAGCCCTTGTCGGCGCGGGGCCGGATCGCGGCCTTGCCATCAAGCGTCCGCGCACCGTCGGAGGGCGGTTCTCCGGTGTGCCGAAGTCTCTTCCCGTCGAGTTGCTGGGCCGTCGCCCCGATATCGTCGCCGCACGGTTGCGTGCCGAAGCAGCCTCCCGCCGGATCGATCAGGCGCAGGCGGCCTTCTATCCGAACGTCAATCTGGTGGCGGTTCTCGGGCGGCAGGTTCTCGGGCTCGACATGTTCTCGCACGGAACCTCCAATTTCGGGTCCGTCGGACCCGCCGTTTCGCTGCCCATCTTCGACGGCGGCCAGCGCAAGGCGGGCAAGCGGTCCGCCGAGGCCAATTACGTGATGGCTGTGGCGACCTATGACGAGACGCTGGTCAACGCGCTGCACGAGGTTGCGGATGCGCTGACGAGCCAGCGTCATCTTGCCAGCCGACTTTCCCAGACGCGTCGCTCCGCCGAGGCCGCGCAGAAGGCCTACACCATCGTCAAGACCCGCTATGAGGGCGGTCTTGCCACCTATCTTGAAGTTCTTTCCGCCGAAGATGCCCTGATCGATGCCCGCCGCGCCACCGCTGCGCTCAGGGCCCGGGCCTTTGCGCTCGACGTGTCCATGGTGCGCGCGCTTGGCGGCGGTTTCCGCAAATCGGAGTAAGAGTTGTGAACGATATGTCGAAGGTGAAGGTCGATATGGAGGTCGACCTCGAAGACGAACTGCGCGGCAAGGAAAAGCGCAAGATGCGCGGGAAACTGTTTCTCGGTCTGGCGTTGGCGGTCGTGGTCGCGGGTGGCGGTTATTACGCCTACGACACGCTCTATGCATCGCGCCATGCGATCACGGACAATGCCTATGTAGGCGCGGATATCGCCCCCATCACACCGCTGGTCGCGGCTCCCGTGGGCGAGGTTCTCGTGGGCGAGACACAGCACGTGAAGGCGGGGGATGTTCTGGTCCGCCTCGACGACACGGATGCGCAGTTGCGACTTGCGGCGGCGGAAGCGGCCTACCAGAGCGCAATCCGCCACGTGAAGAGCTTTGAGGCCAATGATCGCAATCTGAAGGCGCAGGTCGCCGGGCGTTTGGCCGATACGGCGCGGGCGCGCGCAGGTCTTGCCTCCGCACAGGCGGTTGTCGACAAGGCGCGGGTCGATTTCGAGCGGCGCACGGCGCTTGCCGGGAACGGCTCCGTCTCCGGCGACGAACTGACGGCGGCGGACGCAGCCTATCAGACGGCGCAGGCGAACCTTGACGCGGCGCGCGCCGGGCTCGATGCGGCCACTGCCGCTCGCGAGGCGGCCGAAGGCGCGCAGGCGGCCAATGCGGCCCTGATTTCCGGCGTCTCGGTCGAGCAAAATCCGGAAGTGCTCGCCGCCAGAGCCGCGCGCGATCAGGCCAGGGTCGATCTGGACCGCACCGTGATCCGTGCGCCTCTCGACGGCGTGGTCTCCCAGCGTCGCGTGCAGGTCGGCCAGCGGGTTCAGCCGGGCATGACGCTGATGGTCGTGGTGCCGGTGGCGGACGCCTATGTCGATGCCAACTTCAAGGAAGTGCAGCTTGCCCGGGTGCGCAAAGGCCAGAAAGTGACGCTGCATTCCGACCTTTACGGCAGCGACGTGGAGTTCACGGGCGAGGTTGTCGGCTTTTCCGGCGGCACGGGGTCCGCCTTTTCCATGGTTCCCGCGCAGAACGCGACGGGCAACTGGATCAAGGTGGTGCAGCGCCTGCCTGTGCGCGTCGCGCTCGACCCCGGCCAGCTCGAAGAGCATCCGCTGGAAGTCGGCCTGTCCATGACCGCCGATATCCATCTCGAAGACTGATCCCGCGAAAGGCCAGCCAATCATGTCTGCGAAATCCGCAGCGGGCGCGGAGCCGCTTGTCGGCGCCAAGCTGCTCATCGCCGCGCTTGCCATCGGCACGGGAAATTTCCTGGTGGTGCTCGACAGCACCATTGCCAACGTTTCCGTACCGACCATCGCCGGTTCGCTCGGTGTCTCCACCTCGCAAGGCACGTGGGTCATCACCTCCTACGCGGTGGCAGAGGCCATTACCGTGCCGCTGACGGGCTGGCTGGCGATCAAATTCGGCGGCCTGAGAACCTTCATCGCCTGCTATCTGGGCTTTGCGCTGGTCTCGCTCTACTGCGGAATGACCAACTCGCTGGAAAGCCTGATCCTCGGCCGCGTGCTGCTGGGGCTCACCGGCGGCCCGATCATGCCGCTGTCGCAGATGCTGCTGGTGAAGATATTCCCGAAGGAAAAGGCGACGGCCGCGTCCGTCCTGTGGGCGATGACATCGCTGATCGGGCCCATCGCCGGGCCGATCCTCGGCGGGATCATCTGCGACAACTACGGCTGGGAATGGATCTTCTTCATCAAGGTGCCAATCGCGGTCATCGGCGGGCTGATCATCATCACGTTGATGCGCGGCCAGCCGGACCCGACGAAGAAGGCGCGCATCGATGCGGTGGGGCTCGGCCTGCTGATCGTGTGGGTCGGCGCGCTTGAAATCCTGTTGGAGGAGGGGCGCGACAAGGACTGGTTCTCTTCGCCCTTCGTCTGCACCCTTGCCGTCATCGCCGCCATCGGCTTCGTCGCCTTCCTCATCTGGGAGCTGACCGAGGAAAATCCGATCGTCGATCTGAGGATCTTCCGGCACCGGGGCTTCACCGCGGCGGCCATCACCTTTGCAGGCGGCTTTGCGGCCTTCTTCGCCTCCATCGTGATCCTGCCCCTGTGGCTTCAGCAGAACATGGGCTACACGGCCACATGGGCGGGTTACGCAACCGGCCTGATGGGCATTCTAGCCCTCATATCGGCGCCCATCGTCGGCAAGCTCAACGAGGTGATGGACCCGCGTATCATCCTGTCGACGGGCATCCTCGGGCTGGGGGCGATGACCGCCTGGCGCATGGGGTTCAACGGCGAGGTCACCTTCTGGCAGATGGCCTGGCCGACCCTGCTGACCGGCCCGTTCATGGTGATGTTCTTCGTGCCGGTGACCGATCTTGCGCTGGCCACGGTGGAGCCGCACGAGCAGGCCAATGCGGCGGGGCTTTCAAACTTCATGCGTACGCTGGCGGGCGCATTTGCGACCTCGCTGGTGCAGACCGGATGGCAGAACGCGGCCCGCGTCAACCAGACGGAACTCGTCAACTCCATGCCGAACGCCAACATGGTGGTGGGCGAGATCATGCAGCAGGGCGGGCTTTCGCAGGAAGCGGCAGTGGCCAATCTCACGCAGATGGTTGCCCACCAGAGTGTGCTTCTGGCGACACTGAACATGTTCGCCGTCATAACCGTCGTCTTCCTGTTCGCGGCCCTGCTGCCTTGGCTTGCGCCGCGCCCGCAAGGACACGGGCACCACGTGGGTCACTGATCCGCATCCGGCTCCGCATCCGGCTCCGCATCGCCGTTGAGGCGGGGCCGGTAACCCTCGCTGCCCCAGTGGCGCGTGCCGGTTTTCTCGGGACCTCGCGCGGCACCTGAGAGCCCGTAGTGACGGGCAAGGCCCGACAGGGCGAGCAACAGAACCAGTTTGCCCGAGCGGGCAGGCCAGCCATGCCGGCGCTCGACCGCCTCCAGCCCCTGCAACTCGCAGCAGACATCGACGAGAACCCCCGACAATTCCGGCCCGACCGAAGCGAGCGCCCGGTGCACCCGCTCGCGCGCATCGAGAGCCGCGTCATTGAGATCGGCAAGCCCGCCGCGCGCACCCGATCGTCTTGCGCGCCCGCCGCCCGCCGCACTCCAGTCCGCCGTCACCCGCGCCATGAGCCCGGCGCGGGTATAGTCCTTGCGCAGCCGCTCCCCGGCGGCGATCTGCGCCGCATCGAGCCAGGCCGCGCCATTGGCCCGCTTGCGTCCGGCAAGCCAGGCAAGCGGGCTTTCGGTGAGATCGATCTCAACCTGCACCGGCTCGCCGTTCTCATCGGCAAGCGTGCGAAGCTCCGTCTCGCGATGCTGATCGGCAAAGCCGTCGCCCAGCGACAAGGCTCGCCGCAACCATGCGCGGCCCTGTGCGCTCACCGCGATCCGCTCTGCGGCCCGCATCTCAAGCAGGCCCCGCGCCAGAAGCTGCCGGTGAAGGGAAAGCGGCACCTGCCATGTCCTCCGGGCCTGCGCACCGGAGGGCGGGGCCGGACTGCGGGTCAGGTGAACGGTTTCCCCCGCAATCCGCATGTCGGCCTCATGGCCGCCCAGCGCTTTCAGGAGGCGCAGGGTCCGGCGGGCCCCGGACCTGTCCCCGCAGGTCGTGGCCTCGGTATCCCTTGACGGAACCGGTTTGCCGCGCGCGCTCAATTCATCGTCTCCCAACGGCCCGCAACCGCGTCCCGGCAGGCGCAGGCGGCCGCTTCAATGGCGGCGAGCATGTCGTCGAAGGCCGGGTCGTCGCGTCGGTCCTCCACCATCCGGCAGGCATGACCCGCCGTCGTGCGGTCGCGCCCGAACAGGCGGCCGACCTCGGTCAGCGAATAGCCGAAGCTGACATGGGCCACATACATGGCCACCTGCCGCGCAAATGCGACAGGGGCCCGGCAGCGCGTCGGCGCCCGCAAGGCGTCCGGCGCAATGCCGAATATGGCCGCCACCGTGATCTGGATAAGGCGGCAGTTTTCGGCGTTCTCGATTATGACGCCCGGTGAATGAGCCCGCGAAACATGCGGAAGCGAAGCATCGAAATGACCTGTAAGCATGGAACCCCTCCGTCCTAGAAAAACGCGTCCGGCAATACGGGACGCTTGTAGGAATTGATGCCTACATACTGTTAAAATGCCGGAGGGTTGGTGGGGATAAGTTTCCTGCCTTGGTTAACCCGGGATTGCCGGATCTCCGCGGCTCCGGCCCCTGTTGCCGGGGCTTTGAGGCCCGGTCCGGGCGGCGGTCGAGGCGCTCTGTCGCGGTGACCGAAAGGGAGCGTCACGTGCCTTGCCGCGTAATTTATTCCCGCTCTCGCGGGCGGTGCGATGCTCCTGACGGTGTTTCCGGCAGGAAGGGGCAGGTCGCATGGAGAACGGGCAGGACGGGGCGGATCGGCAGGGGGTCGCGGATCGCGGGGCGCAACGCGCCGCAACTCTTCGCAAGCGTACCTTGCGGCGCTTGACAGGGCTTGAACCGGAGGAGGGGGAGGCCGGGCGCAAGGCGCTGGTAGCGAGGCTGGCGCGTGCGTTGAGAGGCGAGCGTCAGCGCGGCAAGGCCGGGCACTGGAGCTACGACCTCAACCGTCATATTGCGCTTTCTCAAGCCTATCGGGCCGAATGCGAGGCTCTGCGGGCCATGCGCCTGACGATACGGGCGGGAGGCGGATGCAAGGATCGGCCGGGCCGCCCGCGGTCGGGCGTTGAGGTCTCGCAAGGTGGCGGGCAGACGGAGGAGGGCGGAAAGCCGGACGGCGTAATGTGATGGCCGTCTTAAAAGAAAAACCGCGGCGCAATACGCCGCGGTTCTCAAATCGTGCCTGGCAAGCAGGGCCGGTCGCAAACGAGGCGCCGCGCCAACGGGGCCGGAAGGCGGGCCCTCCGTCGATGTGGCGCTTTCTCGCGCGATCGGCGCAGGCTTCTTACTTGCCGCGGCGACGCTGCTGGCCCAGACCCATCTTCTTGGCGAGGTCGGAACGGGCGGCGGCGTAATTCGGAGCGACCATCGGGTAGTCGGACGCCAGGCCCCACTTCTCGCGATATTCTTCCGGGGTCATGTCGTAATGCGTGCGCAGGTGACGCTTCAGCGACTTGAACTGCTTGCCGTCTTCCAAGCAGATGATGTAGTCCGGCGTCACCGACTTCTTGATCGGCACGGCGGGCTTCAGCGGCTCCGGCTCCGGCTCGGTGATCGCACCGCTGGTCTTCTGCAGAGCGCCGTAGACCTCGTTGATCAACTGAGGAAGATCCGTCGCGGGAACGGTGTTGTTGCTCACATACGCGGAGACGATATCTGCGGTCAGGTCGATAAGGTTGTCGTCGGCTACATTTTCGGTCATCGTTCACCCGTTTTTTGTCTGACTAATCATCGTTTCGGACGGGATGCCCGGCGCAGACATTGGGGCGCCGTCGCCGTCCTCAGAAACCGACTTGGGTGTTTACTGGCCTCAAAGTCGATTCCGGTCTCTCTATAATTCGTCGCCAGTCTATATACATTGCATTCGTCAATAACAACAGAAAATAATTTGATGACATGCGGGAGATTGAACAAATAGGCGCGAATTCCATCGGCATGCTGCTAAGGCTAAACCAGCGGTTACATTTGCCAATAAAATGCATGAATATGCCCTACCGTAACCGGGCGGAGCGCTCCGCGTTGCGTGCGGAGACCGCAATTGGCATGAATCGCGACAGAAAAAAGGCCACCGCGAATCGCGGTGGCCAAATAAAAGCGGGCAAGACTGTGGCGGGTTTCACGAACAGGGAAAACTGACTGAACCCGCTCGAATACTACTGTTTCTTGCCGTCCTGGGCTTCTGCGAGTGCGTCGTGGACGGTCATGTCGCAAGGCTTGTAACCCACGATGTAAGCGGCGCGCGCCAGCAGGTGCGCGGAAACCGGGGCCGTCAGCAGGAAGAAGCAGACACCCGCAATCGCACGGGTAACCACGCCCAGTTCACCCGCATGCAGTGCGAGGGCCAGAAGCAGCAAGCCGGAGCCCAGAGTGCCCGCCTTGCTGGCCGCATGCATGCGCATGTAGACGTCCTTGAAACGGATGAGACCCAACGACGCACTGAGCGCGAAGAGCGCGCCGATGACGAGCGCGATGCCGACGATGACGGAAATCATGACTTGGTCTCCTCGGATGCCGGTACGACCCTTGCGCGTTCTGCAACTGCCCGTGTGGTCTTGATATCGCGCTGCGTCTCCGCCGTAATCGAGGCATCCCCGGCAAGGCCGCGGTTGAGCACGAAGCGGGCAAAGGCCACGGTCGCCAGAAAGCCGACGAGGCCGAGGGCGATCGCGATATCGATATAGAGATAGTATTCCGTCTTCACGCCGATCACGGCGATGAAGCCGATGCCCACCGTCACCAGCATGTCGAGGGCGACGAACCTGTCGGGCAGGGTCGGGCCGGTGACGATCCGGTAGACGGTCAGCAGGAACGAAAGCGACAATATCGCCAGCGCGACATCAACGCAGATTTCGAGGAAAAACTCAGGACCGGTCATCGGAACGCCTCCAGGATCTTGCGTTCGAACCCGTTGTGGATGTCGTCGATGGTCGCCTGCGGATCCGGCACGTCGATGCAGTGGACATAGAGGACCGCGCGGTCCCTGGACACATCCACCGACAGCGTGCCGGGCGTCAGGGTGACCATGTTGGCGAGCAACGTGATCTCGAAATCCCGGTCCACCGTGAGTGGATAGGCGATGATGCCAGGCTGCAGGTTGGAAATGTCCGGCGTCATGACCATGCGGGCGACGCGCCATGCGGATAGGACGAGTTCATAGAAGAACAGGCCCGCAAGGCTGATAACGCGACCGGCGCGGCGGAAGTAACCGCCGGATCCGATCTGCTCGCGAATGGTGTAGAGCAGGGCGGAGGACAGCACGAAGCCGAAGATCAGGTTGACGAATTCGAACGATCCCGACATCGCGCCCCAGGCGAGGGCCATCAGGATGTTGACGAGGAAGATACCGATCATAGCGGGCCTCCCGTGGGGCCGAAGACCGAACCGATATAGTTGACCGGATCAAGAAGTCCGGCGGCTCCGGTATGGGCGATCTCGATGATATGGTTGGGCGCAAGGCCAATGAACAGCGACAGGCCGGTCAAAAGGCCAAGGGCGAGCCACATGGCGGTATAGGCGGCGGCAGCGTCGGGCTTGTAGGCCTCGCCGGTTGCGGTGACCGCCCGTGCCGTGCCGTCGGGCGTGCCCTCCGGGCCGCCCCGCCAGAAGGCGAACAGACCGATGCGCGCCACTGCGATGCAGGTCAGGAAGCCGGTGAACAGGATGGCTCCTGCCAGCCAGGGCCAGCCGTCATGGATCGCCGCATCGACGAGCACCACCTTGGCCCAGAAGCCGGAGGTGGGCGGCAGGCCGGACAGCGCCACCGCGAGGATGAAGTAGGACAGCGCCAGCAGCGGGCTCTTGGCGTAGAGGCCGCCCAACTCGCGAAGCTGGAAGGTATGGCTCATGCGCGAGGCCATGCCGATCACGAAATAAAGGCCGGTCATCACGATGATGGAATGGATCGCGTAGAGGATCGTGCCCGACAGCGCGAGTTCGGAGGCGATTGCGATGCCTGCCAGCATCGAGCCGATGCCGGAGATCACGAGATAGCCGAGCGCGCGGCGCAGGTCCGAATGGGCGATGCCGCCCAGTGCGCCGGTGATCATCGTCAGCACCGCCACGACGGCCAGCACGTCGGCCAGCATCTCGCGGTAGGCCGGCAGCAGCATCACCATCGTGCGCAGCAGCGCATAGACGCCCACCTTGGTCAGAAGACCGGCGAAGACGCCCGCCACCGCGATGCGCGGCGTGTGATAGGACGCGGGTAGCCAGAAATTGACCGGGAAGGCCGCCGCCTTCATCGCGAAGGCCAGCAGGTAGAGTACCGACACCGTGAG
The DNA here is from genome assembly GCA_963678585.2 of Breoghania sp. Lineage (GTDB taxonomy): Bacteria > Pseudomonadota > Alphaproteobacteria > Rhizobiales > Stappiaceae > Breoghania. Next base: position 497,516 of record CAXXGA010000002.1, read on the forward strand.
GATCGGGGCCTTGTCCGGCAGCGCGGCAACCGAGCTGCGGATATCCGCCATGTTGAGCGTGCCGACGAGGCCGTAGAGATAGCCGGTCGCAATCAGGAACAGCGTCGTGGCGATCAGGTTCAGGATGCCGTATTTCACCGCACCGTCGAGTTGTGCCTTGTCGTTGCCGAGGACCAGCAGGCCGAAGGACGAGATCAGCAGCACCTCGAACCAGACGTACATGTTGAAGATGTCGCCGGTGAGGAAGGTGCCGGAGACACCCGTCATCAGCAGCATCAGGAACGGATAGAAGCCGTAGCGCCGGGAGATGGCGTCACTGTCGCCGACACCGTAAAGCGCGGTGGCGAAGGCGACGACGGAGGCGATCAGCGCCAGCATCGCGCCGATGGGATCGACCGTGAAGGCGATGCCGTAAGGCGGCAGCCACTGGCCCATCACCATGGTGATGACGCCCTGGTCCATGACCCGCCCGAGCAGAGTGAAGTTCGACAGAACCAGCAACGCCAGTGTCGCAATGGCGATACGGGGCTGGATCTGGGTCTTCTTGCGTGTCAGCAGACACACGACCCCGCCCAGGATCGTGATGATTATGGGTGCAACGACCAGCCAGTTCCCGAGCGGGACCGCCGTTGTGATCATTGCGTGGGAAACGTCGGCAGAATGTCCAATCACCGCCATTATCTTAGTACCCCATCGGCGGCTTGATCTCGCCTACCGGCTCCGCGACGCGCATTTCATTGGCGTCGTCGGTGCCCAGTTCCTGATAGGCGCGGAAAGCCAGCACCAGCAGGAAGGCGAAGAACGAGAAGGAAATGACGATCGCGGTCAGGATCAGCGCCTGCGGCAGCGGATTGGCCGTGACCTCGACCGGAACGAGGGAGCTGTTCGGGATCACCGGCGGCACTTCGCGCGTGAGGCGGCCCGTGGTGAAGATCAGCAGGTTGACGGCGTTGCCGAGCAACGAGACGCCGAGAAGGATGCGGATCAACTGGCGCGACAGCATCAGATAGGTGCTGGCCGCGAAGAAGAAGCCGATCAGGATCGAGAAGGACCCTTCCATCAGTCGTCCTCCCTTTCTTCAAGGGCGAGGGCGATGGAGGTGATGGAGCCCACCACCACGAAATACACGCCGATATCGAAGACCATCACGGTCGACAGGGCCAGATCCACGCCGAAGATCTCCGGCTCGATCCAGTGCGCCTTCATGAAGCCGACGCCGGTCAGCATGGAAGGCAGACCGGACAGGCACGACATCAGCAGGCCGAAGGCCGAGATGCTCATCGGATGGAACCGGATGGCGCGGCGAACCGGTTGGACGCCGCAGGCGATACCGTAGATGGCCAGGGCGGAGACGGCGATCAGACCGCCGATGAAGCCGCCGCCCGGCTCGTTGTGCCCGCGAAGGAGCACGAAGATGGAAAACAGGATCATCAACGCGGTGAGGAAGGGCGCAATGGTCCGGAAAATGACAGTGTTCATCGTGCAGCCTCCTCGTTGACCGGGTCAGACACAGCCTGCAACGGTCCGCCAATAGATACGTCTTCCGGCTTTTTCGGCCCGTGTGCGCGGATCCGGATAAGCGCCAGAATGGCAAGGCCCGTCACCATCACCACGCTGATTTCTCCGAGCGTATCAAAGCCGCGGAAGTCGACGATGATGACGTTCACGATATTCCGCCCGTGGGCGATCGCGCGTGAGTTGGCGGCGAAGAACTCCGACAGACGAGCGTCGAAGGGAACCTGCGTCACGGCCATGAGCAACAGGCCGAAACCGAGGCCCACCGCTGCGGCGATGACCATGTGCGGCACGGTTTCGCGGAAGGGACGATTGTCCTTCGCGGTCAGGTTGAGGCGGGTCATGACCAGAGCCAGGATGACGACCGACAGGGTTTCCACCATGAACTGGGTGAAGGAGAGGTCGGGCGCGCCGAAGAGCATGTAGATAACGGCGACCGCGAAGCCCTGGATGCCGAGCGAGACGATGGCGATAAGGCGCGTGCGCGCCGCCAGAACCGCGACGATGCCGATCACAACCAGCGACAGCACCAGCCACTCATAGAAAGTGAAACCGGGCATGCCGGGCAGGGACGGCAACTCGCCAAAGCCGAACATCGGGATCAGCAACCCGGCAGCCACAATGATGAAGACCGTGCTCATGTAGGTCTGCATCCGGCCGGGCTGCGCGTAGGTCGTGACCTTGCCGGCGATCTTCACGATGAGCGTGATCAGCTGGTCGAAGCCGCGATCCGGGCCCCAGCCGATGGCCGTGATGAGCCGGTCGACCTTCTCCCGCGCGTATTCCAGACGGAAGTAGACCGCAGCGCCCAGCGCCATAGTGATCAGCGACAGGAACAGCGGAGCGCCGATATGCGCAGGGATCAGGTGGAAATCGCCGTGGTTCGGCTCGCCGGAAATCGCACCGGCCATCGGGCCGAGCAGAGCGGGGCCGGTCCAGCCGACGGCAAGGGCGGCCAGAAGACCGAGAATTGCCAGCGTGAGCGGCCCGAGCCACAGGAGAACGGGGCCCTCATGGGCGTGCTTGGGCGTTTCCACCGGTTCGCCGAGGAACGGCTTGAAGGCAACGCCGAGCGCGGTCGCCATCATCAGCACGTTGCCGACAAGGGCAACCAGCGTGATGATCAGGCCCGCATCCCATGTGCCGTCATAGAGCACTTCCTTGGCCACGAAGCCGATGAAGGGCGGCAGGCCGCTCATGGAGAGCGCTGCCAGCACGGCGGCGGCGAAGGTGATCGGCATGGCCTTGCGCAGGCCGCCGAGTTTCGTGACGTCGCGCGTTCCCGCCTCATGGTCGATGCAGCCCGCCATCATGAACAGCGAGCCCTTGAAGAGTGCATGGGCGAAGAGATAGATCGCTGCACCTTCCAGCGCGGCCTCGGTGCCCGCGCCCGTCAGCATGACGAGCAGGCCCAGCGAGGCGACCGTGGTATAGGCCAGCATCAACTTCAGATCGGTCTGGCGGAGCGCCAGGACCGTTCCCATGATCAGCGTGAACCCGCCGAAGAGCGGCAGGATGATCTCCCACGCCATGGTATCGCCCATGACCGGGTTGAGGCGCATCAGCAGGTAGACGCCCGCCTTCACCATGGTTGCGGAATGCAGGAAGGCGGAGACCGGGGTCGGCGCTTCCATCGCGTTGGGCAGCCAGAAGTGGAAGGGGAACTGCGCCGACTTGGTGAAGGCGCCGCCGAGGATCATGATCAGGATCGGCGCGTAAAGCGCGCTGTTGCGCAGCGTGTCGCCGGTCGTGAGCACATCGGAAAGCTCGCTCTGTCCGGACGCGCTGATGATCATCAGGACGCCCGCCAGCAGCGCAAGGCCGCCGCCGCCCGTCACCACCAGCGCCTGCATCGCCGCGCGCCGCGAAGCCACGCGCAGGTGATCGAAGCCGATCAGCAGGAAGGACGTGATGGATGTCAGCTCCCAGAAGATGAACAGCGTGATCAGGTTGTTGGCCGTGACGACGCCGAGCATGGAGCCCATGAACAACAAAAGGAAGGAGATGAACCTTCCTTGCTGGGCATGTCCCTTCATGTAGCCGCCGGCATACAGGATGATCAGCGTGCCGATGCCCGAGATGATCATCGCGAAGAGAACGCTCAGACCGTCGAGATAGAAGGTGAAATTGACGCCGTATGCCGGGACCCAGGAGAAGCCTTCCGTAAAGGTCTCTCCACTGGATACTGCACCGACATATCGGCATAAATGCAGAAAGATGATCGCCGGCACGACGGCCAGCACCCAGGCTGCATTGTGTTTGAGCTTGCGCACCACGGCGGGTGCGAACAGGGCGGCGGCAAACGGTGCAAGCACCGCCACGACCGTATCATCAACCCCAAATAGCGCCATTCCCGTCCCTTGGCCCGCTCACACGGGCCTGTCACAGAGGGCCCTCGCATAAGGGCCCGTCACATGGATCCGTCACGTGGATCCGTTGACGCGGCCCCCTTGGGGGCCGGCAAATGAACCCGCCATACGGGTTCTCACTCGTGCTCCGCAGAACTGGAGCGGTCACATGGGCGTCGGCACGGCCCTCGAAAGGACCCGGCGCAGTGCCCGTTTCTTCACGGAGACGTCTTCGGCAGTAACGCGATTCCCCGAGGGGAGGCTTCAGGCACTACTGGCGTTTACGAGGGTAGTCACCGGTTCGATATACGCCGTTTGGCTGAAGTGCAAGTTACCTTGTCACCATGCTATTTCATGTTTGTCTGAACAAGCCGTTTATCGGCGTTGCTCACAGTACGACCGACTTCGTCGAAACTCGACTCAGGTTGAAAATCGCAGACCTTTGAATCGGAAATGTAGCGAAATCCAATAATAGATAAAGGACTGGCTATTTCTCACCAAGCCCAATTCGATACGACACATGCGCGCATCGTCGTCAAACGCGTTTAATTCCAAAAAGCGTTTGACCTGCCATTGCTTCGCGATACCGCCGACCCTACATACCAAGATCATCTCAAAACTCGGGAGGGAGGGCCGGGGAGCATGAGCGGCAAGCCTGAAGACAGGGTGAAACTCAGCGAAGACGAGTGGCGCGCGCGCCTTACTCCAGAGCAGTTTGCGGTCACGCGACGGCATGGCACGGAGCGCGCAGGCAGCGGTCCCTATCTGGACGAGAAACGCGACGGCGTTTATCGCTGCGTTTGCTGCGGTGCGGAGTTGTTTTCTTCTCAGGCCAAGTACGAATCCGGTTCCGGCTGGCCGAGTTTCTATGCGCCGTCAGAAGAGGGCGCGATTTCGGAGTTCGATGACAATTCGCTCTTCATGCGTCGCACGGAAATACGCTGTGCGCGCTGCGATGCTCATCTGGGGCATGTCTTTCCGGACGGGCCGCAACCCACGGGGTTGCGCTACTGTACCAACGGCCTTGCTCTCGACTTCAATCCCGATCCCGACACGAACGGCAAACCGTAGATTCCGGCCGACACCACAGCCGGCGCGATGAAATGGCGCGCCCGCCCGTGGCGGCCCTTGCGCGACGGCATTTTCCGCCTTGTGAGACGTGCTGCCGGATCTTGAACGGACAAGTGAGTCGCAACGCGCCTATTTCACTCTGCCTATTTCACCGGGGCCGGGCGCTCGCCGCCCCAGTTGGTGTAGATGCGCGATTTGCGGGCTTTGCCGTCCACATCATATGTCTTGGTCTCGCGACACCCGGCGTCGGCAAAGGCGACTTCGCCCGCCAGCCGCCGCCATGCGGTGTTTGCGTCCCAGACCCGCTGGCGGGAAGGCGTTTCGATTTCCAGCCGGTCGATGGCGTAGCGATAGGCGGCAAGCCGGAAGGACATGGACCGCTTTACCCACGCGATGATGTTGCGATTCTCGTTCACCCGCCCCACGGATGCCTCGTATTCCGTTGGCTTGAGGTCCTTGCGGCGGTTCATGGCGTTGAGCCGCTCGGTGTCGGTATCTTCGATCTCGGTCGCCAGTGTGCAGAAGGGGCGGATCAGATCCGTGTCGCCGGAAATATCGGACACGACGCGCTCGTAGCGGGTTTCCGATGAGCGGAACTTGTCGGAGCGCAGATAGAGGTAATAGACGGACGGATCGAGCTTGTCGTCGATCGGCTTGATGATGCCGGTGCGCTGCGCCTCGATGGCCGTGCCGTCGATCCAGTCCTTCGCGGAGATCGGGCGGATCAGCGTCCAGGCGCGATCGCGCAGTTCCTGCTCCAGATCGGTGAGATTGAAGGTGGATGTGGGCTCGCCGCGCATGTTCTTCAGGCGGTGGCCGTATTCGGGCAGGATCTCGTCATGGATGCGGTCGGAACTGGCTCGGCCGAAATCGCCCGTCGGACGGGCGCAGCCTGCCACGAGGCCGACAAGCATTCCGGCAACGAGGAGCCTGCCCGTCAGAGCCTTCACACCGAGGCGCGACAAGACGCCAGGTCCCGAGAAGAATCTCGCCGCCCGCTTCGTTCGGCGCGGCGCTGGCGGCGCCAGCCTTGAAATTGGCGCGACCCCTGCGGGCCGCCGCATCATGTCTTGCATCGAGTCCTCTGCGGCGCGTCATGCGCCGCTGCGTGGCCTCTCCGGGAAGGCGTCCCCGGGGAGGGCGATTGGCCGAAAGCGCCGGGGCGAAAACGCCGGATCGATAACATCCGCTCCGCGGCGCTAGGCTTCCGGTAGCGTGTTGCCGCCGGTGTCCTTGGCCACTTTCCGGATTCGCGCGGCCAGATCAACAGTATGGCGTTCGATGCGGACCCCGGGGAAGACCAGAATATCGGCGCTGCCCAGCGGCGTCTCGGACCGCTTGGGCCTGTGAGGCCGGGCGGCGGCGGCAAAATTCAGCAAAGTCCCCATCTCACCCTCCGTTTCCGTTCATCCGTGCAAAAGCAAAAAGAGGCGGGCTTGTCCGTTGTCACGCCTCATGCGTGGGGCCCGCGAACGTGGCCGCTTGCATGTCGGGATTTTCCGGACATGCGGGGCGGCGGCGCAAAGGGCAGGCCGTCGAGGGCCTATGGGGGATAGCCGCATCGCGCGGCCCGCCCTTTACTTCGCATTAACATTAGGCGAGCGGGATGGTTAACGGTTCCTTAACGCCCGGCGGAGGGAGGGCGAATACGCAGCGGAATTCTGCGGATTAGCGGTAGTTTGCTACGCAGAAGCGAGGTTGTCGGGACAAGTGTTCCACAGGCTCGCGGGATCGCAGGGCACCCGAAAGCGCGTCTGCAACGGGGGCGGCGAATTTGTGGTTAATCCATCGCTAACGCTTTTGGCGCAATTTTAGTGACCTAACCCGTGGTCGACTTTGAAGTTTCGCGTATTCGGCACCATGACAGGCTATACAACACCGAAAGGCGTCGGTTCACTCGTGCAGGCGGATGAGAGCACGCGCAAGGCGCATCTTCTTTTGGCCGCGACAGAACTTTTTGTCGCAAGCGATGCACCCTCGCGCGTCGAGCGCCACGTCTACGCGGAGCTTTTCCGGCAATATATAACTGCGACGCCGGTGAAAGAGCGCCGGAAGGTTGCGACGCTTCTTTCGCGCTGCAGCTTCGTTCCCCACGATTGCGTGCTGGCACTTGCGCAGGATGAAGACGTCTCCGTTGCGCATCGGGTGCTTGCCTATTCCACGGTGCTGCACGATTGCGATCTGATCGCCGCCGTCGGGCGCGGTCCGCAGTCCGTGCGCCGCGCGATATCGCTCCGCCGCACCCTTTCCGACGACGTTCTCTCCGCCCTCGGCCGCTACACCAGCGACGGGGAGGATTTCGTGGAACTCGATGACGAGGCCGAGACCGTGCCGGTTCTGGAGGCGGAGGAACTGGACATCGGCCCGAAATTCGAGACGCCCGTACCGGACGAGAGCACCGATAAGCTCGCGCTCATCAACGATGGCGAAGCGGCAGACGCGGCTGAGGCAATCGACGTGGTTGAGGAAATCGCAGCGCCAGAGCAAACCGGGGAATCTGAGCAAATCGGGGAATCCGAGGAATTCGTGGAATTTGCCGAATTCGAGGAAATCGGGACACCTGAGGAATTGACGCTGCCTGAGCCTGTTGACGCGAAGGAGGCGACGGAAGCCGCCGAAGTGCCGCAAGAGGCCGTAATTTCGAACGAAGCCGAGGCTGCGGACACTGCGGAACGCGCGGTCGATATCTCTCGCGATGCTGCGTTTGCCGATCTCCCGGCGCAGGCCGACGATGTGCTTGCCGAACTGCGTGCCCTCGCGCGCAAGACGCCCCTGCCGGAACAGCCGCCCGTTCCCTGGAGCGATGCGGGCATCATGGCCGGTCGCGAAAAGCGCAGCGATTTCGAGTTCGTCGGCGAAGACACGAGCCTCGATGAGGCCGATGCGCTTGCCCAAAGCGTCGCGGCGATGTCCGCGGTTTCGGACGTCGCCGCCCACAAACAAATCGAGGAGCCCGCCGCCGCACCGGAGCAGGCAGCGGAAACGACGCAGGAGACATGGAGCGAAGACGCGCGCGCGGAGGAGCTTTCTCAGGAACTCGCCGACGGGCTCGCCGATCAACTTTCCGACGTCTCCCTCGGTCTCAGGATCGAGGCGGATCTCGAACCCATGGAGCAATTGCGCCGGTACGTCGAGGAGAAGCCCGCCCGTGCGGCCTTCGGCCAGCGCCGTACGCCGCCGCCCAGCCGTGAGGATGCGCCGGGCGCCATTCCGCTGGCCCAGCGCACCAGAGCCATCCGCAAGCTGAAGCTGTCGTCGCGCGGCAAGGTGAGCGATGAGGCCGTCGCATCCGTCGCCGCTTCGTTTAGCAGGCGCGAGACCGGCATGGACGCCGCGCCGGAAAAGGGACCGCTTCCCAACCCGATCCTGGCCGCCCCGCTGCCCGAACCCGTCGTCGCGCCCGCCGAGCGCGCGGTGCCGGAAGGCGCAACGCTCGCCCCGCGCGAGGCCCGCATGAGCCCGACGCCGGGCTTCAATGCGGAAAACGCCAGGCCGGTCGTCACATCGCCGACCCGCCCGCGCGCTGAAAGGCCGAGGGCGAGCGCGGAGCTGAAGGCATTTCTGGAAGGCACGCCGAAAAAGCGCCGCCGCTTCATCATCAAGGCGCAGGCCGAGGTGCTGGCGGAAACGGTGGCCCGCCGCGGTCGCCTGCGCGACAAGATCGACGCCGAGCTTGTCTCCTGCGTGGAAAAGACGACCGCCGCGAACGACATGGAAACCCTGCGCGGCCTGCTGACCTATGCCTTCAACCTGCCGCCCGAGACCATCGACCGGATGCTTGCCGATCCGCACGGCGAACCGCTGATGATCATGGCCGCCGCCATCGGCGTGCCGACGTCGCGCACGGTGAACATGGCCCTTCTCATCAGCCCCGCCGCCTATTCGCTGGAGCGGGTGAGGGAACTGTCGGCCCTTCGCGCCAATCTCGATATCCGCGTTGCCCGTCACATGGTCTCCGCCTGGACGAAGCAGCCTGCGCAAAAGGCCGTCCACGCCCCGATCCTCGAAGACGCCATGCGCACCCGCCGTCAGGCCATCCACGCCAAGGCAACCTCGGGCGCAGACACCGCGCGCGAGAACTCGCTCGACGATGACGGCGTGCTGGTCCTGCGCAAGGTTGTGTAGGGCGGGAAACCGCCAGAAATTTCGAATGATCAGCCCTCCAGATCGTCCATCCGCGATCTGGAGAGTTTTTCGTTGTTAGAGAAATAGGAAAAAAGTCCTTGACACCGTCACGGTGATCTGGCAGGATGATGCCATGGTCGGACAGGTGCGGGCATAACGGGCCCGGCACGCTGCCGGATCTTCAGACATATTCAGTTTCAGGCACGCTTTGTCGCCAACAGCCGAGCGCCGTGACAGCGCCCGGCTTTTTGCGTTTGGGCGCGGCTTTCCGCAGATCCGGCGTCTTTCATGAAAAATGAGGTCACGATGACGGCAGGGCCCCCTTCCATCGAGGGCAAGCGCAGGCGTGTGGATGCCGACAGGCTCGCCCGTGCGCGCATTCTTTTCGAAAGGGATGCGGAAACCAGTCAGGCTGCGATTTGCCGACAGGTCGGGATAACGGCCAGCACGCTCACCTATCACGCAAGGCTCGAGGGCTGGGTTCGCGCAATCGGCGCGTCACCCCTCCGCCCGGCAGATACGCGGGAGCGCCGCGCGAGACTGGTCGCCCGGCTTTATCGGGCTTTCGACCGGCAGGTCGGTGAGCTGGAAGAGCGTATCGGCGCAAGGCTCGCCGCACCCGAGGGCGGAACGGAGGCCGCCTTCGATGAGCGCGACGTGAAGCTTCTCTCGACGCTTGCCCAGACGCTCGCCCGGCTCGTTACGCTGGATGTGGCGGATGAAGGCGCGCTGCCTGTCGCGGGCAAGGGGGCGGCATCGGACAACGCAACGGGTGACGATGGGGAGGCCGATCTCGATGAATTCCGCCGAAGCCTTGCGCAACGCCTTGAGATGCTCGCCCAGGGAACGGATCGAGGCGCTGCTGGCGAGCCTTGAGCGCAGCGAGATCGAGCGCTTCGCCCATGATTTTGCGGTCTTCGCCCGTCCCGACCAGCAGCCCCCCGATGGCGAATGGAGCACATGGCTCGTCATGGGCGGACGCGGGGCGGGCAAGACGCGTACGGGTGCGGAATGGGTGCGCGGCATGGCGCTGGGATTGCCGCCCTATGGCGCGTCGCCAGTGGGGCGCATCGCGCTGGTGGGAGAGACGCAAGGAGATGTGCGCGAGGTGATGATCGAGGGCGTCTCCGGGCTTCTCGCCATTCACCGGCGTGCGGAGCGCCCGCAATGGCAACCCTCGCGGCGCAGGCTTGAATGGCAAAACGGCGCGGTTGCCCAGACCTTTTCCGCCGAGGACCCGGAGGCGCTGCGCGGGCCCCAGTTCGCCGCCGCCTGGTGTGATGAGGTGGCGAAATGGAAAAACGCCGAGGCGACGTGGGACATGCTGCAATTCGGCTTGCGGCTCGGTGAGCGCCCCCGGCAGGTGGCGACAACCACCCCGCGTCCCGTGCCGTTGATGAAGCGGCTTCTGGCCGATCCGCGCACGGTGGTCAGCCGCTCGTCCACCCGCGACAACGCCACCAATCTCGCGCCCGGTTTTCTGGAGGCGATTGTCGGGCGTTATGCGGGAACGCGGCTCGGGCGTCAGGAACTCGACGGCGAACTGATCGAGGATCGCGCCGATGCGCTGTGGCGGCGCGAGGCGATCGAGGACTGTCGCGCGGAACTGCCCCCGCGCATGGGCCGCATCGTGGTGGCAATCGATCCGCCCGCCTCATCGGGCAAGGGTGCAGATGCCTGCGGCCTCGTCGTGGCGGGGCTGGGGTCGGACGGCCATGCCTATGTGCTGGAAGACGCCAGCATGGAGGAAGTGCGCCCGGCGCGTTGGGGAAGGGCGGCAATCACGCTCTATCACCGGCATGACGCCGATTGCCTGATCGCGGAGGTCAATCAGGGCGGCGAGATGGTGAGCGCGGTTCTGGCGGGCATCGACGGTTCCGTGCCGGTGCGCTCGGTCAGGGCGACGCGGGGCAAATGGCTGCGCGCGGAACCTGTCGCGGCACTTTACGAGCAGTGCCGCGTCCATCACGTGGGTGCGTTTTCGAAGCTGGAGGACGAGATGTGCGACTTCGGCCTGGACGGCCTGTCGTCGGGTCGCTCGCCGGATCGGCTGGATGCTCTGGTCTGGGCGCTGACAGCGCTGTGTCTCACCGAGGCGGGCGAGCCCAAAGTGCGGCAGGTGTGAGCTGGAGGGGCTGTCTGATCGGCCACCCGCGCTGCGCCCTCTCGTTCAGGGCGAGCGGGAAAAGGGGGCGGCGTCTCAGCGATAGATCTTGCGGTAGCCGACGAAAACGTTGGTCTGGGCTTCCGGATCCCACTTGTAGGTGGGCATTTCGTAATAGCTTTTTTCCTCGGACCGGTCGTCCATGGCCGTGCTGGCGGCGACACCGGAGGCGGTGCCGATGAACAACGCGGACACCGCGATGATGATCTTGGAGAACATGCGCTCAGTCTCTTCTGCTGCCGGTCGTTGCCTTGTCCTGACCGGTCGGGCTGGGTGTTCGTTCTTTCGTGTCCAACAGATAAGAGGCCGATCATGGCAACGCTGTGACACGCGTCACACGCGAGGGACCGGTTCCCCAATCTGTGATCGCGGTGTCACAAAGCGTGATGGCGGCAGTGGAAAACGCTGCATGAACGCGAAGAAGCCCCGGGCGGGGAGACCGGGGCTTCTTCTGCGAGGTCAGGATGCCGGCGCGTATCAACGGCAGACGGTGCGATAGCCGACGACGACATAGTCGCGGTAGTAGGGATCCCAGCGGCGAACCGGCTTGTCCCAGCAATTGCGATGGCGCGGGGCGTAATAGCCGCGGTCGTAATAGCGGTCGCGATAGGACCCGGCGACGATGGCGCCCGTGGCGAGCCCGATGACGGCCCCGGCGGCGAAAGCGCCCTTCTTGCCGTTCTTCGCATCGGCGGTGGTGGTCGTGGCGGCGAGGCCCGAGGTGGCGATGACGGCGACGCTCAGGGCCGTGATGGCGATCTTGCGAAACATCTCTTCAAGTCCCTCTGTTGGCGGCCTGTTTTTCGGCCGGTTGGCGCTGGCGGTTTCTGTTCTCCCGCCGTTGATCAGACAGTAGCGACGCAACGTCCAAGGCGCTGTGATGGGGGTCACGCAACGTACGGTTGCGGGTTTGCGCACATTTTTGCGTGCCTCCGCATTTCAAACCCACCGGGAAAGCTCAGATGGCACTTTTCGATTTTCTCCGCCGGGGGCAGGCAGCCTCCGCCGCGGCCGAAGCCCCGTTGCGCGAACGCAAGGCCTCGCGCGTCGGCGGTCTGGTCGCCATGCATGCGGCCGGGCGTCCGGTCTGGACGCCGCGCGACTATGCGGCGCTCGCCCGCGAGGGCTTTGCGAAAAACCCCGTGGTCCACCGCTGCGTGCGTATGATCTGCGAGGCCGCGGGCTCCGTGCCCTGGCTGGTCTATGAGGGGGACACGGAGCACGATGCCCACCCGTTGCTGGATCTGCTCGCACGACCCAGTCCGCATCAGGCGGGCGGGGATTTTCTGGAAACCGTCTACGGCCACCTTCTCGTGGCGGGCAACGCTTATGTGGAGGGCGTGACACTCGACGGCGTTCTGCGCGAACTCCATGCGCTGCGCCCCGACCGGATGAAGGTGGTGGCAGGCTCCGACGGCTGGCCGGAGGCGTTCGAATATACGGTGGGTGGGCGCAGCATGCGGCTTGCGTCAGAAGGGGCGGAGGGCATTGCGCCCGTCCTGCACCTGAAGCTTTTCCATCCGCTCAACGACCATTACGGCTTCGCCCCCATCGAGGCGGCGCAGGTCTCGCTCGACGTTCACAACGCGGCAGGCGCGTGGAACAAGGCGCTGCTCGACAATGCCGCCCGGCCTTCGGGCGCGCTGATCTATGCCGCACGCGAAGGGGGCAACCTTTCGGATGAACAGTTCGACCGGCTGAAGGGCGAACTGGAGGAGGGCTATCAGGGCGCGCGCAATGCGGGCCGTCCGCTCCTGCTGGAAGGCGGTCTGGACTGGAAGCCGATGGGGCTGACGCCGCAGGAGATGGATTTCATCGGGGCGAAAAATCAGGCCGCCCGCGAGATCGCGCTCGCCTTCGGCGTACCGCCCATGCTGCTCGGCATTCCCGGCGACAACACCTATGCCAACTATCAGGAGGCCAACCGCGCCTTCTGGCGGCAAAGCGTCCTGCCGCTCGTCTCGCGCACCGCCCGTGCGCTCACCGGATGGCTTGGGCCCCTTCACGGGGAAGGCATCCGCATCGGTTGGGACACCGATGCCATCGAGGCCCTCTCGGTGGAGCGCGAAGCGCTGTGGCGGCGCGTGGGTAACGCCGATTTCCTGACCCAGCAGGAAAAGCGCGAGGCGGTCGGATACTCGCCCGAGGGTGGGCCGGAAGTTTCTGCGACGTCCGATGCCGGGCTGGACGGATGATGTGGAGGACGTCACCCGCACCGTGATCGCACGCGGAGACCTCGCCCATCTGGCGCTCTTTCTGTGGGCGTCCGGCGCAAGCGGTCTGCTCGCATGGACCTTGCGCGAACTGGCGAGTTCCAACCGCAGGTTCAACGACTTCGTACAGGAAATCGCGCGGTTGAATCGTCACTTCAACGACCGGGCGTAGTGCATGAGCGAATACACGCAAGCGATTCCACTGACTCATGGTTTTACGGATGCTGCCCTCACAGGAGCGCGCGGCCATTCGCCTTTCAGTTGAATCAGTTTCTCAATTCGACAAACAACAAGGGGCACAAGCCATGCAGGCACTTCTCGGTATCGTGAGACACCGCGAGCGCCAGGCTCACCGCGATGTCTTCGCGCATTTCGCCAGAACGCTCGAACACATGCTGGCCCAACCCGGGATCAGACCCGGAACCAGACCCGGACCCGGCACCGGGCCGCGCGTGCGCCGTGCCCTGCACTGAAGGAGCGGCCATGATCATCGAGACTAAGGCCGCTGCGGGTGCCGTCGCGGGCGGGGGCTCCACGGCGCGCGCACACCTTGCCGAAGCCCCGAACGGGGAGGGGACCTTCGAAGGCTATGCCGCGCTTTTCGGCGTGGCTGATCTGGGGCGCGACATCCTCATGCGCGGGGCCTTCGCGGGCTCGCTGTCGCGGCGGGGCGCGGGTTCCGTGAAGCTGCTTTACCAGCACGATCCCGCGCAGCCCATCGGGAAATGGCTGGAAATCGCCGAGGATTCCCGCGGCCTCAGGGTGCGCGGCCAGCTTTTGCCGGAACTGGAACAGGCCCGCGAGGTGCTGACCCTGATGCGGGCAGGCGTCATCGACGGGCTCTCCATCGGCTTTCGCACCATCCGCGGCAAGCGCGATGCGGCCTCGGGCGTGCGCCGTCTTCACGAGGTCGATCTGTGGGAGATCTCGGTCGTGACCTTCCCCATGCAGGAAGGCGCGCGCATCGCCACCACGACCCCGCAGGCGACGAAGGCCGCACCCGCCCGCCGCAGGGCCGAGCCCGGTGCACGGCTTCTCGATGCGGGGCGTCGGCTGGCCGGCAGCCTGCACATCTGACCCCCTCAAACAATCCGACCTGACCCCGAATTGAACCCTCAGACAAGGTGAGTGGAATGACTGACATTATGGAACTTAAGGCCGTTAAGGGCGGTGCGCCGGAGATCGGCGAGCCGGTGCGCGAGACCAAGGTGGCGGCCATGCCCGCCGGTCCCGACCTCGGCGGCACGATGGAGGAATTCCTCCATGCTTTCGAGGAGTTCAAGGACGCAAATGAATCAAGACTGAAAGCGCTGGAGACGCGCGGCGACGTGCTGGCGGACGAAAAGCTGGAGCGCATCAACGCCTCGCTCGACGAACTCATGCTGAAGTCGCGTCGCCCCAATCTGGGCGCTGGTACGGGTGGTTCTGAAGGCTCCCAGGCGGCTCGTCCCGGCTCCCGCTTCCGCGTGGGCGATGCGCTGGAACATCGCTCGGCCTTCGACGCCTATATGCGGAAAGGGCGCGAGGAGGGGCTGCGCCAGCTTGAGGCCAAGGCGCTCTCCATCGCGTCCGATCCCGATGGCGGCTATCTCGTGCCGGACGAGACGGAGACCCAGGTGCTCTCGCGCCTTGCCAACATCTCTCCGATCCGGGCGATCGCGGGCAACCGTCAGGTGTCGGCCTCGGTCTTCAAGAAGCCCTTTGCGACGACCGGCGCGGCCACCGGCTGGGTGGGCGAGACCGACGCCCGCACCCAGACCGCAACGCCGACGCTTGCCGAGCTGAGCTTCCCGACCATGGAGCTTTACGCTATGCCCGCCGCAACCGCCTCGCTGCTGGAGGATGCGGCGGTGAACGTGGACGAATGGATTGCGGGCGAGGTGGAGACGGCCTTTGCCGAGCAGGAGGGCGCAGCCTTCATCAATGGCGACGGCATCAACAAGCCGCGCGGCTTCCTCGACTACCCGACCGTGGATGAAGCCTCCTGGGGCTGGGGCAGTCTCGGCACCGTTTCCACCGGGGTCTCCGGTGCGCTGCCCGCATCCAATGCCTCCGATGTGCTGATCGATCTGGTCTATGCGCTGAAGAGCGGCCACCGCCAGAACGCCCACTGGGTGATGAACCGGTCCACCCAGGCAGAGATCCGCAAGCTGAAGGATGCCGACGGCAACTATCTCTGGCAGCCGCCCGCCGGTGTCTCCGCGTCCGCCTCGCTGATGAACTTCCCCATCACCGAGGCCGAGGACATGCCGGACATCGCGGCAGACGCCACCCCCATCGCCTTCGGCGATTTCGCCCGCGGCTATCTGGTCGTCGACCGCATGGGCATCCGCGTGTTGCGCGATCCCTATTCCGCCAAGCCCTACGTGCTCTTCTACACGACGAAGCGCGTGGGCGGCGGCGTGCAGGATTTCGACGCCATCAAGCTTCTCGCCTTCTCCGCCTGAAGCTGACGCAACTACCGATAGCCGGTTCCCTCCCGCCGGCTGACTGCCGGGCGGCTCCGTTCCCTCGCGAAACGGGCCGCCCGGTCCTTTTCCCGCAACGCTCCGACAGAGGTTCCCATGCCCTCCATCCTGATCTCGCCCCCAGCGGGCGAGCCCGTTGCTCTGGCCGAGGCGAAGACCTTCCTGCGCGTCGACCATGACGATGAGGACGCGCTGATCGAAGCGCTGGTGAGCGCTGCGCGTCTTCAGGTGGAAACGGCCACGGGCCGTGCCCTGATGACCCAGAGCTGGCGCACCGTGCTGGACGGCTGGCCGAAGCGCCGCGTGGTCCGCATCGCACGCGCGCCGGTCGCATCCATCGATGCGGTGACGGTCTATGACGGCGAGGGAACGGCAAGCGTGCTCGATGCGGGGCTCTACAGCCTCGATGCGGCAAGCAGGCCCGCACGGCTCGCCGTCTCCGATCTGGCCCCCGCACCGGGAAGCGCCGTCAACGGCATCGAGATCGATTTCACCGCGGGCTACGGCTCCGCTGCCACCGATGTGCCCGGCCCGCTGCGCCTCGCCATCCGGCGGCTTGTCGCGCACTGGTATCAGCATCGCGAAGGTGCGGAGGAAGGCGATATGCCGGGCCCCGTCGCGGCCCTCATCGCGCCCTACCGGCTGCTGGGACTGGGGTGCCGGACATGACTGCTATCGCGGATCTTTCCACGCGGCTCGACGTGCAACGGCCTGTCTCTTCGGATGACGGCGCAGGCGGTCAGACGATCTCGTTCGAGGCGGCAGGCGCTCTGTGGGGCGCGGTGATGGTGCGCGGCATGGTCGAACGTTACGCCGATGAGCGGCTCGATGGCGTCGTCACCCACCGCGTCCGGCTCCGCCTTGGCAGCGGGATCGCCTCTGAAATAGCGGGCGGCTGGCGGCTTGTCAGCGGTGTGCGGCTGTTTCGCGTTCTGGCGGCGACGCCCGCGGACGACGGCGGGCGCTGGCTCGATACCTTATGCGAGGAGGAAGGCCGATGAGCAGCGCAGCCCTTGAATTGCAGGCGGCCTTCATCGCCGCCCTTCGTGCCGACGGCCCGCTCGCCTCCCTGCTCGGTGAGGGCAAGGTTGCCGATGGCGCGCGCCGCGCCGCCGCCTGGCCCAATATCGCGGTTGGCGACTGGTCGAGCCGCTCGATTGCGGGCGATGACTGGCCGGGCGAAGAGCATCGGCTGGAATTCCTTGTCTTTTCCCGTGCAGGCGGGCGGAGCGAAGCGCTGGGGCTGATGGTGCAACTGGGCGAGGTCATCGCCGCCGCAAACCCGACGCTGGCCGAACATCGCCTCGTCGCGCTGGAGCGCCAGCGCGAGGAGGTGCAGCGCACCCGCGACGGGCGCGGCTGGCGCGGGCGTGTCGTCTATCGCGCGGTCACCGAACCGGCGGCGCTCGCCTGAACAACTTATCCCCGCCCCCTGACGGTCAAACGATCATTGGCATCGCTATTTGAAACGGCGGGCCGATTGGACGGCCCCCGGCGGGTTTTCGAGATGAGCTTTTCAAGGAGACGGAAATGGGCGCGCAAAAGGGCAAGGACCTTCTGCTGAAACTCGATGCCGATGGGGTGGGCACGTTCCTCACCGTGGCGGGCCTCAGGGCCCGGCGCATCGCCTTCAACGCGGAAACCGTGGACGTGACCGACAGCGACAGCGCAGGCCGCTGGCGGGAATTGCTGGAAGGCGCAGGGATGCGCCGGGCGGGCATTTCCGGTGGCGGCATTTTCCGCGACGGGACGTCCGATGCGGCGGTGCGCGAGATCTTCTTCGCAGGCGCGATCCGCGACTGGCAGGTCGTGATCCCGGATTTCGGCACGCTTTCCGGTCCCTTCCAGCTCACCGCGCTTGAATATGCGGGCGAGCATGCGGGCGAGGTTTCCTACGAGATGGCGCTGGAATCTGCGGGCGCCCTGACCTTTACCGCCGAATGATCGGCAAGAGCGAAGTGAGGAGGCGATGATGGTCAATCGGCACAGGGGCGAGATCGAGGCGATGCTGGACGGGCGGCGCTGGACGCTCTGCCTGACTTTGGGCGCGCTGGCGGAACTGGAGGACGCTTTCGGCGTCACCGACATGGGCGCGCTTGCGGAACGGTTTGCGGAAGGGCGGCTTTCGGCGCGCGATGCGGTGCGCATTCTGGCGGCGGGCCTGCGCGGCGGCGGCAACATGGTGGAGGACGAACACGTGGAGGCCATGACCACCGTGGGTGGGGCAGCGGGGTTCGCGGCCATCGTCGGCGATCTCCTGCGCGCAACCTTCGGCGGTGAGGCGGAGGATGGCAGCGAAGAGGAATGGCGCGAGTTCACGGCGCAAGCGAGCGATGCAAGCCCTATCGGGGAGGCGGGGGAAGCAGCGCGCCCTTTCGCCGGATAGAGCCCTTTCCATGGGCTGAAGTCCTGCATTTCTGCCTGAACCACCTGCACTGGCCGCCTCAGGCCATGTGGGCGGCAACGCCGCGCGAGGTGGCGGCGGCCTTTTCCGCCGGACCCGCTTCGCGCAGGGGCTCCGCGCCCGAGCGCCGTGGGCTGGAAGCTCTGCTCAGCCGATACCCCGACCTTCCTGCAAGCGCCTGATCCCTGAAAGCGTCTGATCTGATCGAAACGGAAATACGAGACCGGCCATGCCTGAAACCGACGACAGCGCCATCGATCTTCCCTTTGAGGATCTGGCCCGCTTCCGCACAGAGATGCGGCTTTTGAACGCCTCGGCGGGGGATTTCTCAAACATTCTTTCCGGGGCATTGCGCGGGGCGATCATGCAGGGCCGCAGTCTAGACGACATCCTGCGCCAGGCCGCCTTGCGCTTTTCAAGCCAGATCCTGTCGCGCTCGTTGTCGTCGCTGGCGAGTTCCTTCAATTCCAGCCTGGGCAACCTTTTTTCCGGCGGCGGCTCGCCGATTGCCTTCGCCAAGGGCGGCACGGTGCGGGCCTTTGCGCAGGGCGGGGTTGTCGCCTCTCCGACCTATTTCCCGATGTCGAACGGCGAGACGGGGCTTGCGGGTGAGGCGGGGGCGGAGGCGATCCTGCCGCTGGCGCGCGGGGCGGACGGGCGTCTGGGCGTTCGCGCTGGGGGCAACAGGGCGCCGGTTTCGGTCACTTTCAACGTGACGACGCCGGATGCAGAGAGTTTTCGCAGGTCGGAATTGCAGCTCTCGAAATACATTGCCCGCGTTGCCGGACGGGGGCAACGCGGGCTGTGACACCACTCACCGCGAGGAGGGGCTGCGGCGGCGGTGCGTTGGTCTCCGGTACGGGGAGGGGAGGGGAAGTCCGTCCCGGAGCCCATTCTGTTCCATTTCCCTCGCAACCATCTTGGATGAGCCGGGACAATGGCGGAATGAAATTCGTCAATTTCAGACGAGACGGACGTTTTGCCGCCCGTCCCGGTCCGATCATCCGATTGCGCCGGCTTCGCGCAGCAGGTCGGCGATCTGGTCCTTCAGCGCGAGGCGCTCCTTCTTGAGATCTTCCGTCGCCGCATCACCTGCAGGCTGCTCTTCGCTCTCGATGAGATGGATCTCATGATTGATCGCTGCGTAGCGCTCGGAGAGCTGCCGAAAACGGGGATTGGCCATTTTCAGCTGATGCAAAACTTCAGCGGCTTCGGGGAATTCCTCCAACAGCTCATGCGGCACATGCGTCATGGGCATCTCCTCCTCCTCCATCCGAAACCGATTGTTGCGCGGCCTTTGAGGGGTGCGACATGACCCAAATCAAATTGTCGGGGCAAAGTGAGCAATGACGAGTATCGTGTCATTTCATGAGGTGCGGTTTCCCGTCGCAGTCGGCTTCGGATCGTCCGGAGGACCGGAAAGGCGCACCGATATCGTGGCGCTTGGCTCCGGGGGAGAATCCCGAAACGCCCGCTGGGCCCGCTCCCGCCGCCGCTATGACGCGGGCTACGGGATTCGCAGTTTCGACGACCTCGCCGCCGTCGTCGCTTTTTTCGAAGAGCGTCGCGGCAGGCTCTTCGGTTTTCGGTTTCGCGATCCGCTGGACTGGAAATCCTGCCTTCCCTCCCGCCAGCCCGCCCCGACCGATTGCGCCCTGGGGACCGGCGACGGCGAGACCGCCGCATTCGCGCTGGTCAAGAGGTACGGCTCCGGCGAGAGCGCCTATCGCCGCGTGATCTCGAAGCCTGTCGCGGGCACGGCCCGCGTGGCGCTGGACGGGGTGGAGCAAGTCTCCGGCTTTTCGCTCGACGAGACCACCGGCCTCCTCACATTCGAAGCGGGGGCGATCCCGGCGCCCGGCGTGGTTGTGACCGCCGGGTTCAGTTTCGATGTGCCGGTGCGTTTCGACACCGACCGGCTGGACGTCTCTCTCAGTCATTTCGAAGCGGGCGAGATCCCGCAGGTTCCCATCGTGGAGATCCGCCCATGAAGACGCTCGATCCCGGCCTTGTCGACCACCTGGCGGGCAGCGCGACGACGCTTGCCACCTGCTGGAAAGCCACACGCGGCGACGGGGCCGTGCTGGGGTTCACCGATCATGACGAGGATCTCGTTTTCGATGGCGTGACTTATCTGGCCGACAGCGGTCCCGAGGCGAGCGAGGTCTCCACCGGGCCGGGGCTTGCCGTCGGCGGCGGCGAGATTGCCGGTGCTCTGAACGATCTGGTCCTTTCCAGCGCACTTCTTTCGGAGGCAGATCTGTCCGCAGGGCTTTGGGACCGTGCGCGCATTGAGGTGTGGCGGGTCAACTGGGCAGCGCCTGAAGAGCGCGTTCTGATGCAGGTGGCCGAGATTGGCGAGATCATGCGGGCCGATGGGGCTTTCCGCGCGGAACTGCGCTCGCTGGCGCAGGGGCTTGAGGAGGTGCGCGGCCGGGTCTTTTCCCATGTCTGCGATGCGGATCTGGGCGATGCGCGGTGCGGTATCGACCTTGAGAGCGCGGGATTACGCGGCTCCGGCGTGGTGAGCGAGGTGGTCGGCGAGCGGCGTATTCTTGTCGCCGGGATCGATGGCTTCGCCGAGGATTTCTTCGCGCGCGGTCTCCTGCGCTGGATGACGGGTGCGAATGCGGGGCGGGCCGTGGAGGTGGCCACTCATCTTGCTGGCGATGCAGGTGCGGTTTTCGATCTCTGGCTTGCGCCTTCCGCCGCCATCGCCGCGGGTGATGCCTTCACCGTGACCGCCGGTTGCGACAAGCGGGCTGCGACCTGTCGGGCGAAATTCGCCAATATCGAGAATTTCCGGGGCTTTCCGCATATGCCCGGCAACGACTTCGCGTTCTCCTATCCCACGCGCGACACCGGCGTGAACGACGGCGGCAAGCTGGTCGATTAGGGCTGCCGTTGGCCTTTCTGGCTTGTGGCGCGTGGGAATGGGGACGTGGCCGATCCTTCGAGACGCCTGCGACAGCAGGCGTCTCGAAGGATCGGCTCCACACTCCGGCCAAACCCCACACCCGCCTTTCCTCCAGCATCATGGGCAACCCATGACACAACCCAGCTACACGCGGGCCGCCCTCGTCGCCGAGGCGCGGGACTGGCTCGCCACGCCCTATCGCCATCAGGCATCGCTGAAAGGTGCGGGCGCGGATTGCCTCGGCCTCATCCGCGGCGTCTGGCGCGCCTTTCACGGAACCGAGCCTGCGCCGATGCCCGCCTATACGCCCGACTGGGCGGAAGCGGGCGGGCGTGAGCAACTGCTCGCAGCGGCCAACGCCCATCTTCACCCGGTCGCCATCAAGGATGCGCTTCCCGGCGACGTGCTGCTCTTTCGGTTTTCGGCAGATGCCCCCGCCAAGCACACCGGCATCCTCGCAAGCGGCGACAGTGCGTCCGGCACCTTCATCCACGCCTATGAGGCGGCCGCGGTGACCGAAACCCGGCTCGCCGGCTGGTGGCGTCGTCGCCTCGTCTTCGTTTTCCGCTTTCCCAATGTGAGTGCGTGATGGCAACCCTTGTCCTTTCCACCATCGGCCAGGCGGTCGGCACGGCCATCGGCGGCCCCATCGGCGGCCTGATCGGGCGCACTGCGGGGGCGCTTGCCGGTCAGGCCATCGACCAGCGGCTCTTCGGCTCGAAAAATTCCGTCGAGGGCGCGCGGCTCGCCGATCTCGACGTCCAGGCTTCCACGCAAGGCTCCTCCATCCCGCGCCTCTATGGCCGCTCGCGGCTGACCGGTCAGGTCATCTGGGCGACGCGCTTCGAGGAGGTGGTGAAAAGGCAAGAACAATCGGGCGGCAAGGGCGGTGGGGGCGGCTCCTCCACCGAGGTCACTACCTATTCCTATTACGGCAATTTCGCCGTGGCCCTTTGCGAAGGCCCGGTCAGCCACATCGGGCGCATCTGGGCGGACGGCAAACTGCTCGATACCGCGCGCCTGACGATCCGCAGCTATCCGGGCGAGGAGACGCAGGAGCCCGATCCGCTGATCGAGGCGAAGCAAGGGACGGGCCGCGCGCCCGCCTATCGCGGCACGGCCTATCTCGTCTTCGAGCGCCTGCCGCTTGCCAATTTCGGCAATCGCCTGCCGCAGATCACCGTGGAGGTGGTGCGGTCTGTCGGGCGGCTTGAGAAAATGGTGCGCTCCGTCTGCCTGATCCCCGGTGCGGGCGAGTTCGTCTATGCGCGCAGGCGGGTGAAACTCAACTCAGGCGCGGGCAGAAGTGCGCTGGCGAACCGTCACGTGGTCCATGCGAGTACCGACTGGGACGCCTCGCTCGACGAGCTTCAGGCGCTCTGCCCCAACCTGGAAAGCGTGGCGCTGGTGGTCTCGTGGTTCGGCACGGACCTGCGCTGCGGGGACTGCCAGATCCTCCCTATGGTGGAGGATCACGTCACCCGCAGTTCCGGCGTGACATGGGCTTCCGGCGGGCTTTCCCGGTCGCGGGCCCGGATCGTCTCGCAAAAGGGCGGACGCCCCGCTTATGGTGGAACACCCGCCGATGTGACCGTGATGGACGCGATCCGCGACCTGAAGGCGCGCGGGCTGAAGGTGACGCTCTATCCCTTCGTGCTGATGGATGTGCCGGAGGGAAATGGCCTCGCCGATCCTTATGGCGCGAGCGAACAGGCCACTTATCCCTGGCGCGGCCGCATCACCTGTCACCCGGCAACAGGCCAGACCTCAAGCCCGGACGGAACGGCGGATGCGGCAACTCAGGTGGCCGCTTTCGTCGGGGCAGCTGCGCCCGGCGATTTCACCCAAGGTATCACGACTGTCGGCTATTCCGGCCCCTCGGAATGGTCCTGGCGGCGCTTCATCCTGCATTACGCCCATCTGGCGGCGGCAGCCGGCGGGGTCGATGCCTTTCTGATCGGCTCTGAAATGCGCGCGCTCACCACCGTGCGCTCCGGTGTCGGCTATCCGTTTGTCGATGCGCAGGTGGCGCTCGCCGCCGATGTGCGTTCGGTACTGGGCGAGGCTTGCGCGCTCTCCTATGCCGCCGACTGGTCGGAATTCGCCAGTCATCGCCCCGACGACGGATCGGGCGACGTCGCCTTCCACCTTGATCCGCTGTGGTCGAGCGCGGATATCGATTTTATCGGCATCGATTTCTATGCCCCGCTCACAGACTGGCGCGACGGGCATCATGCCGACAGTGCGGTCTCGCTCGATCCCTATGACCTGACCTATCTGCGCTCGGGCATCGCGGGCGGGGAGTATTTCGACTGGTACTATGCCAGCGAGGCGGATCGCATCGCCAATATCCGCACCCCGATCACCGACGGGGCCTATGGCAAGCCGTGGGTTCACCGCGCCAAGGATCTGGTCGGCTGGTGGTCGAACGCCCATTACGACCGCCCCGGCGGGGTGGAGGCGGCAACGCCCACGGGCTGGGTGCCGCAATCGAAGCCCATATGGTTCACCGAACTCGGCTTTCCCGCCATCGACCGCGGGGCGAACCAGCCCAATGTCTTCTACGATCCGAAATCGTCGGAAAGCGCGCTGCCGCACTTTTCCAACGGCGCGCGCGACGATGCCCAGCAGCGCCGCGCTCTGGAAGCCGGTTTAAGCTGGTGGTCGGGCGATCGTCCGGATTTCGTTGGTGGCATCAATCCGGTGTCTTCCGTCTATGGCGGGGCGATGGTCGATCCTTCCGCGATTCAGCTCTGGGCATGGGACGTGCGCCCCTGGCCCGCCTTTCCCGTTGATCTCGACAGTTGGGCGGACGGTGAAAACTGGCAGCTCGGCCATTGGCTGAACGGACGGTTGGGAGGGGCGGATCTCGACGGGCTGCTGCGCGCGATCCTCGCCGATTTCGGCGTGGATGCGGGCGACATCGATATCGCCGCCCCCGCCGGGGTCATCGATGGCTTCGTGATCCCCGGTCCCACGAGCGCGCGGGCGGTTCTGGAACAATTGGCCGAGACCTTCGGCTTCGTTGCAGTCGACAACGGCACGGCACTGGCCTTTCGGGCAGCGCTCGCCCGTCCGCTCGAACTTTCGCGCGAAGAGCTCGCCGAACTCGATGCGGGAACCGCGCTGGTGAACGTTACGCGGGCGCAGGAATCGGAATTGCCCGCCGAAGTCCGGCTGACATTCACCGATCCCACGCAGGATTTCGCCCGCATTTCGGTCGCTTCGCGGCGGTTGGCGGGGCTGAGCCGACGGGTCACGGATGCCGATCTGAACGTCGTCGCCGATGCGGGGCTGATGCAGGTGACCGCCGAGGCCCGTCTGCGCGATGCCTGGGCGGGGCGTGAGCGCTATGCCTTCGCGCTGCCGCCTGCGGGCACGACTTCCGCGTTGGCGCTGGAGCCCGGCGATCTGGTGCGTCTTGAGGGAAAGCTCCTTCGCATCTCCGGCATCGAGGATGGCGCAATGCGGCGCATCGAGGGCGTGAGTGCCGCCCCCGATCCCTTGCGCGAACGCCCGCCTGCCTCGCTTGCCCGCCGCTCATCGCTTCCAAGCGCGGCCGCTGCTCCTGTAGTGGAATTCCTCGACCTGCCGCTTCTGAAAGGCGATGAGCCGACCGCGGCCTTTCGCGCTGCCGCCTTCGCAAGGCCCTGGCTCGGCGGCATGGCACTCTGGCGTTCTGCGAGCGGGGAGGGATTCGAGGCGGTCGCCGAAATCACCCAGCCCGCCACCATGGGAGAGCTTTCCGCCACGCTCCATCCCGGCCCGACCGGGCGCTGGGACCGGGTCAACGCCATTGATGTGCAGCTTTACGGCGGGGCGCTCTCGTCGCGCGCCGAACTCGACGTTCTGGCCGGCGCGAATGTCGCCGCCATTCGCGCCGATGACGGGGGCTGGGAGGTTCTGCAATTCAGCAAGGCCGAACTGACCGGCGTAAACACATGGCGGCTGACCGGCTTGCTGCGGGCGCAAGGGGGTACGGATGCGGCGATGGCCTCAGGGGCATCCGCAGGCGCGGCTTTTGTTTTGATCGATGCGGCCTTGCCGTTGATCGATGTCGGCATGGATCGCCTCTCCCTGCCGCTGCACTGGCGCGTTGTCCCGCTCGGCCGCGCCATCGACGACGATGCGGCCACGGCGCTTCAGTTTGCCGTTCAGGGCGTGAAGCTCCGGCCCTATGCGCCGGTTCATGTGAGGGCGCAACGTGAGATCTCCGGCGATGTCGCCATCACGTGGGTTCGCCGCACGCGGATTGGCGGCGACAGTTGGGAGCAGCCGGAGGTTCCGCTTTCGGAGGACGCGGAAAGCTACCGGCTGGAAATCCTCGATGCCCCCGGCGGCGCGGTTCTGCGCACGCTCTCCGTCTCCGGCCCGCGGGCAAGCTACGCCGCCGCCGACCAGACCGCCGATTTCGGCTCGCTGCCGGAAACGGTCCACCTCGCAATCAGCCAGATCTCGGCAAGTTTCGGCCCCGGAACCCCAAGGAGGACGACCATCCATGTCTGATACCGTGCGCCTCAGCCTGCCGCTCATGGAAGCGGCGCAATCGGAAAAGCACGTCACACATAACGAGGCGCTCGTCGTGCTCGATGCGCTGGTCGGGCTCCATCTCGTCGACCGCGATCTGACGGAACCCACAGGCGGCGAAAGTGACGGCGACGCCTATCTCGTCGCAAGTCCCGCCACCGGCGACTGGGCGGGGGAGGACGGCCGGATCGCCTCGATGATCGACGGCGGCTGGCGGTTCTACGATGCGTTCGAAGGTCTCATTGCCCATGTGGCGGACGAGGCGACATTCATCGTTTTCGTCAATGGCGGCTGGGTGGAACTTGCCTCCCAACTCGCCCTCCAGAACCTGTCGTTGCTGGGACTGGGCACGACGGCCACGGAGACCCAGCGCCTTGCCGTGAAGTCGGACGAGGTTCTCTATTCCCATGACGACGTGACGCCCGGCACCGGCAACATGGTCGTGACGCTGAACAAGGCGGCGGATGCGAACGATGCGGGCCATGCCTACAAGATCGGCTGGCAGGCCCGCGCGCTTGTCGGGCTCTTCGGCGATGGCGATTACCGGGTGAAAGTGTCCACCGATGGCACGAATTACGTGAGCGCGCTGGAGGTCGATCACGCGACGGGCGTTGTCTCGTTTCCGTCCGGTGTCACCGGCGTGCGCGAAGCCCTGAGCGCGGCGCGCACCTACTATGTGGACGGCACGGGCGGTGATGACGCCAATGACGGGATGAGCGCCGCAACCGCCTTCGCCACGATCCAGCGCGGCGTGGACGCGGTGGCGGCGATCGACATGGCGGGGCATTCCGCCACGATTTCGGTGGCTGCGGGGACCTATCCCGAAATCGTGGTACTGAAGGATCTGATCGGCGGGCGATGTATCATTCAGGGCGCGACCGGGGTGGCGTCAGACGTGATCGTCCAACCTAGCGGCGGATCAACATTCCTCGGCATCGGCATCAGCGGGACATGGGATCTGCGCCACATGCAACTTGGCGGCTCGACCGCAATCTCGCGCTGTATCCATATGGACAGCGGCCGCCTAGATTTTCAGAATATCAACTTCGACACTATCGGCTCCGCTTTCAACCAGGCGCATATCTATGCGATTGGTTCCGCTCAGATCAACGCAACGGGTGACTACGCAATTGCCGGCAGTGGGGGCTGCCATGTTTACGCCGATGGGCGAGGCTCGATCTCCGTCTATGGCCGAACGATCACGCTGATAGGCGTACCGGACTTTACGGCCAGGTTTGCGGTCGCGAGTACGTTGGGCTGTGTTTATCTGCCGAACAACACGTGGAGCGGCACGGCGACCGGACAACGGTACTTTGCCCGTATCCGGGGAACGATATTTGTGAACGGGGCGGGAGCATTGCATCTGCCCGGTGATGCTGCCGGAACGCTGTCCGAAGATGCCTGGTATGGCTGACGGCCTGTCGAGGCTAAGTGGTAATCGTGTCCCGGAGACGCTGCCAGGCAGCTGGTAACTGCCGGCCGCGTTACGTCCGGAGAAGCAAACTACACAATCGAAATCCGCATCTTGCCTGATCCGTCCGAGATGGCCGCAAGGCGGTTTTCCCATTGCTCACAAGGACCGTCAATCATGCAAACGAGTGAACGGGGGAAGGCGTTTATCGCCTCCCACGAGGGCGTGGTGCTGCGCGCCTATCGGGACGTGGCGGGGGTCTGGACCATCGGTGTCGGCCACACCGCGCGGGCCGGTGGGGTCAGGCCCAGAGCCGGGCTGACGATCTCCCGCAAGGAAGCCATGGCCCAGCTGGAACAGGACCTGCGCAGGTTCGAGCACCGCGTGGAGATGACGGGGGCTTTCAAGGCTCCGGCCGCCTTCGACGGGGCGGTGTCCTTCGATTTCAATACCGGACGTATCCATAACGCCACCTGGGTGAGACGCTATGTCAACGGGCAGCTCGAAGGCGCGGAAAGCGCACTCATGCAGTGGGTCAAGGCGGGAGGGCGCACCTGGCCGGGGTTGAAAAGACGGCGTGCCGCGGAGGCCGATCTCGTCTTTCGCGGACGCTACGGCGAACTGCGGGCGAGCGCCACAGGGGCGGACGGGCGTGACGATCCGGGCGCGCAGGCGGAAGTCTCCGCCCTTCAGCGCCAGTTGCGAACGCTGAAATTCTACCGTGGTGCGGTCGATGGAATATCGGGTCCCAGAACGGTCGCGGCCATTCGCGCTTTTCAAAAGGCCCACCCCCAGCTTTCGCAGGACGGAATTGCGGGCCCGGCGACGCGTGCGGCCCTCTCGCGGGCGCTCATGGCCCGAAAGGCGAGTCTTCAGACGGCAGGCGGCGCGCTGTGCTCGGGAGGCGCTGCGGGGTTGCTCGCCTCGACGGATGCCGTCGTGCCAGGTGGAGCCAGCTTCTGGCCGCTTGTGCTGACCGGTGCAGTTCTGGGCGCGGTGGCGGTCGGGGGCCTCATCGCGTGGCGCTACCACGATGAATGGCGGGCTCTGACCGCGCGGCTTTGATCCGGCTCTTGAGACCGGAAAACCTGAATGGAAAAGAGGAGACCTCCCATGGCTTTTCCGATTGCGCTGCTCGTTCCCATTCTGGCGGAAGTCGGGGCGCCGCTTCTCAAACGGCTTGTTTCGCAACATGCGGGCGGTCAACTGGGTGAGGTGGGGCAGGCGGTGATCGATGCGCTCGCCGCACGTCTTTCAACCGGGGCTTCCCCGCAGGCCATCGAAGAGGCTTATCGCGCCGATCCGGAAGGGGCTGCGAACGCCATCCGGGAGGTGGAAATCGAAAGGCGTGAAGACTGGGCGGGGATGCTGGCGGATATCAACGTCACCATGCGAGAAGAGGGGCGCGCCGCCGGGCTGCTGCAACGGATCTGGCGGCCGGTCTTCGGGTTGGGCTACGCGCTTTGCTTCGTCGCACTGGCGCTGACGCTGGTGCGCGCGCTTTGGCGCGGAGATATTGCGGCGATCAACGCGCTGGCGGCGATCTCGGGCTTCCTCATTGCCTTTTACGGGATGGGGGCTTCCGTTCTCGGCGTCTATGTCTGGCAGCGCTCGGCGGAAAAACGGGCGGGGCAGGCTTGACCCGGCACCCATGCGCTCTCATTCATGTGCCGTTCACGCTCACCCCGTTAGGTTGGGCCATCATGAGTGGATATGCGGCCAAGGGCCTGAAAAAGCGGATAACGGTTGGCGTGCTCGCACTGGCGGGCGCGCTGCTTGTCGCCGGGCCGTCTTCAGGCCAGCAGCCGCCGCCCGGCGGTATGATGCCCCACATGAAGGGGCCGCCTTGCCTCAATGGCGGCGAGATGCGCCGTGCGGTCGGCGGCGGGCGGGCGAAACCGCTCGGCGCAATCATGCGCCGCATCGGCGGCGGGCAGATCGTGCGCGCCAAACTGTGCCGCCGCCCCGGCGGACTGGTCTATCTGGTCGATGTGCTGAAAGGCGCGCGGGTGGAACATCTGGTCATTGACGCAAGATCCGGTCGGATCATGATGAGGCGCTGACCGGGGCGATGAACGGACGCAGGCCCGCAAACCGGCAGGGCCTTAAAGAAGAAACCAAGGAGAAGCGCCGTGCGGCTGCTCGTTGTCGAGGACGATCCCGATCTCAACCGCCAACTCGTGGATGCCCTGAAGGAGGCCGGTTATGCGGTCGATTCGGCCACCGACGGAGAGGACGGGCATTTTCTCGGCGATACCGAACCCTATGATGCGGTGGTGCTCGATATCGGCCTGCCGACGATGGACGGCCTCACGGTTCTCGAAACGTGGCGCGCGGACGGTCGCACCATGCCCGTACTGCTGCTGACGGCGCGCGATCGCTGGTCGGACAAGGTGGCGGGCATCGATGCGGGCGCGGACGACTATGTCGCCAAGCCCTTCCACATCGAGGAAGTCCTCGCCCGCCTGCGCGCCCTGCTGCGCCGGGCGACCGGGCATGCCAGCAACGAGCTTGCCTGCGGCGTGATACGTCTCGACACGCGCACCTCCCGTGTGACCTGCAACGGCAGCCTCGTGAAGCTGACCTCGCACGAATACCGCCTGCTCGCCTACCTGATGCACCACACGGGCCGTATCGTCTCGCGCACCGAACTGACCGAGCATCTCTACGATCAGGACTTCGACCGCGATTCCAACACCATCGAAGTGTTCATCGGGCGGCTGCGCAAGAAACTCGATACCGAAGTGATCGAAACCGTGCGCGGGCTCGGCTACCGGCTGAACGATCCCGACGATACCGGAGCCGACGGCGAGCCGGTGCGCGGGGAGAGCGCATAGCGGTGAGACATATCCGCTCCCTGACGCTGCGCATGCTGCTTGCGGCCTCCATCTGGTCGGTGGTTTCGTTGGCTATCGCGGGCATCGTTCTGGTGCAGCTTTACAGGGCTGCCGGGGAGCGCGCCTTCGATGAACGTATCGACTTCTATGTGACCGTGGTGATCGGCGCGCTGGCCGGTGTGAGCGACCAACAGGAAGGCGCTGAAGATGGCGGCAGCGTCTCCGACGGCGAGCCGGGGGTGGCTGACGACAGCTCAGGCGGAGGACAATCGGAGGCGACACAATCGGAAGTCGGGCTGCCTGCACCCGCCCCCGGAGGGGGCGGCGATATGGGCTCCGCCAACATCGATCTGACGGGCGAGCCACGCTTCCGCGTGCCGCTTTCCGGCTGGTACTGGACGGTCACCGACAAGACCTCCGGTGCGGTGCTTTTCGCGTCTCCTTCGCTTCTGGGCGACATGCTTTCCTTACCTGAAGTCACCGCCGCAGACGGCGAATGGAGGGGCTATGCGACAGGCCCCGGCGGAGAGGAGGTGCGTGTCAGCCAGCGCGTGATTGCCTTCGGACCGGAGCGCGGCTACGTGATCGCGGTTGCCGGTGAAACCTCCGCGCTCAGCCGCGAGATCAGCAAGTTTGCGCGTCAGGTGGCAATCACGCTTTCGGTTTTTGCGCTGGGCCTTTTCGGTGCGGGCCTGCTGCAGGTGAAGATCGGGACGCGTCCGCTTACCCGGCTGCGTGCGTCCTTTGCCGCCGTTCGGCGCGGCGATGCGGAGAAGATCGACGAGGATCTGCCGAAAGAATTGGCTCCGCTGGCCATGGAACTGAATGCCTTGATCTCGGTGAACAAGGAAACCGTCGAACGCGCCCGCGGCCATGTCGGCAATCTGGCCCATGCGCTGAAGACCCCGCTTTCGGTGATCACCAACGAGGCGCGCGCCGCCAGGGGGCCGCTGGCGGAAAAGGTCGCCGAACAATCGGCCATCATGCGCACCCAGATCGAACATCACCTCGAACGCGCCAGCATGGCGGCGCAGCGCCGGGTCATCGGCGTCGCGACCGATGTCGCCCCGGTGGCTGAACGGCTGGTGCGCGCCATGACCAAGATCCACGGCGCACGCGGCCTCGATATCGTCGCCGATGTGCCCTCGACCTTGCGCTTTCGCGGAGAAAGGCAGGATCTGGAGGAAATGCTCGGCAACCTGCTCGACAATGCCTGCAAGTGGGCGAATTCCGTCGTCAGTCTTTCCGTCCGCCAGTTGGATGGCGAGCGCGAGGGGCGTCCTCAGCTTGCGCTGGTGGTGGAAGATGACGGGCCGGGCCTGAGCAAGGAAGAGCGCGAAGTCGCGGTCAAACGCGGCAAGAGGCTCGACGAGACGGTGCCGGGCTCCGGCCTCGGGCTTTCCATCGTATCGGAACTGGCCGCGCTTTACGGCGGGCGCCTCACGCTGGACCGCGCGTCGCTCGGCGGCTTGCAGACCCGGCTGGATCTGCCTGCGGCGAGCGACGATATCTGATCCTCAGGCGGCGTCCGCCAGCCGGTCGCGCAGAGCCGTAAAACTCGCCACCTGATCTTCCCGCAGGTTTCGTTTCTCGTCCCGCCCAAGATAGATCTTGAACATGCAGCCGCCTTGCCTGTTGAAGAACTGGATGGAGCGGGTGTCGCTGGTGAAGAGCTTGCGGGAGACGAAGGCGATCATCCCGCAGGTGTCATACTTGAAATGCCCGCCGATGGGCGCGCCGTGCAGGTTGTAATAGCCGTGCGCTTTCTTTCCGCGTGGCACACAGCCCTTCGCCTCAAGTATCACGTCGTCTGTGTGGACGATCATGGTCACCTCGCCCCATTCCGCACAGGCAAGCATGATTTCTTCGAAATACGCGCCGTCGACGACACGCGCTTCCTCCGCCGGCAGACAGCGGATGACGGCGGCGGGCGTTACGCCGAGATCGCGCGCGACATGATCGATTACCGCGCCGGGTTCCTCGGCAAGCCGGGCGCGGATGCGGGCTTCAAGATCGGGTGTAACGTCAGACATGAATGTTCCTTCGCTGTGTCGTGACCGGGGCCAGAATGGCCCCGTGGCACTATCGGGGATTGATCGGGGGAAGGGCTTCAGGCAGCGCGCGCGGGCGCGTGTTGCTGGATCCAGTTCAACAGGTTCTGGGTCATCGTCGTCTGCCAGAACCGGCCAGCCGTGGTGAGCCGTGCCCAGCCGTTCGACTGTTCCAGAAGACCGCTTTCCTGCCACTGATCGAAGAGCGGGCGGATCTGGTCGGCGGGCGTTTCGAAACGATGGCAGGCGAGCGCGTCCTGAAGCCGCGCTACATGCAGCATCCCGACCTCCATCTGCGCTTTCAGCTCGTTCAGGAAGTCGAAGCCGTTGAGCGAATGCATCATGAAGCCATGGGGCTTGCGACTCGCATTCACCGCGTCGAGATAGACGTTCAGGCGGCTTTCCAGCCGGTAGGAGACATTGCCGAGAAACCCGCCCGCGCCTGCGCCGAAGGCAAGACAGTTTGCTCCCGATTTGACGAGCAGATTGTAGAGATTGCGCTCGCGCGTCGTGCGTCGCCAATGGCTGGTGGAAATCGATTGCCAGCCCTGACCGGCGAGGATCTCGTGGCCGAGGCGATAATAGTGACCCATCTCGCTCTGGGCGGGCTGGGGGGGCATCTTGCCCTTGGCGATGGAAAGCGCCAGCGGGCTGTTGGGAAGCAGGTTCAGGGCGTAGAGGTCGACGCCGTCAAGGCCAAGGTTCGCCGCCGTCTCCACATCCCGGGCCCAGATCTCCTGCGTCTGACCAGGAAAGCCGAAGATCAGGTCGATGACGATGGCGCCCTGATCGAGCGCGGTCAGATCGCTCAGGAAGGCCATCGCCTCGTCGCCGGAGACCTTACGGCCCATGCGCCGCCTGAGCTTCGTGTCGAAGGTCTGCACGCCCAGCGAAATCCGGTTGGCCCCGGCATCGAAACAGGCCTTCGCCTTGTCGAGCCCGAAGCTGTAGATCCGACCCTCGACGGTGATCTCGCAATCGGGGGCAAGCGGCAGGTTTTCGCGCACGGCCCTGAGGATGCGCGCCAGATCTGCCCCGTCGAGCGCCGTCGGCGTGCCGCCGCCGAAATAGACCGCATGGATCGGCCCTTGCGCCTGTGCCGGGTCATCTTTGCCCGCTTC
This sequence comes from Breoghania sp., assembly GCA_963678585.2. Taxonomy (GTDB): domain Bacteria; phylum Pseudomonadota; class Alphaproteobacteria; order Rhizobiales; family Stappiaceae; genus Breoghania. The sequence continues at coordinate 530,688 of CAXXGA010000002.1, forward strand.
CAGTTCCCGAATGATGGCGTCGGCGTAGTTGCGCGAATGCTCGGTGCGCCAGGGGTTCTGATAAAAGCCGCAGAAAAGGCAATGGTTCTCGCAAAACGGGATGTGCAGATAGGCGACCGACTTGCCGCTGCGCGGGGCCTTGCTCATCGCCTCCCATGTGGAGGGCATCGCGTCTGCGGCGACGGGGCGGGCGGACATGCGCGGATGGATCGCGACCTTGCGGGAAAAGGCATTGGAAAGGGGATCGCCGCCGGTCTGGGCAAAAAGATCCTGCACCCGCAGCACGGGCGCATCTGCGTGGGCGGTCGGTGTCGGGGACATGAAACGTCTCGTGATCGCTGCAACGGGCTGGCCATCGCAATGGCCGGGCTGAATGGCAAGAAACGACTGGCGGGCGGCTTGCCGAGGTTGCGCGATAAAAGTTGTATTAGAAACTCAAGAATATGAAAAGCGGCAATCGACTGCCGTTTTGCCGCACCTGGAAAAGCAGTGGCAAATGGTGGGAAAACAGGGCGTTTTCAGGGGAAGCGCGGCAGCCGGTACCGAAGGCGGTCCGTTTAGGCTCTCCTGGGAGCCTTCGCCCCATACGCATTCGTCGTGATCCTCCGATGGCGCACTTTGGCCACAAACCTGTGTGAATTCGCGATGTAACGAAGTCCGGTGATCCGGCGCGTTAACGATCGTGCTGTAATTCTTGGTTAAGAATGGCGGCCAGCGACATGCGATCGGGAGATCGCCGTGACAAGCGTCGGCTCCGGACGCCCTTGGGATAAAGCGGGTGGCCGCGAGCGCGTGCTAAGGAATGGGGACGAATATGCGGATTTTTAAGGTTGCGGTCGTGCTTTTGGCCGGACTGGGGCTGGTCGGTTGCACCAATGCCGGCCCGAAGGAAGGAATTGGCACCGTGGCCGGTGCGGTGGCCGGTGGCGTGATCGGCAGTCAGTTCGGCGCGGGTAGTGGCGCGGCCGCGGCGACGGCCGCCGGTGCTGTCATCGGCGCGCTGATCGGTCAGGAAATCGGCCGCTCGCTCGACGAGCGCGATCAGCGCGAAGCGTATAACGCGCAGTACCGGGCGCTGGAATACTCTCAGTCGGGCCAGCCGGTGCAGTGGCGCAATCCCGATAGTGGTCACCACGGCGAAGTCGTGCCGGGCCCGGCCTATGCCATCAACAATGCCGATTGCCGTGACTACACCCACACCATCTATATCGAAGGTCGTCCGGAGGTTGCGCGCGGCACCGCTTGCCGCCAGCCGGATGGCACCTGGCGCCCCGTGAACTGAGCGGGCGTTCGGCCAGTCATTCGGCCAGTCATTCGGATTGTCGAGCGGACTGACGACCGGATTGACGTTCAGACAAAAGCATCTACGCAAGGGCGGCCCTCGGGTCGCCCTTTTGCTTGTGCCGGCACGCTGCCCGTTTGTCGGAGAACCTGGTTTTCAGGCTTCGGAAAATCGGGGCGGGGAGGGGCGCATATTCCGGAATTTACGGTTAGCGAAAGGTTTAGTTAAACGATTTCCATCAGTCTGAAGCGAGTTGATTTCGTCAGCCCGCATGGGAACGCGCGCACACTCGTGTGCCGGGTGTGCGTGAAGTGTGGGCCGCGTGAATTGAATTCATGGCGTCGCCGGATGGCGCCGCACTTTTGATTCGGACAGCGAGATGGTTGATCAGAGCCTGATGACACTGAAGGTTCGTTCCTATCTGGGAGCGCTGTCGCGCAATGCTTGCGACATGCTGATACGCAACCTCGAAGCTTCCCGCGAGCGTGGCGATCTGGATCCCCAGTTCGAACTCATCCTCGAAGCGGCGCGACCCCTGCTGCGCAAGCGCGCGTCCGATACCCAGCCCCGCGCCCACCGCCGCAACCTTCTCAAGCGTGCGATTTTCCTGCCGCTGGAGCCTTTTCTGATCACCGAGCAACTGCCGCGCAAGCTGCCCGGCCGGATTCTTCGCTCAACCCTCGACGCGCTGTGGGTCTGGCTGGAGCGTGACGTGATGCCGGAGAGCATCGGAGAGGCGCAGGAACTTCTGGTCAAGGAAGACTATGACGCGGAAGTGGTGGCGCGCACGGCGGAGCGCCTGCGCGGGCTCGTCATCGCCGCAATCTCCGATGTGCTGGATGAGGCAAGGGGCCCCGGTGTCGCCCATCAGCGCGTTGCCTACCGTCTCGGCGGCGAGGTCGTGTTGGACGAGCTTTCCGATATCTACGGCATCCTGAAAGCGGATCCGGTTCTGGAAGGGTTTTCCGCCCAGTTGCCGCCCGTGCTGACCCGGCGCACCTTCTCCACCGGCGATGCCGCCAAGACGCGCGAGCAGGTTGTCGAGGCCATCCGCAACGTGGTCGATGCGCATCCCGAATATGTCTGCTGGATTTCGGCGCTGCTGTTATGGCGTTGCGACGATCCCGTGTTGTTGGTGCGCATGGCCGCCGGTGCTGCCGGCATTGCCAAGCCGCAGTCGATCCATTCGAGTCCCTATGTCGGCATGATCGAGACGGTTCTCAGCGAGTTGCGCCGCTACGTGCTGATGGCGCAGGGCGCGGCGATCGAAACGGATCTCGCCGACCTTACCCACGGCGTAGAGTGGCAGAGCGAAGCGGTCGTGGTCGCGATCTCGCGCTATCACGATCAGCTACGCGAGTTGCGCGCCGGCATCGATTTGCGCGAGGTCAGCCAGTGGCGCAACGAGATGGTCGAGATCAATCGCGACATGGCGGAGATCATTTCGCACGAGATTTCCACCGCCCATCGTCAGGTGCATCAGGCGCTGCAGGTTCCCGAACCCGATGAGACCGGCCAGATCAGGCTGGATCCGATGGCGGCCTCAATCGCCTATCGCACGCTGCGCATTCTCTATATCGCCTGCAAGAACCCGGATCTTCTGGGCGTTTCCGACGCTGTCGTGCGCTCGCGCCGTGCAATCGAGCAGGTGCTCGACATGGCCAGCAAGAGCCTCGTCGACGAGCTTCGCAACGCCGTCGGCCCGCGACGGGAGGCGTTGAAGGATTCCCTGGAGCGCGCCGTTTCCTACGCGTCCATCGTCTTCGGCGACGACTATGTCGATACCCTCAAGAAGCGTTGCGCTTCCATCACCGACATCGAAAAGCGTCCGCTGGCCAGCTGACCGGCCACTCCCATCGTTATCGCGGTCCGACCGGAACCGGTTGCAGCCCGCTTCATGCTCCCATATTAACGATGGTTCAGGCAGACATGCCCGCGATGACCTGAAGAGAAAATCATGGGCATAACTGCCAGCCCTACCATCGCCGTTTTCTGCGGGATAATGCGCGCGCAAGGGCGAGGGTGACGTAACGGCGACATATTGTCGCCATGCGATGCGACGAATGGTAGTGTAGACCGGTTCTAATGTGTAGATATCCGTATATGATCAACTTCTAATATGGTAGACGGCCCCGCCGGTAACCCGTCCCGGCCCAGTCCAGCCAACCGCAGGCATTCACGCTTATCATGATGATCTGGTTCCTGTTCGCCGTCCTGACCGTAGCCGCCGCGCTGGCGATTCTCGCTCCGCTCGCCCGCCGCGCTGCTCCTGCCGAAACCGGAGAGCCGGAACAGGTTTCCGGACCCGACGTCGCCATCTACAAGGATCAGCTGGCGGAGATCGACCGCGATCTTGAGAACGGGGTGATCGCGCTGGAGGAAGCGGAATCGGCGCGCACGGAAATCTCCCGTCGCCTCATTCGCGCCGCGCGCAGCGACAAGGAAGCGGCTTCCGCGAAGAAGGAGGCGGCGCCCTCCAGAACGAGAACCGCGGCCATTGCCACGATCGTTATCGTGCCGCTCATCGCCCTTGGCCTTTATATTCCGCTGGGCTCCCCGGATATGCCCGACTATCCGCTTTCCGCGCGAAGCGTTCCGCAAGGCGAAGGCTTCCAGCAGTTTCAGGCGATGGTCGCCAAGGTGGAGGAACGTCTGGCTGCCGCCCCGCAGGATGGACAGGGCTGGGACGTGATCGCGCCTGCTTACATGCGTCTCGGGCGTGCGCAGGACGCCGCCCGCGCCTATGCCAATGCAATCCGCATTCTGGGCGAGACGGCAGGCAGGCTCGCCAATCGCGGTGAGGCGCTGGTGGCCTCCAATGAGGGAACGGTCACCGTGGAGGCGCGCGAATCCTTCGACCGCGCCCTTTCCATGGAGCCGGGGATGATCAAGCCCCGCTTCTATCTGGCACTGGGCCTGACGCAGGAAGGTCGCAAGGAAGAAGCCATCTCCGCATGGCGTGGGCTTCTGGCCGACGCAAATGGCAACGAGGGTTGGGTGCCGATTGCGCAGTCCGAATTGCGCGATCTTGGTGTTGAAACGAAAATGCCGCCCATGGCGTCTGCCGGTGGTGGCGCAGCACCGCGAGGACCGAACGCTGCGGACGTCGAGGCTGCCAGCGAGATGAGTGCGCAGGATCGTCAGGCGATGATCCGCGGCATGGTCTCCCAGCTCGACGAACGGCTGACGGAGGATGGCGGAAGTGCAGACGAATGGGCGCGGCTCGTGCGCGCCTTCGTGGTGCTTGGCAGCCGGGATGAGGCAATCGCCGCGCTGAAGCGCGGGCGGGACAATCTGAAGGACGATGCGCAAGGGTTGACGACCCTCGATGCGGTGGCGTCCCAGCTTGGTCTGGATACCTGAAGCTCGCACGTCACGAAAAAGCCGGTCGCGTAGCTTGGTATTCGGAAAGGCCGGTATTCGGGAGGATGCCGGGTGGAGAAAAGATAACGGGCAGGTCCGGTGAGACCGGCCCGGCGGAAGAGGAACGAAGAGCATGGCGATGACCCGCAAGCAGCGGCGTTTGACGATGATTGGCGGTGCGGGCGCGGTTCTGGCCGTGGCGGCCGGGCTCATTCTCTTTGCGTTGAACGACGAGATCGTTTTCTTCCAGTCGCCCACCGATGTGGCGGAAAAGGCCATGCCGGTCGGTCAGCGTATTCGCCTCGGCGGACTGGTGAAAGAAGGGTCCTTCACCAAGACGGGCGGCACGACGGTGCATTTCGTCGTGACGGACGGGGCCAACGATCTGGCCGCCACTTACACCGGCATCTTGCCGGACCTGTTCCGCGAGGGGCAGGGCGTGGTCGCAGAAGGCGCGGTCGGAACCGACGGTATTTTCCATGCGGACACCGTGCTGGCCAAGCACGACGAGAATTACATGCCCAAGGAAGTCGTGGAGGCTTTGAAGGCCAGCGGCGAATGGCAGATGGGGCAGGAGGAAGCCGAGGCCGACAAGACCTCTCAGGCCATGCCTGACGCGGACGCGGGCACGAAGACCAACTAGGCTGCATGTGCTACGCCATTGCATCGACAACCGCGATGGGCAAGCTGGACGGACACGAACAGGATCGGGCGTCACGCCCGGGGAGAAGGATCCGATGATCGTTGAACTGGGTCACTACGCGCTTGCGCTGGCTCTGGCGCTTGCACTGGTCCAATCGGTTGTGCCGGTCTGGGGCGCGCAGGTCAAAGACCCGCGGCTGATGTCGGTCGCCTCGCCGGTTGCAGGCATGCAGTTCCTGATGGTGGCCCTGTCCTTCATCGCGCTGACGGTGGCCTATCTCCAGTCCGACTTCTCGGTTCTGAATGTCTGGCAGAACTCCCATTCCGACAAGCCCCTGATCTACAAGATCTCCGGCGTCTGGGGGAACCACGAGGGCTCGATGCTCCTGTGGGTGCTGATCCTGTCGCTCTTCGGCGCGCTGGTGGCCGTGTTCGGACGCACGATGCCGACCACCCTCAAGGCGAATGTGCTGGGTGTGCAGGGTTGGATCTCGCTCGCCTTTCTGGCGTTCATCCTCTTTACGTCCAATCCGTTCCTGCGTATCGCCACGCCGCCCATGGAAGGTCAGGATCTCAATCCGATCCTTCAGGACGTCGGCCTCGCGATTCATCCACCGCTGCTCTATCTGGGCTACGTCGGCTTCTCCATCACCTTCTCCTTCGCTGCCGCCGCCTTGCTTGACGGGCGCATCGACGCGGCATGGGCGCGCTGGGTGCGCCCGTGGATCCTGATTGCATGGATCTTCCTGACGCTGGGCATCGCGATGGGCTCCTACTGGGCCTATTACGAGCTGGGCTGGGGCGGGTTCTGGTTCTGGGATCCGGTTGAAAACGCCTCCTTCATGCCATGGCTCGCGGGCACCGCGCTGCTGCACTCCGCGCTTGTGATGGAAAAGCGCGATGCGCTGAAAGTGTGGACGGTGCTCCTCGCCATCCTGACCTTCTCGCTGTCGCTGCTGGGCACGTTCCTCGTGCGTTCCGGCGTCCTGACCTCGGTTCACGCTTTTGCGACCGATCCTTCGCGCGGCGTGTTCATTCTCGCCATTCTCGCCTTCTTCATCGGCGGCTCGCTGACGCTCTACGCCTATCGCGCGCCGATGCTGAAACAAGGCGGACTGTTCGCTCCGATCAGCCGCGAAGGTTCGCTGATCCTCAACAACCTGTTCCTGACGGCGGCCTGTGCGGCGGTGTTCGTCGGCACGCTCTATCCGCTGGCCCTCGATGTGACGACGGGGGCGAAGATTTCCGTCGGCGCACCCTTCTTCAACATGACCTTCGGGCCGTTGATGATCCCGCTGCTGATCGCCATCCCCTTCGGGCCGTTCCTGGCGTGGAAGCGGGGCGATCTGCTCGCCGCCGCCCAGCGCCTGATGGCCGCCTTCGCGCTCGCCATCGTGTTGGCCCTCGGCGTCGCATGGTGGAAGGGGGCTCCCAATGTCATGGCGCCCATCGGCATCGGCATCGCGGCTTGGGTGATGATCGGGTCGGTATCGGAAATCGTCTGGCGTTCGAAGCTCGGCTCGGTGCCGTTTGCCAACTCGGTGCGTCGCGCAGCCGGTCTGCCGCGGTCCTCGTGGGGCACATTGCTCGGCCATTTCGGCATGGGCGTCACCATGCTCGGCATTGTGACGGTCACCGCCTGGCAAAAGGAGCTGATCACGGTCATGGCTCCGGGCGAGACACAGCCGATCGGGGCCTATGAACTGACCTTCCGCGGGCTGACGCCCGGCACCGGTTCCAACTACCGGGAGGATATCGGCCACTTCATCCTGACGAAGGACGGCAAGCAGGTCGCGACGATGGCGCCCTCCAAGCGCTTCTACATGGCGCGCCAGATGCCGACGACGGAATCCGATATCAGGACCTTCGGCTTCAGCCAGATCTATGTTTCGCTGGGCGAGCCGAAGGAAGAGGGCGCGGTCGTGGTGCGCGCCTATGACAAGCCGCTGGTCACGCTGATCTGGCTTGGTTCGCTCGTGATGGTACTGGGTGGTCTGCTGTCCCTGAGCGACAGGCGGCTTCGTGTGGGCGCACCCAAGCGCGCGCACAATGCCGCAGCAGCCATGCCCGCAGAATAGGATTAGGCTTCGCCGTGAAGCAGGAGCATTTTTCAATGAAGGCTTTCGGGCGCAAGGCTCGCGCAGTGTTTGCGGCTGCCGCCATAGCGGTGATAGTCGGGGCTGGCGTATTCGCCGGTGCAGGCAGCATGATGCTGCTCACCGGTACGCAGGCCTATGCCGTGCAGCCGGACGAGATGCTCAAGGACCCGAAGCTTGAGGCGCGTGCCCGCAAGCTTTCCGAGGGCCTGCGCTGCATGGTCTGCCAGAACGAGTCCATCGATGAATCGAACGCCGATCTCGCGCGCGACCTCCGCCTTCTGGTGCGCGAGCGCCTGACGGAAGGCGACACGGACGAGGAAGTGCAGGATTATCTCGTCGCGCGTTACGGCGAGTTCGTGCTGCTCAAGCCGCGCCTTGAAGTGAAGACTCTGCTTTTGTGGTTCGGTCCTGTCGGGGTCTTGATTCTGGGTGCTCTGGTGATGTTCGTGAATCTCCGCCGCCGCCAGCAACACGCCGCCGAGGCTCCGGGCGCGATGCCTCTCGATGAGGCGGAGAAGGCGGAACTCGACCGGATCATGCGCGAAGGGTGATCTGCCTGCGGTTCGCCCGAACGCGCTTGCCTGTGTCCGGCGGAGGGAAAGAGGTGACGCATGAAGCGTGTTTCGCAGATCGGCAAGACAGTGCGTTTCGCGTTCGCATGCGCCTTCATGGCACTTGGTCTGATCCTCATTGCGCCGCCAACACAAGCCGATCCCCTCGGCCTGAACGACTATCCGGCCCTTTTCGAAGCCTATCCCGACCGAATTGTCTTGAACGCCAATGGCAGCGAGACCCTGACCTTGCCGGATGGCGTGAAGGTCATCCGCATGAAGGGGCGCTATGTCGGCTTCGATCCCAAAGGGGCGGTCGGCTGCCCGGTGCAAGCCTTTATCGCGGTCGAGGCTTATGGCGAGCGATGCCCGGACCTGATAGATGAAAAGCAGGCGGCCCGCTTTGAAGCGAACAAGGCCACGCTCATCGCCTACTACGCGCAAAACGCCTATCCGGCGGTTTCAAAAGAGCAGGTGCGCGAGCGCTATGACGAAATGGTCGCCCTGAGCGCAAAGCAGGAATTTTCCTGTGATGATCCTTCCCCCGATGTCGTGCATAAGGCGCTGACAGGATTGCTCGACGCCAGAGCCTTGGCCAAAATCCTCGCAATCCCACGCCTGCCGGTAAGCGACCCCTGCCTCTAGGGGCTATGCCACAGGCTTTCCTCCACATTACCGATGTTTAATCCGCCCGAAAGGCGCGTGTAATCCTGGCTGCTCCATATTCCGGATCACAGCTTGAGCGAACCGATTTCCATATCCCCCTCTTCGCTCCGCTCTCAGAGAATTCATAATTCGGAGTACGCCAAAGATGACCGCTCGTAACGACAAGAAGGCCCCCTCCGGCATCCTTCGCTCGCGCCGCTCCAAGCTTATGGCTGGCGCGCTTGCCCTGACGCTTGCCGGCGGTCTCACCGCGCAGACGCTCATCCCCTTCGGCCAGCATGCACTCGCTGATCCCGTTCGCGTGGAAAACGGCGGTCCCGCCGATTTCACCGGCGTCGTCAAGGCCGTGCAGCCGGCTGTCGTGTCCGTGATCGTGCGTTCCGAGGTCAAGCCCGTGGCCGACAACGGCCCCGGCTGGAGCTTCGGCTTCGGCGGCCAGGATGCACCCGATTTCTTCCGCAACCTGCCCCCCAACCATCCCTTCAAGCGCTTCTGGAACGACCGTCCGAACCGTCGTGGCGAACAACGCGGCGCGCCCCATCACAAGCGTCGCTATGGCATGGCGCAGGGCTCCGGCTTCTTCATCTCCGATGACGGCTTCATCGTCACCAACCAGCACGTGGTCGAAGGCGGCGACAAGTTCACCGTCAAGATGGATGACGGCACCGAATACGATGCCCGCCTGATCGGCGCGGACGAGCGCACCGACCTTGCGTTGCTGAAGGTCGACGCGGACGACGCGAAATTCACCTATGTCGATTTCGCAGCCGACGCGCCGATGGTCGGCGAATGGGTCGTGGCCGTGGGCAATCCCTTCGGTCTCGGCGGCTCGGTGACCGCTGGCATCGTCTCCGCCCGTGGCCGTGACATCGGCGCAGGCCCCTATGACGATTTCATCCAGATCGACGCCCCGATCAACCGCGGCAATTCCGGCGGTCCGGCCTTCAACACCCGCGGTGAGGTGATCGGCATCAACGCCGCCATCTATTCGCCTTCGGGCGGCAACGTCGGCATCGCCTTCGCCATTCCGGCCGAAACCGCCAAGCGCGTGATTTCGGAACTGAAGGACGACGGTCACGTGGTGCGCGGCTGGCTCGGCGTTCAGATCCAGCCTATCTCGCAGGATATCGCCGACAGCCTCGGCCTCGCCAAGGCGATGGGTGCGCTTGTCGCCAGCCCGCAGGATACCGGCCCGGCCAAGGGCGCAGGCATCCAGTCCGGCGATGCGATCCTGTCGGTGGACGGCGAGCCGGTGAAGGACCCGCGCGCTCTTGCCCGCATGATCGCCGGTTACGAGCCGGGCACCAAGGTCGACATCGAACTGTGGCGCGACGGCTCGAAGAAGACCGTCTCCGTGGAACTCGGCAAGATGCCTGAAAAGACGCAGGTCGCCTCCGCAGACAGCGGCGACACCAGCGGCACGCTCTCCGCGCTCGGCCTCGAACTCGCCAATGCCCGTGAAGCGGGCCTCGACACCGACGGTGTGGTGATCGGCAGCGTCGATCCGGACGGCCCGGCGGCCGGCAAGGGCCTGCAGGCCGGTGACGTGATCATGGAGGTCGGCGGCATCAAGGTGGACACGCCGGAAGACGTCGCGGCTCAGGCCGACAAGGCCCGCAGCGACGGCCGCAAGGCGGTCCTGATGCGGGTTCTTCACAAGGAAGACATGCGCTTCGTGGCGCTGGCGCTCAAGAAGGACGGCTGACCCCGTCCAACGCAATTTGGCCGGACGGATGATTTCATTGTCGCCCCCGAAATCTGTTCCGGCCAATCAGCGGCGGCGGGTCCCCGAACCCGCCGCCGTTTTTATTTCAGTCGGGCGAAGACCTGTGGCACGCATCACCTGGCCTCACCGGTGCATGGTTCATCGCAGCTGCACCTTGCTATAAGATTTCGACATGCGGATTCTCATCATCGAAGACGATCAGGAGGCAGCCGCCTATCTGATCAAGGCACTCAAGGAAGCCGGGCACGTGGCCGATCATGCGGCCGACGGCGAGACCGGCTACGCCATGGCCTCCGGCGCGGACTACGACGTGCTGGTGGTGGACAGGATGCTGCCCCGGCGCGACGGGCTGTCGGTGGTGGAGGAACTGAAGCGCGAGGGGAACCCGTCGCCGGTGCTGATCCTGTCGGCGCTCGGTCAGGTGGATGACCGCGTTCAGGGTCTGCGCGCCGGTGGCGACGACTATCTCCCCAAGCCCTATTCCTTCGCCGAGCTTCTGGCCCGCGTCGAAGCGCTCGGTCGGCGCAACCGTCCCGCGGATGCGGAGACGACCTTCCGCGTCGGCGATCTGGAGCTTGATCGCCTCGCCCATGCCGCAACCCGCGCCGGTCAGCCCATCGCATTACAGCCGCGCGAGTTTCGCCTGCTGGAATACCTGATGAAGCACGCGGGGCAGGTGGTGACGCGGACCATGCTTCTGGAAAACGTCTGGGATTATCACTTCGATCCCCAGACGAACGTCATCGACGTCCATATCTCGCGCCTGCGCGCGAAGATCGACAAGGGCTTCGACCGGCCTCTGCTGCACACCATTCGCGGAGCGGGGTACACGATCCGTGACGACGCTCGGTAAACTCGTCCGCACGACCGCCTTCAAGCTGTCGCTCGTCTATCTCGTCGCCTTCGCGCTCTTTGCCGGGTTTCTGGTCTTCTATATCGGCCACAACACCCAGCGCATGATGGCTCAGCAGATCAACGAGACCATCGAGGCGGAAGTGAAGGGCCTTGGCGAACAATACAGTCAGGGCGGCATCCGCCGTCTTGTGGACGTTGTGGATCGCCGCGCCCGCCAGCCCGGTGCGAGCCTCTACCTGATCACCGATTTTTCCGGCGACGTGATCGCAGGCAACGTGAAGAACCTGAAGGGCCGCATGCCGCGTGACCCGGACGTCCCCATTCAGGTCGTACGCTACGAGCGCAACGCCGGCGATGGTGAGCCGCAGGAAGCGGCCGTGCGCGTCTTCGTGCTGCCGGGCGGCTTCCACATCCTCATCGGCCGCGACATCTCGGAAGGCGAACGCTTCCGGGAGGTGATCGAGAGCGCGCTCCGCATCACCATTGCGGTTGTCGGCGTACTGGCCGTCTTGAGCTGGCTCTTCGTGGGACGGCGCGTGCTGAGCCGCATCGATGCGGTTTCCGACACCGGCCGCCGGATCATGGAGGGCGATCTCTCCCGCCGCCTGCATGTGACCGGGTCCGGCGACGAGATCGACAGGCTGGCTGAAAACGTCAACGCCATGCTGGAGCGCATCGAGCTTCTGATGCAGGGCCTGAAGGATGTTTCCGATAATATCGCCCACGACCTGAAGACCCCGCTGACGCGCTTGCGGAACCGCGTTGAAGGCGCACTGCGGGAGGAACCTTCGGTGGAGGGCTACCGCGAGGCGCTGGAAGCGACCATCGAGGAATCCGACCAACTCATCCGAACCTTCAACGCTCTGTTGAAAATCGCCCGCGTGGAGGCCGGTTCGCCCGATCAGGTTCTGGAGCGGGTGGACGCCAGCGAGATCGCAGCCGAGGTCGCCGAACTCTACGAGCCGCTTGCAGAAGACGAGGGCGTGAAGTTCATGTCCGAGATCTGCGACACAGCTCCCGTGGAGGCGTCGCGCGAGCTGATCGCGCAGGCGATTTCCAACCTCGTCGACAACGCCCTGAAATACGGTCGCCCGCAGCCGAAGGACGGCGAGGAGGGGCCGCAGTTCTCCATCACTCTGAAGGCTTTCTGCGAAGGCGAGAACGTGGTTCTGTCGGTTGCCGACAACGGCCCCGGTATCTCCCCATCCGATCACGAGCGCGTCCTGCGCCGTTTCGTGCGGCTGGAGGAAAGCCGCACCGCACCGGGCTCCGGTCTCGGCCTGTCGCTCGTGCAGGCGGTCGCCAATCTTCATCGCGGCAAACTGGAGCTTGCCGACAATGATCCCGGCCTCATAGCCCGGCTGAGATTGCCGAAGGCGGGGTAACGCGAACAGAAAAGCATCCCCGCCTCATGCTTGTGGCGGGGATGACAAGCGGGCGGGAAACTGGCAAAGCAAAGGGCAACGAAAACAGACCGGGTGGGGATGGCATGAACCGGGCGGCGCAAGGGGATGGAGCAGGCGAACAAGGCCCGATCGAGGTTCCGATTTCACAGATGCGCGGCATGGGCGCGCTGGCCGGGCGCATCGATATCGTGCCCGAGATGCCCGATGGTGCACAGGAATGCGCGGATCTCGCGCAAGACCTCCTGGAACGCGCGGGCGATGCCCGTGAACGGCTGGAAGCCCTGCTGGAAGACAATGACGCGCTGGAACCTTTTCTTGCGGGCGTCTTCTGCAATGCTCCCTATCTGCGCGATCTCGCCATGGCCGATCCGGGCCGTCTGGTGCGCATTCTTGAAAGCGACCCGGCCGATTTCGTACTGGGCCTGTTGCAACAGGTGCGCGACCTGCGCCCTGAGACGCAGGCGGAACTGGAAAAGGAGCTGCGCCGCGCCAAGGCGGAGGCCGCGCTCGCGGTGGCGCTCGCCGATATCTCCGGCGCATGGCCTCTCGATCCTGTCACCGCCTCGCTGACGGCGCTTGCCGATGCCTCCCTTCACGCGGCGATCCGCTTCCTGCTGAGCGAACTTGCCACTCGCGGAAAATTCGTGCCGAAAATCCCCGAAGACCCGGCCATCGGCAGCGGCTGGATCGTGCTCGCCATGGGCAAGCACGGGGCAGGGGAACTGAACTATTCCTCCGATATCGACCTGATCGTCCTCTACGACCCGCATGTCGCGCCGCTGGCCGATGGGGTGGAAGCGCCGGTGGAGTTCGTCCGTCTCACCAAGCGACTGGTGAAGATCATGCAGGATCGGACAGCTGACGGTTATGTCTTCCGCACCGATCTGCGTCTGCGCCCCGATCCCGGCGCGACCCCCGTTGCCATGAGCGTGCCCGCGGCCCTGATCTACTATGAGGGGCTTGGTCAGAACTGGGAGCGCGCAGCCCTCATCAAGGCGCGCGCCTGTGCGGGCGACTATGAGGCGGGCAACGCCTTCCTGGAGGAAATCCAGCCCTTCATCTGGCGCAAGCATCTCGATTTCGCCGCCATCGCGGACGTGCATTCCATCAAGCGCCAGATCAACGCCCACAAGGGCCATCGCTCGGTGGCTGTGGCGGGGCACAACGTCAAGCTCGGGCGCGGCGGTATTCGCGAGATCGAGTTCTTCGTCCAGACCCAGCAACTGATCGCGGGCGGGCGCAATCCGCGCCTGCGCGACCGGCGCACGCTGGAAATGCTGAAGCGCCTTCGCGCCGAGGGCTGGGTCGATGACGAGGCGCGGGTGGAGCTGGATGAGGCCTACCGTTTCCTGCGGGCCGTCGAACACCGCGTCCAGATGGTCAACGACGAACAGAGCCACACATTGCCGGAATCCGACGAGGGGCTGATGCGCATTGCATCCCTCATGGGGTTCAATTCGCTGGAAGGTTTCGGCTCGGCGCTTCGCGCGCGTCTGGTTATCGTGCAGACGCATTATGCAGGGCTTTTCGAGGCGGAGCCGGAACTGGCCTCCGAACTCGGCAATCTGGTCTTCACCGGCGACGAGGACGATCCCGATACGCTGGAAACGCTGTCGCGCATCGGCTTCAAGCGCCCGGCCGATGCGATCCGCATCATCAAGGCCTGGCATTTCGGGCGCTACCCGGCGGCCCGTTCAGCCAAGGCGCGCGAACGTCTGACGGAACTTCACCCCGTCCTCATCGATGCGCTGGGCAGCACGACGAACCCGGACGCCGCGCTGATGGCGTTCGACCGGTTCCTGTCGCACCTGCCCGTCGGCGTGCCGCTCTTCTCGCTTCTTCACGCCAATCCGCAACTGCTGACATTGCTGGCGACCATTCTGGGCGAGGCCCCGCGGCTTTCGGAAATCGTCTCCCAGCACAGCAGCGTGCTCGATGCGATCCTCGACCCGAGCTTCTACGAGGACATGCCGCGCGAAGCCGATTTTGCGGAGCGTCTGGAAACGACGCTGGCGCAGGCGCGCACCTATGAAGAAGCGCTGGACCGCGCACGCATCTTCGGTCAGGAGCAGATGTTCCTGATCGGCGTGCGGCTTCTGTCGGATACGCTCAATCCGGGGCAAGCGGGGCGTGCCTATTCGCGGCTTGCGCGGGTTCTGGTGCGCGCGCTTCTGGAGCGTGCTGCGGGGCATGTGCGCGAGGCTTCGGGCAGCGTGGAAGGGGGCGAGGTCGCTATTCTCGCCATGGGCAAGCTCGGCGGCATGGAGATGACGCCGACCTCCGATCTCGACATGATCGTGCTCTACGATTTCCCCGACGACGTATCCGGCTCCGACGGCAAGCGCGCGCTGTCGCCCTCGCAATACTACATGCGCCTGACCCAGCGCCTCGTGGCGGCGATTTCCGCTCCCACGTCGGAAGGCACGCTCTACGAGGTGGATTTCCGCCTGCGCCCCTCCGGCAATTCCGGACCGCTGGCGACCCGGCTTTCCGCCTTCTCCGTCTATCAGGCCGAGAATGCGTGGACATGGGAGCATATGGCGCTGACGCGGGCCGATGTGATCGCGGGCAGCGAGGCGTTCCGCGAAAAGGTGCGCAAGGTCATTTGCGAGGTGCTCTGCCAGCCGCGCGATCTGGAGAAGCTTCGCATCGACGTGGCCGACATGCGCGCGCGCATCGAGGCGGAAAAGGGCGCGAAGGACATCTGGTCGCTGAAAACGGTTCCCGGCGGCATCATCGATGTGGAATTTATCGCCCAGTATCTGCAACTCGCCCATGCCGCCGAGCATCGCGAGATCCTGTCCCAGACGACAGAAACCGCGCTGGCCAATGCGGCGGAGGCAGGCGTTCTGGATGCAAACGATGCCGAGATCCTGATCCCCGCCATCCGGCTCTATCATGCGCTGACCCAGATCCTGCGGTTGTCCGTCGGCGAAGGCTTCGACCGGGAACAGACACCCGCCGGCGTCCTGTCGCTTCTAGCCCGCTCCGCCCATCAGGCCGACTTCGAGAGGCTGGAAAGCCTGCTGCGGGACACCCAGAAAGCGGTGCGCGAAACGTTCGAACGCCTCATCGCTCCGGTGAATCAGAAAGAAGAAAAGCCTGCGGAATGAGATGGATAGGGTCTCCTTCATGAATATGAAGGGTGAATTCATGTCGCGTTCAGGGGCGTTTTGACAGGTTCGTCATGCACAAGGCATCGGGGGCAACGATGCAAACGGAGTTGCATGACAAATGACGACGAATAAGACCAAGACCATCAAGCGTTCGCTGATCCTCACCGCTGCCGCAGCTTCTGTCGCAGCATCCACCTTCGCCGGTGTTGCATTGGCCCAGGGCGACACCGCACCGGGCCCGCAGGCAAACATGCCGCCCCGTGGCGGGATGGTGGCCATGCTCGACGCCGACAAGGACGGCAAGATTTCCAAGGACGAGTTCCTTGCCCGCGATGTCCGCTTCTTCGACCGTTTCGACACCGACAAGGACGGGGTCGTCACCAAGGAAGAGATCGGCAAGGTCCTCGCCAAGCGTATGGAAGATCGGGCCGAGCGGATGATCGCGCCCTTCGACGCAGCCGGTGACGGCCAGGTCTCCCGCGAGGAATTCGACGGCTACCGGATGAAGCGTTTCGCATTGCTCGACCGCAACGATGACGGCACCGTGGACAACGAAGAGATGCGCGTCATGGGGCGGATGACGGGCAGGATGGGGCCGATGGATGGACACTTGAACATGCGTCGCGGACACCATGGCAAGATGCATGGCGGCTGGCGTGGCCAGATGCGCCATCATGCCGACTGGCGCGGTGGCAAGTTCGGTTTTCACGGCCCGAATGGCCCGCGTGGCGGGATGATGCGCGGTGCGGGCGCACCGTGCGGCGCACCTGCCGATGCCAGCCCCGCCTCGATGGATGGCCCCGCCCCGATGGACGGCCCGGCCGATCTCGATAACGCTCGCCCCGACGCGAACTGATCTGCAAGAGCCAGACGCAAAAACAAAGGGAGCCGCGACTGCGGCTCCCTTTTTTGTCTGTCGGAAAGGTCTGGACCGGATCAAAGCTCCAACGCGGCCGACCGGCGCCTCGGATGCGATCCGCTCATCAGGCGGAGCGGCGGTGCTTCTGTGCGGTCCTGGCAGCCTGTGTCGCGTCGGGGGCGGGAATGAAGCCGTCCTTGTGCCGTGTCATCGGCAGTGTGACCGTCACGGTCGTGCCCTCGCCGACGTGAGACTTGATCTCCATGGTGCCGTCGTGGAGATCCACCAGCGAGCGGGCGATGGCGAGGCCCAACCCGGAGCCCTGATGGCTCTTGGTGAACTGGTTTTCCACCTGCACGAAGGGGTTGGCGAGGCGGGCAATATCTTCGTCCGCGATGCCAATGCCGGTATCGGTTATGGAGATTGCCACATAGGACTTGCCGCTGGGCTCGGCCTTCACGGTCATCTCGCCGCCGTTGGGGGTAAACTTCACCGCGTTCGACATGAGGTTCAGCAGGATCTGGCGGATCGCCTTGGTGTCGGCGTTGACCGAAAGACCTTCCGAAACCTCGCAACGCACACCGATCTCCTTGGCGTCCGCCTCCGGCTGGATGACGCGCACGGTCTCGTCGATAAAGCTGTCGAGTTCAACCGTGTCGAAAGAGAGGTCCAGACGACCGGCCTCGATCTTGGACATGTCGAGAATGTCGTTGATGACGCCCAACAGGTGCGTGCCGGACTTGTGGATGTCGCGGCAGTAGTCGCCGTATTTTTCGGAGCCGAGTTCGCCGAACATGCCGCCGACCATGATCTCGGAGAACCCGATAATGGCGTTGAGCGGGGTGCGCAGCTCGTGGCTCATATTGGCGAGGAATTCCGACTTCGCACGGTTTGCGTCTTCCGCCCGGGTTTTTTCCTCGGCGTATTTCTCGGCCAGCTCGACGAGCTGCTGGGCCTGATATTCCAGCTTCTGGCGCGACTGGCGCAGATCCGCGACGGTGGCCATCAGACGGCGCTCGCTGTCCATCAGCTTTTCTTCGTGCAGCTTGCGCGCGGTGATGTCGGTGCCGACCGACACGTAGCCGCCGTCCTTGGTGCGGCGTTCGGAAATCTGCAGCCAGCGTCCGTCCTCAAGCTGGGCTTCGTAGAAGCGCGAACCGGCGGGAACGCCGTCGGCGGGCTTGATATGAGAGGTGACGACAGGCTGGCGGGCGTGCTCCATCACGTCCGAATAGGGCATGCCTGCGTGGACGCGGGCAGCAGGCAGGCTGTGCAGCTCCATGTAGTTGGTGTTGCACATGACCAGTTCGTTGGAGGAATCCCACAGCACGAAGGCTTCGGAGATAGTCTCGATGGCGTCGCGCAGGCGAAGGTCTGCGGTGCGCGAGGATTCCTCAAGCTGACGCTGCTCGGTCACATCCACCACGATGCCGATCAGATGCGGAGAGGCAGCGCCGGGCTCCTGCACCACCTCGGCGCGGGCACGCGTCCAGATCCACGAGCCGTCGGCATGGCGCATGCGGAACATACGGTCGAGCGTGGTCTCGCCGGTTTCCAGAAGCTCGGACGCGATTTCATAGAGGTCGCCGTCTTCCGGGTGCATGAGTTCCGCCCAGTCCGCAAAGCCGACGAGTTCGTCGCTCGGTGGCTGGCCGAGGATCTCGTACATGCTTTCCGACCAGAACATCCGGCCGCGACCGAGATCCCAGTCGAACAGGCCGCAACGGCCGCGGTTGAGGGCGGTGTCGATCCGGGTGCGCGCCGCCTCGTAGATCTCGTCCGCCTGCTCCGCCCGCGCCGCCTGGCTGTAGAAGGCGTAGATGAGAACGATCAGGACCGAGGAGGTTCCGACGAAGAGCGTCACCGTGGCATGGAGCGAGGACCGCCAGTTGGCGAAGATGTCGTCGATTTTCTGCACAACCGCGACCATGCCGAGCTTGCTGTCGAGATGATGGACGGTGGCCAGCACCTCATCGTTGTCGGCTTCGGCGACTTCCATGACGCCGGCGCGCGCACCGAATGTGGTGAGCGGCTGGTTGGGGCCGAGCAGCGAAATGAGGGAGCGTTGTTCGAGGTCCGGGCGCGGCGGCTGCGAGGCGACCACAGTGCCTTCCGGATCCGTCACGAGGATCTGGCGGCCGTAGCTGGTGGCGCGCGGCGGAAGGGCCTGCGAAAGGGCGTTGCGTAGCGCTGCCTGATAGCCGACCTCGGGAAGGTTCTCCTCGGAGGAGGAAAGGCGGGCGGAAAGCGTGGTGGCGATCATGGAGAGCTGATCGCGGGCTCGCGCCTCGGTTGCCGCATAGTCGGAGGAAATTTCCACCGCGCGATAGCAGGCAAGCGAGGCGACGAAAATGAGGCTCAGCACCGGAATGGCGCGACGAAGGAAGCTCTCGGTGGAGATAAGGCGGGCATAGGCAGGACGTGCCAATAACCGGATGTGACCGGTCAGGGTCGTCTTGGGCGAACGAGCGTTACCGGCTTTCCATTTCCTTGAAAAAAAGCCAAAGCGACGCCCTGTCGCGTTGCCTGTATAGGCCCGCGCCATCCGGAATTTCCTTCATAAGTGGTTGTCTGCCTCTAGAATTCGGTATACGCCGCACGCCCGAATCACCTTCATTTGAATCTACGCGAATCGTCTTGTCCAGAGTCCTGAGCCAAAAAATATTCTAAGGCCCAGGAATGGACTTAACCATCCGCGTTAACCATAAGCGAAGTGCTTGCAGGGCGAATTGTGACTATTGCAGGCTGCGCGCCGCAATATCCTGAACATCGCTGGAAAGATCGCTGGACTGGGCCACGCGGCGAAGCGCCGCTTCCGCCAGTGCGCGCCGGCTCGGTTCCAGAACCCGCCAGGAGCGGAAGGCCGACAGAAGACGTGCCGCAACCTGCGGGTTGCGCTTGTCCAGAGACAGCACGGTATCGGCCACGAACTCGAAGCCTGCTCCGTCCGCGCGGTTGAACTGCGTTTGGTTGCCGGTGGCGAACGCTCCGATCAGCGCGCGGATGCGGTTGGGGTTGGAATAGGAGAAGGTCGGGTGCGCGGTGAGCGTGCGGATGCGCGCCAGCGTTTCGGGGAAGGGGGCTGTGGCCTGCACCGTCAGCCACTTGTCCATGACAAGCGCATCCTTACCGAAGCGGGCCTCGAAATCCTCCAGCGCCTCCTGCGCGTGGGTGTCGGCGCGATGCACCAGCAGGCGCAGGGCGGCAAGACGGTCCGACATGTTGTCGGCGGCGTTGTAATGGGCGAACGTGCGCGCGCTCGCCTCGCCTTCGATGGAAGCCATGTAGTCCAGCACGACGAGGCGCAGCGCACGGCGTCCGGCTGCTGCCGCCTCCGGCGAATAGGGGGCTTCGTCGGCAAGCGCCTCGTAAAGCTCCGCAAAGCCTTCCAGACAATGACCGGCAATCGCGACCTCGACGGCCTTGCGGGCGGCCTTGATCGCGTCCGGATCGACGTCGGTCCCGATCTCGCGCGCAATATCGGCCTCGGAGGGAAGCTGGAGAAGCTGGGCGCGCAGCGCGGGCTCGAAATTCTCGTCGGCGGAAACTTCGCCCAAAAGGGCGGCCAGTTCCTGAATCTCCTCGCTTGCGAGCGTCGTGGGCGCCTGCGCGCCGCGCTTCAGAAGCTGCATGGCGAGCGTCTGCACGGCCTGCCAGCGATTGAACGGGTCGTTGTCGTGGCGCGCGAGAAACACCAGATCCTCGCGCGACTTGCCGTCGTCGAGGCGCACGGGTGCGGAAAAGCCGCGCAAGAGCGATGAAACCGGACGCGCGCTCAGGCCCTCGAAGACCACCTTGTGGCTGGCTTCGGTGAGGACGATCACGTCCTCGCGCACCTCCGCGCCCGAAACCGCGCTCCACTCCATCTCGTTGCCATTCGGCCCGATCAGCCCGAAGCGCACGGGCATCGTGAAGGGCTGCTTCGTCTCCTGTCCCGGCGTGGGCGCGCAGGATTGTTCAAGCTCGATGGTGAGGGTCTTGGCGGCCTCGTCCCAGTTCTCGCTGGCCTTGATCGTCGGTGTGCCGGCCTGCGAGTACCACAGGGCGAACTGGTCGAGATCCGTCTTCGTGGCGTCCGCAAAGCTCTTGAGGAAATCCTCGATCGTCGCGGCCTCGCCGTCATGGCGCTCGAAATAGAGATCCATCCCGGCGCGGAAGCCCTCGGCACCCAGATAGGTCTTCAGCATCCGCACGATCTCCGCGCCCTTTTCGTAGACGGTCGCGGTGTAGAAGTTGTTGATCTGGCGGTAGGCGGTCGGGCGCACGGGATGGGCGAGCGGGCCTCCGTCCTCGGGGAACTGGTGCGCCTGAAGAAGTCGCACATCGGCGATGCGCTTGACCGCGCGCGAACGCATGTCGGAGGAAAATTCCTGATCGCGAAAGACCGTCAGGCCCTCCTTCAGGCAGAGCTGGAACCAGTCGCGGCAGGTGATGCGGTCGCCGGTCCAGTTGTGGAAATATTCATGCGCGATCACGCCCTCGATCCCGGCGTAATCCTGATCGGTCGCAGTTTCAGGTTTGGCCAGGACATACTTGTCGTTGAAGACGTTGAGGCCCTTGTTCTCCATCGCGCCCATATTGAAGTCGGACACGGCCACGATCATGAAGATGTCGAGATCGTATTCGCGCCCGAAGGCTTCCTCGTCCCAGCGCATGGAGCGCTTGAGCGCATCCATCGCATAGTCGCAGCGCCCCTCGTTGCCGTGCTCCACATAAATGCGAAGCTCCACCTCGCGCCCGCTCAGGAGTGTGGTGTAGCTGTCGGTGACGCAGGCGAGATCGCCCGCCACCATGGCGAACAGGTAGGAGGGCTTGGGAAAGGGGTCATGCCAGACGGCGAAGTGACGGTCGGTGTCCTCGATATCGCCTGCCTCGGTCGGGTTGCCGTTGGCGAGCAGGATCGGCGCATCGGATTTGCGCGCCTCGATGCGGGTCGTATAGACGGCCAGCACGTCCGGACGGTCGAGGAAATAGGTGATCCGACGGAAGCCCTCGGCCTCGCACTGGGTGCAATAGGTGCCGGACGAGCGATAGAGCCCCATCAGCTTGGAATTGGCGTCCGGATCGATCTCGGTGACGATTTCCAGAACGAAGGCATCGGACGGCGGGGTGTGGATGGTGAGCTTGTCGGCGCTCACGTCGAAATCGTCGGTGGCAAGAGCCGCGCCATCAAGCGACAGGCTGACGAGCTTCAGTTCGTCGCCGGCCAGTTCCAGCGATTGGCCGACGGCCGTGTCTTCGCGCCGGGAAAAGGCGATGCGCGCCGTCACCTTGGTCGCCTTGGGCGCAAGGCGAATATCCAGATCGACCTTGGAGATGGCGTAGGGCGTGGGGCGGTAGTCCTCCAGGCGGACAGGGGTGGCCACGTCGGTACGCATCGGCAAAGTCTCCAGGCTTGGTTCGGACGCCTTCAGGGCGTCTCTGTTTCAAATGGGGCGCAAAGGTATAACGGCCAGAGGCACGGGTGGGAAGAGAGCCCCTGACGCAACGGTTTTCAGGACATGTGCGTCTGATTCGGCACCTTGCCGGGCATCGCGCACAGGTCGCTCTACAAATCTCTAGCGCCCGAGTTGGGCAAGATCGTGAATCATGTCGCTGTCGGGATCCGCAAGCGGCGCGATGACCGTGAAATGGTTCGCGCCTTCCTCCATGCGCAATTTCGCGTCGATGCCACCGCGGCTCCAGAAATCCACGATGACGCGGCTCTGGCGCTTGTATTCACTGGATTCCAGGCCGCCCACGGATGCGATCAGCCGGGCGCCATAGGGAATGCCCATCGCGATGGGTGAATTGGCGATGGCCTCTTTCTGATCCATCCGGACCGCGTCGTTCACGCCGGTGCGGATCAGCGGCAAAAGGTCGAAGAGGCCGGAAACGGCCATGCCTGCGTTGGCGAGCCCCGGCGGTAGATGGCGCTTGCGCCAGTCGGTCGCCAGAAGGGCTGCGGTCAGGTGGCCGCCCGCGGAATGGCCATAGGCCAGGATCGGCTTCCGGAACCGTTCCCAAAGATGGGCCGCCAGATCGCGGATCTCCGCCACGATATCGCTGATGCGCACCTCAGGGCACAGATCGTATCCTGCAATGCACACGGTATAGCCCTGCGCATTCAGGCCGCGCGCCATATGCGAGAAATGCTTGCGGTCCAGCGCCTGCCAGTAGCCGCCATGCAGGAACAGCGCGATCATGCGCGCATCCGTGCCGCCGGTGGGAAGGAAGAGGTCGTATTGCATGCGCGGGCCCAGCCCGTAGGCGCAATCAAGCTCGCAGGCCGACCCTTCGCGATAGGCCGCCGCATCCGACGCCCAACCGGCGATGATATCCGGGTGCTCGGGCACCATGGCGCGATTGTTGTATTCCGCTTCGTAGTCGATCATGGCCCGCCCCGGCACGTTCGAACAGGCGGCGCGCAAAGGCGATGCGCTTCCGCCTAAAAAATCCATTATCACAGATTCTAACCGCGGCGTCTTCGGAGCGAGCGGAACATGTTGAAACAAGGGTTGGGTGGGGCGTGTCGCGGTCTGGCGCGGGCACCGACGCCGTCGCAATGACGGTGTAAACCCCGCCCTGACCTCGTTTCGAAACGCTTCTGGCAAGCCGGATGACGGCCACGGACCAGGAACAGATGATATGTCACTTGCCGAGTTGGGCGAGATCGTGAACGAGGGAGCTGTCGGGGTCGGCCAGTGGCGCGATAATAGAGGAGTGGTTCGCCCCGGCCTCTTCTCGCAAGATCGCCTCGGAGCCTCCACGTGTCCAAAAATCGACGATCACGCGGCTTTGGCGTTTGAATTCGTTCGATTCGTCGCCGCCATAGGCAGCGATCAGCTTCGTACCGTAGGGAATTCCCATGGCAATCGGCGAATTGGCGACGGCTTCCTTCTGATCCATTCTCAACGCCTCGTTGACGCTTGTGTCCAGAAGAGGCACCAGATCGAACAGACCGGAGATTGCCATGCCCGCCGCGGCGAGGGCCGGCGGCAGACGCCGGGCGCGCCAGTCGGTCGCCAGAAGGGCCGCGGTCAGGTGGCCGCCCGCTGAATGGCCGTAGGTCAGGATCGGTTTACGGTAGGTGGCCCAAAGATGTTCCGCAAGGCTGCGGACATCGTTCACAATATCGCCGATGCGTACCTCCGGGCAGAGGTCGTAGCCCGCCACGCAGACGGTGTAGCCGTGGGCGTTGAGCCCGCGTGCCATGTGGGAGAAAAGCTTGCGGTCGAATGCCTGCCAGTAACCGCCGTGCAAGAAAAGCGCGATCGAGCCCGCCTCCGTTCCGCCGGTGGGGTGGAACAGGTCATAGAACAGGCGCGGGCCGGGACCGTACGAGCGATCGAGTTCGCAAGGGGCGCTTTCGCGGTAAGCGGCAGCGTCGCGCTGCCAGCCGGCCTTGATCTGTGCGCTCTCTGGCACCAAGGCATTTATGTCGAATTCTGCTTCGTAATCGATCATTGCTTTCCCCGGTGCCATTTCCCGCCGTCCATTTCTAAATGTTTGTGAAAGCAGGATATATGCCCCCTCCCGGTTCTGGGGAAGGCGCGTCTTTCGATGCGCTGTTTTTTCGCAATCGGCCATGAAGGTCTCCAGGGAGAGTGTCCGGGAAGGTTTGCCCGATCCGCTCCCATGAGGTAGCCAAGATCCCCATGAGCATTCAGGACACCCCGCCGCGGCCCGGCCGCCCGCCATCCCTGCGCGATCCGCAGCGCGCCATCTGCGACGCCGCAGCCTCCCTTTTTGCCGCCAAGGGCTATGACGGAACCTCCCTGCAGGACGTCGCCTCAGCCGTCGGCATGACAAAGGCCGGGCTCTACCACTATTTCCGCAACAAGCAGGACCTGTTCGATTCCATCGTTCTGGGTGTGCTGTCGGACATGCTGGAAAGCGCGCGGGCGCGCGTTGACGGCGTGCAAGGGGGCTCGCAGCAGGTCGCCGCTTTCATGACGGCTCATGCCCTTTATTTCGAGGGAAATCGCGATCACTACCGCGCCGCCTTCATCGGACGGGGCGGGGACCTCTATGTCTTTACACCCGAACAGATGCAGGCCCGGCGCGCCTATACCGACTTCCTGAAGGACATTCTGGAGGAGGGAAGGGCGCAGGGCGCTTTCGCATTCGACGATGCGCCATTGGTCGCGCGCGGAATTCTGGGCATGTTGAACTGGATGACCCGCTGGTACAATCCGCAAGGGGAGAAAAGCGCGGAGGAAATTGCCGGGACCTACGCGCAAATCGTTCTGAAAGGCATCGCGACGGATTGACTTTCGCCGATTTCAATTTATTACCGGCCAGACGGTAGGTAAATAGTGGGAACGCCCGGTAAGCGAGGCCGCAACGGCTCGGGATACGCGTTCCACAACTGATGGGAGACCCGCACATGACCGCCAACGCAAAGACATCCGCGCCCTCACCCTCCGGCGGCGGAACCTTTGTCTGGGACGACCCCTTCCTGCTGGTCGATCAGCTCACCGAAGATGAGCGGATGATCATGGAGACCGCCCGCGGCTATGCGCAGGAAAAGCTGCTGCCGCGCGTGATGAAGGCCTATTCGCAGGAAAAGACCGACCGCGAGATCTTCAACGAGATGGGCGAGCTTGGCCTTCTCGGCATCACGCTGCCGGAAGAATACGGCTGCGCCAACGCCTCCTACGTGGCCTACGGTCTCGTGGCCCGCGAAGTGGAGCGCGTGGACAGCGGCTATCGCTCGATGAACTCCGTGCAGTCCTCGCTGGTGATGTTCCCGATCTATGCCTACGGCTCTGAAGAGCAGAAGAAGAAATATCTGCCGAAGCTGGCGTCCGGCGAATATGTCGGCTGCTTCGGCCTGACCGAGCCGGATGCCGGGTCCGATCCCGGCGGCATGCGCACCCGCGCCACCAAGACCGACGGCGGCTACGTTCTCAACGGCACCAAGATGTGGATCTCCAACTCGCCGATCGCCGACGTCTTCGTCGTGTGGGCGAAGTCGGACGCCCATGACGGTCAGATCCGCGGCTTCGTGCTGGAAAAGGGCATGAAGGGTCTCTCTGCGCCGAAGATCGAAGGCAAGCTCTCGCTGCGCGCCTCCATCACCGGCGAAATCGTGATGGAGAACGTGGAAGTCGGCGAAGATGCGCTGATGCCGAATGTTTCCGGCCTGAAGGGGCCGTTCGGCTGCCTCAACCGTGCGCGTTACGGCATCTCCTGGGGTGCGCTGGGCGCTGCCGAGGATTGCTGGTTCCGTGCCCGTCAGTATGGTCTGGACCGCAAGCAGTTCGGCCGTCCGCTTGCCAACACGCAGCTCTTCCAGAAGAAGCTTGCCGACATGCAGACGGAAATCGCGCTCGGCCTTCAGGGCTCGCTGCGTGTCGGTCGCCTGCTCGACGAGCACAAGGCTGCGCCGGAGATGATCTCCATCGTCAAGCGCAACAACTGCGGCAAGGCCCTCGATGTGGCCCGCATGGCGCGCGACATGCACGGCGGCAACGGGATTTCGGAAGAATTCCACGTCATGCGTCACGCCCAGAACCTGGAAACGGTCAACACCTACGAGGGCACGCATGACGTCCATGCACTGATCCTCGGCCGCGCCCAGACGGGCCTGCAGGCGTTTTTCTGAGGCCTGCCTTAAAGTCATTGCGGAGCGCTTGTCGCTCCGCAATGATACGTAGGCCGTGAGGGAGCGCGGTGCTTGTCGCCCATCCTTCGAGACGACCGTCTGCGACGGCCTCCTCAGGATGACGTTCTCGTGTTGTGACTACGATGACCCTTTCACCACGCACAACGTCATCCTGAGGAGACCCGCAAGGGTCGTCTCGAAGGATGGGCGATACGCCCTATCTTTCTCACCGACCTTCGTTCTCCCCGCCATAGCCCGGGATTTCCCGCCGTGACACAACCTTCTTCCCCGGATGCGCCTCTCAAAGGCATTCGCGTTCTCGAACTTGCCCGTATCCTTGCCGGTCCCTGGATCGGCCAGACCCTTTCCGATCTCGGTGCGGATGTGATCAAGGTCGAAGCGCCTGCCGGTGATGACACGCGCGGTTGGGGGCCTCCTTTCGTGGAAGGCGCGGACGGGGAGAGCCTGGGTGCTGCCTATTTCCATTCCTGCAATCGCGGCAAGCGCTCCATCACGGCGGATTTCCGCACCGAGGAAGGCCGCGAAATCGTGCTCGATCTGGTGCGCCGCGCCGATGTGGTGGTGGAGAATTTCAAGGTCGGCGGCCTGAAGAAGTTCGGCCTCGACTATGCC
This sequence comes from Breoghania sp., assembly GCA_963678585.2. Taxonomy (GTDB): domain Bacteria; phylum Pseudomonadota; class Alphaproteobacteria; order Rhizobiales; family Stappiaceae; genus Breoghania. The sequence continues at coordinate 557,475 of CAXXGA010000002.1, forward strand.
TCTCTGAAGGAGGTGAACCCGGGCCTCGTCTATTGCTCCATCACAGGCTTTGGTCAGGACGGACCCTACGCGCACCGCGCGGGCTACGATTTCATGATCCAGGGCATGAGCGCGATCATGGACCTGACGGGCGATCCGGCCGGCGAGCCCCAGAAGGTGGGGCTTGCGGTCTGCGATATCTTCACCGGGCTCTATGGCACCATCGGCATTCTGGCCGCGCTGCGCGAGCGCGAGACCAGCGGCCTCGGCCAGCATATCGACATGTCGCTGATGGATTCCTCGACCGCCATTCTCGCCAATCAGGCGATGAATTTTCTGGTTTCCGGCAAGGCCCCGCGCCGTCTCGGCAACGCGCATCCCAATATCGTGCCCTATCAGGTCTTTCCGGCAAGCGACGGCCATCTCATCGTCGCGGTGGGCAACGACGGGCAGTATGTGCGCTTTTGCGAAGTGCTGGGCCGCCCCGATCTGGCGGGTATCGCCGCCTACAAGACCAATGCCGGGCGGGTAAAGAACCGCGAGGAACTGGTCGCCGAACTCTCGCCCCTGACGGTGGATTTTACCCGCGACGATCTTCTGGCGAAACTGGAGGAGGTCGGCGTACCCGCTGGCCCCATCAACACCGTGGCGGACGTCTTTGCCGACCCGCAGGTGGTCCATCGGGGCCTGAAGCTCGATCTCGTCTCCCCGCAGGGCGATGAGGTGCCGTCGGTGCGCAGCCCCATCCGCTATTCCCGCTCGCCCATGACGATGGATCGGCCGTCCCCGCGCCTTGGCGAACACACGGATGAAATCCTCGCCGAGCTTGGTCGCAAGGGCTGATTTTCCGGCTCAGCTCGGCCGTCCGATGTGGTAGCGAACCCCTCCATCCATCTTAAATTCGCCCCGAACCTGCTGATAGGATTGCTCCGTCTGCATTTTTGGGGAGAATGGTGCGATGCGGTATTCAGTGCTCGTCTTTTTCGTGTGTGTGGCTTGCTTGCCGACGCTCGCCCCGGTGGCTGCGGCGGCGCGTCCCGACACGCGGTCAATGACATGCGCTCAGGCCCAGAATTTCGTGCGTCAGCGCGGGGCCGTGGTCATGACGACCGGGCCGCATACCTATCAGAGATTTGTGACCCACTGGCGCTATTGCGATTCCTGGGAAAAGCTCTTTCCCGAGATGGCGCCCACGCGGGACAATCCAAAATGCGTCGTAGCCTATCGTTGCGATGAGCCGTTGTTCCGTCCCGGATGGGACTAGCATATTGCGGCAGGGTGTTTGCCGCGTGCAAATGACGGTGCCGTTGCGCGCAGGCCTTTGAAGGGCAGAGCATGAGAATGGGCTGGCGGCCGTGGCCGCGCAAGGGCAGGGGAAAGGTTCCCATCGTCCTCATTGCAGGCGGGACCTACGCGCTGCTGATCACGTTGGCTATGGGACTTGTCCTCTACATGACGGGCAAGGCCAACTTTCAGAACACGTTCGCGCTTCTGAACGACAAGGCCGTCCTGATGACGAACCAGCTGGAAGCGGGGCTGCGCACCCGGCTGGATCCGCTCAAGGCGGCCGTCGGGGCGATGCAGGGCCTTTATGCGGATAGCCGGATGGAGATCGAGGACAATGAGGCCGTGCGCACGATCCTGGCCGCATCCCTGTTCTCCGTTCCGGCTGCCGAAGGGCTGATTATCTCGCAAGGCACGCGCGGTCAGTTCGGGGTCGTCAAGTCCGCCGAGGGCAAACCCAGCTATCTGCCCTGGCACGAGGAGAACAATCACTTCAAGGGACCGTACGGAGCGCCGAAGATCGAGGCCGATTCCGCTCCTGTCTGGGGGCCGATGGTCGCCAACCAGTTCGGGATCTTCGCCAATGTTAGCGCCCCGCTGTCGCGTGACGGCAAGTTGGACGCCGTCCTCACCGCCACGCTCTCGATGGACGGGTTGAGCGAGATCGTGGAGGCGCTGGATACCGGCGACGGCACGGCCTTCATCGTCAGCGCCAATGGTCGGGTGATCGCCTATTCGGACCTTGCCAGCCTCGACGAAAAAGGCGAGGCCGGAGGCGAGGGCAACGGCAACGGCAACGGGCTGAGGCCGGACGGGTGGCGGCTGCCGCGTCCGATCGTTCATTTCGGCGATCCGGTGCTCGCCAAGCTGCTCGACACGCCCACCATGGCGCCGTTTGCGGCTGCACGCGAAGCGGGCGTCGACGTGCGCGAGATCGATACCGGGGACGGCGAGTTCATCGCCATGTCCCGTCGTGTCAGCGGCTATGGCCCGGTTGACTGGGTCGTTGGCGTCTATTTTCAAAACAGCACGGTTTCCAACGAGATACATCGTCTGATCGGCTCCCTGCTGATCGGAATAGCGGCGATCGTCGTCACGATCATCCTGTCGTTCTTCGTCGCGAGCCGTCTGACCCGGCCGCTGGCCAAGATCGTCAGCCAGTCGCGCAAGGTCGCGGATCTCGAATTCGACAAGGTGGAGCGGCTGCCGGACAGCCCGGTCCGCGAGGTGGATGAGGTGCTGCAGGCGTTCAACTCAATGGCTGCGGGGCTCGGATCTCTCAACACCTATGTACCCAAGACGCTTTTCCGCAAGCTTATGCGCATGGGCGTCGAGGAAGCGACGCGGTCGCGCGAGATCGAATTGACCATCGTGTTCACCGACATTGCCGGTTTCACGCACCAGTCGGAGGGCATGAGTGCCGGCGAGGCCGCCGCTTTCCTCAACGCCCACTTCGCCATTATGGTGGAGGCCGTGGAGGCGGAAATGGGGACTGTCGACAAGTTCATGGGAGACGGGATGCTGGCCTTCTGGGGTGCACCCGATGCCCGCGAAGACCATGCGGAGGCCGCGGTGCGCGCTGCGCGCGCCATGCAACTCGCCGTGCATACGGCGAACGAAAGCCTTGCCGCTCAGGGACGCGCTCCCACCCATGTGCGGATAGGGATCCACACCGGGCCGGTGATCGTCGGCAACATCGGCGCTCTGGACCGGGTCGACTACACCATCGTCGGCGATGCGGTGAATGTTTCCCAGCGGCTTCAGGATCTGGGCCGCTGCGCCGGCGATGACAGTGACGTCGTGATCCTGACGAGTGCGGGCACTTTGCGGCTGCTCTCGCCAGACGTGCCGCGCAGCCATTTCGGCCACCACCAATTGCGGGGGCGGGAGGCGGATGTAGATGTTTGGAGACTCTACCCCGAAAAGGCCCTAGCGGAAGGCGAAGAGGGCGTGACGTGAGCGTCGATTGGCAATAATGATTGTACAACAAGAGGGCTTTCGCTTGTCGTAATTGCGATTAAGGCTTTCTCCTGATGCTGTTGTCATTAAGATAGCACCGACATTGGGGACAAGGAGGGGTGTGTGGACTTGCTTGAGGTCGACGATCTGACGATCGAATTCGACACTGCGGAAGGGCGTGTGCGCGCGGTCGACCGTGTCTCGTTCAACATCCCGCAGAACCGGACAGTTGCCCTGGTGGGCGAGTCCGGTTCCGGCAAGAGCGTGATTTCGCAGGCGATCATGGGCATTCTGCCCCGTTCGGCCAGCATCGCGGGCGGCGCCATCCGGTTCCGCGATCCCGAAAACTCTCCCGACGATCCGGCGATCGATATCGCGAGCCTGAGGCCGGTCGGCCATCAGATGCGTGCGCTTCGCGGCAATCGCATCGCGATCATCTTTCAGGAGCCGATGACGTCGCTCTCGCCGCTCCACACCATCGGCGATCAGATCGGCGAAGCCGTCCAGCTTCATTCCCGCGCGTCGGCGGCGGAAGCGCGGGAGCTGACCCGCGAAATGCTTCGCCTCGTCCACTATCCCGATCCCGCCCGCGCCCTCAACACCTATCCGTTCGAGCTTTCAGGCGGCCTGCGTCAGCGCGCCATGATCGCCATGGCGCTGGTGTGCCGTCCGGCCCTCCTCATCGCCGACGAACCCACCACCGCGCTGGACGTGACGATCCAGGCGGAGATCCTGCGCCTCATCAAGGATGTGCAGCAGGAACTGAAAATGTCCGTGCTGATGATCACCCATGATTTCGGCGTCGTCGCCAATGTCGCGGACAGGGTGGTCGTGGTCTATCACGGGCGCGTCATGGAAGAGGGGAATACGGAGGAGCTTTTCAACGCCCCGCAGCACGACTACCTCAAGGCGCTGATGCGCGCCGTGCCGCGCTTCGGTATGAAGCCGGGCGAACGGCTGGTGCCGGTCCGTCCCATCCCGGCGCGCGAACCCAGCCAGCATGAGCAGCCCGCGGGCGTTCCCGGCGAGCCGTTGCTTCGGCTGGACAACGTCTCCAAGCTCTATTCCCTGCGCAAGAGCGGTCTCTTCGCCGGATCTGCGCGTACGGTCAAGGCGCTGGATGCAGTCAGCCTGACGATCAAGCGCGGGGAATGTCTCGGGCTCGTGGGGGAATCCGGTTGCGGCAAGACCACGGCGGCGAAGGCGATGCTGCGTGCCATCCAGATCGAGGAGGGCCGGATCGACTATTGTGTGAAAGGCCAGCTCAGGGATATTCGCGACTTCGACCGCGACGAACTCTTCGCCTATCGCAGCCGCGCCCAGATGATCTTTCAGGATCCGTTTTCCTCGCTCAATCCGCGCATGACGGTGAACGAGATTTTGATGGAGCCGCTGATCATCCATAAATGGGGCAGCAAGGCGGAGTGCCAGAAGCGGGTGCGCGAACTGATGGAGATGGTCGGGCTCAATCCGCGTTTCCTGCGCCGCTATCCGCATTCCTTCTCCGGCGGTCAGCGCCAGCGCATCGGCATTGCCCGCGCGCTGGCCCTCGATCCCGAATTCATCATCTGCGACGAGCCGGTTTCCGCGCTCGATGTCTCGGTTCAGGCGCAAATCCTCAATCTTCTCAAGGATCTGCAGCAGAAGCTCGGGCTTACCTATCTGTTCGTCAGTCACAATCTCGCGGTGGTCGACTACATCGCCGACCGCATCGCCGTGATGTGCCGCGGGCGGCTTGTGGAACTGGGCGAGACCGCGCAGGTCGTCGGCAATCCGCTGCATCCCTACACCAGGTCGCTGATGGAGGCGGTGCTCGATCCCTCCATTGGCGGAGATGGCCCCGGTCACCTGAAAGCAGGCAGCGGAGAAGGGCTTTCAGGGCCGGAAAACTGGTCGGAACCCTTCCGCCTTGCAGATGGAGTGCACCCCGACCTCGTGGAGATGGAATCGGGTCACTTTGTCTGTGCGCCCGGCTACGGTCATCGCCACGGCCCGGGCGTGACACACGAACCGGAAAGCGAAGCGGAGGGCGTCCGATGAGCCGCATCTTCCCGCCTCGTCTATCGGCATGGGCCGTGGCGCTGGGCCTGCTCGTCGGCCTTGGCGCGGCGAAGCCGCTTTTGGCACAGACACCGCCGCATCTGATCGAGACCTCGACGCTGCGCCGCACCCATGCGCATGTCAGTCTTCCCCCGCTCTCAAGCCGGATCCCGCTGGAGCCGCTTATCGTCGACCTGGAAGCGCATGGACGCGAACCCGGTCGTCACGGCGGGGATATCGAGACACTGATCGGGCGTTCCAAGGACGCCCGACTGGTCAACGCGTGGGGCTATGCGCGTCTGGTTGGCTTCAATGAGGAGCTTGAGCTTCAACCCGATATCCTGAAGGCGGTGGAGAATGTCGAAGATCGCATCTTCACGCTGCACCTGAGGAAGGGGCACAGGTGGTCGGACGGCGCGCCCTTCACCACCGAGGACTTCCGCTATTGGTGGGAGGATGTGGCGAACGAGGAGCATCTCTCGCCTTCCGGGCCGCCGAATTTCATGCTTGTCGACGGCAAGCCGCCGCGTCTGGAAATCATCGACGCGACCACGCTGCGCTACACGTGGGATGAGCCGAACGCCCTGTTTCTGCCCACGCTTGCCAGGTCGCGCCCGCCCTTCATCTATCGCCCGGCCCACTACCTGAAGCAATTCCACGAGAAATACGGCGATCCGGAAAAGATCGCGGAGCTGGTGGAGGCGAAGAAGGTCCGCTACTGGGCCTCGCTTCACAACGAGCGCGACGACATGTATGGCGCGTCCAACTGGCAGGAGCCCTCGCTCCAGCCATGGGTGGTGGCCGAGGGCAGTTCCAAGCAACGCCAGATCTTCATCCGCAATCCCTATTATCACCGCATCGACAGTCACGGTCGCCAGCTTCCCTATATCGACCGTATCGTGCTGACGGTGGCGGACGGGCGGCTTATCGCGGCCAAGACGCAGGCCGGCGAAAGCACGCTTCAGGCGCGCGGACTGGCCTTTTCCGACATCACGGTCCTGAAGCGAGGCGAGGCGGACGGCAATTACGAGACCCGCCTGTGGCCAATCGCCAAAGGCGCTCATATCGCGCTTTTCCCGAACTTCACGACCCGCGATCCGGTCTGGCGCAAGCTCATACGCGATGTCCGTTTCCGTCATGCCCTGTCGCTCGGCATCGACCGCAAGATGATCAACCGTGTGCTCTATTTCGGCCTCGCGCTTGAGAGCAACGACACCATCCTGCCGGAAAGCCCCCTTTTTGAAGAACGCTATCGCACCGAATGGGCGACCTACGATCCCAAGCTCGCCAACGAGCTTCTGGACGATATCGGCCTGACCAGGAAGCGTGGCGACGGCATCCGCCTGCTGCCCGACGGGCGCCCGCTTGAAATCATCGTGGAGACCACGGGCGAAAGCGCGGAGGAAATCGATGCGTTGGGGCTTGTCGGCGAGACATGGCGTGAGATCGGCGTGAAGCTCTTCCCCAAGCCCTCGCAACGCGAGGTGCTGCGCGAGCGCGCCTTGTCCGGCACTCTGGTCATGTCCGCCTGGAACGGAGTCGACAACGGTATTCCAACCGCCGAGATGCCGCCCAACGAGTTTGCGCCAACCTCTTCCGAACAACTCTCATGGGCGCAATGGGGCGATTACCGCGAAAGCGGCGCGCAGAGCGGAGAGCCCATCGATTACGAGCCCGCGGCGCGCCTCAGCGAGCTTTACAGCGAATGGCTCGTCAGCGGCGACATGCAGAAGCGGCGGCGGATCTGGGGGGAAATGCTCTCCATCCATGCTGCCGAAACCCTGCGCATCGGCCTGATCTCTGCGGTGAAACAGCCGGTCGTTGTCTCCAATCGTCTGCACAACGTGCCGCAAGCCGGGATCTATGGCTGGGACCCCGGAGCCCAGTTCGGCATTCATCGTATGGATGAATTCTGGCTCGAACGTCCCGATAGTCCTATGGCGGAGGAAAACTGACCGAATGCTTTCCTATATCCTTCGCCGTTTTCTGACGATGATCCCGACATTGCTGGTGATCTCGTTCCTGACGTTCCTGATCATCGAGCTGCCGCCGGGCGATTTCCTGTCGAACCAGATCGCGCAGCTCAAGATGCAGGGAGAGGAATCCGCCATCGCCAAGGTGGAGTTCCTGCGCACCGAGTTCGCGCTCGATAAGCCCTTCATGGAGCGCTACCTGATCTGGCTCGGCGCTTGGCCGGGGCCCCATGGCTTCGACGGTCTCCTGCAGGGCAACTGGGGCTGGTCCTTCGAATATGAGCAGCCCGTCTCCGAGGTGGTGGGCTCAACCCTGCTGCTGACGGTGCTGCTGAACGCGGTGACGATCCTCTTCGTCTATGCGGTTTCCTTCCCGATCGGCATGTATTCCGCGACCCGGCAGTATTCGTGGGGCGATTACGGGTTCACCTTCCTCGGCTATATCGGACTGGCGACGCCGAACTTCCTGCTCGGTCTCATCATGCTCTATTTCTCCAACCACTGGTTCGGCCTGTCCATCGGCGGTTTGATGGATCCCTATTACATCGACAAGCCGTGGAGCCTTGCCAAGGCGGGCTCGGTGCTGGCGCATCTGGTGGTGCCGACCATCGTCATCGGCACGTCGGGCACGGCCGCGATGATCCGGCGGCTCAGGGCCAACCTGCTGGACGAGCTTCACAAGCAATATGTGACGACCGCGCGCGCCAAGGGCCTCAAGGAGAGCAGGCTTCTCATCAAATACCCGCTCCGGGTGGCGCTCAATCCGTTCATCGCCGATATCGGCAACCTGATCCCTTCATTGGTGTCGGGTTCGGTCATCGTGTCGGTGGTCCTGAACCTGCCGACCGTGGGGCCTGTCCTGCTCGGCGCGCTGCAGAGCCAGGATCAGTTCCTTGCGGGCTTCATCCTGCTTTTCGTGGCGGTGCTGACGCTGGTCGGCATGCTGATATCCGACATTCTTCTGGCGGTGCTTGATCCGCGCATTCGTCTGGGCGGGAGGTCTGCGTCGTGAGCACAGTCGAGGGAGGAACCGGCCACTACGTCAATCCCGAGCCGTTCGATCCGGGCGAGGCGGAGCGCCTGACGCCGGAACAGGAGCGCTACTATCAGGCCTCGCAATGGCAGATCATGTGGTGGAAGTTCAAACGCCACAAGGTTGCGCTGTGGTCGGCCGCCTTCCTGATCCTGCTCTATATGTGCGTGCCCTTCGCGGAGGTGATCGCGCCCTATACGCCCAACCAGCGCGACAACGATCATCTCTACGCCCCGCCGCAGGCGATCCACCTTTTCCATGAGGGCTCCTTCGTCGGCCCCTTCGTCTACGGCCAGATTGCCGAGGTCGATCTGGAGGAGATGAAATGGAACTACCGGCAGGACACGAGCGACGTGCAGCCGCTGCGCTTCTTCTGTCTCGGGGACCCTTATGAGTTCTGGGACATGGTCCCAGCCCGCTTCCACCTGATGTGCCCGGCAGAAGGAGGCACGGTCTATCTGCTGGGAACCGACCGTCTGGGCCGCGATCTGTTGTCGGGCATCATCTACGGCGCGCGGTTGTCGCTGACTGTCGGCCTGATTGGCGTCGCGATCTCCATGCTGCTGGGCGTGACGCTCGGCGGGATTGCAGGCTATTTCGGCGGTTTCATCGACAACCTGATCCAGCGCACGATCGAGATCCTGAAGGCGCTTCCCGAGCTGCCGCTCTGGATGGCGCTGTCGGCGGCCTTGCCCGTGACCTGGAGCCCGATCTGGATCTATCTCGGCATCACGGTGATCCTTGGAATGCTCGACTGGCCGGGCCTTGCGCGTGCCGTGCGCTCCAAGCTTCTGGCCCTGCGCGAGGAGGAATACGCCAAGGCGGCTGCGCTGATGGGAGCTAGACCCTCGCGTATCATCCGACGTCACCTGCTGCCGGGCTTTACCAGCCACCTGATTGCGTCGGCAACGCTGTCCATCCCGTCCATGATCCTGGGTGAGACGGCGCTGTCCTTCCTCAATCTGGGCTTGAGGCGGCCTGCGGTAAGCTGGGGCGTGCTGCTCAACGAGGCGCAGAACATTTCAGTGGTGACCGTATACCCTTGGCTGATGGCGCCGGTTATTCCCGTTATCCTTGTAGTGCTCGCCTTCAATTTTCTGGGAGACGGGTTGCGCGACGCGGCCGATCCCTACAAGTAGGAATGACGTTGCCGAACGCCTCGCCCATTGCGTGGAAACGCTTGTGAGGCTTGTATCGATGCCATGTGAGTTGATGGCATCAGTTGAAAAAGGACATCCGAAATGGTCAACGCCACCACCGCCGCCGAGTGGGACGAGGAATACCGCGCCGGGCGTTGGGACTTCCTGAGCGATGTGAAGGAAAGCGCGCGCTACGGCGTTCATGCGGTCTGGCTCGCATCCGTCGGCAAGACCCGCGCGATCCTCGACGTGGGATGCGGCGAGGGGCTTCTCTGGCACAATCTGGCTCGCCGTCCCGAGCATTATGTCGGCGTGGACCTTTCGGCGGTTGCCTTCGACAAGGCCGATGTCGATTTTGACAGTTGCCGCTTTGAAGCCGCCGACCTGCATCACTTCCAGCCTTCGCAGGACGAGATCTTCTCCGCCGTCGTCTTCAACGAAGTGCTGCACTTTTGCGAGGAACCGGAAATCCAGCTTCCCCGCTATGCGGCCATGCTGGAAGAAGGCGGCGTCATGTCGATCTCGCTCTATGCGCCGAACCGCCCTGAAAGCGGCGCGCACAAGCTCATTTCCCGGATCTGGAAAACGACCGATCAGTGGGACGTGCTTGATGACATCACGCTGACCAGCGCGTCCAAGAACGTGACCTGGAAGATGCGTCTCGTTCGTCCCTGAGGCGCTGGGACTGCGATGAAATGCAAAACGGGCCGCCCCATCGGGGCGGCCCGTTTTTCGTTCAAAGCCCGAACAGGCTCCTCAACCGCGGCCATTGAGCCGCCGGGTGTTCAGCGCTGATCTCCAGAACGTCCTCGAAAAAGGCGAAGTGGCTGTCATCCATGACGAGGTGATGGCTCAGGAGCCCTACGGGCTCGCTCGGGTCTTGCGAGCGGGGCTCCAGTATTTCGTCGAAGCGGCGCATGGCAGAGCCCCAGCCGATGAAGCGGCCTTCCTCTTTCCACTTGATCGGATCGAGATGGGTCTGGAGCCGGTGCGGGCGCATGGCGACCTTCGAGGTGAAGGTGGAAAGTCCCGGCAACCCGATGCTGGGGGCTGCTTCTGCGATCTCGTCGCTGATGCGGTTCCACGGCGGGACAAGCGCGGGGATGAACTTCTCGCCGAAAAGCCGTTCCAGCTTTGCCCGCCCCTCGGCAAGTTCCCCCAGAACTTCCTCCATGTTGCGGCGCGTGCCAAGCTCGGCCGCCTTCTCGCCTTCCGTCTTGATCTGATGGTTCTTGTGCCGCCAGCCATGCTGGAGAACGACAGCATGGGGCTCATCCGCAAGCCGCTCCGCCAGTGCTTCGCCCGCCCCCTTGGGGATCACCGCCAGCCCGATATCGACGCCGAACCGGTTGGCGAGGGCCATCATGCGGTCGAGCGCCGGGCTGGGCTCGATGGCGTCATCATCTCGCCACCAGAAGGATACGGTTTGCCCGCGGGCGGCAAAGCCGTCCAGATGCTCTTTCAGCGATGCGCGAAACGTCTCGCGTTCTTTCTGTTCCTCTGCGCTCATGACCGCTTCTTCCATGCCTCAAGCACGGTTTCGGCGGAAATGTCAGCGCCCTCCATGCCGGTGGGATGATCCTTCATCGGTATGGCGAGGGCATCGTCCACGGCCTTGGCGAGGCTTTCAGGCGTCAGGGTCGTATCCTGCGCATAGACGACCCGACCGTGTTCTGCGAGCGCCGTGGCACGCACGGTCTGTTCGCTCTCCTCCAACTGGGCAAAGGGCACGAGTACCGAAGGAACGCCTGCCGCTAAAACATCGAGCGTGGTGTTGTAGCCCGCCTGACTGACGGAAACGCGGGCCCGGCGCAGGAGACCCGGGAAGTCGGGCCGTGCGCGCTCCACGATCACGCCTTCGGGTGCGGCGGCCTTGAGCGTGGCGACCTCGTCCTCGCCCATGTGATAGCCCGCCAGAAGCCGCCATGTCGTGTCGCCTGCACGGGTCGACACGGCGCGCGCCTTGCTTGCGCAATCGAGCAGGTGGAACGCGCCGACCCCGCCGCCGCAGGAAACGACCACCTCGTCCTTGCCGTCATCGGCGGGCGGATCGGCGGGCTTTGCCAGATAGACATAGCCTGTGTAGTTCAGCAGATGCTCCACCCGGTCGGCATATCGGAAGCTGTCGCCAAGGCGCACCATGTCCGGATCGGAATGGACGAGGATCAGGTCGAAATAGCGAAGCGCCACCTCCGCCATCGCCTCTTCCTTGCGCGGGTCGGGCTTGGGCACGAGGATATCGCGCACCGAGCCCACGATCAGCGGCGGATTGGTCCGTGCACGGGCCGTTTCCATCAGCGGTTCCAGTTCGAACGACATCTGGCGGCGGCCGAAGGGGTAGGTCTCGGTCAGGATCACGTCCGGCGGGCAGTCCTCATAGACCTTCAGCAGCAGATCGCGGCGCTTCGCTTTCCATTCGTCGGTGATTGCCGCGTCGTTCTCGTCGACCAGTTCGCGGAACGACGCATCGCGCGCGCGCACCGGCGGCAGCGAGACGACGTTCAGCCCGTCCGTTTCCAGCGTCGGGGGCAGGGTGTTGCCGCACACCATGGTGACCGGACAGCCGCGCGCGGTAAGCGCTCGCCCTATGGCGGCAGCGCGCATGACATGGCCGGTGCCCAGAAGATGCTGGACATAGATCAGGACGCGGGGTTTCTGCGGCACTTGCCTTCAAGCCTCTTGTTATGAATATCCTGCGCCTTGCGCAGAATGGCATCGAGTTTTTGCGATGCTGCGTGAATATCGTGTCGGCCCAGAACGCTTTCGCGGGCCTGAGCGCCCATTCGGGCGAGATGATCCCTGTCGGATAGCGCAAGGCGCATGGCCTTGGCAAAGCTTTCCGCATCGTCCGATACCGCAAGAAAGCCGGTCTCGCCCACGTAGACGATATCGGGAACGCCATTGGTGTCGCCCGCCACCACCGGCAGGCCGGAGGCCTGCGCCTCCAGAAACACCAGTCCGTAAGCCTCGCGAACCGCGGGCCAGACGAAGAGATCGGCCTGCCCGTATTGCGCAGCGACCCCCGCCGCATCGAGCTGGCCGAGCCAGCCGGTCCGCTCCGGGTCGAGCCAGCTCATGATCTCCTCGCGCATCTCGCCGTCGCCCACAACGCTCAGCTGCCAGTCGAGATCGCGGATTTTGTCCAGCGCATCTGCCAGCACCCGATAGGAGGCGGTCTTGTCGCCTGCCCGCATCATCGCAACGGTGAGAAGCCGGACCGGGGCTTCGCCCTTCGCGGGCGTGGCGACGGTCGCTGCGAAGGGCGTGGCATCGATGAAGGGGGGCAGGATCGTCAGCCTATCCTCAGGCACCACGGCGGAAAGCCCACGCGCATCGAGCCGATGGCTGGCGACCACCATATCCGCGCGTTCCAGCATCCTGTCGACGGCGGCAAATCCATAGGCCCACTCGCCCGTCCGGCGCTTGGCCGCCCGGCTCGCCTCAATCGCCACATAAGGAATGCCGAGGCTCTCCGCGATACGGGTTCCGAGCCAGTCCGGGGCCTTGTGATAGAGGTGATAGGTCAGCCAAAGTTCGGGCGCGCCGTGTTCGTGGAATTCGGCAAGAAGACGCTCGGCTTCCGTTTCCGCAAGGCGTTCCTTTTCGCGCAGCGCTTCCTCGGAACCCTCCTTCAGCCAGAGCCGTAGACGGCTGGGCTGAATGACCTCATGCCCCGCCATCTCCAGAGCACGCACGATCAGCCTTCCCACGGCGCGGTCGCCGGAGGGCACCGGGCTGTCGAGCGGCTTCAGCGGGGCGAAGAAGGCAATGCGCATCGCAAGACCCGCTCAGCCGGCCGCGCGAAGGTCGTGTGGGCGCAGCTTTTCGGCCAGCCGGTCGATGCCGGGGTTTGAGGAAAAAGTGTTGCGCACATGCCGCGAGGCCTCAAGGCCGATGGCCTGACGGCGGGCGGGATCGCGCGCAAGGGCTTCCAGCGCAGCGGCAAGCTCCTTCGGATCATGCGGCTCGACAAGAACACCGGTCCTGCCGTCCTCGATCAGTTCCGGAATGGCGGAGACCTTGGTGGAAAGGCAGCAAAGCCCCAGCGACTGCGCCTCCATCAGCACATTGGGCAGGCCGTCCCGGTCGCCGGAACGGGCTATGCGCGAGGGCAGGACGAAGAGATCGGAATTGATACAGGCTTCGATCACCGCTTCGCGCGGCTGCGCGCCATGCCATGTGATGCGCTCCGCGATGCCCGCCTTTTCCGCCCGCGCCTGAAGCCGGTTCTTGAGCGCGCCGCCGCCGATGTGATCGAAGTGCCAGTTGAGATCTTCCGGCAGGCGGGCAAGGGCGGCGATCAGGTCGTCATAGCCCTTCTTTTCCACCAGCCGACCGACGGAAAGAAACCGCACCGGCTCGTCGGAGCCGTCGCGCATCGCGCGGGTCGCGGGCGGGGAGGGGAAACGGGAGAAATCGAGCCCGTGATAGACCAGCTCCACCGCATCGGGACGTTTTCCCAGCCCGTTCAGGTAATCGACATTGACCCGCGTGCAGGTGACCCCCCATGCGGAATCGTCGATCTTTTCGCGCAATTCCCATGCGGGCGAGGTCCATATGTCCTTGGCGTGGGCTGAGAAAGACCACTCCATGCCGCGGATCAACGCCGCATAGCGCGTCACGGACGCCGGTGTGTGGAGGTAGTGGGTGTGGAGCCAGGTCACGTCTTCGGGCAATTCGTGGGCGAAGACGCAGGCCTGGCCGAAACGGCGATAGCGGTTGGCGCTGCGGTCGCGTTCCAGATCCGCATTGAAGGAGGCGAGCGCTCTGGCGTAGCCCGGCTGCTTTTCCGCCCAGCGCCGGGCGCGCGCCACACGTTTGGGATCGTCCTTCAGATATTCCGGCAGATAGAGCACCTCCGCAGTGATCTCGCGGTGAAGATCGTGGAGATGCGGATCGGTCGGATGGCGCAATGAGACGATGAGCTGTTCCACGCCGCGTTTCTGCAATCCGAGAATCTCCTGCGCGATGAATGTCTCTGAAAGGCGGGGGTAACCCTTCACGACGACGGCGATACGCGACATGGAATTCTCCGGCAGGCTTTTTCGAGTTGGGAGGGCGTGGATCTCAGCCGTGCGCGCTGAGCGCCTGTTGGGTGACGCCTTCCTCGGCGAGGATCTCACAAACACGGTTGTTGATCACGTCGAGGCCGTCGAGCAGGCCGTCGAGGCGGGCGGCCGAAGGCGGCTTGGCGTAGGCGAGGCGGGCAAGCGCATCCGACATCAGGTCCACATGGGGGTAGAAGTCGATGGGCAACACGCCCGCCAACCCGTTGGCGCTGGCGCGGTTGGCCCGGATCGCCTGTTCCCTGCGCGGCTCGATGCGCGGAACGAGAAGCGTCGGCTTGTCGAAGGAAAGAACTTCGCAGAACGTATTGTAGCCCCCCATGCCCACGACGGCCGAAGCCTTGGCCAGATAAGGTTCGATCTGCGGGGTGAAATCCATCATGTGGATGTCGTGCAGCGCCTCGGCGCGCGCGCGGAACTGCGCCTGCGCTTCCGGCGCCATGAAGGGGCCGAGCACGATCAGCGCCGGCAGCAATGCCTTACGCCGCGCCTCATAGGCCCTGAGAACCCAGTCCACCAATTCCTCCCCGTCGCCGCCGCCGCCGGGCGTCACAAGGATGAACGGGTCTTCGGAGAAGGCGAATTGCTCCATGGGGCGCTGGGCGCGCGGAAGGTCGCGGCGCAGGTATCCGGTGTAGAGAATCTTGTCCAGCACCGACTGCGGCATGTCGAGGCCCGCGAGCGGATCGTGAATGCCGGACTGTCCGTAGACCCAGATTTCGTCATAGAGGTTTTCCAGCGCCGGCAGCACATTCTTGCGCTCCCACTCCTCGCGCAGCGTGTCCGGGTCGTCCATCACGTCGCGAAGCCCGAGCACAAGACGCGTTCCCGCTGCCTTCAGCTTCTCCAGCGTCGGCAGTACCTCGCCGCGCAGGCCTGTCGGCTCCTTGTCCACGATGAAGATGTCGGGCGCATAGACCTGCGCCGTGTGTTCTATGATCGAGGCGCGGATCGCCAATGTGTGCTCGGTGTCGATATGCAGGTTCAGGGAGGTGTATTCGCCGTTCCTGAGCTTGATCACCCCGGGAATGCGCACGAAATCCACGCGTGCGCGGAAATCGAAGTTTCCGATGATCGGCGAGCCGGAAAGGATCAGCGCCGACAGCTCGCTGATATCCGCCACCAGCGAATGCGCGATCGCACGGCAGCGGCGCAGATGTCCAAGGCCGAAGGAATCATGGCTGTAGATGAGGATCTTCGGCTTCTTGATAGGCATCCGGCATCCGTTCAATAGAAAATGAACCGCCAAGCGGTTTCTGCTGGGATCGTTGGTGGAGACGTGCTTGATGCGGGTGAGGACGAAAGGCCCTGACGACGCAAGGTTGTGATTGGCCTGCGCGCCTCAAGTCGGCGCCGCTGAAAAAGCCCTTGGCCTCAATCGGGCCGGGCACGAACGATGATGTCTCCCGAATGGCTGGCAATGAGGTGTTCGCCTGCTTTGGCAGGTCGCACGGTTCTATTGCACAGGCCCAGTTGCCCGGAGGGGCTGCTTCGAGTTTCCGAGACTTCCATTAAACATACACAAGGTAACATGCCAATTCCATGACCTGTTCGCACACGCGTTATGACATGTTCGTAAATGTGGCGCGCGACGTCAGGTTCCAGATCCGATCCGGAGCGGAGTTTAGCGCCCTCGGCAGTTTTGCGTCCAGAACGATGATTGGCATCTAGGCGCAATGAGCCGCGGCGGTTATGCTTGATCCTGGCTGCATATAGCTGGGGTTGTGGCCGAACACCGATCAGGGTCGGACCGGGGCCGTTCAGGTATTATCCTTATGGAAAGAAGTCTCTTTCATTTCATCTGGCGGTACAGCAAAAAGCAGCAGGTTGTAATCCTGTTCATTACAGTACTGTCGTTCCCGCTGCTGTATAGCACGCTCGAACTTCCGAAGATGATCGTGAACGATGCTATTCAGGGAAGTAATTTCCCGCGCGTCGTTTTCGGTTACGAGATGGGGCAGATCCAATATCTTCTGGCGCTCTGTTTCTCGTTTCTTTTTCTGGTTTTTCTTAATAATGGCGTTAAGTACACGCTTAACGTGTACAAAGGGCTGACTGGCGAGCGGATGCTGCGCCGGTTGCGCTATGAACTTTTTCAACGAGTGTTGCGTTTTCGCCTGCCTCAGTTCCGGCGCGTTTCCTCCAGCGAAATCATCCCGATGATCACCTCCGAGGTGGAGGATCTGGGCGGCTATATCGGCGACGCCATCGCCGTTCCGGCCTTTCAGGGCGGAACGCTGCTGGTCTATCTGTTTTTCATCTTCGTGCAGAACCCGTTGCTCGGCGTGGCCGCCATCGCACTCTACCCCGTGCAGGGCTACATCATTCCGCGCCTTCAGCGCCGCGTGATCATGCTGTCGCGCGAACGCGTGCGCAACGTGCGAACCATTGCCGACCGGGTGGGCGAGAGCATCAACGGCGTTACCGAAATCCATGCCAACGATACCTCGGCTTGGCACATGGCCGATCTCTCGTCGCGGTTGCACACGAATTTCACGATCCGCTACGAGATCTTCAAGCGCAAGTATATGA
This sequence comes from Breoghania sp., assembly GCA_963678585.2. Classification (GTDB taxonomy): domain Bacteria; phylum Pseudomonadota; class Alphaproteobacteria; order Rhizobiales; family Stappiaceae; genus Breoghania. The sequence goes on from CAXXGA010000002.1 coordinate 574,480, forward strand.
TTAAGTTTATCAATAACTTGATCAATCAGCTCACCCCGTTCTTTTTCTATTCCATCGGCGGCTATCTCGTCATCGAGGGCAATATCAGCTTCGGTGCTCTGGTCGCCGTTCTGGCGGCCTACAAGGACCTTGCCGGGCCTTGGAAAGAGCTGTTGGCCTACTACCAGACGCAGGCCGACTGCAGCGTCAAATACGAGACGGTGATCGAGAATTTCGATCCGCCCGACATCTATCCGGTGGAGCGACTGACGAGCGACGAGGTCGTTGCGCTCGGCGGAGCCTTGTCCATGGTGTCGGTCTCTTTCTCCGAAGGCGGCGGTCGTCCGGAAGCCCATGGCGTGAGCCTCGATCTTCCGCAAGGCGCCCATTGCGCCATTGTCGGCGACGACCGTTCCGGGCGTTCCGAAGTCCTGCTGCTGGCCAGCGGGCTTTTGCAGGCCGATAGCGGGCGGGTGGAAATCGGCGGACGAAACATCGAGACGCTGGCGGCTGCGAGCCTCGGCCGCCTGATCAGCTATGTCACTTCCGGCGCACATATCTTCACCGGCACCATTCGCGACAACCTCTACTACGGCCTGCGCCACCGTCCGGTCACCGTGTCGGATGCAGTGCAAGGGGGCGGCGATCAGGAGCGCGCCTATCGACGTCTTGAGGCAGTCGCGACAGCGAATTCTCCCTATGAGATCGACGACGAATGGGAGGACTTCAGCGCAACGGGGGCCGATAGCCAGCAAGAACTGGACGAGCGCGCCGTCGGCATCCTGAAACTCGTCGGTCTCGACGACGATATCTACCACATGGGCTTGCAGGCCCGGATCGCGGGCGACGAAGCGCAGGCCATGGGGATGCTGGACCTGCGCGCGGCGATTGCGGAGCGGCTGACGAGCGACAAGAAGCTCGGCGATCTGATCGAGCCCTGGGAGGCCAACACCTTCAATCCCAGTGCTTCGCTGGCCGAGAATCTGCTCTTCGGTCTTCCTGCCGACCCGTCCGTTTCGCTTGAGCAGATCCCGGAAGACGAGCTGTTTCTGGAGTTCCTGAAATCCTCCGGCCTGCACGCGCCCATTGTCGATATCGGCCGCAAGATTGCGGAGACCATGGTGGAACTGTTCGGCAATCTGTCCGCACAGTCCGGCCTGCAGGAGAGCTTCTCCTTCGTCTCCGCCGACCAGATGCCCGATGTGGAGCGGATCCTGCGCAAAGGGGCGGGCGGCGACAAGGAACTGAACGACGGCGATGCCGGATTGCTGATCGGTATCGCGCTCAAGCTCATTCCCGCCAAGCATCGTCTGGGCATCATGACGCCCGAAGTGCTCGCCGAGATCGTGGCCGGTCGCAAGAAATTTCGCGAGCAGGTCGGCACAGGCAACGGGCGTTACGTGCTCTTTGACCGCGAGGCGTGGGCGGAGCCGCTCTCCATCGAGGACAACCTCATTTTCGGCAAGCCGCGTGGCGACCGGCGCGATGCGCGCGAACGGATCGAGGGGCTGATCGGCGCGCTGATCGACGAGATGGAGTTGCGCGCGCCGATTCTTGAGGCAGGTCTCGATTATAATGTCGGCGTTGCGGGCTCGCGTCTGACCAACAGCCAGCGTCAGAAGATGGCGCTGGCACGCGCTCTCGTCAAAAACCCGCAGGTGCTTGTGATCGATGGTGTGGCGGCCGGTTCCGGCGCGCATGACCGGGCGCTTCGCGAGGCACTGTTCGACGCAATGAAGGGCAGGACCGTGCTCTTCGGCCTCGACGATCCGCAGGTCGCGCAGGAGTTCCCCTATCGCGCCGCCATCTCGCAAGGCCACATGGAGGAGCCTGTAACCAGCGATGAACCCGCCTCGTCTCAGCTGATGGAAGGAGGGGCGTCATGAGATGGTTGCGCAAAGCGGATAGGGCAGGGGGCGCGGATTTGGCCCGGGGCTTGCTAGCCGATGTTTCGTTGGCGGGCATCCCGGCAGAGCGAACCGCTCCGGTTCGTGAGTCAGACACCACACAGATGCACGTTGAATCCGAAAATGGCGGCGGCACTCAAAACACCTGTTTCCCGAATAGGGGCAACCAATAATGCCGGCGTGAGAGAGAGTTACCCGATGACGATCGACAGCGAAGTGAATGCCTTGTGCCAGGTTCCCCTGTTCAAGGGAATCGACCCGGCAAAACTCAGGCTTCTTGCCTTTATCAGCGAACGAACCCGATTCGAGCCCGGCGAGCACCTGTGCTCGCAAGGCGAGGCGGGCGACAGCGCCTTCATCATTCTCGATGGCGCGGCCAATGTGCTGGTGGCTACGGAGCGCGGCGATCAGGTTGTGGCGAATGTGGGCACCAACGACATCGTGGGCGAGATCGCGATCCTGTGCGATGTGCCACGCACCGCGTCTCTGGTGGCCGTGTCAGATATGGATGTGCTGACCATTTCCAAGGACAATTTCCTGAAATTGCTGAAGGAATTCCCCGAGATTGCGCTTGAGGTGATGCGTGTGCTCGCCCAGCGTCTGGAAAAGACGACCCGTGATCTCGGCGCCGCCAACGCGACCCTGGCGGGGAAAACCTGCTGACCCGCACATGGGCGGATGTCCGGACCTGTGGCAAGCATCACCCGCTGCATCTCCGAGCAGGCGCAGCGTCCGGGAAGCGAGATGCTGTGACTCTCATCACAGTAACATTCCAGCAAACTGTTAGGCTCGATGATTGGCAAAAGGTGCTAGCCTGCTGGTGTCGAGGCTGTCGGTTCCGTTGACGGTCGAGAGGCATTGGCGCAGCCCGTAAAGGGCAGAGTTCTCACCCGGAGCCTTGTTGAGAGCGGGGCCGCCCTGATCTTCTTTCCGGAGCCGATGGAAGCTCCGGCGACGAGCTCAGGTTGGAAACACTCGGTTGCACCGGGCGAGAGAACGGGACGCAGTCCGGGACCTGCGGCGGGCGGGCCGGATAATTTGGGAGCCGGATCGACAAGAGACGGCACAGTGTTCAGGAAAAGGGGCGGAATACCCCTTTTGAAAGCGAGAGCAGTCAGGAGAAGATCGCATTGGCGCGTGAATTTTCCTTGCGTTTCTGGGGGGTGCGCGGGTCGACGCCTGCGCCGGGAGCAGAGACGCTGCGTTATGGAGGAGAGACCACTTCTCTGGAGATCCGTGCCGGCGATCAGGTCATTCTCATCGATTGCGGCTCCGGCGCGCGCAATCTCGGCCGTGAACTCGTGAAGGGCGATCAGCACAAGATCGATCTGCTGTTCACCCACACGCACCTCGACCACATCTGCGGCCTGCCGTTTTTCCAGCCCGCCTATGACGCCTCCTATGAGGTGCGCTGCTGGGCAGGGCATTTCCGGGATCGTTGCTGCCTGCTCGATGTCGTCTGCCGGATCATGTCGCCGCCGATCTTCCCGGTCGCCGCCGAAACGCTGAAAGGCGTCTCTTTCGAGACGTATGTGCCCGGCGACGAATGGATGCTGGGCAACGTGAAGGTGGAGACGACGCGGCTCAATCATCCCGGCGGAGCCTGCGGCTACCGTCTGACCTTCGAAGGCCGTTCGCTTGCCGTGATTACCGATCACGAGCATGGCGATCCCGATATCGACGCTGCCGTTGAAGCCTTCGTGAAGGATGTGGACGTGATGATCTACGACGCTACCTACACGGATGAGGAGTTGCCCCGCTATGTCGGTTGGGGCCATTCCACATGGCAGGAAGCGTTGCGCCTGTCGAAAAAGGCCAATGTGAAGCGGCCGGTGATGTTCCATCACGACCCGGCGCGTACGGACGACCAGCTGGACGCCATTTCAGCGGAGGTGGAAAGCCGTCATCCGGGAGCAACGGTCGCCGTGCAGGGCGAGACGATCCTTATCTGAGCGTGGCGCGCCAATGGCGGGTCGGATCGGGGCCGGGGGCTGCAACCGGCCGCCGGTGCGGGAGGACGCGACGGCGCTCCGCCGCTGCCGACGGATGCGGCGAACAGGTTGCGGGCGTTTCAGGCGTGTTGAGGGAGCGGGTGAGAGCAGGATTGCGCCTGCGGGAACATTCGGGGGGATGACGTGGCTCGATTTGCGGGACTGCTTCGCAGACAGGCGATGCCGGAGACGATCCCGGCCCGAATGGCCGAGGAGATCAGCCGACAGGATGCGGCAGCCGAAAGGCTGATCGGCTGGGTTCAGCTTGGCGTCGTTCTTTTCTTCGCCCTTCTCTATTCCATTGCGCCGCGTGCGGAAGGAACGTCCGGGTTCAACTTCGTGCCCTGGGCGCTCGGCGCGTATTTTCTCTTCACGATCTGGCGTCTGTGGCTCTCCTACCGCCGCGAGATGCCGGTCTGGGCGCTCAACCTCTCCATCGTCGTCGACATGCTGCTGCTGGTCGGGATCATCTTTTCCTTCCACATCCAGTACGACCAGCATCCGACTTTCTATCTGAAAGCGCCAACGGTGATGTACATGTTCCTGTTCATCGCCCTGCGCGCGCTGCGGCTGGATCCGCGCTTCGTCCTGACCGCCGGCGGTATCGCGGCAATCGGCTGGATCGCTCTGGTCGCCTATGCGGTGATGGCGGACCCGGATCACATGCTGGTGACGCGCAACTACGTGCGCTATCTCACGTCCAATTCCATCCTGATCGGGGCAGAACTCGACAAGCTCATCATCATCATCGCCGTTACGCTTGTTCTGGCTTTCGGCCTTGCCCGTGCCCGGCATATCTTCTTCGATGCCATACGCGATCACATGGCAGCCAGCGATCTGAGACGGTTTTTCGAACCCGAGGTCGCAAGCACCATCACCGAGGGCCAGGTCGAAATCGAGGCCGGGCAGGGGATGGTTGTGGAAGCCGCAGTGCTGATGGTCGATATCCGCGGCTTCTCGCCGGTAGCCGCCAAATTGCCGCCGGAAACGATCATGCGCGTGCTGGGCTGTTATCAGGGCTGCGCCGCACCCGTGATCAAGCGGCGCGGCGGGCGCATCGACAAATATCTGGGCGACGGCATTCTGGCGACCTTCGGTGCGCTGTCCCCCTCGCAGACATTCGCCGCCGATGCGGTGGCCGCCGCAATGGAGATCATCGCGGTGATCCATGCCGCACAATCCGATTTCGAGGAGGCGGGATGGCCGGGCAAGATGCGTGTCGGCGTGGCCGTCACATCGGGCGAATTGACCATCGGCGTTGTCGGTGTTGCAGACCGTCTGGAGTACACCGTGATCGGCGCGCCGGTGAACCTTGCGGCCAAGCTTGAAAACGCCAACAAGAAATTTGCCACCTGCGCCGTCGCGGCTCTGGAGACCTATGAACTGGCTACTCGGCAGGGCGCACACGTGAAGGCCATCGAACGGCGTCAGGGCGTCGATATCGACGGGGTGGAGGGCGTTGTCGATGTGGCTTTTCTGGTGAGCGAGCAAGCGTCCGAGGTTCAGGGGGAGAGTTGGGAACAGCTTTAGTCCTGACAATTGTCCGCTGTTCGGCTTGTGTTTTGTCGCCATCAGTCGCCGTAACGTGAGTTTGCCGTCGTCTGCGACTTGACCCGGCGTTCACGACCTGCAAGCTGTGGCTGGATTCACAATCCGGCCGGCCGGTCGGATTTACTTCCGGGAGGATATAAATGCAGTTGGATGGTTCGCTCGCCGCGGTGGTAACCGGCGGGGCTTCGGGCTTGGGTGCGGCAACGGGCAAGATGCTCGCCGAGGCCGGTGTCAAGGTCACGTTGTTCGATCTGAACGAGGAGGTCGGAGAGAAGACGGCAGCCGAAATCGGCGCCAAATTCGTCAAGGTCGACGTTTCCAGCGAAGAGAGCGTTGTTGCAGGCTTTGCCGCTGCGCGCGAGGCGCATGGTCAGGAACGCATTCTGGTCAACTGTGCCGGCATCGGTCCCGCCGCCAAGACTGTCTCGCGCGGCGAGCCGCATTCCATGAGCTTTTTCGAAAAGGTTATCTCCATCAATCTGGTCGGCAGCTTCTGCTGCATCACCCATTCGGCGGCCGGGATGATCAAGCTCGATCCGATCTCCGAGGACGGCGCGCGCGGCGTGATGGTCTCCACCGCTTCTGTGGCTGCCTTTGACGGTCAGGTCGGTCAGGTCGCCTATGCGGCCTCCAAAGGTGGCATCGCGGCCATGACGCTGCCGGTTGCCCGCGATCTCTCCCAGTACGGCATCCGCGTGATGACGATTGCACCGGGCATCTTCGAGACCCCGATGCTGCTCGGTCTGCCGCAAGAGGTGCAGGACAGCCTCGGCAAGCAGGTGCCGTTCCCCTCGCGCCTCGGAAAGCCGGATGAGTATGCCAAGCTGGTCAAATCCATCTGCGAAAACGACATGCTGAACGGCGAGATCATCCGCCTCGACGGCGCGATCCGCATGGCCCCGCGCTAAGCGTTCGCCATAAACAAGAAAACGACCGGGCCTTATTGGGCCCGGTCGTTTTCGTATCAGCCGCAATTTCGGTTCGCAGGCGCTGTCAGGCGACAGCCTTCGCCTTCTTGCGCGCCAGACCTTCCACCACGTTGAAGATGATCCGGTGCCCGGCTTCCTGATCGAGCGACATGATCGATTCCGGGTGGAACTGGACGGCCGCAATCGGCTCGCGCACATGCTCAATGGCCATGATCGTGCCGTCCTCGGACTGCGAGACCACCCGGAAATCCTCGTTCAGCGTCTCGCGCTTGGCGTGGAGCGAGTGATAGCGCCCGACGGTGACCGGCGATTCCAGCCCGTGGAAGAGCAGGGAGTTGTCCTCGAATGTCACCGCAGACGGCTTGCCGTGCATCGGGATTTCGAGCTGGTCGAGTTCGCCGCCGAAGGCTTCCGCCAGCGCCTGCAGGCCGAGACAGACGCCGAAGATCGGCAGGCCGCGCGCCCGCGCCCGCCCGATGGTTGCCGCGCAATCGAAATCGCGTGGATTGCCCGGGCCGGGTGACAGCACGACGAGATCCGGGTTGATGTCGTGGAAGACGGCATCGGCCACAGGAGAACGGTAGGTCACGACTTCCGCGCCTGTCTGGCGGAAGTAGTTGGCGAGCGTATGGACGAAGCTGTCCTCGTGATCGACCAGCAGGATCTTGATGCCTTCGCCGGGAAGCGGGCCCTTCTGGGTGGCAGTTGCCGGGTTGAGCGCAAGGCCCGCCTCGCGAACGGCGGCGCGCATGGCCTCCGCCTTCAGCTCGGTTTCCGCCTCTTCGTCCTCCGGCACGCTGTCGAACAGCAGCGTCGCGCCCGCACGGATCTGCGCCACACCGTCCTTGATGCGCACGGTGCGCAGCGTCAGGCCGGTGTTCATGTCGCCGTTGAACAGAACCGCGCCGATGGCCCCGCCATACCAGGCACGCGGGCTCTTCTCGTGGTTCTCCACGAACTCCATCGCCCAACGCTTCGGCGCGCCCGTTACCGTCACCGCCCACGTGTGGGAGAGGAACGCATCCAGCGCATCCATGCCCTGCCTGAGCGTGCCCTCGATATGGTCGACAGTGTGGATCAGGCGGGAATACATCTCGATCTGACGTCGTCCGATGACACGCACCGAGCCCGGTTCGCAGATGCGCGACTTGTCGTTGCGATCCACGTCGGAGCACATGGTCAGTTCCGCTTCGTCCTTCTTGGAATTCAGGAGCTTGCGGATCTGGGCCTCGTCCTCGATGGCGTTCTTGCCGCGCCGGATGGTGCCGGAAATCGGGCAGGTCTCCACGCGCCGTCCGCCCGTCACGCGGACATACATCTCCGGCGATGCACCGACGAGATATTCCGAATGGCCGAGATTGATGAAGAAGGCGTAGGGGGAAGGATTGATCGACTGAAGACGGCGGGAGACGGCGGAAGGCGGGTTGGGGCAGGGCTCGTAGAAAGTCTGGCCCGGAACGGTTTCGAACAGGTCGCCGCGCCTGAAATAATCCATCGCCGCACGGACCTGATCGGCATATTCGCCGGGCTTGTGATCGCCCCGGCCCGGATCGCCTTCCGCAGGCGTATAGGGGGTGCTTTCGCCGCTACGCTCAAGACCGACGGTGGACTTGCCGTCCGCCTCGAATTCGTATTCCAGCACATGCGCCTTGCGGCCGTAATGGTCGACGATGAGCATCTCGTCCGGCAGATAGAGCACCAGATCGCGCTGGTCGGCGGGGCGTTCGAGCTTCAGATCGATGGGTTCGAACTGGAAGCACAGATCGTAGCCGAAGGCCCCGTAGAGGCCGAGGTGATCGTCGGGGCAGGAAAAAAGCGCGATGAGCGCGCGAACGACGGAGAAGGTGGAGGGCTGGCGGGAGCGTTCTTCTTCGGACAGGAACCGTGTCGGCTCCGCGATCCGGGCGGCGAACCCGTCCTCCAGTGTCTTCATCTCCGCAATGTCCGCGTGACCTTCCAGCACCCGCCCGATGGCGGGCAGCAGGACTTCGCCGCGTTCGTTGAGGGCGCGTACCGTCACCATGCGGTCGTTCGATTCCACGACAAGCGGCGGATTGACGAGGGCCATGTCCCAGCGCGTGTAACGGCCCGGATATTCGTAAGAGGACGAGAATACCGCGCCACGTTGCGTGTCGAGGCGATCCATCCACGCGCTCGTGCCCGCCGCATAATCTGCGTCACGCAGGCTGCGCGAAACGGTGATTCCTCCCGCCGTTTCGAAGCTCTGATCTGCCTTCAGAGTCATTCCCTTGCTCCTTCAATCCTTTGCCGTCGGGCAATCTCTTGCCACCCGAACCGCACGATCGGGACACCGCAATCGGAAGGCCGGAAACGACAAGGCCGCCCGAGGGGCAAATCCCTGGGCGGCCTTGTCGTCACCAGCATGCGGACATGCGTCGTCGCGGCCACCCTAGGGGCGCCACCACCAGCTCGTCATGTTGCGCGTGTTGATCATGGCAAACTGGATAACCGAAACGGCGAGGCGATGCAACGCTGTTGCTCTTGCGGTGGAAAGGGCGCCGAAATTTCTCCGCTCTTGCGCCCGACATGGGCTCGACCGCCGCTGACGCTCGGTTATGATGATGTGACAGGGCCGATTGGTTGCCTTGCAGGAAATTCTCGGGTGGGGGCTCTATGCAGCAGAAACGGGATTTGTCTGAGATGGTCGACGCCCTGGCGGCCTCGGTCGGGATCGTCATGGAAGAGGGGTGGCGCGCGGGCGTGACAGCCCATTTCGAGGCCATCGCCAAGGCAGCGGAAGAGGTGGATGCCGTGCCGCTGGATAACGCCGCCGAACCCGCCTGGCATTACGAGGCCTGACCGATGCATCTTGATCCCCTGACCGGCTCCGCCGCCGATATCATCGAAGCCGTGCGCAAGCGCGAGGTCTCCGCGCAGGATATGGCCGAGCTTGCCATAGAGGCCGCCGAGGCCGTCAATCCGCGCATCAACGCCTTCACCTGCATTACCGCCGAACGCGCCATGAAGGAGGCGGCTGCACTCGATGCAAGAAGCGCCGCGGGCGAGCCGATGCCATCGCTTGCCGGTCTGCCCTATGCGGCCAAGAACCTCTATGACGTGGAAGGCCTGACGACGCTGGCCGGGTCGCGGATCAACCGCGACAATCCCCCGGCCGAAGCCGATGGCGCGCTGATCGCGCGCATGAAGACGGCGGGAGCGCTGCTTATCGGCACGCTCAACATGGACGAGTACGCCTACGGCTTTACCGGCACCAACGACCACGACGGCGATATCTGCAATCCGCACGACACGACGCGCATGGCCGGTGGGTCTTCCGCCGGTTCCGGCGCTGCGATTGCCGCCGGTGTCGTGCCGGTGGCGCTGGGGTCCGATACCAACGGCTCCATTCGCGTGCCCTCGTCCTTCTGCGGCACCTTCGGCCTGAAGGCGACCTATGGGCGCTTCTCGCGCGCGGGCGCGTTTCCCTTCGTCACCAGCTTCGATCATGTCGGCCCGCTCGCCCGCTCCGCCCGTGATCTTGCCGCCATCCATGACGCGGTCGCCGGTCATGATCCGGCAGATCCTGTCTCTTCAACGCATCCGGTCATGTCCTGTCAGGCCGCCCTTCAGGAGGGGGCCGACGGCCTGCGCATTGCGGTTGCCGGGGGCTGGTTCCGCCAGAACGCCACGCGCGAGGCGCTTGAGGCCGTGGAACGTGCCGCGAAAGCGCTGGAGGTGGAGCGCGAGGTGGAACTTCCGCTGACCCGCGAGGCTCGCCTTGCGGCCTATGTGCTGACGGGGGCGGAAGGCGCGGCCATGCATCTGGACCGCCTGCGGACCCGCCCTAACGATTTCGAGGTGGAAACGCGCAACCGGCTGGTTGCGGGTGCGCTCATTCCCTCAGCCTGGGCCATGCGCGCCCAACGCGTGCGGCGGCTCTATCGCGAGCAGGTCCTGAAGGTGTTCGAGGGTGTCGATGCGATCCTGACGCCGACGACGCCGTTTCCCGCGCCGCCCTTTGGCACCACGACCATCGATATCGACGGCGAGACCCTGCCGCTGGAGCCGAATATCGGCATCTACACCCAGCCGTTTTCCTCCATCGGCCTTCCGGCGGTTTCCGTACCCATCTGGCTGGAAGGCGCGAAGCTGCCGCTCGGCGTCCAGATCGTCGCCGCCCCCTGGCGCGAGGACATCGTGCTCAGGATCGCCGACACACTGGAACGTGAGGGCATAGCGGAAGCGCGCCCGGCACTTTTGGAATAGGGGCTCTCGATCACGACGAGCTGCTGGATCGTTCTGGCAGGCTAGGCAACCTTTTTGACGTAAAGCCCTGCCAAGTGATCCCAGTAGGTTTGTCCGCGCCAACGAATGAAAGAGCCGAACTGGAACCAGATGAACGCTATAAGAATCAACATGCCAGCGGCAAATTGAATGGAAAACAACGAAAGCATTCCATTCGTTTCTATTGTTTGGAAAAGTTCGCCTGCAGATACCGAAAGTTCGTCAGGTGTTGGATTCTCGAAGCCGACTGTCTCGTATGCTGCAAGAGCAATCAGCGGGAAAAACTTGACCATTTCTCTAATCAGGCACTGGCGAACGGATGGCGAGCCCCCGGATTCGGTGGTGACCTGTAGCCCGAAAAGCTTTTTACCCGGGGTTGTGGCGAATTTTCCGGTCATAATGGCAATTGATAGTGTCAAAATTATATAAAACGGAAGCTGTATTGGATAGTAGGGGGTGTGGTTTCCGAGTTCATCGGAGTAATATACAATTGATCGTGAGTAAGTTTTGCTTCCGTCCTTTTTGAATGCAGTTACGTGGGTCGTGTTTGCCTTGAACAAGAAAAAGCTTCTAGTTTCGCAAATCGTCTGAATATGCTGTTCTCCGGATTTGAGCGGGAGAAGCTCTTCCATTCGTTCGTTCGAAAGAAAATTACTTTGTTCGCAGGAGTTGAACCCAATGATGCTGGGTACGATAAACCGTGCCGAGAATGGTGCGCTCAAGACGTAAAACACGACGGCGAGAGCGGCTGATACAACAACGAGATCTATCAGCAATGCCACGGCGCGGCGCCGGAACCAGCGATCTTGCATGCGGTAAGGTCCTAGTCTGCAACAAGAGATTGTCAGAATCAACAATGAAGCAGACCGAAGTTTTCATTGGGAAGCAAGCGTAATTATATGGCTGCTCTCCAACGAGGCCGTAAGCGCTCTTCTGGCGTCTACCGGGAAGGCTAGGCGGTCGCGCCCAGTTCCTTCACCTAGCTTGCCGCCAGTTTCGTCACTTGCTTGCCATAGGTGCGGAACTTCTCCTGTATCCGCGCCATTTCCTCGTCGTCCAGAATGATCATCGGGCGGCCCGTGGCCACTGCCATCTGGGCAGCGATGAAATACTGGTGGCAAAGCTCTTCCACTTCGCCCGCAAGCCAGAGCGCCTTGGCAAGCGTCGGGCCGAAGGCGATCTGGCCGTGATTGGACAGAAGGCACGCCGAGCGATCCTCAAGCGCTGCGATCATGTTGGTGGAGAGCGCCTGCGTGCCGAAGGTCGCGTAATCCGCACAACGCAGCGTCTTTCCGCCCGCAACCGCGATCATGTAGTGAAACGGCGGGATTTCCAGCCGAAGGCAGGAAAGCGCCGCCGCATGGCTTGAATGAACATGAACGATCGCGCCCGCCTCGGGCTTTGAGCGATAGATATCCATGTGCATGCGCCATTCGGAAGACGGCAGCCAATCGCCGTCAAAACCGCCGTCGAGATCCATCGCGACGATATGATCGGGCGTCAGGTCGTCATAGGGAATGCCCGAGGGAGTGACGAGAAAGCCGTCCTCTGTGCGCGCGGAGACATTGCCCGAGGTGCCCGTGTTGAGCCCGGAGGCGTTCATGGCGCGACAGGTGGCGATGATGCCTTCGCGCAAGCTCATGTCTGACATTTCTATGACCTCCGGATCAGGCCCGGTGCAGGTTCGCTCAATCGGGCAGGGGAATGAAGTCTTCCGCGTCGCCCGGCACGATATCGAAGCGTCCGGCCTTCCATTCTGCCTTGGCCTGCTCGATGCGTTCCTTCGACGAGGAGACGAAATTCCACCATACATAACGCCGCCCGTCCATCGGTTCGCCGCCCAGAAGCTGGAAACGGGCATCGGAGACGGCGGTCACATGCAGGGCATCCGCCGGGCGCAGCACGAGAAGCTGGCCGGGGCCGAACCGGTCGCCGGAAATCTCGATCTCGCCGGAAAGCGTGTAGATGGCGCGTTCCTCATGGCCGATATCGACGGGCAGGCGCGCACCGGCCCCCAGCGCCACATCGGCATAGAAGGTCTGCGAATGGCTGGGCGTGGGAGACCGCTCCCCGTATAGCTCGCCGATTATGAGCCGCACCTGCGCGCCCTTGTCTGAAATGACGGGCAGATCCGCCTTGCCGTGATGGGTGAAGGTCGGTGCGATCTCCTCCCTGTCTTCCGGTAAGGCAACCCATGTCTGGATGCCGAAGAGGTTGGAGGTGGCCTCACGCGCCTCCGGTGCGGTGCGTTCCGAATGCACGATCCCGCGCCCGGCCGTCATCCAGTTCACATCGCCGGGGCGGATGGCCTGCGCGGAGCCGAGGCTGTCGCGGTGGAAGATCTCGCCCTCATAGAGATAGGTGACGGTGGAAAGCCCGATATGGGGATGGGGGCGCACGTCGAGCCCCTTGCCGGTGATGAACTCCGCCGGTCCCATCTGGTCGAAGAAGATGAAGGGCCCTACCATCCGTCGCTTGATGGAGGGCAGGGCGCGGCGAACTTCGAACCCGCCAATATCGCTGACCCTCGGCACGATGATGGTCTCGACCGCATCGCACGCAGCACTGTCGCCCGGAGCCGGATCCTCAGGTCGTCTGGACATCTCTTCCTCCGCAGGTTTGCCGGACACATGGCGAAGGGGCAGGCAGCGGAGCGCGACGGCTTTCCGGCCTGACCCGATCTGACAAGCCTCAGGATCGGACGGCGGCAGCGGCTTGGGAAGCCACTATCGGGTGAACGCTCTGTTTGCGCTTCTGTCCGCTAGTCCTTCTTCGGCTTGAAACGCTCGCGCAACTCCGCGCATTTGTCCGCGCGCTTCGCCTTCGGCGTAAACCAGATGTAATCGTATAGGCCGGGGGCGGGCAGGTAGTCCGCGGGCTCGTTTTCCCCGGCTTCCGCTTCCATCATGGCCACGATGAGCATCGAGGCGTCCGGCGCACGTTCGCGCAGATACCACGGAGCGGCCATATCGGCGCGGACATGGCCGCGACCAGCGATGAGTACGGCCCCGCCTTCGGTGGCATACTCGATCATGCCGTCGGCGAGCGAGGCGTCGCGGGCGCGCTGGATCGGCACCATCGCATCGACTGCGGGTTCGGGCAGCAGGCCGCAATGGCCGTCGCGCAGGTCCTGCTTCAGCGTTTCAATCCCGGCCTCGTCAAGCGGGGTGGAAATCCGCCACTTCTGGGCGATGCCCTCGCCGAGCGCCGCCAGCCCGTCGGTGCGGAAATCCTTGAGAACCTTGCGTGACAGGTCGCCTGCCGCCATCGGCATGCGGGCGGCAAGAGCGGCATCCGCGATGGGTTGATACATCGACCAGTCGGGCCAGCCGGAGGCATCCCAGTCCAGAGCCTTTCCCATTCCGGAGCCGTCCTCAGGCGACGTCGCAAGGTAGTCCGCCAGCGCCGCAGCCTTGTTCGCCGGGATCATTTCATAGACCACGGCGGGCTTGCGCCCTGCGTCTGCCAGAACGGAAACGATCCATGCCTGTCTGAGGTGATGATCGGGATTGTCATGGGTCTCGCCTGCCAGCACGAAATGTGCGGAGGCGACGTCGTCGGCCAGTTCATCCGGCGAGACGAAGTCGCCCCCCTTCACCGACCAGATACGGCCAATCAGCGGATTGTCGCGATTGAGGGTCGCCTGCCAGCCGTCTGGAAGGGCCGGGGCAGCATGGGCAGAACCCGCAAGGACGACGCCGAGGGCGGCCGCGGCGGCAAAGTGGACTAGGGTCATTTGGTTCCTCCAACAGCGAGAAGACATATAAGACAATCCGCCGGAGTGCCCATAGCCCGGTGACGTCCGCTGCATTGCGTTTTTATCCCTCGTGCGGGAGATCATCGAAAAGCTGTGTGACAGAACCGCGCCAACGGCTCTCTTCCAGAGGCTGATCGTAGAGGATGCGGTAGATAATCGGTGCGACCACTCGATCGAGAATGTCGTCCACATTGGGAAAAGCTTCGCCCCGCTCATGGGCGCGTCCGGCGATAAGGTCCAGTTGCGCGCGTGTGATGGTGCAGCATGCTGAAGCTTTGCCGTCCTCACCCTGGCTGACGAGTACGTCCTGAATCATCTTGCGACCGGGGGCTGATGCCATTTCCTCCGCGTATTGTTCCGTCCACACTTCAAGGTCGGTGCGTGCGCTGCCGCTATCCTTCGGCGGACTGTCAGGTCGCAGGCGCTGAAGCGCGACATCAGCGAACAGCTCCCTGAGATCGCCCCAACGGCGATAAATGGTGGAGGGGGTTACCCCCGCTTCTTCGGCAATTGCCGGAATTGTGAGTGCCTCGCGTGGCATCGTTTCCTGCAGCTTTTCCACGGCCGCGTGAACGCTCGCCTGAACCCTGGCGCTGCGCCCGCCCGGGCGAGTCTGTGTCTTTGCCGTCATGCGGTTCTTCTCATCTTTCAGCCTTGCCTGGGCTCCGGTTCCTGTGCGTTGGCATATGGAGATCTGTCACACAAAAGCAAATAATTTGCGTTAAGGCGATGGAGGTTGTATGCCTATCGCAATTAATTAGCTTTAAGCGAGACCAAGCATCATGTCCAGTTCCTGCACGGATACAGTCGGCCGGGTCGCTAGCCCCGGTGCATTCCTCTTCTACTCAACGACTTTCGCCACGTTCATGGCCGCCTCCGCAGCACCGACCCCGCTTTACAGTCTCTATCAGAAAATGTGGAGCATCTCCTCGGTGATGATCACGCTCGTTTTCGCCGTTTATGCCTTTGCCTTGCTGGCGGCCTTGCTGGTTGGGGGCTCTCTCTCCGATCATGTCGGACGTAAGCCCGTCATTTTTACGGGTCTGGTGCTTCAGATCGTTGCCATGGGTCTGTTTCTGCTGGCCGGAAACGGGAACATGCTGCTCGCCGCAAGGCTGATGCAGGGTATCGCGACCGGCGTCTCCACCACCTCGCTCGGAGCAGCGGTGGTCGATTCCGATAGCAGGAGAGGGCCCATGGTCAACAGTCTTTCGCCGCTCGGCGGCATGGGTATGGGGGCGCTGATCTCCGGCGCGTTCGTGGCCTTCGCTCCGGCTCCTAGCCATCTGGTTTACGCTGTGATCCTTGTCGTGACCGTCCTCCAGGCCGCTTTGATCTGGCGCATGCCGGAAACCGTGCGCCGCAAACCGGGCGCGCTCGCCGCGCTCGATCCGCGCGTCACCATTCCCGACGCTGCGCGCCGCGCCTTTTTGCTCTTGTCTCCCACCAACCTGTCGATCTGGATGCTTGGCGGTTTTTTTCTCTCCCTCATCCCTTCTGTCGTCGCGCGCGCGACCGGGATCGCATCGCCATTTCTGGGCGGCGTCGTGGTGGCGTCACTCATGTTTTCCGGGGCCGTTTCCGTCTTCACGTTGCGCGGACATCGCCCGTCGTCGGTCATGACCTTCGGCACGGCGGCCATCTTCGTCGGCATCGCGACCTTGGTCGCTGGCGTGTTTACGGGAGCGCTCGCGTCTCTGGCCATCGGATCGGTCGTGACGGGGCTCGGTTGGGGAGCATGCTTTTCCGGTTTGATGCGGTTGTTGTTGCCGCTGGCGGGACCGGGCGAACGGGCGGAACTGCTCGCGGTTTATTACATCGAATCCTATCTCGCGATGAGCGTGCCGGCGATCGGCGCCGGGTTTCTCGCCGCTTTGATCGGGCTTGTCCCGACTACCCTTGTCCTCGGTGCGCTCGTGTTGGGGATGAATATCGCAGGCTATGTTCTCCTGCGGGCGACTGGGCTTGCTGGCAAGCGCACGCTTGCTGCGGTCTGATCGGGGCAACCTGCGACGGCCAAGACAACAAAAAGGGGGCCTTTTGGCCCCCTTCGTCGTGTTTGAACCTGAGCGATCCCGAATGCCGTGCTCAGGCTGATCCCCCTGGCAGGGTCAGCCCATCGTCGGGATGGAGAACTCCGCGCCTTCCTTCGTGCCCGACGGCCAGCGCGAGGTGACCGTCTTGGTGCGGGTGTAGAACTTGAAGGCGTCGGGGCCGTGCTGGTTCAGGTCGCCGAAGCCGGAGCGCTTCCAGCCGCCGAAAGTGTGATAGGCCAGCGGCACCGGGATCGGCACGTTCACGCCTACCATGCCGATGTTGATGCGGGCGCAGAAGTCGCGGGCCGTATCGCCGTCACGGGTGAAGATCGCTACGCCGTTGCCGTATTCGTGGCTCATCGGCAGGTCGATGGCTTCCTCGTAGGTCTTGGCGCGCACCACGGAAAGGACCGGGCCGAAGATCTCGGTCTTGTAGATGTCCATGTCCTTGGTGACGTTGTCGAAGAGACAGCCGCCGATGAAGTTGCCGTTCTCGTAGCCCTGAAGCTTGAAGTCGCGGCCGTCGACGGCGAGCGTCGCGCCTTCTTCCACGCCGCGATCCACCAGACCCTTCACGCGGGCATAGGCTTCCTTGGTCACCAGCGGGCCGAAGTCCACGTCGTTACCCGCCGTGTAGGGACCGATCTTCAGGCTCTCCACGCGCGGGACGAGCTTTTCCATCAGCAGGTTCGCCGCAGCTTCTCCCACCGGCACGGCCACGGAGACGGCCATGCAACGTTCGCCCGCTGCGCCATAGCCCGCACCGATCAGCGCATCGACCGCCTGATCCATGTCCGCATCCGGCATGATCAGCATGTGGTTCTTCGCGCCGCCGAAGCACTGCACGCGCTTGCCCGCAGCACAACCGCGCGAGTAGACATACTGCGCAATCGGCGTGGAGCCGACGAAGCCGACGGCCTGAATGATGTCGTCGTCGAGAATGGTGTCCACGGCTTCCTTGTCGCCGTTGACGACGTTGAGGATGCCAGCCGGAAGACCCGCTTCCAGCATCAGCTCCGCCAGCATGATCGGGACGGAGGGATCGCGCTCGGACGGCTTCAGGATGAACGCGTTACCGGCGGCAATCGCCGGGCAGAATTTCCACATCGGGATCATGGCGGGGAAGTTGAACGGCGTGATGCCTGCCGCAACGCCCACCGGCTGGCGCATGGAATACATGTCGATGCCCGGGCCTGCGCCCTCGGAGTACTCGCCCTTCATCATGTGCGGCGCGCCGATGCAGAACTCGGCCACTTCCAGACCGCGAATGACGTCGCCCTTGGCGTCCGGCAGGGTCTTGCCGTGCTCGCGTGAGAGCGCCTCGGCGAGCTTGTCCATGTCACGGTGCAGAAGATCGACAAACTTCATCATAACGCGCGCGCGGCGCTGCGGGTTGGTCGCGGCCCATGCGGGCTGCGCTGCGGCGGCGTTTTCGATGGCTGCGCGCATTTCTGCAGGCGAGGCGAGCGCTACCTTGGCCTGAACCTCGCCCGTGGCGGGGTTGAAGACATCGGCGGTGCGGCCCGACGTACCGGCGACATGCTTGCCGCCGATGAAATGTCCGATTTCCTGCGTCATCGAAAAAACCTCCCGGATTGTTTGTGCGTCGTCGTCTGAAACCTTGGCGGAATTGTCCCCGCAAGCTTACGCATAGTCTGCATCTGGCGCACAGAAAGGCAACGCTCGACCGAGCGGAGCCGTTGTGCAAAAATTAAAGCGCAAATCATCAATATCCCATACTGCAGTGCAAAATGTTGTAGACCTCACATGAACGGCAACCGGTAACACAGGCCATGACATGAACTGGGACGACGTCCGCATCTTTCTGGCGGTTGCGCGCGCGGGACAATTGCTGGCGGCTGGCCGCAGGCTGGGGTTGAACCACGCCACGGTGGCGCGCCGCGTGAGTGCGCTGGAAGAAGCGCTCAAGGTCAAACTGGTCGACCGGCGCACCAACGGTTGCCACCTGACACCCGCCGGAGAGCGGTTTCTGGCTTCGGCGGAGGCGATGGAGGCGGAAATGCTGGCGGCCACCGCCGCGACGGATGCGGATGTGGAGCTTTCCGGCACCGTGCGCATCGGCGCGCCGGACGGTTTCGGCGTTGCCTTTCTGGCTCCGCGTCTGGGGGAACTGACCGCCCGTCATCCCGGCCTCACCGTGCAGCTGGTGCCGGGGCCGCGCTCCATCTCGCTGTCACGGCGCGAGGCGGATATCGCGGTGGCGGTGGAGCGTCCCGAACACGGCCGCCTCGTTGC
Source organism: Breoghania sp. (assembly GCA_963678585.2). GTDB lineage: Bacteria > Pseudomonadota > Alphaproteobacteria > Rhizobiales > Stappiaceae > Breoghania. Next base: position 593,131 of record CAXXGA010000002.1, read on the forward strand.
TCGCAAACTGGTGGACTACACGCTCGGCCTCTTCGCCCATGCGCGTTATCTGGAAAGCCACGGCACGCCCAAGGGGCCGGCGGATCTGAAGGAGCATCAACTCGTCGGCTATGTGGAGGATCTGGTCTTTTCTCCGGCCCTTGCCTATGCGAGCGAAGTTGCCAGAGACTGGCAGGCGCGGTTCGAAATCGCTTCCACGCTGGGTCAGACCGAGGCTGTCAGGGCGGGGGCGGGCATCGGCATCCTGCACAGCTTCATCGCGCGCCGCGATCCGGAGCTTGTGCCTGTCTTACCGGAAAAGACCATCGATCGCGCCTATTGGCTCATCTATCACGAGACCTTGCGCGATCAGCGCCGCATTCGCGTCGTTGCCGATTTCATTACGGATCTGGTGGAACGCGAGAAGGGCATATTCGTCTGAAGCGGAGGGAGGCTTGAGGACCGGGCGGTATGGCCGCCCGGCTCCTGTCATGTCGGCTGTCGCGGTCAGCGGTTGTCGCGCGGATGGGAGGATGCGCGAAAAGGGCTTATGCGCGATGCTCCGCTATTCCTTGGCGCCGCCGAACTGTTCCCAGGCGTCCATCGCCTGAGCGGAATACATCAGCGACGGGCCGCCGCCCATGTAGATGGCGATACCCAGCATTTCCTCATATTCCTGCCGCGTTGCGCCGAGCTTCACCAGATTGCGGCTGTGGAAGCCGATGCAACCGTCGCAACGCAGCGCGATGGCGATGCCCATTGCGATGAGTTCCTTGGTCTTCTCGTCCAGGGCCCCGTCGGCCTCTGCGCCGGCGACCATCTTGCGGAAACCGGCCATCGTTTCCGGGATTTCCTGAGAAAGAACCTTGACCTGTTTGGAGATGGCTGCGGTGATTTCGGGATACGGAGTGGTTCCCATTTGTCTGCTCCTTGTGAATCTCGTCTTGGGGCACGTCTATTTGAGCGCATGCACGGTACGATACCGTTGCGTTTAGTCAAATCAGGCGATGCATTTTGGGTTTCGTACAACAAAAAAAGGCCGGAGCATTGGCTCCGGCCTCTTCATTTCGGGTGGCGGACAATGCCCGCGCCACAAGCTTTTAACCGCCAGATTCAGCCGCGCTGGGCCTTCAGCTCCAGCCGGCGGGCGTGAAGCACCGGTTCGGTGTAGCCGGAGGGCTGTTCTCGGCCCTTGAAGACCAGATCGCAGGCTGCCTTGAAGGCGATGCCGTCAAAACCGGGGGCCATCGGCGTATAGGCCGGGTCGCCCGCGTTCTGCCGGTCCACGACTTCCGCCATCCGCTTCATCGTGTCCATCACATCGTCTTCGGTGACGACGCCATGGTGCAGCCAGTTGGCGATGTGCTGCGAGGAGATGCGGCAGGTGGCGCGGTCTTCCATCAGGCCGATGTCGTTGATGTCGGGAACCTTGGAACAGCCGACGCCCTGATCGACCCAGCGCACCACATAGCCCAGAATGCCCTGCGCGTTGTTTTCCACTTCCTCCTTGATGTCGTCATGCGACCAGGTCGGGCGTTCCGCCACCGGAATGGTCAGGATGTCGTCGAGCGAGGCGCGGGCGCGGCCCGCGATTTCCGCCTGCCGGGCCTTCACGTCCACCTTGTGATAGTGCGTGGCGTGCAGGGTGGCTGCGGTCGGCGAGGGAACCCATGCGCAATTGGCGCCCGCCTGCGGATGGCCGATCTTCTGTTCCAGCATGGCCTTCATCAGATCCGGCATGGCCCACATGCCCTTGCCGATCTGGGCGCGACCGCGCAGACCGCAGGCAATGCCGATGTCGACGTTCCAGTCCTCATAGGCCTTGATCCAGGGCAGGGCCTTCATGTCGCCCTTGCGCACCATCGGACCTGCTTCCATGGAGGTGTGGATCTCGTCGCCCGTGCGGTCGAGGAAGCCGGTGTTGATGAAGGCGACGCGGGACTTGGCGGCATTGATGCAGCCCTTGAGGTTCACCGTCGTGCGGCGTTCCTCGTCCATGATGCCGACCTTGACCGTATTCGGCTCCAGCCCGAGGAAGCCTTCCACGCGGGTCAGCGTCTCGTCGGTGAAGGCGACTTCATCCGGCCCATGCATCTTCGGCTTGACCAGATAGATCGAGCCCGCGCGCGAATTGCCGGGGCCCTCGCCCTTCAGGTCGTGCATGGCGATCAGCGTGCTGATCGCGGCATCCATCAGGCCCTCAAAGGCCTCCTTGCCTTCCGCATCCAGAATGGCCGGGTTGGTCATCAGGTGACCGACATTGCGGCTCAGCATCAGCGAGCGGCCATGGAGCGTCACCGTGCCGGAACCATCGGGCGCGGTGTAGGTGCGGTCCGCGTTGAGCTTGCGGGTGAACGTCTTGCCGCCCTTGGTGACCTCTTCGGCCAGATCGCCTTTCATCAGGCCGAGCCAGTTGCGATAGGCCTGAACCTTGTCTTCGGCATCGACGGCGGCAACCGAGTCCTCGAAATCCATGATGGTGGAAACGGCCGCTTCCATGATCATGTCGGCGACACCGGCCTTGTCCGCCCCGCCAATGGGGTTCGAACGGTCGATGACCAGTTCGATATGCATCGCGTTGTTGACCAGCAGCACCGCTTCCGGTGCATCCGCAGCCCCGCGATACCCGGCGAAGGCGGCCTCGTCCTTCAGGCCGGTGGTGGAGCCGTCTTCAAGGGTCGCGACGAGCTTGCCACCGACGACCGCATAGCCTGTCACATCGGCATGCGACCCCTCGCCAAGCGGCGTTGCCTCGTCGATGAAGGCCTTGGCCCATGCGATGACCCGCTGACCGCGCGCGGCGTCATAGCCCGGCGCGCTCGGCAGGTCGCCCATCGCGTCGGTGCCGTAAAGCGCATCATAGAGCGAGCCCCAGCGTGCATTGGCCGCGTTCAGCGCATAGCGCGCATTGGTGATGGGCACGACGAGCTGCGGCCCGGCGATGGTCGTGAACTCCTCATCGACCTTGCAGGTGTCGACGGAGAAATCTGGGACTTCCGGCAGCAGGTAGCCGATTTCGCCGAGGAACTTCTTGTACTCCTGAAAGTCCATCGGGCGGCCGCGGCGCGCCTTGTGCCACTCGTCGATCTGACTCTGAAGCTCCTCGCGACGCTCCAGCAGCGCGCGGTTTTTCGGGCCGAGTTCGTTGATGAGCGCTCCAAGGCCCGCCCAGAAGTCCGCCGAGGCTACATCGGTGCCGGGAAGGGCTTCCGTTTCGATGAAATCATGGAGTTCCTTGGCAACCTTCAGGCCGGATATCTCAACGCGCGTCGACGTCATGGTGCTTTCCTGTCGTTTCCTGTTCTCGGGGCACAGGCATGCTCCGTACATTTGTCGCCTTAAATAGCAGGGATGACGGGTCGCCACAAAAGCATGCTTGGGAAAAGATGTGTTTCCCAAGTGAGGGGGTACGGCGGTATGAGATGAGCGAAACATCTGTATCGGGGTAGCCGCCTCAATCCATAGGTGAGACGGAGCCTGCAACGGCGGAATCCATATCGACGGGCTACGCAATATATCCAACCGGAATGCATGCTAATAACAGGATGATGTTCGAGTCGGTGGAGCAGGAGGAAGCGTAATGGAAGCTTGCTCTGGAAGGGTTATAGTTCTTGTCGTCTAAATCCAGCGGGCCCGCGCGAGCCTATCGCATTGAAATCGATGGACTGCGCAGTCTTGCTGTCCTCCCGGTGATCCTTCTTCACGCGGGCTTTGGCCTCTTTGGCGGCGGGTTTGTCGGTGTTGACGTATTTTTCGTCATCAGCGGGTTTCTGATCGCCGGGATCATAATTCGCGATCTCGAAGCGGGCCGCTTCTCGCTTGTCGATTTCTATATCCGCCGCGCCCGTCGTATCTTGCCTGCGCTCACGCTGGTCATGTTCGCCACCGTGCCCTTTGCTTGGGCTTGGCTCGTGCCGCCGGATCTGGAGGAGTACGGCAAGAGCACGGTCGCGGTTGCCACATTCACCTCAAATTTCTTCTTTTTGAACAAAAGCGGATATTTCGATTCCATCGGGGAATTGAAGCCATTGCTGCACACGTGGAGCCTGGCGGTCGAAGAGCAGTATTACATCGTCTTTCCGCTTTTCATGCTCTTGTTCTGGCGGCGTTTCCGGCGCGTCTCGCTCGTCTTGTTTGCCGTCATTGCACTCGCCAGCCTCGCCTTGGCGCAGGCCCTGACCGTGATCGACCCGACCGCAGGGTTCTTCCTGCCCTTCACCCGCATATGGGAACTGTTGATCGGCGTCTTCACCGCGGTCCTGACCCATCGCCGCGGCGGTGAAGTCGCGAACGGCCCCGCGGCGCTGACGGGTCTCCTGATGATTGCCGCGGCGGTTTTCCTCTACGGTGAATGCACGCCTTTCCCCGGGATTTACGCCCTGTTGCCGACTGTGGGGGCTGCGCTTGTCCTGTTCCATACGGGGCCGGGGACCTTCGCGTTTTCCCTGCTGTCCAGCCGGGTTCCTGTCCTGATCGGTCGTATCAGCTACAGCGCCTATCTCTGGCACCAGCCGCTCTTCGCTTTCATGCGCTACCGGTTTCCGGAAGAGGCCGGGCCCGCCGCAATGCTCGCCCTGTCGGTGGCCTCATTGGGGCTTGCCTATCTGACGGTTCGGTTCGTGGAAGATCCTTTCCGCGAACGTGGGCGTATTCATGTCGGGCTGGTCGTCGGCGGAGCCGTCGCTTCGCTTGCAGCTTTTACCGCATTCAGCGGGTTCATCCGCTTCAACGATGGTTATCCCTCGCGGTTGACGTCGTCCCAGCAAGAAGTTGTCGCGTTCAAGACATATCCGCGCGAGAGGTTCTATCGCGCGGGCAAATGCCTGGTCGGGGGAGCGCGGGATGTGTTTGCGCGTCTGGCCCCCGAATGCTCGCCGGTTGTTGCGCCTGACGGCACGTCCTCCCCGCTATTGTGGGGGGACTCCCATGCGGCGGCGCTGTTCTGGGGCTTGCAGAAAAGAATTCCGAATCTGGGTCAGTTCACGATGAGTTCCTGCCCGCCTGTGGCAGGCATCGATGTGCCATCGCGGACCCATTGCAGGTCTTTCAATGATGCGGTGCTGAAATGGATGCGGCGCAACCCACCTCAAACAGTCTTCCTGATGGGGAACTGGAGGGACGTCGACGAAAAGGGCGTGCTCCGCGTCGATGCCATGTCGCAAACCGTCAGGGCATTAAAGGAAATCAGTCCGGACATGAACATCGTTGTTGTCGGGTCCGTGCCGTACTGGCTCCCGGATCTGCCCATGCAGATGCTGAGATACAAGATCTCGTTGGACAAGCCGCAGCGGTTGGAGATGTTGCCCTTGCCGGATCTGAAGGCAACCGACCGCAAGCTGCGCAATCAGGTGGAGAGGGCAGGTGACGGGGTGGTCTTCGTCAACCTGCTTGATCAGTTGTGTTCGGGAAAAGAGTGCACAGCGATCGTGCCCGATCCGTTGCACGAGGGGCGTTTCGAGCCTCTCGCGTGGGATACTGCGCATCTCACTGCGGGAGGCTCTCTACGGGCTGCCGAAATTATTGCGGCTGCAATTGACGGCCTTGGAATTCTCGCCATTCCTCAGTCGGAAGTGCAAGCGGCGCAATAGCCGGTCCCTTCAGGCCACCATGTCCTTCTGGTAGTCCTTGACGTCAGTGAACCGGATATCCGGGTTCCGGTCCTTCTCGTAATTCAGCATGAAGCCGCTTGTCGCCATGAAGACGGGCGAGCCGTCGAGGTCGGCGGCCATGGCGGAGCGGTTCTTGTTCATGAACTTGTCGAGCGCCGCCGCATCATCCGAAGCCACCCAGCGGCACGCCTCGAAGCGGGCGGGCTCGAACGCGATGGGCAGGCCGTATTCCGTCTTCATGCGCTCCACCAGAACGTCGAGCTGAAGTGCACCGACGACGCCGACAAGCGCGGGCGAGCCGTCATGCGGCGTGAAGACCTGCACCACGCCTTCCTCGGCGAGCTGCTGAAGCGCTTCCTTCATCTTCTTGGCCTTCATCGCGTCCTTGAGCGAGACGCGGCGCAGGATTTCCGGCGCAAAGCTCGGCACTCCGCGGAAGACGAGGTTTTCACCCTCCGTCAGCGTGTCGCCGATCCGGAGCGTGCCGTGGTTGGGAATGCCCACCACGTCGCCCGCAAAGGCCTCTTCCACCAATGAGCGGTCCTGCGCGAAGAAGAATTGCGGCGTATGCAGGCTGATGGTCTTGCCCGTGCGCGAAAGCCGGGCCTTCATGCCGCGCGTGAGCTTGCCGGACACCACGCGCATGAAGGCGATGCGGTCGCGGTGATTGGGATCCATGTTCGCCTGGATCTTGAACACGAAGCCGCTCATCTTTGGCTCTTCCGGCTCGATGAAACGGGCATCGGAGGGCTGACCGCGCGGTGTCGGCGCGATTTCCGCCAGAAGATCGATCAGGTCGCGCACGCCGTAATTGCGCAGCGCCGATCCCCACAGAACCGGCGAGAGATGGCCCTCGCGGAAGGACTGGAGATCGAAGGGCTTGCAGCCGACCTGCGCCAGTTCCAGTTCCTCAAGCATCTCTTCGCGGTCGCCTTCCGGCAGAAGCGCGGCGACCTTCTCGTCATCGGCGCCCGATACGGGAATGCCGTCCACCTGCTCGTCAAGCTCGCGGATGGTGTTGGCGCGAAGATCGTAGGTGCCCGCAAAGGAGCGACCGCGCCCGATGGGCCACGTCACGGGCGCAAGGTCCAGCGCCAGCGTTTGCTCGATTTCATCGAGCAGCGCGAACGGATCCTGGCTCTCGCGGTCGAGCTTGTTGATGAAGGTCACGATCGGAATGTCGCGCAGGCGGCAGACCTCGAAGAGCTTCAGCGTGCGCGCTTCGATACCCTTGGCCGCGTCGATCACCATGATCGCGCTGTCGACGGCGGAAAGCGTGCGGTAGGTGTCTTCGGAGAAGTCCTCGTGGCCCGGCGTATCCAGCAGGTTGAAGACGCAATCGGCATATTCGAAGGTCATGACCGAGGTCATGACCGAGATGCCGCGCTCCGCCTCGATGTTCATCCAGTCCGACCGGGTGGCGCGGCGGTTGCGTTTGGCCTTCACTTCGCCGGCAAGCTGGATCGCTCCGCCGAACAGCAGCAGCTTTTCCGTCAGCGTCGTTTTACCGGCGTCCGGGTGGGAGATGATGGCGAAGGTACGCCTGCGGGAGACGGGATCTGTCATGTCGGCCGTTTTTTAAGATGCTTGGATCAGCGCGCAATGCGTGAAGCGCCGTGCTTGGCGCATAATGCGGGCGGTTGTCAAATGGGAAGCGAAGGTTGCGCGATCAATGCCGCGGCGTCCGCCCGCGACCTGACGCGCGACGAAGGCTTCTTGCGTCCGCTCAGATCACTTCATCGCACAGCGTATACCACCGGTAGGCAGCCTTCAGATAGACTTTGCGCAAGGCCGGGAAGGGAAAACGTTTGAGCGGTGCGCGCACCACGGCGGGAAGGTCGTCGCTTGTGATCGCGCCCGCAGCCAGATCCGCCACATTCGCCCCGCTGAGCGAGCCCATCGCCACCCCGTTGCCGTGAAAGGCAAGGGCTGCAAAGGCATGGGGCGCATCGTCGAGCGGCCCGATGAACGGGTTGAGGCTCGCCGCCATGCAGACGAAACCCGACCACACATGCGTGACCTCCACCTCCCGCCATGCGGGGAACATGCGGTGGAAATCGGCAAGTATCTCCTTTCGGGTCTGGGCATCGTATTCAGGCGTCGTGTCGGTGCCGCCGCGCATGCCGAAGAGAAACCGTCCGTCGGGCATCAGCCGGAAATAGTGGAGCAGGCGACGGCTGTCATAGCTCATCAGCGGCGAGGTCCAGCCTTGTGCGGCCTGTTCGGCGACCGTCAGCGGGCGGGTGACGAGTACCGACGAAAGGAGCGGCAGCAACCGCCCGGACAGCGCCTTGACCGGTTTGCCCGGCACGTCTTCCTGCATGTAGCCGTTGGTCGCCATGATGAGCGTGCGCGCCGAAAGGCTGCCATTGGCCGTGAACAGTCGCCAGCGGCCGCCCTCGTGGGTGATGGAGGTGACCGGGCTGTTGGCGAGAATGCGTGCGCCCGCTGTCTGCGCCGCGCGGGCAACGCCGAGAGCGTATTTCAGGGGATTGAGCGCAAAGCCCTGTTCAAGGCGCGCGCCACCGAAGAACTCCGGCCCGGCCACGCCCATTTCCGCCAGTTCCTCACGCGAATGAAGCGTCGTCTCCACGCCGAAGGTCTTGCGCAGATAGGCGGCCTCATCTTCGAGCTGACGCATGTCCTTCATCCGGTGGGCGAGGCACAGCTCGCCGTCGGAGTGGGTCTCCGCCTCAATCTCATATGTGTTCAGAAGCTCCGCCACATGATCGATGGAGCGGCGCTGATAGTCGAGAAACTCGGCCGCCGCGCTCTGGCCGAACTTGCCGGCGAGTTCGCCCAGCGAATGCTTGGAGCCGCCGACGCAGCAAAAACCGCCATTGCGCCCGGATGCGCCCCAGCCGATATCTCCGCCTTCCAGCAAGGCGACGTCAGCCCCGTGTTCGCCGGCAAGCCGCAGGGCCGCGTTCAGTCCCGTATATCCGCCGCCCAGCACGGCGAAATCGGCCTCCTGATCGCCTTCGAGTGCAGGATAGACATGCTCCTGCATGGGAACGGTCGTCTCCCAATAGGAGCCGACGGGCTTGGAGTGATCGTAGGCGTGGGCGGAATAGAGCGGCATGACGGGGCTCCGGTGAACGCGAATGCGAGGCTGACGACACCCTGCGGGTGGGCCTCATTCTGTTATGTCAGGCAATTGCGGAGGATAGCCGCGCGCGGGCGAATTTGCGAGGCCGTGGCTACCGCTAACCCGACTTGCCCACGGTTGCGATGCGGCTTTTGTCCGTGCGCCGGGCAGCGGAGGGGCGACGACCGATATGGCCGCATGAGGGATCGCGCTCTTGCAATCCCGCCTCAGTTGCTGAATAGGGTGTGCCCGCGAAACACGAGGCCGGAATGGCGAAATACCCAGATCACAAATGCGCCGTTGCGCCTATGATGGACTGGACCGACAGGCACTGCCGGGTCTTTCACCGTCAGCTCACGCGTCGCACGCTGCTCTATACGGAAATGGTCACGAGCCCGGCGGTCATCCACGGGGACCGTCAGCGCCTGCTCGGCTTTTCCGATATCGAGCGCCCGATTGCCTGCCAGCTCGGCGGGTCGGAGCCGGAAGAACTCGCCAAGGCCGCGCGCATTGTCGAGGACTGGGGCTATGACGAGGTGAACCTGAACGTCGGTTGCCCGTCGGATCGCGTGCAGTCGGGCCGCTTCGGTGCCTGCCTGATGCTGGAGCCGGAACTGGTTGCCGAATGCGTGGCGGCGATGAAGCGGGGCGTCTCCATTCCCGTTACCGTCAAATGCCGGATCGGCGTTGACGAGCAGGATCCGGAACCGGCGCTCGACGCCATGGCCGATGCGGTGGTCGCCGCCGGTGTCGATGCCCTGTGGGTTCATGCCCGCAAAGCCTGGCTGAAGGGGCTGAGCCCCAAGGAAAACCGCGATATCCCACCGCTCGATTATGATCGCGTCTACCGCCTGAAGGCGCGGCTTCCCCATGTCTGGATCGGCATCAATGGCGGCATCGCCACACTTGATGAAGCCGAGGCGCATCTCGCCCATGTCGACGGTGTGATGATGGGGCGCGCCGCCTATCACGATCCGGGCGTTCTGGGAGATGTGGACCGCAGGCTCTACGACGAGGATGCGCCCGCAGCAGACCCCATGCGCGCGGTTGAAACATTTATGCCCTATATCGAGGATGAGCTGGCGCGCGGGGCCCGTCTCAACCAGATCACGCGGCATGTACTGGGGCTGTTTCAAGGCGTTCCGGGTGCGCGTCAATGGCGGCGAACCCTTTCAGAAGAGGCCGTGAAGCCCGGTGCCGGGCTGGAAGTGGTGCGTGCAGCGCTGGCCCATATCAACCGTGTGGCGCTGGACATGCAGGGCTAGATCGGCCACAGACTGACGCAAGGAGAAGGCGCGGAGGAGCCCTTGCGATCACGCGCGAGGGATGCGCCGTCGGGACGTTCGCACGTCCATTGGGGGGATTGTCATGACTGAAAGTATCGACTGGGGGTACATGCTCGCCCTTGGCGCCACGCTTGCGGCTTCCGGCGCCGTTGCCGGGTTTCTGGCGGGCGTCTTCGGCATTGGCGGCGGCGCGGTTCTGGTGCCGACCCTCTACCAGTTCCTCACCCTCTTCGGCGTCGATCCCGCCGTCTGCATGCATATCTCCATCGCAACTTCGCTCGGCATCGTCGTGCCCACCTCCATCCGTTCCTTCATGGCGCACAGGGCGCGCGGCGCGGTGGATATCGCGCTTCTGAGAAGCTGGGTCATCCCGGTGCCCGCGGGCGCGATCATTGCGAGTTTCGTCGCGGCCTATGTCTCGGGCGCGGAACTGAAGGGCATCTTCGCCTTCGTGGCCCTCGCCATCGCCATCCGCATGCTCTTCAATCGCGAAAGCTGGCGGATCGGGGATGAGATCCCCGGCAATCCGGTGCGCGCGATCTGCGGGGCGCTGATGGGCTTCTTCTCCACCATGATGGGGGTCGGCGGCGGCGTCATGAACAACACCTTCATGACGCTCTTCGGTCGCCCGATCCATCAGGCGGTGGCGACCTCCTCGGGCGTGGGCATCCTGATTTCCATCCCCGGCACCATCGGCCTGATCATCGCAGGCTGGGGCGAGTCGGGCCTGCCGCCCTTCTCGTTCGGCTACATCAACCTGCTGGGCGTGGCGCTGGTCATTCCGGTCACCTTCTTCGCAGCCCCTCTCGGCGTGCGCGTGGCCCATGCGCTGCCCAAGCGGGTGCTGGAAATCTGTTTCGGTCTGTTCCTGCTGACGGTGTCCGCCCGCTTCGCCTGGAGCCTTTGGGGCTGACGAATGCTTCCCGCTCAGGGAACGAGGATCATCCGACCGCCCTCAACCCGCCATGAGGAAAAACGGTCGAGCGCGTTCATGCCGAACAGGCTCGTATCCAGCATGCCGTCGCGCGCGACGAAGGCTCTGATATTGCTGAGCGTTGCGCCTGCGATTTCCAGCTTCGAAATACGTACGGGCGCGACCTGTGAACGTCCGTTGGCGGTGGAGACCACCGCGCCGAAGTGGAGATTGGCGACGTCGATCCCGGCGTCGCGCGCATCGCGGGCCGACAGCGTCACCATGCTCGCGCCTGTATCGACCAGAAAGCGCACGGGCGCGCCGTTTACCGTGGCATCCACCACGTAATGGCCGGATCTGTCGCGTGCCAGCGCAACGGTGCCGTCGCCCTGTTCCACCGCCATGCCGGGCATCAGAGAGCCCATCACCCGATAGGCCATGTCCTCAAGCTCGTAGCGCATGGAATAGCCCGCGACGAGGATGAGCCCCAGTCCGCCCCAAAGGATGATCGCGTTGAGGACTTCGCCCAGCCGCGGTCGGGCAAAGATCATGCTTGCGGCTAGAACCAGGCCGATGATTGCAAGCTTCACGAAGGCCGGGCCGGAGCGGTCCAGCGTCGCTTCGCTCACGTCAGTCGGATCCCAGAACGCAAAGAAATAGACGGCAGCGCCTGCAATGGTGCCTGCCAGCACCAGAAGCATCAGTCCGGTTAGGAAGCGGCCGGGGCCCGGTCGTCTCATCCGCTGATCGCCTCCATCTTCGCCAGCCGGTCCGGCAATGCCGCCATGATCCGCTCGCGCTCATCGTCGCTCATGCGGATCCAGCCCGCAATCTCGTCGCGCGATCGCCCGCACCCCCGGCAAAGACCGCTTTCGGGCTCCACCGAGCAGACGGATGTGCAAGGGGTCTTGATCGCGGATTTCACAGGCATTCCGGCTCCTTTTCGCACCTTGGAGCCGGGTGCCGCGGCCCTCCAAAGATAAGATCAGGAGCCGTCATGGCAAGCGCCGGCTCGCCTCGTCGGCAATTTGCCTGCCCGCAATGAGCATGCGCGCTGTCGCCTATTGCGCGCCGAATATCTGTATCGGTGCGCTCAGGATGGCCTTTGGCACCGTAAGCACGACATTCGCGCCGCGCCCGATCAGATCGCCAACCTTGCCACCCGTGGGTGAGGGGGCTTCGGTCTCTTCGCCAAGCTGGCTGTGCAGGATCGCCTTTCTGAGATTGGGCCCGATCTGGGCGATCTCGGCGAACTTGGAATGGTTTGCGGAATCGCCGCGCAGTTCCGTCAGATCGATGACGATGGCCCCGAGTTCGGCCAGTTCTTCAGGGTGTTCGTAGCGCCCGACGCGCTGCTTGCCGCCGCTGATCAGGCTGGAGGCCTGCAACGCGCGGTCATCGCGCGAAACAAGGATCAGGAACGGCTTTTCCGGCTTTCCGGTGCGCTGGAGCTGCTGCTTGAAGAGGTCGATATCGATATCGGGCGCAGCCAACGCCACTGTGCCGAAGTTGTCGCGGGTGATCCCGCGCGGTGAAATCGAGATCTGGCGCATGGTTTCCAGAAGGAGATAGGTGCCCATGGAATGCGCGAGGATATCGATCCGCTCCACGCCCGAAGCCACGAGGTCGCGTATTGTCCGCTCCAATGCATCGCGGGCGATCTGGGCGCTGTTGATGTCGTAGACATAGTCCGTCACCTTGCCGCCGGACGCCCATGTGAAGAGCACCGGAACGCTCGGCACCTGCGCATCGTGAACGACTTGCGTGAACCGGTAGAGCGCCTCGGCGTAGCGCGTGTTGTAGCCGTGCACGAACAGGAAGGCGCGGCGATGTCCGGGTTTGCGCTTGGCCAGTTCCTTGCGCATCTCCGCCCGGAAGGCGGCGCTATCCTTCAGGTATCCGGCCGATCGCAGGGTGAAGTCGGTCGCGGGATCCCCCGGAGGCACGCTCGGCCATTCGATCTGCCCCGGCTTGTGGGCAGGTGGCACGGAAACCGTCGCGGTCGCAAAGTTCAGTTCATCGCCGCGCTCGCTGGTGAAATAGGTCGCCGACACGGTGGCGCGCTGGCGGGTGGTGGCGACGATGATCGTGTGAGCGAGCGCGCCGTCTTCCGCCGCTTGCGAAATCTTGAGCGAACCGGGGCCGGGCCGGGTGGCGCAGCCCGCCAGAAACACGGCAGTCGCGAGAATGACGACTGTCCGCCGGAGCAGGTCGGAGCGGGGCGCGATATCTGTGTTCATTCGCTCTTTATGCCGGGCATTGCGATCCGACCCGTCAGACGATGGCAGGGCCGGGGATGAGTGCGCGAGGCAGAACTCTAACGCGCAGACTATTGCAGCCTTATTGCGAAACAGGCAAGGAAACGAGGTGGCGCAGTTTTTCCCCGCACTGTTACGCGCCCATCACATCGCTGTCGAAAACGCCAATGTGCGACGCGGCGGTGGCAAACTTTCCCTCGCGGCCCTTGAGGATGGGAACGGCGCTTGTAATTGAACATGTGCGGTTTATAGAACTGCCAAAACCTAATCGCACGACGTTCATCCGATCCGGAGATCTCCCATGCCGCATACCTCCACGGGGCTGCCCTTTGACGACATCCGCAACCTGTTTCCCGAATTGCTCGGGCCCGATGCCGCGGCTGTGAAGGTGGTCCGTGAGCGCGAGGCGGAGCTTGCCAAGCCGCAAGGCGGGCTGGGTCGGCTGGAAGATATCGTAGCCTGGCTAGCCGCGTGGCAGGGTGCGCAGAAGCCGAAGATCACCCACCCGCTCGTGGCGATCTTTGCGGGCAACCATGGCGTTGCCGGTCAGGGCGTGTCGGCTTTCCGCCAAGAGGTCACGCATCAGACGGTCTCGAATTTCGCCGCCGGGGGTGCCGCGGTCAACCAGATCTGCATCGCCTACGACCTCGGCCTGAAGGTTTTCGAACTGGCGCTGGAATACCCCACCAACGACATCACGGTCGATGCCGCGATGGACGAGAAGACCTGCGCCGCCACCATGGCCTATGGCATGGAAGCGGTGGCGGGCGGCATCGACCTGCTGGCCATCGGCGACGTCGGGATCGGGAGCACCACCGTGGCCTCCGCCATCCTGCACGCGCTTTTCGGCGGCAAGCCGTCCGATTGGGTGGGGCAGGGCAGCGGTGTAGATGCGCAGGGCGTCGCCCGCAAGGCGGAGATCGTTGCCCGGGCGGTCGCTCTCAATGAGGGCGCGCTGGGCGATCCGCTGGAAGTGCTGCGCCGCCTCGGCGGTCGCGAGATTGCGGCGATGGCAGGCGCCGTCCTCGCCGGTCGTCTCCAGCGTGTGCCCGTCATCGTCGACGGCTTCGTGGCAACAGCGGCCGCCGCCGTTCTTTACGCGATGGACCCGTCCTCGCTCGATCACTGCCTCTTCGGCCATGTCACGAGCGAGCCGGGCCATGCCCGTGCGCTGGAAATCATGGGCAAGAAGCCTTTGCTCGATCTCGGCCTGCAGGTGGGGGAAGGCGTCGGAGCCGCCCTTGCCATGGGGCTGGTGAAGGCAGCCGCACAGGCCCACGAAGGCATGGCCACCTTCGAGATGGCGGGCGTCAGCAGGCCGCTCTGAGGCAGTCAGATGAGGGAAGGGGCGTTCTAGGACGCCTTTTTCATGCCCGGGCCGGTATTGGGACCGGCGGTCGGGCGATAGGTCGGCTCCACGGCGGGCATTTCCTCCAGCACGCGTGAGCGCGGGAAGGTGATGATCGCCTCGGTGCCCTCGCGCAGCTTGGATTTCAGTTCCAGCTTGCCGCCGTGCATGTTCATCAGCGCCTGCACGATGGGAAGGCCGAGGCCGGTGCCCTGTTCGGCGCTCTTGATTGCCAGCGATCCTTGCCCGAAGGCCTGAAGGACGACCGGAATTTCGTCCGCCGGAATTCCGGGGCCGTTGTCGCGCACCATCACATATTGGCCGCCGCCCGCGGTCCAGCCCGCCTTGACTGAGATCTCGCCGCCGCTCGGCGTGAACTTGATCGCGTTCGTCATCAGGTTGAGAACCACCTGCCGGATGGCGCGTTCATCCGCCCACAGCTTCGGCAGTCCCTCCTGGAACTGGTCCGTGATCGTCAGGCCCTTGTTCTTGGCGCGCAGCTTCATCAGGTGGATGCAGTCTTCCACCAGATAGGGCAGCTGGATCGCCTCCTCGTGCAGCTCGTATTTGCCCGCCTCGATGCGCGAGAGGTCGAGGATCTCGTTGATCAGGTTCAGAAGATGCTGGCCGGAGGTGTGAATGTCCCCGGCATATTCGCGATAGGTCTTGTTTTCCAGCGGGCCCAGAACCTCGTTCTTGAGCACTTCGGAAAACCCGAGAATGGCGTTGAGCGGGGTGCGCAGCTCGTGGCTCATCGTGGCCAGGAAGCGCGACTTGGCGAGATTGGCTTCCTCCGCGCGCCTGCGGCTGTCGTCGCTCACGGCCTTGGCCTGCTCAAGCTCGATGATCAGTTCGTCCTTCTGCGCGCGATATTCCAGCATCATTACATTGGAGGAAAACATGCGATGGCCAAGGATCGCGAAGAAGATCTGCGCCCCGATCCCCATGCCACTCATGGCAAAGAAGATCGGTTCATCCGTCTGCATGAACGCAAACGTCATGGCAGCCGTGATAGGCACCGTTGCGGCATAGAGTGCGCCGGGAATGTTCGACGACAGCATGGTCATCATCGCGATGATGACGAGAACGGTGGCGAACTGGAAGACCTCGAAATGCTCCGGGACGCCGCCCATCTGGAGCATCATGAGCGAGGCCCAGGCAAGGCCTTGCAGGAAATCGCCGGTGATGAAATTGCGCCGCCAGCGTTTCAGGTCGATACCGGCAATCGGGGTCTTTTCGAAGCGGCGGGCCATCGAAAGCTGCAGCATATGCGCCAGCATGACCGCGCCGAACCAGCCGATGATCATCAATCCGCCGAGCCAGAAATAGCAGATCGTGGTGATGATCAGCGCAAAGGCGGGGACGGCGAATGTCGCGGAAATGCGCGTCTTGGCGTAGATGAGCGCCAGTTCGTAGTCGAAATCGGCACGCATTCCGGATGAATTGCCGAGCTGTTCGCGCGCGGATTTGACGGTGCGCGAAACCGCACGCCGTCGTCCGGCGCGCAGGCTGTTCTGCGCCGTTTTTTCTGCGGTCGATGCGTAGTGTTCGACGTGCATTGGGCTCGCGTACGAAACGTGTTGTCTCAATGAGCCGCCATCGCCGTTCGTCCGCACAAAACCGCGGGACGAGCGGCCACACCGGCCCGAACTTAACAGAGTGTGGCGATAATTCCTTAAGAACAGATTCAACGGCGTGGTTAATTGGCAACCAAATTTCGATCTAGGCATTAATGCGATGGTTGGAATAATCAGACGAAAAACCTGACAGGTACCGCTTGCCGCGCCCCTCCCGTCATGCTCGATTGTCGTGACAGATCACGATGAGGGGAGGATTTCATCGATGAAACTTTATGACGGAGGGCGCGCGCCCAATCCCCGCCGGGTTCGGGTATTTCTGGCGGAAAAGGGCGTGGATGTGACGCTGGAGCCGGTCGATATCGGCGCGCTGGAGCACAAGAGCGACAGCTTTACCGAACTCAACCCCTATCAGCAGCTTCCCGTTCTGGAACTCGATGACGGCACGCGGATCTCCGAAACGGTGGCCATTTGCCGCTACATCGAGGAAACCCACCCCGAGCCGCCGCTTTTCGGCGTAAACGCCATCGACCGCGCGATAGTGGAGATGTGGCAGCGGCGCATCGAGATCGGGCTTTTCCTGCGCGTCGCAGCGGTTTTCCGCCATCTGCATCCGGCGATGAAGGAACTGGAAGTGCCGCAGGTCCCCGATTGGGGCGAGGCGAATCGGCCCAAGGTGCTGGAGCAGTTCCGTTTTCTGGATGATGAACTGGCGACCCGCCCCTTCATCGCGGGCGATCGCTTCACCATTGCCGACATCACCGGCATGATCGCCCTCGATTTCTGCAAGCCCGCAAAGATCGATATCCCTGAGGATCTGACCAATCTCCAGCGCTGGTATGCGGCGGTCAAAGCCCGGCCCAGCGCCAAGGCGTGATGGGAAGGGCAGGTCTGCGCCATTCCGTGTGAGGTTGGAGATTTGAGGTTGTGGCCCATCCTTCGAGACGGGCCTGACGGCCCTCCTCAGGATGACGTTCCCGTGTTGTCAGTGGGCAGGAAGCCAACAACAACCACAACGTCATCCTGAGGAGCGGTCGCGAGACCGCGTCTCGAAGGATGGGCCACCTCCCGTAGTCCCACCGTTCCCGCCTCGCACTCTCGCTCGATTGGGGTATGCTCTCGGCCAATGACCAAGCCATCTTCCCCGTACACCCCCGAACTTGCGCCTCTGCTGGCGGAAGTCCGCGCCTGCCGGATCTGCGTCGAGGCCCCCATGCGTGCGCCGCTGCCGCATGAACCGCGCCCGGTCATCCGCGCATCGACGACCGCACGACTTTGCATCGCCGGGCAAGCGCCCGGAACCCGCGTCCATGCGACGGGCATTCCCTTCAACGATCCTTCGGGCGACCGGCTACGCGATTGGCTGGGCGTGGGTCGCGAGACCTTTTACGACGAGGCGCGGCTCGCCATCGTGCCTATGGGCTTCTGCTTTCCCGGTCTTGACGCCAAGGGCGGAGACTTGCCGCCGCGCCGCGAATGCGCAGTGCACTGGCATGGTCGCCTCTTCAAAGCCATGCCGCAGATCGAACTGGTGCTGGCAATCGGCCAGTATGCGCAAAGCTATCATCTGGGAAAAGCGCGCCGCGCCTCGCTTTCGGCCACGGTTGCCGACTGGCGGACGATCCTCACTGAGGATCGCGCTCCCCGCATCCTGCCCCTGCCGCACCCCTCCTGGCGCAACAACGCCTGGCTGAAACGCAATCCGTGGTTTGAGGACGAGCTTCTGCCGGTGCTGCGCGCGGAAGTCGCGCGTCTGATCGGGCAGGGGGACTGAAAGCAAAAACCGGGCACGCATGGCGCACCCGGTTTGCCTGGAAGTCCGCAAGGAAACGGCTTGGGATCAGCCCTTCCTGCCTTCGCCCAGTAGGACGGGGCGCTTCGGGTCGAGCGTCCAGCCGACCATCGAGGCGTCATAGAGCCGGACATTCTCGTAACCAAGCAACTCATGCAGCACGAACCAGTTGGCCGAGGCCCAGTGGCCGGTGTTGCAGTAGGAAACGATGTCGGCCTCCTTGTCGGCGAGCTTGACGCTCGCGATCATCGCAAGCTCAGGCTTGGACTTCAGCTTGCCGGTCTTTGCATCGATGAAACTGTTGTAGTCGAGGCCCACTGCGCCGGGCAGGCGGCCGGGGCGCGGGGCAAGCTTGTGCTTGTCCTTGCCCACGAAGAAGGACGCCGGGCGTGCATCCAGAAGAACGGTGTCCGTTCCGACGCTGTCTGCCACTTCGTCGGTGGAGATGGCGATGGTGGGATCGGGCTTGGCGGTGAAGAACACCCCGTCGGGTGCCGCTGCCGTGTTCCGAACGGGCTTGCCTTCCGCGTTCCAGGCGCGCATGCCGCCATCGAGAAGCCCGACATTCGTCAAGCCAAGCTCCTTCAGCGTCCAGTAGACGCGCGTTCCGGCGGAAAAGTCGGTGCCGTTTTCGCCGCTGCTCACCACCACGACGGCGACGTCCCCGTTGATGCCGATGGACGAGAGATAGGTTTCCAGCCCCTCCACGCTCGACATCTGGCCGGGAACCCCGTCCTGCTTGCTGCGCCACGGGCCGGGATAGGGGGTCGTGACCGCGCCGGGCACATACACGGGCTTGGCGGTGCCCTTTTTCTTGTCGTCCGCTGCGGAGCGGAAGTTCACATCGAGGACCACCAGATCCTCTTCGCCCAGATGGGCCTGAAGCCAGTCGGTCGAGACCAGCGGCGTGAGCGCGGGTGCGGCCAGCGAGGCGGTGGCTGAAATCGCAACCGTCGCAACCGCCGCGACGAGGCTCTTGAAGGGAGGCAGCATGGGGGATCTCCTCGGTGTCCGTTGCGGAAGGAATTGACATTCAGATGCAAAAAGGGCAAGCGTGCTGAAGCTCGGAGTTAGAAGAAAAATCTAAATTTCTACGTATCGTGATGCGCAAGAGAAAATGAATGTTCTTATGTTCGCAAAGCGTAGAAAATAATTTCAGGAATATTCACCTATGATCGACAAGGTCGACCGTCGCATTCTCTCCATCCTGCAAACGGACGCGACCGTGCCCGTGGCCGAGATCGGCCGCCGGGTGGGGTTGTCCACGACGCCGTGCTGGCGGCGCATCCAGAAGCTGGAGGAAGACGGCGTTATCCGGAAGCGGGTGGCGGTCCTCGACGCCACCAAGGTCAACGCCAAGGTGACGGCCTTCGTGTCGATCACCACCAACCAGCACACCGACGACTGGCTGAAGAAATTCGCCGACGTGATCCGCGAGTTTCCCGAGGTCGTGGAGTTCTATCGCATGGCAGGGTCCGTCGATTACCTGCTGCGCGTTGTCGTGCCCGATATCGGGGCCTATGACGTCTTTTACAAAAAGCTGATCGCGAAGATCGATATCGCCGATGTCTCCACCACCTTCGCGATGGAGCAGATCAAGAACACCAGCGAATTGCCGCTTAACTACATCGTGATCGGCAAGGACCGCGGAGGCTCGCAGGATTGAGCCGGGGGCGGCTCTGCGTGCTGGTGTGAAACCGGGCGGCGTTGCCGCCGCCCGCTTCGTCAGGTGCTACTTGTCGGCCTTTTCCAGCCGCGCGATCAGGCTGGACGTATCCCAGCGATTGCCGCCCATGGCCTGCACTTCGGCGTAAAACTGGTCGACCACCGCGGTTACCGGCAGCCGCGCCCCGTTGGCGCGCGCTTCCTGCAGGCAGATCGCGAGATCCTTGCGCATCCAGTCGACCGCGAAACCGAAGTCGAAGGTCCCCTCGGCCATGCTCTTCCAGCGGTTTTCCATCTGCCAGGATTGCGCAGCCCCCTTGGAGATCACGTCGATCACCTTGGCCACGTCAAGCTCGGCCTGGCCGGCGAAATGGATGGCTTCCGAAAGCCCCTGCACGAGCCCGGCAATGCAGATCTGGTTGACCATCTTGGTCAACTGACCGGCTCCGCCGTCTCCCATCAGGCCGACCATCTTGGCAAAGCAGTCGATGAGCGGGCGGGCCTTGTCGAAGACCTCCTGACGCCCGCCGACCATGACGGTGAGCTGACCGTTCTCCGCCCCCGCCTGACCGCCGGAAACCGGCGCATCGAGGAAAAAGAACCCGCGGGCGAGGGCTGCATCGTGCAGTTCGCGCGCAACTTCCGCAGACGCGGTCGTGTTGTCCACGTGGATTGCGCCTTCCTTCATCGATTGGAAGCAGCCGTCGGGCCCGAGCGTCACGGAGCGCAGATCTTCGTCATTACCGACGCAGGAAAAGACGAAATCGCAGCCCTCGGCGGCCGCCGCCGGGGTGGGGGCGCGGTCGCCGCCAAACTGGGCGGCCCATTTCTCCGCCTTTTCCGCCGTGCGGTTATAGACAGTGACGTCATGCCCGCCGCGGGTCTTCAGATGTCCGGCCATGGGATACCCCATGACGCCCAGACCGATAAAAGCGACTTTCGCCATCTGCAATGCTCCCCCAGATGTGTTTTGGACTGTCTCGACGGAAACGCATGGCGCGCGCCGTCCTCCCGAGGCTGAGACTATGCCAGATGCATCGGCGGCGGAAAGGCCATCAAAGGGAAAAGCTGCTTAACCGTTCAGCGCCTGATCGAGATCGGCGATCAGATCGTCGGCATGCTCGATGCCGACGGAAAGCCTGAGCAGGTTCTTAGGCACGCCCGTGGCGTCGCCCTCGATGGAATAGCGATGCTCCACGAGGCTTTCCACCCCGCCGAGAGATGTCGCCCGCAGAAAGGTCTGCAACCGGCCCGCGACCGCAAGAGCCTCGTCCGCGCCGCCCTTCACAAGAACCGAGACGAGCGAGCCGAAGCCGCCGGTCATCTGCTTCACGGCGATATCGTGGCCCGGATGGGTTTCAAGGCCGGGATAGAGGACGCTTTCCACATTCGGATGCGCATCGAGGAAACGGGCGATGGTCATCGCACTGGCGTTCATCCGCTCCACGCGCAGCGCCAGCGTGCGCATGCCGCGCACCAGCAGCCAGGTCTCGAACGCGCCCAGCACCGCGCCTGCGTCGTGACGTTCCTCAACGATCAGCTTCCACCGCTCGCCGGCCTCGTTGCTCGTGGAGACGACACCGGCCAGAAGGTCCGAATGGCCGTTGAGCGCCTTGGTCGCGGAATGAACGACGAGATCCGCGCCGAATTCGAGCGGGCGGCAGATGAGCGGCGTCGCCGCCGTCGCATCCACGGCGAGAACTGCACCCGCCTTGTGCGCGGCTTCGGCCGCGAAGGCGATGTCGGTCACCTTCAGGGTAGGATTGGACGGGCTTTCGATGAAAAGAAGATCGGGGGCCGCCTCGGCCAGCGTTTCGGTGAGCTGGACGGTGTTGGTGGTGTCGCATTCCACCAGCGCGATGCCGTTGCGCTGGCAGTACTTCCGCACCCAGACGGTCGTGCCCCAATAGATGCCGGACTGGATCGCGACGGCCGCGCCCGGCGGCACCGTGCGGAACACCGCCGCAATCGCCGCCATGCCGGAGGCGAACAGTCTTGAGGCTTGCGCCTTCTCCATATGCGCGATCAGCGCTTCCGCCTGTCGGCAGAGGTCGTTGTCGTCGCGTGCGTAGAGATGACCGGGGCTTGCAAGCGCGTAGGACGCATCGCGGGCGAATGTGGTCGCCGGCTCGATCCCGGGCACCACGGCTCCGGTACGTTGGTCGGGCTTGCCAAGGGCATGGGCAAGCGTCGTGGCGATGTTCTTGTCGGTGCTCATCACAGTCCCCCGGTGCGGTTCCTGTTCTGAGATAGGCGTTTGCGTCCGCTTGGGAAAGAAAAAACCATACCCGGCGTCACGCGGGCGCGGTGAAGGGGAGGGGCCGGAGCCCGTCCCCCGATGTCGGGTCGTCAGCGCTGGAGGTGGCGCGTCAGTCGGTCTTCCAGCCGGTTCCAGAGGCGGCGCAGACCCTCCACGACGATGATGTAGATGATCGCCGCCCACAGATAGGACTGGAAATCGTAGGTTCGCGCGAACATCCGCCGTGTCTCGCCCATCAGGTCGAAGACCGTGATGATGGAGACGATCGCCGAGCCCTTCAGCATCAGCACAAGCTCGTTGCCATAGGGTCTGAGCGCGGTGATCAGCGCTTGCGGCAGGATAATCTTGAAGAACATGACGGGGCGCGACAGGCCCAGCGCACGACCGGCCTCTGTCTGCCCCTCGGGCACGTTGCGGATCGCGCCGGCCAGGATCTCGGCCTGATAGGCGGATGTGTTCAGCGTGAAGGCGAGCAACGCGCAATTCCAGGCGTCGCGCAGGAACCACCAGAGGCCGATATCCTGAAAGAAGGGCCGGAACGAGCCGACGCCGTAATAGATCAGGAAGACCTGCGCGATCAGCGGAGTTCCGCGGAAGAAGTAGACATAGCCGTAGGTGAGCCCGCCGAAATAGCGGTTCTTGGTGAGGCGGCCGAATGCGATGGGCAGGGAGACCAGGGCCCCCAGAATCACGGACAGGATGACCAGCTGCACCGTGACGATCGTGCCGCTGATGAACTTCTGGCCGTACTTGTCCATGAACTCCTGATCATAGGAGTTGTAGAGGAAGGCGACGACGCCCAGGGCGCCGAGAATCCAGAAAGTCATCAGCGCATAGCCGGCGATGCGCAGGAAGGTCCAGGGGCGGGCCGTCTTGACCTCGGGCGGCGGTGCATCGGCGGTGGCGACGGTTTCCATGCTCATCGTCTGGCCTCCCCGCGCCGCGCCCAGGATTCGATGCGTGTGATACCCACAGACGAGATGATAGAAAGAACCAGATAAATCGCGCAGGCGACGCCGTAGAACAGGAACGGCTCCTTGGAAACGCGCGCGGCGATGCCCGACATGCGCAGCAGGTCCGAAAGGCCGATCACCGAAACCAGAGCGGTGTCCTTCAAAAGCACAAGCCACAGGTTGGAAAGCCCCGGCAGGGCGAGGCGGATGAGCTGCGGGAAGATGATCAGCCGCATGGTCTGATAGTTGGACAACCCCAGTGCGTGTCCACCCTCGTACTGGCCTTGCGGGATGCCTCTGAACGCGGACAGGAACACTTCGCTGGCATAGGAGGAAAACACCACTCCGAGCGCCACCATGCCCGCCACGAAGCTGTTGATCTCGATATAGAATCCCTCAAAAAACAGCCCGATCAGCGATTGCAGGCCGATCTGGACGCCGTAATAGACGAGAAACAGGGTCATAAGCTCGGGCAAGCCGCGAAAGATCGTGGTGTAGATGTCGGCGGCGCGATTGAGGTTGGGGTCGCTGGAGTGTTTCGCCAGCGCCAGCAGGAAACCTTGAACAAGGCCGAGCGGCAAGGTTGCCAGCGCCAGCGCGATGGTCAGCAGCATCCCTTGGAAAATCTGGTCGCTCCATCCTTCGCTGCCGAAGGAGAGCAGGGTTAGGACATGGTCCATGAGTAGGCCAAAGCTGGGCAGTTAAAATAAAAACATGCCGGCGGAGGGGAGCTCCGCCGGCCGGAACGGTGAGGCCGAAACGAAGAGAGGCGCGTGTTGGCTCTCTTCGTCCGGTGACAGCTTACGTGTATCGATCAGTCGCCGTAGACGTCGAAATCGAAGTACTTGTCGTTGATCTTCTTGTAAGTGCCGTTCTCACGGATGGCAATGATTGCCTTGTTGAACTTCTCGCGCAGCTCGTCGTCGCCCTTGCGGATCGCGATGCCGATGCCTTCGCCGTAATAGGCCTGGTCGGCCTTCAGTGTGCCGAGGATCTTGCAGCAGGCGCCATCGTCGCTCTTGAGCCAGTCGCTCATCACGATGGCGTTGTCGATGACGGCGTCGAGGCGACCGTTCGCTATGTCGAGCTTGTACTCGTCAGCGGTCGGATAGAGCTTGACATCGGAGTCCGTGAACGTGCCTTCAGCGAAGTTGGAATGCGTCGTGGAGGCCTGCGCACCGATGGTCTTGCCGGCGAGGTCGGCCGGGGTGACACCCTTCAGATCGGAATCCTTCGGCACGACGATGACCGGCAGCGTGCCGTAATACTTGCCGGTGAAGTCGACCTGCTTCTTGCGCTCGTCGGTGATCGACATGGAGGCGATGATCGCATCGTACTTGTTGGCGAGAAGCGCCGGGATCATGCCGTCCCAATCCTGGGTCACGAATTCGCACTCGACCTTCATTTCCTCGCAAAGGGCCTTCGAGATTTCAATGTCGAAGCCCACGAGCTCATTGTCGGCGGTGAGGTAATTGAACGGAGGATAGGCGCCTTCCGTGCCAATGCGGACGGTTTCGGCATTAGCCGTTGCGGCTGCGGCGATGGACAGCGCGGCAATTGCTGCTGCGCGAATGATGAAACGCATGATGTTCCTCTGGCTATGGATTTGTTGCCGGATCGAATTTGTTGTCCGGTCACGGCCAGCGCGCCGGGACCGGTTTACGGGCAGGAAAATGCAACCCCTCACCCATGCCTATAATCCCATCAAAAATTAAGGCGGCGCAACCGCTTTAGGGTCGGGATAGTGTCGCAGTAGCATGTTTTTTTTGCATGATTACACGGTGAGCAGGTGGCGGCTGTGGATTTGTTATCGTCCCTGCCTGATTGTGCGTTGGCAAAAATCCTATTTGCCCGGAAGTCCGAACTCGGTGAAGGGGATGAAGCTGACGATGTCGCCGCGGCTGATTCCGGTGACGTCTTCTGCGATCTCGATCAATCCATCCGCTTCGCGCAGTCCCGTGATCAGGCCGGAACCGTCGCGCTCGAACTTGTCGACAAGCAGGCGACCTTCGTCATCGCGGGTCAGCCAGCCGCGTGAAAACTCGCGCCGTCCGGTCTTCTTCTTCTTGATCTCGAAGGCGGCGGGAAGCGGCAGGCGCACGGGCTCGGGCCAGGGCGCGCCCGACATGGCAATGAGCACGGGGCGCACGTAAAGCAGGAAACACACCATGGCGGCGACCGGGTTGCCGGGCAGGCCGAGCATGATGCAATCGCCGATCTGGCCGAAATTCATCGGTCGACCGGGCTTGATGGCGAGCTGCCACATGTGGCGGGTGCCCAGCGCATCGAGCGCAGCGACGAGGTGATCTTCCTCGCCCCGGCTGGCCCCGCCGGATGAGAGAATCGCCTGATGGGTCTCAGACGCCGTTCGGATCGTGGCGCGGATCGTCTCCGGCTCGTCCGGCAACACACCGAGATCGGTCACCTCCACACCGACGCTCTCCAGAAGCGCGCGCAGCAGGTAGATGTTGGAATCGTAGACCTGCCCCGGTGCGATGGGAGAGCCCGGACGCACGATCTCGTCGCCCGTCGACAGGATCGCCACCTTCAGCTTGCGCGAAACCGTGACCTTGGCTTGCCCGATGGAGGCAATGGCGGCGATTTCCTGCGGGCGCAGGCGGCTTCCGGCTGGGATGAGCGCGGCCCCTTCCGCCACATCCTCGCCCGCAAGGCGGACATTCGCGCCCCTTTTCAGGCCCGGCGGAATGATCACGAAGGGCGCGCCGTCCTGTTCATGTTGCTCGCAATCCTCCTGCATGGCGACTGTATCGGCCCCCAGCGGCATGACCGCACCGGTGAAGATGCGCGCCGCACGGCCCGGCAGCAGCGGTTCCGGGGAGGGGTGTCCGGCGGGAATGCGCTGGTCGACGGGAAAGAACCCGCCCGTCGCGTCATAGGCTCCTTGCGCGAAGGCGTAGCCGTCCATGGCGGAATTGTCGGTCAGCGGCACGTTGCGCGGGGCGATGACGGGTTCCGCCAGAATGCGGCCTGCGGCCTCCTCCAGCGCAACGGTTTCGCTCTCTGCAACGGCGCTCACCCTCTCGCGCAGCAGCGCGATGGCCTCGTCGTGGCGCAGCCGTTCGCTGTCATGCAGGAAACAGTCGTCGACCAGCTTGCGCGTTCTCGGGGGGAGGGGGCTGTCAGATGGCATCGCGCCTCGGCAATCCGCAGTGGTTGACGATGAAGTCGGTGATCGCGGGGATATCGTTGAGGTCCAGAACCGGCACGCTTTCCCCGCTCACCTCGTGATCGGAGGCAATGGCAACGATCGCCGGATCGTCGGGGGTCAGCGGGGCGTCCTTGGAAGCGCCGGTGCGTCGCGCCTCGATCTTGGCGTGGGCCTCGCGCTTGTAGCCTTCCACCAGCACCAGATCGCAGGGCGAAAGACGGTTGAGGACGGCCTCCAGCGGCGGTTCGTCATCGCCGCGAAGCTCGTGCATCAGCGCCCAGCGATAGCCCGACACCAGCGCCACCTCGATGGCACCTGCTTCCCGGTGGCGGTGGCTGTCGGTGCCCGGCTTGTCGATGTCGAACTGATGGTGGGCGTGCTTCACGGTGGAAACGCGGTAGCCGCGCCGGGTCAGTTCGCTCACCAGCCGCTCCACGAGCGTTGTCTTGCCTGAATTCTTCCAGCCGGTGATACCGAAGACGGTTTGCGTCATGCGGAAGTCTCGTTGTTCTCGCAGGTTCCCTCCGCGCTGGGCGACTTTGGGCTCCGGCCCGAGAGCATCCGTTCCGCGATCGCCAGATCTTCCGGCGTGTTGATATTGAAGAACGGGTCGGCTCCCTCGCGAAGGGGGAAATCCACGAAGAGGTTGCGGTGTCTTTCGACCCAGGCGAGTACCTTGCGCGGGTTGTCCCCGGAAAGCCATGCGGCCAGATCGTCCGCCAAATCTACCGGCCAAAGACCGAAAACGGAATGCCGGTTTCCACCGGAAGCTGCAATTGCGATGCCCGGCTCGTCGCCCACGCCTTCCAGAAGCCGCAAGACAAGGTCGTCGGGAAAGAACGGCGTGTCGGAGGCTGCCGACACGATGTAGCGGGCCTCGGGCGCATTCGTCTGCGCCCAGCGCATCCCCGCCAGAACGCCCGCCAACGGCCCGACAAAGCCTTCCACCGGGTCTGCCGCAACCGGCAATTCGAACCGGGAAAAGCGCTCCGGATCGCCGTTCGCGTTGAGCATCACCGTATCGACCTGCGGCTCAAGCGTGGCGATCAGATGCGCCATCAGCGTCTTGTCGCCCAGCGGCAGCAGCGGTTTGTCGCAGCCGCCCATGCGCCGCGCCAGCCCTCCGGCCAGAATGCAACCAACGACCGCCGGTCGGTCCTGTGCCTTTTCACTCATGCGTCACTCCCGGAATAGGTTCGCGCGGCTGTTTGCGGATCAAAAGGGGCATGGGCAGGGCAACCCGTGCAATGCCTGCGCGTCAAGAATGGTTTGTGCCGCGTATAAAGGGATTTTCTGGCGGGCGAAACCGGATCCGTCGAAACGGGTCGATGTAAAACCGGGGCGCGCCGAACAGCCCCGCCGTCGAAAGGCAGGGCGCAATTGTGAGTTGAGCAATCAGATCTGAAGCAGGCGATTCGTCAGTTGCGCTTCCGCCAGGTCGCCCGCGATATAGGCCATCAGGGCCAGGATATCCTCCGCGGTCGCGGTCTGCGGGCGCGGCATGATCATGGAAAGCTGCGCCGGCAATTCCCGTCCGTGATCGAGGCGAAGATCGGCGAAATAGAGCCAGCTGTCGTGAAACAGCCGGTACTCCACAGCCTTGCGCGAGAGGATCGTCACATCCTCGTGACGCGGATCGGCGAGAGCCCGCTCCAGCGCTTGCGATACGAAATCCACCTGGCCTTCCATGAGATGAAAGATGTGAGTGTCGGTAAGAATGAGCGCTCCGGTAATGCCGTTGAGCGCGTTCATCTGCCGGATCTGGCGAACGCTCTCGTCGACTTCCCTCTCGACGCCGTCAGCATCCATGTCCGTCCTGATTCGGCTGCGATAGCAGATCTGGTAGAGGCCCATGACTTCCTCCTCGCGGCGTCCGCGATCCGGACGCATTTCCTGAATCGTTTCCGCGTGCACTTACAGTGCACTCGCGTCGGCGTCTCATCTTCCAGATTGCCCATGGTTTGGCCGTTCGGGTAAAATACAAGTAAATTTCTTAGTTAATACGCAGCATTACGGCGTGCCCGGCTAAGAAAATATCGAAGCGGGACCCGATGAGGCGGATTAGAACCTGTTCCCCGCTACCGCATGGCGTCTGCGGCGACGGAAAACGGCGGATGATGCGTCACCAAACTGTCGCCAACTCTGGGTAAGGCTCGCGAAATGATCGCGCCCGCCGGGTATGAACCGGCGATGGCAGGCGCGTTGAGCGAGCGGAGACCTGGCAATGGCCGATCAAGCCCTGAATGAATCTTCCCGACGCCTGAAGGAGGCGGTGCATCGTTCCTCCGCCGGGACGCGCGAAGGCTTTCTGGAGCGCATGTTCACATTCGCCTTCAAGGGGCTCGTCTATCCGCAGATCTGGGAGGACCCGGAAGTGGACATGGAGGCGCTGCAACTGGGCCCCGACAGCCGGATGGTCACCATCGCGTCGGGCGGCTGCAATGTGCTGAGTTATCTGACCGCAAATCCGGCGGAGATCGTCGCCGTCGATCTCAACCGCGCTCATGTTGCGCTGACCCGGCTGAAACTGGCCGCTGCCAAACACATGCCCGGATATGACGCCTTCTACCGCTTCTTCGGCGAGGCGGATGAAAAGGCCAATGTCGCGGCCTATCACCGGTTCCTGAAGGACAAGCTCGATCCGGAGACCCGCGGTTACTGGCAGGGACGCAGCCTGTCGGGCTGGGGCCGCCGCCGCATCACGCTCTTTTCGCGCGATCTCTATTACCACGGCCTTCTGGGCTACTTCATCGGGGCAGGGCACTTCGTGGCGCGCCTTTATGGCATCGACCCCAAGGACATGCTGCGCGCCCGCTCCATGGACGAGCAGCGAACCTTCTTCGATACCGCTCTTGCTCCGATCTTCGACAAGCGTCTGGTGCGCTGGGCGACGTCGAAGAAGATGTCGCTCTACGGCCTCGGCATTCCGCCCGCACAGTACGAGGCGCTTGCCTCCGCCGGTGGCGGCGACATGGCGGGCGTGCTGCGCCAGCGGCTTGAAAAGCTCGCCTGCGGCTTCCCCATGTCGGAGAACTACTTCGCATGGCAGGCGTTTTCGCGCGGCTATGCCCCGATGGGAGAAGGCGAGGGCTCATCCGGCCCCGCCGGTCCCCTGCCGCCCTACCTGAAGGCCCGCCATTTCGATGAAATCCGTGAGCGCGCGAACCGTGTCGCCGTGGTCAACCGCTCCTTTACCGAGCATCTAAGCCAGCAGGAGGCCGGATCGCTCGACGCCTATGTGCTGCTCGATGCGCAGGACTGGATGACCGACGCCCAGCTCAACGCCCTGTGGAGCGAGATCACCCGGACCGCGCGCAAGGGCGCGCGCGTGATCTTCCGCACCGCCGCCGAGCCGACGCTGCTGCCGGGCCGCGTCCATGACGAGGCGCTTGCCCGCTGGACCTACCGCGAAGAGGAAAGCCGCGCCCTTCATGCGCGCGACCGCTCCTCCATCTATGGCGGCTTCCACCTCTACACGCTCAACTGATCAACGAAGGGCCGGTCACAGGCACCGGCATGAGCCATGTCAGACCTCGCAGCCCCGCATAACGGCGAACTGATGGACCGGATCTACCGGTATCAGCGCCATATCTACGATCTGACCCGTAAGTATTACCTGCTCGGGCGCGATCATCTCATTGCCTCGCTCAACCCGCCGGAGCGTGGGCATGTGCTGGAAATCGGCTGCGGCACGGGCCGTAACCTGATCGCGGCGGCCCGCGCCTATCCTCGGGCGCGCTTCTACGGCATCGACATTTCCGAGGAGATGCTGGTCACCGCGCGCGCCAACATCGCCCGCGCCGGTCTGGAACGGCGGATCACGCTCGCCTGCGCCGACGCGACGCATTTTTCGCCGAACGATCTTTTCCGCCGCGCCTCCTTCGACCGCATCTTCTTTTCCTATGCGCTCTCCATGATCCCGCCCTGGCGGCAGGCGCTGGAAGGTGCTGCCCATGCGCTCGGGCCCGCAGGACGGTTGCTGGTGGTGGATTTCGGCCAGCAGGAGAAACTGCCGCGCATTTTCCGAAAGGGCCTCTTCGCCTGGCTGAGGAGTTTTCACGTCACGCCGCACGCCGATCTCTTTCAGGCAATGGTCGATATGGCCGAATGCGAGGGAAGCGCGGTGCGCACCGCCGGTCTTTACCGGGGCTATGCGTGGTTTGCCGAAATACGCGCGCTGTGAAGCTGTGACTATCCTCTTTCGCGCAAAGGCGGGCCGGGGGCTGCCCGGCGCATGCAGCCGCGGCATGCAACCGGTTCATTCGCGCGACCAAATGTCCTATCGTAAACGCGCTTGGGCGGGTGGGGATTGATTGTATCCTCAGCGCCCGCAATCGGGTGTGGAGGATGCCATGAAACTCTTGAGAAGCCTTGTCATAGTCGCTGCCGCCATCGGCATCGGATCACCTCTCGCAACTTCGGCATTCGCTCAGGGACCGTTACTGGAAGTCTACGTCGCCTATCTGGGCACGGACGATCACTACAACTCCCGCGGTGTTCGCCTGACCGAGCCCTGGCAGATCGTGCGTCAGGATCGCGCCAATTTCCACCGTTTCGGCATCCGTGATCGCGGCGATGAGGGAGATCGCTTCTTCGCCTCCATGGCCAATCGCGGTCGCATGGAACGGATGATCCTCAACGGCTATATCGAAGGCAATGCGGGCTATCGCATCGTCGACAGCAATTGCTGGATCCGCGTCGAAGTCTATGAGAACTCGGTGAGAATCGAAGTGCGCTAGGAGAGGGGGGGGGGCTTAACCGCCCTCAACCGGCGCTCCGAAGAACACCACCGCGAGACAGAGCACGGTCAGGCAGCCGAAAAAGGCCGCCTGTCGCGCCATGCCGAGGCGCCGTGCGCTGAGCGTCGCCACGATGCACTGGAAGGCGTAGAACAGCGCAAAGCAGCGCGACGCCAGCGTTATCAGCGCGTAGACATCCGTCTCCCATGTGATGACCGCGGCAACGAACGCGATCAGTGGATAGGCATGGCGCACGCTGACCCGTCCCCCCGTCACGTCGTTGATCAGTCCGCCCGCGCCGAGCGTGTCCGCAATGGCCGCGCTCGACTGGCTGGCGAGGGCGCCGATCATGATAAGGATCGGCAGGACGAGGGAGACGGGCGCCAGCATGTCCACGATGGCCGCGATCCCCTCGCCACCCGCGTTGTTGCCCATTTGCGGGATCATCACGGCGAAAAAGGCGAGATAGATGATGGCGGCGATGATCTGCGCCTGCCGCATGGTGGAGATGCGCAGCGCCGGGGCATAGGCGTTGCCGAGAAACCGCGATGTCTCGAAGCCCTGAACGACGATCAGCAAGCCCAGCAGGACGGGCGCATGCGCAATTTCCAGATGGCCGGGAATGGTCGTGAAGGTTCCGTTGTCAAACGCCCGCCAGGCGGCAAGCGCGAGGCCCGCAAGAAGTCCCGCAATGATCGAGAGCTTGGTGGACACCGTATAGATCTCCAGCCTCTCCACCGCCTTGAAGCCGCGCAGAAGGCCAACGGTTCCGACCAGGGCGAGACAGGCGGTCACCAGCACCTTGACGGCCGTCGCATCGGCAATCGCGAAAGGCTTCAGCGCAAAGGACGCGAAGAGAACGAGGTAATAGGTGACGGAGACGAAATAGGCGAAGGCGAGGACGAGATGGGAGAGCCGCTCCAGAGAGGCGATCGCATGGGGCGCACCCTCGACGGTGGCCAGCGGCTCCACATGTTCGATATTGTGGCGAATGGCGCTGCCGATCAGATAGGCGAGCAGCAAAAGCCCTGCCATCGGCGCAATCGCCCAGATGCCGGCAATGTCGCGCAGGATCGGAACGGTGACGAGAAAGCCGGAGCCGATGATGGAGGCCAGCGGGGTGGCGATGGCGCGCCAGCGGACTTGTCGAACCACTTGCGGCAGCATCAGGAGAATGCCTGCCGCAAGCGTTGCGATGATCGCGGTTGCGCCGACGCCCAAGGCGCTTACGCCACGCTGAGCGCCTGCATCACGCTCTCGAAGAGACGGCGACCGTCGGTGCCGCCCTGTGCGGCTTCCACCAGGTTTTCCGGGTGGGGCATCATGCCGAGCACGTTGCCCGCCTTGTTGACGATACCGGCGATGTCGTTGATCGAGCCGTTCGGGTTGGTCCCTTCCGCATAGCGGAAGACCACGCGGTTGCCGTGCTCAAGCTCTTTCAGCGTTTCCGCATCGGCGAAGTAGTTGCCGTCATGATGCGCGACCGGGCAGCGCCAGACCTGATCCTTCTCGAACGCGTTGGAGAAGGCGGTGCCGGTGTTCACCGTCTGAAGCTTCACTTCCTTGCAGACGAACTTCAGGTCCGCATTGCGCATCAGCGCGCCGGGCAAGAGGCCCGTTTCGGTGAGGATCTGGAAGCCGTTGCAGACACCCAGAACAAGACGTCCGCGTTCCGCCATGCGCGAGACTTCCGCCATGATCGGCGAGCGTCCGGCAATGGCGCCGCAGCGCAGGTAGTCGCCATAGGAAAAGCCGCCGGGCAGGACCACGAGATCCACGTCCGGCATTTCGGTCTCCTGATGCCACACGGCGACAGGCTTTTCGCCGGTGACAAGCTCCAGGGCGTGCAGCATGTCGCGTTCGCGATTGGAGCCGGGAAAGATGACAACGGCTGATTTCATGGGTCTTACACTTTGTGCCAGTAGCTAGAGCAGGAAGTAGAGGGCGATAAGTCCGATGACCACGGGCATGATGAAGAACATCACGGCCTTGAGAAGCAGCAGGCGTAACAACATCGCCTTCCGCTTGGGATCGTTCTTATCGACGCTGTTGTTGGCCATCGCCTATCTCCTGTAGATGTATCCGCCTTTTCGGGCGTCTGCCGGTGGCATCTTGCCTTTCGGCGGCCTTTTGAAGAGGCCTCCGGGCGCTTCGATGGCTGCAGGCGCAGGCGGGACCGCAGGTCGCAGGATCAGGAAAGCTCGATGGCGTAGTTCTCGATCACCGTGTTGGCGAGCAGCTTCTCGCACATGGCTTCGAGATCCGCGCGGGCCTTGGCCTGATCGGAGCCTTCCAGTTCGATGTCGAACACCTTGCCCTGACGAACCCCTCCGACGCCTGCAAAACCGAGCGCGCCGAGTGCGCCTTCGATTGCCTTGCCCTGGGGGTCGAGTACGCCATTCTTGAGCGTGACGGTGACACGTGCCTTCATTGTTCGTCCTGATGCGATAGGTCGGTCAAAACAAAAACGCCCGTGCCGGTTCGTTGCACGGGCGTTCGAATTACATCATAGCGGCGCTACTTCACAAGCACCGGACCGGAGCCGTGCGGCCGGTCGTTCTCAATCAGGATGCCGAGACGGCGCGCGACTTCCTGATAGGCTTCCACAAGGCCGCCCATGTCGCGGCGGAAACGGTCCTTGTCCAGCTTGTCGTTGGTCTTGATGTCCCACAGACGGCAGGAGTCGGGGGAGATCTCGTCCGCGAGGACGATGCGCATCATCTCGCCTTCCCACATGCGGCCGCATTCGATCTTGAAATCGACCAGCCGGATGCCCGCGCCGAGGAACAGGCCGGAGAGGAAGTCGTTGATGCGGATGGCCAGCGCCATCACGTCGTCGATTTCCTGCGGCGTGGCCCAGCCGAAAGCCGTGATGTGCTCTTCGGAGACCATCGGATCGTCGAGTTCATCGTTCTTGTAATAGAACTCGATGATCGAGCGCGGCAGCTGCATGCCTTCTTCAAGGCCGAGGCGCTTGGCCAGCGAGCCGGCCGCCACGTTGCGCACGACCACCTCAAGCGGAATGATCTCCACTTCGCGGATGAGCTGCTCGCGCATGTTGAGACGGCGGATGAAGTGGGTCGGCACACCGATCGCGTTCAGATTGGAGAACACGAATTCGGAGATGCGATTGTTCAGCACACCTTTTCCGTCGATGATTTCGTGCTTCTTGGCGTTGAAGGCGGTCGCGTCGTCCTTGAAATGCTGGATGAGCGTGCCGGGCTCCGGTCCCTCATAGAGGATCTTTGCCTTGCCTTCATAGATGCGCCGGCGGCGATTCATGGGTATGTACCGTGGTTTGTTAAGGAAATCCATTTGCGATGGATACTCCGTTTTCCGCTCCCTGTCGCTATGGCAATGCTGCCAGAGGCACTGGAATCGTGACGTTTCTCCCGCGAGTGAGGCAGGAACCTACCTGAAATGGGTTCAAAGCACAATCGGCAGACATGGCCCCGTGAATTTGGGTTGTCACCCGCGCAGGGGGCGAAATACGTGCATGCCGCAGGGTACGCCCTGATCCACCATTTTGCGGCATTGATTTAGGTTGCGCCGGTGGCTATGCAGAGACCGCATTGTGGCAAAGACGTTGCTATCAAGGTCTTGAATTGCCATATTAAAGGAACGGAATGCGGCCCCGCGGGGTCGCCCCGCCGCAAGGCTCGCGGCCGGTCTCAGGGCAGGAGCAGACCATGAGCACAACATTTGACGATCGCAAGGACTCCTTTGAACAGGGATTCGTTCTCAGCGAAGAGCTTCAGTTTCGAGCCGCAGCGCGTCGAAACCGGCTTTTGGGAGAGTGGGCAGCCGCCAAGCTCGGCATGACGGGCGAGGAGGCGAAGGAATATTCGCTCTCCATCGTGCGTACCGACTTTGACGAGCCCGGCGAAGAAGACGTTTTCGCCAAGATTCGGGCAGATTTCGACGCTGGCAAGGTCGAGCAGTCCGACCACCAGATCCGCCGTGCCATGGCCGAATTCATGGAAGAGGCGACCCGGCAGGTGAAAGCCGGCGAATAGGCTGGATGCAGTCTGAAATTTCTGAGGGCCGCAGCGGGCAGTCTCGCTGCGGCCCTTTTTGTCTGCGCTCTCCCTGTCGCGAAAAACTGTTGCAGCATCGGCGGATATGGCGAAACTCATGTGCATGGCGGGCCACCCGCTCACGGACCGGGGCCATTTGAAAACGGCGATGGAAGGTGCAATGCGGACAAACCGCCGTCGTCGCGTTTTCGGCAGCTCACGCGATCCGCTTATTGAGAGGAACGACCATGATTGAACCTGCAATGACCCTCGCGAACCGGCTGCGCGCCGGAGAGACGATCGTCACCGCCTGGTCGACGTTGTCGGGGGCGGTGCTGCCGGAGGTGCTGGTGCGCGCCGGCTATCAGGCCGTGACCCTCGACATGCAGCACGGCATGCACGACTTCGCCTCGGTGGTCGACGGCATCGCCTCGGTGGTCCACGCGGGCGGCCATCCGGTCGCGCGGGTGCCTGTGGGCGATTATGCCACAGCCTCCCGCCTGCTCGACGCAGGCGCGCAGGCCATCATCGCGCCGATGATCGGCTCCGTGGAGGACGCGGCAGCCTTCGTCGCCCAGATCAAGTATCCCCCCGCCGGTACCCGCAGCTGGGGGCCGGGCCGCGCCATGGAGCTGCAGGGGGTTGCCGAAGGGCAGGCATATCTGATGAGCGCGGACGCCGAGACCCTCGGCCTTGGCATGATCGAGACCCGCGCCGCCCTTGAGGCGGTCGACGATATCGTGGCTGTTGACGGGCTGGACGGCGTCTTCGTCGGTCCGGCGGATCTCTCCATCGCCTTGTCCGACGGCGCGCGCTGCGAGCCGAGCGGCGAGGAGGTTCAGGAAGCGGCCGGGCAGATCGCCGCCGCCGCCATTCGCGCGGGCAAGATCGCGGGCATCTACTGCAACAACCTCAAGGATGCGCGCCGCGCGCGCGACATGGGCTTCACCTTCATTTCCTGGGCGAACGACCAGACCATCATTCAGACCGGCGTTTCCACGTTGCTCGATCCCTTCAATCAGGGCTGAATTCAGAGCCGACAAGCGGCGGCGCGCCGCCGGAGCGGGAGGGCGGTATCCGGGCCTGAGGGAACATGCGGGCCCGGGTTTGCACTCGTCCGCAGGGTGCGGTGCGGGTGTAGGTCGTGTTTTTGCGCGTCGCATAAATAAATCATTGATATATTAAATAATGGATTGCGTAATATTCCCTTTCCGGCGCCGTGGATAAGAATATCCGTGGTAGAGGTCGAATATACGCGTTGATCTGTTTCGGAGAACGCGAAATACTCTGAGGCAAGCATGGGTTGTGTGCGGGGCGGGGCATTGGAAGCTCTGCGCGCGCCTGTCGATCTGCGGGCCCGGAAGCCGTGTCCGGGCCGTGTTCCGAACGCAGGAGGAATTCGGTCATGTGGAAACTTGCCATCATCATCTTCATCATCGCCGCTCCGACGCTTGCAGGCATCGGAGCCCTGGTCCCGTTGACGATATCCGGCGTCGGCGAGATCGAGGGATGGACGATTATTCTCGCGGTCGCGCTGGGCGTGATCGCTGCGGTTCCTGTCAGCTACATCGTCGCCTTGCGGCTCAAGAACCTGATGAATCCGCGCGGCGGCCATCTGGTCTGAGCGCGGCGCGACAGAACGTCCGGGAAAATTCCTGTGCCTTGGACCGGCTTTTTGCGGGCAAATCTCCGGTTGTGTCCTATGTTGCCGTACTTCGGGCGACCTGAGGGCAGGCCGCAAGGCATCTGGAGTTTCTCATGACGACGATTGAAAAAGCTGGAACCTTCACCTTGGGCGACCGTCCGGTGAAGCGGATCGGCTATGGCGCGATGCAGCTTGCAGGCCCGGGCGTCTTCGGCCCGCCCAAGGACCGTGCAGAGGCCATCGCCGTGCTGCGCGAAGCGGTGGAGCTTGGCGTCGATCACATCGATACCAGCGATTTCTACGGGCCTCACATCACCAACGAGATCATCCGTGAGGCGCTGCATCCTTACCCGGACGATCTGGTCATCGTCACCAAGATCGGCGCGGTGCGCGGGGCGGACGCTTCTTGGAACCCGGCCTTTTCGGCCGAAGCGCTGACGCAGGCCGTTCATGAGAACCTGAAGAACCTCGGGCTCGACGTGATGGAGGTGGTGAACCTGCGCCTCATGTTCGACCCGCACGCGCCCGCCGAAGGGCCCATCGAGGAGCCGCTGACGGCGCTGGCCGAGCTTCAGGCCAAGGGGCTCGTGAAGCACATCGGGCTCAGCCACGCCACATCGAAGCAGGTCGCGGAAGGGCGCAAGATCTGCAAGATCGCCTGCGTCCAGAACATGTACAACATCGCCAACCGCAACGACGATCCGCTGATCGACGAGCTGGCGGCAAGTGGCACGCCCTTCGTACCTTATTTTCCCCTGGGCGGCTTCACGCCGCTTCAGTCCGACACACTGAACGCGGTGGCGGCGAAGCTGGGGGGCAAACCGATGCAGGTGGCGCTCGCATGGCTGCTGCGTCGCTCGCCCAACATGGTGCTCATTCCCGGCACCTCGTCGCGCACTCACCTGCGCGAGAACATCGCCGCCGCCGGTCTGGAATTGCCCGACGACGTGATGGCCGAACTCGACGCCATCGGCTGAGCCGGATGGAAACGGCTGGCCAATAAAGAAGCGATCCGTTGGCGTACATGCCTGCGGATCGCTTTTCTTTTGTCTGGACTTGAGGCGATCAGCGCTTCGTGTCGGGCCCGGTATGGGCATCGCGCATCGCGTTCTGAATGAAGGCGATCGAGGCTTCCATCTTTTCTTTCTCCCACGCGTTCAGCGTGACGGGCAACTGCTTCAGGACGCCCTCGCGGCCGATCACGCAGGGCATGGAGAGCGCCACGTCGCCGTCATGGCCGTACTGGCCGCGCAGCGTGGTGCAGGCCGGATAGACGCTGCGCTCGTCCAGAAGCACCGCCTTCGCCATGGTAACCGCGGACTGCGCGACACCGGCATTGGTCCAGCCCTTGCCGTTGAAGACCTCGTAGGCTGCGCTGATGATCTTGGCCTTCACGATCTCCGGGTCCTGAATGTTCTGGCTCGGCGTAAAATAGTTGTCGAGTTCGGCAAACGGGATACCCGCGACATTCACATGGCTCAGCGCCGGGAAGGCCGTGCTGCCGTGTTCGCCCATCATGTAGCCGGTGACCGACTTGGGATCGACGTTGTAGGTCTCGGCGATGAGTTTCCTGAGACGCGCGGAATCCAGCATCGTGCCCGTACCGAAGACGCGGCCCTTCGGGTATCCGAATTCGTTTTCCGCGATATAGACCATCGTATCCAGCGGATTGGTGATCAGGATGACGATGGCGTCCTTGGTGTATTTGGTGATCCCGGCCATCACCTGCCGGATGACGCCGCAATTCGTCTTGGTCAGAAGCGTGCGGTCCGGCTCGCCCGTGGGATCGTCCGGGTCCGGGATGACGCTCGGACCCGCAGCAACGATGATGACGTCCGCATCGGCGCACTGTTCGTATCCGCCCGACGTTACGGTGACGTTGTTCATGTAGGTGAGGGCGGTGGCCTGCGCCTGATCGAGCGCCTCGCCGTAGGCGACGTTTTCCAGAATGTCGATGACGCCGATTTCCGCAAAGAGCCCGAGCTTCATGGCGTCGGCGAGCACATAGGAGCCGACGTGTCCGACGCCGACGACAACGAGTTTGTTCTTATGCATGATCTTCTCTTTGCGTATTCGAGTGGTGACGCGCGCCCGAAAAACGGAAGGGGGGCGGGGCTGCAAACGTCGGCCTGTTACCTAGCCCCGGGCCGTATGGGCTTCAAGAGGTTGCAGACCTGAAAGTCGGGTTCAGCGAAGATTAGCGACGGGCATCTGACAATATTCGCGCCATACACTGATCTATTTGCCGATGTCCGGTCCGGTATTGGGGGGACTTGGCTGAGCTCGCGTGGGGCCCATCCTTCGAGACGCGCCCGCAAGGGCGCGTCTCGAAGGATGGGCCCCAAACGCCTGTGCGCGTCCAGCGCCTGTCAGATGCCTCCGCAGCCTATCCCAGCCGCGACATGAACTTCGCAAAGGAAAGCAGCCCTTCCGGCCAGGGGCCCTGGCCGCTTTCGGCATTGATGTGCCCGGCGTCGCCCGCGCTCTGGAACTGCGACCCCCAGGCATGGGCGATGGTTTCCGCCTTGGTCCATGCCGCATAAGGGTCCGTGCGGCTGGCGACCAGAATGCTGGGAAAGGGCAGGGGCTCGCGCGGGATCGGGGTGGCGGCGAAGCCCTTGACCGCATCCGGAAGGCCGCTCGCATCCTCGACATCGGGCATGGCGACGAGATAGGCGCCCGCCACCTTGCCCTTGTCGAACCGTTGCGCCGCATGCGCCACAATTAGTACGCCCAGCGAATGCGCGACCAGCACCACCGGCTTCTGCGCGTTGTTGACGGCAAGCGTCAGCTTCTCCGTCCAGTCCGCCAGATGCGGCCGGTCCCAGTTTCCCATCTCCACCCGGCGGGCGGTGGAAAGCTTGGCCTGCCAGCGCGTTTGCCAATGGTCGGGCCCGGAATTGCCGAGACCGGGGACAATGAGGATATCTGCCTGAGACGCTTTCATGAGCTGGGTTGTGTCCGTCCTGAGATTTGGCCCAGATGCGTGGACTTGAAGCCGTCGACGCTCTTCAGGCCGTAGCCGAGCATGCGGTCGAAGCCGATATGCGCGGCCCACACGAGAGCGCCGGAGGTGAGCAGCGTCTCGCCTGAAAATGCACCGGCCACTGCCAGCACCATCGGGCCGACATAGCTGTGCCCGAGATTGTAGACAAGGGCGCCGGTCCGCGTGTTGGCGAGATAGCCCGCCATCGAAATGTCCGGCGCCATGACGAGAGCCGCAAAGAGCCACCAGGAGGCTCCGCTTGTCTGGTAAAGGGCGAGGGCGGCGAGAAAGACCGCCAACCCTTCCGCTCTGAGCCAGGTGAAGAGCGCCCGCTGGTCGCTCATGCCGTCCTCCGTGATATCCCCTCTCCGATATCGCTATCGGATATCAACCGACGGCGGGAATGCCCGTCGCCGGATCGGCTTGTGCGTCGGTTTCAGCCGGTCAGGCTTCGCCGAATACCCGCTTGAAGATCGTGTCCACATGCTTGGTGTGGTAGCCGAGATCGAAACGCTCGCGGATTTCCTCTTCCGACAGGTGGGCCCGCACGTCCTTGTCGGAGAGAAGCTCCTCAAGGAAATCGACCGTGGCGGAGCCGGAGACGTGGTAGCTGTCCCACACCTTCATGGCGTTGCGCTGGACCAGGCGATAGGCGTCCTCGCGCGAGCAACCGGCCTGCGTCAGCGCCAGCAGGATGCGCTGGGAATGAACGAGGCCGCCGAGACGGTCCATGTTGCCCTGCATCCGCTCGGGATAGACCAGCAGCTTGTCGATGACGCCGGTCAGGCGCACCAGCGCGAAGTCGAGGGTCACGGTCGCATCCGGGCCGATCATCCGCTCCACGGAGGAATGCGAGATATCGCGCTCGTGCCACAGGGCGACGTTCTCCATCGCGGGCATGGCGTAGGAACGCACCATGCGGGCAAGGCCGGTGAGGTTTTCGCTGAGCACCGGGTTGCGCTTGTGCGGCATGGCCGAGGAGCCCTTCTGGCCGGGCGAGAAATATTCTTCCGCTTCCAGAACTTCCGTGCGCTGCAGGTGGCGGACCTCGACGGCCAGACGCTCCACGGAAGAGGCGATGACGCCGAGCGTCGCGAAGAACATGGCGTGACGGTCGCGCGGGATGATCTGGGTGGAGACCGGCTCGACGCTCAGCGCCATTTCCTTCGCCACGTGCTCTTCCACGCGCGGATCTATGTTGGCGAAGGTGCCGACGGCGCCGGAAATGGCGCAGGTGGCAATGTCCTTGCGCGCGGCAACCAGCCGTTCGCGGTTGCGGGCGAATTCCGCGTAAGCCTCGGCAAGCTTCAGCCCGAAGGTCACCGGCTCGGCGTGAATGCCGTGCGAACGACCGACGGTGACGGTGTTCTTGTGCTCCATAGCCCGGCGCTTCAGCGCCTCAAGCAGCTTGTCGAGATCGGCGATCAAAAGGTCGGCGGCGCGCGAAAGCTGGACGGCGAGACAGGTGTCCAGCACGTCGGAGGACGTCATGCCCTGATGGACGAAACGGGCCTCCGGGCCGACGATCTCGGCCAGATGCGTGAGGAAGGCGATGACGTCGTGCTTGGTCTCGCGTTCGATGGCGTCGATGCGCTCGATGTCGAATTCGGCATCCTTTGCCTTGGCCCAGATGGTTGCGGCCGCTTCCTTCGGGATCACG
Source organism: Breoghania sp. (assembly GCA_963678585.2). GTDB lineage: Bacteria > Pseudomonadota > Alphaproteobacteria > Rhizobiales > Stappiaceae > Breoghania. The sequence goes on from CAXXGA010000002.1 coordinate 634,074, forward strand.
CCGAGTTCGGCAAGCGCATCGGCGGCGTGCGCCTCGATCTCGAACCAAATGCGGAACTTGGCCTCCGGTGACCAGATCGAAGTCATCTCGGAGCGGGAATAGCGCGGGATCATCGGCGCGGGCCTCATCTTGAAGAAGGGAGAATTGCGCGCCGTCTAGCAGGAATCCCGGCCGATCACAATTGCTGGCTTGCCGGTTCTGACATGCGTTGCGCGGGGCTGCCTCTCCGGTCGCGGCCTGCGCCGCGCCGCCCGTCGGTGCGCGAGAACATCAGTCCGGCTGCGAAAAGCAGCGGGATTCCGGCCGGAAACAGAAGCGGCAAGCCGTTGACCGCGAAGATGTAGACCGCCTGAGCCCCGGTAAAGATCGTCTGCCAGAACCATTCGGTCGTAAACGGGTCCGCATGCCAGGCCGCGTAATAGCGGTTGAAATGCAGGTAGAAGAGAAAACCGGTGAACCCGACGGTGCCGAGTGTCAGCGACACCACCATCGCCGCAAAGCGCGCCGATTTCTGTGGCCTGCGCATGACGAGAATGACGGCGGTCGGAAACCCCGTCAGCGCGCCGATGACGCCGCCTGCAAAAAAGATCGCGAGAATGACGGCCATCCGCCCGTCAACCGCCTGCGCATCGCCGTAGAGCCGGGTGAAGGCGATTGCCGCCATGGCGATGCCCCACGCCCCGGCAATGGCCACCAGCTTGCCGATGAGCCGCGACAGCGGCACGCGCGGCTTGCGTCGGTCCGTGCGGCGACGTTCGACAATCGGCCTGACAGGGTGGCTCGGCTGGGCGGTCATGGCCCAGTCTTAGCAGGAAAAACCTGTAGAAACCGTTGCGTTCGGGGAAGAGCCGGAGTTCAGCGATCGCTGATCACGCAGTCGATGTTCCTGCCCACGGCGTCGCTAAGGAGGTTGTCGATATCCTTGCACTTCGCGGAAACCCGTTTCGCCAGAACGAATTCCTGTCCATCTATCTGGTCGCCAAGTCCGGCCCGAAGACTGTCGCGTGCCATTTGCACCCAAGGCAGGTTGTCACCTGTCGAGGGTATGACGACAAGCCGGTTGGGGGCGAATTGCGCGGTATATGTGAAGGTGCCGACCCGGACCGTCCTGTGCGGATTCGTGCCCGGCAGCGACTCCTTTTCGGTAAAGGCATGAAGGCCCGTGCCCTTCATTGGGGCTCGCGAGACATACATGCGCCAGCCGGGGGCTCCCACGACAGGAATGGTGAGAACAAGAGATAGTCTTTGAGTACCGGTATTGAGGAAATGGTAGCCGGTCCAGCGGTTACAATTTTCGATGTGGTTGCCCTCTTCGACCGGGCAGAAAAAGTGCATGTAGATTTCTTTGGAATCGCCCAGCGTTGGCTCATTTCCCCGGAAGAACGTCACGATCTGAGCTTCATCGGGATGGAGCTTCAGCGCATTCCCGCTTTCTGAAAGCTCCGACATTTTCGTACCTGCGCAGGAGGCAAGCAGAAGCGGCAAGACAAGGGCGATCAGAATGCGCATGAAGAACGGCGGTCTCCGGAGAAATCGTCAAAAATATCAGGTATGCTTTGATAGGTGTGAAACGCTCTGGCCGCAAGCAGGAGGGCGATGGGGCGTCGATCTAGAACTCGACCCGCTCAGCCCCGGTAAAGGCGCGGATGCGATCCAGTTCGGCTTCAAGCTTTGCGGTACGGGCCGCGGATTTGCGCAAACCCGGCTCCCACCAGAGCCCCGCAACGCGCAATGCGCCGTCCTTGCGGTGGTGCTTCATGTCGGTACGGCCGACGAGCCGGGCGCCCTCCATGAGCGGGAAGACGTAATAGCCGTATTCGCGCTTGGGCTCCGGCACGAAGATCTCGATGCGATAGCGATATCCGAACAGCCGCTCGGTGCGCGTACGGTCGCGGATGAGCGGATCGAAGGGGCTTAAGGCTCGCAATCGCGAGGGCGGCTCGGGCGCAGCCGCAATCGCTCTCTCGATATCCGGGCGGGCAAGCGCGCCGCGCACCGATCCGTCGGCGCTTTCCACGCCCACCTCGACAAGCTCGCCGCGCTCCAGCGCTGTCATGCACCATGTGCGCGCCTCATCGAGATCGATGAGTTCCCAGAAACCCGCGATCTCGGAAGGCGTGGCGAAGCCCAGTCGGTCGATGGCGCTGGCGCAGGCCCAGTCCACGAACGCCTCGTGCGAGACTTCTGAGCCGAAATGCTCCGCTGGAATGGCGCGTTCGCTCAGGTCATAGACCTTCTGGAACCCCTCGCGCCGCACAATGGCGAGATCGCCCGTGCGCCACAGATACTCCAGAGCGGTCTTGGTCGGGTGCCACTCCCACCAGCCCTCGTTGCGCTTCTTCGGGCCGCTCTCGTTGCCGAGATCGCGCGCCATGGTCGGGCCGTTCGCCTCCACATGGGCGCGCACCTCGTCCAGCACATGGGCGAATTCATCGCGCTGCCAGCGGGTGAACCGCTCCATCAGCCGCGCCCCGTCGCGGGCAAAGCGATGCTTCCAGTAGCCATAGAAGGGGGCGGGGATCACCGAGGCGTCATGCGTCCAGTTCTCGAACAGTCGCCTCTCGCGCTCATGCAGGCGTTTCAGGTCGGCGGGACGGTAGCACTGGCTTCGCGAATGTAGGATGTGATGATGCGCGCGCTCAACGGTCTGGATGCTGTCGAGCTGCACGAAGCCCAGTTTCTCGATAAGCGCATAGAGCCTATCGGGCGAAAGCCGCGTGCGCGGCTGCATGGAAAGCCCTTGCAGGTCGATCAGCAGGCGGCGGGCATCGGCGTTTCGGATCAGCAGCGTCATGCGGTCATCATTCCAGACGTTTCAAGCCCTTCCTGGCTCACTTATGAGTCCACACCCTAGCCCCTCGACATCAGCAGGCGCAGGCCCGCATAGCCGAAAACGAGGGCGAGCGTCCCCTCGATCCAGCGCCGCGCCCGCTGATAGGCGCGCACCATGGGCCGGGTGGAGAAGACAAACGCGTAACCGACGAAAATGAGAAGGCCCAGCAACAGGCATCCGGCGAGGATCGCCGGTAACGTGAAGGCGGGCGCATCTGGGCGCAGGCCGAGCGACATGATGGCGATCCAGCCGAGCACTGCCTTGGGATTGGTGAGATGCATCAGCAGGCCGCGCCGGTAATGGCGCACCAGTCCGGTTGGGCTTGCTGTGGCGCTCTGCGCTGCCGGTCGCGCGGCCATTGCCGATTTCGCCGCTCTGAAGGCGAGCCAGAGAAGATAGAGGCCACCGGCAATCCTGATGACGAAAAGCGCCTCGGCATATGTCGCCAGAACGGCGGAAAGTCCGGTGGCGGCCAGAAGCGCCCAGCACTGGCTGCCCGTCACCACGCCCAGTGCAAGGGCGACGGCTGAGCGCCGCCCGTGGTTCATGGCGACGCCCATGATCGCCATGTTCGAGGGGCCGGGGCTGGCCACCGTGATCACATAAGCCGCGAAAACCAGCAAAAGCTGATGCAGATGGATCGTGCTCACCCTTCAATTCTCCGGTGGTCGGGCCTTCTGCCCGTCATGAAAGCAATATTGGCAAGTTGTCGGATCGAAAACGACACGTACCGTAAATCCGCATCCGTGCTCATGGCAACAGGGTGGGGGCAACAGGGCGGGGCAACCGGGGGAGGGGCAACAGGCGGGAAGGGGCGCGAGCGCGCCGCGCGACAGGGCAAAGAAAAACGCCCGCTTTTGACGGCGGGCGTTTTGCAGGGTTCGGGCATCGCGGGGGCGACGCGGATTCGTCAGGTCAGGCCAGAAACGTCAGACCCGAAACCTTAGGCAGTTGCCTGATCGGCGTTATCGTCTTGCGCGTCGGCCTTGCGGCGGCGGTCGGCCATGAACTGGTCGAACTCGGCCCGGTCCTTGGACTTGCGAAGCTGTTCGAGGAAATTGTGGAAGGCTTCCTGCTCGTCTTCGAGCCTGCGCAGCGTTTCCGCCTTGTATTCGTCGAAGGCGGAATTGCCGCTGGAAGGCGTCGCATCCCAGCGATCCTCGCCGCGCATCCGGGCGCGCATGCGATCCATCTTTTCCTGCATGCGGTGCATCTTGCGTTCAAAGCGGTCGCCGCCGCGTGCGTAACATCCCATCCGTCCACTCCAGAACATGTAAGCCAGGACCGCCAGTCCCAGCGGCCAGAAAACGATGAAGCCGATGATCATGGCGGCGATCCAGGCGGGCCGCCCCATCTCGTCAAGCTTGTTTGCAACAGATGCTGCAGCCGTCATGATTGACCTCGTGTAAATGTGAATAACATTAACATGGGCTGATAAACACGCCCTGTCAAGAGCGTTGCGACAGGCAATGAAGTGGGGAATCATGCGGTTTATCGCAAGATGCGGACGGTCGATTTTCGCCGCATCCGGTTTGAAAGGGCTATTAACATTGGAGCAGGCTCCGGCAAGTCATTGATCGCTTGAGGGAAACGGACAAGGCAGCCGGGCGGCCGGAGCGCGCGGTTTTACGCGATCATTAAAACGTGAAAGGGAATGCGGGGGGCGACAGGCGGTTTGGCTGCGCGTATTTCCTGTCATTCGGGGATGAGCGAGGTGAAGCGTGGGGCTGCGCCCTTCGCGGGCTTCAGTCCGCCTTGGGCTCCAGCCCTTCCAGATAGATCAGCATGCCTGCTTCCAGAAGTTCTTCCGGTTCCATGGGAAGCTTGTGCCGTCCCTCGTCGCTGCGGGCGAAGAGCGAAGCGATGCCGTGGGCCATGGCCCAGATATGGAAGCTCACCATGGAGGCCGGCGGTCGGCCCTTGGCGGGAAGTTCCGCGACCAGAGCTTCGGATGCCTCGCGCAGCACGGCATAGGCGCGGTCCGACGCTTCGCACAGCCCCGGCGAGGAGCTGTGCGGCACGCCGGATTCGAACATCGTCACGAAATAGGCCGGTTCGGAGCGCGCAAAGTTGAGATAGGCGCGCCCCAGACGCTCGAAAGCGGTGCGCACATCGGGCTTGCCACTGTTCCAGGCCATTTCCAGCGCCTTGGCGAAAAGCTCAAAACCCTGCTGGGCCACATCGACCATCAGTTCGTCGCGGTCGCGGAAATGGCGATAGGGCGCTGCGGGGCTGACCCCGGCCGTGCGTGCGGCTTCCGCCACGGTGAACCCGGACGGACCTTTTTCGGCAATGAGATCGAGCGCCGCGCGCATGAGCGCCTCCCTCAGATTGCCGTGATGATATCCGCGCCCGCCTTGTTTCCAGCTCATGTGACGGGTTTTAACATCACATGGCACGATTCTGCGAGAAGAAAGAGGCGGCGGGCAACCGCACGGGGCCGCTTCTATTGCGCGCTCGGATTGGTGTCGAAGGCGGTGGAAAGCGCGAGAAACCGCCGGTCCAGCCCCTCGAAGCCGAACTGGTAGATGGAAAGCAGCACCACCAGCACCGGCCCTTCGCCGGATCTTGGGAAGACGATGATATCCGACAATCCATAGTGCACCGGGCAACCGCGCGAGGCCGGAATGGATTTGTCCTCATGCAGGATGCGCAGGGGCTCGCCCGCCTCGTTCTCCAGAACGAGCGCGTAGCCGTGGGTGCTGACGCCGAGCGGTGCGCAGTCTTCCTTCGGCATGGCGATCTCGGTGAGCCGGAGCCGCACCGTGCCGAGCCCCAGCTTGTCGCCGTCGTCCTTCAGCGTGAAAGGCAGGAAGCGGGCCGCATCGCGCGCATCCGCCGCCCGGTCGGAAACGAGCGTCTGGCCGTTCACCCCGATATTCAGCCGCCACAGATAGGGATCGATCCGCTTGCGCGCGGTCTGGCGGACCTGATCGACGCTCACGGCCTCGTTGCGGACCAACTCGCGCGCGGGCGTGCCGCGCACCCAACTGTCGGTCGCGGTTTCCAGAACGAACACATCGGAATAGGGAAACCCGGAGCCATCCTGAATGCCGTATTGCTCGAAGGCGAAATAGGCCCCGTCGGGCGAAAAGCCGATGACCGAACGCTGGGCCGCATCCGCTGCCCTCGCTTCGCCGCCCGCGCCAAGGAGGCCCGCTGCCGTAATGGCGAGTGCCATTACAACGGCCCGTGAGAGGGAGGCGGCAAGCGGTCGGTCGAACATCGGGCCCTCGATCGGCTGGCATTATGCATGAGCGAGCAGTCAGCCCGCGAAATATGACATCACGAGGATGCGCTGCGGAGCAAGTCCTGGCCTTCGCGCAGGATCGTCCGCGCGAAGGGATCAGATCATCGGCGTCTGGCGGCAGCTATAGGGCCAGAAGCGCCGCCGCTCCGTTGCCGGATACCTGAATTCGCCGCCGGTCTTGAGTATGGGAAATTCTGTCGGATATCCGCGCGCGGCCATGCAAGTGACGGGATCGTCCGCCGAGCCGGTCAGGACGCAATTGGGAAGCCGGATTGCGACCCCGCATTTGTTGGACGCGATCTTGGTCCCGCCCTCGGTGCGAAAGCGCACGCACTCGAAGCGGATTTCCAGATCCTCGATGCGCGGGCAATCCTGAATATCGAGGACGCTGAGCGATGGCAGATAGGACGCCGCCGCCGCGCCATTGACGAGCAGCAACAGTCCGCTTGCTTGGAGAAGCGATCTGAACATGCTCCAGCGCTACGACAGCCCGCCTTAAGGAAGGGCTAATCGGCACTTCCTCTGGTGGGCGCAATCTAGAAGCCGAAGCCGAGCTGGCGGGTTTCCTCAGGAACCACGCCCTCAAGCGCCAGAAGCTCCGTCTTGGTGGCGAGCCCTTGCGGTGCGGAGAACCCGCCCATGCGCCCGCCCGCCGCCAGAATGCGGTGGCAGGGAATGATCACCGGGATCGGGTTTGCCCCCATCGCACGGCCGACGGCCCGTGCCGCCCCCGGTTGGCCGAGCATCGCGGCAAGCGAGCCGTAGGTTTCCGTCTCGCCCCAGCCGATCCGGCAAAGGGCGGCGTAAAGCTGTTGGCGGGCCGGTTCCACACCGTCGAGATCAAGCGGAATTCCGGCAAAGTCTTCCCGCTCGCCCGCAAAATAGCGTGCCAGCCTAGAAAGGGTCTCACGCACGAAATCGGGCGCGTCGTCGGGAAGCGGCATGGCGGGGCAGGGCTCGCGCTCAGGCAGGCAGAGCCGCGTCAGGCCCTTTGCGCTCCAGCCCAGCCGACAGCGCCCGATGGGCGTGTCGAAGCTGCACCGGCCGGAGGCGGGCGCAGTCTCCGCCGAACCTGTCTTGCCTGTTGCCGTCATGGGCGCTCACCGGCTCTGTCATTGCGTACAAAACAAGAACGGAAAGCCTAACCCGGTGGGCCCGGCTTGGCAAGCGCGACGCGATCAGATGCGTGCGGCGTTCGCCGTGGCGCGAATGGCCCGGATGTGGCGCTCGTAGATTTCCGCACGCTCCGGCGAGCCGCCCTTGAAGACGGCAGAGCCTGCCACCAGAACGTTGGCGCCGACCTGCGAGACGAGCGGTGCGGTTTCCGCCGTCACGCCGCCATCCACCTCGATATCGATGGGCCGGTCGCCGATCATGTCGCGGATGCGGGCGATCTTGTCGATGACGGCGGGGATGAACTTCTGGCCGCCGAAGCCGGGATTGACGCTCATCACGAGAATGAGGTCGAGCCGGTCGAGCACATATTCCAGAACGCTTTCCGGCGTGCCGGGATTGAGCGAGACGCCCGCCTTCTTGCCGAGATTGCGGATCGCCTGAAGCGAGCGGTCGAGATGCGGCCCGGCTTCCGCATGCACGGTGATGATGTCGGAGCCCGCCTTGGCGAAGGCTTCCAGATAGGCGTCGCAGGGCGCGATCATCAGGTGCGTGTCGAACACCTTGTCGGTGTGCGGGCGCATGGCGGCGATGACATCCGGGCCGAAGGTGATGTTGGGCACGAAATGGCCGTCCATCACGTCGAGATGAATCCAATCTGCGCCAGCGCCCTCCACGGCCTTGATCTCGTCGCGCAAACGCGAGAAGTCGGAAGCGAGCATGGAAGGGGCGATCAGCGTGGAGGTCATGGGTCGCAAGCCTTGTCGGAATGTGGATGAGTGCCCGCTAGCACGAAGGCGCGTGCGAGGCAATCGCCAGGACATGCCGTTACCGGAGATGTTCGAAAAACAGTGAGCCTCGTCTGCCTGTCGGGGCCGGGGGCTCAGGTGGCGGGCGTGCTTGCCGCTACCCGTCGCGCGATGGGTTTCAGGATCATCGGCAGCAAGTAGATCGGGAACTGGCCGAGCGCGAAATAGAGCCAGGTTACATCCGGCACCACGCCTCCAAGAGCCGCCACGATCAGCCCCATGTTCCGGTTGCCCGTCGCAAGCGCAATGGTGAAGGCGTCGGCCCGCCCAAGCCTCAAAAACACGAGATATGCCGCTGCGATCTGTCCTCCCGCCACCGCGAAGCTCAGCGCGGTGATGCCGATGACGAGCATTGGATCGGAGAAGATCCGCGCGACCACGCCGTCCATTGCCGCAATAATGAAGATGAAGAGCAGTACGACGTTGATCCCGTCGATCTCCACCCGTGCAGCCGTTATCCGGGCCGGACCCGCCAGTTTGCGGATCGCCCAGGCCACAACCATCGCCCCGGCAAGCAGGCCCGCCAGATTTCGGGCGAGCAGCAGGGGCTCCAGCGGCAGCGCATCTGGAAGCAGGAAGCCCGCGACGAGGGGAGCGGAAAGCGGCACCACCAGCACGCAGGAAACCATCACCGCAAGGCTGAGCGCCCCGTCGAGCCCCATCAGGAAGGCGAAGGCGGGGGCGGACATGACCGGCGGCGCAGCCGTCACGATGAAGAGCGCCAGCATCAGCCCCGGCGACCACACTTCCAGCGTGAAGGCGTGGGCGGCGAGCCCGGCGGCAAAGGGAACCGCGGCCATGATCCACGCAACCACAACTCCAATCAGAAGCGGCCGCTTGAACCGCCGCGCGACTTCGGCCGGTTCGACCCGCAGAAAGGCCAGCACCACCAGCGCGAAGATCGCATGCGGGATCCACGGGCGCAGGGTTTGCGAAAAGGCGGGCAGCATGAGGCCCGCAATCGCACTCGCAGCCACGGCGCGCGTACCCTGCCGCCCGAGGAAGTTCAGGCCCACGCGCGGAGCGTGCAGAAGTTGGGAAATCAACGTCAGGTTCATACGCCGACATCCCTAACATACTGATCTTGCTCTTGGCGTGCGTTTGCGCTCACTATCGTGCTGCTTTCGTTCGTGCGATGGGATTCCCAATGGTGCAAAAGGTTGATGTGCTTGTGCTTGGCGCCGGTATTATTGGCGTGTCAGCGGCATTGCACCTTGCGAAACGTGGCCGAAACGTCGCTCTCGTCGACCGCAGGGAGCCGGGGGAGGAGACCTCTCACGGCAATGCCGGCGTGATCGAGCGCGAAGGCTTCGTTCCGATCACATTCCCCGATTCGCTACGCAAACTCATCCGATATGCGCTCAATCGCGCGCCCGAAGCGCATTATCATCGTTCCGAGTTGCGAAAGGCGATGCCCTGGCTGGCGCAATTGCGGGCCAACTCCGATTCCATCGCCATCGACCGCTTCGCACGCGCCGTCGATCAGCTTGAACGCTATGCCGTGCGCGAACACCACGAACTCAGCCGCGAGGCGCAGGCGGGACGCTATTTCCGGTCCAACGGCTGGCTGCATCTCTACCGCACCGCGGCGAGTTTCGCGGAGACGGACCCGGAAATGCATTATGCCCGCATTTTCGGGGCGGCCTACGAGGTGCTGGACCGCGAGGCCCTGCGCGAGCTTGAACCGCACCTGATGGGCCGCATCCACAAGGCGATCCACTGGCAGGACAGCGCGTCCGTTTCCAGTCCTGGCGATGTGACCAAGGCCTATGCGGACCTGTTCCGCCGCCGCGGCGGGCAGTTCGTGATCGGCGACGCCAAGACGTTTGAGGCGAAATCGGGCGGCTGGATGGTGACGACGCGCGAGGGCCGGATCTGGGCGGATCATGCCGTGATCGCGTTGGGGCCTTGGTCGCCGGACGTTCTCAAACCGCTGGGCTACGATTTCCCGCTGCTGGTCAAGCGCGGCTACCACATGCACTACCGCCCGCTGGGCGGGGCCTATCTCAACCGTCCGGTTCTCGACAGCGACAACGGCTATGTCATCACACCGATGGAGCGCGGCGTGCGCCTGACGACCGGCATCGAGTTCGCCGACCGCGACGCTCCGCCGACGCCCGTCCAGATCGCGCGCACCAGGGCTTACGCCGAGAAGCTCTTCCCGATCGACGTGGAGGTGGACGGCGAGCCGTGGATGGGCTCGCGCCCCTGTTTTGCCGACAGCCTGCCGATCATCTCCCGCTCGCCGCGCCACGAAAACCTGTGGCTCGATTTCGGTCACGGCCATATCGGCTTCACCACGGGGCCGATCTCCGGCCGTCTGCTCGCGGAAATGATGTCCGGCGAAACGCCGCTGGTCGACATGACGCCCTATGAGGCCCGACGCTTCCTTCAGATGTAGCACTGCTTTCTTCAGAGGCAGCGCCGCTGCCTTGAGATGTGAGAGCCGGACGGGGGAGGCAGAAGCACTCGCCCATGCCCTCTGCATCTTGTCGGAAAATAGTTTGCTATATATACCAATTGAGGTTGAGAAGGGAGCCACGCCTTGTCCGAGACGAATTCGCACCCTCCTGTCGAACTCCGGCGGATCAGCCTGCGTGCAAGCCTGGCGGAGCATGCCGGAACGCCTTTTCTCGATATTCCTGCCCCCAAGGTCCCGAGCGTCGCCGCCTTGCGCGCCGGCATTGCAGAAACTTATCCTGAACTTGGCGAAGTACTTGTCGGCTGCCTGCTCATTTCAGGCGACCGCGTACTCGGAGAGGACGACACGGTCCCCGCTGGTGAGCCGCTTGCGCTGGTGCCGCCGATGCGCGGCGGTTGAAAGCGTCGCCATAGGCGTGCTTGCGATGGGCGGGGCAAACGAAGCCGCAAGTTCGCGATTGCATCCCGATGTTTCCTACCCCCGATGTTTCCTACCATGGAGAAGAGAATGGCAGCAGTTGAACGCGAAGTTCCCGCAGCGGCTTCGGCCCTGCGCAGTCTGGTCGTCGACACCTTCACCAATGGTGTTCTCGATCCCGAGCAGCCGATGCTCGGGCCCGTCCAGGATGGCGGCACCATCATCGCCAATACCGCTCCCGGCTGCTGGGGGCCGATGATCACTCCGCGCCTGCGCGGCGGTCACGAAGTCACCCGTCCGGTGGCGGTGGAGGGTGCCGAGCCGGGCGATGCCATTGCGCTCAGGATCCGCGACATCACTGTCACCTCACTCGCCACCTCTTCGGGCCACGACAGCTCGCCGGAGGGCTACTTTCTGGGTGACCCCTATGTCGCCGCCCGTTGTCCCACCTGCGACAAGCTCTGGCCGGAAACCCATGTGGAAGGCATCGGGCAGAAGGCGGTCATCTGCGATGGTTGCGGCAACCCGGTAACGCCCTTCCAGTTCGTGCACGGCTACACGGTCGCCTTTGACGATACCCGCGCCGTCGGTCTGACCCTGCCGAAAAAGGCCGCCGACGAGATCGCCCATGAGGCTCCGCATTACGCGGCGTTGCCGGACAATTCGGTCCAGCATCCGATCCTGACCTTCGCGCCCAGCGACATGGCAGGCGTGATGATCCGCATGCGGCCCTTCCTTGGCCAGCTCGGCTCCACGCCGTCCAAGGCCATTCCCGACAGTCACAACGCCGGGGATTTCGGCTCCGCCCTCATCGGCGCGCCGCACCCCTATGCGTTGACGGCGGAAGAACTCGCCCAGCACCGTACCGACGGCCACATGGATATCGACGCCGTGCGCGCCGGTTCCATCCTTGTCGTGCCGGTCAAGACAGCCGGTGGCGGCATCTATATCGGCGACATGCACGCCGCCCAGGGCGACGGCGAGATCGCTGGCCACACGATGGATGTCTCCGGTTCCGTCACCATGCAGGTGGAAGTGGTGAAGGGCCGCACGCTTGAGGGGCCGGTGCTCTTCCCGCTGGTGGAGGATCTGCCGCCGCTCGCAAGGCCCTTCTCGGAGGCGGAAAAGGCCAAGGCTCAGGTGTTGGCGCAGCGTTGGGGCGTTGACAAGGTTGAGGAAAGTGCGCCGATCTCGGTCATCGGCACCGGCCCGGACATCAATGCGGCCACCACCTGCGGTCTCAATCGTGCGGCCCGGCTTCTCGACATGACGGTGGCGGAGGTGATGAACCGCGCCACGATCAGCGGGGCCATCGAGATCGGCCGCGAGCCGGGTGTCATCCAGGTGACCTTCCTTGCCCCGATGTCGAAGCTTGAGGCCGCCGGTCTCGCGGTCTTCGCGAAGGAACTCTACGGCGCCTGACAACGTCTGAAACCTGACAACGCCTGAAAGATGCGATGTCGCCACCGGCGGCATCGCCCTTGTCTCAGTCCGTGCCTATCTTGCCGGAGCGCAGCTTCTTCACCGCGCCGCGCTTGGTCTTGCTGTCCATGCGGCGCATTTTCGAGGCGCGGGTGGGCTTGGTCTTCACCCGGTAGGCCTGACGTTCGGCGGCCTTTTGCAAAAGCTCCACAAGCCGTTCCACCGCATCGGCGCGGTTCTGCTCCTGCGTGCGGAAGCGCATGGCCTGAATGACGATGACGCCGTCCTTGGTCAGCCGCGATCCGGCCAGCGTCTCCGCCTTCCGCTTCACGTAGTCGGGCAGGGAGGGGGAGTGGCGGATATCGAAGCGCAGTTGCACCGCGCTCGAAACCTTGTTGACGTTCTGGCCGCCCGGTCCGGCGGAGCGGATGAAGACTTCCTCGATCTCGTCGTCTTCGATGGCGATTTTGTCGGTGATCGCGATCATGGTCTGGCCGGTCGGATGGGCGGAAAGGGGCGATGGCGCGAGGAGTTTCCCCGCGCCTGAGATTTGCTCCGATCCATAGCCCAGCCGGGCTCAAAAAGCCAATGCGGCCGAGGGGGCTTAGCGGATCAGCAGCGATGCATAGTAGATTGAGGCAGAGAGGATGGCGGCCGCCGGGACGGTGATCACCCACGCGGCGACGATGGTGGTGAAATGCGCACGACGCACCAGCTTGCGGCGCTGCAATTCGTCCGGCGAGGCGAGCTTCGCATCCCACAGGTCCGATCCGCCGCGGCCCTTCTTGAGCACGTACTCACGCCGCCGCTTGCTGTGGGCGGTGTAATACTCGCGGAAGAAGCCGACGCCGAAGACCGCGCCCACCGCGATATGGGTGGAGGACACCGGCAGGCCCAGCGCGGAGGCGATGATCACGGTGATGGCGGCCGACAACGAAACGCAATAGGCTCGCATCGGGTTCATCTTGGTGATCTGCTCGCCGACCATCTTGATGATGCGCGGGCCGTAGAGCATCAGGCCAAGTGAGATGCCCATGCCGCCGAGCACCATGATCCAGATCGGAATCTGGACCTTGGCGGAAATGTCGCCGAACTGGACCGTGTGGACGATGGCCGCAAGCGGCCCCACCGCGTTGGCCACATCATTGGCGCCGTGAGCGAAGGAGAGCAGGGCCGCGGCCGCGATCAGCGGCACATGGAACAGCTTGCGCAGCGACTGGTTGCGGTTCTCCATGCCTTCCGACTGGTAATACACCCAGGGTTTGGCGGCGAGGTAGGTGAGCGCCAGGACCGTGAAGGAGATGCCGACAATCTGGAGCGCCGAAGGATGCCAGATCTTGCGCAGGCCCTTCATGCACAGGTAGCTGGCGAAGGCGCCTGCCATGATCGCCATGAGTAGCGGCACCCATTTGCGCGCCGCCGCGATCTTGTCGTCCTGATAGACGATGTTGATCTTGATGACCGCCAGAAACAGCGCCGCAACGACGCCGCCCAGAAGCGGCGAGATCACCCAGCTCGCCACGATGGCGCTCATGGTGGTCCAGTTGACCGCGGAAAAACCGACCGCTGCAATGCCTGCGCCCATCACGCCGCCGACCACCGAATGGGTGGTGGAGACCGGCGCGCCGATCCATGTCGCCAGATGCACCCACACCGCGGAGGAAAACAGCGCCGCCATCATCGCCCACATGAAGATGTTGCTGTCGGCCACCGCCGCCGGATCGATGATGCCCTTGGAAATGGTCGCCACCACGTCGCCGCCCGCCAGCAGCGCGCCCGCGGTTTCGCAGATGGCTGCGATGATCAGCGCGCCGACGAGTGTCAGCGCCCGCGCGCCCACGGCCGGGCCCACGTTGTTGGCGACGTCGTTCGCGCCGATGGTCAGCGCCATGTAGCCGCCGAGCATGGCGGCGATCATGATGAACAGCGTGGTGTTGGAAATGCCGAGCGTCAGGCCGGCATAAAGGCCGACAACCACGATGAAGAGGATCGCGATACCCGGAGCAGCCAGGCGAGACGAAACCGTCTGCCGGGCGATGTCCATGGTCAGGAACTTGTTCAGATCCTTGTCGAGCGACGACTTTCGTACGGCCGCTTCGCGTTGGTACTCCGGCTTGTTGTCGGTCATCCTGATCGTTTTGCCTTGGTGGTCTGGGTCCGAAAAAGTCGGGACACGCCATGCGAGCGCTCAGCCGGGCCCGCGATTTTCACGGCTCGGTCATAGGGGGATGACAGTTTTATGACAACGCTTCTATTTGTCCGGCGCGAAAAAAATTACGCGGCTTTCCTGTTCTTTTTGTCAGTAGGTTTGGCGCTTAATCCCATCAAAAGAGCAGCAAGTTGAGGCTCTTGCACCCGTCCAGCGGCTTCTTCGGGTGACATCCATTCCCGCGTGCGCTCGTCCATTTCCGGCCACTTCGCCAGTTCGTCGCGCACCTTCATCACGAAGACGCCGACTCGGCACGCCACGCTGTGGTGCTCGTCGATCCATTTCACGTAGTCGTAATGCCCGATTTCCAGCCGGTCGATCTTGCCGCGGATGCCCGCCTCCTCATAGGCCTCCAGAAGCGCGAGCTTGTGAGGCGCGGTGTTCTTCTTCGGCCAGCCCTTCGGGATGATCCAGCGCGCGGTTCCCCGGCTGGTAATCAGCAGCACTTCAAGCTTTCCCTCCTTCATGCGTACCGGCAGGGCTCCGTATTGCCGCTTCCGTTTCATTTTCGGGGCGGGTTGCAGAGTGGCGGGACGGATGGCCGCGGACAGGACTTTGAAGAACGTGTTCATCGGAACTCTTGGCTGTTGACGTGCGGGGTTTCGAGATGCGCGTCACGATAGTTTGCGCGAGTAACGGACTCTTGCGTCCGTATACTGGCCATGGAAGTGGAAATAAAACGGAAATTGTCAAATTAATCCACCTATGCCGCCTCAACCGACAGGAACATATTCGCAGTGTGTCGCAGGTTCTCTTCTGGCGGCATTCTTGCGTGGCTAGCCAAGCCCCGGAATCGGCAGGCCGAATATCTGCGCCAGCAAAATGGCATTGAGAGATAAAACTAGGAATGTCCCGAAAATTGCCAATACTTGTATCAATCGTGTGTTGCAGAACTCGCCCATGACGGAGCGCTGGCCCGTCACTACAACCAGCGCGATCATCGGGATGGGCAGGACGAGCGACAGGATCACCTGGCTGACCACCAGCGCCATCGTCGCATCGGCGCCCATGGCGATCACGGCGAAGGCGGGGACCATGGTAATCAGACGCCTGAGCCAGACCGGGATCCGCATGCCGGTGAAGCCCTGCATGATCAACTGCCCGGCCATGGTGCCGACGACCGAGCTGGAAATGCCGGATGCGATCAGCGAGATCAGGAAAACCGCCGCCGCCGCCGCGCCCAGAAGCGGCGTCAGCGTATGATAGGCGGTCTCGATTTCCGCCACGTCCGAATGGCCGAGATGGAAGGCTGCCGCCGCCATGATCACCATGGCCATGTTCACGAGCCCTGCGACCGCCAGCGCGATGATCACCTCGCGGTTGGAGAATTGCACCAGCTTGCGCTTCTGTTCGGCGTTGACGCGCCCGGCGCGATGCTGGGTGAGGCCGGAATGCAGGAACAGCGCGTGCGGCATCACCGTTGCGCCCACAATGCCGACGGCGATTGTCAGCGCAAAGGCATCCGGGATCTCGAAGCTGGCCATGCCTGCCGCGGCCTCGCCCCACTGGACGGGCGCGATGAAGAGTTCCACCACGTAACAGGCCCCGATCAGCGTCACCAGAGAGCCGATGATCAGCTCCATGGTGCGGAAGCCGGATCGTTCGAAGAGCAGGATCGCGTAGGTCACGATTGCGGTCACCAGCATGCCCCAGATCAGGGGCATGTTGACCAGCAGCGCCAGCCCGATCGCCCCGCCCAGAAACTCCGCAAGATCCGTCGCCATGGCCGCGATCTCGCTGGCCGCCCACATGAACCATACGACGGGACGGGGGAAACGGTCGCGGCAGATTTCCGCAAGGTTGGAGCCCGTGGCGATCCCCAGCTTGGCGGACAATGCCTGAAACAGCATGGCGATCAGGTTCGCCGCCAGCACCACCCACAGGAGCGAATAGCCGTAGCGCGCGCCCGCCTGGATATTCGTGGCGAAATTGCCCGGATCCATATAGGCGATGGAGGCGATGACGGCCGGACCCGCGAACAACAGCACAGAGCCGCGCCGCTGACCCTCAAGGGTCGCGCGAATGGCTTGTGTCGTTCTCTGGGAAAGATCCATGTGTCGCTTCTTGAACGCTGCCGCTCCCGTTGCGCCTTTGCGCAAGGGGACGTGATTGAAATGTCTTGAACGTTGCGTCGGTCAGGGCGGTCCGTTCTTGCGCCTGCGCCGGAAGATTTGGAGCATTTGTGAAGGAATACGAGGCCGTACGCCGGTCTCTCCCTACGGTCGAAAATGGAATTTGGGGGGAAATATAGCCTTTGCTATATTAATTTGCCAAGAGAAACTTTATGTGGAAGTACTGAACTTGGGAGAGGGCTGGCCGCAGCGGCGCTTATCGCCAGGGGGTGGCGGGGTGCAGGCTGCGGCCAGTTTCCTTTTCCGGTCGCAGCACGCAGGCGCGGCCACATGGATTTTGCTCTGCCGCGGGGCGCGTCTATCATTGCGGCGATGACGTGTCGGCCGGTGGTTCGCAGATTGCGGGCCACAGAGTGCGGGCGGGAGGAGCGTTGGCGGCAAGCCGCCGGCGCGGTCGATCGGAGCTGAAGAGGAGCTGCGCCGTGCCCGGCAAGCAGACGATGACTTCGGGGGATGGTGATCTGGCGGAAATCGGAGATGACGATTCGGGCAGGGGCCTCATTGACGAGGCAAAGCACCGTGCCGGGTTCCGCAAGGTTCGCGCTGCGCATCGCACCGAGCTTGCGGAAGATTATATCGAACTGATCGACGATCTCATCACTCATTACGGCGAGGCCCGGCAGGTGGAAATCGCCGCGCGTCTGGGCGTGCGCCAGCCGACCGTTGCCAAGATGCTGCGCCGCCTTGCCGACGACGGTCTTGTGGAAGCGCGACGCTACCGCGGGGTTTTTCTCACCGACGCGGGGCGCGCGATGGCCGACAGGGCCCGCAACCGTCACGAGATCGTGGAGCGGTTTCTGGTCGCGCTCGGCGTCGATCCCGATATCGCACAGATCGATTCCGAGGGGATGGAACATCACGTCTCCGAAGAGACGCTCGCCGCCATGCGCCGTTTTCTGGGCGAATAGGCGGGAGCGCCGCCGTATCTCCTGACATCTTCGTTGTTTATCGCTGGTCAACTTCGTCGCACGTCGATTGACCCTGAGAACGACCGAGCTAGTTTACGCGACAGGATTTTCGCGCCCGATGCAGGGGGTGCATCGAATGGAATGGGGTAACCGCTTATGGCTGACGTGACCAAGGAAGCAGTGCTGAAACGGCTTTCCATGGTGAAGGGCCCGGATCTGGAGAGCGATCTCGTCTCGCTCGGTCTGGTCTCCGACATTTTCATCTCCGATGGGCGGGTGATCTTTTCCATTACCGTTCCCGCCGAACGCGCGCAGGAACTGGAACCGCTGCGTCAGGCCGCGGAGCGGATCGTTTCCGAAATGCCCGGCGTAGACAAAGTCATGGTGGCGCTGACGGCTGAGAAGAAGCCCGGCTCCTCGTCGGCGGCTCCCGCTGCCGCACCGGTGCGCCCCGCACCCTCCGCCGCGCAGGCCGGAGCCGTGCCGCCCCCGATGGCGGGCAAGGGCGGCCCTGCCGCGGGTGGCAAGTCCGAAAAGCCGGGCATTCCCGGTGTCGGCGCGATCATCGCGGTTGCCTCCGGCAAGGGCGGCGTCGGCAAATCCACCACGGCCGCCAATCTGGCGCTTGCGCTGAAGGCGAATGGCCTTAGGGTCGGTATGCTGGACGCCGATATCTACGGCCCCTCGCTGCCGCGGCTCCTGCATCTGACCGGACGCCCGGAACCTGTCTCGGGCCGCATCCTCAAGCCGCTTGAAGGCTACGGTCTGAAGGTCATGTCCATGGGCTTCCTCGTGGATGAGGAAACCCCGATGATCTGGCGCGGGCCGATGGTCATGTCGGCGCTCACCCAGATGCTGCGCGAGGTCGCGTGGGGCGAGCTTGACGTTCTCGTCGTCGACATGCCGCCGGGAACGGGCGACGCCCAGCTCACCATGGCCCAGCAGGTGCCGCTGGCAGGCGCGGTCATCGTGTCCACCCCGCAGGATCTGGCGCTGATCGATGCCCGCAAGGGCCTCAACATGTTCCGCAAGGTAGATGTGCCGGTTCTCGGCATAGTGGAGAACATGAGCTACTTCCTGTGCCCCTCCTGTGGCGAGCGTTCCGATATCTTCGGTCACGGCGGTGCGCGTGCGGAAGCCGAGAAGCTTGGCGTGCCGTTCCTTGGCGAAATCCCGCTGCACATGGAAATCCGCGCCCGTTCCGACGCCGGAACCCCGGTCGTCGTTTCCGATCCCGACAGCCCGCACGCCAAACTTTATCGCGAGGTGGCGACCAAGGTGTGGGCGGAAGTGGAGCGCAACAGGCAGGACAGCGCGCAGGCGGCCCCCGCCATCGTCTTCGACTGATCTCTGGTCCTCTCAAGCACCGCCCAAGGCGGCATATCACGAATCGGACCGGCTTCCAGCCGGTCCGAAGACGGGCCGCTGCGCCCGCCTCACGTTTCCGGATGGATTCCCCGGCGAGCGGAGAGAGGGCGAAAGGCCCGAGCCCGCGGTTGTCCGGCAGGGTGCGTGTAAAACGTTTCGATTGCACGTATACGTAGTGCTACCGATGCACATCCCGAGGGTGCGATGGGCGGGTTTCATTCGGATGTGTGAAATGTGCCTTTTTGTGATTTCTTTTCCATAACTCATCTGAATTTCGGAACGAATGCAGCTTAAATCAGGCTGCTCCATTCTGCGTAAGTGTTTGCGACGCAATATATTTTTCGATTGCTTGTCCTGTTGTCCCAAGCCTAGAATTGCGCTTGGGAGAAAATGAACATGGCAGCGAATACTGTGCGGAAGGTAATGGCGCCGCATGAGATTCCCTTGGGAGAAGAGGATGCAATGCGCGCCCGTCTCTACGGGCTGATCGCGCATCTGCTTGCCGCGCCTCCTGACATGGCCACGCTTGCCGACCTTGCCCGCCTGACCGGCGATGCGAGCGATCTCGGTCGTCCGCTTGGCGATCTGGGAGAAATGGCGCGTGAGCTTTCGCCCGATGTGCTGTCGCCGCAGGATGAGGCGTGCGAGCGGCTGGCGCGCGAATATCATGATCTCTTCATCGGTCTGGGGCGCGGCGAGCTGCTGCCCTATGCGTCCTATTACCTGACCGGCTTTTTGAACGAGAAGCCGTTGGCCCGCCTTCGGGCGCGGATGAACGAACTGGGTATCGAGCGCGATCCCTCCTCGCGCGAGCCGGAAGACCACATGGCCGCCATTCTGGACATGATGGCCGGGCTGATCGTGGGCCGCTTTGCGGAGCCTGCCGATCTCGCGACCCAGAAGGCGTTCTTCACCGCGCATCTGGCCGATTGGGGTCCCTATTTCTTCCGCGATCTCGAAAAGGCGGAAGCCGCGCAATTCTACGCGCCGATCGGCGCGCTGGGCCGGGCGTTCCTGATCATCGAGCAGGCCGCATTCGAGATGGTCGACTGATCGTGCCGGGGAGGCCGCGGGGCGGAGCCCCGAGCGGCCGCGAGTTGAGACGGCAGGCGCTGAGGCGCCGGTAATGACAAGACGCCAACCGGTTGCTGAACGAGACGGTTGCTGAACGAGGAGGACGTCATGTCCGCAGATGGTTCGAGAAAACTGGACGACAGCGCGGCGCGCACGGATCGCCGCGGCTTTCTGAAGCTTGCGAGCCTCGGCACGCTGGCGGGTGGCGCGGCGGCGCTGACGGGTGCTGAAGCGTCCGCAACCGAGGTTGCCGAAGAGGGACGTCCCGGCGGCTACCGGCTCACCGAACACGTCAAGCGCGCTTACGAGACCGCGCGTTTCTAGACGTCGGGCCTTTCTGAAGACGGGCTCAACGAAATGCAGCGGTGTCTGCGCCCAGCCGGATCGTTCGATCCGGGCGTGACGTTGCCAGATGGCCGCACCCAAGATTGTCAGGGGAGAAGACAATGCTCAGGAAGAAGGTAAACGGCACAGCCGAGCGCGCGCCACTGGCGTCCGCCTTGCGCGACATGGCCGGCAGCGCCATCGATCGCCGCAGTTTCCTCAAGCGGTCCGGCCTGACGGTCGGCGGGCTGGCCGCCATGTCCGGCCTGTCCAGCGGCATGGTTCGCAAGGCGGAAGCCGCCGAACCTTCCACCGGTAACGTGACGATCCAGAAGTCGGTCTGCACGCATTGCTCGGTCGGCTGCACGGTTCTGGCAGAGGTTCAGGACGGCGTGTGGATCGGGCAGGAGCCGGGCTTCGACAGCCCCTTCAATCTTGGGTCGCACTGCGCCAAGGGCGCATCGGTGCGCGAGCACGCCCATGGCGAGCGGCGGCTGAAGTATCCGACCAAGCTCGTCAACGGCAAGTGGGAACGCATCTCGTGGGACGAAGCGATTGCCGAAGTCGGCGACAAGCTTCTGGAGATCCGCGAGAGCGCCGGTCCCGACAGCGTCTACTGGCTCGGTTCCGCCAAGCATTCCAACGAACAGGCCTACCTGATGCGCAAGTTCGCCGCCTTCTGGGGAACGAACAACGTGGATCATCAGGCCCGTATCTGTCACTCCACCACAGTCGCAGGTGTCGCCAACACCTGGGGCTACGGCGCGATGACCAACTCCTATAACGACATTCACAATTCCAGAGCGATCTTCGTCATCGGCGGTAATCCGGCGGAGGCACATCCGGTTTCGCTGCTCCACTTGCTGAAATGCAAGGAAGAAAACAACGCCCCATTGATCGTGTGCGATCCGCGCTTCACGCGCACCGCGGCTCATGCCACCGAATATGTGCGTTTCCGCCCCGGCTCCGATGTGGCGCTGGTGTGGGGCCTTCTCTGGCACATCTTCGAGAACGGCTGGGAAGACAAGGAGTTCATCCGCCAGCGCGTCTGGGGCATGGACGAAGTCAAGACCGAGATCAAGAAGTGGACGCCGGAAGAAACCGAGCGTGTCACGGGCGTTCCCGGTTCCCAGCTCAAGCGGGTTGCTCGCACGCTGGCCAACAACCGTCCCGGCACCGTCATCTGGTGCATGGGCGGCACCCAGCACACCAACGGCAACAACAACACCCGCGCCTACTGCATCCTTCAGCTTGCATTGGGCAACATGGGGACCGCCGGCGGTGGCACCAACATCTTCCGCGGCCATGACAACGTGCAGGGCGCAACCGATCTCGGTGTGCTCGCCGACACGCTGCCCGGCTATTACGGCCTGAGCACCGGCTCGTGGAAACACTGGGCGCGCGTGTGGGATGTCGATTTCGACTATCTCTACGGCCGTTTCTCGCTCAGCGGCGAGAAGGACGCCGACGGCAAGGACAAATCCATGATCAACGCGACCGGCATCCCCGTTTCGCGTTGGTTCGACGGCGTTCTGGAAGCCAGAGAGAACATCCAGCAGCCCGACAACGTGAAGGGCATGGTCTTCTGGGGCCATGCGCCGAACTCGCAGACGCGCCTGCCCGACATGAAGAAGGCGATGGAGAAGCTCGACATCCTGGTGGTGATCGATCCCTATCCGACCGTCTCCGCGGTCCTGTCGGATCGCACCGACGGCGTCTACCTGCTTCCCGCCGCCACCCAGTTCGAGACCTACGGCTCGGTCACCGCATCGAACCGCTCGCTCCAGTGGCGTCAGAAGATCGTGGAGCCGCTGTTTGAATCCAAGCCCGACCACACGATCATGCACATGTTCGCCGAGAAGTTCGGCTTCGCGGACGAGATGTTCAAGCATATCGAGGTGAACGACGGCGAACCGTTGGTGGAAGACATCACCCGCGAGTTCAACAAGGGCATGTGGACCATCGGCTACACCGGTCAGTCGCCGGAGCGCATGAAGCTCCACATGGAAAACCAGTACACCTTCGACCGCACGACCCTCAGGGCGAACGGCGGTCCCTGCGACGGCGATTTCTACGGCTTGCCCTGGCCGTCATGGGGCACGGCGGAAATGGGCCATCCCGGCACCGCCAATCTCTATGACACCTCCATGCCCGTGGCCGAAGGCGGCCTTTGCTTCCGCGCCCGTTTCGGCGTGGAGCGCGACGGCGACAATCTGCTGGCGGAAGGCTCCTGGCCCGTGGGCTCGGAGATCGAGGACGGCTATCCCGAATTCACCATGGCGATGCTGATCAAGCTCGGCTGGGACAAGGATCTGACGCCCTATGAGCGCAAGACCATTGAATGGGTGGCGGGCCTTCTCGACAAGCGCCCCGACGCGGCCGAGGTCGGCGAGACCTCGCAAACCGGCGACATCCCTTCCGACTATGACACCAAGGTCGGCGGCGTGAACTGGAAGACGGATCTTTCCGGCGGCATCCAGCGCGTTGCGATCAAGCACGGCTGCGCGCCCTTCGGCAACGCCAAGGCCCGTGCGGTGGTGTGGACCTTCCCGGACCCGATCCCGCTGCACCGCGAGCCGCTCTACACCAACCGTCGCGATCTGCTCGACAAATACGCGACCTACGAGGACAAGACCTTCTGGCGCTTGCCCACGCTCTACAAGTCCATTCAGGAGAACGATTTCTCCGAAGACTTCCCGATCATCCTGACCTCGGGACGTCTGGTGGAATACGAGGGCGGCGGCGACGAGACGCGTTCCAACCCCTGGCTGGCCGAGCTTCAGCAGGACATGTTCTGCGAAGTGAACCCGACGGACGCCAACAATCTCGGCGTGCGCGACGGCGAGATGATCTGGGTCCACGGTCCGGAAGGCGGCAAGGTCAAGGTCAAGGCGCTGGTGACCGAGCGTGTGGGTCGCGGCGTGGCCTTCATGCCCTTCCACTTCGGCGGCTGGTATCAGGGCGAGGATCTTCGCTCCAAGTACCCGAACGGCGCGGACCCCTATGTGCTGGGTGAATCGACCAATACCGCCCAGACCTACGGCTACGACTCCGTCACCCAGATGCAGGAAACCAAGGCGACGCTCTGCCGGATCGAGCGGGCTTGAGGAGGGATTTGACCAATGGCACGCATGAAATTCCTTTGTGACGCCGAACGCTGCATCGAGTGCAACGCCTGCGTCACGGCCTGCAAGAACGAGAACGAGGTTCCCTGGGGCGTGAACCGCCGCCGGGTCGTCACCATTCAGGACGGCAAGCCCGGCGAGCGTTCCATCTCGGTCGCCTGCATGCACTGCTCGGACGCGCCCTGCATGGCGGTGTGCCCGGTGGACTGCTTCTACCAGACCGAAGAGGGCGTGGTTCTCCATTCCAAGGACCTTTGCATCGGCTGCGGCTACTGCTTCTACGCCTGTCCCTTCGGCGCGCCGCAATATCCGCAGGCCGGCAATTACGGCTCGCGCGGCAAGATGGACAAATGCACCTTCTGCGGCGGCGGCCCGGAGGAAGACAATTCCGCCGCCGAGTTCCAGAAATACGGGCGCAACCGTCTGGCGGAAGGCAAGCTGCCGCTGTGTGCGGAGATGTGCTCCACCAAGGCGCTTCTGGCCGGTGACGGGGACGTGGTGTCCTCGATCTATCGCGAGCGCATCGTCGCCCGCGGCTTCGGCTCCGGCGCATGGGGCTGGGGCACGGCCTACGAGAAGAAGGCCAACCCGCTTTAACGGGCCGGCGCTTCAAGTCGGCCCGCTTGAGGGCTTGGAGAGGTGGGGAGCAGATGCGCCGAAGTCCTCCCGGATCGGCAGGATGGCTGGGCGCAACAGGCGGTCCGGCCATTCTCGCGCCAGAAGCCGGGCCAAAGGGGCCGGGCTTGGAAAGATGAATCCGGAATGCCGGGAGATGACGCGCAAGGGGAGTGGTCGTGTCGGCAGGTTTCGCGAACATCCTGAAAGTGCTCGCGCTCGTCGTGTTTGCGGCGGGGCTCGCCTCGTGCCGTGAGGAAGAACAGGGCCGTCCGCTGCATTACGTCCACGGCGAGTATGGCGGCAAGAAGGATACGCCGCTCACCGCCGAGCAGAAGCGCGCGCTGCAACTGCGCGGCCTGAAGCAGAAGAACTGAGCTGCGCATGAGGGGGAACCGGGGCGTGTCGGCAGCAGGGAGAAGGTTGATGGCGCGAGATCTTGGCAAGGATCGGCGACGGGCGCGTGACGGGCGGCGGATTGTCGACGTTATCTCCGCGCGGGGCCTCATGCTCGCCCTTGTGGTCCTGCTGGCCGTTTTCGCCGTCACCGGCGCGCCGGGCCTGAGCGCAGACCCCGCCTTCGCACAACCCGCAAGTGCTCCCGAACTGCGCCAGAACCCCACCGCCGGCCATGTGCCGGGCGATGCGCTGGGGACGAAATCGGATGCCGAACTCTGGCGCGCGATCCGAAGCGGCGAGGCCGGAGGGATCGTCTCCATTCCCGACAAGAAGGCGGCAACGCTGATCCAGTCGGAGGGCGATAACTGGCGCGCCTTCCGCAACGGTCCGCTTTCGACCTATGGCGTGTGGGCCATGTTGGGAATGCTGATCGTGCTGGCGCTCTTCTTCGCGATCCGCGGGCGCATCCGCATCGAGGCCGGGCGATCGGGCAAGACCATTACGCGCTTCACCTTCATCGAGCGCACCGGCCACTGGCTGGCCGCCGGTTCCTTCATCGTCATGGCGTTGACGGGGCTGAACCTACTCTACGGGCGCTATGTGCTGGAGCCGGTCATCGGCAAGGAAGCCTTCGGCTTCATCACCCACGTCGGCAAGCTCATGCACAACTACATGGCCTTCGCCTTCATGACGGGCCTGACCGTGCTCTTTGTGATGTGGGTGAAATACAATATCCCGCGCTATATCGATCTGCTCTGGATGCTGAAAGGCGGCGGGCTTTTCACCAAGGGCGTCCATGTGGATGCGCGCAAGTTCAATGCGGGCCAGAAGCTCATCTTCTGGTCGGTGATGCTGGCGGGTCTGTCGGCCTCCGTCTCCGGCTGGTCGATGATCTTCCCCTTCACCACGCATATGTTCTCGGGAACCTTCGAGGTGGTGAACGCGATCTTCGGCTCAAGCCTGCCGACCGATCTCGCCCCCATTCACGAGCAACAGTTCGCGCAGCTCTGGCATTCGATCATGGCCATCGCGCTGGTCTGTATCATCCTCGCCCATGTTTATATCGGCACGCTCGGCATGGAGGGCGCATTCGATGCGATGGGCACCGGCGAGGTGGATCTCAACTGGGCGAAGGAGCACCATAACCTCTGGGTGAAGGAGGTGGAGGAGCAGGAAGCCCGCGAGGTTGAGGAGGCGCGCAAGGAAGCCGAAAAGGCAGGTGAGGGAGTGGCGCAATGAAGGCGTTCTTGAGCGGCATATCGCTTGGCGTGCTGATCGCCATTGGCGCGGCGCTGATCCTTAATTCCACGCTGGATATGTCTTCCGCCACCGTCTACACCAGCGACAAGGGCTCCGTCCGGCTTGATCCGGGCATGGGCAAGCGACCCGGAGAACATTGACGGGCGCGGCTCTGTCCACGCGTTGTGAGCGCCCAGGCGTACCGGGCTCGAACCATCGCATTTTGCAGATTGTCCGCTTGCAGCAAGACCCGTTTCAGTTGAATCACTTTGTTAAGTCACTGAATCAACACATGCGTTCTTTCGCCTAAGGAATTCAACCTATGAGAGGATGTGCATGACGACGGCACCCGCCCTGAGCCTGCCGCCGCTTCTCACCGCCCATGTCGCGGTTTCCGCCGCTCCGGCTGAAGAGGTCGCGCGCCTCGGTGCCGAGGCCGGGCGCTATGGCGCGGGCGATCTCGTCTGGCAGGCGGACGGGGAGGGCGTTTCCGTAGCCCTCGTGCTGGAACCGGAGGTCCCGCCGGAAATCTGTCGCCAGATGCTGTTTGTCGCGACGGTGGCGACGGGCGACGCCATCGGGGCGCTCATTCCGCCGGAAGTCGGCCTCACATGGGACTGGCCGTCAACGCTTCGCGCCAATGACGGCATCGTCGGCAGGATCGGCCTTGAGATGAGCGAGACGCTCGATGCCGAAGGCGCGCCGAACTGGCTGGTGGTCAGCCTCAAGGTTGCGGTGCGCGACATTGGCGGGAACGGCGCCGAACCAGGCCACACACCGGAGCGAACCACGCTCTACGACGAGGGCTGCGGAGAAATAGCGGCGGAGGATCTGGTCTGCGCCTGGGCGCGCCACCTGCTGACATGGATCGATACATGGCAGCAGGAAGGTTTTGCGCCCGTGCGCGAGGCATGGACCTTCCGCGCCCGCGGGCGCGAGGATGGCGAGGTCGCGATAGACCGCGGTGGCGTGATCCACCGCGGTCGTGTGCTCGGTCTGGACGATCGCGGCGGCCTCCTGCTGGAGACGGGGTCGGGAATGGTCCTGCTGGAGCTTTAGGCCTCAAGCCTTCAGTGCGCTCGCAATGACCTCTGCATAGGGCGTCGTCGGGCGTCCGATGAGCGTCGAGAGCGTCTTGCTGTCATCGAAAAGCCCGCCCTGCGCAGCCCCCGCGTCCGAATCCGCCAGCATCGCGGCCACCGGCTCCGGCAGGCCCGCGCCCACGAGTGCCTCGCGATAGGTGTTTTCGGGAAGGCTCTTGTAGGCGATGACCTTGCCGGATTGGCGCGCAATCTCGGCGGCGAATTCCTCAAGAGTGAAGGCCTCGTCGCCAGCAAGCTCATAGATCGTGCCGCTCGCGACGCTCTCGTTCAGGAGAACGGTCGCCGCCGCCGCCGCATAATCGGCGCGGGTCGCGGTGGAGAAGCGCCCGTTGGCCGCGGCGCTGGCATAGACGCCGCTTTCCAGAACGCCCGGCAGAGCCGCGACGAGGTTTTCCGTATACCAGCCATTGCGCAGCAGCGCGTATTTCAGGCCGGAGGCGGCAAGGGCGGCCTCGGTGGCATTGTGCTCCTCCGCCAGAACCTTCAGGAGATTGCGGTCGGCATGCAGCAGGCTCGTATAGACGACGAAACCGACGCCAGCGTCCGCAGCCGCCTCGATGACATTGGCGTGCTGCTGCTTGCGCTTGCCCACTTCGCTGGAGGAAACGAGAAGAAGCCGGTCGATCCCTGCGAAAGCGGTGCTCAGCGTGGCCTTGTCGTCGTAGTTGCCGAGGCGCACATCGACGCCCAGCGCCTTCAGGGGCGCGGCCTTCTCCTCGTTGCGCACAAGAACGGCGACGTTTTCTGCTGTAACGTTATTGAGCAACGCTTCAACCGCAAGCCGGCCAAGCTGCCCGCTGGCGCCCGTAACGAGATATTTGGTCATTGTTCGAACCTTCATGGTGGTCTCAAATGAAGTGTTGGTCTAAAATAGAGACCGGAAATCGAGAGCGGAAGACGGCACTTTTTGGAAACGAGGAGACATGGATGTGTCCATGCCTTTCGTCCTGTCGGGCGGATCCTGAACCGAGAGCGCGAGCGGATCGGCAGGCAAGGCACAGCTCCACATGAGAGAACGACGATGAAGACTCTAAACGACGCCGCGACGAACCGGGCTCAGGACAATCTGACCGGAGCCGATGCCGAAAAGATGCTGATCGACACATGGCAGGCATGGGATGCGGCGGGCGGAGGCTTCGAGCAATGCCCCATCCGCAATGTGCTCGACCGGCTCGGCGACAAGTGGTCGATACTGATCGTGATGCGTCTGGCGATCAAACCCTGCCGCTTCTCCGAGCTTCATCGTCAGGTGCCGGATATCTCCAAGCGCATGCTGACCCTGAACCTGCGCAACCTCACCCGGGACGGCATGGTCCTGCGCACGGTCTATCCCACCAAGCCGCCGAGCGTCGAATACAGCCTCACCCCGCTGGGGCGCTCCATCCTCGTCCCGCTTGGCGGGCTGGTTCAGTGGGCGGATGACCGCTTCCCCGAAATCCGCGGCAATCGTGAGCAATTCGACAGGCAAGACGCCGATTGATGGTTCGCCTTCGTTCGCAGGTGGCGCGGCTTGGGGAAAATCGGACGTTCGCCCCGGTTTGACGGATTTTGCGCCACGCCGTTCATTCCATTTTCGCGGTGATCGCGTAGTGTGGCGGGAAACGCCGAACCGGCCCGCTCTGGCCGGCGGCCTGAAACGACAACTCCGACGGATCATCTCATGCCGCGTTTCCTGCGTACCATTCGCCTCGATACCTCAGACAGCCAGATTTTCGAGGCGGCGGCAGGGCCTGGAGAATGGGCGGTTCCCGGCGGTTTCGAGTTTTGCGAAATGGAACCTTCCGAGATCCGCGGCAAGACCCGGCAGGCTTTCGCGAACGGTTTCCTCTCGCTTGAAACCTTCGGACGCTCCACGCTGGTGATGGTTGCGGAGATTGCGGAAAACGAACTTGAGGCGCTGGTTCAGGCGCTGGCGATGCATTTCGTGGGCGTCTACGGCGCGCCCGATATGGCCTCAGCCCTGCCCGTGGCGCGCGGGGAGGTCGATTTCGCGGTCGAACTGGCGCAGGGCCAGCCGCTCAACACGCTGTTGTCGGTCAGCCGTGCCCATGATGATGCGGGCGGCATCCGGGAGGAGTTCCGGGTGATGCCGTCGCCCACATCGGTGCAGCACGCGCTTGTGTGGGATGTGGTGGAGGACGGGAATGGCTGATTTCTGGAAGTCGGCCGGTCGACATCTTGTCGAGCGGAATGATGCCGGCTGGCTTCAAGTGACAGACGACTACCTGCGCGCCTATTACACGCGCCCCGAAATCCACCCCGTGGCGGAATCCTGCGCCGCCGAACACGCGCTTTTCGAAAAGCTGATGGCGACCCCGCGCGCGAATGTGTCGCCGGACGAGATCGCTACCATTCAGGACGAGGATGCGGCCGACAATTACCGCTTCATCCTCGGCTTTCGCGACTTTCTCCTGCGCCACGGCACGGTGGAGGGCACCTACGCCGCGCTATTCCAGAACGACGCCCCGCATCTGCCCGCCATGATCATCGACCAGATGGTCCACCTCATCACCCGCAATATTCTGGACGGCGCGAGCGATCCCATGCGGGTCAGAGCGGGGGAACTGCTCTTTCGCGAGCAGACCGTCTCCACCGAGAACGAACAGCTCATGCTCGCCGATGCGGAGATCGTGGAGATGCGGGCGGAGACGGGTGGTTTCGGCGGTCTCGGCGCGCTCCTGATGGAGGCGGGCACGCCCATGCGCGAGATCGCGCTCGATGTGCTCGACGAGGACAACAAGGCCATCTACTGGGAACGCTCCGACCGTTTCGATACGGCAATCGACTTCCGCTTCACCCAGCCCGCGCTCGATGCCTTTGCCCGCGTTCTGGAAGCCTGGGTCCGTCATTTCCACGGGATCGCCGTGCGCATCCAGCCGCAACAGTCGATCCGCGATGAACGCTGGACATGGCATGTCGGCCTCGATGCGGAGGCCAGCCGCATTCTCAATGCGCTCTATGAGCAAAAGCCGCTGGAGCCGGAAGCGCTCTCCCGCATCGTCGCGCTTTACCGCATGGATTTCGAGGAAAGCGCGGATCTGATCGAGACCATGCGCGGCAAGCCGGTCTGGATCGGGCTCGCCATGACCTCCGGCCATCGCCTTAAGGTCAAGCCGCAGAACCTGCTGACGAACCTGCCGCTGAAGCGAGCGGACTAGCCGCCGCGCCTTGGGCGCACGCAAGGCGCTTCAGTATCGTCAAGTCTTTCCTGTCATAAAAGACAATTGCGGCGCCGGGTTCGTCGCTCATTATTAAATATATCAAGGTGTTTTACCGGATGTTTCTAATACGCGCGTAATCGGGCGGATGGTTTTGGCGCGCTTCTTGCGTTTCACTGGTAATGTGATTCAAATCAGAACTGCACAGGCAGTCGTAAAACCGGAATCATGCCTAGGGGGAAAGCGCCTGAATCCGAAACAGCCTTTAAAGAAGGCAAGCACTGGTGCACCGATATGCTCGTCCTCGCCCTGTCCGTCTGCCTCGCCGGCACCCCCGCAACCTGCAAGGAGGTCAATCTGACTTACCTTGCCGAATACGCAACCCCGATGCAGTGCATGCGTTTCGGCCAGCCCGAGATCGCCAAGTGGCATCTCACCCATCCGGGATGGCAGGTCAAGAAATGGCGCTGCGTGCCCGCCGACAGGCTCGAAAAGAGCATCTGAGAGCGGGCTTGAAGAGAGTGAGTTTTCCGAGAAGGATTTGAGTCCGGCCGAAAAGGTGCTTTCACATGCTGATCCTCGCGCTTTCCGTCTGTCTCGCCCAGGACCCTGCAACCTGCAAGGTGGTCCAGCTTCCCTTCTTTGCCGAGCACGTCCCGGCGTCGCAATGCACGCGCTATGGCGAGCCGGAAGCCCTGCGATGGCTCAACGATCATCCCGGCTGGATCTTGCGCAAATCCATGTGCGTTCCCTCATCCGCGCCCGAAACGGCGGCCTGACATCCTCTGTGACAGCGGCGTTGTCTCAGGGAAGGACGGGACGGGGCTGCTTTGCGTCCTGACCGCCGAGCCGTGCCTGCAAAGGGTCGGCATGACGTTGCGGCATAACGTCCGGCATCAAAGTCGGCTTTCCTTTAGGCGCGCGGCTCTATAAACGTCGGCTCTGGCCAGCCCGAGGGCGGGATGGCTGCAGAGAGGCGTGTATGGCGGATTTCAGGGAAAACGGACGCGG
This sequence comes from Breoghania sp., assembly GCA_963678585.2. GTDB lineage: Bacteria > Pseudomonadota > Alphaproteobacteria > Rhizobiales > Stappiaceae > Breoghania. The sequence continues at coordinate 665,005 of CAXXGA010000002.1, forward strand.
AATCGCGGCGATGCTGCTGGCCTCGGCCGGATTTATCGTCAACGATTCCATGGTGAAATTCGTTTCCGTCGACCTGCCGCTTGGCGAGATCATCTTCTTGCGCGGGCTTTTCGCCAGTCTCTTCATCGGAACCTTCGCCTGGATGAGCGGCGCGCTTTCGCGTCCGCGCCTGTTGCTGCATCCCGCCGTGATCTCGCGCTCGTTATTCGAGACCTTTGCCAGCGTCTTCTATCTGGCCGCGCTTGCCCATCTGCCCATCGCCAATGCGACCTCCATCCTTCAGGCCCTGCCGTTGCTCATCGTCGCGGCTTCCGCGCTGTTTCTGGGCGAACAGGTCGGCTGGCGGCGCTGGGGTGCGGTCATCGTGGGTTTCGGCGGCGTGCTGCTGATCGTCCGGCCGGGCTTTGCCGGGTTCAACGTCTGGTCGCTGTCGGCGCTTGTGGGCGTGGTTTTCATGACCGGACGCGATATCGTCACGCGTCACATTCCCGTCGAGGTCAATTCCTTCGGCGCGGCGCTTGTGAGCGTCCTGTCCATGACCGTTCTGGTCGGGCCGAGCCTTTCGTTCTTCGAGACATGGCAGATGCCCGATGTCTTTCAGTTCTCGCTGCTGGCCGCCGCCGCCGCCTTCATGCTCGTGGGCTTCGTCTTCATCATCATCGCGGTGCGCACCGGCGACATGGTGGTTGTCGCGCCGTTCCGCTATTCCATCGTGATCTGGGCGATGATCATCGGCCTGATCGTCTGGAACGACGTGCCGGACTGGCAGACGCTGGCGGGCAGCGGCATTCTGATCGCCACCGGCGTCTATGCCTTCCTTCGCGAACGGGCCGTTGCGGCCCGCGCTGCCGCGCAAGACGGCTGAAACGCGGAAGGGGCGGCCGGAGCATCGCCCCAACCGCCCCCGCGATATTGCTTTTGGTTGGTTCTGCCCCGTCAGGCCGCGCGAATGGTCGTCAGGAAGCGGTCCAGCTCGCTTGTCAGCAGGCTCGATTGTTCGCCGAGGCTGTGAACCGTTGCTCGGATCTGATCCGCCGATGCGCTTGAACTCAGCGTATCATTGCTGACATTGGCGATATTGGAGGAGATGCTGGTCGATCCGTCGGCCACCTCGCTGGCGTTGCGGGCGATTTCTGCCGTTACCGCGTTCTGCTCCTCAATGGCCGAGGCGATCCCTGCGATCTGCTCGTCGATGGAGGCGATGGCTTCCACGACGCCGATGATCGCATCCGCCGTCAGCCTTGATCCCGACTGCATCTGCTGGATGTGGTTGCCGATATCCTCGGTGGCGCGGCCCGTCTGGCTGGCGAGGTTCTTGACTTCTGAGGCCACCACGGCGAAGCCCTTGCCCGCTTCGCCCGCCCGCGCCGCCTCGATGGTGGCGTTGAGGGCCAGAAGATTGGTCTGGTTGGCGATATCGGAGATGAGCTTGATCACCTCGTCGATGCGCGCGGTGGAGGCCGACAGTCCCTCCACAGTCTCGTTGGACGTGCGTGCCCGGTCGGTGGAATGAGCCGAAAGTTCCAGCGCCTTTGCCACCTGACGGCTGATCTCGGAGATGGAGGCCGCCAGTTCTTCGGACGCGGCTGCAACCGTCTGGATGTTGGAGGAGGCCTGTTCGGAGGCCGCCGCGACCGTCGATGCACGCTCCCGCGTCTGGTTCGCGCCCTCCGCCATGGAGGTTGCGACCGTCGACAGCTCCTCCACCGCGGAGGAAAGCTGCATGGCGATCGTCTTGACGGTTCTCTCAAGCTCGTCGGCAAGGCGCATCATCGCCTCGCGCTTTTCCTGCTCGATACGCGCTTCCTCTTCCGCCGCCTGCTGGCGCAGGCGCTCCATCTCGATCAGGTTTTCGCGAAACGCTCCGAAGGCGCCTGCGACCTGCCCGACCTCGTCGCGGCTGTTGACGGTGACGCTGGCGCTCGTGTCGCCGCGCGCCAGAGCGGTCAATGCGCTCGCCACGGAACGCAGCGGGGTCGCAATGCCGCGCCGGGCGAAAAGGATCGCCAGCGATGCCCCGACAATGACGGAGACGACCGACACCACGATCAGCTGCAAAAGCGCCTCGTGTTCATGGGTTTCTGCCTTGGTCGCCGCATTCGCGGTGAAAGTCTCGATGGAGTTGAGCGTCGAGATCAGGCGCTGATCGAGCTTTTCCTCTTCCGCCTCGATTGTCTCGCCCAGATGCACGGCCTCCTCGATCTTCCCCGCCTCGATGAGCGTGGCGGCTTCCCCGACATGTCCGGCAAAGGTCTTGTGGGTCTTCTCGATTTCCTCGATCTGGCCCAGGACCAGACGGAATTCCTCTACGGCGGCGGGCGAAGAGGCTGCGTTCAGGCCGGTTTCGGCGATCTTGCGGCTGCTCAGGATGGCTTTGTCGACCTCGCCGGACAGCTTCAGGAAGGCATCGCGGCTTTGTCGATACAGTTCCTCGTCATTGAGAGAGCCGACCTTGCCCGCCCGCAACATGCGTTCCAGCAGGATCGCCTGTTCGAGCTGGCCCACCGTGACGCTGTTGAGTTCCTTGGTCAGTGGAATGTCATGCTCGGCGATTGTGGTGATTTCCGCACCGATCCTCGACATCTGGAAGATGGCGAGGGCGGCCACGATGATCGTGAAGGCCGTGACGAATTCGACAATGAGAAGGATTTTTGTCGAAACCGATTTGGGAGAAAAGCGGGAGGATTCAGGATTGGACATCAAGACCTCGTGGCATTTCGGGCGGCGGAATACTGCCGTTTGAATGCGATACAGCGCAATTTTGAGAAATCGAAGCAACCGTTTCGAAAATCCCGACCCTTCGTTTATTGCGAAACGGGACCCGGTCGCACAAGAACACCTTCATTGCTTCCCCGGCTTCGCCGTGTGCCCGGGCTCGCAATTGCGTTCTTGTTGTGTTGGAAGGTGGTGGAAATAGCTTAAAGCGAAGTAAAAAGATGCGTAGAGGCGAATTGAAAGGGGAAAAACGTTGCGTAATGAATAGGCATGTGTGCCTATATATTGTTTGAAACACACAAATGGTACGTAAATACCGCAGGGGATAAAGTGTATCTGTTTGATTTCTGGCCGGGCGCAGGGGTATGTATTGTGAGGCGCTATCGCCTTGGGCGTGGCGGTCGGCGGGGCAGGGAAGAGACAGGACGGGGGTTCCGATGGAAAGCGGCAATCGCAATGAGCGTCGCGCTGCGCGGGCCGAGGGGCGGCTCGACACGAGCGGATTTCTGGCGCTGGTCGGGCGGTTCATCGATCAGGCCAACCGGGAAAACCGGAAGATCGACGCAACGCAGCTCCACATGGCGTTTCTGTTTGCCGCCGCACGCTACAACGCTCATGTCGCCAAGGCAGTGCTGAATGTCGAGAACCACGAGCTGTTCGTGGAGACGATGGTCAACGAGTATCGCGACATGCTGCGCCAGCATCTGGCCGACCCGGAGCTTGGATAGCTCCGGCCCCGGCAGACGGGCTTGTGAGGCCGATCTCAGTTCCGCTTCAGGAAATCGTCGATCGACAATCCGGCCTTGTCCGCTTCCAGATAGTCTGCGGTCGTGCGCGGGGGGGGCCTTTCGCCCGAGCGCAAGGGGCTGTCCGGCATGGTCCATTGCGCGGCCACCCGGCAGTCGTCGCACATCTGGATGAGCTTGATCTGGTCTGTGGAACGGAACATCCAGTGATTGCCGGAAAGCTTTTCCGTGATCCGGTTGATGGTCGATTGCGTGCCGAAGGGCTTGCCGCAGGAGATGCAGGTCGCCGGTTCTTCCTCGTTGAGCACGCGCCCGGTCATGGCGTCGGCTGAAAAGTCGTAGCGCGGCTCCAGCGTGATCACCTTTTCCGGGCAGGTATCGGTGCACAGGCCGCATTGCACGCAGGCCGCTTCCGTGAAGCGCACCTGCGGACGTTCCTCGTTGTCGCCAAGCGCGCCCATCGGGCAGGCGGAGACGCAGGAAAGGCAAAGCGTGCAGCCATCGGTGTCGATTGTGATCCGTCCATAGGGCGCGCCTTGCGGCAGCTCAATGATATCGGCCGGGTTGCGCCCCGTGGCGCGCAGCTCTGTCAGGACAGCGCGGGCCACATCGCGCTTGCCGCCAACCGCGGCAATGCGCCGGGGCGATGCCGTGGCGCGCGCGGGCAGGTCGTAAAGCGCCTCTTCCAGTACGCCCGGATCGCCCGTCTCGACGATATGCAGGCGTCCCTCGCCATCATGGCCCAGTCCGGTTAGGAAGGCTTCCGCCAGTGCGATCTGCGCCTCCAGCGGCGGCAGTTCGGCAGCCTTTCGCGGGTCGCAGAGCCAGATCATATGTTCCGCCCCGGCAAGTATCGCCGCAAGGATCACTTCATGTCCGGTCTGGTGGACAGAATGGAGGCTCAGCGGCAGCACATGGCCCGGAAGCCCGCGCCCCATACGCGCCATGGCGGCAATGATCTCTCCGCCGGAGTTCTCGTCATGGATCAGCAGGGCAGGGCGCTTGCCGCCCGCGGACGTGTAGGCGCCGATGAGCGTCTGGATGCGGGCGATAAGATCGTCGCGCCGCGGATAGGCATAGGAAACGGCCCCAGTCGGGCAGGAGGCGGCGCACGATCCGCAGCCCGCGCAGATGCCGTGATCGTATAGAACGGTGTCGCCCGCGTCAGCTATCGCACCCGCCGGACAGGCATCCAGACAATTGGAACAGCCGCTGCGCCCGGAGCGCGAATGGGCACAGATTTCCGCGTCGTAGGAAACGTAGAGCGGCTTTTCGAACGTGCCGACCATCTCGCCCGCTTCCAGCAGGATACGGGCAACGGCTGCCGGGTCTTTCGGATCGGCGCGGAAATAGCCGTCGCGCTTGTCTGCGCCGGTGATGAGCGGCGCTCCGCCGGAAATATCGACGATCGCCGCGCAGTCCGATTGCGCGCCGTCGCGCGCCATCAGGAACTGTGCCTCGGTGCGCGAGGAGGGAAGGAGCGGGGCGTAGCCGTCCACCGTCATCGAGAAATGGCCGAGCGAGCCCGTAAGCGCCCGGATGCGACCGCTGTAGAGCGGAACGTCCATCACCGAGGGCAGGACCAGATCGCTGGCATCGGACAGAAGCAGGGTCACCGACAGTCGGTTGTTGAGAAGCCGGGCCGCATCGAGCGCCTGTTGGCCCGCGCCATAGACGAGGCACAGGCCGGAGCTTTCGATGGTCTTCAGCCCCGTGGGCGTGGGCTCGAGCACGGCCTCTTCCAGAAGGGCGGCGATCTTGGGATGCGGGTTCTGTCCCCGGCTCGTCCAGCCCGCGCGCTCGCGGATATTGACGAAGGAAACCCTGTCGTCTGCGCCCGCCTCTTCGGCGATTTCGGAAAAGAGCGGCGCTTCCTGCGTGCAGGCCACCAGAAGCGGTTCGCCGCCCGCCAGCGCGTTCTCATAGGCTGCGATCCCCGCGCGGCAAAGATGGCGATGAATCGTAGGTATTTCTCCGCCTGCAGAAAGCCTGCGGGCGTCCAGATCCATGGTCTCTTCGCAATTGCAGATGAGAACCTTGCGGCCTTTGACAATCATCGAGAGTTCCTCCACGGCCGGTGGCGCAACGGAGTGCGCCGGTCATCTTGTCGTGCGCGAACACAATTCTTTATTGTGACATCTGTTTTAGGCACGTCTACATTCTTTGCCAACCATTTCGAGTTGTCGGGCGGGTTTGCAACCCGTCAGGCGCAACAGGCAGGGAGGGCCGCCATGACCTCGCACGAGGAAGACATGAAGGCGCTGAAGAACGAGGTTTCGATCCCCGTCGGTGCGGTTGTGGAGCGGCGGCGCGTGGATCATCCCTGGGCGGAGTGGTCCTGGCGTCCGGTGGCGGCGGTCGTGGAGCCGCCTGCGCTGGAGGAATGGCACGTCATGGTGCGCGACGGCGACATCACCCGCTATCACGCAGGCACGGCGCTGGTGACGCTGCACAGGAAGCTGGTGGAGGCCTATCGCATCAATCTGGCGCTTGAGACCCCGAGCCTGTGGATCATGCTGGACGCCGCCGATCCCTCATCCGCCATGCCTTGGCACCTCTCGCAGATCACCGCCAGCCCCTATGACGCGCAGGATCTTGCCGACAGCGGCGAAGGCATTCTGGAACAGGTGCCCATGCCGGAGGACCTGCTGGCGCTTCTGGTGGAATTCGTGCGCGGTCATCCGGCTCCCGAAGAATTCCGCAAGCGCCGCCGCGACGAGGTGAAGGTGGAGGAACTGAAATTCGGCAAGGAGCCGATTTTCGACCAGTCCCCCCATCTTCAGGCGGTGCGGACCGAGGCCGGTCGCCTGCCCGGTCATGCAGGCAGTTCGCGTCCGTCGGATGACGAGGGATGCAATGGCTGAGGAACGTTTCCTCTCCCGCTGGGCAAGACGCAAGAACGCCGCTCAGGCGGGCGAGCCGGAAGAACCGGAAGAGACGCCTGCCGAGGTCGACCCGGCGGAAAACGAAGGCGCGCACCCAATTGCCGCTGCCCCTGATGAAGACGATGTGCCCGACGAGGAAGCCGAAGCCAACCGGCTGGCGGCAGAGGCCGTCGATCTGGAGACCATCGGCGTTGAAACCGACATGAGCGTCTTTTTCCGAAGAGGCGTTCCGGGCGCGTTGAAGGCGGCGGCCATGCGCCAGCTCTGGCGCTCCGACCCGGTTTTTGCCTGCGTCGACGGGCTGAACGATTATGACACCGATTTCACCGGTGCGGGCGAGGCCGTGCGCGAGGTCGTCACCCGCTGGCAGGTCGGTAAGGGCTTTTCAACGATGGATACGCAGCCCCCCGCAGAGGCTGGCGAAACGGAAGAGACGGTATCCGGTATCGATGAGCCCATGACGGCCCCCGAGGAGCCGGCAGAAGATGCCCGCGGCGAGGAGGCAGATGCCGAAACTGCCGGGGCTTTGCCGGATGAGACCGGCGAGAGCGACGTTTCACAAGGCGTAGCCTTTGAGGAACTGCCGCACGATGAGCCGCGGCGCGTTTCCCTGCGCAGTCGTTTTGTTCTTGAGGATTGGCCGCCCGAAGACGGCGAAAGTTGAGAGGTCTTCTGCCTCAGCCTGCCTTTTCGGCCGCAAGCTTCAGCCCGAAGCCGATGAAGATCGCGCCGCTGGTGCGGTTGATCCATTTGCCTGCACGCTCGAAACCTGCGCGCATCTTCGGCACGGTCAGGAAGAACGACACCCCCACGAACCACGCGATCAGGCAGCTTGCCATGACGAGCCCGTAGCCCGCCTTGATGATCGCAGGCGTCTCGTGGCTGATCAGCGTGGAGAAGATGGAGAGAAAAAAGAACACCGGCTTGGGGTTCAGCGCATTGGCGAGGAAGCCCAGCAGGAACGCCTTGCGCGCGCTTTGCTCTGCGCGGGCGGGCTTGTCTGCGTTGGCACCTTTCGGCAGCACGGTCGGCCCGGCCCTCAGCGACTGGATGCCGATAAAGACCAGATAGGCGACGCCCGCCCATTTGATCAGGTTGAACAGCAGGATCGACTTGGAGATGACCAGCCCCAGCCCGAGGATCGTGTAGGAAACATGGAACAGCAGCGACGTGCCGATGCCGAAGCTCGTCAGGATCGCCGCGCGTCGCCCGTGCATCACCGCCTGCCGCATTACCATGGCGGTGTCCGCGCCCGGCGCGACGATGGCGAAGGAGAACACCGCCATCACGGACAGAAGTTCGATCAGATACTGGTGCATGGCGGACGCCTCGATGAAAGCCCCAAACGGAGAGGGACTGAACGGGGAAGGGAATAAGAAAAGCCGGTCCGCATCGGAACCGGCTTCTCGTCGTGTTCGATACTGTCCGCCATGCGGCGGCGGAGCGCAAGATGCCTAGCGCTTCACGATGACCTTGGCGCCGACATCCACGCGGTCGTAGAGGTCGATCACGTCGTCATTGGCCATGCGGATGCAGCCGGAGGAAACCGCCTGTCCGATGGTCCAGGGCTCGTTGGAGCCGTGAATGCGATAGAGCGAAGACCCCAGATACATGGCGCGCGCGCCAAGCGGGTTGTTCGGGCCGCCTTCCATGTAGGCCGGCAGCTTGCGGCCCTTGCGGCGCTCGCGCGCTACCATCTGCGGCGGCGGGGTCCAGCCCGGCCATTCCGCCTTGCGCGAGATCCGCTTCTGGCCCGCCCACTGGAAGCCCTCGCGGCCCACGCCGATGCCGTATTTCATCGCGCGTCCGCCGGGCATCACGTAGTAGAGCCGACGTTCGGACGTGTCGATGATGATGGTGCCGGGCTTCTGCCCGCCGTCATAGGACACGACCTTTTTGTCGATCGGCGATTTTCCGCTATGCGCGCCGGGGCCGATTGTCATCCACGTGCGGGTTGCCGGGTCGAAGACCTTGGTATTTGCCAATGCAGCCGGGGCTGCCAGCGTACCGCCGACCAGGACCGCCGCCGCGATCGTGAGAAGCTTCCGCATCTCGATTCCCTCTCGAAGTGTCACGTTTGCGAGATCGACGGCACCATGTCTCCGGTCATTCCGAGGCGTGAGCCACGGACAGCATGTTGCTGCCGACTTCCGTTAAAGCGAAAGCGCCTACCGGTCGCGTTGTCTTACCGCCGTTTCAGGGCGATATGACTGACCGGTCCATACCCGGCCCCGGTTCCCCGGCCAAAGAGGCAGGAAAACCCGCGGACAAAACTCAACGGATGACGCAACGCTATGGGAGTTACCGTTGCGATCTTGTAAACAGCACGGCGACAGCGCAAGTCTGGATTGCGGTCACATTTTTGTGGGAGCCGCAATTGTGGCCGAATGTTGTCAGCTGGCCACAGAAGTGCTGTGAGACGGGCGCTGCGAAGGCCCTGAAGCCGTGCTGTCGGTGCGCGAGAGGCTGCGGGCGCGAATCGTTGCGCCCGTGTAGGTCTCGGAGAACTCCAGCCGCTTGGCGAGGCCCATCTTCTCCAGGATCGCCTTGGGCTGCTCCTGAATGCCGGAGACGACGACACGCGTGCCGCGCGCTTCGCAGCGATCCACGAAATGGGTCAGCGCACCGACGCCGGTCGCGTCGATGAGCGGAACCTCCCGCATGCGCAGGATGAAGACTTCCGGCGTCGGGCCTGCCCGGTTCAAAGCCTCGTCGAGCCGCGTCGCCGCCCCGAAGAAGAGCGGCCCGCGCAGCTTGAAGACTTCTGCGTTTTCCGAAAGCGCCAGACGCTGGTCGGTCGCCGGAACGGTGCCGGTGAAGGGGATCGCGTCCGGATCGTCGTCTTCTTCCTCGTTGGTCACGGCAACCGCCTTGGACATGCGATGCATGAAGGCGAGCGCGGCCATGACCACGCCGACCTCGATGGCGACGGTGAGATCGACCAGAACGGTCAGCCCGAGCGTGACCACGAGGATGACGCGTTCCTCAAACGGCGCATGCAGCAGATGGCGGACCTTGTCGGCCTCGCTCATGTTCCAGGCAACCACCACGAGGACGGCGGCGAGGCTCGCCAGCGGGATGAAGTTCGCAAGCGGCGAAAGGAACATCATGAAGGCGAGCACGAAGGCGGCATGGAACATGCCGGCGACGGGCGTGCGCGCGCCGGTGCGAACATTGGTGGCGGTGCGGGCGATTGCGCCGGTCGCGGGCAGGCCGCCGAAAAGCGCGGAGCCCATATTGGCGATGCCCTGTGCGATCAGCTCGCAATCGGAGCGGTGACGCCGCCCGGTCATGCCGTCGGCAACGACCGCGGAAAGCAGGCTCTCCACACCGGCGAGGAAGGCGATGGTGAGCGCGCTGGGCAGCAGCTCGCGCAGCCGTGTCAGCGTGAATTCGGGAAATTCCGGCATCGGCAGCACGCTGGTGATGCCGCCGAACTTGGAACCGATGGTCTCCACCGGCAGGGCGAGCGCCCAGGCAACCAGCGACGCGATGGTCACGGCGATGAGGAAGGCGGGCCACTTGGGGCGGAAGCGCCGGACGAGAACGATCAGCGTCAGCGCGGCGCAGGAGATCACGATGCTCGGGGTGGAAATCGTGCTCAGCGAAGCCCAGATGTCGTCCAGTGTGCCGAGGAACCCGCCGGAATGCTGTGCCAGCGTCAATCCCAAGATGTCGGCGATCTGGCTGGTGAAGATGATCACGGCGATGCCCGCGGTGAAGCCGGTGACGACGGTCTCGGGAATGTATTTCACCAGCGAGCCGAGCCGCGCGAGCCCGGCGAGGACCAGGATCATGCCTGCCATCAGGGTGGAAAGAACCAGCCCGCTATAGCCGTGCGTTGCGATGACGTTGAAGACGACCACCACAAAGGCGCCGGTCGGGCCGCCGATCTGGAACCGGGAGCCGCCGAAGGCGGAGATCAGGAAGCCCGCGATGACCGCGGTGATAAGCCCCTTGTCCGGAGATGCACCGGACGCGATGGCGAGCGCCATGGCCAGCGGCAGCGCAACGATGGCAACGGTCAGACCGGCGATGACGTCAGCGCGCAGATACGAAAGCGAATAGCCTTCGCGCAAACAGATGATGAGCTTCGGCACGAGAGAGTGCCGGGACGACGTCCGGTTGGGCATTTCAACACGCAATCTCAAACGGGGGTACGTCCCCGCGGGCCGGAGGGCGGCGGCGGGGTTAGCGGAAATCTCCGCATGTGTACCCATCCCTGGGTCAACGACGAGAACCGATTGCGCAGCACGCGGAAGTCGCGAAAAGAGATGGCGGCCCCAGCCCTCGTAGGCGGGGCTTTGGTAATCCAGTTGCGCAAATGTCAGCTACGAAGCTCGTTCTGCTCCCGGGGTCGGGGGTTTGTCAATATTAAAATTCAAATTTGGAAATAGTCATTTCGGATAGGTAAATCCACCGAATGGCGTCTTTTCGCGTTTCGCGAGTGACGTAGCGGCGAACTCAACTTCCCATCCATCGCGAGATGAGTTGCGCGGTAAAGGGGCCCGTCAGCATGATCGCCACGAAGCGGGCCATCTGCATGGCCATGACGAAAGGTACGTTTATATTGGCGGGCGCGGACGCGGTGATGATGGCAATCGTGTCGGCTCCGCCCGGGCTCATCGCGAGATAGGCTGTCAGCGGATCGATCCCGGTGAGAACGACGAGAACGCCCGAAAGCGCGCCGCACAGCGAGACGAGGATCACGATCGCCAGCAGGATACGCGGTGTGGCTCGAGCGGCGTGCTTTAGCACCTTTGCATCGAACCGTAAACCTATAGTCCAGCCAATCGACACATAGGCTGCGGCCAGCAGGAGCGGCGGCAGTTCCAGCGTCAGCCATCCGGTTTCGAGAAGGGCCGCGCCCGCCACCATCGGGAACATGAAGGAGAGCGAGGGAACCCTCACGATCCGGTGCACGACGAAGGTGGCCGCGACAAGTCCAAACGTGCCGGCGAGCCCGCCCGGATCTGGCATGGCGAACCATGCGCTCGCGCTGTGGGACGCCTCGCCCAGATCCGCCCAGATCCGCGCCACGACGGCGGCGAGCCCCGCAACGATGATCACTCGGGTGTATTGCATGAAGGCGACGAGGCGGATATCTGCGCCGAAATCCTCCGACATCAACGTCATGACCTGCGCCGCCCCTGGAGATGAGCCCCAGATGGCGGTCGTGCCGGGCAGGGTTTTCATGCGGGCGAGAGACCAGCCGAGAAAGAGCGAGGCGACAAGCACGGAGAGGACGCCGAAGACGAAGATCGGCCACTGGTCGGCGACCTCCAGCATCACCGACAGGGACAGCGCATGGGCTATCATGCAGCCGATCAGCGCCTGCGCGGCCATGTAGGGTAGGCGCGGCATGGACATCTGCCCGAAGCGCAGGGCAACGAAGATCGCAGCACCCATCGCGCCCAGCAGGATCGCGGCGGGCAGCCCCAGTAATTCCAGCACGACGACGATAGCGAGCGTCAGGGCGGCGAGCCGCAGCCAGTCCCAAAGGCTTGGCCTCGCCGGAGGCGTATCTGTGCCGACGGGAGACGGTGCGTCGCTTTCGGAAGGAGCACGTTGCGCCATGCGGGTCTGGATCCTAATCCGGGCGCTCGTCCAGCGGCGGTGAGCGGGCGTCGATCGACCGGGCTCTGCGGACAAACTGCGGGCGGCGGCAGGAGGGTGCCGTCAGGGCGGACCTCTTGGTGGCGCGGCCGCCAGAAAGAGAAATCACGAGGGGTGTCAGGCAGGTAACTGGAGCGCAGGACGCGCCGGTCAAGCTCGGCGATAGCAAGGCTTGAGTAGGGGCGCAAGGGGCTGGCTTGACGCAGCAGGGCCTGTACGCCCCGTGGGGGACGCACAGGGCGGATTGCGCGGTCCTGCGGGGGCTTTCCGGGGGAGAATGGAGGCGGGTGGCGCAACCGGAATTGCGCCACCCACAGGTTTCTATTCGCCGGGTTCTTTCACGTGGCGGCCGAAATCGGGAGCATCCGTTTCCTGACCGGCCTCGATGATGTTGCGGCGGATATAGCGGGTGCGTTCGAACGCCTTGAAGAGCGCATCCCCGTCGCCCCAGCGCACGGCGCGCTGGAGGGCGGCGAGTTCCTCGGTGAAGCGTCCGAGCATCTCCAGAACGGCTTCCTTGTTGTTCAGGAAGACGTCGCGCCACATGGTCGGATCGGACGCCGCAAGGCGGGTGGAATCGCGGAAACCACCGGCGGAGTATTTGATCACTTCCGAATGGGTGACCGTCTCCAGATCCCGCGCCGTGCCCACGAGGTTGAAGGCGATGAGGTGGGGCAGATGCGAGGTGATGGCCAGCACGCGATCATGGTGTTGCGCGTCCATTTGCTCGATATTGCTGCCGAGCCCTTCCCAGAACGCGCGAAGGCGTGCAACAGCCTCCGGGTCGCTGTCTTCGAGCGGTGTGATCAGGCACCAGCGGTTGTCGAAAAGTTCCGCGAAACCGGCATCGGGGCCGGATTGTTCGGTGCCCGCAATCGGGTGGGCGGGAATGAAATGCACGCCTTGCGGTACATGCGGCTCCACGCCCTTCACGACGGCTTCCTTGACGGAGCCGACATCGGACAGGATCGCGCCGGGCGCGAGGGAGGGGGCGATCCATTTCGCCACCGCGCCGCACGCGCCCACCGGCACGCACAGGATCACCAGATCCGCGCCTTCAACCGCTTCCCCTGCATCGAGATAATATCGGTCGCCGAGCCCAAGTTCCTTTGCACGGGCAAGGGTCGCCTCGGAGCGCGTCGCAATGACGATTTCCTCTGCGAGTTCCTTGCGGCGCGCCGCCAGGGCAATCGATGAACCGATCAGGCCGATGCCGATCAGGGTAAGACGTTTGAAGGGGGTGGTCATGGTTCCATTCGTTTGAGCTTGTGTCAGCGCCCGCCGGATGGCGGGCGTGGGAATAGGCTCTTAAACGCGGATGGGGCCCGTGGCTAGACTGCGTCCATATAAATGAGCCGGGCCCGCGAATATAAAAGGGCCGCACGGCGGTCTGCGCGTGCGGCCCTGAATATTCAGTCTGCGGCGAGAACCGGGTTCCTCAGGCGAGAAATTCCGTCAGGTTCGCGATCACCGCGCGGTTGGCTTCTTCCGAACCGATGGTCATGCGCAGCGCATTGGGCAGGCCGTAATTGTCCACCCGGCGCAGCACGCAGCCGCGCTTGAGCAGGAACGCATCGGCTTCCGCCGCCCGCTTGCCCGGCACATCGGGGAAGTGGACGAGAATGAAGTTGCCGACGCTCGGCGTCACCGTCAGCCCCAGCGCTTCCATCTGTTCGGTGACCCACGGCAGCCACTTGTCATTGTGATCGAGCGCCTTTTCAAGGAACGCCCGGTCTTGAACGGCGGCGATGCCTGCCGCCATGGAGGCGGCGGAGATGTTGAAGGGCCCGCGGATGCGGTTCAGCACCTCGATGATCGCAGCCGGTCCGTAGCACCAGCCGAGACGCAGGGCTGCAAGGCCGTAGACCTTGGAGAAGGTGCGCGCCATGACGACGTTCTCGGCCGTCGCGGCAAGTTCCATCCCGGCCGCATAGTCGTTGCGGCGGCAATATTCGGCATAGGCCGCATCCAGCACGAGGATCACGTTGCCCGGAAGGCCCGCATGCAGGCGGCGCACTTCGTCAAAGGGCAGGTAGGTGCCGGTGGGGTTGCTCGGATTGGCGATGAACACCATCCGCGTCTTGTCGGTCACCGCCGCCAGAATGGCGTCCACATCGTTGGTCAGATCCGTTTCCGGAACCACGACGGGCGTCGCGCCGCAGGACTTGATGGCGATCGGGTAGACGAGAAAGCCGTGCTCGCAATAGATCGCCTCGTCGCCGTCGGCCAGATAGGCCTGCGCCAGCAGGTTCAGGATCTCGTCGGAGCCCGCGCCGCACACGATGCGGTCGGGATTGATGCCGTGCACCGAGCCGATGGCCTCGCGCAACGCCGTGGCGCTGCCGTCGGGATAGATCGCCAGCCGGTCGGCCTCCAGCTTGTAGGCCTCGACCGCGTTCGGGCTCGGGCCCAGCGGGGTCTCGTTGGAGGACAGCTTGTAGGTGGGGCCGGTGCCCGTCCCCTTGTGGGCGCCCGCCACGTAGGGGGCGATGTCGAGAACGCCGGCACGCGGCGTGGGGCGCAGGGAGGTCGTGGTATTTTCGGCGGTCGTCATGTTCAGTCTAGCTCCGGAAGGCGCCGCTTCTTGCGGGCCGCGACCGACAGTCCGGGGCTGAGGTGCCGGATCTGCCGGAAAGATCTCTAAAAGTCGTCATCCCCGTCGTCATCGAGGTCGATGGCGGCGGCATAGCCGCCCACTTCACGCAACCGGCCAGGCTCCGCGCCTGCCTTTTCGAGAAGGGAGGTGACGGATGCAGCATCCATGTCGGAGGGCACCGCGATCAGCGCATCGGTGCCCTCGCCGGTATGTCGGGCGAGGATCTCGATGCCCACCTCGGTGAGGGCGCTCTCCGCGCGATTGCCGCCCACCGCCCAACTCGCATCATAGACGGTGATATCCGGCTCGCCGGGTTCGCTCACCTTGGGCGAGATCACCAGCGCGGGCAGATCCGCCGGTCGGCCGGTTTGCTGCAGGAAGGGCAGGCGGGTCAGAATATGCGGGCCGTCGCCGCCGAGCGTGCGCCACCACGGCGTGATCGCCATGCGGTTCAGCGCGACGACGCCCAGATCCGTCGTGGAGGCCGCGACGGCGGCAATCACCGATTCCGGATCGTCCTCGTCGATGAGGTCGAGCCCGAAGCCGAAATAGAAGCGTGCCGTGTCGTGCATCGCGACCGCGTCGGCGGTGCCGTCCAGATGGACGACATAATCGGCCTGCAGGCGGGTGAAGGTGGAGATGATCACGCGCCAGATGTTTTCTACCGTGATGATCGGCAGCGTGCCCTCGTGGCGCTCCACGAGACGGCGCATCATGTCCGCCTCGCGAAGAGGCCGGAAGGCGACCCCGGTCGGCGTCGCATCTGCGCCGGACTGCGTGCCCTTGGCCGCGACCAGCGCGTCGATGATGGTCGAGCGCTCCATCAGCAGGCCGTGAATGTCTGCATCGATCACATCGATGCGCGCGCGAAGCTCGGCCAGCTTGTCTTGTTCGGTCGTCGGTGCTGAAGGCATGAGGCGGTCCGGTGTTCGTGTCTTCTTGTCGAAAAAGTGCGTGTCTTCCTATCGGAAAATCGTCACTGCGGGCCCAACCCGCATTCGGGCGCCGGAGCGGGGCGACCCGCAGCCTTCCGCACCATTCGGAAGGGTTCTTCATAGGCAAGACGGGCCGCGAAATCAAAAGGAAAACGGCAAAGGACCGGATGGCCCCGGTTCGTCGTGTCGCAGGGGTCGCACAGGCATGCCTTTAGTGCTATGTCTGCAACTTATGACAAGATCAATGCGTTGAAACATGCGCATTCCACCGACGGACGTGCAACCGTCTGAGCTGCAGCCTTCGCGAGAGCCCTCATATTGACACCGCGAGCTGGCGCAGCCTACGTAAACGACCGTCATATCCAGTAGGAAACGCAGGCTTGAATGCGGCGTTTTCAAACATCGCAAAGCGGGATCCATTACGAAAATGACATCGCAAGACGGCGACGCCATTTCCGACGCGGCGAGGCTGCGCGAGGCGGACGAGCCGTCGAGCCCGGTGATGCGGTTTGGCAAGGACAAACCGCTGCCGCTCGATGCAGGCGTTGACCTTGCCCCCTGGCAGATCGCGTATCAGACCTACGGCACGCTCAATGCCGACAAGTCCAACGCGATCCTCATCTGCCATGCCCTGACGGGTGACCAGTATGTGGCCTCCACCAATCCGCTGACCGGCAAGCCCGGCTGGTGGTCGATGATGGTCGGACCGGGCAAGCCGGTGGATACCGATCGCTATTTCGTCATCTGCGCCAACGTTCTGGGCGGCTGCATGGGCACCACCGGCCCGGCCTCCACCAACCCGGAGACCGGCAAGGCGTGGGCGCTCGACATGCCGCTGGTGACGATCCGCGACATGGTGCGCTCGCAGGCCATGCTCATCGACGCGCTCGGTATCGACACGCTGTTTGCGGTGATCGGCGGCTCCATGGGCGGCATGCAGGTGCTGCAATGGGCGGCGAGCTATCCCGAGCGCGTCTTTTCCGCCGCCTGCCTGTGCGCGGGCGCGCGCCATTCCTCGCAGAACATCGCCTTCCACGAGGTCGGGCGTCAGGCGATCATGGCCGATCCCGACTGGTGCCGCGGCAACTATCTGGAATTCGACACCCGCCCGACGCACGGTCTGGCGATTGCCCGCATGGCGGCGCATGTCACCTATATGTCCGACCAGTCGCTGCATCGGAAATTCGGCCGTTCCCTTCAGGACCGCGATCAGATCACCTTCGGTTTCGACGCCGATTTCCAGATCGAGAGCTACCTGCGCCATCAGGGCATGACCTTCGTCGACCGCTTCGACGCCAATTCCTATCTCTATGTCACGCGCGCGATGGACTATTTCGATCTGGCCGGGGAGTGCGACGGCGTGCTGGCCGATGTCTTCCGCGGCTCCAATACGCGTTTCTGTATCGCCTCGGTCAACAGCGACTGGCTGTTTCCGACATCGGAAAGCCGCGCCGTTGTGCATGCACTGAACGCGGTGGCGGGCAGCGTTTCCTTCGTGGAGATCGACAGCCCGCGCGGGCATGACGCCTTCCTGCTGGACGAGCCGGAGCTTTTCAACATGGTGCGCGGCTTCCTGAAAGGGGCCGCCGGCGCGCGCGGCATTGCCGTGTCCGGCACGGATAAGGGACCGGCTGCAGCGGCGCCTCAAGGCGAGGAGGCCCGGGCCGATGGCTGATGCGCCCATGACCGAAACCCGCGTCGACCACAAGGTCATCGCGGAGCTTGTGAAGCCGAATTCGCGCGTGCTCGATGTGGGCTGCGGCGACGGCGCGCTGTTGCAGTTGCTGGCGACGACCAAGGGCGCGGATGCTCGCGGCATCGAGATTTCGCATGCGGGCGTGAATTCCTGCGTCGCGCGCGGTCTCTCCGTCATTCAGGGCGACGCCGACGAGGATCTGTCGGCCTATCCCGACGGTTCCTTCGACTATGTGGTCCTCAGCCAGACGCTTCAGGCGACGTGGGACCCGAAGGAGGTCGTGCGCCACCTTCTGCGCATCGGCGGCCATGTCATCGTTTCGTTCCCGAATTTCGGCCACTGGCAGAACCGGCTTCACCTGCTCCTCAAGGGACGGATGCCGGTTACCGACTATCTGCCCTATTCCTGGTACGACACGCCGAACATTCACTTCTGCACCATCCGCGATTTCGTGGATCTGACGCGGGAACTGGGCTGCACGGTGGAAAAGGCCGTGGCGCTCAACGGTAACGGTCAGGAAATCTCGATCAAGGCTCCCTGGTGGCTGTGGAACCTGATCGGCGAACAGGCGGTGTTTCTTCTCAGGAAGTAGGCTCAGTCCTTCGAGGTGCGCTCGAGAGGCGCGGAGGGCTCATGCCGCGAGGTGCCGGGCTGGCTCGTAGGCGGGCCGTCGGAAATGAACACCGGGCGCAGGATATGGACGGCCTTGCGCGCGCCCTTGGGGATCGTCTGGTAGATCTGTTTTTCCGCCTCCACCACGAGAACGCCCGCAAAAGCGGGCCAGAGCTGGCGGCCGATACGCTCAAGGCCGTTGGCCGAGCGCAACAGCAGGCGTGAGCGCAGCGGTGGCACATGCAGCGCGCTCGTGGCGGCTGTCGGCACAAAACGGGCTTCACGCAGGAAGGTGGAAAGCTGGCCCTTGGAGAAGGGGCGGCCATATCCGAAGGGCGTCGTTTCAAGCTGCGACCAGAGCGAGCGGCGGTTCGGCACGACCACCAGGATCCGCCCTCCGGGAGCCAGCACGCGCCAGATCTCGCGCAGGACCGCAATGGAATCGTTGGAAAGGTCGAGCGTATGGACGAGCAGGGCGCGGTCCATGCAGGCATCGGGCAGCGGCAGATTGCATTCATCCACCAGCAGAGCCCGGTTGGGGCCTCCGGCGGGCCATTCCATCACCCCTTGCGGAGCGGGCATGGCGGCAAGCAGACGCTCCGTCTGGCCGATATAGGGATCGATATAAGGCTGGGGGAAGCCGAGCGACAGCACGCGCATTCCGCTCAGGTTCGGCCACTGTGCGTGAACGGCATGGCCGACGATGGTGCGCACAAGCTGGCCGAGCGGCTGCTCGTAGAACCGTTTCATGTCGAGCACGTCGAGATACATCGGGGTCACCGCCAGAGCCGGTCAGGCGCGCCTGCGCCTGTCGGCAGATCATGTCGCTTCCGGGCCTGATTCCGTTATCCCGGTCCATTCGGCGACGATTGAAACGACTTGTGCCCGCACATGCAATCACTGCTTGTCGGCAGAACGCACATAGGGCGAAAGCGTCGCAATACTAATCTGTCGAATATCCTGTAACCTTACGGTGAGTTGCGGGTTTCGACATCTTGGTTGCAGCCTTGGCCCCTTGCAAATTGGGCGGGCTGCGGTCATTTCCTTAACGCTGTAGGAAATGAAATCTTGGACGTCCAACGAGGGAGAGCGAAAATGGGTTCGCTGGAAATCCGCCAATTCACGTGCCTCGACGACAATTTCGGCGTGCTCGCGCACGATCCCGATACCGGGAAAACCCTTGCTGTCGACGTTCCCGATGCGGATGCGGTGATGGCCGAGCTTGAGGCCGCTGGGTGGAAGCTCACCCATATCCTGATCACCCATCACCATGGCGATCATACGCAAGGGCTGGCGGCGTTGAAGGCGCGCACCGGGGCTTTCGTCATCGGTCCGGCAAAATCGGCGACCCGCGTCGGCCCCTTCGACCAGAGCGTCGGCGACGGCGATGTCGTGCCCTTCGGCGGCGATGAAATCCGTTGCATCGCCACGCCGGGTCACACGCTCGACCAGATTTCCTACTGGCTGCCCGGCGCGGGCGTCGCCTTTACCGGCGACACGCTCTTCGCGATGGGATGCGGCCGCCTGTTCGAAGGCTCTGCGGAGGTGATGTGGGCTTCGCTTGAAAAGCTCATCGACATGCTTCCGTCGCAGACCCGTATCTATTGCGGCCACGAATACACGCTCGCCAATGCGCGCTTTGCGGTGTCGGTCGATCCGGCGAATGCGGCGCTGGCGGACAGGCTGGCGGAAGTGGAGGCCCTGCGTGCGGCAGGCAAGCCCACGCTTCCCACCACCATGGCCCTTGAATTGCAGACCAATCCCTTCCTGCGCGTGCATGATGCAGGTCTTCAGGAGGCGATCGGTCTTGCAGGCGCGTCGGCGGCTGAGGTCTTTGCCGAAGTTCGCAGGCGCAAGGACAGCTTCTAGGATTTCCTGGCCGCACGGCACATGGTCCGAGCCGGACCGTGTGCGGGGCCCCAAGCGGAGGAATGACGCCATGGCCGAATCCCACCTGAACCTGAGCGTGGAAGACGTGGTGCGGAAGCTGAAGCTGAAAGAGCACCCCGAAGGCGGCTTCTATCGCGAAACCTTCCGCGATGCGGTTTGTTCGCAAGGCAGGGCACGCTCGACCGCGATCTATTTCCTCGTTCCCTCCGGCATCGTCACCGCCTGGCACAAGGTCGATGCGGTGGAGGTTTGGCACTATTATGCCGGTGCGCCGTTGACGCTCGGCCTGTCGGACGGCAAGTGCAAGCAGATCATCACGCTCGGGCCCAATATCGCCGCCAGCCAGCAGCCGCAGGCCGTTGTGCCGGAAGGCATCTGGCAGCAGGCGGAAACGCTGGGCATGTGGACGCTGGTCGGCTGCACCGTTTCGCCCGGCTTCGAATTCGACGGTTTCGAGCTGGCGGCTGACGGCTGGGAGCCGGGAAAGAAGCCCTGCTAGGGGCTCATCCCCGGCTGCGCCTTATCGGGCCACCAGATCGTGGGAAAGCTGGCCGAGCCAGGTCTCGCTGATGACGTCATCGCCGCGCCGCAGATAGACGCGCGCCTCGATGGGATCGTGTTCGGGCGTCTTGGCGTCGAAGACCAGACGCCAGCGATCCGTGCCGACGACGGGCAGGGCGTAGACATTGATCGGCTTGCCCGTCGACAGTTCCACCACCGGCTCCACACCTGACTTCTGCGTCAGGCCCTTGACCGCCGGGCCTTCGAAATCGAGAACGACCTTGATCTGGTCGCCGGGGCGCGGCTGGCCGGGCACGCCGCCCTGACCGACGCGCGTGGCGACGACCTGCGAGCCGCTTTCCGGCGTGGGGTGCCGGTCGGCCCAAGTCATGCGATAGGCCAGCGAAAGCTCCGTTCCCGCCTCAGGCGTTTTGGCAGGTGTCCAGTAGGCGACGATATTGTCGAAGATCTCGTCGTCGGTGGGGATTTCGACGAGCTGCACCGCGCCCGCGCCGAAGGGGCGCAGCGGCTCGATCCACACCGAGGGGCGTTTGTCGTAAAAGACCCCGTCATCCTGATAGTTGGCGAAAGCCCGGTCGCGCTGGGCAAGGCCGAAGCCCTTCACGTCGGGTGCGGAGAAGGTGGAGGTGCGCACCGTGGTCGGATCGTTGAGCGGACGCCAGATCCGTTCGCCGTTGCCCGCCAGGATCGCGAGACCGTCCGTATCGTGCACCTCGGGCCGCCAGTCGCGGGCGGTGGCGCGGTTGGTTTCCGAATACCAGTACATCGAGGTCAGCGGCGCAACGCCGAGGCGCTCCACTTGCTTGCGGAAGAACAGCCGCGTGTCCACGTCGATGATCTGGCCTTTGCCGTCCTTGTGGGTCAGCGCCATCTTGTAGGCGCCCGCAACGGAGGGCGAATTGAGCAGCGCATAGATGACGATGGTCTGGCCGTCCTCTTCCGGCGGGGCGAGCCAGAAGGCGGAAAAGCGCGGGAATTCCTCAGGCGTGGAAAGCCCGGTGTCGATGGCGAGCCCGCGCGTCGACTGGCCGTACTGGCGCGACTGGCCGTCGGTGCGGAAATAGCTCGCCCCCAGATAGGAGATCCAGTCGGTCTTGAGGTCGGGCCGCATGATGCGGAACCCGGCAAAGCCGATGTCGCGCGGCAGCGCGCGGGCCGGGCTGTCATCGGGCATCTCGAAGGCGTCGGGCGAATAAAGCACTTCGCGCGCCTTGGCTCCCTCCACCTCGTAGATCTTCACCGGCTCCTTGAAATAGCGGCCCGGATGGAAGAACTGCACCGGCGCATCCGGCGTGATGGCGAGCGTTTCGGACGCCTTGAAGCGGATCTTCCAGTGGGCGTCATAGTCGATCTTTTCCAGCGTGTCGGCGGCGCGCACCTCCGGGGCCTCATAGGGCTTGTCGGCGAGCGCTCGGGCGCGTCCGATCAGCGTGTCGAAGGTGAAGGGTTCGGCGGGGCCGAGCTTGAGCTTGGGCTCTTCTGCCTGTGCGCTCATGGTGAAGGCGACAAGGGCGAGGGCCGTCAGGGTGCGAAGCATGAAAGACATCTCGAAAAGGGAGGGCGGCACGAGAGGTGCTGCGCCGGAAGGATCTTCATATGCCAAGAAGAGCCGAGGCAAAATGGCTCTAGCAAGGCAGAAGAGGGGCTTTGTTGCGCCTGTCCGGACAATTGCCGCTGGGGTGCTTTTCCATAGGTTGCGTTGCCCCCCTTGCGCCACGGCCACGCTTGGCTACAGTGCGGCGGAATTTTCCAAAGGGGGCGAATGCTGCGCCCTTCATCAGATCGGACGTTACCCATGGCGCTTGAAGAAAAGAAAAAGGGCGATATCAAGAAGGTTGTGCTGGCCTATTCGGGCGGCCTCGACACCTCCATCATCCTGAAGTGGCTGCAGACCGAATACGGCTGCGAGGTGGTGACCTTCACCGCCGATCTCGGTCAGGGCGAAGAGCTTGAGCCCGCACGGGCCAAGGCCGAGATGCTCGGCATCAAGGAAATCTACATCGACGACCTGCGCGAGGAATTCATCAAGGACTTCGTGTTCCCGATGTTCCGCGCCAATGCCGTCTATGAAGGCGTCTACCTGCTCGGTACTTCCATCGCCCGCCCGCTGATCTCCAAGCGCCTCATCGAGATTGCGCATGAGACCGGTGCCGACGCCATTGCGCATGGCGCGACCGGCAAGGGCAACGATCAGGTCCGCTTCGAGCTTTCCGCCTATGCGCTGGACCCGGACATCAAGGTGATCGCGCCCTGGCGTGACTGGACCTTCAAGTCCCGTACCGATCTGATCGAATTCGCCGAGAAGTGGCAGATCCCGGTTCCGCACGACAAGCGCGGCGAGGCTCCGTTCTCTGTCGACGCGAACATGCTGCATTCGTCGTCGGAAGGTAAGGTTCTGGAAGATCCGGCCGAGGAGCCGCCCGCCTACGTCTACCAGCGCACCGTCTCCCCGATGGACGCGCCGGACGTGGCGACCGAGATCGAGATCGGTTTCGAGAAGGGCGATGCGGTTTCGCTGAACGGCAAGGCCATGTCGCCTGCGACGCTCTTCGCCAAGCTCAACGACTATGGTCGCGACAACGGCATCGGCCGTATCGATCTGGTCGAAAACCGCTTCGTCGGCATGAAGTCGCGCGGCGTCTACGAGACCCCGGGCGGCACGATCCTGCTTCAGGCGCACCGCGCAATCGAGTCCATCACGCTCGACCGTGGCGCAGGCCACCTGAAGGACGAGCTGATGCCCCGCTATGCGGAGCTGATCTACAACGGCTTCTGGTTCTCGCCGGAGCGCGAGATGCTTCAGGCTGCCATCGACAAGTCGCAGGAAAAGGTGACCGGCACCGTCAAGATGAAGCTCTATAAGGGCAACGTCATCGTGACCGGCCGCGCCTCGCCCTATTCGCTCTATTCGGAGGAACTGGTGACCTTCGAGGACGATCAGGGTGCCTACGACCAGAAGGACGCAGCCGGCTTCATCAAGCTGAACGCCCTGCGTCTGCGCACGCTCGCCAAGCGCGACCGCATCAAGTAAGCGGCGCCCGCCCGCAACGGGCGGCATGACGGATAAATAAAAAGGGCGACTGGCTGCGGCCAGTCGCCCTTTTGCGTTCTATGTGCTCCGCTCCGCCGGACGGCGGATGCCTCTGTGCGCTATTCGCGGCCCTGACGGGCGTTGGCCAGATAATCGATAATGAACATCTTGTTGTTCACCGCTACGTCCGTATTGACGTTGTAGATGGCGACGGAGGTATCGAGCCCCTGTTCGTCGGTCACCGTCCACTGCTTCAGGTCCTGCGTCTGCGCGTCGAATATGAGCGTCAGCTTGCCCTGCACGAAGGTGCCGTCCTCGGTGATGATCACGGTCACCAGATCCGGCTCCACGGATACGGAGGTGACATTGGCATCGCTCGTCAGGTCGATCTTGTCCGACAGCAGGAAGCGCAGCGGCGTCTTGGAAAGCGGCCAGATGTCCTGCGTCTGCAGCTTACGGTCCTTCACCGAGACGGATTTGCCGTCGGCGATGATGTCGATGCGGGCAGGGGGCTTGTAGTGGAAGCGGATCTTGCCCGGTCGCGACAGGAAGAACTGGCCTTCCGCGCGCTCGCCATTGGGGCCGAACTGCACGAAGTCGCCCGCCATGGTGGAGATGCCGTTGAAGTAGCGATTGATTTCTTCCAGCGTCGCGCGCTGCTTGTCGTTCAGCGGCGTGCGCGCTTCCGCGACGGGCGCGGCGACAAGGCCGCAAGCGAGGGCGACCGCTGCCGCGATCATGCCGAGGCTCGACCTGCGCGATACCCGGGCCGGACGGGCATTTGCTGTCTGGGTCCGCGTTGACCGGAATGCCATCAATAGTCTCTCCATCTGCGTCCGGGAATTACGAGACGCGCATGCTTGAAGTGTCGATAATTGGCGCCGCGCATGTTTGCAGTGTCGAGAATAAGACACCGCGCATGTTTGGCCGCTACCAGCCGGCTGTGGCGAATCTGGGGCGCGGCAAGTTCGAGTGTGACCTGCCGCAGCGTTCTTGTCTTCCTTGGCCGCGCTGACGGGCGTCAGATGTTTTCCTCGCCGCCCACCAGAACCTCGCGCTTGCCCGCATGATTGGCGCTGGAAATGACGCCTTCGTCTTCCATGCGCTCAATCAGCGAGGCGGCCCGGTTGTAGCCGATGGACAGGCGACGCTGGATGTAGCTGGTCGATGCCTTCCGGTCCCGGATCACGATGTTGACGGCCTTGTCGTAAAGCTCGTTCGCCTCATCGCCGGCCCCGCCGCCCGACAGCATGTCATAGGTGCCTTCGCTCTCACCGTCTTCCTCGGTGATGTTCTCCTGATATTGCGGCGTTCCTTGGGTCTTCAGGTGGGCGACGATGTCTTCCACCTCGCCGTCGGAGACGAAGGGCCCGTGCACGCGCTGGATGCGGCCGCCACCGGCCATGTAGAGCATGTCGCCCATGCCGAGAAGCTGTTCCGCACCCTGTTCGCCGAGGATCGTGCGGCTGTCGATCTTCGACGTCACCTGGAAGGAGATGCGGGTGGGGAAGTTCGCCTTGATCGTGCCGGTGATGACGTCCACGGAGGGGCGCTGGGTCGCCATGATGATGTGGATGCCAGCAGCACGCGCCATCTGCGCCAGCCGCTGGATCGCGCCTTCGATGTCCTTGCCGGCCACCATCATCAGGTCGGCCATCTCGTCGACCACGACGATGATGTAGGGCATCGGCTCCAGGTTCAGCTCTTCTTCCTCGAAAATCGCCTCGCCGGTTTCGCGGTCGAAGCCCGTCTGGACGGTGCGGCGGATGATTTCGCCCTTCTTGGCGGCCTGCGCCACGCGGGTGTTGAAGCCGTCGATGTTGCGCACGCCGAGCTTCGACATGTTCTTGTAGCGCTGCTCCATCTCGCGCACGGTCCATTTCAGCGCGACAACCGCCTTCTTGGGGTCCGTGACGACCGGGGTCAGCAGATGCGGAATGCCGTCATAGACAGAGAGTTCCAGCATCTTCGGATCGATCATGATCAGCTTGCACTGCTCGGGATTCAGCTTGTAGAGCAGCGACAGGATCATGGTGTTGATGGCGACCGACTTGCCCGAGCCGGTGGTGCCTGCGACCAGCAGATGCGGCATGCGCGCCAGATCCGCGATCACCGGCTCGCCACCGATGGTCTTGCCGAGCGTCAGCCCGAGCTTCGCCTTGGAGTTCTCATAGTCGTGCGAGGCCAGAAGTTCGCGCAGGAACACCGTCTCGCGGCGCTGGTTCGGCAGTTCGATGCCGATGGCGTTCTTGCCCGGAATGACCGCGACACGCGCGGAAATCGCCGACATGGAGCGCGCGATATCATCCGCCAGACCGATGACGCGCGAGGACTTGATGCCCGGCGCGGGCTCCAGCTCGTAAAGCGTGACCACGGGGCCGGGGCGCACATGCACGATCTCGCCGCGCACGCCGAAATCCTCCAGAACGCCTTCAAGGATGCGGGCGTTCTGTTCCAGAGCATCCGTCGAAATCGTCTGGTTCTTGCCGGGCGTCTTGGGTTCCGCCAGCAGCGCCAGCGGCGGCAATTCGTAGGCTTCCGCACCGAGGAAGGAAGGCTGCGCCTCGCGCACCACCCGCTTGCCCGGACGTGGACGCGGGGCAGGGGAGGCAACCCGGCGGCTCGCCTCCACCACAGGGCCGGCAATACCGACAGGCTGGCGACCACTCTGGTGGGCGGGCGGCGCCTCGTGATCGTCCTCATCGTCCTCGTAGGTCTGGAAGCGGGCGTCGTCCTCGTCTTCGTCTTCATCTTCGTAGTCGAAGGCGGCATCGGCGCGCGCCAGCGCCTCGCTCAGGCCCCCGCGCGGCTCCTGACGGGCGTCATGGTCGTAATAGTCGTCCTCCTCGCCCAGAAGCTTGTCGACGATCCAGCGGCGCAGGGAGCGGCGCGGACGCACCTCTTCTTCCTCGTCGTCCCAGTGGTCGGCGACCTGGCCCTGCCCACGATCCTGCCAACTCTCCTGACGGCGCTTGCGGCCGGTCATCCGGCGCATGAGCGCGCCCGCCATGTAGCCCCAATGGGCGACGTGACCGTAAAGGGTGGAGAACCGGCCGTCGCCGTCGTCCTCATCCTCGTAATCGTCGTCCTCGTCCTCATAAAGAGGGGCGGTGACGTCGTTTTCGAACCGGGTCTCGCCGCGGCGGCGGTCGATCCAGCCCGCGGCGTGGAGCATCAGCACCAGCGCGGGAACGCCGAAACCGAGCGCCCCGATCAGCCCTGCAAGGCTTTCCGGCACCAGCGCGGAAAGCGCCTGCGGCACGATATCGAGAAGATCGCCGAAAACGCCGCCGAGGCCGGTCGGCAACGGCCAGCTTTCCGGCACGGGGAGCGCGGCCAGTGCGCCTGCGGCGAGGAACGTGCCGCCCATCCATGTGAAGATCCGCTTGCGGTGAATGCCGAGGCTCTTGCCCGCCACCAGCCGCCAGCCCCACAGCACCACCGGAAACAGGAAGATGGCGGAGGAAAGGCCGATCATCTGCATCACGAGATCTGCGATGATCGCGCCGGGTGTGCCGAGCGCGTTGCGAACCGTGGCGTCCGTCGCATGCGAGAGGGAAGGGTCTTCTACCGACCATGTGGCAAGTGCCGCGGCCATCGCCGCGGCGCCTGCGATCAGCAGAAGTCCGCCTGCACCCGCAATGTTGCGCTTCAAAAGACGGCGGATGCGGTCTTCCGGCTCAACGAATCCAACGGAGGCTCGTGTGGTTCGCATGCTTTATTCCCCTGCGCCCCTTTCGTCGCCGAGAGCGGCGATGCGCTCAAGGGCGCGTCGTGTCGTGTCGATGTCTTCCACCATGGCGAGGCGGATGTAATTGTCGCCCGGATTGGACCCGTCAGCCTGCGTGTGGCTGAGATAGGCGCCGGGCACGACCTTCACGCCCTGTTCCACCCACAGCCGCTTGGCCATCTCCACCCCGCCGCCGAAGCGGGAGGCATCCAGCCAGACGAAGAACCCGCCCTCGGGACGGGAAAAGCCGAAGGAGTTGCTCAGAACCCGTTCCGCCATGTCGAATTTTTCGTTGTAGAGGCGGCGGTTTTCTTCCACATGCGCCTCATCGGAAAAGGCTGCGACACCCACCGCCTGCACCGGCATCGGCACCTGCGGGGCGGCGGAATTGCGGAAGGTGGTCCATGCGCTCATGAAGGCCGGATCGCCCACGGCGAACCCGCAGCGAAGCCCGGCAAGGTTGGAGCGCTTGGAAAGGGAATTGAACGCGACGATGTGGGAGAGGTCCCCGCCCATCGCCTTGGCCGCTTCCAGAACGCCGGTCGGCGGCGTGTCGCGGTAAATCTCCGAGTAGCACTCGTCGGCGAAGAGATAGAAATTGTGCTTGCGGGCAAGCTCGATCAGCCGCTGCCAGTAGTCGAGTGGAGCGACGGAGCCCTGCGGATTGGCGGGCGAGGCGAAATAGAACGCCACCGCGCGGTCGAGAACCTTCGGGTCGAGCGCGTCGAGGTCGGGCAGGAAGCCGTTCTTTTCCGGCGCATCGATAAAGACCGCTTCGGTGCCCGCCCTGTCGGCCCCCACCGAATAGGGGTGATAATAGGGATTGGGCAGCAGTGTGACCGGGTTTTCCTTGCCCGTCATGTCGGCGGCGATGAAGGCGGCGCTGAAAAGCCCCTCGCGCGAGCCGTTGAGCGGCAGGATATGGACCTTCGGATCGATCAGTCCGTCCAGATCGAAGCGTTTGTCCAGCCAGTCGGCGACCGTTTGCCGGAAAGCGTCCGTGCCCCGGATCGCCGGATATCGGCGGAAATCGTCGAGATTGGCGGCGAGGGTCGGGCCTACGAAATCGGGCAGGGCGTGTCGCGGCTCGCCGATGGTGAGCACGATAGGGGCCTGACCGGGTTCAAGACCGGCAAGAAGGGTGTTGAGGCGCTCGAAGGCGGTGGCCGATTCGGGATCGGTCCCGCGCTGGGGCGCAGCCTTGGCTGAAGTCATTTGGCGAACCGGGCGCATGCGTTGGATCATCGATCCATAAAACTAGCCCGGCAGAGGTTAAACCCTCATTAACCAAGGGGCGTCCGATGCTCGCCCGGTTTCAGGGCTTCCGATCAGAAATCGCTGGCGATGCCTTTTTTCTCCCAGTCGCCGTAGCGCACCGGTTCCGGGCCCTTGCGGCCATCGATTTCCTTCGGCAAATCAAGAGGTTTGGCGTTGCGGCGGCGTTCTTCCGCCTCCATCAGCGCGCGCTGGGCTGCGGGCGGCAGGTCCTCAAACCGGCGGCGAGGGGGCTCGCTCGGGGCGTCCGTTTCGCCGCTTTTGCGGATCTCGGTCGTGCGGATCCCGGTTTCCTGGTCGGTGCCGGGGTTGGCGGAAGAGGTGGGATTCGGATCGCTCATGAACTCAACTGTCTTTTCTTCGCCGAAGTTTCAGCCTATCCGCAGCTTGACGGGAAACTGCGTCCGGAACGTGCGTCCGCCTTGCGGCGGGGCTTGCGCATTCCCATCATATAGCGCAGCCAATCGCCGTGTGCAGCCTTTCGCGCACGGGCAGTTTCAGACGTGGGCACCTAAAACACGGGCAGCCAGAACATGAACTTTATTCGCACCGCAATGCTGCTTGCCGCCATGACGGCCCTGTTCATGGGCGTGGGCTTCCTGATCGGGGGCACGGGCGGCATGATGATCGCCTTCCTGATCGCGCTTGCCATGAATTTTTTCAGCTACTGGAACGCGGACAAGATGGTGCTGCGCATGCACCACGCGCAGGAAGTGGATGCCCGCAGCGCGCCCGAATACTACCGCCTCGTGGAACGGCTGGCGCGCAACGCGAACCTCCCGATGCCGAAGGTCTATATCGTCAATAACGACCAGCCCAACGCCTTTGCCACGGGTCGCAACCCGGAACACGCCGCCGTTGCCGCAACCACCGGCCTGCTGCGCACGCTGAGCGCCGAGGAGGTTGCGGGCGTGATGGCGCACGAGCTTGCGCACGTGAAGAACCGCGACACGCTGACCATGACGATCACCGCCACCATCGCCGGTGCGATCTCCATGCTCGGCAACTTCGCCTTCTTCTTCGGCAACAACCGTAACAATCCCTTTGGAATCGTTGGCGTTCTGGTCGCCATGATCGTTGCGCCCATGGCTGCGATGCTCGTCCAGATGGCAATCAGCCGGACCCGCGAATACGCCGCCGACCGAATGGGTGCGGAAATCTGCGGCCAGCCGCTTGCACTTGCCTCCGCTCTGAACAAGATTGCCGGCGGTGTTTCCCATATTCGCAACGTGGATGCGGAGCACGCGCCCGCGACCGCGCATATGTTCATCATCAATCCGCTGTCGGGCGAGAAGATGGACAATCTGTTCTCCACCCACCCGGCGACGCAGAACCGCATCGCGGCGCTACAGAAAATCGACCGCGAGATGGGTGGCCGCGGACGTGGCAACACGCAGGCGACGGCGTCCTACGGCTACGACGAGCCCTCGGCATTGCGCCCGTGGGGAGACGCCAGCGACAATGCAGGCCCGTGGGGCCGCGCCGGCGACGATGACGATACGGGTCCGCGCGGGCCCTGGGGTTAAGCCCGACAAGACAGATGTGCGGCTGACGCCGGAAGCGACAAGACAGGCTTTGAAACGGATATGATCAATTGAGCGCCGGAGACGGCAAGGCCCAGACTGGCAAGGGGCCCCGCGGAAAAAGCCAAGGCAACAAGGGTCCCGGCGGCAATTACAAGGGCGGGAAGACCTCCGGTAATCGCTGGGGCGACAAGGGGGCCAAGGGCGGTCGCCCATCCGGTGGAAAGCCCGGCGGCAAACCCGGCGGAGAGGGCGGCGGCGTTCGCCCCCCGCGTCGTGAAGCGCCGGGACTGCCCGCCCGGCGCACGGCGGTCACCATTCTCGGCAATGTCGTCCATCAGGGGAACATGCTCGCCGGTGAACTGGAGGGCCCCTCGCGCAATCCGCACTACGCAGAGCTTGCCAACAACGACAAGGCGCTGGTGCGCGCCATTCTCGGCCTCGCCATGCGCCGCCGCGGCGAGATCGCGGCCCTTCTGGAGCGCCTGCTCGACCGGCCCATTCCGGAAAAGACCGGGCGCGTCCTCGATATTCTTCACGTGGCGATCACCCAGATCCTGTTCATGGACGTGGCCGATCACGCCGCCGTCTCGCTGGCGGTGGAAAATGCGGGCGCGGACAAGAAGGCCCGTCCCTACAAGGGCCTCATCAACGCCGTCTTGCGCCGCCTGATCCGCGAGCGCGAGGAACTGCAGGCGGGGCTCGATCCTCTCGTCCTGAACACGCCCGACTGGCTCATGAAGCGCTGGACGACTTCCTACGGCGCTGAAACCGCCCGTAGTATCGCCGCCGCGCATATGGTTGAGCCGGGTCTCGATATCACTCTGAAGCCCGGCCTCGATGCGGGCGAGTGGGCTGAAAAGCTCGGCGCGCAGGTGTTGCCGACCGGTTCCCTGCGCATTCCCGAGCCCGGCCGGGTGGAGGAACTCGCAGGCTATGACGAGGGCGCATGGTGGGTTCAGGATGCCGCCGCCGCCTTGCCCGCGCGCCTGCTGGGCGATGTGAAGGGGCTGAAGGTGGCCGATCTTTGCGCCGCGCCCGGCGGCAAGACCGCGCAGCTGGCCGCCGCCGGTGGCGATGTGCTGGCGCTCGATATCTCCTCCGCCCGCCTGAACCGCGTCACCCGCAACCTGAAACGCCTGAAGCTGAAGGCCCGCACGCTGGAAGCCGATATCGGCAAATGGGAGCCGGATGGGGCCTTCGACGCGATCCTGCTCGACGCCCCGTGCTCGGCAACCGGCACCGCCCGCCGTCACCCGGACATGGTCTGGCTCAAGCGCGAGGCCGATATCGCCGTTCTGGCGGAAATGCAGGCCCGTTTCCTGCGCCGTG
Organism: Breoghania sp.; assembly: GCA_963678585.2. GTDB lineage: Bacteria > Pseudomonadota > Alphaproteobacteria > Rhizobiales > Stappiaceae > Breoghania. The sequence continues at coordinate 696,109 of CAXXGA010000002.1, forward strand.
CGCTGCAGTGGCTGAAGCCGGGCGGAGTGCTCGTCTACTGCACCTGTTCTCTGGAGCCGGAGGAAGGTGAAAGGCAGATCGAAGCTCTTCTTGGCGAGAACTTGCCCGTGGAACGCGCGCCGATCGCGGCAGCGGAGCTTCCCGGACTGGACGGGCTCGTCAACGAGGCGGGCGATCTGCGCACGCTGCCGAGCCTGTGGCCGTCTGAAGAACGCCGGATGGGCGGGCTCGACGGGTTCTTCGCAAGCCGTCTGAGGCGCATCGGCTGACCACGCCAATCGTCAGAAATTACAATTAAAACCGGGCCGCAGTACATCGTGCTGCGGCCTGTCTTTGCTGTGGTTCGGTCCGTATGCTTGTCGCTAGGGCATGCTTTTGCATCGGGGGCCGCGCCTGCCATCGCTCAGCTTCGGTCAGAATGTGGTGGACGACTGTCCCCGCACATCAGAGCAGACAGGCATGGTTAAGTATAAATTAATGTCATGTCTTCATTTTTACATGATGACGGTAGTGGGTGCTGACTTTGGGTCAGGCCGCGTGCCGCCCGTGTGAAGTCCCGTTCCGTACAAAGCATGATCGATCTTGTCTGCGGATCGGGGCATTGATGTTGGTGCCGCGAAGTCTTGGGGAACCCCGTTTGGCGGAAAACGCGACAGGAGGCAATTCGGCGATGGCGCTCGAATCCATGTCCGATCAGGCACGGATTTGGCGACTGCTGGCTTCGCACGGCTGGCGTTGGCTGCTGCGCAAGTTCCACGCCGGCCCGTCTTCTCTGCTCGGGACGTTCGGCGCGGTTCCCAACCGGCTGCTGATCGCGCCGCAGGATCTGCGCACCGCCGATCCCACCATCGCGGTCGATATCTATGGCGGGCGCTTCGTCTTTGCCGGACATTTCGTGGAAGCGGGCGGTCAGTCGCCCTTCGAGGTCATTCCCCCGTCGCCGGACTGGGCGCGTGCGCTGCACGGTTTCGGCTGGCTGCGCCACCTGCGCGCGGCGGAAACCGCCATGGCGCGCTCCAATGCGCGTGCTCTCATCGATGAATGGATCCGCCTCATCGGTCGGCGCAACACGATTGCATGGGAGCCTTCGGTCGTGGCGCGCCGTGTCCTGTCATGGCTGTCCCAGTCGCCGCTGCTGCTTGAAAACTGCGACCGCGATTTCTATCGCCGCTTCCTGAAGTCGCTCGCCCGTCAGGTCCGCTACCTGCGCAAGACCATGAACGAGGCCCCGGACGGCATGCCCCGTCTGGTCGTCACCATGGCGGTTGCCGCGGCCTCCATCTCCATGTCGGGGCAGGGGCGTTTTGCGCGCCAAAGCCTGAAGTATCTCGATCACGAACTCGCTCGCCAGATCCTGCCCGACGGCGGGCACGTCTCACGCAATCCTGGCGCGGTTCTGGATATTCTCGCCGACCTGCTGCCCGTCCGCCAGGCCTTCACCAGTCAGGGCGTCGCCCCCAGTCAGGCGATGATGGACGCGGTCGACCGGATGATGCCGATGATCCGCTTCTTCCGCATGGGAGACGGCTCGTTTGCGCATTTCAACGGCATGGGCGCGACCTCGGGCGATCTCGTGGCAACCGTTCTCGCCTACGACGATGCCCGCGGAACCCCGCCCGCAGACGCCGCCCATTCCGGCTATCAGCGGCTTGTCGCGGAAGACACGCTCGTGGTGATGGACACCGGCCGTCCGCCGCCGCCGCCGCTCAGCCAGTCGGCCCATGCGGGCTGCCTGAGCTTTGAGATGTCTTCGGGGCGCAACCTGATCGTCGTCAATTGCGGCGTATCGGGAAAGGGCCACGAGACATGGCGCAAGGTGGCGCGCTCCACCGCGGCGCACTCCACGCTGGAATACAACTCCACCTCTTCCTGCCGTTTCATGGCGGTCGGCCCGCTTACCCGCTGGCTGGGGTCCCTCATCGTGTCGGGGCCGAGCATCGTGCCGGTGCTGCGCGAGGAAGACGATGCGGGCATCCACATAAACGCCAGCCACAACGGCTATGCACCGCTGCGCATCCGCCACGAGCGCGGCATCCGGCTTTCCAATGACGGGTCGGTGCTGGAAGGGCGCGACAAGGTGGAGCCGACGGGCTCCGCACCCACGGGCGACAATGACCGTTATGTCGTGCGCTTTCATCTGCATCCGGGCATCAAGGCGAGCCTCGTGCGCGGCGGCGGTGCGGTGTTGCTGATGTGCTCGGACGGGGAGGCGTGGGAATTCACGGCACCCGATGCGCAGGTCTCGCTGGAAGAATCGATCTATCTGTCGGACGTCCACGGCCACCGCCATACCGAGCAGATCGTCATCCATGAACGACTGCGCCACGCTCGCGAAGTGTCATGGAGCTTCCGCCGGACCGCTGCGGCCAAGCCCGTGCGCCGCCGGACCAGCATCGACGACGATATCGCCGACACGTTGATCTGACGGGTTTTCGCGCGCCTTTGCGACCATTGAGGGTATCGTCGCGACCTTCGCCGTCTTTTCTTTCGCGTTGTTGCACCTTATGCCGCGAAGCGACCTTCCGGTCGTCGCGCATTCGTGCTAGAGCGCGGCCATTCCACATCCACGTCGCACTTTTCCCACGAGGCTTCTTCCATGACCGTCGTGTCCAAGGCCGTTCCGGTTCCCGAGTTGGTAACCGTCAAGCGGGCTCTGCTTTCCGTTTCCGACAAGACCGGGCTGATCGACTTCGCCCGCGCGCTCTCCGGCAAGGGTATCGAACTCGTATCCACCGGTGGTACGCGCAAGGCAATCGCCGATGCCGGTATCCCGGTTATCGATATCTCCGAGGTCACCGGCTTCCCCGAGATCATGGACGGTCGCGTGAAGACGCTGCATCCCAAGGTCCATGGCGGCCTGCTGGGCATTCGCGACGACGCCGACCACGCCAAGGCGATGGAAGAGCACGGCATCGAGGGCATCGACCTGCTGGTCGTCAATCTCTACCCCTTCGAGGAAACGGTTGCCGCGGGCGCTGACGCCGCCACGATCATCGAGAACATCGATATCGGCGGCCCGGCCATGATCCGCGCCGGCGCCAAGAACCACGCCTATGTGTCCGTGGTCGTTGATCCGGCCGACTATGCGTCCGTCATCGAAGCGCTGGATGCCAATGACGGCCAGGTGCCGCTCGATGTGCGCCGGAAGCTCGCCGCCAAGGCCTATGCCCGCACCGGCGCCTATGACGCCGCCGTTTCCGGCTGGTTTGCAGGCGAGCTTGGCAACCCCACGCCCGACTATCGCGCCTTCGGCGGCAAGCTCAAGGAAGTCATGCGCTACGGCGAGAATCCGCACCAGAAGGCGGGCTTCTATCTCAGCGGCGACAACCGTCCCGGCGTCGCCACCGCGCGCCAGCTTCAGGGCAAGCAGCTCTCCTACAACAACATCAACGACACCGACGCCGCTTTCGAGCTGGTCGCCGAGTTCGATCCCGCCCGCACGGCTGCCGTCGCCATCATCAAGCACGCCAACCCCTGCGGCGTGGCGGAAGGCGAAACGCTGGTCGATGCCTACGCCAAGGCGTTGGCCTGCGATCCGGTTTCCGCCTTCGGTGGCATCGTCGCGCTGAACCGCAAGCTCGACGCGGAAGCGGCCACCGAGATCGTCAAGGTCTTCACCGAAGTGATCATCGCCCCGGACGCCGACGAAGCGGCCATCGGGATCATCGCGGCCAAGAAGAACCTGCGCCTGCTGCTGACCGGCGGCCTGCCGGACGCGCGTGCGGAAGGCACCTTCTTCAAGTCCGTCTCCGGCGGCATGCTGGTGCAGTCGCGCGACAACGGCTCCATCGATGATCTCGACCTGAAGGTCGTCACCAAGCGTGCGCCGAGCGAGCAGGAGCTGGCCGACCTCAAGTTCGCCTTCCGCGTCGCCAAGCACGTGAAGTCCAACGCCATCGTCTACGTGAAGGACGGGGCGACGGTGGGTGTCGGCGCGGGCCAGATGAGCCGCGTGGACTCAGCCCGCATCGCGGCCCGCAAGGCCGAGGATGCCGCCGAGGCCGCCGGGCTTTCCGAGCCGCTCACCAAGGGCTGCGTGGTCGCTTCCGATGCTTTCTTCCCCTTCGCGGACGGTCTTCTGTCGGCAGCCGAAGCGGGCGCAACGGCTGTCATTCAGCCGGGCGGCTCAATGCGCGACGATGAAGTGATCAAGGCGGCCGATGAGGCGGGCCTCGCCATGGTCATGACGGGCATGCGCCACTTCCGTCACTGAGCCGGGCGCTTTTGAGCGCGCTCCCTTGAGAATGCATCAGGCCCTTCCTCGCTTGTCCGGGGAAGGGCCTTTTCGTGAGTAAGTGAAATTACGAACAGAAGGGTCATATATATAAACACATAGTGGGTCTTGCATATGTGACAAAATGTATGTATTCGAGAAACTATTGTAACAAACTACTATATTTTGAGCTGGTTGGAGAATTATATTTAACTAATTGGGGTTATGATCAGATCCGATGAATTCTTGCTTTGCCGGTTCCGGTTAAGTGAAAGTGCGGAGACACTGAATGTTCAATCGGATGAAACTGACAACCAAGCTGATTGCGATCAGCATCCCGCTTTTGGCGGCCGTCCTGATTATCGGGATCGGGTTTATCGGATGGCGTGCGTCGGATGTCACGCACAGGCTCGCGCTCAACGAGGCCGAAGCGGTCGCGCGCGAGCAGGCCGAAATGGTTCGACGTACGATGGAAAACGGGCTGGATACGGCAAGGACACTTGCGGGCAGCCTGTCTGGGCTGAAGACAACCGGGGTCACCAGTCGCGAGGGCTGGACGGCAGCGGTGGAAAGGATAGCGAAATCCAACCCGCAGCTTTCCGGCGCCTGGGGCACCGTGATCAACAATGATCTCGACGGCCGCGATGCTGAATTCGCGACGGATGAAAAGTCAGCGGAAGGCCGCTGGGCACCCTATTACTTCCGCGATGCCGAAGGCAAACTTGGCTATCGCCCGGTGACCGATCTGGGGGCCGAGGACGGCTGGTTCCATGTTCCCTATAACACCGGAAAGCCCTTCGTCACCGAGCCCTACAGCTGGGAAGTCGCCGGCAAGACGGTCATGGGCGTTTCCTTCGCGGTTCCTGTCCAAAATGCCGACAAGACGATCGGTGTTGCAGGCGTCGATCTGATGCTCGCTCCGCTCTCCGCGGCGCTCAACGGTCTTCATCCGCTCGGTACCGGCTCCGTCTATCTTCTGTCGGAAAAGGGTATGATGATTTCGCACACCGACGGAACGCTCCTCGGCAAGAACTGGTCGGAAGGGCGTTCGGAGCAGGATGCTGCGGAAACCGCCAATGTGCTCGGTGCGATCGCGCGCGGGCAGAGCTACATCTATGAAGGTTATTCCAACACGCTCGCAACCGGGGTCGAACGCATCGTCATGCCGGTGAAGATCGGAAGCACCGGAACGACCCTCGCCGTGGTGGTGAGCGTGCCGACGTCAACCCTCCTGCAGGCCTCTTGGGATATTGTCCTGATGATTTCCGGCATCGGCGTCGTCCTGTTGGTGATCGCAGGCACGTCGATCTTCCTGCTGGGCACCCGGATCGTGCGCAGGCCGCTTGAGGCTGTTGTCAGCAACATCCAGGGTCTGATCGACCGTCATTACGATCAACCGATTTCCGGCACCGAGCGCGGAGATGAAATCGGCGAGATCAACCAGGCGCTGAACGTCTTCCGCGACAAGCTTTCCGAAGCCGACCGATTGGCTGAGGAGCAGGCGCAAGAGCAGAAGCGTCAGCTTGCCCGCGCCGAGACGATTGCCCGGATGTCGGCCGACTTCGACCAGAAGGTCTCGCATCTGGTCGCCACCGTGTCGTCGCAGGTGGGAGAACTGAACGGCGCGGCGCAGACGCTGTCCAACGAAGCCGATCAGACAAGTCAGCAAAGCTCCAACGTCGCGGCCGCTTCCGAGGAAGCTTCCACGAATGTGGAGACGGTGGCTTCCGCCGCCGAAGAACTGCTCGCATCGGTCAGCGAGATCAGTCGTCAGATGTCCACCTCCACCGGCATCGCCATGCAGGCAGTTCAACAGGCGGAGGCGACGAACGACAAGATTCAGGGCCTCGCTCAGGCCGCCAACCGCATTAGCGAAGTCCTGAAGCTGATCACCGACGTTGCCGAACAGACCAACCTTCTCGCACTCAATGCCACCATCGAGGCAGCGCGCGCGGGGGAGGCGGGCAAGGGCTTTGCCGTCGTCGCGGCGGAAGTGAAGGAACTTGCCAACCAGACAGCAAAGGCAACGGAAGAGATCGCCACCCAGATCCAGTCCGTCCAGAACGAGACCGCCGGTTCGGTGGAAGCGATCCAGAGCATCTCCCATACGATCGAGCAGATGAACGAGATTGCCGCGAACATTCAGGCTGCGGTGGAACAACAGGGTGCGGCGACGCAGGAGATCGCGCGCAACATCCAGGAAGCTTCCAACGGCACGCAGGAAGTTGCTCGCAATATCGTCTCCGTGTCCAAATCCGCCATGGAAACCGGCACGGCCGCTCGTCAGGTCGGCTCGGTCGCCAATGTCCTGAGCGGCGAGGCGGCCTCGTTGAAGCAAGAGGTTGACGTCTTTATCGCAGGCGTGCGCGACGTCGCCTGACAATCGGGGCGGGCCTTTCAGGTGGCGACACCGGAAGGCCCGCTTTCCTTTCGGGACCGGCGAACCAGCCCTATTTGCAGACGCGACCGGTCCTGCGCACGCATTCCTGCTGGCGCGAATGTTCCTTCCAATAGGTCGAATGGAAGTCCCTGTTGGGGTTGCAGCGCACCTTTGCTACGGCGCGTCCGATTGGCGTGTCGTAATTCCCGGCCTTTTTCGCCTTCTCGCAAGCTGCGCGCTGTTTCTGGGTGAGTTTCGCCGCGTGAGCGGGCGTAGCCTGAATGGCCGTAACGGCGACCAGGGTGGCAAAAAGCGTGCACAGAAGTGTTTTCATGACAGTTTCCCTCGACAGACTGCGTATTTATATCAAATAGGCGTTAGAATGAAACTCTCTCCCCGTTGCGGGGGGACTTTCGCTAACAACAGTCCGCCCAGCACGAACAGGGCGATGATCGCCGAAATGCCAATCCGCTGACTGCCGCTGACGCTCGTCACGATGGCGACGGCGACCGGTCCGATGAAACTCGTCGCCTTGCCCGCCAGCGCATAGAGCCCGAAGGTTTCCGTCATCTGCCCCGGTTGGGAAAGCCGCACGAGAAGCGTGCGCGAAGCGGCCTGAAGCGGTCCGGCTGCCGCCCCGATCAATCCGCCCAGAACGAGATAGAGCCGCTCCGGCAGGGACGTAAAGAGCCCGCCTGTCTCCGGCGGGGCGACATGAATGACGAAAAGCACGGTCTCGCGGTCGATGGAAACGATGGCGAGGGAGCAGGCGGTCAGGATCGCGATAGAGCCGATCAGCACGGGGCGCGGCCCGAGCCGGTCGTCGAGAAACCCGCCGACAAGCGCGCCCGCGGTTCCCGTCACTGTCAGCAGGATGCCGAAAAGCCCGATCTGCAGCGTCTGCCAGCCAAGTTGCCCGGCGGCAAAGATCCCGCCAAAGGCGAAGAGCGCCGTCAGTGCATCGCGATAGGCCATGGAGGCGGCAAGGAACATCCACAGCGATTTCTCCTGCCGCGTATGGCGAATGCTCTCCTTGAGATTGGCGATCCCGAACCGCACGGCGCGCCCGACGGGCATGCGCGCGGGCGCGTCCGGCACGAAGAGAAAGAGCGGAGCCACGAAGACCAGATACCAGATCGCGGTCAGCGGCCCCGCCGCCCGGTCGCCCGCATGACTGGCGGGATCGAGCCCGAAGGCGGGCGAAAACCCGAGGATTGTTCGCCCGGTTCCTGTATCGGCGGCCAGAAATCCCAGCACGATGACGAGGCTGACGAGCCCACCCAGATATCCCATCGCCCAGCCCATGCCGGAAAGCCGCCCGAGCCTTTTCGGGCTCACGAGGTCTGGCATCATGGCGTTGTTGAAGACGGTGGCATATTCCGCGCCCAGCGTTGCAACCCCGTAGGCAACGAGTGCGAGTGCAACTGCTCCGGCCCCTCCCGGCGCTGCGAACCACAGGGCGGCCGCGCCCGCCACGAGCAGCAGCGAGAAGGCGGCGATCCATGGTTTGCGCCGCCCCGCCGCATCGGCGATGGCCCCCAGAAGGGGAGAGGTGAGCGCGATGACGAGGCCCGCGGCGCCCGCTGTATAGCCCCACAGGGCCTGCCCCTCGGCGGGCGTGGCGGCGAGGTGAGAGGCGAAATAGGGCGCAAATACGAATGTGGTGATCAGTGTGAAATAAGGCTGCGCCGCCCAGTCGAAGAGCGCCCATGAAAACAGGGCGGAAAAAGAAACGCGGGTGCGAGGGAAGGATCGGGAGGGCAGGGCGCAGGCTCCGGAGCTGAACGATGACGCGTCAGCTTACTTCAGGTCAGCCCAAAGCGCGCTGACTATCCTTCGACGAATGTTTCGGCTCCGACTTTTCCATCGCTGATTTTGTCGGAACGGCGCTCCTGCGGGCAAGCTCGCGCATGTCGCTGTTGGGTTCCAGCAGATCCTCGACGAACCAGGCCGCGAACTGCGCGCGCCCGGAGACCCCGGCCTTGGCATAGATGCTGGTGAGCTGCGCCCGTACGGTGCCGGAGGCGGCTCCGCGGATCTCTGCAATCTGCGCCACATCGAGCCCCTTGAGCGCCAGAAGGCCCACGTCCTGTTCCGCGGGCGTCAGCCGCCAGAGCGAGAACTGGTTGTCGATCACTTGCGCAAGCGAGCCGCGCGCGCTGTTGAGCGCACGATCCTGCGCGCGCATGCGCCTGAGCGCCAGCCGCAGTTGCCATATGCCCATCACGACGCCCGCGCCAAGCGCAACGGCCACCAGCGCTTCCATGGCGCTTTCCGGCGATGCGGGCGCATCGATCAGATCGGCGAGGGCGTCGGCGACGAAGAAGACCGCCGCCGTCATCTGAAGCATCAGCAGGGCGGCAAGGATCATGGAGGTCTTGCGCGCCTTGCCGCGTTGCTCGCTGCTTTTCATGCCTTGTGTTTTCCATACAGCATCGGGCGCAGGAGGTTTCGCCGCAATGCGCGGCTTTCGACAATGACACCGCCTACGTGGAAGGCCGCGAGGATCAGAAGCAGGTTGGCAAACGCCCCATGCACCTCCTCGGCCACGTCCTTCAGGCCGTGATCCTCGTCCTTTTTGGACGCAGCGGCAAGTGCCGACCAGTCGCCGGAGGCAACCGCGATTTTTTCCTCCGCGATGGTCACCGGGCTTCTCGCATCCGTCATGACGAGACCCGTGACGACCACGACGGCGAGGCTCGCCCACAGGGCGTAGACCATGATGGTGCCTGCCGGATTGTGCGAGCGATGTTCCTTCGGTCTGCCCCGGTGGAGGTCGCGCACATGGGCGAGGGCAGCGCGCGGCGAGGGCGGGAAGGAGGAAAAACGGGCCTCTGCCGGTCCGATGAAGCCCCAGGCCAGCCGCGTCGCCAGCACGGCCAGCACGGCCCAGCCGATCCACACATGCGTGATGCCGCCGGGCTTGTCGATCAGGCCGTTCACCAGAACCGCGGCAGCCACCAGCCAATGGGTGATGCGCACGAGTGGGTCCCAGGGGTCGGGAGGCGCAACCGCGCCCCCCGTCTCACCTTCAAAGGTGTGGTCAGTCATTGGCCTTGACCTTGGCGACCTTACCGGTGCGGGGGTCGATATAGACCTCCCAGCGCTTCATGCCGGCATCGTGGCACTTGGCCTCGATGTGGCCGTCTTCCGCCTCGAAATCCGGGTTCAGGCATCCGGCCTTTTCAAGAGAAGCGGTCGCCTGCGCCGGATCCTTGCCGACCATATCGCCCACGGCGGGCATGGCGTTGGCGGCCAGGGGAGCGAGAGCGAAAACGGCGGCGATCAGAAGCTTGTTCATCGGGAATGCCTTTCAATCTGACTGCGGTCGGCCTGACTGACCGAACCTGATCCCGATGTGCTTCGTCTTGCCCCTTTTGTGGATTGGCGATCCGCTGAAAACGCCTCCCGTAAGCGCGTGCTTATGCACGGGCCGGGCGGTTTTCCCTGAACGAGGTGCGGCGCGAGGGGCGACGGTTACGTCCCGTTCCTCGCGCCGCCTCAGTCGCGGTCTTACCAGGCGATTTCGCCCGCATCGTTAAAGAAGCCACCGTTGGGGCCGTTGTCACCGACAAGCGCCATGCGGATCGCGATGACCGCGGCTTCCTCCGGCTGGCGGTCGGGGCCGAAATTGGTCGCTGCCGTCGCCGTGAAGCCGGGGCAGATGGCGTTGACCTTGAAGCCCTTGTCGGCAAGCCGCGCCGCATAGCTGACGGTCAGCGCATTCACCGCAGCCTTGGAAGCCGCATAGGTCGGCAGAACCTTGTCGGCGTGTTCCCATGTCGGGTCGTGACGCAGCCCGAAAGAGGCGAGTTCAGAGGACACGTTGACAATGCGCGGGGCGGGGGAGGCGGACAGCAGATCCAGCAGCGCCTCGGTCAGGCGCAGACCGCCCACGACATTGAGCGACAGGGTCTGTTCCATCTTCTCAACCACCGACAGACCGGGCACGAAGTCGAGCCCGACACCGGCATTGTTGACCAGAATGTCCAGCCGCCCGAAGGTATCGGCGATGTGCTTCACAAGCTGTCCAACGCTTTCATCATCGGTGATGTCGAGTTGGACAGGGGTGACCTTCAGACCCTTCTCGGCGAGGGGGGCAGCCGCCGTTTCACCATTGGCGAGATCGCGGCAGCCCAACAGCACATGCACGCCTTCATGCGCGAGGCCAGTCATGATCGCTTCGCCGATGCCGCGGTTTGCACCGCTGACCAGCGCGATTTTTTCGTTGTTGCTCATCGTTGGAGCCTGCTCCGTTCAGGATGGGGAGCCGCGGCGCAGGGTCGTTAGGCGCGCGTCGGCTGCTGAAACGCCCCGGCGCGTTGCCCGCCGGGAGGCTTGCGCATGCAAGCCGACCCACCGTATAGAACCTCAAGTTAGGTTGAGGTCAAGCGAGTGTTTAAATGAAACAAGCGACAAAACCGCACAAATTCATGACCGTCGGCCAGGTTGCGCTCAGAAGCGGGGTGGCGGTTTCCACCCTGCATTTCTATGAGGCCAAGGGGCTGATTTCCGCGCACCGCAGCAGCGGCAACCAGCGTCGCTATTCCCGCGATATCCTGCGCCGGGTTGCGATCATCAAGGTGGCGCGCGACCTTGGCTTTTCCCTGTCCGAGATCCTGGAGCTTCTGGCGCCGATCCCCGCCGGTCACCAGCCCACAACGGGGGAGGTGAGCGCGATGATGGCGGGATGGAAGTCGTCGATCCAGGCACGTATCGAAGCCTTGAGCGAGTTGCGCGACAAGATGGATGGCTGCATCGGGTGCGGATGTCTTTCAAAAGAGCTGTGCCCGCTGCGCAATCCTTCCGATGAACTGGCGGCCTCCGGCTCCGGCCCCGTGCTTCTGGAAAAGGCTGCGCGGCTGGCGGCGCGGGCGAAAGCTGCCGGGGAAATCGGACACGTTGATGAATGAGCGGCGGGAGCTTTCATGAACCACCCTCATGACTGGGTGTGTTTTTGCTCGTCTAGTCAGGGAAGCGGGTTGTTCCTAAATTCCGCTCACAATCAGCAACTCTGCAAGGAGAGCTATAAGAATGACCGATATTACCGGACCCAATGCCGTCGCTGACACGCACAACGCCGATCGCCGCAAGCTGCTGAAGATGGCAGGTGTTGCCGGTGTGGCCGCACTCGGAGTGGGCGGTGCATCCCGCAGCGCTTCCGCCCTCGAACTCGGCAGCGAGTGGGACAAGACCTTCCCCAAGAGCGATGCCGTCGACCACGAGAAAGTCACCTTCACCAACCGCTACGGCGTTCCGCTGGCGGGTGATCTCTACACGCCGAAGGGCCGTTCGGGTGAAAAGCTTCCCGCAATCGCCGTCGCCGGTCCGTTCGGCGCGGTGAAGGAACAGTCCGCCGGTCTTTATGCGCAGGAAATGGCCGAACGCGGTTTCCTCACCATGGCCTTCGACCCCTCGTATGTTGGCGAGAGCGGTGGCGAGGTTCGTGCGGTGTCTTCTCCCGACATCAATACCGAAGACTTCATGGCCGCCATCGACTTCCTCGGCCTGCATCCGTCCGTTGACCGCGAGAAGGTCGGCATCATCGGCATCTGCGGCTTTGGCGGCATGGCGCTGAACGCGGTGGCCGCCGACAAGCGTGTGAAGGCCGTTGCGACCGCCAGCATGTACGACATGTCCCGCGTCATGGCGAAGGGCTACTACGACAAGATGACGGCCGAGCAGCGCGCGGGCGCTCTTGAGAAGATGAGCTATCAGCGCTGGGATGACGTGGAAAAGGGCGAACCCGCTCTCGCCGGTGGTCTGCCGGACACGCTCGACGGCATCGATGATCCCGTCCTCAAGATGTACTACGGTTACTACAAGACCGAGCGCGGCTATCACAAGCGTTCGCTGAACTCGAACGGCGGCTGGACGGTAACCAACCCGCTGTCCTTCATGAACATGCCGCTTCTGACCTACGTGAACGAGATTTCGCCGCGTCCGATGCTGCTGATCGCCGGTTCCGAGGCCCATTCGCGCTACTTCAGCGAAGACGCCTATGCCGCCGCTGCCGAGCCGAAGGAACTGCTGATCATCGAGGGCGCAGACCACTGCGATCTCTATGACCAGAAGGACATCATCCCCTTCGACAAGCTTCAGGCGTTCTTCGAGAAGAACCTGGCCTGACGGCAAGCTTGTATCGAGAATGTGAAAGGGCCTGCCGGTTTTGCCGGCAGGCCTTTTTCCTGTTTCCCGGCGGTCATGCGAGCGACTGCTTCGGCATCCCGCCTACCAGCTCTTGAGCGGGCGAAGCTGGGGCGATTTCTTGCGCATGTGCTCGCTCATTCGGGCGATCAGGTAATCCAGTTCGCTGATGACCTCGAACAGATGCGGGCCCTTGTTCAGCATCACGCATTCGGCGCGCGCCGCCATGGCGGCGTCGGTCATTTCCCCGCGTGAGGGAACGCCGGTCTTCACATAGCCTTCAAGCACCTGCGTCGCCCAGATCACGGGCACCTGCGCTGCCTCGCACAGCCACAGGATCTCCTCCTGCATCTCTGCCAGTCGGGCAAAACCGATTTCCGCCGCCAGATCGCCGCGCGCGATCATCACGGCGGTCGGCTGGCGTCCCGCCGCGCGCACGATCATGTCGGGCAGGTTTCGGATGGCCTGTTCCGTCTCCACCTTGAGGACCAGCCCGAGCTTGCGCCAGTCGTTCGGGCGCTCGCGGGCGAGGTGGCTTTGCAGCAATGCCACGTCGTCGGGCGTCTGTACGAAGGAATACTCCACGCCGTCCGCGCGATGGGCGATGAAGGAAAGCGCCCGGATATCGCACGGCGTCAGCGCATCGATCTGGAGATCGGTGTCGGGGAAGTTCATGCCCTTTTCCGACTTCAGCTTGTATCCCTTGTTCTCGGGAGCCGTCACGATCCGCACCATGATGCCCCAGGGCAGGCATTGCACGATTTCGGAAACGATCTTGCCGTCGTCTAGAAGAACGCGCTCGCCGGTTTCCACCGACCGCAAGGCCTGCGGGTCCGTGCATTCGATCGCCAGAACATGTTCGGGCACGCGCTTGAGTTCTCCGGGCAGTGTGATCGCGATCTCATCGCCGCTCCAGACCCGCCTGTAGCCTTTCACCTCGCGGATGTCGCCGGTGCGAAGCTTCGGGCCCGCAAGGTCCATCAGCACCTTCATCCGCCAGTTGCTCTTCTGTGCCGCCTTTTCCACGTTGGCGATCATCCGGTCCCATGTGGCCTCGTCGTCATGCGCGCAATTGATGCGCACCGCCTCCACGCCGAGCCCCGCAAGACGCAGGGCGAAATCGGGATCGTCGGCCGCTTCGCTCGGCAGCGTCACCAGCAAGGAGACGGGGCTGTGCGGGGAAAGCCTGCCGAAAAGCTTCTCGCTGCGGGCCGCGATCCGGGCCGCACCTGCGTAGAAGTCGTCGACGAGCGGCATGAGATGCGGTTTCTTGCCGGTGGCGATGCGCAACAGGTTCGCAACCGCATCGAGCGTGGGGATCACGCGGCCTTCCGCACGGCCCAGAGACGAGAGCCCGCAGCGGCTCATGCGTTCCTGCAAAGGACGGATGTCCTGCCGACGAAAGGCGAGGTAGTGGCTGAAGTTCATCGCGCTGGCATAGAAGGAGTCATCCTCGATCCAACCGGCCCAGCGGTGGGCGATCGCCTCCGAACCGGTAATGATCGTCGAGCGCAGCGCCTCGATCTCATTGAGAATTTCGTCGAGGTTGATCGGGTTCATCAAAGCTCCCGCGAAAAGCTTCAAGCATGGGCCGTGAGCGCTCGGTCATGGACAACGGGGCAATCGGGATGAGGGCACCGGGGCGTCCTTGCACGACAACCCAAGTCGAGCGATACGAAGTTTCGTAGCGGATATATAACATGCCAATGCAAATAAAGTCTGACAGTCGGGACAAAACTTCGCAGGCGGGGCGATAAAAGGCGCGCAGTCGAAGAAGTTCCGGCGAAACTGCACGGGAGGGATACGCAGTATTACCTGCATACCCCGTCCCGACATGGCGCGGTGAACGATAGAGGCGGGTCAGTCCCGGGCCAGATCCGCGAGCAGGCTGGCGGCGACGGAGAATTTCGAGACGGTTAGCGTGTCCGTCTCGGTAATCTCTGTCACGGCGCGCGTGGTGCGGTTGACGTCTTCGCGATGGGCGGCGACCCAACTGTCCATGGCGCTGTCCAGCTTGTCTGTGGCGGAGCGCAGAACCTGTGCCGTGATCTTGCGGTGCGCATCGGCAAGGGTGGAGCGGGCGCGATCGAGCGCCAGTCCGTCATAGTAGTCGGAGATGTGAAGATCGCGCGCCAGCGCATCGATCCGGCCGATGCGGAAGGTGGTGGAGACCTCGAAGAACACGGGCGCGACCTCTTCCGGGGTCCGCTCCACGCTTTCCGCAATCAGGATGATGTTCGGGATCAGCACATCCACCGTCAGCCGCGCGATGCGGTTTGCGAGCGAGGCGGGTACACCCGCCTCCGTCCACACCCGCCCCTGCCGCGCAACGAGGGTGCGCAAGGCGTCCGGCAGGATGTCGGGCATTTGCGGCGAGAGATGCGAAATGCCCGTCTGGAAACGCTCGATCACCGCCTCGATGCCTTCCGCGAACGACACCTCGCGCAGGAACCAGACGGTCTGGTCGAGGGTCAGATCCTGCACGGCGGAATAAAGCTCAAGCTGAGTCTGGCCGGGGATCTGGTTGTCGAGGGCGTCGATCTCGCCGTGCAGCGCGATCAGCTTGTAGGAACCGCGCACGGCGGCGAATGTCTGGGCGATTTCCGCCGCAGAAGCTCCCGTCTGATCGCCGATCCGGGTCAGGAAGGTGGGCCCGCCGCGGTTGATGATGGAATTGGCGAGCATGGTGGAAATGATCTCGCGCCGCAGCCGGTGACCGGCGATCTCGTCGTGATAGTTTTCCTGCATCGCAGTGGGGAAGTAGCGGAATAGCTCCTTGCCGAGATAGGCGTCGTCGGGAACCCGCGAGGCCAGCAGCACGTCGTAGAGGGTGAGTTTGGCATAGGCCAGCAGCACGCCCAGTTCCGGGCGGCTCAGCGTCGTGCCGGTCTTGCCCATCTCCTCAAGCGTCAGGTCGTCCGGCAGATATTCGACCGCGCGGTTCAGGAGACCCTGCGCCTCGAGCTGGCGCATCATGCGGGCCTGATAGCCGAAATCCTCCATGCCCCGGAGCGCGGCGATGGAAAGCGCAAGTGTCTGGACATAGTTGTTGCGCAGGACGAGCCCCGCCACCTCGTCGGTCATGGAGGCCAGCAGCGCGTTGCGTGTCTCGGTGGTCAGGCGGCCGGAGCGCACCGCGGCCCCCAGCGCGATCTTGATGTTCACCTCCATGTCGGAGGAGTTCACGCCCGCGGAATTGTCGATCGCATCGGAATTGCAGCGTCCGCCCTTGCGGGCATATTCGATGCGGCCCTTCTGCGTCACGCCGAGGTTCGCGCCCTCGCCGATGACCTTGCAGTTCAGTTCCTTGGCGGTGATGCGGATCATGTCGTTGGCGCGGTCGCCCGCATCCGCATCCGTCTCCGTGGAGGCGCGGATATAGGTGCCGATGCCGCCGAACCACAGAAGATCCGCATGGGTGCGCAGGATCGCGCTCATGATTTCCGCAGGCGCGGCCCGCGGCTTGCTGATACGCAGGAGCGACTGGATCTCCGGCGAAAGCTCGATGGACTTCACCTGCCGCGAGAACACTCCGCCACCAGCCGAGATCTTGGAAGCGTCGTAGTCCTTCCACGACGAACGCCCCAGCTCGAAGAGCCGCTTGCGCTCCTCGAAGCTCGTTGCCGCATCGGGATCGGGATCGATGAAGATGTCGCGGTGATCGAAGGCGGCCAGCAGGCGGATCTGCTTCGACAGCAGCATCCCGTTGCCGAAGACGTCGCCCGACATGTCGCCCACGCCCACAACAGTGAAGGGCGTGGTCTGGATATCGACGTCCATCTCGCGGAAATGCCGTTTCACCGCCTCCCAGCCGCCGCGCGCCGTAATGCCCATCTTCTTGTGGTCGTAACCGGCGGAGCCGCCGGAGGCGAAGGCGTCGCCCAGCCAGAATCCGTGCTCTTCGGAAATGGCGTTCGCGGTGTCGGAGAAGGTCGCGGTGCCCTTGTCGGCGGCCACAACCAGATAGGGGTCCTCGTCGTCGTGGCGGATGACGTTTTCGGGCCGAAGGATCGCATCGCCGTCGAGATTGTCGGTGATGTCGAGCAGCGTGGAGACGAAGATCTTGTAGGCCGCGGTGCCCTCGGCGAAGATCTCCTCGCGCGTGCCGCCCTGCGGCAGCCATTTGGGCACGAAGCCGCCCTTCGCGCCCACCGGCACGATGACCGCGTTTTTCACCTGCTGGGCCTTCACCAGCCCCAGAACTTCGGTGCGGAAATCCTGCGGGCGGTCGGACCACCGCAGGCCGCCGCGCGCCACCTTGCCGAAACGCAGGTGCAAGCCTTCCACCCGCGGGCTGTAGACGAAGATTTCCCTGAACGGACGCGGCTGCGGCATGCCTTCGATGCGATGGGGATCGAACTTGAAGGAGAAGACCGGCGGGTCCTTGTCCAGCGGTCCGCGCTGGGCGGGCGGCTGGTACATGTTGGTGCGCAGCATCGCCTTGATGACGCTTAGGAAGTGACGCAGGATGCGGTCGTCGTCGAGGCTGGAGACGTCGTCCAGCGAGGCGAGGATCTCCTGTTCCAGCCGCGCACCCGAAAGTGCCGCGTCCTCGCCTGCAAACTGCGGGTCGAAGCGCACGTGGAAAAGCTGCGCGAGCTTTGCCGCGAGGCCCGGATAGCGGCACAGGGTGCCCCACATATAGTCCTCGGAATAGCGCACGCGGATCTGGCGCAGGTAGCGCGAGAGTCCGCGCAGCATGGCGATGTCGCGCCAGTCGAGATCGGTGGCCAGCGCCAGCGCGTTATAGCCGTCGCTTTCCGCCGCCCGGTGCCAGATGGCCATGAACAGCGATTCCAGCCGCGGCATCAGGTCTTCATCGAGCCGGAGCGGGGTTTCAAAGCACGATTGCAGCGTCAGATCGTGCAGATAGGCCTCCGCCTCGCCCTCCGGCGTGATCCGGTAGGTGCGCTCGTTGATCACCTTGAAGCCCATGTTTTCCAGCATCGGCACGCGGGCGGAAAGCGGGATGGGCGTCTCGTGATGATAGACCTTCAGCGAGACCTGATGATCGTTGTCGCCTTCGAGCCGGTAGAAATCGATGGCCGTGTGGTGCTCGTCGTTCAGCGCTTCCACGATGGCGATGTCGTGGATGGCGATGTCGGGGTCGAAGGCTTCCTTGTAGCCGGCCTGAAAGGCGTCGGAATAACGATGCGCGGCGAGACGCGCCTCTTCCGGGTCGTAGCGCTTTTCAAGAGCGGCCAGCAGATCGTCCGCCCATGTGCGCACGATGGTGCCGATGTGGCTTTCCAGTTCCTCGCGGTCCGGGTCGGGCGTTGCGCCCTCGTAGCGACCGATGATGAAGTGGACGCGTACCAGCGGGCCTTCCGGGTAGGTGATGTACCACGCGGAAACGCGGCCCTCGTAGACCTCGGCCAGATAGGCGCCAATCTGCAGGCGCACGTCGGTGTTGTAGCGGTCGCGCGGCAGGAAGGCGAGAATGGAGACGAACCGGTCGAACTCGTCGCGCCGGGGCAGAATGCGGATGCGCGGGCGTTCCAGAAGCTGAAGGATGGCTTCGGCATTCTCGCGAAGAAGCTTGTCGCCGACCTGGAACAGCTCGTCGCGCGGATAGGCTTCCATGATGTTGACGAGCGCGCGGCCGGAATGGCTGTGCCGGTCATAGCCGGACGAGTGCAGGAAGCGGTCCACCTTGTTACGCAGGTAGGGAACGTTGCGCACCGATGCATTGTAGACCGTGGAGGCGAACAGCCCGACGATGCGCAATTCGCCCGCAAGGCTGCCGTCGTCCTCGAAAAGTTTCACGCCGACGTAGTCCATGTGGGCCCGGCGGTGGACCTTGCTCTTGACGTTGGCCTTGGAAATGATGAGCGGCTTCGGCTTCATCAGGAATTCGCGGATTTCCGGCGTCATCACGACGAATTCGCGCCCGCGGCGCAGCACATGGACGCCCGGATCGGTGAGAACGCCGAGCCCCGTGCCGCTTTCGCGCGTCAGCGTCCCGTCGTCCGCGCCGCCCTCGAAGCTGTAGATGCGCATGCCGAGGAAGGTGAAATTGTCCTTCAGCAGCCAGTCGAGGAATTCGACGGCCTCCGCCATCTCCGCTTCGCCCACGCCTGCGGGCGGGTTCTTGCGATATCCGTCCACCGTCTCGCTAAGCCGGGTACACATGGGCTGCCAGTCGTTGACCGCCAGCCGCACGTTGTGAACCACGTCGTCGAGGCGGGCGGCCAGTTCTGCGCGCGCCTCTTCGGAGACGATGCGCGAGACATGCACGTGGACGATGCTCTCGCGCCCCGCATCCTCGCCCTCCGCCTCGCTTGAGATGAGCACGCCCGCGTCATCGCGTTCCACCTTGAAGATCGGATGCACCATCAGATGCACGTCGAGCCCGCTGTCGTGAACCTCTCCCATGATGGAATCGACCAGGAACGGCATATTGTCGTTGATGACTTCGATCACCGTCACAAGGTGATGGCGGGTCTCCCCGGTCTCGAACGCGGGGTTGAAGATCCTGATCAGCGGCGTGGTCGGCGGGCGGTTGGAAAAGCGTGACCATGAGCCCCGTGCGAAGTCTGCGAGTTCTGCTGCGGAATAGGCGACGATGTCTTCGGCCGCGGCGTGTTCGAAAAGCTCGCTTGCGTAATGTGCGAGGCCGCCGGGGGAAGAGCCGGAGGAAAGCTGCCGGTTCATGGCCTCCAGAAGCTGGCTCTTGTGCGTTTCCTTGGGATCCGTCATCGCAAATCCTTCTTGCAGGTCGCCGGGCGGCGCCCCTCGCAGTTGTTCGATGCAGGTCGGGTGACAATGGGCCCGCCAGTGTTGCCGGGTCAAGCCGTGGCCTTCAAGCTAACGTACTGAATTTTAGCATTTTCATTGCGGCTGAAGGTCTCTTTGTGACTGCGGGGGCGGCTTTGATTGCCGTAAGGGCGGGATTTGGGCATGCTGACATGAGTCTGCGCAAGACAGACAGGGGCGAAGACTGACAAGGCCGGAACAAGCGACATCCGGCGAGGGAGGACAAGAATGACCAAGGAAACCGCGGCCCGGCAGGCGCCTGCGCCTGAGGGCGGGGAACGTGTGATCGCGCTCGACACGGGCAATGAACCGCTGAGCGAGGCGACGACCCGCTATTTCGAGAAATGCGAGGAAAAGCTCGGCCTCGTGCCCAATGTGCTGAAGGCCTACGCCTTCGACGACGTGAAGCTGCGCGCCTTCACCGACATGTACAACGACCTGATGCTCGGCCCGTCCGGCCTGTCGAAGCTGGAACGCGAGATGATCGCCGTGGCGGTCTCCGCCGTGAATCGCTGCTTTTACTGCCTCACCGCGCACGGGGCGGCGGTGAGGGAATATTCCGGCGATCCCGTTCTGGGCGAACTGATGGTGATGAACTACCGCGTCGCGGATCTGAGCCCGCGCCAGCGCGCCATGCTGGATTTCGCGGTCAAACTCACCGAGCGCCCGCATGAAATGATGGAAGAGGACCGTCAGACCTTGCGCGATGCGGGCTTCTCCGACCGCGATATCTGGGACATTTCCTCCGTTACGGGCTTCTTCAACATGTCCAACCGCGTGGCATCCGCCACGGACATGCGGCCCAACGCGGAGTATCACGCCCAGTCGCGCTAGGGCGGCTCACGGAAATCTGCACAAAAGCGAAGCGATGACGCATCCGATATGGATGACATTCCCGGTGGTTGCGTGTATTGAAGCGCGATGAATTTGTCGGACGTATTCGTCATAAACGTCATACAAGATCCGACATGACACGACACGGACACGGTGCAATTGCCCCGTGTCCCGCCCACAGGAGGTTCTGACGATGGTCGCGAAGATCTTTATCGATGGCGAAGCCGGCACGACGGGTCTGCAGATCCGCGAGCGTCTGGCCGCGCGCCGCGATATCGAGCTTCTCTCCGTCCCGGCTGAGCGCCGCAAGGAAAAGGCCGCGCGTGCGGAATTCCTGAACGCCGCCGACATCGCCATCCTGTGCCTGCCGGATGACGCCGCGCGCGAATCCGTGTCGCTGATCGAGAACGACACCACGCGGGTGGTGGACGCCTCCACCGCGCACCGGCTCAATCCGGACTGGGCCTACGGCTTTGCCGAAATGGCTCCGGGGCAGGCCGATCTGATCGCCAAATCCAAGCGTGTCGCCAATCCCGGCTGCTATCCGCAAGGCGTGATCGCCACCGTGCGCCCGCTCATCGAGGCGGGGCTCATTCCGGCGGACTTCCCCTTCACGGTCAGCGCAATCACCGGGTATTCCGGCGGCGGGCGCAAGATGATCGAGGCATATGAGGCGAACCCGGATGCATCGCCGTTTGCGCCTTACGGCCTGACCTTCGGCCACAAGCACCTGCCGGAGATGCGCACCTACGCGAAGATGGACATCGACCCGCTGTTCATGCCGTCGGTCGGAAACTATGCGCAAGGCATGGTGACCATGGTTCCGCTGCAGCTGGGCCAACTCGACAGCGGCACGACGGCGAAGGTCCTGCACGATGCGATCCGCGGCTGGTTCAAGCCCGGCGGTTTCGTGGAAGTGGCCGAATACGCCGAGGTGGACAAGGTGCCGGACTTCGATCCGCGCGCCTTCAACAACACCAACGGCATGCGGCTTCACGTGTTTGGCAACGATGCCCGGCGGCAGGCCGTGCTGGTCGCCGTCTATGACAATCTCGGCAAGGGCGCTTCCGGCTCTGCCGTGCAGAACATGAACCTGTTGCTCGGCTGCGACGAGCGCGAAAGCCTCGCCGCCTGAGCGGCTGCGGATTTTCAGGAGCGATTGAAGAGGACGAAATGGAAAAGTTCACCACCTTGACCGGCGTTGCCGCGCCGCTGCCCTGGGTCAATATCGACACCGATATGATCATCCCCAAGCAGTTCCTGAAGACGATCAAGCGCACCGGTCTCGGCACTGCACTCTTCCACGAGATGCGCACCAAGGAAGACGGTTCGGAGAACCCGGACTTCATCCTGAACAAGCCCGCCTACCGCAACTCCAAGATCCTTGTGGCAGGCGACAATTTCGGCTGCGGTTCGTCGCGCGAGCATGCCCCCTGGGCGCTCCTCGATTTCGGCATCCGCTGCGTGATCTCCACGTCGTTCGCCGACATCTTCTACAACAACTGCTTCAAGAACGGCATCCTGCCGATCAAGGTCTCCGAGGACGAGCTTGAGAAGCTGATGGACGACGCCGAGCGCGGTTCCAACGCGACGCTCACCGTCGATCTGGAAGCGCAGGAGATCAAGGGCCCGGACGGCGGCACGATTTCCTTCGAAATTGATCCGCACCTCAAGCATTGCCTGCTGGAAGGTCTCGACGATATCGGCCAGACCATGCAGCGCGCCGGCACCATCGCGTCCTTCGAGACCAAGATGGAAGAGACCCGCCCCTGGGTCTAGAACCCCGGCGACGTCTCTGCGGATAACGCTTTGAAGCCCCTTTCCCGGCGATCCGGGGAAGGGGCTTTTCTTTGTGCGGGATGCGGGGGAGAGCAGGGGGAGGACTACCCCTTCGCCTCGTGGATCGCCCGCCAGATCTTTTCAGGCGTCACCGGCATGTCGATATGGGTGATGCCGTGGGGCTTGAGCGCATCCATGAGGGCGGAGACCACGCAAGGAAGCCCGCCCACCGTGCCCGCTTCGCCCGCGCCCTTGACGCCCAGCGGATTGGTCGGCGTCGGCACCGGATGGGTCAGGACCTCGATCATCGGAAGGTCTGAGGCCCGCGGCATCCGGTAGTCCATGAAGGAACCGGTGACGAGCTGGCCGGTGCCGGGCTCGAAAACGATGGCCTCGCCCACGGCCTGCGCGTAGCCTTGCGCCACGCCGCCGTGGATCTGGCCCGCGACCAGCACCGGGTTCACCACCGTTCCCACATCATCCACGACCGTATAGGCAACAACGTCGCTCCACCCGGTTTCCGGGTCGATCTCCACCTCGCAGATATGGCAGCCATTGGGGAAGGAGGCGTTCTCCGGGGCCTGCCATGCAGAGGCGGAAAGCGCCGCCGGGTCGAGGGCTGCCAGATCGTGCAGGTGGATGGCGCGATCAGTGCCGGTGATGCGGAATTCCCCCGCCTCGAAGGTGATATCCGCCGGATCGGCTTCGAGGTAATCGGCAGCCTTTGCGAGGGCCTTTTCCCGAACGTCGTCAGCCGCTTTTCTGAGCGCGGTCCCGGCAGCCATCACCGTTCGAGACCCGAAAGTGCCGGTGCCACGCTCCACCGTGTCTGTGTCGCCGCTGATGATTTCCACACGGGCCGTGTCGAGGCCCAGAAAGGCGTTGGCCAGATGCGTGAAGGTGGTGCGCATGCCCTGACCCGTATCCTGACCGCCCAGCAGGACCATCGCATCACCCGCCGCGTTGAAGCGCACCTCGGCGAATTCCGAAAACGGCCTGCCATAGGGCCCGCCCGCGATCTCGATCGGGTTCACGATCCCGATCCCGCGCAACAGCCCGCGCGCCGCACTTTCCGCCTTGCGCGCGGAAAACCCCGCCCAGTCGGCGGCCAGAAGCGCCTTGTCGAGGACAGCGGGAAAGTCGCCGCTGTCATAGGTGTAGGTGAGGCCGGTCCTGTAGGGCATCTGGTCGGGCGTGATCATGTTGAGGCGGCGCAGGGCCACCCGGTCGATCCCGGTCTGGCTTGCCGCCATGTCGATCAGCCGCTCGATGACGAAGGTCGCCTCAGGTCGCCCGGCCCCGCGATAGGGGCTGGAAGGCTGGGTATGGGTGTGAACGCCCAATACCTCCACCGCGATATGCGGCGTACGGTAGACGCCCGCCAGCCCGCCCACATTGGCGATGGAAGAAATCGGTGTGTTGCGTCCCAGATAGGCCCCCATGTTGGCGTGGCTCGTCACCTTCAGGGCCTGAAACTGGCCTTGCGCGTCCAGCGCCAACGATGCCTCGCTGACCTGATCGCGGGCATGGGGATCGCCCAGAAAGGCCTCGCTGCGGCTTGAAAGCCAGCGCACCGGACGTCCGAGCACCTTCGCCAGATGAAGCGTCAGCACATATTCCGGAAACGGCGCGTTCTTCATGCCGAAGGAGCCACCGACATCATGGGTCAGGAGCCGCAAGCGCTCCGGCGCGATGTTCATCAGTTCGGCGGTGTAGTTGCGCACTGCATGGGTGTTCTGCACGCCCACATGAAGCGTGTAACGGTCGGTTTGCGGATCGTGAAGCGCGATGGCGTTGCGCGGTTCCAGAGGCGAGGCGACTACGCGGGAGAACCGGAAGGTCTGGCTGACCGTATGCGCGGCCTGTTCGAATGCCGTCTCCACTGCCTCCACATCGCCTGCGCAATGGGAAAAGACGATGTTGCCGGGCACCTCGTCCCACACGATGGGCGCGTCCTCGCGCGCTGCTTCCATAACGTCGGTGACGGCGGGAAGATCATCGTAAGCGACCGCGACCGCCTCGCGCGCATCCTCGGCCTGCGCGGCCGTTTCAGCCACGACGGCTGCCACGATATCGCCGACAAACCGCGTCTGCGTCTCGCAGATCATCGCATAGGGCGTTTCAAAGGTCGGCGTGCCGTCGGGTCGTTTCAGCTGAAGTTCGGGCGCGATGGTGCCGAAGCCCGCAGCGCGCGCATCCGCCCCGGTGAAAACGGCGAGCACGCCCGGCATCGAAAGCGCGGCGGAGGCGTCGATATCGACGATCCGGGCTGAGGCGAAGGGCGCGCGCACGAAGACCAGATGGGCCTCCCCGGCAAAATGCAGGTCGTCATTGTAGCGCCCGCCGCCGGTCGTCAGGCGAGCGTCCTCCTCGCGAATCCAGCGGGAGCCTTGCGTGTCTGCATGTCCGGTCATGGGTGTCCGCCGTTTCTGCCGTAGGGTCAGGTGATCTGGTTTCAGTACCTATAGCAAGGCAGGCGTCGCGCAAAGGGGCGCAAGGCGTGGGCGCGCAAGCCCGGGACAAGGTGAAGCGTTAACCATCCTTGTCCTTAAAGTTTTAACGGTTCCGGCGCAGCATCCGGCCTGACTGGCAATCTGCGGGGGCATGAAAGCGAGCGGGAAGGTGCGGGGGGGCGTTCCGCGAAGTTTCGCGAAGGTTTAGTAATGGCGTATCCCATCCGACACCCCGAACGCACCGAGAGGCGGTTTCCGGCAATTGCGCTGGCGCTGATTCTTGCCGTCAGCGTTGCAGGCTGTTCCTCCATTCCCGGATTTGGCTGGCTCGACCGGTCCGACGTCACATGGAACGACACCAAGTGGTGCGTCCCGGGTTCGTTGAAGCGGGTTGTCGTGCGCGTGTCGGAGCGTTTCGGCCATGTGACCGTGACGTCCACCAAGCGCTGGTGGCTTGAAAACTGGTGGAAGGGCGGGGCGCCGCACTCCAAGCACCGCTCCTGCGAGGCGGTCGATTTCAACGTGCGCGGAAATCCACGTCAGGTGATCGCCTTCCTGAAGGCGCAGCGGGAAGTGGGCGGCTACAAATATTATCCCGGCGGCCACTATCACATCGACAACGGCCGCCGCCGCACCTGGTAGGCAGGTCGTCTATTCCGGCATTTCCGATTGATCAGCCATTCGCACCGCGCGTCCTGAAAGGGGCGCGCCGCGATCCCGCTATGGTTCATTCGAACCGGAGCGCATTCCGTCATCCCGCGGGCGGGAATGGAACAAAGTCAGCAACTTCAAGGGAATGGAATGGTGGGCGATACTGGGATTGAACCAGTGACCTTTCCGGTGTGAACGGAACGCTCTCCCGCTGAGCTAATCGCCCTTGCCGCGTTGGCTGGTGGCGGGTTTCTATGAGATTTCAGCTGTGTGTGCAAGGGCCATATTGGTTACGCACACCATTTTTCGAACCGCGTTTTGCCCGTGTTTTTGAACCGCGTGCCGGATTTGTTCGCAGCCGGCGGCTTCCCTGTCCGTGAGGACAAGCGCGATCCGGCGGCACGTCTCAGGCGGTTGCCGGTTTGCCGACCTCTTCCACCGCCTGCCACAAGGCATCGAAATGGGAGATCACCCGGTCCGGTCCCAGTTCGGTGACGGGCACGGGCGTGTAGCCGAAATCGACCGCGACGACGGGGATGGCCGCTGCGCGCGCCGCGTTGATGTCGGTGATGGAGTCGCCCACCATCACCGAGCCGCTTGCAACGCCGCCGCTGCGCTCGATCGCGCCGAGGATCGGCATAGCGTCGGGCTTCGACCTTTCGAACGTGTCGCCGCCGATGATGGCTGCAAAGCGGTTCGTCATGTCGAGCTGGCCCAGCAGGTCGCGCGCCAGCCCTTCCAGCTTGTTGGTGCACACCGCAAGGCTCCAGCCCGCATCGGCAAACCGGTCGAGTGCGGCCTCCACACCGGGGAAGGGGCGGCTTTCAACGGCGATATTGGCCGCATAGTGCTCGATATAGCGGGCGAAGAGCTTCTCCAGATGATCGCCCTCCAGCGTCTGCCCGGCTTCCCTGAAGCCCTTTTGCAGCATCACCCGCACGCCCTGGCCGACCAGCCGGTTGATGCCCTCCAGCGCAAAGACCGGGAGGCCTTCCTCTTGCAGTACCACGTTGAGCGAGTTGAGGAGATCCGGCGCGGTATCAACCAGCGTGCCGTCGAGATCGAAAATGAGAACCGGGCGGGACAAGCAAGCCACTCCATCTGGGGCAAGGAAAGCACGCAACGGGCTAGCCCGTTTGATGGCGGGTGGCAAGGGCAGGGCGGGACATGTGGTCCAAGGGCTGCGCGATATCCGGCCGCATGTCCGCCCCTACATCCGCCCCTACGCAAGGCGAAGCGGGCCCGCAGGCGGGCCGCTTCAAATTGTAGTCATCGGATGTGTCTTGCGGGGCCGTTCGCGATTCCGAGCGCTGATCAGACCTTGTAGGCGGTTCTGAATCCGCCCCAGTGACGTCCCGCCACGGTGATCGGCACGTCGATCTCGCGCATCCACACCATCTCCCCGTTGCCCATGTCGCGCGGATAGGACTGGATCAGGAAGGGGCGGGTGTTGCGCGCCGCCGAAAGCCCGGCGCGGTCGTCGAAGATGCGCTTGTTGCGGCAGTTGGCGGCGTTCCACGTCGGGTCGCTCGGCTTCTGCGGATGGGAATAGATCTTGTTGTGAACCGGCAGGTAGCCGTTGCGGTCCACCGCGGCGCAAAACGTCATGCCCTTGGAGCGCGATGCCTCCAGTAGCGGTTCCTGCACCTCCGGCAGAATGCGCTCCAGCACGGCCAGCGCCTTGTTGGTGTATTGCTGCGGATTGGTGTCGGCGACGAGCTGGTAGTCCGCATCGAACAGGCTTGCGACGCTGAGCTGGCCGGAATCGATGGCCTTCTTCATGGCCGCCTCAACCTTGCGCCCCGCCTCCTTCGCCGCTTCGATGAAGGCGTGGTTTTCGGCCTGAACCGCATCGAGCTGTTTTTGGAGCGATGTTTTCGCTGCCGCATCCAGATCGCGGAACGAGGAATGCAGCCCGAGCGAACTGGTGCCCGTGATGGCGACCGGAAAGCGGCCGTGGCGACCGAGGTCGAGCGTTCCTTGAGTGCCCGGACGCAATTTCAGTTCCTCGTCTTCGGGCTTCATCAGTGTGCCGCCGAGGGAGATGTCGAGCACATGGACGGGCTTGACCTCCCCGGCGATCTCAAGCTGGCCGCGCAGGTCGACGGGATACCGGTCGTGCTGGCGCCGGTTGCCCGCCGAGGTCTGGCGGATCAGCATGGTGAAACGCGTGCCCAGTGCCTCGGTGAGATCTGTCATGTCGGCGCTGGCCCTGGTGATCTCCTTGCCAGCTCCCTCCGCCTCGTCGGTGGCGGTGGAAATGGCGTTGACGCGCTCGCCCACCTCGCGCACGAAATCGGCTGTCTGGTGCGCGCTGCGGCCGATCTCGTCGGTGGTGGCGACCTGCTCTTCCACGGCGCCTGCGACCGAGATGAAGCTCGGACGGATTTCGTCGATGGCGTCGATGATCCGGTTCACCGCGCCGATGGAGCCCTCCGCCGTCACCTGAAGCCGCTCGATATTGCTGCTGATCTCGTCGGTGGCCCGCTGGGTCTGCTCCGACAGAAGCTTTACCTCGTTGGCCACGACCGCAAAGCCCTTGCCTGCTTCGCCCGCACGTGCCGCCTCGATGGTGGCGTTCAGCGCAAGCAGGTTGGTCTGCTTGGCGACGGCGGAAATCATCAGCACCACTTCAGCGATCTTCTGTACCGCATCGCGCAACTGGTTCACGCCGTCATTGGCTTCTGCCGCAATTCCGCCCGCGCGGTCGGCCAGCGCGGTCGTGCTGGAGACGCGTTCCCCGATCTCGCGGCTCGTATGGGTCAGTTCCTCAAGGGCTTCGGCAAGCTGGGCGGCGTTGTCGGTCGCTTCCGCGCTGCGCGTGGACAGCTGCTGCGTGTCGGCGCGAATGCCGGAAATGATACGGCCCTGATTGGCAAGCTGCTCGTTGACCGCACTCGCACTCTCCATGATCTCGCGCGCGGATACGGCAAGGTCGGCCTCGATAAGGTCGAACGCCTCGCCGATCTCGCCGTCTTGCGACCCCGGCCGTTCCCGCGGTGCCGCCTCGACTGTTTCCGTATTGGCGGGCGAATGGGCGACCTGTTCTTCACGTTTTGTCAGTTTGCGCGCAAAATTCGGTAACGCGAAGGCGTGGACAGCCATGGATGTCTCTCCGAAGGAATAGAAGCAATAAGACCTCAATCGAGATATCGCTATAAGACGCATGAAAACTTTCTAAAGCATGAAAGAGACTTGACGTATTAAAGCGTATGTTTGATATGTCTATTCTTGATAAGTAAAACAGTTTTTATGTATGCTTTGAAGTTATACGAGTTGTGGGGGATGCCGCAGAGGTAAGGGTGGCCCTGGAGCTGCTTCACGGTGGACACCGCGAGGGTTGGTGCGGCTTGATTGCTCTGTTCAGTCAATGCGGGAATCGCGCAGGATCGCGCGCCGTTCCCGGTGACGGCGCATCACGCCGCATGCCTTTTCCTCGCCGGAATTGCGATGTTGTGTGCGATGCTCACAGCGGCGCGGTCCCGGCGGGATTTACACAACTGCGGTGGTTGTGCAGGCAAACCGAGGCAAACTGTGGCCTGACTGGGCCTGCCATGCTATTCAGCCGCCGGCGCTTTGGATCCGTGTCGTCAAAAAGCCAGAATCCGGCTTCACCCGGACGCGATCTGCAAGCGGGATCGCCGACGGGAGTGGGCCCTGTTTATCCGGCTTGCCCGCAAGGGTGGTTATGTAGAATTCTTGCGCCCCGAACGGGCTCGCTTTGAAGTTGTCCGCCACAAGAAGCGGATGCCGAGGAGGTGGAATGAGTGACGAGTTGAAGCGCGCATCGGCAGAAGCCGCGCTGGAGGAAGTGCGTTCCGGCATGAAGCTGGGCATCGGCACCGGCTCCACGGCTGAGTTCTTTGTGCGCGCGCTCGCGGAAAAGGTTGCGGGCGGACTGGACGTCATCGGCGTTCCGACGTCCGAGCGCACCGCTGCGCTTTGCAAGGAACTCGGGGTTCCGCTAACCACGCTGGACGAAACCCCCGAACTCGATCTGACGATTGACGGCGCCGACGAACTGGACGCCGCGCTTCAGCTCATCAAAGGTGGCGGCGCGGCCCTGCTGCGCGAGAAGATCGTCGCGGCGGCCTCCGCACGCATGGTGGTCATCGCCGACGAGAGCAAGGTCGTTGAGACGCTGGGCCGTTTCCCGCTTCCCATCGAGGTGATGCCGTTCGGTCTGGAATCGACGCGGCGCGCGGTGGTGAAGGCCGCCGATGCGCTGTCGATGACCGGCGACGTGAATCTGCGCCTGAACGCCGACAATGCGCCGCTCGTTACCGATGGCGGTCACTACATTCTTGATGGCCGCTGGGGGCAGATCCCCGATGCGGCCGCCCTTGCCGACCGGCTCGCCGCCATTCCCGGCGTTGTCGAACACGGATTGTTTATCGGCCTGGCAAAGGCCGCCTATGTGGCGGGTCCGACCGGGGTACGAAAGATTTCGCCCGCGGCGGCCTGAGAGCGCCCCGCAGTGGCATACGCGATGAAGTAACGGAGAAAGACATGACACGTTCGATCTATTCCTGCCTGACGGGCGGTCTCGCCGTCGTCACGCTCGCTGCGGGCCTGACGCTGGCCGGTCCTGCCATGGTGCAGGCCCAGACCTCCGGTCAGAACGGCGGCGGCCAAGAGACCTTTAGCAAGGAACACCTCGCAGCCGCCCGCGCCGCGATCGAGGGTGGCAACGCCTTCCGTTCCTTCGACGATATCCTGCCGGTGATCGCCGACAAGACCCGCACCCTGTTCATCCGCACCAACCCTTCGGCCACTGCGGTGATCGACGAGGTGACGAACGAGATCGCGCTGCAGCTGGCAAATCGCCGTCCTGAGCTCGACAACACCATCATGGAAGTCTGGGCCCGTCGCTTCACCACCGAGGAACTGAACGAGATCGCCGATTTCTACCGTTCTCCGGTCGGCAGCAAGTTTGCCGAACTCGGCCCGGAACTGACCGCCCTGTCCATCGGCGCCGCGAAGCAGTGGGGCGACATCATCTCCACGGAAATGGTGACCCGCGTTCGCGAAGAGTTGAACAAGCGTGGCTACCAGTTCTGAACGAATGTGGTAGGTCGCGTCATGTCCCGACATGACGGGTCGGGCCGCACCGGCGGTCGGCTTGAAATGGGCGGGGTGCGACCCACTTGTCTTTTTGCTGCTTCTGGCGTGATTGAACCGGCCTCTGGCCGGTTCTTTTGCACCCGGAGGCGGGAACCGTCGGAGCCGGGGAGGGGCGTCGGCGTCTATTGATCAGGAACGGAGCCCGGAATGGCCGATTTTGACTACGACCTTTTCGTTATCGGAGCTGGATCCGGCGGCGTTCGCGCAGCCCGCATCGCGGCGACCCATGGCGCGCGCGTGGCGATTGCCGAGGAATACCGCTATGGCGGCACCTGCGTCATCCGCGGTTGCGTCCCGAAGAAGCTGCTGGTCTACGCATCCCAGTATTCGGAGGCGTTTCAGGATGCGCGCGGTTTCGGCTGGAGCATCGGCGATACCTCCTTCGACTGGAAGGCGCTGATCGCCGCCAAGGACAAGGAAATCTCCCGCCTTGAAGGCATCTACCGTCGCAATCTGGAAAACTCCGACGTCGAGTTGCATGACACGCGCGCGGTGATCGCGGGCCCGAACTCCGTCTACCTGAAGGCGCAGGACCGCACGGTCACCGCCAAGACCATCCTGATCGCCACCGGCGGGCGGCCAAACCTCGACCCGCGCATCGAGGGCATCGAGCACGTCATTTCCTCCGACGAGGTCTTCCACTTGGAAGAGCTTCCCCAGCGCATCGCCATTTCCGGCGGCGGCTACATCGCGGTTGAGTTTGCGTGCATCTTCGCGGGTCTCGGCGTGGAGACCACGCTGGTCTATCGCGGCGAGCAGATCCTGCGCGGTTTCGACGACGACCTGCGCGCTGCCGTTCACACCGAGATCGAGAAGAAGGGCGTGCGCGTTCTTTGCGGATCGATCATCGACCGCATCGAGAAGCTGGACGAGGGCGGGCTCAGGGGGCATCTCGGGTCCGGCGAGGTTCTGAACGTGGACCAGATCATGTTCGCCATCGGCCGCAACCCCAACACCGAAGGGCTGGGACTGGAAAACGCCGGTGTTGAAATGGGCTCCAAGGGCGAGATCCGCGTCGATGCCGCCTCGCGCACCAACGTGCCCTCCATCTATGCGGTGGGCGATGTGACCGACCGCGTGAACCTGACCCCGGTGGCCATCCGCGAGGGGCATGCCTTCGCCGACAGCGTCTTCGGCAACAACCCGCGTGTCGTCGATCATTCCATGATCCCGACGGCGGTCTTCACTCAGCCGGAAATCGGCACAGTCGGGCTGACCGAGGCGGAGGCGCTTGCGTCCTATGCGAATGTGGATGTCTACAGCTCCGCCTTCCGCCCTATGCGCAACACGATCTCGGGTCGCGACGAGCGGATGCTGATGAAGATCCTCGTCGATGCCGACACCGACCGCGTGCTCGGCGTGCATGTGCTGGGCCCGGATGCGGGCGAGCTTTCGCAGGTTCTGGGCATTGCGCTGAAGATGGGCGCGACCAAAGCCGATTTCGACGCGACCATGGCCGTGCATCCGACTGCGGCGGAGGAACTCGTCACCATGCGTTCGCCGTCAAAGCAGCACCGCCGCGCCGCCGCCGAATAGGCGTTGCCGGATCGGATCGGGAATTGGGAAGAGGGCGCATCTTGCGCCCTTTTTCGTGTGTGCAGTGTGTCATTCCGGGAGGGTTGTGGCGGCGTCCCAGCAGGTCGCCGATCCTTCGAGACGCGCTCTGTCGAGCGCTCCTCAGGATGACGTTTCCGAGTTGTAGCATCGCAAGGAACCAGCCCCACCCACAACGTCATCCTGAGAGTCTGACTCGAAAGTGGGTTTATGTTTTCAATGCCTTGCGTGTCTCCTGACGAGCAGGATCACACCCGCGACATATATCCATGTCTGCTCGGTCTGGACGGATCGCTCGAAGTCTTTGGAGAGCCTTCTTGCGCGCGAGAGCCATGCGAAGGTGCGTTCCACGACCCAGCGTCGCGGCAGCAGCTGGAAGCCTTTGACACCGGCAGGTCTCTGGACGATTTGGATTTTCCACGGCCCGCAGTCTTGCAGGTCTTTCAAAAGCTTCTTCCCGCGATAGACACGGTCCGCGAAGATGTGACTGAGCTTTGGAAAGCGCTTGCGAAGCCGGTGCAGCAACGGCACCGCTCCGTGGACGTCCTGAATGTTGGCCGGATGCACCATCACATCCAGCAGCATGCCTTGCGTGTCGGTGACGATATGCCGTTTGCGGCCCTTGATCCGCTTGGCCGGGTCCAGCCCGCGCGGCCCGCCGCTCTCGGTGGTCGGGGCGCTCTGACTGTCGATAATGCCTGCCGAGGGGTGGGATCTGCGGGCCTGCGCACGGCGCTCCACGGCAACGAGCTGGCGATTGATCGAGCCCCATAACCCTGTGTCGCGCCACATGTAGAAGTAGCGCTGCACCGTGGATCGGGGCGGAAAGTCGTGGGGCAGCAGGCGCCACGGACAACCGGCACGCGCCAGATAGAAGATCGCGTTGACGACCGCACGAAGCGAAGTCGTGCGGGGTCGGCCGAGGCCGCTGGGTGCCGGCAGATAGGGCGCAAGAACCTGCCATTCCTCGTCACTCAGATCACTTGCATAGCCCGGACCGCGGCGCTCATATTGTCGCCGAGTGGTTTCAGTCCACATTTTGTGCCTCCTGTCAGTTCTTTTCAAAACAACGGAATCACAAACGACTGAAATCACTCAACTCATTTCGGGCCAGACACTGAGGAGCCTGCGCAAGCAGGCGTCTCGAAGGATCGGCCCCACACTCCGGCCCCACACTTCGGCGTCAGCCGCGATCCGCCACTGCCGCGCAGAAGCGGGCGATTTCTTCTTCGGTGTTGTAGTAGTGAACCGAGGCGCGCGCGAGCGCTTCGAAGCCGCGTGCGGGCAGGTCGAGCCGTGAGGAACTGGCCTGCGTGTGCGTTATGTTGATGTCCTCCGCGCGCAACCTCTGACGCAATTCAAGCGGGCTCTCGCCCTCCTTCAGGAAGGTCACGATCCCGCATTTCTCCGCGCCCAGATCGTGCACGCAGACGCCGTCCACGCCCGATAGCTCGCTGCGCAGCATGTCGGCCAGATGCTTCACCCGCGCCTCGACCGCCTCCATGCCCAGCGCCAGCGCATAGCGGATCGCAACCCCGAGCCCGATCTGACCGGCGGTAAATCGCTCCCATGTCTCGAACCGCGTCGCATCGGGCTTCAACAGGTATTCGCGCGACGACAGCCAGTCGCTTGCCTGAAGGTCCACAAACGGCGGCTCCAGATCGAGCAGAATGTCCTCCGCCACCCACAGAAAGCCCGTTCCGCGCGGCCCTCGCAGATATTTGCGTCCCGTGGCCGACAGCATGTGACAGCCGATTTCCTCCACGTTGAGCGCCAGTTGCCCCACCGCCTGACAGGCGTCGAGCAGATAGAGAATGCCGTTGCGCCGCGCGATCTCGCCCACTTCCGCAGCCGGGTTCACGAGCCCGCCCTGCGTCGGAATATGGGTGAGCGAGACAAGCCGGGTCTTCGGCGTGATGGCCGCTTCCAGCGCGGCAAGATCCACCTGTCCGCTCGCATCGTTGCCGATCACGTCGATCTCGATGCCCGCCCGTTCCTTCATCTGCAGCAGCGCCACATAGTTCGAGACATATTCGGCCTGGGTAGTGATGACGCGCTCTCCGGGGCGAAAGGGGATGGAGTAGAACGCCATGTCCCATGCCCGCGTCGCATTCTCGATGAAGGCGATCTCGTGCCTCTCTCCGCCGACGAGGGCGGCGGCCGCATCGTAGAAATCGCCAAGCGCCTCGCTTGCTTCTGCCGCCGCCTCATAGCCGCCGATTGTCGCCTCGCGCTGCAGATGCGCGGTCACCGCCTCAAGAACAGGCGTCGGTGTCAGGGACGAACCGGCGTTGTTGAAATGAAGCACGTGCGCGCAGCCGGGGGTCTCGGCGCGCAGTTGATCGATATCCAAAATCACCTTGGGCAGCCCTCTCGCGAAAATGACAGGGGGGCAGACTACAAGGTCGCACTGCCTTGGCAAGGCCATGGCAGGCAAGCCTTGCCTCTTGTCCTCGCCGCACGGCTTGGTCATCTTCCGGTGCATGAACGACATGATTTCCTATTTCGGATACGGCTCGCTGGTGAATGATCGCACCCGGGCCGAAGGCAGCATCGCCGTGCCGGGGCGTCTGACCGGCTGGCGGCGCGAATGGCGCATCGCGGGCAAGACGCCCTATGGCGGCGTCTGTTCGCTGAGCGTGCGTCGCGACGCGGCGTGCGAGGTGGCCGGGCTGATGGTTCGCGAACATGCAAGCGGCCTGCCTGCCCTCGATGAACGCGAATGGCGCTATGAGCGCCGCGATCTGCCAGACGGCGCCTTCCGCCCAGACGATCCCGCCCCAGGGCCTGCCACCCGGCCCGTCGCGGGCTTCGTCTATACCGCCCGCGCCGAACACAGCCGTTGGGGCGATGCGGATCATCCGATCCTGCAATCCTATGTCGATTGCGTGCTGGCGGGGTTCTTCAGCTATTGGGGCGAGGCGGGCGTGCGCGAGTTCGTCGAGACGACGGACGGCTGGCATGTCCCGATCCGAAATGACCGCGAGGCCCCGTTCTATCCGCGTGCGGTTTCCTTGAGCGGCGAGGAACGAGCGCTGTTCGACGCGGTCTTGCGCGAGGCCGGCGCACGCTGGCTCTGAGTCGATGGCCTGTCAGGCGATGAGCCCGCGCAGCATCACACCGATGCCCCATGCGATGCCTGCCGCGATGACGCCGATGGCGAGCGTCTCCATGCCGGACCAGAACCAGTTCTGTGTCGACCAGCGGCTTTTCATCGAGCCGATGGCGAAGAAGGTGACGGCGGTCATGGAAAGCGACAGAAGCGCGGAATTGAGACCGACGAAATAGGGCAGCAGCGGCACCGCGCCGACCGTTACGAAGGCTGCGAAGGTGGTCAGCGCGGCACGTAAGGGCGAACGCAGGGTCGTGGCGAGGCCGAATTCCTCTGCCAGCATGGTGTCGATCCATGTCTGGCGGCGCGAGGTGATGAGATCGACCATCGTCTCAAGGTCGTCCCCGTCATACCCCTTGGCCTGGAAGATCTGGCGGATTTCCTCCCGCTCTCCTTCCGGCTCAAGGTCGATATGGCGCTCTTCCATGGCATGGAGGCGCTTGTAGTCGTCGACCTCGGTCTTGGTGCCGGAATAATTGGCGGCCGCCATGGAGAAGCCGTCCGCCAGCAGGTTCGCCAGCCCCAGAATGAGCACAATGCTGGCGGAAAGTTCAGCGCCGATGACGCCTGCGACGATGGCGAAGGTGGTGACCGCCCCGTCGATGCCGCCGTATACCCAGTCGCGCAGATAGTTGACGCTTGGCCCTTCTCCCAGCCTGTCGGCGATCGCCGTGGGGGAATGGTCGTGTTCGAGTTGCATCGCGTCGTCTTGCCTCGCGGTTGCCCGATGGGTGTTAAGCGTTGGCTTTGACACCCTCCGGCGTGTATAACGCGGCTCTGCCGCACGAAGAAGCAACAAACTTGCCGCATCGTGAGGTGTCGCGTCGGAGATTGTGGAAATCCATCCGTCCGGCAGCGAAATATGGGAGAGGGCCCGTGGAGGGCCACAAGACCGGCAGGGGGCGTCCCGTCGCCGGTCAACGGAAGATCAGGAGTGGAATATGGCGGAGAAGTGGACACCGGAAACCTGGCGGTCCAAGCCGATTCAGCAGGTGCCCGATTATCCCGACAAGGCGGCCCTGGAAGCCGTCGAAGCGAAGCTCGCAACCTTTCCCCCGCTCGTTTTTGCAGGTGAGGCGCGCAAGCTGAAGAAGCAGCTTGCCGAGGTGGCCGAAGGCCGCGCTTTCCTGCTTCAGGGCGGCGATTGCGCCGAGAGCTTTGCCGAGCACAGTGCCGATAATATCCGCGACTTTTTCCGTGTCTTTCTGCAGATGGCGGTTGTGCTGACCTATGCCGCCTCCTCGCCGGTGGTGAAGGTGGGTCGCATCGCCGGCCAGTTCGCCAAGCCGCGCTCCGCGCCGACCGAGAAGATCGGCGATGTGGAGCTGCCGAGCTACCGCGGCGATATCATCAACGGTATCGATTTCACCGAAACCGACCGCATGCCCGACCCGGCGCGCCTTGAGATGGCCTATCGCCAGTCGGCTGCCACGCTGAACCTGCTGCGCGCCTTCGCACAGGGCGGTTTCGCGAACCTCGATCACGTGCATCAGTGGATGCTGGGCTTCGTCAAGGACAGCCCGCAGGCTTCGCGCTATCAGGACATCGCCGACCGGATTTCCGAGGCGCTGAACTTCATGCGCGCCTGCGGCGTCGATCCCGACAGCGCCCCGCAGTTGCGTTCCACGGATTTCTTCACCAGCCACGAGGCGCTGCTTCTGGGCTACGAAGAGGCGCTGACGCGCATCGATTCCACCTCCGGCGACTGGTACGCCACCACAGGCCACATGGTCTGGATCGGCGACCGCACCCGCCAGCCGGACCACGCGCACGTGGAATTCTGCCGTGGCATCAAGAACCCGATCGGCATGAAATGCGGCCCCTCCATGGAGCCCGACAGCCTTCTGCGCCTGATCGACACGCTGAACCCGACCAACGAGGCGGGCCGCCTGACGCTCATCGCGCGTTACGGTGCGGACAAGGTCTATGACCACCTGCCCAAGCTCGTTCGCGCGGTCGAACGCGAAGGCCGCAAGGTGGTGTGGTCCTGCGATCCCATGCACGGCAACACGATCAAGGC
Organism: Breoghania sp.; assembly: GCA_963678585.2. Lineage (GTDB taxonomy): Bacteria > Pseudomonadota > Alphaproteobacteria > Rhizobiales > Stappiaceae > Breoghania. The sequence continues at coordinate 733,132 of CAXXGA010000002.1, forward strand.
CGCGACCGGTTTCAAGACCCGGCCTTTCGACCGCATTCTGGAGGAGGTGGAAGCCTTCTTCGCCGTGCACCGTGCGGAAGGCTCGCATCCCGGCGGCATCCACATCGAGATGACCGGCAAGGCCGTGACCGAATGCACCGGCGGCGCGCGCGCCATCTCCGAGGACGATCTGTCCGCGCGCTACCACACGCACTGCGATCCCCGCCTCAACGCCGATCAGGCGCTGGAGCTGGCCTTCCTGGTGGCGGAGAACATCAAGAAGGAACGCGAGGAGCGCAACACGGACGCCGCCGCGGCGTCCTGATCGCGTGAAGGCGATCCCGCCCGAAAGAGCGGGAGACACGACATGATGGAAGGCCCATCGCCTTGCGGCGGTGGGCCTTTTCGCATTCTGCGCGCAAGCCAGACGGACCCTTGCGATACGTGCGAAACCGGAGGTTTCCGGCGATTAACTCCTTTTCAAGGCAAATCAGTTCAAATTGTCAGGAAGTTTGAATGAATTCGCGTTGGAGTGCGCTGCGCCATGCGTTGCGGTATCGATCTGGCCGGGCTGACTTTCCTCGTTGTCGACGACAGCGCGTTCATGCGCAATGCCGTCAAGACGGTGCTGGCGGAGCTTGGCACGCGACGGGTCACGGAAGCCTCCGACGGCGGCAGCGCCCTTGAGCAGATCGAGTGGGACGCCCCCGACATCATCATCTGCGACTGGCTGATGAAGCCCATGGGCGGCGAGGATTTCATGCGCAATCTGCGCGGCGATCCCACATCTCCCATCGCAACGCTTCCCGTCATCATGCTGACCTCGTTTTCCGGCCGCGAACACGCGCTCACCGCCGCGCGCCTCGGTGTAAACGAGTTTATCCAGAAGCCGCTGACGCCGGGCTCGCTGGCGCGTCGTATCGAGCGCATCGTCACCGAGGACCGGCCTTTCATTCGCGTTCCCGGCTATTTCGGCCCGCTGCCGCGCGCCGCAGGGATCGACGGCGCAAAGCTGCGCGCCATTGCCGAACGCCGGGCGCGCGAGCGTGCGGAAGAAGAGGCGGATGCCCTTCACATGAAGGTCGAGGCCGAGGCTGCCGCCGAGGCGACCCGCGCGGCCTGACCGTCCGAGCCGCCCCCACCCCCTGAATTTTCACAGATTGCAGTCTTTGATCGGTGCCCCTCTGGCCTTTTGCTCTGGGGGAGGCTAATTGGCTTTTAGGAAAACCATTTAGCAGACCGGGCCGATCCGCCATCATGACCAAGATCACCGACACGCTGCGTCTCGCTCTCGTCCAGCTCAACCCGACGATGGGCGACCTTGCCGGAAACGCCGAAAAACTGCGCGCTGCGCGTACGCAAGCGGCGGCCGAGGGCGCGCATCTGATGGCCACCTCCGAGCTGTTCATCTGCGGCTATCCGCCCGAGGATCTTGTCCTGAAGCCCGCCTTCATCCGCGCCTGTCGGCAGGTGGTGGAAGACTTGGCCGCGGAAACCGCCGATGGCGGCCCGGCCATTCTCGTCGGTAGCCCCTGGATGGTCGGCGATGAGCTTCACAATGTTGTTTGCCTGCTGGATGACGGCAAGGTTCAGGCGGTGCGCTCCAAGGTCGATTTGCCCAATTACGGTCCCTTCGACGAAAAGCGCGTCTTCAAGGGCGGCCCGTTGCCCGGCCCCATCGATTTCCGCGGTGTGCGTCTCGGTGTGCCGATCTGCGAGGATTCGTGGACCGAAGAGGTCTGCGAGTGCCTTGCGGAGACGGGGGCCGAAATCCTGATCGTGCCCAACGGCTCGCCCTACTGGGCCGACAGGGTGGACGAGCGCATTCAGGTGGAGGTCGCCCGCGTCGTGGAGACCGGCCTGCCGCTGGTCTACATCAACCAGATGGGCGGTCAGGACGAACTGATCTTCGACGGGGCTTCCTTTGCGCTTGAGGCCGACCGCACGCTTTCCATCCAGCTTCCGCAGTTCGAGGATGCGGTCGCCACCTTCACGTGGAAGCGGGAAGGGGAGACATGGAAGTGCGTGGACGGCACGCGCGTGCCCACGCCGGGTCTGGCGGAGGCGCAATGGCGCGCCTGCGTGATGGGGCTTCGCGACTACGTCACCAAGAACGGCTTTCCGGGCGTCCTTCTGGGGCTTTCCGGCGGCATTGATTCCGCTGTCTGCGCGGCCATGGCGGTCGATGCGCTGGGCGCGGACAAGGTGCGCTGCGTGATGCTGCCCTATCACTACACCGCCTCCGAAAGCCTTGAGGATGCCGAGGCCTGCGCTCGCGCGCTGGGCGTGGCTTACGACGTGGTGCCGATCGAGCCCGCCGTGGCCGGTATGGAAACCGCGCTGAAGCCGATGTTCGAGGGCCTGACGCCCAACGTGGCGGAAGAGAACATTCAGGCGCGCACGCGCGGCGTCATCCTGATGGCGCTTTCCAACAAGTTCGGCCCGATGGTGGTCACCACCGGCAACAAGTCGGAAATGTCGGTCGGCTACGCCACGCTTTACGGCGACATGAACGGCGGCTTCAATCCGATCAAGGACATCTACAAGACGGAAGTCTTCAAGCTGGCGGCATGGCGCAACACCAACCGGCCAGCCGATGCGTTGGGTCCGGAGGGCGAGGTCATCCCGGTGCGCATCATTACGAAGCCGCCCTCGGCGGAATTACGTCCCGACCAGACCGATCAGGATTCGCTGCCGCCCTACGAGGTGCTCGACGATATTCTGGAGTGTCTCGTGGAGCGTGAAATGGGTGTCACCGAAATCGCTGCACGCGGCCATGACGAGGCGCTGGTCAACCGCATCCAGAACCTTCTTTATGTTGCGGAGTACAAGCGTCGGCAAGCGCCTCCGGGCGTGAAGGTCACGAGCCGCAACTTCGGGCGCGACCGGCGTTACCCGATCACCAACAGGTTCCGCGACAAGCGGTGAGGGCGTTTGGTGCGCGGGGTTTGAGTGTGGCGCATCCTTCGAGACGGTCGCTGACGCGACCTCCTCAGGATGACGTCGGTGGGTGTGGATGGTTTTGAAGAGGCCTGCCCAATCCTCAACGTCATCCTGAGGAGGCCGCAGGCCGTCTCGAAGGATGGGCCACACACCGCCACGTCCCACAACCTCCAACCCCCACCCACATCTCCGCCGCACGTCCAACTAATCCACCGCCGCACGTTGGCGTGGACGGCGAACCGGAGTAGAAGCTCAACCCACACGGCTTGATCACCCCTCCGCCCATCTGCGGCGAGGGGAAACTGCAAACAAAGGCAACCAGCGAAAAAGCATGACCGTAACCGTCCGCTTCGCCCCTTCGCCCACGGGTCACATCCATATCGGCAACGCCAGAACGGCTCTGTTCAATGCGCTGCTGGCCCGGCAAAACCAGGGGCAATTCGTGCTGCGGCTCGACGATACGGACACCGCGCGCTCGCGCGAGGAATATGCCGAAGCGATCATCGCAGATCTTCGCTGGCTGGGCGTCGAGCCCGACCGTATCGAGCGCCAGTCCGCGCGCGTCACGCTCTACGATGAGGCGGCCGCAAAGCTCAAAGAGGCAGGCCTCCTCTATCCCTGCTACGAGACTCCGGACGAGCTTGACCGTCGCCGCAAGCGCCGCCGCGCCCGCGGCCTGCCGCCGGTCTATGATCGTTCTGCCCTGAAGCTCACCGATGAGGAACGCGCAGCCCTTGAAGCCGAAGGCCGCAAACCGCATTGGCGCTTCCTGCTACCGAATTTCGAAAGCGATCCCTTCGAGCCGCACCGCAGCGAGGTCACATGGAGCGATTTGTGCCGCGGCGAACAGTCGGTCGATCTCGCCTCGCTCTCCGATCCGGTCCTCCAGCGCGAGGATGGCACCTATCTCTACACGCTGCCCTCCGTGGTCGATGACATCGATTTCGCCATGACCCACGTCGTGCGCGGCGAGGATCACGTGGCCAATACCGCGGTGCAGATTGCGATCTTCAAGGCGCTGGGCGCAGAGCCTCCCGTCTTCGGCCACCACAACCTGCTGACGACGGCCTCCGGCGAGGGGCTTTCCAAGCGGTCCGGCGCGCTTTCCATCGGCGCACTGCGCGAGGAAGGTCTGGAACCCATGACGGTGGCGAGCCTCGCGGTTCTGATCGGCACGTCCGAGGCCGTGGAGCCCAAGGCCGACCTCGATGCGCTGGCCGAAAGCTTCGATCTTTCCAAGGTCTCGCGTGCACCCGCGCGTTTTGACCCGGCCGATCTTCCCGCGCTGAACGCCCGCCTGCTGCATCATCTTCCAGCCGATGTCGTGAGCGAACGTCTCGTCGCGCTGGGCGTGCCAGCGGACAAAGCCACCGCCTTCTGGGAAGCGGTTTCCGGCAATCTGGAGCGCTTTGCAGATGCGAAAGACTGGTGGCAGGTCGTTTCTGGTCCGGTCACGTCAGAGGTCGATGCCGAAGACGCCGACTTCCTGAAAGCCGCGGCCACCCTGCTTCCCGCCGAGCCGTGGGACGGCGAGACGTGGAAGGCGTGGACGAATGCGGTGAAGGCGGAGACGGGCCGCAAGGGCAAGGGCCTCTTCATGCCGCTTCGAAAGGCGCTGACGGGGCTCGACCACGGGCCGGAACTTGCCCGCCTGCTGCCGCTTATTGGGCGACAAAATACTTTGGACCGACTCGCCTGACAGGCCCCGTATTGGCGTGGGTGGCGGGCTCAAGGGCTTCGCCATCGGCCCCGGCATCCTTGGCGCTTGCCGTGCGCTGCGGGGTGACCTTGGCAAGCTTCAGCACATAGGAGCCGCGCTGGTTCAGGATCGTGTCCGGATCCTCGCTGGCGGCAAGCTTCGCCATCGGCCCGATATCCGTGACAAGCTCCTGGTTCGTCGGTTCGCGGTAGCCGCCCCATGGGTCGTTCGGATCGCCGCTCACGCTCGCATCCCACGGCGCATTCGGGTCCCACGGCTCACTGGAATCTGCAGACGGGTTCGACCAGCGTTCATTCGGGTCGTAACCGGGCGTAGCCCCCCAGTCGTTCTCGCCCGATGAACTTGAATTGAGTTCTTTTCCGCCATTCTCGCCGGTCACCGGCGTCATGTCGCCGGTGTAGGTGGAGCGACCGTAACCGGCCACCGACATGTTCGTTGACTTGCAGGTGCACGAGGCGTCGAACTCGGTGCGATAGCGGAAGGCGTTTTCCATTTCCGAATAAGGCGTGCCGTCAAGGCTCACCATGGCCGAGGCGTCCTCGCCCGGGTTGCGATAGACGTAGAGCGACGCCTCCGTGCCCGGACACATGGACTGGCACTGGTCGGCATCGGCAAAAAACTGGTCTTCGGTGGTGGAAAAGGAAATCGGGAAGAAAAACCCGTCGCAGCGGCGCACGCATAAAGTGCGATAGGTGCCGCCGCCGCCGCTGTAATAGCGGTCCTCGCGCGGCGTATAGTGATCCCGTTCCCGCGTGCGGTTCCCGCCGCCGAAAAGCATGCCGAAAAGCCCGCCCTCGCGCGATCCGCTCTCCGTTCCGCGCCCGTCGATCACGCCGTTGCGGTTCGGGGCAGGTCGCGCATAGACGCGGCCGCCGCTGTCCTCTTCATAGACCGTGCGGCCCTGCGGATAGCGCGGGTCCTCGCCGCGCGTCGTGGCGCGATAGGTCGGCGCGTTGCAGTTCAGCGCGGTGAGTTGTTCGCGCACCTGCGCGATCTTTTCGCTCGCCGCCCCGCCGGAACGGCGCATGGCGATGGCGCGGTTGCGCGAAAGCCGTGCCATGCGTTCGCGCGTTTCCGCGATCTCGCGATCGAGCGGCACGCAGATGCGCGGGTCGGGGGAGGTGAAAAGGAAGCCGCCGCCATTGCAGCGCGCGCGCTTGGAACGACGCTCCAGCCCGTCGAGCTGCTGTGCGGCCTCGCGCAGCGCCTCGTCCCACCTGCGCACTTCCGCACCGCCGCCGCGATTGCCGGACAGGCTGGAAAGCCGGGCCAGTTCGTCTTCCAGCGCATAGCAGCGCCGGTCGCGCGACTGAGCTGATGCATCGCCCGAAATCCCCGTGAAGGCGAGAATTCCCAGAATTGCCAGCAATGATAAGGACCGACGACGCATCGACACTCTCTGATCGGCTCTTTGACTGTTCGTTCGTGTGGCGGGCGCCAATCCGCTGCCGCGCCCGCGATTCGACCGGAAGCGCTCAATTCTCCCTGCGCTAAACTAGCGGAGGAGGTGAAAGGCGCAAACCGTGTCCTTGTGGGAGGAGGCCCTTAATCTCAATGGCCTGCGAATGCGGATTTCGTGGGGCAGGGCGGGAATTGTGTTTGTCGGTGGCGTTGAGCGTGGAGCCTCTCCTTCGAGGCGCCTGCTTGCGCAAGCTCCTGAGAGTCTGACTCGAAAGTGGGTTTATGTTTTCAATGCCTTGCGTGTCTCCTGACGAGCAGGATCACACCCGCGACATATATCCATGTCTGCTCGGTCTGGACGGATCGCTCGAAGTCTTTGGAGAGCCTTCTTGCGCGCGAGAGCCATGCGAAGGTGCGTTCCACGACCCAACGTCGCGGCAGCAGCTGGAAGCCTTTGACACCGGCAGGTCTCTGGACGATTTGGATTTTCCACGGCCCGCAGTCTTGCAGGTCTTTCAAAAGCTTCTTCCCGCGATAGACACGGTCCGCGAAGATGTGACTGAGCTTTGGAAAGCGCTTGCGAAGCCGGTGCAGCAACGGCACCGCTCCGTGGACGTCCTGAATGTTGGCCGGATGCACCATCACATCCAGCAGCATGCCTTGCGTGTCGGTGACGATATGCCGTTTGCGGCCCTTGATCCGCTTGGCCGGGTCCAGCCCGCGCGGCCCGCCGCTCTCGGTGGTCGGGGCGCTCTGACTGTCGATAATGCCTGCCGAGGGGTGGGATCTGCGGGCCTGCGCACGGCGCTCCACGGCAACGAGCTGGCGATTGATCGAGCCCCATAACCCTGTGTCGCGCCACATGTAGAAGTAGCGCTGCACCGTGGATCGGGGCGGAAAGTCGTGGGGCAGCAGGCGCCACGGACAACCGGCACGCGCCAGATAGAAGATCGCGTTGACGACCGCACGAAGCGAAGTCGTGCGGGGTCGGCCGAGGCCGCTGGGTGCCGGCAGATAGGGCGCAAGAACCTGCCATTCCTCGTCACTCAGATCACTTGCATAGCCCGGACCGCGGCGCTCATATTGTCGCCGAGTGGTTTCAGTCCACATTTTGTGCCTCCTGTCAGTTCTTTTCAAAACAACGGAATCACAAACGACTGAAATCACTCAACTCATTTCGGGCCAGACACTCAGGATGACGTTCCCGTGTTGTTGGTTTTCCTGAATTCCCCACAACACACAACGTCATCCTGAGGAGGCCCGAAAGGGCCGTCTCGAAGGATGGGCGGCAAACGCCCACCGCTCGCCGCGTCAACGAGAATGTTGCGAGGAATTCCGCAGCATCGGGCCTCTGACATTCCCGGCGCGCCCCACCACCTCTCGCACCCATTGGCATCCGGGGCCCATTGCCGCGTGTGCCAGCAAAACGAAGACGGTTGCATTTTCAATGGTTAGGGTGGGGCAAAGATGGGACGGTCGGCGAAGGCCGCCGATAGCGCGTGAGGACTGATACATGAAGCTAGCAACGCTGCGCGACGGCTCGCGTGACGGACAACTGGTCGTGGTCTCGTGGGATCTGGAGCGCTACACCCCGGCCGGCACGGTTGCCGCCACGATGCAGGAGGCGCTGGACAACTGGAGCACGCTCGAAGAGGGCCTGCGCGATCTTTCCACCCGTCTCGACATCGGACAGATAACGGGCTCGCCCTTCGTTCAGGCCGACTGTCTGTCGCCCCTGCCGCGCGCCTACCAGTGGGCGGACGGCTCGGCCTACGTCAATCACGTGGAACTGGTACGCGGTGCGCGCGGCACGCCCATGCCGGAAAGCTTCTGGACCGATCCGCTGATGTATCAGGGCGGCTCCGACGCGTTTCTCTCGCCGCGCAACCCGATCCGGCTGGCGAGCGAGGACTGGGGCATCGATTTCGAAGGCGAAATCGCCGCCGTCACCGATGACGTGCCCATGGGCGTCGCCCCGGAAGATGCGGGCAGTCACATCAAGCTTTTGATGCTGGTGAACGACGTCTCGCTTCGCAACGTCATTCCCAACGAATACGCCAAGGGCTTCGGCTTCTTCCAGTCCAAACCGTCCTCGTCCTTTGCCCCCGTCGCGGTGACGCCGGACGAACTGGGCGAGGCGTGGACCGGCGGCACCATCGCCCTGCCTCTGCTGGTCAGCTACAACGACAAGCCCTTCGGCACGGCGCGCTGCGATGTCGACATGACCTTCGATCTCCCGCGCCTCATTGCCCATGCGGCGGGAACGCGCCCGCTCGGGCCCGGAACCATCGTCGGCTCCGGCACGGTTTCCAACAAACTCGACGGCGGGCCGGGCAAGACCATCGCGCAAGGAGGCGTCGGCTATTCCTGCATTGCGGAAAAGCGCACGGTGGAAACGCTGACCGAAGGCGCGCCCCGTACGCCCTTCATGAAGTTCGGTGATCGCGTGCGCATCGAGATGAAGGACGCGTCCGGCAAGTCGATCTTCGGTGCCATCGATCAGGTTGTGGAGAAGGTCGGCGAGTAAGGCCGCCGCCTCGATTCCCGCGGATCTGACAGCTACGCCACCGCCGGACACGTCCGCGCGGTGGCGTTTTCGTATAGCCCGAAGGGAGCTTTGCCGATCCCGGCCTGCGCAGTGTAGGCTTGATGGGAAAGCGGGCTCCCGATTGACGGTTACAAAATGAAAGCCGATCAGGGGCAAAAGCCGACAAGCAGAACCGGCGGCGTTGCTCGACAATTGCACGGCAACGTCAAACGCCCGGGCCATTTGGGGAGTACGCCATGAGCAAGCAATTCGCATCCGCCGGCGATCTGGAAGAAAAAGTCGTCTCCTTCGTCGAGATCGGACCCGGTTGCTATGCCTTCACCGCGCAGGGCGATCCCAATACCGGCGTGATCATCGGCGACGAAAGCGTCATGGTGATCGATACGCAGGCGACGCCCGCCATGGCCGAACAGGTCATCGAGCGCATCCGCACCGTCACCGACAAGCCGATCAAGCATGTGGTGCTGTCGCACTATCACGCCGTGCGCGTGCTGGGGGCCTCCGCCTATGGCGCAAGCGAGATCATCTCTTCCGATCTCACCTACCGCATGATCGTGGAACGCGGCCAGCAGGACTGGGACAGCGAATACGGTCGCTTCCCGCGGCTCTTTCAGGGCGCCGACGGCATTCCCGGCCTCACATGGCCGACCATCACCTTCGGCTCGTCCATGACCGTGTGGCTGGGCAAGCGCGAGGTGAAGATCATGCATCTGGGCCGCGGCCATACGATGGGCGACATCGTGGTCTGGGTGCCGGACGCCAAGGTCATGTTCTCCGGCGATCTCGTGGAATATCACTCCGCCTGCTATTGCGGCGATGCGCATTTCGGCGACTGGCCGAAGACGCTGGACCGTCTGGCCGCCTTCGGCGCGCAGGCCATCGTGCCCGGTCGCGGCGATGCGCTGACCTCGCCCTCCATGGTCGCCGACGGCATCGCGCTCACCCGCGATTTCCTGAGCACGCTTTACGGCTCGGTTTCCGCTTCCGTGGAAAAGGGGCGCAGCCTTAAGGAGGCGTTCGACGCCGCACGCGAGGCGATGGACCCGAAATTCGGCGATTTCGCCATTCACGAGCATTGCCTGCCCTTCAACGTCGCGCGCGCCTATGACGAGGCCAAGGGCCTCGATCACCCGCAGATCTGGACCGCCGAGCGCGACCGCATGATGTGGGAAGCCCTTCAGGGCGGCGCGGATGATGCGGCGGCGGAAGAGGACGCGGAAGAGGAAGCCGTGGCCGAGGAATAGGCTGCAACGGATCTGAGATAACGAGGACAGCAAGGCAGGTCGGGCAGGGCGATCCCCGATCCATGCGCGGAGCCGTTGGGAGGCGGCAGTGAGGCGCAAGGGGTGAGGGGGCGACCCGGTATCGGCCTGGGGAGGGAAATATGGCTGCAACGGGTTCGGGAGGCCCGGCCGCCGCCGGTATTGGCGTCTCCGGCGATGCCACGATGGGCGCGGGCGCGCGCAAGGCGCTCTATCAGTTCGGCTATGCGCGCTCGCGCGATCAGGATGCCTTCGAGGCGACGGGGGAGGCCGTGCGTCACCCGGTCGTGGTGGTCGGCGCGGGGCCGGTCGGCATGACGCTCGCCGTCGATCTGGCGCTGCGCGGGCAGCCGGTGGTCATTCTCGATGATGCGGACCGCATCGGCGAGGGCTCGCGCGCCATCTGTTTCGCCCAGCGCACGCTTGAGGTCTGGGACCGCCTCGGCGTCGCGGCCCCGATGGTCCAAAAGGGCATCACCTGGCAGGTTGGCAAGAACTTCCTGCGCAACGATCTCGTCTACAAGTTCGACCTTTTGCCTGAAGACGGCCACAAGATGCCCGCCTTCATCAATCTCCAGCAGTATTACGCCGAACTGTTCCTCGTGGAGCGCATTGCGGAACTGCCGCTGATCGATCTGCGCTGGAACAACAAGGTCACCGCCATCGAAAACCCGGGAGACGGCAAGGCGGTCACCCTCACCGTCGAGACGCCAGAGGGGCCTTATCCGCTCAAGGCGGACTGGCTGATCGCCTGCGACGGCGCGCGCTCCCCCTTGCGCGACATGATGGGGCTGGAATTCCGCGGCGAGATCTTCGACGACCGCTTCCTGATCGCGGACGTGAAAATGGCCGCCGATTATCCGGCCGAACGCTGGTTCTGGTTCGATCCGCCCTTCCATGCGGGCCAGTCGGCGCTTCTGCACAAGCAGCCCGACGATGTCTGGCGCATCGACCTGCAACTGGGCCCGGATGCGGACCCGGAGGTCGAGCAGCGCCCGGAAAACGTCATCCCGCGCATCGAACGCATGCTGGGCCATGACAATTTCGAACTGGAATGGGTTTCGCTCTATTCCTTCCAGTGCCGCCGCATCGACCGGTTCGTCCATGATCGCGTGATCTTTTGCGGCGACAGCGCCCATCAGGTCTCCCCCTTCGGTGCGCGTGGGGCGAATTCCGGCGTGCAGGATGCGGAAAACCTCGCCTGGAAGCTGGATCTCGTCCTCAAGGGCGAGGCCGACGACGCGCTTCTGGAAACCTATGACACGGAGCGCTCCTTTGCGGCGGACGAGAACATCGGCCACAGCACCCGCTCCACCGATTTCATCTCGCCCAAGAGCCAGATGGAACACACCTTGCGCAACGCGGTGCTGGATCTCGCCGCCAAGACCGAGTTCGCCCGTTCCATGGTGAATTCCGGCCGCCTGTCGAAGGCGACGACCTATGACACGCCGCTCGTCACCCCTGACAGCGCCACATTCTCAGGTGTGGCTCGTCTCGGAGCGCCGGTTCCCGATGCCCCGCTCAAGCGGGCCGACGGTTCGTCGACCTGGCTGCATGACGAACTGGATCAGGGCTTCACGGTGCTTCATGTGGCCAACGGGGTCGCGCCCAACGCCGTCGACGGCGCTGCCTTGCGCATCATCGGCGCGGAGCTTCTGGACGAGGCGGGCCAGTTCCGCCGCCGTTTCGATGCTACGCCGGGCGCGACCTATGTCATCCGACCCGATCAGCATCTGGTCGCCCGGTTCCGCCATTTCGAAGCGGCAAAGGTCACCGAGGCCATCGCGCGGGCCAGGGGCTGTGCAGAAAGGGCTGCGTGAGGAACACGATATGAGCGAACTGATCACCGCGCTTCAACTGTCCGATCCGGACGCCGCCTATCACCGGCTGGTCGATGCCCATCGCGGGCTGAGCGAGGAGCAAAGCGCGGACCTCAATGCCCGCCTCGTGCTGCTGCTGACCAACCATGTCGGGGATCTGGCCGTGCTCGATCAGGCCATCGAACTCGCCAAGGCAAAGCGCAGAAGTTAAGGTGGCTCCGGGGGGCGGGAGTGTGAGGCCGATCCTTCGAGACGCCTGCTTGCGCAGGCTCCTCAGGATGACGTTTCCGTGTTGGGAAATCGCAAGAGCCAACCACACCCACAACGTCATCCTGAGGAGGGCCGAAAGGGCCGTCTCGAAGGATCGGCCTCACCCGCAAACCGTATTTGCAAAGGGCCCTGCGCGGTGGCGCATCGGGCAGTCTCAAACGGCGGACGCCCATCCCCACGCTCACGCTGACATCGCCCGAACAGACAGAGAGCAGGGAGAAGTGCCGACAAACGGCGTTGCAAAATGCGTCCGGTCTTGGCACAGCTTGGGACATGACACGACGCACCACAGCCCTGATCGCCCTGACCGGTCTTGTGACCGCCGCGATCCTGCTCGCGCTTCTCTGGCTGGTGCTTTATCCCGCGTTGCTGCCGGAGGGCATGCGGCCCTTCGAGGCGCGCTTCGGGTCGCTGACCTTCGACCAGCTGCGCAACATCATGCTCGCGCTGGGGCCTGAGGGGCGCTTCAACTATCGCTTCGTGCTCGTGCCCGTCGATATGGTGCTGGTACTGGCCTATGGCGCAGGCATCGGATGCGCCATCGTCTGGCTGCGCGGCGAGCCGGATCGCATGACCATCGCAGAGATGCGACGCAGGCAATCGGCTGGCAAGCGCGTGCGCTCTGCCGTGGGCTCGGTCTTTCTCGTGGCCCCTTTTCTCGCGGCCGCCTTCGATTTCTGGGAAAACGTCCTCGTCTTCCGCCTGTTGGGGCAGGGAGAAGGCGTCTCGATCCGCCTACTGGCGGAACTCAACCGCACTTCGGGCTACAAATGGGGGTTTCTCGCCCTCACCGGCGTGGCTTTCGTCGTGCAAATGCTCGGGTACCTTTTGCGGCGCGGGAACTGAAAGCGGCTCTCATCCATGCCCGCGCCCTCGCAAACCTCCGCAATCCTTCCTACATGGTTTCCGACAGCGCCCGGCACGAAGGAGAGAACAGACCATGCGCACCCCGCTACGCTCGATCACCGGCAAGGCGATGCTCGCCCTGACCCTCGTTATCGCCGCAGGCTCGGTACAGGCTGCCGAAGAGCCGGAACTGATCTTCAAGCGGTCCACCGTGTGGAAGTTCCTCACCCCCGATCACAAGCTCGCCACCTACGCCATCGACGATCCGGTCGTGAAGGGGGTTTCGTGCCATTTTACGGTGCCGGAAAAGGGCGGTATCTCGGGCTGGCTGGGCGTGGCGGAGGAGGTTTCCGACATCTCGCTCGCCTGCCGTCAGGTCGGCCCGATCTCGTTTGAGGCGAAGTTCGAGCAGGGCGAGGACATGTTCCGCCAGCGCCGGTCGCTGTTCTTCAAGAAGATGCAGATCGTGCGCGGCTGCGACGCCAAGCGCAACGTGCTGGTCTATGTGGTTTATTCCGACAAGCTGGTGGAAGGATCGCCCAAGAACTCCACCTCCACCGTGCCGATCATGCCGTGGGGCGATCAGGCACCGGCAAAATGCGGTGATTTCCTGAAAGAATAGTTCGTCGCGAAGGGGCGTGCGGCTGTCGAAGCTTGCGATGAGATGGGGCGCTCTCCGGTGACGGAGGCGCCCCTTCGCCGTTCTGCGGAAAGCTCCGCCGGGCGCTGCGCCGTTCCCGCCAATAGCTGCCTCCGACTGCGCGCCGTACCGGGCATGGTCTTCCCGGGTGCCCGATGTTTGCGGGATGCGAAAATGACGCAGAGGAAATTCGGTTAATAAAGCCTTGAGCCCTTGTAAGAATATGCATAAACAATATATAATACTTGTATAAAAATAAATGACATCCCGTTCATCGATAGAAAATCCCGCCAAGGGAGAAGTATAGAAGCATGAATGGCGAACGGGCAAGAAGTGCACAAAAATAAATAACTGAAATATATAGTATGAAATGGGGAGTGAAGGCAATGAAAGGCAGGTTACTTCGTTCAGTGGCCGTAATCGCGCTGGCAGCGGGGCTGCTTGCGGGAACGACGTTCATCATGGTTGACCAGGCCGATTTTGGGAACGCCTTTGCCGCCGGTCAAGGCGGGGGTGGCGGTGCCGGCGGAGGCCATGGTGGTGGGGGCCACGGTGGGTCTGATGGTGCCGGCGGGGGCGGTGGCTCCGGTGGAGCGGGCGGTTCCGGCGGGGCCGGCGCGGGTGGCGGACATGCCACGACCGCCGATGACGATGGCGACGGCAAGGGGCCGCGCGCCGGGAACCAGGGCACGACCACGCGTGGAAAGCCTTCCTGGTCGCAGGAGGGCATTCCGGAAGTCGAACTCGGTCGGCTCAACGTTGCGCGTGCGCCTTCGAGCGTGCTGACCCGCGCCCGTACCGATCTGATCGCGACTTTCCCCGATCAGTCGATCGATCTCTACAACATGACGGCGGAGGATTTCGCCGCCGAACTTGTCGAGAACTGGGACACGCTCGCTCTGATCGACTCGCCCTTGCAGAACCTGGCCTTGTTCAAGGACACCCTGAACAACGTATCGACGCTTCCCAGCGTGACGCCTGATCTCGATCTCGCGGCCATTGCTCTGGGAATGGCATCCGACAAGAACGTTGCCATCACGGTCGATACGGTGACTGCATTGGCGACCATTCTCGGGATCGACCCGGAATCCTTTGATGCCGCCACCTTGGCGGCCAAGGCGGAAGATGTCCGTGAGGCGGCGTTGGAAGGTCATGACAGCTGATCTGTCGCCAGTATGCAGGAGCCGGGAGGTTCTGACCCGGTGAGTCCCCGAAGGGGCAGCCGGAATAAAACAAAAAAGGCGCGGCCTTGCTGTCGCGCCTTTTCCATTGGAAAGGGGTGTCGCTCTTGTGTGTGGCGGCCCGCTACTTGCGGCCTCCGAACGACCACGGCGAAAGCTCGTGGAAGATATCCGGCGTGTCGCTGGATGTGGCGGCGACAAGACCGAAGACCGGGGCGGCGACCATCAGCCCGATGATGATCCCGGCCAGAATGGCCTTGACCTTGTCGGCCGTGGTCAGCTCATCGCGTCGGCGATAACGACGCCGACCTGAGAGCGGGGGGCGAGGATGCGCTGTAGCTTGCAGACCGCTTTCGTCGCCGAAAAAGCTTACATTCGACATGACCGGTACTCGCGACTGTTTCCGAACGCATGAATTCTCGTCGATCCTGGCTGAACCCACCGTGACATCTTTGTTCAGTCGCCATTCAGTTGCATTGCCCGGCTTGACCCGAAGGGCGATGCGTCTTACACCGCTGAACCATGAACACGGTCGTCATCATTCGCATTAGCGACGAGATTATTTGCGGCTAGCTTAAGTGCTGGCTGTGGCCGTTTCCTCCTGCCCGAATTTGCAAGACGAACGCCCCGGCTAGCGCCCCGCTAGCAGCATTCAACGGGGTGCCTATGGATCTGATTATTTATAATACGCTCTCGCGTGTTAAGGAAGTATTCACGCCGTTGGATCCGGCGCGGGTGCGGATGTATGTCTGCGGGCCGACCGTCTACGATTACGCCCACATCGGCAACGCTCGTCCCGTGGTCGTTTTCGATTTACTTTACAGGCTCTTGCGCCACGTGTACGGCGCCGATCACGTCACCTATGCGCGCAACATCACGGATGTTGACGACAAGATCAACGCGAGGGCTGAGGCGGAAGGCCGCACCATTCGCGAGGTGACGACAACGACGGCAGCCCAGTACCACGCCGACATGGCCGCGCTGGGCGCGATGCTGCCCACCATCGAGCCGCGGGCCACCGAACATATCGACGACATGAAGGCGATGATCGAGCAACTCGTTCAGCGCGGATACGCCTATGTCGCGGAAGGCCATGTGCTGTTCGAGGTTTCCAAGATGGCCGGTTACGGCCGCCTGTCGGGTCGCTCCGTCGACGACATGCTGGCCGGTGCCCGCGTGGAGGTTGCCCCCTACAAGCGCGATGCGATGGATTTCGTGCTGTGGAAGCCGTCCAAGCCCGGCGAGCCCTCCTGGCCGAGCCCCTGCGGCATCGAGGAAGCGGGCCGTCCCGGCTGGCACATCGAGTGCTCCGCCATGGCGGGTCGTCATCTGGGCGAGGTCTTCGACATCCACGGCGGCGGCATCGACCTGACCTTCCCGCACCATGAAAACGAGATCGCCCAGTCCTGCTGCGCCCATGGCACCGAGCAGATGGCGCGCTACTGGATGCACAACGGTTTCCTGCAGGTGGAAGGCGAGAAGATGTCGAAATCGCTCGGCAACTTCATCACCGTTCACGAGCTTCTGGAAAGCGACAAGGTGGGCGGGCGCACATGGCCGGGCGCGGTGGTGCGCCTTACGCTCATGTCCGCCCATTACCGCCAGCCGCTCGATTTCACCCAGAAAGGGCTTGAGGAGGCCGAAAAGCTCATCGAGCGCTGGGCGAAGCTCATTGCGAATGTCGATGTGTCCGCCGATGCGCCCCCGCCGGAAGAGGTCATCGAGGCGCTTTGCGACGACATCAACACCCCGCGCGCCATCGCGGCCCTGCACGGCTTTGCGCGTGCGGCGCGGTCTGGCGATGGGGAAGCTGCGGCAAAGCTCGCTGCGGCAGCGTCGTTCCTCGGTCTGATGCCGGAAAGCTGGCGTGGCGCCACGGCCGCCTCCGAAGAGGCGGCGATGGCCGATCCGGAACTGGCGGCGCGCGTTGAGACGCTGATCGCAGATCGCATCGCGGCCCGTGCGGCGAAGGACTGGGCGGAATCGGACCGTATTCGCGACCTGCTCGTCGCCGAAGGCATCGTGCTGATGGACGGCAAGAACCCGGAAACGGGCGAAATGGAAACGAAATGGGAATTGAAGAAGTAGGGGCCTGACCCCGGCCGAAACGAGGCATGAACGAGGAGAGGACGACATGACGATGAGCGACACCCCCCGTCTGACCGGTGGTTGCCAGTGCGGCGCCGTGCGCTTTGCCGTGTCGGGCCCCCTCGGGCAGGCCTCCATCTGCCATTGCCGCATGTGTCAGAAGGCGCTCGGCAATTTCTTTGGCTCCTTCGTCGCCGTGGCCGCCGACCGGCTCGCATGGACGCGCGGGGCGCCGCGCTATTTCCGTTCCTCCAGCGACATGCGGCGCGGCTTTTGCGAAAACTGCGGCACGCCGCTGACCTATGATGCGACCGAGGGCGTCGCGCTCGCCATCGGCGCGTTCGACGCCCCGGAAACCATCGTCCCGACCATCCAGTTCGGAACGGAATCAAAGCTTCCATATGTTGATCGGCTCCATTGTCTTCCCGGCATGACGACGGAGGAAGACCCCGAAATCGCCGATATCATTGCCAATCTGGTGTCCTACCAGCACCCGGATCACGACACGCGCGACTGGCCGCCCTCGGATGAGGACAGCAGGCCGTCCGCAAAGGAGACGAAATGAGCGAACTGGCGACCCTCTACCCGCCGATCGAGCCCTATGAGACGGGCTATCTCGATGTCGGCGACGGTCATGAGATCTACTGGGAGCGTTGCGGCACGAAGGGCGCAAAGCCGGTCGTGTTCCTGCATGGCGGGCCCGGTGGCGGCTTCTCGCCCGCTCATCGTCGCCAGTTCAATCCCGAGCTTTACGACATTCTTCTGTTCGATCAGCGCGGCTGCGGCCACTCGCGGCCCTATGCCTGCCTTGAGGCCAACACCACCTGGCATCTGGTCGCCGATATCGAGCGTTTGCGCGAGATGGTGGGCGTGGAGAAATGGCAGGTCTTCGGCGGCTCCTGGGGCTCCGCGCTGGCGCTGGCCTATGCCGAGACGCATCCCGAGCGGGTTTCGGAACTGATCCTGCGCGGCATCTTCACGCTGCGCCGCTTCGAGCTGGAATGGTACTACCAGGAAGGCGCGTCCATGATCCATCCGGAGAAATGGGACCACTTCCTCGCCGCCATTCCCGAAGACGAGCGCGGTGACATGATGGCCGCCTATCGCCGTCGCCTCGTGAGCGACGACGAGGAAACGAGGCTCAATGCGGCCTATTCATGGTCGATCTGGGAAGGCGAGACCCTGACCCTGCTGCCGGAAGAGGCCACCTACGGCAAGTTCCACGACCGGCACTTCGCGCTCGCCTTCGCCCGCATCGAGAACCATTATTTCGTCCACGGCGGCTGGATGGATGAAGGCCAGCTGCTGCGCGACGCTCACAAGCTGAAGGGCATCCCCGGTGTCATCGTGCAGGGCCGCTACGATCTGGCGACCCCGCCGCGCACCGCTTGGGAGCTCCACAAGGCATGGCCGGAAGCGGAACTCCACATGATCGAGGATGCCGGCCACGCCTATGACCAGCCGGGTATTCTCGACCGGCTCATCCGCGCAACCGATCGCTTCGCAAAGACAAGCGATCAATAGACAAAGCAAGACTGAAACGCCTGATCAGCCAAAGGCAGGAAACGACACATGTCCGATACCGCGAATGCCGCTGAGACGACCGCGAAAGAGCGGCTCTATCTCTTCGACACCACCCTGCGCGACGGTGCCCAGACCAACGGCATCGACTTCACGCTGGAGGACAAGATTGCGATTGCGGACATGCTCGACAAGATTGGCATCGACTACGTGGAGGGCGGCTATCCCGGCGCGAACCCGCTGGACACCGCCTTCTTCGAGAAGAAGCGCACGAAGCATTCCACCTTCACCGCCTTCGGCATGACCAAGCGGGCAGGGCGCTCTGTCGAGAACGATCCCGGCCTTCAGTGTCTGCTGAGCGCGGAATCCGACGCCATCTGCTATGTCGCCAAGAGCTGGGATTTCCACGTGAAGGTGGCGCTGGGCACCACCAACGAGGAAAACCTCGTCGGCATCCGCCAGTCGGTGGAGGCGGCCGTGGCCGCGGGCAAGGAAGCGCTGGTCGATTGCGAGCACTTCTTCGACGGCTACAAGGCCAATCGCGACTACGCGCTCGCCTGCACCAGGGCCGCCTATGAGGGCGGTGCGCGCTGGGTCGTCCTTTGCGACACCAACGGCGGCACGCTGCCCGACGAGATCGAGGCCATCGTCAAGGACGTGATGAACGTGGTTCCCGGCGATCACCTCGGCATCCACACCCATAACGACACCGAGCACGCCATCGCCAATTCGCTGGCGGCGGTGAAGGCGGGCGTGCGCCAGATCCAGGGCACGCTCAACGGCATCGGCGAGCGCTGCGGCAACGCCAATCTGATCACCCTTATCCCGACCCTGATGCTGAAGCCGGAATATGCGGATCGCTTCGAGATCGGCGTCAGCAAGGAGGCCCTGTCGCGGCTCACCCAGTTCTCGCGCGCCTTCGACGAACTGCTGAACCGCGCGCCCGATCGCCACGCCGCTTACGTCGGTTCCGCGGCCTTCGCGACCAAGGCGGGCATCCATGCCTCCGCGATCCTGAAGGATCCCAAGACCTACGAGCATGTCGATCCGGCAAGCGTCGGCAACCGCCGTCAGGTTCTGGTCTCCGATCAGGCGGGCAAGTCGAACCTCATCAGCCAGCTGGAGATGCTGGGCATCGAGGTCGATCCCACCGACCGTCGCCTCGACGGGCTCCTGCGCGAGGTGAAGGAGCGCGAGGCGCTGGGCTATGCCTATGAGGCGGCGGACGCGTCCTTCTCGCTTCTGGCTCTGCGCCATCTGGGCCATGTGCCGGAATATTTTCAGGTGAAGAGCTTCCGCGTCATGGTGGAGCGCCGCTACAATGCGGTGGGCGAGCTTGTGACGATCTCCGAAGCCGTGGTGAAGCTTTCCATCGACGGCGAGGAACGCATGTCGGTTGCGGAAGGCAACGGCCCCGTCAACGCCCTCGACATCGCCATGCGCAAGGATCTCGGCAAGTACCAGAGCGAGATCGAAGGTCTCGTGCTGGCGGACTTCAAGGTTCGTATCCTCAACGGCGGTACGGAAGCCATAACCCGCGTCCTGATCGAGAGCATGGACGAGAACACGGGTGAAAGGTGGTTTACGGTCGGCGTGTCCCCCAATATCGTCGACGCTTCATTCCAGGCCCTTGCGGATTCTATTACCTACCGCTTGCTGAAAGGAGACGCGCCGGCCGAATAGCCAGCGCTTTCTTGCATGAAAACAACTCCGCTTGCAGGCGGTGTCCGGGATCAGGAGCTGACCGCCTACGCCAGCGCGGTCGGCGCCTATGTGATCTGGGGCTTTCTGCCGCTCTACTTCATGTTCCTCGGGGCGATCCCGGCCGATCAGGTGGTGGCCCAGCGCATCATCTGGTCGGTGGGTGCTCGTCGGCATCGCCATGCTGGCCGCCCATCGCTTCGATGAGGTGATGGAGGTCTTCCGCGACCGCAAGCGGGTCATGCGCCTGACTCTGAGCGCGGCCATTCTCGCAGGCAATTGGCTGATTTTCATTCTGGCCGTCGAACACAGCCGGGTGCTGGAAGTGTCCTTCGGCTACTTCATCAACCCACTGGTTTCCGTCGGGCTCGGCACCATCCTGCTGGGCGAGCGGCTGAGCAGGGGGCAGATGCTGGCCGTGGCCATCGCCAGCGTTGCCATTGCCATTCAGGCATGGGGGCTTGGAAGCTTCCCGTGGATCTCGCTGGCGCTGGCCTTCACCTTCGGCATTTACGGCTTTCTGAGAAAGAAGGTCGTGGTGGGCGCGGCTCCCGGCCTGTTTGTGGAGGCGGCCGTCCTGCTTCCGCTGGCGCTTGCCTATCTCGGCTGGAACGGCCTGCAAGGCACGCTGACCTTCGGCGGCGATGCGTTGGGCGCCGTTCTCGTGGCGGGCACGGGCGTCGTCACCGCCGTTCCGCTGATCCTGTTTGCGCGCGGCGTTTCCTTCCTGCCGCTCACGACCATCGGCATCTTGCAGTATTTCGCGCCCTCGCTGCACTTCATCCTGGCGATCGTCGTGTTCGACGAGCCGCTGGACCCGATGCGTCTGGCGAGCTTTGCGCTGATCTGGGTGTCGCTGGTGGTCTTCACCCGCGACCTGTTGCGCCGCCGCGCGGCGGCGGTGGCTGCCGGAAAGGCCGCGGCGGCCGCGGCGGCAGCCGCCGGTACGGGCGTCGTGAAGTAGAAGGTCCGCGTTTGCGCGGGCTCTCGCCTCAAAGCTGCGAAATCGGAACCGCGTCGTCCTTGCACATGTCGGTCTTGCCGTCTGCCACGTGCTGGATGTGGGGCACGATGTCTTCCGCCCTGTCGGCCACGTGATAGGGCACGTCGAGCCCGTTGCGGATGAAGCCGTCGCGGCGCATGTGTTCCAGAAGCTGGCGGAACGGCTCCCAGAAGCCGTTGATATTGGCGAGCAGCACCGGCTTGTGATGGCGGCCGAGCTGCGCCCATGTCAGCATCTCGACCGTTTCCTCAAGCGTGCCGATGCCGCCGGGCAGTGCCACGAAGGCGTCGGCCTTGTCGAACATCAGCTTTTTGCGCTGGTGCATGTCCTGCGTGACGATCAACTCGCAATCGGCCACAAGCATCTCCTCGCGTTCCTTGAGGAACTGCGGAATGATGCCGGTGACGTCGCCGCCATGCTCCAGAACCGAACGTGCGACAATGCCCATCAGCCCGACGGACCCGCCGCCATAGACGAGCCGGATACCGGCTTCGGCCAGATGGCGGCCAAGCTCGGCGGCAGCTTCACGATAGGCGGGGTCGGTTCCGGCGGCGGAGCCGCAATAGACGCAAATGCTCTTAATCTGTTTCATAGGCGCATAGTTGGCGTGCGTGCGACATTCGGTCAAGCGACCTTCGTCATGGTCCGCGTTCCTTCGCATGCCGACGCCGCAAAGCGCCGCGCAATCCCGCAGGAACCGTACGGCAGGCGCGACAATCGGGCCGCGGGCGATGGTGCATAACGCCTCGCAGCGTGTCGGAAAGCGCGAGAATCATCCCCCGTCAGACCCACCCGCGCGCGCATGAGGCGCGTGAAAACCGCCGTAACATGAGAGACTTGGGCTCGTTTGCTTGCCGCGACAGGCAAAGGCGTATAACCATGCGGGGAAATTGCCGACAAGATCGCGCCCGCGCAAAGGGCGCGCAACGGCGAGGGGATAAGCCGGTTCCAGAAGGCTCAAGGAGCAAAAAGGCGCGATGAACAAGGTAGTTTTCGCAGGTCTGTTTGGCATTGTCGTTGCGATTTTGCTCGCGATTTTCGGCGTCCAGAGCGGCTTTTTCGACGGTTTCCAGAAGACCCCCGTCTCTGAAGACACGGTCGCGTCGGCCCCCTCCGGAGAAACGGCCAAACCTGCGGGAACCGCCACCGTGCCGGACAATACGGCCTCTTCTGCGCAAAAGCCTGCCGACACCGCGCCCGCCGATACAGCCAAACCCGCCATGGCGCCCACCTTCGACGTGGTCCGCGTGGAACCGTCGGGCGATGCGGTCGTGGCGGGTCTCTCCGAGCCCAACGCCATCGTGGCGCTGGTCGCCAACGGCAAGGTCATCGGCAAGACCAAGTCCAACGCATCCGGCGAATGGGCCATCGTTCTCGATCAGCCGCTCGCGCCGGGCGATTACGACGTCGCCATCCACGTCGAGCAGGCCGATGGCGTCGAAGTGGAATCCAGCCAGCGCGTCGCCGTTTCCATCCCGGCCGACAAGGCGGGCGGCGATGTTCTCGTGGTCATGAACGCAGAGGGCGAGGCCAGCACCATCCTGCAACGCCCGGCGGGCGAGAAGGAGCCCGGTGCGCCGACCGTCGTCGCGTCCAGCGAGGCGGCGGCCGACACGCCCTCTGAAACGACCGCTTCCGACGCGGCCCCGTCGGCTGCGACGGGCGATGCCGCCGACGCGACCGCCCCGGGCGATGAAGCAACCACGGCGCAGGCCGCCGTCGAGGCTGCAAAGCCCGCCGCCGATGCCGAAAGCGCCTCCGGCGAGACGACCGTCGTCGGTGTTTCCGAAAAGCCCGGCGATGCCACCGCACCTGCCGCTTCCAACGAGGCCGACAAGGCCACTTCGGTCGCCGGTCTCGACGCCAGCGCAGGCGCCAGCGGCGTCTCCTCGCCCGCAGCCACCGCGACCGCCGAACTCGCTCCGGCGAGAGCCGCAGGCTCGGGACAGGTGACCGTCGATGCGGTGGAAAGCGAGAAGGGCAAGCTCTTTGTTGCGGGCACCGGCAAGCCGGATGCGCGCGTTCGCATCTATCTCGGGTCCGACTATCTCGGCGAGACCAGGACCAACGCGAACGGTCGCTGGCTTCTGGAGACCGAGCACCCCGTCGATCCGGGCCAGCACGATGTGCGCGCAGATGTCGTCAAGGATGACAGCGGCGCGGTTGCCGCGCGCGCGCAGGTGACCTTCGACCGCCAGCCCGATGCGGTGATCCTCACGCAGGTCGCGGCTGTCGGCGAGGCCGGGCAGGGCGCCGGCGCCAGCGCTTCCGCATCCGCCCGCCTGCCCAACGTGATCATCCGCAAGGGCGACAACCTGTGGACCATCTCCCGCAGGCTCTACGGCAAGGGCATCCGCTACACCACGATCTATCAGGCCAATCAGGGCCAGATCCGCGATCCCGACCTGATCTATCCCGGTCAGGTCTTCCTGACCCCGGTCGGCGACGACGCATGGGAAAAGGACGCTGCCACCAACTGAGCTGGCTCTGAAATCGTTTAAGACGGGGCGTGCCGCGGCGCGCCCCGTTTTGCATTTTTCCGGACGAAGCTCTTGCATGCGGCTTATTCATCGTATATCGACGATGGATCAATCGCACCGCGCCAGCCGTTGTCGCCCCGCCGAAACCTTGAGCGGGGCCGTCAGCCCATCGAAAACGCCGGTGCGCGCCGCCAGCCCCGCCAGGAAAGGCGAGGGGCTCGCAAACATCTGTTCAGGGATCCCTATGCCGGACTTTGACGACGACAGGCTTGCGGCCTGTTTCAAGGCGCTGGGCCATCCGGCGCGGCTCGCCATCCTGCGTGCCCTTGCCGATGAAGAGCGCTGCTGCTGCGGCGATATCGTGGGCCGCCTTCCGCTGGCCCAGTCCACCGTTTCCCAGCACCTCCAGATCCTGCGCGACGCGGGGTTGATCCGTGGCGAGGCGGAGGGACGCAAGTCCCGCTATTGCCTCGACAGGGCTGCGTTTCTTGCGCTGGGCGAGGGAACGACGGCTCTACTGGATGCGATTACCGATCCGAATTCCGCAATGACGTGCTGTACGAATGAAAAAGAGGCGGCCCGATGAGCCAGACAAACAAGAAGAACAACAAGGCCGCCGGCAATCGCAGTGCCACGGTCGATGAGACCTCCACCTTTCAGACGGTTCTCAACCTGTGGCCCTATATCTGGCCCGCAGACCGTCCCGATCTGAAAAAACGTGTGCTGATGGCGTTGGTGATGCTGCTCATCGGCAAGATCGTCACCGTGCTGGTGCCCTACAGCTTCAAGTGGGCGACCGATGCGCTGACCGGGTCGCTGGATTCCGGCGGTTTCGGGCTGCCGATCTGGATGGTGACGCCGATGATGCTGGTGGCGGCCTATGTCGCCGGTCGCGTCCTGATGGTCGCCTTCAACCAGATTCGCGATGCGCTGTTTGCGCGTGTCGGCCAGTATGCGGTGCGCCAGCTCGCCTACAAGACCTTCGTGCACATGCACGAGCTGTCATTGCGCTTCCACCTGAGGCGCCGCACGGGCGGCTTGTCGCGTATCATCGAGCGTGGCGTGAAGGGCATCGAGACCATCGTGCGCTTCACCGTCCTGAACTCCATCCCGACCGCGATCGAGTTCGCGCTGATGGCGGCGATTGTCGCCTACCAGTTCTCGTGGAGCTATGTCGGCGTGATCGCGGTCACCGTGTGGATCTATGTCTGGTTCACGGTGCGCGCCTCCGACTGGCGCATCAACATCCGCAAGGTGATGAACGAGAGCGACACGGATGCCAACTCCAAGGCTGTCGACTCGCTTCTGAACTACGAGACCGTGAAGTACTTCAACAATGAGCGCATGGAGGCCGCGCGTTACGATCGGTCGATGGCGCGATACGAGGGCGCGGCGGTTCAGACATGGACCTCGCTTGCGTGGCTGAACCTCGGCCAGACGGTGATCTTCACGCTCGGCATGGGCGTCTGCATGGCGATGTCTGCGCGCGCGGTGATGAACGGCACCCAGACCGTCGGCGACTTCGTGATGATCAACGCGCTGCTGATGCAGCTCTCCATCCCGCTCAACATGATCGGCTACATCTATCGCGAACTGCGTCAGGGGCTGATCGACATCGCCGACATGTTCAATCTGCTGGCGGTGGATGCCGAAATCGTCGATGCCCCGGATGCGGCCCCGCTGCTGGTGGAAGGCGGCACGATCCGCTTCGACGACGTGCGCTTTGCCTATGATCCGGAGCGCCAGATCCTGAAGGGCGTGTCGTTTGAGGTGCCGAGCGGCAACACCGTCGCCATCGTCGGGCCGTCGGGGGCGGGCAAATCCACCATCTCGCGCCTGATCTTCCGCTTCTACGATGTGACCTCCGGTTCGATCTCCATCGACGGGCAGGACCTGCGCTCCGTGAAGCAGGAAAGCGTGCGCGCGAAGATCGGCATGGTCCCGCAGGACACCGTGCTCTTCAACGACACCATCCGCTACAACATCCGCTACGGTCGCCCCTCCGCGAGCGACGCGGAGGTGGTGGAAGCGGCGAACATGGCGCAGATCGCCGATTTCATCAAAACCCTGCCGCAGGGCTTCGATACGGAAGTGGGTGAGCGCGGGCTGAAGCTGTCGGGCGGCGAGAAGCAGCGAGTCGCCATCGCACGCACCCTGCTGAAGGCCCCGCCGATCCTGATCCTCGACGAGGCGACTTCGGCACTCGACACCCATACCGAGCGCGAGATCCAGTCGGCGCTGGACGTTGTCTCGCGCAATCGCACCACGCTCGTCATCGCGCACCGTCTCTCCACGGTGGTCAATGCGGACCTGATCCTTGTGTTGGAGGCCGGTGAGGTTGTGGAACGCGGCACCCATGCCCAACTTCTCGCCCAAAACGGGCTTTACGCCTCCATGTGGGAGCGTCAGCGCGAGGCGACGGAAGCCGAAGAGCGGCTTCGCCAGGTGCAGGAAGCGGACGACGATTTCATCGTCCGCCGCGGTCCGAGCGCGGAAGAGGCAGCCAGTGCAAAATAGGTGCTGGTGGACCGGTTCGCACAGGCGTGATTGCGACTTTGAAGCGCCATCGTCCATCGCCCGTTGATCTTCACCACCGGGTTGGTGCAAACATGGCGCTTCATCGGCGCGGCATCCATTCGCCCGCATTCATTTTCAGGTAGGCTCAATGTCACTGTTCGACACCATAAAACGCACGGCTGTCCCCATTCACCGGGAAGGGTGGCCCTTTATCGCCATCGCGGCAGCGGCCACGCTCGTGCTGGGCTGGTTTTCGAGCTTCATCTTCTGGGTCGGTCTGATCCTGACCGCCTGGGTCGCCTATTTCTTCCGAGATCCCAAGCGCGTCACGCCGGTGGTGCCGGGACTTGTGATCGCGCCCGCCGACGGCACCGTCTGCATGATCGGCCCGGCCACGCCGCCCGCGGAGCTTGACCTCGGCTCCGAGCCGATGATGCGCATCTGCACCTTCATGAACGTGTTTAACTGCCACGTGAACCGCGCCCCCGTTGCCGGTCCCGTCATCCGGGTCGCCTATCGGGCGGGCAAGTTCCTGAACGCGGAGCTTGAGAAAGCCTCCGACGACAACGAGCGCAACGGCGTGGTGATCGAGTCTCCCGAAGGCCGCATCGGCGTCGTGCAGATCGCAGGCCTCGTGGCGCGCCGCATCGTGTGTTTCGTGAGCGAAGGCGAAAGCCTTCAGGCGGGCGAACGCTTCGGCCTTATCCGCTTCGGCTCGCGGCTGGACGTCTACCTGCCCGCAGGAACGGCTCCCAAAGTCGCCATCGGCCAGACCATGGTAGCCGGGGAAACGGTGCTTGCCGATCTGACGGCGCCCGCCGGGTCCGCCCCCGTGACGCGGGTGGCCTGACCCATGTCCACGCCCTTCGCCCCCTTCGAGCCCGGCCCCAGCGGCAACGCCAAGCATGGTTCCGGCCGCCCGCGCCGCTTTCAGCGCGTGCCCCTGAAGATGATCCTGCCGAACCTCGTGACCCTGCTGGCGCTCTGCTCGGGGCTCACCGCCATCCGTATGGCGCTGGAAACCCGTTGGGACATGGCAATCGGCGCAATCGTACTGGCGGCGGTCCTCGATGCGCTGGACGGACGCGTCGCCCGCTTCCTGCGCTCCACCTCGCGTTTCGGCGCGGAACTGGACAGTCTCGCCGATTTCGTGAATTTCGGCGTCGCGCCCGCGATCATCCTCTACACGTGGATCCTGAACGAGCTGGGCTCTTTCGGCTGGATCACGTCGCTGGTCTTCGCCATTTCCATGGCCCTGCGCCTTGCCCGCTTCAACGTGGCGCTGGACGATCCGAACAAGCCCGCATGGCAGGCGAATTTCTTCACCGGCACCCCTGCGCCCGCAGGCGCGCTGACGGTTCTGCTGCCGGTCTATCTCCATCAGCTCGGCGTGCTGGATCGCTGGGCGGAATTCGCGCCCGTCGCCGTCGGCTACACCTATATCGTGGCGTTCCTGCTGGTCTCCCGCCTGCCGACCTTTTCCGGCAAGCGTATCGGGATGCGCATTCGCAAGGACTTCGTGCTGCCGATCTTCGTGGCCGCGGTCCTGCTGGTGGCGTTGGGCGCAAGCTATCCCTTCCAGGTGCTTACGCTGGCGACCGTGGCCTATCTGGCTTCCATTCCGTTTGCCGGGCGCTCCTGGCGCAAACATGAGCAGGCGGATCTGGCGCGCGGCGCGCATGGGTCAAAGGCAACTGCGGAGAAATCCGATCCGGCCACCGACCAGACAACGCCCACCGATCAGCCGACGCCCGGCGATCAGCCGGCAGAGGCCGTCGACGCCGATGAGGCATCCTCTTCCGACACGTCATCCTCGTCCTGAGATCCTACATCTCTTCGCGATAGCCGAGGGCGCGCAGGCGGTCGCTCAGATTTGCGTCGGGAAATGCCTGACGCAGCATGGCGAGCGCTTCCGCAGCGGTCGCCTGCGGGGCGTTGTCCAGCATCTGCCTCATGGCGCGCAAGCGGCCGTGCAGGCTCGCGTCCATCGCATTCATCTCGTACTCCTCCAGCCCCGTATCTTCCTCCGGCACGTCCGACGTTTGGTCGACCAGAGTGAGCGAGGGTCGCATTGTCACCATCACTATCTCCTTGCCCGTTCACCTGCCCTCATCGGGGGCATGTTCAGCCTATTTGCTCGGCAAAAACGCGCCGCAAACGATAAAGGTCGAAGCCTTGCAACCGTCTGTCACTGTTACTAGCGAGTTTCGGGCCAGTTCTTGGTCGGTTTTACTGCTTATTTCGCTTATGACGTCTTGGTGACGACTGGTAAGGGTGATTCGCAACTGGGTTGCGTGAACCGATCCTGTGCGGGAGAAGTGAGGCGAACGGTTGATTTTATCGTCCGTTTGAGCTTGCCTGAACGCAGGGGAACACCGCCCTGTCACGTTCGCGTGACCACCCCGAGCAGCCTTCCCGACGCATCCGCCGCCGGCCTTCTTCTCATTCAGGAGTGACACTGAAATGACCGACTATCCGCGTGACATGATTGGATATGGGCGCAACACCCCCGATCCGCGTTGGCCCGATGGCGCGCGGATCGCCGTGCAATTCGTGATCAACTACGAAGAGGGCGGGGAGAACAACATCCTGCATGGCGACGCGGCTTCCGAGGCCTTTCTGTCGGAAATCGTCGGCGCGCAGCCCTGGTCGGGCAAACGCCACATGAACATGGAATCCATCTACGAATACGGCTCGCGCGCCGGTTTCTGGCGGCTGTGGCGCATGTTCACCCAGCGCAATGTGCCCGTCACCGTCTATGGCGTGGCGACCGCCCTCCAGCGCAACCCGGAAGCCGTGGCCGCCATGAAGGAGGCCGACTGGGAAATCGCTTCCCACGGGCTCAAGTGGGTGGAGTTCAAGGATATGCCCCCCGAGGAGGAGCGCGCCAGCATCAAGGAGGCGATCCGCATCCACACCGAAGTCACGGGCGAACGCCCGCTCGGCTTCTATCAGGGCCGCAGTTCGGAAAACACCATTCCGCTGGCCATGGAGGAGGGCGGCTTCGTCTATCTCTCCGATGCCTATGCCGACGATCTGCCCTACTGGATCGAGGGCCCCAACCGTCCGCAGCTCATCGTGCCCTATACGCTCGACGCCAACGACATGCGCTTCGCCACCCCGCAAGGGTTCAATTGCGGCGACCAGTTCTTCTCCTATCTCAAGGACAGTTTCGACACGCTCTATGCCGAGGGCATCGAGGGGCAGGCGAAGATGCTCAATATCGGGCTCCACTGCCGTCTCGTCGGGCGTCCGGGGCGTGCTGCGGCGCTCGCCCGCTTCATCGACTACGTGAAGGGACACCACAAGGTCTGGATCGCGCGGCGCATCGATATCGCGCGCCACTGGCACGAGCATCACAGCCCCGCCGCCTGATCGTTCACGCACAGTCAGATTCGATGCACGCGCTGCGCGAAACGCCGGTGCGATGCGTGACCGTGCGCAGGCGACGGCGCGTGCATCGCAGGTGGCGTCGCTCCGCCCCGGGGACGGGGTGTGCGGCCGGGCGCCTGTCTAACGCGTTGACTTGACGAAGATATTCGGAATAATGCCGGATCTGGCTACGGTCATCATTTTTACTGCGCCGCAGGCGATAAGTTTGCGCTATAGGCATCCAGTTTGAAAATAGAAAAACTCAATAGAATCAACGCCTAGTTTGCAGTGCGAACAAAGAATTCAATTATCGAATTTATACTGGCAAATGGTCGCATTTTGCCGACAATGCGCTTCGGAACAGCCGGGTGAGGAGTTACAGCCGGCCGTGGGAGATCCGCTGAAGGCGTCAAAGCCCGGCGGAGAAGCTGGAGGAAAACTATGTTCAGGAAACTCGCGATCGCGGGCTGCGTTGCGGCCGGTGCGCTCGCTCTCACCGTTTCTGCGCAGGCGCAGGCGCAGGACGTGACGCTCAAGGTTCACCACTTTCTTTCGCCGCAGTCGCCCGTCCCGAAGTATTTCATCGGTCCCTGGGCGGAGAAGGTGGAAAAGGATTCCGGCGGGCGCATCAAGGTCCAGATTTTCCCCACCATGCAGCTCGGCGGCAAGCCGCCTTCACTCTACGATCAGGCCAAGGACGGTGTCGTGGACATCATCTGGACCCTGACCGGCTACACCCCGGGCCGTTTCCCGAAGTCGGAAGCCTTCGAGCTTCCCTTCATCGCAGGCAAGGGCGCTGCGACCTCGCAGGCCGCCTGGGACTATTACGACAAGAACCTTCGCGACGAGTTCAAGGACGTGAATGTCATCGCGGCCTTCGTCCATGGCCCCGGTCTGGTTCATGCGAACAAGCCGGTCGAAAAGCTTGAGGACATGAAGGGCCTGAAGCTGCGCGGTCCCACCCGCATGACCAACAAGCTGCTTGAGAAGCTCGGCGCGATCCCGGTCGGCATGCCGGTCCCCGCCGTGCCCGAGGCGCTTTCCAAGCACGTCATCGACGGTGCCGTCGTGCCGTGGGAAGTTTCCGTGCCGCTGCGCATTCCGGAACTGGCCCACCACCACACCGGCTTCTCCGGATCCCGCGGTCTCTACACCTCCTTCATGGTCTTCGCCATGAACAAGGCCAAGTACGAGAGCCTGCCGGACGATCTGAAGAAGATCATCGACGACAATTCGGGTAGCGAAGCTTCGCGTCTTGCCGGCCTTGCGATGGACAAGGGCGACATGGCCGGTCCCCCGGCACTTGCCAAGATCGGCGACGAGCAGACCATTCTCGACGAGGCGGAAACGCAGCGCTGGAAGGATGCCGCCAAGGACATCGAGGCTGCGTGGATCGAGGAAATGAACGGCAAGGGCTTCGATGGCGCAAAGCTGGTCGAGGACGCCAAGGCCGCCATCGCCACCTATGTCGATGACGAAAAGCCCGTCTATCAGTACTGATCTTCAAGGCAGCTGAAAAACGCCGGACCGGCCGCACAATCCGCGCCCGGTCCGGCAATACGCCTGGAATACGGCGGTCCGGGCCATTTCCGATGGCGCGGGCCGGAAGAACGTGAGCACCAGAAAAACGTGAGCATCAGAATGGCGACGCGGGAGGGGCTGCGCCGCGCATGCTGCGCTCAGGAAGTCCGGTGAAGCTTGTGCGGCGCGCGAGGGGAGGTCCTTCCGCGCCATCGCCCTGCAAAAACCGGCCATCCTCGCAATGGGGGAGAGAAATGGTCCAACCGGCCAAGGGGCTGGCGCCGCAGCTTGAACAGCGCGTCGGCCGCGTTATCGAATTCATCACGCGTTGGCTGGCGATTGCCGGCGGTCTGGCGCTTGTTGCGCTCACCGCGGTGACCTGCCTGTCCGTTCTGGGACGCGAACTGTCGGGTATCTCGTCGGTTCTCGGCCCCATTCAGGGCGATTTCGAACTCGTCGAGGCCGGATGCGCCTTCGCGATCTTCGCCTTTCTGCCATGGTGCCAGATGCGCCGCGGCCATGTGACGGTGGACATCTTCGTCCAGCCTCTCGGCCCGCGCGTGCTTGCCGGGCTGTCTCTGGCGGGCAATCTCCTCCTGACCGCCTGCGCGGCGCTGATCGCCGTCAAGCTTGGCGAGGGGATGATCGACAAGCGCGCCTATTCGGAAACGACTTTCATTCTTCAGATGCCGGTCTGGTGGGGCTACGCGGTGGCTCTCGTCGGCGCATGGATCTTCGTTCTGGCCTCCGCCTACACCGTCTGGCGCAGCCTGAACGAAATGCTGGGTGACGGGGAGCGCGGCTGATGGGCAACATGGAACTCGCCGGCGCCAGCTTCGTCATTCTGCTGGCGCTCATCTTCCTGCGCATTCCGATCGGGCTTTCCATGCTGCTCGTCGGTATCGGCGGCACGGTGATGGTCACCGACAGCTGGATCCCCATACTGGCGCAGATGAAGTCGCTCACCTACGAGACCTTCTCCAGCTACTCGCTGTCGATTGTCCCGCTCTTCCTCCTGATGGGGCAGTTCGCGACACGAAGCGGCATGTCGCGCGGGCTCTTCCGCGCTGCTGCCGCCATGGTCGGCCACCGGCGCGGCGGTATCGCCATGGCGTCTGTCGCCGGTTGCGCGGGCTTTGGCGCGATCTGCGGATCGTCGCTCGCCACCGCCGCCACCATGGCGCAGGTCGCGCTGCCGGAAATGCGCCGCTACGGCTATAACGGCGCGCTTTCCACCGCCTGCCTTGCCGCAGGCGGCACGCTGGGCATCCTGATCCCGCCGTCCTTCGTGCTGGTGATCTACGCGATCCTTGCCGAGCAGAATATCGCCAAGCTGTTTGCCGCCGCCTTCGTGCCCGGCATTCTGGCCGCGGTCGGCTATGTCATCACCATCTCGCTGTTCATGCGCTTCGATCCGGAAGCCGCCAAGCCTGCCGAAAAGGCCACAAGAGCCGAGCGGATGCAGGCCATGCTCGAAGTCTGGCCGGTGGTGCTGATCTTCCTGCTGGTGGTGGGCGGTATCTATCTGGGCTGGTTCACCCCAACGGAAGGTGCTGCGGTGGGGACCGCGGGGACGGGCCTCGTCGCCTTCTTCCGCGGCCAGCTCGGCTGGAAGGCGCTCGGCGAGTGCGTTCTGGCGACGGCCGTCTCCTCCGGCATGATCTTCTTCATCGTGTTCGGGGCGGGGGTCTTCAATTCCTTCCTCGCCTTCACCCAGATGCCGCAGACCATGGCGGAGTGGGTCGGCAATGCGGGCTTCAGCCCCTGGCTGGTGCTGACCGGCATCCTGCTGACCTATCTGGTCTTCGGCTGCGTGATGGACTCTGTCTCGATGATCCTGCTGACGGTGCCGATCTTCTTCCCGATCGTCATGACGCTGGATTTCGGCCTGTCGCCGGAAGAAACCGCGATCTGGTTCGGCGTTCTGGTGCTGATCGTCGTGGAGGTCGGATTGATAACGCCACCTGTGGGGATGAATCTCTTCATCATCAATTCCATGGCTCCGGACGTGCCCCTGACCCAGACCTACAAGGGCGTGATCTTCTTCGTCCTGTCGGACCTGATCCGCGTGGCGATCCTGACCGCCTTCCCGGCCATCACGCTTGCGGTTCTGTGGTTATGAGGTGAGTCGCATGCGGCTTTGCGCGCCTTACGTAGGGGTGCATGGGGAATTTTGCGCCCGGGTGAGTTCTTCGCCCGGGCGCAATCATTTTTAAAAAAGCTATTTTATTGCCTACGCATTTATATCTATTGAAAACCACGTATAGGCCGGAAGCTTCTGGGTTTATGGCTCGTTTCTGCGGGTAAGGGAAAGGCGAACAGTCTTTGCCGGGCGTGCTTTTCGGGTGTCGGTTGTGATAAAAATGCTCACGAGCTTCAGCACGCTGTTACAGGAATGCTTTGAAAATGCTATTCTCAAAACGTTCCGATGCTTGATATGCGTCGGTCCAACCCGCGTTGCACAGGTTTTCGGTGGGCTGGATACGGCGCGCAAGGCAAGGGTCTAAAGCCTGGGTTGCACAACAGGCAGACAAAACGAACAGGGCGACTCCGCCACCAGGCGTACCGAAACGGACGCGTCCTACGTGCGTCCCGGCGACAGGCAGAATCTGGCAGGTAGTTCAGAGCGATCTCGAAGTGATGCAGGATGATGCGCATAGTCGGCGGAGGGGTTGAGTGAGAATAGGCCAGTTGAGCCAGAGCGGAGAACCGAGAGGTGGCTCCGGACTGCGCCGCAATATGGGCAAGTCCATTCTGCGCCGTGTCACGAGCACTCTGATCGATAACCGCAGGGGCGCGAACGCCGCGTCGGACGTCGCCAGCCATCACCTGCATTTCGACAATGTCTCCAAGGTCTATCAGGTGAAGACCGGCGCGCATTGCGTGCTCGACAGCGTCTCCATCGATTTTCCGCGTGGGCGCAATATCGCGATTCTGGGGAAGAACGGCGCGGGCAAGTCCACCCTCATGCGCCTGATCGCGGGGTCCGAAGCGCCATCCTCCGGCACTGTGAAGCGCAAGACCCGCATCTCCTGGCCGATCGGCCTCGGCGCCGGGGTTCATCCCGCCTTGAGCTCGATGGAAAACTCCCGCTTCATCGCCCGCATCTACAACACCGATCCGCGCATGGTGGAGGAAACCGTCCGCGAGTTCGCCGATATCGGGTCCTATTTCGACATGCCGGTGCGCACGCTGTCTTCGGGCATGCGTGCGAAAGTCAATTTCGGGCTGAGCATGGCGATTCAGTTCGATTGCTATCTCATTGATGAATTGACCGCGGTCGGGGACGCGCGGTTCCGCGAAAAGTGCAAGGAAGCCTTCGATCAACGGCTGAAAAATGCCGATGTGATCATGGTTTCGCATCAGGCGGCGACAGTCAAAAGTTTTTGCGATATGGCCGCGATCCTGAAGAACGGGAAGCTGAGCTTCTACGATTCTCTCGATGAAGCGACCGAGATCTATCAGGGACTTGCGTGATGCAGAACGGTCCCAAAACGCCGGAGCAGTTGCGCGAGCTGGTTCAGGACAGCCAGAGGTCCGCAGGCACCGGTCAGCCGCAGGGCGATGGCAGCCAGGGGGCGGGCGCAGGTCCGGCTCATCAGGCGCGCGAAACGGAAAAGCAGCAGACGAATGTTGAAACGGGAACTGCCGACGGGCCGAATGTCTTGCGATCGCGGGGGCAGGGGCCTCAAGCGGCGACGCCCGGTGGCGTTCAGGTCCGGCAGGGCGGAGGCGGGGCTGTGAGCGAGGCGCCGGAGCCCACGGTCGTGCGGCTGCCCGAAGGGCGCGCCGCCGGCAAGCCGGTCATGAACCCGGGAGACAGGCGCTTTGCAGGCCATGCTCACGCCCGGCCTGCGCGCCGTTCCATGATCGCGCGCGCCAGATCTTTCGGCATCGGCAAGATCACGTTTGTGCTTTTCGTGGTGCTGCCGACCCTTGTGACTGCACTCTATTTTGCGTTTCTCGCGTCCGATCAATATGCGGTCGAGGCGCAATTCGCGGTGCGCACGAAGGAGACCGGTGGTGCATCCATGGACGGGTTGTCGATCCTGAGCGGCATCACGGGGTCCGCGCCGAGCGCGTCGGACAGCTATATCGTGGAGAACTTCATCGGATCGCGCGATCTGGTCGACAAGGTCGATGAGGATCTCGACCTGAGAAAGCTCTTCGCCCGGCCGGAAGCGGACTTCTTCGCCTCTGTCGACAAGGACGCTCCGATCGAGGATCTGCTCGAGTACTGGCGCACGATGGTCACTACGGAGTTCGACCAGTATTCCGGCATCATTACACTGACAGTGCGCGCATTCCGTCCCGAAGACGCGGTGGCCGTGGGCCAGAAGGTGATCGGCTTCAGCGAGGCGCTGGTGAACGATCTGTCCCGGCGGGCGCGGGAAGACGCTGTTTCGGAGGCGAATAGCGAGGTTGCGCGCGCAGAAAACCGTCTGAGGCTGGCCAGGCGGGCCGTTGCGAGGTTTCGCGGCGACGAGCGGCGGCTGAACCCGGTGGCGACCGCTGAGGCACGCGAAAAGATCATCGCCGGGCTCGAAGGCGAGCGCGCGAAGCTGGAAACCCAGCGCGCCGCGATCATGGGCATGAGCCCGAATTCGCCGCGTCTGACGTCCATCGAATCGCAGATCGAGGCCGTCGCCAAGCAGATCGACGCCGTTCGGTTGCAGACCAACCAGAATGACGGCGACGGCGAGGGCACGCTTAACCAGCAGCTTTCGCAATACGAGGAGCTTCAGACCGAGCGTGAATTCGCCGAGCGGGCCTATGTCTCCTCCCTTGCATCCTTGGAGAAGGCTCGGCTGGAGGCGGTCAGCCAGAACCGTTATCTGGCGGTTTTTGTGCAGCCGATGCTGCCTGATCTCGCGCTGTATCCTGAGGGGGTGCGGTGGACCTTGACGGTTCTCGTCGCTGCGTTCCTGTTCTGGGCGATTTCCGGTCTGATTGTTGCGAGCGTACGCGATCACGTGGCGTGAAACGCGAGTCGCGGTGTTTTCGGCACAGAGCCCGTATGTGTCGGGTTCCTTCCGGCTTTGTTACAGGTGCCGAGCCTGATTACGGCCGGATATTCGTACATTTAGTAGAAGTTTAACGGTGCCTGCAGTTCTTGGGGTGTGGTTGCGTGGCGTAAGGGCGTCTACATCCGCAGGATGCAGCGGTGATTCGAAAGGAACGCGTTGCTTCTCTGCTTGCGGGGAACTACGTAGGGGCATCTGTCGTTGTTGCCGGAGGGCAACAGAGTCTGACGCAGAAACGCCTGCACAGCTTCCTGCATGTTATTAAACTGTACCAAATGCTATGAGATTCGGGGCGGATATAGGGGCCAATAGTCTTGAGTACGATGAAATCGGTCGGCGCGATCTTCGTGGCAGTGTTGCTGGCGGGCTGTGCAGCCTTGCCGGGCAACGGCCCCACCAGCTCTGAGTTGAGCGCGCAGGACATCGAGGGCGGCCTCAACTCCGAAGACTATTTCAATTTCAGGCTGACGCCGGAAGTGGCCGAGGTCGCGGGGCGTTTCACGCCGACCCGTTTCGCCGACTATTTTGGCATCAAGGGCACCGAGCCGCGCCAGCGCATTGGCGTGGGCGATGTGCTGGCAGTCAATATCTGGGAAGCCGACGAGACGGGCATCTTCTCCACCGCCTATGGCAAGAAGACCACGGTAGAGACGATCGTCGACGATACGGGGCGCATCTTCGTGCCCTATGCCGGGCGCATCCGCGCCTCCGGGCGTTCGGTCGAGGCGGTACGTGAGGCGGTCGAGCAGGAACTGGTAGGCAAGGCGGTCAGGCCGCAGGTCCAGATCATCGTGAGCGGCAACCAGACCAACAGCGCCGTGCTCGTCGGCGATGTGGCGAAGGCCGGCAAATATCCGATTTCGGTTGCAGGCACGCGACTTCTCGACCTCGTCGCCGAGGCGGGCGGGGCAAGGGGCAAGGCCTATGAAACCGAGGTCACCCTCAAGCGCGGAGACCGCAAGGCGAGCACGCTTCTGGAAGACCTGATAGACCAGCCGCGCAACAATGTCCGCCTTGTGAAGGGCGACAACATCCTGCTGACGACCAAGCCGCGCACCTTCACCGCGTTCGGCGCCGTCAACAAGACGACGCTCCAGCATTTCCCGACCGAGACGGTGACGATGGCGGAGGCTCTGGCGCTGGCCGGCGGCCTCAACGATCTGGCGGCCGACGCCAGCGCGGTCTTCCTGTTCCGTTTCGAAGAGCCGGAAGTGGTGGCGCGCCTGAGCCCGAAGGACCGGGACAAGCTGAGCGACTTCCCCGTTCCGGTGATCTATCGTTTGAACCTGCGCGATGCAAAAGCCTGGTTCGTGGCGCGATACTTCCATATGCGCGACAAGGACATGATCTATGTCGCGAACCATCCGACGGCCGAGTTGGGCAAGTTCCTGCGTATCATCCAGCCTGCTCTGACGGCTGCGCGGTCTTCGCAGATTATCGCGGACGATCTGGAAAATTGAAACTGACGCGCGGCGTTGGAATGCAACGGCGACCCGCGCAATCGCCGGGTCACAGGGCGGGTGCTGCTGAAGGTGTCAGCCGCCCGGGCGCAAGAGCGGCGTCTGCGTGCGTTCGAACCGGGGGCGCTCCCGGTTTTTGAAGAGACTGCGGATCAGATGGACGTCAGAGAACCCAAGCCACGGACAGTGCTGCTGCTTCAGGGTCCGCCCTCGTTTTTCCTGCGCGATCTGGCGGGCGAACTTGAGCGGCAGGGCCATTCGGTTCTCCGCATAAACCTGAACCTCGGCGACTGGCTCTTCTGGTTGGGACGCGGGGCCGTGAACTATCGCGGGCGCCTGCGCGACTGGCGCTCCTATCTCACCAAGTTTCTCGCCGTTCACGGTGTGACGGATATCGTCTATTACGCCGACCGCTTGCCCTATCACGTGATTGCAGGCGAGGTGGGGCGTGAGGTGGGCGTGGCCGTCACGGCGGTGGAATTCGGCTATCTGCGGCCCGACTGGATCACACTGGAACGCGATGGCATGTCCGCCTATTCGCATTTCCCGAACGACCCCGACGATATTCGCACGCTTGCCCTCAGCATGAAGCCGCCTCAGCCCGGCGCGCTCTACACCTATCCGCATGCCAGAGAGGCCTTCTGCGAGGTCGTCTACAACCTCTTCGCATATTTCGGGCGCGGGCTTTACCCGTTCTATCGCTCGGACCGACTCTACAACCCGGTCATCGAATACATCAGCCATCTTCCGCGCATCTTCTCCACCAGGCGCAACAAACGCCATTCGCACGCCGTGCTGCAGGAACTGGTGGACGCGGGCACGCCGTTCTATTTCTTTCCGCTTCAGATCGATGCGGACTACCAGCTTCGCGCCAATTCCCCCTTCAAGCGGCAGGCCGAGGCGGTGAAGGTGGTGATCCGCTCGTTTGCGACCCGCGCGCCGAAAGATACGGTCCTGTTTTTCAAGCAGCACCCGCTCGATAACGCCATGACGCATTGGAAGTCGCGTATCGCCCGGCTGGCGCGGCGCTACGGCGTGAGCGAGCGGGTCCGCTTCGTGCGCGACGGCGACCTGCGCGAGCAGCTTCACAACGCCCGCGGCACGGTGCTGATCAATTCCACCGTCGGCATTCATGCGATGAAGGCGGGATGCCCGATCAAGACGCTGGGTTTCGCGGTCTATGACATGCCGGGCCTGACCTTTCAGGGCCCGCTCGACGCGTTCTGGACCAAGGCGGAAAAACCGGACCCGCGGTTGGTTCATGACCTGATCACCGTCATGGCGAACACGATTCAGGTACGCGGGAATTTCTATTCACGGGAGGGGCGGCGGGCCGGTGCCAAGGCTGCGGCAGATCGCATCGCACGCGGTGCGGTTAATCAGCCCGGCGCCTTTGTTCCCACCCCTCCGCGGCTGGCGGACGCCCGCCGCAGGGGGCTGCAGCCCGCGGATTGCTTCGGGCGCCAATTGCCTCAGGGCGGGCTTGCGGTGGCGCATGAAGAGGTCAGCCCCTAGGGTGTGAACTCATAAATGAGCCAGGAATGGCGGCGAAAGGGCGAAGAGATGCAAGGAGAGACGGGCAGAGCGGGCTTTGTGCCCGCTCAAGCGGCTCGACGTGGCAGGTCGAAGCCCTTTCGCCGTCCTGTCGGATTTGGCTGAGCGATCCGACTGCATCGTTGCACCCCCTTGCAAACCGAATGGGTTCCTGTGGGCTTGCGCCTTGCGTTCGAACCGCTCAGCCACACCATTCCCATCTCATTTATGAGTCCACACCCTAGCACTCGATGGCCGGGTGTAGGATAGTGTCGCTCGCATTGCGGCCACTGGCGTGGCGAATGACTCTAAGAGGCCGACGACTTGGCGGAAGACGTCAGCAGTTTCCTGTTTTTACAAGGGCCGCTTTCGCCCTTGTTCTCGCGTATCGGCGACCGCCTTGCCGCCGCGGGGCACAAGGTGCTGCGCGTCAACCTGTGCATTGGCGACAGGCTCGATTGGAAACGTCGCGGCGCCTGGGATTTCCGTGGAAGGCCTGAGGCTTGGGCGGCCTTTATCGACGACCTGATGGTGCGTGAGGGCGTCAGCGACGTGATCCTCCACGGCGACCGGCGCTTCTATCATCGCATCGCGGGGCAGGTGGCGCGGGCCCGCGGGATCCGGGTGATCGCCACCGAGCTTGGCTATCTGCGCCCCGACTGGATGACCATCGAGCAGGACGGCACTTCCACCGGTTCCCATTTCCCCGACAATCCGGAGGCCATCCGCGCGATCGCGGCCTCGCTCGATCCCATCAATTTCGCGCCGGAGTTCGAAAACAGCTTCTGGCTCGTCGCCGCCCCCGACATCGCCTACAACCTCGCGAACCTCGCCCTGTGGTTCCTCTATCCGCACTATCGCCGCCACACGATCTACAACCCGATCGTTGAATATGTCGCCGCGGGATACCGGCTTCTCAAGCAGGAGGAGCGCGATAAGGCCGCCGTGGAGTGCGGAATGATGCTTCGCACCGGCGAGGTCCCCTGGTTCGTCGTGCCCATGCAGCTTGAGGGCGATTTCCAGCTTCGCGATCATTCCCCCTACAGGGGCATGTCCAAGGCGCTGAGCACGATCTTTGCGTCGTTTGCGACCCATGCGCCGGAAAAGGCCCGGCTCGTCGTCAAAGCCCATCCTCTCGATGCGGGGCTTGAGCAATGGCCCCGCGTCGTGATGCAGATGGCGCGCGAGATGGGGCTCGGCTGGCGGGTGGACTATGTGGACGGCGGCAAACTGGACGATCTGATGTACGGCGCATCCGGCATGGTGACGGTGAACAGTTCCGCAGGTCTGGAAGCCTTGCGTGCAGGGCTGCCGGTCAAGACGCTCTGTCCCGCGATTTTCGATGTCGAGGGCATGACCGACAGTCAGCCGCTCGACGATTTCTGGAACGCACCGAAGCCGCCCGACGCCTCGCTGGTCGAGGCTTTCCTGAAGGCGCTGGCGGGCACGGTTCAGGCGCGCGGTTCCATACATAGCGAGGACGGGCTGGATGAGGCGGTGGAGACCATGAGCGCCCGCATTCTGGAAAACCGGATCAACGAGCCCGGCGCCCATGTCGATCCGCCGCCGCGTCTTGCTCGTGCCCGCGCGCTGGGCGCACCGTTGTAGGTGCCCGCGTGCCGGGCACGCCGCTGAAATTGTCCGCACGGGAGATTGAATCAATCTCTCAAGAGTGCGGGAAATGTGCTATAGGACAATGACTTACGGGATTATCCGGAATCATTTTCACCAATCGTTGAATCACTTCCTCAAGGCGCGTTGAATCAATCTGCCAACGGATCGGCTGACGCCATCGCCATCGCGGCAAAATCATGGGACAGGGACGGGGCTTACTTTATGGGCGCATATCGCAGCATCGTCATTACCGGCGCGAGCGGGGGCATCGGCACGGAACTCGCGAAAGCCTTTGCAGCGCCCGGCGTCTCTCTGGCCCTGATCGCGCGCGACGAGAGCCGGCTGGAACCTCTGGCCGAAACGTGCCGCGCGGCGGGGGCGACGGTGGCCACAGCGGGCATCGACGTGCGCGACCGCGAGGCGCTCCACGCCTTTCTCGCCGCTTATGACGAAGCCCACCCGGTGGATCTTCTGATCGCCAATTCCGGGGTTACCTGCGGGCTCGGCCCGGATCGCAGTCGGGAAACGGACGCGGATGCGGACTGGCTGGCCGATGTGAACTACAAAGGCGTGGTGCACACGGTTTCCGCCCTCGTGGAGCGCATGCGGGCGCGCCGGAAGGGGCGGATCGTGATGATGTCCTCGCTGGCGGGCATGCGGGGCCTGCCGGACATGCCGTCCTATTCCGCCACCAAGGCGGCCATCATCGCCTATGGCGAGTCCTTACGCGGTTGGCTCAGGCCTTCCAGGGTGGGGGTGACGGTCATCTGTCCGGGCTTTGTAACGTCGCCCATGTCGGCCCGCCACATGGGGTCCAAGCCTTTCGAGATCTCGGCTGCGAAGGCGGCCCGGATCATCAAGCGCGCCGCGGAGTGGGGCTTGCCCTTCCGCGCCTTTCCCTGGCCGCTGGCGCTGGGCATCCGCCTCAGCCGGTTGCTGCCGCCCTGGGCCTCGGACCTCTTCTACATGCCCATGTCGGCGGACATCGAACGCGATCCCCGCGCGGATCTCTGACGCGCTCGAAGGGGCGATATCCCGGAATATGGAACCTTTTTCGTCTTATCTGACCTGATACGGGCTGATTCCGGTGGGTGAGAGAGTTGAATCAGTTTCTTAAGTCGGGTCTGCGCGGAGGGGATCGTCATTCGGTCGGTCGCAAGGGGAGGGAATGCGATTGCGGCCCATCCTTCGAGACGCCCGCCAAGGCGGGCTCCTCAGGATGACGTTGTCGTGTTGCCATGTCCCAAGGCTCGTATTGCAATGTCCCAAGGCTCGTATTGTCAGGTCTCAAAGAGCGCACCACACACTCAACGTCATCCTGAGGAGGGCCGACAGGCCCGTCTCGAAGGATCGGCTCCACACGCGGTCCCCATGTCGAAGGGGCGACCTCAAGCGCCTTCGCCCGGAACTATCGCTCAGCGCGTCTTGTCGAGCAGCGCCTTCAGTGCGGATCCGCCTGCGCGGATCGTGGCGAGGCGCTCGGCGGTCATGGCGACGGCCCGGTCGATCTGCTCACGGCTGTGCTGCGATGTGATGAAGAAGCGCAGCCGCGCCGCCTTTTCCGCCACCGCGGGGAAAATGATCGGCAGCACGTTGATGCCGTCATCCAGAAGCGCATTGGCGAGCATCGCCGCCTGAACGCTGTCACCCACGATCACCGGCACGACCGAATAACCCGCAGACGGTCCCGTATCGAGCCCGGCCTCTTTCGCGACCTTCAGGAAATAATGGCCGTTATCCTTCAGTCGCGCCACGCGCTCCGGCTCGCGTTCCAGAATGGTGATGGAGGCAAGCGATGCGGCGGCGAGCGGCGGGGCCATGCCGACGGAATAGACGAAGCCCGGCGCGGTCGCCTTCAGATAGTCGCAAAGCGTGGCCGAGCCCGCGATATAGCCGCCGCAGGAGGCGAGCGTCTTGGAGAGCGTCCCCATCCACATCTCGACCGAATTGGGATCGATCCCGAATTCCTCCGCGATGCCGCGCCCGTGCGCACCCAGCACGCCCAGCGAATGCGCCTCGTCCACCAGCAGCCAGGCGTCATAACGGTTCTTGAGCGCGATCAGCCGCTTCAGATCGGGGTAATCGCCGTCCATGGAATAAAGCCCTTCCACCGCGATCAGCACGTGTTCGTGCAGGTGGCGGTTGGAGGCGAGCTGCTGTTCCAGCATGTCGAGATCGCCGTGGGCGAAATTCAGGCGTTTGGCGCCCGAAAGCCGCGCGCCCTCGGCAATCGAATTGTGGATCAGCATGTCGGAGAGGATCAGATCCGCCGGGCCCATCAGATGCCCGATGGTGGAGACATTCGTCGCATGGCCGGAAACGAAGGTCACCGCGTCCTCAACCCCGTGAAGCCGCGCAAGGGCGGCCTCAAGCTCGCGGTGAAGCGGACGTTCGCCCGCAACCACCCGGCTGGCGGATACGGAGGTGCCATACCGCGCAATCGCGTCATTCGCCGCCTCGATCACTTCCGGGTGTCCGCTGAGGCCCAGATAATTGTAGGAGGCGAAATTGTCGAAGGCCCGCCCGTCGATCAGCGTCGTTGCGCCTGCGGTGGCGTCATGCGGACGGAAGAAGGGGTTTTCCACCCCGATCATGTCGGCGGCCGCGCGCTGCATCTTGAGCTGCTTGATCTCGGGCAGGGTGGCGAAGTCGAAGGCGGGCGCGCTTTGCGCACGCCGCGGGGCGGCAGGGCGGCTCTCCTGAGCCTGTTTGCGGCCCGCGCGCAGCGATTGCATCAGCTTGTCACGCTGACCGCCTGAAAGCCCGCCCAAGCCTCGTTTGCCCGTCATTCCAAATGTCCCTGCATCCCCGGATTGCCTGCGGGGTCTAGTTCAGCAATTTGCCGACATTCCTGCCCGAAGCTTCCACCTTCGCGGCCAGTCCCTCGGCATCCGCAGTGTTCAGTTGTTCCGAATCTCCGCCAAGATGCTGCCCGGCCAGCGTTTCCACATCGCCGGAAATCGCTGCATCCTCGCCGCGCACCCGCTTCACGATGCGGGCGGAAAGGTCGTTCAGCGTCGCCCCGTTGGCAAGCGACATGAGCGGAATATCGACGCCGAGCTGGCGCTCGCACGCCATGCGCAATTCCAGCGCCATCAGCGAATCCATGCCAATGTCGGACAGCGGCTTGTGCGCGTCGATCTCTTCCGGCGCGATGCGCAGGATGCGCCCGATCTCCACGGAGAGCAAACGCCCGACGGTCTTCACCGCCGCCGCCGCGTCGAGCCCTTCCAGCATGGCGGCAAGATCGATTGCGCCTTCCTCCAGCCCGTCATTGCCCGAGCCGAGCCCGAGACGGGAGACGAGCGGCGTGTTCAAAAGCGCCAGATCGCGCCGCGCCTGCGCCCAGTCGATGCGTGCATAGCCGACAGCCGCCAGATCCGGGTTCATGCGCTCGGCCTCCGGCAGCGACAGAAGCCGCCCGAGCCCGGCGAGCGCTTCGCCCGCCGTCAGTGCATGACGGCCGAGCTTTCGGGCGACCAGATCGTTCACATCCGCATTGCGCGCCAGATAACCCGCATCGGAAATCGCGCCCCAGCCGACCGCAAGCCCCGGCTTGCCGCCAGCCCGACGCCTGCGCGCAAGCGCTTCCAGATAGCCGTTCGCGGCCACGTAATTGGCCTGTCCCGGATTGCCGACCAGCGTCGTGGCGGAGGAGAACATCACGAAGGTCTCCACCGGATCCTCCGCCGTCAGCGCATCGAGATGATCGGCGGCGGCGACTTTCGGTGCGATGACGCCGGCAATGCCGTCGGCATCCAGATTGGCGATCAGCGTGTCATGCAGCACCATCGCGGTGTGGAAGACGCCCGCAATGGGCGGCATGTCGGCGCGAACGCCCTCAAGGGCGGCGGCCACCGCATCGCGGTTCGTTGCATCTGCCGCAATC
Organism: Breoghania sp.; assembly: GCA_963678585.2. Classification (GTDB taxonomy): domain Bacteria; phylum Pseudomonadota; class Alphaproteobacteria; order Rhizobiales; family Stappiaceae; genus Breoghania. Next base: position 777,465 of record CAXXGA010000002.1, read on the forward strand.
GCGCGAACCTCGACGCCATCGGCCTCAAGGGCCGCGATCACTTCCTGAGCGGCCTCGCTTGCCCCGCCGGAACGTCCGATCACCGCCAGATGGCGTGCGCCGTTTGCCGCAAGCCAGCGCAGAAGCTGAGACCCGAAGCCACCGAAGCCGCCGACGATGACTTGCGTCTTGTCGCCGGAGAAATCGAGCGGCGTAGCCGCAGGCGGCGCGTCCGGGGCCGCCGGAGGACCGAGCACGATCTTGCCGATATGGCCGGACTGCTGCATCACGCGGAAGGCTTCCACGACCGAGCCCGCCTCGAACCGGCGATAGGGCAGGGGCGCGAGCAGGCCCTCGTCGAAGAGCGCCACGAGATCGGTGAACAGGCGCTTCGCCAGCTCCGGCTGGCGGGTCAGCAACTGGTCCGCATCGATGCCGAAGTAAGTGAGGTTCTGGCGGAAGGGCCTGAGGCCGATGCGCGTGTTGCCGTAATAGTCGCGCTTGCCAAGCTCAAGGAAGCGCCCGAAGGGCTTCAGAATCTCGATGGAACGCTCCATCGGCTCACCAAAGAGCGAGTTCAAAACCACGTCCACGCCTTCGTCGTCGGTCAGATCCATCACCTCTTCGGCGAAATCGAGCGAACGGGAATCGTAGACGTGATCGGCTCCCAGAAGTCGCAGGAAGTTGCGCTTTTCAGGCGTGCCCGCCGTGGAGATGACCGTTGCCCCGCGCCACTTGGCAAGCTGAAGGGCGGCAAGCCCCACGCCACCGGCCCCGCCGTGGATCAAGACGGTTTCGCCGGGCTGAAGACGCGCAAGCTCGATGAGCGCGTAGAAGGCGGTAACGAAGGTTACCGGGATCGTCGCGGCCTCGGTGAAGCTCACCGCGCGCGGCATCGGCGCCATCGCGGTTTCCGATACCGTGATGTGGCTTGCGAAACAGGCGGGTGCAAAGGTGATGACGGCGTCGCCCGGCGCATGTGCCGTGACGCCCGCGCCCACGCGGGTGATGACGCCTGCGCATTCCATGCCGAGCGTCGGCCCGGCAAAGCCGTCCTCAAGCGCTTCTTCCGGCAGAAGGCCCAGCGCCCACATAACATCGCGGAAATTGAGCCCGCTCGCCTTCACCTCGATCTCGACTTCGTCCGCGCCGGGAGTGCGGCGCTGCACCGTGCTCCATGAAAGCCCGTCCAGCGCGCCCTGCTGCGGAATATCGAGATAGGCGGCAAGCTCGGCGCCTGGCGCGAAGCTCCGGTCGTTGCCTAAAAGCCCGCCGTGGAGAAGCCGCAGGCCCGCGCGCGCATCCATGCCGCGCAGGATTTCGCGCTCATCGCCCGGATGCAGGATCTCGTCTGCCAGCCTTGTCGCGAATTCGCCCGGCGCAAGCACGGCGGAGATGTCCAGAAGCCGGATACCGGCGTCCGGGAATTCGTTCATCGCCACCCGGGCAAAGGCCCAGACCGCGGCCTGCACCGCATCGTGACGGCGCTCGCCCGCAAAGGACTGCATCGCGTCGGGCGCGACCAGCCACAGGCCGGAAATACCCGCGCCCGCCGTCTTCAAAAGCTCCACCAGCCCTTGCGTGCGCGCCTGAACATGCGCGTTGTCGTCGCCTGCGGACGCAAACGCCCCGGCGAGATGGATGATCTCCACGCCCCCGCCGAGGCCCGCAATCTCGGCTGGCGTGTCCGCGCCGGCGCAAACAAGCTGCGGCTTTTGCCCCGCACGCTCCAGAACATCGGCAAGCGCGTTCGCCACATCATGCGAAAGCCCCGCTTCATCGTGCAGCACAATGATTTTGCGCGCGTTCGCTTCCGTCTCTTCGACAGCTGTTTCCGCCTTCGCGCTCGCCATGCGGGCGCGGGCCTGAAGCGCAACGGCCTCCGTGCCCGGTGCGGCGAGTTCCGCGCCCTGCACGTCTTCGAACCCTGCCGTTTCCAGCGCCTCGCACCATTCGTCGAGCGTACGCAGGCGGGAGACGGGCTGTTCCGGCTCCACCGTATCGCGCCACCAGTCCGCGCCGATGCCGAAGATCGTGTCGAGAAGCGGCGAGGGGGCGGGCTCCGTGACGAGAAGCATCGCGCCCGGCGCAAAGCGCGTGGCAAGTTCGCTGAAGGCGGTCTGCGAAAGATCCGTCAGCAGGCTTGCGCCGATCATCACGTCGAAACGATCGGCGTCCTCGCCGTCGTCGAGGATCTCCTGCATGGGCCGATGGAAGACATGCGTCGCGCCCGACCAGTTGAGAAGACCGCGCGAAAGATGCGCCTCGTCGGCATCGGTCACGGTGAGGCTGGCGCTCGAAGGATCGAGCACGTCGGCCAGTTGCGCGACCAGCGCCCCGTCGATGGCCCCGACCAGCAGTACCCGCAAGGGGTCGCGCTTCGGCCATGCGGTACTGATCTGCGCGAGTGCATCCACCAACTTCTGCCCGAGCGGTGCATAGGTGGGAGAGCCGGTCAGGAAATGCTGGAGAAGCGGCGTGGCGTAGGCTTCCGCCGCGCTTTCCGGCAGGCCGTTCTCAAGATGGCGGGCGAGGTCGGTATCGAGGCGCGAAAGCAGTGCGATCTCGGCAATCCGCTCCGGCGCTTCCAGCGCGATGGTGCGTAAGAGATCCGCCGCGCTCGGCGTTTCCTCAGAAATGACCAGCGCCCAACGCTCGCCCTCGGCAAGCCGTTCGGCCAGTCCCGTTTCCGCGAGATTGTCCAGCAGGCGGCGGCAAAGGACGACAGCGTTTTCCGCGATCCGTCCGTCCGCCTTCAGGCTCTTGAGACAGACGACGCCTTCCGCATCCGCAAACCGTTGCAGCGTTTCAAAGGAGATGGCGCGCGCCAGCGCTTCCACGAGCAGTAGCGCTTCTTCCGGCTCCCGTTCTTCATCGGCAGGCACATCGATGAGGCGGCCTTCCGCTTCGCTCAAGGAGGCGGCGGCGCTTGCCGCGCCGACGAGCGGCAGCGGGCAGGCGACGGTGCGATAAACGAGATCGTCCGGCTGATCGGCCCGGCCCAGCGCCACGGAGCGGAAGCGGCAATGGGTGAGGCGCGCGACCAGCGCGCCCTCCGCATCGAGGAATTCGAAGGCGGCTTCCACTGAGCGCGCATTGGCTCTGGAAACCTTGATCCGTGCACTTGCGGGCCGGTTGGTCCCGCACAGGCGGAACCGTCCGATGCGCACCGGCAGGAAGCTGACGTCCGCGCCCATGACGCCGCTTGCATGAAGAAGCGTGATCAGCCCGTGGAAGCCGGAATCCAGCAGTGTTGGATCGACGGCGAAATCGAGCCCTTCCACCAGCGACGGCGCAAGCGCAACGCTCGCCTCCATGGGCCCGAGAAGATCGACGCGCGCCGCCCGGCAAAAGCTTGGCCCGTATTCAAGGCCGTAATGAAGCGCCAGTTCGTAAAGCTCGTCGCCCGACATGGAGCCGATGACCGCCCCTTGCTCCATGCGCGGCAAGCCACCCGCCTTCGGTGCGCGCGCAATCGTACAGCGCACGTTCAGCGACCAGTCTGCCCCGTCGAGCCGCGGGCGGCTTTCGATTTCCAGCACCTTGTCGTCTGGCGAGATGCGCACGCGCAGCGTCTGGCTGTGCGCCTCTTCCAGTACGATGGGGCGCAGGATATCGAAATCGCGCAGTTCCACGGCGCTCGTCTCGAACCAGAGGCGGGCGGCGCGAAGCGCCATTTCCATCATGCCCGCACCGGGCATGAGGACGGAGCCCTCGATCTGGTGATCGCCGATGAAGGGATGGGTGTCGGTGTCGATGGTGGAGGTCCACTCGCACTGGTCCGGGCGCAGCCGGAAGCCCAGCAGCGGCCACTGGCGGCCGGTGAAGATGTGGACGTTCTCTTCCGTCGCCTCCGGGTAGAAGCGCTTGTTTTGCCAAGGGTAACGCGGAAGCGTGGCGAAACTGTCCGGGCGCGGGCCAATGAACCGCGAAAGATCGACTGCCCCGCCATGGGCGGCGACCGAGGCCGCGATGGGGGCGATCGGGTCGGGCTTCGCCGCAAAGCTCTCGCCGTTCTGCGTGCTCTCCTTCTCGCCCGCCTTCTTCTTCGGCTTTTCAAGGCTTGAAAGCACGGTCGCGCTCTGGCCCGCATCGCGCAGCACATCGCGCGCATAGGAGCCGAGGATCGGCATCGGCCCGATTTCCAGAACGACCTTGTAGCCTTCCCCAATCAACGTCGAGAGCGCATCGGCGAAGAGAACGGGTTGGCGGACGTTATCCCACCAGTATTGCGCATCCAGCACGCACTCTTCCCGCGTCGGATGCACAGTGGAGACGAAACGGCACGTCGCAGGCGCAGAGGTCAGCCCCTCAAGGCTTTCCATCAGCGGATCGTGGATCGGATCGACCAGATGGCAGTGGAAGGGGTAGTCCAGCGCCAGCCTGCGCATCGCAAGGCGGTGCTTGCGGGCATAGGCGGCAAAGGCGTCGAGGCTCTCGCCGGGGCCGGAAACGGTGACGGAGCGCGGGCTGTTGACCGCCGCGATCTCGATGCCGGAAACACCCGCCGCATCGAGCGCCGCACGCGCGTCTTCAGGCGGCAGCAAAAGCGCCGCCATGCCGCCCAGATGCCGGGTCATTTCCTGATGCGTGGAGCGCGCGTGAATGATCCGGACGGCCGCGTCGAGGTCGAGCATCCCGGCTGCCCAGGCAGCCGCCACTTCACCCACCGAATGGCCGAGCACCGCATCCGGCTTCACACCCTGCGCCGCCAGCGCCTCCGTCAGCGCAATCTGAACGGCGAGAAGGAGAGGCTGGGCGATTTCGGTGCGCTCTATCTCGCTTTCCAGATCGGCGGAATAGAGCATGGAAACCAGCGACCAGCCGGACAGGCTGATGAACTTGCGGTCGATCCGGTCGAAGGCTGCGCGGAAGACCGCATTGTCGCGATAGGCTGCCGTGCCCATGCCCGCCCATTGCGAGCCGTTGCCCGTATAGGCGAAGACCACCGGCTCCGTGCCCACTGAACCGGAGCCGGAAACGAGCGCATCGCGCCCGCCCGTGACGGGCTTGTCGGCCGCGAAGGACTGCAGGGCCTCGATGCGGGCCTCGGGCTCCTTTTCCAGAACGACGAGGCGGTGTTCCAGAAGATCGCGTCCATAGGCGGCGGAGGCGGCGACGCGGGCGCGCTCGTCCGGCTCGCTTGCCGCCAGATGGTCGCCGTAGCGCCCGGCAAGCGCCTTCAGCGCGGCGTCGCTGCGCGCGGAAAGAATGAGCGGCCCGTCATTCGCCGGTGCCGCTTCCCTCACCGGATCGGGGTCGGCGATCACCGCATGCGCGTTGGTGCCGCCGAAGCCGAAAGAGTTGATGCCCGCAAGCCGCAGCTTGCCGGTCCGCTCCAGCGCTACCGGTTCGCTTGCCACGGCGATGTTGAGATCGGCGAAGGGAATATCCGGGTTCGGCGTCTCGAAATGAAGCGATGCGGGGAAGCGGTCATGCTCCAGCGCCATCACCGACTTGATGAGCCCGGCCAGCCCCGAGGCCGGTTCCAGATGACCGATATTGGTCTTGACAGAGCCGATGGCCAGCGGCGCCTCGCGACGTTTGCCGAGCTTGTTGCCAAGCGCAAATGCTTCCGCGGGATCGCCCACCCGCGTGCCGGTGCCATGGGCCTCGACAAAGGCGAGATCGCGCGGGTCGAGTTCGTACTCGCGGTAGACCTCCTCAAGCAGGTCGCCCTGCGATTGCGAGGAGGGCAGCGACATGCCGACAGTGCGCCCGTCGGAATTGAGCCCGGTCGCGACAAGCTTCGCAAAGCTTCGATTTCCCGCGCTTTTCGCCGCTTCCGCGGTGCGCAGCACGATCACGGTTGCGCCTTCGGAGCGCACGTATCCGTCGCCCGCCGCGTCGAACGCGCGGCAGAGCCCGTCGGGTGACAGCATGGAGGCTGCCGAAAAGCCCATGAAGGCGAAGGGGCTCATCAGCATGTTGACGCCCGCCACGATGGCCGTGTCGATGCGCCCCGAGCGCAGCGCCTCGCGGGCTTCATGGAGCGCCACCAGCGAGGACGAACAGGCCGTATCCACGGTGAAGCTCGGCCCGCGCAGGTCGTAGATATAGGAAATGCGGTTGGAGATGATCGACAGCGTATTGCCGGTCATGAACTGGAGATCGGCAGCCGCCGGATCGAGCAGGAAACGCTGGCTGTAATCGAGCGCGGAGGCCCCGACATAGACACCCGTCCGGCTGCCTGCCAGATCGCTGGGCCTGATCGCGCCCTGTTCAAGCGCCTCCCACGTCACCTGAAGCAGAAGCCGCTGCTGCGGGTCGATCTGAACCGCCTCGCGCGGGGAGATGCCGAAAAAGGCGGGATCGAAGTCCCATGGATTGTCGATCTGCCCGGCCGACCAGGTGACGGAACGCCCCTTCGTGCCCGCGCGCGGATGGCCGTAGCGCGCCCGCGGCCAGCGCTCTTCGGAGACCTCTGTGACAACGCATCGGCCCTCGTCGAGTACGGACCAGAATTGCGAAACGCCGGCGGCCTGAGGAAGCCGGACGGCGTAACCAACGATGGAAATGTCAGACGATGGCATGGCTACCGTATTCTTGGGTCGCTGCATCCCGGCCAATGAGACCGGGGAGCAGGAACGATGTTTCAGTATCGAGCATTATGGATCCGTCAGTCGTGTATTCGCGAAAAAAGACTTGCGAAGAAATGCGTATATTTCACGTCTGGCGAATCCGCTTGAGTTGGCGTCCTCACGTCGGGGTCGGTTACCGGAGCGGCATTCCGGAAGAGACTTTATCAGCCATGAAATGACATCAAGAGCAAGGTTTTGGCAAAACAAATCAGGGTTGTGCAGATATTTGACAAGCCTTCGTCTGTTTGGCGGGAAACCTTTGAAATTGGCCGATTTGTCCGTGTCGGGCCATTGAAACGGGCCGGTATTGCCCCGTGGCCGACCTGATCGAACCGGCCTTTCGCTCCGCCGAGCCGCGTCGGAGCGAAAGGTCGCGGTGATTCTTCCCGCGGTTCCAGAGTGACGGGGGACGCAAGGAAGTAAATTCACGTCGGCTTGAGCGTCGGCTGTACCGACAAGCCTGGCGGGCAGGGCGCACCGGACACTGATGGCCGGGCGGCAGGGCGTCAGAAGCCCGGCGGTTGGGTGCCGAGGGATTGCCCCATGATCTTCGCGTAAGTGCCGTCCGCCTTGGCGGCGCGCAAACCTTCCGCAATGCGCGGGGCGAGACGCGCGTGGTCACGGTGAACGTAGAAGTACAGGGGCCTGCGTTCCAGCGGCGGGGCCAGCACCCGGACATTTCCCAGTCTCAGCTTTTTCATCAGATCAAGCGCCGTCCATCGCTCCGCGATACCGATATCGATGCGATCTTGCTGCAAGAGCTGGAAGACCTGCCGGGGGTTGCGCAGCTTCACAGTGGTTCCCGCATGTGTCCGGACCTTGTTGTCCAGCATCACCGCGCCGAAAACATGCCCGACCGTATGACCGGCCAGATCGTCCCATTTGAAAACCTCGATATCCGGCAGCTTCGTGTAAGCCATCATCTCGAAGATGATCACAGGCTCCTCGATCCGCACCAGATTGGGAAAGTGGTCGGAAAACTCGGCCACCCGCGGACCGCAGCCGTCTTCGATCCCGGAATTGACGAGAGAGCCTGCGCGTGCCGGCGGAACCTTGCGCAGGCTGAGCCCGATATTCGCCCGCCGGAACGCCTCGATCAGCAGACGATCAACGATGCCGGTCTGTTCATACGTGGCGTAGGGCGAATTATGGCCGGTGACGAAGTTCAGGTGTTCGCGCGCCGCGCCGGTGTGTGTCCCGATATCTGCACCTGCGCCCGCCGTGCCTTGCGAGACAGCCGGAATCGTGCCGGAAGACGGTCCCGTCGAACCCTGTGCGTCGGCTCGCGGCGGCGCGCCTGCCAACGCAATCATGCAAGCCAACGTCAGCGCGACGCAGGTTTTCACGGCATTCCCATGCAGGGCCCCGACCGAATCCGTCGGTTTTGACCCTGTCCCCAAATGTTCCCTCGAAGGCCATCGAACGCGAAGGATGACGAAACGTCAATGGCGATGAGTCATATTCGTAAAAATAAAGGCCAAACCGCTTTGCGATTGCTAAATAATTTGGACTAGAAAATTAAAGAATATGTCTCTGCATAAGTAGAAGTATTTAGTCTTCGTCAGGGGGGGCTTCTTGCCGTGACGGGGCTCCCGGCAGAAGCCGAACCCGCGATAAGTAATTAACATAATACATAGAGCGCGGAGACGTGCCGGTCTGCGCGCGTGAGGGGTTGCGTCGTCGGAAGGACCCGCCCTTGCGTAGAAAAGGAAAAAGCCGCCGAGCGGTTGTCGGCGGCTTCTACAGACCTTTCATGTCCTGAAGACATGCGTCGCGACGCGGGGCGTTACATGCTTCCCTTGTCCGCGTTGGGGAAGAAGAGCTGCTGCCCGTCCACCTTGTAGGAAGCGATCAGGCTCTGGCCTTCCTTGGAGCGCAGCCAGTCGATGAAGGTCTGACCGGCTTCCGCCTTCACGTTCGGGTGCTTTTTCGGGTTCACCAGGATCACGCCATACTGGTTGAAGAGCTTGTCATCGCCTTGCGCAGCGATCTCGAAGGTGCCCTTGTTCTTGAAGGAAATCCATGTGGCGCGGTCGGTCAGCGCATAGGCGTCCATGCCCACGGCGGCGTTGAGCGTGGCGCCCATGCCGGAACCCGTTTCGCGATACCAGCTTCCGCTGGCGGCTTCCGGATCGACGCCCGCGGCCTTCCACAGAGCCTTTTCCTTCTTGTGGGTGCCGGAATCGTCGCCGCGCGAGGCGAAGTTGGAACCGGTCTCGGCGATCTTCTTCAGCGCCGCGATCGCATCGCCGGAGCCCTTGATCCCCGCCGGATCGGCGGCCGGGCCGACGATGACGAAGTCGTTGTACATCAGGTCGTAGCGCTTCACGCCGTCACCTGCAGCGACGAACTTCTCTTCCGACGGCTTGGCGTGAACCAGCAACACATCGCCGTCGCCATTGGCCGCGTTCTTGATCGCCTGGCCGGTGCCCACCGCCACGACGCGCACCTGAATGCCGCTCTTTTCCTCGAATTTCGGCAGGATGTAGTCGAGCAGGCCGGAATTCTGCGTGGACGTCGTCGATTGCACGACGATGAACCGGTCGGCGGCCTTTGCCGGTGTGGCGATGCTCGCGGCGCCAAGGCCGAGGCTTACGGTCGCCGCAAGTGCGGCCAGTGCCAAACGTCTCGTCAGGATGGTCATTTGTCGGTTCCCCCCTCCAAAATCTCTTTCTGTGTTTCATCGACCAGCAGGCCGCCTTCCAGAAAATGGCGGGCAAGCGGGCTTTTCGGGCTTTCAAAGAAGTCGTCGGCGGCGCTGCGCTCGCCGATTTTTCCGTCGTGCATGAAGACCACGTCGTCTGCGAGCCTGCGCACCTGTCCCTTGTCATGGCTGACGAAGAGAACGCGGGTGCCCGCGCGCGCGGCCTCCAGCACCAGCGCCTCGATGCCCGCCGTCGAGGCCGGATCGAGATTGGCCGTGGGCTCATCAAGGAGCAGAAGCTGCGGGCGGGCCGCCAGTGCGCGCACCAGCGCAAGGCGCTGCTGTTCGCCGCCGGAAAGCAGGCGGGCGGGCATGGCGGCGAGATGTTCGAGCCGGGCGCGCACCAGCGCCTCGGTGGCGCGCTCGCGCCGTTCCGCCCGCTTCACCCCGACAGCCTTCAGCGCGTGCAGGATGTTGCCGAAGACGGAGCGGCGCAGCAGCACGGGCTTCTGGAACACATAGCCGATGCGCGGGGCGCGGGCGCGATCCGGCGCACAGCCGTTCCAGCGAACCTCGCCCGCATCGGGACGCAGGAGACCGGCCAGAAGCTTCATGAGCAGGCTCTTGCCCGCACCGTTCGGCCCCATCACCATCGTGATGCCCTGACCGTTCAGGACAAGGTCGATCCCGTCGATGAGCGGGCGGCCGTTGCGTGCAAGCATGAGCCCGCGCGCGGCAATGGGCAGAACGGATGCGAGGGCGGGGCCGTCGTCTGGGGTCCGGTCGGTCTGAATCGGGCGCGCGCCGTCATGCGCAATCCGAAGCGCGCTCTGGCGCAGTTGTTCCACGCGACCGGCGGTTGCGGCGGGCGTTGCGCCGTCCTCCCCGGGAAGCGGAGCGTCGGACCTTGCCAGAATGCGCTGCTGATCGAGCACGGTTACCCCCTCAGCCATAGGCTGCCCTCGCTGCGGTTGCGCGCACGCCCGAAAGCATGGCGTTGATCGCAACCGCGATGGCGATGAGAACGATGCCGAGCCCCATGGCCAGCGCCAGATTGCCCTTGGAGGTTTCCAGCGCGATGGTCGTCGTCATGACGCGGGTGACGTGATTGATGTTGCCGCCCACGATGATGACGGCCCCGACCTCGGCGATTGCGCGGCCGAAACCTGCGAGAAGGGCGGTCAGCAGGTTGTGGCGCGCATCGAAAAGCAGCGTCGCGACCATGCCGAAGGGCCCGGTGCCGAGCATGTGGAGATAATCGGCATATTCGCCGTGAAGATCCTGAATGGTCTGGCGTGACAGCGCGGCGATGATCGGCGTAACCAGCAGCGCCTGCGCAACGATCATGGCGGTGGGCGTATAGAGAAGCTGCAGGACGCCCAGCGGCCCGGCATTGGAGAGCATCAGATAGACCGTCAGCCCCACCACGACCGGTGGCAATCCCATCAGGGAATTCAGCAGGACGATCACCACGCCGCGGCCCGGAAAACGGGTGACGGCCAGAAGCGCGCCTACCGGCATGCCGACAACCGCGGCGATCAGGACCGCACTCAGGCTCACGCGCAGGGAAAGACCCACGACCTCCATAAGATCCGGGTCAAAACGTGCAACGAGGCGGAACGCCTCAAAGAACGCGCCTGAGAAATCCTGCAAGATTATCCTCCCAATGTGACCTATCGTAACAGTCACGCAGGAAATGTCTATTGTTTCCGCAAAGGAAAAAGAAACATGAATACACATGTTCATGCATGTGAGTATTGATATTTGTGCGAGTACGAAAGGGAAGGGAAGTCACTGGAGGTTTTTCTTGCATGCCCGATTGGGCGGGGCCCCGGGCACCATTGATGGCGGGGGGCTCTGCAGTTCTCCGGCGGGCGTGCGAAACGGCGACTGACGTCAGGCCGGACTTGCGAGAATGCCCGCAATCGCGCCCTTGAGCTGGGCTTCCGGGTCTTCCACGGGCGTCTTCTTCTCGATGACCGGGCGCACCATGTCGCGCACCACCTGCCGATAGGTTTCCTGTCCCCGGCGATAGGTGTCGCCATAGCCCTTCACCAGCCGGGCGAGGTCGGCGGTCTGAAGCGCGAAGGCCGATGACACGGAGCGCGCTTCCGCGACCAGCGAGAGCCACGCCTCGATGGCCTGCTGTTCCTCCTGGAAGCGTAACGAACGCGGCCGCCAGCGCCTCAGCTTGGCGAGCAAGCAGATCCGGCCGAAGCCGAGAATGGTGTTGGTCTTCACCTTCATGCCGAAATGCGCGGTCTCCAGAATGCCGCGGCGCTCCGCCCATGATCTGAGCCAACGCCCGAGGGAAGGCGGAAGCATGTCGCTGATTTCCGGAATGCCGGGCTTGAAGAAATCGACCAGTTCGAACGGCTCGTCGGCGCTGACGCCGATTTCCTGGCGCACGGCCTCAAGCCGGCTCGCCCGCGTCTTGAGCTGGGCAACGCGGATGATGTCCTCAAACGACATGCGCACCGCCAGATGCCGCGCCACCTCGCGCAACAACTCGGGATCGTCGGTGAAGGAGGCAAGCCGATCCAGATAGCGCGCGGCATAGGCCTCGCTCTGGTAGTCGGTTAGCCGCGCAACGCCGATCCGCGCAATCTCGCGGGCTTCTTCCGGCAACAGGCGGATGCGCGCCTCTAGGGACGCCGCAACCGGCCCGGCGGGCGACGTCTCGGCCTCGTCCTGCGTTTCCCCGTCAACCGCGATCCCTGAGGCGGCCTCGAACCCCGCATCGAACCCGGCCAGATTGCGGGCAACGGCGATGCCGCCCGCCTCGATGGCGTGGCGCAGCGAATTTGCGGAAATCGGCGTGAGGTTCAGCCCGGCAATGGCCCCCAGCAGCACAGAGTTCAGCGGTGCGCCGCTGGCGTTGGCGATGGCCGCGATATCGGCGAAGAACCGGGCGCGGGAAGCGTGTTCGGCGGCCGCCATCAGGCTTGAGGCATCGCGTGCGCCGTCGCCGCGGGCAATGCGTTCGTGCATGGTGAGAACCCGGTGCGTGGAGGCGAGCAGGAAGGTGCGTTCCGGCACCACGAAGCCGCGCTCCGCCATGCGCACCGCTTCCAGCAATTCGCTGGCGACCGCCACATCCACATCGCCCGCAACCGGCATCAGCGCGAAAACCGGATTGCGCGCGCTGTCATCGGCATCGGCGATTTCGAGATAATAGGTCGTGGCACCCGTGCGTTGAGCGACGCCGGGAACGGAGGTCGCCTGCGCCTTCAGGCCTTGCGCTGCTGCGGCGGAAACCAGCCAGTTCGTCAGAACCCCGCCGCCTTCGCCGCCAAGCGCTGCGATGAGAAGCCGTGTCGTCGCCATTTACGCTGCTCCCGCCATCGCGCCGATCACCCGGGCGCGAAGCCGGTGCAGCTTGCGTTCCAACCAGCCGGGATTGTGAATGCGCGCCGCGCGATAAAACGACGGGCAGAGAACGGCGGCATGGGCCATTTCCCCGCAAAGCCCGCAGGCGACGCAATCCTGCTTCACTTCAGCGATCGGGTCCTTGCGCAAGGGATCGGGATTGGGCGCAACGCCGAGGCTCGGGCAGCCGGAAAGCCGGATGCAGGAGTGATCGCCGGTGCAGACTTCCGCATCGACGCCGAATTTCGCCTGCTCCACCCGGCGGCCCGCCTTCAGGTCCCCTGCCTTTTCCACCCGCTCCCGGCGCTGGCGCGCCAGCATGCATTCGCCGTCCGCGATGATGACCTTCAGCCCCTTCTGCCTGGTGGTGAAGGCTTCCTTCAGGGTCTTCACCATCGTCTCCACCGAATAGGTACGCACGGTCTTGAGCCACTTCACGCCCATGGCTTCCAGCGTGGTGGCGATGCGTGCGCCGGTGCCGAAGATTTCGGAATGTTTCGACGACGGGATCACCTGCTGGCCGGTGGCCGAGGTGTAGCCGTTGTTCATGATGATGAGGACGCCGTCGCCCTTGTTGTAGAGATTGGAGGCGACGCCCGTCTGAAGCCCGTTATGCCAGAAACCGCCGTCGCCCATGATGGCGAGCGAGCGGCGCTCCTGCATCGGCGTGACGGCTGCCATGGAGGCGAGCGACATGCCGTAACCCAGAATGGAATTGCCCTGATCGAAGGGCGCAAACGTCGCAAAGGCATGGCACCCGATATCGGCGGCCACATGCACCTTGCCGACGGAGCGTTCCGCCAGCTTGATCGCGCCGAAGACCGGGCGTTCCGGGCATCCGGTGCAAAACGTCGGCTGGCGCGGGGGCAGGGGAGCTGCGACGAGATCATGCGCGCGCGCCCGAACCCCATCCAGATGCTCCATTCGGTGGCGCACGGCGTCGAGATCGAGAACATTGCCACCGTGATCGGTGAAATAGCGGCCCAGTCCCGCTGTCAGAACCTCGCCCGTGTATTCGCCAGCTTCGGGCAGATAGTTCTTGCCGTCGACCTTCGTGGAAAGTCCGGCGTCGACGATGAGCCGCAGGATCTGCTGCTCCATATAGGCGGGATTGCCTTCCTCGATGACAAGAACGCGGTCCTTGTCGCGGGCAAACTCCACGATCTCGTCCGGCACCAGCGGATAGGTCACGTTCAGGCACAGCATGTCGATGTCGGGCTGACCGTCCGGCCCGGCCAGCCCCATTTCCTGAAGCTGGCGCATCACGGTGTTGTAGAGCCCGCCCTGAAAGATCACGCCCAGCCGGCTGGGGCGCAGTCCGGCGATATGATCGTTGAGCGCGTGTTCCGCGATATAGCTTTGTGCTGCCGGAATGCGCTCCGACACCTTGCTCACCTCGTGGGTGTAGATCACCGGCGGATGGGAAAGGCGCGGGTAGAAGAACTCCGCGGGCTCGGCAAAGGGCGTGTTGGTGCCGTGGTCCGGCTTGCGGTTGTCGCGCGCGGTGAACTCCCCCTGCACATGGCAGGCGCGGATGCGAAGCTGCATCATGGCGGGCATGTGCGAGGCTTCCGAAAGCGCGAAGGCGTGTTCCACCATGTCCACCATGGAGGCGAGGTTGGGGCGCGGATCGACCAGCAGCATGGCCGACTTCATCGCATAGGCGTAGGTGCGCTCCTGAATGACGCTCGCGCCCTCGCCGAAATCCTCGCCGATGATGATCAGCGCGCCGCCCTTGACGCCCGCAGACGAAAGATTGGACAGCGCATCGGCGGCCACATTGGTGCCGACGATGGATTTCCACGTCACCGCGCCGCGCACCGGATAATTGATGGAGGCCGCCAGCATGGCGGCTGCCGATGCCTCGTTGGAGCAGGATTCCACGTGAACGCCCATCTCGCCCATCAGCCCGCGTGCGGAGACCAAAACGTCGAGCAGGTGGGAGACCGGCGCGCCCTGATAGCCCCCCACATAGGAGACGCCCGCCTGCAATAGCCCCTTGGTGATGGCGAGAATGCCCTCGCCGCGAAAGGTCTCGCTGTCGCCAAGGCGCAGAAGCTCGATCTCGCTTTCGAATGTGCGTTCCATGGCGTTTCCCCCGCTGGCCCTCTAGGCCCGTCGCGCATTGTGTCCGTAAAGGGCCTCGACAAGCTCGCCCGCCGCCTCACGCAAGGCCGAGTGGGCAAGTTCCAGCGCCTCATTGTTCATGCGCGTGACCGGGCCATAGACGGAAAGCCCCGTGATCATCTGCCCGTCGCGCCCGGCGACCGGCACCGCGATGGTGCGCAAGCCCTCCTCGCGTTCCTCGTCGTTGATCGCGTAGCCCTGCTCGCGCACCGTCGCGATTTCCTGCTCCAGCACGTCGCGGCTGGTGATCGTGCGCGAGGTGAGGCCCTTGAGCTGCATCTGGTCCAGAACCTTGGTGAGCGCCCTGTCGTCGAGGCTCGCAAGCCAGACCTTGCCCTGCGAGGTGCAATAGGCTTCCAGCCGCATGCCGGGGCGAAGGTCCACGAAGAGGTGGCGCTTGGGCACGGTTGTCGCCAGACAGATCACCGTGTCGCCCTCGAACACCGTCGCCATTGCGCTTTCGTTGAGCCGGTCCGACACCCGGTCCAGAACCGGCTGCACGGTTTCGGCCAGCGCGCGATGCGAGGTCACCCGGCGGGCGAGATCCACGAAGAGATGCCCCAGCCGGTAGGTGCCGCGCGAAACCGGCACCAGCGCACCCGCCGCTTCCAGCGAATGCAGGAACCGGTGTGCGGTGACATTGTTGAGAGACAGTTCCCGCGCAACGTCGCCCGCGCTCAGATGCGGGCGGGATTCGCTGAAAAGGTCGAGGATCGCGAAGGCCCTCGCGACCGAGTTGTTATGCTGTACCGCCACGTTTCCTCCCGCGCCGCGGCCATGCCGGATCATCTCCGGAGCCTGCGGCGCCCTGTGACGCGCGTGCGGGTGTCGTCCCTGACATCGCCCGAAAACCCGGCCTCCCATGCCGGTCGGGCGATGCAGCCATCCCGCTCGCGAATGTTTCCCCTCTCGTGTGGCTCTCATGAAAATCACTGAGCCATCATTGTAATTGTCCGAAGTTTGCCGCCCTGATTGCAGGGTGTCAAACTTTAAAAGAAGTACATATAACTATATTTGAAATATACGGTTGTATGTTCGCATTGCGAAATTGTGGGGGGGGTGAGGCATACAGCGGTTTTCCTGTGCGTGAGATCAGCCCAGCCATCTCGGCAGGAAGAGAATGATCGCGGGAAAACTGACCAGCAGCGCCACGCGGACCAGTTCGGTCAGGAAGAAGGGGAACACGCCCTTGAACGTCTGGCTCATCGGCACATCGCGCGCGATCGCGTTGATGATGAACACATTGAGCCCGACAGGCGGCGTGATCAGCCCCAGTTCCACCACCACCAGCGCGATGACGCCGAACCAGATTTTCAGCGATTCCTCATCCATCCCGAAATCGAGCCCCGTCAGCACCGGCCAGAAGAAGGGAATGGCGAGCAGGATCATCGACAGGCTGTCCATCAGGCAGCCCAGAATGATGAGCGCCAGCAGGAGCAACAGCAGGATCGAGATGGGGCTGAGCCCGCTGGACAGCATCGCGTCGGCCGCCGCCTGCGGAACGCCGCCGCGCGCCAGGAAGATCTTGAGAAGCTCGGCTCCCAGCAGGATCAGGTAGATCATGCCGGTGGTCTTGGCGGTGTCGAGCAGGGCCTCCAGAAAGGTTCGCATCTTCATGCGCCCGAGTGCGATCCCGTAAAGCGCCACCAGAAACGCGCCCACGGCCGCCGCAGGCGTCGGATTGAACGCGCCCGCATAGATGCCACCGATGACAAGCCCGAAAATCGCCAGAACCGGTATGACGGCCACCGTCGCCTGCCGTCGCTGCGCCCATGTCATGGGATCGCCGACCGGGCCCGCATTGGGGCGGAACCAGCAGTAGATGGAGATGGTGATCATGAACATCACCATGGCGAGCAGGCCGGGAACGAGCGAGGCCATGAACATTGTGACGATATTCGCCTCCACGATGATGGCGTAGATGACCAACACCACGGAGGGAGGAATGAGAATGCCGAGCGTACCGCCCGCGGCAAGCGTGCCGGTGGCGAGCGAGGGGGCATAGTTGAGCCGCCGGAGTTCCGGCAGCGCCACCTGTCCCATGGTGGAGGCGGTGGCGAGCGAGGAGCCGCACACCGCGCCGAAGCCCGCGCAGGCCGCCACCGCCGACATGGCCACCCCGCCGCGGAAACGGCCGAGCCAGGCATTGGCGGCGTTGAAGAGATCGCGCGAAAGCCCGATCCGCGAGGCGAAATTGCCCATCAGAACGAACATCGGAACCACCGACACGTCGTAGATGGAGAACTGGGCGTAGGCGAGATCCTTGAGCTGGTAGAGCACGATCTGCGGCCCGGAAAGGAGCGCGGCTCCGCCCAGACCGACAAGGATCATGGAATAGGCGATGGGAACGCGGATGACGATGAGCGCCAGCAGGACACCCAGTCCGGAAAAGCCGATGACGAGACTATCCATCTTGTTTCGAAAACCTTGGTCTCAAGAGGGTCTGGATGCGTCCGTTCACAGGCGCGGCGATGAGGGGGGCGGCGTTGCCGGGCGCACAATGTCCCTGACGGCTTCGATGAGGGTGATGAGCGAGGCCAGCACCAGCAGTGCGAGCGAAAACAGGATGGGCGGGAAAACCGACCAGATCGGCACCTCGAGGATCGGCGTGACCTCGTTGTACTGCCGGTAATAGGCCATCCCGCCATACATGGTCGTGATGAGAAGGGCGGCGAACGACCCGGAAATCAGCGACGCAATGAGCTTGAAGACGTCGATCAGCCGGTCTGAGGCCCAGGCGGTGAAGATGTCCACCGTCACATTCGACCCGGTCATCTGGCAAAACGGCAGGAACGAGAAGGCGGCAACCGCCACCCCCAGTTCAACCAGCTCGAAGTCGCCGGGAAAGGGCTTCGCGAAGATGAAGCCCGAGACCACGCTCGCGGTCGTCATGAGGACCAGAGCGGTGATCAGCAAGCCGCCGAAAATGGCCCAATACCGGATAACGGATCTGGCGATCCGGACGGGGCTCATGCGTTCCTTGCCGGAACCGGAGGGACTGGTGTTCGGGTCTTTCATCTTTCGCCGACTTCTCTTCGTTCCGGGGCGCGCGCGCCGTCATTCTGCGTCCCGTGCATTGCGGGAGCGCCGACGGCCTGATCGTTCGTGTGAATGAAGGGGCGGGCGGTGACGTCCGCATGAGGCTTCCGGCCCCGGGTCGCAGCAGCGCAGGCGCGTGAGCGCCGTTGCCTCGCCGTGATATACGCAGCCGACGCAAGGCCGGGGGCAGGCGAGGCAAGGCCGGGCGCGGATCTCCCGCCCGCGGGCACGAATGCGCCAGCCGCCGCCGTCATGAAACGGCGATTCATGGATCGTCCTCCCGAATTCCTCCCGTATTCGAACTGCGATCTGGGTCGCGCGATGCCTCCCCGCATCGTTATATATGTCGAATACATTTTGGAGTTTGTCACTCAGTCGACGCAGCGTCAAACAGTATATGTCGCACACATTGCAATATTAGAAATATGCGGTCCTGTTAACGCAGATGCGTCGTCTGAATAGAGGGTGAGAGAAGATTTGATCTGGATTTTGGGTAGCGGGCATGCCGCTACGGAAGGGGGAAGTAGCGAAGGCCGCGCGGAAAAGGAGAATCGGCGCGGCCCGCTTGTCCGAAGGACTATTTCTCTTCCGCGTATTTCGCGATGGTTGCGCGCGCGGCTTCCACCAGTTTGCGTCCGTCGATGCCCTTGCTTTCCACGTCCGCGATCCAGCGGTCGACCACCGGCTCAAGGCGCTTCTTGAAGACGTCGATCTCCGCGGGCGAAAGCTCGATCACCTCGTTGCCGGCTTCCTTCAGGGCTTCGACGCCGCCCACTTCCGACTGGGTCCAGATCCGGCCGACTTCCTTGGTGAATTCCACGCCGGAATTGTCGTCGATGGCCTTCTTCAGGTCGTCGGGCAGGGACTCGTATTTCGCCTTGTTCATGGCGATGACGAAGGTGGTCGTGCCGAAGCGGATGCGGCCTTCGCCTTCCGTCTGGTACTGGGTGAGTTCCTGGATCTTGAGCGGACGCACGATCTCGAACGGGATCAGCGCGCCGTCAACGACCTTCTTGGAAAGGGCCTGCGGCAGGTCCGGAACCGGCATGCCGACCGGGTTGGCGTCGAGCGCCTCCAGAATCCATGCGCCCGTGCGCGACGGGATGCGCATCTTCTTGCCCGCGAGATCCTCCGGCTTGCGCACCGGCGTATCGACCATGTGGATCGCCTGACCGGCATGAACATGCAGCGTGATCACATGCATGTCCTTGAATTCCTCAGCCAGCATCCCGTTTTCCAGCATCTCGCGCATGGCCAGATTGGTGGCGACGAGATTGTTGGTGTGGATGAAAGGAAGCTCGAAAACCTCCGTGCGCGGGAACTGGCCCGCCGTGTAGCCGAGCACGGTCCAGATGATGTCCACCACGCCGTCGCGCACCTGTCCGACAAGCTGCGGCGGTTTTCCGCCCAGCGACATGGAAGGATAGATGTCGATCTTGATCTTGCCGCCCGACGAGGCCTCCACGCGCTTGGCCCAGGGCTCCAGCATCTGGGTATGGGCGGGGGCTTTCGGCCCGAGCAGGTGATGAAGCTTCAGGGTCACCTCTGCGGCCGAAGCAACGCCTGCCATGCCGAGTGAGATGCCGGCGGTCGTCGCCAGTGCAATAAGCGTGCGGAATTTCATGTCTATCCTCCCAAGGAAATCTATCCGGGTTTGCCGGTTCTATTTCTTTGCCGTTCCTCTGGTGCTCGACCGCACTTTGAGGCGGCATTTTTTTCGTTTCGAAGCAAAACCGAGAGGAAGTCTCGCATTCGAATGCCGTAGCGTCAATTATATATAAGAACTACTCAGATGAGCCAGGAGAAGATTATCAAGTTAATAAAATGAATATTTGGCATGCCGAGAGCGGGTTCAGGAACGCTGCGTCAGCCTGCGAGCGGGAGGGCCTTGCGGTTACGCAAGCTCCGGCCTGCCGGGCAGCCGAAGGGGCGCCCGGGCTTATGCGCGCTGTCTGTCCGGCGCTGCCTCAAAGGCCGCTTCGCTCGATCACCGAGAACCAGTTCTGCCAGCCGATCCTGTTGAGCGTTTCCTCATCGTATCCGGCAGCGCGAAGAGCTTCGAAAAGCTTCGGCAGGCCCGACACGTCGCCGATTGCCTTGGGCACCATGCAGCCGTCGAAATCCGACCCGATGGCCACGCCTTCCGGCCCGAGTTTCTCCACGAGGTGGTCCACGTGGCGCACCATCGTTTCAAGCGGTGTATCGGCGTCGAACCGGCCGTCCTCGCGCAGGAAGGCGACATGGAAGTTGAGCCCGACCACCCCGCCGCTTTCCGCAATCGCGTCGAGCTGGCGGTCTGTGAGATTGCGAGCCGAGGGACAGACCGCATGGGCGTTGGAATGGGTCGCGATCAGCGGTTTTGTCGAAACCTTCGCCACGTCCCAGAAGCCCTTTTCGGTCAGATGCGAGACATCGACAAGCACGCCCATCCGGTTGCAGGCGCGCACGAGGTCCTTGCCCGCGTCGGTCAGTCCCGCTCCTGTATCCGGCGAGGAGGGGCAGCGCATGGGCGCGCCTTCGCCGTAGATATTGGTCCGGCTCCACACGAGCCCGATGGAGCGCAGGCCCTTGCCATAGAGGTCTTCGAGCACGGTGAATTCCGGGTCGATGGCCTCCGCGCCCTCGATATGAAGCAGCATGGCGATGCGCTTCGCCTCCATCGCCGCGCGCAGGTCCGCACTGGTCCGGCAGATGGTGATGACGGAGGGTCGCTCCGCCTCCAGCGCGTAGGCCTGCGCCATCAGCCTGCGGGTCATGTCGAGCGCGAAATGCTGGGTGATCGGCGCATGATTGGCCGGATCGCCCGCCACATATTCCTTCATGCGCGCGATCTTGGATGGAACGAACATGGCGAAGAAGCCGCCCGCGAAATTCCCGGCTCGCGCGCGCGGGCAATCGATATGGCCGTGAACGGCGCGCTCGAAAAACGAGCGTTCCTGATCGGAGCCGACATCGAGTTCAAGCCTCAAAAGCGTGTCGTTGTGACCGTCGAAAACGGGAATCTGAAGCGGTGTCATTGTGTGTCCTGAATAACCGCGGCTCTGCGCAGGGAGGGACGACGGCGGGTGGGGCAAACGGCAGGGAATGGCCGAAGGCGGGGTTGCAAAGCGGCATGCTACACCATTGCCCCGCTCAAGCCCAAGTCGGGGCCCAAGTCCGGGTCCAAGTCCGGTGTTGATCCGGCCTCAGACCTTTGGGACGAGACGGTCATCGGGGGTGAAACGCTGCTGTGCGCACTGTGTCGCGGGTCACAACGTAATCATGTCCAATTTCCGTATAGGGTTATTGAAAGAACCTGTTTTCGAACCCGCTGCCCACATGAGATCAGGTGTTCTCGTTCCTTGAAACAAGGGCGGAACGCTGCGGTGGCGGAGGCGTTAACAGACCTGTTGCAATCCCTTGCTAGTCTCTCCGTCTTGGTCAGCCGTTTCATCGGGAGGGGGCCGGAAGGGACGGGGCTGCAGCGTTTGGGCGTCCGGAGGGATCAAATGACGCACGATTGGGCTGAATTCGTTTCATGGCACGAAGATCGCATCGAGCGGATCGCCGATGCGGTGGTGCATTTCATCGGTCTGGCGCTGGCTGTCGCCGGTGCGGTCGTGTTGCTGATCCACGCTTTCGGCGTGGCAGGCCCTGCGCTTTCCATCGCCGTCTGCGTCTATGTCACCGGCCTGATCGCCGCGCTCACCGCATCCTCGCTCTACAATATGTGGCCGATCTCGCGGGCCAAGTGGATCCTGCGCCGCTTCGATCATTCCGCCATCTTCCTGCTGATCGCAGCCACCTACACGCCCTTCATCGCGCAGATGCCGACGGGCGCTGTCTCCATCGCGCTGATGGGCTCCGTCTGGGGGCTGGCGATTGTCGGCATCATCCTGAAAATCGCGCTTCCCGGGCGCTTCGACCGTGTGGCGGTCGCCGCTTATCTGGCGCTCGGCTGGTGCGGCGTGCTGGTCTATCCGGTCATCGCCGATGCGCTGCCCGCAAGCACGCTGTGGCTCATCGCCATCGGCGGCGGGCTCTATTCCTTCGGCGTGATCTTCTACGCCTGGGAGCGGCTGCGCTTTTCCAAGGCGATCTGGCACGTCTTCGTGCTGGCGGGCGCGGCCTGTCATTTCATTGCCGTCTTCGACAGTCTCGTGAAGCTTTCCCACGTCGTCTGATCCGCTATCCGCATCCGACCGGGCCTCGGGATGACGTCGCGTCTTCAGCCGATTTTGATCGTGCGTCCGATTGAACCTGTCGTTGTGCTTTCCTAAACTCGTCAACCATGCGGGGCGTTGAGGCGCGCTCCTGTTTCAGCGCGGCAGACGGGTGAGGCGTGGCCGGGATGTTTCGACGACATGCGATGATCGTCCTTCTCGCCGCCCTGGCGGGCGCGTCGCTTGGCGGGCCTGCGCAGGCGGACCTGCGCCCCGGCGATCCCGATGCCTTTCGCAATCTCGACGGCGTTTCGGGCGGCAAGGGCCTGCAACTGGCGGGCATCCGCATCGCCCCCCTTTCCAAGCCCGAGCCGTCGAAATCCGACGGCACCCGCAAGCCGGAAAAACCGGCGGATCTGCGCGAGGATCCGGCCTTTGTCGCCCGCATCTGTCGCCAGATCGAACGCGCCGCGCAAGACAACGAACTGCCGCCCGCCTTTCTCGCCAGGCTCATCTGGAAGGAAAGCTGGTTCGACCCCCACGCCATCAGCCCCAAGGGGGCGGAGGGGATCGCGCAATTCATGCCGGAAACGGCGGCCCGCTGGGGCCTGCGCAATTCCTTCGAGCCGATGGAGGCCATCTCCGCCTCCGCCACGCTTTTGAGCCATCTGGCGCGCGGCTACGGCAATCTGGGACTGGCGGCGGCGGCCTATAATGCGGGCGAGCGCCGGGTCGATGCCTATCTGGCGGGGCGTTCCGGCCTGCCTGCGGAAACCCGCGATTACGTCGCCTCCATCACCGGCCACGGGGCAAAGGTCTGGAAGGCGGAGCGGCACAAGACGGTTCATTTCGACCTCGATGCGACACGGCCATTCCGGGAGGCTTGCGCGGAGATGCCGGTGCTGAAGGCTCCGCTTCAGAAGGCCTTCGCCAACACCTATTTCAACCGCGGCCTGTCGCTCACCGCCAAGCAGGACTATGCCGACGCGATTGCGCGCTATTCGGTTGCGATCCGGCTGAAATCGGACTTCCCCGATGCCTACAATAACCGCGGCATCGCCTATCGCAGAATGGGCGACTATGAAGCGGCGATTGCCAATTACGACGTGGCGATCCGGCTGAAGCCGAGTTATGCAAACGCCTACAACAACCGCGGCTATGCCCTTAGAAAGCTTGAGCGTTTCGAGGAAGCGATTGCGGATTACGACGCCGCGATCCGGCTGAAACCCGGTTATGTGGCGGCGCTCTTCAACAGGGGCTACGCGAAGGCCCGGCTTGGGCAACATGAGACGGCTATCGTCGATTACACCCGCGCGCTGAAGATCGCGCCCAAGCACATCCTCTCGCTCTATAACCGTGCGCTCTCGCGAAAGGCGCTGGGCGCGTTGAGACAGGCGGCGGCGGATCTCGACCGGGTGATCGCCCTGAAGCCGAAGCTTGCCCGCGCCTATTTCCAGCGCGCCCTCATCCGGCACGAAGCGGGCCGGAAGGAGAAGGCGAAGGCGGACTATCTGAAGGCCGTTTCACTGGATTCCGGCTTCGCAAATGCGCGTTTCGAAGACCTCTTCAAATAACTTCGAACGCCTTCAATCCCTGACTGAAATCATTGAAGAATTTTTCGAAACGTCATGCGGACTTCAAATCCCGTTCAAGGGATTTTCGTCTCGATCATGGGGCGTGCGAATTCGCTTGCGTGATAGGCGTGGCAGAGCGTGCAGTCCTCGCCCGCGGCTTGCCTGACGTGGCAGGTCGCGCAAATTTCCTTTTCCACCGGCTTGAAGGTGGGCACGAAAACCGACGGATCGAACCGGGAATAAGTTTTCGCGAAATCCCCGCTGCCGCCGGGCGTCAGCGTGTGGCAGGTCGCGCAGCCCTCATCGCCCACGGCGGAGAGATGCGGCGCGTGGGAAAAGGTGGTGAAGCCGCCCTTCATGCGCTTGCTGGAGAAGCCGTGCCACTTCATGTTCATCGGTCCGCCGTCGTCATCGATGCTGTGACAGCGCGTGCAGCGCCCGACCGCGTCGTCCGGCGAAAGCTCGTCGAAGATCGGTTTCAGGTCCGCCTCCTGCGGCGTGCCGAAGGCGGCCCCCGCATAATCGAGCCATGTGCGGATGAACCGGTCGGCATGGCCGGTGGGGCGATAGCGGATGGTGGCGTCCTGCCGGTACCAGCCGCCGAATTCCGCCCAGATCTCCGGATCGAACGGGGGAGGCGGCGGGGCCGCGGTCTCCTCGTCCGCCTTCGATTCCTCGGGCGTGGCCGCAAGCGCATCGAGGTCGCCGGGCCCAATGCCATCGCTCTCACCGGCACCCGCTGGTGCGCTCAGGATGTCGTCTGAGGCGGGGGCGGACAGGATGTCGTCGGATGCGGGGGCTGCGAGGATATCGTCCGACGCCGGAGCGCCCAGGATGTCATCCGATGCGGGCGCACCGAGTATATCGTCTGAGGCCGGGGCGGCGAGGATATCTTCCCCACCGCTGTCGCCCGCCAGTCCGCTGTTTCCGCCCAGAATGTCGGCCTGATCGCCCCCAAGGATATCGTCACCGCCAAGCCCTGCGGCTGTATCCGCGCCGAGGATATCGTCCTGTACCGGTTCTCTTGCGGGCGATACGTCACCTTCATTCGTGACTTCGGGCTCCGGCGCTGGGGGCGGGGAATAACTGCTGGTCGGCTCCCCCTTGGCGTGGCGCCCCAGATCGTCTGTGAGATCGGGGAACCAGTCGCGGTTGGCGCCCTGAATGACATCATGGGCGATGAGGCCGGAAAGGCGCACCATGTCCTCATGCTCCATCGGCGCTCCGTCCTTGGGTGCGCTGAGCGGCATGGTGTCGGAAAGCCGGTCGTTTTCAAGCCGCGCGAAGAGGCGCTTGACCGCCCAGGCGAACCGCGCGACCGCCTGCAACTGCTCATCGCTCGCCCCGCGCAGGTCCAGAAGATCGAGCCCTTCGAGCCCGGCGGTAAGGTCGTCGCCGCCCGCCTCGCGCTTCAGCATGAGCTTGAGGAACGGCGTGATCCCGGCTTCCGAATGTTCCGGCCATGCGCCGATATCGATGCCGCGTTCTTCCAGCGTGATGAGGTCGAGGCCCGGCACGGCCAGAAAGTCGATCCCTTTTGGGCCCGAGGCCCGGTTGGTGCCCAGAACATCGCCCTCGTGGCAGCTCTGGCACATGGTCTCGTAAGCCTTTGTTTCCATGTAGCGTCGGTCGGGGCCGGGCTGATGGCAATCGGCACAGATCTGCGGCGCAGAGCCCGCCGGATCGGCAGCCTTCTGCGCGAGCGCGGTCGCGACCGTGTCCGGGAAATGTTTCGCGAAGTGGGACTTGTGGTCGAAATTGATCCGTGTGCGGCGGCGGAAGGGATAGTCGCCAAAGCCCGGATGGCTGTCGGCAAAGGTCCCGAATTTGCCGACATGACAGGTCTGGCAGCGGGCGTTGGAGACCTCCGTCAGATCCGCCTTCGCGCCCTGATGCTCGGTGTGGCAGGTGGCGCAGAAGATCTCCGGCTGGCCGGTTGAGGCAAGCTTCTTCGGCGGGGCGAAGGCGATGCGGTGAACCCAGCTGTCCTGCGTTTCACCCTTGGTCTCAAGGGCCGCGGTTAGCTTCGCGAGATCGTCTGTCGGGTAGGTGTGGGGTGTGAAGGGATCCTTGCCCGCATCGTGACAGGTCAGGCACTGCTTGCCGTTGTCATGCGGGTCCGATCCTGCGGCAAAGCTTTGCAGGAAACCGAGCGGGCCGGCCCCGATGCCGGAATGGCAGCTTGCGCAATCGGTGAGGCTCGCATGGGGGCCTGATAGCGGGCCGGGCATCAGCCAGTGGCTCGCCGTGCCGCCGCCGAGGATCACCACGACAAGGCCCACCGCCAGCGCCGCCGCCCAGCGGGTCGCCCGTCCGCGTCTGGCACGCAGAGAGAGGACCGGGCGGCAGGGTTCCTGCTGAATGGAGCAGGCCCCGTCCGGGCCCGGCCCGCATTCGCACGGGCCCCCATCCTGTTGCGAGCGGCGGCATTCCCATCGCCCGTCCACGAGGAACGGTCGGCAGGCGGCCTGCGCCCGGCACTGGCCTCGCCCGTCCGGCCCCTTCGGGCAGGGGCGGCCGTCTGCCATATGCCCGCAGATCCACTTTTCCTGCGGGCGCTGATAGCGGCTGTCGCGAAAGCCGAATTTCTGCAGGAGCCCCATGTCAGGCCACCCCCGCGGAATAGGCATAGGCGATGACGATATGGGCGAGCATCACCAAGAGCATGGCCCAGCTTGCGGGCACGTGAACGAAGAGCCAGAGCTTCAAAAGCCCGCCGTTGGCATATTGAAAATCGAGATTGTCCTTCGCCAGAACCAGTTCGCGAAGCCGCGCAAGTCGCTCCTTGCCCGCCTCGTCCAGATAACGCTCGATGGAGGCAAGCTCGCCCATGATGCGCGAGACGGGGAGGTTGGAGGACATGAGATGCGCCGCGATGTGGCGGGGCCGTGCGAAATAGGCGGCGAGCCGCTCCGCATGCAGTTCGGCAATGGAGACGGTGTTGCCGTCGCGAACGGAATCGAGCGCGATGACCTCCGCTTCCTCCGCCAGCTTGCGGCGGAAGACCGGGATGCGCTCGAAGATGATCCGCTCGCCGTGCTCCTCAAGCCGGAGCGGCACGAGTTTGGCGAGAAGCGCGCCGAAAAGACCGCTCACTGCGATGAACACGAAGAGCGTCCATAAAACCCATTCGATCGGCGAATCCGGAAGCGAGGTTCCCGCGTGGATGAAGAAGACACCGACACAGGCGAAGCCCAGATAGTAGTGAAGCGCCATCCAGCCGCGCACTCGTCCGAGCGGCAGGATGACGACCCGCTTTCGAAGGGTCAGCAGCATCAGTCCGAAGATGGCGCCCGTCAGCACCCAGCCGTTGAAGAACTGCGCATCGCGTAAAGCGACGTCCCAGCCCCGGTTCAGCAGCCAGAACAGCGCGAAACCCGCCACCGCAAGGGACAGGCCGATCCGCACGCTTCTATCGAAAAAGCCTGTCATGCCAGCCACTTCATCAGGGATTTGGTGTCGCGGATGTTGATCCGGGTGAGCGCATCATGCGGGCAGGCTTCAGCGCAGGCGGGGCCCGTCAACTGGTCGAAGCAGAGATCGCATTTGGTCGCACGCGCCACCGCCTGACCCTCCCGGTCGGCGACGAGATCGCCCGCACCGTCCCGGATATCGACCATGCGAATGTTGTTGTAGGGACAGGAATTGGCGCAGGTCGCGCAGCCGATGCAGGTGCTGTCGTCGATCACGACCGTGCCGTCTTCCTCCATGCGATGGATCGCGCCGGTGGGGCAGCCGATCAGGCACACCGGATCGGTGCAATGCATGCAGGCGTTGACCACCATGGCGTTTTCATAGGTGTAGCCGTGGCGCACGAAGCGCGGGTTGTTGTGATGGGCGACCGCACAGGCGCGCACGCAGTCGTCGCAGCCCACGCAGCGATCCAGATTGATCACCATGGCGTTCTCGCCGTTGATGAAGCGGTGGTCGACGAAGAAGTCCATCATGCCCTGTCGCATGGTCTCCTTCTCGTCGGTGCGCGCAGGCAGCGTCTCCGGGGTCAGGAAGCGGGCGGGCAGGTTCGGCAGCACCAGTTTGCGGACCAGATGCGTGGGGATGCGGATCACGTCCACATAGCCGATGGCGTGAAGGCTGGCCTTCAGATCGAGGCTTCCTCCATGTTCGGCGGCTGCGATTTCCTCAAGTCCGAAAGTGTCGTTGCGCGACAGGTGGCGCACCGTGCGCGCGCCCAGGTCCACCTGTTCGGAAACCCGCGCGAACCCGCTGTTGATGAGCAGCAGCCCGTCCACATAATGGCCTTCGGCGGCAATCAGCGGTTCCTCGTCGATGACCCGGCCGATATCTGTCCGCCGGTCGCCGCGTGCGCGTTTGAAGCGCTGGGTCCAGTCGAAATTGCCGTAGGTTTCAAACAGCGACTGCGCGGCGATCTCGTCCAGCGCCTCGGCGGAAAGGTGATCGAAGAGCGGGCATTCCTGAAGCCGGGTGACGAGCCCGCGTTCCTGATAAAGCCCGTCGATATGCTGGCGAAAGGCGGGCGACCAGTCGCGGATTTCGCGAAGACCCTGCCAGCGCAGTTCAAACAGCAGCGTGTTGTCGGCTTCCGCAAAGACGCTGGCGCTGCGCGGGCTGCGGGTGAGTGCTGCCAGTTCGCCGAACATCTGTGGGGCTGTGAGGTGGAAGGTGGGGCCTTCCTCCGCGAGTGCCTCCAGATCCACGATCTCGCCGCCTTGCTCCTCTTCCTGTCCGCGCAGGCGTTCGCCAAGGTGCATGCGGCGGGGAGGGCGATACTCGGCGGGCTTGCGGCGCTCGGCGAGAAGGCGCAGCGCACGCAGCCAGGAGGGACGCCTGCGCGGGCGGCTGGAACGGGCTCCCTTCGGCGCGCTGGCCTGTCCCGTCACCGAGCCTTCGAGGATCACGAAAAGCGAGCTGCCATAGTCGCCCTTGCGGATGATCGTCTCGCCCCATGTGAAACGGCGCAGCCGCCCGTCATTGGCGATGATGTCCTCAAGCGGCAGCCATGCGGGAAAGTCGTCCGCGTTGAGGTGCCGGAAAGCTGGCAACGCCAGAATGCGCGCAACGGTCTCCGGGTCGAGCGCCTCCCCGCCGAAGGGCTCGTCCCATCGCCTGTTGCGGGCGTCCGGTTTCGGGGCCGTCGCCGGATTTGCGGCTTGCGTTGCTGCGGACATGCTTGCGCCGTTCACGGTGTCGATCAGTTCGACACCGTGCCCTTGTATTTGTCCGGGGCAGGCAGGTACTTGTCGACCGCCGCGAAAGCCTTGCCGTCATAGGCATTGGCGAATTTCAGGCCCAGCACGGAGATCTTGCCCGCAGCGTCCTTCAGCTCCGCCTCGTTGTTGAGCTTGAGCCCGGCTTTCGCGCCGATCTGCGCGATCTCCATAAGCTCCGGCGCATCGGGCAGAAGCTTGGCGAGGCTCGCCATCACTTTTCGCGCATTGTTGGCGCGTGTGGCCATTTTCAGCGCGTAATCCGCCTTCGTCGTCGCCTTGGAAACGCCGATCAGCGCCGTTTCAAGCTCCGCGATGCGGCCCACGATGAAGAGCATGCGCTGGCGCTCGGTGGAGGCGGCGGGGTTCGACGCGCCCTTGTTGTACCAGGTGTTGTGGCGTATCTCGCCCTGCGACCAGGCCACAAGCTCGAATGCGCTGCCCGCCGCGTGACCGCCCACATTCACCAGCTTCTCGTCGGGCACGAGATGGCAGGAGAAGCAGTTCTTGGCGAGCGTGTAGATCATGGAAGGCCGGATCATTCCGGCCGCTTCCGATTTCGCCCAGCGCGCCTTGATCTCGTCGGGCGTTTCCTGGCCTTCCTTCTTGCCGGAAAAGCCGGAATGGACCTTGTACCAGTCCTTGCCCGAGCCGTGGCAGGACTCACACGCAATGCCCGCAATCGGCTCCGGCTTGCCGCCCTCAAGCTTCTCGGTGAAATGGCAGTTCAGGCAAGCGCTGTCGGACTTGATCCGGCGGATGCCCATTTTCTCCGCGATCTCGGTCGCTTCCTTCGTGCGCGGCAGATCGCGGAAGGTGGAAAAGTGGTGGGTCTTCTGCCAGATGGAGGTTTCCTTCTTGTGGCACTCCGCGCATTCGTTCGGTCCAACGACAAGGGCCGGATCCTCCGCACGGGCGAACTGGATGCTGGCGCAAAGCGCGAAGAACGCGACGAAACCGGCGATCAGAAGATTCTGTCTCCGGCATAAGGTTCGATTGTTTCCCATTTCAGTTCCCCACCTCTTTTGATCCCGGCTCCCGCGAGCGCCAATTGTGATGCACCCCTCGCGCATCAGGCATCGAGAACCAGATTTCCTTCCGGACAGGAGATGCAAAGCAGTGCCGTTCCTTCGGCGGGCTTGCTGGCGGGCTTGGTGAGGTAACGCACCTTGCCCTCCTTCACGGCCGTGGCGCAGGTGCCGCAATTGCCGGCCCTGCAACCGGCATTGACGCGGATGCCGCTGGCGTCCGCCAGTTCCAGAAGCGTGCCTGCCTCAGGCGTCCAGTCGAGCGTCTTGCCCGAGCGCGAGAAGGTGACCCGCGCCGCGCCTTCGCCCACCGCCGCCTCGTCGTGGCTCACCTGCTTCACCGACGCAGGCCCGAAAGCCTCGAAATGGATGTCCTCTTCGGGAACGCCCCATTCTTCAAGCGCGGAGGTGACCGCCTCCATCATCGGCGGCGGGCCGCAGACATAGAATTCGTAGTTGGAGGTCCCGAGCGTCTCCTTCAGGACGTCGACCGTCAGGTGCCCCTTGCGGTCGAAGGCCTTTGCCTTCTCGCATTCCGGCGTCGGCGCACTGAAGATCGTCACGCCGTGGAAGTTGGCGTTGCCCGCGATGATCGCGTCGATCTCGGCGCGAAGCGCGATGTCCTCGCCGCAGCGCGCAGCATAGAAGAACCAGACCTCGCGGTGGCTTCCTGTCGCCGCCAGCCATTTCAACATGGAGAGAACCGGCGTCACCCCCACGCCGCCCGCAATCAGCGCGACCGGGCGATCCGACTGGACGTTCAGGTGGAAGCCGCCGTTGGGCGCAAGCACGTCGAGAACGTCGCCGGGCTTCAGGACGTCATGGAAATAGCAGGACGACAACCCGGGTGGGGCGTCCGGCTTTTCCGGGTGCTGGCCGAGGCGCTTGATGGTGACGCGGTACCGGCCTTCTTCCGTCGGCGTGTCGGAGAGCGAATAGCAGCGCACCACGGGTTGCGGCTGATCGGGGATCTGAAGCTCGAAGGTCAGGAATTGGCCCGGCAGGTAGGGCGGCAGTGCGCCTCCGTCATGGGGTTCCAGATAGAAGGAACAGATGTCGCCGCAGGCGTTTTCGACCTCGCGCGAGACGAGGCGGAACTTGCGCTTGCCCGACCATGTGAGCTGGCTGCGCGCGCGCTCCGTCTGCGCGCGCTCGATCAGCATGTCCGTCTGCGCCTTGAAGGCGGAGACGCGGCGCTCGTCCATGCGGCGGTTGCGGATGGCGGTCCCCACCTGACCGGCGAGCCCCACCAGCGCCTGCAGCAAAGCCAGCAGGACGATCGCACCACCGCCGATCTGAAGCGCCATGACCATCAAAACCGCGTCCTCAGTTCCATGCGCAGACCCGAACCGAGGTCCTGGTTCTGGCCTTCGGAGAGAAAGGCGTCGACCTCGATGCTTGAGCGATTGTTGAGCGCATGCAGGAATTGCCCGCCGACGGCGACTGCCCCGCGGTTAGAGCCGTCCGTGTCCTTGCGTCCGCCCACTTCCAGCGTCAGTTGGGTCTTGTCCTCGTTGAAGAACATCTGGTAGCCGAGCGCCCCGCCGAAGGCTTCATCCGCCCGGTTCGACAGAGCAGACGACGCCGCACTGGGCACGGGCGAGGCAAACAGCACGCCAACACGGCCCAACGGCCCGCCGGTGGTGGGATCGCGCGCGGCCGACGAGTAGTTCCCGATGCCCCAGAAGGCGTTGGCGTAGAAGAGGTTTTCCGAATAGGGCAGGGTGCGCGAAACTTCCGAAAACAGCAGCACGCCGTTATCGACCTTGGCACCGCGATCCTCCGGCGCCCACGATCCGTTGATGCGGAAGGCGGTGTTCCAGTGGCCGATGCGCTGGATTGCGGAGGCACCCAGATAGAGCCCGTCACCGCCGTCCGGGCTGCCGCTCATGGCATAGGCCGCATCAAGATTGACCGTGCTTGAGCGCAGGTCCGTCTCGGTGAAGAGGCCGAAAAGCAGCGTGTCGCGGTCCAGCACATTGTCGTCGCGGTGGATGTTGTTTGCGCCGAACAGCGCGGTGATGCGCATGTCGGGCGTGAGGCCGGGAATGACGATGGTGTCGCGCGTGATGCCGATGCTGTCGATGCGCGCGTTGATCATCATGCCTTCCTGAAACAGAAGCTGCTGACGACCGATGGAAAAACCGAAATCGAGCCCCTTGTTGTCGTCGGGGTCGAGATTGGGAAAGATCTCGCCGAACTCGCCTTCGAAGAACAGCTGCCGGATCCAGAGGTTCGCGCCGTTGACCTCCTGAAGGCCCGACCCGTCGCGCCGCACATAGCCCGTATGGCGACCGTTTTCCGAAAGCGGCGAGATCGACATGAAGAGCCGTTCGGTCGGCGTGAGCTTCAGGTTGAAGAAGAGATTGAGCTGGTTCGACCAGTATTGCCGACCCTGACCGACGCCGCTGTCATAGTGGCCGATGGAGGTGCGCGCATCGCCGAAGACCCAGAGCGAGGGCTGCCAGATCGCACCCGTCGGCAGTTCGATGCCCGGCGACAGGTTGCCGGTTGCCAGAAACTTCTCGCCAAGCTGAAAGATCGGCGGGGTTTCCTTGGGCTGCTCCTCGTCGGAGAGAAGGGGAAGCGCCTCCTTGCTCAACCCATTGCCGTGGGCATGGGCGCTGCGGTCCACCTTTTCATGCGGTGTGGGGGCGTGGTCCTTCGGCGGTGTTTCGCCGCGCTTTTTCAGGACCTCCGCCTCGGTGACCATCGGGATCGGTTCTTCGCTGAGCGCGCTCTGGCCGAAGGCGGGCGCAAAAGCGCCGCTGCCGAGAGCGAGAAGCCCGGCAAGCATGCCTGCCTTGCCTGTCATGTGCCTGAACATCACGCGCCGCCCGCCCTACTCAACTCGCACCTTCGCGTTTCTGGTCCACAGCACCGAACTCCCGCGCACGACCTCGCGTGCGATCTGGGCCGGGCTCATGCCGAAATCGAAACCGGCCCCCTGAATGGCGGCGATCAGGTTGACCGGCACCATCTGGGACACGAGCTTGATGTTGATCGAATAGGTCTCGCCGCGTCTCAGCTTGCTCGCATCCACGCCGTAGGAGGCGGTGCGGTGGCTGAGCGGGTCGATGGTCTTCTTGTGCTTGCGCGCGCCGCGCGGGCGTCCGTAAAGCGTCGTGGGGCGCGGTTCCGGCCGCACCAGCGGCAGGACGTCGGTGGAGGTGTTGACCGCCAGAACCTGTTCGCGCTCGCCGCCGCGCAGCATCCGCACGATGAACTTCGATTGCAGCGTGAAGAGATCCGGATCGAGCGGAAGCTCGCCGTTATGGACATAGAGCGAATGGAGATCGCGCACGTCGCCGTTGGGGTCGCGGTCGCCGGAGACGTAAACCACCTTGCCCCGGCTGTCCTTCACCGTGACTTGCAGGAAGATCATGCGCTCCGCATCGAAGCCCGTGGGCACCGAATGGCCGTCGGTGGCGTTGATCACGTCGATATCGAAATCGAGCCCGCGCCCGTCGGCGCGCTTCACGCGGATATCGGAAAGCTTGAAGCCGTTGCGCAGAACCTGTTCGCGCAAGCGCCGGGCCTTGGCGAGCCGTTCAAGCTGCTCGTCGATGATCTTGCGTCCGTCATAACGGTCGTCGATGGAGGCCCACGCCTTGGGGAAGGGGTGATCGCGCGGGATCCTGTTCTCGAAGGCATCCGTGCCCCAGCCCGCTTTCACGTTGAACTGGAGCCATTCCTCAAGCGTCTTGAACTGCGCGGCTTCCACGTTGTGCGGGAAGAGACCGGGATGAATGATCGAATAATCCGGACCCGCAAAGGTGTGGTTGGAGAGCTTGCGGGACTTGGTGGGCTCGTCGCCGACAATCGCCGCCGGGCCCCAGTCATAGCCCGATGCCACGCCCTGCACCTTGCCCATGTGGCAGTCCTGGCAGGTCTCGCCGCGCTTGGCGGCGGGTGTCTGCTTGTATTCCGCGAAAGCCTCTTCCAGCCGGAAGCCGTTGAAGAGCGTCACGTCATGGCAGGTGCCGCAAAAGCCGGGCTTGGTCAGCGCGAAGAAGGGCTTGGCCTCGGTATGGATGGAACGGCCCGGATCGTCGCGCGAGGTGGAGACGCGGTAATCCTGCGGATTGTTCAGGACGCGCTTCAGTTCCTTGCCGCCCTTCGGCCCGTAGACGGGCGAGAACACGTCGCCTTCTTCAAGTGCGAAACGGCCGGAGATCTTGCCGTAATTCCGGTTCACCCGGTGGCAGGCCACGCAGGTGATGCCCTCGCGCGACGTCGGCGTGCGCTTGAGGTTCGACATGTAGATGTTTTCGTTGATGTTCATGCCGACCGGGTTGTGACAGCGAATGCAGAAATCGCCGTTGGTCCCGCTGGTCTTCATGTTGATCGTGGTCTGCATCGCCATGTAGACGGGCGAAAGCTGCGCATAGGCGTGCTGGGAGGCCGACCACTGCTCATACTGGCGCGGATGGCAGGTCGCGCAGGTATTGGCGGAAGGGTACTTGCTCTCCAGAAAGAGCTTTTCATGCTCCGCATTGGCGTTGGCGACCGACGCGGGCTTCTCTTCCTTTTTGCGCGCCTCCGCCGTCTCGTTGGCGCTGTCGTCGCCCAGAAGAAGATCGCCGTCGCCGGAAAGAAGATCGTCGCCCGACGTTCCTCCGGGGCTCAGAAGATCGTCGGCCTCCGCCGTGCCGCCGAGAAGGTCGTCGCCTGACGGGGCGACATCGGCCCCCAGAAGATCATCCTCGCTGGGTTGCGAAGGCTCGCCGGAAAGCAGGCTGTCGGCATCATCGGAGCCGGGCAACAGGCTGTCGTCATTTCCGCCGCCAAGCAGATCGTCCCCGCCGCTCTCTGCTTTGGGCGGATCGCCGCTCAGCAGATCATCCCCGCCGCCGCTCAGCAGGTCGTCGTCGGCGGCGAGCCGGATACGTCCCTGTGTGAGATCCGGTTGCGGTGCCCCGGAAAGGTCTGTGCGGGCGAGATAGTCGTGAAGTCCGATCGCGACCGGATCATTGGCGTGGAAGCTCAAGCTGCTGTGGACAGGCTTTGCACCGGGCAGGGGCGGTTGTGCGGACGCGGCCGCCCACAGGGCCGGAGCAACCGCGGCAACTACGCAGAGCACAGCTGGGAACGAATACGACCGGCCCACTGGCATCTCCCCCGACGCATCACGAAACCTCGCCGGGTTATCGGTCCGGCGGAATAAAACGGTCCGGCCACAACGAAGAAAAGCCCAGTCGTTCCCCGCATATTTGAAAGATCAAACAGCGCGGTGGATTGTGCTTTTTCAGTCGGCTGAGCCGAAAAAGGCGTTATGCGGCGCAATACGGGCGGGACGGCAGAATAAGAACTGTTCACGACCGGAAAAACGCTGCGTCATCATGATTGCGAGAAAATCCTGTGGGTGCAAGCATGGAGGGTCTGCAACCGGGGCGGCAATCTACCGGGAAATGATTGGCATCGTCAGTATTGGTTTATGGAATCAATACCTTGTGCTGCGTGTAATTGGACGGGAGGGCGAGAAGGAAATTGCGTTTTGTTGCACAAAAACACGATCAGGTTGCCGGAAAGACACAGCGTCAGGCGCAAATAAACATTTGAACAGATTCGTATCATGTGCGGTTGGGTTAAATAGTTATTTGGCCGGTTGATATTGTGTGCCGGACAAAGGAAAGACGACAGGTGAAAAACTACATGTGGCGCGGGCTGGGGGCTGCGGGCGCGCGCTCAGCGCCACATGCCTTTCATCTTCGCCTTGAGGTCGACCTGCGGCAGGGCCTCGCGCCGGGCCTGATCGGGGTATTCGCGCGGGGCGGTTGGCCATGAGGTGCGCTCATAGAGATCGAGCGACGAGGTGTCTATGAAACGGGTGCGGCTGGCATAGACGTGCCGGTCGCCGCGCGAGCGCTGACCGTGGGTATAGAAGCGCTGCGGGGTGATGAGATGCAGCGCATCCTTCGCCCGCGTCATGGCCACATAAAGAAGCCGCCGTTCTTCCTCGATTTCCTCGCTCGCCCCCGTCGCCAGATCGGAGGGAATGCAGCCATCCACGCAATTGAGCACGAAGACCTGCTTCCATTCCTGCCCCTTGGCGGAATGGATGGTGGAGAGGATCAGGTAGTCCTCGTCCATTAGCGGCGGCCCGGCCTTGTCGCTGGTCGCATCCGGCGGATCGAGGGAGAGATCGGTCAGGAAGCGGGCCCGGTCGGGCGCGGCGGCTGCGATCTGCTCAAGCTGGACGAGGTCGGCCTTGCGGGTGTCCGCATCCTCGTGCCTGCGCTCAAGATGCGGCTCGTACCAGCGCCGGACCCGCTCGATTTCCGCAGGCCAGCCGCCGGACTTGCGGCGAAGATCGTCAAAGAGCGCGACGAAATCCGCCCACACCTCGCGCGATTTGGCGGCGATGGGGAAGGCGGCGAGTTCCTCGCCCGCATCCGTGCTGATCGCCAGCGCATCCATCACCGCGCCCGCCGTGGAGGGGCCGACGCCGGGGATCAGTTGCAGCACCCGGAAGCCCGCCACCCGGTCGCGCGGATTGTCGGCAAAGCGCAGGATCGCCAGCGTGTCCTTCACATGGGCGGCATCCAGGAATTTCAGCCCGCCGAATTTCACGAACGGAATGTTGCGCCGGGTCAGCTCGATTTCCAGCGGGCCGGAATGATGCGAGGCGCGGAAAAGGACCGCCTGCGATTTCAGCGTGGTTCCGGCTTCGCGCTCGCGCAGGACTTCCTCGCAGATATAGGCCGCCTGATCGTTTTCCTCGCGAACCGTGACGAGCCGCGGTTTGTCCGCGCTGGTGCGCTCGGTCCACAGATCCTTGGCGTGACGGTCCTTCGACATCGCAATGACCGCATTGGCGGCGGCAAGGATGGGTTCGGTAGAGCGGTAATTGCGCTCAAGCGTCACCATCCGCGCGGGCGGATCGAAGCTTTGCGGGAAGTCGAGGATGTTGCGCACTTCCGCGCCGCGGAAGGAATAGATCGACTGCGCATCGTCGCCGACCACCGTCAGCCCGCGCCCGTCCGGCTTCATGCCTGCCAGAATGGCGGCCTGAAGGCGGTTGGTGTCCTGATATTCATCGACAAGCACATGGTCGAACCGGTCGCCGATCACCTCGCCGAGCCCCGCTTCCGTGACCATGCCGCGCCAGTAGAGCAGCAGGTCGTCGTAATCGAGCACGTTCTGGGACTGTTTGGCCTCCACATAGCCCGCAAAAAGCGCCTTCAGCGCTGCGGTCCAGTCGAGGCACCAGGGGAAGGAGGCGCGCAGCACCGCCTCAAGCTCGACCTGCGCGTTGACCGCGCGCGAATAGATGGCGAGGCAGGTGCTTTTGGCCGGGAAGCGCTTCTTGGTGTTGGAGAGGCCCAGTTCATGCCGGATGAGGTTCATCAGGTCGGCGGAGTCTGCCCGGTCATGGATGGAAAAGGCCTCGTCGAGCCCGATCACCGGCGCATATTCGCGAATGAGCCGCGCGCCGATGGCGTGGAACGTGCCCGCCCATGTGAGACCGTCGGCCAGCACGGCGGCCTTCTCGCCCATCACCTCGCGGGTGATCCGCTCCACCCGACGGATCATCTCCTGCGCCGCGCGGCGGGAGAAGGTCATCAGCAGGATACGCCGCGGGTCTGCTCCGTTGACGATCAGATGTGCGACCCGGTGGGCGAGTGTGTTGGTCTTGCCCGATCCCGCGCCCGCGATCACCAGAAGCGGATCGGTTGCCCGCCCGTCGCCATGCAGCACGGCCACGCGCTGCGCATCGTTCAGGCGGTCGAGATAGGTCAGCTTTTGCGGCGATTCGGGTTCGATCAGGCTCATGACACCAGTTAGCGATATTCTTGGTTTGTTCGCAACGGGTGAGGGGTTACCGCATGGGGAAGAAGTGCGTTTGTGGAGCATCGGCCGCACACGCAAAAGCTTACCCGGACTACAGACAAACCGGGGAGCGAAAGCGGAAAGCCGCTCGAACCGGCTCAGCCCTTCTCGATCTCGCTCAGCGCCATGTCCGTGGCCATCCGCGCGAATTCCGCGCGGGTCAGCGGGCCGTCGGAGCGGAACCAGGTGAAGGCCCAGTTGAGCATCCCCATCAGCCCCATGGTGACGGCGACCATGCGCGGGCGGTCCAGATCCGGAGCGATCTCGCGCACCGCGCTTCGGAAATGGCCGAGGATCGCGCGCTCCACCTGCCGGATACGCTGCACGTCCTCATCGGGAAGGGCTCCCAGTGCGCCCAGTTGCAGGCGGTGGAGATCGTCCGCGTCCTCATAGAGGGTGAGGAGTGCGTCGGAGAGCTTGTGCAGCCGCTCGCGGCCTTTAAGGCCCTCGGCCTCATCATGCAGCGTGTGGTCGATCTCGCTCAGATGCGTATGGATGATGTCGAAGACCAGCTCGTCGCGATTGCGGAAATAGTGATAGAGCAGCGCCTTCGAAATCCCGCAGGCATCCGCAATCTGGTTCATCGACGCCTTGCCGTCGGCCTTCGAGAGGATGCGGGCGGCTGAGCGATGGATCGCAT
The DNA here is from genome assembly GCA_963678585.2 of Breoghania sp. GTDB lineage: Bacteria > Pseudomonadota > Alphaproteobacteria > Rhizobiales > Stappiaceae > Breoghania. The sequence continues at coordinate 815,607 of CAXXGA010000002.1, forward strand.
CGCGCTTGTCGTCGTAATCTGCCGCCCGTGTCCGTGCCATGGTTCAAGCTCCGAGGTAGGCTTCGCGAACGCGCGGGTCCGCAATGAGGTCCTTGGCGGACCCGGAAAGCGCGATCTTGCCGGTCTCCATCACATAGCCCCTGTCTGCGATCGAAAGCGCAGCGTAGGCGTTCTGCTCCACAACCAGAAGTGTTACGCCGCGATCTCGCAACGTCGTGATCACGTCCAGAATCTGGTCCACCAGCACGGGCGCGAGGCCCATGGAGGGTTCGTCCAGCAGCAGGAGCTTCGGGCGGCCCATGATCGCGCGGCCGATGGCGAGCATCTGTTGCTGGCCGCCGGAAAGGCCGCCCGCCGCCAGATGCCGCTTGTCCTTCAGGATGGGGAAGAGGCCGAAGACGTCCTCCATGTCGCCCGTCAGGTCGTCGTTGCGATGGAAGCCGCCCAGCGCGAGGTTTTCCTCCACCGAGAGATCGCCGAAGATCTGGCGGCCTTCCGGGGAGTGGGCGATGCCAAGGCCGGCGCGGGCATGGTCTGCTTTCTTCGACAGATCCGTGCCTGCAAACCGGATGGTGCCAGCCTTGACCGGCTGGACGCCGGAGATGCAGCGCATCAACGTCGTCTTGCCTGCGCCGTTCGCTCCGACAAGGGTGACGATCTCACCCTCGCCGACGCTGAGATCGACGCCGTGCAGCACCTCGATGGGGCCATAGGCTGTCACCAGCCCGGCAATTTCAAGAAGGGGATCAGCCATGGGCAGCACGCGCCTCCGCCGCTCCGTGCGCACCCAGATAGGCTTCCACCACGCGCGGGTTGTCCCGGATATCCTCCGGACGCCCTTCCGCGATCTTGGTGCCCTGATCGAGCACCACGATATGCGATGAAATCCGCATCACCATGCGCATGTCATGTTCGATAAGCACCACGCACACGCCTTCCTTGGCGATGGCGTGGATGATGTCGTCGACCTCGCGCGTCTCAACCGCGTTGCAACCCGCGGCCGGTTCGTCGAGCAGCAGGATTCTGCAGCCCGTGACGAGGGCACGCGCAATCTCCAGCCGCTTGAGCTGGCCGTAGGAGAGATCGGAAGCCGGACGCATGGCGAGGTCGTTGAGCCCGACGCGCTCCAGCGCCTGATGCGCCAGTTCGCGGCTGTGGGCGGTCTCCCGTCGCGAGGAGGGAAGGCCCAGCAGATCGGCGAAAAGGTTCGACTTCTCGCGCAGGTGACAGCCCGTCATCACGTTGTCGAGCGCGGTCATCTGCGGAAAGATCTGCAGGTTCTGGAACGTGCGGGCCATGCCGCGGCGTGCGAGCAGATGCGGCGGCTCGCCGGTCACGTCCTTGCCCTCGATGCACACGGAGCCGGAGCTTGCGGTGTAGACGCCGCTGACAAGGTTGAACAGCGTCGTCTTGCCTGCGCCGTTGGGGCCGATGATGGAGGTGACTTCGCCTGCGTCGGCCTTGAAGCTCACCCCGTCCACCGCCTTCAGACCGCCGAAGGAGACGCCGAGATTTTCGATTTCAAGCACGGTCATTTGGACCTCCAGCGATGCGCCAGATTGCTGAGCGCGGGCACGAGGCCGTTGCGCATGGCAACCATGGTGGCGACCATCACCGCGCCGAGAACGAGATGCTCGTATTCGGCAACCACGGTGAGGACCTGGGGCAGGGCGGTGAGGATCATGGAGCCGACGATCGCGCCATAGACGGTGCCCGCCCCGCCGAGAACGGCCATGGTGACCATCTCTACCGAGTGCATGAAACCGGCCGTATCCGGCGTGATGTAGCCGTTGGCGAGCGACAGCAGGCTGCCGGCGACCGAGGCGTAGACCGCGGAGATCGCGAAGGCCACGACCTTGGCGCGCGCCACGTCCACGCCGAGCGAGGAGGCGGCGACGTCGCTGTCGTGAACCGCGCGCAGCGCACGGCCCCACGGGCTGTTGCCCAGATTGACCGCCAGAACCACGCCGATGGTGGCGAAGATGCCGCTCAGCCAGTACCAGGCCTCCGTCGTCTTCATCTTGATGCCGACGGCTGCGAACCAGTGGCGCGGATTGAAGCCGGAAACGACCATGCCGTCCGGACCGCCGGTCAGCCACGATTCCTTGGTCAGCACCATCCAGATGAGCATGCCGAGGCCGAGCGTGGCGATGGCGAGATAGTAGCCCGACAGCTTCAGGATCGGCCGTCCGACGATGAGGGCGAGAACGCCCGCAACGGCTGCACCGATCAGGAAGGCGGCGCCGGAGGGCACGCCATAGGCGGGCAGGATCGCCACCGCATAGGCGCCGATGGCGAAGAAGCCCGCATGGCCGAGGCTGACGAGACCCACGTAACCCAGCAACACGACGATGCCGGTAACCGACAGCGTGTTGATCCAGATGAGCGAACCCACCCGGAAATAATAGCTGGAAGGAAAGATCAGCGCCCCCGCCACGACCAGCGCGGCGGTGATGAGAAAGGCTTTCAGGGTCGGGTTCATCACACGCGCTCCGTGGTGCGGCGTCCGAAGAGGCCCTGCGGCATGACGAAGAGGACGGCGAGGATCACGATGAATGCGGCCGCATCCTTGTAGTCGGACGAGATGTAGCCCGCCGTCATCGCCTCGATGAGGCCGATGGCGAAGCCGCCGACGAGCGCGCCGAACGGGTTGCCGACGCCGCCCAGCATGGTGGCGGAGAAGCCCTTCAGCGCCATCAGGACGCCCGCGTCATAGGTGGTGAAGGTCACCGGCGTGGCGAGAACGCCCGCCAGCGCGCCGACGGCTGCCGACAGGGCGAAGGACAGGTTCATCGAGCGCCCGGTATTGATGCCGACAAGAACGGCTGCCAGACGGTTGGAGGCGGTCGCGCGGATGCCGCGCCCGGCCTTCGTATGTCCGACGAACCACGCAAGCAGCGCGAAGACGAAGATGCTGCCGCCGATGATCCAGAGGCTCTGCGGCAGGATCGTTGCGCCCAGGAAGCGCAGCGCCTCGTCGCCGGAAAAGCCTTCGTAGCGATGGATCTGCTTGTCGAAAACGATCTGCATGACGCCGCGCAGGAAGATGCTGGCCCCGATGGTGATGATCACCAGCGAGACGAGCGGGGCCTTGCCCGCGGGCTTGATGGCGAGCTTGTAGAGCCCGATGCCGACGATCATTCCGGCGATCACGGCCAGAGGGCCTGCGATATAGACCGGAACGCCCGCGTTGATGAGCGCAGCCGCCGTCATGCCGCCGACCACGACGAACTCGCCTTGTGCGAAATTCGCCACGCCGGAGGCGTTGTAGATAAGGGTGAAGCCGAGTGCGACAGCGGCATAGATCGCGCCGACAGTCACGCCCGAAAGGACGAACTGGAGAAGCTCGGACAAGGGTGCCCCGTCAATTTTTACGGAGAAAGGGGCGGCCGGGCGAACCCGGCCGCAACTATTCAGGCCGGGATTACTCGACCGGAACCCACGTGCCTTCCTGAATTTCCAGCATGCGGAATGCCGTCAGGTCGAGGCCGAGGTGGTCGGTGGCCGACATGGTGTAGACGCCGGTGACGCCCGCATAACCGCGGGTCTCTTCGAGACCGTCGCGGATCGCCTGCGGATCGCTGGAGCCCTTCGCCTTGATGGCGTTCACGACCATGTGGAAGGCGTCATAGGCATAGCCGCCGAACGTGGAGGGGGCTTCGCCGTAGGTGGCCTTGTAGTCGGCGATGTAGGACGTGACGGCCGCCTTCTGGACGTCGTCATCGGCCAGCTTGCCGGGGATCAGCATCGGGGTGGCCGGAAGGCGCACGCCGTTGGCCGCATCGCCCGCAAGGTGGATGAAGCTGTCGGACGCAACGCCGTGGCTCTGGTAGAAGGGCATCTTCAGGCCGAGCTGGGCGTAGTTGCGGGTCACGACCGCCGGGCCCTGACCGAAGCCGGGGTTCACGATGGCTTCCACACCGGCCGTGTTGGCGATGTTGGTGAGCTGCGGGGTGACGTCCGCATCGCCCGGACCGTAGGTCTCGTCGGCGACGATTTCGACGCCCGCTTCGCCTGCAACGTCAAGGCACTGGGCGCGCATGGACTTGCCGAAGCCGCCGGTGCCGGAGATCAGGCCGATCTTGGACATGCCGCGCTTCTTGATGTCCTCGAAGATCTTGAGGCAAGCCATGCGGTCGGTGTGCGGGGTCTTGAAGACGTATTCCTTCACCGGATCGATGATCACCACCGCGCCGGCAAGCGACACGAACGGGATCTCGGCGTCGGTGAAGAGCGGCGCCATGGCCATGGTCGCACCCGTGGAGGAACCGCCGATAACGGCGACGACTTCGTCTTCCTCGATCAGACGGGTTGCGAAGGTGCGCGCCTTGTTGGGATCTGCACCGTCATCGTAAAGGACAAGCTCGACCTCCTCGCCGTTGATGCCGCCGGTGGCGTTCAACTGCTTTACGAGCATTTCCAGCGTCTTGGCTTCCGGGTCGCCAAGGAAAGACGCGGGGCCGGTGACGGCCAGCGAAGCGCCGATCTTGATTTCCGCAAGTGCGGGCGTGGCGACGAGCAGCGCGAGCGCGGATGCGCAGGCGCCGAGTTTTGCAAGCGACATGATATCCTCCCAAATCGTCACATATCCAAGGTTGGCCCTCGAAAATTGTGATGCGTTATTTATTGACCGAGCGGTCGGCTTATGCAACACATTTTTCTAAGACTAGTTCGAAGGTACGGGCATGGCCTGACTTCGACGGCGATTTTGGGAGGATATGTGAATGAGCCAGCCGGGAGCAGCGCCAGTGCTTCTCGAGGCGGTCGAGGACGGCGTGATGACGCTGACCCTCAACCGGCCGGACAAGCTGAATTCCTTTACGGCGGAACTGCACACGCTTCTGCGCGCCGCGCTCAAGCGGGCGGCGGACGATACGGCGGTGCGCGTGGTGCTTCTGACCGGGGCGGGCCGCGGCTTCTGTGCAGGCCAGGACCTTGGCGCACGCCATCCCGACAGCGAAGGCGGCGCGCCGGATCTCGGCGAGACCATCGAAACGCTGTGGAACCCGCTGGCCCGCGCCATTCGCGATCTGCCCAAGCCCGTCATCTGCGCGGTGAACGGCGTTGCGGCGGGCGCTGGCGCGAACCTCGCGCTGCTCGCCGATATCGTGATTGCGGGCGAGAGCGCGCGCTTCATCCAGTCCTTCGCCAAGCTCGGCCTCGTGCCCGATTCCGGCGGCACCTGGACCATGACACACCGTCTGGGCGAGGCCCGCGCCAAGGCGCTGATGCTGACCGGCGAGCCGCTCGGCGCGGTCAAGGCGGAGGAATGGGGCCTGATCTGGAAGGCCGTTCCCGACGAAACGCTGATGGAAGAGGCCAAATCCCTTGCGTCAACTTTCGCAAGCGGGCCGACTTTCGGCTATGGTCTGACCAAGCAGGCGGTGCATGCGGCAGGGCATATGAGCTTTGACGACAGCCTTGACCTGGAGCGGGACCTTCAGCGTCGCGCCGGTCGCAGCGCCGACTATGCGGAGGGCGTGCGCGCCTTCACCGAGAAAAGAGCCCCCGTCTTCACGGGAGAGCCTTCATGACGAGCGACGTCAAGACCACGGCCGAGGTCGTCACGGACGCGCGTGACATCGCGCGCCGCTGTGCCGATGCAATGTGGGAAAACGACTTTGCCAGCCAAGGGCTTGGCATGGAGATCGTGTCCGTCGCGCCGGGTACTGCGACGCTGACCATGCGGGTTCGCAAGGACATGCTGAACGGGCTTGGCACCTGCCACGGCGGCTTCATGTTCGCGCTGGCCGACAGCGCCTTCGCCTTTGCCTGCAACACGCACAACCAGTTCACCGTCGCGCAGCATTGCTCGATCACCTACCACGCCCCGCCGGGCGAGGGGGTGCTGCTGAGCGCGACGGCCACCGAAGTCCACCGCGCCGGACGTTCCGGCCTCTACGACATTGCCGTGACCGGTGAGGACGGCAAGCTCTACGCGACCTTCCGCGGACATTCGCGGACCGTCCCGGGCACCCATCTCGCCGAAGCCTGAGGCAACACTCAAACCTGACTATACCCCGGCGCCGGGAGAGCGCCGATCACGGGAGGTATCCATGCTTAAGTCCGTCAACGAGCGCCACGTGCCGCTCGATCCTATCGAAACCGCTTCGCGCGACGAGATTTCCGCGCTGCAGCTCGTGCGCATGAAGGAAACGCTGAAACGCGCTTATGAGGGCTCGCCCTTCTACCGCGCCAAGTTCGACGCTTGCGGCGTCCATCCGGACGATCTCAAGACCCTGTCGGATCTGTCGAAGTTCCCCTTCACCGTGAAGCAGGACCTGCGCGACAACTATCCCTTCGGCATGTTCGCCGTGCCGCAGGACCAGATCGCCCGCATCCACGCCTCTTCCGGCACCACCGGCAAGCCGATCATCGTCGCCTATACCCAGAACGATCTGGACATGTGGGCTTCCGTCGTCGGTCGTTCCATCCGCGCAGCCGGCGGCGCGCCGGGCGATATCCTGCACAACGCCTATGGTTACGGCCTTTTCACCGGCGGCCTCGGCGCGCACTACGGCGCTGAAAAGTTCGGCTGCACGGTCGTTCCCGTTTCCGGCGGCATGACCGAGCGCCAGGTCACGCTGATCGAGGATCTGAAGCCCTCCATCATCATGGTGACGCCGTCCTACATGCTGGCGATTCTCGACGCCTACCGCGCGGCGGGCCTCGATCCGCGCGCCTCGTCGCTCAAGACCGGCATCTTCGGTGCGGAGCCGTGGACCAACGCCATGCGCAAGGAAATCGAAGACGCCTTTGACATGGATGCGGTGGATATCTACGGCCTGTCGGAAATCATCGGCCCGGGTGTGGCGCAGGAATGCGTGGAGACCAAGGACGGCCTGCATATCTGGGAAGACCACTTCTATCCGGAAGTCATCAACCCGGAGACCGGTGAGCCGGTGGCCGACGGCGAGGAGGGCGAGCTTGTCTTCACCTCGCTCACCAAGGAAGCCTTCCCGATCATCCGGTATCGCACGCGCGATCTGACTCGTCTTCTGCCGGGCACCGCACGCTCCATGCGCCGCATGGAAAAGGTCACGGGTCGTTCCGACGACATGATCATCCTGCGTGGCGTGAACATCTTCCCGACCCAGATCGAGGAACAGATCCTCAAGGTTGCAAGCCTTTCAGCGCACTATGAAATCGTGCTGTCGCGTTCGGGCCGCATGGACAACATGACGGTGCGCTGCGAGTGCAAGGAAGGCGAGAATCTCGCCCATGTTTCGGAAGGCGCGACGCGCGAGCTGATCGGCCACATCAAGAGCGTCGTCGGCGTCTCGGCGCGCGTGGAAGTTGTGGAGCCGGGCGGGGTCATGCGCTCTGTCGGTAAGGCAAAACGCGTACGCGACGAACGCCCGGCAAGATGACGCGGCACCAAACCGTAGATTGAGTGGCAAAGATGGGCCAGTTAAAAGGGATTCCGCCAGACCCGGAGTCTCCCATGCTTGAAACGCTCATTGATCAGCTTCTAGACCGCTTCTCCGTTCGCGCGGGGTCCTTCATCGTCACCCTTTACGGCGATGTCGTAGCCCCGCGTGGCGGTGAGATCTGGATGGGCAACATAATCGAGGCCTGCAAGACAGTTCACATCGGCGAAAGCCGTGTAAGAACAGCGGTTTCGAGGCTTGTTTCCGCAGGCCGGATCAAGGGTGAGAAGGAAGGGCGCAAGAGCTACTACCGTCTCACCGGGATCGCCAATGACGAGTTCTCGCGGGCCGCGAGGCTGGTCTACCGTCGGCCCAATGTGGCGCGCCTTCAGGGTTGGCACCTGGTGCTTTTGCCCCACGGCGCGGAGCGCGACGCGCTCCTGCACAAGCTGACGGATCTGCGATTCGGCATGGCCTTGCCGCATCTGGCCATCCTGCCGGACCGCGGGGAGCCGCTGCCGCCGCTGGGCGCGCCGCACTTCCGGGCCACCACCGAGGACGATCTCACCGAGATCGCCCGCGGGGCCTGGGGGCTCGATGAGCTGGCCGAGCAGGTCGATCGCTTCGTGGAGGGCTTTGCGGAGCTGGAAGACGTGCGTTGCACCCCTCAGGAGGCTTTGGGCCTGAGGCTGCTGCTGGTGCACATGTTCCGCCAGATCGCGCTGGCCGATCCCATGCTGCCGGTCCCGCTTCTGCCCAAGGGCTGGAAGGGGCCGGAGGCACGCAACCTCTTCGCACGGCTGTACCTGCAGCTGTCGCCGGGAGCCGATGCGGCCATCGCCAAGACCTTCGTCAACCGCGATGGCCCGCTCGCAGCCGATCCGACGCGCATCGCACGCCGGATCGCGGACCTTTCCTACAACTGATCCCGTCGTGAAGACGGAAAAATGTAAGGAAAAAGAACTACATCTCAATATGTCACACTTTTTTCGAAATATGCCTTGAAATGTGATGTAAAGAGTGTCAGATCAAAACGTGGGAGGAATGCGGCCGCGACGGAGGAGGCGTTGCGGCGGCCGACGGAAACGGTCCCCTTGAGGGTGACTGGATGCAGGGCGCAGTGACGCCCGGCTCGGCGGGAAAACCGGACCGCCAGTCTCCCCAAAACCTCCTGAGCCAATTCAGCGCGACGCCCGGGTGAGGCGGTCGCTGCATGTGAAATGTCCATCGCGGACGATCGAGGAGTTGAGGCCATGTACGCGCAGCTTGTGGAAACCGGCAAAGTCGGCGACAGCCCCGAGGAGCAGGCGTTCCAGAAGCGGATCGATGACGGTATCCGCATCGAGCCGAAGGACTGGATGCCGGAAGGCTATCGCAAGACGCTGGTCCGCCAGATCAGCCAGCATGCCCATTCGGAAGTGGTCGGCCAGCTGCCCGAGGGCAACTGGATCACCCGCGCCCCGACGCTGGAGCGCAAGGCGATCCTTCTGGCCAAGGTGCAGGACGAGGCGGGCCACGGGCTCTATCTCTACTGCGCAGCCGAAACGCTGGGCGTCTCGCGCGACGAGCTGACCGAGCAGCTGCTCGCCGGCAAGGCGAAGTACTCCTCCATCTTCAACTACCCCACGCTGACCTGGGCCGACATCGGCGCCATCGGCTGGCTGGTGGACGGCGCCGCGATCATGAACCAGGTGCCGCTGCAGCGCTGCTCCTTCGGTCCGTATTCGCGCGCCATGATCCGCATCTGCAAGGAAGAGTCCTTCCACCAGCGTCAGGGTTTCGACATCCTGCGCGCACTGTGCGAGGGCACCGACGAGCAGAAGGCGATGGCGCAGGACGCCATGAACCGCTGGTGGTGGCCGTCGCTGATGATGTTCGGGCCGTCCGACAAGGATTCCGTCCACTCCGCGCAGTCCATGCGCTGGGGCATCAAGCAGAACACCAATGACGAACTGCGCCAGAAGTTCGTCGACCAGACCGTGCCGCAGGCTGAATACCTGGGGCTGGAGATTCCCGATCCCGAACTGAAGTGGAACGAGGAGAAGGGCGGCCACGACTTCGGCGAGCCGGACTGGAGCGAGTTTTTCAACGTCATCAAGGGCAACGGCCCGTGCAACCGCGAGCGCCTCGCAGCGCGCCGCAAGGCATGGGATGACGGCGCCTGGTATCGCGACGGGCTGATGGCCCATGCGGAGAAGAAGCGCGCCGCCAAGGTCGCCGCGGAATAGGGAGAGAGAAAATGTCGAACGAATGGCCCCTTTGGGAAGTTTTCATCCGCGGCCAGCACGGCCTGTCGCACCGCCACGTGGGCAGCCTGCATGCCCCGGACGCCGAAATGGCGATCCGCAACGCGCGTGACGTCTATACGCGCCGCAACGAAGGTCTGAGCATCTGGGTGGTGCCTTCCAACGAGATCACCGCGTCTTCGCCGGAAGAAGCCGGTCCGCTCTTCGAGCCTTCGCAGAGCAAGGTCTACCGTCACCCGACCTTCTTCGACATCCCCAAGGAAGTGGGGGCGATGTAATGGATTCGTTCCTGAAATTCTGCCTGCGGATGGGCGACAACGCGCTCATCCTCGGCCAGCGCACGGGCGAATGGTGCGGCCACGCCCCGGTGCTGGAAGAGGACATCGCCTTCGCCAACATGGGCCTCGACCTGATCGGTCAGACGCAGTTCTGGCTGAAGCTGGCGGGCGAAGTGGAAGGCAAGGGGCGTTCCGCCGACGATCTGGCCTTCCTGCGCACCGAGCGCGAGTTCCTGAACTGCCTCCTGGTGGAACAGCCCAACTCCGACTTCGCCGTCGCCCTGATGCGCCAGTATCTCTTCGATGCATGGCACCTGCCGATGCTGGAGGGCCTGACCGCCTCGCGCGACGAACGCGTCGCCGCGATTGCGGAGAAGGTGGTCAAGGAAGTGCGTTATCACATCGACCGCTCGCGCGATCTGGTGATCGGCCTCGGCGATGGCACGACGGAGAGCCATGCCCGCATGCAGGGTGCGCTCAACACGCTGTGGCCGTTCGTTGCCGATCTTCTGGCGACCGACGACGCGGACGAGGAACTCTTTGCGCAAGGCATCATTCCCGATCCGGAGACCGTCGCGGCCTCCTTCCGGGCGGAAACGGCGGCGACTTTCGCCGCAGGCAAGCTTGAGACGCCGGAAACCGAGCTGACCCGCACCGGCGGTCGCAACGGCCTCCATTCGGAGCACATGGGGTACATCCTTTCGGAGATGCAGTATCTCCAGCGGACCTATCCCGGTGTGAACTGGTAGGCCGGTCATGCAGCCCGCAACCGAAACGGTCTGGTCCTGGCTCGGCGAGATCCCGGACCCGGAAATCCCGGCGATCTCGCTGGCCGACCTCGGCATCATCCGCGATGTCGGCTACGAGGACGACAAGCTGGTGGTGACGGTAACGCCCACCTATTCCGGCTGCCCGGCGACCTCCATCATCGCGCTCGACATCGAGACGGAGCTTCTCAAGCGCGGTGCCGAGAACGTGGAAGTCCGCCAGCAGATGTCGCCCGCCTGGACGACCGACTGGATCAGCGCCGAGGGCCGCGAAAAGCTTCGCGCCTACGGCATCGCCCCGCCTGCGGTCGCGGCGGCCAACTGCGCCGGAATGCTGAAGGCGCAGAACGTGGTCTGTCCGCATTGCGGGTCCGAGGACACCGTAAACATAAGTCCGCGCGGTTCCACCCCCTGCAAGGCGCAGTTCCGCTGCAATGCCTGCATGGAACCCTTCGACTACTTCAAGGCGATCTGAAATGAGCGATTTCTATCCCCTGACCGTCACCGACGTCGCCCACGACACGCGCGACGCCGTCGTCCTCACGCTGGCCCCGCGGCCGGAGGACGTCGACCGTTTCCACTTCACGCCCGGCCAGTACCTGACCTTCCGCAAGGATTTCGACGGTGAGGAACTGCGCCGCAGCTATTCGATCTGCGCAGGCCCCGGCGAGGGCGTGCTGAAGGTCGGCATCAAGCGCGTCGGCGGCGGTGCGTTTTCCAGCTTCGCAAAGTCCGACATCCATATCGGCGACACGCTGGAAGCCATGCCCCCGCAAGGCCGCTTCGGTGTGCCCGCGGGCACGGTGGGCCACAGCTACATCGGCTTTGCTGCTGGTTCCGGCATCACGCCGATCCTGTCCATCGTGAAGTCGATCCTCGAAGGCGACGCCAACGCCGAGTTCACGCTCGTCTACGGCAACCGTTCCGCCTCGCAGGTCATGTTCCGCTCCGAGCTGGGCGACCTGAAGGACCGTTACTTGAGCCGCTTCAACGTGGTGCACATCTTTTCCGGCGAGGCGCAGGAGATCGAACTGTTCTCCGGTCGCATCGACAAGGACAAGTGCAAGGCGCTGTTCGGGTCATGGCTGCAGCCGCAAGACGCGGAACTGGCCTTCATCTGCGGCCCGCAGGGCATGATGGAAGGCGTTTCCGAGGCGCTTCAGGAAGCCGGTATGCCCAAGGAACGCATCAAGTTCGAGCTGTTCGGGGCCGCCCAGCCGGGCCGCGCCAAGCGCCAGGCCGATGCTGATGCCGCGCGCGCTGCCGGTGACATGGTCAAGGCGACCATCATCATCGACGGCACGCCGCATTCCTTCGAGATGCCGCGCAAAGGTCAGTCCGTTCTGGAAGCCGCGCGCGAGCATGACATCGACGCCCCCCATTCCTGCTGCAACGGCGTGTGCTCCACCTGCATGGCGCGGGTGAAGTCCGGCGAGGTGGAAATGGCGCAGAACTTCGCACTGGAGGACTACGAGGTGGAGCGCGGTGTCGTGCTGACCTGCCAGTCCTATCCGGTAACCGACGAAATCACGATTGAATACGAAGGACACTGACATGCTCGAACGCAGCGAGCCGGTTCGGCTTGGGAGTTTTCTCGCAGGCCGCTGGCAAGAGGGCGCTGGCGAGGGGAGCCTTGTCAACGATGCAGCGACCGGTCGCCCGGTCGCCCGCCTGACGACGTCCGGCATCGACATGAAGGAAGCGCTTGAGTATGGCCGCAAGGTGGGATCTCCCGCCCTGCGCGCCATGCGCATCCACGAGCGTGCCTTGATGATGAAGGCCCTCGGCCTGAAGCTTCTGGAGATGAAGGAGGAGTTCTACGAGCTTTCCTCCGCCACGGGCGCGACCCGCTCCGACAGCTGGGTGGACATCGAAGGCGGCATCGGCACCATGCTGAGCTACGCCTCGCTGGGCCGTCGCGAACTACCGAACGGCTTCGTCATTCCCGACGGCAAGCCGGAAATCCTGTCGAAGGACGGTAGCTTCATCGGCCAGCACATCTTCACCCCGCTGGAAGGTGTGGCGATCCACATCAACGCCTTCAACTTCCCCGTCTGGGGCATGCTTGAAAAGCTCGGGCCGACCTGGCTTGCCGGTATGCCGGCCATCGTGAAGCCCGCCAGCCAGACCGCGTATCTGACCGAACTGGTCGTGCGCCGCATTCTGGAAACGGGCCTTCTGCCGGAAGGCGCGCTGCAGCTTGTCTGCGGTTCCACGGGCGATCTGCTGGATCACGTGACCTGTCAGGACGTGGTGACCTTCACCGGCTCGGCAGCGACTGCGCGGAAACTCCGCCAGACGCCTGCCATCGTGGAGAACTCGGTCCGCTTCACCGCGGAAGCCGACAGCCTGAACGCCTCCATCCTGGCCCCCGATGCGGCGCCGGGCACGGATGAGTTCGATCTCTACGTAAAGGAAGTCCACCGCGAGATGACGACGAAGGCGGGCCAGAAATGCACCGCCATCCGCCGCGCCATCGTGCCTGCCGCCCATCTCGATGCCGTCATCGAGGCGCTCGGTGCGCGCATCGCCAGGACGGCCATCGGCGATCCGGCGGACAAGGACACCCGCATGGGCCCGCTCGCCTCCATGGCCCAGCTTGAGGACGTGCGCGGTGCGGTTCACAAGCTGGCCACGGAAGCCGAGATCGTCGTCGGCAATCCCGATGAGCCGCCGGTGGAAGGCGGCGCCTTCATCGCGCCGTGCCTGCTTGTCTGCAAGGACCCGATGACGGCAACCGTCCCGCACGAGGTGGAAGCCTTCGGCCCGGTCTGCACCCTGATGCCCTATGAGAGCCTTGAGGATGCGGTGGAGATCGCCAATCGCGGTTCCGGTTCGCTGGTGGCATCTGTCTTTACGAACGATCCGGCCAATGCTCAGGCGCTGGGCCTCGGCATCGCGAAGCTTCATGGCCGTGTGATGTTCGGTAACCGCGGGTCCGCGAAAACGTCGACCGGCCACGGCTCGCCGCTTGCGCAGCTTGTGCATGGCGGCCCGGGTCGTGCGGGTGGCGGCGAGGAACTGGGTGGTATTCGCTCCGTCTTCCACTTCATGCAGCGCACGGCCCTTCAGGGCACGCCGGATCTTCTGACCGCGGTTGCGGGCAAGTGGATGCCGGGTGCCGCGCGCAATACGGAAGGCCCGCATCCCTTCCGCAAGTCGCTGGCCGAACTGGAGCTTGGCGACACGATCGTGACCGAGAGCCGCGTCGTGACGCTTGAGGACATCGAGCATTTCGCCGAGTTCACCGGCGACACGTTCTATGCCCACATGGATCAGGCGGCAGCGGAACGAAACCCGTTCTTCGACGGTCGCGTGGCCCATGGCTACCTGATCGTGTCCTTTGCGGCCGGGCTTTTCGTGCAGCCGGACGAGGGTCCGGTTCTCGCCAACTACGGCGTGGACAACCTGCGCTTCATGGCGCCGGTCTACGCGGGCAACGCGCTTCAGGTGCAGCTCACGGCGAAGCAGATCACCGTTCGCGAGAGCGAGGATTACGGCGAGGTCCGCTGGGACTGCACCGTGACCCGCGACGGCGGCGAGGTGGTCGCGCAGTACGACGTGCTCACCATGGTGGCGAAGACCTGGCCGATGGCCTGAGCCGGTCGGGCCTGACTGAATGAAAGAAGGGGCGGCGTTCTCCGTGAACGCCGCCCTTTTTTATGGGGTGTGGGCTGTTTCGGGTGGGGGGCTGCAACGACCTACTTCTCGGGAAACAGCTCGCCCCAACGTTCCTCGACGCGCTTCACGATGTCCGTGTCCATCTTCAAAAGCTCGCCCCACGCGCGGTCCGTCTCGCTGCCGATCTTGCGCGTGGCGTCGATCCCGAGCTTGCCGCCCAGACCCTCGAGCACGGACGCGAAATCGAGGTGGTCGATGGGCGTGCGATCCACCGTCATGAGATCGCGCGAAGGGTCCATACGCGTGGCGACCGCCCACATCACGTCGTCCCACGAGCGGACATCGATATCGTCGTCCACCACGATCAGGAGCTTGGTCATGGTGAACTGCGGCAGCAGCGACCACATCCCCATCATCACGCGCCGCGCCTGACCGGCGTAACGCTTGTCGATGGCCAGAACCGCGATGCGGTAGGAACAGGCCTCCGGCGGAAGCCACAGATCCTTGATCTCGGGAATGTCCTTCTTCAGGAGCGGCAGGAAGATCTCTGCCATCGCCTCCGCCATGACGGACGGCTCGTCCGGCGCGCGACCCGTGAATGTCGTCAGATAGGACGCACCTTCCCGGAAACGGATGTGGCGCAGCTTGAAGACAGGGTAGGGCTCGGCGGCGTTGTAATAGCCGGTGTGATCGCCGAAGGGGCCCTCCATGGCCGTCTCGGTGTGCGAAACCGTGCCCTCCAGCACGATCTCCGCTTCCGCAGGCACATGGAGCGGAATGGTCTTGCAAGGGACAAGCTGGGCCCGCTGCCCTCCCAGAATGCCTGCAAGCGCAAGCTCGGAAATGCCTTCCGGGGCGGGCATGACGGCGGAGAGGATCGTCGAGGGGGCGGCCCCGATGACGATGGCGGCAGGCGTTTCCTCCCCCGTCTTCGCCCATTGCGCGTGATGTCCTGCACCGCCGCGCATGGAGAGCCAGCGCATGATCGCGCGGTCCTTCTCCAGAACCTGCATGCGGTAGACGCCGACATTGTATTTCGCCGGGTCGTCCTTGCCCGGCGGACGGGTGACGATGAGCGGCCAGGTGATCAGCGGACCGGCGTCGCCCGGCCAGCAGGTCTGGATCGGAAGCAGGCTCAAATCAGGGGGAAACTCGACCTGCGGCACCGTGTCGCGCACCACCTTCGGGCGCGATTTCAGACCCGCCTTCGCCGCGGGCAGAAGCGCGCGTGCCTCACCTAGCGACGCGGGCGGGGTCGGCGAGCGCATCCACGCCATCATCTCGCCGAGTGCGGTAAGCCCTTGCACGTCCGTGCCCATGCCCATGGCGACCCGTTCCTGCGTGCCGAACAGGTTGGTGATGACGGGAACCGGCGAGATTTGCCCGCAAACTTGCGGCTTGGCGAAGCGCAGGATAGGCCCGCCTGCCTTGATCACGCGGCGATGGATCTCGGTCGCTTCAAGCGCCATGTCCACGGGTGCATCAATTGTCCGGACATCTCCGCGATCATCAAGGTGCCTGATAAAACTGCGCAGATCGGGGAAGGGCGGAAGGCTGCGTCGATGCATGTGATGGGGTTCCAGATTCGGGGCGACCCTGCATTATCGCAATTGAAATCGCTTTGCGATGGCGCATTTACACCCTCCCGTCAGGACATTATCGCAAGAGCGATAGGAGAGTCGTATGCTCGATAACCAATCGCCTGAGTTGCCGCGCCCGTTCCGCAGGCTCGCCGCAGCACTTCCCTCATGGCCGCTCGAAATGGTTCTGACGCGGGCCCTGCGTTCGCTCGCCGAGCGTCGCCCTGAGCTGTTCGAACGCCTCGGCGTCCATTCGCGATGCACCTTCATCGTACGCCCCACCGATCTCGATTACGCCTTTTCCGTCGTGCCGCATCGCTGGCAGGGAAGGGTGAAGCTCGTGCTGCCTGAAACCCGCGGCGACGTCTATATCGAAGGCCCACTTCTCAGCCTGCTGGGCCTGCTCGATGGCACGCTGGACGGCGATGCCCTGTTCTTCAACCGGGTGATCTCCGTGCGCGGTCGCACCGATGCCCTGCTGGCCCTGCGCAACGCCATCGAGGAGGCCGAACTGCGTCCTTCCGACCTGCTGGGCGTGAGCGGCAAGGCGGGCCAGTATACCGATGCCGCCGTTCTCCGCGCCATCGGGATGCTTCAACGCATCGCGACCCGCTCGCAACCCAGCGACACGAACCCCGATACGGACGATATCCCGCCCCATCCCGCCGGAGCCTGAAGACATGGCCTTAGAACTCGTTTGCCCTGCCGGCACGCCGTCCGCCCTGCGTGCGGCGGTGGATGCCGGTGCGCATGCGGTCTATTGCGGCTTTGCCGACGAGACCAACGCGCGCAACTTCCCCGGACTGAACTTCTCGCCAGCCGAGATGATCAAGGGCGTGCAATACGCCCATGACCACGGTGCGAAAGTGCTGATCACGATCAACACTTTCCCCAAGGCGGATTCTTTCGCCCCCTGGGCCAAGGCGCTGGCGGTTGCCGAAGAAGCCAAGGCCGATGCGGTGATCATCGCCGACATGGCCGTGCTCGACCATGCTGCCAACAACAATCCCGGCCTGCGTCTGCATCTCTCGGTGCAGGCAGCCGCCAACACGCCTGAGGCCATCGGCTTTTACGCCCGCACCTTCGGCGTGAAGCGCGTGGTGCTGCCGCGCGTTCTCTCCGTGGAAGAGATCGCCAAGCTCAACGCCGAAATCGACGTGGAGACGGAAGCCTTCGTCTTCGGCGGGCTTTGCCCGATGACCGAAGGCCGCTGCGCGCTCTCCTCCTATGCGACGGGCCGCTCGCCGAACCTGTCGGGTGTCTGCTCGCCGCCGGAATTCGTCGAATATGTCGAGGATGCCGAGGGCACGACCGTGAAGCTTGCGGGCTTCACCATCGACCGTTTCGGCCGCGACGAGCCCGCGGGCTATCCGACGCTTTGCAAGGGCAGCTTCAACGCGGGCGGCAAGACCTGTCATCTCTTTGAAGATCCCGTCAGCCTCAACGCCGCAAGCCTTCTCGGGCGACTGGCGGAAGCCGGAGTGACGGCCTTCAAGATCGAGGGCCGCCAGCGCGGCAAGGGCTATGTGGCGGAGGTCGTGCGCACCTTCCGTGCCGCCGTCGATGCGCTGGAAGCAGGCCGCGATCCGGTGGAAGCCGAACGCATTCTGGCGGGCCTTGTCGAAGGCGGACGCCAGACTTCGGGCGCATACCGGAAGCAGTGGAGATGAGTGCGATGAAATCCTTTGGTCTCACACTGGGCCCGGTGTTCTTCAACTGGAGCGAAGAGCGCCTGCGCGAGTTCTATGCCGGGATCGCGGCAGATAGCGCCTATGACCGGGTGCATCTGGGCGAGGTCGTGTGCGGCAAGCGCATGCCTTTCACGGATCGCGTCTGGCCGGACCTGATCGAGATGCTGGAAGCGGCGGGCAAGGAGGTTGTGGTCTCCGCGCTGGCGCTTCCCGCCACCAAGCGCGAGCGCAAGAGCGTTCTTGCGATCTGCGAGGATGACGAGCGCCTCGTGGAGATCAACGACATCACGGCGTTGTCCGGGCGCACCGGCAAGCCCTTCGTCGTCGGCCCGCTGGTCAATGTCTACAATGAGGGAACGGTCCGCCTGATGGCCTCGCGCGGTGCGCGCACGGTCTGCCTGCCGGTGGAACTGCCCTTGTCGACGGGTTCGGCCATGGCGAAGGCCTGCCCGGAGGTGGAGTTCGAGGCTTTTGCCTTCGGACGCCTGCCGTTGGCGCTTTCAAGCCGTTGCTATCACGCGCGCCTGCACGGGCTTCACAAGGATTCCTGCCGCTTCATCTGCGATCAGGATCCTGACGGCCTCGACGTGGAAACCATCGACGGCCAGCCCTTCCTCGCCGCAAACGGTATCCAGACCATGTCGCATGGCGTGCAGGCTTTCGTGCCGAGCCGCGAGGAAATGGAAGCCGCGGGCCTCTCCCGCCTGCGCGTCTCTCCGCACACCTTCGACATGATCTCCGTCGGCGAGACCTACCGCGCGCTTCTCGACGGCGAGATAGCGCCCGATCAGGCGCTGGTGCGCCTGCGCAGCCTCGATCTGCCGGGCGATCTCGTTGACGGCTACTGTACGGGCGCTGCGGGCCACGAGGCGGTCAACTGCGCCTGAGCGGGGCGGCAACGCATCCGACGTCACACGCGCCTCTCGCGAGCCTTCGCGGGAGGCGTTTTCGTTTGTGGGGCAGGGGAGGTTTGAGAATGTGGCCCATCCTTCGAGACGCGGTCTTGCGACCGCTCCTCAGGATGACGTTGTGGGGTGTGGCATCCAGAAGAGCTACCGGCCCGGAACCATCAGCCCGGAACCATCAACACGATAACGTCATCCTGAGGAGCCTGTGTCGGCAGGCGTCTCGAAGGATAGGCCGCACGTTCCAAGAACGTCGCCCCCCACGCGCAAACGCAAAAACGCGCTATCAATGCGGCCTGCATTGCGCGACGTATACCGGAAATGTCGGGAGAAAAAGAGAGGGTGGTACGCCCAAGGGGAATCGAACCCCTGTTTCCGCCGTGAAAGGGCGGCGTCCTAACCGCTAGACGATGGGCGCCCAAGAACCGCGTCGTCCGCGGCTTGTGGGCGGGTTTATAGTGAGGTTTTTCTATCCCCGCAAGGGGTGTCTCACATTCCGTGCGATCTTTTCCAAAGGATCTGTATAAATGCCCGAAACCCGCAGAAATATTGGGGTTTCGGCAGGCGAGCCCGACCGCTTTTCACGGTCGGGCCGCATGTTTTCGCGGAAAAACGGCGATTGTCGGCCAGCCGGTGCTACCACTCGCCGGTATTTCCCATCGATGCCCACGGCTCCTGTGCGGGCAGTGAATCGCCCTTTTGCAGAAGTTCGATGGAAATGTTGTCCGGCGAGCGGATGAAGGCCATGCGCCCGTCGCGCGGCGGACGGTTGATGGTCACGCCCGCTTTCATCAGCCGGTCGCAGGTCGCGTAGATATCGTCGACCTCATAGGCCAGATGCCCGAAGTTGCGTCCGCCGGAATAGGTTTCCGGGTCCCAGTTGTAGGTGAGTTCCAGCAAGGGGGCGGCACGCTCGCGCCCGGTGGCCTCGTCGCCGGGGGCGGCGAGGAAGATCAGCGTATAGCGCCCGGCCTCGCTGTCCTTGCGGTTGACCTCTATCAACCCGAACTTGGTGCAGTAGAAATCCAGCGCCGCGTCTATATCGGCAATACGAACCATTGTGTGAAGATACCGCATGCAGGCTCTCTTGATCTGGAATGATATAAGGTTGATGACTGTGCCCTTGAGCCGGGACGGGTCATGATGAATCCGTCCGACTGTGAAAGCCCAGGGCGCGAATTTCAAGATATGACAGTCGTAACCGACATCAATGCCGGCCGGGAAACTTTGTCCCGGCTGATCGAGGAAAGCCGCCGTTGCGTGGTCTTTACGGGCGCGGGCATTTCAACCGAGTCCGGTATTCCGGACTTCCGTAGTCCCGGCGGGATCTGGACGCGGAAGAAGGAAATCCTGTTCGACGAGTTCGTCGCCGACGAGGCGACGCGGCTGGAGGACTGGGATCGCCGTTTCGAGATGAACGAACAGTTCGACGCCGCCGAGCCCAACGCCGGGCACATCGCCATTGCAAAGCTGCAGCAGCAGCGCAAGGTGCTGGCTGTCATCACCCAGAATATCGACGGCCTGCACCAGCGCTCCGGCTGCGTGCCCGAACGGGTGGTGGAACTGCACGGGAACGCCACATATGGCGCCTGCCTCGATTGCGAGGCGCGTCAGGAACTGGGCGACGTCCGTACCTGTATCGAAGAGACGGGCCACGCGCCGCGTTGCGACGACTGCGGCGGACTGGTGAAGGCGGCGGTCATCAATTTCGGTCAGGCGATGCCTGTGGACGCGATGCAAAAGGCCTTGATGCTTTCGGAGACCTGCGATCTCTTTGTCGTGGCCGGGTCTTCGCTTCTGGTCCAGCCTGCCGCATCGTTACCTGTGATTGCTGCAAGGCAGGGGGCACATCTCGTGATTATCAATCGCGATCCCACGCCGCTTGATGACGTTGCGGAGCTTGTATTGCGCGGCAGTATAGGAGCATTCCTGGGGGGAATTGAGTGATTTGACGTATTGAGCGAGAGAAATTTGCGATTTTTTCACGATTTGCTCTGGCGGTCCGGGCGCTGAATGCTATCCTTTGGTCGCGGAATCAGTACGCCAGCGTGCTTGTGTGATGTGGTTTGGATACGGGGCGGAGATCAAATGGGGGTCAAGCTAGCTTCGGACTTGAGTCCATTTGAAGGTCGGACGGAATCCGACGATTCCGCCGTCGATGTTCGTGAGGTTGCAGGAACCATCAAGTGGTTCGACGTCGGTAAAGGGTACGGTTTTATCGTCCCCGACGACGGAGGTGCGGACGTTCTTCTCCATGTCACATGCCTGAGGCGCGACGGTTTTCAGACAGCCTATGAAGGCGCACGCGTTGTGTGCGAGGTTCTGGATCGTCCCAAGGGCCTTCAGGCATTCCGCGTCCTTTCCATGGACGAGTCCTCTGCCGTTCATCCCTCGCAGCTTCCGCCGTCGCGCACCCACGTTCAGGTGACGCCCAGCGGAGGCTTCGAGCGCACCACGGTGAAATGGTTCAACCGGGTGAAGGGCTACGGCTTCCTGACCCGCGGCGACGGCACGCCGGACATTTTCGTCCACATGGAAACGCTCCGCCGTTTCGGTATTGCCGAACTGCGGCCGGGCCAGGCGGTCATGGTCCGTTTCGGCGAGGGCCCCAAGGGCCTGATGGTTGCCGAGATCCGGCCCGAGGGGCCGAGCAGCATTCCCCAGTCGCACTGAGGCGAGTGCGGTTTCAGCGCTGAGCGTGGATGAGGCCGGGCATTGCTCCGGCCTTTTTGTTGGGCGGTTGAGGATGTCCCCACGTGGCGCGTCGCTGTTCCAGGGCAGGGCCCGCTGTTCGGTATGAGTGTGTAGCCCATTCTTCGAGACGGGCCTTCGGCCCTCCTCAGGATGGCGTTATCGTGTTGATAGACCTTCTTAAGGTCGGTCACACCCGCAATGCACTCCCAAGACCCGCCACCTACTCAACGTCATCCTGAGGAGCGGTCGCAAGACTGCGTCTCGAAGGATGGCCAGGAGTCCTCAGGCCCGCGCATCGCGCCATCGAACCGGCATGAGAAGCGTCATCTCGGGAAAATCGTCACCCCAAAAAGAGTTGCGGCGACATGCCGGGGAAACATGTCGCCGCCTTGGGGGTCAGGAAATCCGCCGCTAGGGGTCAGCGGATCACTGCTCAATCCGGCGCTTGACCAGAACGGTCGTCGTCGCGTCGGCTTGATAGGAGGTGGTCCGGAAGGACTCACCGGGTTTCGTCCATGAGACGCGGCTGGCGAGAGTGCCGCAGCCGCTTCCGACGTCGGATATGACGTCGGACCCACAGGCAACTGAAAACTCCATTTGCAGGCGGTCGCCTTTTTTAACGATGCCCTCTTCGGAAGCCGGATGATTACCGATTCCGGCGAAAAGAAGAGCGGAGCTGCCTAAAACGGCTCCAACCGCCAGGATCCATGCTTTGCTCATTGTTTTCGCCTCCCTGGCATAAAAGCAACTATACAACGAAAAACGCAAGCGAAGAACAGAAAAAAATTGTGTGTTGCAGAGTGGCAACTCTGACAAATGGCGAAAAGCGGTTGTTTATCCCGCAGAAACGTTGGGGTTCCGGCGCTGCGGTGCGGTTGGAGATCAACATTACGCGAGCCCGGTCCCGGCGCAGGATCGGTGCGGGGAGGGGGCGTTTCAGGGCGCGCGCACACGCGAAGGGGCGTCTTCAATAAGGCGGGCGCCATGCGGGGCGGCTTCCGGTTGCGTGGCCGGTCCCGGCATGCGGGGCGGTTTGCGGGCCTGATCCTGTCAAAACGGGCATTTCCGTTATTGTTTCCGTGCGGAGAGCCATTTAGAGAAGGGGGCATGACACGCATTGCGCTTTATCCCGGCTCCTTCGATCCGGTCACGAACGGCCATATCGACATCCTGCGCCAGTCGCTTGCGCTGGCGGATCGTGTCGTTGTGGCCATTGGCATTCATCCCGGCAAGAAGCCGCTTTTCTCGCTTGAGGAGCGGCGCGCGATGATTCACGCGGTGGCGCAGGAGAATTTCGGCGCCGATGCGGATCGCATCGAGGTCGTCGCCTTCGACAATCTCGTTGTGGAGGCCGCGCGCGCGCACGGGGCAAACGTGCTCATCCGCGGCCTGCGCGACGGGACGGATCTCGATTACGAGATGCAGATGGCGGGTACCAACGGTGCGATTGCGCCGGATGTGCACACGGTCTTTCTGCCTGCCTCGCCGGCCGTACGCCATATCGCCGCCACGCTTGTGCGCCAGATCGCTGCCATGGGCGGCGACGTCTCGCCGCTGGCGCCTGCCAGCGTCGTTCGCGAGCTTGCCCGTAAACTCGGCGCCTGAAATCGGCCCGACCGGACGCCGTGCCCCAACCGGACAGGCGGCCGCCGACATTCAAACGAGGAGATCCCCACGTGCTTCGCAGCCTTTTCTTCGCCGCCGCGCTGGCCATGGCTTTCACCGGCGTCGTGCGCGCGCAGGACACCGACCCCGAAAACACGCTCATTCTTGAGCTGAAGGACGGCCCGGTCGTCATCAAGATGCTTCCCGACGTTGCGCCCAAGCATGTGGCGCAGATCAAGAAGCTGGTGCGCCAGAAGTTCTATGACGGCATCGTCTTCCACCGCGTGATCAGCGGTTTCATGGCGCAGACGGGCGACCCGACCGGCACCGGCATGGGCGGTTCCGAGCTTCCCGACATTCCGGCGGAGTTCTCCAAGGTGCCCTTTGAGCGCGGAACCGTGGGCATGGCCCGTTCGTCCAAGCCGGACAGCGCGAATTCGCAGTTCTTCATCATGTTTGCGCCGGGCTCCTTCCTCAACGGCAAATACACCGTCTGGGGTGAAGTCGTCGACGGGATGGCGAATGTAGACAAGATCGCGCGCGGCGAGCCGCCCGCAACCCCGGACAAGATCATCAGCATGCGCGTTCAGGCCGACCTGAAGTAAGGCCGACGCAGTAAAATTCGAGCCCCTAAACGGTAAAACGAGAGGATAAGGCTTTGGCCGATATCAAGGATCCTGAAAACACGCTGCTCATGGAAACCTCCAAGGGCCCGGTCGTCATCGAAATGCGTCCCGACCTCGCGCCCGGCCATGTCGCGCGCATCAAGGAGCTTGTCCGCGACGGCTTCTACGACGGCATCGTCTTCCACCGCGTGATCGACGGCTTCATGGCGCAGACCGGCTGCCCGCAGGGCCTCGGCACCGGCGGTTCCGGCAAGAAGCTGAAGGCGGAGTTCTCCTCCGAACCGCACGTGCGCGGCACCTGCTCCATGGCCCGCGCCGCCGACCCCAATTCCGGCGACAGCCAGTTCTTCATCTGCTTTGCCGACAGCACCTGGCTCAACGGCCAGTACACCGTCTGGGGCAAGGTGATCGAAGGCATGGAGAACGTGGACCAGATCAAGCGCGGCGAGCCCGTGCGCGACCCGGACAACATCGTCTCCATCAAGGTTGCGGCCGACGCGGCCTGAGGCTGAAAGCCTTCCTCGAAATAACATCAGGCGGCGGCGCGGGGCATCCTCGCGCCGCCGTTCCTTTGTTGACCGGCTCCCGCCGTGAGCCTAAGACAGCGCCCCTGACGAGTCCCCCCGAATGCGTGCCCAAATGCGTGTAGATGATTTCGATTTCGAGTTGCCCGAGGACCGCATTGCGCTGAGGCCCGCCCGCCCGCGCGACAGCGCCCGCCAGCTCATCGTGCGCCCGGGTCACGATCCGGAACTGAGCGACGACATCGTCGCCAACCTGCTGACCTATCTGCGCCCCGGCGATGCGCTGGTCTTCAACGACACCAAGGTGATCCCCGCGCAGCTTGAAGGCATGCGCGAACGCGACGGGAACATCGCGCGGATCGGCGTGACCCTGCACATGCGCGTCGCGGCCGACCGCTGGCGCGCCTTCGTGCGCCCGGCCAAGAAGCTGCGCGTAGGCGAGATCGTGCGCTTCGGCACCCAGGAAGGTACCATGTGCGCGGCGGGCCAACTCGACGCCACGGTGGTGGAGAAGGGCGAGGCGGGCGAGGTGGAATTCGCCTTCGATCTGTCCGGCCCCGATCTCGATATCGCGATTGCCACCTGCGGGCATATCCCGCTGCCCCCCTATATCGCCTCCAAGCGCGGGGAGGATGCGGAGGACCGCAAGGACTATCAGACCGTCTATGCCCGCCACGAGGGCGCGGTGGCGGCCCCGACCGGCGGGCTCCATTTCACCGACGGTCTTCTGTCGCGCCTGCGCGAAATGGGCGTCGAGGAGCATTTCGTGACGCTCCACGTCGGCGCGGGCACCTTCCTGCCGGTGAAGGTCGATGACGTCGCCGACCACCGCATGCATTCCGAACTCTGCGAGGTCGATGCGGCCACCGCCGATGCGCTGAACGCGGTGCGCGCGCGCGGCGGGCGGATCGTGGCCGTAGGCACCACCAGCCTGCGTCTTCTGGAAAGTGCGGCCGGAGAGGATGGCATCATCCGGCCCTTTCACGCACCGACCGACATCTTCATCACGCCGGGCTACCGCTTCCGCGCGGTGGACTTGCTGATGACCAACTTCCACCTGCCGCGTTCCACGCTGTTCATGCTGGTTTCGGCCTTTGCGGGCCTTGAGACCATGCACCGCGCCTATGCGCATGCGATTGAGAGCGGCTACCGCTTCTATTCCTACGGCGATTCCTCGCTGCTGTTCCCCAAGGTGACGAGATGACCGAGCCCTTTTCCTTCTCCCTGATTGCGCAGGACGGCAAGGCCCGGCGCGGAACGATCAAGACCCCGCATGGCGAGGTCCGTACCCCCGCCTTCATGCCCGTGGGAACGCAGGCAACCGTGAAGGCCATGTATCCCGAACAGGTGCGCGAGCTTGGTGCCGACGTGGTCCTGGGCAACACCTATCACCTGATGCTGCGCCCCACCGCCGAGCGTGTGGCGAAGCTCGGCGGCCTGCACAAGTTCATGAACTGGCCGCATACGATCCTCACCGACAGCGGCGGCTTTCAGGTCATGTCGCTGGCCCAGATCCGCAAGCTCGATGAAAAAGGCGTGACCTTCCAGAGCCACATCGATGGCTCGCGGCACATGATGAGCCCGGAGCGTTCGGTAGAAATTCAGGGTCTGCTGGGCTCCGACATCCAGATGCAGCTCGATGAGTGCCTGCGCCTTCCCGCAGAGCGCAAGGAAGTGCAGCGCGCGATGGAACTGTCGCTGCGCTGGGCGGAACGCTCGCGCGTGCAGTTCGAAAAGATGGGCGGCCCGGCCAAGGGGCAGGGGCTCTATGGCATCGTGCAGGGTGGCGATGTGGCGGACCTGCGGATCAAGTCCGCGCAGGAACTGTCCGACATGCCGTTCGAGGGCTATTCCATCGGCGGTCTGGCCGTGGGCGAGCCGCAGGACATCATGCTGGCCATGCTCGACATCACCACGCCGGCACTGCCGGAGGCCAAGCCGCGCTACCTGATGGGCGTCGGCACGCCCGACGACATTATTGAATCGGTGGCGCGCGGCGTCGACATGTTCGATTGCGTCATGCCCACGCGTGCGGGCCGTCACGGCCTTGCCTATACGCGCTTCGGCAAGATCAACCTGAAGAACGCTCGCCATGCGGAGGATCACCGTCCGCTGGACGAGGAGTCCACGTGCCCGGCGGCCAACACCTATTCGCGCGCCTATCTGCACCATCTCGTTCGTGCGGGCGAGGGGCTGGCGGGCATGCTGGTGACCTGGAACAACCTGCATTACTACCAGAGCCTGATGCAGGGCATCCGCGACGCCATCGAGGCGGGCCGCTTCGAGGATTACAAGGCCGAGGTCAAGGAAGGCTGGGCCAAGGGCGATCTGGCGGCGCTGTAGCCGCCAGAATCCATGCTTTTTTGGGCGGCCCTATAGCCGCCAGAGCCGGACGCCTTCGGGTGTCTCTTCGCGCGAAAGGCTGGCCGGAACATCGGCCACCACGCCGCCGGTCTCCTTAAGGAAAGACCGCACCAGCGGCCAGTCGGCCCCGTTATCCGAAAACGCCTTGTGCGGCACGGCCAGAACCACGGCGTCCGCAGGCGCGGCCTCGGCTGCGGGCACCAGACACAGCCCGTATTCTTCCCGCGTCTGCGCCGGATCGGCCATCGGATCGATGACCTGCACCTTCGCGCCGAATTTCTCCAAAGCGCGCACGAGGTTCACCACCTTGGAATTGCGAGTGTCCGGCACGTCGGCCTTGTAGGTGATGCCGAGAATGGTGACGGTGAGCGGCCCGGCAAGTCCGAGGCTTGCGGCTTCCTGCACGACGCTGGTGGCCACGAAGCAAGCCATGGATTCGTTGATGCCGCGCCCGGCCAGCACAACCTGCGGCGTGTGGCCGATCGCCAGCGCCTTGTGGGTCAGGTAATAGGGATCGACCCCGATGCAGTGGCCGCCAACGAGGCCGGGCTGGAAATTCAGGAAATTCCATTTAGTGCCGGCGGCTTCCAGAACATCGCGCGTGTCGATGCCGAGCGTATGGAAAACGACGGAAAGCTCGTTCATCAGCGCGATGTTGAGATCGCGTTGGGTGTTTTCGATGACCTTCGCAGCCTCCGCCACGCGGATGGAGGGCGCGACATGGATCGGGGCCTCGATCACCGAGCCGTAGAGCTTTTCAAGCGTTGCCGTAGCCTCGCTTGAGCTGGCCGAGACGATCTTGGAGATGGTCTTGAAGTCCCGCATCGGATCGCCGGGATTGATGCGCTCCGGCGAGTAGCCGACCTCGAAATCCTGCCCGAGCTTCAGCCTCGATCCCTTTTCCAGAAGCGGTACGACGACCTCTTCCGTAGCGCCCGGATAGACGGTCGATTCAAAGACCGCGATTGATCCCGGCTTCAGGTGCGGGGCCAGTGTCTTCGCCGCGGAGACAAGCGGGCGCAGGTCCGGCTGCTTCGCGCCGTCAATGGGCGTCGGTACGGCGACGATATGGATATCGGCGGCGGCGAGATCGGTTGCGTCGTTGGTGAAATTCAGATGCGGGCAGGCGAGTGCCTCGCCCGTTACCGAGCCGGTATGATCCCGACCGGCCTTCAGATCCGCGATCCGGCGGGCGTCGATATCGAAAGCCGTCACCCGGTAGCCGGAAAGCGCAAAGGCCGTGGCGACCGGCAGACCCACATAACCGAGCCCGATGACGGAGAGATGGGGAAGCTTGGGATCAGACGCCATAATAGTCCCGATACCAGTCCACGAACGCCTTCACGCCAACCTCCACCGGGGTTGCGGGCTTGAAGCCGGTCGCGGCTTCAAGGTCGGTCGTATCGGCCCATGTGGCGGCCACATCGCCCGGCTGCATGGGCATGAGATTGCGGATGGCGGGCTTGCCCACGGCCTTCTCGATGGCTTCCAGATAATCAAGAAGCTGCACGGGCTGCGAGTTGCCGATGTTGAAGATGCGATAGGGAGCGGAACTCGTCGCCGGGTCCATCGTCTGCGGATCCCAGTTTTCCGCAGGTGTGGCGGGTTTGTCCGCGATCCGCACGATGCCTTCCACGATATCGTCCACGAAGGTGAAATCGCGCACCATGTCGCCGTTGTTGTAGAGGTCCACCGGCTCGTCCGCGAGGATCGCCTTGGTGAACTTGAACAGCGCCATGTCCGGGCGGCCCCACGGGCCGTAGACGGTGAAGAAGCGCAGGCCCGTCAGCGGGATGCGGAAGAGATGGGCATAGGAATGCGCCATCGCCTCGTTGGCCTTCTTGGTGGCCGCATAGAAGGAAACCGGGTGGTTGCCGCCGCGATGTGTGGAAAGCGGCATGGCACCATCGAGGCCGAAGACGGAAGAGGTGGAGGCGAAGACCACATGCCCCGTCTTGAAGGCGCGGGCGGCCTCCAGGATGGAGAGGAAACCGGTGATGTTGGAATCGACATAGGTCTGCGGCGCTTCCAGCGAATAACGGACACCCGCTTGCGCTGCGAGGTGGATCACCCGGTCCGGCTTGTGTTCCTCAAATAGCGCCATGACCTTGTCGCGCTCTTCCAGCGAGAAGCGCGCCTCGATGAAGTGGTCATTGGCGGTGAGGTGGGAAAGGCGTGTCTGCTTCAGCGTCGGATCGTAATAGCTGTTGAGATTGTCGAGCCCGATAACCGTCTCGCCTGCTGCGAGCAGCCGTCTGGTCACGTGATATCCGATGAACCCGGCTGACCCGGTGACCAGTATGCTCATGAGAAGCTCCCGCCTGAACAGGCATTGAATTTGAGTGCCGGGCGCGGTCGCGGACCGCCGGCGCACCGACGCATCGCCCCGGCGCGCTCGCAGCTATGCTCAGTCTGGCAAAAAAATCAACGGGGATGACGGTTGTGCGCAGTCAGTCGTCCAGGAGCTTGCGCCGGAAAAGCCGTTCCATTGCAAGCGCAAAGAACAGGCCGCCGAAGGTGACGAGCAGGACAAACTCCAGATCGACGAAAGTGCTGGTGAAGTCTGCGTAGAGCCCGGATCTGAGCCACTCGATGCAATGCAGGATCGGGTTCCAGTAAAGGATATCCTGCGCCGTCTTGGGCATGTTTTCGATCGTGTAGAAGATGCCCGAGAGAATGAAAAGCGGCCTGGTAAGCACGGTCCACAGGTGCTCCCAGGTCTTGAAATACGAAAAGATCACCGCATTCACGATCCCGATATTGAACCCCATGATTCCCAGAATAATGAACGGGACCATGACATTGAGCCAGTCCGCCTTGAGCGAGACCTTGTATACGGCGCAATAGGTGCCGGTGATGATCGCGAAGACCGTCAGCTGGGTCAGCGTTCCCAGAACGGCTCGCGAGACGAAGACGTCGATCGGTTTGATGATCGGAAAATGAAGCAGGGGCTTGTTTTGCTTGACCGCCTTGCTGACCGTGCCCGAGACGGACTGGTAAGCCGAATAGGGCACGATGCCGGAGGTGAAAAACAGCAGGTAACTGTCGCCGACCGGCGGGACACGCGACCCCATGGCGAAAAAGACCAGAGACATCATCGCGACCCAGCCCAGCGGTTCCAGCAGAGCCCAGGCGTAGCTGAGTTTTTCCTCGCCGAACCTGGAACGCATCTCGCGCAAGATCATCGAGAACGTGTTTCGAGCAAAGATCTGAAGGGGCGAGCCCAGATTGTTCATTGTCCGATATGTTCCCGATTGCATGGCTGCGTTGCATACTCAGGCTTATGCCCGGCGTTCAGCGCGGATAATGTCATCTCAGTCGGATTGCTTCGCCACAGTTTACACCATGTGGTGTCCATATGATGCCCATGTGATGCCCATGTGATGCAATGAATTGAAAACCCTTCTCGTCCTGCCATTGCGAAGTGGCGGGACGCGCGCTATCAGTCCGGACATTGTCGCGCATGTTCACGATGCGCACCCACGAAAGGCAGACTTGTGACGCACTGCAATGCCATTGTCGAGACCGGCTCGGTCCGTTTCTCGAACAGCCTCCCGCTGGCGCTCATCTGTGGCCCGTGTCAGATGGAAAGCCGCGATCATGCCCTTGAGATGGCTTCCGCGATCAAGGAAATCGCCGACAGTCTCGGCATGGGCGTCGTATTCAAGGCTTCCTTCGACAAGGCCAACCGCACCAGCCTGACCGGCGCACGCGGTATCGGCCTTGAAAAGGCGCTGCCCGTCTTTGCTGAAATCAAGGAAAAATTCGGTCTTCCCGTCCTCACCGACGTGCACGAACCTGCGCAGTGCGCAGCGATTGCGGAAGTGGTCGACATCCTGCAGATCCCGGCCTTCCTGTGCCGCCAGACCGACCTGCTGGTCGCGGCCGCCGAAACGGGGCGCGTGATCAACGTCAAGAAGGGCCAGTTCCTTGCCCCCTGGGACATGCGCAACGTGGTGGCCAAGCTGATCAATTCCGGCAATCCCAACGTGCTGCAGACCGAGCGCGGCGCGAGCTTCGGCTACAACACGCTCGTCTCCGACATGCGCGCCCTGCCGATCATGGCCCAGAACATCGCGCCCGTGATCTTCGACGCCACCCACTCCGTCCAGCAGCCGGGCGGGCAGGGCTCGTCTTCAGGCGGGCAGCGCGAATTCGTCGCCGTTCTGGCCCGCGCGGCGACCGCCGTCGGCGTGGCGGGGCTCTTCATCGAGACCCATCAGGACCCCGACAATGCGCCCTCCGACGGTCCGAACATGGTGCCGCTCCACGACCTGAAGGGCCTCCTGCAGACCCTGCAGGCTATCGACAAGGTCGCGAAGGCGGCGCTTTAGGCGCGCTATCGAGGACCGACGACATATCTCCGGCCCCAAACGCAAGGGGCCTTGTTACTGACCCGATCCCCTGGGGGTTACGATGCGCGTAACGATGATTGGAACCGGCTATGTGGGCCTGGTTTCCGGTGTGTGCTTCTCCGAATTCGGCTTCGACGTCACCTGCGTCGATATCGACGAAGCGAAGATCGCGAAGCTCAAGAAGCTGCAGTCGCCGATCTACGAACCTGGCCTCGACGACCTGATCGCACGCAACCACGAAGCGGGTCATCTGACCTTCACGACCGATTTCGACGCCGCCGTCGCGGAAGCCGACGTGGTCTTCATTGCGGTGGGAACACCGTCGCGCCGCGGCGACGGTGAGGCCGATCTCAGCTATGTCTTCGAGGCCGCCCGCCGTATCGCCCACGCCATGCGGCCGGAAACCGTGGTGGTGATCAAGTCGACCGTCGTCGTCGGGACCTGCCGGAAGGTCCATGAGATCATCGAGGCGGAACGTCCCGACGTTCCCTTCTCGATTTGCTCCAATCCCGAATTCCTGCGCGAAGGCTCGGCCATCGAGGATTTCATGCGCCCCGACCGCGTGATCGTCGGTGTGGAGGACGAGCGCGGCGAGAAGGCGCTCCGGCAGCTCTACCGCCCGCTCTACCTGCGCGAGACGCCCATCGTGGTCACCACGCTGGAAAACGCGGAAATCACCAAATACGCCGCCAACGCCTTTCTCGCGATGAAGATCACCTTCATCAACGAGATCGCCAACCTGTGCGAAAAGGTCGGCGGCGACGTGCAGCAGGTTGCAAGCGGCATCGGTCTCGACAACCGTATCGGCGGCAAATTCCTGCATGCGGGCCCCGGCTATGGCGGCTCGTGCTTTCCGAAGGACACCAACGCCTTTGCCGCCACCGGGCGCAACAACGGTGCCCCGCAGCTTCTCGTGGAGGCGACCATCGCCGTCAACGACGCCCGCAAGCGCGACATGGCCGACCGCATTCTTGAGGCTCTCGGCCCCAACCCCGCGGGCAAGACCGTGGGCGTGCTGGGCATCGCCTTCAAGCCGAACACCGATGACGTGCGTGACGCGCCGAGCCTGGTGATCGTGCCACGCCTTGTGGGGGCGGGCGTGCGCGTGCGTGCCCATGATCCGGAAGCGCGCGAGCAGGCCGAACGGCTCCTGCCGGGCATGGAATGGTGCGATCAGCCCTATGAGGTGACCGAGGGCGCCGATGCCGTCGCCGTTCTGACGGAATGGAACATCTACCGCGGCCTCGACCTGAAGCGGATGGCCGACAAGATGGCGGGCGACACGATTGTGGACCTGCGCAACATCTACCGCCCGGAAGACGTGGTCGATGCAGGTCTCAGCTATGTCAGCGTCGGTAAGAAGGTTTACGGCCCAGATACTTGAGTTTCTGGCGCCTGAGTTTCGGGGCTCGAAACCCGGGGGCTGAACCCCGCAGGAGAGCCTGGTGATTCCAGTTCGGCGGGCCGGGACCATCCCGGCCCGCCCATTCATGCAAGAAGCCGGCGGCGCAAGCACGCAGGCAATCAACGGGAGTGCTTCATGACTGCTATCATCGACATTACCGGCCGCGAGATCATCGACAGCCGCGGCAATCCGACCGTCGAGGTCGATGTGCTTCTGGAAGATGGAAGCAAGGGCCGTGCGGCGGTTCCCTCCGGCGCATCCACGGGCGTTCACGAGGCGGTCGAGCTGCGCGACGGCGAAGCCCGCTATCTCGGCAAGGGCGTACGCAAGGCCGTGAATGCGGTCGATACCGAGATCTTCGAGGCGCTGGTCGGCATGGATGCCGAAAACCAGATCGCCATCGACCAGACCATGATCGAGCTTGACGGCACCTCCAACAAGGGCCGTTTCGGCGCGAACGCCATCCTCGGCGTGTCTCTCGCCGTCGCCAAGGCGGCCGCAGAGGCCAGCGGCCTGCCGCTCTACCGCTATGTGGGCGGCGCGGGTGCGCGCATTCTGCCGGTGCCGATGATGAACATCATCAACGGCGGCGCGCATGCCGATAATCCGATCGACTTCCAGGAATTCATGATCATGCCGGTCGGTGCGGAGAACATCGCCGAAGCCGTGCGCATGGGCTCGGAAGTCTTCCATACGCTGAAGAAGTCCCTGAAGGACGCCGGTCACAACACCAACGTGGGCGACGAGGGCGGCTTCGCGCCGGGCCTCGCCTCCGCCGATGAGGCCATCGGCTTTGTCCTGAAGGCCATCGAGAAGGCCGGTTACAAGCCGGGCGACGACATGTGCCTCGCGCTCGACCCGGCCTCCAGCGAGTTCTTCAAGGACGGCAAGTACCACCTCGACGGCGAGGGCAAGGTGCTGGCGCCTGAGGAAATGGCCCGCTACTACGCCGACCTCGTGGCCCGCTACCCGATCATCTCCATCGAAGACGGCATGGCCGAGGACGACTGGGAAGGCTGGAAGGCGCTGACCGACCTGATCGGCGACCGCTGCCAGCTCGTCGGCGACGATCTCTTCGTGACCAACTCCACGCGCCTGCGTCAGGGCATCGAGAAGGGCGTTGCCAATTCCATCCTGATCAAGGTGAACCAGATCGGCTCGCTCAGCGAGACGCTGGACGCCGTCCACACGGCCCATACCGCCGGTTACACCGCGGTCATGTCGCACCGCTCCGGCGAGACCGAGGACAGCACCATCGCCGATCTCGCGGTCGCCACCAACTGCGGTCAGATCAAGACCGGCTCGCTGGCCCGCTCCGACCGGCTCGCCAAGTACAACCAGCTCATCCGCATCGAGGAAGAGCTTGGCCCGCAGGCGGTCTTCGCAGGCCGCTCCGTGCGCAAGGCGTGATCGGGTTTCCCCCAAGGCCCGGGCCTTGCGGGAATGCCGCATTCTGAATCAGACGGCCGGCGCTTTTAGGTGCCGGCCGTTTTCATTTTCGGATGCGGATTGCGCGGCCGCAGGGCTAAGAGCCGCTAGAGTGCCACGGACGGCTGCGGGATCTGAGCCTGAGCCTGTGCCTGCGCCAGTGCTTGAGCCTCAGCCTCAGCCTCAGCTTCCACTCTCGCCTCGTCTGCCGCCTTGGCGATGATGTCGGCGAGGTCCTGCGAGCGCTGTGCGCCCATCACCGCGTATTTCCCATTGACGATGAAACAGGGAACGCCCGTCACACCGATCTGCTGGGCGGCGGCAATCTCCGCCTTCGTTGCAGCGACGTCGGTGTCGGTTTCAAGCAGGTGCGCCACGAGAGACGCGTCCATGCCGCAGTCTCCCGCAATGGCGGCAAGCGTGGTGTGATCGGTGAGGTCCGCGCCTTCGGTGAAATAGGCGTGGAAGAGCGCGCTGACGAGCTTTTCCTGTGCGTCGTCATGAAACGCCCAGCGGATCAGCCGGTGGCAATCCAGCGTGTTGGGCGAGAGCTTGATGCGGTCAAAGGCGAAATCGATGCCTGCCGCGTGTCCGGCCTCGGAAATACGTTCCAGAATGGCCTCAACGCGGGCCTCGCCGCCGAATTTGTCGGTGAGATAGCGCGATCTGTCCTTGCCTTCGCGCGGCAGGGTGGGATCTAGCTGAAAGGGCCGCCAGCGCACTGTGACGGGCACTTGCGCGATGGCGCGGGCCTCATCGAGTCGCTTCATCCCGATAAAGCACCACGGGCACATGATGTCCGAGATGACGTCTACGACTACCGTTTCGCTGTCCATGCCGGGTCTCCCTTGGCATATGGCAGGTTGAACCTGTCTCCTCCCGGCGTCACATCCCTTTCGCGTTCTTGGTCTCCGTCGCGAGATCTATTAGACCAGAACAATTGGGGCAATTTTGTAACGCACCAATGCTGGGACGTCCTTCCGCAATCTAGACGGGAAGGGTTTGCGCCCCGACAGCGCTATACTGGCATGCTTACGTGGGGAATTCGCTGAGTGTTATTGCCGCGTTGGCGCAAAATACAATGTCGGGAAAACGTTAGACACAGTTTGCAGGTTGAAACCGTACAATTGCGCATCAGGCGGCTGTATTGACGACCGCAAGCCTGGCGCAGGCGTCGAGGCGCAAGGGTTTTTCACCGATTTCCAGCGTCACCTGCGTGTTGCGCATGACCGCGCCGATCCGCGAGATGGCGCGTTCGCAGTCGATGCGGTTTGCATCGGGAAAGACGGCGACGAGCCCTGTGCCCTCCACCAGCATCGTAAGATCCTCGATGCGGACGAGGCGTCGGATGATACGCAGGGCGTGCCTGTCGAGGGTCGGGCGCGGCTCTGCGGGGGCAGAAAAGTCATCCACGGGAGAAACGGTCAGTCGACCGATCGTCAGCGGCTGGTTCGTCCGCTGCGCCGCTTGCCTGGCATGCTGGAGATAATGTCGGAAATCCTTGGCGGAGATCGTGCCGTCGCCGGTCGCCATGGCGTCCTGACTGCTCAACAGCATTTCCTGCGTCTGGCGTTCCAGGCGGCGGGTGCGAATGCCGGTCGTCAGGCGCAGGTAGAGGTCGGCCCGCGTGCACTGGAGCGTGACCACGTCGTTGGCGCGCGCCAGATAGGCGTCCCTTGTCGTCTGCGCATCGAGCCCTTCGGTCAGAAGGATGATCGGCAGGTCGAAAAAGGCGGGATTGGAGCGAAGCAGCAGGAGCGTATCCATGGCTTCGCCGTTTTCCTGATCGAGCACCACCGCATCGAAGGTGCGCCAGCCCATATAGAGATTGGCCATGTCGGCGGTCAGGGCCGCCACGATCTGCATCTTGGAGCCCAGAACCGCCTCGATACGGGAGAAGTTGCCGCGCGTGCCCACCACCATCAGGGAGGGACGATTGTCGATCTGGCCGCCGGTGACGGGCATGGCCGGACGCGGAGCCTCGATGCCGAGATCCGCAAGCGCCGCCAGCCGCACGTCGCTTTCCGTCTTGCGGGTTGTCAGCCGGACAAGGGAACGGATCTGCGCCGTGACGGATTCGGCAGGCACCGGATGGGTCAGGATCGCATCCGGGCGCAGTGCTTCCGGTTTGTGGAAGGATTGGGCGACAAGCAGGACCAGCGGAATGTCGTAATCCGTCATCACGCGCTCGACCTCCTGAACGAGGCGGACGAAGTCCTCCGCCGTCATCCCGGAGCCGTCGACGATGACCGCCTGCACCGGCGCATCGCCACGCAGCAACTCGCCGAGATCGTCGATTTCGCAGAACTCGCGCAGCGTTTCGACCAGGTTGCCCAGGTCTTCCCAGAAGTCGAGATTCCTGCTGCTCTCACCTCGAAGCGCGGCAACGGTGCCCGGTAGCGACATGTTTTGTAGCCTGTAGTAACCAACCGTCTGCGAGCTTGCCACGAGACAATTAAATCGGGCCTAACGGAAAAACGCCCAGCGCACTATTGCCGCGGCCAAATAAGCACGCCGACAGGCTCCGTTATCACTGGCCGGATTGTAAGGAGAGGCAAGGCTTCTGGCGGGGAATGTCTTTCGTCGCGTCAGTAGCAGGAGGGCGGGCCTGAAGTTCAGCCCGCTTCGCGCAGATCCTGCAACCGGCTTTCCAGCGCCTTGCGATTGACGAAACCGGCATCTGAACGCGGGATGGAGTCCACCGTCACGTAATCCGACGGGCGTGCCTGAAGGCCGACCTTGGCGTCCGCAAGATAGGCTTCAAACGCGGACGGGTCGAAGCTTTCGCCCGGCTTGGCGACGATGGCTGCATAGAGCCTCGTGCCCAGAACCGGATCTCCGCCGAGGAAAGCGGCGGCGTCATAGAGGCCCTCGAACCCCTTGAAGAGCGCGTCGAGCGCCGCCAGATCGAGGCTGATGCCGCCGACAATCCCGGAGTTGCCGAGGAAGGGATTGATGTCGAGATGGTTGATGGTCTTGCCGTCGCCGAGGCCGATCAGGCGCGTGCGCAGGTAGCCGTCCGCCGCATCCGGCCAGTCGGCGGTGGGCGCGCCCGGCCATGCCGTATCCGGCACCATGGCCCCGCGCACGAGAAGGCTCGCCGCGCCCGATCCGGAGGAGGACGTCCCGTCCGGCGTATCGAGCTTCAGCTCAGCGACCGAGATGCCGCCTGCGCCTTCGCGGCGTCCCAGCGGCAGATCCTGCGCATAAACCTCGCCCTCGCGGCGCGTCGCCATGGCGGCGAATTCCTGAATGAGCGTCACATCCACGACCGTGCGCCCGGAAATGGCGTCATTGCTGCGCTCCGCACCCGCCTGCCAGACGGCGGCAAGCGTCGTGGGGCCTTCCAGCCCGGTTGCGACCTGCTTGGCGAGCGGGCCCGGCACGACCACGAAATCGGCGGCGACCGCATTGGCGTGACGCGCGATGCTCGCGACGTTTTCCGGGTGATGAAGGTGAAGCGTGCCCGCCGACAGGAGCCAGGGCACCAGCCCGCTTCCGATGCCCGCAAGACCGGCGACGGAATAGGGAAGCACGATACTCGCGCCATCGGCGATCCGGCTTTCCAGCATGGTCGCAAGACCGGCCGCGACCCAGTGATTGTGGGTGCGCGGAACGGGAAGCGGCTTGCCGGACGCCCCGATGGTCCAGGTCAGCGTCGCCAGATGATCGGCGGCCTTGTCGCCGCGCGCGATATCGGCGGGCGGGATCTCGTCGCCCACCTCGTTGAGGACGGCGGTAAGCGAGACGAGCCCGTCCGGCAGATCGTCGCCGAGCCCCAGCACGTAGCGCAGGCCGAAGACTTCCACGGCCGCATCGCGCATCCAGTCGGCGGCGACCGCGCTTTCCAGCTTGTCGGTGGTGATGACGGCCTTGGCGCTTGCCGTGGAAAGCGCGTCTGCGATCTCGCGCCCGCGCCAGACAAGCGGCAGCGGGGTGACGATGAGACCGGCGCGAAGCGCGGCCAGGACGATGATCACCGCATCGGTGGTGTTGGGAAGCTGAAGCCCGATCACGCTGTCCGGCGTCAGGCCCAGCGCCTTGAACAGTCCCGCCAGACGCGAGATTTCCGTGTCCGCTTCCGCGTAGGTGAGGCTGCGGGGCTCTCCGCTGGTCCACGAGGCGCGATTCGGCTCGTCTGCGAGAGCGATGCGGTCGGGGTGCTTGGTGGCGGTCTTGCGGAACAACGCATCAAGCGCCACGCGGCCCCAGACGCCGGAGGCGTGGTTTCGTTCGATCGTGGCTGCGGGTGACAGGATCATCCGCCCCTCCTGCACGTTCTTTGCGGGTTCATTGAACCGTTTCATCATACCACCAGGTGTCCAGGCGATAGCCCGTAAGCGGCGTTGTTTTCGTCGGCACGATCCTGCGCCAGCGGGCGATCCAGTCCGACGGCAGATGGAAGAGCGGCACCGCGTAGAAGCCGGAAATAAGCACCCGGTCGAACGCGCGGGTCGCGGTGACGAAATCCTCCCGCGTGCGCGCCTTCAAAAGCGCTGCGATCATCGCGTCGAGCGCAGGCTCGCGCGCCCCGGCGAAATTGAACGAGCCTTCCTGATCCGCACTGGCCACCGACCAGCGCAGCGTCTGCTCGTTGCCCGGCGACAGAGAGGCGCGCCAGGTGGCGACCGTCATGTCGTAATCGAAGCCGATGCGGCGGCGTTCGTACTGGGCCGAATCGACCGTGCGCACCCGCACCTCGATGCCGATGCGCTTGAGTGTGCGGGCGTAGGAAAGCCCCAGGCGTTCCTCGTCGGCGGCGCGCGTCAGGATCTCGAAGGCAAGCGGGGCCCCGGTCTCCGTGTTGATCATCGTGCCGTCCTTGATCGCCCAGCCCGCCTCGCGCAGCATCTTCACCGCACGCGCCAGCGGCGCGCGGTCGGTGCCGGAGCCGTCGGTATGCGGCGGACGCCAGCTCCCGGCCATGACGTCGGGGGTGACGGCTTCGGGGAAGGGGGCGAGCAACGCCTTTTCCGCTTCCGACGCCGGACGGCCGACGGAGGAAAGGTCGGAGCCGTCGAAATAGCCCACGGTGCGCTCATAGAGCCCGAAGTAGAGGTTCTTGTTGACCCACTCGAAATCGAAAAGCTGCGTTAGCGCCCGGCGCACCCGGATGTCGGAAAAGATCGGACGGCGCGTGTTGAAGGCGAAGCCGGTCATGCCCGCAGGCTGATTGTTGGAAAAGCTCTGCTTGACGACCTCGCCGTTTTCCACGGCCGGGAAATCGTAATTCTGGGCCCAGCGGGTCGGGTCGTGCTCGATCATCAGATCGATCAGCCCCTTCTTGAAGGCCTCGAAGAGCGTGTTGCGGTCGCGGAAATACTCGATCCGGATCTCGTCGAAATTGTCGTGCCCCACCTTCACCGGCACATTGCGGCCCCAATAGTCGGGATTGCGGGTGAGAAGGATGGAGTTGCCCGCATCGACCTTGGTGATCGTGTAGGGACCGGAGCCGATGGGCACGTCGAGCGAGGACTTGTCGAATTTCTCCGGATCCATCGCATGTTCGGGCAGGATCGGCGCAAGGCCGATCAGCAGCGGCAGTTCGCGGTCGTTGCCGTTTTCGAAAATCAGCCGCACGGTGCGCGCGTCGCGGCTTTCCATGCGCACGATCTTCTTGAACCACGACCGGTAGTGCGGACGACCGGAATCGCGCAGCAGCGCCAGGGAGAAGATCACGTCTTCCGCGGTCACCGGCTCGCCGTCGGAAAAAGCGGCATCTGCGCGCAGGTGAAACTCCACCCAGTCGCGTTCGGGAGGCGTTTCCACACTTTCCGCCAGAAGGCCGTAGACGGAGAACGGCTCGTCCCGGTTC
Organism: Breoghania sp.; assembly: GCA_963678585.2. GTDB lineage: Bacteria > Pseudomonadota > Alphaproteobacteria > Rhizobiales > Stappiaceae > Breoghania. Next base: position 854,881 of record CAXXGA010000002.1, read on the forward strand.
CGTACCAGAAGGCTCTCATAGACGTTGTTGCCGAACTGGTAGTCCCACAGGCCCCGCGCCGCCACGCCCTTGATGATGAAGGGATTGAGGCTGTCGAAGGTACCCTGCACGCCATAGGTGATGCGCCCGCCTTTCGGCGCGTCGGGTTTGACGTAGGGAAGGTGTCTGAAACCGGCTTTCAGCGCCGGTTCGCCGTGCATGGCGAGGCCGACGGCGGGTTCGGCAAGGGCCTCGGAGGCCGAAAAAGCGAGAGATCCCGTCACGATGGCGGCCATGACGGCGCGCATCGCCGCATCCGGAAGCCGGTGGCGGGAAGAGACGATCGAACGGACGGAACTGGCGGGCCGCAGCCCGGATTTCCGTCCTCTTGCGAGGGCTTCGCCGCCCGCCGGTACAAGGTCGGCGCACAGGCGCAGTACCTTGAACACGAAAGCATTTACCATAAAGCGCTTTGCCGTCATGTCTGACGCCCGTCCGCCCGCCTGAACTTCGACCTTCACGGCCCGATCCGGCAAGTGTCCGGCGATATTCGAAAAAAACCGTTGATTCTGGCCCGCATCCTATCACACAAGGGGGCTGCCCGGTCCTTCGTAGTAGTCGGAATGACTGGCATTAGACAGATTGAACCGCTATTCATGCGACGCCTTGAACGGACAGTCACCGTCTCGCCGCAATTGGCGGCGAAGGAAGGCTCGACTATCGGGGGCAGTCTCTTGAGGCGGGGCTCAAGGTTGGGCCGTCCGCCGAGAAACTAGGGAAGCAAGGACAATTTCGTATGGCCAATAGGTATTCCGGAGTTCGCGCCGCAATGCAGGGGGCGTTTGCTGCGCTGGCCCTGGTCGGCTTAACAAGCATAGCCTCTGCGCAGACCGAAGGCGCGACGGCTCAGCCGTCGGAAGAGTCCGCGTGGACCAAGGTTTGCAACACGGACCCCAAGAGCCAGAAAAAGATCTGCATGACCTTGCAGAACAAGTCGACCGACACCGGCCAGCTTCTGGCCCAGGTCGCCATTCGCGAGATCGAGGGCGAGGATCGCAAGTCCATGGCGGTGATCGTGCCGCCGGGAATGCTGATCCAGCCGGGTCTGCGCGTGCAGGTCGACGGCGGCCAGCAGAAGGCCGGCAAGTACAACATCTGCTTCTCCAACGGTTGCGTGGGAGAGTTCCTGATCGATGACGCCTTCATCGACGCGCTGAAGAAGGGCAACAACCTGGTTCTCACCACCTTGAACCAGCAGAACAAGCCCGTGCAGCTCGAGCTGACCCTGATCGGCTTCACGAAGATCTTCGAAAGCGCCGGCCTGAGCCCGCAGGATCTGCAGGCCAAGCAGGAGAAGCTGCAGAGCGAGCTTCAGAAGCGCGCCGAAGAAGCCCGCAACAAGCTGATCGAAAAGCAGAAGGAAGCCACCGGCGCCAAGTAATGGCGACGGACTTCCATCGATCTGATCGATGAGAACGAAAAACGGCGGCGACCGGAAAGGTCGCCGCCGTTTTTATTTGTCCGGTGAGGAGCGCTGCGTCGGGTGCGCGCCCCTGAGGCAATCCTGCGCTCAGTCTGCGAGCGCGCGGGCCGCTCAGGCCTTGGCCGCGTGGAAGGCGGCAAAACCGCGTTCCAGATCGGCGATCTGGTCGGCCGGATCTTCCAGGCCGATATGCACGCGCACGAGCGGGCCGTGGCCTTCCCATTTGGTGGCGGTGCGCACTTCCTTCGGATCGGGCCATGTGGCGAGGCTTTCGAACCCGCCCCACGAGTAACCGAGGCCGAACAGTTCCAGCGCGTTGAAGAACGCCTTGGCAGCTTCGTCGTCGGCCTGTTCCAGTTCGAAGGCGAACAGGCCGCACGCGCCGGTGAAATCGCGTTTCCAGACATCGTGGCCCGGTGCGCCGGGCAGGGCGGGATAGAGAACGCTGGTGACATCGGCGCGCTCGTTGAGCCAGCCTGCCACTTCCATCGCGTTCTTCCAGTGGCGCTCGAGCCGGACGCCCATGGTGCGCAGGCCGCGAAGCGCGAGATAGACGTCGTCGGGTCCGACGCAGGTCCCGGTGTCGGAGTACATCCGCGCCAGGTCCTCGAACGCCCGCTCGCTCGCCGAAACGGTGCCCAGCATCACGTCGGAATGGCCGACGATATATTTCGTGCCCGCCTGGATCGACAGGTCTACGCCGTGCTCGATGGGCTTGAAGTAGAGCGGGGTCGCCCAGGTGTTGTCCATCAGCACCAGCGCGTCATGGCCGTGTGCGATTTCGCAGATCGCGGGGATGTCCTGCATCTCGAAGGTGGCCGTGCCTGGCGCCTCGGTAAAGACGGCGCGGGTGTTGGGTTTGAAGGCGGCCTTCAGCGCTTCGAGGTCGAGCGGGTCGTAGTAGCCGACTTCCACGCCCCAGCGCGGCAGCACGCGTTCGCAGAAGTTCCGGTTGGGGCCGTAGACCGAATCCGAGACCAGCAGATGATCGCCTTGCGACAGGCAGGATTGCAGCGCCAGAGCGATGGCCGCCAACCCCGAAGGAGCGAGACGCGTACCGGCCGCGCCTTCAAGTGCTGTGAGCGCTTCCTCAAGCGCCTCTGTCGTCGGCGTGCCTTGCCGACCGTAGGAGTAGCGCTGTCCGCGCGACTTCATCGTGTCCATATCGGGGTAAAGCACGGTGGAAGCATGGACCACGGGGGGATTCACGAAGCCATGGAAGTCGCGGGGATGGAGACCGGCATGGGCGAGGAGGGTGTCGGGGCGGTGGGAGGCGATTGTCTGTTTTTTGGTCATGTTCATGTTCTGTGCGTTTGCAAGTGGCAGTTGGCTAGGCAGAAGGCATTATGAAAATGGTCAAGTTGGATGAGGCTCTTGACCGGACTTTCTAAATGGCATCGAATAAGTGGATGAGGTGATGGTGCTATTCCGTACCGAGAGACATTGTAATTTTGTGCAGGTATGACTGTAGTGCCAGTCTCAACAAGAAAATAAGGGTTTACACTTATTCACCTTCAATACGCTAAAGCATCAACCGGGCAACAGAAAAGGCTTTAATCCATGAACATGAAAATCCTGCCGCTCGCAGTGGGGGCTGCACTCGGTCTGGCGGTTACGGCTGCGCAGGCCTCGACCCTTGAAGACGTCAAGGCCAAGGGTTTCGTCCAGTGCGGCGTGAGCCAGGGCCTTCCGGGCTTCTCGAATCCCGATTCCAGCGGCAACTGGAGCGGTCTCGACGTGGATGTGTGCCGCGCCATGGCTGCGGCGATCTTCGGCGATGCCTCCGCCGTCAAGTTTACGCCGCTGTCCGCCAAGGAGCGCTTCACCGCTCTGAGCACCGGTGAAATCGACGTCCTGTCGCGCAACACCACCTGGACCATGACCCGTGACACCACGATGGGCCTGAACTTCGCCGGCGTGAGCTATTACGACGGTCAGGGCTTCATGGTGCGCAAGTCTCTCGGCGTTTCCTCCGCTCTGGAACTGTCAGGCGCTTCCGTGTGCACCAACACCGGTACCACCACGGAACTGAACGTCGCGGACTATTTCCGCGCCAACAACATGCCCTATGAAATCGTCGCTTTCGAAAAGGCCGACGAAGTGGTGCAGGCCTATGACGCGGGCCGTTGCGACGTCTACACCACCGACGCCTCGGGCCTCTATGCCCAGCGCCTGAAGCTGGCCAACCCGGGCGACCACATGGTCCTGCCGGAGATCATCTCCAAGGAGCCCCTCGGCCCGGTCGTGCGCCAGGGCGACGACGAGTGGTTCAACCTCGTCAAGTGGACCCTCTTTGCGATGGTCAACGCTGAAGAACTCGGCGTGACGAAGGCCAATGTCGAAGAGATGAAGGGTTCCGACAACCCGGCCATCAAGCGCCTGCTCGGCACCGAAGGCTCCTATGGCGAAGCCATCGGTCTGGAGAAGGACTGGGCCGTCAAGATCATCTCCGCCGTCGGTAACTACGGCGAAGTCTTCGAAGCCAACGTCGGTCCGGACACCCAGCTCGGCATCTCGCGCGGCCTGAACGCGCTGTGGTCGAAGGGCGGCATCATGTACGCTCCGCCGGTCCGCTAAGACACCTGTCGCGCCCGGCTGGTCCTTTGGTCAGCCGGGCGCTTCGCATCCGGTTTCGCTCTCTTTCGGCTGATGGATGTGAGGAATAAGGTGGCCGGTTCGCCGGCAGGGATGGGGCTTGATGTCGGGTGAGCGCCGCGAGTAGCGGCGGTGATCCTTGACGGCATCTGCCTGCATCCGGTCCGGGGGGGCCGGACATCCCGAGCGGGGGGCGAACGGATAGCGGGTCCGGTATGGGCCGGGCTCCGTGACGCTCAAGACCAATCTGCCCGGTTGTCGATTGCCGTGTTCGGATCGACGCCGGAGGCAATGCGCTTCGGTTTCTCCGGAAAACTCCGGAACCCGTACGCGATTGGAAAGCTGCGATTGCGGCCCGCCGTCACGAGCCGCGATGCGGATCTCGTTTTTCTCGGCGGCAGTTTGTGCCTCTGAAAACCTTTTTCCCGAATGACGCCGTCACCCGCGCCATGCGTGCGGCGCGCGACGTCAGGTCAAGACGCCGAACAGGACCGATTGCTTAACGCCCGGCAGCATTCTTGCTTGTCCTCATCAGCCACTTGGCATGCGGACGGGCCCGCTGTCGCAGGGAATGGGCGATTAATATGGCTATTCAGGAGCAAGTTCCGGCGAAGAAATCGTCGGACGTGTCGTTCTTAAACAATCCGGTGATCCGCAGCACCTTCTACCAGGTGGTTGTTGTGGCATTGCTGATCTTTTTCGGCTGGCAGATCATTGCCAACACCGCCGCCAACCTCGAACGGCTGAACATCGCATCCGGCTTCGGATTCCTCGACAATACCGCGGGATTCAGCATCATTCAGACCATGGTGGAGTATTCGGAGACCTCCGATTACGGTCGCGCCTTGCTGGTCGGGCTGCTGAACACCGTACTGGTCGCCTTCATCGGCGTGCTGTTCGCCACCATCATCGGTTTCGTCGTCGGTGTGGCGCGGTTGTCGAGCAACTGGATCATTTCCAAGCTCGCCTACACCTATATCGAGATCATCCGCAACATCCCGCTGCTTCTCCAGATCTTCTTCTGGTATTTCGCGGTGCTGCGCGCGGTGCCCAATCCACGCAACAGCGTGACCTTCCTTGATTCCATCTTCGTGAACAATCGCGGCATCTACGCCCCGAAACTTCTGTTCGAGGAAGGGTCGGCCGCCATCGGCATCGCCGTAATCGTCGCGATCGTCGCCTCGATCGGCATCAAGATATGGGCGAGGAAGCGCCAGATGGAAACGGGCCAGCCGTTCCGCTCCGGCCTGACGGCGCTCGGTCTCATCATCGGCCTGCCGCTGATCGCCTATCTGGCTGCGGGCCAGCCCGTCGGGGTGGATTTCCCCGCACTCAAGGGTTTCAATTTCAGGGGTGGCATGCAGCTCACGCCCGAGTTCGTGGCCCTGACGCTGGCGCTCGCCATCTACACCGCCGCCTTCATCGCGGAAATCGTGCGTGCGGGCATTCTTGCGGTCAGCCACGGCCAGACCGAGGCTGCCGGCGCGCTGGGCCTCAGGCCCGGTCCGACGCTTCGTCTCGTGGTCATCCCGCAGGCCATGCGGGTCATCATCCCGCCGTTGACGAGCCAGTATCTGAACCTGACCAAGAATTCGTCGCTGGCGGTCGCCATCGCCTACCCGGACCTCGTGTCCGTGGGCGGCACGGTGCTCAACCAGACCGGGCAGGCCATCGAGGTCGTCGGCATCTGGATGCTCGTCTACCTGTCGTTGAGCCTGATCACGTCGATGTTCATGAACTGGTACAATCAGCGCATGGCGCTGGTGGAACGGTAGGGGGCGGAAATGGCTGCTACAGACTTTCATTTCGTGCGCCAGGAACTGGCCCCCGTACTGCCGCCCCCGGTTGCGACCGGCGGCGTCACGGGCTGGGTCCGCGCAAACCTGTTCTCCTCGCTGGGGAACACCGTCCTGACGTTGCTCGGGATCCTGATCCTGGGGAGCCTTGTGGAACCCCTGATCAGATTCGCTTTCGTCGATGCTGTATGGACGGGCGAGAACCGCGAGGCATGCCTCGCCTCGCACGGCGCCTGCTGGCCCTATATCAAGGACTACTTCCCGCAGTTCATCTATGGCCGGTTCCCGATCGACGAACGCTGGCGGGTGGACATCGTCTTCGCCGGTTTCGCCATCGGGCTCATTCCGCTGCTCATCCCCTCGGCCCCGCTGAAGCGGACGAACCTCTTCTACATGCTTCTGGTCTTCCCGCTGGGCGCCTTCATCCTGCTCACCGGCGGGCATATCAGCGCCTCCGGGTTCCTGCTGCCGGATGCCGTCATGCAGGCCGGTCTCGCGCGGTTCTGGGTCGATCTCGTCATCCTCTTCGCCGTGTTTGCGGCGATCGCCTACACGATTGCCTCGCTGTCCAACAGCAATCCCGTTCCGGGCCTTGCGGCAGTGGGTGCAGCTTTCGTGCTGGTGGCGGCGATCTGCTTCTTCGCGCAGATCGATTTCGGTCTCATGCCGGTGGAAACCTCCTACTGGGGCGGTCTGCTGGTGACACTGGTCATTGCGGTGTCCGGCATTGCGGCCTCGCTGCCGCTGGGCATCATGTTTGCGCTGGGGCGGCGGTCGAACATGCCCGTAGTGCGCCTCGTCTCGATCATCTTCATCGAGTTCTGGCGCGGCGTACCGCTCATCACCGTGCTCTTCATGTCCTCCGTCATGCTGCCGCTGTTCCTGCCCGAGGGCACGAACTTCGACAAGCTGCTGAGGGCGCTGATCGGCGTGGCGCTGTTCGCCTCCGCCTACATGGCCGAAGTGGTGCGCGGCGGTCTTCAGGCGATCCCGAAGGGACAATACGAAGGTGCGATGGCGCTTGGCCTTCGTTACTGGCCGATGATGTGGCTCATCATCATGCCGCAGGCTCTGAAACTGGTTATTCCGGGCATCGTCAATACCTTCATCGGCATGTTCAAGGACACGACTCTTGTTCTGATCATCGGGCTGTTTGACTTGCTCGGACAGATCCAGTCCTCGTATACAGACCCCACATGGGCGACGCCGTCGCAAAGCCATACGGGTTATCTCTTTGCAGCCGCGATCTACTGGGTCTTCTGTTTTTCCATGTCCCGTTATTCGATCTTCATGGAGAACAAGCTGCACACCGGACACAGGCGGTGATCAATGGCGATAACCATCAGCGCGCCGGTCTCCGGCGCGCCCGACAACATCTTTGAGGGCCAGACAAATGAGTGATACGGCAGCAGCAAGCGCCGAAGCCAAGCCGAAGATGGAGGTGTCCGAGACGGATGTCGCCATCGAGATTGTCGGCATGAACAAGTGGTACGGCGACTTCCATGTCCTGAAGGACATCAACCTGAAGGTCATGCGCGGCGAGCGCATCGTGATCTGCGGACCGTCCGGCTCGGGCAAGTCCACCATGATCCGCTGCATCAACCGCCTTGAGGAGCACCAGAAGGGCGACATCATCGTCGACGGCATCGAGCTGACGAGCGACCTGAAGCGGATCGACGAGATCCGCCGGGAAGTCGGCATGGTGTTCCAGCACTTCAACCTCTTCCCGCACCTGACCATTCTGGAAAACTGCACGCTTGCGCCGATCTGGGTGCGCAAGATGCCGAAGAAGCAGGCGGAAGAGATCGCCATGCACTATCTGGAGCGGGTGAAGATTCCCGAGCAGGCCCTGAAATATCCCGGCCAGCTTTCCGGCGGTCAGCAGCAGCGCGTGGCGATTGCCCGCTCGCTCTGCATGAACCCGCGCATCATGCTTTTCGACGAGCCGACCTCCGCGCTCGATCCGGAAATGATCAAGGAAGTGCTGGACGTGATGGTGGGTCTCGCCGAAGAAGGCATGACCATGCTCTGCGTGACCCACGAAATGGGCTTTGCGCGTCAGGTCGCCAACCGGGTGATCTTCATGGATGCGGGCCAGATCGTGGAGCAGAACGCGCCGGAGCCGTTCTTCACCAACCCGCAGCACGAACGCACCAAGCTGTTCCTGAGCCAGATCCTGCACTAGGCTCATCTGTATCGGCGAATCTGAACGCCCGGCTGGTTCACCATCGGCCGGGCTTTCTTTTGCGCTGTTGGCGGTGAACCACGCCGGGGAGAGCGGTCGCGCCGTGCGGCCGCTGATTGCATCGAAGAATTGGGGGAAGAATGCGAGTTTCGAGCTTTGGCGGTCGTCTGGCCGCTGCCGTGACTGTTGTTGTTGCAGGTGTGTCTCTTGGGGGCTGCGTCACGAGCAGGGGGCCGGATATCGGCAAGTATGGTTTTGTCTATACCGATTGCGTGCGCAAGAACGGCGGCACGGTTTCCCGCTTCAAGTTCCGTCCGGACGGACCGAGCAAAATGGCCTTTGACGATTTCCAGCCCGAGACGCCATATCCCGCAGGGCAGGAAGCCGCGATGCGTGCCTGTTACGACGCACGGGTCGCGAAGATGTAGGCAGTGGCGCTCCAAGTTGCCGGCCCGATTGAATCAACATATCAGGGAATACGCTTAAGCCGCTGCAACCGCAGCGGCTTTTTCGTGCCCCCAACAGACGGGTGCCGGATACAACCTCGGATACTGCGCAAATTGTGCAAGCCATCTGCGGTGTGTCTGGTCTATCGTTTCGCAAACGGGGCGGAACAGCCCCTTGAGTTGACCAGAGTGAAAGATGCGCGGGAGCCCTCATGAGAAGGGCGCGCATGCGGAGGAATTTAAATGAAAATCAAGGCTGCAGTGCTCGAGGAGATCGGGCGGCCCGGTCCTTATGCGACGACGAGGCCCCTGACCATCGAAGAGATCGATCTTGAGGGCCCGCGCGAGGGCGAGGTGCTGGTGCGCATGGCGGCCTCGGGGCTCTGCCATTCCGACCTCTCGGTGATCAACGGCGACCGCCCGCGGCAGATCCCGATGGTGCTGGGCCATGAGGGCGCGGGCGTCATCGAGGACGTAGGGCCGGGCGTGACGCGCTTTGCGCCGGGCGACCACGTGATTTCCGTTTTCGTGCCGAGTTGCGGCCATTGCGGGCCGTGCCGCTCGGGCCGCCCCGCGCTGTGCGAGCCGGGGGCTGCGGCCAACGGGCGGGGCGAGATGATCGGCGGGGGGACCCGCCTCAGCCGTAACGGCAAACCCGTCTATCACATGACGGGCGTTGCCTGTTACGCCGAGCGCGCCACCATCTCGCAGAACTCGCTGGTGAAGATCGACAAGGAAACCCCGCTCGACATTGCCGCACTCATGGGCTGCGCGGTGCTGACCGGGGCGGGCGCGGTCTTCAACACGGGCGATGTGACACCGGGCTGCTGCACGGCTGTCGTGGGGCTTGGCGGCGTCGGGCTTGCCGCCGTCATGGCCGCACGGGCGGCAGGCGCGGAAAAGATCATCGCCGTCGATCGTCTGCCTGAGAAGCTGGAGATCGCGAAGGAACTGGGCGCGACCCATGTCGTCAACTCGACTGAGGAAGGCGCGCTGGAGGAAGTGCGCGACCTGACCTCGGGCGGCGTCGATGCGGCGATGGATTTCACCGGCAACGTCCACGCCCTGCGCTTTGCCTATGATGCGACCCGGCGCGGCGGCGCGACGGTGACGGCCGGTCTGCCGAACCCCAAGGCGATGCTGGAGGTTCCCGCCGTGGTGCTGACGGCGGAAGAGCGCACGCTCAAAGGCAGCTATCTGGGCTCCGGTGTGCCGAGCCGCGATATCCCGAAATTCCTCGCGCTCCATGCGCAGGGACGCCTGCCGGTGGACCGCCTGATGACCCACAAGATCCGCCTTGAGGATATCAACGAGGGCTTCGACCGGCTGGAGGCGGGCGAGGCGATCCGTCAGGTCATCACGTTCGACTGAGTGGCGTGTGGCGGGAATCGGGCCGGTTGAGAAAAGCCATGCCTTTGAGGGCGGGCTGTGTATTCTTGACGAGCATCGCCGAGTCTGCGGGCGGGCGATCTGTCGTTGCGCACCGAAGCCTGCCGGAGACCCGGCCACAGCCTTTCACACGCGATGAATGAAACCTCGGGAGCGAATTGAACTGCCTTGAACATTCGACAACTTCGCTACTTCATCGCCATCGCCGAGGCGCGCTCCCTTTCCGCCGCGGCCCAGAAGATCGGCGTCGCCCAGCCCTCCCTGTCGCAGCATCTGGTGAACATGGAGGAGGAGCTGGGCGTCAGGCTGGTGGACCGGTCACCGCGCGGGTCGTCCCTGACGCCTGAAGGGCAGGTTCTGCTGCGTCACGCCTATGAAATCACCGACAGCGTGGACCGCTGCATTGCCGAAATCCGCGATCTCGGCGAGGTCGTGCAGGGCACGGTGCGTTTCGGCCTGCCGCCGTCCGTGTCGATGGTCATGTCAGTGCCGCTGGCCGAAACCGTGCGCATCGAGCTGCCCGACGTGCGTCTGCGCGCCAGCGAGGCCATGAGCGGCTTTATCAAGGGATGGGTGGAGGACGGGACGGTCGAACTCGGCTTCCTCTATGACGTTCAGGGCGCAGAGCATTTCAAGGCGACCCATGTCCTGAACGAGCATCTCTATTTCTTCTCCGCCCCCGACGCCTGGCCGCTTTCCACCGAACCCGGAACCCCGGTGCGGCTGGCGGATCTGGCCGATCTGGAACTGGTCCTTCCCGGGGAGCCTCACGGCCTTCGCCGCATCGTCGATCACTACGCGGCCAAGGCCGGGATCACGCTCAATGTCGTGACCGAACTCGATGCCATGACCCAGATAAAGGAACTCGTGGCCCGTGGCTCCGGTCATACGATATTCGCGCCCGCAGCCGCCCATGATTTCGTCGTCTCAGGGCGTCTCGTGCAGGCCCCGGTCGTCGATCCGGTGATCTCGCGGCCCGTCTATCTCGTGCGCAACCCCGCAACACCGGCAACAAGGGCCTGCGCGGAGGTGGAGCGGATCACCCTCAACGTCGCCCGCGACATGGTCCGCCGCGGCGTCTGGGAGGGCGAACTCGTGATCGAGGACATGGACGCAGGCGCCTGACGGCCTGTTCAGGTGGCGTTTGCTTGCCCGCCTGGGGAAAGGAAAGCTCAGGTTGCCGTCGCTTGCCCGCCTGAGCAAAGCTCAGGTTGCCGTCGCTTGCATTGTGACGAAGTTTCCTTCCCCGTTACGCACGCGAATCTCCAGCCCGTTCTCACCCTCGCGCGCCTCCACTATGGCCTTTCCGCCACAGATGAGCGGCGACAACCCACGATAGGAGAAGCTGCGCGGTGCGCGGCCCAGAACCCTTGTGGCGACGTTCTGCATCCATGTGGCCTGAAGCGGGCCGTGAACGACCAGTCCCGCATAGCCTTCGACACCCGTCGCATAGGGGTGATCGTAGTGGATGCGGTGGCCGTTGAAGGTCAGCGCCGAATAGCGGAAGAGAAGCGTCGGGTTCGTTTCGATTTCCTGAGCATGAGCCGTCTCCCAGCTTTCGGCCTGAGGCGGGACGGAGGCGGGGGCGTCGGCAGCGGGATCGTCGCGATAGACGATCATCTGCCGCTCGCTGAGCTGCATCTCTCCGCCGACCTCGTAGCGATGATCGACCGTAACGAAACCGAGATCGCCGCTGCGGCCTTTCTTGAAGCGGATATCGCTGATCGTGGAGGTGCGGGTGACCTCGTCGCCCACGAAAAGGCCGCCGGAAATCTCAAGCTCGCCGCTCGCCCACATGCGGCGGGGAAGGGGCAGTTTCGGCAGAAACAGGCCGGTTTTCGGGTGCCCGTCGCGTCCCAGATCCGCCGGGGCACAGGCGTCGGGCGCAAGGCACCACTGAATGCCCGGCAGATCCGGCCCGTCGGGCAGCACGCCGTCCAGCGTGACCCGGAAATGATCCGCCAGCCGCGGGCTGATCACATCGCTCGCCCGGCGTTCAAAGCCGATCCACTCGTCGAATTCGTTCATGCGTCTTCTCTGATCCGTCACTCGGGTGCGGTGCTGCCGCCGCGCCACGCGACTTTAGATCCGGGACGGATCGTCGGGGGCATATGAAAAGTCTATGGCTCCAACCGCGCGGGCCTATCGATTGCATTGAGAGACCCCGTGGAAATCACCTTAAGTCAGTTGGCGCTGATTGTTTCCCATCTAAATAAAATGAAGGTTTGGAAGCGACCGTTTTTCGAATGGCTCCATTTCGAAGGAGCGTCAAAAGCGCTCGTTTATCCGCAAAACGACAGGAGCGTTGCGATTCTGCCACGGCTGGAATGCGTGCCGAATACGCTACTGCGTTCAGGCGGAACGATATGGTTAAAGACAAGCCGGTTCGGATACTGACCGCCGTCGCGCCAATGCTCTTCACATTGCTAAATTAACTATCAGACATGATAGATCTGCCGATCGGTTGATTTTCGTAAACAAATCGTAAAAATTCGATGCGGTATTTTCGGTATTCTGGGTGGGTATCATAATGGTCGAGTTGGTTGGAGGCGTGCAGCCGCAGTCTGGTTCTGGCGATGGGGCGTCTGGACCGCTTGCGTTGATCAAGCCCTTGTCCGGCACTCAAATTACGCTTGAGTTGTCGGCGGGTCAGCAGATCGATTTCCGGCAGATTCTGAACGATCCGATTTCGTTCTTTCATGTTGGAGAGAACCTGCAGCTCGTATTCGAGGATGGATCGACAATAGTTATTGTCGATTTCTTCTCAGGCGATACCAGTGCGGACAACCTGATTGTCGGCGATGGCCGGTTTATCGATATCGATCAGTTCGTCGATATTGCGCAGGTACAGACCGCGGACGAAATTCAGACCGCTGCAGGCGATGCCGCCAGCCTCAATACCGCGCTCGGCGGGCCGAACGGTTCCGGCGGGGATTTCCAGGGTCCGAATGTCGGCGGCCTGGGCGATACCGCCAGCCTCAACGATCTGCTGGGCACCACCGGTGACGGCGCGGCCGGAGACGGCCCGGCACCCACCGCGACCGAAGAGATCAACTCGGTGCCGATTGCCGGTGTCGCGGATGAAGGCTTCCTCGACGAGGACGATTTGCCGGACGGCACGGACGCGGCCAGCGGCGTGGGCACGGTGGCGACCGGCAGCCTCGGCATCGATTTCGGCGATGACGGCCTTGTGGGCCGCAGCCTGAGCTTCAACACCAATGGCGCGGGTGTGCCGCTGGATATCTCTGGCGCGCCGCTCGATCTCACCTCCGACGGCATCCCGCTCGTCTACTCGATCGTGACCAACGGCGATGGCGGTCAGACCCTGACGGCAACGCAAGGCCCCGGCGGCGACGTCGTCTTCACCGTCGAGCTTCAGACCTTCGCTACCACGAACGGTCAGTACATTTTCACCCTGTCCGGCAACCTCGATCATGTCGGCGCGGGTGAGGGGGACGAGATCCCCGTCACCTTCTCCTTCAATGCTGCGGATGCCAATGGCGACGACGTGGATTCCTTCTTCCGCGTGACGGTGACCGACGATGCGCCCGAGATCGGCGCTCCGGCTGCGTCCTCCGTGAACGAAGATGACCTGCCGCTTGGCACCGACGACACCAAGGAAGCCCTAACCACCGGCGGCGATCTCGATATCGCCTGGGGCTCCGACAATGGCGACAACGATGCGCTGGGGGGCGCAACGGGCGACCGCACCCTGACTTTCGATGCAGCACAGTCGGGCACGTCTGGGCTGACATCGGCAGGCGATGCGGTCGTCTACGTTATCTCCGCCGACGGCACGACCCTGACCGGCATGGTCGATCCGGGCGGCGCCGGCGAGCGGACCGTCTTCACCGTGACGCTCAACGATGACGGCACCGGCAGCTACACCTTCACGCTCTCCGACGTGCTCGACCATCCCGCCGCGGGCGAGGATGGCGTCAATCTGTCCTTCGATTTCAGCGCGCAGGACAGCGACGGCGACGTGGCCTCCGACAGCTTCACCGTGACCGTGGTCGATGATGCTCCGGTCGGCGAGAGCTATACGGAAGCCACGCAGCTGGACGATGAGGCGCAGACAGAGTTCACGCCGATCAATACCGGCGGCACGGGCGATGTCGCCCCGGACACGAACACGGTCTCCGGCGCTGCGGGTACGCTTTTCTCGATGGGCGCGGACGGCTTCGCCTCCATCACGCTGACCGCTCCGGATTTCGACGTTGTCTTCGAGGACGCCAACGGCTTTGCACAGGTGGAGTCCGTCTCGTGGGATGCGGGCACGACGGATGCGTCGGGCACCACGACCTGGACGGCCACGAGCGCGAACCACGCACCGGCGGCGGTGCTGGTGGTCAATGCGGACGGTTCCTACACCTTCACCATGAATGCGCCGCTGGCGCATGGCACGGCCGCAAGCGGCGTTGAGGAGAACGACAATCTCGATTTCTCCTTCGTCGTGACCGACGGCGACGGCGACACGGCCAATGCCTCGCTGCAGGTGGCGGTGAATGACGATACGCCGGTTGCCCATGTCGTGACCGCAGCCGAGGCCACCGACGACGAAGGCAAGGGCGACTTCGCCGCGATCAGCAACGACGGCGCGGCTGCGCCTTCGGGCGATGTTGTCGATGCGGACGGCATTGTTTCGGGCGCGGCTGGCGTTCTGTTCTCCGCAGGCGCCGATGGCGTGCAGTCTGTGGATGTGGACACGTTCCCGACGATCTCCGCCATCTACGACAACGGAAGCGGCGTCGCGCAGATCGAGGCCGTGACCTGGAGCGCGGGTGTTACCGGCACGGGCGAAACGGTCTGGACGGCGACGGGCGATGCGAGCGGCCAGACGGTCGCGACGCTGACCATCGGCAATGACGGCTCCTACAGCTTCGAGCAATCGGCCCCGCTGGCGCATTCGGCCAATGATCCGACCGAAAACGACGATCTCGACCTGACCTTCGACTTCACCGTTACCGACGGCGACGACGACACGGCTTCCGGCTCGCTCACCGTCAACGTGAACGACGATACGCCGGTGCAGAGCGGCCAACAGGCTTCTTTCACGGTCGACGAAGACGACATCAACACCGCGCTTTCGGTTGGCACCTCGCCCAATGACGGGGATGCGGTCGATGGATCGACCACCGGCGGAAACGGCGCAGCGACGGTTACGGGAAATCTCGTTGGTCTCGTCAGTTTCGGTGCCGATGGCACGCAGGGTTTCCGTCTCCAGAGCAATGCCGTCGATACGGCGAATGCGTTCGGCCTGACGTCGAACGGCGATGCGGTGACCTTCGTTGTGGATCCGAACACGGGTGTCCTGAGCGGCATAGCCGATGACGGATCCGGGCCGCGTACCGTCATCGAGCTGACGGTCGAAGGAGACGGCGACTTCACCTTCGAACTCTTCGACCAGCTCGATCACGATGCCGCCCAGGGAGAAGGCGAAAGCATCGCCTTGGACCTCGGTTCCCTGATCGAGGCGGTTGATGGCGACGGCGATGCGGTCGGCCTCGATGGGGTTGCGACGGTCTCTGTCACCGACGACGTGCCGGAAGTGATCGGCACTGAGCATGGCACCGCGGCCGAAAACGATCTGGCCAATTTCAACCCGCTCTATCCGGCGGCCCTCGATGAGTGGCAGGGCTCCGTCGGCACCAGCCCCTATGATGGCAACGCCAGCGACGACAGCAATACCGGCCTGCTCGGCACGGTGACCGTCTGGGGCACGCTTGCCGACAACATCGTCGGTGGCGCGGATGAGCGCGGCGAATTCGCGCTCGTGTCCGAAGACACGGCGGAAAACCTGCTTGCGACGCTCGGACCCAACGGCTACCTGACGTCGAACGGCGATGCGGTCAACGACGCGCATCATGTGTCGATCGACGGGATCGGCGACATGCTCGGCTTCTTTGCCAGTGACGGACGGCTGGTTGTCGGCCTGTATGTGTCCGAAAACGGAACCTACAATTTCCGTCTGTTCGACCAGCTCGATCATCCCCTTACCGACGATCCGGGCACCGTGGAGGTTGAGACCGCCTATGGCGATACCCTCTCGCTCGATCTGTCGCACTTCGTGACCTTCACCGATGCCGACGACGACACGATCGATCTCGGATCGGACGTCTTCGTCATCGACGTCACGGACGATGTGCCGGTGCTGTCCGGCAGCGTGACCGTTACCCTCGATGAGGACGATGTTTCCAACTACAACCATCCGGTCAACCTGCTGCTCGTTGCGCTGGGGGCTCCGGTTCAGGGCTCCGACGGCACCGACGGTGACGGCGATGGACTGTTGGACAACGTCCTGGGCACGACGAGCGCGGCGGGCTTCCTGAACGAAGTCGTCGGAACGAACGTCGTCAACGGCGGGGCCGATGAAATCGGTCAGTTCGGGCTCGTGTCCGAGGCGGATGCGGAAACCATCCTGGCAACTGCCGGCTGGAGTTCGAACGGTTCCGCGATTACCGACGCGCGCACCGTCACCATTGACGGCATCGGCACCGTTCTCGGCTTCTTCTCGGCGGACGGGCGTATGGTCCTGTCGCTCAGCGTCGGTTCCGGCCCGCTGGGTGCCTACGACATTCGCATCTGGGACCAGTTCGACCACCCGCAGGGCGACGACGCCGCCACGGATGCGCCTGAAGCGGTCGAAGACGTGATCTCCCTCAATCTCGGCCAGTTCGTCACCTATTCCGATGCCGATGGCGATACGATCGATCTCGATGGGCATGTGACGCTGAACGTCGTCGATGACGTGCCGGTTCTGAGCGGCGCGACGGTCACGGCGACCGTGGAGGAAGAGGACGGCGGAAGCGCTTCCAGCCTCGGACAGGTCCTGCAGGGGATCATCAACGTTTCCGGCGACATGGACCACGGCAACGAGGATACAGACGACGCCAACGGCTTCGATCTCGATGATGCCGATCTGGGCAAGACCGGCAACTATACCTCGGGCAGTCTTTCGTCCGTGATCGAGGCGGGCGCCGATGAGGTCGGCAGCTTCTCCTTCGATGACGCGATCAACGGCACGGCGGTGATGGACTCGGCGGGCAACGCCGTGACCTCGAAGGGGCAGCCGGTGCTCTATGCCGTCACGTCGATCGGCGGCGTGCAGATGCTGATCGGCTATGTGAACGGATCGTTCGATCCGATCAGCGGCGACGGATACACGCCGGGCTTCGACCAGCCGGTCTTTGCTGTCGTGCTGTCGGATATCGATCCGCTGAACGTGGCCTCGACCGACCTGCTCGACACGGTTGCCAACGACAAGTTCGTCTTCATCCAGTTCGATCAGCTCGATCATCATCCGGTGGACAGCGCCGACAATGCCGAGGGCGTTCTGACGCTCGATATCGGTTCCGCGATCCGCTTCACCGATGCCGACGGCGATGCCGTGTCTCTGGACGGCAGCTTCTACGTCCAGTCCATCGATGACGTGCCGGTGCAGGTCGTCGGCGCGACGGTGGAAGGCGTTGTCGAAGAAGAACACCTCTCGTACGGCAACGAAGATTTCGACGACGCCACGGGTCTCGACGGCGATACGCCCGCCGATCCGGGGGTGGAGGTTGCCAACCCGGCCCATGCGCTTTGGCTCGCGGCAGAGCCGCAGGAGCCGGTGGAGCCGGTCCGTGGCGATTATCCGAGTGGTTTCGGCGGCAGTCTGCAATACGCCGCCGCTCATTTGACCTGGGAAGGGCTGCATGCCACCTGGGAGAACGTGAGCCATCCTGCATGGGCCGCGCTTGAACCGGCCGCGACCATCATACAGGGCGCGTCCCCGGCCGACCTCGACGTCACCAACCTGACGGCGAGCGGAGACCTTTCCGGCCTCGTGAGCGTCGGCGCGGATGAAGGCGGCAGTTTCTCGCTCAACAGTGACACCAGCGGCTTGCCCGCTGATCTGACGGTCGACGGCGTGAGCGTCGATTACTCGGTCGTTGGCGACACGCTCGTTGCCCATCTCGCAGGCGATCCGGGGCAGTGGGTCTTCACCCTGGAGGTCGCGAGCGACGGCACCTATACCTTCACCCTGTTCAGTCAGCTCGATCATCAGGCGGTGAACGGAGCCGACAATGCGGAAGGTGTCCTGAATCTCGATCTCTCGTCTGCAGTCAACTTCTCCGATTTCGACGGCGATACGATCACGCTGGGCGACGCTGCCTTCCAGATCAAGGTCATCGACGACATTCCCGTGGCGAACGACGTCACGGCAGCGGACAGCACCGACGACGAAGGCAAGGGCGATTACGCCGCGATCAGCAACGAAGGTGCGGCTGCGCCTTCGGGTGATGTTGTCGATGCGGACGGCATCGTCTCCGGCGCAGCAGGCACGTTGTTCACTTCGGGCGCCGACGGGACGCAGTCGGTCGAGATCGATACCTTCCCGGCGATCTCCGCGATCTACGATAACGGCGGCGTTGCCGGGATCGAGACCGTCACGTGGAGCGCCGGTGTTACCGGTGCGGGCGAGACGGTCTGGACGGCGACGGGCGATGCGAGCGGCCAGACGGTCGCGACGCTGACCATCGGCGATGACGGCTCCTACAGCTTCGAGCAGTCTGCTCCGCTGGCTCATTCGGCCAATGATCCGACCGAAAGCGACGATCTGGATCTCACCTTCGACTTCACCGTCACCGACGCCGACGCCGACGCGGCTTCCGGCTCGCTCACCGTCAGCGTGAATGACGATACGCCGGTCGGCGAGAGCTACACGGAAGCCTCGCAGCTGGACGACGAGGCGCAGACAGAGTTCACGCCGATCAATACCGGCGGCACGGGCGATGTCGCCCCGGACACGAACACGGTCTCCGGCGCTGCCGGTACGCTGTTCTCCATGGGCGCGGACGGCTTCGCCTCCATCACGCTGACCGCTCCGGCTTTCGACGTTGTCTTCGAGGACGCCAACGGCTTTGCACAGGTGGAGTCCGTCTCGTGGGATGCGGGCACGACGGATGCGTCGGGCACCACGACCTGGACGGCCACGAGCGCGAACCACGCACCGGCGGCGGTGCTGGTGGTCAATGCGGACGGTTCCTACACCTTCACCATGAATGCGCCGCTGGCGCATGGCACGGCCGCAAGCGGCGTTGAGGAGAACGACAATCTCGATTTCTCCTTCGTCGTGACCGACGGCGACGGCGACACGGCCAATGCCTCGCTGCAGGTGGCGGTGAATGACGACACGCCGGTGGCCCATGTCGTGACCGCAGCCGAGGCCACCGACGACGAAGGCAAGGGCGACTACGCCGCCGACAGCAACGAAGGCGCGGCTGCGCCTTCGGGCGATGTTGTCGATGCGGACGGCATTGTTTCGGGCGCGGCTGGCGTTCTGTTCTCCGCAGGCGCCGATGGCGTGCAGTCTGTGGATGTGGACACGTTCCCGACGATCTCTGCGATCTACGACAACGGAAGCGGCGTCGCGCAGATCGAGGCCGTGACCTGGAGCGCGGGTGTTACCGGCACGGGCGAAACGGTCTGGACGGCGACGGGCGATGCGAGCGGCCAGACGGTCGCGACGCTGACCATCGGCAATGACGGCTCCTACAGCTTCGAGCAGTCGGCCCCGCTGGCGCATTCCGCCGACGATCTGACCGAAAGCGACGATCTGGCCCTGACCTTCGACTTCACCGTTACCGACGGCGACGACGACACGGCGTCCGGCTCGCTCACCGTCAGCGTGAATGACGATAGCCCGATGGTCTCCAACCCGGGCGGTTCTGCGCCGGGCGTTTCCAACGCGATTGTCGATGAAGATGACATCGTGGCGATTGCGGGCGTTCAGCCTGCAGGTACGGACGGAACGCAGGCGGCCTCTGCCTCCGGCACGCTGCTTGTCGATTTCGGCGCCGACGGCTTCGGCGGAACCGAGTTCACCGGCGCGTTCAACGTGCCAAATGCGGGTTCCGGCACGCTGACGGCAGGCGAGGCCACAGGTCTGGATTCCGGCCTGACGTCGGATGGCGCGGCGGTCAATTTCCGCCTCTCCGCGGACGGTCAGGTGATCGAGGGCTACTCGGTCGATACCGGCGAGGTCGTCCTGCGCGCAACGCTCGATACGACGAGCGCCGACTGGACGGTCGATCTTCTGGGCAATATCGACCATCAGCCGGGCGACACGGGCCGCGGTGCGGGCCAGTCGATCAACTTCACGGTTGCCGCCAGCGACGGTGACGGCGACAGCATCGACGTGACGCTTTCCACGCGCATTCTGGATGATGAGCCGACCGCTTCCTATTCCGGCACGCAGGATGTTCAGGAAGCCGCGATTGGCGGCGTGTTCCAGGCCAGCAGCGTCAGCGGCCAGCTTGTCTTCGACGGTGGTGCGGACGGCGCAACGGTGACCGACTTCTCGCTGCGCACCGTTCTCGATCAGGATGCCCCCGGCGGCTTCCCGGCGCTTGAATCCGACGGCGTTCCGGTGGACGTCGCGTCCTCGACCGCACCCGATGGCGTGATCACGCTGACGGGCACGGCGGCAGGTGCGCCGATCTTCACGATGACCGTCCAGCCGGACGGCCAGTATGTGTTCGAGCTTCAGGGGCCGGTCGATCATCCCGATATCAACGAGAGCATGACCGCAGACGAACTGCGTCTGGTGTTCGACTTCACCGTGACCGACGGGGACGGCGACAGCACGTCCTTCAATGACGGCACCTTGCAGATCGATATCCGCGACGATGCGCCGACGGCTTCCTATTCCGGCACGCAGGATGTTCAGGAAGCCACGATTGGTGGCGTGTTCCAGGTCAGTAGCGCCAGCGGCCAGCTTGTCTTCGACGGCGGCGGCGATGGCGCGACGGTGACGGATTTCTCGCTGCGCACGGTTCTCGATCAGGATGCCCCCGGCGGCTTCCCTGCTCTGGAATCCAACGGCGTTCCGGTGGACGTCGCATCCTCGACTGCAGCCAACGGCGTGATCACGCTGACGGGCACGGCGGCAGGCGCGCCGATCTTCACGATGACCGTCCAGCCGGACGGCCAGTACGTGTTCGAGCTTCAGGGCCCGGTCGATCATCCCGATGTCAACGAGAGCATGACCGCAGACGAATTGCGCCTTGTGTTCGACTTCACCGTGACGGATGCCGACGGCGACAGCACCGCCTTCAATGACGGTACGCTGCAGATCGACATCCGCGACGATGCCCCGACGGCTTCCTATTCCGGCACGCAGGATGTTCAGGAAGCCGCGATTGGCGGTGTGTTCCAGGCCAGCAGCGTCAACGGCCAGCTTGTCTTCGACGGCGGTGGCGATGGCGCGACGGTGACGGATTTCTCGCTGCGCACGGTTCTCGATCAGGATGCCTCCGGCAGCTTCCCGGCTCTGGAATCCAACGGTGTTCCGGTGGACGTCTCCTCTTCGACCGCACCCAATGGCGTGATCACGCTGACGGGTACGGCGGCAGGCGCGCCGATCTTCACAATGACGGTCCAGCCGGACGGCCAGTATGTGTTTGAGCTTCAGGGCCCGGTCGATCATCCCGATATCAACGAGAGCATGACCGCAGACGAACTGCGCCTTGTGTTCGACTTCACCGTGACGGATGCCGACGGCGACAGCACCGCCTTCAACGAAGGCACGCTGCAGATCGATATTCGCGACGATGCGCCGACGGCGAGCCCGAGCACGACCGTTTGGCTGGACGACGACGATCTGGCGGGCGGCAATCCCGGCGGTGTTGGCGACAACAACGCGCCGGTGAATGTCACCGGCATGTTGAACCACTCGTTCGGTGCGGATGCGGACGGCGCCTCCATTTCGTGGAGCGGCATCTCCGTTCACCACGGGGCCGGGCTCAATTTCACCCACGAGGTGACCGACGGCGGTGCGACCCTGCTCATCAAGCAGGACGGTGTCACCGTTCTGACCGGCACGCTGAACCAGTCGACCGGTGCCTATGAGGTCACGCAGCAGGAGCCGATCAGCCATGTTTCGGGTGGTGACGAAAACCAGGTCACCTTCCAGTTCCGCTACACGGTGACCGATGGCGACGGCGATACGGCTTCCAGCTATCTGTGGGTCAATGTCGACGACGATACGCCGGAACTGAACGGCGCCACCATGTCGCTGACCGTCGATGAAGATGACATCGCGACGGCCTGGTCCTCCGGCACGTCGCCGGATGACGGCTACGGCGACGGCTCCAGCACGGGCGGCACGACCAGCGCCGTCGGCGCAGCCATGGTGGAAGGCGATTTCTCGACCCTCGTCAGTGGCGGGGCGGATCAGCCGCTCACCTTCTCCTTCGTTGACGGGACGCTTGCAGCGGCAGAAGGACTACATCTGTCCTCCGGCGGCACCGAGCTGACCTATACGCTCGACACCTCCGGCGATCCGCAGGTCCTCACCGGGTCCGCCAACGGCCATGAGGTGCTCACCGTCACGCTGGACGCGGACGGCGGGTTCTCCGTGGAACTGTCCGACCAGCTCGATCATGACGACGGTCAGGGCGAGGGAACCGATCTCGTCGGCACCGGCACGGCGATCCCGCTCGGCGATATCGTTCAGGCGACCGATAGCGACGGCGACGCCGTGGCTCTGGGCAGCAACGTCACGCTCCAGATCACCGACGACATGCCGGTCATCTCCGCGGTTCCCACGGGCTCCATCGACGCCGATGTGCTGACCTCTGCGGCGCCCGACAACATCACCGGCTCGCTGGGGATCGAGTTCGGCGCGGACGATGCCAACACCGACATGGGCCAGCCGGGCGACCGGGCGGTGACCTTCACCGATACGGGCGATGCCGCGGCCAACGTCACCGTGATGAGCGGCGGCTCTGCCGTTACGCTGACTTCGGGCGGCGAGGCGGTCAATTTCGCTTTCGACGGCGGCACGCTCGTGGCCTTCACCGGCGGCGATCCGTCGGCCAATCAGGTCTTCACCGTGTCGCTCGATGATGCGTCCGGCGAATACGACTTCACGCTTCTCTCCAACCTCGACTATGCGGGGCTGGCTGATGCGGCGAACAATGTCCTCGACCTGAGCTTCGACTTCACCGCCACCGACAGCGACGGCGATACCGCTGACGGCACCTTCTCGGTGAGCGTGGACGACACCGCGCCGGTGCGCGTCTATGACGATGCGGGCGATCTTGTCGGCACCTATGACACGATCCAGGATGGCGTCGATGCCACGATGGATGGGTACTCCGTCGTGGTGCTTCCGGGCACCTATGCCGAGAATGTCACCATCTCCACCGGGATCGAACTGATCTCGCTGGGCGGTCGCGGCTCCACGATCATCGAGGGCGTTGCGGGCGGTCCGGAGAACGGCACGATCACCATCGTGGGCGGAACGGACAACGTCTCCATCGGCACCGACGGCACGGATGGCTTCACCATCGTCGGCTTCGATAGCGGCAATCCCGGCATCGAGCAGGCCGCCGTCTATGTGACCGGCGGCGCCGATCCGACCGAGAGTTTCCACCTGATCGGCAACGAGCTTCAGGCCAACGGCGAAGCGGCGCTGCTTTCGGACTGGAACGCCCCGGTCGTCGATGCCGTCATTCAGGGCAACATCTTCTCCGGCCAGACCTTCACCGGTGCGGAGCCCGCCACCGGCAATCAGTTCACCGTGCCCAATGTGGCGCGTCAGCTGGTGGCCTTCGGTCAGGGCTCCAACCCGGCGACCAATCTCGCCGACAACATCACCTTCACCGATAACCAGATCACGGGTACGGCAGGCGGAACGTCTGCGGGCAACAATCTGGTGACCATCGATGCGGGCAACTCCACGATCAGCAACAACACTTTCACCGGCTACACCAATGGCGGTGCGGTGGCGTTACGGGCGCGCGGGCCGAACACGGATATCGAGAACAACACCCTCGATCACACAACCGGCGGCAACAGCGCGGGCATGTCCGTGGATAATCAGGGTACGCCGGGCGATTATTCCGGCAACGTGCTCTATGGCGGCACGGGCGATGAATACGTCGTCGGCATGACGCCGGGCAACGATCTGCTGGAAGGCAGCGACGGCAACGACTACCTCAACGGTGGCGGCGGCAACGACATCCTGCGCGGCGGCGGTGGCAACGACACCCTGCTGGGCGGCGACGGCAACGACCGGATCGGCGGCAAGTCCGGCGACGACACCATCATCGGCGGCGCGGGCAACGACCAGATCTGGGGCGATGCGGGCGACGACACGATCATCTGGAGCGTCGGCGACGGTAATGACGCAATCTCCGGCGGCAGCCATGCCACGCTTGGCGACCGTCTGATCGTCAACGCCACGGCCCCGGGCCAGACCATCACGGTCACCACGCCCGGCAACAACGGCAACGGCTTCACGGTCGCTGTCGGTGCCGAACTCGTACAGGTGGACAGCGTCGAGGAACTGACCGTCGACTTCACGGCAGGCTCCGGCACGCTTGTGCTGGTCGGCGATTTCGCGGCCTCCGGCATCGCGATCAGCACGATCACGGTGGAAGGCGGCGATGCGACCGATATCATCGACGGTTCCGGCATGGTGCATTCCGTGCCCGGCTCCGATGTGCGCATTGTGGCTCACGGCAATGACGGCGACGACACGCTGATCGGCGGTGTCGGCGACGACATGCTTTATGGCGACGGCGACAACGACACGCTGAGCGGCGGTCGCGGCGTCAACACGCTGGATGGCGGCGCGGGCACCGACACGGCGGATTACTCCGACGAGACCTCCGGTGCTTACATCCGCCTCGATGCGGGCTGGAAGACGGATCTTTCCAACAAGGCTCTCGGCTGGACGGCGCTCAATGCAGAGATCGCAGCTGGCACGGTCGATCACGACAAGCTGCTCGATATCGAGAACATCACCGGCACGGCCTATAACGATCTGATCACCGGCGATTACGACAATAACGTCATCGACGGCGGCGACGGCAACGACCGGATCGGCGGCCTTGGCGGAGACGACACGATCCTTGGCGGTCAGGGCAACGACACGCTCTTCGGCGATGCTGGCAACGACACGCTTGAAGGCGGTGAAGGCAACGACACGCTGACCGGCGGTGCGGGCTTCAACGTGCTGGACGGTGGCGACGGCATCGACACGGTCGACTATTCCGGCGAGAGCGAAGGCATCTATGTCCGCCTCGACCGCGGCTGGGGCACCGACCTGAGCAACAAGGCTCTGGGCTGGACGGACCTGACCGACGGCATTGCCGCGAATACCATCGAGCATGATGATCTGATCTCCATCGAGAACGTCGAAGGCACCGATTTCGCCGACAACATTGTCGGCGACGGCGGCAACAACGTGATCATGGGCCTCGGCGGCGCCGATTACCTGGCCGGTCTCGGCGGCAACGACACCATTCTCGGCGGTGACGGCGGCGACCTGATTGATGGCGGAACGGGCGACGACACCATTGAAGGCGGTGCGGGCAACGACCGCGTCGACTGGTCCGTCGGCGACGGTTCGGATACCATCGACGGTGGTGCCGATACCGATACGCTGCGCCTCTTCTCCACGGCAGCCGGGCAGACGATCACGCTCGGTGCGACGTTGGGCGTGCCCGGCTTCACCGTGGAATCCGGCGGCGAGACGGTGACCGTTTCCAATGTCGAGGAAGTGACGGTCGACTTCACAGCGGGCTCCGGCACGCTGGCGATGACCGGCGACTTCGCGTCCTCTGGCATCAACGTCTCCACAATCCATGTGGAAGGTGGCGCGGGCAACGACACCGTGGACGGTGCCGCGATGCTCCACAGTTCCGGCTCGTCGGACGTGCGGATCGTGGCCAACGGCAATGACGGCAACGACACGCTGCGCGGCGGCGTGGGCGATGACCTGTTGTCCGGTGGCAACGACAACGACATGCTCTCCGGCAATGACGGCAATGACACGCTGGACGGCGGCGCGGGCAGCGACCGGCTCTCCGGCGGGCGGGGCTCCGACACCATGATCGGCGGTGAGGGCGATGACTCCTTCTTCGTCAATGGGGGCAACGACACGGTCTACGGCAACGGCACCGACATGAGCGTGGCCGATAACGTTCTCGCGGTTTCCGGCGAGAGCGACACCGTGGTCATCTACGGCGATCAGGACGACCACTCCATCACCCGCAACGGCGATGGCTCGTGGACGGTGGAGAACACCAACACCGGCGAGAGCGACCAGCTCTTCGGCATCGAAGGCATCGACTTCAATGGCGGCGGTGCGGAGATCGATCTGACGGCGAACGTCTTTGTCTTCGACGGCTCCAACAACCTGATCGGCACCTATGCGACGATCCAGGACGGCATCGACAACGCGGATGCGGGCTACACGGTTGAGGTGCATGAAGGCACCTATGCCGAGAACCTGAGCGTGTCGGAAGGCATCACGCTTGTCGGCGTGGGCGATGTGACCGTCGATGGCGGCACGGGCGGCCCGGCGCTACAGCTCTCCGGTGGCGGCACGGGAGAAAGCTTCGATGCTTCCAATATCGACTTCACCGGCGACAGCGCCTACGTGGTGCTGGTCGACCCGACGGCTTCCTTTGACGAGGTGAGCCTGACGGACGGCGAAGTGAGCGGTGGTCGCTACAACGGCCTGTGGCTGAACGGTGCGACCGGCCTCGGCGGGATCGTGCTGGATGGCATGACCTTCACCGGCAACGCCACGGCGGAATCCGGCGGTTCGGGCGAAGGCGCGATCAACTTCTACCTCTACAACGGCGACATCACGCTCACCGGCGTGACGGTCGAAAACCCGGGCTCTGCTGCCGAAAACGGCATCCAGTTCCGCGGTATTGGGGCGGGCGAACCGTTCCAGCCGATGGGCGATGTGACGCTCGATGGCGTGACCGTGACGGGCGACTATTCCAAGGTCGGTGTCGCGATCTACAACTTCGCCGATGCGAACGGGCTGGATATCTCCGGTGCGGGCCTGACGATCAATGTCGATGCAGGCTGGCACGGCTTCAACATCGACGGCATCGGCGGCACGCTGGACCTCTCCGGTCTTCCGCTGATCGTCACGAACGCCAATGGCAGCCCGTTCTCCGACATCGCCATGCAGGGCCTGTCGGGCGACGAGGTCTTCACCTCAACCGACGGCAGCGATGTGCTGATCGGCCGGGGCGGCAATGATGTGCTGCACGGCGGCGACGGCGATGACTATCTGATCGATGGCAAGGGCACCGTCTTCGACGGCGGTGCGGGCAGCGATACGGCAGACGTGTCCTCGGTCACCGGTAAGATCAGCATCGATCTGGCGGCGGGAACCGGCGGATACAATCTGCACGGCACGACCTTCACCGATATCGAGAACCTGGTTCTCAATGCGGCGGATACCAACCCGGCCGGGCAGACCAACAACATCCGCGGCTCGAGTGCCGACAACCGGATCGAGGGATCGGGCAGCAATGACCTGATCTCCGGGTTCGACGGCGACGATGTTCTCCTCGGCGGTGGCGGCAACGACACCATCGACGGCGGCAGGGGCGCGAATGTGCTCGACGGCGGCGACGGCCACGACACGTTGCGCCTCTCCGAAGGGGCGGATGCCAGCGTCATCCACTATGTGAACCTGGAAACCGACGCGGTCTCCGGCGGTTCGCTGGACGACGACACGATTGCCAACTTCGAGAACGTGACGGCGGCGCACAACTCGCGTGCCGACTTCACCGGCGATGCGGGCAACAACACCCTGATCGGCTCCAACTACGACGACGTGCTGCGCGGCGAGGGTGGCAACGACACCCTGATCGGCGACAACGGCTACAACGGCCTGACCAACGCCGATGTGCTCATCGGCGGCACGGGCGACGACACGCTGAAGGGCGGTGGCGGAAGCGACACGCTCTACGGCAACGACACCGATCTGAGCGTTGCGGAGAACGTGTTCGCGCAGGCCGGTGAGAACGATGTGGCCGTCTATGACGGTGCGCAGGCGGATCACCTGATCTCGCGCAACGTCGATGGCTCCTACTCGGTCGAGGATACGACCACGGGCCGTATCGATACGCTCTACGGCATCGAAGGCATCGACTTCGGTGGCGGCGGCGTGGACGTCGACCTGACGGCGAATGTCTTCGTCTTCGACGGTTCCAACAACCTGATCGGCACCTATGCGACGATCCAGGCTGGTATCGATGCGGCGGATGCGGGTTACACGGTCGAGGTGCATGAAGGCACCTATGCCGAGAACCTGACGGTGTCCGAAGGCATCTCGCTTGTCGGCGTGGGCGACGTGACCGTCGACGGCGGCACGGGCGGTCCGGCGCTTAACCTCACCGGTGGTCCGTCGACCGTGGTCCCGGTTCCGCCTGCGGGCGGCTTCGAGGCCTCCAACATCGACTTCACCGGCGACAGCGCCTACGTGGTGCTGGTCGACCCGACGGCGACCTTTGATGAGGTGAGCCTGACGGACGGAGAAGTGAGCGGTGGCCGCTACAACGGCCTGTGGCTGAACGGTGCGACCGGCCTCGGCGGGATCGTGCTGGATGGCATGACCTTCACCGGCAACGCCACGGCGGAATCCGGTGCGTCCGGCGAAGGCGCGATCAACTTCTACCTCTACAACGGCGACATCACGCTCACCGGCGTGACGGTCGAAAACCCGGGCTCTGCTGCCGAAAACGGCATCCAGTTCCGCGGTATTGGGGCGGGCGAACCGTTCCAGCCGATGGGCGATGTGACGCTCGATGGCGTGACCGTGACGGGCGACTATTCCAAGGTCGGTGTCGCGATCTACAACTTCGCCGATGCGAACGGGCTGGATATCTCCGGTGCGGGCCTGACGATCAATGTCGATGCAGGCTGGCACGGCTTCAACATCGACGGCATCGGCGGCACGCTGGACCTCAGCGGCCTTCCGCTGAGCGTCGTGAACGCCAACGGCAACCCGTTCTCCGACATCGCCATGCAGGGCCTGTCGGGCAACGAGGTCTTCACCTCCGGTGGCAGCAGCGACAAGCTGGTCGGCAATGACGGTGACGACACGCTTGGCGGTCGCGGCGGTTCCGACGAGATCCACGGCGGCGACGGCGATGACGTCATCAGCGGCAATGGCGGCGAGGATCTTCTTTTCGGCGATGCCGACAACGACATCCTGAATGGCAATGGCAACGCCGACGAACTGCATGGCGGTTCGGGCAGCGACACGCTCGACGGCGGCTCGGGCAACGACGTCCTCTACGGCGACGAAGGTGCCGACACGCTGACCGGCAGCTTCGGCGACGATGCTCTGATCGGCGGGGCAGGGGCTGACACCGCACTCTATAACGGTGAGCTGGATGCCTCGAACTTCTCGCTCGTGACCGATGCCGATCCGGGCGCGGCTGTCGAGCCGGGCTGGCAGATCGATGCCACCGGCATCGGGCTGGGCACCGATACGCTGACCGGCGTCGAAGTTGTTCAGGCCGCCGATCCGGATGGCGCAGGCCCCGCAACGGGCCGGTTCCTGCTGGTCGGCAACGGCGGTTACGCCACGATCCAGGACGCGCTCAACGATGCGGCAGAGGGTGACACGGTCATGGTGGCCGAAGGCACCTACACCGAGAACCTGACCATCTCCACGGACAACGTCACGCTGATGGGCGTCGGCGACGTGGTCATCGAAGGTACCTTCAAGGCCGATAACGGCATTGCGGGTTCCGTGGGGGATTACCTGAAGGCGGGCAACAGCTACAACAACGCCGCCGGGCAGGGCCTGACGGTCGACGCCGATGGCGTGACGGTCAGCGGTGTCGAGTTCACCAGCTTCTACACCGGCGTCGAGCTTGCCGACGGCGTGGACGGGCTGACGCTGAACAATGTCGATATCGACGGCGTGATCAACGGCATCCGCAAGGGCACGACCGCCGATGTGACCGACCTGACCATCAACGGCGGCACGATTTCCGACGGCGAGATCGGCATCTACTTCGCCAAGACGACCGCTGTGGGCGCAGCCTCCGACGGTCTGATCAGTGATGTGGAAATCAACGGCACGACCTTCGAGCACCTGCTTGAGAAGGGCATCTACGCCGAGGCGCTCAGCGATGCGCTGATCACCGGCATCGCGATGAACGATGTGGGCGAATTCGGCCGGGCCGCGGTCTTTGGCGGCACCGGAGCCAACACCAGCGGCTTCGGCAATGGCATCGACATCAACCTGAAGAACGGCAGCTACTCCGGCATCGTGATCGAGAACTTCACGTTCACCGATGTCGGCACGTCCGATGGCGATGGCACGGCGCATAACTTCGGTGCGGCGATCTCGCTGAAGGCACGCGACGACGGCAGCACCTACGGTCCGGCTCCGGCGGATTATTCCGGCGATATCATCGTGCGCAACGGCACCATCGACGGTACCTCCACCGGCGTGCGCGCCGGCGAGCCGGGCAAGTCCATCGACGGGCCTTCCGTCGTGGTCGAGAACGTCGAGATCACGGACGCGATCCATTCCGGGGCTCACGGCGATATCGACAACGTCACGCAGTCCACGATGACGGTGACCGGCGATGCCGGGAACGACGTCTATGTGGCGGGCGGCAACACCACCGGCGATATCGACTTCGCAGGCTTCGGCGGTGCGGACAGCTTCACCGGCGGTGCTGGCGATGACACCTTCACCGGCGGGGCCGACGACGATGTGCTGGACGGGGCCGACGGCACCGACACCGCGCAGTTTGCCGACAGCCTCACGGATGCGGATATCACCGCCAACGGCTCCGGCGGCTGGACGGTAACGACCGCAACCGAAGGCACGGACACGCTCACCAATATCGAGATCGTGGACGGCGCTGAAGGCGGGCAGTTCCTGCTGGTCGGCAATGGCGGCTACGCCACCATTCAGGAAGCCATCAACGCGGCTTCCGACGGGGATACGATCCTCATCGCGCCGGGCACGTGGAGCGAGAACCTGACCGTCGACAAGGCGGTGACGCTTGTCGGTTCCGGCAGCGGCGACGATCCGTCAACCGCAACCATCCTCAATCCGGGTGGTACGGCGCTGACGATTTCCGGCGATATCAACGACGGCGGCTCCGCCGGCGTGACGATCAAGGGGATCAACTTCGACGGCAACCTTGCGGGGGTCCGTGTGGCTTCCGGCACGGTCGTGGATACGATCGCGGTCGAGGACAGCGCCTTCAACGACAACTCTGGCTATGGTTTCCGCACGAACGGCAATACGCCGGGCGTGGGCGAGATCACGGTCACCAACACGACCTTTGCCGATAACGGCCAGGGCGGGGCGAACGGCTCTGCAGATCTTCTTCTGTGGAACTTCTTCGGTGACGCGACAATCGAGAATGTGGCGTTCAACAGCTCCAGCGCGTTGGCCGATGCTGCCTCCGGCAAGGGCGACAATGCTCTGCAGATCACCGGCTTTGCGCCGGGTATCTACGACGTGGACCAGCCGATCGGCACGATCACGCTGATCAACGTCTCCACCAGCGGTTCGTGGCACAAGCCGCAGATCATGGTGCAGGGCTTCAACGATCTGGATGGCCTCACCTTCACGAATGTCGCGCTCAGCGGTTCGTCGAACTGGGGCGACCTGCTCTATGTCGATCCGATCGCGACCTCGGGTGACGGGACGCCCGGTACGGCGGGCCAGCCCGGTGCCTATACCGGCACGGGTGGGACCAGCACGCTGGATCTCTCCGGCGTGACGATAAACAGCGACAGCACCGGCGTCATGGGCTTCGACAGCCGCATTCGCAGCACCGATGCGGATGACCACATCACCGGCACCGACGGAAACGACCTGCTGAATGACTTCGCCGAAGGCGGCATCGACTACGGCGGGGATGACCAGCTTTACGGCGGCGCAGGCGACGATACGCTCATCGGCGGCATCGGCGAGGACTACCTGCAGGGCAACACCGGCAACGACCGTCTCTATGGCGGGGCCGACGACGATACGCTGCGGGGTGGTCAGAACGACGACTACCTTGAAGGCGGTACCGGCGACGACAGTGTCTACGGCGATCTCGGCGACGACACCATCGTGTGGAACGTCGGCGACGGCGAAGACACCATCGACGGTGGCACGGGCGACGAGGTCAACGGCGATACGCTGCGTGTCGTGAACGGCACCGGCGGGGCAGAGACCATCGAACTCGCGGCGCCCGGTGACGGCGGCACGGGCTTCACGGTCACGGCTGGCGGTGAAACCTCGCAGGTCGACGGCATCGAGGATGTTGAGGTCGTGCTGTCCGATGCGGGCGACACGGTCACCCTAACCGGGGACTTCGCATCCTCCGGCATCGATCCGACCACGATCCATGTCACGGGCGGCGACGGGGCCGACACTGTCAACGCTTCGGCCATGCTGTCGAGCGGCATTGCGTCTGAAATCGCCATCGAGTTCGATGGCGGGGCAGGCAATGACAGCTTCCATTCCGGCGTCGGTAACGACACGTTCGACGGCGGAGCGGATCTCGATACGGCCCGTTACACCGATGCTCTGGCGGCGACCGAGTTTGCGCTTTCCGGTGCAGACAGCTGGACGCTCACCTCAACCACTGAGGGCACCGATACGCTCACCGATGTGGAAGTGGTGGACGGCTCGGAAGCCGGTCGGTTCCTGCTGGTCGGCAATGGCGGCTTCGCCACGATCCAGGAGGCTGTGGATGCGGCTGTTGCCGGTGACACGGTCCTGATCGCCGAGGGCACCTACACCGAACAGGTCACCATCACCACCAGCGACATCTCGCTGGTCGGTGTGGGCGACGTGGTCATCGAGGCTCCTTCAAGCGGGCTGGTTCAGACGACTGAAGACCCGCAGAACGGCAAGGCGATCTTCTCCGTCGTGACCGTGGAAGATGCGGACGACGTCGATATCTCGTCGATCACCATCGACGGCCAATGGCAGGCCGGTCAGGTGACGGGCGGGTCCGACTTCACCGGCATCGCCTACACGAATGCCTCCGGCTCGATCGATCAGGTCGAGATCATGGAGATCGGCGACACGCCGACAAACGAGGCGACGGGGCAGGTCTCCGGCAACCAGCGCGGCAACGCGATCCTGGTCAGCAACACGGATGGTTCCGCGAAGGCGATCTCGATCACCAACTCCACCTTCACGGAGTTCCAGAAGACCGGCGTGGTTGCCCGCAACGCAATCGTGACGGCGGAAGGCAACACCTTCACGACCGTCAGCCAGACGGGGATCGCCCAGAACGGCATGCAGCTCTCGCAAGGGTCGACCGGCAGCATTCTGAGCAACACCTTCACCGGCTTCGGCTACACCGGTGGATCGTGGGCATCCACGGCGCTGCTGGTCTATGCGGCGTCGGGGCTTCTGGTTGACGGCAACGCCTTCGCTGGTACGGGCGACAATGACTTCGCCGTCTACCTGATTGGCGCCGAAGACAGCACGGTGACCGACAACACGTTCACCGGCGTCAAATACGGCGTCGTCGAATCCGGTGAGATCGGGGTGGAGAACACCGTCGTCAACACCGGCCTCGATGCCAATACCTACACCGGTGTGACCGAGGTCAATCACTACATCTCGCTCTCCCCGGATACGCAGACGACCGTCCTGTCGCCCATCGGTTCGGAGGGGACGGACGCCTACTACGGCGGAGCCGGCGATGACACGCTGGACGGCCGTGGCGGCGACGACTACCTGCTCGGCCGCGGCGGGGCAGACACGCTGCTCGGCGGTGACGGTGACGACTACATCGACGGTGGTGCCGGTGACGACATCATCGACGGCGGTGCCGGTGACGAC
Source organism: Breoghania sp. (assembly GCA_963678585.2). GTDB lineage: Bacteria > Pseudomonadota > Alphaproteobacteria > Rhizobiales > Stappiaceae > Breoghania. Next base: position 888,389 of record CAXXGA010000002.1, read on the forward strand.
ACCATCGTGTGGAATGTCGGCGGCGGTCACGACATCGTCGATGGCGGTGCCGATACCGACACCTTCATTGCGAACGGCGAAGCCGCTTCGGCTGAAACCTTCGATATCTACAGCAACGCCGCTGCGGCTTCCTCGCCGCTCGCCTATGGCGGTACCGCCGAGATTGTCATCGCCCGCAACGGCGTGATCATCGCGGAACTGGAAAATATCGAGGAGATCGTCATCGACGGTCAGGGCGCACCGGGAGGCACCGGCGACACGTTCAACGTGCACGGCAGCTTCACGGGCACGAGCCTTGCCTATTCGACGATCCGCCTCGATGGCGGCGTGGGCGACGACACGGTCGATATCTCCGGGCTGAACTCGGCCCACCGCATCGTCTTCACGACGAACGGCGGTCACGATGTGATCGTCGGGGACATGCGGGCCGTGGATCTGATCAACTTGGCCCCGGGCACGACCATTGACGACTACGATCTTGTCGACAATGGCAACGGCACGCTGACCCTGTTGTCGCCGGATCATTCGGTCACCTTCTCCGGCGGCGGCGAAGTCCCGATGTTCTCCGATGACAACGGCGAGGTCGGGAACCTGCCGCCGGTGGCGACCGACGACGTGGCTTCCACCGACGAGGACACCTCCGTGTCGGTCACGGCTGCGAATGGGCTTCTTTCCAACGATGTCGATCTCGACGGCGACGCGCTGTCGATCACCGAGATCAACGGAAACGCCTTCACGCCGGGAAGTCAGGTCACGCTTGCTTCGGGTGCGTTGCTGACCGTCAACGCCGACGGCAGCTACGACTACGATCCGAATGGAGCGTTCGAGCATCTGAACGATGGCGAGCACGGGGCCGACAGCTTCACCTACAAGGTGTCCGACGGCCATGGCCGTGAGGCCAGCGCCAGTGTCGATGTGACGGTGGACGGTGTGACCGACAACGTCGCACCGGTTGCCGCGGCGGATACGCTGGTCTTCACGGAGCCTGACTCTGCACCTTCGGGCAGCGGCTGGCACGAATTCCAGGGGCATTACTACAAGGTCGGTACCGGCTATGTGCCCTGGACGGCAGCTAACAACATCGCGGCTGGGCAAGGCGGATACCTCGCCCACATTACTTCGGGAGCCGAGAACAGCTTCGTCAGTTCACTTGCCGGCAGTCGAAACGTGTGGATCGGTGCTTCTGACGCCAATTCCGAAGGTTACTGGAAATGGGTTGGTGGCTCCGAGAATGGCAGGCCGCTCATTTCCACTTATCAGAATTGGGCCGGTGGTGAGCCCAACGATGCCAATGGCAACGAAGATTATGCTGTCATGATGTCCAATGGTCAGTGGAACGATTTGTATCGTCTTTCGCCGAATAGTTGGGTGATCGAACATGATGGCGTGTCGGGAGCAGTCGTCGGTCTGTCGGAAGATGTTGTCACGACCATCGACACCAGCCTGCTGCTGGCAAATGACACGGATGCCGATGGCGATGCGCTCAGCGTCTCCGGTCTTGGCGGCAGCAACCTGCTGACGGCGACGACCGACAAGGGCGCAACCGTGACGCTTGACGCGGGCACCGGCGAAATCAGCTACGACCCGACCGGGGCGTCTGATTTGCAGGCGCTCAACGACGGCGACAGCACGACCGACAGCTTCACCTACTGGGTGAGCGATGGAAACGGCGGCACGGCCAGCGCAACCGCGACGCTGACTGTCGATGGAGCTGATGACCTGGTGTCCATGTCGGCCTTCAGCGCCGCTGGCGGTCCGATGGTGGCCAGCACCTTCGCGGAGGCTCCGCAGCCGTTCCTCGAAGGCACCGACGGCGACGACATTCTTGTCGGCAGCGACACTGACGACCTGATTGCCGGCGGCCTCGGCTCCGACATGCTGACCGGCGGGCAGGGCGAAGACACCTTCGTGCTCAACTCCCTGTCGGATGCCACCGACTTCATCACCGACTTCGAAGTCGCAAATGAAGACGGCACCGGCGGCGATGCGGTCGACCTGCACGGGCTTCTGGACGGGGCCTTCGGGACCGAAGGCGCGGACATCAACGACTTTGTCCGCGTGACCGCCAACGACGACGGCAGCGCGCTTATGGAAGTGAATGCCGACGGCGTCGGCAGCGACTGGACGCCGATGGTCGATTTCGCCGACGTTTCGCTCGGCGACACCATCCGCGTGGTGGTCGATGACGACGGATCGCAGGCCCATGTCGTGGCGCACGCCGTGGCCTGAGCCTGAGACCGACGGTCGGTCAAGGATCATCGCGAAAGAACGAGAGGGCGGGCCCGACGGGCCCGCCCTTTTTCATGGGCGCATGCGCGCGCTCACGGGCGAGCGGATTGCAGGCGAAGATGGAAGGCAGGGGAGGGAGGCTTTCGGGCGCGGGCGGCGCTTCACTCGGCGCGCTGGCCGGATCGTCTCGCAGAAAGCCCGGCCAGTCCCGCAAGGAACACGCAGATACCGGCAAAAAGCCAGTAGGGCGCGGACGGGGCGGAGTGCGGCAGGGAAAGGGCAGACGTCGGTGCGGCGCTCAGGACGAGCGGGCCGAGCCGGGAGCCGGCGATGCCCTCTGCGGGCGTCGCGCCTGCTTCCTGCCTCGCCAAAGAAACCGCGACCTGTGCGGCCTTGAGGCTTTCGAGAATGTCATCTGGCAGTCTGGCGATGAGGAAGCCCGCCGGTCCCGCGCCGCCGTCGAGCGGCGGGATTTCGGCCTGAAGCCAGAGCGCGGCGGCTTCTCCCTCGGGGGTGGAGACGACGAGGATCGTCTTGCCCGGATCGGGCTTCGGCTGATCTCCGGCTGTCTCGCCGATGGTCAGAAGCGCCTCGCCGGATGCCGAAAGCGCGATGAGCGCGGCAATGTCCGGGCTTTGTGAGGCGGCCTGCAGGGCTTCATCGAGATAGGCCTTAAGCTCCGCCGCATCGCCGCCCTTCGGATCGGTAGCGGCAAGGTCGAGGAATTCGGCCAGAAGCGGCAGGTTCGCCAGTTCCTCAAGGCGCTGGGCCGAGGTCACGAGCGAATGCTTGAGAAGGGTGCGGGCGAGCGTCAGGCGGGTGTCGGCAGCGTCCGAGCGAGTCGTGTCCTGAGCCTCGATCCGGGCCGCCTCAGTCGATTTCTGGACGAGGTATCCCGTTGCCGCCACCAGAATGCCGAGCGCGGCGGCGGCGATCACCGCAATCGGGGATCTGAGGGAGAAAACGGAAGGTTGAATCATTCAGCCCGGGCCATCGTGTGTATTCAAGGCATACACCAGCCGGACCCTGCCTTCCAGCATGGTTTGCCCGAGGCAGGCCATTGAAATCCGCTGCTTACTGGCCGAACTGTTCCTGAAGGCGCGAAGCGAGCCGAACGGGCTTTTTCGACGGCGCGGCATGGGCCCACTGGGTCGATGCGTTCAGCGAGAAGAGCGGCTGGTAATTCGGCAGATCGCGCTGCAGGCGCACCCGCGAAAAGCGATTGTCGAGGATGAGCCAGTCGTTGTTGTGATAGAGCGCCAGAACCGCATGGTAACGGCGCAGCGCCTTGTCGCGCAGCACCACGATCCGCATGTCCTGATCGCGGAAGCCGGCTTCGCGCAGGCTCCAGTACTTCAGGATCGCGAAATCTTCGCAGTCACCCGCCTTGCGCGACAGCGTTTCGGCAGGCGAGGCCCAGTATTCGACGTTCTTCCACACGATCCGGTCGTCGCGATAGGCGATCAGCCGGTTCACCGCACTGTTGATGTAGGAAATCCGGCGGCCTTCACGCATGGCGCGCGCCTCGGAGACAATCGAGGCCCAGTCGGCGAGACCCTCGTCGTCGCAAATCCCGTCGTTGCCGATGCAGGTATTGAGATCGGCAAGCGTTGTAGCGGCCTTGCGCTGAACGCGATCCCAGCGGGCGCTGACGGGCGTGAACCCGGCCGTCTTGCCGAGGCTGCCGAGCAGCGGTCGGTTCGGCGCCTTCGCGGAGATCGCCCCAGAGATAGCAGATCCACTTTCTTCACGCTTGAGGACCGACTTGCCGGGACGCATCGGCGGAAGGATGTCGGTGGAAAGGCTGGCGGCGCGGGCGGGCGGTTCCAGCACGGCATTCAGCGTCAGGTAGGGCCGCGTGAAATCGAGCCGGGTGCGGTGGCTCAGCCCGACATTCTGAGCGGAGGTCTCCACGGCGGAAGCAATGGCTGCGACCATCATGAAGCCGTGACCGGAGGTGGACACGGTGTCATGGGTGGACATCTCCGGCTGCCAGATGCCGTTTCCGGCAAGCTGGTCCGCCAGGACCGCAGTGCTCTGAGTGCTGAGGGTGAGGAGAACTGCCGCAGCAAACGTCGCTGCGCGCACACCTTTCCCGTTCGCCGCCAATGAAGGCGTACGTGAAACCCGTTCCATCTGCCGATCGCCCCGTCATTACCGGGATCTCAACGCTCTCGGAGCGCCTCGTCCCGTGCTTTTTTGATCGGCTTCAAGAGATAATCCAAGACGCTTTTCTCTCCGGTTAATATGTCCACCGAAGCAACCATTCCTGGCATTATTGGTAAAGGATTGGTGTCTGATCCAAGGTAATTTTTATTTGTTCTGACCATGACACGAAAGAAGCGATTACCTTTTTCATCTTCAGTCGTGTCTGCGCTGATGCGCTCCAGATGTCCTTCCAGACCGCCATAGATGGAGAAGTCATAGGCGGTGATCTTCACCCGCGCCGTCTGGCCGGGGCTGAGGAAGGCAACGTCCTGCGGGCGAATGCGCGTCTCGATGAGAAGCGTGTCCTCCAGCGGAACGATTTCCACCACGTCCGTGCCCGGTTGCAGCACCGCGCCGATGGTCGTGATGTTCAGGCGGTTGATGACGCCCTTGACCGGAGAGACGAGGTCCGTCCGGCGCACGCGGTCGAAAGCCCCGCGGATGGTCTCGTCAATGACGGCAAGCTCGCCGCGTGCGGTGGCAAGCTCCTGCTGGGCTTCCGCGGTGTAGGTGGTCTCCGCGTTGCTGAGCCTGTCGGCCGCCTCCTGTCTGGCGGCGGCGGTCTTTTCCAGCGAGGCCTTGGTGATCTCAAGCTCGCCTTGCGTTTCCACGAGCTGTCGCTGAAGGCGCAGGAACTCGATTTCAGGCAGCACCCGGCGCTCGTAGAGTTTCCGATTGATCTCCACCTCGCGCTTCATGAGGTCCAGCGTGGAGGCAAGCTTGCGCTCCTTGGCGAGAAGCTCCTGAACCTCCTGCGCGCGCTGCTCCGCCTGACTGCGCAGGACGGAGAGTTCGTCCTTCAGGCGTCTCTGCTTGCTCTGGTAGACCTTCATTTCCTCCCCCACGAGGGAGGGGACGGAGGTTCGCAGCGTTTCGGCAAAAGTGGGCTCGGTGCGTTCCGTTTCCGCTTCCAGACGCGCGATGCGGGCAAGCAGCGCCCACCGCTTCTGACGGATCTCGCCGAGTTGGGAGGCGAAATCGGTGTCGTCGATGCGCACCAGAACCTGTCCGCGCTCCACGATATCGCCTTCGCGGGCCAGTAACTCCTTGACGATGCCCCGGTCTGGGGCCTGAACGACCTGAATCTGGCGCGAGGGAACGACACGCCCGTCGCCGCGGGTAACCTCTTCAAGCTGGGCGAAATAGGCCCAGATCAGCGCGACAAGGAACAACGCCACGCCGATGCGCACGACATTCGTCGCAAAACGCGGCGGGCGCGTTTGCAGGATGTCGCGAATGTCGTTCGCGTAATTCCAGTCGGCGGTCTTTTTCACGAGGCCCGCGCCTTCTTGTTCGCCGCCATCCGGGAGGCCCCCATATCGCGAAGCTGGCGCAGGACCGTCTCGCGCGGGCCATCGAGTGCGAGATGCCCGTTGTCGATCGTCAGGATGCGGTCGGTCAGTTCCACAAGGCTCATGCGGTGCGTGGAGATGAAGACGGTCGTGCCCGGGCTGCTATAGGCCTTCAGACGCTCGATCAGCCGCCGTTCGGAGGTGAGGTCGAGATTGCTGGACGGCTCGTCGAGGAACAGGATCTTCGGCTTGCGCAACAGCATGCGCGCAAGGGCGACGGATTGGCGCTGCCCGCCGGAAAGCATCCGCCCGCCTTCGCCCACCGGCAGATCGTAGCCCAACGGATGCCGCGCAATGAAATCGTCGACGCCCGCAATGCGCGCGGCTTCCAGAATGGCCTCGTCTTCGGCGTAAGGATCGCCCGCGCTGATATTCTCGCGCACGGTGCCGTCAAACAGCACGTTGTCCTGCGAGACGAAACCGACGCCGGAGCGCAGATCCGCGGGATCGAACTGACGGGTGTCGGTGTTGTCGATCAGGATGGCGCCGTTGGAGGGGTAATAGAGCCCGGACATCAGGCGGCCGACGGTGGTCTTGCCCGCTCCCACGCGCCCGATGAGCGCGATGGTCTCGCCCTCCTGCACCTTGAACGACACCTTCTTCAGGGAGTCGTCCGATGCGCCGGGATAGCGGAAGCTCACGTCCTTGAACTCCACCTTGCCGGTGGCAACCTGCCGGTTGATATAGGTGCGCCCGACCTTGCGCTCGGTCTCCGTGGACATGACGGTGTCGAGCGTCTTGTAGGCCTGCATGGTCTGGCGAAGCCGCGTCAGCGTTCCCGCAACGGAGGCCAGCGGCGCAAGCACGCGCCCGGACAGCATCATCGCGGCGATCAGCCCGCCCATGGAAATCGCGTTGTCGGTGATGAGATAGACGCCCCACACGACGATGACGATGGAGACGAGCGCCTGGACGAAACCCGTGCCGGATTGCGCCAGGATCGCCCAGAAACGACCGCTCAGGATCGCGGCTCCCGATGCCGCAACCGAACGCTCCCAGCGCCGCTGCATGTTGCCTTCCGCGTTCAGCGCGCGGATCGTGTCGAGATTGGCGATGCTCTCCACCAGAATGGAATGGCGCACCGCGCTTTCCCGGTGCGAACGCTCCACCGCCCCGGTGAGCGGGGCCTGTACCAACAGGCTGATGGAAATGACGATCGGCACGGCGATGAGCGGCACGAAGCCGATGGGGCCGACGATCAGGAACAGCACCATCACGAAGATGCCGATAAACATCAGGTCGATCAGGGAAACGAGCGAGGAGGAGGTGATAAACTCCCGCACCGTCTCGAATTCCTTGATGTGGTTGGCGAACTGTCCCGAAGAGGCCGGGCGCTTTTCAAGATCGATGGCCAGCGCATGCGAAAAGATGCGGCTTGCCAGCGCCATGTCGGCCTGTTTGCCGGTGACGTTGATGATCTGCCCGCGCGCGGTCTTCAGGATACCGTCGAAGACCAGCGAGAGAATGACGCCGATGGCCAGCGCCCACAGAGTCGGGATCGCGAAGTTCGGCACCACGCGGTCATAGACGTTCATGGTGAAGAGCGGCGAGGCGAGCGCCAGCATGTTGATCAGGAAGGCGGCGAGCGCCACGTTCAGGTAATCGCGCCAGAACAGCTTGATCGTGCCCCAGAACCAGTGCTCCTCGCTGCCCAGCGATCTGCCGGAGCGGCCGGACATGTCTGTCTGTGGCTTGAAGAAAACGGCATAGCCGCCGTATTTCTGCGAAAAGGCGTGGATCGGCTCGCGCAGCACCTCGTCGGTGTTCGCGGCATAGACGTAATCGACCGTGCCCGCATGCTCGTCGATCGCCTTGATGACGATGATCGAGGAATCCTTGAACAGCGCCAGTGCAGGCAGCGCCACCGGCGGGATGGCCGAAACGTCTCTTTGAACGGGAAGGGCGGACAATCCGCAGTTCAGGGCAGCCCGCCCGATCATGTTGATCGGCAGGCGCTCTCCGACGAGCGGCAGGCCCGTCAGAACGACCGAATTCGTAACGTGATATCCGAATGCCCGGGAAATGTACTTGATGGCCTCCACCAGGAGGTCCTGACCTTTTCCCGCAGGGTCATTGTTCGAGGAGGGCCGCGAACTGGACATGGTGCCCCTTAAACTCTCACATACTCATTACGCCACCAGAAGCGATGGATCCCGCAGAGGGCGGGCTTTATCGCTCAAAATAAAATAAGCACATTTGAGTACAATTTTCATCAATAATTGACAAAAAAGGTTAGTCGAGGCGAGGTTTTATTCGATTGAAATAGTAATTGTCTCTTTTCGATACCCTGTGTCCCGAAATGAACACTTGGATGTATCGAAATGAATAGAAAAAGTCGGAGTCAAAAGCTGTGCCAGCCTAAGCAGGCTTGAGAGCTGCGCGACAGGCCCGCCGCGAGACGAACGGGGGGCGTGGGCGCACAAAAAAACCGGCCCGGTTTGTGCCAACCGGGCCGGTTTTTGATGTCTGTCCTTATGCGAGCGCCCCGGCGGTTCGCCGGCCGGGGCCTCGGCAGGCAATCAGAACTTGCGCAGCGGCTCCAGCTTGAAGCTCGTGCCGGTCGGGAAGATCGAGACATGGTCCCGCTGCCCGTTGGTCGCCTCGGCGGCGGGTGTCACGTCCAGATAGGCGAGAAGGTCGCCGGTCGTGCCGCGCAGCTGATAGGTCGCAAAGGCGTAGATGGCGCGCGCGGAGATCAGGTCGATCTTGCTGTTGAAGAGCGCGTTTTCCGCGTTCAGCACGTCGAGCAGGGTGCGCTGGCCAATGTCGTATTCCTGACGATAGCCGTCCACGACCTTGCGGTTCGCGGCAACCTGCTGGGTGATGGCGCGGATCTTGGCGTTTCCGGTCTGCACCGCGGCCCAGGAACGCTCGATGGCTTCCTTGATCTCGCGACGAACGCTGTCGACGCGGACCTGGCTCTCGGTCAGGCGCTCGGCATATTCCATGCGCCGCGCCATGTCCTTGCCGCCGTTGAACAGGTTCCACGAGAAGACCAGCTTGCCCGCATACTCGTTGTTGCGGCCCTCGACGCCGTCGAGATCGTCACCGAAGCTCGCGGTGCCCTGCAGGCTCACGCGCGGCATGAAGGGGCTCTTGGTCGTCTCGTATTCGTAGCGAACCGCATCCACGTCGGCGAGGGCGGCCTGAATTTCGGGATGCTGGATGGCGGCGATGTCGACGAGACGGTCAACCGGACCGGCCGGCACGATGGCGGGCTTGGCCGGCGCAAGCTTGCCGGGCTTCTCGCCCACGATCTTCTCGAACTTCGCAATCGTTTGCAGAAGTGACTGGCGGATATCGGCGACGATGATCTCCGTGGCGGCGACACGCTCCTGCGCCTGGCTGAGATCCGCTGCGCCGGTCTCCCCGCCGTCGAAACGCTGACGCACATCGGAGAGGATCTCGCGGTGCTTGTTCACGTTGAGGCGGGCCTGCGTGAGGATCGCCGCGTGGCGGATCACGTCGATATAGGCTTCCGTCGCATTGAGGGCGATCGCTTCTGACCGCTCCATGACACGAAGGGCGGCGCCGTCCACGCGGGCGGCCTGCCGGTAGATCTCGTTGACGGACCCGAACCCGTCAAACAGCAACTGCTCGACCGCGACGCTCACCTGCTTGCGGGTGCGCCACGTGTCGTTGTTGTTCCGCGTAAACGAATTCGGACGGTCCAGGCGCTGACCGCCTATGTTGCCGGATACGCTAAGAGACGGAAGGAACGCGCCTTGCGCACGTCGCAACTCGAAGTCGCGCGCGCGGCGATTGGCCGTCGATTCCAGAATATTCGGATTTGTCGTCACCGCGTGCTGCACGGCTTCTTGCAGGTCCATCGCAGCGACGGACGTCGAAAGCAGCGCAAGCGCACACACGGATGTAAAAATACGGAGTCCCACAGCACGCCCCCAACGCGTAATCCGCAACAATCTACGTACTTCATTACCTCGCATACGTAGGCGCCCCAATGCACGCCCAAATTTCAAGTTTTCTTTAAATATGGTGAATAGTTGCCGTCGAGACACAATTCTCAGTTTCAAATCATACTAATTCGGCGGCCTGACGGCTCGCGTCTGGGGTGGTAACGGGAGAGGGGATCTGCGGGAGAAGAGGTGGCAGGGCGCCCCTAATACTCGCGCTCAAAGTAAATGCCGGCCTTTGACTCACCGTCTTCCCCGACTTCACCTCTGGCGCGCAGGGTTTTGTTTATATCGAGATCGATGGTTACCCGGCTGGAAGAGGCTGCGGTACCCTGTTGAACGCCCAGACGCAGCTTGTTGCCCAGATTCTTACCGATATTGACTGCGGCGTTGTTATCTTCGTCCGCGGTCAGGTTGATGCTGTCGACGCCGAGCGACTGGCGCAGCCGGTCCAGCGGATCCTTGCCGCCCAATGTCGCAACCGCGCTGGCAAGCTGGGCAATCTGGGCGGGCGAGAGGTTCGAAAGACTCTGGCCGAAGAGAAGCTGCGCCATCACCTCGTCCTGCGGCAGCTCCGGATTGGAGGTGAAGACGATGTTCGGGTCGGAGGCGTTGCCTTGCACCTTCACCACCACTTCCGCATCCGATGTGGTGGTCGTGGCGGCGAAATCGAGCAGCGGATCGAAGCTGCCGAGGAAGGTGATCTCGCCATTGGTGAAGGTGAGCTGGCGCGACAGCACCACGAGCGTGCCACGCCGCAGGGTAAAGCCGCCGCTGGTGACAGGATTGCTGCTCGTGCCCTTGATCCGGATGGTTCCGGCAAGTTCCGCCTGAAGGCCGCGCCCGCGCACGAACATTTGCCCCGGCGCGCTGACCGTCAGGTCGAGCCGGATATCCCCGCCGCCCGTGTCGCCGCCTTCGGCCTTGTCGAGCGCCGCGCTCTGCTGGCGGATATCGGCGGGCGCATTGATATGCTTGACGGCGAGCGGCGAGAGCTTGCCCGCAATCGTTTCCGGGATCGTGATATCGGTGCGTTTCAGCGTGACCGTGCCACGAAGGGCGGGGGAGCCCGCAAGCGGCCCGGTCAGGTTCATGTCGGCATCGAGGTTCGCCTTGACGATGACCCCGTCCTGATAGGTCGCATCGTCGACCTTGAGCGCGAAGTCCGCGGGCAGACCTTCGCCGAGCCCGAGCGTGCCCTGTCCGGAAATCCTGCCGCCGCCCAGATCGCCGCTGAGCGAGGTGAGCCGCAGCTCTTTGGGCGTGAACTGCGCATTGACGGCGAGCGACTTGACGGTGACGCCGGTGTCGAGCCCGATGGCGGTGATGCCGGAGCCGGAAATCGTGCCGCCGTAATCGGGGGCGGCCACCGTGCCGCCGATGCGCATGTCGAGCGCTGCGGAGCCTTCCAGCCGCACCCCGGCCTCTACGAGACGGCGCTGGAGAATGGCAAGCGGCAACGTGCCGTTGACGCTCATGTCGAGCGCGATGGGCTGGGCGGCGAGATTGGCCGAGCCCTTGGCGGTGATTGCGCCGTTGCCGATGGTCGTCACGGTCGTATGCGTGACGCGATTGTCCTGAAGCTGGCCGTCGCTCTTTATCTGAATGGCGGGAAGGCCGAGGGAGGCGATGGGAGCCGCGCCAGCATCCGACCAGGCGAGCGACCATGTTGCTTGCGGATTGGCCGCCTTGCCGCCCGCATGCGCCGTGCCGGACAGCGCGCCGCGAAGCCCGACCTCGGGCGCAAACGCATTCGCAAGGCTGAGCGGTACCGCGTTGAGCCTGACGTCGACGTCGAGATCCTCGCCCGCGCTTCCCGAAATTTCCGCCGAGCCGCTCCCGAGCACCAGCGCGATATCGTAAAGCTGCGCGGTGCCGTTCTCGATCAGGATCTTCGCCTGCCGCGAAAGCCGTGTCTCAAGCCCCTTGTAGCTGCCGCCTGCATTGGCGAGCGTGATTGAAAAGCCGTCGCCTTCCGGCTCCAGCTTGCCGTCGAGCGCAAGAGTCCCGTCGGAAAGCTCCGCCTTGGCAGAGAAATCGGTCACGCTGCCGTCGTGATCGGCACGGCCGGAAACGTTGGTAACGACGATATCGCCCTGTCGGATATCGCGTGCGGCAAGCGTGCCCTGAATGCGCGGGGTGGCCAGAGGATCGGTGACGGTGGCGTCGAGATCGGCCGCTGCGATGGAGATGCCCGCGCTTTCAAGTTTCTCCGCGCGCACCTTCACGCTGGCGACGTCGCTGCCGCCTGCGGGCGCAATGTCGATGCGGGCCGTCAACGCACCGGAAAGCTCCTGAAGAAGGAGCGGGGCGATTTCCGCCAGATCCGGCGAGGTGAGATCGATGGAGCCGCTGGGGCGTCCCGATGCCGTAAGCGTCAGATTGCCGTCGAGCCGCGTGCTCGCTGCCTTGACCGCGATGTCTTCCAGCTTGCGCGAGCCGTCGGCGAGGCTTTCAAGCCGGGCGCTTGCCGAAAGCGGCTGACCGCGGAAGCGCGCGTTGAGAGCGACGGAGCCGGAGGGCTTGCCGTCCGCCGCACTTCCCTTGGCCGTGGCGACAAGCCCTTCCACCGCCTCGCCCTGCATCATCAGGCGCTTGCTGGAAAGCCTCGCATCCACCTGCGGATCGGTGAGCGGGCCGGAAATCTCCGCGGCAAAGGCCAGTCCGCCTGAAATACGCGCGTCGAGTGGATTGAGATCGTCGAGCGTGGCGTTGGTAGTGAGGGAGACGTCTTCCGGGGCGATCCTGCCCGCGACGTCGGCCTTCACGCCCGCGCCGGAAAGGGCGGTGTCGGAAAGCGTGATGACGCCGTCACCATCGCGCTCCACGGTGGCGGCGAGGGTCGTGGTGCCGCCCAGAAGCGCCTTCAGGCGCGGGTCGCCCGCATCGAGGTTCTTTGCATCGGCGTTCAGCGTCGCGATGCCGGATTGTGCCGTCGGGTTGCCTTGCGCGGTAAAGTGTGCGGCGAGCGTGCCGCCAAGCGCGCGCCCGGCGAGATCGGACAGGACGGACAGATCGTCCATGGTGAGGTCGCCGGCAAGCTTTGCCTTTTCCGCCTCGTAGACGCCTGCAAGCGTGGCGCGTCCGGCGGCGGTGGTCAGGTCGAAATTCTGGATATCGACGGCGTTGCCGACCCTCAGCCGCGCCGTGCTCTTGAGCGTAAACGGCCCGGTGAGCGGTCTGAGTGCGGCTTCGGAAAGGGACGCGATATCGCCGTTCGCGCTGAGCGAAAGCGGAACGTTCAGGCTTTCCTTGTGCAGATCCGCATCGGAGCCTTCACCGGAAAGCGACACCCGCGCCACGCGGGCTTGCGGCGCGTTCAGCCCCGCGCCCTGAAGGCCGAAGGTCCAGTCGAGATTGGAGAGGGATCCGGAGGCGCTGGCTGCCAGTTTCAGCTCATCGGCGGAAAAGGCCCCGGCATCCTGCCCCCACGTGGCGGCACGCAGCAGCCCGCCATCCACTTTGGCGCTCAGCGCGCCGCTGTCCATGTCGTATTTGCCGTCGGCCGTGAGCCGGAACGCATCCGACGTCATGTCGAGTTGGCCGCCGAGCGGGGTGTAGTCCTCCGCCAGATCGGCAACGCCCTTCACGTGCAGCGCGCCCGCAAAGACATCGCGCATGCCTGGCGGCAGAATGTCGGCAAGCGCGCCGTCCAGCGACAGGGCGAGCTGGCGATTGGCGTCCATGCGGGTCAGGCTGAGGCGTCCCTTCACCGTCTGCTGGCGGTTGAGCGCGACGGAGAGGCGGCCATACCAGGAATCCGGGCGGCCTTCGCCGGAAATATTCGCATAGACGGCGGGCAGGGTCTCGATGCGCAGAAGCCGCGCGATCAGACCGCCCGCGGGCTCGTTGGCGCGCATGTCGATGCGCAGGAACGGGTTGTTCTGGACATAGCCGATTGACGCATCGAAACGGCCGGAAACCGCATCGATACGCTCCACATGGGTGGCGACCTCGATGATCGCCGGGTTCGCCCTCAGCCGCACGCTGGCCTGCGCCGTCATCTCCACCGGGGTGCCGACGAGAGGTGCGCCGAGCGCGATGCTGCCGAGCCGGATATGCGGGATATCGACGTCGATCGGCACGCCGCTTGCGCTGCTGTCGGCGCTTTCGCTGTCATCGGCCTCATCCGCGGCGCTCTCGCCAAGGCTGAGCGGCTGGCGCGGAACCTCGATCGTCTCAACCGAAACCGAGCCGATGGAAATCCGACCGCCCAGAAGCGCCAGCGGGGTCCATGTCGCGCGGATGCCGCCGACCTTCAGCCATGTTCCCTCATCATCGGCGACATTCAGCGAGGCGGCGTGCAATGTGCCGTCCCAGTCGATGCGCGGTGCGGCGATCACGACCTTGCGGCCTTCGTTCGTCAGAACCTCATTGAGCTTGCGTTCGGTGAAGTCGCGCGCGGCCTGCGTTTGCATGGCCGCCAGAAAAGCGACCGGAATCAATAGGATGAGGCAAAGAATTGCGGCGATGATGATAAAAAAGCGGCGCATGGTTTCCTTCCGCCGATGAGTCGCTCTGTAAGTTTAACAGCTTAATGATTGTGGCGCGGCACAGGGCGTCTGTCGATCTGGCCGCCAACGCGAGACAGGGAATGGCGACCGGCTCCCCGAAAGGTTCGATCCGATAGTCCGTCTGCATAGCCTGACAACAAGGAGGAAAAGCGGCGAAATCGAAATTGGCCGAATGTCGGGTGTCGCGAGGGAGCCTGGGGTGGGGCTGGTTCCCCGGTCATGCGGGCGAACCGGTGCGCTCAGAAGGCCTGGCTCAGGCCCAGATAGAGCGCAAAGCTCGGATCGTCCGGGCCGGGATCGAGCGGAACGGCCACGTCGAAGCGCAGCGGGCCGATGGGCGTGTAGTAGCGCAGGCCCACGCCGGTGCCGACCTTGAGGGGTTCGGAGAAATCCGGGATCTCGTCGGGATAGGCCGCGCCCACGTCGATGAAGGGCACGACGCCGATGGTGTCGGTGACCTTGATGCGCGCTTCGGCGGAAGCTTCCAGATAGCTCAAGCCGCCGATGACCTCCTCGCCGTCGGACGTGGTCACGCGCGGGCCCACATTGCGATAGGCATAGCCACGCACCGATCCGCCACCGCCCACATAGTAGCGCCGGCTCGGCTGGATATCGCGTGTCGATGCGCCGACGATGCTGCCGCCTCCGACGCGGCCCGCAAGCACGAGCCGCTTGGCCTCGTCGACCGCCCGATAGGCCGCTGCATCGGCCTTGACGAAGGTCATGATGCCGCCGGTCTCGATGTCATAGGCGGGCTCCAGCTTGCCCGTGACGCGGAAGCCCCGTGTCGGATCGAGAATGTTGTCGCGCGTATCCCACGTCACCTGCCCGAAAATGCCGAACAGCGCGTAATTGCCCGTGCCCAGCGCGTCTTCTTCTCGGGCGAACGACAATTCGGTGCCGAGCGAGACTTTGAGGGTTTCGCTCAGGTCCTTGCTGCCCTGAAGCTTTCCGTAAACCGAGCGGGACTGGTAGGTTTCCGGGTTCTCCTGCCGCGCGCCGAGCGTGGCGGAAAAGCTGGTGGCGGGACCGAAGGCGCCCGGCTTGGTGAAGGTGACGGCGGTGTTGTATTCAAGTTCGTCGAGCCCGCCGTTGGTCAGGCGGCCGACGGAACCCTCGATGGAAAGCTGCTCGGCCCGGCCGAAGAGGTTGCGGTGCCGCCAGTAGGCCTCAAGGCCGACGCCTTCCGTGCTCGACCACGTTGCGCCGCCGCCGATAACGGATCGCTTGCGCTCGCTCACTTCGATGGTCAGCGGCAGGTGGCCGTCGCCGTCCACCCTGTCGGCCTCCACGATCCGCACGCTTGAGAAGATGCCGAGATCGCGCAGGTTCTTCTCCGCCTTGCGCAGCGTCTCCGGTGAATACCGCGCGCCTTCGGGAATGTCGGCCTGCTGGATGACGAAATCCGGGTCCGTCTTGCGGGTGCCCGACACGGAAACCGTGCCGAAGGCGGCTTCCATGCCCGCGGAGGCTTTGAGCGTGACGTCGAGCGTGCGGCTGGCGTGGTCGGCGACGATATCGCGGCCTGTGACGGAGGCGAAGGGATAGCCAAGCCGCTTCAGGCTCCCGACGATGGCAGTTTCGGCGTTGAGGATCGTGTCGGAGCTGGCAGGCGCACCCTTGATGAGCCCGAAAGTCTCGGGATCGAGCGGCGGCAGCGCCGTGCTGCCGGAGGCGATGATGCGCGTGCGGTCGAAGGTGAAGAGCGGTCCGGCAGATACGCGGATGGCGACGGGAACCGGCGTGCCGTCCCGGTGCGGGAAGGTTCCCGCATCGAGCACCTGCGACAGCGGCCGCCCGGCAATGGCGATATCGACCGTCCCGCCATAGCGAGCGGCACTGTAAAGGCGCGCAAGAAGCTGTTCCTGATCGGAAAGCGCGCGCGAGATCAGCCCCGGTTCGCCCGACGGCGGCGTTTCCTGCTTCGAAACGAGGGTGGAATGACTTTCGAGCCGATCCTTCAGATCCTCGTCGCCGCCAAGCAGCGTAAGAGTGGCGGTATAGGGCAGGGGATCGGGGACGGGTGCGGTTTCTTTCTCGTCCGATTCGAAAAACTTCATCCCGAAGAGTTCGAAGGCCGAGGCGGCGGGTATCTGCGGGAGTTGAAGGCCGAGCGTCAGGCATGCGACCAGCACGGCGCAACCGGCCCGCGCCGAAATTCGGCGAGCCTGTTCCTTTCCGCAATGATCTCGGTGCCGAAGCGCCATGTCGGATACGCTCAACTCATTCCCCGGCGCGTCGTAAACGCGGGCAAACGCACCGGATCGGGAGACGCGACCTCGTCACGAGACGGTCGATCCTGCCGGTTGTATGCCTGTCCTGTCCGCGCTCGCCATTCTGATCCAAAAACGTCTATCAGGTCTTACCAATGCAGAAAAGAAGCCAGAATGGTTCTATGCTACCCGTTGCGATATTGCCCGATCCATTGAAAATCCCGCTGTGATCGCTTATTCAATTGGTGGGAAGACCGACGAAGGTAAAGTGAGCCGGATACCGGTTCGGTAGGGAGCCATAATGCGACTGACGCTTCAGGCAAACTATGCGGTTCGCACGCTGCTTTATTGCGCGGCGAACCCTGACAAGCCAAGCAAGGTGCCTGAAATCGCCGCAACTTACGGCATTTCGGAAACGCACCTGTTCAAGGTGATGAAGATCCTCGTCGACAACGGTTTCATCAAGACCCTGCGCGGGCGTAACGGTGGCATCATGCTTGCCCAGCCTGCGGACGAGATGTCTCTGGGGGCGGTGATCCGCGCGGCGGAAGAGAACTTCCATCTCTCCGACTGCTTCGATCCGGGCAAGCGCGATTGCCCGCTGATTTCGTCATGCGAATTCAACCGCGTGCTCTATGAGGCGCTGGCCGCATTCTTCGACGTGCTGGATCGCTACACGATCGACGATATCGCCCGCAATCGGAAGAACCTGCGCTCGCTTTTGAGCCTGGAAGCGGCAACCCATCCGATGATGGAAGTGGCGGAACTGCCCTGATCGCAGATCATACGGGTGAATCGCCAACAGTGAATGACCGGGCCGGCTGTCGGAAGCCGGCCTTTTTTGTGTCCGGCGCCGGGTATCCCCGCGTGATGCGCGACTTCTAACTATCCGGAAAAACGCACAAAACAGCTATCCAGAAGAGCGTGCGAGAATAAACTTGACGAAAATACTCAAGTTATATAGACATGTCTCTGGGCGCTGCCGCTGCCTGTCCTGTTCGGTCTTTCTCCCATTTCTTCCGATGATTGTCGGTGGCAGCGTCCCTTTTTCCCGAAAATCTCATCTCGAACACGGACTTGCCGGACACGGTGTTTTCGCGCGCTGCGCGACCGATTTCGGTTTCCGTGCGTCTGACGCAGGGGTAGACTGGTGGCGGTTCCAATGGCCGCCAAGAGCCGACTGTTCTCTGTATCGGGGGAGATGTGCCGGTGAACGAAATTCGCAGCGAAACCGTCGTGAAGGCCCGGAATGCGAGTGTCCCGGAAAGGACGCCCATGTGGATGCGCGGCTGGTCGGTGGAAGCGGTGCTTCCCGGGCGGGCCACGATTGATGCGGTCGGCGGCATTCTGGAACCGGGCGCGGAAGTCTATCTGAGCGCGATCGGGCGCATTCCCAACAACGAACAGCTTGCCGCAGCGACGGCCCTGTACGATGCGGGACTGAGCCCGGCGCTTCATCTGGCGGCGCGCAAGTTTTCCTCCGAGCAGGAACTTGCCGACATGCTCGGCGTAGCGGAGGAGCGCGCCGGGGTGCGCAACTGCCTTGTCGTGGCCGGGGATGTTTCCACCGCGCGCGGTCCCTTCGCTTCAAGTCTCGACCTGATCTCAAGCGCCGCCTTCGCCGGATC
Organism: Breoghania sp.; assembly: GCA_963678585.2. Lineage (GTDB taxonomy): Bacteria > Pseudomonadota > Alphaproteobacteria > Rhizobiales > Stappiaceae > Breoghania. The sequence goes on from CAXXGA010000002.1 coordinate 906,447, forward strand.
GAAGATCGAGCGCGTCGGCCTCGCGGGTTACCCGGATGGGCATCCCTTCGCTGGTGACGACGAGCGTGCGCTGATACTGGCGGAAAAGGTTCTGGCGGCCCGCAGTTCGGGCAAGGAACCCTATGTGGTGAGCCAGTTCTGCTTCGACGCTGGCCGCATCCTGCAATGGCTGAGCTGGCTGCGCACGCTGGAGCCGGCCCTTCCGGTCAAGCTCGGCATCGCCGGGCCCGCCAGCGCGGAGATCCTGACGAAAGTGTCGTTGCGTTGCGGTGTCGATACGCCGTCGGCGGGCAACCGCTCGGCAGCGCCTTCGTACCAGAGCGTTGGTCCGGACCGCATCATCGGCGAGATCGATGCAGGTCTGAAAGCCCTGCACGAGCGCGGGCCTCTGCAGCTTCACATCTATTCCTTCGGCGCTTTCGAGCGCACTGCCCGTTGGGCAAAGGCGGCCCAGTCCACCGCGGAATTCGCCCACGAAATGTGATGAGGAGAGGGGGCGGCCCTTGGTGCAGGTCCGTCCCTAGCGCGCGAGCCGGTTCAGCTTGTCGTGAAGGTTGCTGCGCGGCGTGTTGCCCAGCGCACGCAGCCCGCCGAGTTGGCGGCGGAATTCGTCCGTCACGTCGTTGGCTTCCTGGAAATCGCGCACCACGTGGGGCGTGATCAGGATGAGAAGCTCGGTGCGGGTCTTGGTGTCTTCCTTGTGGCGGAAGAGGTTGCCCACCACAGGCACGTCGCCCAGCACCGGCACCTGAGATTTGGTGACGGAATCGCGTTGCTGGATCAGGCCGCCGAGCGCGAGGCTGTCGCCGTCCTTCACCACCACCGTCGTGTTGACCTTGCGCTGGCGGATCGTCGGGCTGTCGATGTCGGAGGTGGTTGTCTTCACCACGTCGGAGACCTCCTGCTCGATATCCAGAATGACGCGCCCGCTGTCGTTCACCCGCGGCACCACGGTCAGGATGATGCCGGTATCCTTCAGTTCGATGGAGTTGACCACGGTGTTGATGCTGGTGGTGTCGATGGCCTGCTGGACGGCGATGGGCACCTGATCGCCGATGCGCAGCACGGCCTTGCGGTTGTCCAGAACCATCAGGTTGGGCGAGGAGATGACGTTGACGTCGGTGATCGCATTGAGCGCATTGAGCGCAACCGCGGCGCTGCCGCCTGAAAACAGGAATGAGAAGCCCGGGAAGACCGACCCGACCGCGCCGTCCGACGCATCGCTCAGCGAGAAGCTGTAATTGCCGCTTTCAAAGAACCAGCGCAGGCCGAATTTCAGCTCGTCCGTCAGCGTGACCTCGGCAATCGTCGCCTCCAGAAGCACCTGATTGGGCAGGGAATCCAGCCGCTTCAGCATGTTCAGGATGGCGTTGTATTCATCGGGCGTCGCATAGATCAGCACGGCATTGTTGGCCTCGTCCGCTACGACGCGAATGCCGTCTTCCGACTGTGCGCCGGAACCTGCAAGCCCTGAAGCCGTAAAGGTGGCGGGCGTGGCGGCCGCCGAATTGACGAGGCCCTGGCCGACCGTGGAGGCCGTGGAACTCGCACCGCTCGCGGTCGTGGCGCCGGTCGTGCCGGTGAGCGCTGCAGCGCGCGCGGCGGCTGCGGTCTCGAAGGCCGATCCGACCCGCGTCGCGTTTGCCGTCTCGCCCGATCCGTTCGCCTTGCTCTTGGGATCGACGAGGATATTGCCGAGCAGCGTCGCAAGCTCGTTGGCGGCGCGGTTCTGGATGGAATAGACGAAGAGCTGCCGCTTCGTGCCGCCCGCGATCCGGTCCAGCCTTGCGACCCATTGCTCCGCCTTTTGCAGATAGCGCGGGCGCGAGGAAATCACGAGGATGGAATTGAGCCGCGTATTGGGCACGAAGCGCACCACGCCCTTGAGCGCGCCGCCGTCCTCGGTGGAGAAGATCGTATCGAGTTCGGTGACGATGGAATCCGGATCGGCGTTCTTCACCGGCAGGAGGGCGAAGGACATGCCCTTCATCTGGTCGATGTCGAACAGGGAAATGGCGTCGAGCGCGGTTGCGATCTCGCGCGGGTTTCCGCCGAGGATCATGATGTTCCGGCGCTCGTCCACATGCAGGATCTTGTCTGCGCCGATGATCGGCTGAAGCAGGCGCTGCATCTCGCGCGCGGAGACGAATTCCAGCGGCACCACCTTGGCCGAAAGCCCGATCCCGCGCGATCGGTCGTAACCTCGCGCTGGATTGTTGACCGCCAGAACGCCGGGATCGGAGGCGGGCACGATGCGCAGGAGATCGCCGTTCGCCACGATGGCCGCGCCGGAAAAACGCAGCAGCGCATCGAAGGTGTCGAGCATGGCGCTCTTGGCGATGGCGTTGGTGGTCTGGATCGTCACCGTGCCCTTCACCCGCGGGTCGATCACGTAGTTGCGCGCCAGAATGTCGGAAACGATGACTTTGGCGGCGGATTCGATGCTCGCATTGACGAGGCTGAGGTGAACCCGGTCCTGATCGGTGATCGTATAGGGCTCACTCGCGCTGTTGCCGACGAACTGGGCCGTGCCGGGGTAAAGCTGCGCCTTGGGCGAATAGGCGCGCGCGGCGCTGCGGGCGGGAACGTTGCCGGGAAGGTGGGAACGGGAGAAGCCGCTGGGCGTGATGTCGCGCGAGGCAGGCCCCTCGGCCAGATCGGACATGGTCTCGGTGCAACCGGCAAGCGCAATGAGCGCCATCAGCCCGGTCATGAACCCGGCAAGCACGCGCAAAGGTCGGTGCCTCGTCCGATTGCCTGGTTCCAATTCCGAAAACTCCCCCGTACGCGTCCTGCACCTCAGCAGGCCCGACCGGGAAGGGATAGGCTTTTCGTGGAGACCTGCGATGTCAAACAGACCTTATCCACATGGCATCAACAGGAAATGTCGTCCTTTGCCAGATGAACGACGGAACTTTCGTAAATTGACGGGGCTGAAGGCCTTTCAGTCATTGCGGAATACCGTAAGGGATCTGCGGAGATGTCCGTAAGGGGGCAAGCTTTAGGAGTTGGTGCAGGAGGGTGATTCTTGCTCCGCCGGACTGTTCATCGAGTCGGCATAGGCTGACGGCGTCGTAGCGTTGCGGACAATGCGGCCGTTCCACTTCAGGATGTCGTGCAACGGGTTTGAGCCGGGGCGTATACGTGCCGTCGTTTCAACGAGATAACCGCGGTCCGGCGCTGAGCGAACGAGCACGGAAATCTCAAAAAGCCGCCGCGTGGCATCCGCGGAATAGACCGTCCCCGCAACAAGACCCGCCTGTGAAATCCGGGTGCGCAGGGCGGGGCGGACGGAGCCTCGATTGAGGGCGGAAAGGTGGCTGTTCACGGTGATGTCGGGGCTCAGCGTGCCATAGAGCGCGGTGCTCACGCCGGGCAATTGCGCGAGTTCCTCGACAAGCCGGAAACCGCTCGTTCTGCGCCGTGCAAGGATCGAACTGACGATTTCCGCCGCGTTTTCCTCATCCGTCTGACCGCCAAGAAGGGCTTCAAGCAACGTGTCCGGGGCGGTGTTGAGATCGACCCGCCCGGCGACATCCTGCATGGCGATGACGAGGACGGTCTCCCCGTCGAGACGGCAGGTAAAAGGCGTGCCGTTGACGGGGCTGCGGGCCGCGATTTCCTCGTCCAGCGCGACATGTCCGGCAAGCCGCGCAACGGCGATGGCAACGCCCGCTTCTGCGGCTCGTTCGGCGCGTGCGCTTTGAACCTCGCGGGCAATACGCAGGGTGCGGTTCTGGACCACGCCCGCAAATCCCGCCAGAATGGTCGCCAGCAGCGTGAGGCTCAAAAGCACGGTCACGATGGAAAACCCGCGCTTTCCCGACTTGCCTCGGTTCAGGGCTGGAAACAGGCTTTTCAGCGGGGTTTGGAAGCGTTTCATCAGGTCCGACGGGCCCAGTTCCAACAAGAATCCATCATGGTAACTCAACGGCACCAAGTCATAGCAGAGACCGTTAGCGCAGGACATGTCGCAGGCTCAGCGGGAAAGCCCCGCCGGACGGGCCGTCGCTCGGTTAGCCGCGCGCTGCTCGCTCTGCGCTTCGCCGTGCTGCTGGCGGCAATCGCCGGGCTCGGCTGGGCGGTGCGGGGCGGCTATCCGCTGCCCGCGTTTGTTGCCGGGGCCGTTTTGGCCCTGTTCCTGTGCTGGGCGGCGGCGCTGGACGCGCATGATTTCATCGTGCCCGATACGGCAAGTCTCGGCCTCATTCCGCTGGGGCTCGGCGCCACCTGGCTGCTTGATCCGGCATCCGTGACGGCGCATGCGGTGGCGGCACTTGCCGGGGGAGGGCTCCTGCTTGGGGTGGCTGCAATCTACCGACATTTTCGCGGGCGCGAGGGGCTGGGGCTCGGCGATATCAAGCTTTTTGCGGCAGCCGGAGCCTGGCTCGGGCCTGAGGGCCTGCCGGGCGCGCTGCTGATCGGGTCTCTTGCGGCAATCGCGGTTTTGCTGGTGCGTCGGGTGAGCGGCGGGCGGCGTCACCTGAGGCGGCGCATCCCTTTCGCGCCCTTTCTGGCGATTGGCATCTGGACGATCTGGGTTTTCGGGCCGATTACTTTGGGTTAAGTGACTCGGCATGTGGCGAGGGGCCAAGGACTACGGGCCACCGGACGGAACCTGAGGGGAAATATGGCGGATACGGGCAGGGCGCAGGGCGAGAGGGAAACGAACAGGCGACGTCTTCGCCGCAAGGCCGCACGGCGCGGGTTTTCGCTGCTGGAAGTGCTGGTGGTGCTGGCCATCATCGCGCTTGTGGCCGGGGTCGTCGGCCCGCGCGCGATCAACTATTTCTCCCGCGCCAAGACCAAGACTGCCGCTCTCCAGATCAAGGAAATCGAGAGCTCTCTTGAACTCTATTTCCTCGATACCGGGCGCTATCCGGGCGAGGATACGGGCCTTGGCGCGCTTGTCAGCGCGCCGCCCGCCGAAACCCGCTGGAACGGCCCCTATCTGAAGCAGTCCTCTGCCCTGACCGATCCATGGAACCGGCCCTATCGCTACCGCTATCCCGGACAACACGCCGAATTCGACGTCTTCACGCTCGGCCGCGACGGCTCGGAAGGCGGAACGGGTGAAGATCAGGACGTCGGGAACTGGTGAGCCGTGACAGCCGGTAGCGCCCGGCCTCACTGCACCTTCGGGCGAACAATGACCGTCATGTCCTCAGCCGGTCCGCCCTTCGCATTCTCCTTGAAGGACAGCGAAATATCGATGCGGTCGGGCAGGTGGGGCTGATCGCTCCATTCCTCCTGCCAGCGCGACTGATCCTGATCGAGCAAGCGTCCGTGGTAGCGCACGGATATGCCCGTCAGTCCTTGCAGGATCTTGCGTTCTCCCGATGTCGCGCGACCGGGAAAATCCGGGGAGAGACCGACGGTCATGAAGTCCGTTCCGGATACGTGCGAAAAGGCAATCCGCCAAGGCTGATCGGTGGCGTAGCCCGGCGCGGAGCGCAGCACGATGACGGAGAAGCCGTCCGGCTGGCCGTTGAAGGCGGGCTGTGCGCCGGAGACGCGCGGGAAGGTGAGGGCCTGGGAAAGGCTGTCACGGATGAACCCGATTTCGCTGAGCCTCTGGCCGTTATCCGGGATCGCGCCCGCCCGTTCCCACACGCGGTTGCCGAAGGCGAGCGATCCGGCGATGAAGCTTGCGATCACCGACAGAAGCGCCATGGCGATCAAAAGTTCCATCACGGCAAAGCCTCTCCGTCGCCTCCCAGCTCGCCGCCTCATTGCCCGTTCCCCTCACGCTCGACCCGCAACGTGGAAAGACTGAGCACCGGGTTCACATGCGCCGTATCCGCGTTGCGATAGGCGGCGATCTCGATGCGAAAGAGCGCGACCTGACCGCCGGATTGCCCGATTGCCCGCACGCGCCGGATCGTGCGCAGGCGCTGATAGCCCGCGCCAAGCGCAGCGGTGTCGGAGCCGGGCGTTAGCGTGGACGCGCTGAGCGTTGCATCCATTTCCGATTGCAGCGCCTCCAGCACATCGCGTGCAGCTTCGGCCCGTGCGAGGTTCGATGCGCCGGAGCCCGTAATCCGGTAGGCGGCGGCCAGCATCACCGCGAGGATGGCGAAGGCCACAAGCGTTTCCAGCAGGATGAAGCCGCGGCGGCGGCTCTTGGCGGGGGCCGTCATGCTCAAAACGCCAGATCGTTGACGCTGAGCACCGCGTCCATGATGACGAGAATGAAACTGCCGACGCCAAGGCCGATGGCGAGCGTCAGGATCGGCGGCACGAGCTGGAAGATGATCTGGATCTGGCGCCCGGATTCCGCCTCCAGCACCTTGCCCGCATGATCGAGCATGTCGGGCAGCGTGCCGGTCTCCTCGCCGATACGCACCATGCGGCGCGCGATCATCGGGATGTGCGGCGCGGCATCGAGCGTCGTTGCGAAGCGCTCGCCGTTTCGAAGCGCGGCGATGGCTTGCCCGATCGTGTGGCGATAGCTGCGCGAGGCGAGCGTTCCCTTGGTCGTTTCCAGCGCATGTTCCAGCGAGACGCCGTTTCGCAGCATCGTGCCAAGCGTGCGGGCGAAGCGTGCGATCTCGATGTTGGCCTTCAGTCTGCCGATGAGCGGCAGGGCGAAAAGGGTCTTCTCGACGGCCCCGCCCACGGCCTCGGTACGAAGGGCGCGATAGAGGGCGAGCCCGCCCGCAGCCAGCCCCGCAAGCAGGATCATCCAGTAGTCCGCGATGAAGGCTTTGGCGGCGGTGATGAAGGCGATGATGGCGGGCATCTCCTGCCCGGCATTTTCAAACAGCGGCGCGACGGCTGGCACCAGAATCGTGGCGATGACCATCACCACCGCAAGGGAGGTGAGGAACAGGATGGAGGGATAGAGCAGGCCGGAGCGGATGCGGGACCGGGTTTCCTGTTCGCGTTCCAGATGGTCCGCCAGTTCGCCCAGAACGGCGGCCAACGCGCCGGAACGTTCGCCCGCCAGAACGAGGCTTCGATAGGCAGGCGGCGCGAGGCCGGGCACACGTTCCAGCGCATCGGAAAGATCTGCACCGTTGAGGATCGCCTCGTGAACCCTGGCAAGCGCCGTGCGAGATCGGGCGCGCTTTTCGCTGTCGCGCGCTATCGCCACCGCATCGATGACGGGAACATGGGAGGCGGTGAGGCTCGCCATCATGCGGGTGAAACGGGCGAGAAGCTTGGCATCGCGCGCACCCGCGGCTGCCTTTGCCGCATCGCGCGGGGCCGCGCCTGCCGCGATTTCCACCGGCACCAGCCCGCGTTCGCGCAAATGTGCAAACGCCGCCGTTTCCGATGCCGCATCGAGCTGGCCGGAAACGAGCGCGCCGGTCGCGGAATAGGCTTTGTAAGCGAATTCGGCCATGCCTTTTTGCGCGCCCCCTAGATGCTTCGCCCGGCGACGCTGAGGACTTCCTCCAGCGAGGTGCGTCCCTCGCGGGCAAGGCGCAAGCCATCGTCCACCAGCCGGAAATTCCCCGCCTGACGCGCGGCGTCCCCGATGGCCGCCTCGCCGTGACCGGCCAGAATATGCTCGCGCACGGTGGCATCGATGGGCACCAGTTCGCAGATGACCTTGCGCCCGTAATAGCCCGTGCCCCGGCAGGAGGGGCAGCCGACCGGCTTGCGGTAATGCGCCTGTCGCCCCGCCGCCTCATCGGCTTTCCGAATGGCGGGCGGCACAAGCGCCGCGTCGAGCGGTTCGGAGCAGGCCGGACACAGGATACGCACGAGGCGTTGGGAGAGAACGGCACGCACGCAGGCCGCCACCAGATAGGCGGGTGTACCCATTTCGATGAGCCGGGTGATGGCGGCGGCGGCGTTGTTGGTATGCAGCGTGGAAAGAACGAGATGGCCCGTCAGCGAGGCGCGGATGGCGATTTCGGCGGTTTCCAGATCGCGGATTTCGCCGATCATCACGATATCGGGGTCCTGGCGCAGGATGGAGCGCAGCGCATTGGCGAAATCGAGCCCGATTTCCGACTGCACCTGAACCTGATTGATGCCGGGAAGGCGGATTTCCACCGGGTCCTCGACCGAGATGAGCTTCTTGTCGCGCGAATTGAGCTGGCGCAGCGCGGTGTAGAGCGTCGTCGTCTTGCCGGAGCCCGTGGGCCCGGTGACGAGGAAGATGCCGTTCGGGTTGGCGAGAATGTCGGAAAGCGTGTCGCGCAACGCGTCGGTGAAGCCGAGGTTCGCCCAGTCGAGCCCGGTCTCGTCGCGGCGAAGCAGGCGGATGACGGTGCTCTCGCCGTGCATGGTGGGCAGGGTGGAGATACGCAGATCCGTGTCGCGTCCGCGGAGCGTCACCGTCACGCGTCCGTCCTGCGGCAGGCGGCGCTCGGTAATGTCCATGCGCGCCATGATCTTCACGCGCGAGACGACCGCCGCGCGCCGCTCGCTGTCCACGGTTTCCAGATCGTGCAGGTGCCCGTCGATGCGCAAGCGCACGAGAAGGCCGTGGGTATCCGGCTCCAGATGGACATCGGAGGCCCCGCGCTCCAGCGCCTGCGAGAGGATCGCGTTGACGTGCTGGATCACCGGGCCCTCGTTGGCGAGTGCGCGCAGGTGCTCCACATCCGACTGGCTGACGGCGGCCCCCGATGGTGCGCGCATGTCGGCCTCCACGGCGACGGGCTCGTAAAGCGCCTTCAGGAGGTCCGCGATTTCCTTGCGGCTGGCGGCGACGGGGCGGATTTCCGCATCGAGCAGATAGCCGATGGCCGAAATCGCTTCCCCGTCGAGAGGATCGGCCATGGCGACGTCGAGCCGCCCCGCTTCATGCGCCAGAGGCACGACGGAATTGGCGGTCAGAAAGCTTGAGGAAAGCAGGTCTACCAGCACCGGGGCGGGTGGCGTCATGGCGGGCTGGAAGCGGGGGATTTTAAGCCACGCGGCCCAGAAGCCGGCGAGATCCGCATCGCCCATGAGGCCGAGTTCGGTCAGCACCGTGTCGAAGCGCGCGGAGGTCTGCGCCTGCGCCCGGCGCGCTCGTTCCACTGCGGCACTGTCGAGGATCTTCATTTCCAGCAAAGCTGCCGACATGGTATCTACGAGCTTCGCCTGGCTTGGTCCGACCTGATTCAACTGTGAAACGCTCCGATATCGGTTCTTGCTGGAAGTATCGTCTATTCTAACAATTCGGCAGGGCGCGGATATGACCGAAGAGATTCGGTTTTCCCGTGGGACACCCCCAATAGAACACAACGTGCATGGCCAGACTAACTGACAATTCTTCTCTGCCGTGGCTTCAAGATGGCGTGCTTGCGTTCTGGTCCTGGTGGCGGGGGGAACTCGCCGCGAGCTTCGCGCCGCTGCTGCGCCGGGCGGGAGCACGCAAGACGTCCGGCCTGCGCATCCGCCTCTCCCGCAGCGAGGAAAGGGGCGTTGGCGAGGGGCGGGGCCTTTCCGCAACGCTCGAGGGGGAAAGCTGGCAGGCACTCGTCAAGACCCTTGCAAGGGCGCACCGCCGTGCGCAGCCGCTGGTTCTGGAACTGGCCGCCGACCTCGTGCTTGTCCGCAGGCAGACCTATCCCGCAGGCGCGCTCTCCAAGCTCGATGACATCGTGGCGCTCGATATCGCGCAGTCCACGCCGTTTTCCGGGGCAAGTGCGGTCTGGCGCTGGCAGGTTACGGGCCGGGCGGGCAAGCAGATCGAGGTGGAGACGGTCATCCTGCGCCGCGATCTCGTCATGCAGATCCTGTCGCTCGCCTCTGCCAACGGGCTCGGCGTCGGTGAAATCGTCTATCGCGGGGCCGATGGGGCGCGGGTGCTGTCGCTGATGCGGCTTGAGACGCCGGACGACCGGTCCCGCCATCGCTGGCGGCGGATCAATATGGGGCTCGCCGCACTCGTGCTGGTGCTGGCCACAAGCCTCGCGGGCCTCACCTACTGGCAGCGGGAGGCGGCCCTTGAGGGCGCGCAGGCGCGGCTTGAGGAACTGAAGGCGCGCGCCATTCGCCTTCGCCGCGCACAGGCAGATGCGGTTGCCGAATATGACGCGAGCATCGCGCTCCTGCGCGAAAAGGCGGCGACGCCGCAGGTCAATGCCGTGTGGAATGCGCTGTCGGCCGCGCTGCCGGATACGGTGTTCCTGAGTTCGCTGGAGATCGGGTCGGGCAAGGGACGGATCGCCGGTTTCGCGCGTTCCGCAGCCCCCCTGATTGCCCGCCTTGAGGAACTGGACGAGGTGGCCGACGTTGCCTTCGCCTCGCCGGTGATGATCAATCCCGATGACCGGTTGGAGCGTTTCGACATCACCTTCGCGCTTGAGGCAGGGGAGGGCACGGGCAATGACTGACATGACCGCCACCCTGCGCCTGGGGCTCAGCCGCCTCGCCGCGCTCGGCCTGCTGGCGCTCGTCCTGTGGTTTGCCGCAACCGCGGTTCTCATCCCCGGCTATGAGCGCTACGCAGCCCTTGGCGGGGAAATCGACGACGTGCGCCACCAGCTTGGACGGGTGGAGGCGATCCTTGCATCCGCCGACGCCGCCGCACCGGAAGTTGCCTCCGACACATCGGGGCAGGGCTGGAGCGGGCAGAGCCGGTCCATCGTCGCCGCCGGGGTGCAGGAATTCCTGCAGGCGCGCGCAAGGGAGCATAATGTCTCCGTGATCAGCATCTCGCCGCTGAACCCGCGCCGCATTCAGCCATATGATGCTTTGGGCCTGCGCGTTGAATGCGAAGGCGAGATCGGTGCGATCCGCGATCTGATCGGGGCCATCGAGAACGCAGAGCCCTATCTCTTCATTCTGGGCGCTGACCTGCGACGCCAGCAGATTTTCGGTCAGCCCCGGCCGGGCCAGAAGCTGCCGCTGGCTGCCCGGCTCGATATCTACGCGCCCTATGCCTTGCAGGAGGGATCATGACCGCCCGCCTGCCGTCCGTGTTCACGACGCTTGCACTGCTTGCCCTCGCGGGTCTGCTCGGGCTGACGCTTGTCGAGCGTGTGAGCCAGCCGGTCGATGTCTCGCCCATCCGGGCCGATATTCGCGATACCTCATCTGCGGACCTGCTGCCCGCCGATATGCCCGAATGGCAGGGCCTCGATGTGGCGCGCCTCACCGCAATCGTCGAGGCTCCGCTCTTCATCGAAGGACGGCGCATGCCCGACGATATCCGCGATGAAGTGCGCGAGGCGGAAGCTGCGCCCGAACCGCAGGCTGCGCCGTCGTTCCCGGTTGAGGAGCCCGACGTGGCGCTGAGGGGTGTGCTGATTACCTCCAGCGAGAGTAAGGCATTGCTGTCCACGCTGGGGTCTGGCGCGGAAAGCTGGGTGATGGCAGGCGATGAGGTCGGCGAGTGGAAGGTCGCGGTCATAGCCGGCGATCACGTGATCCTGCGCCATCAGGATCAGGAACGGCGGCTGGATCTGCACGCCGCTACCCAAGGCGGACAATCGGGCGGGCAATAGGAGCCTATGCCTTTGCGGCATTTTGCTTTTCCCACGCGCGGCCATCCCGGTTAGTCTGAAGCCCCCACATTCCGGTCCCGGACATGTCATGCGTATCCATTCCAGCGCTCTGCAATATTTCGACGCCGTCAGGCGGGCGGGCTCCATTCGCGAGGCCGCACGCAGGCTCAACGTCGCCTCATCCGCCGTCAATCGCCAGATCCTGAAGCTCGAGGCGGAAATCGGCACCCCGCTTTTCGACCGCAACCCCTCTGGGGTGACGCTGACGACGGCGGGCGAAATCCTCGCCCACCATGTCATCGTCGTCCTGCAGGATCTCGACCGCACCAGCGCCGAAATCGAGGCTTTGAAAGGCGCGCGCGTCGGTCACGTGGAAATCGCCGCCGTTGAAAGCGTGTGCTCCTCGCTTTTGCCGGTGGTGCTGAGGCACTTGCGCGAACGCGCGCCGCGGGTGACCGCGGAAGTGAAGATGATGGGGTCCGGCACCATCCCCGAGGCGCTGGAAACGGGCATGGCCGATGTGGGCTTCGCCTTCAATCTGCCGCGCTATCCCGATCTCAGGCAGGTCTATGTCGCGAGCTTCAAGCTGGGCGCGATCATGGCTGACGATCATCCGCTGGCCGGGCGTGAGAGTGTGAGCTTCGCCGCTTGCAGCGATTATCCGCTGGTGATGGCGGCAAACGATCTCTCCATCAACCAGTTGCTTGCCCCCGTCATGCGGCAGGCGAACCGTCAGGTGGAGCCGATCATGCGCACCAACTCCATCGAGCTGATGCACCAGCTTGTGCGAACGAGCGAGGCCATCGCTTTCCAGACGCCCATCGGGCTGGAAACCATGATCGAATCCGGTTCGCTCGTGCATGTGCCCCTGAACGGGCCCGTTCTGAGCGATCTGGGTGTCTATGTGCGGGCTGGAAGATCGCTTCCGGCCCCCGTCGATCTGTTTCTCCAACTGCTCACTGCAGAATTGGAAGACCGCCAAAGGATCGGGCAGAACGGCCTGTAGCGCGCGACCGCTCAGGACAAGCCATCCGTGCCGAGCAGTGGGGGCGGACATCCTATCTTCTTACCCAAGGGTAGGGCGGGTGGAACTTTGCCGGTTAACCCGCTGAGGTCGATTATTTAGATATTCCAATTCGATAGAAGGAAAAACCGCGTCGCGAAATCAGTGAGTTGCGGCCTGTGATTTTCTGCCCGTCGAAATTGCGCCCGGCGTTCCGACCGCCCGTTACCGCATTTGCTGCAAAAATAGGCATGTTATGCAACGCCCTTTTGCGATGCCGAAACGGCATCTCCCCTAGCGAAAGAAAATTCTATTTGGCATCACCTGCGACATATTAGCGTCCTCTCGAACTCGCAATTCGGGGACGAGAAATGTCTGCACAAACCGCTCTTGCCGCCCGCCAGCTCGATGCCGCCGCTCTGCCGGTCATCGATGTTTCGGACCTTTCTTCGTCCGACCCCGCACGACGCAAGGCGGTGGGGGAGGCGCTTCGCGCGGCCTGCCTCGACAAGGGCTTTTTCTATTGCGCAGGCCACGGGGTGCCGCAGGGCCTGATCGACGCCATGTTCACCGAGACGAAGGCGCTCTTCGATCAGCCGCTTGAACGCAAGATGGAGATCGAGAAGTCCCTTTCCGGCTGCAACCGGGGCTACGAGGTGCTGGGCGGTCAGACGCTGGAAGCCGATGCCCCGCCCGACCGCAAGGAAGGCTTCTATATTGGCGTGGAACTGCCTGCGGATGATCTGCGGGTCAAGGCAGGCCGCTTCAACCGTGGCCCGAACCAGTGGCCGGACGACCTGCCGGGCTTCAGGCCCACCATGGTCGCCTATTTCGCGGCGCTTCAGGAACTCGCCACGCGGCTGATGCGCGGTCTGGCGCTGTCGCTCGATCTCGACGAGGACCACTTCGCCCCCTATTGCCGCGATCCGCTGACGACGCTGCGCCTGCTGCATTACCCGCCCCAGCGGTCTGACGCCGAAGAGGGCGAGAAGGGCGCGGGCGCGCACACCGATTTCGGCGGGCTCACCATCCTGATGCAGGACGATGTCGGTGGCCTTCAGGTCTATGACAACGACGCGGAATGCTGGATCCATGCCGACCCGATCCCCGGCACCTATGTCTGCAATCTCGGCGACATGATCCAGCGCTGGACCAACATGAAATACCGCTCGAACCTGCATCGTGTGGTGAATGCCTCCGGCCGCGAGCGTTATTCGATCCCGTTCTTCCACGTCGGCAATCCCGATTATGAGGTCGCCTGCATTCCCACCTGTCTCGATGAGGGCGAGGAACCGCTCTATCCGCCGATCCGCGTCGAGGATCACCTCAAGGCCATGTACGCCAGGACCTACAAGTGAGGATGGGCGGCATGGCGAGCGATCCCGTTCTCCTCATTCATGGCGCCTGGCAGGGAAGCTGGGTCTGGGATGCGCTTGCACCGCTTCTGGAAGCGGAAGGGCTCTCCGTCCGCGCCATCGACCTGCCCGGAAACGGCAGCGATGACGTCGATCCGCGCGACGTGACGCTCGATCTCTATCTCGAGTATCTGGACGGCGTTCTGGAAGCCATCGGACGCCCGGTCTCTCTGGTCGCGCATTCGGGCGGGGGAATGGTTGCGACCGCGCTCGCCGAGCGTCACGCAGACCGGATAGCCCGCATCATCTATATCGCGGGAATGATGCTGCCGTCTGACTGGTCCTTCGCCGATGTGCAGCGGGAAATCGACGGCGAGAACGCCGCGCCATCGGGCGTGACCGGCGAGCTGTCCTGGTCGGCGGATCGTCAGGTCTCCAGCGTGCCGCGGGCTGCGGCCACCGCCATTCTTTTCTCCGATTGTCCGCCGGATCTGGCCGCAAGCGGTGCCGCTCGTCTGACGCCGCAGGGCGAGGGCGGTCGCGCCATCCGCGTGACCACCACGCCGGAACGTTTCGGACGCGTTCCCCGCGTCTATGTCGAGGCGACCGAGGACCGCTCGGTTCTTCTCAAGGTTCAGCGCCGCATGCAGCAGCTTGTGCCCGGCGCAACCGTGATTTCGCTGCCAACCGGCCACGCGCCGCATGTCAGCGCCCCCCATCTGCTCGCCGAAGCCCTTCTTCCATTCCTGCGGGAGGAGAGCGCCGACAGGCCGGACGACAGTGCAACAACAAGAAAGCCGATACCCCTTACAGACGGAGCCTCCTGATGAAATCTCGCCTCATGAAGTCCTTCCTTGCCTCCGCCGCCTTCCTCGCGGCGTCCGCGGGCGTCGCCAGTGCTGCCGATGCCGTCAAGTTCATGATCGACTGGCTGCCCGCCGGCGACAAGGCCGCCATCTATTACGGCGTGGAGAAGGGCATCTTCGCTGAAGCCGATCTCGACGTGACCGTTCTGGTCGGTCGCGGGTCTTCCGACGTGGTGACCAAGCTCTCCACCGGCGCCGCCGATGTCGGTTCCGGCGGCCTGTCTGCCCTGCTTCAGGCGGTTGCCACTGAAAAGGCACCGGCCAAGGCCGTGCTTTCGGTCTACACCAAGCAGCCGGACGCCATCTTCACCACCACCGACAGCGGCATCGAGAAGCTCGCCGACGTTTCCGGCAAGAAGATCGCCACCGCGACTTTCTCCTCTTCCAACGTCGTGTGGCCGCTGGTGCTTGAAGCCAACGGCATCGATCCGGCAAGCGTCGAAGTCGTGAAGGTCGATCCGGGCGCACTCGCCCCGATGCTGGCCACCGGTCAGGTTGCCGCCACGATCAACTGGATGACGGTTGCCCCGGCCTTCGCCGGACCGCTGGGCGAAGCGGGCAAGACCTTCAAGTCGCTGCCCTGGTCGGAATACGGCTTTGACGGCTACGGCCTGTCGATCTTCGCCTCCGACACGATGATCAAGGAGCGTCCGGAAGTCCTGAAGCGCTTCGTCGTCGCCTACCAGAAGGCCAGTTCCATGGCCATCGAGGATGCCGAGGGGGCTGCCGCCGCGCTGAAGGCCATGGTGCCGGAAATCGACGAGGCGACCGCGGTCAACCAGTGGAAGGCGTCCATCCCGCTGATGGTCAACGACATTTCCGAGAAAAACGGCGCTGGCACCTTCGAGCCGGAACTCCTGAAGGCCACCTGGAGCTGGGTTGCCAAGTCGCAGGGCATGGATATCGAGGCCCTCGACCCGGAAACCATCGTCGACCGCAGCTTCGCTGAATAAGACGACACGCTGAATTGCCCGAGGCTTCTCTTTGCCCGGGAGGGGGCGCCGGTGGGCGGCTTTGTCCGCCCGCCGGCACATCGAACCACTTCGAAACTTACTTCTTCAAATCAGGTAGCAGGCATGGCGGCCAAATTCCCGGTCATCCGGTTCTCCAATGTCGAACAGATCTTCACCGGAAACGACGGGCGGCCGATCCACGCCCTGACGAAGCTGAACTTCGATATCGAGCGCCACGAATTCGTCTCCGTGCTCGGGCCGTCGGGCTGCGGCAAGTCCACGCTTCTGCGCCTCGTCTCCGGTCTTATCCATCCGAGCGAAGGCGCGGTGGAGATCTACGGTATGGAAGTGACCCAGCCGCGCGACGAGATCGGCATCGTTTTCCAGAAGCCGACCCTGCTTCCCTGGTTCAACGTGCTGAGCAACGTCACCTTCCCGATGCGCCACAAGTACGGCCGCGTGATGCGCGAGGATATCGAGCGCGCGCACGAACTGCTGAAGCTGGTGGGCCTCGGGGACTTCGCCGAAAAGCGCATCGACGAGCTTTCCGGCGGCATGCAGCAACGCGTCGCCATTGCCCGCGCCCTGTTGCTCGATCCGGATATCCTGCTGATGGACGAGCCGTTCTCCGCGCTCGATGCTCTGACGCGCGACGAGATGAGTTTCGAGTTGCTGCGCATCTGGTCGGAGCGGCCCAAGACCGTGCTCTTCATTACCCATTCCATCCCCGAGGCGTTGCTGCTGTCGGACCGCATCATCGTCATGTCGGAACGCCCCGGCACCGTGCGCGAGGTCATCGACGTGCCCTTCGCCCGTCCGCGCACCATGGAGACGCTCTCCGACCCCGCCTTCACCGAACTTGCCAATCACATCCGCGGAGAACTCTTCTCCAAGCCGGTCGCGGCCTGAAGGAGATGAGCCCCGTGAAAAACGTCCTTCGTCTCGCCGACCGTTTCGCTCCGCTGCTGGCAGTCGTCTTCGTGCTCGCCGTCTGGCAGACGGCGACCGTCGCCTTCAAGATCCCGTCCTTCCTGCTGCCGTCGCCCTCGCGCATCGTCACCGATGGCTTCAAGGTGGAATGGTTCATCTGGGCCAATCACATCTGGGCGACCTTCCGCGTTGCCGTGATGGGCTATGCGCTGGCCATCGCCATCGCCATTCCGCTCGCCATCGGGCTCGCGATGTCACGGCTTCTGTCGCGCACGCTTTACCCGATGCTGGTGGTGATCCAGTCGACGCCCGTGGTGGCGGTCGCGCCGATCATCGTCGTGACGCTGGGGGCCGGCGATCTGCCGAAGGTGGTGATCACCTTTCTGATCACCTTCTTCCCGATTGTCGTCTCCACCACGACCGGCCTTCTCGCAACGCCTGAGGAACTGATCGAGCTGTCGCGTTCGCTGAGGGCAGGGCGTTCGCGCGAGATTTTCCATATCCGGCTGCCCTTCGCGCTGCCGTTCCTTTTCTCCGCGCTGAAGATTTCCACGACACTCGCGGTCATCGGCGCGGTGGTGGCGGAATTCGTGGCGGCTCAAAACGGCCTCGGCTTCTTCATCGCCTTCTCCACCTCCTTCTTCAAGATCCCGCAGGCCTTTGCCGGGCTGGTCATTCTGGTGATGCTGTCGCTGGCGCTGTTCCGCATCGTTGGTTTCGTCCAGAAGCGCTTCGCGCCCTGGTCCCTGCCGAAATCCGAAAGGTAAGACGTCCATGCCGGTTTTCGACGACACGCACGACGAGGAACTACTGCGCCGTTCCATCGCCATCGCGGACGAGGCCCGTCAGGGCGGCGATCATCCCTTCGGCTGCCTGCTGGCCGGGCCGGACGGCGAAATCCTGATGGAACAGGGAAACGGCTATTCCGCCGAGGGCGGCGATCTGACGGCCCATGCGGAAAAGTTGCTGGCAAGCCGGGCGGCGAAGAAGTGGGATCCGGAGTTTCTGGCGGACTGCACCATGTTCACCTCCGCCGAGCCCTGCGCCATGTGTTCCGGCGCGGTCTACTGGGCGGGCATCGGTCGCGTGGTCTATGGCCAGAGCGAACGTTCGCTGAAGGAGATGACCGGAGATCACCCGGAAAACCCGACGCTCGATCTGCCCTGCCGCACGGTCTTCGCCGCCGGTCAGCGCGATATCGTCGTGAAGGGGCCGTTCCTGGCGGAAGAAGCCGCCAAGGTTCAGGCCGACTTCTGGAAGGAGCGCGAGGGCTGACATGGTCTTTGCGCTTGCCCGCACCATTGACGAGGCGCTGGCCTTCAAGGCGGCGCTGGGCCCGCAAGCCATTTATGGCGGCGGCTTGACCGCGCTCCAGCTCGGCTGGACCGAAGAGGCCCCGGGCGTGCCGGTGGTCGACATCGCGCAAGCCGATTTCGGACCGTTGAGCGAACCGGGCGCACCCGGGTATCTGCGCCTTGCCGCCAATGCGCGGCTTGAAGCGCTGCGGCTCGATCCGCTGGTCCGCGAGCGTCTGCCCGCGCTCTCAGACCTTCTGGGGAAGCTCGGGGCGGCGGGTGTCCGCAATCTCGCAACGCTCGGCGGCAATCTCGCCTGGGGGCTCGGCGACACTCAGGTGTTGCTGGCCGCCCTCGGGGCGGATCTGATCTATGCGGACGGCACGCGGAAACCCGTGGAGGCTTCCATGCACGACGATGGGCTCATCGTCGCCGTGGAGGTCCACACCGCCCGTCACGCGCCCCATTTCGTCGAAAAGCTGGGCCATCGCGAAGCCTTTTCACCTGCGCGCGTGGTCGTTGCGGGATGTTTGAGACCGGGCGGCTGGAAGATTGCGGCCCGCATCGGCCCGACCACGCTTCTCAATGAGACGCTTCAGCACGCAGATGAGGTGGAAACGGTGTTCTCCCATGTCGAAGGGCCGGACCCGGCATTGCTGCGCATTGCGCGCAATCTTCTTCGCGGGCACATGACCCGCCTCGGAGACGCCTCATGAACATGCGCATTGCCGACAAGCTGACGGGCCGGTTCCGCTATCTCACCGACGAAGCGCCTGCGGACACGCTCATCGGGCTGGTGCTTCGAAGCCCGCACGCGCATGCCCGCATCCTGCTGCTCGACACGAGTGCGGCGGAGGCCATGCCGGGCGTGCATGCGGTGGTGACGATCGCCGATGCGCCGAAGGATTTCCGCTATGGCCTGCGCCACAAGGACCAGCCGCCGCTCACCGATGGCGTAGTGCGCTATCGCGGCGAGGCGGTGGCCGCCGTTGCCGCCGAGAGCATGGAAATCGCCCGCGCCGCGTTGCAGGCCATCGAGGTCGATTACGCGGTGCTGCCGACGGTCAGCGATCCGGTCAGGGCCTTGGAGGCGGGCGCGCCGGGGGTGCACGAGGGCGGCAATCTCTGCGCCGCGATGAGCTATGCGCAAGGCGATGTTGAGGCGGCGCTTTCAGGGTCCGCCCATGTGGTCGACCTGAAGCTCCAGACACCGCGCCAGATGCACGCAGCCCTTGAGCTTGAGGGCGGTATCGCGATTTTCGACGGGGACAGCCTGACAATGCTCGCACCGGCGCACGATCCGCATAATGTTCGCAATGTTATCAGCGCCTTGACCGGATTGGATGAATCTCGATGTCATGTCGTCGGCTCGCCCATCGGCGGCAGTTACGGCGGCAAGGAGGACCTTCACGTCCAGCCCGTGCTCGCCCTCTTGGCGGTGAAGGCAAAGCGCCCCGTGCGGCTGGTCCTCACGAGACCGGAAGCCGTGATGGTCGGCATGAAGCGCCACCCCTTCACGATCTCGCTTCGCGCCGGTTGCGATGGGGCGGGCAGGCTGACGGCGCTCGATTTTTCGGCCATTGCCGATACCGGGGCCTATGCGAGCCATGGGCCGGAGGTGCTCGACACCGGCATGGAATGTGCGCCGGGCGCCTATGGCTGGCAGGCCGTGCGGCTCGACGGAAAACTCGCCTACACGAATAACGGCATCGCAGGTGCGTTCCGCGGTTTCGGTGCGGTGCAGACCCAATGCGCGCTGGAACTCGCCATCGATGCGCTTGCCGAAAAGGCCGGGCTCGATCCGGTGGCTTTCCGCAGGCTCAATCTGGCGGGCGCGAGCGATCCCGGCCCGATGGGGCAGGCGATGGTGCCCATGCCGGAACTGGAACCGCTTGCAAGGTCGCTCGGTGAGCTGCCGGAAGCTCCGGAGCATGCCTCCGACCCTGACCGTTATCTGACGGGCAAGGGCGTCGCGCTCATCCGCAAGGGCGAGGGCTTCGGCGGCGGCGGGCCGAACGGGGCAAAGGGCGCGCTGTTCCTCGATGCCGATGGCCGGATCGTTCTGGAAAGCTCGCTCACCGAAATGGGGCAGGGCCTGACGGCGGCGGCGCAGGCCGCGTTGATCTCGATATTGAATGTGGCGCGCGACGACGTGAGCTTGCGCATCGGCGAAACGCGTGTACGCGACAGCGGCCCGACATCCGCCTCGCGCGGCACGCAGATCGCGGTGCGGCTGGTGCGCAAGGGAGCCGTGCCTTTTTGTGCGACTCTGTGCGAGGCGGCGGCAAGCAAGCTCGGCGGTGCGCCGGAGGACTATGACCTCGGTCCCGGCGGGCTTTACGGGAAGGCGGAGCGCCGCAACCGGCCGGATATCGCCTTTGCCGATCTGGCGGGCGAGGGGGCAATCCGCGTCGAGATCGAGGTTCCGGCCATCGAGACGCATCTTGCGGGCCAGTCGGTCCACACGCTGTTCACGGCCTGCGCGGCGCGCGCCAGCGTATCGGTGGATCGCTGGACCGGGCGGATCACCTGCACCGGCCTCGACATTCTGCCGGAATGCGGGCCGCCGCTGGTGCCTGCCGCCTTCGAGGGCCAGATGGCGGGCGGCGCGGCGCAGGCGCTGGGCTTCTGTCTGACGGAGGATCTTCCCGCCGTCGACGGGGCCTTTCAGGCGCTAAACCTCGACGGCTATTTCATCCCCACCATCGCCGACATGCCGCCCGTTCGCGTCCATGCGCTGGACGATCTGGGCGCGGACGATCCCGTGGGCCTACGCGGTGCGGGCGAGATCGGGCTCAATGCGGTGGCGCCGGCGATTGCCAATGCGGTGCGCGATGCGCTGGGCGTTGCGCCGGAGCGCCTGCCGGTCGATCCACTCTGGGTGCTGGACGTTTTGGAGGCGAAGGCATGAAGGTCCGTTTCACGCTCAACGGCGAACCGGTCGAACTGGAGGCCGAACCCTTCACACGGCTCGCCCCGATCCTCGCCGATGAACTCGGGATCGCCAGCGTACGCACGCCCTGTGGCATTGGGCGTTGCGGGGCCTGCATGGTGCTTCTCGACGGGCGTCCGGTGAACGCCTGCCTGCTGGTTGCGGGCAAGGTGGACGGTGCGGATGTCCTGACCGCCGAGGGCGTCGCAGACGCCGCATCGCCCGTCATCGACGCGCTGGGACGCCACGGGGCCGTTCAATGCGGATATTGCGCGCCGGGCCTTCTCGTCAGCCTCGCTGCCGCCCACAGGGGAACCGGCAACATGAAGGCGGAAGAGGTGGAAGGCCTTCTGACCGGCAACCTTTGTCGCTGCTCCGGCTATGCGGGCCTTCGCAAGGCGATTGCAGAGGTCTTCGCCTGATCCTCGAACATCGCTGAAATTGTGAGGGCAGGGCGTTGCCGCCCTGTCCTCAATTTGAATCTGGTTTCAAGGCGTTGGGCTCGAACGCTCCACCGAAGGGCGAAGGATTGGCCGGGGCCGGTGCAGGTGCCGTCTCCGGCTTCGGAGCCAGCCCGCCCGGCTTGAAGGCCCCGCCGAACGGAGACGGGTTGGCCGGGGCCGTCTCCTTGCTGGGCGAAAGACCGCCGGGCTTGAACGCGCCGCCGAAGGGGGACGGATTGTTCGTCGCCCCACCGTTGGCCGGAGCCGCGGGCGTCGCTTCTTCGCGCTGCTTACGGATGCGCTCGCGCTGTTCCTTCAGGAGCTGTTCCTGAACGGCGCGCTTTTCCGCAAGGATATTCGCCTGACAAACGCTGGAATCGTGCTGGCTGCCCGCATAGACGAGCGCCGCCGCAATGCCGATCAGGATCACCGCAAGCCCCGCCGGATGGGTCATCACCCGCGTAACGGGATTGGCATAAAGCGGCGAGATATCCGGCTTGCCGGAACGCAGCAGCGACAGGCGGCGCGTGTAGGCCTCATGCACCATCGCACCCATCAGCGTCAGGCCGATGATGATGACGGCGAGCGCGGAAAGCGACGGGTCCGTCCCCAGCCGCACCTTGGAGGCAAGGGCCGTGGTGAAGGTGCTGTCCGACAGGATGGTGAAGACGGTGGTGTTGTAGTTCTCGAACGACGCCAGAAGCGTCAGGAACGCTGCCGAGCCGATGGCCGGTTTCAGGAAGGGCAGCAGGATCTTGCGGAAACACTGGCCGGGCGTGGCACCCAGATCGAGGGCTGCTTCCGTCAGCGTCGGATCGAAACGCTGGAGACGGGCTGAAAAGATCAGCATCGCGTAGGCCGAGATGAAGGTCACCTGGCCGATCAGTGTCAGGAACAGCCCGTTATAGAAGGCCGACGCATAATCCTCGCCAAACGCGCGGCCCACCAAGCCCCAGAAGACGATTGTCGAGATGCCGAGCACCACGCCGGGAATGAGGATCGGCGTGATCAGCACCGTGTAGAGCGTGGCCCTCAACCGCGGGGAGAGTTCCGACAAGGCGAGCGCCCCCGCAAGCCCGATGGGAACGGCCAGCGCCACGACGCCGATGCCGATGATCACACTGGTGCCGAGCCCGCCCATGAGCCGGGAATTTCCGACCAGCACGCCGAACCAGTCCGTCGTGAAGCATTCCCACGGCGTGATGCGCGGGAAGGAGGAGGAGTTGAATGCCGTGACCACCATGATGAAGAGCGGTCCGAACAGGAAGGCGAAGAAGAACAGCGAATAGCTGATCGTCCCCGCACCGGCTCCGCTTGCCTTGCTCATCGCCCGATTGCCCCGATATTGACCTTGAAGACACGCATCAGCAGCATGACGAAGCTGATGCAGACGACGAGCAGGATGACGGCATAGGCCGATCCGCGCTGCCAGTTGGCCGACTGGTTGAACCACTGGTAGATGAGCTGGGTGAACCACAGGCTCGACGGCCCGCCAAGGATCTGGGGCGCTGCGAGCGCCCCCGCCGTCAGCATGAAGACCATCGTCGCCCCCGACGCGATGCCGGGCTTGGCGACCGGCAGAACCACCCGCCAGTGGACCCGCCACCAGCTCGCCCCCATGTCGCGCGCCGCCTCGATCTGGTTGCGGTCGAGCGCCTCAACCGCGTTGTAGATCGGGAAGACCATCAGCAGGATGTAGGCATAGGTGAGCCCGCTGTAGAGCGCGACATCGGCGCGGATGAAGTCGATGGGCGTATCCCACAAGCCCATGGACTGCCCCAGCCCGTTGATGACGCCCGTTGCCCCGAAGAGAACGCGGAAGGCGAAGGCGCGCAGGATTTCGTTGACCCAGAAGGGCACGATCAGCCCGATCACCATAAGCCGCGCGGCGACCCCCGTTGCCGAATGGGCGAGGATGAAGGCAATCGGGTAGCACAGTGCAATGTCGATGATCGTCACGAAGACGGCGGCCACGAGCGTCTTGCCCAGAACCGCGAGGTCGGTGGTCTGGAGCACCCCGTCATTGCCGAGCAGGAAATAGCTGTAGTTGGCGACGGTGTAGACATCCTGCGGCCCGCCGACATCCGCGCGCGGCAGGTTGTGGCGGAAGGAATAATCCAGCATCGCAAGCTGCGGCAGGACGATCAGGAAGATCACCCAGAAGAACACCGCCGCGCCGATGAAGACGGCGGCCCCCATACCATGACGCCCGACGAAGCCGTTGAAAGCGTTTTTGATGGCCGTCATGCCGTGGTCTCCGCACCCGGCCCCATGGGCAGGACGGTGGCCGCCATGGAGGAAAAGGAGACGTTGGCCGCGCTGTCGGCCTCCATACGGTTGGCCGCATCGCCGCAATTGACCAGCGACAGGCGCAGATCGATCTCGCCCGCCTTCAGGAACACCTGCCGCGCGCTGCCCTCGAATTCCTCCTTCACGCACCGCGCCGCGATGGTGTTGGGCGTGTCGGCGGTGGGAGCGAGCGTCAGCTTTTCCGGGCGGATAAAGAGAAGGCACTCATCTCCGGGCTTGTAATGACGTCCGCCCGCCGTGCGGCCCGACAAAGGTCCTGCGGGCGTATCGAGCGTGGTCGTGTCGCCGCTCTGGCTGATGACCTTGCCCGCGATCCGGTTCGTCTCTCCCACGAAGGAGGCGACGAACGGCGTCTTGGGCCGGTCGTAGATGCTTTCCGGATCGCCGATCTGTTCGATGACGCCGGAATTCATCACCGCCACGCGGTCGGACATGGTCAGCGCCTCGCCCTGATCGTGGGTGATGTAGATGAAGGTCAGCCCGACGCGCTGCTGGATGGCGCGAAGTTCCGTGCGCATGTGGTGGCGCAGCTTCAGGTCGAGCGCGGAAAGCGGCTCGTCGAGCAGCAGGATATCCGGCTCCACGGCGAGCGCGCGGGCGATTGCCACGCGCTGGCGCTGGCCGCCGGAAAGCTCATGCACCTTCTTGTCGCCCACACCGGGCAGCGCGATCATGTCGAGAAGTTCATCCGCGCGCTTGCGGCGCTCCTTCTTGCCCACACCGCGCACTTCCAGCGGGAAGGCGATGTTGTCGGCCACCGACATGAGCGGGAAGAGCGCGAGATTCTGGAAGATGAGCGCGGTCGGGCGCTTGTTCGGCCCGATGCGGGCCATGTCCTTGCCGCCGATCAGAACGCGGCCCTCGCTGGGGTCCACGAAGCCGGAGACGACGCGCAGAAGCGTGGTCTTTCCGCAGCCCGACGGCCCGAGGAAGGAAAAGAACTCCCCGCCCTTGATGGTGAGATAGGCGTTATCAACGGCGGTGTAGCTGCCGAAACGAACCGATACGTGATCGAGGACGACGTCTCTGGTGCTCATCGAAACTCCGGGAGGCAGGCGCGGCGGGGTCCGGCATTCATGCGGAGGCATGCCGGAAAGGAGGGCGGACGGAAGCCCCGCAGAAACTGCGTGAAACCTCCCGTCCGCCATTGATCGGCCGAACGGCGATCCTCAGGCGCTGAGGAACTTGTTGGCGTATTCGGTGCGCTTTTCCGAGTACCACGGCGCTTCCGCGGGCCAGGGGTTCAGCTTGGCCAGCGCATCGCCGGGATAGGCGTCGGCGAAGTTCTGGGCGTAGACCTCGCCGCCATAGCCGTCCGCGCCGATGACCGGCGAGTTGTAGCCATGCGTCTTGATCGCTTCACCCGCGAGCTTGGCGTCATAGGCCGCTTCGATGAAGGCATAGATCTGGTCGATGTTCTTGGCGCCGGTCGGCATGGCCATGCCGTCCACCCACGCCATCGCGCCTTCCTTCGGCGCGCGGTACATGACCGGCTCGCCCGCGGTCTTGAGCGCGATCGGCGGGCCGTCCCACGTCTGGCCGACGATGACGCCTTCGTTCAGAAGACCGTTCTTCTGGGTGTCGGCATCGTTCCAGATGAGCTTGATGTTCGGCTTCTTGGCGATGGCGATCTCGGTGAGCTTGGACCACACCGCATCCATCTTTTCCGGGCTCTCGTAAGCCGACCACATGGAGCCCGCGTCCATCTCGCCGCGCGCTTCAAGGCCTAGGCCGAGGCCCAGCATCATGGAGTGGGCGCGACCCATGGTCTTGCCCGCGTTGGCCTCGTCCCAGACGTCGTAATAGGAGGGGAACTCCCCGTCCGGCGTGAACGCATCGGTGCGCCAGGCCACGCCTTCGGTGCCCCAGATGTGCGGCAGCCAGAAGGTGCCCTTGCCCTCGAAGTTCCAGTGGGTCTCGCCCAGCGCCATGGCCGGGTTCACCTTCTCAAGCGGAACCTTGCTCATGTCGAAGGGCTGGAGCAGGCCGAGGTCCTTCCACAGGAGGTTACGGTTGACCGTCGGCGAGACGATGTCGAAGCCCTCGCCATTGGTGGCCTTGAGCTTGTTGATGATCTCTTCGTTGGAGCCGATGCCGGTGAAATTGATCTTGATGCCGGTCTTTTCCATGAAGCCGTTGACGAAGCTCTCCGGCAGGTAGTCGGACCACATCATGATGTTGATTTCGCCGGAAGAGGCGAGGGCGCGGCTGTTGATGACCGCGGGCATGGTGAGCCCGGCCCCAAGCGCGCTGGCGCTTTTCAGGAAAGAGCGACGGCTCACGCCGCCTCGATTGCCAAGTTTCTGCATCATATTCCCCTGGTTTTGCCGGGCCGCTGGTTTTTGTCTGGCCCCTGATCTTGCCCAGCCTCTGATATCGGCCGGTTTTTCGGTTTAGCCGGTGAATGAAACGTCCGAATCCGTTCGTATGTCGCTGCGTTAAACGCAGCCAAAATCATGTGCTTCTGCCGCTTTCCTGAGCGGAGTTCTACGCACATCAAAAGACTATTGCGGTGCAACACAGACGGCTTAGAGCCAGAATTTAAAAAGTATGGGGCCAGTCCTCGGGAGCGTTCTGTAAAACGGCTCGATCCTTGCTTTGTGTCTCTGCGGAATGCGTGAGGAGGCAAGCTTGCGATGATGATCGAACACTATTTCGATGCACCGTTTTCAACCGACAAACGCCTGCAGCAGCAGATTCAGGAACGGCTCGTGGAGGCGATCCTCGCAGGAGGCGTCTCCGCGCATGAGCCCTTGCCATCGACCCGCTCCATGGCGGAGCGCATCAAGGTCTCGCGAAACACCGTCAGCCTCGTCTATGAGCGGCTGGCGGAGGACGGGTATCTGAGGCCGGTGAGTCGTCGCGGCTATTTCGTCGACGAGCGTTACGTGCGCGAACAGCTCGCCATCCGCATCAACGAAAACGCCCGCCATGCGCTCGGCGGCGAGCGGCGCGAGGTCGATTTCGAAGGCCGCATGAAGGTGCAGCCCTCCGCTCAGGCGAACATCACCAAACCTGCCAACTGGCGCGATTTTCCCTTTCCCTTCGTTTATGGCCAGACCGCCGTCGACAGGATTTCCGTCAGCCGCTGGCGCGATGCGGTGCGCATTGCGGGCACGAGCGACCATGCGCCCTTCTGGATGAACGATCTGATCGACAATGACGACCCGATGCTGATCGAGCAGATCATCCGCCGCGCGCTGCCCCAACGCGGGTTCCGGGCGGAGCCGGAAAACATCCTCGTTACAATCGGGGCGCAGAACGCGGTCTATCTGATCGCGAGCCTTCTGTGCGAGGAGGGGACGCGCGTCGGGCTGGAAGAGCCGGGATATGTGGATGCGCGCAATATCTTCGCAGCCCACGGCTGCGAGCTTGCCCCGCAGCCGGTGGACAGCAACGGGATGCGCATCACCGGGGCGCTGAAGGGGCTGGATTATGTTTATGTCACGCCCGGCCACCATTCCCCGACCAATGTCACCATGGGCCTGCAACGCCGTCTCTCATTGCTGAAAGCGGCGGAGGAACAGGACTTCCTGATCATCGAGGACGATTACGAGCACGAGCTGAATTTTGTCGGCGCGCAGCGGCCTGCGCTGAAGAGCTTCGACCGGTCCGGCCGGGTCATTCATCTGGGGTCGCTGTCAAAGCCGGTCTTTCCGGGGCTGCGGCTGGGCTTCATCGCGGCCGCCGAACCCCTAATCCGCGAATTGCGGGCGCTCAGGCGACTGATGTACCGCCATGCTTCCGCGCTCGACCAGCGGGCCATGGCGGTGTTTTTGGCCGAAGGCCATTACGACGCCCATATCCGCCGCCAGCGCGAGAGCCTTGCCGCCAAATGGAAGACCATGCTGCGCGAGGTCGGGCGGCAATTGCCGGACTGCGATGTGACCATGACGACGGGCGGATCGGCGCTCTGGCTGAGCCTGCCGCGCGATGTGGAGGCCCGCCTCGTGGCAAGGCGCGCAGCGGCGCGCGGCGTGCTGGTGGAGCCGGGCGATGTCCACTATCTGAGCGCCACGCCCCCGCGCAACCGGATGCGGCTCGGCTTTGCAGCCATCGCCGAAGACCGGATCGCGCCGGGGCTCGCCGCTCTTGGCGAGGTGATCCGCGAGTGCCGGGGCAGGGCGGCGATCTAGAGGTCGGAACGCCCCAGCACCTTTTGCAGCACCTCCACCATGCGCGCGATATCGTCCTCGCTTGAGACGAAGGCGGGCGCGAAGAGCAGGGCGTCGCCGGTGGCCTTCAGGTGCAGGCCCTCGTTGAAGAGCAGGCGCTGGACGAGGGAACCCTTTGCACCGGGCGCATCGCCTGGCTTCAGCTGGATGCCCGCCAGCATCCCGTAGCCGCGAAGGTCCGCCACCTGCGGCAGGTTGCGAAGGCCGAAGACCCCGTCAAGGAACGTCGACGACAGCGCCTTGGCCTTGGCGAAGAGGTTGTCGTTTTCATAAATGTCGAGGGCGGCAAGGGCGGCGGCGCAGGCGACCGGGTGGGCGGAGTATGTATAGCCGTGCATCAGCTCCGGGCGGTCGGCGGTGATTGCCTCCAGAACGGCGGTCTGGATCTCGGTCTTCATCGCCACCGCGCTCATCGGAACGGTGCCGTTGGTCAGTGCCTTGGCCATGGTGATGATATCGGGCAGGACTTCGAATTCCTGCGAGGCGAAGGCGGAGCCGGTGCGCCCGAAGCCGGTAATCACTTCATCGAAGATGAGCAGGATGCCGTATTCATCCGCGATTTCGCGAAGACGCTTGAGATACCCCACCGGCGGCACGATGGTGCCGACGGAGCCCGCAATCGGCTCCACGAAGACGGCGGCGATGGTTTCCCCGCCATAGGTCTTGCAAAGCTCCGCGAGATCTTCGGCAAGCTCTGCGCCTGTTTCCGGCTGGCCGCGGGTGAAACGCTGTTCCTCGCTCCATGTGTGGCGCATGTGAACGACGTCGCAGGTGAGGCCCGAAAACTCGCGCCGGTTGCCGACCATGCCCGCAAGCGAAGTGCCGCCGAGATTGACCCCGTGATAGCCCCACGCCCGCGAAACGAAACGGGTGCGGCCCGTATCGCCCTTGGCGCGGTGATAGGCGATGGCGATCTTCATGGCGCTGTCCACGGCTTCCGAGCCGGAGGAGGCGAAGAACACGCGGTCGATGCCGTCGGGCAGCAGGCCGGAGAGACGTTCGGCAAGCTTGAAGGAGACCGGGGCTGCGCGCTGGAAATGGGGCGAATAGTCGAGTTCCATCACCTGCGCATGGACGGCATCGGCGATCTCGCGTCGCCCGTGGCCCGCCGGGCAGCAGAAAAGCCCAGATGCGCCGTCGAGGATTTCAGCTCCCTCGGGCGTCCAGTAGCGCACGCCTTCCGCCTTGGCGAAAATCTGCGGTTCGGCATGGAAAAGCTTGTTGTTGGTGAAGGGGAGCCAGTGGTGGTCCATGTTGATGGCGGTTTGCAGCATGGGGCGGTTCCTCGCGTTCGGGGGTGTTCCTTTCCCCTCTACGCCCGCCGGATCGCCGCCGCTTAGAGCCACGACGCATATTCTTGAGTGCCAGCGAGCGAAAGAGCGCCTGCCAGCCTTGCCAGACGTCGCCAAGGTCTTAAACATGCGGGGCAATCGGACATTCACGAAAAGAAGGGAACAGGTCCATGAGCAAGACTGTGCTTATCACCGGAACCACATCCGGCTTCGGCGCGGCGATGGCGCGGCGTTTCGCAGGCGACGGCTGGAAAGTGATCGGGACCGGGCGGCGCAAGGAACGTCTCGACGAAATGGCCGCTGAACTGGGCGATGCCTTTTACGGCGCGGCCTTCGATATCGCGGATGAAGCGGCCACGGTCGCAACCCTTGAGGCGCTGCCGGAAGGCTTTCGCGATATCGACGTACTGGTCAACAACGCGGGCCTCGCGCTCGGCACCAAGCCGGTTCCCGAGACCAAGCTTTCCGACTGGAAGCAGATGATCGAGACCAACATCACCGGCCTCGTCACCATCACGCACCACCTGTTGCCCAAGCTGATCGAGCGCAAAGGCGCGATCGTCAACCTGTCCTCGATTGCCTCCACCTGGCCCTATCCGGGCGGCAACGTCTATGGCGGCACGAAAGCCTTCGTGCGCCAGTTCTCGCTGGGCCTGCGCTCCGATCTTCACGGCAAGGGTGTGCGGGTCACCTCCATCGAGCCGGGGCTTTGCGAGAGCGAGTTCACACTGGTGCGCACCGGCGGCAATCGGGAAGCCTATGACAAGCTTTACGGCGGCGCGCATGCGATCCAGCCGGAGGACATCGCGAACACGGTCCACTGGGTCGCCACCCAGCCCGCGCACATGAACATCAACTCGCTGGAAGTCATGCCGGTGAGCCAGTCATGGGCCCCGTTGCAGGTCGCGCGCGACGCGTAAGACGCGGAAAATCGTTCTGAAAAAGCACAAGGCCGGAGGCGGGTGGGCCTCCGGCCTTGTAACGATTGGCAGCCCGGCCGGAAACGGACGCCAAACGGACTGAACTCCCGGCAAGTTGCCGGGTCGGAAGAATCATTATCCGACCCGGCATGTCTTGTCCCTGCGTTACTCTGCTGCAGGCTGGCTGAAGACGGTCACTTCCGGAACCTCGCCTTCATACTTCTCGAACTGCACCATGCAGGTGCAGGCCGACGTCGCCTGCGCCAGACGCGAAGTGCCGATGTCGATCGACAGCACGTTCGGATCGCCGTACTTGCAGATCGTATTCGGGTCATAGACGTCGAGCGGATCGTACCAGGCGCCTTCCTGCACCTCGATCACGTGACGACGGATGTCCTCGGAGATCTTGGCGCCGACGAGGATCTGGCCGCGACCGTTGAACACCCGCACCAGATCGCCGTTCTGGATGCCGCGCTCGGCCGCATCTTCCGGGTTGATCAGGCAGGGCTCGCGCCCGTTGATCTGGTACTTCTCGCGCACATTCGTGCCGCAAAGCTGCGAATGCATGCGCCAGTCCGGATGGTTGGAAGCCAGATGGACCGGATAGGTCTTGTCTTCCATGCCCAGCCATTCCGCAGGCTCGATCCACGACGCATGCGGGGGGCAGTCGTCGTAGTTCATCTTCTCGATATCCTTGGAGAAGATCTCGATCTTGCCCGTCGGCGTCGGCATCATGTTCATCAGAGGATCTTCGCGGAAGTCCTCGTAACGAACGCGACGCAGGTTGGCTTCCGGAACCTCGAATTCGGCGATACCGGCTTCCCACCACTCGTCGAAGGTCGGCATGTCGACCTTCTTGGAGGCAGCCTGATCGCGCGCCTTCTCGTAGATCTCCTGGATCATGTCCTTCTCGGTCTTGCCGCCGGTGAAGGCGTCCTTGACGCCGAGGCGATCTGCCAGATCCGTGAAGATGTCGTAGTCGTTGCGGGCATCGAAGACCGGATCGACGATCTTGCCCATCTTGACGAAGGCGCGGTTCGCCACCGAGCCGATGCGGTCGATGTCGTTGCGCTCCGCCGTCGTGGTGGCGGGCAGAACGATATCGGCGAAGCGGGCCGTCGCGGTCCACTGGTAGTCCTGAATGATGACCGTCTCGAACTTCTTCCAGGCTTCGCGCATGCGGTTGCGATCCTGGTGATGGTGGAAGGGATTGCCGCCCGTCCAGTAGGTCATCTTCACATCCGGATAGATGTACTTCCCGCCATTGTGCTCGAATTCCTCACCCGGCTTTTCGAGCATGTCGACGATACGGGCGACCGGGATGGTCATGTTGCCCTTGTCGGCGGGCCATTCCTTGTTTTCCGTACGACGGCCCGGGCTGATCGAACCGCCGAGGGCCGGTCCGTTGGACTGCGGCGCACCCGGATTGTCGAGGTGATAGCGCTGGCAGAAGCCGCCGCCCGGCAGGCCGATCTGACCGATCATGCAAGCCATCGTGATGAACATCCACGGCCACTGTTCGCCGTGGTGCTGGCGCTGCGGGCTCCAGCCGGACACCAGCATGGTGCGTTTGGCGACGAAGCTGCGGGCCATTTCGCGGATCTGGTCGGCAGGCACTTCGCACTGCTCGGACGCCCAGTCGGCCGTCTTCTCGATCTTGTCCCAGCCCTTGCCCATCAGATAGTCGGCGAAGGCGTCGAAGCCGAACGTGTAGTTCTCGATGAAGTCCTTGTCATAGAGGTCTTCGGTGAGAAGCGTGTGGCAGATGCCGAGAGCCAGCGGAATGTCGGCATGCGGGCGCACCGGCACCCATTCGCCGTCGGTCGCCTTGTTGAGCAGCGTGCGCAACGGGTTGACGAACATCGTGTCGATCTCGCCCGCCTTCGTCTTCTTGACGAGTTCGTCGTAGAAGGTGTGCTCGCCGTGGTCGGGCGGGGAATAGGCGATGCGGTTGTTCTTCCACGGGTCGCAAGCCCAGTAGACGAGCTGCTCGGTGTTCTCCAGGATCACCGGATAGCTGGTCTGGGGGCCTTCGGCGTCGATCTGGCCCATGATGTAGGGCATGATGCCCGCCAGCGCGCCCTTGGAATAGTCGCCGGTGGAGAAGACAGCGCCGCCCGTCAGGTTCATCAGCTTCTTCAGCATGGCCTGCGAGTTGTTGGCGCGACCGGAACTCTGCCAGCCATAGGTGCCGGAATAGATCGTCCAGGGGCCTTCTTCCTGATGGCGCGCGATTTCCTTGGCGACGAGGTCGAGTGCCTGATCCCAGCTCACCTTCACGAAATCGCCAGCGCCGCGGCTGTCGCGCTCCGCGTCCGGGCCGTTTTCGAGATAGGCGCGCCGCACCATCGGATAGCGGATGCGGGCGGCGTTGTAGACGATGTCCTGCACGCCGTGGACGGCGTCATTGGGGAAGGGGTCCTTGTCCCAGGGGCGCAAGCTCACGAACTTGCCGTCTTCGACCTTGGCGTGGAACACGCCCCAGTGCGACGCAGACAGGATCTCTTTCGTTTCGCCCGCTGCAAATGCGCTGGACATGCCACCCGGAAGCGAGGTGGCAGCGCCTATTGCTGCGAGCGATGCGGAGGATACCAGGAACCGCCTGCGTGAGAGAGGATGGGATATCAGGCTATGTGTCGACATCGACAGCTTTCTCCATTCTTGGACCGGGACGGTCGCAGTCGATGGCCGCGACCGTGAGGAGGGGAGGGATGTTCGCAAGCGAACCGCACCCGGCCTTTCGGATTGGGCCGGCGAGAAGCCGACCGGGTCCGGACCGGCGCGCGAGGCGCCGGTCCGGTGGTTGCCGTGCGGCCTATTGGCCGGCAGCAGGATCGGAGAAGACAGTCACCTCAGGCGGCGTCCCCTCGTATTTTTCGATCTGGGCGAAGGCCGAATGACCGCAGTTGCCCTGTCCAAGCTTTGAGGTGGGCAGGTCGAAGGTCAGAACGTTCACATCGCCATAGGCGTCCAGCGACCCCGGCGTGGCCGGATCGGACGGGCTGTACCAGCCGCCCTCATCCAGACGGATCACACCCGGAATGGTCTCATCCGAAATGCGCACACCGGCGAGAACCTGACCGCGAACGTTGAACACGCGCACCAGATCCCCATCCGAAATGCCGCGCGCGGAGGCATCGTCGGGATGGATCACACAAGGCTCGCGTCCCTTGATCGCGTAAGTCTCGCGAAGCGAGGTGCCGCAAAGCTGGGAGTGAAGCCGTCCGTGCGGGTGAGCGGTGTTCACCTGCAGGGGATAATCCGGCCCCGTATCGTCCTCCGGCGGGAAGTAGGTCGGATGCGCAGGACAGTCGTCGTATTTCATGCGCTCGATGGCCTTGGAGTAGATCTCGATCAGGCCGGTCGGGGTTCCCAGCGGATTGAGCAGCGGGTCGTCGCGGAACTCGCCGAAGCGGACGAATTCCTTGTTGGCCTGCGGCACATCGAACAGGAACAGCCCGTCTTCCCAGAAGGCTTCGAAGCTCGGCAGGTTCATGTTCTTCGCCTTCGCGGCGTCTTCCGCCAAGGCGTAGAACCCCTTCAGCCACTCCATCTCGGACTTGCCTTCGGTGAATTCCTGGCCCTTGCCCAGCTTGGTACAGATCGCGGCGAAGATGTCGAAGTCGTTGCGGGCTTCGCCGACCGGCTCCACTACCTTCTTCATCGCCACGATGCCGGAATTCGAATAGGAGCCGATCTGCTCCATGTCGTTGCGCTCGTAGGAGGTCGTCGCAGGCAGGACGATATCGGCGTGACGCGCCGTCGCCGTCCACTGGAAGTCGTGGACGATGAAGGTCTCCACTTTCTTCCACGCCTCGACCATCCGGTTGCGGTCCTGATGGTGGGCGAACGGATTGCCGCCCACCCAGTAGACCAGCTTGGTATCCGGATAGGTCTGCCGCTTGCCGTTGAAGTCGAATTCGCCGCCGGGGTTCTCCAGCATCTCCACGATGCGGGCGACGGGAATGCTGGCAGCGCCTGCGGAGGCGAGCCATTCCGGCGCGTTCGCGTCGATCGTCTTGCCGTCGCCGATGGCGCCGACGGAGACGCCGTCCGCGGTGGGCGTGCCGCCGCTGCAATAGTGGTAGCTGAGGCCGAAGCCGCCGCCGGGCGTGCCGATCTGGCCGAGCATCGCGGCCAGCGTGACCAGCATCCAGTGGGACTGCTCGCCGTAGCGGATGCGCTGAAGGCTCCAGCCGCTCGCCAGCATGGTGTTGCCGCCCGCGAACAGACGTGCCAGTTCCTTAAGCTTGTCGGCCGGAATGCCGCAGATTTCCGCCGCCCATTCTGCCGTCTTCGGCGTGCCGTCGCTCTCGCCCGTCAGGTAGGGCACGAACATGTCGAAGCCGTAGCAGTAGGTCGACAGGAACTCTTCGTCGTGCAGGCCTTCCGTGTAGACGGTATGAGCGATGCCCAGCATCATGGCGACATCGGTATGCGGCTTGGGAGCGATCCATTCCGCGTCTGCCATCTGCGCCGTTTCGGAGCGCAGCGGGTCGATGCAGATGATCTTCTTGCCCGTCTCCTTGAACTGCTTGAGGTAGTCGTAGACGCCGTGATCGGGAACGAGCCAGTCGATCTGGCAGGTCTTCACCGGGTCCGCGCCCCAGAACACCAGCGTGTCGGTGTTCTCGATCAGGAGCGGCCAGGAGGTCTGCTGCGAATAGACTTCAAGGCCACCGACCACATGGGGCATGATCACCTGCGTCGCGCCGGTCGAATAATCGCCCGTGCCGCCAACATAACCGCCCAGCATGTTCATCGTGCGCGCCACGAGCGTACGACAGTTGTGGAACTTGCCGGGGCTCTTCCAGCCGTAGGACCCTGCGAAGATGCCCGAGGGGCCCGTCTCGTCCTGAACGCGCTTGATTTCCGCCGCCACCAGTTCGATGGCCTTGTCCCAGGACACGCGGACGAAATCGCTCGCTCCGCGGCTGTCACGCTCCGCCTTCGGTCCGCCGTTCTCCAGATAGGAGCGGCGCACCATCGGGTAGCGGATGCGGCTCGGGGAATAGATGGAATCGAGCACGCCCGGAAGCTGCGGGCTGGGGTGGGGATCCTTCTCCCACGGCTCGATGGAAACTGCCTGTCCGTCCTTGACCGACATGTTGAAGATGCCCCAGTGGCATGCGCTCTGGACCATCTGATCTCCGGCTGCGAACGCCCTGTTCATGCCCATCGGCATGAATGACCCTGCCATTCCGAGGGCCGCCAGTGACGACGACGCCGTCAGGAAACGACGTCGCGTCAGTGATGGAGAGTTCAAATGCGTTTTACTCATCGACACTTTCTCCTTCAATAATTTGCGTTTGATCGCAGTCGGTTTCAGATTTGATCGGTATGTCTTGCCGTCGTCGGTCGTTCTCTGCGTTTTCGGGGCTATTCGGCGGAGGCTGTTGCGGGCCTCGAAGCTCGCCCTGGAGGCGACCTCGCCATCCATGAGCGTTGCTTTCAGGCGGCGGCAGGCGCCAGTTTCGGGTGCGGGAGCTTGAGGAACGTCAGCAGGAGCTGGGACGCTTTTGCGTAAAAGCCGGTGGGATCGTGGGCCGCGCAGGCCCCCGCGAAATTGGGTACCCAGCCCAGCAGGCGGGTGTGGAGGTCGCGGATAAGGGCGATGTCGTCCTTGTCTTCCGTCAGGCCCGCAAGGCGCAGGGTCTCTTCCATGAGGGAGAGTTCCAGAGCCAGATGGTCGGGCGCCTCGGGGAAGTCTTCCGACGGCGCGAGGCCCTGTTTGCTCAGAAGCTTACCCATTTCGAGGGCCGGCTTCTGATAGAGGCGGCCGTCACCGGTATAGGCGGACTCGTAAGGAGGCGCGGAGCGCGGGCCGCCAAGGCCCATGAACAACTTGCAGAACGCCTTGTTGAGTTCGCTCACGCCCTTTTGCGGCTCGCCTTGCGCGATGACCGTTTCGCGCAAGTCCGCGACGCCGTCGCGAATGGTGGAGATGGCGGCCAGCTGCGCCAGCGGTCCCTCGTCGAGAGGACGGCGGATCGCCTCGATATCGATGATTTCGAGAGGCGCGCCGAAGAGGCTTGAGAAAACGGCGACAGCTTCGGTATAGGCAGGGCCGGAGGGGGGCGTATTCGTGGTCATGACGAACCTCGCATTAGGCGCAGCAAAAGTCTTGTAATCCCGGGAAAGAAGCCCCCCGGCGGATCGCCGGGAGACCCAGACGTTCGATCAGCTTTCCTTCGGCATGTCCTTGGCGTGGAGCTGCAGGTAGTTCTGCAGGTAGCGGACCTGTTCGTTGTCGAGAGTGGTGTAACCCTTCATGTCCTTGATCACGCCCATCCACTGGTTGGCCAGGAAGTGATCGGGAGCATGTGCGCTGTGGCAGGAGCCGCAGGTGGAGCCATAGAGGTCGGCGCCGTATTCGAGCAGGGCCGCCCGGTCGGAGGTAAAGCCGGAAACCTTCGTCCACACCGTGATCTCGCCATCCTTCCACACAAGGCCCGTGTCTTCGTCGGTCGTGGTTTCCAGGATCTTGGCGTCTTTGGCCATGTCAGGCGTGACGGTCGCCATGAACAGGCGGCGGCCCATTTCCTTGACGAGCACGCGCTCCATGCCTTCCTGCATCCAGCCGTCGATGCGGACCTGGATGAAGTCGCCGCTGCGCGACACGACCTCAACCTTGGTGAGCGGCAGGATGTTGCCCTTGCCGCGGGCGCTGGCGTCGGCCGGCTTCTCGTCCCAAAGGGGAGTGGTGTTGATGGCGTAGAGAGTGTCGGCCTTGCTCTTGTCCGGGGCCTCGGCGACGATATCCGCCAGCAGGGCCTTGTAGCCGCTGGCCATGTCGGGAAGCGTGTGGGCGATGCCCTTGTGGCAGTCGATGCAGGTTTCGCCGTTTGCAGCAGCGGGTTGCATCATCTTGGAGGCTTCCGCGCTCTGATGCTCGAAGTCCATCGCCTCGAAGGAATGGCAGCTGCGGCATTCAAGCGAGTTGTTGTCTTCCATGTGCGCCCAGACGCGCTTGGCCAGACGAAGCCGTTCCTGCTCGTATTTCTCAGGCGTATTGATCGTGCCCTTGATCTCCGCCCAAAGGTCGTTCACTGCAAGGACCTTGGCCTTGTACAAGGGCCAGCCGCTCTGCGGCACGTGACAGTCGGTACAGGTCGCCCGAACCCCTGCGGGGTTCTTGTAGTGAGCGGAGGTCTTGTATTCCTCGTATGCGTGGTCACTCATCGTGTGACAGCTGATGCAGAACTCTTCGGTCATCGTATAATCGAGCACCGCATGGAACCCGACGTAGCCCACGACGCCGACCAGGATGCCGACGAGGGCAAAACCGCCGGCTCCTACAACCGCAACGGGTCGCCCCATGAAACGGCCAATTGCCTTGAAGAGTTTTTTCATATGTTTTCCGACAGTCCGTGGTCCGAGAAAGACTTGATTTGGCACGAGCCTGTGGGGATGATGTAAAGGGAGGTGGCGACGAATTTGAATGAAGCTCGTGAAGTTGTAAACGAAATGAGACAGCCCCATGAGACCAGCGCCTGCTAACAATCCTCTGGGGATTCGGATCGCCGTGATCGACGATGATCCGGCGGTTCAGGATATCCTCAAGGCATACTTCGAAACTGCAGGATTCCAAATAGTTACAGCCGAAAGCGGAGATGCCTACAGGCGTCTGATCGACCTCGAAAAAATCGATCTTTTCCTGCTCGACCTGAAGCTGCCCGATTGCGACGGATTGACGCTAATGCGCGAGATCCGGAATCGTACGGATGCAGCTGTCATCCTTGTCACGGCCCGTTCTGACGAGATCGACCGTGTCGTCGGGCTGGAAATGGGGGCGGATGATTACGTAACGAAGCCGTTCTCCACCCGAGAACTACTTGCGCGTGTAAACAGTGTTTTGAGGCGGACACGGTTCGAAGCACGCGTGGAGAAAACGGGTATACGTCGCTTCGCCGGATGGACACTTGATCTGGAGTCGCACCGGCTGACCTCCCCCAAGGGCGCTTCCAGCCGCCTGACGCACGGGGAGTTCGATCTGCTCGCCGCTCTGACCCGTTATCCGGGCAAGATCATGAGCCGCGACGAACTCATCGCATCGGTGACGGATCGCGAATGGAATCCGAACGACCGCACAATCGATGTCCTCATCAGCCGCCTGCGCCGCAAGATCGAGCCGGAGCCGGGCAAGCCCCGGCTGATCGCGACCGAATACGGCATCGGCTATGTCTTCACCGAACCGGTGACCTGAACCCGAATGGTCGGCGAGCGTCCGCGCGCCGACCCGTCAGGCCGGGCTCGAGAACTCGTCCAGTTCGCGCTCCGCACTGGCCGCAAAGCTTTGCAATTCCGTCTCCAGCACCGCCAGCAGGTCGCTTGCGGCCTTTTCCGCAGCCGCCCGGTCGCCGGCATCCGCCGCCTGTTCAGCGTTTTCAGCCAGTCGCGCGATGTTTTGCGCATCCACGTGGCTTGCACCGCCCTTGAGGCGATGCGCTGCGGCGGAAATCCCTCGCAGATCGCCGCGCCGCATGGCCAGCCTCAGACCCTCGGCCACCAGCGGCGTTTCGGTCAGGAAAAGTTCCACGATCTTGCGCGCCCAGACCACGCCGAGATCGCGCGCATGTTGCGCCAGCATCCCCATGTCGTCCGTGGCGAGATGATCGGTTTTCTTTTGCGCCAGCAGGCCGATGGCCCGCGCGAGCGCCAGATCAAGATCCTCGCGCCGAAAGGGTTTGCCGAGAAACGTGTCGAAGAGACCGTCTTCCCCTGACAATCGTTGTTCCGCCGTCAGATCCGCCGTCAGGGCGATGATCGGGACCATGCGGCGTGTCTCGTGGTCAAGCATGCGGATGCGACGGGTGGTTTCGATGCCGTCCATGACGGGCATGGACAGATCCATCAGGACGACGTCGAAATCCGCGTTCGCGGTGGCGTCCAGCGCGGCCTTGCCGTCGCCGACCGTCTGAACCGTGTGGCCGGAGCGGGTCAGCATCTCGTCGGCAATCATCGCGTTGACCGGATTGTCCTCCGCGATGAGCACATGAAGCCGGGGGAGCGGGTTGAAGGGAGCCTGCGCGTCGTCGGCCTGCGCCTCCTGTCCGGCAAGGGCGAGGGGGATGCACACCTTGAAGACGGTGCCGCCTTCGGGCGGGCACTTGAAATCGATGCTTCCGCCCATGAGGTGCAACAGCCCGCGGCAGATCGTGAGGCCGAGTCCGGAGCCTCCGAACTGGCCGTTGTTGGTGCCTTCCGCCTGAATGAACGGCTCATAGAGCTGGGACTGGCGACACTCCGGGATGCCCACACCGGTATCGGCCACGGTGAAACAGATCTCCGCAGTGCCGGGAGGGGCGTCATCGTTCTCCGCTTTCCTGACGAGCAGAGAGATGCCTCCGGTCTCTGTGAACTTCACGGCATTGCCGAGAAGGTTCAGGAGAACCTGTGCGACCTTGTCCGGATCGCCGACGAGGTGGTCGGGCATGCTGTCATCGATTGTTGCGGTGAATTCCAGTCCCTTCTGACGGGCGGCGGGCGCAATTGCGGCTTCCACCACGTCGATCTGCTCCGACAGTCGGAACGCGGTATGATCGAGCGAGAACTTGCCCGCCTCAAGTCGGGAATAATCGAGCACGTCATCGACCAGCCGTCGCAAAATTCCGGCCGATTTATCAAGAGCCTCGACCCATTGCTTCTGTTCGTTCTCAAGGTCGCTCGCCGCAAGAAGCTGGACCGTTCCGAGAATGCCGTTGAGCGGCGTCCGGATCTCGTGGCTGATCGTCGCCAGGAAAAGCGTCTTGGCGCGGTTGGAATCGCGGGCGTGCGTGACGAGGTCGTCGCGCAGGGCATCGAGGTGGCGGCGCAATGCCTCCGCCTTCAGCACCTTGCGTCGCAGGCTTTCCAGCGTCGCGCCGATGGCTCCCGGTTCGTCCTGAAGCCCGGACGCGGGAACGGGGGTCTGGTAGTCGCCGCCTTCCAGCCGCTTGATGGCGGTCGTCAGGGAGGCCATGGGGCGGGAGAAGCGCTTCTGGAGGAAGCGCGAGGAGAGGTAGCTGAAGGCCAGCGCCGCCATGAGAAACAGCGTCCACGCGCTGCCGGTGGCCAGGGCGACCTTCTGATTGAAATTCGCTTCCTGCCGCCCGAGGTCCAGCGCCATGTGGCCGATGCTGTTGATGTCGGCATAGGTGTCGTAGCAGTGGGAGGCCCATTTGTTCGGGTCTTCCCGGCTTTGCCCGCCGCCGGACAGGCTGTTGATCCTTGAATCGATCTGCGCCTGCGCGTCGCGCGTCGCGGCCGCGCCCTTTTCTATCGCTTGCCCCAATTGCGGGTACCGCGGCAGGTGGGATGCGGTCACCGCGATACGCCGCCACAATTCACCATAGGCGCCGATATCGCGCTGCCACTGGTCGCGCTGGTCTTGCGTCAGAGGCTCGTCGCGCGCAATCGCGCGGCGGAAGGCGGAGCATTGACGCGAATAGCGGTCGCGGATGGCGTAGGACATCTCGCGGATGGTGACGAGTTCGCCGAGCGCAGGCGTGCGGGCGTTCAGTTCGGTGCCCGCATCCACGGAGGTGTCCACATAGGTGCGCGCCATCGCATAGATGGCCTGTCGCCAGTCTTCGATCTCGCCGACATCGCGCAGGCCGTGCGCAAGGGCCGCCTGCGCCCGCACCTTGCCGGTTTCCTTCAAAAGCGCGGTGTGGGCGTCCTCCAGCGCGGCCATATCCGAGGCGTCGCCGGGAAAGTCGTTGTGCCCGACCGCCTGCCGGGCAACCTCGTAGATCCGGTCGATACGGTGCAGCGCGCCGTCCACGGCGGGCCGGGCATCGGCCTCCGTCAGCAAGGCGATACCGACGACGCCGATCTCGTTGCGGGTTTCCGTGGCGGAGATGAACAGCGTCCGGTCAAGCGCGACCAGATCCACCGTGCGAACCGCGTTGATATAGTGCTGCCACGACAGGGCGACCCCCAGCAGCGCGCCCGCGATGACGACGATGATCGTTCCGCCGAAGAGCAACTTGATGCCCTTGGCGATGGATATCCTGTCGATCGGGGTTTCCCGGCGGCTGCCTTCGTGCGGCCGGTGTCTGCTCATGCCTCTTCTCAGCCTCCGGGACGGAAGCTGACCAGGACCTCAGGGTCGGTTTCGATGCGGCCTGCGCCGATCAGGTCGAGACAATAGGGGATCGCGGGAAACACCGCATCCAGCGACATGGCGATGGCCGCGGGCTTGCCCGGCAGGTTGAGATAGAACGTCTTGCCCCGTGTGCCCGCCGTCTGGCGCGACAGGATCGAGGTCGGCGTCTGTTTCAGGCCCACCTGACGCAGCAACTCGCCGAAGCCCGGCAGTTCCTTCTCCAGAACCGCCTTCATCGCCTCCGGCGTCTGGTCGCGCGGGGAGGGGCCGGTGCCCCCGGTGGTCAGCACCATGTCGGCATGCCCGTTGTCGGCCAGATCGATCAGCGCATCGCGCACGACCTCTTCGCCGTCGGGAATGACGATGCGCTCGATCTCGCAGGGACTGGTGATCGCCTTTTCAAGCCATTCCACGATTGCGGGGCCGGAGATGTCTTCGTAGATGCCCTTGCTCGCGCGGTCGGAAATGGTGACGACGACGATTTTCATTCCTAGCCTCCGAGAACGGACATGTGACGCCCGATGCCGGAAACGGCGTCTCCGGCGACGGAAAGGGAGTGGCGTTCGGGCTTGTGGGCGATGGCGTCGTAGATAACGCCCTCCACCTTCTCGTCGCCGCAGGATGTGCGAAGCGCCTCGCGCAAGGGGACGGACGTGTCCTTGCCCATGCAGGTGTAGAGATCGCCCGTGCAGCTGACGCGCACCCGATTGCAGCTTGCGCAGAAATCGCAGGAAAGCGGTGTGATGAAGCCGATCCGGCCGCCGGTCTCTTCCACCTGCACGTAGCGCGCCGGGCCGCCGGTGTTCGCCTTCAGCGGCGTCAGCGTCCAGCGGCGTTCCAGATCCTTGCGCACGCTGTCGAGCGGCAGGAAGCTGGAGGCGCGGTCGTGGTGGACGTCGCCGAGCGGCATTTCCTCGATCAGCGTGAGATCGATGCCGCGCTCATGGGTGAAGCGGATGAGGTCGTCCAGTTCGTCCTCGAAGGCCCCGCGCATGGCGACGGAATTGATCTTGACCTTGAGCCCGGCCTCCTGCGCGGCCTCGATGCCCGCCAGCACCTTGCGCACGTCGCCGCCGCGCGTCAGCGTGCGGTAGCGGTCCGGGTCGAGACTGTCGAGCGAGACGTTGATGCGGCGCAGGCCGTAATCGTGAAGCTGCTGAGCGAACCGCGGGAGCTGCGTGCCGTTGGTGGTCAGCACCAGTTCATCGAGATCGCCGTTGCCGATGTGGCGCGACAGCATCTCGAACAGGCACATGATGTTCTTGCGCACCAGCGGCTCGCCGCCGGTAATCCGGATCTTGCGCACGCCATGGCGCATGAAGACCGCGGAAAGCCGGTACAGTTCTTCCAGCGTGAGAAGATCGCGGTGGGAGACGAAGCGCATGTGCTCGGCCATGCAATAGACGCAGCGCAGGTCGCAGCGATCCGTCACCGAGAGCCTCAGATAGGTCATCTGCCGACCGAAACTGTCGGTCAGCAGCGGTCTTCCGGCGGCTTCCCCGGCA
Source organism: Breoghania sp. (assembly GCA_963678585.2). GTDB lineage: Bacteria > Pseudomonadota > Alphaproteobacteria > Rhizobiales > Stappiaceae > Breoghania. The sequence continues at coordinate 948,911 of CAXXGA010000002.1, forward strand.
GTCAGGGGAGAGGGCTCGGGCATATTGTCATTGTCCCGTGTTCTTGGTCGCGACGCTGTTGCACCAGTCGAGAACCGCTTCCGTGTCGGCGGGCAGAACCGCCGCTTCGCCGTCGCAATATTTGGCCCAGTCGGGCTGATATTTCTCCTCGACCGCCGTCAGGACCGGCAATCCGCTCGCACAGGCCTTCTCGAACGCGAGGCGCAGACCTTCGCCCTGCACTTCGATGCCGCCGAAGCGGTGGAAGAGGATGAAGTCCGGTTTGGAGTTGACGATCTGGAGAGCGCGGGAGGTGATTGCGAACTGGGCGTTCACTTCGCCGAGCGCATGGGGATCGATGCGGCAGCACCGCTCCGGCGCTTCGCTGGAGCGAAGCAGCGTGTAGCGTTTGCCTGTCTCGATGTCCTGAACGACGGTTTTCAGTTCGTCCGAAGAGTTTTCTCCGGCCCGTTCGATGAACCCGCCGACCTTCAGCCCGCGCGCCTTGAGGGCGGCGACGACGGCATCGAAAATGGGTTCGACCGTATTCCGCTCATCGGTGTCGATGGAGGCGATGCGATGATTGCTCGTCACGATATTCGTCCGCTTGGTTGTGATCTGGCAGGGCGTTTGCGATTGAACGTCCCGGATTGATCGGATGGAGGGGGCGGAAGGAATATTTAGTCTTCGGTTCGTCCTCTTGTAGGCGTTGCGACCGCAGGCTCAGGCGCGGCGGTGTGCGCACCCGTTTGCGGAACCGGGAAGCGGTTTCCGTTTCAATGCCTGTATTTTGTCGATCCTGTGGGCGGGGCGGGCCATGATATGCCTCAAGTGCTTGAATCGACGGGCGTCGCTGTCGCGAACGGAATCGGGTGAAAGTCGCTGCGAACCCAAGGAATGGTTGCATGTGTGCGATTGTGGGCAACACTGCGACAAATCGCTATTAGTTGTTTTACGCTGTTTGTGACGGGCCGTGCCTGCGCCTGTGGGGGCAAACGATTTCAGGCACGGCCGATCCACCACGACCGACTATCAATTCGGAGCCAGACAATGACGCTTTACCGCCTCGATGACGACACGCCGAAGACCTGCGGAGACGCCTTCTGGGTCGCGCCCGACGCCAATGTGATCGGAAAGGTGGAGCTTGGCCGAGATGTCGGCGTGTGGTTCGGCGTGACGCTTCGCGGCGATAACGAGCCGATCACCATCGGGGACCGCACCAACATCCAGGAACTGACCGTGATGCACACCGATCCGGGCTTCCCGGTGACGATTGGCGAGGGCTGCACCATCGGGCACCGCGCAATCGTTCACGGCTGCACCATCGGCGACAACACACTCATCGGCATGGGAGCAATCGTGCTGAACGGTGCGAAGATCGGAAATAACTGCCTGATCGGCGCAGGTGCGTTGGTGCCCGAGGGCAAGGAAATCCCGGACGGAAGCCTCGTGGTCGGCATGCCGGGCAAGGTCATCCGCACCCTGAATGAGGAGACCATCGAGGGTCTGCGCAAATCCGCCGATCGCTATGTCGCGAATGCGAAGCGCTTTTCCACGGGGCTCGGCCGTCAGGACTGAGAGCCGGGGCGGGGCCGGGCCGCTGACCGATATTGGCAGATGCATGTGAAAAGGGCCGCGGAGGAATGCCGCGGCCCTTTTCAGTTCCTGCCGGTCCCGTTCGTCCCCGGGTCAGCGGCCCCCGTCCAGAAGCGGGGTGATCCGGCGAACCGTCACGCGGCGGTTAAGCGGTTCGGGCGCCGGCGTATCGATCTTGAGATAGGCCTCGCCGTAGCCCTGTGTGACGAGGTTTTCCGGCGGAATGCCGAAATATTCGCTCAGCGCAATGGCCACCGATTCCGCCCGCGCATCGGAAAGGCGCAGATTGTAGTCGTAGGAGCCCGGCGCATCCGTATGGCCCTCGATGAGGAACACGTCCGACGGATTGGCATCGAGATCGTCGGCGATGATGCTGCCGAGCACCTCCAGCCGGTCATACTGATATGCGGGAATGCCGGCGGAGTTGGTTGCGAAGGTCAGGCTCAGGTCCACGCGCCGCATCTTGGCGCGCAGGCGTTCGCTGCGTCGGATTTCCTCAAGCGAATAGGGGCGCTCGACGCGTTCCACCGGACGGGCCCTGAGCGCTTCTTCCACCAGCGCTCTGCGCCCGATCCCGCCGTCCACGATATAGCGGTCGCGCGGGATATCGAGATAGAGCGGGCGGAAATCCAGCGGACGACTGTCGCGACGCGCGCGGGTGTTGTCGATCAGCACGTATTCGCGGCCGTCCGGCATCCGCCGGATCCGGCGGATGATCTCGCCGTGACGGTCGCGCACGGTGATCACGGTGACGCCGTTGGGTCTGCGCACGACAATGCGCGTGCGCCCGTTGGAAAGCTGCTGTACCCGCCGGTTGGCGCGGTTGCGGCCGAAGCGGTCGTCATCGCGCGAACGAATGGTGACTTCCCCGCCTTCGCGGATGATCACGCGACCGTCGAGGCCGGGAATCGGCAAGGAAAATTCAAGCTCGCCGCCGCGATTGGGGCGCGGACGCTCGCGCCGACGGTCGGCGCGGGGTCGGTCGTCGCGACGACGGTCGTTCCGCCGCGCGTTGTTCTTGCGATCATCCGGGCGCGGCCGGGTGCGTTCCGCTCTCGGCGTGTCGCGGCGCGGTCTCGGTTTCGCCTTGCGGTGATCGTCGGGGCGCTTCGCTGGACGAGATGCAGGGCGCTGTTTCGGGCGGTCGCGATCCGCCTGCGGGCGCGGGCGCTTGGCTTCGTCCGGCCGCGGCTTCTTCTTTTCCCTAGCAGACGGCCTTTCCCGCTTCTTCTGCGGCTTCGCCGGTTGCCTGAAGAGCTCGCGCTGGCGTTCCGACAAGGCTTTTCCCGTCCTTTCGCGCTGAGGATTCGCCTTCTTTTGCGGCTTCTTATTGTCCCGGTTCTTCTTGCAGAGGGGCAGATCCGGGAACCTCGAACAATCCATAATCAGCCCGCCCCCTGACGCCTGCGCCAGAAGAATTGCCTGTCCGGCACGCTGATCGGCGGAGGCTGCACGCGGTGCCATGAGCCCGATTGCGAGCAGTGCGCTCAGCAAGGCGACGTTCGAGAAGAAGCGGGATATGGGCGTCATGGTTCCTCCGGTATTGGTGGTCGCTTGTAGCCGCTGTGCATTTCATATCGGTTCTGCGGTCTGCCGCACCTCAGGATTTGAAGGGGCATAATGAGGTGGAATCCGGGCGAAAGGCCGAATTGTTCCGAAAAAATGCCAATCGGGCACGAAAAAGCCCCCGAAAGCGGAAGCTTCGGAGGCTTGTCTTCGGGCATGGCACGTATGTGCGGCCAGCAGGTTCAGCTCACGACCGGCGTATCCGTTCGTCCGCCCCATTCCGTCCATGAGCCGTCATAGACCGCCACATGTCGCGCGCCGATCTCATCCAGCGCAAGTGCCAGGATCGCCGCTGTCACACCGGTCCCGCAGGTTGTGATGATCGGCTTGTCGGGGGCGATGCCCGCATCGCGGAAGATCGCTTCCATTTCCGCATTGGGCTTGAAGGACAGGCCATCGTTCAGCAGGCTGCAGTAGTGGACGGAGACGGCGCCCGGCATATGTCCGCCACGCACGCCCGGGCGGGGCTCTGGCGCTTCCGCGTTGAAGCGGGCGAGCGAACGCGCGTCGGCGATCTGGTGTCCTTCTTCGATGGCGCTACGCACGTCGTCGAGACTGCGAACGCCGTCGTTGTTGAAGCGGGCGGTGAAATGGCGTTCGGGCCGCGTCTCTACGCCGCTTTCAAGCGGACGGTTTTCCGCCTTCCACTTCGGCAGGCCGCCATCCAGCACATGGACATGTTCGGCGCCCATGGTCTTGAACATCCACCACGCGCGGGCGGCGGAGTACAGTCCCGCGCCGTCATAGATGACGATGGTCTGCCCATCGCCAATACCCATCTTGCGCACCATGGAGGAAAACTCCACCGGCCCGGGCAGCATGTGCGGCAGGTCGCTTTCGGTATCCGCAACCTCGTCGATATCGAAGAACAGGGCGCCCGGAATATGCGCTTCGCGGTATTCCGCGACGGGATCGCGGGGATCCGTGGGCAGATACAGGGAGGCGTCGAGCACAACCACGTCAGGTGCATCAAGATGCGCTTCAAGCCATTCTGAAGAAACGATATTTCGGCTCGTCATCGGCAGATTTTCCGTTTTCTTGTCGTTTCGAGATGGTGCTAATCGTCCAGACGGATGCGGATCCGGCGGTTGAGGCGACCTTTCTTCTCGATCTTGGTGATCGTGACCGGGCCGATTTCGAGCGTCGATTTCACATGAGTTCCGCCACAGGGCTGAAGGTCGAAATTTTCGCCGATCCTGATGAGGCGGACAAGCCCCGTTCCGCGCGGCGGAGAGACGCTCATGGATTTGATCAGATCCGGATTGGCGTCCAGTTCCTCGTCCGTGATCCATTCGGAGCTGATGGCGTGGTCCTTGTTGATTTCGCCCATGATCGCGGCGAGCACTTCTTCGCGCTGCGGCGGTTCTTCCACGTTCAGATCGATCCGGCTTTCCTGATCGCCGATCTGGGCTCCGGTGATCTTGGTCTTCATCACCGCGCAGATGATGTGCAGCGCGGTGTGCATGCGCATGTGGCGGTAGCGGCGCGCCCAATCGATATGCGCCACCACCGTTTCGCCCACCTCCGGCAACGGGGTTTCTTCCGTTGGGACGTGGATGATCTGTTCCTTGCCCTCGCCGAATACGGTCGCGCCGATGGCGATGCGGGACCCGTCCGCCCGTTCGATCTCGCCGGTGTCGCCCGGCTGCCCGCCGCCGGTTGCGAAGAAGACGGTGCGGTCGAGCAGGATGCCGCCGCGCTCGTTGATGCCGGTGACCCGCGCCTCGCAACTGCGCAGATAGGAATCGTCGCGGAAAAGGTGTTCGGTCATGGAAGGTGTCTGTTCTGGCTGGAATCCACGGAAGGGGAAACCCTAGATCAGCCGCCCGGGTAATTGGAAGTGGCAGAGAGGCCAAAACGCTCTTTGGCCGCCGCAGACGCTAGAGAAGCGGCGCAAACAGACGCGCCAGACGGCTGGCGACGCCGCGCCATGGCGGGCGCGCCCGGTAATCGGCCAGCCGCTTCTCGTCGCTATGGGCAAAATCCTGCTCCAGCATGTCGCGAACAAAACCGATCGTGTCGGGCTCCGTCAGCCACAGGGTGACCTCGAAATTGATGTGGAAGGAGCGGTTGTCGAAATTGACCGTTCCGATGCTCGCCAGAGCGTCGTCCACCAGCATCACCTTCTGATGCAGGAAGCCCTCGCGGTAATAGTAGGTGCGCACGCCTTGGGCTGCCATCGTCTCCGCAAAGCACTCGTTGGCGAGCCCGACGATGGGGCCGTCGGGGTTTTTCGGCAGCAGAAGACGCACGTCCACGCCGCGCAGGACCGCGGCCGAAAGGGCGGTCTGGATATCCTCGCCGGGGACGAAATAGGGGCTGACGATCCAGAGCCGCCGTCGGGCATGGCCGATGGCCTCGGTGAAGGCGATGGCGCAGGTGTCGATGGTATCGGCGGGGCCGGAAGGCATCACCAGAACGGGCTGGCCGTCGTTGAGCGGCTGCGGGTGCGGCCAGTCGATGGGCAGCTTGCCTCCGGTCGCCCAATGCCAGTCCTCGGCAAATGAGATCTGGGCGGCGAGCGCCGCCGGGCCGTCCACCCGCACATGGGTGTCGCGCCAGCGATTGAACTTCTGCGAGAGGCCCAGATACTCGTTGCCCATGTTGAGCCCGCCGATCCAAGCGTGCCGCCCGTCGGCGATGACGATCTTGCGGTGATTGCGGAAATTGATGCGGAAAGGCCTGAGAAACGGAAACATCGGCCGGGAGCGGTTGAACCCGCTGACCATGACGCCCGCCTTTTCAAGCCGCTCCAGAAACCGCCGCGACAACCCGGCCGAACCGATGTCGTCATAGATTAGAAGGACGGTCACCCCCGCCTCGGCCTTCGCGATCAGCAGATCTGCGAGTCGGTTGCCGATCTCGTCGTTGCGGATGATGTAGAACTGCGCCAGCACATAGTCTTCCGCCGCGCGGATGCCCGCAAAGATCGATTCGTAGGTCGCACGGCCATCGACCAGCACCTCGATCTCGTTGCCGCCCAGAAACGGCAGCGGCGACAGGTTGACCAGCAGCGGCCACGCGTCGGACGCTTCCTCGGCACGGTGGATGACGCGCAGCGCGCTGTCGGATTGCGCGTCATACGGCTGGCCGCCCGCCTCGTTCGGGCCGACCCGGCGACGCAGCCGGACATAGTCGTCGAACCGCTTCCAGCCGAAGGCGAGATAGAGAAAGACCGTCACATAGGGGAAGAAGAACAGCGACAGCAGCCACCCGATGGAGCCTTGCGAGCTTCGCCCGTAGAGAAGCTCACGCACCGCGCATACGGCGGCGGCCGTGTAAAGGGCGGCGACGAGTACAAGCGGGATGACGATGCCGACCTGCTCTATCAACGCCGTCATATGTTTGCCTGCCTGTTTTCCGGGGCCGCGCTTCGGCAACGGTCTTGAGCTGCGACCGCCTATTCGAAGGGAACCGAAATATCGACCTTTCGTTCCATCCATAAAGGTACGGGCAAGTTCTTGGAACGCAAGAATTCCGGATTGAAGAGTTTGGACTGGTAGCGCGTGCCGTAGTCGCAAAGAACCGTCACGATGGTGTGGCCCGGGCCCATCTCCTTCGCCATGCGGATCGCGCCCGCGATATTGATGCCGGAAGATCCGCCGAGGCACAGGCCCTCGTGTTCGAGCATCTGGAACACTTCGGGCAAGGCGTCTTCGTCGGGGATCTGATAGGCCACATCCACCGGCGCGCCTTCCAGATTGGCCGTGATCCGGCCCTGACCGATGCCTTCGGTAATGGAGGAGCCTTCGGAGCGCAGCTCGCCGCTCGTGTAATAGCTGTAGAGTGCTGCGCCCATCGGGTCGGCAATGCCGATACGCACGTCCTTGTTTCGCGCCTTCAGCGCCATGCCGACGCCTGCGAGCGTGCCGCCCGACCCGGCTGCGCAGATGAAACCGTCGATCTTGCCGCCGGTCTGTTCCCAGATCTCCGGACCCGTGGTCTCGATATGCGCCCGCCGGTTGGCGACATTGTCGAACTGGTTCGCCCAGACCGCACCGTTTGGCTCGCTTTCTGCCAGTTGCGCGGCAAGCCGCCCAGAAAGCTTCACGTAGTTGTTCGGGTTCTTGTAGGGAGCGGCTGGCACCTCCACGAGTGAGGCGCCAGCAAGGCGCAACATGTCCTTCTTTTCCTGCGACTGGGTCTCGGGGATGACGATCACAGAGCGATAGCCCAGCGCATTGCCCACAAGCGCGATGCCGATGCCGGTATTGCCCGCGGTTCCTTCCACGATCACGCCGCCGGGGCGCAGCTCGCCGCGTTCCTCCGCATCGCGGATGATGGAGAGTGCGGCGCGATCCTTGACCGACTGTCCCGGATTGAGGAATTCCGCCTTGCCGAGGATCTCGCATCCGGTGAGTTCGGAGGCGCGGTTGAGACGGATGAGCGGCGTGTTGCCGATGGCCTCGATAACGGAGGGCGCGATTGCGGGACGAAGGGTCATGGATGCCTGACTTTGGTGCCTGACTTGAGGCCCGGGTTTAAGAGCCGGGTTTGGGGGAATTGAAGGAGCCACAAGCTAAGGCTCGCGATGTGCCCCATCAAGAAAACCGGTTTTTAGACAAGCCCGCCAACTGGAAAAATCTCTGGCGGCAACGCTGCGAAATATAGCAAGTCTTTGCGTGCGCGCCCCGCATGTCAAGGCGCGTCGCTTCTCATGGCCTCATAGGCCGACAGGGCGCGTTTGCGCGCCGAGGTGTGGTCGATGACCGGTCGGGGATAGGTTTCGCCAAGCCGGACGCCCGCCTCTGAAAGCGCTCTTGCAGGCGCTTCCCACGGCTTGTGGAGCCAGCGTTTGTCGAGCCGCTCAAGCTCCGGGACCCAGTGACGGACGTATGCGCCCTCGGGGTCGAATTTCTCGCCCTGAAGCACGGGATTGAAAATGCGGAAATAGGGGGCGGCATCGGCCCCGCAGCCCGCCACCCATTGCCATCCTGCCGGGTTGTTGGCCGGATCCGCATCGACCAGCGTATCCCAGAACCATTTCTCCCCCTCCCGCCAGTCGATCAGCAGGTGCTTGGTGAGGAAGGAGGCGGCGATCATGCGCACCCGGTTGTGCATCCACCCGGTTGCCCACAATTCCCGCATGCCCGCATCCACGATCGGATAGCCGGTCCGGCCCTGCTGCCATGCTGCAAGCGCCTTTTCGTCGCGCGCCCAGGGGAAACGGTCGAAGGCGGGGTTGAAATTACGGGTCGCAAGATCGCGATGTCCGCCAAGCAGGTGATGGCAGAACTCGCGCCAGCCCACCTCGGAAAGGAATTTTTCCCCATCCGCCTCGGGCGCGTCGCCCGCCTCGTTGGCTGCGCGCACCCGATGCCAGATCTCGCGCGCCGATATCTCACCGAAACGCAAGGAGGGCGAGAGCCGGGAGGTCGCCGCATCGGCGGGGAAATCGCGCCTCTCGCCATAGTCAGCGACGGTGCCTTGCAAGAAAGCGTCGAGCCGTCGGCGGGCATCGCGCTCGCCGGGCGTCCAGGCTTGCGCGATGCCGCCCGCCCAGTCGGGCTTTGTCGGCAGCAAGCCCCAGTCTTCAAGCCGCTCGCTTTCAAACGGGTCCTTCCAGCCTTCGATCTCTTGGGGAACGGGTAGGGGGGTATCGGGCGTCATCTGGCGGGCGGCGCGCCAGAAGGGTGTGAAAACCCGATAGGCGCCCCCCGATCCGGTGCGCACCGCCTGAGGATCGAACAGCATGTTGGCGGGAAAATGATGGGCCTCGACGCTTTCATCCTTCAGGGCGGAGGCGAGGATCTCGTCTTCTTCGCGCGCGGGGGCGCCCGCTCGCCTGTTCCATGAGACTGCGCATGCTTCGACGCGGCGTGCGAAGTCGATCAGCGTTGCGTGGGCGCTGCCGCGCAAAAGCGCCAGCGGCACACCGCGAGCCTCAAGTTCCCTGCGAAGCGATTCCAGCGAGCCGTGCAACCACCATCGCGCGGCTGCGCCGGGAGCCCGGCGGGTTTCGCTTTCCGGTTCGAGCAGAAAAAGCGCCAGCACCGGCGCGCCGGACCGCGCGGCGTGGGTGAGAGCGGGGTTGTCTGCAAGGCGCAGGTCGTCGCGAAACAGGACGATGTGCGGGCGGGCGTCTGTCATGGAACGGATGCTCTCGGACTGGCGGGCCGAAGGTCGTCTTTCCCGATTTAGGAGCCGGGCGGGCCGTTTCAACGCTTGGCCGGACGTGGCGCGGGAGACCGGGAACGTCTCAGGGAGGAGGGCGTCGCGGCCGGTCAAAAAAGGGCGGCCGACAAGTTGCCGACCGCCCCGCTAAATCAGGTGCTGGCTTTCGTCAGGCCGCGACGACGTCGTAGAGCCAGCGGAATGCGTAGCGCACGTTGTCCGCCGCGTTCGACACATAGGCCACGATTGCGACCCACACGCGCTCGCTGAACTTCGCCACCGCGACAAGGGCCGAGTCTTCCTTGTCGGGCTTCGTGCCGCTCGTCGTGTTTTCCTGGAAGAACTCCACTGTCGCGGATTGTTCTTCGTCGTTCACCACGCGGCGCGTCACGACAAGATTGGCGTCCGTGGCGATGCGATCGGTGTCGGCCTTGGCGTAGCGGGTGCCGTCCGGCAAGGCGCGCACGACAATGGCGCGGCCGTCGGGCAGCAGGTGGGTCTCGTTCTTCTTCACTTCGGCGTCGTAAATGACTTCGCCGTAGGAATCGATCAGCTCCACCCATACGGTCTTGCGGCCATGAAGCTCTACCTCGCCGACCCAGATATCCATGTCGCCGGACAGGTCGGCCGGTTTGCCGCCATGACCGGCGATCCGGGCTACAGTGACGGCAAGGCGGTCTCCCCGGCCCGAAGCGTTGGTGATCCCGTCGACAATCGTCGAAGTCTCCACGCCTTCCGTCGACGCATTGAGCAACGGCTGGGGAATTTTCGACTGTGCGTGCGCTGTCGATGCGATCAGGCCGCCCGCAAGCATCGGCGCGACCAGAGCCGCAGCAAGGAGCATTCGGCCGGATAGCAGCCGAAACGAACGTTCTGTTTTCCGCTTCCCATTCATGACTGCCTCCCGAGGCAATGCGCGGGATCGCCGCGCGCGCTGGTCGTGTCCTCTGCCGGGACATCGACCGGGCAAGGCAAACATGAAATCCGTCCTGTCGAATTCCATGTTGCTGGCAACGAGTATGGCTTCCTGATGCCCCTCGTTATGTGACCTACGTCATGAAAATCGCGTTTGGCCGGTTCTGGTTCCCGAAAGACGGGCTAAATCCGTTTCCATGACGCCGTTGACGGGGCTCAAGACGCGCTATTTGACGTTACGCCCATCATCGCACTGATCGGTTGGGACACAGTGAAGTCAGTCGTTCCATTTTATATCAAATATGTGACTGGTAAGACATTGGCAGTAGGGGCGATGCCAAAGAATTGAGAATTCGCGTGAAGCGCGTAGCGGCAGGCTGCTTGCATGTATCGGTATGTAAGAACAAACCCTTAAAATACTGGGTCGAACGTACAATAGTTGCATTCTTAGCTTTCGCATTAACCTCTCGCCACCTGAGACGTCAAAGAGACGTTCGGGAAAACGGCCCCCGTTCGGGTGAATGGACCGGGCTGAGCGGACGGTCGTCGTCTGCGCTGCAGGAAGTGGCTTGGCTGAAACCTTCGCGAAGACATCCGGAGACGGGGGAGGCGGCGGAGACGGGGGAGGCGGCGCGGGCGAAGCGCTTTCGGGGAATGAGGATCCCGAGCGCGTGCGACCAGTGAGCGGCGCCGGGCAATGCCATCGGGGGCGTCGTCGGGGGACGCCATCGGGTTCCTTTGCCGCCCGGGACGGGCCGCGCCATCGTTGCGTTGCCTCGCGGTAAAAGGAACAGGGCCGCCGCAACTTCCGTTGCGGCGGCCCTTCGTGTTCGTCACGCCCTCGGTGGGGCGGTATCGGGATTTCCCGGCTTCAGGCCGCGGAGACGCGGGACAGGAAGCGGGAGATACGCTCGCTCAGGTCGCTCGTGCTGGAGGAGACCTGACCGGAGGCATCGAGCACCAGTTCAGCGGTGCGCGAGGTGTCGGTTGCGGTCGTGGTCAGCTCGACCATGTTCTCGCTGGCCTGCTGGGTGCCGGTGGCCGCCGCCTGAACGTTGACGGAGATTTCTTCCGTGGCAACGCCCTGCTGCTCCACCGCACCGGCGATCGCCGTGGTGTAGCCGTTGACCTCTTCCATGATGGTGGCGATTTCGTCGATGACTTCGACCATTTCCTTGGTCGAGCCCTGGATCGCACCGACATGGGCGGAGATTTCCTCGGTCGCCTTGGAGGTCTGGTTGGCCAGTTCCTTCACTTCCGCGGCCACGACCGCGAAGCCCTTGCCGGCTTCACCTGCGCGCGCCGCTTCGATGGTGGCGTTGAGGGCGAGAAGGTTGGTCTGTTCGGCAATCGCCTGAATGAGAACGATGACCTCACCGATCTTCTGGGCGGCCTCGTCGAGGCTGGCGACCTTGGCGTTGGACTGCTTGGCGCTGGTCGTCGCCTTGGTGACGACCTGATTGCTCTGCGAGACCTGCCGGGTGATTTCACCGATGGACGCGGCCAGTTCCTCTGCGGCGGAAGCCACGGTCTGGACGTTATGGCTGGCCTGCTGGGAGGCGCTGGAAGCCTGACCGGCACTGGATTCGGTGTGCTCGGCGTTGGATTTGAGCGACTTCGCCGCCTCGTCCATGCGACCGGAGTTCTCGCCGAGGACCAGCATGGCGGCTTCGACGTCGGTCTTGAATTCCGCAATCAGGGTTTCGACCTGATTCTGGCGTTTCTGGCGGGCAACCTGTTCTTCCTGGCTCATGCCTTCCAGACGGCGACGCTCTAGGGCGTTGTTGCGGAACACTTCGACGGCCCGGCTCATCTCGCCGATTTCATCGACGCGGTCCACGCCTTCGATATTCTCATCGAGATTGTCTTCCGCGATCAGGGCCATCTGCTCGTTGAGGCGGCGGATCGGGCTGGCCAGCGAACGGGCGAGGAAGAAGGAGACGATGAGCGCGAGAACCATGAAGCCGAGGGTCAGGCTTGCGCTGTTGATTGCCTCACGACGGAACGTGGCATTCTTGTTGCTCATCAGAACGCCCGAACCGAAGATCCAGTCCCACGGCGCATAGCGCTCGACATAGGAGGTCTTTTCCAGGAAGTCGCCGTTCTTGTCTTCGTGACCGTAATCGACGTAACCGCCGCCGTCGTTCACGGCGGTGTTGATGAATTCGCGCACCAGATACCGGCCGGAAGTATCGCGAACGTCATAGCGGCTCTTGTTGAGCGTGTAGCGCGGGTGAACCACCGTGTTGCCGTCCGACTGGTAAACGAACACGTAGTTCTTCCCGTCGTAACGCATGGCGCTGATCGCGGCGTGCGCACGTTCCTTGGCTTCGGCAACCGACATCTCTCCGGCCTGGGCGCGCTTGTCGAAGTCGACTGCGATGGCCTTGGCGGTTTCCACGACCGAGCGAATTTCGGAGCGCGTGGAGCTGTCGAGGGTGTTGTAAAGGGAGTAGAGCTGGTAGCCGAGCATGGCTACGAAGCACACGCTGAAGAAGAGGACGAGGCCGTACAACTTCCCTGAAAGCGATTTGAGGATTTTGAAGGACATGTGTTGCTCCAGATGGACGACACGGTGGGGTGCACGTGAATATGCAACTTCTACTGTTGCTTGTTTAAAGAAGTATTTCACACCTCGGCTGAGGCCCGGTGCGGGGCTAATTCGGGGCGCGGTCCGCGAATAGATATGTCTGGGTTTGCAGGAAATACCGGGAGCTAGAGAGCGCATTTTCCTTGCAAATCGCGGTCGCGGTGCGTGACAAGGTCGCGGTGGGCTCGCGTATGACCGGAACAAAACAAGGGCCGCCGCAACTTCCGTTGCGGCGGCCCTTCTCGTTCGTCACGCCCTCGGTGGGGCGGTATCGGGATTTCCCGGCTTCAGGCCGCGGAGACGCGGGACAGGAAGCGGGAGATACGCTCGCTCAGGTCGCTCGTGCTGGAGGAGACCTGACCGGAGGCGTCGAGCACCAGTTCGGCGGTGCGCGAGGTGTCGGTCGCAGTAGAAGTCAATTCGATCATGTTTGCGCTGGCCTGCTGGGTGCCGTTTGCCGCCGCCTGCACGTTGACGGAGATTTCTTTCGTTGCGAAGCCCTGCTGCTCCACCGCACCGGCGATCGCCGTGGTGTAGCCGTTGACCTCTTCCATGATGGTGGCGATTTCGTCGATGACGTCGACCATATCCTTGGTCGAGCCCTGGATCGCGCCGACATGGGCGGAGATTTCCTCGGTCGCCTTGGAGGTCTGGTTGGCCAGTTCCTTCACTTCCGCGGCCACGACCGCGAAGCCTTTGCCGGCCTCACCGGCGCGCGCCGCTTCGATGGTGGCGTTGAGGGCGAGGAGGTTGGTCTGCTCGGCGATGGCCTGAATGAGGATGACGACTTCGCCGATCTTCTGGGCGGCCTCGTCGAGGCTGGCGACCTTGGCGTTGGACTGCTTGGCGCTGGTCGTCGCCTTGGTGACGACATCGTTGCTCTGCGAGACCTGGCGGGTGATTTCACCGATGGACGCGGCCAGCTCCTCCGCGGCGGATGCCACGGTCTGGACGTTCTGGCTGGCCTGCTGGGAGGCTTCGGAAGCCTGACCGGCACTGGATTCGGTGTGTTCGGCGTTGGATTTGAGCGACTTCGCCGCCTCGTCCATGCGACCGGAGTTGTCGCCGAGGACCAGCATGGCGGCTTCGACGTCGCTCTTGAATTCCGCGATCAGGGTTTCGACCTGATTCTGGCGTTTCTGGCGGGCAACCTGTTCTTCCTGGCTCATGCCTTCCAGACGGCGACGCTCCAGGGCGTTGTTGCGGAACACTTCGACGGCCCGGCTCATCTCGCCGATTTCGTCGACGCGGTCCACGCCTTCGATATCCTCATCGAGATTGTCTTCCGCGATCAGGGCCATCTGCTCGTTGAGGCGGCGGATCGGGCTTGCCAGCGAACGGGCGAGGAAGAAGGAGACGATGAGCGCGAGAACCATGAAGCCGAGGGTCAGGCTTGCGCTGTTGATGGCCTCACGACGGAACACCGCGTCCTTGTTGACCATCAGGACGCCTGAACCGAAGATCCAGTCCCACGGCGCATAGCGCTCGACATAGGAAGTCTTCTCGAAGAAGTCGCCGTTCTTGTCTTCCTGGCCGTAGGTGACATATCCGCTGCCGTCTTTAACAGCCACCTGGATGAGTTCACGGACCAGATAGCGACCGGACGGGTCGCGGGCGTCGAAACGGTTCCCGTTGCGCGGGTGGACGGGGTGAACAACCGTGTTGCCGTCCGACTGGTAGACGAAAATGTAGCTTTTCCCGTTGTAGCGCAGGGCACTGATTGCCGTATGAGCGCGTTCCTGAGCTTCTTCTACCGACATCTCTCCGGCCTTCGCCCGACGATCGTAGTCGGCGGCGATGCTCTTGGCCGACTGAACCACCGAACGAATTTCAGAACGCGTGAAAGTGTCGAGGTTGGTGTAGAGCGCATAAAGCTGGTAGCCGAGCATGGCCACGAAGCACACGCTGAAGAAGAGGACGAGTCCATACAACTTCCCGGAGAGTGATTTTAGAATTTTTAGGGACATGTGTTGCTCCAGATCGACGACTGGGGGTGGGTGCACGTGAATACATTTTGAATACATATCTATACTTAAGGAAGTATTGCGGTACCGGGTGCTTCGGGACCGCCGCGCCGCGGCAAATGGCGGGGAGGGCGTGGCGTGAGGGGGTGACCGACTGTCTGAATCGCTTATTCGATTCAAATGGAGCCAAACGAGATTGTTCTCCCGAATGCGAATTTTGTTTTCCACAGATGTAAGTGACGGAAAACCATGGGAAAATGTGAGGTGCGCTCCCGTTCCGTGCGGAGATTTCAAAAAATGCCCACAGAACCGTTTTGAGGGTGGTTGACTTCCAAAGCGGGGCGCCGTAAACAACGCCCACTTCGCAGCGGCCAGCCGCTCCGAAACGCGGGTGTAGCTCAGATGGTTAGAGTGCCGGCCTGTCACGCCGGAGGTCGCGGGTTCGAGCCCCGTCACTCGCGCCACTTCCCTTTAGGATCAAATAGATCCGACATGTTCAGGGAAGTGGCGCGGCGCCCTGCGCGCCCTGCAAATCTCCCCTTTCCGAAAGTCTGCTCTTCTGTGAAAGTCCTTTGATCCGGGCTCGCGGCGTGTTTGCGCGTGAGCGCAGTCGGCTTTGTTGCGCGTTTGCCGCGGGCGGGCCGATATTGTCGTTTTTTTCGATTCCCCTGCGACAATTTGCGCTGTTTTTTTCGCACCTGTCCCGCCTCCTTGTTCCTCCGAAGTGCCCAGCTGTCCATCTGCACCGAAGCGGATGTGGTTTGCGCGCCCGCAAGCGCCTGTGTGGGGCGTGGTGTCGGGTGAGTCGCTTTTCGCCCATAGGGAGAGTGACGGGCCTGGGGCGTCTTCTGCGTGCGCTGGCTCCAGCCTGTCGGCTGAAGGTGTGGTGATCGTTTTTGTGTCGACTGAGTCTTCCGCTCCCGCATTCCGGTGTCGTTTTTCAGCAGGGCGGCACTGTCGAAAGTGACGAACGGTGCCACTTGGTCGCGTTGTCGACGGGGCGGGGGCGTAACGCAGGGTACGCAGTCGGCATTTCGCAAAAATGCGGGTGTTTGCTTGGCGTTGACGGCAGCGTAAAACATGACCCGTCCGCTCCGCTTGGGCAGGGATGGTCGGGACTACTGCGTCAGTACCAGTTGGTTCGCCGGAACGCGTTGCCGGCTAGCGGTTTAATAGGCGGTGTTGAAAAACTAAATTTGCGTCGGGCGGCCTAATTCTGCGGCTGACGCGGGTGTCCATGTGCGCGTTACAGTCCGCCAACCCGCATGTTCCGTTGATGGGGGCTTGCCACGTCCGGATCAGTGGGCTAAGCGAAGGGCACGCCCCGGTCGTGCTGCCCTTTTTCGGGAGGTGGTTCGGAATGCCGACGGAGCGTGGGCGGGACCTCCACCCGCCATGCATCCTCATTTCCGAGTCCGCGCGGGCCGACCGAACCGCCGCGCAAGGATGATCGATCATGGAAGATCTTTTGAAAGACTACGTGCCGATCGTTGTCTTTATCGGGATCGCGCTCGTCATCGGACTGGGCCTGCTCGTCTCGCCTTTCCTGCTCGCCTTTAAAAGCCCGGATCCGGAAAAGAGCTCCGCCTACGAATGCGGCTTCAACGCATTCGACGATGCGCGTATGAAGTTCGATATCCGCTTCTATCTGGTGTCCATCCTCTTCATCATCTTCGATCTCGAAGTGGCCTTCCTGTTTCCCTGGGCGATCAGCTTCGGCAAGCTCGGCTGGTTCGGCTTCATTTCGATGATGGTGTTCCTCGGGGTCCTCACCGTGGGCTTCATCTACGAATGGAAGAAGGGAGCCCTGGAATGGGATTGACCCCATCCGATACTCTCGTGTCGCCGCAGCCGAAGGGGATCATTGACCCCAACACCGGCAAGCCGGTCGGCTCGGACGATCCGTTTTTTCTGGAGATGAATGACGAGCTGGCCGACAAGGGCTTTCTCGTCACCTCGACAGACAACCTCATCCAGTGGGCGCGCACCGGCTCCCTCATGTGGATGACTTTCGGTCTTGCCTGCTGCGCCATCGAGATGATGCAGCTTTCCATGCCGCGCTATGATGTGGAGCGTTTCGGCTTCGCACCGCGCGCCAGTCCGCGCCAGTCCGACGTGATGATCGTCGCCGGCACGCTGACCAACAAGATGGCACCCGCGCTGCGCAAGGTCTACGACCAGATGCCCGAGCCGCGCTATGTCATCTCCATGGGCTCCTGCGCGAACGGCGGCGGCTATTATCACTATTCCTATTCCGTGGTTCGTGGCTGCGACCGGGTCGTTCCGGTCGACATCTATGTCCCCGGTTGCCCTCCGACCGCTGAAGCTCTGCTTTACGGCGTTCTTCTTCTGCAGAAAAAGATCCGCCGGACAGGCACCATCGAACGCTAGTCCCTTATCGACCACGCACAGGTTCCAGACACCATGGACGAGACGCTTCATGAACTCGGCGAATACATCTCGCAGGTTCGCGGCGACGATGTGCTCGGCTTCGACGTCGCCTATGGCGAACTGACCGTTCGCGCCACGGCGAATTCGATTGTCGAGACGCTCCGCTTTCTGCGCGACGATGTCCGCTGTCAGTTCATCAGTTTTGTTGACATCTGCGGTGTCGACTGGCCGAGCCGACCGCAGCGTTTCGATGTCGTCTATCACCTGTTGAGCCCGCGTCAGAACCTGCGCATCCGCGTGAAGGTGATGACCGACGAGGTTCGCGCCGTGCCGTCGGTCACGCCGATCTTTCCGTGTGCGAACTGGTTCGAGCGCGAGGTCTACGACATGTACGGGGTCCTGTTCACGGGCCACCCGGACCTGCGCCGCATTCTGACCGACTACGGTTTCGACGGTCATCCGCAGCGCAAGGATTTCCCGCTCACCGGTTACGTCGAGGTTCGCTACGACGACGAATTGAAGCGGGTTGTCTATGAGCCGGTCCGGCTCAAGCAGGAATTCCGTAATTTCGACTTTCTCTCGCCGTGGGAGGGCACCGACTACGTGCTTCCCGGCGACGAGAAAGCCCAGACCAACTGAGGCAGCCCGATGGCCGAGGCGCAGGTCCGCAACTTCAATATCAATTTCGGTCCGCAGCATCCTGCGGCGCACGGCGTTTTGCGTCTTGTGCTGGAGCTTGACGGCGAACTGGTTACCCGTGTCGACCCGCATATCGGGCTGCTTCATCGCGGCACCGAGAAGCTGATCGAGCACAAGACCTATCTCCAGTCGGTGCCTTATTTCGACCGGCTGGATTACGTCGCCCCGATGAACCAGGAGCATGCCTTCGTCCTTGCGGTCGAAAAGCTGCTGGGGCTTGAAGTGCCCAAGCGCGGCCAGCTCCTTCGGGTGCTCTTCTCGGAAATGGGCCGTCTGCTCAACCATTTGCTGAACGTCACCACGCAGGCCATGGACGTCGGCGCGCTGACGCCCCCGCTGTGGGGCTTCGAGCAGCGGGAAAAGATCTTCGTCTTCTACGAGCGCGCCACCGGTGCACGCATGCACACCGCCTATATGCGTCCCGGCGGCGTGCATCAGGACGTGACGCCTGCGCTTCTCGACGACATCTGGGATTTCTGCGATCCCTTTCTCGATGCGCTGGCCGACATCGACGCCCTGATCACCCAGAACCGCATCTTCAAGCAGCGTAACGTCGATATCGGAGCGGTGACGCTGGAAGAATGTTGGAAGCATGGCTTTTCCGGCGTGATGGTGCGCGGGGCGGGGGCTGCGTGGGATCTGCGCAAGAGCCAGCCCTACGAATGCTACGACGAGCTGGATTTCGATATCCCCGTCGGCAAGGTCGGCGATTGCTACGACCGCTATCTCATCCGCATGGAAGAGATGCGCCAGTCGATCCGCATCATGAAGCAGTGTCTGGAGAAGCTGACCACGGAACGCGGTCCCGTCTCTTCGCGAGACGGCAAGGTCGTGCCGCCCAAGCGCGGTGAGATGAAGCGTTCGATGGAAGGTCTCATCCATCATTTCAAGCTCTACACCGAGGGCTTCCATGTGCCGGAAGGCGAGGTCTACGCCTGTGTCGAGGCGCCCAAGGGCGAATTCGGCGTCTATCTGATCTCCGACGGCACCAACAAACCCTATCGCTGCAAGATCAAGGCCCCGGGCTTTGCGCATCTGCAGGCGATGGATTTCATCTGCCAGGGCCACCAGCTTGCCGACGTCTCGGCGATCCTCGGGTCCGTGGACATCGTGTTTGGTGAGGTGGATCGCTAATATGTCTGTTCGTCGCCTCCATCCCGAACAACCTGCCGATTTCGCGCTGACGCCGGAAAATCTGGAGTGGGCCAAAAAGCAGATTGCTCGCTATCCGGAAGGCCGTCAGGCCTCCGCCGTCATTCCCATTCTGTGGCGCGCACAGGAGCAGCATGAAGGCTGGTTGCCGGAACCTGCGATCCGATACGTCGCCGACCTGTTGGGCATGCCCTATATCCGCGTGCTGGAAGTCGCGACCTTTTACACCATGTTCCAGCTTGCCCCGGTGGGGAAGAAGGCGCACGTGCAGGTTTGCGGCACGACGCCCTGCATGCTGCGCGGCGCAGGCGACCTCATCAAGGTCTGCAAGAACAAGATCGCTGCCCATGCGCACGAGATGTCCGAGGACGGCAACTTCTCGTGGGAAGAGGTGGAATGCCTCGGAGCCTGTTCCAATGCGCCGATGGTGCAGATCTGGAAGGACACCTACGAGGACCTGACGCCGGAAGATTTCGAGAAACTTCTCGATGACATCGCCGAGGGCAGGGAAGTGACCCCCGGTCCGGCCAATGGCCGCCGTTTCGCAGCCCCCATCGAGGGCGCGACGACGCTGGGAGAGATCGAGGACGATACGGTCGGCAGCGATCCGCTTCCCCATGTCGTCGACGGCGCGGAGCCTGCCTCCAGGGTGGTCGCCGGTACGTCGATCAATGGCGGCGAGGCCGGTGTCCCGGTGACGGGCAAGGCGAAGAAGGCTTCGGCCAGGAAGGCTCCGGCCAAAAAGGCGGCTGCCGAAAAGGCGGCTCCTGCAAAGAAGGCAGCGCCCGCAAAGGCCGCACCGGCGAAGGCGGCGGCGAAGGCCGAAGCGCCCGCAGCCGAAGACGATGCCGGCAAGCCCGCGCTGATGGACAAGGCGCGCGAGGGTGGGGCCGACGATCTGAAGAAGATCAAGGGTCTCGGGCCCAAGATCGAGGGTATTTTGAACGAGCTGGGCGTCTACCATTTCGACCAGATCGCCTCTTGGGGCGAGGCTGAGAAGGCTTGGGTGGACGGCAAGCTGAAGTTCCGCGGCCGGATCGACCGCGAGGGCTGGGTTGAACAGGCCAAGGCTCTGGCGTCTGGCGAGGAGACGGAGTTCTCCAAGCGCGTCGAAGCCGGCGATGTGCCGACGAGCAAGGGGTGAGACGATGCTGAAGGATCAGGACCGCATCTTCACCAATATCTACGGTCTGCACGACTGGGGTCTGCAGGGCGCGATGAACCGTGGCCTGTGGGATGGCACAAAGGGCATCCTCGAAAAGGGGCGCGACTGGATCATCGACCAGATGAAGGCGTCCGGCCTTCGCGGTCGCGGCGGCGCGGGGTTCCCGACGGGTCTGAAGTGGTCCTTCATGCCCAAGGAACCCGGCGAGCGTCCGCACTATCTCGTCGTCAACGCCGATGAATCCGAGCCGGGTACCTGCAAGGACCGCGAGATCCTGCGCCATGACCCGCATCACCTGGTGGAAGGCTGCCTGATCGCCGGTTTCGCCATGGGCGCGCATGCGGCTTACATCTATGTGCGCGGCGAGTTCATCCGCGAGCGCGAACGCCTGCAGGCGGCCATCGACCAGGCCTATGACGCCGGTCTGATCGGCAAGAACAACAAGAACGGCTGGGACTTCGATATCTACGTCCACCACGGCGCAGGCGCTTATATCTGCGGCGAGGAAACAGCCCTTCTGGAAAGCCTTGAGGGCAAGAAGGGCCAGCCGCGCCTGAAGCCGCCGTTCCCGGCCAATGTGGGCCTCTACGGTTGCCCGACCACGGTGAACAACGTGGAATCGATTGCTGTCGCTCCGACCATCCTGCGCCGCGGCGCGACATGGTTCTCCGGCCTCGGCAAGCCGAACAACACCGGCACCAAGCTTTTCGCCATTTCCGGCCACGTGGAACGTCCCTGCGTGGTTGAAGAGGAAATGGGCATCCCGTTCCGCGAACTGGTGGAGCGCCATTGCGGCGGCATCCGCGGCGGCTGGGACAACCTTATGGCGATCATTCCCGGCGGGTCGTCCGTGCCGTTGCTGCCCGCATCCGAATGCGACGATCTCGACATGGATTTCGATACGCTTCGCGGCAAGCAGTCGGGCCTCGGCACCGCTGCGGTGATCGTGCTGGACAAGTCGGCCGATGTGGTCGCCGCGATTGCCCGTATCTCCTACTTCTACAAGCACGAGAGCTGCGGCCAGTGCACGCCGTGCCGTGAAGGCACCGGCTGGATGTGGCGTGTCATGGAACGCATGGTGCGCGGCGAGGCGCAGAAGAGCGAAATCGATACGCTCCTCAACGTGACCAAGCAGGTTGAAGGGCACACGATCTGTGCGCTTGGCGATGCGGCGGCCTGGCCCATTCAGGGTCTGATCCGTCACTTCCGCCCCGAGATCGAGCGCCGGATCGACGAATACACGCACAACGCCCAGCCGGTGGAAACGCCGCTGGCCGCTGCAGAGTAACAGGAACGGACGGAGCCGGAGAAAGTCGATGGCAAAACTCATCGTCGACGGAAAAGAGATTGACGTCCCGCCCGAGTACACGCTGCTTCAGGCGTGCGAAGAGGCTGGTGCGGAGGTCCCGCGTTTCTGTTTTCACGATCGCCTGTCTATCGCGGGCAACTGCCGCATGTGCCTTGTGGAAGTGAAGGGCGGCCCGCCGAAGCCGACCGCTTCCTGCGCCATGTCGGTCCGCGACCTGCGCCCCGGCCCCAACGGGGAACCGCCGGTGGTGGAAACCAAGTCGCCGATGGTCAAGAAGGCCCGCGAAGGCGTGATGGAGTTCCTGCTGATCAACCATCCGCTCGATTGCCCGATCTGCGATCAGGGCGGCGAGTGCGATCTGCAGGATCAGGCCATGGCCTATGGCGTCGACGCCTCGCGCTTTTCGGAAAACAAGCGCGCGGTGGAGAACAAGAACCTCGGGCCGCTGGTCAAGACGATCATGACGCGCTGCATCCATTGCACGCGCTGTGTCCGCTTCACCACTGAAATTGCAGGTGTTTCCGAGCTCGGCCTGATCGGCCGCGGCGAGGATGCCGAAATCACCACCTATCTGGAAGCAGCGCTTTCCTCCGAACTTCAGGGCAATGTCATCGATCTTTGCCCGGTCGGCGCGCTGACCTCCAAGCCCTATGCCTTCAAGGCGCGCCCCTGGGAGCTGACCAAGACGGAATCCATCGACGTGATGGATGCGCTCGGGTCCGCCATCCGGGTCGATACGCGCGGCCGCGAAGTCATGCGCATCATGCCGCGCCTCAACGAGGCGGTGAACGAGGAGTGGATCTCCGACAAGACCCGCTTCATCTTCGACGGCCTGAAGACCCAGCGCCTCGACCGTCCCTATGTGAAGGTCGACGGCAAGCTGAAGGCAGCCGACTGGAACACCGCGTTCGACACCATCGCCACCCACATGAAGGGCGTGGACGGTTCGCGCATTGGCGCGATTGCCGGCGATCTGGCGAGCGTTGAGGAAATGTTCGCGCTGAAGCAGCTTCTGGCGAGCCTCGGCTCCGCGAACATGGACTGCCGTCAGGACGGGGCCGCTCTCGACCCGGCGTTCGGGCGCGCCTCCTACATCTTCAATTCCACCGTCGAAGGCATCGAGGACGCGGATGCGATCCTGATCGTGGGCTCCAACCCGCGCAAGGAAGCGCCTGTACTCAACGCCCGCATCCGCAAGCGCTGGCGGCGCGGTGGCGTGAAGGTGGGCGTGGTCGGCGACAAGGCCGATCTGACCTACGATTACGACTATCTGGGCGCAGGCCCGGCGACGCTCGCCGAACTCGTCTCCGGCGACAACTCCTTTGCCGATGTGCTCTCCAAGGCCGAACGTCCGCTGATCATCCTCGGGCAGGGCGCTCTGGCGCGCAAGGACGGCGCTGCGGTGCTGGCCAATGTCGCCAAGCTCGCCAAGTCCGTCGGCGCTCTGGGCGATGACTGGAACGGCTTCTCGGTGCTGCACACGGCGGCGTCCCGGGTCGGCGGCCTCGACGTCGGCTTCGTGCCGGGCGAGGGTGGTCTGGGCACCGCGGACATCATGACGGCTGCCGGAAAGGGCGATCTCGACGTGGTGTTCCTGCTGGGTGCCGACGAGATCGACATGAAGCAGTTCGGCGACGCCTTCGTCGTCTATATCGGCACCCACGGCGATGCGGGCGCACACCGCGCCGACGTGATCCTGCCGGGTGCGGCCTACACCGAGAAATCCGGGCTCTACGTCAACACCGAAGGCCGGGTCCAGATGGCCATGCGCGCCGCCTTCCCTCCGGGCGAGGCCCGCGAGGACTGGGCGATCCTGCGTGCGCTTTCCGCGCGCCTCGACAAGACGCTGGGCTTCGACAGCCTTCAGGCGCTGCGGGCGCTTCTGTTTGCGGAAGTTCCGCACATGGCGGCCATCGACGAGATCGCGGCGGGCAAGGCCGGTGACGTGGGCAAGATTACGGCTGGCGGCAAGCGGCTGGGAACCGACCCCTTCATGTCGCCCGTCAGGGACTTCTATCTGACCAACCCGATTGCACGCGCTTCGGCCACCATGGCCGAGTGCTCGGCGCTCGCCGCCGCGCGTGCGCTCGAAGCGGCCGAATGAGGAACGGATACCGGGCATGATCGACTTCTGGAACACATACGGTTTCCCGTTCATCATCATGGTGGCACAGAGCCTTCTGATGCTCGTCGTGCTGCTGGTGATCATCGCCTACATTCTGTATGGCGATCGAAAGATCTGGGCGGCGGTGCAGATCCGTCGTGGCCCGAACGTCGTGGGGCCGTGGGGCTTGTTCCAAAGCTTCGCGGATCTTCTGAAATTCGTGCTGAAGGAGCCGGTCATCCCGGCGGGCGCCAACAAGGGCGTGTTCCTGCTGGCGCCGCTCCTCTCGGTAACACTGGCGCTCGCGACCTTCGCGGTCGTTCCGGTGGCGCAGGGCTGGGTGATCGCCGACATCAACGTCGGCATCCTCTACATCTTCGCCATTTCCTCGCTTGAGGTTTACGGCGTGGTCATGGGCGGCTGGGCGTCGAACTCCAAATACGCCTTCCTCGGTTCGCTGCGCTCCGCGGCGCAGATGGTCTCCTACGAGGTCTCCATCGGCTTCGTGATCGTGACGGTGCTGATGTGCGCGGGCACGCTGAACCTGACGGGCATCGTGGAGGCCCAGCGCGACGGCGGGCTGGCGACCATGCTGGGGGTTCCCTGGCTGTCGATCCTGAACTGGTACTGGCTGCCGCTCTTCCCGATGTTCGTGGTGTTCTTCATCTCGGCTCTGGCGGAGACGAACCGTCCGCCCTTCGATCTGCCGGAAGCGGAATCGGAGCTGGTTGCAGGCTTCATGGTCGAATACGGCTCCACCCCGTACATGATGTTCATGCTGGGCGAATACGCGGCGATCTCGCTGATGTGCTGCATGACCACCATCCTGTTCATGGGTGGCTGGCTGCCGCCGCTGGATATCCCGCCCTTCAATTGGGTCCCGGGCATCTTCTGGTTCCTGATCAAGGCGCTGCTGGTCTTCTTCATGTTCGCCATGGTGAAGGCGATGGTGCCGCGCTACCGCTACGACCAGCTGATGCGTCTGGGCTGGAAGGTCTTCCTGCCGCTGTCGCTGGCAATGGTGTTCATCGTCGCCCTGATCCTGATGGTGATGGGCTGGGCCCCGGTGTGAGTGAGGCGTGATGGGTTTGTCGCTAACGGGTATCGTCGGCGCTGCCATCGGGCTCTATCTGGGGTGGATCGACTACAAGCTCACGGCCGGATACGTCCGGGCGTGGGTGAGAAAAAGAAAACCGGGTCAGGAGGCGCCTTTCGCCGACTGGCTCGAACGCAACACGGACACCGTACTGGGTGTTCTGTTTGTGATCGCGATGCTGGGCTTCCCGGTCATCGGCTACCTGATGGGGACGACCCTCGTCGGTTGAGAAGCTGAACCGATGCAGCCGGCATCCGGCGCAAAGAGTGAGGAAAGGCGCGGACATGAGATTGGACCAGGCCGCGAAATCGCTGTTCTTGAAGGAGTTCGTCTCGGCGTTCTTTCTGTCGATGCGCTATTTCTTCAAGCCGAAGCCGACAATCAACTATCCCTTCGAGAAGGGGCAGTTGAGCCCGCGCTTCCGCGGCGAACACGCGCTGCGTCGCTATCCCAGCGGCGAAGAGCGCTGCATCGCGTGCAAGCTGTGCGAGGCGATCTGCCCGGCGCAGGCCATCACCATCGAGGCCGGCCCCAAGCGCAATGACGGCACGCGGCGCACGACCCGCTACGACATCGACATGACCAAATGCATCTACTGCGGCTTCTGTCAGGAAGCCTGTCCGGTCGATGCGATCGTGGAAGGCCCGAACTTCGAGTTCGCGACCGAGACCCGCGAAGAACTGTTCTATTCGAAGGAGCGGCTGCTTTCGAACGGCGACCGCTGGGAGCGCGAGATCGCGCGCAACATTGAAATGGACGCGCCCTACCGCTAGGGCAACACAGGCGGCCGACAAGGCCGGGAAGAGGCAAAGGTGTGCACCCGAAAAGGGAAGGGGGCACACCGGCAAACGAGACAAGGCCTACAGGGGCGCACCGAGATGATCCTTCACGCATTCTTCTTCTACCTGTTTGCCGCGGTGACGGTGGCCTCGGCCTTGATGGTCATCTCGTCACGCAATCCCGTGCATTCGGTGCTGTTCCTGATCCTGGCTTTCGTCAATGCGGCCGGGCTCTTCCTGATGCTGGGCGCGGAGTTCCTCGCGCTGATCCTGATCGTGGTCTATGTAGGCGCGGTCGCGGTGCTGTTCCTGTTCGTGGTGATGATGCTCGACGTGGATTTCGCCGAGCTGCGCCAGGGCTTCCTTCAGTACCTGCCGGTCGGCGCACTGGTCGGGCTGGTGCTTCTGGTGGAACTTCTGGTGGTGCTGGGCGGCTGGCATATTTCCGCCGAGGTCGTCGCCAATCCGGTGAACCCCATTCCCGCGCTCTCGGAGATGTCCAACACCGAGGCCATCGGCGCGGTGCTCTACACCAAGTACATCTTCTTCTTCCAGATCTCCGGCCTCGTGCTGCTGGTGGCGATGATCGGCGCCATCGTGCTCACGCTCCGGCACAAGTCCTTTGCCCGCCGCCAGAACATCGCGGAGCAGGTGGCGCGCGATCCCAACACGGCCATCGAGGTCCGCAAGGTGGAATCCGGCAAGGGCATCTAACGAATTCGAACGGCGGCGGGGGCCGCCGCTGAGAC
This sequence comes from Breoghania sp., assembly GCA_963678585.2. Classification (GTDB taxonomy): domain Bacteria; phylum Pseudomonadota; class Alphaproteobacteria; order Rhizobiales; family Stappiaceae; genus Breoghania. The sequence goes on from CAXXGA010000002.1 coordinate 975,079, forward strand.
AAGGTCAATGCGAACGGTGGTCCGGCCACCGCGAGGCGCGAAAAGCAAAGAGGGACGGATCACCGTCAGGGCGAAGACAATGGAAATCGGACTGTCACATTATCTTTCCGTTGCAGCGATCCTGTTCACGCTCGGCGTGTTCGGCATCTTCCTGAACCGCAAGAACGTCATCATCATCCTGATGTCGGTCGAGCTTCTGCTGCTCGCCGTGAACATCAACCTGGTGGCCTTCTCACACTATCTCGGCGATCTCGTCGGTCAGATCTTCGCGCTGCTGGTCCTCACGGTCGCAGCCGCAGAAGCGGCCATCGGCCTCGCCATTCTCGTCGTCTTCTTCCGCAACCGCGGCTCTATCGCGGTTGAGGACATCAACCTGATGAAAGGCTAACGCGGCATGTACACGGCAATCGTCCTGCTGCCGCTCCTGGGCTTCCTGGTTGCGGGCATCTTCGGTCGCAAGATCGGCGACAAGGCATCGGAATACATCACTTCCGGCCTTCTGATCGTCTCTGCGCTGCTGTCCTGGATCGCATTCTTCTCCGTGGGCTACGGCGAAAGCGAAACGCTGATCGTTCCCATCGCGACCTGGATTTCCTCCGGCTCGCTCGATGTGCAATGGGCGCTGCGCGTGGACACGCTCACCGTCGTGATGCTGGTCGTGGTCAACACGATCTCCGCGCTGGTGCACGTCTATTCCATCGGCTACATGCACCACGATCCGAACCGCGCGCGCTTTTTCGCCTATCTGTCGTTCTTCACCTTCACGATGCTGATGCTGGTGACCGCCGACAATCTGGTTCAGATGTTCTTCGGCTGGGAAGGCGTGGGTCTTGCCTCCTATCTGCTGATCGGTTTCTGGAACCAGAGGCCGTCGGCCAATGCGGCCGCGATGAAGGCCTTCGTCGTCAACCGTGTCGGCGACTTCGGCTTCCTGCTGGGCATCTTCGGCATCTACTATCTCTTCGACACGGTGAACCTTGGCACCGTCTTCGCCAACGCGCAGGGCTTCGTTGAAGCCGGTGCCGACGGCGCGATGCCGGTGCTGACGTTCCTCGGCGCGCCCTACGATGCGTCCTCCGCCATGACCGTGGTCTGCCTGCTGCTCTTCATGGGCGCGATGGGCAAGTCGGCGCAGTTCCTGCTGCACACATGGCTGCCGGACGCCATGGAAGGTCCGACGCCGGTCTCAGCCCTCATCCACGCCGCCACCATGGTCACCGCCGGTGTCTTCATGGTCGCGCGCCTGTCGCCGCTGTTCGAGCTGTCCCACACCGCGCTCACCGTGGTTACGCTGGTCGGCGGTACGACCGCGTTCTTTGCGGCGACGATCGGCCTGGTGCAGACCGACATCAAGCGCGTCATCGCCTATTCGACCTGTTCGCAGCTCGGCTACATGTTCGTGGCGCTGGGCGTCGGCGCTTACGGGGCGGGCGTCTTCCACCTCTTCACGCACGCCTTCTTCAAGGCGCTTCTGTTCCTCGGCGCAGGCTCCGTCATTCACGCGGTCTCCGACGAGCAGGACATGCGCAAGATGGGCGGTCTGAGGAAGCATATTCCGCTCACCTACTGGATGATGATTGTCGGCACGCTGGCGCTGACCGGCTTCCCGCTGACGGCAGGCTACTTCTCCAAGGACGCCATCATCGAGTCTGCCTTCGTGGGCGAGAACCCGTTTGCCGAATACGCCTTCTGGATGACGGTGGTGGCCGCTCTGTTCACCTCCTTCTACTCCTGGCGTCTGATCTTCCTCACCTTCCACGGCAAGCCGCGCGCTTCCGTCGACGTGATGAAGCACGTGCATGAGTCTCCGCCGGTCATGATCGTGCCGCTCGCCGTCCTCGGCCTCGGTGCGCTGGTCGCAGGCCTCGCCTTCTCCGGCGGCTTCATCGGCCACGGCTACGGCGAATTCTGGAAGAGCGCGCTCTTCACGTCGGCCGAGAACAACGTGCTGGAAGAAATGCACCACGTTCCGTTGTGGGTGAAGGCGTCGCCCTTCGTGATGATGGTGCTCGGCGCGGTGGTCGCCTGGTACTTCTACATAAAGGCGCCGGATGCGCCGAAGCGTCTGGCCGCGCGCCATGACGGGCTCTACAAGTTCCTGCTCAACAAGTGGTACTTCGACGAGCTTTACGACTTCCTGTTCGTGCGCCCGGCCATGAAAATCGGCCGGATCCTGTGGAAGCGGGGCGACGGGGACGTCATCGACGGCTGCGGTCCCGACGGTATCGCCAGCGTGGTTCAGGTCGTGACCGCCCGCGTGATCCGTCTCCAGACCGGCTACATCTATCACTATGCCTTCGCGATGCTGATCGGCGTTGCAGCACTTGTTACCTGGACCATGTTTGCGGGCGGGGGAGCTCACTGATGAACGACTGGCCGCTGCTTACAATCGTCACGGTGCTGCCGCTGGTAGGCGCATTGTTCGTCCTCGTCGTGCAAGGCGATGACGACAACGCCAAGAAGAACATGCGCATGGTGGCGCTGCTGACGACGGGCTTCACCTTCCTCGTCTCGCTGTTCATCTGGGCGGGTTTCGATCCCTCGAACCCCGGCTTCCAGATGATCGACAGCGTGGAGTGGCTGGATGGCGCCATCGGCTACAAGATGGGCGTGGACGGCATCTCGATGCTGTTCGTCATCCTCACCACCTTCCTGATGCCCTTCTGCATTCTCGCTAGCTGGAACTCGGTCCAGAAGCGGGTGAAGGAATATCTGATCGCCTTCCTCGTGCTGGAAGCGCTGATGATCGGCGTCTTCTGCGCGCTCGATCTGCTGGTCTTCTACATCTTCTTCGAAGCCGGCCTGATCCCGATGTTCCTGATCATCGGCGTGTGGGGCGGACAGCGCCGCGTCTATGCGAGCTTCAAGTTCTTCCTTTACACGCTGACCGGCTCGCTGCTGATGCTGATCGCCGTCATGGCGATGTACTGGGACGCGCAGACGACGGACATTCAGGTCCTGCTGGATCATTCCTTCTCCGCGAACATGCAGTTCTGGCTATGGATCGCGTTCTTCGCCTCCTTTGCGGTGAAGATGCCGATGTGGCCGGTCCACACCTGGTTGCCCGATGCGCACGTGGAAGCGCCGACGGCGGGCTCGGTCATTCTGGCGGGCATCCTGCTGAAGATGGGCGGCTATGGCTTCCTGCGCTTCTCGCTGCCGATGTTCCCGGTTGCCTCCGCCGACTTCGCACCCTTCGTCTATACGCTGTCGGTTGTCGCCATCGTCTACACCTCGCTGGTGGCGCTGGCGCAGGAAGACATCAAGAAGCTGATCGCCTATTCCTCCGTCGCCCACATGGGCTACGTGACCATGGGCATCTTCACCATGACCGAGCAGGGCGTGCAGGGCGGCATCTTCCAGATGCTCTCCCACGGTATCGTCGCCTCCGCGCTCTTCCTCTGCGTGGGCGTCATCTATGACCGGATGCACACCCGCGAGATTTCGGCCTATGGCGGTCTCGTGAACCGGATGCCCTGGTACGCGATGGCTTTCATGATCTTCACGATGGCGAATGTCGGCCTGCCGGGCACCTCCGGCTTCATCGGCGAATTCCTGACGCTCATGGGGGCCTTCCAGGCCAATACCTGGGTGGCGTTCGCCGCCGCGACGGGCGTTATCCTGTCGGCGTGCTACGCCCTCTATCTCTATCGCCGGGTGATCTTCGGATCTCTGGAGAAGGAAAGCCTGAAGACGATCCTCGATCTGTCGATGCGCGAGAAGGTCATTCTGGTGCCCATGATCGCGCTGACAATCCTCTTCGGCTTCTACCCGGCCCCGATCCTCGACGTGACGGCCGCTTCGGTCGACAATCTGATCACCAACTATCACGCAGCGCTTGAAGTGGCCCAGAAGACCGCCGCGCTTGTCGTGGTGCAGTAGAGCAGAACCACGATGCAGCCTGAGCTCATTCTCATGCCCGATCTGATGCCGGCTCTGCCGGAACTGTTTCTCGCCGCCGGTGCGCTGGTGCTGTTGATGATCGGCGCTTTCGGCGGCGAACGATCCACCCCGGTCGTCACCGGCATGTCGGCCGCGCTGATCGCGCTCACCGCGGTCATCGTGATCGCCATGCCCGCGGACGGCCAGATGTTCGGCGGGGCATTCGTGCAGGACGCCTTTGCGCAGTACCTGAAGGTTCTCTCGCTGATCGGCTCCGGTCTGGCGATTGCCATGTCGGTTGCCTACGGACGGCTGGAGCGGTTCGAGCGGTTCGAGTATCCGGTGCTGATCGTGCTCGGCACGCTCGGCATGATGCTGCTGATTTCGGCGACCGATCTCATCGCCGTCTATCTCGGCCTCGAACTGATGAGCCTGTCGCTCTATGTCGTGGCCGCGATCAACCGCGATTCCGTACGCTCCACAGAAGCGGGCCTGAAATATTTCGTCCTCGGCGCGCTGTCCTCCGGCATGCTGCTTTACGGCATGTCGCTGGTCTACGGCTTCACCGGCCAGACGAGCTTCGCCGGGATCACCGAAACGCTGGCAGCCAATGGCGGGTCGCTCGGCCTGACCTTCGGCCTCGTCTTCATGCTGGCCGGCATGGTCTTCAAGATCTCCGCCGTTCCCTTCCACATGTGGACGCCGGACGTCTATGAAGGCGCGCCGACGCCGGTCACCGCCTATTTTGCCGCCGCCCCGAAGGTTGCGGCCATGGCCGTGATCACCCGCGTGGTGATCACCGGTTTCGAGCCGGTCGCCGCCGAATGGCAGCAGGTTCTGGCCTTCGTTTCCATCGCCTCCATGGTGCTGGGTGCCTTCGCCGCCATCGGCCAGACCAACATCAAGCGTCTGATGGCCTATTCCTCCATCGGTCACATGGGCTATGCGTTGGTTGGCCTCGTGGCGGGCAGCCAGTCGGGTGTTTCCGGCGTGATCGTCTACATGTCGGTCTATCTGGCCATGACGCTCGGCACCTTCGCCTGCATCCTCGCCATGCGCCGCAAGGAAGGCATGGTGGAGGATATCGCCGATCTCTCCGGCCTGTCGCGCACCAACCCGCTGATGGCATTCCTGCTGGCCGCGCTGATGTTCTCGCTGGCCGGTATTCCGCCGCTTGCAGGCTTCTTCGGAAAGTTCTTCGTCTTCCGTGCCGCGGTCGAGGCGGAGTTCTACGCGCTGGCCGTGATCGGCGTGCTCGCGAGTGCGGTGAGCGCCTTCTATTACCTGCGTATCGTCAAGGTGATGTATTTCGACGAGCCCGTCACCGGCTTCGTGCCGATGCCGAGCGAGCTGAAGGTCATCCTCGGCGCTTCCGGTATTTTCGTGATCTTCTTCGTCCTCTTCGCCGGTCCGCTTGGCGGCGCCGCCGACGTGGCTGCACAGGCGTTCTTCTAGGCAGTGACGACAAGGGACGGGAAAGCCTGGGGGCAGGCGATCGGGGCAGCGCCGGGTTACCGGCGCGCGCATGAAGAGACGGTCGGATCGACGAACGCGGAAGCTTTCATGGCCGCCCGCGACGGCGATCCGGGCGGGCTCTGGGTCACGGCTTCCACACAGAACGCAGGACGCGGTCGCCGCGGCCGGACGTGGGTGTCGGAGCGCGGCAACCTCTATGCTTCCCTTCTGCTGATCGATCCTTGCGAACCCGCGCGCATGGGCGAGTTGCCGATGGTGTGCTGCGTGGCACTTGCCGAAGCGGTGGAAGCGGCGACCGGACGGCTCGGCTGGGTCTCGCTCAAATGGCCGAACGATCTCCTGATCGAGGGTGCGAAGATCTCTGGCATCCTGCTTGAGTCGGAACAATTGCCCTACGGGCGCATGGCGATTGCCGCCGGTTTCGGCGTCAACTGCAACCACCATCCCGACAACGCCCATTATGCGACAACCGACTTTGCGGCCCTTGGGTATCGCATTGCGCCGAGCGATCTTTTCGTTCACCTCGCCGGTGCGGTATCGCGTTGTCTGGCGCAATGGGCGGGCGGCATAGGGTTCGAGGAAATCCGTTCCGCGTGGCTGAAGCGTTGCGTCGGGATCGGCGCTCCGGTAACAGTGCGGCTTCCGGACCGCGAAATTGACGGCATTTTCGCCTCGCTCGATGCGCAGGGCCGGCTACTTCTGGAGACATCCTCTGGAACCATGACGATTTCCGCCGGCGATGTGTTTTTTCCAACCGCGCCCGGCCGGAACGAGGAGAAGATATGACCGATAAAGCCGAACTTGTATTCTGTCCGCTGGGCGGGGTCGGCGAAATCGGTATGAACATGGGGCTTTACGGCTTCGGTCCTGCCAATAACCGTACCTGGCTGATGGTCGATTGCGGCGTCAGCTTCGCCGGGCCGGATCTGCCCGGCGTCGACCTGATCATGCCGGATATCCGCTTCATCGAGGCGGAGCGCAAGAACCTTGCAGGCATCATCATCACCCACGCCCATGAAGACCACTACGGCGCGCTGATGGACCTGTGGCCGCGCCTTGAGGCTCCGGTCTATTGCACGCCGTTTACTGCGGGTCTCTTGAAGGCGAAGGTCTACGGCCACGGCGGCGTCGATGTGCCGGTGACCGTGGTGGAGCAGGGGAGCCGCATTCAGGTCGGCCCCTTCGATGTCGAACTGATCGCCATGTCCCATTCGATCCCGGAACCGACGGCACTGGCGATCCGCACCGAATTCGGCACGGTTCTGCATTCCGGCGACTGGAAGATCGATCCCGAGCCCGGCGTCGGCAAGCCCATTGACGTGAAGCGCCTGCGCGAGATCGGCGATGAGGGCGTTCTGGCGCTCATCAGCGATTCAACCAACGCCACACGTGTGGGGGTGAGCCCTTCCGAGGCGGATGTGGCACGTTCGCTCACCGAGATCATCTCCAAGGCCAAGCACCGCGTGGCGGTGACGACCTTTGCCTCCAATGTCGCCCGCCTGAGGGCCGTGGCGCTGGCCGCAGAGGCCTGCGGGCGCGACGTGGTGGTGATCGGGCGTGCGATGAAGCGGACCATCGATGTGGCCTCCGAGCTTGGCTACATGGACGGCATCAAGCCGTTCCTCGACGAGGAAGCCTACGGCTACCTGCCGCGCGACAAGGTCGTGGCGCTTTGCACCGGCTCGCAAGGCGAGGCGCGCGCAGCCCTTGCCCGCATCGCCAGCGACGATCACCGCGCCATCACGCTCAACTCGGGTGATCTGGTGATCTTTTCCTCGCGCACAATTCCCGGCAATGAGCGCGAGGTGAACCGGATCATCAACGCGCTCGTTTCCGACGGCATCAACGTGATGACCGACAAGGACGGCCTGGTCCATGTTTCCGGCCATCCCCGTCTCGGCGAGATGGAACAGCTTTACGACATGATCCGCCCGAAGATCGCGCTGCCGGTGCACGGCGAGGCGATGCATCTGCAGGCCCATGCGCGGTTTGCCCGCAAGCAGGGGGTGAAGACCGTCATCACCGCCTATAACGGCACGATGGTGCGAATTGCGCCCGGCAAGGCGGAAGCCATCGACGAGGTGCCCGTCGGCCAGATGCTCAAGGATGGCGGCATGCTCGTGGAACCGGAATTCTCCGGCGTTGTGGAGCGTCGCCGCCTCAGCTTCGGCGGCGTGGTCGTCGGCAGCATCGTGCTCAATTCCTCCGGCGAGATCGTCGCGGATACCGACGTCGCTATAATCGGCGTGCCGGAAGTCGATGACGACGGCGACGATTTTGAGGAAATCGTGATCGACGCCATCGAGGGCGCCATCGAGAGCATTCCGCGCAAGCGTCGCCGCGATCCGGAACTGGTGCGCGAGGCGGCCCGCCGTGCCGCCCGCTCCGCCGTCGTGCAACGTTGGGGCAAGAAGCCGGTATGCAAGATCCTCGTCAGCGTCGTATGACTATGTATGGCCCGGGAGACCGGAGGCATTTGTCCGGCAGGTGACAAACCCGGGGGCCTAGCAGGGGGAATACATGATCGGACGTCTGAACCACGTTGCCATCGCCGTGAAGGATCTCGAAGCGGCGACCGCCACCTACCGCGATACGCTGGGGGCGAAGGTCTCGCAGGCCACCGCCCAGCCCGAACACGGCGTGACGGTGGTCTTCATCGAACTGCCCAACACCAAGATCGAGCTTCTGGAACCGCTCGGAGAGGGGTCTCCGATTGCGAAGTTCCTCGAAAAGAACCCCTCGGGCGGTATTCATCACGTCTGCTACGAGGTGGATGACATCATCGCCGCGCGCGACGAACTCATGCAGAAGGGCGCGCGGGTGCTGGGCGACGGCGAACCGAAGATCGGCGCGCACGGGAAACCGGTCCTGTTCCTCCATCCCAAGGATTTCCTCGGGACGCTGACCGAGCTGGAACAGGTCTGAACGACAAAACGGTCGGGGAGGGCCGCATATGGGATTCGTGACCTGGCTCGCGATCTATTTCATCATCTGGTGGGTGACGTTGTTCGCGGTGTTGCCTTTCGGCGTGCGCAGCCAAGAAGAGGCGGGCGGCGAGATTGAACCCGGCTCCATGCCAGGCGCACCCGCAAAGCCCCTCATGCTGCGCAAGGTGATCGCCACCACGCTGGTGGCCGCCGTGGTGACGGCGCTCGTCTATTGGGTCATCACCCAGTCCGGGCTGACCTTCGACGACCTGCCTATGCCGAGCACGCTCAAGAACGGTTCCTATAGCTGAACGCCAAGGCCGGGCGCGGCGCGGGACCATGCCCGCGCCGCAATCGACCGCCTATCCTTTCCTCTCGAAACGAGGTTTCGTGAGGAGGGGATGCATTGCTGACGGCACATTTGCCCGCGGGCTATTGCCTTTCAAGGCTGGCGGGAAAGCCGCATCGGGCACGTCGGGGCCTGGTGGCAACCGCGCTGATCTGCTCGGTGCTGCCGGATTTCGATCTGATCTGGTTTCAGTTTGTCGACAACGGCAGTCTCCACCACCATCGTTACTGGGTTCATGTCCCGTTTTTCTGGAGCGTCGTGGGGATGCTGGTGATTCCCCTCGCATGGCACACGCGGTTTCGCCCGACCGCGATTCTGGGGCTGGCGGCGATCTTTCTGCACCTCGTTCTCGATACGATTGCGGGAGGGATCATGTGGCGCGCGCCGCTGGATACGACGCTCTACCGGCTTGTCGAGATCCCTCCGACCTACAGCCACTTCATGATCTCGTTCCTGCTTCACTGGACCTTCCTGCTGGAAATCGCCGTCTGGCTCTGGGCCATCGCGCTGTTCGTTACAGCACCCCGGCGGCAGGACGAAGTCGTGCTGACTGGCATAGGAGAACGGGAAAGTTGAGCGGACAAAAGACAATTTGAAGCAACAGCTTGTGTTGGAGAGATGAAGTTGCCTGCGATCTGGGCAGGCAGGGCCGGGAACCATCTTTCAGCCAAGTCTGAGGCCCCTGAAAACGGGTCGCACAGCAGCCCGCGCCTGGCGTCTCAGGGGTCAATAGCTCAACCAGTGTGATGTAGTGGAGAAGTAAAAAAATAAGCAAGACCGAGGTCTTGCTTATTTAAAGTTCCGCGTCCAAAAACTCCCGTGCATGGAAAACCGTGATTATTATCGGTTTCCAGCGGCTGCTACCTCCGGGTCTTTCGATCCTTATGGTGCGCCGGAAGCTCTTCCTCCCAAGACTCAGACCGCGATGCCTCATTCTGGACCTACCCTTTGGTGGGGGTCCTTATTATTTAAGTACGATACCGTAATGTCGCACCTCTGTCATCTATTTGTGCGTCTGGTGCATACAATTTGTGCATGAAATCCGGTGGTCGTTTTTAAGGCGACAAAATGACCCAACGTCCGGGCGGGGCGGTCACGGGGGCAGGCGGCGAGAATCCGGTTCGCTTTAGGCGCTGTGGGGCTTGTGTTTTCCGCGTCGTTGCGGTTTGACTGCTCGCCAAAACACCCTCGCAGTTTGCCATGCAAGGCTGCCCGCAAGACAGGCTCGCAAGACCCGGTTTTCGCGACGCCTAGAACCGAAGAGCTCCACGATGCGCCTTTCCAGTTATTTCCTGCCAATTCTCAAGGAAGCCCCCCGTGAGGCGGAGATCGTCTCCCACCGCCTGATGTTGCGTGCCGGTATGGTTCGCCAGCAGTCGGCGGGCATCTATTCGTGGCTGCCGCTCGGCTACCGGGTGCTGCGCAAAATCGAGCAGATCGTGCGCGAGGAACAGGACCGCGCCGGTGCCGTCGAGGTTCTGATGCCGACGATCCAGTCCGCCGACCTGTGGCGCGAGAGCGGGCGCTATGACGCCTATGGCGCGGAGATGCTGCGCATTCAGGACCGTCACGAGCGCGAGATGCTCTATGGGCCGACGAACGAGGAGATGGTCACCGACATCTTCCGTTCCTATGTGCGCTCCTACAAGGATCTGCCGCTGAACCTCTACCACATGCAGTGGAAGTTCCGCGACGAGCGCCGCCCCCGCTTCGGCGTCATGCGCGGACGCGAATTCCTGATGAAGGACGCCTATTCCTTCGATACGGACAAGGAAGCCGCCCGCCACGCCTATAACCGCATGTTCGTGGCCTATCTGCGCACCTATGAGCGCCTCGGCCTGAAGGCGATCCCGATGCGCGCCGACACCGGCCCCATCGGCGGCGACATGAGCCATGAGTTCATCATTCTGGCCTCTACGGGCGAAAGCCAGGTGTTCTGCCACAAGGACGTGCTGGAACTTCCGGTTCCCGGCGCCGACACCGATTTCTCGCAGGATCTCACCCCCATCGTGGACGAGTGGACCCGCGCCTATGCCGCGACCGACGAAATGCACGACGAGGCGGCCTTCGCCGAGATCCCCGAAGAATCGCAGGTCTCTGCGCGCGGCATCGAGGTTGGCCACATCTTCTATTTCGGCACGAAATATTCCGAGCCGATGGGCGCGAAGGTTGCGATGCCCGACGGCACCGAGCAGCCGGTCCACATGGGTTCCTACGGCATCGGCGTCTCGCGCCTCGTGGGCGGCATCATCGAGGCCTGCCACGACGAGAACGGCATCGTGTGGCCGGAATCGGTCGCGCCCTTCCATGTCGGCCTGATCAACCTGAAGGCGGGCGATGCGGCGACCGATGCGGCCTGCAACGATATCTACGAGAAGCTGAACAACGCGGGCGTCGACGTTCTCTATGACGACACCGACGGTCGTGCGGGCGCAAAATTCGCCACCATGGACCTGATCGGTCTGCCCTGGCAGTTCATCGTCGGTCCGCGCGGGCTTGCCAATGGCGAGGTCGAGCTGAAGTGCCGCAAGACGGGCGAGCGCGAGACCCTGAGCGTCGAGGCGGCCCTTGCGCGCCTGACGGCTGGCAAGAACTGACCGCACAGGCCCTCGAAGGGCAGGGCTCGCGGGAGAGTGTTTCGAGCCCCATTGCAGCCGCCGTCCTAAACCGGTCAACTTGATGCTGCACAAGTGATTCCCTTCGGGCACCCGCCCGAGGGGATCAGCCATGCGCATTCGTGTCTGCAAGAGGTGCAAGACGGATGCCCGCATGTCTGGCGAATGCTTGTCGGGGAAGACGGGAGCAGGGTATGAGTGCGGCGAACGAGCCGACAGGGACGCGACCCTTCGCGGCCTTTGAATGGATGCTGGCGGGACGCTATCTGCGGGCCCGGCGGCGCGAGACGTTCATTTCCATCATCGCCGGCTTTTCGTTCGTGGGCATCACGCTCGGCGTTGCGACGCTGATCATCGTGATGGCGGTGATGAACGGTTTCCGCGGCGAACTGATTTCCAAGATCCTCGGTATCAACGGTCACCTTCTGGTACAGCCCATCGACGGCGTGCTCGACGATTATGATGCCGTGGCCTCGCGTCTTGAGGGCGTGGAGGGCGTGCGCTTCGCCATGCCGTTTGTGGAAGGTCAGGGACTGGTTTCCGGCCCCGCAGGCGCGTTCGGCGCGCTGGTGCGCGGCGTCACCAAGCGCGATCTGGACCATCTTCCGCTCGTCTCCGGCAAGCTGATGGCGGGCAGTCTCGACAATTTCGATCAGGCAGGCGGCATCGCCATCGGCTCGCGCATGGCCCGCTCGCTGGGCGTCGTGGTGGGCGATACGGTGACGTTGGTGAGCCCGCGCGGGTCTGTCACCCCCATGGGCGTGACCCCGCGCATCAAGGGCTACAAGGTGATCGCGATCTTCGAGATCGGCATGTCGGAATATGACGGCACCATCGCCTTCCTGCCGTTCCCCGAAGCCCAGCTCTATTTCAACATGGACGGTCAGGCGACGGCCATCGACGTCTTCGCGAACGATCCCGACGCGGTGGGCGAGATAAAACCGGCGGTCGAGGAGGGGGCGGGACGTCCGGTCTTCGTCACCGACTGGCGACAGCGCAACACCACCTTCTTCTCAGCCCTTGAGGTGGAGCGGAACGTCATGTTCCTGATCCTGACGCTGATCGTGCTGGTCGCGGCCCTCAATATCGTCTCCGGCCTGACCATGCTGGTGAAGGAAAAGAGCCACGACATCGCCATCCTGCGTACCATGGGCGCAACGCGCGGGGCGGTCCTGCGGGTGTTCATGATCACCGGCGCGAGCATCGGAACCATCGGTACCTTCGCCGGTTTCCTGCTGGGATGGGTCGTGTGTCTGAACATCGAGAGCATCCGCCAGTTCATCTCCTGGCTGACGCGCACCGAACTCTTCTCGCCCGAGCTTTATTTCCTGTCGCGCATGCCTGCCGACATGAACGCGGGCGAGACGACCTCCGTCGTGCTGATGGCGCTGGCCCTGTCCTTCGTCGCGACGCTCTATCCCGCCTGGCGTGCCGCCCGGCTCGATCCCGTGGAGGCTTTGCGTTACGAATGAGCCAGACACAAGACATCTACCGGCAGCCGCAGGAAACGACCGCATCCGCCGCCGCGCCCGCACTGGCGCTCGTCGGCGTGGAGAAACGGTATCAGGAGGGCAACCGCTCTCTCGATATTCTCTCCGGCGCGAATTTTGAACTGCGCGCGGGCGAAACCGTCGCCCTTGTCGCCCCGTCGGGGGCGGGCAAGTCGACGCTTCTCCACATTGCAGGGTTGCTGGACCGCCCCGATGGCGGCGAGATCTATGTGGGCGGAAAGGCCTGCGGCAAGCTCTCCGACGATGCCCGCACACGCATCCGGCGTCTGGAAATCGGTTTCGTCTACCAGTTCCACCACCTGCTGCCGGAATTCACCGCGCTTGAGAACATCGCCATGCCGCAGATGGTGCGCGGTCTGGCGAAACAGGAAGCCAATGCACGCTCCATGCAGCTTCTCAAATACATGAAGCTGGAAGCCCGCGCCTCGCATCGCCCCTCGGAGCTTTCGGGCGGCGAGCAGCAGCGCGTCGCCATTGCGCGTGCTGTCGCCAACGCCCCGCGCGTGCTGCTGGCCGACGAGCCGACCGGCAATCTCGATCCCGAGACGGCGGCCTATGTCTTCGAGGCGCTTTCAGGCCTCGTGCGCGCCAGCGGCGTTGCGGCGCTTTTTGCGACCCACAATCTCGATCTCGCCGCCAAGATGGACCGCCGTATCACGCTGTCCAAGGGGCAGGTCGTGGAGATGTAGGAAGCCTACCGCCTTCCGTCCTCCAGCCCTCAGAGCTTCCGCTTCCCACCGTGCAGATGCCGTCGGGCTGATCCCGACGGGGTGCGCCCATCGGTCTGCGTTCACCGATACGTGTTCGTCGGGGCTCTGGCACGGCTCTGGACGCGATCCTCTTGTTGCCCCATTTTGCAGTGCAGCATAACCGCGATGCGCAGGCGGGTGCCTGTTGCACGATGGGGAGGGCACGATGGCAAGACGAGAGCGGACGGAACATATCGGTCTTGTGCTTCAGGGCGGTGGGGCGCTCGGGGCCTATCAGGCGGGCGCTTATGCTGAATTGATGGGGGAGGGATGGTCGCCGAACTGGGTGGCGGGCATCTCCATCGGAGCCGTCAATGCCGCGCTCATCGCTGGCAATCCTCCGGAACGCCGCGTGGAGCGGCTGACGGAGTTCTGGCACCGGCTTTCCGGCAACCTGATGGCGAACGCGCCCGAGGGAACCGACTTTCGTTCATGGTTCAACGAGGCAAGTGCCGCGCTTACGGCGACATTCGGCCTGACGGGCTTCTTCTCCCCGCGCTTCCTGCCGCCGTTTTTCTCGCCGCGCGGCACGGAAGGCGCGATTTCCTTCTACGACACCGAACCCTTGCGCGAGACGCTGCTGGAACTGGTGGATTTCGATCTCCTGAATTCCGGCGCGGTGCGCCTCAGCGTCGGCGCAGTCAACGTGACGAGCGGCAATTTCGTCTATTTCGATACCGACCGGATGCAGGTGGACGTGGAGCACATCATGGCGAGTGGGGCTCTGCCGCCGGGCTTCCCGCCCATCGAGATCGAGGGCGAGATCTATTGGGACGGCGGGCTCGTCTCCAACACACCTCTGCAATATGTGCTGGAGCAGTCCGGGCCGGATGAGGACATGGTGCTCTTCCAGATCGATCTCTTCGATGCCCGCGGAGAGGTGCCGCAGACGTTCTGGGACGTCGAGCACCGCATGAAGGACATCCGTTTTTCCTCCCGTACGCGCCTCAATACAGACCGCTTCCGCGAGATGCAGCGCATCCGCCGCGCGGCAAACCGGCTGTACCGGAAGTTGCCGGATGAACTCAAAAACGACCGCGATGCGAAGTTCCTTGAAGAGGTCGGTTGTGATTCCGATGTCACCATCGTTCATCTGATCCATCGGCTCTCGCCCTACACGAAGCAGTCCAAGGATTACGAGTTCTCCCGCGCCTCCGTGGAGGAACACTGGCAGGCGGGACAGCACGATGTCGCAAGAACGCTGCGTCATCCCAAGTGGATTGGCCGCGGGCGACCGAAGAACGGCGTGGCGATCTACGATCTGGCGCGCGACGGATCGTAGCCATTGACCGTTTGACCGGCTGCAAGGAGGCGGGTCCGCGAGGTGGAGCAAGTGTGCTTTTGGCGCATTATTGGAGCGATTCCAAAGCCTTGTGGAAAAATGCCCGTACGTCCGCCGGATGTATGAGCTTAACCTCTGATTAACCTACACATTTTTCCGAAATTGCGGCGGGCAATAAAATCTTGCAGGCCGAACATAAATAGAACAAACTGTGATCAAACAGTGATTATCTTGTGGAGACAGACAAATGGTCCAGATCGCTCGCGATACCGCCGCCTTTGGTGTTCTCATTCTGTTCGGACTCTCGCTCACCCTCTGGGGCGAGGTTCTGTTGCATGTCGGCTGAGAATTCCGGCCTTTGATGATCTTTTGACGCCGCAGGCCGTGGAAAGCGGGAAGAGTGTCGCTTCCGCTTATCGACAGGCCGGGCCTGACGCGAAACACTGGGCACCGGATTCGTTTTGACGTGCGAGGCGTGTCGCGTCCCGTGCTTCGGTCCTGCTCCCTGTCGCGAACAAGCAGCGCATTTGCCGCCGCCTGCTCCTGACGACGCGTATCGCCGCACACGCACCTGCGCAGCCTGACAGATCATCGATGATCGTCTCCCGGGTGCCTGTTTCGGGTGCCTTGGCCTTCGGCTCCTTGGGGCTGCGGGGCTTCGTCCGGCAGGGGAGAGAGCCGAGCCGCGTCCCGGATCCGTCAATTCGGAGAAGGTGCCTCATGGCTGATGTCGGCTTCGTTCATCTGCGCGTTCATTCCGCTTTTTCGCTTCTGGAAGGCGCGTTGCCGATTGCCAAGCTGATCAAGCTTGCTCAAGGCGATGCCCAGCCCGCGCTCGCCATAACCGACACCGGCAATCTGTTCGGCGCGCTGGAATTCTCCGAAAAGGCCTCCGGATCCGGCATTCAGCCGATCATCGGCTGTCAGTTGGCCGTCGACTGGGGCGACGACGCCGCGCACCGAAGGCCCGGTGACGCCTATCCCGAGATCGTGCTGCTGTCGTGCGACGACGAGGGCTTTGCCCATCTGGTGGAGCTTGTCAGCCACTCCTTCATCGATACCGAAACCGGCGTGCGCCCGCATGTTCCCGCCTCGCTTCTGGCCTCCCACGCGGGCGGTCTGATTGCGTTGACCGGTGGCGTGGAAGGCCCTGTCGGCCGCGCGATCCTTGCGGGGCAGGAGGAAGTCGCCACGAGCCGCCTGCTGCGCATGAAGGAGATGTTCGGCGACCGTCTCTACATGGAGCTTCAGCGCCACGGCACGACGGAGGAGCGCCAGTGCGAGGGCATCTTCGTCGATCTCGCCTACAAGCACGAAGTCCCGCTGGTCGCGACCAACGAACCTTTTTTCCCGACCGCCGACGACTATGAGGCCCATGACGCGCTGATCTGCATCGCGGAAGGCCGCGTCGTCATCGAGGACGATCGCCGTCACCTGTCGCCGGAGCACTATTTCAAGTCGCGTCAGGAGATGATCGATCTCTTCTCCGATCTCCCGGAAGCGACCGAGAACACGGTGGAGATCGCGCGGCGCTGTCATGTGAAGGTGCCCAAGCGCCCGCCGCTGCTGCCTCGGTTTGCAGGCGCGGACGCAGATCCGGAAGAGGCAGAGAAGGCGGAAGCGGAGGAATTGGCCCGGCAGGCGCGCGAGGGCCTTGAACATCGGCTGGAAGCACATGGTCTGGCGCCGGGAACCGAGCGCAAGGACTATGACGAGCGGCTCGACTTCGAGCTGAACATCATCACCAACATGAAGTTCCCCGGTTACTTCCTGATCGTTGCGGACTTCATCAAATGGGCGAAGGCGCAGGGCATTCCCGTCGGGCCGGGCCGTGGTTCGGGTGCGGGCTCGCTGGTGGCGTGGTCGCTCACCATCACCGACCTCGACCCCATCCGCTTCAACCTGCTGTTCGAGCGCTTCCTGAACCCGGAACGCGTGTCGATGCCCGACTTCGACATCGACTTCTGTCAGGATCGCCGCGAAGAGGTGATCCGTTATGTGCAGCAGAAGTACGGGCGCGGGCAGGTGGCGCAGATCATCACTTTCGGTACGCTTCAGGCGCGCGTGGTTCTGCGCGACGTGGGCCGCGTGCTGCAGATGCCCTATGGCCAGGTGGACAGGCTATGCAAGCTGGTGCCGCAGAACCCGGCCAACCCGGTCACGCTGAAACAGGCCATCGAGGAAGAGCCGCGGCTCAAGCAGGCGGCCGAGGAAGAAGCCATCGTCGACAAGCTTCTGACCATGGGTCAGAAGCTGGAAGGGCTTTATCGCCACGCCTCCACCCACGCCGCGGGCGTGGTGATCGGCGACCGGCCGCTGGAACAGCTCGTTCCACTCTATCGCGATCCGCGCTCCGACATGCCGGTCACCCAGTTCAACATGAAATGGGTGGAAAAGACCGGCCTCATCAAGTTCGACTTTCTGGGCCTGAAAACGCTGACGGTGCTTCAGACGGCGGTGGATCTGGTTGCGCGGCGCGGCATCAAGGTCGACCTTTCGACCATCCCGCTGGAAGATCCGCCCACCTACAAGCTCCTGACCGGCGGCGAGACGGTCGGCGTGTTTCAGCTTGAAAGTGCGGGCATGCGGCGCGCCATCGCGGGCATGCGGCCTGACCGTTTCGAGGACATCATCGCTCTGGTGGCGCTCTACCGCCCCGGCCCGATGGACAACATCCCCACCTACAACCGCCGCAAGCACGGCGAAGAAGAACCGGACTTCATGCACCCCAAGCTGGAGCCGATTCTGAAAGAGACCCACGGCATCATCATCTACCAGGAACAGGTGATGCAGCTGGCTCAGATCCTTGCGGGCTACTCGCTCGGCGACGCTGACCTTCTGCGCCGCGCCATGGGCAAGAAGATCGCCGCGGAAATGGAGATCCAGCGCTCCCGCTTCGTGGACGGCGCCAAGGCGCACGGCGTGGACGCCGGGCAGGCCAAGACGATCTTCGACCTCGTGGCCAAATTCGCGAATTACGGCTTCAACAAGTCCCACGCCGCAGCCTACGCGCTGGTTGCCTACCAGACCGCCTGGATGAAGGCCAATCACCCGGTCGAATTCCTCGCCGCGCTGATGACGCTGGATATGGGCAACACTGACAAGCTCAGCGATTTCCGCCGCGAGGCGCAGCGCATGGGCATCAACGTGGTGCCGCCGGACATCAACCGCTCCTGCGCCTATTTCGACGTGCAGGACGGCGAGATCATCTATTCGCTGGCAGCCATCAAGGGCGTCGGCGGGCATGTGGTGGAGCATATCGAGGAAGTGCGCAAGGACGGGCCGTTCCGCGATATCGGCGATTTCGCGCGCCGCATCAGCCCGAAGCAGATGAACAAGCGCACGCTGGAAAGCCTGATCGCGGCGGGAAGCTTCGACCGGATGGAGAAGGATCGCGCGAGGCTTGTGGCCGGGATCGACCGGATCATGGGCGAGGCGCAACGCTCGGAGGAAAACGCCACCCTCGGGCAGGGCGATATCTTCGGCATGGGCGAACCGGAACAGTTGCGGCTGGCCGCGGTGGAGCCGTGGATGCCCGAGGAACGGCTGGCGCGCGAACACGCTGCCGTGGGCTTCTATCTCTCCGCCCATCCGCTCGATGAGTATCGCGGCGTGCTTGATCGCATGCGCGTCCAGATGTGGGCGAGCTTCGAGGCATCCGTGAAGCGCGGCGCGGCGGCGGGGCGTCTGGCGGGCACGATTACCTCCAAGCAGGAACGCAAGACGCGCACCGGCAACCGGATGGGAATCGTCCGGGTATCCGATCCCACCGGCCAGTACGAGGCGGTTCTCTTTTCCGAAGGGCTCGCCCAGTTCCGCGATCTTCTGGAGGTCGGGCGCTCGGTAGTGCTGATCGTGGCGGCGGAACTGAAGGAGGAAGGCGTCGGCGTGCGTATCCAGTCGGTGGAGCCGCTGGAGGTCGTCGCCAACCGAATCCACAAGAGCCTGAAGATCTTCCTGCGCGACGGTACGCCGGTTGCCAGCCTGAAGCGGCACCTGTCGCTCCGCGGCGACAGCGACATCTCCGTCGTATGCCTTCTGGAGGACGGTGCGCGCGAGGTGGAAGTTCAGCTTCCCGGACGCTATCAGGTGTCCCCGCAGGTAGCCAGCGCGCTCAAAGCGATCAAAGGTGTGGTGCAGGTCGAAATGGCCTGACAACCGCACGATTGCGCGACTTGCGGCATTTCAACACCGCGAATCGGCAATGATGCCTTGAAACGGCGGAACGCTGGCACTATAAGGCGCGCATTCCACACGCGGAGCAGGGCGGCGCCAAATGCGTCACAGTCCATCCGGTGATCGGGTTCAAGCCCGGTACCCGCTCCGCGGAGGCTAACCGGAAAAACGGAGATTAAAGGCATGGCTTTGCCTGATTTTACCATGCGCCAGCTGCTTGAGGCCGGTGTTCACTTTGGCCACCAGAAGCACCGCTGGAACCCGAAGATGGGCCAGTACCTCTTCGGCGTGCGCAACAACGTCCACATCATCGACCTGTCCCAGACTGTTCCGCTCCTGCATCAGGCGCTGAAGGCTGTGTCCGACACGGTTGCCGCCGGCGGCCGCGTGCTGATCGTCGGCACCAAGCGTCAGGCCCAGGAGCCGGTTGCCGATGCCGCGCGCCAGTCCGCGCAGTACTTCGTCAACGCCCGCTGGCTCGGCGGCATGCTGACCAACTGGAAGACCATTTCCGGCGCCATCCAGCGCCTGCGCAAGCTTGAGGAAATGCTCTCCAACGAGGCGGTCACCGCGAAGCTGACCAAGAAAGAGCGTCTGTTCATGGACCGCGAGCGCGACAAGCTTGAGCGCAACCTCGGCGGTATCAAGGACATGGGCGGTATCCCCGACCTGATCTTCGTGATCGATACCAACCGCGAAGGCATCGCCATTCAGGAAGCCCGCCGTCTGGGCATCCCGGTCGCCGCGATCCTCGACAGCAACTGCGACCCGAACGGCATCACCTACCCGGTGCCGGGCAACGATGACGCCGGCCGCGCCATCCAGCTCTACTGCGACCTGATCTCGCGCGCTGCCATCGACGGCATCGCCCGCGCACAGGGTGGCATGGGCATGGATCTGGGTGCCGCCGAAGAGGTCATCGAGCCGGCGCTTGAGGAAGCGGAAGCGACTGAAGAAGTCGTTGCCGCGGCTGACGAAGCCGCGCCCGCCGCGACCGAGTAACACGACCCTCCGGCCGGTCCGCAAGGGGCGGCCGGGCAGGCGCGTTTGGCGCTGCCCCGCATGGGGCGGCGCAGTCAATGACAGAGACGGGGCCGCCGGTGGTAATTCCGCTGCGCGGCCATCGTTACACGTATACGCCCGGTCGCTGCTGGCGGCCCGGGCTGCTCAGCACCACGAGAGGCACTGATGACCATTACCGCTGCAATGGTGAAAGAGCTCCGCGAAAAGACCGGAGCCGGCATGATGGACTGCAAGAGCGCGCTGACCGAAAACGGCGGCGACATGGAAGCCGCCATTGACTGGCTGCGCACCAAGGGTCTTGCAAAGGCCGCCAAGAAGGCGGGCCGCGTCGCTGCCGAAGGCCTCGTCGGCGTTGCCGCTTCCGGCACCAAGGCCGCCGTCGTCGAAATCAACTCCGAGACCGACTTCGTTGCGCGCAACGAAGCCTTCCAGGGCTTCGTCCTCGACGTGACCAAGGCCGCCCTCGACGGTGACGGCGATGTTGAGAAGCTGGCCGCCGCGACCTATCCGGGCAAGTCCGCTTCCATCGAAGACACCCTGAAGGACCTGATCGGCACCATCGGCGAGAACATGACGCTTCGTCGTTCCGCCGTCGTGGCCGTGGAAGCCGGCGTCGTCGCCAGCTACGTCCACAATGCCGTCAGCGACGGTGTCGGCAAGATCGGCGTTCTGGTCGGCCTTGAGTCCACCGGCGATGCCGAGAAGCTCGCTGCCTTCGGCCGTCAGGTCGCCATGCACGTCGCCGCGACCAACCCGCTGGCCCTTTCGGCCGACGAGGTCGATCCGGAAGTCGCCGAGCGCGAGCGTCAGGTCTATTCCGAGCAGGCGCGCGAATCCGGCAAGCCGGAAAACATCATCGAGAAGATGGTGGAGGGCCGCATGCGCAAGTTCTACGAAGAGTCCACGCTTCTGAAGCAGGCCTTCGTGATCAACCCGGATCTCACGGTTGAGGCCGCGGTTGCGGAACTCGCCAAGGAGATCGGCGCTCCGGTCAAACTTACCGCCTTTGTCCGCTTCGCCCTCGGCGAAGGGATCGAGAAAGAAGAGAGCGACTTCGCCGCAGAAGTCGCCGCGGCGACAGCCGGTAACTAAGCTGATCGGGCGTCGGAGCGATCCGGCGCCCTTTTTTTATCTGCGTCCGGCCACGTGGGAATGGCCGTTTTAGGGAATATGGAAATGACCGAGGATCTTCGCTGGCGCCGCGTACTGCTCAAACTTTCGGGCGAAGCGCTCATGGGGGATCAGGGCTTCGGGATCGATCCGGAAGTCGTTTCGCGGATCGTCGGTGATATTGCGGCTGCGGTGCGGCTCGGTGTGAAGATTGGCCTCGTTGTCGGTGGCGGGAACATTTTCCGCGGCGTTCAGGTCGCCGCGAAGGGCGGCTCGCGCACCGCGGGCGACCACATGGGTATGCTGGCGACCGTCATGAATGGCCTCGCGCTTGCCGATTCCCTGCGTGCACAGGGCATTCCGGCGCGCGTCTTCTCCGCGGTCCAGATGCCTTCCATCTGCGAGACCTTCACCCAGCGCGCGGCCGACGACCGGTTCGCTGCCGGTGAGGTTCTGGTCTTCGTGGGCGGCACGGGCAACCCGTTCTTCACAACCGATTCGGGTGCGGCGCTTCGTGCCGCCGAAATGGAATGCGACGCGATGCTGAAGGCGACCAATGTCGACGGCATCTATTCCGCAGACCCCAAGCTCGACCCCAATGCCGAGCGTTTTGACCACCTCACGCATCAGGAAGTTCTGGCCAAGGGGCTGAACATCATGGATGCGGCTGCTATTGCCCTTGCCCGGGACAATGCTATTCCGGTAATCGTGTTCTCGATTCACACCCCCGGCGCTCTTGTCGACGTTTTGCGCGGCAAGGGGCTGGCGACGGTCGTCAGCGACTAGGCGCGCCGCGCCGCCTGACCGACGCGCACTTCGGGCCTTGTGAAGACCTGGACGGGCCTCATTTGCCACAGTGCCCGCTGCCCCCGGGGGCTGGCGCATCGCCTGGCAAAAGCGGTAGTCGGTAAGAGGGGAGGTGGCGTACACACACTTTGTGGGTGTATCGCCGACCGGAAGGTGCTGGCGCCTTGCGCCGACAACGGATGTACGAGAGGAAACGATGGCAGACGCTGAACTCGACATGAAGGATCTCAAGCGCCGCATGGATGGCGCGATCTCTGTCCTTAAGACGGAACTTTCGGGTCTTCGCACGGGCCGCGCATCGTCAAGCATGCTGGAATCGATCACCGTCGATGCCTATGGCCAGCAGATGCCGATCAACCAGGTTGCGACGATCTCCGTCCCCGAGCCCCGCATGGTCTCCGTGCAGGTGTGGGACAAAAGCATGGTCGGCGCGGTTGAAAAGGCGATCCGCAATTCCAGCCTCGGCCTGAACCCGGTTATCGACGGCACCAATCTGCGCCTGCCGATCCCCGAGCTTAACGAGGAGCGCCGTCAGGAACTTGCCAAGGTCGCGCACAAGTACGGCGAAGCCGCTCGCGTGGCCGTCCGCCATGTGCGCCGCGACGGTATGGAAGTGCTGAAGAAGCTCGAGAAGGATGGCGAAATCAGCCAGGACGAGCAGCGCGTCTCTTCCGATTCCGTCCAGAAGCTCACCGACGAGATGATCTCCGAAATCGATTCCGTCGTTGAGCGGAAGGAAAAGGAAATCTCGCAGGTCTGACGCCCGAGTGCGTCTTGGAACGACTGGACCGACATGACCGCAAGCGTGGACGCGAGTGATCTGGTCTCAAGGCAGCCCTCGGACGGGGGCTGCTCGCCTCGTCATGTCGCGATCATCATGGACGGCAATGGCCGCTGGGCAGCCGCCCGCGGCCTTCCGCGCACCGAGGGCCACCGTCGCGGTGTCGACGTGATGCGCAGGATTGTGCGCCGCTCCATCGAGAGCGGCGTCGAATTTCTGACGCTGTTCAGCTTCTCCTCGGAGAATTGGTCGCGGCCCGCGACCGAGGTCTCCTTCCTCCTGACCCTGTTGCGCCGCTTCGTGCGCACCGATCTCGCCAACCTTCACAAGAACGGCGTTCGGGTGCGGGTGATCGGCGAGCGCGAGGGGCTGGCCCCCGATATCCTTTCATTGCTGGAGGAAGCGGAGCGGCTGACCGCCGACAACACGTCGCTGACGCTGGTCGTCGCCTTCAACTATGGCAGCCGTCAGGAAATCGTCTCCGCGACGAAGAAGCTGGCGCAGGATGTGGCCGAAGGCCGGATCTCACTCGATGAAATCGATTGCGATACGATTTCGGGGCGGCTCTACACCACCGACATTCCGGATCCGGACCTGATCATTCGCACAAGCGGCGAACAGCGCCTGTCCAACTTCCTGATGTGGCAGGCCGCCTATTCGGAATTCTATTTCGAGCCCGCGCTCTGGCCCGACTATGACGAGGCCGCATTCGACCGGGCGCTTGCCGACTACGCCAAGCGCGAACGCCGCTTCGGCCGCGTCGGCACGCAGGCCGCACCATGAACGGTCAGCCAGAGCCCGACCGCGAGGCGGGCAACGCGGCGCAAGCCAAAAAGCCTGCCGGTCGCTCCAATCTCTTTCTGCGCGTGACCTCGGCCGTGGTGCTGGCCCCGATCTTTCTCGCACTCGTCTGGTTCGGCGGCGCGCCGTTCCTGATCGTGCTGACTGTCTGCTCGCTGCTGATCCTCAATGAATGGACCCGGATCACCGGGGCCGCGGTCTCCACGTCGGTCGTCGGCGGGGCAGGGCTCGTGGTCGCGGGCGGCGCGGTGTGGTGGGGAGACAATATGACGGCGCTGGTGATCGTTGTCGTGGTAGCTGCCGTCATCCGGATATGGGAGATGGCCGCGCGGCGCTCTCCGTGGTGCGCGCTGGGGGTCTTGTATGCAGGGTTGCCCACGGTCGCTCTGGCCGAGTTGCGTCTCGGTGAATACGGGTTGTGGGCGGTCGCCGTGATCCTCGCGCTGACATGGGCCACCGACATCGCGGCCTATTTCACAGGGCGTACGCTGGGCGGGCCGAAGCTCTGGCCGTCCGTTTCTCCCAACAAGACATGGTCCGGCGCAATCGGCGGGGTTGTCGGCGGGGCGCTCGCGGCCTGTATCGTGGTGCTGGTGAGCGGTATCGGATCGCCCGTCGCCATCGCGCTGTTGGCCGTTGTGTTCTCCGTCGCCTCGCAATTGGGGGATCTGGCGGAATCGGCCCTGAAGCGGCGCTTCGGTGTGAAGGACTCAGGCAACCTCATTCCCGGGCATGGCGGCATTATGGATCGCGTCGATGGGCTGGTCACAGCGACGTTTGCGGCCTATGTGGTGGGATTGATTGCGAGCGGCGGTGCAGATCCCTCGCTCGGTCTGGCGCTGTTCTAGACCGCGCCCGTCTTGCGCCGGGGCAGGCGGACGTCGAAGCGCCGGCCGTCCCGGACAAGAAAATAATAAATAGGAACAAGTAATTGGCCGATAGTGTTGAATCTCCCCTGGAGCCGCCCAAGGAGCCGGTTCGCCTTGTCATTCTGGGCTCGACCGGCTCCATCGGTTGCAACACGGTCGACCTTATCTCTCATCATCGTGACGGTTTCGAAGTCGTGGCGCTCGTTGCAAACAGCAATGTGAAGCGGCTGGCGGAACAGGCGCGCGCGCTTGGTGCAAAGCGCGCTGTGGTTGCCGATGCCCGGTGTTACGGCGCGCTTTGCGAAGCGCTCGCCGGTACCGGTATCGAGGCGGCCGCCGGGCCGGATGCGGTGGTGGAGGCGGCGGTCATGCCGGCCGATATAGTCGTGGCCGCCGTTGTGGGAGCAGCCGGTCTGGCCCCCACTCTTGCCGCCGTGCGCGCCGGTCGCACGGTGGCTCTTGCGAACAAGGAATCGCTCGTTTGCGCGGGGCGTCTGGTGATGGCGGAAGCGGACCGCCACGGGGCGAGGATCCTGCCGGTCGATTCCGAACACAACGCCGTGTTCCAGGTCTTCGAAGGACCGAATGCGGCGCGGGTGGAAAAGGTAATCCTGACCGCCTCCGGCGGCCCGTTCCGCACATGGAGCGGGGAGGAGATCGCCGCCGCGACGCCGGAAGCCGCCCTTCGTCACCCCAACTGGGCCATGGGCGCGCGCATTACCATCGATTCCGCGACGTTGATGAACAAGGGCTTCGAACTCATCGAGGCCTATCACCTGTTCCCGGTCGAACAGCACCAGCTCGATGTTCTCGTCCATCCGCAATCCGCGGTCCACGGTCTCGTGCAATACTGCGACGGTTCGCTGCTGGCCCAGCTGGGCGCGCCCGATATGCGCACCCCGATCGCCCATTGCCTTGCCTGGCCGCGCCGCATCGAGGCGCCCGTTTCAAGGCTGGATCTGGCGCAGCTTGGCGCGCTGACCTTCGAAAAGCCGGATATGCAGCGGTTTCCGGCACTGTCACTGGCGCTTTCCGCGTTGAAGCGCGGGCAGGGGGCCGAGGCGGTGCTGAATGCGGCCGACGAGGTCGCCGTTGCTGCCTTCCTCGAACGCCGGATCGGGTTTGCCGACATCGCGCGGGTGGTCGAGGCATCTCTGGGAGCGGCGGAGCGCACCGGCGTCCTGGTCGAACCCGCTTCCTTCGAAGACGCCATGGCGCTGGACGGTGCCGGGCGCAGGTTCGCCGATGAGGCGATTTCAACGCCGCGCGCGCGCGCGGCGGCCCCGACGCGGGCCACGCGCTGATTTTGCCTCAAAGATGCCGTCGTGTGGAAGCAAGGTGCGCAGCGCCAGCGCCGCTCCCGGTGAGTTTATTCTTCGGGGAGCCTCGCGTTTCGGCATCGAATTCGGTAACCCTCTCGTGTTACCGTGGGGGACCTTTGGAAAAACGGTTTGAGTGAATGGCAATACTGACTGATCTCGGTGCGCTGGTGTGGGGTTACATCATTCCCTTCCTGTTCGTGCTGACCATCGTTGTGTTCTTTCACGAGCTCGGTCACTTCCTGATCGCTCGGCTGTGCGGCGTGAAGGTGGCTGCGTTCTCGGTCGGATTCGGGCGGGAACTGGTCGGTTTCAACGATCGGCAAGGCACGCGCTGGAAGATTTCGCTCATTCCGCTTGGCGGTTACGTGAAATTTGTCGGCGACGACAATGCCGCCTCCGTCCCCGATCGCGCGGCCGTGGAGGCCATGAGCGAAGAGGAACGTCGCGGCAGCTTCATGGGGAAGTCGGTCGGTCAGCGCGCCGCCGTCGTGGCGGCGGGACCTTTCGCCAACTTCATCCTGGCAATCGTCATCTTCGCGGCCCTGTTTTCCATCTACGGGCGCAGCTACTCCGTGCCCCGTGTCGATGCGGTTCATGAGCAGAGCGCGGCCTCCGAGGCCGGGTTCATGCCGGGCGACGTGGTTCTTTCCGTCGACGGAGAAAAGATCCAGAGCTTCGGTGACCTCCAGCGCATCGTCTCCATCAGCGCCGACATTCCGCTCGCGATCACGGTCGAGCGTGACGGCAAAGAGGTGAATCTTGTCGCCACGCCGAAGCGCCGCGAGATCACCGACCGGTTCGGCAACGTGCAGAAGATCGGACTGCTGGGGCTGTCCCAGAACACTCAGCCGGACGACCGTTATACGGTGAGCTTCGGGCCTCTGGAGGCCGTGGGCGAGGGGGCAAGGGAAACCTGGCACGTCATCTCGCGCACGGGCATCTTCGTTGCGGGCATCTTTTCCGGACGCGAGGACGCGGACCAGCTGGGCGGGCCGATTCGAGTCGCGCAGTATTCCGGTCAGGTCGCCACCCTCGGGCTGGCGGCTCTCATGAACCTTGCGGCGGTGCTTTCGGTCAGTATCGGGCTCATCAACCTGATGCCGGTGCCGATGCTGGATGGCGGGCATCTGCTGTTTTACGCCTATGAGGCGACCGTCGGCAGGCCGTTGCCGGACAGGGTTCAGGACGTGGGCTTCAGAATCGGTCTCGCGCTGGTTTTCATGCTCATGATTTTCGCGACTTTCAACGATGTGAAGTCACTCGTGGGGGTTGACGTCGGGTGGTAAAGCGCTTGTGGCGGGGATTCGGCGTGGCGCGGACGCAACGCTTGTTGCGAAATTCAGCCAATGTCGATTGAAACGGCGCTAAGTGGTTGCGTTGCTTTCCAAAGCCTGTAAAACGTCTAGCTGCGTTGGACACTCAGCAGGCATGCGTGTGTCTGCGGCTCCGGGGATTTCCAAGACAAAGGGCATAGCGTTTCTATGCGCATCATCAGCAAACTGTTCCGGGTATCGGTTGTAACTCTGGCACTTCTCGGCGCTGCCGCGATGTCGCCGGGGGGGTCTGTTAACCCGGTTGGGGTCGCGGAGGCTGCCGTCGCTCGCGCAATCATCGTTCAGGGCAACACGCGAGTCGAAGATGAAACGGTACGTGCTTACGTCACCGTTAAGCCGGGCAGGGCCTACGGCGCTTACGATATCGACGAGTCGATCAAGGCGCTGTTTGCGACCGGCCTCTTCGCCGATGTCCGGATCGTCCCGCAGGGCGGTAATCTGGTTGTCACGGTTACCGAGAACCCGATCATCAATCGCATCTCGTTCGAGGGTAACAAGAAGCTCAACGACGAGGCGCTCAAGGGTGTCATTCAGTCCAAGACCCGCTCTGTTCTGACCCGTGCCCGCATCCAGTCCGACGTCCAGCGCATTCTCGAGGCCTATCGCCGCTCCGGTCGCTTCCGCGCGACCGTCGAGCCGAAGATCATCGATCGCACGAACAACCGTTCCGATCTGGTCTTCGAGATCAATGAAGGCGACAAGACCGGCGTCGAGCGCATCACCTTCATCGGCAACAAGAGCTTCTCCGACGGCCGTCTGCGCGATGTTATCCGCACCCGTCAGAGCGGCTTCCTGAGCTGGCTGCGCACCACCGACATCTATGATCCGGATCGTCTGAATGCCGATCAGGAACTGCTGCGCCGCTATTACTACAAGCACGGTTATGCCGACTTCCGCATCGTCTCGGCCGTCGCCGACCTCGATCGTGAGCAGAACGTCTTCTATGTGACCTTCACGGTCGAAGAGGGCGAGCAGTACACCTTCGGTGATGTCGAGGTTGTCTCTTCGCTTCAGGGCGTGGACGACGAAAGCCTGAAGTCCTACCTGCGCACCGAGTCGGGCGACACCTACAACTCCGAGGCTGTCGAGAAGACGCTTGAGGATCTGACCATCGAGGCGGCCAACCGCGGCTATGCCTTCGCTCAGGTCCGTCCGCGCGGCGATCGCGACTACGAGAACCACACGATTGGCATCTCCTACTACATCGAGGAAGGCCCGCGGGTTTACGTCGAGCGCATCAATATCCGCGGCAACGACCGCACCCGCGACTATGTCATTCGGCGCGAGTTCGATATTGCGGAAGGCGATGCCTATAACCGCGTGTTGCTCGACAAGGCCGAGCGTCGCCTGAACAATCTTCGCTTCTTCAAGAGCGTGTCGATCACGTCGGAGCGCGGCAGCGCGCCGGACCGTGTGGTTGTCAACGTGAACGTCGAAGAGCAGTCCACCGGTGAAGTCTCCTTCGGTATCGGTTACTCGACGTCCGATGGCGTGATCGGCGATATCTCGATCACCGAAAAGAACTTCCTCGGCCGCGGCCAGTATGTCCGCGTCGGCGTCGGTGGCGGCAGCGACAAGCATACCTACGACTTCAACTTCACCGAGCCGTATTTCCTCGGTCGCCGGATTTCTCTGTCGCTGGAAGCTTACCAGCACGTCTACGAGAACAATTCGGTTCGCGACTACGACCAGAAGGAAACCGGTGGCGGCTTCGGCTTCGGCCTCCCGCTGCGCGACGACGAGCTGAAGCTGAACCTCTTCTACAAGATCTACCAGACGAAGATCTCGAACCTGGATACCGGCGCTTCGAAGGTTCTCGTGGATGCGGCCGGCAAGCGTCTGACCTCTCTGGTCGGCTACTCGCTCGTCTACAACACGCTGGATGACAACAATAATCCGCGTGACGGCATCTATGCGAAGTTCCAGCAGGAGTTCGCCGGTGTCGGTGGCGATGCGCGCTACCTGAAGACGACGGTCGAAGGTCGTTACTATCGCGAGCTCGTTCCGGACTGGGGTCTGGTCGGCATGCTGAAAGGTAAGGGCGGTGCCATCACCGGCATCGGCAAGCGCCTGCAGTTCACCGATCAGTTCTTTATCGGCGGCGAAACGCTCCGCGGCTTCGAGACCTCCGGTATCGGCCCGCGTGACATCGGCTCCGACGACGAAGCCCTCGGCGGTACCTACTATGCCGTGGTCACGGCCGAAGCGACCTTCCCGTTCCCGGGCGTGCCTGAGGAATTCGGTCTGGCCGGTGCGGTCTTCGTGGACGCCGGTTCCCTGTGGGGGATCGATAACGATCTGAAGGCTCAGGCGACCACTCTTGGTTCCGAAGACTTCGATCTGCGTGCCTCTGTCGGCTTCGGCCTGATGTGGAAGTCGCCCTTCGGTCCGCTGCGCGCTGACATTGCCGTGCCGGTCATGAAGAACGACGCCGATGAGACGCAGATCTTCCGCATCGGCGGTGGCACCCGCTTCTAAGCCGCCGTTACACGTAACGCTTGGATCGGCCGTCGCTCATCAGGGTGGCGGCCGTTCGCTTATTTGGACAGCTTCAATGAATGATCCGGTCTTCTTCCCGGCTCCGGCACCGGTCTCGGTCAGCCAGATCGCAGCCTGGGCCGATGCAGAGATCGTCCGCGGCGATGCCGCGACCCTGATTTCCGGCGTGGCCCCGCTCGATGCGGCGACAAGCGGGACACTCGTTTTCCTCGACAATCCGCACTATGCCGGGCAGCTGGAAACCACCAGGGCGGCCGCCTGTCTGGTGGCGAAGAAATATCTGGCCAGAGTGCCGGAAGGCGTGATCCCGTTGCTGACGCGCGATCCCTATCGTGGTCTTGCCAAGGTCATGGCGCATCTCTACGCCTCCGCCATGCGCCCCGAAGGCGCTTTCGGCGAAGGCGAGGCAGCGGTTCATCCGTCCGCCACGGTGGATGCGACGGCCGTTCTGGAGGACGGTGTTCGCGTCGAGGCCGGTGCGGTGATCGGGCCGCGTGCGGAGATCGGCTCAGGCACCGTGATCGGCGCCAATGCGGTCATCTCCGCCGGCTGCCGGATTGGGCGCGGTTGCTCCATCGGCCCCAATGTCACGCTTCAGCACGCGCTTGTCGGCAATCGCGTCTTTCTGCATCCGGGCGTGCGCGTCGGGCAGGACGGATTTGGCTTTGCCATGGGGCTTGAGGGTCATATCAAGGTGCCGCAGATCGGCCGCGTCGTCATTCAGGACGATGTGGAGATCGGTGCTAACGCCACCATCGATCGCGGCGCGAACCGCGATACCATCGTCGGTGAGGGCACCAAGATCGACAATCAGGTCCAGATCGGCCACAACGTCGTGATCGGTCGCCATTGCGTGCTTGTCTCCCAGGTTGGTATTTCTGGAAGTTCGACGTTGGGGGACTTTGTTGCAATCGGCGGGCAGAGCGGCGTCAATGGTCATGTGACCATTGGCATGGGCGCGCAGATCGCCGCTGTCAGCGTCGTGAAGGATGACATTCCTCCCGGCGGACGTTACGGCGGCGTTCCGGCCAAGCCGGTCAGGCAATGGTTCCGCGAGATGAAAGCTTTGGAGCGCCTTGCGGATAAGAACGGGAAGGATGCGGGGTAGGAAGGCAGGATGCCTCCGGCCACGCTTGGGGTGGAAGACGGAACCGACGAGTAAACATATGAGCGAAGAACAGCAGACGGAGTTGGGCAGCGCCGATATCCTTCGGATCATGAGGATGTTGCCGCATCGCTATCCCTTCCTGATGGTCGACAAGATCATCGAGATGAAGGGGGACGAGTCCTGTATCGGCATCAAGAATGTGACGATCAACGAGCCGCATTTCATGGGGCATTTCCCCGGCCGACCCGTGATGCCGGGCGTCCTGCTGATCGAGGCCATGGCCCAGACGGCCGGTGCGCTTTGCGTCCATGAGAAGGGCACCGAGGGCGAACCGCAGCTCGTGTATTTCATGACCATCGACGGAGCGAAATTCCGCAAGCCGGTTCTGCCGGGCGATCAGGTCGAAATCCACGTGGAGAAGATCCGCAGCCGCGGCAGCATCTGGAAATTCGCGTGCGTGTGCAAGGTGGACGGCGCGAAGGTTGCTGAAGCCGAAGTCAGCGCCATGATGGTGAGTGAGTGAGCCTGAAATGACAAAAATCCATCCTTCCGCGATCGTCGAGGACGGCGCGAAGGTCGGGGAGGGCGTGACCATCGGGCCCTTCTGCCATGTGGGGCCTGCGGTCGAATTGGCAGAGGGCGTGGAACTCAAGTCGCATGTCGCCGTCGCCGGCGATACGCGCATCGGCGCACGTACGGTGATCTATCCCTTCGCCTCCATCGGACATCAGGCGCAAGACCTGAAGTACCATGGCGAAAAGGCGACGCTGGATGTCGGTTCCGATTGCATCATCCGCGAAGGCGTGACGATGAATGCGGGCACCGAGGGCGGCGGCGGTCGCACGGTCATTGGTGATAAGTGCGCCTTCCTGGCCAATTCCCATGTCGGCCACGACTGCATCCTCGGCTCCAACATCGTGTTGTCCAACAATGTGATGATCGCCGGGCATGTGAGCGTCGGCGACAACGTGATAATGGGCGGCGGCTCCGCGGTGATCCAGTTCACCCGCGTCGGTCCCCACGCCTTCGTGGGCGGCCTTGCCGGGCTTGAAAACGATCTCATTCCCTTCGGTACCGTCATGGGCAACCGGGCGCGGCTGAGCGGTCTGAATCTCGTCGGGTTGAAGCGCCGCGGGTTCCCGCGCGAGCAGATCCATGCCGTGCGCGCCGCCTATCGCGAGCTTTTCGAAAGCGAGGAAGGCACGCTGAAGGAACGCGCGCAAAGCATTGCTGCGGCAAGTCCGGACGAGCCGCTGATCCAGCAGGTATGCGAGTTCATTCTCGCGGCGGGCGACCGGCGTATCTGCACGCCGCGTGCTCCCGGCGAGTAGACCGTCGGCGGTCGGGTCGCGGTCTGGGCGTTGCTGTGGTGAGGATGGCTATGGCGCATGAAACCGGGGCCCCTGAGGCCCGCCGAACAGCGGTGATCTGCGGCAACGGCGTTCTGCCGGGCGAGATCATCGCCGCCGCCCACAAGGCGGGCCGCGATCCCGTCGCGGTCGGCATCAAGGGCGAGGCGGAAGCGGCGATTGAAGATTTCGGTCCCGCGCTTTGGTTCGATTGGGGCGAGATCGGCAAGATGCTCGCCGCCCTGAAACGGGCAGATGTCCACGACATCGTTCTGATCGGCGGCGTGAAGAACCGCCCGGATTTTCGCTCCATTCTCGGCGATCTCGGCACCATGCGCCGCCTGCCGCGCATTCTCGGCGGCTTGCGCAAGGGCGATGACGGCCTTCTGAAGATCGTTATCGATCTCTTTGAAGCCGATGGTTTTCACGTCATCGGCGCACATGAACTGGCTCCCGCACTTCTTGCATCGGAAGGCCCGTTCGGCCGTCATGCGCCGGATGAGGACGCCTTGCGCGATCTGGCGCTCGCCAGCGAGGCTGCGCGCACGCTCGGGAGGCTCGATATCGGTCAGGCGGCGGTCGCCGTCAATGGCCGGGTCATCGCCACGGAAGCCGCGGAAGGCACCGATGGCATGCTGCGCCGCTGTCTGGAACTGAAAGAGATAGGCCGCGTGCGCTGGAAGGGGCGGGCAGGCGTTCTGGCGAAATGCGTGAAGCCCGGACAGGAGCTGCGGGTGGATCTGCCTTCCATCGGCCCGAAAACGGTGGAGATGGCCGCCGAGATAGGTCTTGCGGGCATCGCGGTCGACACCGGTCATGTTCTGGTTGCAAGCAGGGCTGAGACGATTGCGCTCGCCGACAGGCTTGGCCTTTTCCTGTATGGCCTTGCAGATGTGCCAAACCACACCGATCAATCCGGCGGAACCGAACATGAGTGAGGAAGCGGGCGAACGGCCGTTCCACGTCTTTATCGTGGTGGGCGAGGAATCGGGCGATCAGCTCGGCGCGCGCCTCATGCGGGCGTTGCGCAACCGCTGCTCCTCCGTCACCTTTTCAGGCACGGCAGGCCCGCGCATGCAGGCCGGGGGCATGGAGAGCCTGTTTCCGCTTTCCGATATCGCCGTGATGGGCCTGACGGCCGTTCTGGGTCGACTGCCGACGATCATCCGCCGCGTACATCAGACAGTCGATGCGGCGGTTGCCGCCGATCCCGATCTGATCGTGATCATCGACAGCCCCGATTTCACCCACGCGGTCGCCAAGCGCGTGCGCAAGGCGGCCCCGCATATTCCCATCGTGGATTATGTTTCCCCCTCCGTCTGGGCCTGGCGTCCGGGCCGCGCAAAGCGCATGGCCGCCTATGTGGACCATCTGCTCGGCATTCTGCCTTTCGAGCCGCAGGTCCATAAGGAGCTTGGCGGGCCTCCGTGCAGCTATGTAGGTCACCCGCTGATCGAGCGACTGGAAGAGCTTCGCCCGGCCCCTGAGGAGCGCGGCAAGCCCGGCACGGTGCCTCCTGTGCTGCTCGTTCTGCCGGGAA
The DNA here is from genome assembly GCA_963678585.2 of Breoghania sp. Lineage (GTDB taxonomy): Bacteria > Pseudomonadota > Alphaproteobacteria > Rhizobiales > Stappiaceae > Breoghania. The sequence continues at coordinate 1,008,589 of CAXXGA010000002.1, forward strand.
GCCGCACCAGCGAGGTCGGTCGCCTGCTGGAGCCTTTCCGGGAGACGGTGGAACGGCTTTATCGCGAAAAGCCGGATCTTGAAGTTCTGCTGCCGACAGTGCCGCATCTGGCCGACCATGTGCGCAACGAGGCGGCCCGCTGGTCCATGCCGGTGACGGTGACGACGGGGGAAACCGAGAAGTTCTCCGCCTTCCGCCGCGCCCATGCAGCCCTTGCGGCCTCCGGCACGGTGACGCTTGAACTCGCCATCGCCGGTGTGCCGATTGCGGTCTGTTACAAGCTCGACTGGTTCTATCGCCGCCTGAAGCAGATCCACCGTTTCATCCCCATCGTGAAGACGGCCTCCATGGTGCTGCCCAACATCATTCTTGGGCGTAACGTGGTGCCGGAGTTCCTCGATGATGAGGTGAACGCGGCACGCCTTGCGCCGCTTCTGGCCGATCTTCTGGACGATACTCCGGCGCGGGCGGAGCAGGTGAAGGCGTTTGAGGAGATCGAGGCGAAGATGGTCCTCGACAACGGCGAAAGCCCCAGCGAGCGCGCCGGGCGCATCGTCTGCGATATGCTGGAGCCGTCGCGCGACGCCGGCTGAGCGATGTGTTTTCTGCTGTAGGGAACAAAAAAGGGCGCCCATTGGGCGCCCTTTGTGTTTCCGTGGCCTTGGAGCCTTTAGCGACGCTGGCCGATCGGCACGTAGTCGCGAAGCTCGGCGCCGGTGTAGAGCTGGCGCGGGCGGCCGATCTTCTGGTTGGGATCTTCCACCATTTCCTTCCACTGGCCGATCCAGCCGACGGTGCGCGCCAGCGAGAAGAGCACGGTGAACATGGAGGTCGGGAAGCCCAGCGCACGAAGCGTGATGCCGGAATAGAAGTCGATGTTCGGATAGAGCTTCTTCGACACGAAGTACTCGTCCGACAGCGCGATGCGCTCCAGTTCCATGGCGACGTCGAGGAGCGGATCGTCCTTGATGCCCAGTTCCGCCAGCACTTCGTGGCAGGTCTTCTGCATGATGCGGGCGCGCGGGTCGTAGTTCTTGTAGACCCGGTGGCCGAAGCCCATCAGGCGGAACGGATCGTTCTTGTCCTTGGCGCGGGCGATGTATTCGGGAATGCGGTCAACCGTACCGATTTCCGAAAGCATCGTGAGCGCCGCCTCGTTGGCGCCACCGTGCGCCGGGCCCCAAAGGCAGGCGATGCCGGCCGCGATGCAGGCGAACGGGTTGGCGCCGGAGGAACCGGCAAGACGCACCGTAGAGGTGGAGGCGTTCTGCTCGTGATCCGCGTGCAGGATGAAGATCCGGTCCATGGCGCGCGCCAGAACCGGGTTCACCTTGTACTCTTCGCAAGGAACGGAGAAGCACATGTGCAGGAAGTTCGCCGCGTAATCCAGATCGTTGCGCGGGAACACGAAGGGCTGGCCGATGTGATACTTGTAGGCCATGGCCGCAATCGTCGGCATCTTCGCGACCATACGCAGCGACGCGATCATGCGCTGGTGCGGATCGGAGATGTCGGTGGAGTCATGGTAGAACGCGGAAAGCGCGCCCACGACGCCGCACATGACCGCCATCGGATGGGCGTCACGACGGAAGCCGGAGAAGAAGCGGGTCATCTGTTCGTGGATCATCGTGTGATAGGTCACGCGATGCACGAAGTCGGCCTTTTCCGCCGCGTTCGGCAGGTTGCCGTAGAGAAGCAGGTAGCACGTCTCCAGGAAGTCGCCATTGTCGGCGAGCTGCTCGATCGGATACCCGCGATAGAGCAGCGTGCCTTCTTCGCCGTCGATGTAGGTAATCTCGGATTCGCAGGAGGCGGTCGAGGTGAACCCCGGGTCGTAGGTGAACATCCCGGTTTGTTTGTAAAGCGACGAAATATTCAGAACGTCCGGCCCGATAGAGCCTGAGAGGACGTCAAAGTCCCAGCTGTTGTTGCCGTACGTTAGTGTCGCTTTTTTATCGCTCATGAAGAACCCCCTTATGGAAGAGACCAAGGTCCGCGTTTCTGATCTGAAGAGGCTTTCTTCGATCCTGAACGGACGAGCCGAGAAACGGCGGGAGGAATTGTCGCGGTCTCCGTAACCTATTTGGTGCAATGCCGCAAGCAGCACTGACATTCTTGCCCAGTACCGGGCGCGCTACCCCTCCGACATGTTGCCGGAGGGGTATATAGGCAATAGCTAACGGAAGGAAATAGAGGTGCAGCTTAGAGTTTTGATTATTTTGCCTGATCCTTGATGCGTGCAAGGGCCTCTTCGCGCCCCAGAACCACCAGAACGTCGAAAATCCCGGGCGAAGTCGTGCGTCCGGTCAAGGCTGCACGCAGCGGCTGCGCGACCTTCCCGAGCTTGATTTCCGCCTCCGCCGCATAGGCACGAACGGCCGCATCGGTCTCTTCGACGGTCCATTCGGAAACCGCTTCCAGCTTTGCGACAACGCCCGCAAGAACCGCGCGGCCCGCATCGTCCAGAAGCTTGGATGCCTTCTCGTCGGGCTGGAGCGGACGTTCCGCCCACAGGTAGGATGCGCTGTCGGCAAGCTCGATCAGCGTCTTGGCGCGCTCCTTCAGGCCCGGCAAGGCGGCCAGCAGTTTGGCGTCGAGTTCCGGATCGGCCTCAAGGCGGGCCAGAAGCTCCGGTCCGGTTGCTCCCTCGCCATAGGGCAGGAATGCCTTCAGCGCGGCGAGAAGCTCCGCATCGCCGGTTGCGCGCATGTACTGCCCGTTCAGCGCCTCGAGCTTCACGAAATCGAAGCGCGCCGCCGACTTGCCGATGGCGGCGAGGTCGAACCACTCCAGCATCTGCGCATCGCTCATGACCTCATCGTCGCCATGCGACCAGCCGAGGCGGACGAGGTAGTTGCGCATGGCCTGCGGTAGGTAGCCCATGGCGCGGTAGGCATCGACGCCCAGCGCCCCATGGCGCTTGGAGAGCTTTGCGCCGTCCGGTCCGTGAATGAGCGGAATATGCGCCATGACCGGCACATCCCAGCCCATCGCCTTGTAGATCAGCGCCTGACGGGCGGCATTGGTCAGGTGATCGTCGCCGCGCACCACATGGGTGACGCCCATGTCGTGATCGTCCACCACCACGGCCAGCATGTAGGTCGGGTTGCCGTCGGAGCGCAGAAGGATGAGGTCGTCGAGATCCTTGTTCGGGAAGGCGATGCGGCCCTGAACCTGATCCTCGATCACGGTTTCGCCGTCGAGCGGGGCCTTGAGGCGCACGACCGGATCGACGCCCGCGGGCGCTTCGGACGCGTCGCGGTCGCGCCAGCGCCCGTCATAGCGCGGTGGGCGGCCTTCTGCGCGGGCCTTCTCGCGCATTTCGGTCAGTTCTTCCGGTGTCGCGTAGCAGTAATAGGCCTTGCCCGCGGCCACCAGCTCATGCGCCACTTCCCGGTGACGGTCCGCACGCCCGTATTGGGAGATCCAGTCGCCGTCCCAGTCAAGTTCAAGCCAGTTCAGGCCGTCGATGATGGCGTCGATGGCGGCGTCGGTGGAGCGTTCCCGGTCGGTATCTTCGATACGCAGCAGCATCTTGCCGCCGCGCCCGCGCGCATAGAGCCAATTGAACAGCGCCGTGCGCGCGCCGCCGATATGCAGGAAGCCGGTGGGGGAGGGAGCGAAACGGGTGACGATCTCGGTCATGAGGTTCTGACGGTGTCTTTCTGGCAATCTGCCGGGCATCCGGTCATGGCCCGATGGTCCGGCAGACGATTGAACGGAAACGCGATTCCTGGCGGTGTCGGGCGCGCACCCTCACGGGACAGCGCGCAAGCCAACCTTCGCGGCAGCATCGCGGTGGGCGTTGGTGTAGCATAGGGTTGCGGCAGGCAGAAGGGCTGCCGGAAAAACCGAAGGGAGGTTCCCGTCATACCGCGATGGGGCAGGCGGTTCCACGCATTCGGAAAGGATGGATGGAACGGTCATAGGCCCAACCGTCATCCCGCTCAAGCATGTTGGCGTGTCCACCGGCATGTCGTCTGAGCGGTCCGGGTTGGCGCAGGAGATAAAACGGCGCGTCGGGTCGGTCAGACCGACCATGCCGTTCCCGCTCGATTTCCTCGGAATACGAACATCACCCGGCGCAAGGCTGCGCAGCCGGGTTCATCGTCTCTATCTGTCGCTGCTCGATGCGATGCGCCGGGATCTGGAGCGCGGCGCGGGCTTTCCCTGGCTGATCGTCTGCTACACCTGCGGGATCTGGCTCTATTTCGACCTCCCGCGCGAACCCCAGCTCTGGGCCACTGCGCCTTTGGCGCTCGTCCTGATCGCGGAGAGTACAAGGCGCAGGCGGCGGGGGCGCGCCGCCTTTGCGATGCTGGCCCTTGCAGCCCTCACGACCGGACTTGCCACGGCGGACTTTCGAACATGGTCTGTCGCCACGCCGCGACTGGCGGGGGAAGGCACGCATACCGTCACCGGCTGGGTGGAGGAGGTCGAGCCGCGGGCGACCGGCTACCGGCTGACCGTTCATCCGGCGACGATCAGCGGCGTGGAGACGTCCGGCCTGCCGATGCGCATCCGCGTGACGGGGCGGACGCAGCCTGAGCCGACTGCGGGAAGCGCTGTTCGCTTCCGCGCGCGGCTGTCTCCCCCGCAAGGGCCCGTCTTGCCCGGCGGATATGCCTTCGACCGGGCGGCCTTTTACGAACAGATCGGAGCCTACGGCTTCATATTCGGGCGCGTGGAGAACGATGCGGGGCTGTCGCGCGAAATCCCGCTTTCATTGCAGATGACGGCAGCGCTCTCCTCCTTCCGCGCAAGGATCGGCGCGCGGATCCGGGAGACCTATGGCGGCGATTCCGGTGCGATAGCGGCGGCCCTCATCGTGGGAGAGCGCGGTGCGGTCTCAGGCGCGGCGCAGGAGGACCTGCGGATCGCCGGGCTCGCGCATGTTCTGGCCATTTCGGGCATGCACATGGCGCTTGTGGCGGGCGTCGTCTTCTTCGTGATCCGGGCAGGGCTGGCGCTGAGCCCGGCACTCGCCCTCCGCCATCCGATCAGAAGCTGGGCGGCGGGCGTCGCGCTTGCAGCCGCAACGCTCTATCTCGCCCTGTCGGGAGCCTCCATCGCGACGCAGCGCGCCTATGTCATGGCAGCGGTCATATTCCTTTCCATGATCGCGGGGCGCCCGGCCGTGACCATGCGGTCCGTCGCTCTGGCCGCCGCAATCGTGCTGGCGCTCACCCCGGAAGCATTGTTGCAGCCGGGCTTTCAGATGTCCTTTTCCGCGGTCATCGCGCTGATCGCATCCTACAGGGCGCTGTTTGAAACAAGGCGACGGCGAAGCAAGGGGCAGCGGGCAGCGGATTGGCACGACCGCTCGGGGCTCACACGCGGTTTGCGCGTTGCGCTCTTCTGGGGCGCGGGGCTCCTCATGACATCGCTGATCGCGGGGCTCGCGACAGGGCCGGCGGCGCTCACGCATTTCTATCGCAGCAGCCCTCTCGGCCTGATCGCCAACATGGCCGCAATGCCGCTTGTCAGCCTTGCCATCATGCCCTTGGCGGTGGTGAGCCTCGTCGCCATGCCCTACGGGCTCGATCCGCTGCCGCTCTACCCGATGCAGGCGTCCATCGACACCATGCTTTCCATCGCCGCGAACATCGCAGACTGGACGCCCGGGGCGGGCATCATCGGCGCAATCGGCAATGCACCGGCCATTCTCTTTACCGCCGGGCTCCTGTGGCTGGCGCTCTGGTCCTCGCGGTGGCGGCTTCTGGGCATCGCCCCCATGTGCCTCGCGGTGGCAGCGGGCGCGCTTTACGACAGACCGGACATGTTCGTCAGTGAAGACGGCCGCACGCTCGCCCTTCGCGGGCGCGACGGCCACCTTGCCGTTGATATAGGGCCGGGGGGCAAATTCGCCGCCGGGATCTGGTTGCGCGCCGACGGCGATCCCGCAGCCCTGAAAGCGCGCGCCGTCGATGACCGGTTAAGGCGCTGCGACGCGGACGCCTGCATCTTCGCCGTCTCCGCCAGCCCTGAAGATGGGGAGCGAGCCGGGCGCGCGAAACGCACCTTTCATACGGTGCCGATGCCCCATAAGGCACCGACGCCCGCCAAAGCAGGGGACGTCGAAGCTGACGTGGCAAAATCAGGCGAACCCGTTGCTCAGGGACGACCCGTCGGGACGAACGCAATCCGGAACGACGGCGACGCGCACGAAGGCGGAACGGCGGCGCACAGGGTTTTGCAAACCGGCTCTTCCGATCCGCCCTTCATCCTCGTTTCACGGGTCATGCGAGCGGAGGCCTTCGAGGAAGACTGCATCCGGGCCGACATCGTCGTGACGTCCCTGACCGCGCCCGCCGACTGCTCAAATCATGCCATCGTGATAGATCGCGCCTTTCTGACGAGGCATGGGGCCACGGCGATCTACTGGCCGGATCAAGGCTATGAGACATCGGCGCAACAACGCGAAACCACAGAGCCCGGACCCGCACTGTCCGAACCTGCAAGGCGCGAGACAAACGAGACCATATCTGTCGAGCCCGACGCCGCCGGACACGATCCCACAGAGCCCCTAATTGCCGAGCTTGAAGTTGCGGTGCCCGAACCCGGGAAGCATGAAACCGGAGAGCCCGAAACGGTAGATGCGAAAACGGCAGAGGCCGAGACGGTAGAACAAGAATATGCAGGACCGGAAACTGCGGCGTCGAAAACCGTTGCCGCGAAGCGCGAAGGAGCGCCGCGCTCTGATCCACTGGCACCACGCCTATCGACGCTTCAACGCCCGCCTGCGGGCGCTATTCGCAGCTCCCCGACCGAGCCCGCTGCGCCACCGCCGACTGCTCGATTGAACCGGGCGGCATTGCGCATTGTGACGGTTCGTTCCGGCCAGCCGAAGCCCTGGCAGGCCCGGCCCCAGCCTTGAACCCCAGCCTTGAACCGGAGCCTTGAACCCAAGCCTTGAACCGGAGCCTTGAACGCCGACTTTGCGAGGCCTCATGTCTTGCGCAGGCCACGGCCGATCCTGTCCGGACGCAGGATGCCGGGGATGCCGGATAAAAAAAGGGCGGCCGTCTAACGACAGGACCGCCCGCTGTCCTGCCCTCCTAATAGCGGCGGAAGAGGGCGGCCAGCTTTCCTTGAATGCGGACGCGATCAGGGCCGAAGATGCGCGTCTCATAGGCCGGGTTGGCGGCTTCCAGAGCGATGGATGCGCCCTTGCGACGAAGGCGCTTCAGCGTCGCTTCCTCATCATCGATCAGCGCCACGACGATGTCACCGTTATCCGCGGTGTTTCCCTTTCGGATCAGGACCGTATCTCCGTCGAGAATGCCGGCCTCGATCATGGAATCGCCGCGCACTTCAAGTGCGAAATAGTCGCCGCCGCCCAGCATGTCGATGGGGACCGGAATGGAATGGCTGTGCGTCTCGATGGCCGAGATGGGGACACCGGCTGCGATCCGGCCCATGACCGGCACCGACACGACTTCGCTGTCATCGCCCGCCGAAGGCCCGGCGTTCGGGGGCTGTGGTGTACTCGCCTTGCCAAGCGATCCTTCGATAACGCTTGGCGAGAAACCTCGCCCGCGCTGAGCCGCAAAGCCCGGTGTCACCGAATCCGGAAGGCGCACCACTTCCAGCGCGCGGGCCCGGTTCGGCAGCCTGCGAATGAAACCGCGTTCTTCCAGGGCCGTGATCAGACGGTGAATGCCGGACTTGGAACGCAGGTCCAGCGCATCCTTCATTTCGTCGAAGGAAGGCGGCACGCCGGTCTCCTTCAGACGCTCGTGGATGAACATCAGCAGTTCGAATTGCTTGCGCGTCAGCATGGGTCTTCCGCCTGCATATCGTCCGTGTACAAAACGCGAACGCCACGTTATCCGTTCTATATGTGTTCTGCAAGAGCTAAGGCCGGGTAAACGGCGGGCGGTTCGTTTGCGGGCCTTTGGACTGGGATGCCCGGATGGATTGAGAAAAGGCGCTAACGGTCGGAAAAGAAAGGAAAAACGGGGCAGAGGGTAAAGGGGGGCGTCTACAGCGGAAAGCCGCAAAGACAGCGTTTTCAGGGCTGCATTTCAGTTGTCCTGACATGCTTGCCAATACGAAAAAGGGGTCGAAGCGGATGGCTTCGACCCCTGAAACAACTGCCGGGAGCGAATCTGCTAACCGGCGAAAGCCCGTTCGATGACGAACTCCGCGGGACGATTGTTCGCCCCTTCCACGAGGCCCGCCTTCTCCAGAAGGACCTTGGTGTCCTTCAGCATCTCCATGGAGCCGCAGATCATGCCGCGGTCGGTCGCCGGATCGAGCGGGGGAACGCCGAGATCGGTGAACAGCTTGCCGTTCTCGATCAGGTCCGTAATGCGGCCCTTGAAGGGATATTCCTCGCGCGTGACGCTCGTGTAGTGGCGCAGTTTGGAGGTGTCGAGAACCTCCTGAAGCATCTCGTCGGAGCGGATTTCCTCCACAAGGTCGATGCCGTATTTCAGTTCCGCCACTTCGCGGCAAGTGTGCGTAAGGATGACTTCGTCGAACTTCTCGTAAGTCTCCGGATCCCGGATCAGGCTCGCAAAGGGCGCGATGCCAGTGCCGGTGGAGAACATGTAGAGCCGCTTGCCGGGTATGAGCGCATCGTTCACCAGCGTGCCCGTCGGCTTCTTCTTCATAAGGACGGCATCGCCGACCTTGATGTTCTGAAGATGGGAGGTCAGCGGGCCGTCCGGCACCTTGATGGAGAAGAACTCAAGCTCTTCCGCCCATGAGGGGCTTGCGATGGAATAGGCGCGAACGAGCGGCTTGCCGTCGATCATCAACCCGATCATCACGAATTCGCCCGACCGGAAGCGGAACCCGGCGGGACGGGTCATGCGGAAGCGGAAAAGACGGTCGGTGTAATGCGTCACCTCCGTCACCGTCTCCACGTAGGTGTTTGCAGGCGCGAGGGCGAGGAGTTCGTCGGGGCGCGTCATAACATTCATATCGAAATCCTGGGCAGTCCAACCGTATTGGTTTCACTCGGCTTTCTGGCGGTCTTTGCACGGGAAGCGGGACCGCTTCCCTGCGTGTGGGCCGTCGCATTTGGCTCGTATCCGCCACCGATGCGAAAGAAATGGCTTTAGCGGCTCGGCCCGTTTCAGTCGATACCGTTATACAACAAACGACAGCGGCATAAACGTGTCCGATCAACCGATCTTTGGCGAAACCGGGAAAGAGCTTTCTCTCCGACGCGCGCGCCGCGAAATGCAATGCCCCGTGCCTAGGGTGCCGCTGTTGTGTTGTTCGGGATGGAAAACGCCTAGAGGCGAACCACGGAAACCGGCGCTCCGGCCTCAAGGGCGGGAGCAAAAGGCGGCCTGATCACCAGCCCGTCGGCAAGAGCTAGGCGGGAGAGAACGGAGCTGTCCTGAAGCTTGAAGGGGCTTGCGATCAGCACGCCGTCCTCGTCGCGTCGAAGCGTCGCTCGTAAATAGTCCTGACGCCGGTCGTTGGCGGGCAGGGGGCTTGCGAGGCGGGCCTGTTCCGGCGCGGCATCGCCGCCAATGCGGCCAAGGAGGGCTGCCAGCAGCGGGCGTAGGAAAAGGTGTCCGCAGACAAGGCTGGATACGGGATTGCCCGGCAGGCCCAGAACCTTCGTACGGCCCAGACGACCGGCCATCAGCGGCTTGCCCGGCCGCATGGCGATGCGCCAGAAGGCAAGCTCCATGCCTTCGTTGCCAAGGGCAGCCTGAACCAGATCGTGATCGCCTACGGAGGCCCCGCCCAGCGTCACGAAGATATCCGCCTCCCACGCGAGCGCCGCGCGCACGTGGTTGGCAAGCTCTGTCTCGTCATCGCGGGAAATGCCCAGACGACGCGCTTCGCCGCCGCATGCTTCCGCCATGGCCGAAATGCCGTACTGGTTGGAGGCAACGATCTGGTCGGGACCGGGAACCTCGCCCGGCTCCACAAGCTCGTCGCCGGTCGCCAGAACGGCCACGCGCGGGCGACGGCGCACGGATACCGTGCCGTGGTTCATGGCAGCCGCCAGCGCCAGCGCGCGATAGTCGATCACGCTGCCGGCTTTCAGCAGCACGTCGCCTTGCGTGAAATCGAGCCCGGCGGGGCGCACATAGGTGCCCTCGTTCGCGCCCTTGTTGATGATCACCGTATCGCCGCTGCGCTCGGTATTCTCCTGAATGACGATGGTGTCCGCCCCTTCGGGCACCGGCGCGCCGGTGAAGATGCGCACCGCTTCGCCCGCCTGAACCTCGCCGGAAAAGCCATGTCCGGCAGGGGCTTCGCCGATGATCTTGAGCGAGCAGGGTGCATTCGCGACATCGCTTGCGCGCACCGCGTAGCCGTCCATGGCGGATGCCGAGAAGGGCGGCTGGGTCCGCGTGGCAGCAAGATCGGCGGCAAGCGTACGGCCTGCGGCTTCGGCAAGCGGCACGGTTTCGGCTGTGGTGGGCTCAACGCCTTCCAGAAGGCGCGCCAGCGCGTCGTCGACGGGAATGAGGCTCATGATGGGTCTCCGCTCAAGCGGCTCCGGTCCAGCCGGGGGCTTTCCAGTCGCCCGACTTGCCGCCGCTCTTTTCCACCACCTGAATGCCCGAAAGCACCATGAAGCGATCCACGGCCTTCGCCATGTCGTAGATGGTCAGGCAGGTGACCGAGGCAGCCGTCAGGGCTTCCATTTCGACGCCGGTCTTGCCCGTGACCTTGGCGAGCGCCTGGACGCGCAGACCCGGAAGGCTCTCGTCCGGCTCGATCTCGACGCTCACCTTGGTCAGCGCCAGCGGATGGCAGAGCGGGATCATCTCATGTGTGCGCTTTGCGGCCATGATGCCGGCGATGCGGGCGGTTGCCAGCACGTCGCCCTTCTTGGCGTTGCCGGACATGATCATCTCCAGCGTTTCCGGCTTCATGGTCACGGAGCCGATCGCGATCGCAGTGCGCGTCGTATCGGCCTTGTCGGCCACGTCGACCATGTTGGCCGCGCCGGCTTCATCGATATGCGTGAGATGGTCGCCTTCGGACATCTGGTTATTCCGCAGCTTTCGTTTCGGGCCGGGCGAGAAGGGCGCGGGTTGCCGCCGCAACGTCGTCCTGGCGCATCAGGCTCTCGCCGACGAGGAAGGTCCGGATGCCGACTGCGGCCAGCCGGGCGCAGTCCTCGGGCGTAAAAATCGCCGATTCCCCGACGATCTGCCTGTCCGCGGGAACCATCGGCGCAAGTCGTTCCGACGTCGCGAGCGTCGTCTCGAAGGTCTTCAGGTTGCGGTTGTTGATGCCGAGCAGCGGCGAACGCAGCTTCAGCGCGCGCTCAAGCTCTTCCTCGTTGTGAACCTCAAGCAACACCGACATGTTCAGCGAGAATGCGGCTTTCTCAAGTGCGGCTGCTTCCTCGTCGGTGACGGCGGCCAGAATGATGAGGATGCAATCCGCACCCCACGCGCGCGCCTCGTAGACCTGATAGGGCTCGTAGAGGAAATCCTTGCGAAGGGGCGGGCAGCGAACACGCCGCCTTGGCCGCTTTCAGGAAATCGGGATGGCCCTGAAAAGAGGGGGCGTCGGTGAGGGACAGAAAGGCAGGTCGCCCCGCCTTCCTCGTAGGCACGGGCGAGAGCGGGAGGATCGAAATCCGGGCGGATCAGCCCCTTGGACGGGCTCGCCTTCTTGATTTCCGCGATCAGGCCGTAGCCGCCCGCATCCACCGCGGCGCGAAGCGCGCCGGCGAAATCGCGCGGCGGCTCGGCGGCAAGCGCTGCCTCGCGCATCGCCTCGGGCGAAACCGCCTGCTTGGCCGCAGCGATCTCCTCGCGCTTGTAGGCTTCGATCTTCTTGAGGATATCCGTCATTCAAAACCCCGGATGATCGCCGCAAAGCGATCAGGAATTGGAAATCGCCACGAGCTTGTCCAGTCGCGCCTTCGCAGCACCGCTTTCGATGGACGTGCGAGCCATGGCCACGCCTTCGGCCAGATCCTTGGCCGCTCCCGCAACGATCAGCGTTGCAGCCGCGTTGATCAGCACCGCGTCGCGATAGGCGTTCGCGTCGCCTTCAAGCACGCCGCGCAGCGCCTTGGCGTTTTCCGCCGGTTCGCCGCCCTTGAGGGCGTCGGCGGTTGCGGTGTCGATCCCGACATCGCCCGGTGCAATCTTGAAGGTGGTGACCTTGCCGTCCTTCAGTTCCGCAACGCTGGTCGGTCCGCACACCGTAATCTCGTCCAGCCCGTCGGAGCCGTGAACCACCCAGGCATGCTCGCAGCCCAGATTGTTGAGCACATGCGCCAGCGGTTCGACCCACTCTTCGGCGAAGACGCCCACCATCTGCCGCGTGACGCCCGCCGGATTGGAGAGCGGCCCGAGCAGGTTGAAGATCGTGCGCGTACCGAGTTCCGAGCGCGCCGGGCCCACATGCTTCATCGCACCGTGATGGGCGGGGGCGAACATGAAGCCCAAACCTGCGGTCTCGATGCACTGGCTGATCTTTTCCGGCGCAATCTCGATGTTCACGCCAAGCGCCATCAGCGCATCGGCCGCGCCAGACTTGGAGGACATGGACCGGTTGCCGTGCTTGGCGACGGGCACGCCCGCACCGGCCACGACAAAGGCCGTGCAGGTGGAGATGTTGTAGCTGCCGGACGAATCGCCCCCGGTGCCCACCACGTCCACCGCACCTTCCGGCGCGCTGACCGGCACCATGCGCGAGCGCATCGAGGAGACCGCCCCCGTAATCTCGTCCACCGTCTCGCCGCGCACTCTGAGCGCCATCAGAAGCCCGCCGATCTGGGACGGCGTGGCGTTGCCGCTCATCAGGATGTCGAAGGCGGCGGTGGATTCTTCACGGGTCAACGGCATTCCGCCGGCGGCCTTTGCGATCAGGGTCTTTAACTCAGACATGGGTCCCCCGGGTAGGCGCGCGACTTGAGGTTCGTTGCCTTGGTCATTGGTTCGTGCTGGTGCCGATGGCGTTCGCCAGGGCAGCCTGGTTGATCTCGACACCGATGGCGTTCTGAACACCGGTGACGAACTGGGAAATGAGCGAGGTCTGAAGCATCTGGGAAAGCTCGTTGTCGAGCTGCTTCATCTCATCGGCCTCGGCGAAGAAGGCGGGCATGGTGATGTTCGCGACCTGCAACACGATCCGGCCGCCATTAGCGCCGTCAGCCGTTGCCACGTAGCCGGTGGGGCCGGAGAATGCCTCCGTCACCGCCTGCGCGGACAGCGTGTTGTCATTGCGGTCGCGGGAGAAGGGCTCGGACGTCTTGAGTTCCATCTCCGATGCCGTCGCAAGGCTCGGGAAATCCGCGCCTTCTTTCAGCTTGGTCGCCATTTCATCGGCCTGCGCCACCAGCTGCTTCTGCGTCTGGTCGGCGGTCCAGTCGGCGACGACCTTTTCGCGCACTTCATCGAGCGTGCGGTCGCGGGCTGGCGTGATGTCGGTGACGTCAAACCACAGATAGCCGCGGCGGCCGACCTGCACCGGCGGGGCTTCGTCGCCGGGCTCGGTGTTGAAGGCTTCGCTCAGCAGATTGTCGGCGTCGGGCAGGGGGACGGTTTCGCCGTCCGGCCCCGTGCCGTCGCTCGCGATGGCGTCGATGGTGTTGAGCGGCAGGGAGAATCGCTGCGAGATTTCGGCAAGCGTCGCGCCGCCGGCGCGTGCGTCCTCGATCTCGTCATGCAGCGACAGCACTTCGCGCTCCGCGTCTTCGGCTGCTATTTCCTTCTTGAGGACGTCCTTGACCTCGTCGAAGGGCTTGTTGGCCGCAGGCTTGATCTCGCCGACCTTGATGATGCGCTGGCCGAAGGCGGTGTCGATCACCTCGCTCACGCTGCCAGCCGAAGCGGAAAACGCGGTTTCGGCAATGGTCGGGTCGAGAACCGCATCGCGGGTCAGCAGGCCAAGATCGACGTCGCTGAGGGTCAGGCCCTTTTCCGTGACCAGATCCTCAAACGAGGTCCCGTCCTTGATTTTCTGCTCATCGGCAGCGGCCTTGTCCGCATCGGTGTAGGTCAACTGCCAGATCTGGCGGCGTTCGGTTGTGCCGAAGCGGTTGGGATCGGCGTTGTACTGTTTCAGCGCCACGTCGTCGGAAACGTCATCCGGCTTGGCGATGTCGGCGGGAACGACCGGCAAAAGCGCCAGCTTGCGATATTCCGGCGCGCGGTAGTCGGCCTTGTGGTCGTTGAAGAAAGCTTCAAGCTCGGCATCATTGGGCGCGGGAACGGGCGGCACTGAGTCCGCGGTCAGCTCCACATAATTCACGGTGCGCTGTTCGAAGCGGAAACGGTGAGCGGCCTCCAGCAGAGCTTCCGGCGGCCGGATCGAGCCGGACAGGGCCTCTGCAACCTGACGGCGCTCCGCCAGCTTGCGGGCCTGGCTCACATACATGTCTTCGGACAGCTGGTTGGCGTAGAGCACCTGCATCAGACGGTTGCGGTCGAAGCGGCCGTCGGCGCCCTGGAAGGCGGGATTGGCCTGGATCTGCTTCACCAGCTGCCCGCTGGAAATGCCGATCTTCAGGTTCGTGGCCACGTGATCGAAGGAGGCTTCGGCGACAAGTTGGCCGAGCACCTGACCGGGCAGGCCCAGATTTGCGGCCTGTTCGCGCGAAAGCGGCTGGCCGATGCGCTGCGAAAAGTTCTGCACTTCGCGCGAATAGGCGGTCATGAAGCTTTGCGTGGAAACCTGCGCATCGCCGACCTGCGCCAGCGTGTCCTGCCGGAACCCGCGGAAGATGTCGGCAATCCCCCAAACGCCGAAGCTCAGCACGAGAAGCGCGATAAAGATCTTGGCGACGAAGCCGCCGGCACGCTTGTGCATGGCAGTGAGCATGGAAAAATCCTATTGTCTGGGCGGTTTTCCGCCATTCAGTCTGCGATTTGGCCGGGATAATAGTGAGGCACACCCCGCCGGGCAAGCGAAGCGGATTTGTAATACCGTCGATATCTGATAGCCAATAGCCCGAATGCGTTTCTGGATCCCGTGAACAAGAGGACCATGTCTGAATGAGTGCGTCGATTAAACCCCTGGTGGCCGGTAATTGGAAGATGAACGGCCTGCGTGCCTCCCTGGGAGAGATCACTGCCATCGCGGAAGCGGTCGGACCGGCCCTCGGCGCGAATGTGGATGTGATGATCTGTCCGCCCGCGCCGCTCGTTCCGCTGGCCGTTGAGACCGGCAAGGGCACGCCTGTCGCAATCGGCGCGCAGGATTGCCATGCAAAGGTATCGGGTGCTCACACCGGCGATGTTTCCGCAGAGATGCTGGCCGATGCAGGCGCGAGCGCTGTCATCGTCGGCCATTCGGAACGCCGCGCCGACCATGACGAGAGCGACGAGACGGTGCGAGCCAAGGCGGAAGCCGCGTGGCGGGCCGGTCTTGTCGCCATCATCTGCCTTGGCGAGAGCGAGGGCGAGCGCAAGTCGGGCGCCACGCTCGACGTGATCGCGGGCCAGCTTGCCGGGTCTGTGCCTGAAGGAGCGACCGCCGCCAATACCGTCGTCGCCTATGAGCCGATCTGGGCCATCGGCACCGGCCTGACGCCGACGGCGGGCGATGTTGCAGAAGTCCATGCCGCGCTTCGCAAGGATCTCTCTGCACGCTTTGGTGCGCAAGGCGAGGCGATGCGTCTTCTTTACGGGGGCTCGGTAAAGCCTTCCAATGCCGGTGAACTGATGGCGGTTGAAAACGTCAACGGTGCACTTGTGGGCGGCGCGAGCCTTAAAGCTGTCGACTTTGTCGGTATTTTGAAGGCTTACGAGACCCCTGCCGGCTGAGCCTTTCAGGTCACGGTCGACCACAACTCTCAAGGCGGCTTGAAACTCGCTGTCCGGCGAGGGTGGAAAGCTGCTGCGTGATCGTGTAGAAGGCGCGCAACGCGAAATCAGGTATCCTACTCAAGATGCAAACCGTCATCATCGTCATCCACCTCATGGTCGTGCTCGCTCTCGTGCTCGTCGTTCTTCTGCAGCACTCGGAAGGCGGTGCTCTGGGCATTGGCGGCGGTGGCGGATTCATGAGCAGCCGCGGAACGGCGAACATGCTGACCCGCGCCACGGCTATTCTGGCCGCGGCCTTCTTCGTCACCTCCATCGTCCTCACCGTTCTGGCCCGTCAGGGCGACCGTCCGGCGTCGATCCTCGATCAGGTGACCACTCAGCCTGCGCCGGACACGTCTACGGCTCCGGGTCAGGGCGACAACCCGTCGCTGCTCGATTCGCTGAAAGAGGCGAGCCCCCCGCAGGGCGACGCAGCTCCGGCGGAAACGGCTCCGGCAGCTCCCAGCGGCCCGCAGGTTCCGGCCTCCCAGTAAGGCCGGGCTCGCAACCCTAGTTTGATCGCACCGCGGGCGCATGTCGTCCGCGGTGTATTCGTTCGTCCAGACTGCGAAGAAATCCCCTGTCGGGCCCGGACTGTCAGTCGCGGCCAGGCAGCGTTTTTTCCTGTTTGAATCGCAATAATACGGGTGGCCGAATCGTCGCCCGAAGGCATATGGTTTATGTCCATGGCGCGGTACATTTTCATCACCGGCGGCGTGGTGTCGTCTCTAGGCAAAGGGCTTGCGTCTGCGGCCCTCGGGGCTAGCCTCCAGGCCCGCGGATACAAGGTGCGGCTTCGCAAGCTGGACCCTTATCTCAACGTAGATCCGGGGACCATGAGCCCCACCCAGCACGGGGAGTGCTTCGTCACCGACGACGGTGCGGAGACGGATCTCGACTTGGGCCACTACGAGCGGTTCACGGGACGCCCCGCGAACCAGCAGGACAATGTCACCTCGGGACGCATCTATCGCGATATCATCGCCAAGGAGCGTCGGGGCGACTATCTGGGCGGCACCGTCCAGGTGATCCCGCACGTTACCGATGCGATCAAGGCGTTCGTGCTCGACGGCAACGAGGAATTCGACTTCGTGCTGTGCGAGATCGGCGGCACGGTCGGCGACATCGAAGGGCTTCCGTTCTTCGAGGCGATCCGTCAGCTGGGCAATGAGCTGCCCCGCGGCGACGTGATCTATATCCACCTTACGCTGATGCCCTACATCCCGAGCGCGGGCGAGCTGAAGACCAAGCCGACACAGCATTCGGTCAAGGAGCTTCGCTCCATCGGCATCCAGCCCGACATTCTGATGGTGCGCTGCGACCGTCCGATCCCGGACGCCGAACGGCGCAAGCTGTCGCTGTTCTGCAACGTGCCGCAGACCGCGGTCATCCCGGCGCTGGACGTGGCCTCCATCTACGACGTTCCGGTCGCCTATCACGAGCAGGGGCTGGACGACGAGGTCCTCTCGGCCTTCGGCATCTCCGGCGCTCCGCAGCCAGATCTCTCGCGCTGGAAGAAGATCTCCGAGGCGATTGCCAATCCGGAAGGCGAGGTGAAGATCGCCATCGTCGGCAAGTACACCGGCTTGAAGGACGCCTACAAGTCGCTGATCGAGGCGCTGATGCACGGCGGCATCGCCAACAACGTCAAGGTCAACCTGGAGTGGATCGAATCGGAAGTTTTCGAGCGCGAGGATCCCTCGCCCTGGCTTGAAGACGTTCACGGCATCCTCGTCCCCGGCGGCTTCGGCGAGCGCGGTTCCGAAGGCAAGATCGCGGCCGTCACCTTCGCGCGCGAGCACAAGGTTCCCTATTTCGGCATCTGTTTCGGCATGCAGATGGCGGTCGTGGAAACGGCGCGCAATCTGGCGGGCATCCCGGAGGCCAGCTCCACCGAGTTCGGTCCCACCCGTGAGCCGGTCGTCGGCCTGATGACCGAGTGGCTGCGCGGCAATGCGCTGGAAAAGCGCGTGGCGGACGGCGACATGGGCGGTACGATGCGCCTCGGGGCCTACCCTGCGACTTTCGCGGAAGGCAGCCGAATCGCGAAGATCTACGGTTCGACCGAAATTTCCGAGCGTCACCGGCACCGCTACGAGGTCAACATGGACTATCGCTCGCGGCTGGAGGCTTGCGGGCTGAAGTTCGCGGGCACCTCGCCGGACGGCATTCTGCCGGAGACCGTGGAGCTTGAGGGCCATCCCTGGTTCATCGGCGTACAGTACCATCCGGAGCTGAAATCCCGCCCGTTCGAGCCCCATCCGCTGTTTGCCTCCTTCGTGGCGGCTGCCGTGGAGCAGGGTCGCCTCGTCTAGAACGAGAGCCAGTTTCTCCCGCCGACCGGCATGGCCGGCGGGAGCCTTTGCTGCGGCCGGACGATTTGGCCACAGGTTGTTTGATTTGGGCGCAGGTTGATTGATTTGGCGGGATCCTCGCGCTTATGCTCGACCATGAGACTTGGGTCCTGTCCCCGCTGTCACGGCGGGGCGACCATGCAGCGGCACGCGCGATGAGCGGGCCCCGGCCGGTCGGACGACAGGGCCGGTCGAGAGGAATTTCGAGAGGAACGTCGATGAGCGACCAATCCACCGATCTCACCTTCACCGATGGCGCCTCTGCTTTCGAATATTCCTGTCAGTGCCTCGATTGCACCGTTGAGCCGAAAAAGCCGCTTCCCGCCCTTGTTCTCGATGCGCGCGAGCATTTCGGCCAGACGACCCCCACCAAGATCAACGACGACAACACGCAGACGGTCGTGCTGCGGATTCCAAGCCCCGACGGCGGCTTCGTCGTTCTCGCCCGCACAGCCGGGCCCGAGGGCCCGGCGCTGAGCGGCGGCGAACTGGTCGCATGGATGCCGCTTCTCTACAACGAGACGCTCGCCAAGGAGACCGATGAGGCCGGTTTCGGCTGGGTCGGGGTGATCATGGGCACCCTGAAGCCGATCCTGCGCGAAGGCGGCTGGCTGGGCGATATCCGTTACGGCGAGTAACGGGAGGGATATCCGCCCGCGCTGCCCTATATCGATGGCAGCACAAAGCATTCACATGTCATGGAGGAGAGGATGCGCAAGCGCGGCATCGATCACATCGTTCACGCGGTGAAGGATCTGGGGGCGGCCCGCGAGGCCTATGCGCGCCTCGGCTTCACGCTCACGCCCTATGCGACCCATCCGTGGGGTACGCGCAATTTCCTCGTTCAGCTTGACGGTGCTTTCCTTGAGGTGCTCGAGGTGGTCGACCCGAGCCTGATGGAAGCCGCCGATGTGGATGCCTTCTCTTTCGGGGCCTATAACCGCGATTATCTCGCCTCAGGCGAAGGCATGTCGATGCTGGTGCTCGACAGTGAAGCCCCCGAGGAGGACCGCGCGTCCTTCCACGAGGCCGGGCTCACAACCTATGCGCCGTTCTCGTTCGAGCGGATTGCCCGTCAGCCCGACGGGAGCGAATTGAAGGTCGCCTTCGAGCTTACTTTCACCACCCACCCCGATATGCCGGATGCGGCCTTCTTCACCTGCCGCAACCGCTTTCCGGAGAATTTCTGGAAAGAGACCTACCAGCGCCATTCAAACAGCGCCACGGGCGTGGCGGGCGTCATTCTCGCTGCCGAGCACCCGGCCGAGCTGCACGAGTTCATTCAGGGCTTTGCGGGGAACCGGGAGCTGAAGGTCACCAGCTTCGGCTTCGAATGCGAGACGGCGCGCGGGACCATCCATGTAATGACCCCGGACGGGGTGAGAGCGCTTTACGGCGATATCTGTCCGCTGGAAGAGCTTCAGAGCCCGCGCCTGATCGCGACGCTGATTACTGTCGCGGATACGCAAGCCATCGCCGACATCGCCTATTCGTCGGGAATCGCGGCCCTGCGCAAGGACTGGCGCGTGATCATTCCGGCCGGTGAACTCCACGGCATGGCCCTGATCGCGCAGGAGGCCTCGTAACGCGCGATCAGAGCGCAGCGGGGTCGTGCAGGCTTCGTAGCGACCGCTAGAACGTCTGCGGAGCAAAAACTGTAAATTGCCTGTAAATTGCTAAAAAACGCAGTGCCGGACCGGTTGCGCTAACCCCGCGAATAGATTACACATCCGGCCACTTGGAGCCCGTAGCTCAGCTGGTAGAGCAACTGACTTTTAATCAGTAGGTCCACGGTTCGAACCCGTGCGGGCTCACCAAGTCCTCTCAATGACTTGGCCGAATATCTTCCCAAACCTGATGAGAGAAAAGTGCGCGACTGCGGACGTGGCCGGATGTCGGAAGCCGCCGGGTTTTCTCTCGGCGTTCGTCAAATCTCCGGGCTTTCCTCTTTCCCGCCTTTACGCGGTCTTGCCGTCGGCGTGCCAGGCTCTGCTTGAGGCCTCCGCATCGCGTATGCGGTTGGGCAGAGGAGGCGAGGCGTTTTACCGGCTTGCTCTGTCCACCGCCAACAGCGTTGCTCTGGCCTCAGCCGCAAACCTCTCGCGGAATTCGAGATTGAGCTCGTTTGCCTGTTTGTCGATTTTGGGGGCGGAAGGGATCCAGTCGCTCGCGTCAAAACCGAGAGTGGCCGCAATCCGCTTCACTTCCGCCTCGGGGTCTGCGACGAGGTCCTCATAGAAGATCGGGATCCGCTCGAGCGAGAAGATTGAACAAATCGATGCGATGGAGTTGTTCGCTTTGTTGATGTTGTTCAGGATCGTCGAAATCTTCTTGTAGTTGTATTTCGCGGGGCCCTTGGATCTCTGCCTGCTGCTCCATTGCTGGGTCTGGTGGGCAATGGAGAATGAAATCGCCTGATCAAGCACGTCGTGCCGACGGATGTGCAGGATCCGGATGGAATCGAACATCGCCGGTATGTTCCAGCGCAGCAGCATGGCGAGCTGACCCCAGGATGCCTTGAAACCGGGCGTCGTCCCCTCGACGGACAAAGCATGATGCAGCTTGGCGATGTGATCGGGAAACGTCTCGCTGCCGAGTTCTGCCTTTTGCCGGGATACGTTCGGGTGATTCAGGCTTTCCCGAAATCCCGAGAAGTGGCCGGTCGAGCAAAGGCGGTCTGCGAGCAGGTTTGAACCAGACCGGTTGGTGAAGGCGAGAAGAAGAAGTGGACCATTTACGATGGCCGGACCTCCGTAACGCACCTTGTTCTTAAAGATCTTGCGGATTTTAGCCGCGTTGAGATCTTTCGTTTTCAGGGCTCGTTTTAGCAACGCATTTCCCCATCCAATTGGCTTTGCGGCTCCCTATAGCGGAACGCTCCGGTCGATGACACCGTAAACCGCCCGACTTGCGAATTTGCCTATGCCCTTGATGTGGACGGGATCCCCGTCGGGGCTCGGGTTTCTGCCAGGTCCTGTGACGTGCGTGCCGACTGGGTGCCGACTGCGGGCAGATCAACCCCATGAGCTGGAACCAAAACGCGTGGGGTCGACACGGAGCCGCGTCTGAGGCGCGTTATGGCCGCGATATGGCGCGATCCTTCGCAATGGCTGAAACAGGCAAGAGCCTGCGGCCTGCGCAATATGGAGCCACGTTGTAGGCTGAAAGCTATCGAAGTGGAAACGAGGAACAAAGACATCCGATATATCTGACAGGTGTAGTAAAGCGGAGGGCGGCGAAAATATAGGCATGAATAGTACGGAATATTGACCCCGTGCGTGGTTGTGCCGCCTGAAACGACGGTCCTTCAGGGGGGGAGAGGGAGCGTAGGGGGAGGTGGCTCAAGGATATGTGGTAATCGCTAAATAACCACACAAAACACAGCAACCAAAAGTTTATTGTTTCGAAATATACGCGTATACGATGTGTTGGCGTGTGGTAATTGGAAGTTTTTAGAAGAGTTATCAATAAAGTTCGCAATGCGAACTGTTGAATAACCTAAAGGCAAAAGTGCTAACGTCTTTCTATATATTGGGAAAATTCAGATGGGGGTCTCTCCGGAGACTGTCAGTGGTACGTAGGCTTGGCAAGTCTACGAGTTGCAATTGGTCAGCGGATGTGTCGCAATTTGCACAGATAAGGGATCTTTGAACCAAAAATAGTTCTGGGTGCGGTAGTCTTATACGACATGTTGGGTTGGACGAACGCAGCGGAAGGAACGTACAAGGACGCGCATTAATGAAAGAAACAGACGGCCAGAACCACGGTGGGCTCGTGCATTACGAATTCGTCAAGGCGCACATTGCAGCGACCATGGCGCTGGTTAATGGACTGGTGATCCAGAATGCTGTCGATCGGGATGCGCTCGACAGTTATTTCACCGGCTTTTTGAGCCAGCTTCCGCATAACCGTGACACGCTTGCCCTTCGGCTGATCATCGATCAGTGGCGCCAGGGGCTTCACACCGCCCAGCCGGAGCCCAGCCGCTTGAATGCGCACCTGTTTGAGGTGATCCAGGGAGGCCGGGGTGCGGCAGAATAGGGCAGTGGGCTTCTCGTTGTGCGGGTTGCGCGGTGGGTTCGTCGATGGATAGGTTGGCGCTCCGGTCCGGTCGGGCCGGGGCGAGCCGACTGCATGTCCGTTCGCTCAGATGAACGAACCGAGAAGAAGCCTGTGTCCGAGCCCCTTACGATAATGGTCGCGCCGAATGGTGCGCGACGCACCAAGGCAGATCATCCTGCAATTCCCGTAACCGTCGAAGAAACCGCTCATGTCGTGGCTGCCTGCGCTGAAGCGGGGGCTCAGGCCGCCCATCTTCATGTGCGCGACGCCGAACAGCGTCACCTGCTCGATGCTGACGCCTATCTTGCGGTAATCGAGGCCGTGAAGAAGCAGGCGCCGTCCGATTTCGTCTGTCAGATCACCACCGAAGCGGTCGGACGCTATAGCCCGGCCGAGCAGATGGCGGTGGTCAGGGGCGTCAAGCCGGAAGCGGTTTCCATCGCGGTGAAGGAACTGGTGCCTGATGCGGCTGCCGAAGCCGAAGCAGGGGCCTTCTACGAATGGTGCCGTCGCGAGGAGATCGCGGTGCAGCACATCCTCTATGACACCGACGACATGGCCGCCTTTTACGATCTGTGCCGTCGCGGGGTGATCCCCGGCGACAAGCTGGGCGTTCTTTTCGTTCTGGGGCGCTACAGCACCAATCAGGAAAGTGACGCCAACATGCTGCGTCCGTTCCTTGAGATGCTCGACAAGGCGGAAGGCGGGCCGGACCTCACGTGGATGATCTGTGCGTTCGGGCTTGGCGAAACTGCCGGGGCTGCTGCGGCCATGACGATGGGCGGCCACGTGCGTGTGGGCTTCGAAAACTCACTGTGGACGCCGCAAGGCGATGTGACCCCGGACAACGTGGAAACGGTCGCCCGGTCGCGCCGCATCGCGGCCGAACTCGGTCGTATGCGTGCGACCCGCGAACAGACCCTGCAGGTACTCGGCGCGTTCTGAACGCCGCGCGAACCGGACGGTGACTGAAGAACCGGAAATCGAGGCGAGGGGCCCGTTACGGCGGAGCCCCGAACCGGCGAACGTGTGAGGGGTGTGCGGTCCAGCTGATGCACCAATCAGCCGTCGTACATCCAATCGTCGATCAATGCGGCGGCGTTGCGCCGTCAGATGCGGCAGAACATGCTGTACAGCGTGGAGAGAATGCGGCGCACGCTTTCATCGCCAAGGCTGTAGAAGATAGTTTTGCCGTCGCGCCGCGTGGATACGAGATTGTCGGCGCGCAGGCGGGCCAGTTGTTGCGAAACAGTCGGTTGCCGCAGGGACAGCAGACTTTCCAGTTCGGTAACTGATTTCTCCCCCTCGCAAAGCAGGCAGAGGATCATCAGGCGGTTTTCATGCGCGAGTGCTTTCAGATAAGCGCTGGCCTGACCAGCCTTGTCCTGCATCTCGCCGGTGTTGAACGCTATTGACGGGTCGTCCACATCTGTAACGGCCACTGTGTTTTCCTCTCTTGGCGAATATCGGCAATCATGGGTTGCAATCCGGATGTCATCATCTAGACGGCATGATCGGGAAAATCGACCCCGGAAGAGGCCGATACAGTGAAATATCTCCGACAATTTGAGGTAAATCAGGAGAATCCGTTCCTATACAACGCAATTGGCACTGCCCAGGTCAATTCAAATAGATAATACAGGCTGCGGGTGAGTTGCGCTATGCCCCAACGCCTCTTCATCAAAATATGAGACTTTGTGTCCGGATTTCCGCTAATGAGTAGGGTGTCAACGTAGTCGAGGTCGGGTAAAAGAGGCGCGCGGCAAATGCTGTGACGAGCCGCTTCCGGTCAATAGAGAGATGCTTCGCGGGGGGATTTCATGCAGGACGTAACGATTCTTGGCGCGTTTATCGCCGGACTCCTGTCCTTTGTTTCGCCATGTGTCTTGCCCCTCGTGCCGCCTTATCTGGCCTATATGGCGGGCGTTTCGCTGGATCAGTTGACCGGAGAAGGGCGCGACGCGGCGGCGAGATCGGCTGACGGGCATAAGGTCATGCTGACCGCTCTCGCCTTTGTTCTCGGGTTCTCGACCATTTTCGTGCTTCTTGGCGCGAGCGCATCCTTCATCGGCCAGTTCGTGGCCAGCAACATCCGCTTTCTGGGGTATGTCGGCGGCGTGATGATCATCATCATGGGCCTGCATTTCCTCGGCGTGTTCCGCATCGCGCTACTCTATCGCGAGGCGCGCGTTCAGGTCGACCGCAAGCCCGCAGGTCCGCTGGGAGCCTACGTGATGGGGCTGGCTTTCGCGTTCGGCTGGACGCCGTGCGTGGGCCCGATCCTCGCGGCCATCCTGTTCGTGGCCGGGGCGGAGGATACTGTTTCGCGCGGCGCGATGCTGCTGTCGGCCTATGCGCTCGGTATGGGCGTGCCTTTCATGATCGCTGCCGCCTTTGCCGGGCCGTTCATGCGTTTCATGGCAGGCTTCCGCCGTCACCTCGGCACCGTGGAGAAGGTTATGGGCGTGTTTCTGGTGATCACGGGCGTCGCCTTCCTGACCGGACAGATGGCGACATTCTCGTTCTGGCTTCTGGAAACGTTCCCGGTGCTGCAAAGCGTCGGTTAAACCGCGCTTCCGCTCGCCGTGGGCCGCTAAGCCAACGTCAACGCGCGGGAAGTTGTTGACCGGAAAAGAGCGTCGGCTTGCAGGCGATCAGGCGTTTTTCCAGCCTTGCGCAGGCCGCTGCCGCATCCGCCGCATTCACGAAAGGCCCCGCAACAAGGTGTGCCACCATCTTGTCACCGCTCTCCACGACGGAAGCCAGCGGCGACAGTGGACCGATTACGGCCGTCTCCGTCACCCGCATAGCACGCCATGCGCCTGCGACTTCGGCAAGCGAACCGTAAGCGCCCAGATCGATGCCGAATTGCGTTCGCGGCGCCGTGGTCGCGCTCAGGCTGGCCGCGGCGGGTGCCGCAGGACGAATATTGCCCGTGATCATGGTGTCCACGGCGGGAGAGGTATTCTGGGCGGTGACGGTCGCCCTGGTGCGCGAAGCGGGGGCCGCATTCGCAAAACTTCTGGGCGCGGCCGGAATAGCCCCGGAGGGGCGGGAACCGTTTGCGCGTTCTCCGCCCTCAAGCGTGGCAAGCCGGTCGGACATGATGTCGTTCTGGCGGCGCAAGGCTTCGGCTGAGCGGCGCAAGGCCACGATTTCGTGGCGCAGCGTGTCGATTTCCGCCTCGACGCGATCAGGCCGTACTCCAGAAACGGGAGTGGGGTTGGAAAACACGCCGAATTCGGTCGGACGCGAGCGCTTTCCGATAGAGGCGGTGGTGGTGACGTCGCCTGCGTCGGGCAGAACCATCGCCGCATAGGGCTGGCTGAAGGGATCGGGGGCCTTGTTCTGGTAGGAACTGACGGCGACCAGAAGAGCCATGCTTGCTGAAAAACCCCAGCCCAACAGTGCAGCGCCCGTACGCAAACGAGCGCCGCCCTTCATAAGCTCAACCAGAATGGGCGGTTTCTTCAGCACTAAGTCGATTCCGTTCACATCGGCCGAATCTTCGGCACATATGAGTTTCCATCTAAAAAGGTTTCATTAACCCTAACAAGACGTGAAGACACTGTTAGTACGTGCGCGGTGGGCCGTTGCTGCGCTATTTCCCTTGCAGGGGCAATCTGCTACGTGGTCCGGGAGGGCCTCACGAGCGGGGCCGCAGACCATTGAGGCGACGATGAAAGACCGATCCTGCCTTGCCGTTATTCTTGCCGCAGGGCTTGGTACACGCATGAAATCCGCGCTTCCCAAGGTGATGCACGCCATCGGCGGGCGTCCGATGCTGGGGCATGTGATAGCGACGGCCGAGGCGGCTGGATGCGACCGTCTCGCGGTGGTGGTCGGGCCTGATACGAAATCAGTGGAAGACCTCGTTCTGCGGGCCGCACCCGGCGCTGCTTGCTTCACGCAAACCGATCGCAAGGGCACCGCGCACGCGGTTCTGGCCGCGCGACCGGCGATGGAAGCGCCTGCGGACGACGTGATCGTGCTCTACGGCGACACGCCGTTGATCACCGCCGGTTCCATCGCAAAGGTTCGCCAGGCTTTGGCCGACGGTGCGGATCTGGCGGTTCTGGGGTTCGAGGCGGCTGACCCATTCGGTTATGGCCGCCTTGTCGTGGACGGTGAGCGGCTTGCCGAAATCGTTGAGGAAAATGACGCAAGCGATACCCAGCGAAAGATAACCTTCTGCAATTCCGGCATCATCGCCTTCCGTGGTGCGTTGCTGCCCGAACTTCTGGACGAGATTGGCAACGACAACGCCAAGGGCGAGTATTACCTCACCGACGCGGTGGCGATCGCCTCTGCGCGCGGTCTGAAAGTGGTGGCCGAACGTGGACCGGAAGAGGATGTGCTCGGCGTCAACAACCGCGTTCAGCTTTCCCAGTGCGAGGAGATCTTCCAGAACCGTATGCGCCGAGAGGCCATGCTGGCCGGGGTTACGCTGGTTGCGCCGGAAACGGTGTTCTTCTCCTTCGATACGAGGCTGGAGAATGATGTGGTGGTGGAGCCCAACGTGGTGTTCGGGCCGAAAGTGTCGGTGGCGAGCGGCTCGATCATTCACGCGTTCTCCCATCTGGAGGGGGCGCGCGTGGAGGCAAACGGCAGCATCGGCCCCTATGCGCGGCTGCGGCCCGGCGCTGAAATCGGCGAGGGCGCGCGCATCGGCAATTTCGTGGAAGTGAAGAAGGCGACCGTTGAACCGGGTGCGAAGGTCAATCACCTGAGCTATATCGGCGATGCACGCGTCGGCGCGAAGGCGAATGTCGGCGCGGGCACGATCACCTGCAATTACGACGGCTACAACAAGTTCCACACCGACATCGGGGCAGGCGCTTTCATCGGCTCCAACAGCGCTCTGGTCGCGCCCGTGCGCATCGGTGACAGGGCGCTCGTGGCGGCGGGAAGTGTCGTGGTGAAGGATGTGCCGGACGATGCGCTGGTCGTCGCACGCGGTCAGCAGGTCAACAAGGAAGGCCGTGCCGCCCGGTTGCGTGCGATCAAGGAAAAAGCGAAGCGCAAGAGCTGAGCCGCCCGACTGCCTTGCACAAAAGCCCATGCGCCGTGACGACTGGCCCCAGTGCGAAGGGCTGGAAACCACGAGCAAACCGTGGCGACGGCATTTCTGTCAATTCAACTTTCAGGATTGTCTGAAATAGCATTTGATTTCATATGCACTGCGGTTCTCCGCTACACGGAGGGCCGGGTGGGCGCTAATGCGTGAGGACGATCTATGTGCGGCATTATCGGAATTCTGGGTCAGGAGCCTGTGGCTCCCCTGCTGGTCGACGCGCTTAAGCGCCTTGAATACCGCGGCTACGACTCCGCTGGCGTCGCCACGCTTGAAAGCGGCGTCCTGACGCGCTGCCGCGCCGAGGGCAAGCTGCGCAATCTGGAAGGCCGTCTGGAAGACGCTCCGCTTGCCGGACATAGCGGCATCGGCCACACCCGCTGGGCGACCCACGGCGCGCCGACGGAGTCCAATGCGCATCCGCATGTGGGCCCGGGCGTCGCCGTCGTCCATAACGGCATCATCGAGAATTTCCGCGAGTTGCGCGAGGAGCTGGCGGGCGAGGGCGCGACCTTCGCCACGGAGACCGACACCGAGGTCGTCAGCCAGTATATCGGCCTGTGCCTTTCCAGGGGCATGAGCCCGGTCGATGCGGTTGCCAAGACCCTGGGTCGTCTGGAAGGCGCATTCTCGCTCGCGATCCTGTTCGACGGCGAGGACGACCTTTTGATCGGCGCGCGCCGCGGCAGCCCGCTTGCGGTGGGCTATGGCGAGGGCACGATGTTCCTCGGCTCCGACGCCATCGCCCTTGCGCCCTTCACCAACAAGATTTCCTATCTCGATGACGGCGACTGGGTCGTGCTCGACCGCAAGTCCGCGACCATCCGCGATGAAAGCGGCATGGTCGTCGAGCGCCCGATCTCCATCTCGTCGGCCACCGCCGCAATGGTGGACAAGGGCAACTACCGCCACTTCATGGCCAAGGAAATCCACGAGCAGCCCGATGTGGTCGCCCGCACGCTGGCCCACTATCTGGACCTGAACGCCATGACGGCGAAGGTTCCGGAGGGCGTGCCCTTCGACTTCTCCGATCTCCAGCGCGTCGTAGTCACCGCCTGCGGCACGGCCTATTACGCCGGTCTGACCGCGAAATACTGGTTCGAGCGTCTCGCGCGCCTGCCGGTCGATATCGATGTTGCGTCCGAGTTCCGCTACCGCGAAAGCCCGCTCGATGCCGATGGGTTGGCGCTGTTCATCTCGCAGTCCGGCGAGACGGCCGACACGCTCGCCTCCCTGCGCTATTGCCGGGCCGAGCAGCAGCATATCGGCGCTGTGGTCAACGTTCAGGAATCCACGATCGCGCGTGAATCCGACGTGATCTTCCCCACCATCGCGGGGCCGGAAATCGGCGTGGCCTCGACCAAGGCGTTCACTTGCCAGCTCTCGGTGCTGGCGAGCCTTGCGGTCGCCGCCGGGCGTCAGCGCAACATCCTGTCGGCGGAAGACGAGCAGAAGCTCGTGCGCGCGCTGACGGAGGTTCCGCGCTTCATGGTTGAAGCGCTGAAGCTTGAGCCGCAGATCGAGAGGCTGGCGCGCAACCTGTCCAAGGCGAGCGACATTCTCTATCTCGGCCGCGGCTCGTCCTATCCGCTGGCGCTGGAAGGCGCACTGAAGCTCAAGGAAATCTCCTATATCCACGCTGAGGGCTATGCGGCGGGCGAGCTGAAGCACGGTCCCATCGCGCTGATCGACGAGACCATGCCGGTCATCGTGATCGCCCCGCATGACAAGGTGTTTGAGAAGACCGTGTCGAACATGCAGGAGGTCGCCGCGCGCGGCGGGCAGATCATCCTGATTACCGATCAGAAGGGCAGCGAGGCGGCGGGCGTTGAAACGCTTGAAACCCTCGTGATGCCCGAGGTCCCTGCGACCATTGCGCCGATGGTCTATTCGATCCCGATCCAGCTTCTGGCCTATCATACGGCTGTTTTCATGGGTACGGACGTCGATCAGCCGCGCAATCTCGCCAAGTCGGTTACCGTCGAATAGGCGGTTTCCGGTCCGCCAGCCGTTCGATAGCTGCGATAAAATCGTTCACACTGTGTTTGGTCAAAAAATGGGCTCTACACGGACGTGAAACCGGCGCATTGTTAGGGAGTTGTTCTTCTGTAACAAGCTGCTGGTAGAGACTTGTCTCACCCGCAGAGTAATGCCGAGACGGCCCGCAGCGCGATGCAGGCGATTGTGCCGTCCGGCGGCAGCGCGGAAAAATGGAAATACTTGGCGATCCGGACCCGGGCGATCCTGCCGGGCCGCAGTTGAAGGCGAGGCACCCCATGGGGCGGTTGCGAACATATTTTCTGACCGGCCTCGTCATCGCCGGACCGATCGGCATCACGCTCTACCTGACCTGGTCCTTGATTCAGTGGGTCGACGGCTGGGTGAAGCCTCTGTTGCCCGTCCATTACAACCCCGATACCTATCTGCCGTTCCCGGTTCCCGGCGTCGGGCTGATCGTCTCCATCATGGTGCTGATCGTCCTCGGTTTCCTGGCCGCGAATATCGCCGGGCGCTCGCTGCTTTCCTTTGGCGAACAAATCCTCGGCAAGATGCCGCTGGTGCGCAATCTCTACAGCGGCCTGAAGCAGATCTTCGAGACGGTTCTGTCGGACAGCGGTTCCAGCTTCAAGAAGGCGGGCATCATCGAATATCCGCGCCGGGGCCTGTGGGCCATCGTGTTCCTTGCCACCGATACCCGCGGCGAGGTGGCCGCCAAGCTCGATGAGCACAAGGACGGACACGATCTGATTTCGGTCTTTCTGCCGACGACGCCGAATCCGACTTCCGGATTTCTGCTGTTCGTGCCGCGCGCCGATGTGGTCCTGCTCGATATGACGGTGGAAGACGCGGCCAAGCTGGTGATTTCCGCCGGTCTGGTCACGCCGCCCTACGTGCCGGGCGAAAAACAGCTTCCCAAGCAGATCGAGCTTTCCAATCCAGCAGAACAGGAACCGGAGACGGTGGACGGCTGATCAGCCGGCCGGTCCGACCTATCCCGCGCGAAGCAGTCGGATCGCTTCGTCTCGTCCGAAAATATAGAGAAGCAGCCGCAGAGCCTTGCCGCGCGGGCCTTCAAGCTCGGGATCGTTGGCGAGGATCAGCCGCGCATCGGCGCGTGCCGTTTCCATCAAGGCTGCATGGGCCTCGATCTGCGCGATGCGGAAGCCGGGCATGCCGCTCTGGCGGGTGCCTAGGATTTCGCCCTCGCCGCGAAGCCGCAGATCTTCCTCAGCGATCAGGAAGCCGTCATTGGTCTCGCGCATGATTGCAAGGCGCGCCTTGGCCGTTTCGCCGAGCGGTCCCTTGTAGAGCAGCAGGCAGGTGGAGGCCCGCTCGCCGCGCCCCACGCGTCCGCGAAGCTGGTGAAGCTGGGCAAGCCCGAAGCGTTCCGCATGTTCGATTACGATGATGGTGGCATCCGACACATCCACGCCCACCTCGATCACCGTGGTGGCGACGAGAATGCGCGTCTCGCCGCGCTTGAAAGCATCCATGGCGGCGTCTTTCTCCGCCGCACTCATGCGCCCATGAACGAGGCTCACCGCATTGCCGAACACCTGCGCCAGCGTCGCGTGACGCTCCTCCGCTGCCGTGACGTCGAGAACCTCTGATTCCTCAACCAGCGGGCAGACCCAATAGATCTTCTGCCCGTCATTGAGCGCGCGCCGCAAACCGTCCACCACATCGCTCAGCCGGTCGAGCGAGACCGTGCGGGTTTCGATTGGCTGGCGGCCCGCCGGTTTGTCGGGAAGCTGGGAAACCTCCATATCGCCGAAATAGGTCAGAACCAGCGTGCGCGGAATGGGGGTGGCGGTCATCACCAACACATCGACGCCGCGCCCCTTGCTTTGCAGCGCGAGCCGTTGGTGGACGCCGAAGCGGTGCTGTTCATCGACGACTGCGAGCGCCAGATCGTGAAACTCGATGCCCGCCTGAAAGAGCGCATGGGTGCCGACGAGGATATCGATCTCGCCAGATAGCAAGCCTTCCAGTATTTCGCGCCGCTCGGCGGGCTTGGCCTTGCCGGTCAGAAGTCGCGCCCTGATGCCCGCCGCCTCGCACAAGGGTTCGATGGAACGCAGGTGCTGGCGGGCAAGCAGCTCCGTTGGTGCCATCATGGCCGCCTGACTTCCTGCTTCCACCACATGCGCCATGGCGATGAGCCCGACGAGCGTCTTGCCCGCGCCCACATCGCCCTGAACGAGCCGCAACATGCGCTCCGGCTTCGACAGGTCGCCCTCGATATCGGCGATGGCCTGAACCTGTCCGGGGGTGAGTTCGAAGGGCAGGGCCGCAAGGATCTTCTGCTTCAACCGGCCATTGGAGGTGCGCGCGACGCCCGCGGTGGTGCGCATGTGAGCGCGCACCATGGCAAGCGCAAGTTGGCTTGCCAGGAATTCGTCATAGGCAAGGCGACAGATGGCGGGGGCGGTGGGGGCGATGTCGCCGGGTTCGTCCGGCCGGTGGGCGGTTTCCAGCGCGGTCTTGAAATCCGGCCAGTGCTCGCGCGCCGCATGGGCTTCATCCAGCCATTCCGGCACGTCCGGCAAAAGCTCCAACGCCGCGCCGATGGCCTTTTGCAGCGTCTTGGGCGAGAGCCCCGCGGTCATCGGATAGACCGGCTCCACCAGCGGCATGGTTGCGAAGTCGTCCTCGTCCACCATGTGATCGGGATGGACCATCTGCGCACGGCCGTTGAACCATTCGACCTTGCCGCTCACATAGCGTGTCTCGCCGATGGGAAGCGTGCGTTCCAGCCAGTCGCGCCGCGCATGGAAGAAGACAAGCTGGATATCGCCCGTCTCGTCATGGGCCAGCACCTTGTAGGGCGCGCGCGAGGACGCCGGGGCGGCCTGATGGCGGTCGATATGCACCTTCAGCGTCACGATTGCGCCTTCCTGCGCATTGGCGATGCCGGGCTGGCGGCGGCGGTCGATGACGGAATGGGGCAGGTGGAACAGAAGGTCGCCGATGCGCGTGTCGCGTTCGGAGACGCCCAGAAGGCCCTTCAGCAGCTTTTCCACCTTCGGCCCGATACCGGGCAGGTCTGTTGCTGCGGCAAAGAGAGGATCGAGCAGGGGCGGGCGCATGGCTCTTTCTGTCGGGTGCGAACAAGGGCGGCAAGGTCATGAATGCTTATGTCATTTGGCATGCCCGGAGGTGGTTGGGCAATGCCGTGAGGCGCATTGTTCAGAAGGTGTTGCGCTGAGGCGCTGACATTGGAGGTCGCTGTCGCTATACAGGCTCGTGAACGACCATGGCCCGTGTTGCTTCGCCAACCGCGGCCCGTGACGAAGAGGTAGAAAGCCCCATGTCGCATTCCGCTCCCACGAACGCTTCGACGAGTTCGCGTAGCAGTGAAGGTCTGGACCCGCGCCGCAAGCGCATCCTCTTTCGCTGCTGGCATCGTGGCACCAAGGAAATGGACCTGATGCTCGGCGGTTTCTGCGATGCTCGCATCGAGGATCTGAGCGAGGAAGAGCTGGATGGGCTGGAGCATCTGATGGATGCCGCGGATGCGGATCTTCTCGATTGGCTCACCGGCCGCAAGCCTGCGCCCGCCGAATACGATACGGCCATGTTCCACGCGGTCATGGCCTTTCATACGCCTGAATAATTTCGACTAGTGGCGGATGGTGATACCGCATGCAGCGTCTGGAGCGTTGCATTGCGGGAAATTTGAAATCCCGAGCCTGGTGCAGGTTTCGCAGCGTGCTGCGCCGTGCCGGGCCGGAACTGCTATGGCGTCCCGACGGAACGAACGGCGCGCGCGAGAAGGGATGAGGCTTTGATGTTCAAGGCGTTGAAGGGTGTCTTCACCGCTCATGACGGCGTGACGTTGTCGGCGACGCCGGACGGCGCCGAGGCACTGGTGCTGGCGGAACTGGCGAAGGAACGAAGCTCGGTTCCGGCACTCGTTTATGTCGCGCGCGACGGCCAGCGTATGCAGGCCGCAGCCGATGCGCTGGGATTTTACGACCGCAACATCGACGTGCTTCAGCTTCCCTCGTGGGACTGTCTGCCCTATGATCGCGTCTCGCCGAACAGCGGCGTTGTCGCGCGGCGCCTGAACGTGCTGGCCGCCCTTGTGCGTGACGGCAAGCACGAGCGCCCGCTGGTGTTGATGACCACCGTCAACGCCGCCCTCCAGCGCATCCCGTCGCGCGAATGGATGAAGGCCCATTCCTGGACGGCTGCTCCCGGCAATCGCCTGGACATGAGCGAGCTTGTCACCTCGCTGGAACTGAACGGCTACCTGCGCACGCCCACCGTACGCGATACCGGCGAATACGCCGTGCGCGGCGGCATCCTCGATCTCTTTGCGCCGGGAACGGAGCTTCCCGTCCGCCTCGATTTCTTCGGCGACACGCTGGAATCGATCCGCACCTTCGATCCGGAGACGCAACGCACCGTCGCCCAGATGAAGCGCCTCGACATGGTGCCCATGAGCGAGGTGGTGCTGTCGCCGGAGACGATTTCGCGTTTCCGCCGCAACTACGTACACGAATTCGGCGCGGCAACGCGGGACGACGCGCTCTACCAGTCGGTGAGCGAAGGCCGTCGTTATGCGGGCATGGAACATTGGCTGCCGCTCTTCCTCGAAGAGACGGAAACGCTCTTCGACTATACGGGCGATGCCCCCATCGTTTTCGATCCGCTGGTGGACGACGCGGTATCGGAACGCCTGAACTCCATTCAGGACCACTTCGAGGCCCGCCGTGAGGCGATGGAGAAGAACGCTGGCTCCGGCGCGGTGCCCTACAAGCCCGTCGCCCCGCGCACCGTCTACCTGACGCAGAACGGATGGACGGAGCGTGTCTCCGCCCACACCACCGCCCGGCTGAATCCCTTCGCCGTGCCGGAAGGACAGGGCGATATCGTCGATCTCGGCGGGCGGCACGGGCGCACCTTCGCGGCAGAACGCGCAGCCGGTGACGTCAACGTCTTCGATGCGCTGATCCAGCATATCGGAGCGCTGCGCAAGGACGGCAAGCGCGTGGTCATCGCCTGCTGGTCGGAAGGCTCGCGGGATCGTCTTGGCCAGGTGCTGTCCGATCACGGGCTTGAGCGTGCAGCGCCGGTGGAATCGCTTGGCGGCGTCTCCGCCTTGCCGCAGGGCATGGCTGCGCTCGCGGTTCTGGGGCTTGAGACCGGCTTTGAAATCGGCAAGTTCGCCTTTATCGGCGAGCAGGATATTCTCGGCGACCGTCTCGTCCGCCAACGCAAGCGCACCAAGAAGGCATCCGATTTCCTGTCGGAGCTTTCGAGCCTCTCGGAAGGCGATCTCGTCGTCCATGTGGACCACGGTATCGGCCAGTTCGTCGGCCTGAAGACCATCGACGCCGCCGGTGCGCCGCACGATTGTCTTGAACTGAAATATCACGGCGGAGACAAGCTCTACCTGCCGGTCGAAAACCTCGAACTCCTGAGCCGCTACGGCTCGGAGGACATGGACGCCACGCTCGACAAGCTGGGCGGCGGCCAGTGGCAGGCGCGCAAGGCGCGCATGAAGCAGCGCATTCGCGAGATCGCCGACGGCCTGATCAAGACCGCGGCCGCCCGCGCCCTGCGCACTGCGCCCACCATCGGTATCCCGGAAGGCATTTACGACGAATTCGCCGCCCGTTTTCCTTACGAGGAAACCGAGGATCAACTCAATTCCATCGAGGCGGTCTTCGAGGATCTGGGCTCGGGCCGTCCGATGGATCGTCTGGTCTGCGGCGACGTCGGCTTCGGGAAGACGGAAGTGGCGCTGCGCGCCGCCTTCCTCGTCGCCATGTCGGGCCGTCAGGTGGCGGTGGTGGTGCCGACCACGCTTCTCGCCCGCCAGCACTACAAGACGTTCACCGAACGCTTCCACGGGCTTCCCATCCGCGTTGCGCAGGCATCCCGCATGGTGGGGGCCAAGGCGCTGAACCAGACGAAAAAGGAAGTCGCGGACGGCACGGTCGATATCGTCGTCGGCACCCACGCGCTTCTCGGCAAGTCTATCGGCTTTAAGGATCTGGGCCTGCTCATCATCGACGAGGAGCAGCATTTCGGCGTGAAGCACAAGGAACGGCTGAAGGAACTGCGCTCCGACGTCCACGTGCTGACGCTGTCGGCCACCCCGATCCCGCGCACCATGCAGATGGCGCTGACGGGGGTGCGCGGTCTGTCGCTGATCGCCACGCCGCCGGTGGACCGTCTGGCGGTCCGCACCTTCATCTCGCCCTTCGATCCGCTGATCGTGCGCGAGACGCTGCTGCGCGAGCATTATCGCGGCGGCCAGTCCTTCTATGTCGTGCCGCGCGTCTCAGACTTGGCCGAACGGCGCGAATTTCTGGCGGAAATGGTGCCGGAGGTGAAGGTCGCGGTTGCCCACGGACAGATGCCGCCGGGCGAACTCGACGACGTCATGAACGCCTTCTACGACGGCAAATACGACGTGCTGCTGTCGACGACCATCGTGGAATCGGGCCTCGATATCCCGACCGCGAACACGCTGATCGTCCATCGCGCCGACATGTTCGGCCTTGCCCAGCTCTACCAGATCCGCGGTCGCGTGGGCCGGTCCAAGACGCGCGCCTATGCGCTCTTCACCGTATCCGCCAGCAAGACGCTGACCCCGCAGGCGGAACGTCGCCTCAAGGTGCTTCAGTCATTGGAGGCGCTGGGTGCGGGCTTCCAGCTTGCGAGCCACGATCTCGACATTCGCGGCGCGGGCAATCTGCTCGGCGAGGAACAGTCCGGCCACATCAAGGAAGTGGGCTTCGAGCTTTATCAGCAAATGCTGGAGGAGGCCGTCGCCCAGCTTCGCGACGGCGACGAGATGGCGGGCGACGATCACTGGTCGCCGCAGATCAACGTCGGCACGCCGGTGCTCATCCCCGATCACTATGTGGCAGATCTCCAGCTTCGCCTCGATCTCTACCGCCGTCTGGCGGATCTGACCGACCCGGGCGAGATCGATTCTTTCGGTGCCGAACTGATCGACCGTTTCGGTCCGCTGCCCACCGAGGTGGAACACCTGCTGAAGATCGTCTTCATCAAGGGGCTCTGCCGCAAGGCCAACGTGGAAAAGATCGACGCGGGCGCCAAGGGCGTCGTCATCGGTTTCCGCAACAACGAGTTCGTCAATCCCGCGGGTCTTGTCGGCTACATCACCGAGCAGGGCGTGCTGGCCAAGATCCGGCCCGATCAGAAGATCGTGCTGGTGCGCGACTGGGGCAACGAACTGGACCGGCTGAAGGGCGTGGCGGTCGTGCTGACCAAGCTCGTGCGATTGGCCGAAGCGGTTGCCTGAGGCTTTAGAAGCGGGGCAGGGATCCCGCCTTGTCCTCTACTGGGCGGGCGGAAAACGCGCGGTGCAGTAGTCCTCTGCGCGGGTGCGGAACTCGCCATATTGGCGCTCGTCCACGATGCCTTCCTTGCGCATCCGCTCGACCGCACCGACACGCTCGGACAAGCAGGCTGCAAGCTCAGGATTTGCCTTGGCGGATATGGAAGACAGGGGAGCCGACGCAAAAAGCGCATCCCGGTTGATCCAGCCGAGCAGCGCCGCCGTCAGGCAGGCGACGAGCAGCGCGAGAATGCGGGCCGAGGGCGTATCGAGAGCAGACCGGGCAGGGCGGCCGCTCATGCCCGGAAATCCATTGTCTGGAGAATGAGCCGTATTCTCATAGGGTTACGACAGTTTTCGGAATCGGATCGCGAAGCCCTTGAATCTGGATCTTAGCCGCCGGTCATGCTCATGTGGCGGGAAACGGCGGGTGCCTTGCGGTCGCGGTCGATGATGAAGTCGTGGCCTTCCGGCTTGCGTCCGATGGCCTCGTCTATCGCCTGAAGCAGCAGTTCGTCGCCCTCGGAGGCACGCAGAGGCGCGCGCAGGTCGGCGCTGTCGTCCTGTCCCAGGCACATGTAGAGCATGCCCGTGCAGGTGATGCGCACCCGATTGCAACTTTCACAGAAATTGTGGGTCATCGGCGTGATGAAGCCGAGGCGGCCGCCGGTCTCTTCAATCTTCACGTAACGCGCCGGTCCGCCCGTCTTGTAGGGGATGTCCGTCAGCGTATAGCGGTCCATCAACGAGGCGCGCACCTGCGACAGCGGCAGATACTGGTCGGTGCGGTCACCCTCGATATCGCCGAGCGGCATGGTCTCGATCAGCGTCAGGTCGTGGCCCTGGCCATGCGCCCACTCGATCATGGCCGGGATTTCGACGTCGTTGACACCCTTCAGCGCCACCGCGTTGAGCTTGACCTGAAGACCCGCCTTCTTCGCGGCGTCGAGACCTTCCATCACCTTGTCGAAATCGCCCCAGCGGGTGATCGCGCGGAACTTGTCCGGATCGAGCGTATCGATGGAAACGTTGATGCGCCTGACGCCGCAATCGTAAAGCTCGTCGGCGAAGCGGGCGAGCTGAGAGCCGTTCGTGGTGACGGTGATCTCGTCGAGCGTCCCGGCATCGATATGGCGCGAGAGCGAGCGGAAGAGGCTCATGATGTTCTTGCGAACGAGCGGTTCACCGCCGGTCAGCCGGAGTTTGCGCACGCCCTTGGACACGAAGGCGGAGCACAGCCGGTCGAGTTCCTCCAGACTGAGCACGTCCTTCTTGGGCAGGAACGTCATGTTCTCCGCCATGCAATAGACACAGCGGAAATCGCAGCGGTCGGTCACCGATACGCGCAGATAGGTCACATCCCTGCCGAACGGATCGGTGAGCACGGGCTGGCGGGGCTCGATACGGGCCGTCGCGTCGTCCATAGGCCATCATCCCTGGGGGATTTGTTGTCAGTCTCGCGCCGCCGGCCCCCTCTTGCCAGCCCGCCCTCATAATCGGGCGTCGCGCGATATCCTGTGTGAGGGGAAAGGTAGTCGATTGGAGCCGAAGGTCAATGCGTGACAATCTCAAGTGGAGCCACAACCCACCGTCGTCGCCTCTTGCTTTTGGCCCCTTGGGCGCAATAACACATGCGTGCCGCCTGAAAAGAAAATCGCGGCCAAAAGAAAAGCGGGGGCGTACGCAATGACAGTGAACGACAAGGCCTGGCCGAGCGAACTGCGCGTGTCGAAGGACAAGAAGACACTCACGGTTCGCTTCACCAATGGCGATACGCACGCGCTTTCCGCCGAATATCTGCGGGTTCTGTCGCCGTCAGCCGAAGTGCAGGGCCATTCCCCGGAGCAGAAGACGACCGTCGGCGGCAAGATCGATGTCGCCATCATGCAGGTCGAGCCGATAGGCAACTACGCCATCAAGATCATTTTTGACGACATGCACGATACCGGCATCTACACGTGGGACTACCTGATGAAGCTCGGGGTCGAACACGAGAAGTTGTGGACGGAGTATCTGGCCGAGCTGGAGGAAAAGGGCCTGAAGCGCGAACGCTGAACGTTCAGGTCATCCCGACGCCCGTTTCCGCCTGATAGACCAGAAGGTCGAGGCTCGGGGCATCGCCCGTCAAGGCGGTCAGGATGCAATGCGCCTGTCCGCGGTGATGGGTCTGGTGATTGAAGAAATGGCTCAGCAGGGGGGCGAGCGGCTGGCTGACCTCTTCCGGCCGGGTCATCCGTCGATAGCGAAGCTGCCCGGACAGCGCCTCTTCCGACAGATCGCGGATATAGGCGATGATCCGCTCATCCTCCGCCATGCGGGCCGCCTCCAGATCCGCCAGTTCCTCGTACAGGATTTCATCGAGGGCCGATGGTTGCGGGCCGGTGCCGGTGAAGCGCCGCATCCAGACCCGGTCGGCCACGAGCAAATGGTTCAGTGTGCCGTTGAGGGAGCCGAAGAACGCGCCCCGGTCTTCGCGGTATTGATCGTCGGTGAGCGCCGCAGCGGCGTTGTAAAGACGGATGTTGGCCCATTGATTGTACCCGGCCAACATTGCAAAGAGCGCCTTCATGATCGTAATCTCCCCTAAAGGGTGGAACATGATCGGTTGGCGAATACCAGGCAAGCCTTCTTGATGAAAGGGAGCCTTCATGCCGGTGATTCTTTATGATCTTTGCGGTGGTGATGGTCGTCAGCGATTTTCGCCTTATTGCTGGCGAACCAAGATGGCGTTGGCCCACAAGGGGCTGAGCTGGGAGGAACGCCCGACGCCTTTTCTCAAGATCCGCGAAGCGGCCGGTGGCGTTTCCGCTACCGTGCCCGTGGTCGAGGACGACGATCACACCATTTCGGACAGTTGGGATATCGCTGTCTATCTTGAGGAGGTCCACTCAGATCGCCCGAGCCTGTTTGGCGGGGAAACGGGCATGGCGCTTTCCAAATTCGTGGAAAGCTGGGTCAACACCACGGTTCACGGCACGCTGGCGCATCTTGTCATGAAGGATATTCACGACATCCTGTCGCCGCCCGATCAGGCCTATTTCCGCGAAACCCGCGAACGGCGCTACGGCAAGACGCTGGAAGAGCTTCACGACAGCCGGGAGGAGCGCCTCGATGCCTTCCGCATCGCGCTCCAGCCGATGCGCCAGATGCTGCTGGCCCAGCCCTATATCGGCGGGGCCGAGCCCCTTTACGCCGACTATATCCTGTTCGGCACGCTGCAATGGCCGAGGGTCGCCAGCAATTTCCAGTTGCTGGAACCCGGTGATCCTGTCAGCGAATGGTTCGAGCGTTGCCTCGACCTGCACAATCACCTGGGCCGAAATCAGATTGCGGCGGCCTGAAAGGCCCTTGGGAAGGTCGATTATCAGCTAAAAGGTCGCTTCCTGTCGCAAGGCTTTCACTTGCGGGCGATCCGGCGCGCCTGTATAGGAACCGCGACAGTTTCGGCGCCCCCAATCGGGCGCCGCTTTCGCATCCCGATTAGTTTCAAAGGATCAACACCATGGCCATCGAACGTACCTTTTCGATGATCAAGCCGGACGCCACCAAGCGCAACCTGACCGGCAAGATCATTGACCGCCTCGAGACCGCCGGTCTGCGCGTCGTCGCTTCCAAGCGCGTGTGGATGTCCCTGCGCGAGGCTGAAGGCTTCTACGCCGAGCACAAGGAACGCCCCTTCTTTGGTGAGCTGACCGAATTCATGTCCTCCGGCCCGACCATCGTGCAGGTGCTGGAAGGCGAGAACGCCGTCGCCAAGAACCGTGAGATCATGGGCGCCACCAACCCGGCCGATGCCGCGGAAGGCACCATCCGCAAGGACTTCGCCCAGTCCATCGGCGAGAACTCCGTGCACGGTTCCGACGCTCCGGAAACCGCTGCCCGCGAGATCGGCTACTGGTTCTCCGAGACCGAGATCGTCGGCTGAGGCCGATTTCTCACCGGATCTTGAGATCACGGAAAAACCGGCCTTTCGGCCGGTTTTTTTGTGCGTTGCACCCGGTTTGGGCAATACAGGGAAAATCCATTCCTTGACTTGGTGATTGCCCTCGCGAACATGGGCCGCCAAGGAGTAGCCCTGCCATGAACAAGCCTGTCGATCCGATTACGCGCGCCTCCGCGTGCCCCCATGACTGCCCCTCCACCTGCGCGCTGGAGGTCGACGTCATTGGCCCGGACCGTATCGGGCGCATTCGCGGCGCTGCCGACAATCCCTATACCGACGGCGTG
Organism: Breoghania sp.; assembly: GCA_963678585.2. Lineage (GTDB taxonomy): Bacteria > Pseudomonadota > Alphaproteobacteria > Rhizobiales > Stappiaceae > Breoghania. The sequence continues at coordinate 1,049,383 of CAXXGA010000002.1, forward strand.
ATCTGCGCGAAGGTCGCGCGTTACGCCGAACGCGTGCATCACCCCGACCGGCTCTTGAAGCCCCTGCGCCGGATCGGCGCCAAGGGGGAAGGGCGGTTCGAGCCGATTTCGTGGAACGCCGCGCTGGATGAGCTTGCCGAAGCCTTTTTGAAGGCCGAGCAGCGGCTGGGCGCGCAATCGGTCTGGCCCTATCACTATGCGGGCACGATGGGGCAGGTGCAGCGCGACAGCATTCACCGCCTGCGCCACGTGAAGGGCTATTCGCGCCAGTTCGACACCATCTGCACCAATCCGGCATGGACCGGCTATATCGCGGGAACCGGCGCGCTTCTGGGCTCCGATCCGCGCGAGATGGCGGACTCTGACTGTATCGTGATCTGGGGCACCAATGCGGTGGCGACGCAGGTCAACGTGATGACCCACGCGGTCAAGGCCCGCAAGCAGCGCGGCACGAAGATCGTCGCCGTCGATGTCTATCGCAACGAGACGATCCGGCAGGCCGACATGGGGCTGGTGCTGCGCCCGGGAACCGACGCCGCGCTTGCCTGTGCGGTGATGCATGTCGCCTTCCGCGACGGCCATGCCGACCGTGCCTATCTGGAAAAATACACCGACTGCCCGGCGGAACTGGAAGCGCATCTGAAGACGCGGACGCCGGAATGGGCGTCGGCCATCACCGGCCTGAGCGTGGAGGAAATCGAGGCGTTCGCGAAGCTCGTAGGCCGGACGCCCGCGACCTATTTCCGTCTAGGCTACGGTTTCACCCGCGCGCGCAACGGCACCACGGCCATGCACGCGGTCGCCTCCATTCCCGCCGTCACCGGCGCATGGCAGCACAAGGGCGGCGGGGCGTTCCATTCCAACAGTGGCATTTTCAAGCTCGACAAATCCATGATCGAGGGAAGCGATGTGCTCGATCCCTCCACCCGTCGTCTCGATCAGTCCCGCGTCGGTGCGGTGCTGACCGGGGAGCCTGACGCGCTTCTCGGCGGGCCGGAAGTCGCGGCCATGCTGATCCAGAACACCAATCCGGCAACGATCTGCCCGGAGCAGGAAAAGGTGCGTGCAGGCTTTGCGCGCGAGGATCTCTTCGTCTGCGTCCACGAGCAGTTCATGACAGAGACGGCGCTCATGGCCGATATCGTGCTTCCGGCCACGATGTTTCTGGAGCATGACGACCTCTACAAGGGCGGCGGCCATCAATACATGATGCTCGGGCCGAAGCTCATCGATGCGCCGGGCGAGGCGCGCGAGAACCTGTTCGTGCTGAACGAACTGATGAAGCGTCTCGGCGTCGATCATCCCGGCAACGCCATGACGGCGCGCGAGCATATCGACTGGATGCTCAAGGCGTCGGGCTACGGCGATCTGGAGACGCTGGAGCGCGATCGCTGGATCGATTTGCAGCCGCCTTTCGAAGAGGCCCATTTCATCAACGGCTTCGGCCACGCCGACGGCAAGTACCACTTCAAGCCGGACTGGCTGAAGACGCCCGCCAACAATGATGGCGCGATGGGCCCCTTTGCGGGCATGCCGGAATTGCCGGACCAATGGGCCGTGCTGGAAGAGGCCGACAAGGACCACCCGTTCCGGCTGGTGACCGCGCCCGCGCGCTCCTTCCTGAACACCTCCTTCACGGAGACACCGGGCTCGCGCAAGAAGGAAGGCCGCCCGGAAGTGATGGTGCACCCCGACGATGCGGCGAAGCTGGGGCTTTCCGACGGCGATCTGGTTTCCATGGGCAATCATCGTGGCGAAGTCCGCCTGCACCTGCGCACCTACGAGGGCGTGCAGCGCGGCGTGGTGATTTCCGAAGGCATCTGGGCGAACCGCTCCTTCGTCGACGGCAAGGGCATCAACACGCTGACGGGTGCTGATCCCGTCGCCCCCTATGGCGGTGCGGCGCTGCATGACAACAAGGTCTGGTTGCGCGAAGGCTGAAGACGGGTAACACGCCGCCGCACTGGAAATGCGGGGGCGAACGTGCTTGTTTGGGGGCGCTTGGGGTGCGGTTTTGGTCGCGGGTTTTCCGCGGTGGAGAGTGTCGTACCTTGCGTATTCTTCTCATGAGCCTCGGAACGCGGGGCGACGTCCAGCCCTTCGTCGCCCTCGGCGCTGCGCTTCGTGCGCGCGGCGGAGACGTGATCGTTTCCACCGGGGCAGGCTTTGAGGCGATGATCGAAGGCGCGGGCCTGAAGGCGGCCTCGTTCTCCACCAACTACCAGAACCTGCTGCAGCGTCCCGATGTGCGCGAAGCCATGCACTCCATGAGCGGCAAGCTGCGCATCCTGCGCAAGTCGCGCGAATGGATAAGGCAGGAACAGGAAGAACAGTGGGATCTTGCCCACAAGATCCGGCCCGACCTGATCGTCTACAATCCCAAGACGGCGCTTGCCGCCCAGGCCGCCCACAGCCTCGGAGCCGTCGCTGTTCCCGCATTGATGCAGCCCGTGTTGGCGCCGACCGGTGCGTTCCCGCTGATGCTGGTCTCCACGGGTAGTCTCGGTGCGTTCGCGAACCGCCTGTCGCACCATCTGGCCACCGGCATGGCGCACAGGCTCAACCGTCGCAATTTCGCTGCTTTCGAGCGCGCGCACGGCGGGAGCGTGAAGCTCGGCGATCTCGATGAATTGCGCGGCTTTGCGCCGGGCGGACGCAAGGTGCCGCGCCTTCATGCCTATAGCCGCCATCTGGTGCCGCGGCCCGATGATTGGCCCGATGAGGAAACGATCACCGGCTATTGGTTCCGCGAGGCGGATCAGGTCGACTGGACGCCGCCGGCGGCTCTGGCCCGGTTTCTGAGATCGGGGCCGCCGCCGGTCTATATCGGTTTCGGCTCGATGCCCTCGCGCGATGCGCAAAAGACGGCCGAAGCCGCCATCGAGGGCTTGCGGCAGGCGGGTCTGCGCGGGGTCCTGTCACGCGGATGGGGTGGGCTCGATCCGGCAGGTGTGGCGGACGATATGCACGTGATATCGGGCGCGCCGCATGGCTGGCTCTTTCCGCGCTGCGCGGCCATCGTTCATCACGGCGGTGCGGGAACGACCCATCAGGCACTCAGATGGGGCCGGTCGTCCGTGGTGTGTCCGCTCTTTGGCGATCAGCCCTTCTGGGCGCGCCGTGTCGCGGATGCGGGCGCGGGTTCCGAGCCGCTGCCGATGAAGAAATTCACCGCGAAGCGGCTGTCGGACCGGTTGAAGGTAGCGCTTTCAAGCGCGGTGCGTGCTCGTGCGGACAATCTCGGGCGGCTGGTGCGCGCGGAAGCGGGCGCAGAGCGGGCCGCAGATGTGCTGGAAGCGGCGATGTTCGGCTCGTGACGCACTGGCCAATGGCCCCGCGGGGGGTGGTCTCAGATCGGCCAGATCAGCGGCGCGCGCGGCTCCATGGCCTCGGTGACGTGGACGCGGCCGTCTTCGAGCCTTGCCCGGCCCGAGGCGACGAGATCCAGCGACAGCGGATAGAGTACGCGCTCGGCGTCAAGGACGCGGGCGGCAAGCGTTTCCGCATCGTCGCCGGACAGAACCGGCACCGCGGCCTGCGCGATGATCGGGCCGCCGTCCATGTCGTTGGTCACGAAATGAACGGTCGCCCCGTGCAGGCGAACGCCTGCCTCAAGCGCTCGGGCGTGGGTGTTGAGGCCTTTGAAGGAGGGCAGCAGAGCGGGGTGGATATTGATCATCCGTCCGGCCCAGGCATTCACCAGCCAGGGGGTGAGCAGGCGCATGAAGCCCGCAAGACAGAGCAATTCGATATCGTGCGCGCGCAAGGTGGCGTCGACGGCGCGCTCGAAAGCCTCGCGATCCTGCCCGAAGGGCTTGTGATCGACGACCGCGGTCGTAACGCCAGCCTTCGCCGCCCGTTCAAGGCCCGCCGCTTCGGGACGGTTGGAAACGACGAGCGCGATTTCAGCCGGATAGGCGGGATTTTCCGCAGCCTCGATGAGCGCGGCCATGTTGGCGCCGCGCCCCGAGATCAGGACACCGATACGCTTTCGCGTTGTCATACGGACAGTTCACCGTTGAAGACGACGTAATCCGCGACCCGGTGTTCGATATGGCCGAGATAGGCGACCGTTTCGCCCTGACGGGTGAGGACTTCGCTCACTTTGTCCGCTTCTTCCTCCGAAACGACAATCACCATGCCGACACCGCAGTTGAAGGTACGAAGCATTTCAGCCTGTTCCACGCCGCCTGTCTTTGCGAGCCAGCCGAAGACCGGCGGCAACATGATGGTCGACAGATCGATATGGGCGGAGCAGGTATCGGGCAGCACGCGCGGGAGGTTTTCCGGCAGGCCGCCGCCCGTGATATGGGCGAGCGCCTTGATGCCGTTGCTCTCCTTCAGCGCAGCCAGCAGCGGCTTGACGTAGATCCGCGTCGGCGCGAGCAGCGCGCGGCCAAGCGTCTGGCGCTCGTTGAAGGGGGCAGGGGCGTCCCATTCCAGTCCGGAGCGTTCCACGATCCGGCGCACCAACGAAAAGCCATTGGAATGAACGCCGTTGGACGCGAGACCGAGAAGCACGTCGCCGGGCTTTACGTCGGAGCGCGGCAGGATCGAGCCGCGCTCGGCCGCGCCCACCGAAAAGCCCGCTAGATCGTAATCGCCCGCCGCATACATGCCCGGCATTTCGGCCGTCTCGCCGCCGATGAGAGCCGCGCCTGCGATCCGGCAACCTTCCGCGATGCCGCCGACAACCGTCGCGGCCGCTTCCACGTCCAGTGCGCCGGTTGCGAAATAGTCGAGGAAGAACAGCGGCTCCGCGCCCTGCACCACGAGATCGTTGACGCACATGGCCACGAGATCGATGCCGACGGTGTCGTGAATGCCGGTGTCGATGGCGATCTTCAGCTTCGTGCCCACGCCGTCATTGGCAGCCACCAGCACCGGATCAGTGAAGCCTGCGGCCTTGAGATCGAACAGGCCGCCGAAACCTCCGATATCGCTGTCGGCACCGGGGCGCGACGTTGTCTTGACCAGCGGCTTGATCCGCTTCACCAGCGCATTGCCTGCATCGATATCGACGCCGGCCTCGGCATAAGTCAGACCGTTGCCGGCGGATTTTTTGTCGCTCATGGGATGCGCTTTCGCAGTTTGAACTTTCGTGCGCCTTCAAACCAGTTGATTGCTGCGAAGTCAAACGGGAAGAGGCCTGAAAAGCGCAGGAACATGCGAAGGGGTGGGGATGACGTGCGGGCGCGGCCCGCAGGCGCGTCGGCAGGGTGGGAATTTTGGTATAATTGCCCCTGCGATATCGCAGCAGGATATTATTGCCCATCGCACGCCGGTTTTTCGCGAAAGTCCTTTTCAAGGTGCCACGTCATGACACTGCCGAACCTGATTTCGATCCTGCGTCTTCTGCTTGTCCCCGTCATCGTGACCTGCATCATCTCTGGGAACGATCCGGCGGCCTTCTGGTTGTTCGTGGCGGCGGGCCTGTCGGATGCGGTCGACGGTTTCATCGCGCGGCACTTAGGTCTGCTGTCGGAACTGGGGACTTATCTCGATCCGCTTGCCGACAAGGCGCTTCTGGTCTCGATCTATCTCAGCCTCGGGTTGACCGGCAGCTTCCCGGCATGGCTTGTCATTCTGGTGATCAGCCGGGATATCCTCATCGTTGGCGCGGTCATCCTGTCATGGGGAATGCGAAAGCCGGTGAAGGTGAAGCCGCTGATGGTCTCCAAGGCGAATACGGTGTTACAGATCATGCTGGCCGCCGTCGTTCTCGGCGAGGCCGGGCTCGGGCTAGAAGTGGCGGGTTTGCCGTTCGTGCTGATGATGGCCGTCGCCGGGCTCACGACGATGTCCGCAGCGGCCTATATGGTGGACTGGCTGGTGCATATGGCCGGCACACAGGGGGAGGCGACAGGGCCATCCTCTATTCAAGGCAACCGCAAGGGAGCGGGTGAATGACATTGCAGCGCCGGTTCGCGTTCTGGCTGATCGCACTCGCCGCCCTGATTCTCTTCCTGTGGGTGTTTTCGCCCATCCTTCTGCCCTTCGTGGCGGGCATGGCGCTGGCCTATCTGCTCGATCCGGTAGCCGACCGGCTGGAAGCGATCGGCATGAACCGGATGTGGGCGACGCTGACCATTCTGGTGCTCTTCGTTCTGGTCTTCGCGCTGGTGCTCGTCCTGCTTCTGCCGGTGCTCGGCAACCAGCTCGCAAGTCTTATCGAGGCGATGCCGGATTATGTCTCGCAGCTCCATGGGTTGATAACGGAGCATTTCGGCGAACGGCTCCGTCAGATCTCCGGACTGGGGTCGTCCGAACTCAAGAGTTCGCTCGGCAATCTCATGTCGCAGGGCGCGGGCTGGCTTGCCAACCTGTTGAAATCGATCTGGAGCGGAGGGCAGGCGCTCCTGTCCATCATGGCGCTGTTCGTGGTGACCCCGGTGGTCGCCTTCTACCTGCTCCTCGACTGGGACCACATGGTCGCCAAGATCGACGGATGGCTGCCGCGCGAGCACCGATATCTGATCCATCGCCTCGGCGGAGAGATCAACACCGCGGTTGCGGGCTTCGTGCGCGGACAGGTGAGCGTCTGCCTGATACTGGGCACGTTCTATGCGGTCGGGCTGGCGGTGCTGGGGCTGAAATTCGGTCTGCTGATCGGGCTCGGGGCCGGGCTTGTCAGCTTCATTCCCTACGTGGGCGCGACCACGGGCCTCGTGTTGTCGATGGGCGTGGCGCTGGTGCAGTTCTGGCCGGACTGGCGCATGATCGCCGCCGTTCTGGTGGTCTTCGTCGTCGGGCAGTTTCTGGAGGGAAATGTCCTTCAGCCGAAGCTTGTGGGTAACCGGGTCGGATTGCACCCGGTCTGGCTGATGTTCGCGCTTTTCGCCTTTGGATATCTCTTTGGATTTGTCGGCATGCTGGTGGCCGTGCCGGTCTCGGCGGCAATCGGTGTGCTTGCCCGCTTCGCGCTGGAGCAGTATCTCACAAGCCCACTCTATTATGGCGCTCCCGTCTTGACGGGAGAGGCAAAGGGCGCTGAGGAACAGGAATGAGCGAGGGGACGCCAAGCCAGTTGCCGCTTGAGCTGCCGCACGAGGTGGCGCTTGGGCGTGACGATTATCTCGTTACCGACTGTAACAGCGCGGCCTTCGGCCTAATCACCTCATGGCCGGACTGGCCCTCCGATTTCGTGCTGCTGGCCGGGCCCGTCGGCGCCGGCAAGACCCATCTTGTCTCTATCTGGCAGCAGGCGAGCGGCGCAACCGTCATCCCTGCGTCGAGCCTAGGCAAGCAGGATATGCTTTCCCTCGTGCGCGATGCGCCTGTCGCGGTGGAGGATGCGCAAAGCGGCATCGATCAGGAAGCCCTGTTCCATCTGCTCAACGCCGCGCGCGACGCCGGGCGTCAAGTGCTGATCACCTCGCGAAGCTGGCCCGGTTCGTGGAACCTGACCTTGCCCGATCTCGCCTCGCGCCTCAGGCTGGCGACGCCGGTGGAAGTGGCGGAACCGGATGACGATCTCCTGCGCCGCGTCCTCGTCAAGCTCTTCGCCGACCGGCAGTTGTTCGTCGAAACGGCGGTGATCGAGTATCTCATGGTGCGCATGGAGCGGTCGCTTGAGGCGGCCAATCAGATCGTGGCCCGGCTCGACCGGGAGGCGCTGGCCGCTCAGCGGCGCATCACCCGGCCCATGGTGGCCGCGGTGCTGGCGCGCGAAATCTGAAACCGCGCGATCTTTACCTGAAGTTTCAGTGGATGATGTCACATTGGAACGGCGAGTTCGCGTAAACTGCGGGCTCGGCCTTCTCCCTCTGCATTCGGACTGTCACATTACCGATATATGGAGGAGGCCCCTGAATCGCGGAGTGCTGACATGGACGAGATGGCAAAGCCGGTATTGCCCGCCGACAAGATCGCTGCGGCCAAGGCCCTGGAGGCGGAACTGGTCGCTGGCGGGTTGAGCGAAGAAGCCGCGCACCTGATGACCAGCCCGTCGCGTTTCATCAATCGCGAGATTTCCTGGCTCCAGTTCAACATGCGCGTTCTCGAGGAATCGCTGAACATGCAGCATCCGCTGCTGGAACGCCTGCGGTTCCTGTCCATTTCCGCCAGCAATCTCGACGAGTTCTTCATGGTGCGCTTTGCGGGCCTGAAGGGTCAGGAACGCGCCAACGTGCGCTCCGTGTCCGCCGACGGCCTGTCCCCGTGGGAGCAGTTGAGCAAGATTTCGGACCGCGTCACGGAATTGCAGTCCCGCCAGCAGGAAATCTGGCGCGCTTTGCGCCCGGAACTGGCTGAAAACGGCATTCTGCTCGTGGAGGCCGACGACCTTTCCGAGAGCGAACGCGACTGGCTGGAAACCTTCTTCCTCACCCGCATCTTCCCCGTTCTGACGCCGCTTGCCATTGACCCCGCGCACCCGTTCCCCTTCATTCCGAATCTCGGGTTCTCGTTGATCCTCGATCTGGTGAAGGTCGGTGGCAGGGCGAGCATGACGGCCCTGCTGCGCATTCCCAATCAGGTGCGCCGCTTCATCGTTCTGCCGAGCGAGGAGGGCGGGGACGGTCATCACCGCACCCGCGTCATCGCGGTGGAGACCATTCTCAGTCTCTTTATCAAGCAGCTCTTTCCCGGCTACGAGGTGCGCGGCAAGGGTGTCTTCCGCATCATCCGCGACAGCGATATCGAAATCGAGGAAGAAGCCGAAGACCTCGTGCGCCTGTTTGAGAGCGCGCTGCGCCGCCGCCGCCGCGGGTCCGCCATCCGGCTGGAGATCGAGGCCGCCACACCGCCCGCCCTCAGGGACTTCGTCGCCGAGGCCATGCAGGTGGAGGAAAGCGATACTTTCCTCTTCGATGGCCTGATGGCGTTGACGAACCTGTCGGAACTGGTCGGCATGGACCGCTCCGACCTGAAATTCGCCCCCTATACCGCGCGTTTTCCCGAGCGTGTGCGCGAACACGGCGGAGATTGCTTCGCCGCCATCCGCGAGAAGGACATCCTCGTCCATCACCCCTACGAGTCGTTCGATGTTGTGGTGCAGTTCCTGCGTCAGGCCGCGCTCGATCCGGATGTGGTGGCGATCAAGCAGACGCTCTATCGCACCTCCAATGACAGCCCCATCGTGAAGGCGCTGTCGGAAGCCGCGGAAGCGGGGAAGTCGGTGACCGCGCTGGTGGAACTGAAGGCCCGCTTCGATGAAGAGGCGAACATCCGCTGGGCCCGCGATCTGGAGCGCGCCGGTGTGCAGGTCGTCTACGGCTTCATCGAGTTCAAGACGCACGCCAAGCTGTCCATGGTGGTGCGGCGCGAGCAGGGCAAGCTGACGTCTTATTGTCACATCGGCACCGGCAACTACCACCCGATCACGGCGCGGATCTACACCGATCTCTCCTTCTTCACCGCCGATACGGTGATGGCGCAGGACGTGGCGAAAGTCTTCAATTTCATCACCGGCTACGCCGAACCCGCCCAGCTTCAGAAGCTCGCGATTTCCCCGATCTTCATGCGCGCGCGCATCGAGGAGCTGATCATGGCGGAAATCGAGCACGCCAAGGCCGGACGTCCGGCGCAGGTCTGGCTGAAGACCAATTCCCTCGTCGATCCCGGTATAATCGATCTTCTCTATCGCGCCAGTCAGGCGGGCGTGCAGATCGATCTTGTCGTGCGCGGCATCTGTTGCCTGCGTCCCGGCATTCCCGGTTTTTCGGAAAATATCCGCGTGAAGTCGATCGTCGGGCGCTTCCTGGAGCACAGCCGGATTTTCTGTTTCGGCAACGGCAAGGGGCTGCCGTCGCCGGAGGCGATTGTCTACATGGGATCGGCCGATCTCATGCCCCGCAATCTGGATCGCCGGGTGGAGTCCATGGCGATGATCGAGAACCCAACTGTGCATGAACAGATTCTCGATCAGATTATGGTTGCGAATATGAAAGACAATCAGCAGAGCTGGCGCGTATTGCCTGATGGCAGCCACGAGCGCATAGTGCCTGCCACCGGCGAAGAACCGTTCAACGCACACCAGTACTTCATGACGAACCCGTCTCTATCCGGTCGCGGCAAGGCTCTCAGGAAGAACTTCCCGAGGCTGTTCGTCAGCAAAACCAAGCGGAAATAAGCCCTGACTTCCACCTTGCGAGAATATGCTCCGGGACGGCTACAGGATGTCCGTCCCGTCGCCGTCGTGGACATCGGATCGAACTCGGTGCGTCTCGTTGTCTATGAATCTCTGTCGCGCGCCCCGACGACCCTTTTTAACGAAAAGATCCTGGCCGGTCTGGGGCGCGGTGTGGGCGCGTCGGGTCGTCTGGCGGATGAGTCCGTCGCCATGGCAAAGGCCGCTCTCGTGCGCTTTCGCAAGCTGTGCGACCAGATCGGCGTATTCGACATCCGCGTTCTCGCGACCGCCGCCGTGCGGGATGCGGAAAACGGGGCCGATTTCATTCAGGAAGTGGAAGCGATTCTGGGCGAGCCGGTGCATGTCCTGTCCGGCAAGGACGAGGCGCGCTATTCCGCTCATGGCGTCATGTCGGGGTTCTGGCGGCCGGATGGCCTTGTCGGCGATCTCGGCGGCGGCAGTCTCGAACTGGTCGATGTGAAGGGCAAGGAGATCGGGCAGGGGCGAACGTTCCCGCTGGGCGGTATCCGGCTGGAAGAAGATTCCGGCGGCGACGTCGCAGTGGCTGCGAAAATAGCCTCCCAGGCACTTGCGAAGGCCGATTGGCTTGAGCAGGGGCAGGGACGCGATTTCTACGCTGTTGGCGGCACATGGCGCTCTCTGGCCCGTCTGCACATGACCCAGACTGGGTATTCGCTCAACGTGATCGACCACTATGCGATCCCGGCCACCGAGGCGCTGGAGTTTTGCCGGGTCATCGCCCACAGCGAACTGGATACGCTCGACAGCATCGACGTCATCTCCAAGCAGCGCCGTCCGCTTCTGCCCTATGGCGCTGTGGTGCTGGAACAGGTGCTGCGCAAGGTCCGCCCGACGCGGATCGTGCTGTCCGCGCTCGGCGTGCGCGAAGGTCTGCTCTACGAGATGCTGTCCTCGGAAGACCGCGACAAGGATCCGCTTAAGGTCGCCTGCCGGGAACTGGCGCTGCTCAGGTCCCGTTCGCCGGCCCATTGCGAAGAACTGATCGTGTGGACAGACAGGGTGTTTGAGGCGCTGGGCATTGAAGAGACGGAGGAAGAACACCGTCTGCGCAAGGCGGCCTGCCTCCTGACCGATATCGGCTGGCGCGCGCATCCGGACTATCGCGGCACGCAAAGCATGTCGGTAATTTCCAATGCGGCCTTCATCGGCATCGACCATCCCGGACGGGCCTATCTGGCGCTGGCGGTCTTCTATCGGTATGCGGGGCTTGTAGAAGAGGCTCTGAGCCCGCGCATCCGTGAACTCGCATCGTCCCGGCTGATGGAGCGCGCGCGGATTCTCGGCTGCGTTCTCCGCGTGGCCTACTTGGTTTCGGCGGCAATGCCGGGGATTATCCTGAGAACGTCGTTGTCGATCCGCGACAAGGATCTGGTTCTTCAGCTCGATGACGGGCTTGCCGATCTTGAAGGAGATCGTGTCCAGAAGCGGCTGTCGCGACTGGCCAAGATGCTCGGTTTGTCGAATGCCAGAATAGAGGTCGCCTAGTGTTCCTCCTTCTCCTGCGATGGAGGGACGGCCCTGCGGATGAAGATGTGCAGGGCAAACGGGTTTACACGGTTTAAGGGTCCAAACGCTCGCCCATGGTCCAGTCTCTTCCCTATTATCGCAACGTGTTCCGCCAGTTGCGCTCCGATGCGCCGAAGATCTTCATCATCGGCTACAACAAGACCGGCACGACGGCGATCTATCGTCTGCTGAAGGCGTCGGGCATCTATTGCGCGCATTTTCGCTATTCGAACTGGAGCCTGCGTCCGAAAATCCCGTTCGTACGCTTCGACAACAAGATGCATTTCTATCTCGCTTTCGAGATGGAGAAATACGCCAATGAGGGCAAGCTGAAGGACTATCTCCGGACCTTCACCTGTTACTCCGACATGTTCTTCTTCACCGACAATGTGGAGATCGAGGCGAACCATCTTTTCAGGGAATTTCACGAGGCGTGCCCGAACGCCTATTTCATCCTGAACGACCGCCCCTTGGAAGCCTGGGTGAACTCGCGGGCGCAGCACGGCAACGGAACGCTTCTGAAGCGGTCGATGGCCTATCACGAATGCGGGGAAGCCGAGGTCAAGGACATCTGGCGCGCCAAACGCGACCAGTTCCACGAAGAGGTTTTAGCGTATTTTGAGGGAAACGAGCGCTTCCTGCACTTCCAGCTCGACAGCGACCCGGTGAGCCGGATCGTGGATTTTCTGGCGGCGGATTATGCCATCAACCCGAAATACTGGCTGAAGCAGAACATCACGCGCGCCTGAGGCACGCTCCGGGCGCCGCCTAGACGCGGTCTCTCATGAGACCGGCGTCGACCAGATCCGCCGTGGAACGGAATTCCCGCGTCCCGGAATAGCCCATCCCTTGCGAGAGGCGGTCGAGATTGGCCCGGTATTCCTGATAGAAGAAGCCGCCGTTGGAGTGCTGCGCGCGGGCGATATTGGCTTTGACCTTTTCTTCCAGATCTCCCAGATGCTTGAAATGCAGCAGGCTGGCCCACCGTGCGCTCAGGGTTCTGGGCGTGCGCAGCGAATGCACGCCTTCGCGGAACTGGCAGGTGCGGTCCCATTTGAGAAACGCGACCTTGCTCATCACCTCCGGATTGGGCGGCAGGTGCTGCTTGATCTGGCGAAAGAAGACATAAAGCAGGCGCAGCGAAAGGCCGCGCGGCAACCAGTTCGAGCGAAGGGGCAGAAACCGTTCCATCACGCCGAGGGCAAGCCTTTGGGCCGGGGAGGCGTTTGCGCGAAGAAGGCGCATGCGCGCGCCGCCGAAGATGTGGAAGGGCGGGGTCGGCCAACGCCGCAGGTCCTTGAGCGGGATCGGCATGCGCCAGTAGCCGGTGCCGTCGAAACACGGGCTGTGCGCGATCATCGACTGACCCGCCTCGTAGCGCGGCGGGGTCGGCTCGGTCGAATAGGTATCGACCATCGTGCAGAACACCGCTTCCGCGCCTTCGTCGGTCTCGACGCTTTGAACGAAGTCGGCGAGACGCTTTTCCGGCCAGCCGGGATAGACGAGCAACTCGTCGATATCGACGAACAGCACCCAGCGGCCGTCGAGATAGGTATCGGCCAGCGTCTTGCGCCACACCGCCTTGTAGTCCCGATAGGGCTTCAGCGAGCGGAAGACGTGAACGTCGGGTTGTTCCAGCAGATACTCGTAGGAACCGTCATCCGATCCGTTGTCGATGACGATGAAACGCTCGATCCCGATAGCCCGGTGATGGGCGAGAAAGTCGGGCAACCGCAGGGCTTCGTTATAGCAAAGGCACAGGGCCACGGGGCCCGTGACGTCGCTCATGTCCACGTCAGGCAGGGTGTCGAACATGTCCTGAAGCTGCTCGGTCATGGCGGCCCTCAAGTTCCTCAAGAACCAAACAGCGTTTCAATGTAGCGGTCGCAGATCACGGGCTTGGAGAATTCCGCCTCCAGCTTGGCGCTGCCGGCGGCAACCATGGCCGCGCCGAGCCCCTGTTCCCCGCGAACACGGTCAAGACAGGCAGCCAGTCTTTCATCGTCCCCGATCGGCGCAAGAAGCCCTTGCACCCCGTCTTCGATCAGCCAGCTCGGGCCTTCGCTCGTCGTGGAGACGATCGGGCGCTGCGCGGCCCAGCTTTCCAGAACCACATTGCCCAGCGGCTCGTGGGTGGAGGGGATGCAGAAGACGTCGCAGGCCGCCAGATGAGCGCCGGGGTCCTTGACCCAGCCGCCGAAGCGCAGGCGGTCGGCCAGCCCTGTCTCTGCCGCGATGCGGCGAAGGTTTTCTTCCTCCTCGCCATCGCCCAGAAGCCACAGATAGGCCCCGTCCAGACGGGCGACCGCGCGGATCAGCGTGTCGAAGCCCTTGCGGTCCACGAAACGTCCCATGCCGAGAACGACAAACGCATCCTCCGGCGTGTCGAGCTGCTTGCGGTCAAGCGCGGGGACGGGCTTCGTCTCTGTGAAATTGGAGATGACCTTCAGATCCTGCTTCCAGCCGATTTCCGCGCAGTGGCGGGCGATATCGGGTGTGTTGCAGATGAGAAGATCGCAATTCTCGAAATAGTCGAGCTTTTCGGGATAGTCGCCGAGGCGTGCGGCGCGCAGAAGGTTCTTGTGCGCGGGGATCCAGCGGCTGGCCTGCGGCATCCACGAAACGATGGCGTCGGCCTGAAACTCGTCGATGATCTTCGCGATCTTCCGGTTCGTGAAGTGGCGTGAGATATGCGAGCGGCTGAACGTCATCTCGTGGATCTTGCACACATCCTCGATCTCGTCGCGCCAGACCCGGTCGGGAAAAAGCAGGGCCTGCTGCTCCACGCCGCGGGCTGCGAGCCCGTTGACCAGCGCCACGAAGAAACGTTCCGCACCGCCCTTGATGCCGAGATGAATATGGATCAGTCGCACGTCTCTGTCCTCGGTTCTCTGGCGGTTAGTTGCCGTCGATGCGGTTGTAATAGTCGCTGAAGGAGCGGAACAGGCCGCGCATGTTGCCGATGCCGCGCGCAAGCTTCAGCCGGGCGCGATAATAGGTCCTGCGGCCCTTGTTCTTGCTGAAAGGCCCGAGGAGCCGACCGACCAGGATCATCAGCGCACCGGAGACGATCCGCCGGGCCGCCTTGGGCGCAAAACGCGTGAATGCCTTGCCGAAGCCCTGCCGCAGGATGGTGGTGTAGGTGAGGCTCGTCGCCTGCATCTGGATCCGGGCAATGAGCCGTTCCGGCTCCACGCGCGAGGCCGGGATTTCCTCCTCCACGATGGCGTCGGGCATCCATACGATGCGATGGCCCCTGGCATGGGCGCGGCGGAAGAAGTCGATATCCTCGTAGCCGAAGGTCAGCCGCTCATCAAACGTGAGGGCGGAGGCTTCCGGGCGGATAAGCGTCGTGCGCAACAGGGTGTTGTTGGTCGGCGCCTCGTCCAGAACCGTGCCTTCTTCCGTCGCCGCAGGCTTCAGCGTTTTCCACCAGTCCGGCGGCATCTGCTCGTAATTGCGCACGACCGGGCCGCTGACCACATCGGCCTCATAGCGTTCCGCCGCCTCGATGAGTTTTGCGAGCCATTCCGGCCGCGCCACCTCGTCGTCATCGATCAATGCGATCCATCCGTAACCGCGTTCAACGCCCGCCTTGAGCGTGCGGTTGCGCGCAATCGGAATGCCGCGCCGCGGTTCCTGATAATAGTGGACCGGGAAGACGCCCAGTTCGTCGGAGACCCGCGCAACGTCGCGCGACTGCGGCTCCGCGTCATTTTCCACGACGCAGACCTCCAGCGCCCAGCCTTCGGGAAGCTTCTGCGCGAGAATGGAATCGATGCAACGGCGAAGCATGTTGGGTCTGCGCGCGGTACAGATCATCACGCCAATCGTCTGGGATAGGGGCATCGGCCTGTTCATTTCCTCGAGATGCACTGCTCGTAGACGGAATCGAGCTGGCGGGCCGAGACCGTAACATCAAAATGGGCGCGGCCATGTGCCTTGCCGCGTTCGGCAATGTCGGCGCGTTTTTCGGGATTGTCGATGAGCGACAGGAGCGCAGCCGCAAAAGCCGCAGTGTTTTCCGGATCGACGATCTCGCCCACGCCTTCGCAGATCTCGCGCAAGCCCCCACGGCCCGAGGTAACAAGCGCAGCGCCACCGGCATAGGCCTCGATGGCCGTGCGCCCGAAGGGTTCCTCGAAAATCGACGGCACCAGCGCGATTGCCGCCTTCTCGTAGGCCTGCTGCACCTGGCTGTGCGGACAGTCGGTCTCTATGGTCACGCGCTCGCCCAGCGGCGAGAGGGCATCAACGAGGCTTTGGAAATAGGCGTCATCGTCATCGAGCCGGGACAGGATGATCTGTGCGCGCCAGTCGGGGCGTTCGGAGAGTGCGGCCGTGATGGCTGCCGCTGCTTCAAGCCCGCCTTTCGCGGCCACGGCGCGACCGACGAAAAGTACGGTCTTTTCGCGCTGGGTTGCCGGGGTCCAGCCGGAGTAATCGAGCCCGTTGTGAACCCGCCAGACCTTCTTTTCCAGCTTCGGGAAATCTGCAACGAACCGCTCACGCAGAAAGTCGGAGACGACCACAACACCGGCAAAGGCCGACAGTTGGCGGTTCTTCAGCCAGCGTGCAAGGAAGCCGGAAGGCGCCGGCGTCAGGTTGTGCCGATAAAGGAGAACCGGAATACCGGTGGCCTTGATGCGGATGGCGGCGGCGGAGGGAATATGCTGGTGCACGACGATC
This sequence comes from Breoghania sp., assembly GCA_963678585.2. Lineage (GTDB taxonomy): Bacteria > Pseudomonadota > Alphaproteobacteria > Rhizobiales > Stappiaceae > Breoghania. The sequence continues at coordinate 1,065,692 of CAXXGA010000002.1, forward strand.
AGGTCCGGATCGACTGCGGCCATTGCATCTGCAAGCGCGGTTGCATGGGAACGCTGCGCCGTGGAAGCGCCACGCGGAATGCCGCGATAGTCGATGCCGGGAAAGGGAGCTTCAAGCGCATCGCCGAAGACGATCGTATCGTCCTTCAGGGCGGAATGCACGACAGTGTCGCGCACGCAGAGGTCGATTGCGGTCGCGCCTTCAGGACCGAAATGCATCTTGCGGGGAAGGCAGATGGCGACGCGCATCAGGCGGTCCTCAGGCTAGTCGGGCCGGACCGCATCGGAGGATGCGACCCGGCGCTTTTGAAGACCTATTCCTGAACGTTCAAACGCAGGCTGAGTTCGCGCAGCTGCTTGGGCGTTGCCTCGGAGGGGGCGCCCATCATCAGGTCCTGCGCCTGCTGGTTCATCGGGAAGACCGTGACCTCACGCAGGTTTTGCTTGCCCGCAAGCAGCATCACGATGCGGTCGATGCCGGCCGCCATGCCGCCATGCGGGGGCGCGCCGTACTGGAACGCGCGGTACATGCCGCCGAAGCGCTCCTGAAGCACCGCCTCGTCGTAACCGGCAATGCCGAACGCCTTGACCATCACTTCCGGCAGGTGGTTACGGATAGCGCCGGAGCCGATCTCGTAGCCGTTGCAGACGATGTCGTACTGGTACGCCTTGAGGTCCAGCGGGTCGCGCGTCTCAAGCCCCTCAAGGCCGCCCTGCGGCATGGAGAAGGGGTTGTGCGAGAACTCGACCTTCTTTTCTTCCTCGTCCCACTCGTACATCGGGAAGTCCACCACCCAGCAAAGGGCGAAGCGGTCTTCGTCGACGAGGCCCAGCTCGGTGCCGACACGGGTGCGCGCCGCGCCCGCAAAATCGGCGAACTTCTTCGGATCGCCCGCCACGAAGAAGGCGGCATCGCCTGCTTCAAGACCGAGCTGCGTGCGGATCGCGTCGGTGCGCTCCGGGCCGATGTTCTTGGCAAGCGGACCGGCGCCTTCCAGCGTCTCGCCTTCGGTACGCCAGAAGATGTAGCCCAGACCCGGCTGGCCGGTGGACTGCGCCCAGGAGTTCATGCGGTCGCAGAAGGCGCGGCTGCCGCCGGTCTTGGCCGGGATCGCCCAGACTTCCGTCTTCGGATCGCTCTCGATCATGCGGGCGAAGACCTTGAAGCCGGAATTCGCGAAATGCTCGGTCACGGCCTGCATCTCGATGGGGTTACGCAGGTCCGGCTTGTCGGAGCCGTATTTGCGCATCGCTTCATCGTAAGGAATGCGCGGGAAGTCCTGCGTGACCGGCTTGCCTTCGGCGAAATCCTCGAAGATGCCGCGGATCACCGGTTCCATGGTGTTCAGGACGTCTTCCTGTTCCACGAAGCTCATTTCAAGGTCGAGCTGGTAGAATTCGCCCGGCAGGCGGTCGGCGCGCGGGTCCTCGTCGCGGAAGCAGGGCGCGATCTGGAAATAGCGGTCGAAACCGGCGACCATCAGCAGCTGCTTGAACTGCTGCGGAGCCTGCGGCAGCGCGTAGAAGGTGCCGGGATGAATGCGCGAGGGCACGAGGAAGTCGCGCGCGCCTTCCGGCGAGGAGGCCGTCAGGATCGGCGTCTGGTATTCGGTGAAGCCGACATCGTTCATGCGGCGGCGCATGGCGGAGATAATTGCCGAACGCTTCACGATGGTGTTGTGAAGGGTCTCGCGGCGCAGATCGATGAAACGGTACTTGAGGCGGGTCTCTTCCGGGTATTCCAGCTCGCCAAAGACCGGCAGCGGCAGCTCCTTGGCCGCGCTCAGGACGTCGAGCTTGTCGATATAGACTTCGATCTGCCCGGTCGGCAGCGTGTCGTTGATGGTCTCGTCGGTGCGCTTCTTGACCTTGCCCTCAACGCGGATGACCCATTCCGAACGAACGGTCTCGGCGACTTTGAAGCCGTCGGAATCGGGGTCGACCACGCACTGTGTCAGGCCGTAGTGATCGCGCAGATCGATGAACAGCAGGCCACCATGATCTCGCACACGATGCACCCAGCCGGACAGACGCACTGTCTCTTCACAATGGGTGTCGCGCAGTTCCCCGCAGGTGTGGCTCCGATAGAGATGCATGGATTCCTCGGTATTTGGGCTTTTGACGTCAGATATGCGCGTCGGATGCGCGCCGATGGCCGCAACGCAGCGGACAAGGTCCGGCCGCGTGGCTTCACAACCGGGGCAGAAGACATGCCCCACGCGGGCTGTCAATGCAAGAGGGTGCTTTTCGCCCCGAAAAGGGAGGAAAGATCATGGCGGGCCCGGCCAGTGCGCGCCAAACGGGCGAGGCAAGTCGCCTGCGTGCTCATCGGTGCGCAATGCCTGCAGAGGCATTATTCGCCGACCGCCAGCAGCAGGGGGTGCCACTGATTGCGATAGGCGGTGAACTCCGCCGTGGCCTTGTCGAACACGGAAAGCCCCTCGCCGGCGAGGGTGGAATAGGCGAGGCGGTCGGAGATGCGCGCCATCAGCGGGCGGCCGGTTGCCGCCATATGCGCCTCAAGCGTCGCAAGCGCCCGGCTCTTGAGGCGAATCCTGTTGGCGATGACGTGAATGGTCGCCTTGCCCTTCCGGATCTTCTTCAGGGTCTCGATCTTGTCCAGAAAGCGTTCGGTGGATTCCGTGTCGAAGACGGACGGCTGCAGGGGAACGACGATTTCATCCGCTTCACGGATCAGCGCTTCGGCATGCGCGGTCGTCATTGCGCCGGGGCCGTCGACGATCACCGTGTCGATGCGTTTGGGGCTGTCTCCGAGGTTCTTGTCCTTGGTCCAGTTGAGCCCGGTGATCTCCGCTGCGTCCTTCGGTCTCAGGGCGAGCCAGCGCAGTGAGGATTTCTGACGGTCCGCATCCGCAAGCGCAACCGCGTGACCCTGGGCGGAGAGCGCCGTGGCGAGGGTGGTTGCGACTGTGGTCTTGCCGCAACCGCCCTTGCGGTTTGCGACCAGTATCGTGCGCATGCGTTTCTCCTCCGTCGCCCCTATGTCGTTATCACCACGATAGGCCCGCAAGGCCCGGGCTTCCAGAGCGCTGTTCGTGCTTGGCGGCTGGTATTGCGGCGGGCGCGTGCTAGAAGGGGCGACAACCCGTTCCAGCTGCGCTATAGCTCCCAGATCATGACGCCTATTACAACGACTTTCGATCTTGCCAACGCCTGTTCCCGCTTCGCTAAATTCGATTTCGTAACAGTCGATACCGAGTTCATGCGCGAGAGCACTTTCTGGCCGAAACTGTGCCTGATTCAGCTCGCGGGCCCCGAAGATGCCATTACCGTCGACCCCATGGCCGACGGGATCGACCTGACGCCCTTCTTTGACCTGATGCGCGATGAAAGCACGGTCAAGGTATTCCATGCGGCCCGACAGGACATTGAAATCGTATATCATTTGGGCGGTTTCGTGCCCAAGCCGGTGTTCGACACGCAGGTCGCCGCCATGGTTTGCGGCTTCGGCGACTCGGTTTCCTACGATCAGCTGGTCGGCAAGATAACCGGACACCGGATCGACAAGACCCATCGCTTCACCGACTGGGCGCGCCGCCCGCTGACCGAAAAGCAGCTTTCCTACGCATTGGCCGACGTCACGCATCTGCGCGATGTCTATCTTTTCCTGAAGGCCAATCTGGAAGAGCAGAATCGCGCGCACTGGGTTTCGGAGGAAATGGAGGTGCTGACCTCTCCCGAGACCTATCGCATGGCCCCGGAAAACGCCTGGAAGCGGCTGAAGATGCGGGTGCGCAAGCCGCAGGAACTCGCCGTTCTCATGGAAGTGGCGGCCTGGCGCGAGGAAGAGGCCCAGCGTCGCGACGTTCCGCGCAACCGGGTCATCAAGGACGAGGCGATCTACGAGATCGCCGCCCAGCAGCCGCGCGACGCCAATGCGCTCGGCGCGCTGCGCACCATCCCGCGCGGTTTTGAGCGATCCCGCGTGGCGGAAGACATCCTGTCCGCCGTCTCGCGTGCGATGGCCATTCCGAAAAAGGATCTCCCCCCCGTCCCGCGAGGCAGGCCGCAGGCCGAAGGGTCGGCGGCGGCGGTCGAACTCCTCAAGGTGCTCCTGAAGCTCGTGTGCGAGGCCCACGGCGTTGCGGCGAAAATCGTTGCGACTGTGGATGAGCTTGAGCAGATCGCCTCCGACGACAATGCCGACGTGGCGGCCATGAAGGGCTGGCGCGGCGAGCTTTTCGGTCAGGCGGCCATCAAGTTGAAACACGGCAAGCTGGCGCTTGCCTTCGCCCATGGCCGCACGGTGCTGCTCGATCTGCCTGAGGAAATGCAGGTCGAGGCTTAGGCTCCACGATTCAAGCGAAACGGTTCGAATGAAAAAGCCCGCCTCCGGTTGGATGCGGGCTTTTCGCGTTTGTGGGGCAGGGAGCCTGCTCAGTCGGCGCTGATCGTGGTGTTCAGCAGGCCTGGGATCGTGTCAGGCGCGGTTGCGGCCAGGCCCAGAAGCTGCGCGGCGTAGACCGGGCTTGCGGGCTCGATGCGGATTTCAAGCCGCTCCGGGTTCGCAAGGAACTGATCAAGTGCGCCTGACAATTCATCCGCAAAGGGTGTCATGGCGAGCGGGCCGAGCGCTGCGCGCACCTGCGCGATAGTGTCTGAGCGGATCGTTTCCGTGGCTGCATTCCGCTTGGTCGCTTCCTGCTCAAGCATGGCAGTGATTACCGCTGCATCCTCGATGAGAAGCGAGCCGCCCTTGATCGAGAGCGTTGCGATGGCCTCCTGCGCACGGCTCGGCTCCTCGAAGACGAACTTCGGAACGCCGCCGAGCGTCAGGCGAAGCGTGGCATTGCCGCCGTTTTCCAGCCGGATGCCCGCCTGTTCGAGTGTAAGAACCCCGGTTTCTTCATCCCAGTCGAGCTTCAGGGTCTGATCGATCCTGAGGGCTTTGAGCCCCATAGCGGAGAGCGCCTTTTGCGCATCCGCGTTGCCGATTATCGGTGTCGGGAGGCTCAGCCCCTCAATTGCGCTGGACACTTGCGTCGGGATGGGACCGACGAAATTCGCCTGTGCCAGACGGTAGGCATCGAACGACAGCGTCACCGGGGCATCATGCGGAGTAAGTGCGAAGTCCTCGATTTCGAGCCCCCCAACAATGGGGAGAGCAGCGAGTATCGCCATGATGTCTCTTGCCTGTATCGCCCTAGCAAGGTCATCGCCCGTTGCGACTTTGGAATAGTCGACATCTTTCAGAAGCAAGCGCCGGAACCCGAATTGTCCCTTGTTGTCAGGGGCCGAAAACCCGGTGCTTTTAAGCTCTATGCTTCCGATCTTGCCGGGCGATATATCCGAAATCGCGATCTGTCCGGTTTGGCCAAATTGTGCGCCACCAATGCTCATGCGAATTGCTTCGGCATTGAACTGTCCGAGCTTGATCGGTGCAATGCGGGCGAGGGCAGAGAGGGCATCCAGACCAAGTTCGTCGATGCTTCTCTCTGGAGCATCCAAATGATCCGTGATCCAGTTTTCGAGAATCGGTATGGGGTCTCCGTTAGGGCGTCCGAAAGTGGCTGCGTTGAGTGCGAACTTGTTGAAAACGACGGAGATATCCTGCGTAAAATCGCTTGTCGTCGTTTTGCCGAAGCTATTTGTGTCCCAAACAACATCGTTGGAAAGGTTGCGGAACAATGAGGGGTCCAGTATCCTGAAAACCGGTCTCAGATCCATGTTTTCAATGATCGAATCTCGACCAATGGTGCGAGAAAGAAGGCGGTTATTTCCATTCTCCGCTATTTCAATCGTCGATGTGAAGTTCTCGACTGTTACCGCGGATGCTCGGACCCCGTTTTTTGCCCGTTCCCTGTAGTTGTTGAATACGTATAAACTTGTTCGGTTGCCGAGTTTCGTCCAATCGCTAAGTTTCGTGGATCGCAACGACTTAAAGCTACAGCTATCGAGGAAGTTTGCGACAGCTCCGACAATGAACTTGAACGGACTGGCAGCATTATTCGACGGAAGCTCGAAGCTGCGCTCTTCCAGTCCGAGTATTTCGACATCGTCGTAGGTCAGATGCCTTGTGTAGCTTAAGGTGGTCGGATTACAGGCTGTGGCCCTTTTCGAATTAACCGGCTTGTAAAATCCGATCCCGTACCGAACATCTTGTCCTTCGGGTGCCGTAAGCCGATCTGCGCGGACTGTTTCGCCCTCTGCCGTCAGTCCCTCGTAGATTGCTGTCTTGGAGAACGTTTCAAAGCTCCCGCACAGGCGGTAGTCGTCGTTCCACTTCATGTCGAACGGGATGACTATTCGCATGCCCTCGACGGTCGTGACATTGCCGTTCTGCGTGATGCTGATGGCCTCGGCCGTGCTGGCACCGAGCGCTCGGTATCTGTCCAGATAGGCTTCGAGGATTTGTTTTGGGGTGTCGGCAGCAAGGGCAGGGCCGGTGCCGATAATGAGTGCCGTCAGTCCAAAGGCGCCCCCGATTGCCTTCAGACGACCAGCGAATGCGTGCATGCAGATCTCCCAGATAGTGCATTTATGAAAAGGAAAGGAGGCCGGGGCGGAAAGCTTGCCCCGGCTCTGTTGTCTGAGCCGTTCAGTCGGCGCTGATGGTAGTGTTCAGCAGGCCCGGAATGGCGTCGGGCGTGGTTGCGGCCAGGCCCAGAAGCTGTGCGGCATAGACCGGGCTTGCGGGCTCGATGCGAATTTCAAGCCGCTCCGGGTTCGCAAGGAACTGATCGAGCGCGCCTGACAGTTCATCCGCAAAGGGTGTCATCGCCAGCGGGCCGAGCGCTGCGCGCACTTGCGCGACGGTGCCTGAGCGGATCGTTTCCACCGGCACATTGTGCTTGGCCGCCTCCTGTTCGAGCATGGCGGTGAGAACCGCCGCATCCTCGATGACGAGCGAGCCGCTCTTGATGGAGAGCGTGGCGATGGCTTCCTGCGCGCGGGTCGGATCCTCGAAGAGGATCTTCGGCACCCCGCCAAGTGTGAGCCGCAGCGTTGCGTTGCCTCCGTTCTCCAGACGGATGCCCGCCTGTTCGAGCGTCAGGTCGTTCGTCGCCTCGTTCCAGTCGAGTTTCAGCGTCTGATCGATCTTCAACGCGTCGAAGCCCATCGCGGAAACGACCCGCTGGACGTTCGGATTGTTGATCATCGCGACGGGCAGGTTCAGCCCGTCGAGAACATTGGAAATCCGCGTCGGAATCGGGCCGATGAAATCGCTGAGCGCGAGACGGTAGGAGGCAATCGACAGCGTCACCGGCGCATTGGCCGGAGCCATCGCGAAATCCTCGATCTCGATGCCGCCGACGGTCGGAATGGCGGCGAGCATGGCGGGCACATCGCCCGCAGCCTGCGCCTGCTCGAAGCCGATCAGGGCCTTGATGCTGGAATAGCCGATATCGGTAATGGCAAACCGGCTCAGGCCGAACTGGGCGCTGTTGTCGGGATTGGAAACGCCCGCGCCCTCAAGCACCACCGAGCCGATGCCGTCTTCCGTCAAATCGGAAACGGCGACCCGCCCGACTTGCGCGACCCGCGCCGTGCCCTTGTTGACGCGCAGATCCCGTAAGGTGAACTGCCCCAGATTATATTTCGTCAGGACCGGAAAGATGGTCGCGACGAGTTCTTCCGGGTCGTCCGAGAGCTGGCCAAACAGCAGAGGCTCGAGGATTTCCGCAAGCCCGACATCCGGCTTTCCCAAGGCGTAATTGCGGAAGGAAAGCTCATCCAGCGTGACGGTTGCATCGTTCTCCGGGATCTCGACCGCGTAGTCGTTAATGCGCGCGTCTGCGGCCACGATATCGCTCGTCAGGTCGGGGAAAAGCGCAGGGTCGGCAAAACGATAAAGGGGCCGCAAATCGATATGCTCGGCAGATATGCGGCCTGTCTTCACGTCGAAGGTCACAGGAGCCATCTGTCCGTTTATCGACAGGTTGCCGGGCGCGTGTTGCGAGGCGCTTCCCACCTCGTAACTGTCGATCTCATGGCCCTTGATGCCGCGAATGACCAGATTGTCGTACTGGCTCGTCTGTTCGACATCATTCGCCGAGACCCGCAACTCGAGTTTACTCGACTTCAGGACTTCGGCCTGGGTGATGCCTGCATATTCAGACATGACGGCAACGGCCGATCTGATCGGGGTGGCCGGATCGAATGTGGGCCGGGAGAACTTCCGTTCCCTGTAATTCGCGATCTCAAGATCGGCGAAATCGAGGCGAAAGGCCACCGTCTGCAGATCGCTTTCCGCTTGTGCGGTTGCGGTGTCTTTGCTCTTGCCTTCTTCAGCCGGGTCCTCGAGTGCGTTTTCCGGGCTCGTGGTTGTCGGGGGCGTTGTCGGGCTGTCGATATCGAAGTCGATATGCACCGAGTAGCCTTCGGGATAAGTGAGCCGGTCCGCCTCGAACGTGTCTCCATCAAGTGAAAAACCCTTGACGGTGACTGCAGGGCTGGAAACGGTCATCGTTCCGCGAAGCGGGACGAGGTTGCCGAGCGGAACCTCAATGGGAACGACAACGTCGATGCCTTCGATGGTCGTGACGTCGCCGTCCTGAGAGAGCGCGCCATGCTCCGCAGTGGTCGCGCCGAGGGCCCGATAGTTCGCCATGTAGGCTTCGGCGATCTGCTCCGGCGTATCCGCTGCAAGGGCCGGCCCAGATCCGACGACCCCAGATCCGGCGACCAAAACCGCCACCCCCACGGCGCGCCCGAATCTCCCAAGATTGAATGCCAATGCGTTCATGCGGATCTCCTGTCGAATGCGTTCGTGAGCATTAAAAAGCCGGGGCAGGCCTTTGCCCACCCCGGCTTGATCGCTTCCCGATCAGGTCCGGGCCTACTGGTTGGCCTGAATATCGACAGACAGCATATCGGGGATGGTCTGCGGTGCAATCATCGCAACGCCAAAGATCTGACCGAGCGGGACGGCCTGCGCCGGGTTGGCCGAAACGGTGAGCGTTCCGGGCTCGTTCAGGAAGGTTACCGCCGCGTTCTGAACCTTCTGCTGGAAACCGGGGTTCTGCAGCAGGGCGAGAATGTTGGGCAGGGCGCTCGACAACTGGTCGATGAGGCCTGCGCGATCGGTGCCCGCGGCAGCGGCCTGCATGTCGAGCACGCGGTCGACCACGGTGTCATTGCGGAAATGGATGTTGAGATCGGCGATGGAGATCATCTGCATCAGGCCGGTCAGCTTGCCGAAATCGTCCTGGGCTTCCTCGAACTGGGCGAGGACGTCCGGCGTCAGGCCGAGAAGCGTGGCGGAGACATGCAGTGCGCCCATGTCCTTGGCCGAAATCTCGAAATCCTCCAGCGTCGCCGTGCCGTCGGCGGCGGACCACATGCCCGCACCCTTGATGCTCACGGACAGATTGGCATAGCCGAGTTCGGCCATCTGGGTGGTGAAATCCTCGTCGTCGACGGCGCTGGGGTCGATCACGACATTTTCCACAGCCAATGACGCTTTGACGGAACCGTCGTCACCGGCGGGATCGAGCGTACTCGTGATCCGCTCAACGGGCACATCCGCTTCGCCTTCCTCGCTGATCGTGATGCCGGTGAATTCCAGCGCGCGATAGAACGGCGGCTTGTTGATGGCCTTGGTCGGATCCTCGATCTCCTCGGGCGAGGGGATGCGCAGGTCGGTGATTGCGCCAGCTTCGATGTTGACCTCGTCTTCGTCCTGAAGAAGCGAAAGGCCAGTCAGCGCCATGGCCGCCGCGGTGACGGAGCCATCCGACAGGACCTCCGCGTCCGACAGCGAAATACTTCCGATTGAAAGGGCGTTGTCCTCTCCGTCGGCGGTGTAGTTGGCCGTCACTCCGCTCAGAACGACCTCGCCACCGGAGACCGCGACGTCCTCAACGGCCACATTTGTCGCTTCACCGGCCTCAAGCGACGTCAGAAACGCATCGGCCACCGGATTGCCGGTCGGCTCGAATGCAAGCGCCGCGGCAGGGCAGGCGAGGGCCGCACCGAGCAATGCCGCACAAGCGGTGCGTGAGAGGAAGTTGACACCCATTCTGGTCTCCAAGTCTGGTTTCGGGCCATCGCCCCTATATTTCACGGGCTGCAATTTCGGGGGGAGCAGACCGGGAATCGATTGAACTTGAGCCGTCACGCTCTTTCACGCAGGCGGCGAAGATGAGGCGGGCGATGTGCAGCAATGCGCCCGTCGGATATGCGAACGCGCACCTGTCTGCCCGAATTCAGATCGTTTCGCTCGGCGCTTCCGGGAACGTTTCCATAGCCACCTTGACGTCCTCAAGCTGCGGCAGGCTCGCTTCATTGCCGAGATGCTGGATCGCATGTGCCGAAGCGGCTCTTGAGAAACGGAAATGATCCGCCCACGGGGCGTCCGGATTGCTCAGGTACGAATAGATGTAGGCCCCGTGAAATACGTCGCCCGCGCCGTTGGTGTCCACGATCTTGTCCGCCGGCACCGCAAGAGACGGCATGACCTGAACGGTCCCGGTCTCGTCGTACCAGACCAGACCGCGTTCACCCATTGTGATGCCGCCGATACGGCAGCCGTGCGCCTTGAGGTAATCGAGCGTCTGACGGGCGTCGAGTTCGAGCTGCTCGCTGAAGCGCTCCGAGACGATTGCAACGTCAATATACCGCAGGACCTCTTCCGTGTTCGAGCGCACGGCGCCGCCGTCGATGGAGGTCAGGATGCCCGACTCACGACAGGTCTTTGCGTAGTAGAGCGCCGCGTCGGGCAGATGGCCGTCGATGTGCAGGGCACGACAGCCATTGAGGTTCAGATGCGGGAACGGGTGCAGGAAATCGTCGTCGCGGCAGCGCACGATCGCGCGCTTCGATCCCTTCGGCATTATGAAGGAGAGGGAGGACTCACGCACCTTGCGGCCGTGCAGCTCGATCCCGTACTTGCCGGCCATGTCGGAAAACATGTGGGCAAGCCAGTCGTTTGCCTGCGAACAGATGAGGTCCGGCTTGTGACCCAGCCGGGCGCAGCAGAAGGCGGCCGTAACCGCGTTTCCCCCGAAACTCACTGCATAGTCCTGAGCGATAGCCTTCTCATCGCCGGTTGGCAGTTCGTCTGTGAGGAAGGTGATGTCGATGTATGCCTGACCGATGAAAAGGGCTTCCATGCTTACTCTCTATCAGGTTCGCTCTCTCGAGCATGAGCGTGCGATTACGGAGTTTTCCGCGCCTTTGGCGAAGGGTGCAACCCGTCATGCGAAAATTCGCCCGATTCAGCAGCCGTTTACGTTCCCTGTGCATTATTAACCGATCAGTCACCCTGTTGCTGCGGGCGCGCGCACTTGTCACGACGTTACAAAATATTTTTCCGCGTTCTTTTCTTTGCGGTGTTGCTTGCGATCGTGCCGTTGGCCGTCGCCAAGTTCAGCCTCGATCACTACGCGGAATCGCGCGCGCGCACCGAGCTGCGCGCCGCAGCGCAACGCTACGTCCTGCGTGCGGAAGAAGCCTTGGCCGACGGGGTCACCGGCCTCCAGACCCTCGTTGCCGACGGCCATATTTCCTGTTTGCCCAATGCTCATCTCGCCTACGGGGCGGTAATGCGGCAGCACGCCTTCGTGCAGTCGATCGATGTCGTTGACGCAAACGGCGTCGCGATGTGTTCCTCCCCGGTTCGTCCACGCTCGGGCGAGGCGATTCTTCCCGCCTACAGGCCCGATTCTCCGATGGTCGGCCTCGGGTTGCTGGAGCAGTCTTTCGAAGGGGTGCATCTGGCCGCAGTGAGTTGGCATGTCGGCAATGGCGTGCGGCTTGTCGCCGAGATTTCCGCGCCCAGCGTCTCCATCGACGCAGGACCCGAATACCTGCGCTCATGGCGGCGGGTTGAAGTGCGCCTGGCCCAGGACGTCAGATGGATCACCGTCGGAGAGGAAATCGACGATCAGACCGCGTCCGCGGAAAGCAAGGGGCAGGAGATCGTCGAATACGTCCGCTCCCAGCGTTATCCGCTGCAGGCGACCATTGTCGCTCCGCTCAATGCAGCGTCGGTGCTGGTTGCCGATCTGAAGGTACTTGCGGCGGTGGCCTGCGGCGCCTTCGCCGTTCTCTTCATGGTCGTCTCCCTGTGGGTGTCCTGGCGTCCCGATCAGGCTGCGGACGACGAATTCATCTCCGCCATCCGCCGCGGCGAGTTCGTGCCCTACTATCAGCCCGTCATGGATATCGAGACCGGCGGATTGCGCGGCTGTGAGGTGTTGATCCGGTGGAAGAGGGCAGACGGCACCATCGTCTCCCCGGGCCAGTTCATGCAATATGCTGAAACTTCCGGCCATATCTTTGAGATGACTCGCCAAATCATGCGCAAGACGATTGTCGAGGTTGGCGACCTTTATCTCAAGAACCGCGATCTGAAGCTGTCTCTGAACCTCTTCGCGGGACATTTCGACGACCGCCGGATAATCGAGGATCTTCAGGCGATCTACGGCGATTCCAAGATTGCCTTCTCGCAGATCGTTCTGGAAGTCACGGAGCGTTTCCCTCTGCGCGACGTGAAGCTCGCCCGCAAGATCATCGCCGAGATGCAGTCGCTGGGCTTCCGAGTCGCGCTGGACGACGCCGGTACAGGCCATGGCGGCCTTGCCTACCTGCAGACGCTCGGCATCGACATCGTGAAGATCGACAAGATGTTCGTCGATACGCTCGGCTCCGACGCCACGGGCAGTTCCATTGTGGATATGCTCGTCGAACTGGCAGGCAATCTCGGCATGGGCATCATCGCGGAAGGCGTCGAGACGATGGAGCAGATCGCCCACCTGCGCGAGCTGGGAGTGACTTCAGCGCAGGGCTATATCTTCGCGCCGCCGCTGCCGGGTCACCTGTTCCTGCAGCTTGCGGAAGCGTTGACCGCAAGCGAAGAGGGCAAAGACCAGCTTGCGGCTGGGGATGACGCTGCTGCTAATGATGAACTCGAAGTCGCCGTGAGCGCCTGAGCGGTTATTTTTGCCGATATCTATTGAATATGTTGTCGTTTTCGCACACCCGGCGGAGAACTTCCTGTCGAGATGAGCGGCGGCGTTGGGCACCTTGTCTTGCTTCGTCAGGCCCGGCCTTTCGGTCAATCTTCGCTAGGACAGGTTGTCGCTCCAGTTTTGCTGCAGTGCGAATGAAATCGCAAAATAGATAGAAATAACAAGGGCGTTTGACTTCGTATTGTCATAATTGTCCCAATAGCAAATAGAGCCGCCGGGGGTTTACTGGTCCATACCAACGCGCTATCGATCCATACCGACAAATCGACGTACCGATGGGCGCGTGGGTTGGTGACAAAACGGTCAACACAGAATCTGTGCCCGGTTGTGATGGCGCACGGCCATCGCCTTTGAGCGGTATATGTTGCGTGGATAAGAGGCGCCTTGAATGGAAATCAAGCCCGACCGTCTGGGGAAGGTAGCAATTCTGGCCGCGATCAGTTCGCGCGAGGAAGAAGAGATCTTCAAGCAGCATATCGCGTCCAACACGCGATTGAAGCTCGGCATAACTTTCGTTAGCGGTGTTCGCAGCGACGTTACGAAGACATTCGTGAAGTCGCTGGTTGCTTGCGCGCTTCAGAGCCACATCATTCACCATCAGCACAATGAGATTCATGCCGTCATCCATGCGGGACTGGAATGTCTGAAGGGCGTCGTGTCGGACGTCGCTGCGGAATCGAGTCTCAAGATGAAGGTTGCGATCGTTTCCGACGGTCGGTGGCTGGTGATCGCCGCGCACGGCGAATCTGCTTTCCACCCGGAGACCAATCATGAACGGGTTGGTTTCGGAGTGATGCATCTCTAGGTGTTTGTCCGGCTAAGCACGTATTAATCCTACGGTGGTTGCGCGGTGGTAAGCGTTGTTACTAGTGGGTGTAAATACGGTTGTAAGTATTCAATCTTACGCAACGTCGTAAGTATAAATGCGTTCGTAAAAGCTATCGCAGCGGAATCGCGGACATAGTGTCCTACGTACAGCTCCGTATGTGACTAACTTGTTATCTGCCAACATGCGGAAAACAAAGGAAATATCCGAAAAAACTGGCACAAATTTCGATTATGCCACTTTGCCGCAATCAAACATCGCAAGTGGCTATGGACTTTGCGTCTTTCGGGTGAGATATAACACTCAAGTTGAGGTTGAAGTTTGGATCTGGACCTCGACAGGCCTGAGGGTCGAGTGAAGGTTTCGCCGGTGTGGGCGAAACTTGTGAACGTTGCCCCACAACGGGGCTGTGACTCAGTGATCAGGGGTAATAATTCGGGCTCGGTCCGAGATGTTGCCTATCGGTTTTTGGCCCCGCCGCGGGTCGTGTGATCTCGTGAAAAGAGCGGCTTGTCATGTCCGTGTCGGGTGTGGCTTTGAGCGCTCATACATCAAATTCGCCAGTGTCTCAGTGTCCTTGCCGTGATGGCGAGTATCTGATTTTTTCGAGCGGTAATACACGTAATACGGGTAATTACTAATCGTAGAATATCAGAGCGAGTACGAGCTTATGCGAGCTTGTTTGACTGCCGCCATGTGCGATAGCGGTCAGACAATGCAGAACGAGTACGAGATTATGCAGGTTTCCCAGCAATTTGAAGCAAGAGAGCGTGATCGGGGCGATGCCCTGGAACCCGACATTGCCGCGGTATCGTGGCAAATCGGGACGGCGTTCGTTGCTGGCACATTGCTGGAAGTGGCGAGTCATCCAAAGCCGGGTCTGGTAACGGCGCGTTCGAACGGATCGCACAAGGACATGAACATTCAGACGTTCATGCTTGCGTCCGCAGCGATCGCGCCGTGTTTCTATCTGTGCGCCGAAGCTGGAATTCGCCACCAGGGATCGTCCCGCGATCTGCTGCGCCCTGTGCGTGAGATCGGGTGTCGTTATGAAGGGCTTCTTCTGTCGGCGACCGGTGGTGTCAACACGCAGCGCGGCTTCCTGTTCTCTGCTGGCGTCCTGAGCGCGGCAGCCGGAAGGCTGATCCGCGATCGGATGGCGATTGAAGACGAGGCTCTCTTCTCCGTTGCTGCTGCGATGACTGACGGTCTTTGCGCCAAGGAGTTGAATGGGACGTCCAGTCGCGAGCCGGGAACTGCGGGCGAATGGCTCTACCAACGCTACGGTGTGCTTGGCATCCGTGGCGAGGTAGAGGCTGGTTTTCCAACCGTCGTCGAGGCGGGGTTGCCAGCTTATCGCTATGCGAAGAACAAGGGTGCGTCTCTGGAAGAGGCACTTGTCCACACCCTGATTTCACTGATGGCGGTCACCGAGGACACGACGCTCCTGTGGCGTGGTGGCTTCGATGCTCTCGATTTCGTGCGCGAAAAGGCGCGCGAGGCGATCGGTCTGGGCGGCGCACTGACGTCGGCCGGCATGGCGGCCATCAACCAGCTCGACGCTGAGTGCATCACTCGGAATCTGAGCCCCGGTGGTTCGGCAGATCTTCTGGCGGTCACCTACGGCGTCGATGTGCTCGTAAGTGGCGCCCCTGGAGCGGGGACCGCTTTCACCGGCCAGCCTGCAACGGCAGGTCAGTTCCCTCAACCCCCGAGGATATCATGAACATCATTGTCTACTCAGCGATGGCCTACCTCATCACTGCAGTGATCGCCTTTGGCGTGATCGGCGTGATCGTCGGCATCTCTAAGTTCCTTTCCCAGCCCTCCGAATAGACTGTCGATCAAAGATGTTAGAACAACTTGGCACTATCTTTCCCGGCATCGGGACACTCTTCATCCAGGAGCCGTTGATCGCGTTTTCGCGGCTGGGGCTTATCGTCCTTGGCTTCGTTCTCGCGTACCACGGGTTCAAGCGCACGCTTGAGCCCCTCATCATGGTCCCGATGGGGCTCGGTATGATGGCGGTTAACGCCGGCGTCATGTTCCTCGAAGCGGGTCAGATCGGCACGCTGATCATCGCGCCTATGGTCTCCGAGACCAACGCGCTCATGAACGTCATGCAGATCAACTTCCTGCAGCCGATCTACAACTTCACATTCGTGAACTCGCTGGTCGCCTGTCTGCTCTTCATGGGCATCGGCACGATGGCCGACATTTCGTTCATCCTGGCGCGGCCCTGGGCCTCGATCACGGTGGGTGTCTGCGCTGAGCTCGGCACCTTCGTCACGCTCGTCATCGGCTACTACTTCGGGCTGACCCCTGGTCAGGCTGCTGCGGTCGGCTCGATCGGTGGCGCTGACGGTCCGATGGTTCTGTTCGCCTCCCTGATCATGGCGAAGGACCTGTTCGTCCCGATCTCGATCATTGCCTACCTGTACCTGTCGCTGTGCTACGCCGGCTACCCGTACATCGTTCGCTGGGTCGTCCCGGAGAAGTATCGCGCCCTGGAAGTCGAAATCGAGTTCCCGGAAGTGTCGAACCAGGCGAAGTTCGTCTTCACCATCGTCGCTGCCGCTCTGCTTTGCTTCCTGCTGCCGGTCGCTGCTCCGCTGATCCTGTCCTTCTTCATGGGCGTTGCGATCAAGGAAGCCGAGATCGAGCCGTACCAGAACCTGCTTGAGAACACGATCGTTTACGGTTCGACCCTGTTCCTGGGTCTCGTTCTCGGCGTGCTCTGCGAAGCTTCGACCCTGCTCGATCCGCGCGTTGCCATCC
This sequence comes from Breoghania sp., assembly GCA_963678585.2. Classification (GTDB taxonomy): domain Bacteria; phylum Pseudomonadota; class Alphaproteobacteria; order Rhizobiales; family Stappiaceae; genus Breoghania. The sequence goes on from CAXXGA010000002.1 coordinate 1,082,230, forward strand.
TTCTCGTCCTCGGCATCACCGCTCTGGCCATCTCGGCCCTCGGTGGTCTGGGCGGCGGCTGGCTCGTGTGGTGGTGGACCAAGGGCAAGTACAACCCGGCGATCGGTATTGCCGGCGTGTCCTGCATGCCCTCCACCGCGAAGATCGCACAGCGTTGCACCTTCGAGGCGAGCCCCTACGCCATGATCATGCCGCTCGCGATGGGCGCTTCGATCTGCGGCGTCATCGTCTCCGCCATCGCGGTTGGCGTGTTCGCCTCCACGATCAGCCTGGTCGGCTGACCAAGCTTCCCGGCGCCCGCCTTCTGGTGGGCGCCGGATCCCTCCCTGCCGCGCCTTCCGAATTATGGGTCGGCAGCAACACCCTCCCGGTTCTCGCCTTCAGGTGAGCACTGGCGCTTCCACCGGCTTCCGCGGTTTTGGCGGGTGTCGGGACCTCCCCGGCGGCAACGCCGGAAAACGCAACTCGACAGCTCGAAGAAGACACCATGTCATTCCTCACCAGCCCAGTTGAGACCTGCTTCGAAATCGCTGGATGCAGCGAAGTCAGACAGCGTTCCGGACGGATCGGTCCGGTCTGCTGCCTTCCCGAAATTCATTCCACCAATCGTTTGTTGGCAGAGTTGCAGGCTGGGGGCGCTGAAACCGGCTTGACCCTTGTCGCCCACCATCAGACCGCCGGTGCCGGCAAGCAGGAGCGTTTCTGGTTCTCCAAACCCGGCAAGGGCGTCGGCATCTCCATTCTCCTGAAGCCCGAGCGGCCGATCGAGGAAATCTCCAAGTACACGCTCGTGCTGGGTGTTGCGGTGGCCGAGGCCATCCGCAAGGTCACGGGCGTCAACGCCGAGGTGAAGTGGCCCAACGACATTCTCGTCAATGGCCGCAAGCTGTGCGGCATCCTTTGCGAACTCGTTCTTACCGATGAAGGGGAGGTGGCCAACGTCATCGCCGGCATCGGGATCAATATCAATATGGCTGAGGCGGATCTGCCGCCGGAGCTTGAGGGGATCGCCACCTCGCTCGCCATGGAGTCGGGCTGCAATCAGGACGAGAACGTCCTGCTTGAAGCATTGTTTACGGAAATCGAGACCTGGACTGCGCTGTGGGAGGAGAAAGGTTTCTCCCCCATACGCAAAGCATGGATCAGGCGTTCCTGCACAATCGGTCAAGTGATCCTGTTCGATGCAGGTGATACGCGACTAACGGGCACAGCGACAGATCTTGGTTCCGATGGAAGTCTGAGTATTCGCGATCGAGGCGGAGTAACCCACCGCTTCGTTTACGGAGAGGCGTTGCAGTCGGCGAAAAACTCGTCGGAGCGGCGTTAATACAACTAAACAGAGGTTGTTCCATGTCCACAAACGGTAATCAGAAAGATTGGCACCGTCGATCTGCAGATACTGCAGACCGGCTGGCTGCTGCCGCCCAATTTATTGGTGATGGCAAGCAGTTTAAGTCGGAAGATGCGGTCGCCCTTCTCGAGGCGGTTATTCGCCCCGGTGACCGCGTCAATATTGAAGGCAATAACCAGAAACAGGCCGACTTCCTGGCCGAGTCGCTGAACAAGTGCGATACGAGCAAGATCAATAACCTGCACATGGTGCAGTCTGCCGTTCCGCTCGCTGTTCACCTCGACCTGTTCGAGACCGGCATTGCCAAGAAGCTCGACTTCGCTTTCGGCGGCCCGCAGGCCGGTCGTGTTGCGAAGTTCATCCAGGAAGGCAAGCTGGAGCTGGGTGCGATCCATACGTACCTGGAACTGTTCTCCCGCTACTTCATCGACCTGACCCCGAAGGTATCCCTGATCTGCGCCTACAAGGCGGACAAGAAGGGTAACCTCTACACGGGCTTCAACACCGAAGACACGCCGACGATCGTCGAAGCGACCAAGTTCAGCCAGGGTATCGTTATTGCCCAGGTTAACGAGATCGTTGACGAACTGCCGCGCGTCGACATCCCGGCCGATTGGGTTGACGCCGTCTGTCAGTCTCCGAAGCCGTTCTTCCTTGAGCCGCTCTTCACCCGCGATCCCGCCCTCATCACCGAGAGCCAGATCCTGCTCGCCATGCTCTGCCTGAAGGGCATCTATGCCGAGTACGAAGTGAAGCGCCTCAACCACGGCATCGGCTTCCTGACCTCTGCGATCGAACTCATGCTGCCGACCTACGGCGCCGAGCTTGGCCTGAAGGGCAAGATCTGCACGCACATGGCTCTGAACCCGCATCCGACCATGATCCCGGCGATCGTGGAAGGCTGGGTCGAGCAGATCCACTGCTTCGGCGGTGAGCTTGGCATGGACAAGTTCGTCAATGCCCATCCGGACGTGTTCTTCGTCGGTCCCGACGGCAACATGCGTTCCAACCGTGCGTTTACGCAGGCTGCCGGTCACTACGCCAATGACATGTTCATCGGCGGCACGCTGCAGATCGACAAGTACGGCAACTCCTCCACGGCGACCGCGGCTCGCGTTGCCGGCTTCGGTGGTGCCCCGAACATGGGTTGCGACCCGCATGGTCGTCGTCACTCCACGGATGCATGGCTGAAGTGCGGTGCCGAGCAGCCGACGCTTGATCGTACGCTGGGCAACATGCCCCGCGGCAAGAAGCTGGTTGTCCAGGGTGTGGAAACCTTCGGTGAGGGCCGTGCGCCGGTCTTCGTTGACGAGCTCGACGCTTGGAAGCTGGCCAAGAACGCCAACCTGCCGTTGCCCCCGGTCATGATCTATGCGGACGATCTGACCCACATCGTGACGGAAGAAGGCATCGCCTACCTCAACCGTTGCCCGGACATCGAGGCCCGCATGGCCGCGATCCGTGCAGTCGCCGGTTACACCGAAATCGGCATGCAGGCGAAGCCGGAAGAGACGAAGCGTCTGCGTGAGATGAAGATCGTGATGACCCCGGAAGATCTCGGTGTCGATCGCAAGCGCGCGGATCGTTCGATGCTTGCCGCGAAGAGCATCCAGGATCTCGTGACCTGGTCTGGCGGTCTCTACAACCCGCCGGCTCGGTTCCGTAACTGGTGATGAAGGATCATTGAACCATGGCTTTGAATACACTGGAATTCCACGTCAAAATCGACGCGGGCACCAAGAGCGTCGATGCTCCGACGCACTACGGCGTCGTCGGCTCGGGCGATATGGAAGTCATCATGGAGCCGAAGGACCTGAAGGGTGCGATTGCGGTGAAAATCGTCACGCCCGTCAGCGGCTTCGACGAGCTCTGGAAGCGCGTCATCGAGACGTTTGCCTCCGAGACGATGCTCGGTGACGTCCAGCTCGAAATCAATGACAACAATGCCACCCCCGCGGTTGTGCTTCTGCGCCTGCGCCAGGCATTTGCCGAAGCGACCTCGGACTAAGGAGATATCCCATGCCGAAATGGAATGAAATTCAGGAACAGAGCTTCCTGGAGACTAGTGCCCGCGATCGGGCCCTTGGGATGGTCGACGAAGGCACCTTCACGGAACTGGCCGGCCCGTTCGACCGTTTCGCCAGCCCGCACCTTGACGTGCTGGGCGACGCCGTCTGCTTTGACGACGGCATCGTCACGGGCGTCGGCAAGATCGGCAAGACGCCGGTTTTCGTGATCTCCCAGGAAGGCCGCTTCATTGGTGGCGCCGTCGGTGAAGTTCATGGCGCGAAGATGGTGAACGCTGTTCGCCTCGCCATCGAGTTCCATGACAAGCTGAAGGCTGAGAACCCGAACATCTCCGCAGAAGAACTGCCGATCGTGGCGTTCTCTCTGGAGACGGGTGGTGTGCGTCTGCACGAGTCCAACGCCGGCCTGCTCGCGCACGCCGAACTGATGGACCAGCTGCAGAAGGCTCGCCACAAGGTACCCGTGATCGCCGTCATCGGCTCGAAGGTCGGCTGCTTCGGCGGCATGGGCTTCGTCGCCGCCGCGATGGACGCCATCGTGATGAGCGAGTTCGGCCGCCTCGGTCTTACCGGCCCGGAAGTTATCGAGCAGGAAATGGGCAAGGACGAGTTCGACTCTTCCGATCGCTCGCTCGTGTTCCGCACCACCGGTGGCCGTCACAAGTACGTCATGGGTGACTGCAACATGCTGGTCGGCCCGAAGGTCTCCGACTTCAAGGAAGCGCTCGGCAAGCTCGCCGTTCTTCCGATCGAAGACTTCGAGACGATGCGTCGCATCGGTTCGCCGGAACTGGTCGAAAAGCAGCTCAAGTATGTCGCTCTGGCTGCTGAGATGCACCCGGCTGACGCCCGCGACATGTGGGCCAAGGCGGGCAACGCGGATGCTGCCGAGATGACTGAAAAGCCGCTCGTCAAGTTCCTCGCCGAGACCAAGCGCCTCGAGCTTTAACCGCGGTCAGTTATCTCAATTCAGGAGACAATCATGGAAATGCAAGAAACCATGATGGGGCGTGGTCGGGATGCGATCGACATGATCGTGGACGCCGACAGCTTCAAAGAAGGCACCGTTGGTGCCAAGACCTTCGAAGACGAGACCTTCGGTCCCGGCGCAGTGGTCGGTACGGCCGCTCTCGAAGGTACGGAAGTGACCATCATCGCGTCGGACGCCATGGCGTTCAACGAGAAGTTCCCTGTCGTCTATGCCGGCATCATCGGCATGGAAGAAGGGTACAAGATGGCCCAGGCCGTGTACGCCTCTATGGCTGCCGACGCAGACAAGCCTGCCGCTGAGAAGCGCGCACTTGTTCTGATCGTCGACACCCCGGGCAACGGCCCCGGCAAGGTCGAAGAAATCATCGGCATGAACAAGGCTACTGGTGCGTACCAGCTGGCCCTCGCGGAGGCCCGTCTGAAGGGTCACCCGATCGTGGCGATGGTTATCGGTCGCGCCATCTCCGGCGCCTTCCTTTGCCATGGTCTGCAGGCTGATCACATCCTCTCGCTGGATGCTCAGTTCGGCACGATGATCCACGTGATGCCGATCACCTCGATCTCCCGCATCATCAAGAAGGACATCGAGACGCTCGAAGAGCTGTCGAAGGGCAACCCCGTCTTCGCTGCGGGTCCGCGCTTCTTCTCCGCTCTTGGTGGCGTGAACGAGCTGGTTGGCTCGATTGACGGCATGCGCCCGGCGATCATCAAGCACATTGCTGAGATCCGTGCGCTGAAGGCTGCCGGTGAAGAGGACAAGCTCGGCCCCTGGGGTCGTGGCCTCCTCGGCGAAGAAGTGAAGGGCCGCGTGGCCCGTCCGAAGGTCATCGCAAAGATGAACGAGGAATTCGCTGCAGTGGCCGAGAAATACGCTCCATCTCGCTGACGACCCATAGGGGACGATGAATCATGTCCGACAAACTTCAGGCACTCGAAACAGCCCTAGACGCTTTCAGCACTGTTCCTTCTCTGGAGGAAATGCCGAGGCGGACACTGGCGGATAAGGGAATCGACGGCCCTACTGCCGCCCATGTGATCGAGGAGGTGCATACGCCGTTCAATCTGGCGTATCTCACCTTCACGACGGGGTCTTCGGCGTTCCAGAATATTGTCGGCGTGGTTCATAGTGAGATTTCCGGCCGCTGCGCGGTGGCCCGGACCTTGTTTGAAAAACTGGGGTCCGGGCCACACGCAAAGATGCTGGTGACCTATCCCCCGCTTGCAAACGTCTTCGCCGCAGACGCCTTGCGCGACTGCGGCGTAGAATGGAACTTCCTGCGCCGCTCCAGCCGCGATGCTCTCATCGTGCAGGCGTGCCAGGAACAGCCGAAGATCATTCTCGGCGAATCTTCTTTCCTTCGCGCAAGTCTCGAACAGGCGACCAAGATGGGCCTGAAGGACGAGATGCCGAAGGGTGCCATTCTTCTGACGGCGGGAACCCCGCTCGATCAGGAACTTCTCCCCGTGGCCGACGGCTACGGCTATTCCGTCCATGACCTTTACGGCTGCCAGGAATTCGGCTGGCTCACCCTCGACGGCGTTCCGTTGCGCGACGACATCACCCTTGCGCCGTCGCCGCGCGGAGACGGCTACCGCGAATTCGTCGTCGGCGGTCTTCCCATGGGCGACAGCTTCGTCATCTCCAAGTCGGGCCATGTCTGCAATCCGGAAGGCAAGATCATCACCTACCGGCGCGAACGGACCTACCCGGAATATGAAGTGGTCGTGCTGGCCACGACGGCCCACGCCGCGAACACCGTGGAAAAGGCGTCGCGAACCATCCTGCGCATCAAGGGCCGGGTGGTGAAGGTCGCCAGGGACATCCAGACGAACGCGCCCGCGACCAAGCTCGCGCTCGTACCCGGCGTGCCCGCCAACGAAGTGGAGGATTTCGAGCCGATCGTGATCGAGGGTCCGGTGGCGACGAAACTCTTCGACGACATCGTGCAGGCCCAGACCGATCTCCAGAAGTCCGCGAAGACGGACCCTGCATGGATCAAAGGACGCTGATCATGCTCAACCGGCGCCACGTCCTGGCTCAGTTGTCATCGAAGGTGCGCGAGACGCTCGTTCCCGCGCTCATCGATGGACTGCCGCACACGATGCGCGATGAGGCGACGGAAAAGGCGGTGCTCAAGGGATTCCTCGAAGACCGGATCCCCGGCATCGTGTGCCGCCCCACGCGCGAGTGCGGAGAAGGGCAGGGGCAGCTCGGTTTTTCCTTCCCGTTCCGCCTTGGCGAGCAGCGCGTCCGATCGTCGCTGATTGTGGATGCGGGGCAGGTCAGTGCTTACGTTACGCCATATGAGGTCATGGATCGCGCCATGAAGCGGGTCCCGCCGGTGCATCCCGGACTACGCAATCTCTTCGACTGCGCCGAACAGCACGACGTTCGGCTCGGTCTCATCGGCTCTGCCGCGCTCGCGGCGGTGACAGGCCTCGCATATGTCCGCCCGCAATCTGACATCGACGTCATCGTCGATACCGGACACGGCGGCTCGCTCGAGGCTTTTAACGATGCCGTGGCTGCTCTCAGTGAGGAGCTCGGAATTACCGTCGACGCCGAGTTGGAAGTAAATGCTTCCCTCGGTGTAAAGATGAAAGAATATTTCTCATCCACGCGAAAGGTACTAGTCAAATATATCGATGGTATAGATCTCGTGGAAAAAGAAAATTTGCCAATTTACAAAGATGCCGCTATGTTAAAAAACGAAGCGACATTGGAGTCAAATCGAGGAATATTATAGATTCCTCTTTATCAACCATCAAAACCAATGGAGTGAATGATGGATATCAAAGTGAAGATGCCTTCGACCGTGATCTCGATCGATGTCGCGGTCGGTGACACGGTCACCAAGGGTCAGAATCTCGCCGTCGTCGAGGCGATGAAGATGAAGAACAAGACGCCGGCCCCGGCCGACGGCACTGTGAAGTCTATTGCTGCTGCTGAAGGCGATCGCCTGAAGCCCGGCGCTCTTCTGATGGTCATTGAGTGATCATGTGAAGTCGGGGCGGCGATCCACGTCGCCCCGTTACAACAGACTCCTAGTCTCACGGAGTAAGTGAAATGGTGATTTATGGACTAGCCCTTATGGGCGGTTGCATGGTCGTCGGTACCGCACTCGGGTACCTGGTCGGTCATCTTCTCGGTATTAGCGCGAACATCGGCGGCGTCGGTATGGCGATGCTTATGCTGGTCGTGTTCTCTCGCCAGCTGATGGATAAGGATCAGCTGTCGGCAGCTGCCCAGAGCGGTATCAAGTTCTGGAGCGCGATGTACATTCCGATCGTGGTTGCCATGTGCACCCGTCAGAACGTTGTTGCCGCTTTCGATGCTGGTGCTCTGGCGTTCATCGCCGGCCTCGGTGCAACCGCGTCTGGCTTCCTGCTCATCCGTCCGATCTCGGCCCTTGGCCCGCGGAGTGAGCCCCTTCCGCCCATCGAACAGGAAGGAAAGTAAGTCATGGTTGAAGTTCTCCTTCATGGTGTCACCAAGTATCCTCTGGTGACTGCATTCGTGGTCGTCGGCGTCGTGATGTACGTCGCTGGCATCGTTTCCAAGGCCATGGGCGGCCGCGTTCACGCCTCGGCTATCGCGATCGTGATGGGCCTGGCCCTCGCTTACTTCGGCGGCAAGTACGCCGGCGGCAAGCATGGTCTGGCTGATGTGGGTCTCTTCTCGGGCCTCGGCCTGATGGGCGGCAGCGTCTTCCGTGACTTCGCCATCGTGTCGACCGCGTTCGGCGCCAAGCTCGAAGAGCTGAAGAAGGCCGGCGTTCCGGGTGTCGTTTCCCTGTTCGTGTCGGTTGCCGTGTCCATGATCATCGGTGGTGCCGCCGCTCTGGCGTTCGGCTATACTGATCCGGTTGAAATCACCACCATCGGCGCTGGCGCTGTCACGTTCATCGTGGGCCCGGTCACCGGTAACGCTCTGGGCGCTTCCTCGGAAGTCATCGCCCTGTCGGTTGCCGCTGGCGTGGTGAAGTCGATCACGGTTATGGTCACCACTCCGTTCCTTGCCAAGGCTGCTGGCCTTGACAACCCGGCCGCAGCTTGCGTGTACGGTGGTCTGATGGGTTCGACGTCCGGTGTGGCCGCTGGCCTTGCCGCTACCGATGCCCGTCTGGTTCCCTACGGCGCGCTGACCGCGACCTTCTACACCGGCCTCGGCTGCCTGCTGTGCCCGTCGGTCGGCTACATGGTCGTCCTCGCACTGTTCGGCTAACCTTTGGCGAGGGCCAAACAGCACGAGGACTTTCTGCGGAGGTAATGCAGTACTCCCACACTGCAAATTTCTCAGCAGAAGTCGGTCAAAAAGAGGCAAGTTTGCGACGATTGGGTGAAACCAGTTGTGAAGTTAAGTGACTAGCTTGTCTTGCAGCCGCCGGCAGGGCCCGTAAGGGACTTGCCGGCGGCTTCAACATTCTTCAGGAAGCTCTTTGATGACGAAGTTTGAAGTCCGCGATGTCCATATGGCGTTCGACGCTTTCGAAGCACTAAAGGGCATCGATCTGACTCTCACGGAAAAGAGAATCGGAATCGTCGGCTCGAATGGATCGGGCAAGAGCACCTTCGCCAGATTGCTGAACGGCCTTCTGGTGCCGACGCAGGGCAAGGTTCTCGTTGACGGGCTCGACACGGCGAAAGACGGCAAGGCCGTCCGGCGCAAGGTGGGCTTTGTCTTTCAAAATCCTGACAATCAGATCGTCTTTCCCATCGTCGAAGAGGATGTGGCCTTTGGCCTGAAGGGATTGAAGCTGCCCGCGGCTCAACGCGGCGCGCTCGTGGAAGAGGTGCTGGACCGGTACAATCTCGGCCCCTTCCGCTATCATCCCTCGCATGCCCTCTCCGGTGGACAGAAACAGTTGCTGGCGCTGGCCGGTGTGCTTATCACGCGTCCAGATTGCGTCGTTTTCGATGAACCGACGACGCTTCTCGACCTGCGCAACGCACGCAGGGTCGCCCGTGTGATCAAGGATCTGGAAGAAACCGTCATCATCGTCACCCATGACCTGAAACTGCTGGAAGACTTCGATCGCGTGATCGTCTTCGACCATGGCAAGGTGATTGCGGATGACGAGCCGGGCCCGGCGCTGGCCCACTACGTGGAGCGTATGACATGATGGCCGGACGCGATCCCGCGGCGGTGTCGCTCATTCATCGCATTGGTGCGGGCCCCAAGCTGCTGACGCTTGCGGTTGCTGGCACCGTACTCGTGATCATCGGGCAGTGGTGGTGGTTGGCGCTCGCCCTTGCCGTGATCCTGGCGCTGTACCGTTTCGCTGGCCTCAGTTTTGCTCAGGCCTACAAGCAGATTCGCCCGCTCTTGTGGATTCTGGTCATCCTGTTCGCATTTCAGGTGTACTGGGAGTCCTGGAATTACGCAGCGCTGGTTGTGCTGCGCATTGCGGCGTTGGTGCTGCTGGCCGCATTGGTCACCCTCACGACCCGCACCGATGCCCTGATCAGCGCGGTTGAAATCGGCTTGCATCCCCTCAAGCCGCTCGGTGTGGATCCGGCAAAGGTCGGATTGGCGTTTTCCCTGGCGCTGCGTTTTATTCCGGTGATAGCAGCGCAGGCGCGGGAGATCCGCGATGCCCAGCGGGCGAGGGGGCTTGGAACCAATCCTATCGCACTGGCGCTTCCACTCGTTCTGCGCACCTTGCGCATGGCCGGTGACGTCGCCGATGCCATTGAAGCACGTTCACCCTATAGCGATGACGACGAACTGCCGCCGCGGTTTGCCGTCGACATTGACAAATCCCATTCGAGGAAATCATGTCCGGACAACGAACCTCCACTCGAGACATCGTCTATATAGCCCTCTTCGCCGCTCTGACGGCGGCTCTGGGCCTCTTTCCGCCCATTCCGATCGCCTTTCTGGGCGGCGTGTCGGTGACGGCGCAGTCCATCGGTGCCATGCTCGCCGGTGCCATCCTTGGCGGGCGGCGTGGCGCATTGTCCATGTTGCTGGTTGTGGCGCTTGTCGCTGTCGGCCTTCCGCTTCTGGCCGGCGGTCGTGGCGGTCTCGGCGTGTTCGCCGGTCCGACGGCCGGTTACCTCGTGGGCTGGGTGCCTGCGGCCTATGTCGTCGGCAAGCTGCACGAGTGGGCCTGGAACAAGCTCAATGTCGTCACGTCGTTCATCTTCTGCGCGATCGGCGGCATCATCGTTCTCTACGCGATCGGCATTCCCTGGACGACGATCAACATAGGCGCCCCGTTCCTCAAGGTCGCGATGGCGTCTTCGGTCTTCGTGATCGGTGACGTGATCAAGGCTGGCATTGCGGCGGTGATCGCCGTTGCGATCAAGCGGGCCTATCCGCTGATCGAGCGTCGCGCGACGGCCTCCTGACGGCTTCGCACGCACTGCCCGAAAATTGCTGAATGACGGTTGCGGCCGGCCTTATCTGAGATAGACGAGGCCGGCCGCAACGAATCCGGCCAGGCCGATTATCGTCGGCAAGATGGTGCCGCCACGCCAGATCGAGATAAGAAACGCCGCGATCACGCATGCCACGGCGACGATGGCGCCGATGGTCGGCTGCGTTTCAAACAGGTTCCTGCCGGAACGCAGGGCCGAAGTGGCGACGATGCCGCCAAGAATGCCGTAGCCCGCACGGTCGAAGAACTCGCGAATGCGCTCTCCGCCCATCCGGTTGCGTGCGAATAGCGGAATGACGCGCAGGAGCAGCGTTGCGAGCCCAGCGCCGCCTGCCACGGCCCAAAGCTGCCAATTGGCGAGAGCGGTCTCATGCATCGCTGTTTTTCCTTTCCAGGACCATACTGAAGCCCGCGACGATCAACGGCAGGACCAGAAGGGCGTAGGAGCCCATCTCGATTGCCGCAATGGGCACCAGCACGGCGCCGAAGGCGGCGTTCACCATCAGGTTGCGCATCTTCTTCTGGCGGGCGATGAGAGTGGCGAAATAGATCGGGATCATCGCCCCCAGCGTTGCGCCGACGATGACGGGCACCGATGCAGCGAGCTGGTGTCCTGCGACCGCGCCGATGATTGCGGAGGCGGAGCACAGAGCCCCCACGATGCCGCAATAGAGCGCCGGGCGCGGAGGGCGGCTGTCCATGAGCTTTGGCAGGATAACGGCGAAGGAACTCGCCGAGAGGAAGCCGACGCTTCCCAGAGCGCGAATGAAATTCATGCTGGGCAGGCGACCGAGCACGGAAGCCACCATGATGATGAAGCGCAGATTGATGATCGCAACCGCGACCACCGCCGCGGCCCACGCACCGGCGTGTGCGCCATCGCTATTCAGGATCTGCATGGCGGCGGTTTGCGCGGGCGCGGCTACCGTCAGGCTGGTCATGATTGCAGTCTGAAGCGCGCTGAGGCCCGCCTCGGCGCTGATCTGGCCGACACCCATGAACATGATGAGAAAGGTGATGATGACGACCGCGGCATCGCGCACTGCGATGGTGAACACGGTCGCGACCGACGCTGCTGGCTCGTCAGCCTCGGGTGACTCTGAAGGGCTACTCATGTCGATTATTGAATTTGTACGATGCCAAGAAATGCGAGTTGGCCTTCTTATTGACATCTCGCTTTACTGTCAATCCGCGACTTAAGACGATTGTAAAAACTCACGCTGAGATATCGTTTCTATATATGTTGCATGTATAGATAAGAAGTAATTCGCAGGGTATAGCATACTGTGAGCGGGGTCGTAGCGACACATATATACTTGTGATGAGCCGATGGCGCTCTTGTTCGGATGGGGGCACAATTCGCAAGGCATCGCTCGGCGAGGCGGAGGTTCTTCCAGTCTGGTAGTCGAAGGCCGTGGGCGGAAGGTTCGGAAAACCGTACGGAAAGAGGTGCTGAGAACTGCGGCAACAGTCGCCGGTTTTGGCACCGGCCCCTCCGGGCAGCGTCAGAAATCCGGCTCGGGTCACGTGTAAAAGTTGTGAGTCCAGCGAAAAAATCTCGTAACGGTTGTCACTGTCTGTGTGCCGGGCGTGTCTGGGAAGATAACGGCTGTCGGTTCGGCTGTTCCGCGCGTACTCGGTCCCCGATCGGGCGGAGCGCATCGGGCCGACGACGTCGCCTAGGATGCCGAAAAGGCACTTCCTGCCGGGACAACATGCAAACAGTTGCGCACCGGACTAGATGAGCCCTGCGAAAACGAACCTTGGATGTCTGGGAGAGAGATGGCTCCCCGGGCCGGATTCGAACCAGCGACCAAGCGATTAACAGTCGCTTGCTCTACCACTGAGCTACCGGGGAGCAGGTCAGGCGCGCTGTCTGCGCGTCGACGGGAGAGGCTATAACAACGCCGATTGCGCTTGCCAAGTCCCGTGGAGCAAAAAATGTGGATGAGTGAACGCTTTCCTTCCGTATCGCTAACCCGCGCGCCCCTTTCGACCGCCGCCATCCCCGCAGAATTGTCAGGATTATTGCGATTAAAGGAGGGGAGCGGCGGTCGGGGCCTGATGGGTCTTCCACAGGCCGTGAAATGGGCCTCCGGTGATAACAGGATGGTTCGACGGCGCACGAAAAGGGTTGGCAGCCTGTTTCGGCGGCGAATTGTTTCGAAAAGATTCCCGCGTTCGCGACAGCCGGTTCTCGACATGGGGTCAGCCCGACGATTTTTTCAAGCTGTTCTGCTTGCGTCGGCTATCGTTCCTGTCGTGGGATGAGATGAAGCGTGGTCATGCCGGTGTGATCCGGATGCACCTTTTCCTTTCATCGGACAGACAGGGGATACTTATGGCCGTCCTTTTCAATCACAAGAACCGGACGTTGACCCCAGCCCACGCCAGAACCACGACGCGCTACGAAATTGCCAGAACGGGAATCGAATTCGCAGCTGCCGTCGCTTTCATCGTCGGCAGCGTCTTCTTCTTCTACGCATCCCTTCAATATGCCGGTACGTGGCTGTTCGTGATTGGCTCGGTTCTTTTCGCAGTGCGCCCGGCGGTTCGCCTCGCGCTTGAAATCCGGCTCGTCAGCCTGCCGGACGATATCGAAGAGGCCGGTGTGCTGGCGCGGCTGGAAAGCGGTCTCGCCGGAGACGACGCAGCGTGACGCCTCCCGCTCCCGCCGTCATGATCCAGGGTACCGGATCGAATGTCGGCAAAAGCTTGCTGGTGAGTGGCCTTGCCCGCGCATTTACCCGGCGCGGGCTGAAGGTCATGCCGTTCAAGGCGCAGAACCTGTCGAACAATGCGGCGGTGACGGCCGACGGCGGCGAGATCGGCCGCGCGCAGGCGCTTCAGGCGCTGGCTGCCCGCGTGCCCGCGAGCGTTTACATGAACCCCGTCCTGCTGAAGTCGGAAAGTGGAGGGGGGCTTCAGGTAATCGTACAGGGCCGCCGCCTTCCGGCAGCGTCGCCCGGCGGCTTCAAGGAGATGAAACGGGAAGTTCTGGCGCGCGTTCTGGAGAGCTTTGCGCAGGTGGAAGCGCAGGCCGACCTCGTTCTTGTCGAAGGGGCGGGCAGCCCTGCGGAGACAAACCTGAGGAGCGGCGACATCGCCAATATGGGCTTTGCGGAGGCGGCGAATGTCCCGGTGATCCTGACCGGCGATATCGATCGCGGTGGCGTGATCGCCGCCTTGGTCGGAACGCATTGCGTGCTCGATTCTGAAGACCGGGACCGGATAAAAGGATTCGTGATCAATAGATTCCGGGGGAATGTTGACTTGTTCGATGAAGGCCTCGCGGATATTGCCCGGCGTACCGGCTGGCGCGCGCTGGGCGTCGTGCCCTGGTTCGATCGCGCGGCGCAATTGCCCGCGGAGGATATTCTCGACCTGATGCCGGAGGCGGCAGGGAACAAGCCGTCCGGCGCGATCAGGATCGCCGTGCCCGTCATGGCGGGGCTTTCCAATTTCGACGATCTCGATCCCCTGCAAATGGAGCCGAATGTCGATCTCCAGCTGGTACGGCCCGGCGAAGCTTTGCCCGGCGATGCGGATCTCATCCTACTCGCAGGGACCAAGTCCACCATCGCCGATCTGGCGTTCTTCCGGGAGCAGGGCTGGGATATCGATCTGCTGGCGCATTACCGACGCGGCGGGGCTGTTCTTGGGTTGTGCGGCGGATATCAGATGCTGGGGTGCTCCGTCAGCGATCCGGCTGGCGTGGAAAGCGCGGCGGGCAGTGTTGCTGGGCTCGGCCTTCTCGATGTGGAGACCGAGCTTGGCGGGGAGAAGCGTCTGACGCTTGCCTCAGGCTCCCACGTGGCGTCGGGAAGCCCGGTGCGCGGATATGAGATCCATCTGGGCCGGACGGTCGGGGCCGATTGCGAGCGTCCGTTTCTGGAGATAGACGGCAAACCGGAAGGCGCGCTTTCTCCGGACGGGCGGGTGTCAGGGTGTTATCTGCACGGGATTTTCGCCTCCGACCCGTTCCGCGCCGCATTTCTGGAGGCGCTTGGAAGTGGCGCGCGCCTTCCTTGGGAGGGGAGCCTTTCCTACGACGCGCAAGTGGACGGCGCGCTCGAGGCGCTTGCCGACCATCTCGAAGCCGCGCTGGATCTCGATGCGATTCTGGCCATCGCGCGGGCGCGTCGGTGAGCGGACCTATCCCCGACGCCAGATCAGAAGCTGATTGTTGGCGGGCATGTCGTAATCATGCGCCAGCCGGAAGCCCTGCGCTTCGGCCAGTTCGTTCACGGCCTCGAAATCGCGTATGCCTGCAGCCGGATCCCGCGCCCGCAGAAAGGCATCGAAGTCCGCGTTGCTCTGCGTGGTGAAATCCCCGCCGTACCGGAACGGGCCGTAGACGGCGATCACCCCGATCTCGTTGATTGCGCCGCCCGCACCTTCGAAGAACGCTTCCACGAGGGGCCACGAGACGATGTGGAGGCAATTGGCGGCATAGACAGCATCGACCGGCTCGACCGGCCAGGGCAGCTCGGCAATATCGAGCAGCATGGGCTCGCGCAGGTTGGCCGGGGCCTCCTGTTCGTGGCGCAAGGCCAGTCCGGGCAGATTTTCGGCAAGGTCGCTCGGCTGCCATGAGAGGTGGGGCAGGAGGCTCGCCAGATGCACGGCATGCTGGCCGGTGCCGCTCGCGATCTCCATAACGGATTTCACATCCGCGAACTCGATTCTCAGGACTTCGCCAATCGGCCCCTTGTTGTTTTCGGCAGCCGGTGAAAATGGCGGGTTCGAATTCGTGCCCGGCGTGTAATCGGTGTTTTGTGGCATGGGGCCTCCCGGAATGCGCTCACATGGGTTTCTCTGCCATAAGTGTTAACGCAACGATAGGCCCGCATCCGGTTTCAGGGGCCAAAGCGTCAAGAACCGATTTCGCGGTAATCGATGGCCTCAAATGAATGTTTTCCACAGCCGGAGTCACGCATCGAAACGGTCTCGCGTTTCTCGAGAGGGCGGAAGACGGCATGGGAAGAGAAGCCGTACCGCATGCGAAACGAGCGCAGAAAACCGAGCGTAAACGAGAGGTTTCGTAACGGCGTTACGCAAGGCGGACGACCGCTCGTTGGGTACTTTCGCCACCGGTTCGAACCGCATCCGTGTGTTATTGCGCGACCATAACGAAATCTTCGGAGCGGAATGGACCGAACAGACCGGAACAAACGCAAGGAGTAGGTTGCAAACAGATTAACGCTACCGCATCGATTCGGCTCCGACCCTTGTCAGTTGTGTCGTTCAGGCGGAATTCGCAAACAATCGCAGCATGATGGAGAACGTAGTGAGCAATTGCTGTGGCACGTGCGAAACTTGCAAAATGGAAATGCCGTCCGCTCCGGGCTGGCTTTCTCCGAAGAATGTATGGTTTCCCAATGTGGTCATGATCCGGGTGCGCAAGGATTGCCCCCGTTGCAACCGCCAGCATCTGGCGCTCGTGGCCGAACACGCCTGAAAGAATGGGCCGGTCGCGCCTGTCTGACCGACCCTGAAGCCCTGACAGACAATCTGCCCGATTTGCATCGGGCCCCTCCAAAGCTTTTGCATCCATGCCTCCCGGCACTTGCGGGGGGAGCGGATTTACGGATGCAGTTCGCGCCTCATTCCTTTAGCCGGTCAGCCGATGTTCGTTTGAACATTGCGGCTTCATCTGCGCGCGAGCGCCGTCGCCATGGAGACGGCGAGCGTCCTGAGCGGTTCGGAAGACCTGATCGGATCCGGAGAAAATTTGCGGAGGGAAATTGGAGGCCACGCCCGGAATCGAACCGGGGTACACGGATTTGCAATCCGTTGCGTCACCACTCCGCCACGTGGCCTTGGCGCGTTTTTTCAGCTACTTGCATCGCCATGTCAACCGCTTGTTTCGTCGCTTTTGCAAAACAGCCCGCCGTGTTCAGCAAAATCTGTTCATATCGAAAAGACCCGCAGGAAATCCGCCATCGGGAGCGGCGGCTCGGTGCGGGAAGTGTCGCGACATCCGACGCGGATCGTCGAATCCGGATGGGGCGGATGGAGCGTCCCGAAGCCCTGCATGGTCATGCGCGACGAAACGGCAAAGCGCGGAGTCGCGCCATTTCCGGGTGGATCGTCCCCCGCGCCGCCGCGCAGCGCTTGTCACGGAGCGTCAGGACAGCTAAGGATTTCGGCAATGAAAATGTAGCGGACAGGATAAGTCGGCATGGACGAATTCGAGGATATGCGCCGCCGTATGGTGGATAACCAGCTCCGTACCCGCGATATCACGGATTATCGTATTCTTGATGCAATGGGGTCGGTTCCGCGCGAACTCTTCGTGCCCAAGATGCGCCGCCCCTTCGCTTATGCGGACGGGGATATTGAGATTACGGGCGCCGAGGCCGGCGAGCCCGGGCGCTACCTGCTCTCCGCCCAGACTTTCGGCAAGCTCGTGCAGCTCGCGGATCTCGATGCCACGGATATCGTTCTCGTGGTCGGCTGCGCCTCGGCTTATGCCACCGCGGTTCTGGCGCGCATTGCGAATTCGGTCGTTGGCGTGGAGGGCGATGAAGCGCTTGCTCAGGCCGCCAGCGAAACGCTGGTCGAACAGGGAATCGACAACGCTGCCATCGTGGCAGGCGATCCCATCGCCGGGCTTGCTTCGGAAGGTCCCTTCGACGTGATCCTCATCGAGGGCGCGGTGGACCAGATCCCCGAAACGCTCATTTCCCAGCTTAAGGACGGCGGTCGTCTCGTTGCCATCAAGGGACGCGGCGGTTCGGCGGAAGCGATCCGCGTGCTTTCGTCGGAAGGCAAGACCAGTTCGCGCCCGGCATTCAACGCCAACGCGCCGACACTTCCGGGCTTCGAAATGAAGAAGGACTTCGTCTTCTAGGCGGCCATCCGCCGTTTTGCGAAATCGGATCGCTGCATTCAGGCCGGTCGCTTCTGCGCACCGGCCTTTTGCTTGCTCCGCTCATCGTCGGTCCAGCGCGCCGGTTGGCGGCGGGCGGGAAAGCGGGCATCCATGTTCTTGTAGAGTTGAACGCATAGGTTGTGCGGGGCGCGCAACGAGCCGATTCGGAGGCACCATCGGATCTGACGCCTTGTGGTATTGTGGTAAATGCCAGGGAATGAGGCGTGCGCGGCGATGCTAATTCCGTTCACCGTTTTCGGGATGGCTCCCGGGTGGACGCTGCGGCTTGCGCGGTTTCTGTTGCCTAATGGCCGCAGCGACAGATTATTCAGTGGGCCACAACCGTGTGTGGGTTCAATACGCCCATTCAACACCTTAGACTTGGCAGTTGATAGTGAATCTAATTGCGCCTCATGTCATCGGCATTACCGTATCGTCATCGACGCGCGGTAGACTGCATGAAGCAGCGGTCGCGAATTTGCAGCTCTTTCGTATGGGCGTAACCTGTCCGTACGGGTGCTAGGGTCTTCAAGGCCCTGCATTTGTTGTAGATTGGACCGGTCGATGCCTGTCGGAGGATAGGCCGGAATGTGATGGTGCAGCTCCGACGGGGGTCGGGCGGCACCGGTTCGAAACTCATCAGGGGTGAAGAACCATGATTGATGCCCGTTGCCCGATGGGCCGGTGCGTCGGTACATTCGGGGGGCGCGGGACAATGAGGCGTGGCGTCGTGACCATTCGTAATTCTGTAGTTGCTGTTGCAGCGGCTTCCACTGTTCTTCTGATGGCGAGTGGCGTTCAGGCGCAATCGATCAGCGAAGCGCTGGCGATGGCCTATTCGAACAATCCGAGCCTCAACGCCGCGCGTGCGACGCTGCGCGCCACCGATGAAAACGTGCCGCAGGCCCTGTCCGGCTGGCGCCCGCAGGTTTTCGCCAGCGCCAGCGCAAGCCACACCTCGTCAAGCTCCGTGCCCCTGGGGCAGAGCTACTACAATACCTCTACGGTTGGCGTTCAGATCCAGCAGGCAGTCTTCCGCGGCTTCCGGACGGTGAATGGCACCCGTCAGGCCGAGGCGCTTGTCCGCGCTCAGCGCGCCTCGCTCGTCTCCACGGAACAGTCGGTGCTGCTGTCGGCCGCGCAGGCCTATATGAACGTGATCCGCGACACCGCGATCGTCTCGCTCAACCGCTCCAACATCAAGTTCCTGAGCGAACAGGTTCGCGCCGCCAAGGATCGTTTCGAAGTCGGCGAGGGCACCCGCACCGACATCGCACAGGCCGATGCACGTCTTGCCGGGGCGCGCTCGCAGCTCAATCTCGCGCTTGCCAACCTCAACGCCGACCGTGCCGTCTTCCGGCAGATCGTAGGTGTCGAGCCGGGCCGGATCGTACCCAACACCAATATCCGCTCCATGCTGCCCAAGAGCCTCAAGTCGGCGCTCTCCGAAGGCGAAGGGCGTCACCCGGATATCGTGGCCGCGCAGTTCAACATCGACGCCGCGGGTTTCAACGTGAAGGTGATTGAGGGCAATCTGCTGCCCACCGTCACGGTGGAAGGAAACTTGCAACGTCAGTGGAACCCGTCCACCTCGGTCAGTATCGACCACACCGACAGCGCCACCATCCTCGGTCGGGTGTCCGTTCCGCTTTATCAGGGCGGACTGGTTTCCTCGCAGGTCCGACAGGCGAAGGAACAGCTCGGCAATGCCCGCATCCTGCTCGATGCCGCGCGCGACAGCGTTCGCGCTGCAATCGTTGCCGCATGGGGATCCTACGAGGCGGCGGAAGCCTCGGTGACCGCGGCGCACGCACAGGTTCAGGCGGCTCAACTGGCCTTGAACGGCGTCATTGAGGAGCAGCGCGTCGGTCAGCAGACCACGCTTGATGTCCTGAATGCCCAGAATGAATTGATCGACGCCAAGTCGACGCTGGTGAGTGCGCAACGCGAGAGCGTCGTGGCGGCCTTCTCGCTGGTGGCTGCGGTCGGACGGCTGACCGCGGAGGAAATGAACCTCAACGTCGCCGCTTACGATCCGAAGGAGCATTACGAGGCGGTTCGCGACACCTGGTTCGGCCTGCGTACGCCGGACGGGCGTTGAGGCCTCTGCGAAACGAGCCTGACGCGCGCTTCCAAAGCGCGGAGATGCAGTCGAAAGAAAAAGCCGGCCTCCACTGGGGGCCGGCTTTCTTTTTGGCAGAAGACGCCTTCGTTGAGCACGAATAGGTCTGTGTTTTGCGCGGGCCATTCCGGTTGTCCGGATGATCAGGCCATAAGATCCGTCCCTCAAATGCGCAAAAACCGGCAATTGGAGCGTCACGGCAACTAAAATCGGGAAACGGTTACTGTTAACCGGGGGAAACCCCCAATAGCAAAGACCGGAATTTCCGAACTGGTTAAAGAAGCGTTATAGTCGTGAGAGTGCGAATCGTCACCTGAGGCAAGCGTAGGGTTCGCACGGTGTAGCTATTGCAGGCAATTCGGGTGAGGCGGGGCGGCTGTGTCCTGATATACTCGAAGGCCTGAACAAGTTTGTGAGGGGTGAAATGGCGAAGGCCGGTCAGGCGCAGGAACCCTCGATGGAGGAAATCCTGGCATCGATTCGCCGGATTATCTCCGATGATGACGCCCCGCAGGACAATGCTGCCGGGGCCGGTGAAGCTGAGGGAGACGTCGACATGGGCGCGGACATGTCACAGGACGATCTCGACAAGCTTTTCGACAGCGATGGCGGTGGTTTCGACGTCGATGATGTCGAAATGGAAACGGTTGTCGAAGAAGAGCCTGCAGAGGAAGAAGAGGAACTGGTTGCCGAGGAGGAAGCCGACAAGGCCTTCGATCTGGCTGCCATGGAGGCCGAGGAAGAAGACGAGGCTGACACCTCCGACGTCCTGGAGCTGACTGAAGATCTTGCGACCGAAGGGGACGAGAATGCCCCCGATATGGTCGAGGGGCTTCCCGATGACACCGACACCGGCGATTTGGCTTTCGTCGCTGAAGACGAGGCGGTTGAGGAAGAGTCGGTCGAGGAGGCTTTCGAAGAGCCTGCTCCCCAGCCGGAACCCGTTGCGGCCAAGCCTGCCTTCACCGACTACAAACCCGTGCGCGAGGATGCCGGCGCGGTCGACCGGAATGCGCGTCTTGTCTCCGACATGACGGACAGCGCCGTGAATTCGGCCTTTGCCAATCTCTCCAACACGGTTCTGTCGGCAAATTCCCGCACGCTGGATGAACTCGTGCGCGAAATGCTGCGCCCGATGATCAAGGGCTGGCTGGACGACAACCTCCCCATCATGGTGGAGCGGATGGTGCGTCAGGAGATCGAGCGGGTAACCCGCGGTCGCTGAAACGCTTCCGGGACGAGAGAGAATTCGAACGCCGTCCCTTTGGGGCGGCGTTTTTGTTTCGCAAGGTTCGCAGTGGCGCCTCCACGTGCGGATCTTCAGGCGGAATGTACAATTTTAAGCCGCGTTGACGCAGGTTACGCCGCGTGCATGTTGACTTGAGCCGGTCCATCCGATTTACACGAGCGGATGCGGTGTTGTGCGCGCTGAAAAACCGTTTGGCGCGACGACCGGACGAGTGACGAGACAGGATTCCATGCTCGACAAGACCTATGACGCTGCGGCGATTGAGCCGCGGATTTCGCAAGACTGGGAAAAAGCCGGCGCTTTCCGCGCGGGCGCGGGGGCGCGCGAGGGCGCCGACCCCTATTGCATCGTCATTCCGCCGCCCAATGTAACCGGCTCCCTGCACATGGGCCACGCGCTCAACAACACGCTGCAGGACATTCTCGTCCGCTTCAACCGCATGTGCGGCAACGACGTGCTGTGGCAGCCCGGCATGGACCATGCGGGCATCGCCACGCAGATGGTCGTGGAACGCCAGATGGGCGAGCGTCAGGAGCCCGGCCGCCGCGAGATCGGCCGCGAGGCTTTCGTCGAGAAGGTCTGGACCTGGAAGGCTGAATCGGGCGGCATGATCCTGAACCAGCTCAAGCGGCTGGGGGCTTCGTGCGACTGGTCGCGCGAGCGTTTCACCATGGACGAGGGCCTTTCCAAGGCCGTCCTGAAGGTGTTCGTCCAGCTTTACCGCGAGGGTCTGATCTACCGCGGCAAGCGGCTGGTCAACTGGGACCCGAAGTTCGAGACCGCGATCTCCGATCTGGAAGTGGAGAACACGGAAGTCGACGGCCACATGTGGCACTTCAAGTACCCGCTGGCCGGTGGCGAGACCTACGAGTACGTGGAGAAGGACGAGGACGGAAACGTCACGCTGCGCGAGACGCGCGACTATATCTCCATCGCCACGACGCGCCCGGAAACGATGCTCGGCGACGGTGCGGTCGCAGTTCATCCGTCAGATGAGCGTTACGCTCCGATTGTCGGAAAACTCTGCGAAATCCCGGTCGGTCCGAAGGAGCATCGCCGCCTTATTCCGATTATCGTCGACGAGTATCCGGACCCCGATTTCGGCTCCGGCGCGGTGAAGATCACCGGCGCGCATGATTTCAACGACTATCAGGTTGCACGCCGCAACAAGATCCCGCTCTATCGTCTGATGGACGTGCAGGCCGCGATGCGCGCCGACGGCGCGCCTTACGCCGAATGTGCGGCCATGGCCAAGGCCATCGTCGATAGCGGCGAGCTGCCGTCGGAGGCCGAGGTCGACGCCATCAACCTCGTTCCCGACGAGTATCGCGGGCTGGACCGCTACGATGCGCGCGACCGGATCGTCGCTGCCATCAATGCGGACGGGCTCGCCGTCACCGTGACGAACGAGGAAGGCGAGGCGGTTCCCTTCGTCGAGAACAAGAAGATCATGCAGCCATTCGGCGACCGCTCCCATGTGGTCATTGAGCCGATGCTGACCGACCAGTGGTTCGCCGACGCCAAGACGCTGGCTAAACCGGCGATTGCGTCGGTGCGCGAGGGGCGCACGAAGTTTGTCCCGAAAAACTGGGAAAAGACCTATTTCGAGTGGATGGAGAACATCGAGCCCTGGTGCATCTCGCGCCAGCTCTGGTGGGGCCATCAGATCCCGGCGTGGTTCGGCCCGGACGGCGAGATCTTCGTCGCCTATGACGAGGCAGAGGCCGCCGGTCTGGCTGAAAAGCACTACGGCAAGGCTGTTGAGCTGACCCGCGACCCCGACGTGCTCGACACCTGGTTCTCGTCTGCGCTGTGGCCGTTCTCCACGCTCGGCTGGCCGGACGACACCGCCGAAGTGAAGAAGTACTACCCGACTTCCGTGCTCGTCACCGGTCTCGACATCATCTTCTTCTGGGTTGCCCGGATGATGATGATGGGCCTTCATTTCATGAAGGAAGAGCCATTCGAAGACGTCTACATCCACGCTCTCGTTCGCGACGAGAAGGGTGCGAAGATGTCGAAGTCGAAGGGCAACGTCATCGACCCGCTCGATCTGATCGAGGAATACGGTGCGGATGCGCTGCGCTTCACCCTGGCCGCCATGGCGGCGCAGGGTCGCGACATCAAGCTGGCGACGAGCCGTGTCGCGGGCTACCGCAACTTCGCAACGAAGCTCTGGAATGCCACACGCTTCCTTGAGATGAACGAGTGCAAGCGCGTCGAGGGCTTCGATCCGAATGCCACCAGGGGCACGCTGAACCGCTGGATCGTGACGGAAACCGCGCGTGCCGCGGAAGAAGTCACCGCCGCCATCAAGGCCTATCGCTTCAATGACGGCGCAAACGGCATCTACCGCTTCGTCTGGAACACCTTCTGCGACTGGTACATCGAACTGGCAAAGCCCGTTCTTTCCGGCACGGACGAGGCCGCCAAGGCCGAAACCCGAGCAACCGCGTCGTGGGTGGTGGACGAGATCCTCAAGGTGCTGCATCCCTTCATGCCCTTCCTGACGGAAGAACTTTGGGCCCGCACCGGCGAAGAGGGCCCGGCCCGCGAGGCGATGCTGGCGCTTTCCGCATGGCCGGAAATCGAGGCGCTCGACGACAAGGCGGCCGAAGAGATCAACTGGCTGATCGATCTCATCTCGCATATCCGCTCGGTTCGCGCCGAAATGAATGTGCCTGCGGGCGCGAAGCTTCAGCTTGTTGTCGTCGGCGCGGATGACGCGATTTCGGCGCGCCTTGCAACGCATGAGGCCGCGATCTGCCGTCTGGCGCGTGTCGAGACCATCGAACAGGCTGATACCGCGCCCAAGGGCTCGGCACAGATCGTTCTGGAAAGCCTGACGCTCTGCCTGCCGCTGGCCGGTGTGATCGATCTGGACGCGGAAAAGGCCCGTCTCGCCAAGGAGCGCAAGCGTCTCGATGGCGAGATAGCGCGCATCGACAAGAAGCTCTCCAATCCGAAATTCGTCGAGAAGGCCCCGGCAGAGGTGGTC
Organism: Breoghania sp.; assembly: GCA_963678585.2. Lineage (GTDB taxonomy): Bacteria > Pseudomonadota > Alphaproteobacteria > Rhizobiales > Stappiaceae > Breoghania. Next base: position 1,106,227 of record CAXXGA010000002.1, read on the forward strand.
GACGGTGAAAAGGAAAAGCGGGCCGAATTCGTGGAGCTTCGCGAAAAGGTCGAACAGGCCGAGGCGCGCCTCGAACAGATGGCCTGATACGCCTCAGGGGCCGTCCCGGATGGCCCCTGACGACGCCTGTCATGAAGAAAAGGCGGCAGGCCATGGCGTCCGCCGCCTTTTTCATGGCCCAATAGGGTTCTAAACCGGCCCGAATCGCGGTTACACGACCGGCAGGATGCGGTGACGAGAGACACTATGACGATTGGCAGGACTGGTCGCCTCTTTGCGGCCCTCATCGCAGGCGCTCTTTCGGGCGTTGCCGGGCTTGTGGGCCCTGTGGGTGAAGCCCATGCGGAGCGGATCAACAATCCGGTGGCGGTATTTGCCGGACTGGACAAGATCACCGGCCGGATCATCTCCTTCGATGTCTATATCGGCGAGAAGGTGCAGTTCGGCGCGCTGCAGGTGACGCCGCGGGTGTGCTATTCGCGCCCGCCCACCGAGCAGCCCCAGACAGACGCCTTCGTCGAGGTGGACGAGGTGACGCTGAACAACGAGGTTCGGCGCATCTTCACCGGCTGGATGTTCGCGGCAAGCCCCGGCCTCCACGCGGTCGAGCACCCCGTCTATGACGTGTGGCTGACGGACTGCAAGGAGTCCTCCAACGTGCCGCCGCCGGAAAACTATGACGGCCCGCCGATCGTGCAGCAGGCAACACCGGAAGATCCGCTGGGAGATGCCCCGCGCGATCCGGACGCGCCGCCGTCCAACATTCCGCGTGAAAAGCCGCTGCCGCAGCCCTGAGGGGCCTTCGCGAGGGCGCTTTGAGACAAATCGGGAAATACGGAATGCAGGGCTGAGCGTCAGCCCTGCATTTTCACATAAGAGCCCGGCGCGTCCTCGATGATCTTCACGCGCCGCGCACCCGGCTTGCGGGCCTTCACTTCCGTGTCGTCGTGGGAGCGGATCCACGCGTTCCAGTGATCCCACCAGGAGCCCGGTGTCTCCGTTGCCTGCGCCAGCCAGGACTGGAAGTCGCCTTTCACCTTGCCACCGGACCAGTACTGGTACTTCTGCTTCGAGGGCGGGTTCACCACGCCTGCAATATGTCCGGAACCGCTCAGAACGTAATGAACGTCCCCGCCGAAATAGCGCGAGCCCTCGAAGACCGAGAGAGCCGGGGCGATATGGTCCTCGCGGGTAGCGAGGTTGAAGATCGGGATCTTCACCTTTGAAAGATCGAGCTTTTCGCCGCCGATCTCCATCGTGCCTTCGCTGAGCCGGTTCTCCAGATAACAGTTGCGCAGATAGAAGGAATGGTTGGCCGCCGGCATGCGCGTACTGTCGGAATTCCAGTAGAGCAGGTCGAAGGGGAAGGGCTCCTTGCCCCGCATGTAATTGTTCACGACATAGGGCCAGATCAGATCGTTGGAACGCAGCATATTGAAGGCGTTCGCCATCTTGCGCCCCTCCAGATAGCCTTTCTGTTCCATCCGCCGTTCCAGATTGGCGATCTGTTCCTCGTCGACGAAGACCTTCAGGTCGCCCGCAAATTTGAAATCGACCTGTGCGGTGAAGAAGGTCGCGCTCTTGATGCGTTCATCGCCATGGGCGGCCATATAGGCCAGCGTCACGGCCAGCAGCGTGCCGCCGACGCAGTAGCCGATGGCATTCACCTCATCGACCTGTGTCGCCCGCTTGATCTTGTCGAGGCTTTCGAAGATGCCCTCGCGCATATAGTGGGCGAAGCTCTTCTTGGCCTGTCGCTCGTCCGGGTTTACCCATGAGATCACGAATACGGTGTGTCCGTTCTCCACCGCCCAGCGGATGAAGGATTTCTCCGGGTTGAGATCGAGAATGTAGAATTTGTTGATCCAGGGCGGCACGATCAGCAGCGGGCGCTTCAGCACCTTTTCCGTCGTCGGCTCATACTGGATGAGCTGGCAGACATCGTTCTGCATGATCACCTTGCCGGGGGTGAGGGCGAGGTTCTCGCCCACCTCGAACCGGCTGCCGTCGGACTGGCGGATGCGCAGATCGCCGTGCCCGGCCTCGATGTCCTCCGCCAGCATCTGCATGCCGCGCACCAGGTTCTGCCCGTTGCTGCCCAGCGTCTCGCGCAGGAGTTCCGGGTTCGTCAGTAGGAAATTGGAGGGCGAGAGCGCATTGGTGATCTGTTTGACGTAGAAATCCGCCTTGTGGCGGGTGTGGTCATCTAGTTCCTCCGCATCCTCCACCATGGTTTCCGCCCAGCGGGTGGTGATCAGATAAAACTGCTTGAGGAAATCGAAGAACTGGTTGGTGTTCCAGTCATCGTCCTTGAAGCGCTTGTCGCGGGGGTCGGGTTCGATGGCGGGATCGACGGGTTCGCCGGCCATGCGTTTCAGCGTGCCGTTCCACAGGTTCACATAATCCGTCATCAGACGGGTCTGCGCTTCCATGGTGCGCTGGGGATCCTTGATCCAGTATTCCCCGACCTGCGAAAGCGTCTTGACGACCTCGGTGATTTCCTCGGCCATGGCGTCCTGCGCCTCGCCGTTCTCGCGAGGGCGAACATATGCAGCCAACGCCCTGCCGCCTTCCTCTACGACACGGGCGAGGTTCTGCGCAAAGGCTTCCGGGTTCTCCACGATATACCGGAGCATGGGGCTGTTATCGTAAGTTTCCGACATGACCGCGCCTCCCTCACGTTCAGGTCCTCGCATTACGACGGGTAAGGTCGCTCGAGGTTTGTCGTTACGCGCAAGTGACCCATCCGTCCGGTCCACCCGCTAACTTTATAACTCGCTTCCTTCATAATAGGCTTTTGCAACCATATCCTGACAAGAGCCTGAACACGCTTTTCGCCATTGCGCTGCAGCAAATTACCGCGCGGAACCAATGGTTTGCATAAAAGGTGGGCGTATGACTACGCAGGTCGCTCAACCACCGGGCATTTCGTGCGCAGGTGGTGGTCGGGACCCGGCGCGTCAAGAGCGCCGGGAGATGCGTGTATCTCCCGAGGACGAAATTTCGAGCCGCGAGATCCGTCGAATCGCATGATCTTAGAACTGTATGGCGCCTATTTGGCGTCGCCGGTCTCGGCCTTATGTGGTATCTGGAGATACTCTTGCGGCGCCGAAAAGCCTGTGTTGGACGAGGCGACTTGACGCGGGGGCCTGAAAAGGCGAAACGGCGCGGGGTCTGCCGTGTTTTTGCCTTGTCTGCAAGGCACTAGAGCGGGCCCCGCGTCCACGACGAAAAGCGCGTTGCGGTTTCGCAAACGCTTGGAGCTGGCCGCCGGTTGGGCGATACTTGAGACTGGGACTGGAGACGGAACGGGTGCAACGGTCGGGTGCGATGGCTGTAGCGGAGAAGCGGGCAGGGACGTCGGCGGGCAGGGGGCGTGTGAAAGGCCTTCTGGCGGCGGCTCTCATGTCGGTGACGCTTGTCGGCTGCGCAGGCGATCCGGACGCAACCCTTCTGGGCGTGGTGATGGTGCCGCCGGGAGCTGTACCGGGCGGTGCGCCGCTGACCGCACCCGCGGTGGCGCAGAGCAAGCCCGACGCCGCTCCCGTTTCCGCACCTGCGCAGCCTGCGAACGTAGAGGACGGCAAGCCCGAATATCTCTACGACCCCGACAGCGCCAACAAGGTGGTCTCCAACAAGGTCAATCCGATCGCCTATGCCGCCCCGCAGACGGAGGCCGAGCGGCTGAAGACGTCGGATGAGGTCCTGAAGACGGAAGCCGAACTGCGCACACTCGCCCAGCGCAATTCCGCAGGCGACGACCGTGGCTTGTGGAACGCCAAGATCCGGGATCTTCTGGCCAAGCGCGACAGCCACATCGACAACGCGATCAAGAAGATCGAAGAGACCGAGTCGAACTAGCAGGCGTTCGCGAACCCCGCGGCCAATCGACTGTTCCCCACCTGTCGGCGAATTGACGCGCGCATGATCATGCGGGCCACGGACGTTTGCGCACTGGCGCCTATGCCGCATACCCGTCAGGTGACGATAGGTGCGGAAGACGTGGAAACGCGCAAAAAACCGCCATTTCGTGATGTTTCGGCGGGTGCGCGTCTGGGTCATCTTCGTTATCCCCAATCCTGACATAATTCACCGACTATAAGCATATGCGTGCAAGAATCTGCGAAATGGGGAGGGTCGCGGTTTGCATGCGCAATAATATGCGAATTATGCGATTCTAACGAATTCGCTAGTCTATCGGTTGGCGATGGAGTATCCATCGCGCCGCAACATATGCGCTGTCCGCCAAAAATGACCTGCGGGGCGCCAGAAGAGAGAAGGGCCAGAGCCATGGAGTTTCACAAGACACGCCGGCTACCGCCGTATGTGTTTGAAGAGGTGAACCGACTGAAGGCAAAGGCCCGAGCCGAAGGCGCAGATATCATCGATCTGGGCATGGGCAACCCGGACTTGCCCACCCCCAAGCACATTGTCGAGAAGCTGACCGAGACGGTTCAGGATCCGCGCACCCACCGCTATTCCGCCTCCAAGGGCATCAAGGGGCTGCGCAAGGCGCAGGCCGCCTATTACGGGCGCCGCTTCGGTGTGAAGCTCGACCCGGAAACGCAGGTTGTCGCCACGCTCGGCTCCAAGGAAGGCTTCGCCAACATGGCGCAGGCGATCACCGCGCCGGGCGACGTGGTGCTGGTGCCGAACCCGAGCTACCCGATCCACGCTTTCGGTTTCCTGATGGCGGGCGCCGCTGTGCGCTACATCCCGGCCGAGCCGAACGAGCAGTTCTTCCATGCGCTGGAGCGGGCTGTGGTCCATTCCGTTCCGAAGCCGACGGCCATTATCCTGTGCTATCCGTCCAACCCGACCGCTTATGTGGCGGAACTGGATTTCTACAGGGACGTGGTCGCCTTCGCGCGCAAGCATGAAGTCTTTGTGCTGTCCGATCTCGCCTATTCGGAAATCTACTTCGATGGAACGCCGCCGCCGTCGCTGCTGCAGGTTCCCGGCGCGATGGATATCGCAGCGGAATTTACGTCGCTGTCCAAGACCTATTCCATGCCCGGCTGGCGCATGGGATTTGCGGTCGGCAACGAGCGTCTGATCGCGGCTCTGGCCCGCGTCAAATCGTATCTGGATTACGGCGCGTTCACGCCGATTCAGGTCGCAGCTTCCGCAGCGCTTAACGGCCCCGACGACTGCATCGAGGAAACCCGGCAGATCTACAAGAAGCGTCGCGATGTGCTGGTCGAATCTTTTGCAAATGCCGGTTTCGAGGTTCCGGCGCCGCGCGCATCTATGTTTGCCTGGGCTCCGATCCCGGAAAAGTTCCGTCATCTTGGATCGGTTGAATTCTCCAAGCTTCTTATCGAGAAAGCTGACGTTGCTGTCGCTCCGGGCATCGGGTTCGGTGAATATGGCGACGATTATGTGCGCATCGCACTTGTGGAGAATGAACAGCGGATACGCCAGGCTGCGCGAAACGTGCGGCGTTTTCTTGAATCCGCAGACGAAACATTGCACAACGTGATCCCAATGGGCGCCCGCCGCTAACTTGAACAATTGGATCACTGATACATGCAAGATGCCCTGAGACTCGGCGTCGCCGGCCTTGGCACGGTCGGCGCGTCTGTCATTCGTCTCATTGACGAGCATGGCAAGCATCTCGCTGCCCGTTGCGGGCGGCCGGTGGAAGTCGTTGCCGTCTCTGCCCGCAACCGGAACCGCGACCGCGGCGTCGATCTCTCGCCTTACACCTGGTACGACGATGCAGATACGATGGCCCATTCCAACAGCGTCGACGTTCTTGTCGAGCTGATCGGTGGCGAGGACGGCCCCGCCCTGGCGGTGGTGCGCGCGGCGCTGACGTCCGGCAAGCATGTGGTCACTGCCAACAAGGCGCTTCTCGCAAAACATGGAATGGAGCTGGCGAAGCTTGCCGAGGAAAACGGCGTCAGCCTCAATTTCGAGGCGGCCATTGCCGGCGGCATTCCGATCGTCAAGACGCTGCGCGAGTCGATGGCGGGCAATTCCGTCAGCCGCGTCTATGGCATCCTGAACGGCACCTGCAATTACATCCTGACCCGGATGGAACACGAGGGGCTTTCCTTTGAGGAATGCCTGGCGGAGGCGCAGCGCCTCGGTTATGCGGAAGCCGATCCGACCTTCGACATCGGCGGCCACGACACCGCACACAAGCTGGCGCTTCTCACCAGTCTCGCCTTCGGTTGCGAGACGGACGTGGACAGCATCTATCTGGAAGGCATCACCGAGATCACGACCGCCGATATCGAAGCGGCGGACGAACTCGGCTACCGCATCAAGTTGCTCGGCATCGCGCAGCGCACCGATACCGGTATCGAACAGCGCGTTCACCCGACGATGGTCCCGAAATCCTCCGCGATCGCACGCATCGATGGCGTGCTGAATGCGGTGGCGGTGAACTCCGACTATCTTGGCGAAGTCGTGCTGGTGGGCCCGGGGGCAGGCGGCAACGCGACGGCCTCGTCGGTGGTCGCCGATATCGCGGATCTTGCCCGCGGCGACATGGTTGCGCCTCTCGGTCGGCCCGTCGACGAGCTTGAGCCTTACAAGCGCGCGCGTATGCGCCGTCACGAAGGTGGTTACTTTATCCGTCTTTCGGTTTATGACCGGCCCGGCGCCTTCGCAACCATTGCCCGTTGCATGGCGGCCAAGAACATTTCACTGGAATCGATCGTGCAGCGCCGGCGGGCGCCGCGCAGCGAAGCGCCGGAACTCGCAGCCGACGCCAAATGCAGCGCACCGCCCCAACCGGTGATCATGATTACGTATGAAACGACTGAAGCGGATATCAAGGCCGCGCTTGAAGCCATCGCGGCAGAAAACGTCATCGATGGCCAGCCCCGCATGATCCGCATCGAACGCAAGCCGGAACCCGGCACAGCGCAAGGATGACCTGAATGTCCCACGAGGATGAGACGTCGAAGTACAAGCTTGATCGCCTTCTGACCCTGGAAGTTGCCCGCGTAACCGAACGCGCCGCAGTTTCCGCCGCGCGGATGCGCGGCCGCGGTGACGAAAAGGCCGCCGATCAGGCCGCCGTGGACGCAATGCGCCGTGAACTCAACCGGCTGCCCATCGACGGCACGGTGGTGATCGGCGAGGGAGAGCGCGACGAAGCGCCGATGCTCTACATCGGCGAAAAGGTCGGCACCAAGCGCGGCCCGAAGGTCGATATTGCGCTCGATCCGCTGGAATGCACCACGGTTTGCGCCAAGAACCTGCCGAACTCGCTGGCCGTTCTGGCGCTTGCGGAAGACGGCGGCCTGCTGAACGCGCCCGACTGCTACATGAACAAGATCGCCATCGGCCCGGGCTACCCGGACGGGATCGTCGATCTCGACGCGCCGGTGGTCGAGAACCTCAACGCGCTGGCCAAGGCCAAGGGCGTGAAGCCGAATGAGCTGAATGTCTGCGTTCTCGACCGTCCGCGGCACGACAAGCTGATCGCGGATATCCGCGAAGTCGGCTGCGCGCTGCGCCTGATCGGCGACGGCGACATTGCCGGCGTCATCCACACCACGACCCCGGAAGATACCGGCATCGACATCTACATGGGGGTCGGCGGTGCGCCGGAAGGCGTCCTGGCGGCGGCGGCGCTTCGCTGCGTCGGCGGCCAGATGCAGGGCCGTCTGGTGATCGCACGCGACGACCAGTACGAGCGTGCGGAACGCATGGGCATCACCGACCTGAACCGCAAGTACAAGATGGAAGAACTGGCCTCCGGCGACGTGTATTTCGCGGCCACCGGCGTGACCGACGGCAACTTCCTGAAGGGCGTGAAGTTCGCCAAGAACCAGATCACGACCCACACCTGCGTGATGCGCTCCACGACCGGCACCGTCCGCTGGATCGAGGGCGACCACACCCAGCTTGAAAAGTTCTATCTCGACTGAGGTCCGGATAGGTTTTCGTCAGGTGAAGCGGCGCTGCAATGGGTGCAGCGCCGTTTTGCGTTCTGGGGGAAGGAAGCTAAAGATGCGAGGCAGGAACACTGCGCGCCCTTATCCTTCTGCCGAACTCATCACCTCACGCGATTGCAGCCCGATGAAAAACAAAGCCCTCATCTACCGGGCCTTCGGCGATCCGCTTGATGCGCTCCGGCTCGAAACCGTCGACCTCGCTCCGCGCGCACCTGGCACGCTTCGCGTGGAAATGGCGCTCGTCCCCGTCAATCCCTCCGACCTTATCCCCGTCACCGGCGCCTATTCCCATCTGATCAAGCTGCCGATGGTCGCAGGCTACGAGGGGTTGGGTCGGGTGGTAGAGGCAGACGACCGTGCATTTCTCGGTCGTCGCGTGCTTCCGCTTCGCGGGCCGGGCACGTGGCAGCGTTTTGTCGATTGCGATCCGGCGCTCGCTGTGTCCGTGCCTGACGATTTCGACGATCCGGTCGCCGCACGCGGCTACATCAATCCGCTCGCCGCCCTTCGCATGCTGACGCGCTGGCCGGTGCGAGACAGACGTGTGTTGCTCTCCGCCGCCGGATCAAGCTGCGCGACGCTATTGGGCCACTGGGCGTTGCTCCAGGGCGCGCGCGAGGTCGTGGGGCTCTATCGTTCCGAGGTGCGGGTGGAGCGCATGCGCGGTCTCGGCATTACGCCGCTTCACGAAGGCAAGGCGGACGCGGTGCGGGATGCGGCGCGCTCGGCTGATGTGATTTACGATGCAGTCGGTGGCTGGCTGGGCTCGCTCCTCCTCAATGAGATGCGCGACGGTTCGGTCTTTGTCGGCTACGGACTGTTGAGCGGCGAACCGGTCACCCCTGACGGTTTTCCGCGCGCCGCTTTCGAGCGCTTTCACCTGCGCGACGATCTTGCCGCGATGAGCGCCGCCGACTGGCAGGGCGAGTTCGACCGGTTGTGGCCGCTGCTGCGGAAGGTGACATTCCCGAAGGCCGAGATCTTTCCGCTGGAGCGCTGGCGCGAAGCGATTGCGGCGTTCCATGTGCCCGGCGCGGCAAAGCCGCTGATCGATTTCTCGGCGGAGCAGGGAGATCACCGGGCCTCGACTGTTATTCCCGCCAAGACGAGATGAGAAATGGCGTCCGCGCCTGCCGCAGCAAGGAAGGATGTCCTTTGGACGTCGCGTTGACGACAATGGAGGACCCAGTGCCCGAATACGGGGCGATCGCCGTCTTGCGCTTCCGTGCTGCACCTTGCCTCCTGCCGCGCCACATCCTCGCCCGACTCGCGCTATAGTCCGCTCTCTCTTCAACGCCAGCACACGAGCCTCCATTTGCTGCCCGACCCCTCCGCCACCCGTACCGAAGGCTTTCGCGAAGATCCGGAGACACGCGCCCTTCTCGGTGTGACCCGATCCGCGACCGGCAGGGTCTGGCGCGAGCGCTTGACCACCGCGAGCGCCATGCAGGCGCAGGCGATTTCTCAGCGTGAGGGTATTCCCGATGTAGTCGCCCGCGTTCTGGCCGGGCGGGGCGTCGGTCTCGACGCGGCGGCGGAGTTCCTCGATCCTTCCCTTCGCTCTCTGATGCCGGATCCCTCGACCCTCATCGATATGGACGTCGCCGCCGCACGCCTTGCGGATGCGGTCGAGCGTCGTGAGGGTGTAGCGATTTTCGGCGATTACGACGTCGATGGCGCAACCTCGTCCGCCCTGATGGCGCGTGCGCTGACCTCGCTCGGCCTTGAGCCGCGCATCTACATTCCCGACCGCATCATCGAAGGCTACGGTCCGAACCCTGCCGCCATGCGCGATCTGAAGGCGGGTGGAGCAAGTCTCGTCATCACGCTCGATTGCGGATCGGTCTCCTTCGATGCACTGGAAGAGGCGCGAAAGATCGGGCTATCGGTGCTGGTGGCCGATCACCATCAGGTCGGAGAGACGCTTCCGCCCTGCGAGGCGCTGGTCAATCCGAACCGTCAGGACGATCTGTCGGGGCAGGGGCATCTGGCGGCTGTCGGCGTCACGTTTCTGGTGCTTGTCGCGCTCATGCGTGAGTTGAAGAAACGGCGATATTTCAATGGAAATGCGCCGGATCTTCTTTCATGGCTCGATCTGGTGGCGCTTGGGACAGTGTGCGATGTGGTGCCGCTTCAAGGGCTCAACCGTGCCTATGTGACGAAGGGCATCGTGGCGATGCACCGCCGCGCCAATGCCGGGCTTGCAGCACTTGCCGATGTCTCGCGCGTCAACGGTCCGCTGACGCCCTATCATCTGGGTTTCCTGCTCGGACCGCGCATCAATGCGGGCGGGCGCATCGGCGATGCCGCCCTCGGTGCACGCCTCCTTTCCACCGATGATACGCGTCTTGCCGGCGAGATCGCAGGCCAACTGGATCGTCTCAACAGCGAAAGGCAGGCCATGGAAGTGGCCATGCTGGAGGAGGGCGAGGCGCAGGCCATGGCCGTCATGCTGGATGGGGAAGGGCCTGCCGTGCTGGTGACGGGCGCGGACGACTGGCATCCCGGCGTCGTCGGCCTGATCGCCTCACGGCTGAAGGAACGCCATCGCCGCCCGGCGTTCGCCATCGCCTTCGATGCCGATGGCGTCGGGACGGCATCCGGTCGATCCGTGCCGGGTGTTGATCTCGGTGCTGCCGTTCGTGCGGCCGTCGAAGCGGGCATTCTGGTCAAGGGGGGCGGACATGCCATGGCGGCGGGGCTCACCGTGAAGCGCGACCGGGTGCCGGATCTCAAGGTTTTCATGGAAGAACGCCTTGCCGCCGAAGTGGCCGCTTCGCGTGAGGACCATGTGTTGAAGGTGGATGGCGCGATCACGGCGTCGGGCGCAACGCTCGACCTGATGAACCTTCTGGAGAAGGCCGGGCCCTACGGGGCTGGGCATTCCGAGCCGATCTTCGCGTTACCCGCCCATCGGGTGACCTTCGCCGACAAGGTAGGTAACGGCCATGTGCGGCTGTCGCTGGCGGCCAATGACCGAGCCTCCATCAAGGGGATTGCATTTCGCTGTGCCGATCAGCCTTTGGGGCAGGTTTTGCTGGGCGCGCGGGGCAAGATGCTCCATGTCGCGGGCTGTCTGTCGCTTGATCACTGGCAGGGGACGCCGAAAGTGCAGATGCGGGTGCTCGATGCGGCCGAGCCTCGACTTGGCCAGCACTGAGCCAAGGCTGTGTCGGTAGTATTTGTCGAATTTGCTACCGCCCATTAACCATAGTGAAACCGCACAAGCCTAAGGTGTGTCCATCCGATGATCTGGAGGTCCAGGATGGACAATCACTCCGACGTACATGCGGTGCTGGCCGAACTCCGCTCAAGCGCAGAACGCGCCGAGGCCGCGCTCCAGCAAGTCCAGTTGCGCCGCGATCCGCGCATCATGCCGCCTCCCGGCATGATGGCGACTTTGTGCCTTGCTTCCATGCCCGCGACAATCGTCAAGCGCATGGTGATCCGTCCCAGGTTGCAATAAAGGCATTTTGCTCAAGAGCGGGGCGCGCGAGAGATCCAGCGCCCTTTTAGCCACCGGACGGATATTTCCCGAAAACGCCTTTCGGCTTTCCGACATCAAACGCGGACAGGGGTGCCCTTCTTGCCGCTGCTGCGCGTCTTGCGGCCCGGTGCGCGCGGTGTTGCGAAGAATTCCCGGTCCAGCCTGCGCAGCGCGCCGGCGAGCATGCCTGCGCCAATCAGGTCTTCGGTGGAGGAGTGAGGCTCAATGGCGATGCCCCTGCGCAGATCTTTCACCAACGCCTCTTTCAATGCCTGATGCATGGCCGTTTCCAACAGGCCGAAGGCGAGCATCCCCGTTCCCGTAATCGCAACAAGGCGCGGGTCGAAGAGCGCGATCAGGCGCGCAAGGCCGTAGCCGAGGGCCCGGCCTGCCTCCGCGAATGCGTCGAGGGCCTTCCTGTCGCCCGCCTGCGCCCGGTCCACCAGCTCCGGCAGCGTGTCCGGGCCGACCTCCAGTTTCCACGGGTCGAAATCGTCCGGCAGCCCGTTGGCGGCGCGAAGGATGCTGTAGATGCCAAGATAGGCCTCCAGACAACCGCGCTTTCCGCATCTGCAAAGCCTGCCGCCCGGCACATGGTTGGTATGGCCGAATTCCGCCGCCGACCCGGTCTCTCCGGTGAAGAGCTGGCCGTCCGTATAAAGGCCCATACCGACGCCGAAATCTATGAACACGACGGCGAAGGTGCCTCCGTAGCGCAGTGGATTGGCGCCGTGCAGGGCTTCGGCGATCATGTTCGCATCATTGGAGAGCCTGCAAGGCACCCGGAAGGCGCGTTTGAGCGGGGCTGTGATCGCCACGCCGGGCTCGCTGAAGGCCGGGCTCCAGACGACCGTGCCCGCACGCGCATCGACGAAGCCTTGTGCGGTAACGACGATTTCGGCAAGCGGCGGGAAGCCGGGTTCGTTGCGCATCAGAAACGTCGTGATGGTCTCCGCCAGCAGGGGGCCAAACTCCGCCGCCGAGGTTCCCAGCGTGTCGAGGACGACATTCGCCTGCGCCAGCCGTCGGCCGGAATAATCGGCAAGGATCATTTCCACCTTGCCGAGCGAAAGCTTGACCGCGAGTACGCTGGCTGCTCTTGGGGCAAGCGAAAGCGCCGTCCGTGGCCGTCCCCTGTGCGCAGGCGCGGCCGGCTCAGCCGGAGCCTCGTTCCATTCCTCGATGAGCCCTTCGCTGAGCAACGCCGCTGTGATGGCCGTGACAGTCGACGGACTGAGGCCGGTCGCCTGTCCAAGCTCGATGCGTGCCATCGTTCCGGATCGGCGCAGGGCCTGGAGAATGATCCCGCGGTTTTGTTGTCTTATTTGTTCTCGATCGGCCTTTTGCGTCACGTCCGGGCTCGTTCCCATTATCTGCTCGTGTGTTCGGCTTGCCCCGATTGCCCCCGGGAATGAAATGGCGGCAGAGATCACGCACTGTAAGCGCAATAATGAGGCCTGCCGAAGATATTCGCATTGAAGCCCCGTGCGGTTCTTCAAGAAAACGGCAGACACAAGCCGGCGTTGCAACTTTCTGCGATCTCGACCGCATCTTGGCAGCAAGTTGGCCTGATTCGGGCCGTGCAAAGGCGATTTCCGGGTTCATGTGCCCGGCGCGCAACACACCTTCGTGAATGTTTCAGCTAACACTCTTGGCAGAGTGGGTGCGCCCCCTTTCGGCCACGTTTCTGCGGGCAAGTATGTCCACGAAAGGTGAGGCGCAGTCCCCGGACGATGTCGGAACGGGAAGAACAAATTCGAATGCGCCGCCGATGATACGGGACGTTTACCCCTTTGGGGCACGTTCGCAGGGTAAGCGGAAGAAGCCGCCGCAGAAGGTGACGGAAAGCCGGAACCGGAAGCCAGGATGGCGATGAGCTGCCAGGGGGCAGTAACTGGGTCGCCGCCATGAGCGCCGGGATGAGGTTTGCCTGCACCGCAGCGGACTTTCGCGGAGTGACAAACAGAAAATGATCATGCGGAAGACCAACGCGATCTTTTATCTGGCAGGTGTGCTGGCGATCTGCCCGCTCAATTCGAGCATGGCATTCGATCCCGGAGCCTCGACGGAATCCCGGGCGACGAGCCCGAGCGAGGCGTTCAGGCTGGGCGCACGTGCCTATTTTGCCGGAAACAAGGAAAAGGCGGTCGACGCCTTGTCTTTTGCTGCTGCCAACGGCGTGCCTGCCGCGCAGTGGAAACTCGGGCGCATGTATGCCGATGGCGACGGCGTGGCCGAGGATGATCTGAAGGCGTTCGAATATTTTTCCTCGATTGCCGATCAGCATGCCGACGACTCGCCCGGCTCCTCGCAGGCACCCTATGTGGCCTCTGCCTTCGTCGCGCTCGGCTCCTATTATCTGACCGGCATCCAGAACACGGCAGTGAAGCCCAACGTGCGCCGTGCGCGCGAGATCTTCACCTATGCCGCGTCCTATTTCGGCAATGCGGATGCGCAGTACAATCTCGGCCGCCTCTATCTCGCCGGCTCGCCCGGCGACGATCCTGATCCGCACATGGCCGCGCGCTGGCTGAAGCTGGCTGCCAGCAAGGGGCACTATGAAGCGCAGGCAGCCCTCGGTGAGTTGATGTTCTTCGAGGACACCATCGCCAAGAACCGCGTCCGAGGTCTGATGTGGCTGACCGTCGCCATGCCGCGTGCGCATGGCGAAAAGGATGCCTGGATCGTGGACGCGCAGGAACGTGCCTTTTCTCTGGCGAACGAAAGCGAGCGCCGTCGTGCGGTGATGCTGGCCCAACGCTGGGAAAAGAAGGACATCGCCTCTCGCTGAGGCGCTTGTCAGCGAACATGAAAAAGGCCGCCGGGTCATGCCGGGCGGCCTTTTGTTTTTCAGCCGACCGTGAAAGGCGGATTACGGCAGGCGGATGGCCTCCTATCCCGCATTCGCCTCTTCGTATTCACCGGAAAGCTCCAGCCAGTTCTCTTCCGCTTCCGCCAGCGCCTTTTCCGTATCGGAGCGCTTCTTGGCAAGCTTCGTCGCCTTGGCCGGATCCTTCACATAGAGGTCCGGATCGGCCAAAAGGCCGTCGAGACGTTCAAGCTCGCCCTGATGCTTTTCCATCAGCTTTTCCGCGGCCTGAATTTTCTTGCGCAGCGGGGCTAACTGCGCGCGACGGTCGGCTGCCTCGCGGCGGCGGTCCTGTGCGGATGCCTGCTTCTCGGTGTCTTTCTGGGCGGAGCGTTCGTCGCGTCCGGTCTGAAGGATCAGCCGCCGGTAGTCCTCCATGTCGCCGTCATAAGGCTTGACCGTCCCGTCCGCCACAAGCCACAGGGCGTCGGCGCAAGCCTCCACCAGATGGCGGTCGTGGCTGATGAGAACGACCGCGCCCTGAAAGGCGTTGAGCGCCTGCATGAGCGCTTCGCGGCTGTCGATATCGAGGTGGTTGGTCGGCTCGTCGAGGATCAGCAGGTTCGGACCGTTGAAGGTCACTAGCCCCAGAAGAAGGCGCGCCTTCTCGCCGCCTGAGAGGTCCTTGGCGGGCGTGTCCATGCGGTCGGTCGGAAGACCGAAACGGGCGACCCGCGCACGTACTTTCGCCTCGGGCTCGCCCACCATCAGGGCGCGCACGTGAGCGACCGCAGAGTTGGCCGGAACCAGCTCGTCGAGCTGATGCTGGGCGAAATAGGCGACTTCGATCCTGTTCGCGCGCACCACATGGCCCGCCATCGGCTTCAGCCGGTCGGCGATGAGCTTGGCGAAGGTGGACTTGCCGTTGCCGTTTGCGCCCAGAAGGGCAATCCGGTCATCGGGATCGAGCCGCAGGTTGAGGTGGCGCAGCACCGGCTTGTCGTCATAGCCGACAGAACCGCCCTCCACCGACAGGAGCGGCGGGGCCGCCTGCGTCTGCGGATCGGGAAAGGCGAGCGGAAGGCTCGATTCCTCGACGATGGCCGCGATGGGTTGCAAGCGTTCCAGCATCTTGAGCCGGGACTGGGCCTGCCGGGCCTTGGTCGCCTTGGCGCGGAAGCGGTCCACGAAGGCCTGCATGTGCTTGCGCTGCTGTTCCTGTTTCTCGCGCTGCTTTTCCGCCTGCATGATCTGCTCGCGGCGCTGGCGTTCGAAACTGTCATAACCGCCGCGATAGGTGGTGAGCTTGTTGCCCTCCAGATGCACGATGGTATCGACCGCCTTGTTGAGAAGGTCGCGGTCATGCGAAATCAGCACGACCGTATGCGGATAGCGCGCCACATAGTTCTCAAGCCACAGCGTGCCTTCCAGATCGAGATAGTTGGTCGGCTCGTCGAGCAGCAGAAGATCTGGCTCGGAGAAAAGAACCGCGGCGAGCGCCACCCGCATCCGCCAGCCGCCGGAAAAGGCCGAGCAGGGCTGGGCCTGCGCCTTCGCATCGAAGCCGAGCCCGTAAAGGATCGCGCCCGCGCGCGCTTCCGCTGAATGGGCGTCGATATCGGCAAGGCGGGTGTGAATTTCGGCGATCCGGTTGGGATCGGTGGCCGTCTCCGCCTCCGCCATCAGGGCGGACCGCTCGGTATCGGCGGCCAGAACCACGTCGATCAGGCTGGTTTCGGAACCCGGAGCTTCCTGCGCGACCTGCCCGATGCGGGCCTGTCGGCGAATGGTGATAGCCCCTGACTCCGGCGCGATATCGCCGTTGATCAGCTTGAACAGCGTCGTCTTGCCCGAACCGTTGCGTCCCACGAGCCCCACCTTCGCGCCATCGGGAATGACGGCGGTGGCATGGTCGAGAAGCGTGCGTCCGGCAATGCGGTAGGTGAGATCATTTACATGCAGCATGGTGCGCAACGTTTGGCGAAGGAAACGCCGCGATGCAAGGCCAAAGGCTGGAGAATCTGCAACTTGCGGGATTCTCTTCTTCAGGTTTCGACCGCCCCGCCATTCCCGCCGGTCAGCTTTCCCTCCCGTTCGGCCTTCCGCACCTGCTGCGCGTCCATGAGAGGGCAAAAAGCGCAACATCGCAAATTGTTGGCCCCATGGCAGGCCGTATCGTGGCTCTTTGCCGTCTTGGCATTATGACTTACCGTTGCGGCAGGTTGGGCGGTTGGATCTCAACTTGTCGCCATTTGAGAGGGGTAATTGACGATGTGTGTTCCCGGTTGCATGGAAATGGTTCAGAAGCGTCTGTCGCGACGTGGCTTCTTCAAGGGCGCAGGTGTCGCCACCGTCGGCGTTGCCAGCTTTCAGGCGTTTGCCCCGCCGCGCCCGGCTCAGGCCGCACCGGCGAGTTTCAGCAAGGTCGTCGACCTGACCCACGCGCTGGTTGAGGATTTTCCGACCTTCTTCGGCACGCCCCAGCTGGAGATCGAGGCCATGTTTGGCTTCGAGAAGGACGGTTTCAACGTCAACAAGTGGCATCTGGTGGAACACACGGGCACCCACATGGATGCGCCGCTTCATTTCTCCAAGGAAGGGCTGTCCGTAGCCGAAATCCCGCCGGATCAACTCGTTCTGCCGCTTGCGGTCATCGATGTGAAGGCAAAGGCGGCCGAAGATCCCGACTATCAGGTCACCGCGGGCGATCTGGAGGAATGGGAAGCCGCCAACGGCAAGCTGCCGGAAGGGGGCTGCATCGCCATGAACTCGGGCTGGGGGGCCTACGCCACCACCGAGAAGTTCCGCAACGCGGACGCGGAGGGAAAAATGCACTTTCCCGGCTTCGGCATCGACGCCACAAAACTCGCGATGGAGCGGGGGCTTGTGGGGCTGGGCGTTGACACCCTGTCGCTCGATCACGGTCCTTCGCCCGATTTCGCCACGCACTACGCATGGCTGCCCTCGGGGCGATGGGGCATGGAAGCGATGGCAAATCTCGACGAGGTTCCGGCAACCGGGGCGACGCTCGTCGTGGGATCCCCGAAGATCGTCGGCGCTTCGGGCGGGCCGAGCCGTCTCTTCGCGCTGGTTTGAGGCTGAAAAAATCATGTCGGGGGAGTGTCAGGCTCCCCCGGTCGGCGCGGTCACGCTTCAGACGATGCGTGGCGTTACAGAATGCCTGCGAGCTTTTCGCCCGCGTTCAGGAACATCTCAGGATCGACGGTTCCCGACGGCAGGCGGGTCTCGTAATGCAGGTGCGATCCCGTGCTGCGCCCGGTGCTGCCGACCTTGCCGATGACATCGCCGATTTCCACCGTATCGCCGACATTCGCGAGAATGCGGCTGAGATGTCCGAAACGGGTGGAGACGCCGTCTCCATGGTCGATTTCCACCATCAGTCCGTACCCGCCCTTGCGACCGGCGGAGACGACAGTACCCGCCGCCGTTGCATGGACGGGAGTGCCGGTGGGGGCGCGGAAATCGAGCCCGGTATGCATGGCCGGGCTGCGCAGGAACGGATCGAGCCGCGGCCCGTACGTGCTGCTGAAGGAAAGCGTGCCCGCAAGGGGGGAGGCGAACGGCAGAGCCTTGGCCCCGTCACGCAGGGTGGAGAGTTTCGCGACGGCCTTTTCCGCGCGGGCCAAGCGTGCATCGAAGCTCACGCTCGTGATCGGCACGAAAGGACCGCCAATCCCTTCGCCGTCCAGGTCGAGATCGAGGCCGAGAGAGCGGGTGACCCGCTCGATACGGGCAATCCTGCGTTCCGCTGCTACCGCGATGAGATCGAGTGCGGTTTCCGACTGGCGGTTCATGACGTCAAGTGCGCTGTCGATGCGGCTCATGATGATCGCGTCGGCGCGAAGGGCCGCGGAGGCTCCGGTCGGTTCGGTTTTGGCCGGGGGCGTTGCGGGGGCTGCAGATGCTCCGGTCGGTTCGGTTTTGGCCGGGGGCGTTGCGAGGGCTGCAGATGCCCGGCGGTCGGCCTTCTTGGCTGCGCCGCTCATGGACCCGCGCAGGCCCAGCATGCTGACCGGCGCATCGATCGGGATCATCGTGCCGCCTGCGGCTTCGGCACTTTCCGGCAGCGTTCCGTCGAGCGTCAGCGCGGGGCGCGGTTTTGCGACAGGCAGGGGATCTGAAGTGGCGATGGTGAGCCCGCTCTCGGCTGCGCGCGCCAGAACATCGGCCACCCGGCTGTGGCGTGCATCGATTTCGCCCTGACGCTCCTTGAGCGCCTTGATCTGGGTTTCGTACTTGTGCTCGGCGACGAGGCCGCGGCTGGTGACTTCATCGACCCGCGCCCGCAGATTGGCGATGCGCTCCTCGTAGAGGCGCGTCTGCGTTGCATGGTTGAGCCTTGCGGTATCTGTGATGTCCTCGCGCAGCATCAGATAGCCGGCAGCGGCAAGGTATCCGCCGATCACCAGCATGCAGGTCCCCGCGGTAAGCCCCGCTATGAGCGGGCGGACCGTGAAGGAACTGGCATTGGCCCCGCGTGAAATGATGATGCGTAGCGGCGCCTTGCCCGCACAAGCGGATGTCTGGTCGTCGGAGGTGTCGGTCTGATGCATGCAGAAATAACCGCGCAATCTTTGATCTGTCCGGCAAAAGGGGGGGGGCGTCGTCAGCGCAAGGCAGCGCAATCCAATGCGCTTGGCCCACTCGATTCCTCGCCCCAAGCCCTGAAAAGATTAAAGGCCAGTAAGGTTAACAAAGTCTTTTTGAGGCGGTTCAGCCGACCAGAGAGGCGAGAGGTTTGTAGAAGCCGGGCGTGAGGCCCGCTTCCGAACGCGCCCGGTCATTGAAAGGTGGCTTGAGTGCGCCGCGAAAGTGCTTGCGCACGAGCTTCTGGAACAGCGGTTCGGGGCGAACGCGTTCCCTGTCGCACACGAAACGGAACCATTTGGCCCCGAAGGCGACATGGCGCTTTTCGTCCCGATAGATGGTTTCAAGGATCCTCGCCGTCCCCTCGTCCCCGTTGGCGCGCGCCTTTTCGATCATCGGCGGCGTTATGTCGAGACCGCGGGCTTCCAGAACCAGCGGGATGATCGCCAGCCGCGCGGTGAGGGACTGCCCCGTTTCCGCCGCCGCCTGCCAGAGTCCGTCATGGGCCGGCAGGTCGCCATAGGCTGCATCGAGTTCATGCAGACGACGCTCCAACATCGAGAAATGCTTGGCCTCTTCCAGCCCCACCTGAACCCAGTCGTCGAAGAAGGAGCGCGGCATCGGCTCGCCCGCGAAGCGGGCCACGAGATCCCAAGTCAGATCGACCGCATTCAGCTCGATATGGGCAAGGGAATGAAGGAGGGCAATTCGTCCGCGCGTTCCCCCGACCGCACGTTTTGGCATGTCGCGCGGCGGCAGCAGGACGGGATTTTCCGGTCGTCCGGGACGATCCGGCAGATCGAACCTGCCGGTAGCGCGAAGCGAGAGCGTCCGGCCGAACCAGTCGCCCGCAAGCCGGTAGGCGAGGCGAACCTTTTCGCTCGTGTCGGGGCAGGCGACGATTGCTGCCGCCCCGGCTTCCAGCGATGCGGCGCGTGAGCGAGGGGCGGTCGTATCGTTCATCCCGCTTCCTTGACGGCCTGAAGCACGGTCTGCGCATGATCCTTGACGCGAACCTTGCGCCAGATCTTCGCGATGCGGCCATCGGGGTCGATGAGGAAGGTGGAGCGTTCCACGCCCATATAGGTGCGCCCGTAGTTCTTCTTTTCCACCCACACACCATAGAGTTCGGCCACTGCGTGTTGCTCGTCGGAGGCGAGCGTGATCGTCAGGTCGTGCTTCGCGCGAAAGCGCGCATGCTTGGCGCAGGCATCAGGGGATATTGCGATAACTGTCGTATCTGCCGCTTCGAATTGGGATTTGAGCGCGCTAAAGTCCATTGCTTCCGTCGTGCAGCCGGGGGTGTCGGCCTTTGGATAAAAATAGACAATAACGGTGCGTCCCTTGAGATCGCTCAGGTGGACGGAACCTTCGCTGTCAGTTGCAAGCGTGAAGTCGGGAGCCTCGGCCCCCACGTTCAATTCGGACATGATGCCTTCCTTTTGTCGGCTTTCGCCGCATAAAGAACAGGATGAAGGGTCCCTGCGCAAGATTGGCGAATGCAGGGATTTGATGTGTGGCTCTTGCGGTGTCGCTCTGCGGCGCTGAGCGCACACCACCAGCAGCCTTGCCGAACGGTGCCCAAAGGGGGGCGTCGTGCAGGGTCGCAAGATCTATCTGGGGGAAACAGCGCCAGTGAAATGGCCACGATTTCGACGGCCGACCGGTTCTGCACCCGATGGCTCAACCGCCGGTGTCGGGCACAAGCCGGGTCGCCTGCGCAGGCTTTTTCGCCTGCGCAGATTGTTGCTGCTCGCCGTGGTGCTGCCCATCGGCATTGTCGTCGCACGTCTCGCTTCCGCCCCCTATGACAGCGTCTGGCTCGGTCAGCTTGCCGCAAAGAGATTGGCCGAAAGCAGTCGCGGCGTATCGGTTTCCATCGATTCCGTGCGGATCGACTTGTCCGGCAAGGCTACCGCGCCGCTGACGCTGCTCGACACCGCCCTGAAAACGCCGGACGGTTCGGCGCAGGTCATCATTCCCGAGATCCGGATGGAGACGTCCCTGTCCGGCCTGTTCACGGGCAATTTCCGTGTCGGGACCGTGTTGCTGGTCCGTCCGGAAATTATCGTGACGAGCCGGGAAACGATCGGCGAAGACGGCATCAGCGACGAGACGATCAGCAAGGTTCCCTCCGGTGCAGAAGTGGCGAGCCGTATCGATGCGGCTCTCGGTGCGGCGGCTGCCGATTTCGCGAAATTCGGCGTCGACAGCATTCAGGTCGACGATGCGACGTTGGACTTCGCAGGCGCGGTGTTGCGCCGCTTCTCGACCGTCGACATGGAACTGGCGCCGACCGACGACGGCCGGCACATGCGCCTCGACGCCTCTGTGGCCGGACGAGCCGGACGCTGGAACATCCGTTTCCGCAACGGCGACGAGGAGAATGGCGACGGGCGCTGGTTCTCGCTGTCCGCAGGCGATGTGACCGTGGCCGATTTTCTGCCCGAGGATTTTGACGTCCAGCCCGGCCGCGGCTTCGGCCTGCCGCTGTTTCCCCGCGCCATGTTTCATATGGACAAGGATGGGAACTTCAAACGCGGGGATATCCGTCTCGGCGTCGGAGCCGGGTTCATCAGCCTGAAGGAAGAGGGCGGCATCATCATCGACGAGATGCTTCTGGCCCTGTCCTGGTCGCCGGACCACCCGCAACTCGTACTGGAGCCGTCCTACGCCATTTTCGGCGATACCCGGATCGCGGTTCACGGCGAGATCCAGCCCCCCGACGGAAAACGCGACACATGGCAGTTCGCGCTGGAGGTGCCGCAGGCCCAGTTGAAGCCCCGCGATGTGTCCGGGCCGCCCCTGATCGTCGATAGAGCGCTGGCGTTCGGCAGCTTCGATCCGGCGCATATGCTGATCAACCTCGATACGTTCAATCTCAACGCAGGCACGACGAGCGTTACGGCGGCGGGCAACATCCAGTTCAACTCCGACGGCCCGCTGGCTGCGATTGCTGTGTCGTCCTCCGATGTCACGGTGAGTGGCGTGAAGCGCCTGTGGCCCGCCATGGCCGCGCCAGAGGCGCGCGATTGGTTCGTGCGGCACGCACAAGGCGGGCGCGTTCGCGACTTCAGGCTCATCGTCGCCCTTGATCCTCTCGGGTTCGACGGCGATCCCGCCACGGTCGGCTGGGAGCCGGAAGGTCTGCGTCTCGATTTCTCGCTGGAGAATGGCAGCATCAAGACAATCGGAGGATTGCCGGGGCTGACGGACATGGTCGGCACGGGCACGATCCGAGATGGAGGTTTTGCGCTGAAGATCGACGAGGCGAAGACCGTGGCGCCCGGTGGCGACGTCGTCGATCTGTCGGGCGCACAGTTTGCCATCCCAGATCTGAGGCCGGTCGTGAAAGAGGGGCGGCTCGATCTGAGGCTTCGCGGTTCCGCCGCCGATATCGCCCGGATTGCGGAACAGGAGCCTGTTAACGGTCGCAGCCGAATCGACATTGACCCCGACAACCTCTCCGGCAAGGCTGATGTGTCGGTATCGGTCTCCTTCCCGGTGCGGCGCAAGGAAGAGCCTGTTCGCACGGATGAAGTTCTGTGGACCTTCGCGGCCGCCTTGTCCGATTTCTCCAGTTCGCGTCCCATCGATGGCCAGACGATCCGCGACGCAGACCTTCAGGTCACCGCGAACCCGTCCATGGCAACCTTGCGCGGCAATGGACTGTTGAACGGCCTTCCCGTCGAGATCGATATGGAACAACCGCTCGACGGCGCGGGCGGCGATGGCAATCAGGGGGTCGTGCTTGATTTCGATGCCGGCGATCTGGCCGGACGCGGTTTCGATCTGGGCGGTCTTGTCGATGGCAAGCTGCGGCTCAACCTGAAAAACGCCGAAAATGGCGTCCGTCATGTGGTGGCGGATCTGACCCAGAGCACATTGCGCCTTCCCGGCGTGGGATGGACAAAGGGCGTGGGCGTTCCCGCCTCGGCGCGCTTTACCGTGCGCGAAACGGACAAGGGGCAGGAGGTCGACGATTTTCTTCTGACCTCCGACGGGGTGCATATCGAAGGAAGCATTTCCCTCGACAAGAAGGGCGGGCTTCGCGATGCCGATTTCGAGCGGTTTGCCCTTCGCAAGGACGATTCCGGTCGTCTTTCGGTTTCGCGCAGCGATTCCGGGTATGAGGTCGATCTTGTCGCATCGTCCTTCGACGGGCGTGGCCTGATCGCGAACATGAAACGCGCCGGCGACACGACCGAGGGTGAGGGCGATCTGGCGGGTGAGGGCACATTCACCGTCAAGGCCCGGATCGACCGTCTGACCGGGTTTCACAACACCACGATCACGAGTTTCGTTCTCGATCTTACCGAGCAATACGGTTCCGCAACGAGCAGCGACATGTCCGGGCTTATCGACGGGCGTTCGGATTTCTCTGCCGTTCTTTCCACAGAAGGCGGCCAGCGCAAGCTGAGGATGGAAACGGGCGATGCGGGCGGGTTGTTCCGCTTCGCGGATCTCTATGAACGGCTCAAGGGCGGGCTAGGCGTGCTGACCATGGATCTGCCGGCTGAAAGCCGCGCCGTGGGACGCCTTGTCGTCACGGACCTGGCGATTGCCGACGATCCGACGCTGAAAAAGATCGTCGCCTCCGATCCCGCGCTGGTCGGCAGGGAATCCCGCCCGATTGCGCGCGACCGTGTGCTGAACCGCGGCGAGATGTCATTCCAGAAGCTGGACCTGCGTTTCACGAAGATCGGCCAACTCGTGCGAGTTGAATCGGGAGCCCTGCGCGGCCCCGTACTCGGTGGCGCGGTGGATGGCGAGATGAACCTCGCCACCCAGCAGATGAACCTGAAGGGCACTTTCGTTCCAGCCTACGCCGTCAACAACCTGTTCGGACAAATTCCGGTGCTGGGCCAGCTTATGGGCGGTCGAAACGGCGGACTTCTGGGTGTGACGTTTCGCGTGACGGGTAGCCTCGATAACCCGATCATTTCGGTCAATCCGATGTCGGCCATCGCGCCGGGGATCTTTCGCAAGATTTTCGAATAGCGAACGGAGCGGCTGCCGCGCATAAGAAAAACGCCCGCCTCGGGGAGAGGCGGGCGTTTTCGTTTTTGTTCGGTTCAGGCAGTCGCGTCAGCGCTCCGGATCAGACCGGACGCAGCAGGACGTGCTTCTTCTTGCCGAGCGAGAGCTTGATCACGCCATCGCCGGTCACATCGCCCGTGCCGAGAACGCGGCGCTCATCGGAAACCGCCTCGTCATTGACGCGCACCGCGCCGCCCTTCACGTTGCGTCGCGCATCGCCGTTTGAGGCGCAAAGGCCCGCCTGCACGTAAGCGCCCAGAAGGCCGATCCCGGCTTCAAGGTCCGCCGCGGGAATTTCGACGGTGGGAAGCGACTGGGCCAGCGCGCCTTCTTCGAAGGTCTTGCGCGCGGTTTCCGCGGCCTCTTGCGCCGCGGCGTCTCCGTGCATCAGCCGTGTCGCTTCAGTCGCCAGGATCTTCTTGGCGTCGTTGAGTTCCGCGCCTTCCAGTGCCTCCAGCCGGGCGATTTCGTCCATGGGAAGCTTGGTGAAGAGCTTCAGGAACCGACCGACGTCCGCATCTTCGGTGTTGCGCCAGAACTGCCAGTAGTCATAGGGCGAACGCATGTCCGCGTTGAGCCAGACGGCGCCATCGGCGGTCTTGCCCATCTTGGCCCCCGAAGAGGTGGTCAGAAGCGGGGTCGTCAGCGCGAAAAGCTCGCTTTCAGTCAGACGGCGGCCGAGATCGACGCCGGAGAGAATATTGCCCCACTGGTCGGATCCGCCCATCTGCAACCGGCAGCCGTAGCGGCGGCGCAGTTCCACGAAATCGTAGGCCTGCAGCACCATGTAGTTGAACTCGAGCAGCGAAAGGTGCTGCTCGCGCTCAAGCCGCAGCTTGACGCTGTCGCGCTGGAGCATCTGGTTGACCGAGACATGCCGACCGACCTCGCGCAGGAAGTCGATGTAGCGGATGGACAGGAGCCATTCCGCATTGTCGGCCATGATGGCGTCCCTGGGGCCGTCGCCGAAGGTGAGGAAACGGTCGAAGACCTTGCGGATGCCGTCCTTGTTTTCCTCGATCTCTTCGCCGGTGAGGATCTTGCGGGCCTCGTCCTTGCCGGTCGGGTCGCCGACGCGCGTGGTGCCGCCACCCATCAGGGCGATGGGCTGATGCCCGGTTTCCTGCAACCAGTGCAGCATCATGATCTGCACGAGGGAGCCGACATGCAGGCTGCGCGCCGTGCAGTCGAAGCCGATATAGGCAGTGACCGTCTCGGACAGGAACATCTTGTCCAGTCCTTCGGGATCGGAGCACTGGTAGATGAAGCCCCGCTCGGATAGGGTCTTCATAAAATCCGATTTGTAGACGGTCATGGCATTTGTCCTTGATTGAAACGTGCGCCCTCCGGGCGGGCGCGGGCTGCGTAATAGCGGAAATTCGAAAACATTTCACGGTCAAAAGAGGTAGTTGCAATGTCACAGCTCGTGCGGGCGCTCGGAATGATGAGCGGCACGTCGATGGATGGCATAGATCTGGCGGTCATCGAGACCGATGGCAAGACCGTCGTTCGTACGGGCGCTACGTCCTTTCGTCCCTACAAGGACAAGGAAAGAGCCGCCATTCGTGCCGCGTTGGCGGACGCACGCCACGTCTCCGGGCGCAACGAGCGCACAGACGCGATGCGCGAGGCGGAGGCGGTCGTGACCGCCGCCCACGTGGAGATCGTACGTAATTTCCAAAGCCGGTGCCGGGAGAGCCTCCTGCCGCTGGATGTAATCGGATTTCACGGTCAAACGGTTTTCCACGATCCGGCACGCCGTCTGACGATTCAGCTGGGCGATGCGGATCGCCTCGCGGCGGAGATCGGCGTGCCGGTCGTTACGGATTTGCGGATCGCGGATGTGGAGGCTGGCGGCGAGGGAGCGCCGCTGGTGCCCGTCTATCACCGCGCGATGGCACAGAGCGCTGGGCTGGAGCCTCCGCTCGCCATCGTCAATATCGGCGGGGTGGCCAATGCCACATGGATCGGACCGGATGAGAGCGACCTGATCGCCTTCGACACCGGGCCGGGGAATGCGCTTATCGACGATTGCGTGCACAGTCGCACGGGCGCCGACATGGACCGTGGCGGGGCGCTCGCCGCCAAGGGCGCGGTGGATGAGGATCTGGTCGCCGGATGGCTTGCCAATCCCTATTTCACGCGAACTCCGCCCAAATCTCTCGATCGCGACGCCTTTACGTGCAAGGGGGCGGAGAACCTTTCGCTGGAAGATAGCTGTGCGACGCTTGCCGCCTTCACCGCGACTTCCATCGCAAAGGGGATTTCTCTTCTGGATGGAGGCGTGAAGCAGATCGTGGTGGTCGGCGGTGGCGCACACAATCCGGTGCTGCTGGCGATGCTGGAACACCGGTGCGGCGTTCCGGTGCGGACCGGCGATGCCATCGGATGGGATTCGGATTTCGTCGAGGCTCAGGCTTTCGCCTACCTCGCGGTGCGCTCTCTCAAGGGGTTGGCGATCACTTTCCCTGGCACGACCGGCGTTCCGGGGCCGTTGACGGGCGGACGGCTCGCCCGGCCTTGAGATCCGTGATCAAAGGCCGGCGCGGCTACGCAGCTTGCGCGCCTTCTTGATCGCTTGCCAGAGTGCCGGGTTGTTCTTGATCGACCGCTTCACGGACTGCCGCATCTCTCGCAGGCGGGCATAGAGCTTTCCGGTTCCGGTTATCGGAATGAAGCTGTCGAACAAAGGATCCGGATCGCACCATGAAGTCTTGTAGCGCTCCTCGCCCACACCGAGATCGAGCTGTTTCAGCCCGCCTTCGCAGCTGAACTCGATCAGGTCATGCAGGAGTTGTTCGCCGGGACTGGAGGCGGTCAGCTCGTCGTCGCGGAAGGAATTGAGGAAGCAGGAATAGCGCTCGCCATAGATGCCGCCGACGTAGGTTGCGCGAATAATGCCGTCCACTTCAAGCGCATGGGCCTGCATGAGCGGTCCCTCGGTGCAGGTCAGTCCGTCGAGAAGGACGTCGCGGGTCAGTTCCAGCGCGCCGCGCTCTGAAAAGATGCTCGGAATCCCCACGGCATGGGCACGCGCATCTCGCTGTTCGACGAGGGCTTCGACAATCCGCAGGACGCTGTCCTTGTCGGTGCCGTGGATAAAACGAATTTCGCCGCTCTGCGCCATGGTTTCCCTTTTGCGGCGCAGGGTGCGACGGCTGCGAGAGGACCGGCGGCGCGTATAGAGCGCCTCGAAGTCTCGTTCGAGGTCCAAGCGGTACGAATTGCTTGGGCTCGGCGTGTGGGAGAGGCACATGAAGGGATTTCGCAGGCCGTCCCACACTTCCGGCTGATTGATCAGTTCATATGAGTCGATCTTCGCCGTCGCAGCGACTTCGCGCAGGGCTTTCATCACGCGCTTGGAGTTGGCTGTGGAAAGTTCCTCAAGCGCCCAGATGCCGAGGTTGTAGTTGTTGTACTTGCCGCCAAGCCAACGGGCGATGCGCGCAGGCCCGCAGCGCCAGACCCCGAATGGCCAGATGAAAACGGGTTCGCCGTCGCGTTCGCCCACGACCAGCACCAGATCTCCGCCTGACCGGCGACCGATCAGTTCATGCCAGAGTTGCAGCCAGCGAAACCCCTGATAGGCGGACATGTAGGCATGCGCCTGAAGTCTGCGCCATACCGGTTCGATTTCCTCGAATGAATTGAAAATTCTCAACGAGAGCGCCGGCGCCTGCTCCCGAACAGGTTGCATGCCGTCGCGTATTGGCTGTATCGGGCCGCTCAACATGGGAAGTCCCCCGCGTTCATTTGTGAGAACCCTTATCAAGGACTTCTAAAGAAAGGGTGGTTAGCATTACGTATGTTGAGTCTTTGGGGGAGCTGATCGGGGCCGTGAGCAACTTCTGGAAAATGCTTGGTTATCGCACGGTGATGGATGCGCTGTATTTTACAGGCGCTTACCGGGCGCTTGCGCCAATTAGTCGGGGTTGTGGCATGATCTACATGCTGCACCGCGTTCTGCCTGCGAACGAAAACCCGTTTCAGCCCAATGCCCTGTTGGAAGTGACCCCGGAATTCCTCGAACAGGTGATCATCGACACCAAGGCCGCGGGGATCGAGTTCGTCTCCTTGGCCGAAGCCTATCGCCGGTTGCGCGAAGGGAATTTTGAGCGCCGGTTCGCTGTCGTGACGCTCGATGACGGTTATCGCGACAATCTGGAGAATGCCTATCCGATCTTCGCTCGTCACAATGTGCCCTTCACGGTCTTCGCGTCGAGCGGTATCGCGAGCGGCACATGCGAATTGTGGTGGCTCGCGCTGGAGCGGATCATCAACGAAAACAAGCAGGTTCACATCTCCTTCCATGACATGAGCGAGACCTTGGCCACCGACACGGTCGCGGAGAAATATGCCGCATACGCCCGGTTGTCGTCATGGATCGCTTGTGACCTCGACGAACACTCGCAGCGGCGCGCCATCCGAAACATGGCCGATGACGCGGGGCTCGATCTGCAGGTATTGTGCCGTTCGCTCGCCATGGACTGGGACGAGTTGCGGCTGTTGAAATCCAAGCCCCTGGCGACCATCGGCGGGCATTCGTTGGGCCATCATGCGATCGCGCGCATGGACGAGGAAGACGCACGCGATCAGATCTGGCAGGACATGGAACGCCATCAGTATGAACTGGGCGATATTCCTGAGTTCTTCGCCTTCCCTTATGGAGGGAAAAGCGCTGCGGGTGCGCGTGAATTCGAAATGGCGCAGACGCTGGGCCTGAAGCTGGCCGTGACGACTCGGCCCGGCCAGTTGTTCCCCGCCCACCGCTCGTATCTGACGGCGCTGCCGCGCGTGTCGCTGAACGGATTGTTCCAGAAGCGCCGCTATGCGGAATTGCTTCGCGAAGGCGCTCCGCTCGCTCTCTACAACGGTTTCCGCAGGGTCAGCGCCGCCTGACCGCGGTCGATATCGCCGACCTCAGGATGATCGCGGCGCAATCAGTGCGCCGCAGCCGTATCGCCTTCCTCCACAGCGGAGCCGTTCGCCTTCGCGTCGCGTTCCAGTGCCTGACGGTGCCGTACACTGCTCTGTGCTTCGATGAAGACGCGGCGCACATCGGCGTAACGCGTCTTTATCATCTCCTCCAGACGCGACGTCGTCTCCTCGACATCGGCTGCCGACAGGGTGTCGCGGAAATCGAGCGAGATGGCGACGAGAACGTCGTGCGGCCCCAGATGCATCGTGCGTAACTCGTTCAGCCCGACAACCGCATGCTCCTGCGTGATGAGCGTTTCCACCGTCGCGATCAGCTCCGGCGCCGCCGCTTCGCCGATCAAAAGCCCCTTGGTTTCATAGGCGAGCAGGACCGCCGTTCCCGCAAGTACGATGCCGATGGCGACAGAGGCTGCGCCGTCAAACCATTCGATTCCGGTCATCTCCGCCGCGACGAGACCGGCAAAAGCGACGATCAGACCAAGCATGGCGGCACTGTCTTCGAACAGGACCGTGAAGACGGTCGGGTCCTTGGATTGGCGCACAGCCAGGAGGTAGCTGCGTGCGCCGCGGGTATTGTTGAATTCGCGCAAGGCCACGAACCATGCGCCCGCCTCGAACACGAAAGCCAGTCCCAGAACGATGAAGTTGACGATCGGATTGGAAACCGGATGCGGATGGAGCAGCTTCTGGATGCCTTCGTAAATGGAAACGCCCGATCCCACGGCGAAGATCAGGATCGCGACGACGAAAGCCCAGAAATAAAGTTCCACGCCGTAGCCGAACGGGTGGCGCTCATCGGCAGGCTTGGCGGCCTTTTTCATTCCGTGAAGCAGCAGGCCCTGATTGCCGGTATCCACCAGCGAATGAATTCCTTCCGACAGCATGGCCGAGGACCCCGTGTAAAACGCGGCGGCGAATTTGGTAATCGAGATCAGGGTGTTGCCCGCAAGTGCCGCGTAAATCACCTTCTTTGAGCCATGGGCCATTCAAATTGCCTCGCACGATAGTGACCGGTGTCGGGAAAAGAGGGCGCTACGATTTCCCGAATGGAAAAGAGGGGAAGCTGCACCATGCAACAACTGGATTTCATGACGTACAAGGTCGTCTCGCACGGCATACGGTGGTTGAAAGATAGAAGCGTCTTGGCGAAAGTCGCAACAGGCATTGTCGCCGGACGGATGGCAATAGCCGTGCGGCTTGCCTCTTTGGGCTGTTTCGCGTCTCTGTTTCTTTTTACCGGGATATCTGCTGCTGGGGCGGGGGAGGTCGATGTCATTGCCGTCAAGGCGCATGGAGACGGCGATGGAGGCTGGACGATTTCGGCCACCCTGCGCCATGAAGACAGCGGCTGGGATCATTATGCGGATCGTTGGGAAGCGGTCGGGGCTGACGGAAAAGTGCTGGCGGTGCGTAAGCTCGCCCATCCGCATGTGAACGAACAGCCTTTCACACGCTCGTTGTCGGGTGTCGTGATTCCGGTTGGAATCACTGTCGTGACAATCCGCGCCCATGACAGTGTGCACGGCTACGGCGGAAAGGAACTAAAGTTGCGGCTGGATGAGTGAGTCCAGCCAATTGCATGAAGATTGCTCAATGCTACGGCTATCGACATTCAATAGAAAAAGAAGGGCTTACATTCCGCCGCATTTCAGTATATAGGAATATTCGAATATACTAATATACGGGGTGATCGAATGTGTACCTCTGCCAGGCCCGAAGGGCCGCACCATGTTGGAACCCGCATCATGGTTGCCATGCGCGGCAAGGCCTTTGCCGGTCTTGCACTGTTGGCGTCGAGCTTGTCCCTCGCTGCGGGGATTAACTCCGCCGAAGCTGCGGATCTCACGGTTGAAAGCCGTCAGGTCGAAGACATCAAACTAGTCTACGGCACCGTTCAGGCGACCGTTGATGTCGGCGCGCGCGCGCGAATTTCCGGCACTCTTGAAGTTCTGGATGTGACGGAGGGCAGCTTCGTCAACAAGGGCGACGTGATCGCACGGATCGTGGACGAGAAGCTGAACCTTCAGGCCAAGGCGCTGGAGGCCCGCATTCTGGCGGCACGCTCTCAGGTGACCAAAGCGGAACTCGACTACAACCGCGCCGAAGAACTGTTCAAGCGCGGCACGGTCGCCAAGGCCAGCATCGACCAGCTTGAAACCGCGCTCGTGGTTGCCCGCAACACGTTGAAGGCGACAGAGGCGGAACGCGCCGTGCTCGATCAGCAGATGGCGGAGGGCGACGTGCTCGCGCCGACAGCCGGTCGCGTACTCGATGTTCCGGTCACCGCCGGGTCGGTCGTCATGGGCGGGGAGGTGGTTGCCTCCGTAGCCGCGGACGGCTTCCTGCTGCGGATCGAGGTTCCCGAGCGCCATGCGAGCTTCATCGAACTCGGGGATCCCGTGAAACTCGGTGCCCCGGAGATCGGCGGCAGCGCAGAGGCCCGCGAAGGCGAGATCGTGAAGATCTACCCGCAGATCAAGCAGGGACGCGTGATAGC
Organism: Breoghania sp.; assembly: GCA_963678585.2. Classification (GTDB taxonomy): domain Bacteria; phylum Pseudomonadota; class Alphaproteobacteria; order Rhizobiales; family Stappiaceae; genus Breoghania. The sequence continues at coordinate 1,137,522 of CAXXGA010000002.1, forward strand.
CGACGCCAAGGTCGCCGGACTGGGCGATTTCTTTGTCGGAGAGCGCACGCAGGCGGCCATCTCGGTCGGCACGCGTGATGCCCTTATCATTCCGGTGGGCTATATCGATACCCGCTTCGGGCTCGATTTCGTGCGTCTTGCGCGCGAGGACGGCGAACCGCTCGATATCGTTGTCCAGTTGGGCGCATATCGCGATCTGGAGGGTGAGCCCGGCGTTGAGATCCTGTCAGGCCTGAAGGCGGGCGACCGGCTGGTGATGCCATGAAACTCGGGATTTCCGGAAACCTGACGCGGGGCTTTATCCGGTCGCCGCTGACCCCGCTGCTGCTCTTTGCGGCGCTGGTGCTGGGCGCGGTCGCGCTCGTCACCCTGCCGCGCGAGGAAGAACCGCAGATCTCCGTGCCCATGGTCGATATCATGGTGCGCGCGGACGGCCTCAAGGCGCAGGATGCGGTCAAACTCGTCACCGAGCCGCTTGAAACCATCGTCAAGGCGATCCCCGACGTCGAGCATGTCTACAGCCAGACCGTCGACGATCAGGTCATGGTCACCGCCCGTTTCTATGTGGGAACGAGTTCCGACGAGGCGATCCTGCGCGTTCATGAAAAGATCCGCGCCAACATGGATCGCATCCCGACCGGCATCCAGGAACCGCTGGTCGTCGGGCGCGGCGTCGATGACGTGGCGATTGTCGTGGCGACGCTGACGCCGAAGCCGGAAGCTGCCGCGCGCTGGAAGTCGAGCGGATTGTACGATCTGGCCGACGAGCTGCGGATCGAGCTTTCCCGGCTGGAGGATGTGGGGCTGACCTATATCGTCGGTGGCACGATGAACCAGATCCGGATCGAGCCCGACCCGGAGAAGCTGTCTCTTTACGGCGTCACGCTCGATCAGCTCATGGGCAAGGTGCAGTCGGCCAACCGATCCTTCATGGCAGGTCAGTTGCGCGACGGCGGCAAGGCGGTCTCCGTTGCCGCCGGGCAGACGCTTTCAGGCGTGCCCGATATCGGCCTCCTGCTGCTGACCACCCGTGACGGGCGTCCGGTCTACGTGAAGGACGTTGCGCGTACGGTCGTGGGGCCTGCGCAAGAGGAATCGCGCGTCTGGAACGTGGAGAAGCAGGCCGACGGCGCGTTGACGCGACTTCCCGCCGTCTCCGTTGCGGTTGCCAAGCGGCCCGGCGCAAATGCGGTCGTCATTGCCGAGGAAATCCTCCACCACATCGAGGATCTGAAGGGGCGCCTGATCCCGGATTCCATTGAGGTCAAGATCACCCGCGACTATGGCGAGACCGCCAACGAGAAGGCGAACGAGCTGCTCCTGCATCTGGGGCTGGCGACGGTATCCATCGTGCTTCTGGTCGGTTTCTCCATTGGCTGGCGCGAAGGTATCGTGGTTTTCGTCGTTATCCCGACGACGATCCTGCTGACGTTGTTCTCCGCCAACATCATGGGTTACACGATCAACCGCGTGAGCCTCTTCGCGCTCATCTTCTCCATCGGTATCCTCGTCGATGATGCCATCGTGGTAATCGAGAACATCTCGCGCCACTGGGCGATGAAGGACGGGCGCGACCGGGTGCAGGGGGCCATCGAGGCCGTGGCGGAAGTCGGCAATCCGACCATCATCGCCACGCTGACCGTGGTTGCGGCCCTGCTGCCGATGATGTTCGTCTCCGGCATGATGGGCCCCTACATGAGCCCGATCCCGGCCAATGCGTCGGCCGCGATGGTGTTTTCCTTCTTCGTCGCCGTCGTGTTGACGCCGTGGCTGATGATGCGCCTTGCGGGCAAGGCCCCGGTGCATCACGCCCATGACGAGCATGGCGACGGCATGGACGCCGGCGGGGTTCTGGGACGAATCTATCGCGCTGCTGCGCGTCCGATTCTGATCAGCAAAGGCCATGCTCTGGCCTTCCTGCTGCTGGTGGGCGTGGCGACGTTGGGCTCCATGGTGCTGATCTACACCAAGGACGTGACTGTCAAGCTGCTGCCCTTCGACAACAAGTCGGAGGTGCAGGTGATCCTCGACATGCCGGAAGGAACGGTGCTGGAAGACACCGACCGGGTGCTCGATGAAGCGGTCACGCTGTTGATGGATATCCCGGAGATCACCTCCATCCAGTCCCATGCGGGCACGGCCGCTCCCTTCAACTTCAACGGTCTCGTGCGCCACTATTTCCTGCGTTCCTCGCAAGAACTGGGCGATCTTCAGGTGAACCTGCTGCCCAAGGGCGAGCGCTCGCGCGAAAGCCACGACGTGGCGCTGGAAATCCGCGAACGGTTGAAGGCGTTGGGCGTGCCGGTTGGAACCTCGGTGAAGGTGGTTGAAGTGCCGCCCGGCCCTCCGGTTCTCTCGACCCTGCTGGCCGAGGTCTACGGCCCCGACGCAAAGACGCGCCGGGCTGTGGCGAACAAGCTTCAGGCGCTCTTTGAAGAGGTGCCGTTCATCGTGGACGTGGATAATAGCCACGGCCAGCCGAGCGAACGCGTCCGCTTCTCCATCGACCAGGAAAACCTCGAGTATCACGGGGTGTCGGAAGCCGATGTCTATAACGCCATCCAGTCGCTGCTGGGCGAAACGACCGTCGGCTATTCTCATCGCGGCGAAGGACGGCAGCCGATCGCCATCACGCTCGCTCTGCCCAAGAGCGAACGCGCTCTGACGGAGCGGTTGCTGGCGACGCCAGTGCCCGCCAATGCCCTGCCGGGCAACCGCGGCGTGGTGGAGCTGGGCGATGTGTTGACGATCACGCGGGAGCCGTCCTCCTACCTGATCTTCCGGCACAACCTGCGTCCGGTGGAGATGATCCAGGCGGACCTTGCCGGGGAGTACGAAGCGCCGATCTACGGCATGCTCGCCGTGCAGGACAAGATCGATCAGGCCGACTGGGGCGATCTGCCGAAACCTCAGGTCGTGCTCCACGGCCAGCCCGTCAGCGACGCCGAAGTGGCGGTGCTGTGGGACGGCGAATGGGAGGTGACATGGGTGACCTTCCGCGACATGGGCGCAGCCTTCATGGTGGCTCTGCTGGCGATCTATTTCCTCGTCGTCGGCCAGTTCAGCTCCTTCAAGCTGCCGCTGGTGATCCTGACGCCGGTGCCGCTGACGCTGATCGGCATCATGATCGGTCACTGGCTGTTCGGGGCTCCCTTCAGCGCCACCTCGATGATCGGCTTCATCGCGCTTGCAGGCATCATCGTGCGCAACTCCATCCTTCTGGTGGATTTCGTGCGCCATGCCCGCACGCCCGACAGGGCCTTGAAAGATGTGCTGCTGGAGGCCGGATCGATCCGCTTCAAGCCGATCCTTCTGACGGCGCTTGCCGCCATGATCGGTGCGGTCGTGATCCTGACGGATCCCATCTTCCAGGGGCTCGCCATCTCGCTGCTCTTCGGCCTTGCCTCGTCAACGCTGCTGACCGTGCTCGTCATCCCGGCGATCTATGTCGTGCTGCGCGACGACGGGAAGCCTATGAGCGGTCAATGACCGCTCGCGGATCCGAAAGCCGCGGCCATTGATGGCGCGCGACTGTACAGTAAGTTCCCCCGGCATTCGTCCTCTTGAGGACCGGTGCCGGGGGCTTTTATTTTGTGAAAAACGCCATCGCGCCGTCGGCGACGAATTGCACGCTCAGGGCTGCCAGAAGCACGCCCAGAAGACGCGTGAGTACGAGTTGGACCGTTGCCCCCATCAGCTTTTCGATGGTGTCCGCCAGCAGGAAGATCACGAAGCACAGGCCGAGAATGAAGAGCGATACGGCGATCAGCCCGACGAGTTCGATGCTGGTCTCCGCCTGTGACGACAGCAGGATAACCGCACTGATTGAAGCAGGGCCTGCGATGAGCGGGATGGCGAGCGGGAACACCGACACGTCCTGCGCATGCCCATGGTGATCGGCCTCCGGCTGCGCGAGCTTGTCGGCGGTGTCGCTCTTGCGTTCCGTCCGGTGACCGAAAATCATCTCGAACGCGATCACGAAGAGCAAAAGCCCGCCGGAGACCTGGAAGGCGGGCACGGAAATGCCGAGTACGTTCAGGAGCGGCTTACCACCGAATATGAAGGCCAGAAGCAACGCGGCGGCGATGGATGTCGCCCGGATGGCGATGCTTCGTCGTGCGGGGCCTACAAGGCCCGGCGTGACGGCCAGAAACATCGGGGCGAGGCCAATCGGGTCGATCGTGACGAACAGTGTCGCGAACGCGTTGATGAGGTATTCGGCAAGCATGGAGGGCTCCCGTTGCGGGTCGTCACTCTCCATAGCAGCGATGGTAGGCGCTTGCCACCGCCGGTTTGCCGCCACAATGTTGTGCGCAGCTTGCACGCCTATTCGTAAGTACCCGTAATCACGAAAGAAAATAGCGCGACTTAAAAGCCATCTCATTTGGTCCGTCCGCCGGAATCGGCTATAAAGTAAGAATCTGTTCCAACCGACGAGATTTTTCTTGGCAGACCAGGACAATACGACGGCATCCGGCGGGTTGCCGTCTGAAATCAAGCCCGTTTCGATTACCGAGGAAATGAAGCGCAGCTATCTCGATTACGCGATGAGCGTGATCGTGTCGCGTGCGCTCCCCGATGTTCGCGACGGCCTCAAGCCCGTACATCGGCGCATCCTCTTCTCGATGTCCGAAAACGGCTATGACTGGAACAAGCCGTACCGCAAGTCGGCCCGCGTGGTCGGTGACGTCATGGGTAAATACCACCCCCATGGCGACAGCGCGATCTACGACGCATTGGTGCGCATGGCGCAGGATTTCTCCCTGCGCCTGCCGCTGATCGACGGGCAGGGCAACTTCGGCTCCATCGACGGTGATCCCGCCGCCGCGATGCGTTACACGGAATGCCGTCTTGAGAAGGTCACGCACACGCTGCTTGATGACCTCGACAAGGACACGGTCGATTTCCAGGACAACTACGACAACTCCGAGAGCGAGCCGACCGTCATTCCGGCCCGCTTTCCCAACCTGCTGGTCAACGGCGCCGGCGGCATCGCCGTCGGCATGGCGACGAACATTCCCCCGCACAATCTGGGCGAAGTGATCGATGCCTCCATCCTGCTGATCGACAAGCCGGACGCCACCCTCGACGAGGTGATGGAAATCGTCCCGGGCCCGGATTTCCCGACCGCAGCCCTCGTGCTCGGCAAATCGGGCATCCGTCAGGCCTACGAGACGGGCCGCGGCTCGGTTCTGATGCGCGGTCGGGTGACCACCGAAGAGGTGCGCAGCGGCCGCGAGGCGCTGATCATCCACGAGATCCCGTATCAGGTGAACAAGGCTTCGATGATCGAGAAGATCGCGGAGCTTGTGCGCGACAAACGCGTCGAGGGCATCTCCGATATCCGCGACGAGTCCGACCGTTCGGGCATGCGCGTGGTGATCGAGCTGAAGCGCGATGCGGTGGCTGACGTCATTCTCAACCAGCTCTATCGCTTCTCTCCGCTCCAGACCTCGTTCGGCTGCAACATGGTGGCGCTGAACGGCGGCCGCCCGGAACAGCTCGGCCTGATGGATTTCCTGAAGGCCTTTGTTGCCTTCCGTGAGGAAGTCGTCAGCCGCCGGACCAAGTTCTTGCTGGCCAAGGCGCGTGATCGGGCCCACGTGCTGGTCGGTCTGGCCATCGCCGTCGCCAATATCGACGAGGTCATCAAGCTCATCCGCCACGCGCCGGATCCGGCAACGGCCCGCGCCCAGTTGATGGAGCGCGACTGGCCCGCCATGGACGTCGCCTCGCTGGTGGAGCTGATCGACGATCCGCGCCACAAGGTTCGCGAAGACGGCACCTACAAGCTGTCGGAAGAACAGGCGCGCGCGATTCTCGACCTGCGTCTCCAGCGCCTGACGGCTCTGGGCCGCGACGAAATCGGCGACGAACTGGCCAAGCTCGGCGAGCAGATCTCGGATTACCTGGAAATCCTGCGTTCGCGCCCGCGCATCTTCTCCATCATCAAGGATGAGCTGATCGCGGTTCGCGAGGAGTTCGCGACGCCCCGGCGTACCGAACTGCTGGAAGGCGGCGCGGATCTCGATGACGAGGATCTGATCGCACGCGAGGAAATGGTCGTGACCGTTTCCCACGGCGGCTACATCAAGCGCGTTCCGCTGAACACCTACCGGTCGCAGCGCCGCGGCGGCAAGGGCCGCTCCGGAATGGCGATGAAGGAAGAGGATTTCGTTTCCCGTCTCTTCGTCGTCAATACGCACACGCCGGTTCTGTTCTTCTCTTCGCGCGGCATTGTCTACAAGCTGAAAGTGTGGCGTCTGCCTCTGGGCGGGCCGACCTCGCGCGGCAAGGCGCTGGTCAATATGCTGCCGCTTCAGCCGGGCGAATTCATTAACACGATCATGCCTTTGCCGGAGGATGAGGATACGTGGGGCGAACTGGACGTGATGTTCGCCACGACCCGCGGCTCCGTCCGGCGCAACAAGCTTTCCGATTTCACGCAGGTGAACCGGAACGGCAAGATCGCCATGAAGCTGGAAGAGGAAGACGGCTCGATCATCAATGTCGAGACCTGCCGCGAGAGCGACGACGTCCTTCTGACGACGGCGCTCGGTCAGGCGATCCGTTTCCCCGTGACCGCGGTGCGCGTTTTCCAGAGCCGGTCTTCCACGGGCGTTCGCGGCATCTCGCTTGCCGAGAATGACAGCGTCATCTCCATGTCCGTCGTCAACCACTTCGACGCGTCCTCCGAGGAGCGCGCCGAATATCTGAAGCGCCGCCGCCTGATGCGCGGCGAGACGGAAGATGTGACGCTGGAAGGCGAGGAGCGCGAAGCCGCCGGTGGCAGCGAACTCTCCGAAGAGCGCTACGTTGCAATGAGCGCCATCGAGCAGCAGATCCTGACCGTTTCGGAGAACGGCTTCGGCAAGCGGACTTCGTCGTTCGAGTATCGGGTCACCGGTCGCGGCGGCAAGGGCATCGCGGCCATGACCGTGAACGAGCGCAACGGCAGCCTCGTCGCCTCTTTCCCGGTCGAGGATCCGGACCAGATCATGCTGGTGACGGATGCGGGCCAGCTCATTCGGTGCCCGGTCGACGGTATACGCGTCGCCGGTCGTTCCACGCAGGGCGTGACGGTCTTCCACACGGCGGCAGAAGAGCGCGTCGTGGCGGTCGAGCGTATCTCCGAGGATGTGATCGGGGGCGAAGACGCCGACGAGGATGAAGAGGTCGAGGGTGAGGCCGGTGAAAGCGGCGCGCCGGAAGGCGGATCTCCCGAAGCGGGAGAGGGGCCGGACGAGGCTCCGGAAGCCTGAGGCAGCACCTCAAGCCGAACAGGAAATGCAAAAGGGCCGCCTTTACCAAGGCGGCCCTTTTTCACGAATGGCGAGAGCAGTCGACCGTTCGATCAGGTCATGCAGATTCGATCAGGACTGGGCCGGCATCCTCGTCAGAACCGTGAGGTTGTGGTCCGTGTCGGTGAAATCGACGGTGCGGCTCGGGGCCAGGCGCATGTTATCCTGCCCAGACAAGGCCTTCAGGCAGGCATTGTTCCAGTTGCCCCATGCCTGCCCGGCACAAGCCGGTTCGCCGCCAATGGCGAGGCGGTCGCTCTTCATGGCAGCGCCCGTCTGCATGTCGTCATAGGCGGGCGCGAAACTCACGCCGAAGAGGCCCATAAAAACTGTCACCGCTGCGGCGGTGGAGATAACCAGTTCGCGCAAACGGATATTGAAGGGGAAGGCAGTATTGAACCTGTCATTCTCTGTGTAAGCCATGATCGTTTTCCCTGCTCTCGACTGTGGCCATTTGTCGGCCTTCATTGCGCTCACCTTGCCCTACGTAACAAAAGGTTGCCGTGACGGGGGTCACAGGTTTGCGTTCAGTGGGCGATCAGCGTGCTTCCTGTAGGGAAACCAACGTCGAACCGGCTTCTTTGTTCCTGCCAGGGCGTGAATTGCGCCCCGTTGAAGGTGTGAAGCCTGTCCAATAGGGCGGGAAACAGGATGTTATCGCGCAACCGAGGCCGCTGGAATTTCGATGAAAACGGTTCCTGGCATCGGGTTGACCGCGACGGCGCGCGCCAAATCATGCCATAACGGCGCATGGTCCGCCGTTAAGGCCAAGTTTTCTGGAGCCGCATCTATGATCAGCCGTCACGTATCGCGATCCTTGTCGCTTGTCGGTCTTTTGAGCGCCTTTTTCGTTCTTCTCGTCATGCCTGGGCTCCCTGGGTGGACCGCACAGGCGGCGGAAAAAGGACCTCTGACCGTTGTCACGAGCGCCGGGCGACATGATTTCGACGTGGAATTCGTCTCGAGCCCGCAGGATCGCGCGCGCGGTCTGATGTATCGAAAGTCGGTCCCGGAGGGCACCGGCATGCTGTTCGATTTCTACCGCGAAGGTCCGGTCGGTTTCTGGATGAAGAACACCTACGTGTCGCTGGATATGATCTTCATCCGCGAGAACGGGGCTGTCGCACGGGTCGAACACAATACCAAGCCGCTCTCCGAAGAGGTCATTCCTTCCGGCGTGCCGGTTCGATACGTGCTTGAAGTCGTGGCCGGTACGGCGAAGAGGCTGAATATCCAGCCCGGCGACAAGGTCGTCAGCGAGTTCATTCCCGCCAGCCGCTGATATGCGGGAAAGCCTGCGGAAGACCGCGGGATATGTCCGGGAAAGGTCTGTGGGTAAGGTGGGTAAAGCCCCTGTATATCCGTTGGGTGGTGTGTTGGAAGAGCCTGTTGGTAATCCGTGCGCTCAAGGTGGATAAGCTGTTCGCGGACATCGGCACAAAGGGTGTAAAACAGGCGATATCTCAGCCGTGCTTCCGCGCCTTGCCGCTTCAGAAATGCACCGATGAATCCATGATCTGAAGGTCCGCTTCACAGGTGGCCATATATTCCGACGTGCCGATGCGCGCGCGATTACGCGCGACCACTTCAAAGTCCTGCCCGTCGGCGAGGTTTATCGAAAGCCTTGAAAGCGTGGTGAAGTTGTCTAGCAGGGAAGCGCATTCCTGCGACCCGATATGGCGTTCCTGAAAAGCGACGAGAGAGGCATTTCGGGGAAGAAGCCAATTCTCGATGATGCTCCCATCTTGCCGGCCTAGCGCTGTCTCCAGGATTTGCAGGTTTTCATAAAACCGATCGATGAAGGTTCGCGCAATACCCTCCGCCGCCGCGTTCGCAATGGAGGGCGGGCAGAAAAGAATAGAAAACATGATCAATGCGCGACGCATCGTTGAATCAATTCGATGACAAAAACTTACGTAGCGTATGGCTGGGGCATCGGCTGTGCAAGCACAGAAAGAAGAACGGCGACCGGCCTTGGCCGATGCTATTCGGGTGCCGCCCCCTTCGGCGGGAGAAGACAGCTTCGGGTTGTTGTAGCTGGCTCTCTCGCGTCGACAGGCCTATGCTCGAATAAGGGGAGGGCTCATTGTCGAAGGGAGGTCGGCATGCCCAGTCGTATCCAATTGAGCCGCAAGAAAGGGTGGAGGAAACCGGAAGGCGCCGTCGTGGTGTCACGTCCGGGAAAATGGGGAAACCCCTTCACGATAGCGGCTTCCGCAGCCGCCGGTCATGCAGATCCGCGCGCCCACGCTGTCCGCTCCTATGAAGCCTGGGTAAAGGGCGAAATCGCCCCGGAGATGGGCGGCGGCGCGCCTCCGAGCCTGGAGAAGATCCGGGCGGAACTCGGCGGCAAGGATCTGGCTTGCTGGTGCTCGCTCGATGGGCCGTGTCACGGCGATACGCTGCTGCGGTTGGCGAACGGCGCTCAAAAGGTCTGAAATCAGCGGTCTGTTTCAGACTTTTTGAATTTTGTGGTTCTGCTAAGTCATTGAAAATATGGCGACCCCGACAGGATTCGAACCTGTGACCGACGGCTTAGAAGGCCGTTGCTCTATCCAGCTGAGCTACGGGGCCGGCTTGATCGGGTGGATCAAATCCGATTGGTGCGTCTGAGCCGCAATTCAGGTTTGCGAGTCAGCCGCTGGCGCAAAGCCTGCCACAAGCGTCCACGAAAGTCTCGGTTCGGCGGACGTCTTCAGCATCTTTCGTGATGGCGTGGAAAAACCGGCCGGTCCCGAGGTCTAGTGCGTCCAGGGGATCTGGCGGTCGAAGCGGAAATTGTCCGCATAGGCCATCGTATTGGTCTTGCGTTCTTTGGGTTCGATGATCCGGTAGGCAATGCCATGCGCCTTGGCGTAGGCGATTGCGTCTTCGCGGGTCTCGAAATGCACGCGAATCTGACCGTTCATGTCCTGCGATGAGTTGTAGCCCATCAGCGGCTCGATCATGCGCGGGCTTTCGGGTTCGTAATCGAGAACCCAGCGCTTCGTCTTCCCCCGGCCCGACTGCATCGCCGTTTTGGCGGGACGATAGATACGTGCGACCATGACCGTCTCCGAAATGACCCCAATTATGCTGCGGTGGATCGCAGCCTCAGGAGCTGCGATCGCTGGTCGGGGCAGCAGGATTTGAACCTGCGACCCCTTGGTCCCAAACGTGGCGTTCCACACAAAGGACGCTGAGAATTGGGGCGTTTGCTCCATTCAAATGGTGTTACGTTCCCGACGCGTTCTTTCGTTTCTGTCGGGTAACTGTCGGGCGAGGTTTCGCCGCGATTCCGTTCCGTGCCTGTTCCTGATAACCCGGAGAGTGATGGCGGTAAACCCTCTCGTATGTCCCGACAGACATTCCAACGTAATCCGCGGCCTGCGTGAAGGGGACGCCGTTGCGGGCAAGCCATGTCGCTGCGGTGTGGCGGAAGGTGTGGGGCGTCACATCATCGCCAAGGCCAGCGGCGTCTCTCACGGCCCGGAAGGCTTTATTGATCCGATTGACGGGCTTCCCGTTCCACTCCACAACGAAGCGTTCTGAGATGCCAAGGCGTTCCCATCTTTCCAAGTGGACCAAGAGACGGTCAGGCAGGGCGACGGGCGGCTTGCGCTTCTTCGTCTCCTTCTCGCCGGGTGGACGGCGATAGAACAGGCCTGCATCGAGATCGATGTAGCCAGTGCCAACAGTTGGCCGGATCGCCGCGCTACAGATAGCCCCGGCGCGCGTGCCAGTGTACAGGGCCACGAGAATGAACCGGGCAACGTGCTTTGCCGTGGCGCGCTTGGTGGGCTGGCCCTTGTGCTTCTGACGCATGCGCCATGCCGCCCAGATCAGGGCCGCGGCTTCATCGCGTTCCAACCAGCGTTCGCGGGGCTGTGGTTTTTCAGGGAGGGTGACCGGCACTGCCCGATCCACGACACCTTCCTTATGGGCGAAGCGGACAGCGGCGCGGAGGTATTCAAGCTCTCTGAGGGATGCTGTCTTTTTCCCGCGCTCCCGGACATAGGCCCGGCATGATGCGCCATTGATATCGGCAAGCGTCATGGAGCCGAAATAGTCCAGGAGGCGTTCAAGCTGCGCCGCGACCTCATGGGGGCGGGCGCTGTTCACTGCGACCTCGCTTGCATAGAGCGAGATCGCATCTGCGACGCTTACCTGTGACGGGCTGAGATCGCGTCCTGTGGCCGGGGAGTGCTGGGCGATGATGTATTCGGCAAGGGCTTTTTGAGCCTCTGAATGCTGTTCCTCGCAGAAGCCAGTGCTACGCTTTCGGTTCCCATCTCGGATAACCCAGACGGCGGCTTCCGCTGTGCGTCCGTCACGCGCCTCGCGGGCTGGCTGTAGCCAGAGTCTTGGGCCTTTGGTTCGACGCGACATTTTTCCCGCCACCTTTTGATCATCGCCGGGGTGACGGTGTAGCCCCGCCCCAGCCGTTCCGCTTCCAGATTGCCAGCAGCAATTGCCCCGCGCAACGTGGAAGGTGAAACAAGCCCGCGTAGCAGGGTTGCGCAAGCCTCCTGTAGAGACATAGGCGCATCATCATCGATATCGTCAATCAGCGCGTTCATTCTGCTGCCTCCGGACGCTCGAAAAAGAAGACCACAGGCTGATCATTGACGGTAATCGCGCCAAGCCGAACGGCGGTTTTGAAGATCGACTTTTGCTTCGCCACGATTTCATGCGCGCGAGCGATCAAATCTCGCCATTCTTCCAGCTTGTAGCCGCCCTTGCTGATGTTGCAGGCGGCGCATGCCGGCATCATGTTGCCGACCACATTGCGTCCCGGGTTGACCATCCGTCGCTCTTCAACCGGCAAGGGCCTGCCCCACGGGTCTACCGTGATGCGAATGACCGGGTCGAGGTGATCGGCATGCATATTGGTCAGAGGATCGCCGCAGTAGCCGCAGCGGCCATTGAACTTCTGGCGAAGCTGTGCGCGTTGCGCTTTCGTGCCCTTCCACTCGTCGTTATCAGTCATGCCGCCCCTCCGGATACTCGTCATGCAGAACGCCGTCGAGGTGGCGACCGGCGGCGCGCTTGCCGACGCGCTGGAATGCGGCCTGTGTTTCCCCGGCGCTGACCGTCCAAAGACCGTCGTCCCAGTTCCTGTGTCCGTCCATGTCTGTGGGGAACAGGGCGTGGGCGTCCTCATGACAGCCGGTTTGGGATGTCCAGAACGGCGCCCCCTCCGGCTCCCAAGGCAGCCACTCGCCCCACTGCTTGAAGAGGAAATCCACGCCAGCCGCTGCGCACTGGTCTCGCGTCTGCCGGAACCAGTCGGGATGCGCCGGGCGCGCCTTCGGGCCGCTCTCGCCGCCTGCTACTATCCAGTCGAGGGTGTTAGTGCCCCGCGGCTCACCAGCGCAATCGTCTGCAATCGTGTCGCAGTAGAGGGCGCTCATGTGCTGCTCGCCGGGCCGGTCATCCTGAATGACGATATCGTCCCAATCCACCGGCCCGAGCGCGGGCTCGTAGCTCACCCAGCGGATCGCGGCGGGCGTTGCCAACAGGTCCGGAATGCGAACGTCTGCCGTTGCCTGATCCTCGACAGACACCCCAAGCCAGACATTGGGGAGTCCGTCGATGGTCCAGCGTACGAGTGTTTTATAATGCACGTCCGTGCCTTCCGGGAAACGCTTGCTCCACCGCAAGGCGACGTCATGCCGATCCATATACGCGCGCATCCGCTCCGGGCGTTTGGTGAGGATCTGGAACGTGTGCTGCGGGGCCAGCGCCATGACCGCAAAAACGAGATCAATCCATTCGTCGGGCACGGCCTCGTAAAACAGATCTGAATGGGCGCAGACGAAAATGCGGCGGGGCTTTTTCCAGCGCAGGGGTTGGTCGAGCCATTGCGCGTTGAACCTCACGTCGCCCGTGAACTTGGCCTCACCAGCCGCGTTCACACGGGCGAGCCCGGCGCGGCTGGGGTGGTTCTTCAGGCGGGTTGCGGCAAGCGTCGCCGCATAGCAGTTGCGGCACCCCTCGGACGCCAGACGGCAACCCGTGATCGGGTTCCAGGTCGCATCCGTCCATTCAATATGGGTCTTGTCAGCCATGGCGGGGCATCTCCGGTTCGTGCTGGGGTTCGTGCTGCCCTCCCGCCGTGGTGAGTGCCAGCCCCGGCGGCGGGGAGGAGACGCCGCCGGGGCCTCGCGGCCGACGCATGGGAGGAGGGTGCGCCGGTTGCTCGCGAAACTGATCTGAGTGACACCCCGGCCATGCCGGGAAGGTGTGGCGGGCCGGGGTGTCTGCTCCGGCTGGTCGATGGGGATGCACAGCCGGGGAATTGATTGCGTGCGGCCTAGCAGGCGCGTTCGTTGTCGTGGCCGCAGGTGCGGGCACTGTCCGGATCGATCCGGGTTTTGAGCCCGTATTTTTCGGACGTGGCGTTGAACTTGCGGGCGAGGGCGGGGCCGATATCGATGCCGAGATTTTCGGCCAGAAGGTCAAGCGCAATGATCGTGTCGGCGATCTCGTCGGCGACGCTCTCAACCGATGCGGTCGAGCCCTTGATACCGCGCCGCTCGCGCAGGAGCTTCTTGACGGCTTCGGCAACTTCTCCGGACTCTCCGGCAACCTCGATGGCCCGGAAGGCGGTATCTGCCTGCGCGCTGCCCGGCCATTCCTGTTGGCGGGCGCGGTTGGCGGTGCGAAGGTCTGCGAAGTTCATGCCGCGTCCCCCTCGTTGCCTTCGGCGTCGGCCCTCTTCGGCGGCCATGTGAACCGCTCCAGATTGAAGCGCCCCGGATCTTTCCAGAGTTCCGGGGGCTCGTAGTCGGGATGCGGGATGGTCTGGTAGACCACACCGACAACCGCATCTGTTGCGGTGCCTGCGGGCCTGCGCATGCGGCCTCCAAGGACTATCCGCCGCTTGATGCCTTCCATGAGCTGACGCAACAAGGACGGCGCGGCCCCTTCCGTCGCATCAGCGAGGATGTTGAGCATGTCCTCGTCGAAATCGAAGGGCATCCCATATCGCTTGAGAATGGCGAAGCGGGCATCGTCATCGGGCAGGGCAACTTCGATCTGCATCCCGAAGCGGCGCCAAAGAGCCGGATCAAGAATTTCCGGCCGGTTCGTTGCGCCGATCAGAATGCCGTCAAACGCCTCGATGTGGCGCAGCAACACATTCAACGTCGAATTGATGCCGTGTTGCGCTCCGCCACCGCCTATTGCTTCCTGGCGCTTCGCACCGACCGCATCCATTTCGTCCAGAAAGACGATGCACCTGTCTTCAGACCGGGCGAGCTTGTCGAACAGTGTTGCGACGTTCTGTTCGCTTTGCCCCAATGCAGGCGCGTACATGTTTTCAGAGCCGATATTGACGAGCGGAACACCCAGGCGCGCTGCGAGGTGGTGTGCGAGCGTCGTTTTTCCGCACCCCGGAGGGCCTGACAGAAGCCCGGTCGCGCGCGGCTTGATGCCGACATCAGAGAGCGCGTCACCGGCATTGATTTCGCTCAGCCACTCGTAGACGGCGAGGCGCACGGACGGGTGCAGGATCGGCTCCTCGGCCTCGCCGGGGTCCAGAACCTCCGCCTTTCCGCGCAGCGCGCTGCGCAGGCGCGATGTTGCGGCGGCTGTCCGTCTGGCTTGCGTGATCGCTGAATTGAGGGCTTCATTCATGCCGTGTCGCCTTCGTTCTTCGCGGTTTTCTTGCGGGGCTTCGACCTCTGCCATGCGGCGGGAATATCCATGCCGTCCGAACCGGATTCGCCGCACCAACCCTCGTCCCATGCCGCGCGGCGCGGATCGCTGGAAAGGTAGGGGTTATCGGTGACGCGCTTGCCGCTCTTTGCAGCCTCTGCGCCTTCCGTGCGGGCGGCTTCTATCGCTTCGGGCGACAAGGTGCCGTCTTCCGAGATATCAGCATCCGGCTCAGCACTTTCGGCTTCGTCGGAAGGGGAGTTTCCATCATCGTCAGCGGGCGGGTTGGACATGCGCTTGCGCGCGGCTTCGCCCAACGGTGTGCCGTCCAGCATGCCGAGCGATCCGCGATAGAGGTCGGTGATTGCCTCGATCTCCTCGCGCTGCCTGCGCTCGTCGGCCGTCTCCATGTGTTCCTTGACGACCGCGCGCAGGGCCTTGCGATCAAACCCCATCGCGACGGCTTCGCCATAAACATCCTTGATGTCCGCAGCGATGTTCTTCTTCTCTTCTTCCAGACGGGCGATGCGCTCCACGAAACTGCGGAGATGTGCGGCGGCCGTCCCGTTCGTGCCGGTCATGGTCAGGTCCTCACTGGATCAGGTACGGGCCTGCGAGGCAGGCGAAGAATGCGCACATGAGCAGGATGCCGAAGGCGTCGCAGGCGGTGCGCAGAAGGCTGGAAAGGCTCAACGGGTCAAGCATCGTCCGCACTCCCGGCAAAGGCTCGAAGGCCGCTCGCAATGTCTGCCATTCGGCTGCGGCGGCGGGGGCTCCGGTGTCCATCGGCGGCGACTGTCGGCAGGGGTGCAGGCATGCGCTACGCTGACCACGATCAGTGCGGACAGGATCACGATGGAAGTGATGAGAAGGTCCATGAGGGCGCTCATGCGTCGTCCTCCCGGTTGAGTTGGATGGAAGCCATGTTCGCCTCGTCCTCGGCCAGTTGGCGCAGGGCTGCGGTGCGGCCCGCGATGGCGAGTACGGCGATGAAGGCGATGGTCAGCACGACAACGCAGAGAGCCGCGGCGAGCCAGATTGCAGCGGGTTCGGGCAGGGCGCTGAGGTCACGGGCAGGGCTCATAATGTAGCCTCCGGTATCGACCCATCCGAATGCGGGTTGCCGGAAGAACTCGCCGATTGGCAGTTCGTGCGCGGCCGCGCGGCCTGAGCGCAGGCGTTCAGCGCGAAATCGGCGAATGCGTCCAGGATGGAGCCTGCGAGGTGGCGTGCGTCTTCGGCGGACATGCGCAGGCGCATGGGGCTTTTATCGATGGCAAGCGTCAGGCCGATCTGGCCGGAGGCTGGATCGATAGGAGTTGTGCAACCCCATGTCGCTTCAGAGCGTTTGAGGAAACTGTGCGGGGCGAATGGGGCAGTAGGTGAGCCACTCACATCCACAAATAGGGGCGCTTCGGTTCCTTCGCGCTCTGCGGACCCGCCTCGGCGGGTTGCGACTTGTTCCTTAAGCCCTCCTATCGCTTCACCGAGTTCCCATCCAGCGTGGACCGGAAGCGAAATGCGCCGGTGCGCAGGATGTCCATGCGAGAAGAAGCAGGCAACAAACCGCTCCTCACCGGTTTGAGTGTCTGCTGCAAGATAGACGCGTGCCTGGCTGAATTCCTCAACATGCCTCTGGCTTGAGGATTGCGCTTCGGAATCTTCCGCCTCCAGCACCTGAATGCGGGCACTGAACTGCTCCAGCACGCCTTTGAATGATCCGCTTTCGGCACGAAAATCGGCTTCAGCGTCGCGGCGGGCGGCGGTGGCCGCGTCGGCAAGGGCCTGTCGGATCGCGGCGGCAACTGTCCACGGGGCAACGATACGGTTGCCGACCTTCCAGCGGATCTGGCTCTGATTTGCACTCTCCGCATCATGCAGAAACTGTTCGAGATTGAATTCCGACATGGTGTCCTCCCATGGCTTTGATGGGAGAAAAGTTAGTACCACTACAATTTTAGATCAAGAAAAAATATAGCACTACTAAAAAACGGGTTCAGCCGTAGTGCGGGGTCCGGTTGTGGCTATCGGTATTTTTACGCGCGGCTCTGGACTCGTGGGGCGCGATACGATCTGATGATTCCGCGTTTCGGGGGCGTGTGGGAGGGGCTATGCCGGTAGAGGAAACGATTGCGGCTCTTGTTGCGCGCAACGAGCGGGCGATAATTGCGGCGCCGCGCCCCGTGGTTCTTCCGGACGTTGACGACGAGCCGCAGGACGAAAAGGCGGATCGCTCGGTCGGCGAGGCGGACGGCCAGTCCTTCATGATCGAGTACGTCAACGGTCGCGGTGAGCAGAGCTGTCGGCGGATCACGGTGTATTCGATAGAGGTGAGCGTCACAGGGAAGGTCAGCCTGTTTGCGCTCTGCCATGAGCGGCATGCGCCGCGGCGGTTTCGCGTGGACCGGGTGAGCGCCTGCATCGACTATGACGGGCAGGTTCACGAGGATGTCGCCGGGTTTCTGGCTCTGACTTTCGGCATGGATGTGCAGACTGCCGGCGGCGAGCCCATGCCTGTGAGCGAGGATATGGGGGCGTGGGGAAGCTTGCGCCACCTGGTGAGGCCCGATGCAGTGATACTAATGGCCTTGTCGCAGTGTGACGGGCGGATGCGGGGCGCAGAGGTGCAAATTGCAACTGACCATTGCGCCAGATTTGCAGAGAGGCAGGGGATATTCGTCACCGAGCCGCTTTGCGCAATGCTTGTGTCATTTCTGGAACGTCAGCGCCCTTCGGCCTCAATGCTGGTGCGGGCCTGCGATGCCGTCCGATTGCGACCTGAACGGGATATCCGGGCACTGCTTGCGGCGGCGGTCGATCTTATGGACGTCGATGGCGTCCGAGATCCGCGTGAGGTGGACTTGATCAACGACCTTTCGACTGAAATCGTAGGCATCCCGATCATCTAGGCCGGAACGCCTCTCTCCACATCAGTTTCTCTTGCTGCGTTTGCGCGGCTCGCCAGCATCGTCTTGCCGATGTTCAGGGAAGGCGGCCTTTAGCATCTGTTCGATGCGCTGCAATTCCTCGATGTTGCGATTTCTGAAGAAGTGCGAAAGCCAGTCATCCGCACTGACTTCATCGGGCGTGCGCACGATCAGGTCAGCCGGGCTGCAATGCAGCGCCTGCCCGAGAGCTTCAAGCATCGGCTGGGTGTAGCTGGTCCGGCCACGCTCCAGTTGCGAAATCGCGCCCGGCGTCACGCCGACAATCTCAGCCAACTGCTCAATAGTCAGGTTCCGATGCTTACGCCATTCACGAATGAAATGGCGCGGCGGACCTACCTTTGGTTGAGAGCGAACTTTAGCCATACTTAAATTTGCGCGCGGTTGCGGCGACGCGCCAGACAGTACAGCTAAAAAATCTGCTTGCGTAGTAAATGTAGTACTACTAAAATTTTGACCCATGAGTGATATCCAGACTTCATTTCGCGGTCGGCGCGGTCTCATGAAAAAGGTGGCGGATGCGCTTGGCATCACGCAGGGCGCGGTCTCGCAATGGCGGCGCGTGCCTGCCGGGCGCGTCCTCGACGTGGAGCGGGTGACCGGCATTTCTCGGCATGTTCTGAGGCCGGACCTTTACCCTGTCGAAGCGTTGCCCGTTTCGAGCGCCGATGCATCCCGCGAAATCGAGAAAAAAGCGGGAGACACGGTATGAGCCTGGCCAGAGCTTCTTCGGACAAGGATCGCGCACGGCTGAAACTGGCCGTGAAACGGCAGATCAAAGCCTGTGGCGGGCAGGAGTCCGCTTCATCGATCACGCGGGTTGGTCCGCAGACGTTGTCTGACTACGGCAACCATCTGACCGAACGCCATCACGATACGCATTGTCCGCTCGATGTGTTTCTGGATCTGACGCTGGATGGCGGAGTGGGCGCGCTTGTCGAGCTTTGCCGGTTGAGTGGCGGTGTCTTTGTGCCTCTCCCGACGACGGGCACAGCGGCGGATTGGGCGCGTGAGATCGGGGATGTGGCGCGCGAAGGCGGCGAGGCTGTGAGCCGCCTGTGCGAGGCGCTTTCCTCCGGCGGCATCATTACCGCCGATGAAATCCGCGCCATGGAACTGCGTCGGGAGGTTGCCGAAGCAATCGAAGCTCTGGTCGCCGTGGATCGTCACTTGCTGAGGATCGAAGAGAGCGAGGAGCGGGCGTGATGACCGTTTGGACCCTCCTCACCAAGGCAGAAAAGCTGGATGTCATTCGCGAGCGCGCGGATGCAGGAATGTCCGGGCCGCAGGTGGCGGAAGAATTCGGACTTACCCCGAAATACGTCTCCGACCTGGCGGCACGGGCGGGTGTGCGGCTCGGCATGAAGCCGATGGAGCGGGCGAAAAAGCGGGTCAAGGCGCCGCTCGTCAGTGACGCGGACATGCCGGTCAATGACCAGATTATCGACAAGGCGCTGAAGCGTGTCGACGAGTGGCTTGCTGTGAACAGGACCGAGACCGGGCGCAACACCGAACACGGCGGAGATGTCGGGCCAGCAAGCCGCGCGCTGCGCGACCGGCTCGGCAACATCGCCTATGTCGCGCGGTGTCATATCGCGCACCTGGCTAAAACTGTCGGCGACATCAACACCGTTCTGGACTGGCTGAGCGGGCAGGGTGGGGAGGCTGTGTGATGCGGTTACCCGGTGCATGCTACGTGGCGGCCGTCATGTACGCCGATATGGCGCAATCTGTGCGGCTGGTGTCGCTGGCGGTTGCCGTTGTCTCCACCCTCTGTGTGGCGGTTCTGGCGCTCAGGCTGAGCGAGCAGCGCGCGGCCGACATGGCGCAGGCGTCATCGATCATCGTGAAGACGGATCGCGCGCGCGTTGCGATTGCGGGGTGTTCGTGATGGTCGACTCCATGACAGCACTTGAGCGCCGGGTTGCGGACCTTACCGCCGAAAATGAGGAACTGCGCGAACGTCTCGCAGGCCACGACGGCAGGAATACCGGCGACATGGAATTCCCGGTCGAGTGGCGGCTATCGCCCACGGAAGCGGCGATCTTTCAGGCGCTGATACGGCGGGAGCGGCTGCGCCGGGAAAGCCTTTGGGACCTGCTTTATGGCGACCGCCAAGACGGCGGGCCGGAGCCGAAGATCCTAGACGTTCTCATTTTCAACCTGCGCCGGAAGGTTTCGAAGCTCGGCGTGACCATTCTCACCATCCACGGTTTCGGCTGGCGCCTCGATGCGGGCGACCGCGCGTGGCTTCGGGAAAGGTTTCCGAAATGAGCGGTGAT
Organism: Breoghania sp.; assembly: GCA_963678585.2. Classification (GTDB taxonomy): domain Bacteria; phylum Pseudomonadota; class Alphaproteobacteria; order Rhizobiales; family Stappiaceae; genus Breoghania. Next base: position 1,157,691 of record CAXXGA010000002.1, read on the forward strand.
CGCAAGACCGATGCGGGCGCGCCGGGGTTCGTCGGGGTGTCTGCGGTGCGGATGGAGACGGGCGAACAGTTCGTGCGCCTGTGCCTGCCGGTGGACCGGCACGGGCCCCGCGTGGACCGCGCCGAAATCGCGCGCCTCAGGGCCCTGCTGGATGAGGCGGAGGCGCAATTCGAGGCGCTGCCGGACGATTGCTGCCGGCATGTGGTGCCGGTGAGCCTTTGAGCGACGATTTGAGGAGGGGATTCCAGATGCGTGAACGGATTGCAAACTGGCTGATTGGCCTCAGCTTCCAGCGCCCGGCCGATGTGACCATCGGCGGCGAGGATGCGCCCTATCTGCGGCGCTGGTGGCTCATTCCGCGCAACCGCGTTTTCAACGTCTATCTGCACCACTTCCTGCGCTCCGACGATGACCGCGCGTTGCACGATCATCCATGGTGGAAAGTCTCCTGGCTGCTGCGCGGGGCCTACACCGAACACACGATTGAGGCCGGTGGCGTCAATCGCCGGACGCGCCGGGCTGCCGGGGCGATCAAGGTTCGCGGGGCATCGGCGGCACACCGGATCGAACTCACCGAAGGGCCGGTGTGGACGCTGTTCATCACCGGGCCGCGCATCCGCTCATGGGGCTTTCACTGCCCGAAAGGCTGGGTGCATTGGCGGGTGTTCACGAACCCCGCGGACGGCGGGCATACCGTTGGCCGCGGTTGCGGGGAGGACGAAGCATGAGCGCGCCCCTCAACGCCGCGGGCCGCGATGTGCTGGGCCTGTTCGTTCACGGCCGCCGGGTTCGTTCCCGCCTGACGATGGCTGAGGCAGCCAAACGCGCCGGGGTGAGTGCCGGGCAGGTGGGGCGGGCGGAAAGCTATCGCCCGATTGCCCCGCGCGCCGCCGAACGCCTCGCCGCCTTTGCCGGGCTGACGATTGCCGAAATCGAAGCCGCCGCGGCGCGGTCTCCGGAATTCGCATCCGGGAGGGTGGCCGCATGATCAGGGTGAAACCGCTTGAATGGACCACGACGCCGCCGCCTGCGCGCGAGCGTGAGCCGGGCATGCTCTATGCAGCCGGAATTGGCGGTGTCTATGAGGTCACGCGCGCCGGGTTTTTATGGTGGGCGGCCGATCCGTTTACCTGCGCGCCGTTCGGCGATCCGGACGCGGCCAAGGCTGCGGCACAGGCCGACCATGAACAGCGCGTCGCGGCGCTGGTGGAGGTGGCATGAACGCTCTCTCCATGACCGCGCGCCAGACCATCGCCCACATTGCGGAAGTCTGCGATGTGCCTGCGGCCTGCATCAAGTCACCCTCCAATCGGCGCGAGCGGATGGCCCGCAATCGGGCGGCCTATGCGTTGATAATGACCGGGGCGGGCAATGCGTCCGACATCGCCCGAGAGCTGGGCTTTGCCGACCGTTCCGGCCTGCGTCATGCGGTGTTGAAGCATTCGCGGGATATCGGGCAGCCGGTGGCGCGCATGGAGGACCTGATGGGCCGTGCGCGCCCGCGGCGGATCGACCGCGCGAAACTCGCCTTCCTGTTTGCCGCCTGGTGCGAGCGCGAGGGGCTGACGCAGGTGCAGGCCGCTGCGCGCATCGGCGTTTCGCGCACGGTGATCAGCAAGGTTTCGACCGCGCAGGCGCTGGATGACGAAAGCCTTGTCGCGGTGATGACGGCGGCGGGGCTGGAGCTTTCCGATATTCGCGTTTCGGGTGACCCCGCGCAGGCCGGTGTTTCTTGTGAATTCTACGGTAAACACGCGGGGGCTGCGTGATGGGCGAGCGGTTAACTCTCGCTTGTGGGCACATTTGTCGGGCCTTTGAAGACATGATCGATGGGTTCGGGCTTTTTGATCGCGCGTACCTCAAATTTAATTTCTTCGGAGGCGCTTTCGGGGGGGGCTTCGCCTTCCTCGATCCAGCAATCATAGAAGTGAATGCTAGAGTCGCCTTCGAAATGAAATATACCTCCAGAAATACAGCAGTCAGCGAACGTAGTGTCATTTGCATAACATTTATTATAGTTCGTACCGGTGAGTATCGATTTATAAAAATTGCACACAATGAAGTGCGAACGAAAGAAATAGGCGTTACGAAAGTCAACCAATTCGCATTCTGTTCCAACAAATGTACAATTGTCAAAAATTGCCTCCCTCATGTTGCATGTATTAATGGCGGTTCTATCGAAATGACAGTGTCGGAATGTAGTATTATTAAAAGAGCTACCGATGAAGGATGTATTACTCAGGTCTCCAGTGAAAAAATCGACTCCACTAAAGTCGCAATCCGAAAGATCCGCGGTAAATCCTACATCGGATTCGAGATTTTCCCAATTCATGCATGCTCCCCGAAGGGTAATAAATGCGTTTATCGCTTCCTGGATATCGTGGTGGTTGTTTTGGGTGCAACCATTTGCACCTATCATTGTTCGTATAGAACACTTCTCGCGAATGAAGCTGCACAGGAGGGACTGAACAATCACGTAGGTTTCTTCCGGGTCGGACAGCGCAAGTTCTTTCAGCGTGAAAATGCCGGCGACCCGAACCGCGAGAGACGAATTGTCGAGCATCTGAACGCCATTCTGGAAGCGCTCGACCTGTTGGCCGCGAAGCGCGATCTTCCGTTGTTCGTTCGCGTTGTCGACTTGCAATGCGGCGTACTTTGCCTGCCTGTGCGCAGTCCAGGATCGCCATGCGCCAAGGAAAAGCGCGGCGAAGGCAAGGATCGAAAGAACCAGGTTCCGGCCAATTTCGGATCGATTGAATACGCCGTCACTTCGGCCCCAATATTCCCAGCTCCATTCGAAATCCGCCAGCAGCAAAGCTGCGACGCCCACGATAGTCGCGCCGAGAAAACCGCCCCACACCAGAGCGGCGCTGGGCGGGAAATCATCTTGTTGCCTCTGGGGCGGCTCGTCTGGCTGCGTCATGATTCTGTCAGGCACCGTTACGGGAACAGGAGCAGAAGAACAGAAGCGTCGGGCCATTACCAGAAGGTATCCGCACAATTTGCGAGAGAAGGGCTGGAGCTTCCCGATATCCGCGTTTCGGGTGAGCCCTCGCAGGTCGGTGTTTCATGTGAATTCTACGGTAAACACGCGGGGGCTGCGTGATGGTTTGGCCTTTCGGCAGCCTCCGGATGTTCGGCTATGACTTCATCATGGCGGACCCGCCGTGGTCATTCTCCAACTGGTCGGTGGCCGGTGAAGAGAAGAACGCCAAGGCGCAATATGGCTGCATGTCTCTGGATGCGATCAAGGCGCTGCCGGTCTCGCAACTCGCCGCGCCGGATTGTCTGCTGTGGATGTGGGCGACGAATCCCATGTTGCCGCAGGCAATCGAGACGCTGGGCGCGTGGGGCTTCACCTTCAAGACGGCAGGGCATTGGGCCAAGCGAACGGCGGGCGGAAAGCTCGCCTTCGGCACGGGCTACATCCTGCGCTGTGCCGGTGAACCGTTCCTGATCGGGGCAATCGGCAAGCCGAAGACGGCCCGCAATGTCCGCAGCGTCATTGAAGGACATATCCGCGAACACTCCCGCAAGCCCGATGAAGCCTATCGCGAAGCGGAACGGCTTATGCCGGACGCGCGCCGGGTCGATCTGTTCAGCCGGCAGACGCGGCCGGGCTGGACGGCCTGGGGCAATGAGGTTTCCAAGTTCGACGGGGAGGCAGCGGAATGAGCCGGGACAAGATGCCTGCACGGCGCCCCTCGATCACCTACAGGTTCAAGCACGACCAGCGCCCCTATTACATGACCGTCGGATATCGCGATCTGGCCGGGACACAGCCGGGGGAGGTGTTTCTTTCCACCGGCAAGACAGGAACGGAACTGCAACACCTGATGCGCGACGCCGCCATCGCCGGATCACTGGCGCTGCAATATGGCTGCCCGCCGGAGGTTCTGGCCGCGGCGCTTTCCCACAACGAACAGGGCGAGCCGGAGACGGCTATCGGGCGGGCGTTTCAGATCATCACGGGAGGGGCTGGGTGATGCGGGAGCTGATCATCGACAGCTTTGCCGGAGGTGGTGGTGCTTCCACCGGCATCTACATGGCGCTGGGGCGGCATCCGGATATCGCAATCAACCACTCCGAAGCCGCGCTTGCCATGCACCGGGCGAACCACCCGGAAACGCTGCATGTGTCCAAAAACATCTATCAGGTCGATCCGCTCGACCTGGTGGGGCGGAACCCTGTCGGGCTGCTGTGGGCCTCTCCGGACTGCAAGCACTTTTCGAAGGCGAAGGGCGGGCGTCCGGTGAAGCGGAACATTCGCGACTTGGCATGGACCGTCGTGCTGTGGGCGAAGCGCGCGCGGCCTCGCGTGATCATCCTTGAAAATGTCGAGGAATTCAGGACGTGGGGGCCGCTTCTACAGGATGACGACGGCAATTTCCGTCCCGATCCTGAACGGATGGGGCAGACGTTTGACGAATGGGTGAGGCAGCTCAAGCGGCTGGGCTACAAGGTTGAGTGGCGCGAACTGCGCGCCTGCGACTACGGCACGCCGACGATCCGCAAGCGGCTGTTCGTGATCGCGCGGCGGGACGGGAAAAGGATTGTCTGGCCGGATCCGACGCATGGCAAGCCGGATGATCCTGACGTGATCGCCGGATGCAAGCTGCTCTGGCGCACGGCTGCCGAAATCATCGACTGGTCGCTGCCGTGCCCTTCGATCTTCGATACGTCCGAAGAGATCATGGCGAAATACGGCATCCGGGCGAAGCGACCGCTGGCTGATAAGACGCTGAGCCGGATTGCGCGCGGTGTCGTGCGCTGGGTGATGGAGGCGAAAAAGCCGTTCCTCGTCGTGTGCAACCATGGTGGGGATGGCTTTCGCGGGCAGGGACTGGATGCGCCGATGCAGACCATCACCGCGGCGCGCGATGCGGTCGGGCTGGTCAGCCCGACACTGATTCAGACGGGTCAGGGTGAGCGGCCGGGACAGTTGCCGCGGGTTCCGGGTCTCGACAAGCCTATCGGGACGCAGGTTGCAGCAGGCTGCCGACATGCGGTCGTTGCGGCGTTTCTGGCGCAGCACAACAACGACAGTCGCCGGATCGGCGGCGTGAACCCCGGACGTTCTGCAAGCGAACCGCTTGCGACGCTGACGGCGGCGGGAGCGCAGCAGCAGGTGGTTGCTGCGAGCCTGATTCGGCAATTCGGAAATTCAGTTGGTTCCGGCGTCTGCGAGCCGGTCGGTACGATCACGGCGGGAGGTGCAGGTAAAACCGGGATCGTGGCTGCCTCCATGATCAATCTGCGTGGATCAAATCAGTCCGGCTCCGCTGCTGATGAGCCGGTACGGACGGTGACGGCCAGCGGGCAGCATCATGGCGTCATCGCGGCCTTCCTCAACACCTATTACGGCACCAGCGAAGCGCATGCGCTCGATATGCCGATGGGAACGGACACGACACGGGACAGGCGGTCGCTGGTGACGGTCGAAATCGACGGCACCACCTACGCGATCGTCGATATCGGCATGCGCATGCTGACGCCCCGCGAGCGGTTCCGCGCGCAGGGGTTCCCAGATGACTACGAAATCGAGATCGGTATCGGGTCGGACGGTGAGCCCGTGCCACTGACGCAGGCTCAGCAAGGGGCATGCTGCGGAAACTCCGTATGCCCCGATCTGGCCGCGGCGCTGGTGAGCGCGAATGTGCCGGAGCTGGCCGAAGAGATCAGGGAGGCTGCGGAATGAGCGCGTTTGAACTCGCGGCAGCGGCTCGTGATCTGGAGATAGCCCGTCTGCGCTGGGAAAAGACCGAGGCTGATGCCGACTACATCGCCTTCCTGGAGGCGGAAGGACGCTGGCAGCGGTGCCGCATTGCCGAGCTTGCCGCCGCCGTCAAACCCTGCGGACGGAATGTGAGGGCGCGCGCATGATGGCATTGGATCTCAAGCTCTTGAACTTATCGGTGCTCGGCATCCTTCCGCAATCGCTCAAGCTTCTTGCGGAAGCTGTCTCTGAGGGCTTCGGCCGTGGTTGTTTCATCCAGTTTGCTGATGGTGCGGCCATCAAAGGACGCCGCGAGCTCCGGATCAAATTTGATGGCGACGCGGCGAATGCGGCTGAAGGCAATTCGGTAGATCTGAAGCCAAACCTCTGTCAGGCGCTCGATCTGATCTTCCGCTGTGTTGTCTCGTGTGGGCCTCGGTTGTTCGACAATCCGTTGCGCAGACTGAAATTCGCCGATGATTGCTTCCAGGTGCATTCGAAAGCGCGGAGAGAGGTGCGCTTTCAACTCGACCAATTCCTGAGCCCATTCTTCGAATTTAAGCTCAGTGTTGGCAAACCCGACGTGGAGTATCGCGTCGTCTCGGGCTTCGGCGTCGGTCAAGGCCGTGTCGACAAACTCCCAAATCACATCGATCATCGCAAGCTTCGATGTCAGGAAGCTGAGAACGACGGCTTTTGCCTCAATGGGATCTGCGCGCATGGCGCGGATGGTCAACAAAGCGCCGACGAGTGCCGCAGTGCCCGCTATCAGCGTTTGCCAATTTCCCAAAAAAGAAACGAAGCCGACGGCCGCAATCTGACCGGCCCAGCCTGCAATTGCGAAGCCGACAAGGCAGGCGGCGAAGTATTTCCACGTGTCTTTCATGGTTCGGAACGTATCAGCGTTTCTGCCGATGGGGTAGGTGCGTCATGAGCTTCCCCGAGCACGAGATCGACCGCGTGAAGGCGGATGTGCGGATCTCCGATGTGATCGGCCGCGATGTGACGTGGGACCGCGCCAAGACCAATGTTTCGGTCGGGGACTTCTGGGCCTGCTGTCCGTTCCACGCCGAAAACACGCCGAGCTTCCATTGCGACGACCGTCGCGGCACCTACAAGTGTTTCGGCTGCGGTGCTTCCGGCGATGCAATCCGCTATCTCATGGATCGTCATGAGATGACCTTCGCCCAAGCCGTCGAAAGCCTGGGCGGAAAACGCGGTGCGCCGCAACTGAGTGCGGCGGAACGGGCGAAGGCGGATGCAGAGCGCAAGGCGCGGGCTGAGGCCGATGCGCGCAAACAGAATGCCTATCGCGAAAAGGAGTTGCGCCGGGCTTATGAGATCTGGAACCGGGGCACGGTGTTTGCCGGTTCGCCGGGGGAAACCGTCTATTGGGCCGGGCGCGGGCTGAGCGCGCCGGGAAAACCGGGCGAGCGCAGTGCGGTTTATCCCTCCCAACGGTTTGTGGCCGACATGCCCTATCACGCGCCCGCTCTGGAAAAGGGAAAGCCGCCGCGCCTGATCTATTCCGGGCCCGCTGTTCTGGCGGCGATTGTCGGGCCAGCGGCGGGGAACGACCTGCGGTTTCAGGGTGTGCATATCACATGGTTCGATCCGCACCATGCGGGCGAGAAGGTTCGCCTGATCGATCCGGACACGGGTGAGACACTGCCTTCCAAGAAGATCCGCGGCTCGAAGGCGCAAGGGTGGATACTGCTGCGAGATCCGCGCCGGGTCGGCGTCGGCATGGGGGCCTTGAGGATCGGCGAGGGCATCGAGACGGTGCGCTCCTACTGGCAGGCGGAGGAAGCCGTGCGCGGGGCGCGGGCAATCGAAACCTATGCCTATGCGACATCCATCGACCTGCAATCCATGGGTGGGCGCGCTGTCGAGACAATCGCGCATCCGGATCTGAAGAAAGAAACGGCCTCGGGCCGCGTGATGAAAGTTCGGGTGCCGGGGCCGGTGCCGGACATGACGTCGGATCGCGCGCTGGTGCCGCCGGATTCCATTCGCGAAATCCTGATGCTGGGCGATGGCGACAGCGACCCTTTCACCGCGCGCCAGGTGCATGCCCGCGCCGCCGCCCGATGGGCGCGGCCGTGGCGGCGTATCGGCTCCGTATGGGCGCCGGATGATCAGGACTTCAACGACGGGCTGAAAGAGCGGGCGCAGGCAGCACTTGCCGCAGCGCCTGCGCGGGAGGACGCATGAGCGACGATATCTATCAAAAGATCATGGAGCGCCCCGTCGAGGAATATCCCGCGCCTGCGGCTGACGATGCCGGCAGCGGGGGCGATGGGCCGCCGCCCGAAAACGGCGGGGGCGGTGAAGGACCGGGAGACGACCCGGAACGCAACCGCCTGCGCGACTGCGCCGAACAGCCGGAAACCGACATCGGCAACGGCCGCCGCATGCTGACGTGGAACGGGCACCAGATCCTCTATGTCGCGCGCATCGGCTGGTACGTGTTCGATGCGAAGCGGTGGGCGGAAGATGTGGAAGGCCGCCAGATCAGGCCGCTTGCGCATCAGGTGGTTGAGAAGATCGGCCATGAGACGCGGTTCATCGATTTCACCGAACGCGAGGCGATGGCCGTGCAGGCCGCAGGCGAGGCGGCGGATGAAGCCGAACGCATCGAGGCGCTGGGCAAGGATGCGACCGACGAGGACAAGGCGATGGCTGCATCGCTGAAGAAGACGATCGCGGAAGGAGCGGATGCGGAGAAGGCGCTCGCCGGGCGGAAATCCGGCCGCAGGCGCTACTGCAAGACATCCGGATCGAGCGGCAAGCTCGATAATATGCTGCGCGAGGCCGCGCCCTATGTGGGGCGCGAGGTGGGCGATCTTGACGCCGATCCGCTGGCCCTCAACACCCCGGCCGGAACGCTTCGATTTGTTTCCGAGGATGATCCGGAAAGTCCGGATGAGGACACGCCGCGGAAAATATGGTCGGTGAAGATCTTCGATCATGACCGCGATGATTTGATCACCAAGCTTGCGCCGGTCGATTACGATGCGCAGGCGACGGCGCCGACCTTCGATGCGTTCCTTGAACGGGTGCAGCCCGATGCAAGGATGCGGGGATTCATCCAGCGGTATTGCGGCTACTGCCTTACGGGCCTCACCTCCGAACAGGTGTTCGCGTTTTTTCACGGGGAGGGGGCGAACGGCAAGTCGACGCTGGTCGATCTGGTGGCGCGCATTCTCGCGGATTACTCCACGACGGTGCCCTTCGAGACATTGGCGGGCGATGACCGGCGCAAGGGCGGTGAGGCAACGCCGGATCTGGCAAAGCTGCCGGGTGCGCGGCTGGTGCGGGCCTCCGAGCCGGAACAGGGCATGAAGTTCCGCGAGGCCATGGTCAAGGCCCTGACGGGCGGCGAGGCCATCCTGATCCGACGCCTGCATGCCGAATTCACCGAGATTGTGCCGACCTTCAAGCTGATCATTTCCGGCAACCACAAACCCGACGTCAGGGGCACGGATGACGGCATATGGCGGCGCGTGCTGCTGGTGCCGTGGGATGTGCAAATACCGAAAGGCGAGCGCGATCCGCTGTTGCCGCAAAAGCTGTGGGCGGAACGGGCGGGGGTTCTGAACTGGCTGATACAGGGGGCGCTCGACTACCTCACATATGGCCTCGATGTGCCGGAGGAAGTGCGTGCTGCGACAGACAGTTACCGTGAGGAAAGCGACCCGGTGGGGGCGTTCCTGGATGGATATGTCGAGGTAACGAAAAATCCAGACGACGTGCTGACGCCGGGCGAGTTGTACGCGCTGTTCAAGACCTTCTGCGAGGCGGCCTCATTCACCGTCTGGACGCCGACGACCTTCAACCGGCACTTGCCACGCAAGGCGTCGAAGTTGGGATTCACCAAGGCGAAGAAGAACGGCAACACGATCTATCGCGGGATACGAACCAAGTCGGCGCCGGGGGCTGATGAGTGGCCGCCCGATGAAGAGAGGGGCTGACGCGCGCCCCTCTTACACCCCGGTTGGCAGGGCGATGACGCCTCGCGCGCGTGAATTTCGGGGAAGCTAGGGACGCAAGCGGCGGGCGGTTCGTCTTGCGTCCCCGAGGAAGTCAGAAGGAATTCAACGGCTTGGGAAGCTAGGGACGCTAGGGAAGCAAATGCCGGGTATGCGCGTGAGGCAATAAAGGGGTGCGGGGAAAGGTGTTTGCCTTTCTCACATGCGTTTCTTCCAAAACTGCTTCCCTAGCTTCCCCAAAATCAAAAACAGAACGCAAAAATATAGAGAAACCAATTAGATAGGCTAGGGAAGCAAACGGGATTATCGCAAAATCCTTGCTTCCCCATCTTCCCTAGCTTCCCTGACATGGAAAAGGGCCTGTGAAATGCGGAAAATCATCGATATCGAGGCGCTGCTGTTCTGGGCTCTTGGTGATCAGGGCGTGGCGGATGAGTTTCGCGAGGAGGCTTACGGGGCTGGCTACTCGGCCTCGGCCTGGGAGCCGATTGAGAGGCTGGCCCAATTGGGCACGCTGGTGGATGGGCGGGCCGGTGGGCGGTTCGGTTCGGGCGATTGTCACCGCGACGCGATTGCGGTTGGCGATGCCATTCGCTCGATGGAACCGAAGGCGCGGGGAACGGTGATCTGTTACGGGCGGATCGGCGCGCGTCCGTCATGGGACTATGAGCCGGAGTTGCGGCCGGTGATCGGCATCAACGGAAAGCCGGTGGTGATCCGCGAGCGGGTGAAGGGCTTGCGGGGATGGCGTGAGGACGTGACGGGGTGCGAACTGGAATTGCGCCCATCATTGGAAACCGCTCGTGCTGCGTGGTTGCGCTACCGCGAATGGTGGATGGGGCTCGCCTATCTTCAGGCGTTGCTCAAGCCGATACTGTCTGATCATGAGGTGACCGGGCCTTGCGCGCCGTTCGAACCATGGATAGGGACGGCATCAGAGGCGCTGGTTTCCGCCGTTCTTGGTGATTTGCAGGCCGATGATGACAGGTCGGGTATCGTACGGACCCGCAGAACCGCTTGACTGGCGGTCTGGATTTGACATAGCGTTGTCACGCTAAAAAAGGTTCAAACCAGAAGCCCGGCCGGGAAACCCCGCGCCGGGCTTTTTCGTGGGTGATCGGATGTCTGTTGTTTCCTTCCATTGGGAAGGCCGCGGCGTTGTCCGCTTGGCAGCCGCCACGAAAAACACCTTGGGCTCGCGGAAAGCCAGAGCGGCATTCCGGCGCGGCATCAACAGGGCTGGCGACAAAACCTTCACGACTGTTCGGCGGGCTGTCGCCAAGCAGGTCGGACTTAATCAGCAGCGAACGACCAGCAAAGGCGGATTGCGCAAGGTGCGGGCGAACTACCAGTCGCTCGAATACCTGATCTTGTCGCGTGGCGGTTTCATCAGCCTGAAAGAGTTCAAGTCGCGGCAACTGAAACGCGGTGTCTCGGCTGCCCCGTGGGGAAAGCGTCAACTGTTCAAGAGCACATTTGGGCCGAACGTCGGCGCGTTGGGCGGGCATGTGTTCCGCCGAACGACTGCCGCGCGTTTCCCGATCGAGAAGCTTTGGGGCCCGGCGATCCCGAAAGAGATCGTGAAGGACGAAAGCCGCGCGGCGTTCAATGAGACCGTCGCACGCGAACTCCCGCCCAAGATCGAGCATGAAATCCGGCGTCTGATGCAGGGCGCGGCGTCCTAAACCCCACCAATTCGGGGGTGGCGCCGGGGCCCCCACCCCCTTAGGGACCGCCCCCAAAACCGCACCCCCGCGGGGCCGCTGCCGCGCGGGATTGGGCTAGTTTTTCAGTGTCGGGGCTGGGTTACCAAGGGTTACCAAGGTTACCGAAATGAGCGAACCGGTTACCGATGGAATTTGGGTCGGTGTGCGCCAACTGGCTGAGATGAAGGGCGTATCACATCCGGCGATCTCCAAGCGGTTGCGGCGGTTTGAAGAAGCCGGGCTGGTTACCGTGCGCCGGGAAGGGCGCAAGACGCTGGTGAATGTCGCGCAGTGGGATAGTGCGGCGGATGAGGTGACCGACCCCGCGCGGCTCGCCGGTGCGGCGACGACGCGGCAAATGTCCGCGGAGCCCGATGCCGGAGCAACGGCTGCTAATGCCGGGCCGGGATCAACCAATACGAGCGCGTACAGCTACCAGCAGGCGCGCAAGGCGCAGTACGACGCCGACCTGAAAGAGATCGAACTCGCCAAGCAGCGCGGTCAGCTCCTGCCGATAGCGGATGTGGAAGACGCAATGATCCGCTGTGCGGAGAGCCTGGTGCGTGCGATCGATCAGTTGCCGGCCGGTGCCGACGATCTGGCTGCGGCCGTGTCGCGCGGCGGGGTGCCTGCCTTGCGCGATGCGCTGAAGACGAAGGCGCGGGATCTCAGACAGCAGCTTGCCCAGAACATGAAGATCCTGGGCGAAGACGACGAAACAGAGAGCGGCGACGAATGACGACAGCTTTTGCAAAAGCTCTGCCGGTCATCGCCGGGGTTCTTGCCGCGGTTATCACGCCGCCGGAACCGATCGTTCCCAGCGCGTGGGCGAAGGGGAATCTGGTTGTTCCCGATGGCCCGCGCGCCTCCGAGCGTTGGGATCCGTCGCTCACGCCCTACGTTGCGGAGATCATCGATCTTCTGGGGCCGGACAGCCCTCACAACCGGGTTGTGGTTCGGAAGTCTGCGCAGACCGGTCTGTCGGTTGCCGGTCTGGCGTGGCTGGGATCGTTGATCGACGGGGCACCGGCCAATATGGCCTATGTCCTGCCGACGGACGAAGCCCGCAACGACTTCAATTCCGAAAAGCTGACGCCGACGATCGAACACACGGCGGCACTCAACAGGAAGATTCGGAAGCAACTTTCGCGCTCCGGCGATGGCTCGACCGCCAAGAAGAAGAAGTTTCCGGGCGGAACGCTCAATCTGCTGAATGCGAATTCGGCGCCGGACCTGCGGTCGAAGACGCTGAAATATGCCGTTGCCGACGAAGTCGACGAATGGCCCGATGATCTCGAAGGGCAGGGCGACCCATGGGAACTGTTCGAAGGCCGGTTCATTTCGTTCCATGCGTCGGCAGACTGGAAGATCCTCGAAATATCGACGCCCACAATAAAGGGCGCGAGCCGGATCGATGCGGACTTCGAGGCCGGTGACCAACGCGTACTGTTCTGCACCTGCCCGCACTGCGGGGAACTCATCCAGCTTCGGTTTGAAAATCTCCGCTTCAACCAGAAGCCGCCGTATCAGGCGCACTATGTGTGTCAGGAATCCGGTTGCATCATCGAGCCGCATGAAAAACCGGCGATGCTGCGAACCGCGAAATTCATCGCGACAAACGCGGAGGAAGGGCTCTATCCGTCGTTTCATGTCGACGCGCTGACGTCCCAGCTCACCACGTGGGACAAGGTCGCGGAAAAGTTCGTTCAAGCGAAGGGCGATCCGCGCAAGGAAAAAGCCTTCTGGAATATCTGGCTCGGCCTCGCCTACGAGATGCGGGGAGATGCCCCGGATTTCGAACGCCTGATGGAGCGCCGCGAGGACCATGCTGAAGGCGTGATCCCGCCGCGCGGGCTCTTGCTGGTTGCCGGTTGCGACGTCCAGCATACCGGCATCTGGGCAGAGGTTATCGCCTTCGCCCCGGACAAGCAGAGCTGGACGGTTGCAGCGCGCTGGCTGGAAGGTGACACGACCGATGCGCATGGAGGCGCATTTCTGCAGCTCGCCGCGCTCTATGACGAGTGGTTCCCGGATGCTTTTGGCGGACGCCGTCAACTCGATGCGATTGGTATCGATGCCGGTGATGGTGGGCGTGCAAACCAAGTCTACACGTTCGTACGGTCGCGCCCCCGCGCATATGCCCTGAAGGGCTTGCCCGGGTGGTCGACACCCGCAATCGGAACACCGTCGAAGGTTGATATTCGCATCGGCGGCAAGAAGAAGAAGCGCGGCGCAACGCTGTGGCCGGTTGGCACGTGGTCGCTCAAGGCCGAGTTCTACACGAACCTGCGCAAGGTCGGCATGTCCGGTGGGCAGGAATATGACCCTCCGGGCTATTGCCACTTCGGCGCGTTCCTGGGCGTGAACTTCTTCAAGCAGATGACGGCCGAGTATCTGACGGATGAACTCCGGCGCGGACGTCGCATGAAAGTGTGGAAGGTGAGCGGGGAAAACCACCTGCTCGACTGCCGTATCTACGGCATGGCGATGGCCGATCACCTTGGGCTGAACCGAAAGACAGAGGCCGACTGGCTGGTGCTCGCCAAGGAGCGCGGTGTGCCGGATGAGTTGCGCAATCCAGACCTGCTGTCGCCCTTGAGCATCCGTCTGGAGGCCGCCGCGGCAACGTCTGCGGCGATGAATCCCGCTTCAGACCAGAAGGCGACAAAGCCTGCCGCCTCGCAGGCGGCGCCCGTGAAGCAAGCCAGCGCAAAGCGCCGCAACAAGTGGAAGCGTCGATGACGAGTTCGGTTCCGCTGATCGGTAGAACGCGCCCGAATACATCGGGCGGCGTTGCGCCTCGCGCGACGGCGCGCTACCTGCGCGACACGAAAACCGGTGTCATTCGTGCGCGCCATGCGACGCTGTCCGACAGCCGCGATGACATCCGCCGTTCATGGCGCCATGCGGCCGGGTTGGCACTCGACGTCATTCATAATTCCGGCCGCCTCAAGGGGATGGTTGATCAGGTATTGGCCGACACGGTCGGTGTCGAACTGGTCCTCAATCCGCAGCCTGTCCTTTCGCACCTTGGCTACGACGACAAGGAAACTGCCGAGTTTATCCGGCTGATAAAACGGCGCTGGAAGAAATATGCATGGAACCCCGCGGAGGCTGACTTTCGCGGGAAGTTCACCTTGCCGCAGCAGGTCGATATCTCGTTGCGGTGGCATCTCGTTTATGGCGAGGTTACCGGCATTCTCGACTACATGCCCGCCCCGGTTCGCAAGCGGTATGGGCTGACGTCAGGAACCAAGCTCTGCCTCGTTCCTCCGCCGCGCCTTGTGCAGGACACGAATGAACTGAACGGGTTGTGGCAGGGCGTCTATCACGATGAGAACGGCCGGGCGACAGGATATCTTCTGGAAGAAAAGCAGAATGGTTTCCTGACCCGTCGCCGCTATCCGGCGCGCGACGATGCGGGGCGGGCTGCGTTCCTTCACGTCTTTGATCCGGTCGATGCGACGGATGTGCGCGGGATCTCGGTGATGGCGGCCAGCATCCGGAAGCACCTGCAGCACGAGACGCTTGAAGACGCGACGCTTCAGACGTCGATCATCCAGACGCTGTTTGCCGCGGTGCTCACGAGCGATGCCCCTTCCGCTGACGCCTTCGAGGCGCTGGAGGCACTGAAGGATATTTCCGGCGAGGATGGATCGAGGACCGGCACAGAATATGTGACCGAGTTCATGGATTACCTGACTGCGAGCCTCGATCGCGCATCTGAAAGCCGACTGACGGTCGGGAGCGATCCGCAGGTCTCGCACCTGGCACCGGGTGAATCTTTCGAGTTCAAGACGCCGCAGGCACCGGGCCCGCAATATCAGCCGCTTTCAGCCAGCCTGTCCCGGGATATGGCTCGCTCGGTCGGCATCACCTACGGCGCCCTGACGATGGATCACACGGACGCGACCTATTCATCCGTCCGCATGGAGAATTCGTCGATCTGGCCGGTGGTCACGCGGCGTCGGGAGAGGATTGCCGCGTCAATCCCGCAGGCCGTCTTTGAACTCTGGCTGGAAGAGGAAATCGGAACCGGACGTATTCCGTTCAAGGGCGGCTATGAGGCGTTCGCGGCAAACCGTGACGATGTCACCTGGGCGCAGTGGCAGGGACCGGCAAAGCCGACCGCTGACGACCTCAAGAGTTCCAAGGCATCGAGCGAACGACTGGCGAACGGCACATCATCAATCGAAATCGAAGCGGCTGAACTGGGCCACGATCCCGATGAACTCTTCGAGATGCGGCTCAGGACGCATCGTCGGTATCTGGAGGCAGGGATGCGGAGCCCCTACGAGCGCACCACGTCCAGTTCGAATGTCGATCCGCTCGACGGAGAAGCTGCGAAGGGGGCGGTGTCGTGACCGAGATCAGGATCCAAGGTCAGATCATCGACACAAGCGACCCGTGTGCGGTCGCTCAGAAATTGCAGGCAATCCGCCTCACGATCATTGCCGGAGGGCAAGCCGAGCGCGTTCGCTTCGGTGAAGAGGAAGTGACCTATTCAAGCGCGAACATCGCGTTGCTCGAACGCGAAATCGCCAAGTTCGAGAATGCCTGCGTCTTGAAGAACGGCGGCGTTCCGAAGCGTCGCAGATATGCCCGCCGGTTCCGGTTCGGCTAAGGAGCATCAACATATGCCTGTGAAAAATGCAGACGGCGAACTCCTGCTTTACGGGTTCGTTGGCGAGACCTATTGGGGCGACGGCTTCACGGCGCTGGAAGTGCAGGAAGCCCTGACGGAACACGGGCGGTCCAACGATGTGACCATCCGCGTGAATTCCGGCGGCGGGTACGTCGATGACGGGATCGCGATTTTCAACGCCCTGACGGCTCACAAGGGCCGCGTGACCATCTTTGTCGATGCAATCGCCGCCTCGGCTGCCTCCGTCATCGCGATGGCGGGCGACGAGATCGTGATGCGTACCGGTTCGATGATGATGATCCACGACCCGTCCGGCTTTGCCTTCGGTACTGCGGAAGATCACGAGAAGTCGAGCGAACTGCTCGACAAGCAGGCCGACGAGATGGCCGGCATCTATGCCGACCGGAGCGGGCAGGATGCCGAAAGCGTGCGCGCGGCGATGAAGGAAACGACCTGGATGACGGGCGAAGAGGCCGTCGATCTCGGTTACGCCGACCGCACCGATACGGCGCGGTCGAAGTCGGCCGCCGCATTCGATTACAGCCTGTTCGCAGGTGCTCCCGAAAAACTCGTCGCGCTCGCGACGCGAAAGGGTTGGTCGTTTGAAAAGCACGGCCAGCATCAGGCGGCGACCGCCGCAACACCCCGTCAGAGCAAGGAGATTTCCATGGCTGACAAGAAGCCGGCGGCTGACAACAACACCGCCACCACCGACACCGCGAAGGCTGAAGGCGCGTCCGAGGCCAAGGCCCGGATCAAGGCGATCATGACGTCTCCCGAAGCCGTCGGCCGCGAGGGGCTGGCCCAGCACCTCGCCTATGACACCGAGACGAGCGCCGATGACGCGGAAAAGGTTCTGGCCGCCGCGCCGAAATCTTCCGCCGATGCGTCGCCGCCGGAGCCCGCGGATACGCCGGAAAAGTACGAGAACAATCGGCTCGCGGCGGCCTCGCAGGCATCTCCTGAACAGGGCCGGAACGTTTCGCAGGATGGCGGCGGAAGCCAGCGGAAGCTGCTTCGCCCCTCCGCAATTTACGATGCGCGCCGCAAGGCGCTGAAGGAGGGCTGATCTGATGGAAAGCAAGACCGAAATGGCCCGCAACCTCGCCTATCTGCTGAGCGAGGCCAATGGCAGTCGTTCGCGCGACATCGTCACCATCGCTTCGGGGGAAGGTGTGCTGGAGGCCGGCACTGTCCTCGGCAAGGTTACGGCATCGGAAAAACATGTCGTCTCGCCGGATGCGGAAGTCGTCGGAAAGGAAGGCGCGGAGACCGCGACCGTGATCCTCGCCTATGGCGTCGATGCGACCGAGGCGGATGTCCCGGCCGTGGTGACCTCCGGCGATGCCGAGGTCAAGGCGCCGATGCTGATCTATCACTCGTCGGTCGACGCCGACGCCAAGGTAAACGCCAAGAAGGAACAGCTTCTCGCTGTCGGCATCAAGGCGCGCTAAGGAGCAAGAGACATGCCTGAAGTTGATATCTGGAATGGCGATGGCTTCACGATGGGAAGCCTTACCGCCGCAGTCAATTCCGAACCCCACCGTCCCGGCCAGATCTCTGCGACCGGGATTTTCGAAGAAGACGGCGTCTCCACGACGCGCGTTTCCATCGAACTCCGCGATGGCAAAC
Organism: Breoghania sp.; assembly: GCA_963678585.2. Lineage (GTDB taxonomy): Bacteria > Pseudomonadota > Alphaproteobacteria > Rhizobiales > Stappiaceae > Breoghania. The sequence continues at coordinate 1,175,382 of CAXXGA010000002.1, forward strand.
TCTCGCTGGTCGAGCCGTCGGAACGCGGTGGACCCGGTGAAACCGTCGATGATGAAAAGCGCCGCAAGATCCCGTTCGAGGTTCCGCATTACCAGCGCGATGACTCCGTCAAGGCCGATGAAGTGCAGGACATCGTGCGTTTCGGCAGTTCGACCGAACTGGAGACGCTGCAGGATCGCGTGGAGCGGAAGGGCATGCGTCACGCCCGCGACCTGACCATGACGCTGGAACACCAGCGTGTCGGCGCGGTCAAGGGCATCATCACGTCGAAATCCGGCGGGGTTCTGGAAGACCTCTACAGCCGGTTCGGGATTGCGGTTCCGGCCGCGGTCAGCCTGGAATTGGATGTCGAGGCCACGGCGGTTTCCAACCTCTGGCAGGACGTCGTCTATTCGATCGAGGACGATCTCGACGAACCCTATGACGGACTGCACGCCTTCACTGGCCGCGACTTCCACAAGGCGTTGTGGACGCACAAGTCGGTTCGCGAGACCTTCATGTACAATTCGGGCGCGACCGTTCTGCGTCAGGATGTGCCGGACGTATTCGAATGGGGTGGCGCGACCTGGGAACGCTACAAGACCGGTGCCAAGGCCACGAGCGACCTCGGGGCGTCCTACATTGCTCCTGCTGAAGCTCGCATTGTTCCCACCGGCGTGCCGGAACTCTTCATCACGCGGTTTGCGCCGCCGGACTATGAAGACACGGTCAACGAACTGCCCCCGCTCGGCGTGCCGTTCTACATGCACCAGTACCGCATGCCCAACGGCAAGGGACGGCATATCGAAGTGCAGATGAATGCCGTCTCGCTCTGCAGCCGCCCGCAGGTGCTGCGCAAGCTCACGCTGACGTGACGGGGGCGGTGATGGCATCTGTCAAGAAAATCGCGATCAGTTCTCCGCGCGGGCTGATCATCCCGAAATCCGTGCTTGGTGCGGAAGAGGATCTGAAGGTGGGGCCTCATGAGCCTGTCTCCGTTCCGGAGGCATATGGCCAGAGCCTGATCGATGACCGCTTTGCGGAAAAGTATTCCGCATCTTCGAAGAAGGCTCAGTCCGGCAAGCCGGATAGTGTCTCCGGTAAGAAGGCGCAGTCCGACAAGTCGGATGGCGGCGATGCAAAGGGGGGAGATGAAAAGCCCCCCGAGGCGTTGCCGCTCGTCAAAGCCGCCGCGCAGGCATCGCCGGAGGGCGCGTCCTCTGATGCGGGCGCGGGGCCTTCTGAGTGACCGGGCCCTGGAAGAACCACCTGGCGGGTCTCCGCCAGGTGGTGGACGCCAATCTCGGTGAGCGGTTCAAAGTCGAGCCCATGCTGACGGGGCAATATGGGTCTGGTCCGGATCCGGCCCGGCCTGTATTCGACATCGAGCAGGCGCACCTGCGCGTTGCCGGTGGGCAGGACGATCTTGGTGGGATCGGCTCGCGCTCCTGGTCAACGCTTCTGGCGGGTGGCGAGGCGGAAATTCACATCGATCCCGAAATTTACCCGTCTGCGACCTCCCTTCGAAAGGGCGATCAGATCACCGCGCTCAATCGTGCCGGTGAACCGCGGTTCGAAGTCTCGCGCCTGGATCGCGACCAGAAGAGCCGACTGGTGATTCAGTTGAGTTTGAAATCATGAGCCTCGTCAATCTCCTGCTCCGCCTGTCGACGGTGAAGGCGCTGTCCGGTGCAACGTGGGCAGGCGATGCGGTGCGCGACAGCGAGATTGCGCCAATCGACACCACGGCCGCACAGGAAAAGCAGCCGTTCATTTCGGTTTATGTCGATGAAGGCAGGTCCATGCCCAAGGGATGTGATCTGCTCGCAGGCAGCTCCGATATCGCGCTGGTGCTGGAATTCGGCATCACTGCGCAAATGGCGATACGCGATGAGGCGGGCAACGAGGTCACCGAACACGGGATGCCGGTGACCGATGCGGGTTTGGAATTGACGCTCGATGTCCTGCACCGTCAGGCATTCGCGGCTCTGATGAACCCGGATAATGCATGGGCGGACCTGTGGCGGTCCATCGTCGCCAAAGTCAACTCGGTCGATGTTTTGAGAGGGGCAAGTGCTGACGGGGGACCGCGCTTCGCGGGGCGTCAAGTCAAGATCCAGTGCCAGACGCTGCGCGACCCGGCGGTCGGCACGACGCTTTCGGGGATCTGGCCGACCGCCCTTTCGCTGATTGGTGACGATCCTGAGATTTCGTTTCTTGCGCCGCTGATCAACGATCTCGTCGCAGGCGACATGCCCGCATGGAAGGTTGTGCAGGCCCAGCGAGGGCTATCGCGCGCCGAGGCCGATGCACTGAATGTGACGCCGCCTGATGGCGCAGAAGGTGGTGTGGCGACCTTCAGCGAATTGACGATCTCCGACCCGACGCCGGGGCTGTGATCATGGATCTCACCGACTTCATGACGGACGTCTATCAGCGCCTCGCTGAGCTGGAACGCCGCGCACGCAACCGCAAGCGGACAGGTACGGTCAGCGAGGTCGATCACAAGAAGGGATTGGCCCGCGTAAAGATCTCCGAGCCCGGGGCAGTTCCGTATATCGGCCCCTGGATGCCGTGGAAGGAGATCGCTGCCGGGGACATCAAGACCCATATTCCGCCGTCTGTCGGTCAGCAGGTGACCGTCGTTTCGGAAAGCGGAGACCTGACAGACGGCGAGATTGACATGTCGATCCCGTCCACCGCGAATGCGCGCCCTCACGATGGGCCCGAGGCTGTCATGACGAAGGGCAGTGTTCGGATCGAGGTGTCGGATGATAGGGCGAAGGTCAAAGCGCCGAAGGTTCTCGTGGAATCCGATGACGTGAGACTAGGTGCAGACGGCGGGGAGAGGGTCGCTCGGGTCGGGGACAGGGTCCATGTGACCTTCGGCTCATCGGCCGGGTTGCATCCCATCGTGGAAGGCTCATCAAAAGTTTTTAGCGCAGATTAGAAGGATCTGAGAATGGGTGGTGAACAGTATGAGGTCGCGATTGCGGGCTTCTTTTCCGGCAAGTGGATGGATGTTGGCGAGCCGCTGACGTTGACGCCGCGCGAGGCGAAGTATCTCAAGATCGACGGGAAGATCCGTCCGGTGGCGAAGGCGAAGGCCAAGCCCACGAGGTCGAGTTCGGCAGCGTCCGAATCCAAGGATTAAGCCTTGGCCTCCTCAAGTGGCGTCAGCGCGGCGACGGGAAATGTTCTGGAGGGCTGGTCGCATGTCGAACAGTCCGTCGGGAAGATCCTGACAACGCGGATCGGTTCGCGTGTCATGCGTCGTGATTTCGGGTCTGATATCCCGAACCTTGTTGATGCTCCGATGAATGAGCGGGTCGTGCTCGCGGTGTTTGTTGCCGCGGCTGTGGCTCTTGATCGGTGGGAGCCTCGCTTTGCTCTGCGGTCTGTTGGTATTGCGGAGGCGGGGGCCGGCGGGTCGATATCTCTGGTCCTGTCCGGAGTGTACTACCCGCGCGGTCATCTTGGTGATTTCTCGATCGAAGAGGACGCGCGTACGCGCGTGATTGTCCGCTCATGAGCACCCCGCCCTTAGACACTCTCCCGACACCGGCCGTCATCGAAACGCTCGATTATGAAACGGTGCTTGCCGCCAACATCGCCGATGCACAAACCCGGCTGACAGCGGCGGGGATTGGCTGGGACGTCAACGCGCTCGAAACCGACCCGATCATGATCTTGTTGGAGGCATGGACCTATCGCGAGACCCTGTTGAGAGCCCGCGTCAACGATGCGGCGCGCGCCAACCTGCTGGCATTTGCCAACGGGTCAGACCTCGATCACCTTGCGGCGTTTTACGATGTCGCACGACTGGCCGATGAGACCGACGACCGGCTGCGGGCCCGGACGCGTCTGACGATCATGGGGCGTTCGGCCGGAGGGCCGGAGGAGCGATACCGGGCCGTGGTTCTGGGCGTCTCGACGCGCGTTCGCGATGTCGCGATCTGGCGGGAGGCAGGCGATCCGACTGTGCGTGTCTCGGTGCTGACGACCGAAGGTGACGGCGAGGCTGACGCGGCCCTGCTGGCCGATGTCATGACCGCGCTGAAGCAACCGGATATTCGCGTCGTGTCGGATCGCTTTGCTGTTTCGTCCGCCGTGCAACAGGTCGTCGACGTGACGCTGACCGTGCGCCTGGAGGCGACGGCCTCGGCGTCGATCCTGACCGACCTGCCGGATCTGATCGCGGCTGACTGGCTGGCCGAGAGCCTGCTCGGGCTGGATCTGACGCACTCCTGGCTGATCGCCCATGCCATGCGGGCGGGTGTCACGCGCGTTGAGGTCGTGTCACCCGTCGGCGACGTCGAGGTCGACAGCACGAAGGCAATTGCGCTCGGCACGATCACGATCATCGACGGGGGGCGCGGTCGATGACCTCCGTGCTCCCGGCCAATTCGACACCGCTGGAACTCGCCCTCGATGAGGCGGACGATGCGCGGTTTGAACTGATCTATCCAGGCGCGGATGCGATCGCGGGCTGGCGCTGGGTCAATCCGCAGTCTCAACTTCTGCCGTGGTTGGTATGGGAGCACGGGCTCGGCGCGCTTTCGCCCTATGTGCCGAACCTCTACAACCTGATCAACGAAGGCCTGCGCTGGCAGCGGTTGCGTGGCACGCATGCGGCCATGTCGATGGGGCTCGACTTTATCGGCTATGCCGGAGAGGTGATCGATCCTCCCGTGCGGCGGCGCGCCTGGGCCGATTACCAGATCGAACTTGACCGCGTGCGCGATGCGGAAACGGACCTGCCGCGCATCGCCGGTGTTGCGGCTCTGTCGCAGCCGGTGCGCTCGCTTCAGCGCCGCGGCTATCACGGCTGGGACATCCCGGCGGCCGAGACGTCCTGGACGCGGCTCGGCTTCTCGATCCTCGGCGATGACAGCGGCGTGCGGCCCGATCCGGACGGCCCGAAATGGTCATTCGGTCGGGACCATGAAGCGGCTGTTACACTGACCGAGGCGGAGCTGACGGCACTGGGGGTATGGATCCCCGGCGGTGGTGCGCCCGTGACCTGGGCAGACCTGACCGTGCCGTGGACCGACATCGTCGGAACCTGGGCGGATCTCGACAGCGACGCCGCGCGACGAGCCACGATGGCCTCGGCGCTTGCGTCTCGCTGGGCGTATGTCGCGCTCTATGACGATCAGGGCGCGATGATTGGAGCGCGGCGCTGCAAGGCATGCCACGCGGTTGAATTCGGCGACACCTTTGAAATTCTTGGCGGCACCTGGGCCCCGTCCGACACGGGCACGCGGCTTTATGTGGAGGCGCGCACCGGCTGGGGCGACGGCACCGGGCGTACCGCGGCATCGGCCGCAATCCTGTTTGGGGCGGTGCCGAGCGATCCGACCCGCCCCGGGCAGATCTGGTGCGGGCCCGGCGAGATCACCACGCTCTACGCTGCCTGCGCGCAGCACGCCGTAGCCATCCCGCTCGGTGACACGGTGCGCGACCGTGTGGCCGTCCTGATCGATTTCACCTGAGGTTTTTATGGCTTACGAAGATCCAAACGTCCCGGGCGCCTATAACCGGACCTCAGTCCGCACCGCCGATACGGGCCTCGCATTTGTCGAGGGGCGCTACTTGCAGGGTGCCGATCTCAATGACATGCAGTCAATTTTGCGCGGGGGCATCCGGCGCGCAGGCGAGTTGTCGGCGCGCGATGGTGACCGGATCTCCGGCGCCGGGATAGTCATCGATACCGGTACTGGCTCGATCACCTGCGAGGCCGGGCGGGTGTACGCTCGCGGCGATGTGCGCCCCGTGGCGGCCGCGACGCTTGCGGGCGTGCCGATGGTCGGCGATGTGCTTGTCGGCGTGCGGCTGGTGACCGAGCTGGTCGATGCGGATACCGCGCCCGAGCTTTACGGGCTGGCTCCCGGCACCGCGTCTTCAGGCGAACCGGGGGCGGTGCGCGAGGTGCAGTATCTCGTCTGGGGCTTCGAGGGTGACGGTGCGGCGGGTGACCTTTATTCGGTCTATCAGCTCGTTGACGGCGTTGCGCTCGATCAGACGGAGCCGGTCGAACTCTCCACCACGCTGCAGGCGATGGCACTGTACGACCGCCATGCAAACGGCTCCTACGTGGTCGAGGGTTGCCGCGTGGGTGCGCTCGGCAAGACCTCAGGTGCGCAGCGTTTCGTAATCGACAGCGGCACAGCGAACATCAACGGGTTCAAGCGGACGCGGTCGGCAGCCAGCCGCATCGAGATCGAGGAAGATCCGGACGTCTCCCGTATCGACGGCGAAACTCACACGTTTGCCGACGGCGGCACGGGCACAGCGACGCTCACTCTGCGCCACCCGCCGCTGGCCAATCTCGTCACGGCGCTGGTCACCAAAGAGGTGACGGAGGCGGTCACGCATGGCGGCGCGGTCGGTTCCATCGATGCGCTTGCCAATGACAGCGCCATCGCGATCATCTCGGTCACGCAGGGCGCGACGACCTATGTCGCTGGCACCGATTACATCCTCAATGCGGATCAGGTCGACTGGACGCCCGGCGGGGCCGAGCCTGCGACTGGCTCCAGCTATGACGTGACCTATCAGTACCGGGACGCGGTTGCGCCCGTGGCCACCGATGACCGCACCGTGACCGTTTCGGGCGGGGTGACCGGCGGCGACGTGATCCTGACCTATGACCACAAGCTGCCGCGCACCGACCTTATCTGCCTCGATCCGGACGGCCGCCCGGTCTATCTCAAGGGCGTGTCATCTCGGTCGCGCCCGCGCGCGCCGGCGGCTCCCGGCTCCTATCTGCCGCTGGCGGAGGTGGCGAATGATTGGTTCGGTACGCCGAGCATCACGAACAGCGGTGTCCGCGCCTATCACTACACGCTGATCCATCGCATGTATCTGCGCCTCATCGATGCTCTCGACCTGATCGCGCTGGAGCGCCTGCGCCGCGACATCGACAGTCGCGAGCCGGTCGCCAAGCGCGGGGTGTTTGTGGATCCTTTCACGAGCGACCGCTACCGCGACGCCGGGTTCGCCCAGGACGCGGCGGTGTTCGAAGGCTCCTGCCAACTGGCTGTCGACGTGACCGTGTACGCGCTGGAACTGGCGTCGGCCATGATGCTGGACGGCACGCCAGACGTGATCATCTCGCAGCCGCTCTCGACCAACTGCCGGCTGATCAACCCGTATCTCAATTTCGAGCCGCTGCCCGCGTCGATGGTCATTGACCCGCCCGTCGACTTCTGGGTTGAAAGTGCCGACGTATGGCTCAGCCCGCAGACGCAGGCACTCGGTACTGGCAACAGCCTGCGCACGACCACGGAGACGATCGTCAACGAGAGTGAGGCGTTGTCCGAATTTCTCCGGGCCCGCGACGTGGATTTCGAGATCGCCAATTTCGGTGCCGGTGAGGTGCTGGACCTGCTGACGTTCGATGGTATCGACATGACGCCGGACCCTGCGCTGGTCGCGGATGCAGAGGGCACGATCACCGGCACCATCACGATCCCGGCGGCGACGATCCCGGCCGGGAGCAAGCCGGTGGTTGCAGTTGGTGCCGGTGGTTCCGTGGCTGGGGCCATGTTCGTCGGCCAGGGCACAGTGACCACGCGGGTCATGCAGCAGGTGACTACCGTCACCCGTTGGCAGGCAGCCACAGCCGCGGGCGTGTGGCAAGAGCGCGAAGCCGCGGGCGGTAATGGCGGCGGATCGGACCCGCTCGCGCAGACATTCACCCCGCCGCAGGCGCGTGGCCGACATATCGGCTGGGTCGATATCCAGATCTGTGCGATCGGCGATCCGGACGCGCCCGTGCTGGTCGAGATCCGCGCGACCCAGACCGGTCTGCCGACATTCGAGATTGTGGCGCAGGCGGTCGTCGACATGAGTGCGGTTGCCATTGGCGGCTTCACGCGTGTGCCTCTGCCTGCGCCGGTCTGGCTCGACGGCGACCGCGAATGGTCGGTCGTCGTGCTGACGAATGACGACGCCCACGCCATCGCCTCGGCCGAGATCGGCGCGTTTGATGAGGATGCGCAACGGTATGTGTCCGCGCAGCCCTATTCGGTCGGAGTGATGCTGTCGAGTTCGAACGCCAGTACCTGGACGCCGCACCAGAAAGAGGATCTGACGTTCCAGATTGTCGCCTGCACGTTCCCGGTCACCGAGCGCACCGTGCCGCTGGGCGTGGCTGCGCTGGTGGACTGTACGGATCTGATGGTCGCGGCAACGGTGGAGCTGCCGACCGCCGATTGCTCGGTCGTGATCGAGATCGAGCGTCCCGGCGGCACGATCTACCGGCTGGCACCGGGTCAGGTGCTGGAACTCGACGAGCGGATCACCGAGACGGTGACGATCCGTGCGGTGCTGACCGGCACGGCAACGGCATCGCCGGTGCTCTATCCGGGCGCGCAGCTCATTGCCGGGTCTCTCCGAGAGACGGCGACCTACGTGTCGCGGGCGTTTGACGCAAGCGGCGCGGCCCGCCTGCCGGTGCGGCTCAAAGCTTTGCTGCCGTCCCCGGCGACCGTGACCGTCGAGCTGGAGGATGATGCCGGCGCGTGGCAGGTGATCCCGCTTGCCGAGACCGAGGTGCTCGAAGTCGCGGGATGGACCGACCGCACCTATGAAATCGACCCGCTCGACCCGCAGCCGACCTGGGGCGCGGAGACGCGGGTGCGTCTGACGCTGACCGGCACACCTGCAGCGCGGCCCTCGCTGGCCGATCTGCGCGCGGCGACGATCTGAGGAGAGAGACGTGGTTGAAACACCCACCACCGCAAACCGCGGCTATCAGCAGCCTAGCGTCAACAACACACCATCTGAGGATGTTCTCAGGCTGATTGCTGCTCTGGATGCGATTGATCTGGATGTCGCGCAGATCCTGGGCGATCTGGCGAACAAGGCGTCCGCCGGTCACACACATACGATTGCCGAGATTACCAACCTCGCCACGACCCTCGCCGCGAAGGCGGAGGCGATCCACAATCATGCGCTCGCAGCCCTGAGTGATGTCGATATCTCCGGCGCCCCGGCGGATCGTCCGCTGGTTACGACGGCTGGCGGGACAATCGGGTTCGGCCCGGCAATCGCAACGGCGGCGGCGCAACTGGCGATCGCGGCGATCACGGGGATGTCCGCAGAAAACGTCCAGGCGGCATTAGAAGAACTGGCGGCTGGCAAGGTGCCGCTGGTCGATGGCCTTGGTGTGTTGGGTGGCCTCGTAAATCCGGGCTATGGCATCAAGATCAAGCCCTCGGTTACGGACGTTAACCTGCTAGAGTTTCTTGATGATCAGGACCGGCGACGAGCACTTCTTGGGCTGTTCAATCAGGGGCAAATACTGCTTCGCATATACAACGAACTGGGCGGTTTTCGGCCGGGTCTGGTGATGTATCCGTCTGGGTCGGTGACATTGGATGGCTTCACGATCTTCGACAATTCTGCCCGCGCCGCCGCCGATTTGGCCCCGACTGTCGAGGCGACAACGCATCCTGCCGATGATAGCTCCAGCCAGGTTGCAACGACGCGGTTTGTCCATAACGTCGCTGATCATGTGCTGTGGGTCCGCGATGAGCAGGTACTCGCCACCCCGGGCGGCGATGCCTCTGCAGCCAACACGTGGGAGGCGCGTGTCATCAACACGATTGAGGCGAACAACATCGCTGGAAGCAGTCTCTCGGCCAACCAGATCTCGCTGCCTGCCGGTACGTATCTCGTAAGTGCTGTCGCCCCTGTCCATAGGTCTGGCTTCGCCAAGCTCCGGCTGTATGACGTCACCGCCGACGTGCCTCTCATCGAGAGTGCAACGGTCAATGCCAGCAACAGCACATACGACGAGGTGCCGCAGCATCTGCAGGGGCGGTTCACGTTGACCGTCGCATCGGTGATCGAGTTGCAGCAGATTGTCAGTTCGATCCCGGGCAACAATCAGGGCCTCGGTCTGACGACCTCTATCGGTGCGGCGTCCATCTTTGCCGACATGCTCATTCGAAAGGTGTGACGACATGAAGTACGCCAAGCCGGAAAACGGCATCGTGACGATGATCAGCAAGGTGCCTGTGTGGTCGGTTGAGCCCGCGGATGCGGTGCCCGCCGTCACGACCACCAATGACGAGGGACAGGTCATCGTCCTGCAGCCGGAGGTGCCTGCGGTCATTGGCGTGCCGGACCCAGACTGGATCGAGGTCGATGATACCGTGTTCGCGGGGTTTGTGGACGATGGCAACGGCGGCTGGACAGCGCCCGCCGTCACTCCGCCGACTGCTGCCGAGTTGCGGGCCACGATGCTGCCGCTCACGCGCCGCCAGTTGCTCCTCGGCCTGCTCGACAACGGCATCACCTCAGCGGCGGTCGAGGCGCAGATCGCGCTTATCGTCGACGACGCCGAGCGCGCCAAAGCTGAAATCGAATGGCAGAATGCCTCGGAATACGAGCGCGACCACGCCTTGATCGTTTCCGTCGGCGCGGCCCTCGGGCTGACTGAGACCCAGATCGACACGATGTGGGAGGCGGCTGCACTGCTGTAGCGGCAAATACATCTGATGATTGTCCCTGCCGGCCACTGAGCCGGTTTTTTTATGCCCGCAACAAGGGCCACACTGAAGGAGAGTGTTATGGCGGATATCGCCTTCCATCACGGTACGCGGGTATCGCAGTCTGCGGAAACGCCCGTTCTCATCCGGACCGAGCAGTCTGCCGTCGTCGGCATCATCGGCACGGCCCCCGACGCCGATGCCACCGTCTTTCCGCTGAACACGCCCGTCCTGATCAAGGGTCAGCAGTTCTCCAAGGCTGCGAAGCTGGGCGAGGCGGGGACGCTGAAGGATGCGTTCGATGCCGTCAATGCGCAGGTCGGCACCTACACGGTGATCGTGCGCGTGGAAGAAGGGGCGGATACGGCTGCGACGTGGACCAATCTTGTCGGCGATCCGACGACCATGACCGGCGTGCATGCTTTCCTGAAGTCCCGTCCCCAACTGGCGATCAAGCCGCGGCTGATCTGCGCGCCGGGGTACACCGGCGGCTCGCCTGCCGACGGCATCCAGTCCATTCAGGTCACCGCTGGCGGCTCCGGCTATTCCGACACTCCGACAGTGACGATCACCGATGACGGTGACGGTGCGGGCGCGGAAGCCGTTGCCATCGTGACCGGCGGCGTCATCACCGCGATTGCGGTCACCCGCCATGGTTCCGGCTACGGAGTGCCGACAGTGACGATCACCGATGACACCGGCACGACGGCGACGGCGACGGCGACGGTCGGGGCGGTTGCCAATCCGGTTGTGGTGGAACTGGCGGGCGTGCTCGACAAGCTCAAGTCGGTTGCCTGGGTCGATGGCCCGGACACCACCGACGAAGCGGCCGTGACCTATCGCTCGCTCCTCAACTCGCGCCGTATCAAGGTCGTCGATCCGCGTGCGTTGGTCTGGGACGAAACGCTTGACGCCTATGTGCCCACGCCCGCGTCTCCCTATTTCGTCGGCGTGCAGGCGCGGATTGACCGCGAGCGGGGCTTCTGGTGGTCGGAATCCAACAAGCCGATCAACGGCATTGCCGGTATCAATCGCCCGATCTCCTACGGCGACCAGACCGACTATCTCAACGAAAACGACGTCGCCACGATCGTCAATATCGACGGCACCGGGTTTCGCACCTGGGGCAACCGCGGCTGCGGGTCGGAATCGCTGTGGAAGTTCTTCTCCGTCGTGCGCACGGCCGACTTCATCAACGAGGCGATTGAGGGGGCTTTCCTCGAATTCGTCGACCGTCCGTTCTCCAAGGCCAATCTCAAGATGGCCATCGAAAGCGGCAACGCCTTCCTGCGCACGCTGAAGGCCGAAGGCGCAATCCTGGGCGGCCGGATGTGGATCGAGGCCGACCTGAACGAGCCGACGGAACTGGCTCAGGGGCGCGTGACGTTCTCGGTTGAGTTCGAGCCGCCGGCGCCGATGGAAGACATCCGGATCATCGCCTATCGCAACATCCTCTACTACGACCGCCTGATCTCGGAAGTGATCAGCGAAATCGAAGGCGGCGCGCTGACGGCCGCCTGATCTCTCCCAGCATTCCACCGGCCATGACCGGTGATAAAACCGAGGTGCTTCCATGTCGGAACTTCCCCGTTACCTCCTGCGCGACTGCACGATCTTCGTCGACACCCAGTCGAAGATCGGGCAGGCGTCCGAAATCACGCTGCCCGTTCCGTCCGAAAAGGTGGAGGAACTGCGCAACTCCGGCATGGTCATGCCGATCGAGGCCAAGCTCGGGTTCGAAAAGATGGAGCCTGGCTTCAAGATGACGGCTTTCGATCCGCAGGTGATCAAGCTCGTCGGCCTCAAGCCTGGCGTCGAGAAAGCCTTCATGGCCACCGGTGCGCTCGTCGACGAGGACGGAACGGTTCACCCGGCTGTCGCCTATATGCGCGGCTTCCTCAAGTCGCAAGATCCCGGTACGTGGAAGACGGGTGAGATTGGCGAGAACGATCACAATATCTCGCTGCGTTACTACAAGCTCGAAGTCGACGGCGAGGAATTGCTCGAAGTCGATCCGTTCAACGTGTCCGTCGGCGGCGTTTCCCAGACGGGCGACATCCGCGGCGCGCTGCTGCTCGACGGCTGATCTTGTAGCCCGGCAGCCACCTCAAGTCTTCATATGAAATCAAGGAACGACCATGAGTGAAACGGAGAACGTCGAGGTCACGCTCAAGAAGCCGGTGACCCACGACGGCAAGACCATCGACAAGCTGACCTTCCGCGAGGCGGAACTCGGGGACCTGGCTGCGACCGATGCAGCCGAGGGCGGGATCGCCAAGACGATCCTGCTGATCGCTGCCCTTTCCGAAACGACCGAGGGTGTGGTGCGCAAGATCAAGGCGAGCGATCTCGACGAGATTCTTGCCAAGATCGAGCCGCTGGTCGGCAGTTTTTTTACGCAGAACGCCTAGCCACGGCGTTCGGCAACAAGATCGCGCGGCGACCGTGGCGGGAAACCGCCGCGCTCATCGCACACGTGCTGCACACCCCTTTGCCCATGGTTCTGGAGATGTCGGTTGATGATGCGCTTGCGTATCACGAGATCGCGGTTCGGATCGGGCAGGTGACCAAGGAAACCTGATATGGGCCTCCTGAAATCAACCCTCCGCATCGGCCTCGACGACAGGCTGAGCGGGAAGGGCAAGGGGTTGCTTGGCACCCTGAACCGGCTGTCGCATGCGGGCAGCCGGTTCAACAACAAGATTGCCGGGCCTGCGGCGGGGGCTGCCATCGGCGGTTATGTCCGCCGCCTGGTGGCGCTGGGCGGCGCCTATGTCGGCTTTCGCAACACGCTCGGCGAAGCATTCGACTTCGAGGACAAGTTCGCCGAGGTTCGCAAGGTGATCGACACGACACCTGAGGGCTTCGATCAACTGCGCAAGCAGATACTAAAGATGTCGACGGCCCTTTCGGGTATCTCGGCCGGAGGTCTGACCGAGATCATGGCCGAGGCCGGGCAGGCAGGCATTGCGGTTGAACGCCTTGCCCGCTTCACCGAGTTCACGGCCAAGGCCACGGTCGCCTTCGACATGGCCGCAAGCGATGCGGGCAACATCTTCGCCAAGCTCGGCAACGTCTATCAGCTCAACCAGGAGAAGCTTGAACATCTCGCCAACACGACGAACTACCTGTCGAACTCGATGGCAGCCAAGGCTAGCGAGATCCTGAATTTCACGAACCGCGCTGCAGGTGCTGCGGACACGCTGAACCTGTTGCCGGACCAGATGGCTGCGGTCGGTGCGGCGATGACGGCTGCCGGTATCGTTCCGGAGACGGCCGCGCGCGGCATGAATGCCTTTGCCAACAAGATGGTGAAGGGTGGGCCGAAGGTGGAGCGCGCCTTCAAGATGGTCGGCCTGTCGTTCAAGCAGTGGTCGAAACTGAAAAAGGAAAACGGCCCCAAGGCCATGATGGCGCTTTTTGAGGCGCTGAACAAAGATCCGGATGGTGCGAGAGCTATACAGGATCTGGTCGGGCAGGATTTCTCCGACGACTTCGGCAAGCTGATGAAGAACCCGAAGCTGCTCGCGCAGGCGTTCAGGCTGGCGGGCGACGAGGCGAAGATCGCCGGATCCGTTCAGGCGGAATACGCGAACAAGGTGGCTACGGATATCGGCCGCATCCGGCGGCTCGGCAACCATCTGCGCGCGATCGGCATTCGCCTCGGTTCCATTCTTTCCGGCCCGCTGGGTGATGGCGCGGAGCGGCTGTCATCGATCTTCGATACGCTGGAAAACCGCGTCACGATCTTCGACAAGATCAAGGCAGGGATTGACGGGCTGGCCGCCGGGCTCGGCTTCAAGGATGGGGCCGGGCTTGCGAGCGGGCTGGCCGACTGGCTGGAAAACGGCATCTTCGGCAACCTTGCCACCTTCGAAGCGGATACGGATAGGCTCGGTCAGATCTCACTGAAGTTCCGTGACATCGGGCGAAATTTCCGCGAGGCGTTTGACGCGCTGTCCGGCGGGGAGGGGATTGTGGCCTCGCTGTCCGGTGTGGGGGAGGGGATATCGCACCTGAGCGGCGCCCTGACCGTCGGCGGTGCAATCGTTCTGGGGCTGACCGCCGGGAAGCTCCTGAAGTTTGCCGGTGCACTTGTGTCGTTCGGGCTCGGCAGCCGCCTGGTGCGGTGGACCGTTATCGCCGCTGGCCTTTCGCAACTCGGCAAGGCGGGCAGCGAGATGAGCGCGGTTGATTGGGCCGTCGCGGTTGGCGGTGTCGCCGCGCTGACAGGCGAGGTTGTGGCGCTCGCGAAGGCGGGCGGCAAGGCTTACAAGGCCCTCAAGTGGATGCTTGCCGGTGGGGCGGCGGCGGGTGCCGCCGGAGCTGCAGGTGCCGCCGGTGGGGCGGCGCGGTTCGGCATGTTCGGCCGCCTGGGCAGGCTTATGAGAAGCCCGTGGATGCTGGCGGCAATGGGGATTTATTGGGCGCTGTCGAACCAGACCGACGGGGCGCGAGACAAGGATCTGATCAAGGAAGGGCACAAGCGAAACCGGCGCGACAATTCCAAGATGCATCTCCCGCCGAAGGGTGACTATACGCTCGGCGGTTATGGCGGTTTCCGCCCGGCCGGGCGCGGTGCGGATACGAAGGACGGCTTCGTCAAGGCCCCGCTCGGCTTCCGTCGCAGCGAGGACTATGTCCGCAACCTTCCTTCAGCCTATGAAACGGGGGCATCTGGCGGGCGCTCCGGAAATCCGGATGTAAACCTGCTCGGCCAGCCGATTGAGGTTCTGTTGCGCTCGCAGGGCACGCAGGACGTGCGCGTGACCAACCCGCCTCCGGCGTTGAATGTGCCGGTGACTGTGACCGTCCACGCCACGACCGGCGCAGATCCTGAAGCCATCGGGCGCGAGGCGGGCCGTGCGGTTGGCGCTGCTGTTGGAAACGCCTTGCGGGAAGCCTATACCGACTAGAGCATTGAACGATATGTGGCCGTCTGGATGGTCATGACTCGTGATGGCAGTAGGGGCAGACGCTTGCATTACGGTGGATCCGCTTGAAACAGCGGGGGCACGGAATGGGGCGGCATCGCCAAAGGTGAACGGCAATTAGCGCCGTCAAAGCAATCGGCCCGAACAGGAAGCCAAGAAACATCCAGTTTTTGCGAGAATAGTTCCATTGCCCGGCAATAAACTGGCAAACATAAGAAAACAGAACGGCCAGTAACACGGCTTGAAGCCAAATTGGGATTTCATCCATAAGACCTGTCCAGATCGGATCGAAGGCAACACACTCTATAGCATTCCGTAAGGAGAAGGGATATGGCCGGACCGACAGGTATGGCTTTGGGCGGCTTCGCTTTCGAGGCGCTTGGTTTCGGTTATCAGGACGTCGGTCGAAATCTCTCCACGCCCTGGGCAAAGCAGGCGGTTGCGCAACAGCTCGACGGGCTGCAATGGGTGGGGCCGAGCGAAGACGAAATCGAAATCAAGGGCGTGCTGTTCCCCGAGGAGTTCGGCTGGATGGCATCGCTTGAAGGATTGCGACAGGCGGCGCTGAAGGGCGTTGCGCTGATGATGGTCTCGCTTGGCGGCGTCATCTTCGGCTATCACACAATTCAGGCGATATCCGAAGACCGTAGCTACCACGATGCATTCGGGCGGCCGCGCAGGGATGCGTACCGGATCAAGCTTTTGCGTTACACGGGAACCCCGGCGGCATCGCCGCTGAATTCCTTCGTGTCGCTGTTTGTCTGAGGGCGGAGCAATGGCAACTACGATCCGATCGATTGAGGGCGACACGGTCGACCTGCTGGCCCTGCGCGCCTATGGCCGCACGGCAGGAACGACCGAAGCCTTGCTCGATGCAAACCCCGGGCTTGCAGGAAACGGCATATTCCTGCCTGTCGGAACGGTAGCTGTCGTTCCGGACGCCCCGGCGCTTGAGACTGCGCCGGACATCGTGAACCTGTGGGACTGACGGGCAATGGCATCTGCTGCAACCATCATCCTCACCATGTCTCTGCTGGCGTCTGATATCAGTGTCATCGACGGGGATACGGTCAAACTGCGATCCGGCGAGTTCGCGGGAACCCGCGTGCGGATCGTCGGCCTCGATGCGCCGGAGATCCACGGCAAGTGCAATGCAGAACGGCGTCTGGCAGCCAAGGCCAAGACCCGGTTGATTGATCTCGCGCGCACCGGCCGGATCCGGCTGGAGGTATCCGGCCGCGACAAGTACGGCAGGATCCTTGCCGTCATGACGGTCAACGGGCGCGATGTTGCCCGGACGTTGATCGACGAACGCCTCGCCCGGCCCTATGCCGGCGGGCATCGGCCGGGCTGGTGCAAGTAGGTAGCCAATGCGTCCAAAGGTATTTTTGACCGTAGACGGCCAGCCGGTTGCCGGGGCTTTCTACGAGCGATTGATCTCGCTTGCGATCATGGACCGAGACGGCAAGCGCGCCGATTCCATATCGATGGATCTGAATGACGGCCCGCCCGTGTTTCTCGCCCTGCCTCGCAAGGGTGCGGTCGCGCGCGCACAGATCGGGTATGAGGAGTCGGGCGTGCGGGACATGGGCGCCTTCACCATCGACCAGGTGAGCGGTGGGTGCCTTCCCTATGGCCTGACGATTACCGGCCGGTCTGCCGATCTGCGATCCGCAAAGATGAAGGAACGCAAGGAGCGGCATTGGGACGGCAAGACGCTCGGCGATGTGGTGACGCAGATCGCCGGAGAAAACGGGCTGGCTCCGGTTGTGAGCGGTGAGATTGCATCGCGTGTCTATGAGTGGATCGGTCAGCAGGACGAATCCGACATGCACTTCCTGGAGCGTCTTGCCGAGCGCCACAACGCGATCTTCACGGTCAAGGCCAGGCGGCTGGTCTTTGCCGAAAAAGGCTCCGGGGCGTCGGCCTCCGGCACGGCGATAGCGCCTGTTGTGATCACGCCGCCGCGCGTGATCAGGGACAGTCTGCGGTTTCAGTTTGCCGACCGCACGAAATACAAGAAGGTGATCGCCTATTATCAGGATCGCGACGAGGCGAAGCGGAAGGAATTCGGCGTTGATGCCGATCCGGACGGCGAGGCGACCTATCGAATTCCCGAACCCTTCGCAAGCCCGGATGAGGCCGACAAGGCGGCGACCGCAAAAGCGAAAGAACTGATGCGCGGCGGGTTGACGGTTTCGGTCACGGTGCCCGGTGACACATCGATCCGGGCCGGGGATCCGCTTCGGTTTGAGGCTGTGCGGCCGGGGATCGACGGCGAGCCTCTTGTCATCGACACGGCGACGCATCGCGTCACGAAGGGCGGCGGATATGTAACCGAGATATCCGGCAAATCGAAGAAGTAGACCTGGAAAGAAACGTTGATTGAAACCCGCCCCTTGAGGCGGGTTTTTTTATGGAGAAATCGCATGAAACTGGTTTCGGACTGGCGTCGCGTGACGGCCACATCGTTGAGCTTCTGGGCTCAGATTGCGGGGCTTCTGGTGCTGATCGTGCCGGAGGCATACTACGCCCGGACGGGCCGCGATTATGATCCGGCACTCGCCTGGTGGCTGGGCGTGCTGTTGCTCGTCGTCGGGGTGATCGGGCGCGTGATCCAGCAAAAGCTGAGCTGGTGGCGCGAGGTGTTGCGGCTGCTGGGTGTGGGCTCGGTGCTCGCGGCACTGGCTTTTGTGCTGGCCGGGCAGGTGCGCGCCGCGGAAGCCTATGCGGGTGGCGGGGTGTCCGTGCCGGTGAGCGAGGCGGCAACGCTTGAGGTGGCGGTGCCGTTCATCGCTCGCGAGGAAGGCATGCGGCTGGCGGCCTATCGCGACATCGTGGGGGTGCCGACGATCTGTTTCGGATCCACGCGCGGCGTGCGCATGGGGATGCGGAAAAGCGAGCACGAGTGTCTGGAGTTGTTGCGCGCAGAGGTGCGCGAATATCGCGAGCGACTGCACCGCTATTTCTCGCCCATGACTGTCACGCACCGGCTCACCGCGCCGCGCGACGCGGCCTATACCTCCACCGCATTCAACTGCGGGGTTGGGGCGATCGGAAAATCGACTGCCGTGCGGCGGCTCAATGCAGGAGACATCGCCGGGGGGTGTCAGGCGCTGACCTGGTGGAACAAGGCGGGCGGCAGGGTCGTGCGCGGCCTCGTCGCTCGTCGCACGCGCGAGCGCGCCCTGTGCCTTCAGGGGGTACGGTGATGGGGTGGATCGCGGCGGCTATCGGGATCGGTCTTGCCACGCTGGCGGCCTATGGGGCGGCGCTGGGGGCTCTCGCGGCGTTGGCGCTGGCGCTGGCCTTGCCGCTGGTGCTGCGGGCCTATCCGCTCATTCCGGGCGTGCTGACGGGGCTGTCGCGCGGCGTGCTGGTTGGCGTCGGGGTGGCGCTGGCGGCGCTGTCCGCATGGCATTTCTCCGCACTCTCTCATGACAGGTCGAGCGAGATGCGCCGCCTGCAGGCGGTGATTGCAGAGCAGGAGCGGCAACGCGAGGCAGCGGAGGCCATTGCCGCCCGCGCGCAGGAAGCGGCGGCGGACCGCATCCGCATCGCGGAAACACTACAGGAGCAGGTCAATGAGTTTGAGCGCGCGATTGCAGCGGGCGAGGTTGCCTCTTGCCCTGACGATCCTGGTTACCGTCGGCGGATGCGCCGCATCCACATCGGCGGTGCGGCCACTTCTTCCCCTCCCGGCAACTGATCTGACCGTGCCGTGTCGCGACCCGGGCGTGACCGGTGACAAGGGGCGTGACGCGCTCCGCCACCGTGCGGCGCTCGCGGAATGCGAAGCCCGCCGGGCGGGATGGCAGCGGTTTTACGGCGATGTACGCGAGACCATAGGGGGCAGGGATGGCTGACGATCAGCTTGGCGGGGTGCGGCGGCCGCATCTGACGAATTCGTTTTCCATCGGCAACGTGATCACGCTGGCGGTGCTGCTGGTCGGCGGTGCTGTCGCCTGGGGGACGCAGAAAGCCGAAACCGAGAACCTCCGCGTGGCGGTCACGGATCTGAAGGCGGAGATTTCCGAGATGCAGCGGGACTCGGTGACGTCTGCGCGCGAGCGATCTTCGCTGCGCGAGGGCATGGCGGAAATGAAAGCCGATGTCCGTTACATCCGCCAGCTTCTGGAGAGGTGGCCGCGCGCGCCTGCGAGATAGTCGTTTTCGATATCCGGAGTCGTTCACCTGCTCCGGTATCCTGCGGCCATAGAGGCCGTGTTCCCGTTGGTGATAACTGCCCGCCCTTGGCTTCGTGCCGGGGCGGGCTTTTTTCGTTTCAGGTGGGTGTCTCACCGCTCCGCTGCATAAGGCGGTATGTTGTTGAGCAAAGCCGCACAGGCGAGGGCGATGTATAACGGGGCTCCGTCCGCGCGATATTTGGCGACTGTGTTGCGAGAGCCTAGACCGAGTAATTCAGCAGCGGCGCTGTCAGACTTGAGCCCCATGCGATCCATCCAATGGGTGAAGTCTTTCGCATTCATCTGATGTGCCCTATATTAAGGAGGCAACCCCCGGTCCGTTTGGACCGAACCGGGGGCCGCTTCTTACCTCGTCAGGTGGATCAGGGTGGCCAAACCGATAGCCACCTGCGAGGCTTGAAGGATCAGGGAGAGTGCTTCGTAAGCAGTCATTGTCCTGTTTCCTTCGGTGCGTCGGGGAGGAACCATTTCCTCCCCCTCAACGCCCATTCATAATGCTCAATAGTGTGCATTAAGTCAAGATAAAACGCCCAAAAATGTGCAAAATAATTAATTCCGCAGCCGGAGGCTGCGCGGATGGATATGCGTGCGGGCGGTCAAAATGGAAATGCTGCGGCCATGACGACGAACCAGACCCTTGGTGACCTTCTGGGCGAGTATCATCTGCGGTTTCATTGCCGTGATTGCGGGCACCATGCAGAGGCGGATATTGCAGCCCTGATCAAGCGTTTCGGCGCGGACTATAACCACATAGGGGAAGGGCGCCCGCCTGTGCGGTGCGGCGCCTGCTGTTCGCGGAACGTCGGGAAACAGATCGCGCCGATCATGTAGGGGTGGTGCCGGGGATATCTGTACCCGCCAGCTATTGCGTTCCGTGAATTTCTGTCGGGCAATCTGTCGGGCGAGGTTTTCGGTGCCGCGGCGCTTCCAGCTAAGATATTGAAGTCGCTGGTCGGGGCAGCAGGATTTGAACCTGCGACCCCCTGGTCCCAAACCAGGTGCGCTACCAGACTGCGCCATGCCCCGAACCGCGGTAGATGGTTGGATCGTATAAAGGTTTCTCCGGCACCGCGCAATCGCTGCAAGTGTGAAAAAGCGCAAGAAACGGCACGTGTTGTGGATGTTCGCGCACGCCAATTCGCTCAATCTTCACGGTGTTCGCACCGTGGCAGTATACGCCTGCATTCATTCGTAACCATTAGCTGTCGGGTTTGTAGATCAAAGGGCCGCACCGCCCAAAATACCTGCTCCCGGGTGGCCTCTCATGACGGCGTTTCAGGAGGTTGTCGGGGGGATCTTCTGACTTCGCGCGCGCGGGCTGCCCGCGTCGCCTTCCTGCCCCCGTCGCCAATAGGTGATCGCGTATTGGCGGCCCTTGGGAAGAGCGAATTCATTCTTGAAGAGCTTGCGCATTTCCTGAGCCGTGTCGAACTCGCCGGCCGCCCAGCAGAAATCCGGCACCGCGACCTGCGCGCATTGGCGAGCCAGCTCCGCCACCTTCTCGGGAAACTCCTGCGAGGTTAGGTGAATGAGCCTGATCTGCGTTTTCGGCAGGTAGTCGCGCGCTTCCTTCGGCAAGGCTACGAGTGCATGGCCGGAGCATCTCGGCGGGAGTCCTTCCAGCATCCGGGCAAGAGCGGGAAGCGCGGTCTCATCCGCTGCCAGCAGGATGTTCCGGGCATCGGGTGGAACGCTTTCCCCGCCGCCGGGCCCCATGAGGCCGAGAATATCGCCTCGCTCCGCCTGCTGGGCCCATTGGACGATCTTGCCGTGCGAGTGCAGGACGATGTCGATATCGATTTCGCCATCTTCCGGTCGCACATGGCGGAGCGTGTAATAGCGCGTATGAAGCGACTGGCTTCCCTCCGGCCAGAGTGTCTTGCCATTGGCCGCAACGCCGGGCCACACGGGCGGATGCGCGGCATCCGGCGGCAACAGCAGCTTTACGTGAATGCCATCGCAGCCCAGATCGCTTTCGGCGTTCTCATAAGAAAACGTCAGCCGCTGCATGCCATCGAAGGGAAGGCTTTTTCGCTGGAGCGCCAGTCTGCGGAAGTTCGTCGGCATCGCACTGTTGTCCGACGTCGTCTCGTCATCGCCCGACCAGCGAAGGTCGGCAGTGGCTTGCGGGACAATCTCCTCCAGATGGTCCACAACCCCTTCCTTGAAGCGGTACAGCTTGCCGCGGGAGGGCGCGCAGACTTCGAAGGCAAGCGTCTCACGGGTAAGTCCGATGCGCACATGGCTGTCCGGTTCAAGCCGGATGAGATAGGCCCCGTCAGCATCGCGCTCCGCGGTCAGGTCATGCTCCTTGAGGTGATGCAGAAGTTCTTTCAGGACATCTGCGGGCCGCGCGAGCGTGACGGTGGTTTTAGCGGAATGGATCGTCACAGGCTGCCGCCTTCCGCCACCGTCCGGGCTCTTGAGATGGCGCTGTGTCCGCCGATGAGCCTCATCGTCACCATGACGGCCAGCGCCGAGAGGACAGAGGCCAGCGTGAACAGCCCGCCATATCCGAAACTGTCAGCGATGAGACCGGAAAGGCTGGAACCGATCAGGTAGACGATCAACTGACCGCAGGTCAGAAGCGTAAAATCGGTGCCCGGCTGGCTGGAGGACGCGACGCTCATGAAAAGGGCGTAGAGGACGACGATTTCCATGTAGCGAATGAAGGTCTGGAACGCGGCTGCCGACATGATCATGGTAAGGCCCTCCAGAACGTCGTGCGCGTGCAGGGCAAAGGCTGCGAAACACACGGTGCGCAATGCACCCAGTACGATCAGGGATCTGTCGGTTCCCAGCCAGCGTATGAGCACAACGGCAACGGCCGAGCCGATGATCCCGGCGGTTGCGGCGGACCCGCCGGACAGATAGCCGATCCAGGAAAGCGGCAGCCCGACATCCACCAGATATGCGCCCTCCATCGCCTTCACGAGGCCTTCGCTGGCCCGGAAAACGAGTGCAATGGCGAGGATCTGCAAGGCTTCCGGGCGCTTGAAGAAGCTGAGGATGGAGGGGCGGGGGCGTTGAGTGTCGGGTTCGGTGCCGGGCGTGGGCTCCCCCTTGCGTTCGCGCATCCATGGCGTGACGGCAAGCGGCAGGAGGGAAATGGCGGCAACGAACAGCAGCGTGGCGCGCCAGCCGAAGCTCTCGAACAGCACCAGGGACAAGGTGCCGCCGATCAGAACGCCAAAGGCCACCGCGCCGCCCTGAAAGGCATTGCCGATGCCGCGATCGGCTTCGCTGAGACTGTTCGTTGCATAGCCGTCGGTGGCGATGTCCTGCGTGGACATGCTGACGGCCATCGTCAGGCAGATGGCAAACAGCGCAGTGACATTGGTGGGCTCGAGAAAGGCGAGCGCCGCAATTCCGGCCGCGGTGACGATCTGCATGGGAACGACCCAGCCGCGCCGGTGGCCGATATTCAGGAGGCGGTGGCGATCGATGAGAGGCGCCCACAGGAATTTCAGGACAAGCGGAAGCATCAGCAGCGAGAAGAGACCGATGGTGCTGCGCGAGACCCCGGCCTCGCGCAACACCGGAGGCAATGCGGCCGCGATGAGGTAAGTAGGAATGCCTTGAGCTAGATAGAGCCCCGCGAGCGTGGCGAACAGCCGGTAGCGTCCTGCCTTGTCCGGAGGGTCGGATCCCTCCAGCTTCATTCTGGAAACACGCATCTAAGGATCTCCCGCTCATTGGGCCGTTTCGCGAATTCAGGCCGCCGGATGCGCGTACCGGCGGCCCGTCGGTCCGTTCCTCAGAATTTGCGGTTGAAGGACAGGGATACGGTGCGCCCGAGACCAGGCACATCGGCCCCGCGCGTGGCGGTCGCGGTCGGGTTCAGGTAGGCGGTGTCCAGCACGTTCTCCACGCCAACGGCCAGCTTGCCGCCATTGTCGAAGTCTTTCGCAAGAGCGAGGTTCAGCAGGGCCGCACCGTCGATATGCTCGTCCACAATCCTTGTGCGCCCGGAGAAAAACGCCACTTCGGCGCGCGCCATGATCCCGTGATCGAACGACAGGTTGGTATAGACGCTGCCCTTGAACGTCGTGGGAATGCGGTTGTTGGGCAGGTATTCGCCACTTTCGATCTTTCCGTCTCCGTCGGCGTCATAGCGGCCTTCGGTGTAGCCCAGATTGGTCCCGAGGGTGACCCGGTCGGTGGCCTCAAACCGTGCGGACAGTTCCGCGCCCCAGATCTCTTCCTTTTGCTGGGAAACCCGGTTGGCGGAAACATCGTAGTTCACACCTTCATCGGACGTGGAGTAGAAGCCGCTGATCTTGCCGGAGAACCGGCCCCAGTCGCCGCGCAGGCCCGTTTCGAAGCTGTTCACGATCTGTGGTTCCGGCGCGATATCGGAATAGCTCACGGTGAAATCGGGCGCGACCGCGGGGCAGCCGGGGTAAAGCCCGCCATAGGCGTCACAGGCTTCCGCGAAGCTGTTCACGCCCGCGCGACGAGTGAAGGCACCGATATCGGTGAGCGAGAAGCCTTGCGAGAAATTGCCGAAGACCTGCATCTCGTTCGTCACGTCGAAAACGGCGCCCGCATTGAAGGTGACGGCGTTGTAGTCGAAGGAACCGCCCAACACGCTGACGGCGGGATAAAGCGTTCCGGGAAACTGGACGGCATCGGGCCGCATGAAATCGTGGAGCTTCAGGTGGAACTGGTCAAAGCGTGCGCCGCCCTGCAGGCGCAGGCGCTCGGTCACCTCCACCTCAAGCTGGCCAAAGGCGCTGATCTGGTTTTGCGTCATCGGGGCGATCACGTCTTCACCGCTGACAAGCGTCTGCGTCGTCTGATCGAAGGTGTAGTCCAGCCCCCAGGTGAAGGTGGTGCCGGGATGGATGAAGTCGAGCGGGCTGTTGACGGTCAGGTTGAGACCGAAGCGGTCGCCTTCCAGCACTGTCTGGTTATAGGGCGAGGTCGGGTTGGCCGGGTCGCCGGAGTAATAGACGATGGAGTTGACCGACGACAGTTCCGAGAAGGGCGACTGTTTGACGACGTCGTTGTAGAACGCCTTGATCTCCAGATCGCCGAGCACAAAGCTGCTGTCGGTGAATTTTGCGGAATAGTACCGCGAGTCTTCCTTAAGCGGCTTGCCGGGATAGACCGACGAGAAATCCGGCGAAATCGGAGACGTGGTGTAGTCGGTCAGCCATTTCGGGTGCTGTTCGGTGTAATTCCAGTCCACCGAAAGCTCAAAGCGCCGCGGCCCCGTTTCGTAGCCCATGGTGCCGAACAGGTTGCCTTGGCGCGTCCGGTCCGAGCCGCCTTGCCCGAGCATGGAATCGGAAGCCATCTCGTTGCCTTTGCCGTCGAAAAACTTGTCGGCGAAGGCCCCGGAGGCGGAGAAGTAATAGTCGAAATTCTTCTTCCGTCCGCCGACATTCACATTCAGGGTCGGCGCGATGGAGCCGCCGGGATTGGCGGTGAAGGCCTTCACATCCGTGCGGATGTTCCATGCGGGCGTGTCGCTCTCGCCGCGACGGGTGATGAAATTGATCGTTCCGCCGGTGGCCCCCGCGCCATAGAGGCTGGACGCGCCGTTGACCACTTCGATGCGCTCGATATTGTCCAGATCGATGAGCGAGAGAATGCGCGAATTGTTGCGAAGCGGCAGGTTACGCGGAACGCCGTCCACCATGATCAGGACACTGCGGCCCCGAAAGCTTTCCGATGCTCCGGACAAGGTCTGGTTGCTCGGCGCGTAACCGGGGATCAGCCGGGAAATCAGGTCGGCCGCATCCTTCGTGGTGCTGCGGAGGTTTTCGATTTCCTGCCCATCGATCACTTCAACGGATTGCGCAACCGCCGCCAGTGAAGAGGCGTTGCGTGTCGCCGTCACCACGACCGTGTCGAGCAACACCGTGTCGTCGTCAATATCCTGTGCACTCGCCGGCAGCGCGCAGAGCGCCGCTCCGGCGACCAGAAGGCCGCGTCCGTAATTCATGAAGGTCCACCCGTCCGTCAGTCGATGTCGAATTCATTTGGGTGGCTGGACCGCGGGGGCGATTTGGCTTCCTGAAGTAGCTCAAGAAACACGATTACGTAGCGATATCAACGACGCTGCGACATAAGCGGAAAATATGAGTGTAAATGTCACATTATTATCACGCCCCCATCAGTCTGCGGTTGGCGCGGTGTGAGGGCCGGGGGAATCCTGTGCGGCAAGATGAAGGGGATTACGCAAGTTCGTCCCCAGGGCAGGCAGCGGGCGGCGGGCGGCGTCTGCGTAACCAATGTCGAAGCGCACCTTGTTGATGCAGACCCGAGGCATTTCCGCAGCGAAGAGCTCAAACAGAGCAAAACGGTCCTGAAGCTCCCGGTGCGCCTCCATGTAACCTAGCAAGGTGTCGGCGAGCAGGGCGTAGAAATCCCGTTCGTTCATTGCGCCACAGGCCTGAAGGCGTGCGGAGAAGAACCGCAGAACCGTCACGAAATGGGCTGTCTGGATGTCGTGAACGATATAGGCGGGTGGCTTGGCAGCGAGGGTTCGGCGGACTTCGGCAGGCAGCCCTGCGTGTTCGGGAAAGACCCGGTCGACCAGATCGACATCGCCCTGAAGATCCTTGATCGCGAGCCCGACAGGACGGTGGTTTTCTAGAATGATGGTAAGGTTCTGCCCATGGGCGATGAAGCCCACGCCATATTTGGCTAGGAAGTGATAAAGGGGCACCACCGTGACCTGAAACAGGTCGCGTATCCATTCGTGGATGGACAGGCCCGCCAGCGCTGCGTGATGCACCGCCAGCGGCGTCCCCCCGGCATCGAGATGCAACAGCGCAGCATAGAGGCAGGCATCCCGGTTGCCTCTGATACGGCTTGCGGCGGTTTCCCGCCAGATCGCGCCCAGCGTCTCGTGGTGCTGGTAGGGGGCATCGGGCATCCGGTCGTAGATCGGGTGGCGATACCAGATGCCGCGCTGCTCGCGCAGGATGATCACGGTGTTCTCAAGCACGCTGTCGGCCGCGACGAGACCCGACAGCCAATCGGATATCACGCCGCCATGAGCGATGAACTTTCCCGGTATGCCACGCCATGCCGAGGTGTTGAGAATGGTCATCGCCAGCTTGATGTCGGGCGAGCCCGGACGGTCGAGGCTGGTCAGAGTGCGCAGGCTGGGACCGGCCACATAACGCCCGCCGAAAGAACCGAGCCAGACGAGCCGATGCTCCATCAATTCGGCCACATAGGCCTGTTGCAGCACATGATCCCATTGCCATGGATGAACGGGAATGAGCGTATGGGTGGCGAGTGACACCCCTTGCGCTTCCATCGCGCCAAGAAGCCGCCCGGTCTCCTCTGGCCCGAGCGTTTCCCCAAGATTGGCTTGTTCGCTCATGTCCGGGCTCTGGCCGATCCGGCACTGCTGGCGATCTGCGGCAAGCCAGACCAGTCTGATCGGGGACCGGTTTTCCGGCGCATAATCCTGAAGATCCTGAACACCCCAGCCAAGGCGACCCTTGTTGGCCACGGCTTTCGGGTGCCCTTCCAGCAAGGCGTGACGGACATGAGCCGGTTCGGTTGCGAGGTGGCGGCCGTCGACCTGCCGGTTCTTGCGCAAGAGCACCAGATCCTGACGCAGGGTGTTTGACAGCTCGCGCACAAACATGGCCTCCGTCTCCGGCGCCATGTTCAGCTCAGTCCTCGCATCGACCACAAAACGGAGCGGGGAGGGAAATGAGGCGGAAGCAGCGGAACCGTCTTCTTCCGGCTCGCGGATGATCGTCCCGCCGTCCACCCAGTTGTTGTTCCAGATGCCGGTCCAACCTTCCATCCGGTAGGAAACGCCGGATTGCAGATCCAGCCGGAAATGTCCGTCAGAGACCTGCCGAAGTGAGATAACTTCTTCGTAGCTCAACTCGCTCAACAGTTTGGCAAGGCTGGCACGGCAGACCGTTTCCCAGTCGGCGGCATCTGCACCTCTGTCCGACCGCTCCCGGGTCTCCGGTCTCCTCTCAAGCAAATCCGTCACAGTCGCACCTCTTCGAAAAAGCGTTCTCTTCTGCAGCGCATCAGGGCGGAGCGCTTGTGGGGGAAGTCGAATTCCTTGACCTTCTCGTAGGCGAGCCCGTCGGCATAGGAGAGCAGCTTGGCGTTGTCGACGCGCGGCTCGCCCATGATGTTTTCCGTCATCGGGCAATCGAGGAAGAGGTGGTGGGTGAGGGCGCGCAGCCACGCACCGGTCTTGACCCTGCCGAGATGCTTTCGTTCGCCGATCAGCCCATGCCAGCCTCGGTCCCAGGGGCCGGACTCATAGTAGGGGCCAAGCCGGTCTTCCCTCACCCAGTAGGTTTCGAAATAGCCCGCGTCCTGTCCGTCGAAACTGCCGATGAGCGGATAGGTGTGGGGCTTTTCGTGAAGCTCTTCGAGATAGCTGCGCAGTTCAGATTGTGGTTTTGCGAGTTCCCAGAAGAAGGCGACGCGGCCGTCGTTCATCCAGCGGTGGAACATGTCGAGATCGCGTTCGATATCGACCGTGCGAAAGGAAACGGTGAGCCCGGCAACAGGGTCGAAACGCCGGTAGACAAGGCCTTCGGGGTGCGGTGGGCGCAAGGGGTGGTCCCGGCCCTCCGGGCCGGGCACGGGGGTCGCACGGGTGCGGCCCACCGGCTCATGTACCTGCCACAGGAGGGAGCACTGATAAAAGCCCGAACGCGATACGGCCAACCTGGCTCCGTCCCGGTAAACGAAGGGCAGGCTGCGGGGCGAAACGTCCGGCAGACTCTCCAGGGCGAGATGAAGATCGCGGCATGTCTCGCGGGCTGCAAAAACCTGTTCCAGCGCGGCCAGAACGGCACCGGTCTGATGGTCGCCCGGCGCACCGGCATTGGCCTTTATGTGGAGGGTTTCCGGTTCGCCGGGCAGGAGCGTCGCCGTTGCGAGGCGGGCCTCGTCACATGATACGGCAACGGCGTTCTGCGCGATCCACTTCGCCTCAAAAGCGAGGCCGGGGGCCATCGGAATTTGCGCAAGTGCCCGAGAGAAAACGGGCGTTATGTCCGGCGTGCGAGGGGCGTGAAGGTTCATGACCGGGCCTCCGGTTGGAAAAGGGGATTGGGGATTTCGAGAAAACGCGCCAGTTGGCCGCCCGCGTCGCCCGCGGCCTCGTTCACCCCGCTGAGGCTGGTGCGATAGTTGCCTTTGCTGCACAGCGTGGGGCGTTCAAGAAGCATGTCGTAAAAGCGCGGGGCACCGTCGCAGGCCGCGCGTTCTTTGATCAGAAAATCGCGGATCTGGGCGAAGGACGAGGTTTCGTCTTGCAGGCCGTCAATGGCGAGCGTCGAGACGACATTCATCAGGTTGTTGACGATCACGTAGTAGGAAAGCAGCGCGTCGCCGAGTTCCGGATCGGCCACGTTCTCGCTGAAGCGGCCGATATCGGGCACGTGGCTTTCAAGCATCGCGTGGTGCGTCGTGAGATGGCCGGTACCCTGACAATCGCGCACCCAGACCTGCACGGGCAGGCCGTTTTCCAGCGAGATCATCATGTTTTGCTGGTGGGAGCCAAACAAAAGCCCATGGCGGGCGCGAACACGCAACAGCGGGGCGATGGCGGCTTCCAGAAAGGCGTCCAGCCAGCGGGCAGCCTGATCCTGCAAGGCCCGCCCGGTGTCCTCCGCGCCCTTGTGTACCAGCCGCCCAAGCGGTGAAAGAGAGCCGGGTATCTCCTCGCACAGGCTTGCCAGCATGACCGGACCGGCAGCCAGCGGATCGCGGAACGGATTATCCCGGAAGACCACGAAGCTTTCGTCCAGAACCGCGCCGTCGGGGCCCATCAAGGCGACATAGCCGGGTTCGCGCAGGATGTTCAGGCTCGGTTCCTGCGCATGAATAGCGTTCCCGACCGGGCTTTCGAGCAGGTTGGTCATCTGGATGCCTCGCTCCACTTCCTTGAAGGAGAGAACGCGCCGCGAATTGGTGAGCCGCATGCTGAGCGAGAATTTCAACATCGACGGGGCATGAAAGGCGTGGACGCAGCGCATGGATGCGGTGGCGGAAAAGGGCGCGCCCGCCTGACCGACCGGGACGAGCAAACCTCTGGCCAGCAGGTCCGTGACCTGCGGGTGCGCCAGCAGCCGCGCTGCCTGCCAGGGATGCCACGGCATGGGCAGGAAATCGGCCCCGGTCTTCTCCGGTCTCAGCGCGTCCGGCAATGCGGGATCGGTGGCAACC
Source organism: Breoghania sp. (assembly GCA_963678585.2). Lineage (GTDB taxonomy): Bacteria > Pseudomonadota > Alphaproteobacteria > Rhizobiales > Stappiaceae > Breoghania. The sequence goes on from CAXXGA010000002.1 coordinate 1,205,184, forward strand.
ACATCCCTGCACAGGCTATCTGCCGTTGTGGAAGTGGCTGAACCTAGCCGTAATGCGCTGCGGTGGATTTTGACCCAGAAAAGCGGAAAGCGCGCGCCCAGTTCCGGGCTGTAGCGGGCTGTATCCATCTCGCTCACCTCGTCGCGACTGCGCGGGTTGGGGTGCGTCGGATGACCGGCTTTCAGATGCTGTTCGGCCTGTTGGAACGTCCATTTTTCCGCATCTGTGACTTCTTCGCCCCGGCTGAATGCCTGCTCCATGGCAAGGCGACTGTCGATGACGCGCTGTAGCAGTTTCAGTTGCAGGGATGTCGGATTTTCCTGCTCCGGGGTCTCCTCAATCAGGGCGCCAAGCGCCTCCATGAGCGGGATTTCTTTCAGGGCACCGGAGGAGGAAAGGCGCAGGAACGGCAGCGCGACGGCCTGCCGGAAGCGTCCGGCAAAGGTCAGTTCGATCAGGAGCCGCTCGTTCGCGCGATGCAGCGGCAAATCGGCGTAGTTACCTGTCAGGCTGAGCGCGCGGGCCTCGTTTGCGGGCAGCATCGTCCATCCGTCCCATTCCCTGAGAAGGGCATTGAGAAAGGCGGAGGCGGTTGCATGGTCGGCTCGTTTTGCGGCCGAAAACGCGCGTTGTGTGAGGCGTGCGGGAGACAAATCGTTCATGGCGAGGTCGTCTGCCTTTTGTCTATTGGGCGGCGATTGCGCTTGTCATGGCGCGTGCCTGCGCCTCGCTTGCGTGCGGTTGCCCTTCGCGGGGCCAGCAGATCAGGTCTTCGGCGCGGGAAAGGTCGAACACGTCATGCCCCTGAAGCGAGTTGACGATCGTCCCCGCACGCCATGCCATGAGGCTCATTTGCGGATCGGCGATCCCGTGGGAGGCAAGGCCGAGGTTCAGGCCGTAGATGCGGTTGGTCGATGGCCCGTCGAAATCCATGCGATAATCTTCATGAAGGGCGGGAACGCCGGGTCTGTCGCACCTGATGAGCGGCTTGAGGGGCGCCATGCAGTCGGGAAGGCACGCGCGAGCGCCCATGGCCAGAATGACGATGTCGGCGGGAAATGTTTCCCGGGCATCGAGTGCCGTTGCCCGCGCGATGACGCGATACGCCCCGCCATCGGCTTCCAGCCCCGTTACGGAACGCCCCGGCAAAAGCACGATGCCGTCAGGGCCTGCATCCAGATGCCTGCGCCTGTAGATTTCTTCGTAAAGGGCTTCGATTGTCGCCGGTGTCAGCCCGTCGCTGGCAAGTTTTTGTCCCCCGACCTCGCTGCGTTTTGCGGCTTCCGGCAGCGTCCGATAGGCGTCGATGTAGCCCGGCGTGAACACCTGATCGACAAAACCGCCTTCTTCCAACGGCGAAAAGCGGGGAAGTTTGCTGATCCAGCTGACCTGCGCAGGCTTGCGACGCGGCTGGGTGAGCAGGTCCAGAACGATCTCCGCGCCGGTCTGGCCGCCGCCGACAACGACGACCCGCTTTCCCGCCGTATCAGGGGCGCGATGGAGGTAGCTGCCAGCATGAAAGCAAGTCGTCCCCATATGCGGGGCGGCCCATTCGGGGATGTTTGCGGTCATTCCCGTCGCGATGGCAAGATTGCGCGCACGCACGCGCCTTCCGTTCTCGAAGTCGATCTCGAACGCGTCACCGCCAAAGCGGATTGCCTGCGCCTTCATGTTCCAGTTGGTGTTCGGCAATCCGTGGGCCACCCAACCCATGTAGCTTGCAAATTCAGATCGGCTGACGCCGGTGAACCGCCCGGCCATGAAGTCGTAGAAGCGTTTGTGAGCGACCAGAAAGTTCACGAATGAATGCGGGCTCGTCGGCAGAACAGGGGTGACGAGATCCTTCAGGAACGAGGTCTGAAGAATGCTGCGGGGAAACATCAGCCCCTCGTGCCAGCTGAATTCCGGTTTGGCGTCATAAAAGGCGGTTTGCAGCGCCGGCACATGATGGAGCAGCGCGGCAAGGCTGAGATTGAAGGGGCCAATGCCGATGCCGACCAGATCCTTCACGGGAGAACCTGACCGGCAGCTATGGGGGGTGGTGACCATCTAGTCGTTCCTTTGCGTTTGGCGCGCAGGGAGAAAGGGCGTTTGGCGAAATGTGAAAATGCCGGGCAGCAGCCCGAGCGAAACGACGGCACACATGGAAAGCGCGCTTGCCAGATCGCGGTCGCCCAGCGATCCGAAGACCATCGTTCCCACGGCAAGTCCCAGCATCTGCATGCTCGCGATCTTGGTGGACAGGCGCGCATTGCAGGCGCCTGCGGCCGTGCTTAGGCGTTCGGCCAGATTGGCGCTGAGCGAGAGCGAGCCGCCGATTGCGACAAGACCGGCCGCCAGCATGAGTTCGCCCTGCGTGCTTGATGTGGCGAGCAGCCACAGTCCGGCTGCAAGACAAAGCGCGCCCAATGCGAATGCCGGGCGCAGCCGGGTTCTGAAAAGGCGGGGCAGGCCAAGCTGGGTCGCAAATGCACAGGCAAGTGCGATGCTGAGAACCTGTCCGGCAAGAGAGCTTGCTTCGCTTGCGTTTTCGGTAAGACGGGAGAGCGCCAACGGTCCCAGAAGGACATACGCGCCGCCGATTGTCAGTTGGACGTTGAAGGCGATGAACAACCCTGCCGCGGCCGCCGTAACCGAGCCCGCAGGCGTGGTCGGAACAGGCGATATTGCAGCCGCTTTGCCGACGGGCGGCTTGGGTGTCATCAGGAGCCCCGCAAGCGCCAGACCGTAGAGTGGCAACAGCACCGCAAAGGGCCCTGCGGCGCCGAGCAGAAGAAGCGGGGCTGCAAGCGCGTAGCCTGCCAGCCGCCCGAGATTGTTGACCGCGTTGAGTTGGCCCACCGCACCGAGAAGCGTTGCGGGGACTTTCGATCTTGCGAGCCGCGCTTGCGCCAGCGGGAGGGCAGGGGCCGCGCTGGCGCTGTAAAGCGCGCGGGCGATCAGGAGAAGCGCCAGACCGGTTCCAAGAGGTGCTGCTTCCAGCACGGAGAGCCCGATGGCGGCGGCGAACAGAAAAACTCCGATCAGGGCCCCGCATGCGCTGAGACGAAGGCTCGTCTCGAGCCCGGTTCTGCCGGCAAGAACGCCCCATAGCGGCGTCACGATGGCAGAGAGCAACAGGCCTCCGCCAATCATCATCGATAGAAGGGTGAGCGAGATATCGAATGTTTCCCGCAGAACCGGCACCAGAACCACGAGCGTGGATTGGTGTGCAGAATTCAATAATAAAAACAGTTGGATAAAAAACGACATGAACGCCGAGCCATGTGGAAAAACCGGTCTTCGTTCAAAAATTAATACCTGAGTCTAAAACTCAAGTAAATTGACTCAAGCGCGGATTTGGGAGAATGGGCTCTTAAAATGACGTCGGGAAATTTGCCTTGTTGCTTGCCGCCCGCGTGACGGGAGGGCCCATCTCGGGAACAGTGAATAGCGAGTTGCGCGGACTGTTCAGGTCCTGCAGTTGAACTCGACCCACAAGGGATAGTGATCGGAAATCCTGTGTTGAAGCTGACTGCGGGTGATGTCGGTTTCGGTGTAGAGATACGGGACGAAATCAAATCCGCCGCCGGTCACATATTCCATGTTGAGCTTTCGTCTCCCGCCGCTCTCGAACCACGCAATCTGGTCGTAGTACTTGTCGAGCAACGCGTCTCCTTCACGCGCGAAGATCGAGCGTTTGGTGCGATGCAGATCGGCCGGAACAGTCAGCCCGGTGCTGACGAACGCCCGCCACAGATCGTCGTCGTGCCGGTCGATGTTGAAGTCGCCGAGCGCGATCAGGTTCTGGCCATAGGTGGTCGTTCTGTCGGCCCAGTCCGCCATCCATTCCGCAATCCCTTTGAGTTCGGGAATACGTCCGCGCGAACTGCCGCCATAATCGACATGCAGCGTCACGAGGATGAAAGTATCGCTGCCGGCGCGAAAGCTGACCGCATAGGGCGTGCGTGCAAACTGGCGTTGCAGGGCCCCGGAGGGGAGAACGCTGTCCCAATCGTCGGGAATGACGAGTTCACCGGCCAGACCGGAAAGTTGCACGCGTTTGGTATTGAACAGGAACCCCATTCGCTCCGAGTTGCCCTTGTTGCCCCGCGTTATGTCCGTGATGAGGAAGTTCCAGTCTCGCCCGAGGGTCTTGATCAGCGTGCGCAGGGCCAGCAAGTCGCCCTTGATTTCCTGAATGGCCACGACATCGAAGCGGGAGATGATTTCCGCGATGGCCCACAGGGCCCGCCAATCCCGTTTCGGGCTGTCATTCGGCCTCGCCAGCCAAGCTTCCGTGAGCGAGGCGAACGCCTTCAGGTTCCATGTGCCGATCAGAAGATTGCGAGGGGTTTCCCGCTTGGGCGGAACGGTCTGGTCGAGAGCTGTGCGAAGCGCCTCCATTTCCGAGGCAACCGGCACGGGAGCACGTGCATCGCGCCATGAATAAAGAGAATTGGACATTGGAAAGCCTTTTCGAATGAAAAGGCGTATTAGGCAGCAACAGTCGCAAACGGGCAATTGGATGGAGCGCGCTGAATGCGCTCTTTGCATGATGCAATGATTGGGAATGCCAAAACAAAATTTACCAGACAGAAAGCATAAGGGGCAGTTGTTGAGGCGGGTAACTGTGCATCATGGTAAAAATGCAGGCAGACTCGGGGAAATATCGTCGACAAGGGACAAAAAGATGCCGGTTCTAAACCTGGTGGAGTTGGCGCGTGATCGCAGTGCTAAGGGCCGCAGTGCTCTGGTGAAGGCGATCTCGGAGGTTTTCTTCCAGGACAATCATATTCCGGGTGACGTTGAAAAACGCTTGTTTGGCGATGTGGTTTCCAAGATTCTCGATCAGGTAGCCGACGAAATCCGCGCCGATATCGCGGATCAGATCGCGCGTTCGGAACACGTCGACCGTGACCTGGTTCTCAAGCTCGCCAATGACGATGAAATCGTCGCCACGCCCATTCTACAGATGTCTCCGTTGCTGCGGGATCCGGATCTCGCAGAGATCGCGCGCGCGCGTGGTGAAGCTCACCGGCTGGCCATCGCCGGGCGACCGGCGATCGGAGAGGCTGTAACAGATGTGTTGACGGAAATCGGTGGTGAGCAGGTTCTGCGACAGGTCGCTTCGAACCGCGGTGCGCGGTTTTCGATGGTCGGGCTCGGCCAACTCCTCAATCGGGGCGGCAACGATCCGGAAGTCCAGCTCAGTCTGGCCAAGCGAGGCGAAGACGAAGAAGCCTTCGCCCACGATCTGCGCGCTTCCTTGACCGATGAATTGCGCACGCGCCTCGGCGCCTTTGCCTCCCTCGTGGACAAGGGCAAGTTCGAGGAAGCGACGCGGCGGGCCTCCGCCATGATCGAAAAGGGCATGAAGGAAAGCGCGCACCGCCAGCTTGAGCGCAGTTCGCTTTATGACTCCATTCGCGACGGACGCCGCACGCTCGATTCCGTGCTGAGTGAACTCGCCATGGAAGAACGTCTCGACGATTCCATCTGGGTCATGGCGAACATTCTGAGACTTGAAGAGGCGACGCTGAGGCGGTCGCTGTTGCATTCCGATATTTCGTCCGTAGTCGTGCTGTGCCGCTCAACGACGATGGGCATGCAGGGGTTCTTCTCGCTGTCGCGGCTGATTTGCCGTCATACGGGGCGCCCCGAAAGCGAAGTGAACCAGCTTGCCGATGCTTTCTCCCGCACCCGGCAGGAGGACGCGCGTCGCACCGTCCTGATGATCCGCGAAGCCCAGCGCAACCAGATGACCGAAAACCGCAAGCCATCGCGGGGCAAGGCCGGAAAAAAGGTTGAAGCCGCGTAGGCGGCCCGGCCGGTCGAGCGAGATCCTCATATCTGATCTGATGATACGGCCGCTTCCGTCGAAGCGGCCGTTTTCTTGTGACCGGGCAATCTCCGGTTCAGTAGCCCGGCCAGTTCACGCCCTCACCGGCCCAGAACGGGTAGGGGCCATCCGCCTTTTCCACGTAGGCGGTGTGGGTGATGAACCCGTTTTCCGGCGTCCAGTGGTGGAGATAATAGGCCGGGGGTTCGAAATTGAACTGGGCGGGGGCGTTGTCCTTCAGGCCCAGAACGACCTGATGGCCCACGCTTGGGGCGATCACCACCACCTTGCCACCGCAGGTGCCGACAATGCCGCGGTGATCGTGACCGCAGATGATGCGCTCCACCTGCGCATGACGCGCCATGATGTTCGTGAACGCCGCGCTATCGCGAAGGTTGATCGCGTCCATATGATGAATGCCCATCCGGATGGGCGGGTGATGGAGCGCGACGATGGTCGGAACGTTTGGCGCTGCGGCCAATGTCTCATCCAGCCATTCGCATTGCTCTTCGCCAAGCGCGCCATATCCGAAGCCGGGAACGGAAGAATCGAGCCCCACGAGCCGCAATGCACCGATCTGCGCCACATAGCGCGTCCGGTCCGCCGGGCCCTGATCGAAACCCGGTGCATCCGGGAAGGTTTCTTTCAAAAACGCCGAATCATCGTGATTGCCGGAGATCAGATAGAGCGGGATCTGAAGCCCTGAGAGGATCTCTTTGGCGACGGCATATTCACGCGGGTCGCCCTGATCGGCGATATCGCCGGTGACGATCACCGCATCGGGGCGCGGGTCCAGCGCATTAAGCGCTGCCACCGCCCGCTCTGCGAGTTTGTTGGTCTCGCTCACCCGGTAACAGGCGAGACCGCGCGGTTTCAGGTGGAGATCGGTGATCTGGGCGATTAGCGTCATCATGTTTCTCGCAAGTTCCGGCGCGGATTGTCCGGCGAAAACCGGTTTGGAAGGTGGGCGGATATGGTTGTCGTGAAACGCACCGGCCGGTCCCGGCTTAGGCGCGTTGTGTGATCCCTGCATGACATGAATTATCACGCTGCGGCACAGTGAAGCTCGGAATCGACCTTTCGTCCATCATCCTGTAGGACTTGCACAATCCCCCGTCGAAGACGGCCGCCACTGCATCCGGAGCCGGGTTTTGAGCGATTCAGACAAGAACAATACGAACAAGGACGAGTCCGTCGCGGAAACGGCCAAGGCCGACACCGTAACGCCGAAAGCGGACGCGCCCGCAAAATCCGTTGAAGCCGAAGCCAATGACGCGGCTGGCAAGGCGACGAGCGAGCTGGCGCAATCTGCCGAGGCCGCCGAAAAAACCGTCAAGAAGAAGCCTGCAGCCAAGAAGAGGGCTCCGCGGAAGAAGAAGCCCGCAAGGACAGCGAAAACAGCCCCGAAGACTGCCCGGAATTCAACCGCGGACGCTGAAGGCGAAGCCAAGGCGGAGGCGGTGGCAGAGACGAAGGCCGAGCCTGCTGCCACCGAACCGGAAAAGACATCCGCGGAAAAGGACAAGACGGCTCCGGACCGTACGCCGCCGGAAAAGACGTCTGATACCGACAAGACGGCCGACGAGGGCTCCGCAACCGCTGCAGGCGTGGACGGGGCCGATAAGGCGGAAACTGAAAGGCCGACCGACGCGCCCGAGGCGGCCGCCGCTGCGTCTGCTGTTGAGGCCGATACCGTTTCGAAGGCGAGCGAGCCGGAAGAGAGCGAGAAGCCACAGGGCCCCGAAGCAGAGGCTGTTGCACCCGCTGAAGAACCTGAAGAACCTGAAGAGCCTGAAGACGACGAAACGCCCGCCGCGAATGACGATGCGGCGTCGACAGCCCCGGCGCTTCCCATTACCGCGCAGCCGCGCTGGTTGCGTGTGTGCGGCCATTCCGGCCTTGCCCAGATCCTGCTTCTCCTGCTCGCGCTTGCCGTGTTCGTGCCCGGTTTCTGGACTGTGCCGCCGCTTGATCGCGACGAGCCGCGCTTCGCGCAGGCATCGAAGCAGATGCTGGAGACGAACGATTACGTCGATATCCGTTTTCAGGCAGAGCCGCGCTACAAGAAGCCGGTCGGGATCTATTGGCTTCAGGCCGCAGCCGCCAAGGCCACGGGCTATAACGCCGATGCGCCGATCTGGGTCTATCGCTTGCCCTCCATCGTGGGCGCCGTTCTGGCGGTTCTGCTGACATTCTGGGTCGCACGAGCCTTTACCGGGCCGCCACAGGCGTTTCTTGCCGGTATTTTCGTGGTTCTGGCGATTGTGGTGGGCGTGGAGGCCCGCCTCGCCAAGACAGACGCCATGCTGCTGGCGATGATCCTCGTGTCGCAAGGCGCACTGGCGCGAATGTGGCTGCACGAGCGGCTGAAGCAGCCGCTTCCGCTGGTCCTCACATTCTGGATCGCGATGGGCCTCGGCGTGCTGATCAAGGGCCCCGTTGCACCGATGGTCGTCGGCCTGACGGTTATCGCGCTGTCGCTCATGACATGGCGCTGGCGCTGGATCCGCTCGCTGCGCCCGCTCTGGGGACTGGGCATTCTGATCGTGCTCGCCGCTCCCTGGTTCATCTCCATCGGGCTTGCCACCAAGGGCGCGTTCTTTCAGGAGGCGCTCGGCAAGGATCTCTTCGCCAAGCTGGGGCAGGGGCAGGAAAGCCACGGCGCGCCGCCGCTTACCCATCTGGGCGCGATGTTCGGCACGTTCTGGCCGATGCCCGCTTTCCTCATTGCGAGCCTTGCGGCGATCATTCGCTACCGCAAGTCCGCCTTGGTGAAGTTCTGTGCGGCCTGGGTGATCCCGAACTGGATCGTCTTCGAAGTGGTGGCGACCAAGCTTCCCCACTACACCATGCCGCTTCTGCCGGGTCTGGCGATCCTCACCGCCTTCGGCCTTGCGGCAACGTCCGAAACCCTGCCGCGGCGCTGGCTGCGGTGGCTGGCGGCCTTCCTCTTCGCGCTCGTGCCGCTGGGTGTTGCTGTGGCGTCCATCGCCGGGCCGATCCTGTTGCATGACAGCCCGTCGCCTCCCGGTGCCATGCTGATCGTCTTCTCCGCCATCGCCGCCATCTACGCCGCGCGCTGCATGGTGACGCGGCCTATGGTTGAAGCGATCCCGCGGGTTATCCTCACCACGCTGCTTCTTTATGGCGGCGCATGGGGGTTCGCCATGCAGGATCTGAAGCCGGTCTGGATCAGCCCGCGGCTTGCAACGGCCGCCGAACAGGCGGCCGAGTGTTCCGATCCGCAGATCTACAGCGTCGGCTTCAATGAACCGAGCTTCATCTTCCTGACCCGTACAGACACTATACTGGGGCAGGCGGAGGGAGCCGTTTCGTGGATTGCGGAAGGCGGATGCCGTGTTGCGACCGTGGAAAGCCGTTATGAAAGCGAATTCCTCGACAAGGCGAGAGCGGAAGGGGTGGCGCTCACCCTGTCCTCTCGGGTAGAGGGGGTGAACATCAACGGCGGCGACGAGCTGGATATCGCAGTCTACAAACGGACGGACATGTGAGCCTGAACGCAACGGAGGGCTCCGACGCCCAGTCGGAGAAGAAGAAAACCGCGAAGACCGCGCGCGAACGCATTGCCGCGTTGCGCGCGCGCCTGAGTGCGAATGCCTGCGCGTTGCGAAAGAACCTGGCGCGCCGGGACGAACGCGCCTGGCGTGCGGTCGATCCCCAGCCCGTCGGGCATCGCCCGCAGGATCTGGCCGCCATCCTGCTCCTGACCGTCGGCATCGCCGTGATTGCGCTCGATACGCCGTCCTATCCGTGGATCCATTCGCTGCCGCGCAGCTATGCGGATTTCTTCCGCGCGATCACCGATATCGGCAAGTCGCACTGGATCCTTTGGACGTCCGGCCTCTTTGTCATCGTCACCATGGGGATGGACTGGCGCAAGCTGGCTTTTCGCGTCCGTCTGTCGATGACGCTGATGTGGACTTATTGCGCCTTCATCTTCTTCACGGTTGCCGCCAGCGGCCTGATTGCGCTGATCCTGAAATGGTCGCTCGGTCGCCCGCGCCCGAAGCTGTTCGAACAGGTCGGACCGCTCGGGTTCGACTTTCTGGCCTTCAACATCAGCTACACCAGCTTTCCCTCCGGCCACTCCACGACCGTTGCGGCGCTGGCCACATCGCTGTGCCTCATCTTTCCCTCGTGGCTCTGGCTGATCGCGGTTTGCGGCTTCTGGCTGGTCTTCTCGCGTATCATGGTCGGGGCGCATTACCCTTCCGATGTCATCGCCGGCACGCTTCTGGGTGTGGCGATAACGCTTTGGACCGCACGCTATATGGCCGTTCGTCGCCTTGGTTTTGCCATCGTGCCGGGGAAAGGAATGCGCCCGATCGCCAGCGGCCGCACCCTTCGTCTGGCCATATCAACGCTCGGCCGCGCCGTTTGGGCTTCCCTGAAGGGGAGTCGTGCAAGCGAGACAACCAGCCCGGCGCAAGACACAGAGAACAAGACAAATGACGGCTAACGATACGCCCGCCGTTTCGGTCGTAATTCCCGCAAAGGACGAGATCGGCAATCTGCCGGGTCTGATCGAGGAAATCCGCGCCGCGCTCGATGGCACGGAATTCGAAGTGGTCCCGGTGGATGATGGGTCCTCCGACGGCACCGACCGGATGCTGGCCGAGCTTCGCGAAACCTCGCCCTGGCTGCGTCCGGTCCGCCATGCGAGCGCCTGTGGCCAGAGCTGTGCGGTGCGAACCGGCATGCTCCATGCGCGCGGCGATATCGTCGTCACCATCGATGGCGACGGCCAGAACGACCCGGCCTATATCCCGGCCATGGTTGCGGCCCTGAATGCAGCCGGTCCGGCGGTCGGTCTTTGCGCCGGTCAGCGCGTCGGGCGCAAGGCGACGACTTTCAAGCGCTTCGCCTCGCGCTTTGCCAACAAGCTGCGCGGCGCGATCCTGAAGGACAATACCCGCGATTCCGGCTGCGGCCTGAAGGCGGTGCGCCGCGAGATTTTCCTTCGGCTGCCCTATTTCGACAGCTGGCACCGTTTTTTGCCCGCGCTCGTCATGCGCGAGGGCTACGGCATCTGTCATGTCGATGTGGTCGACCGCGAACGTCGGCACGGCGCCTCGAAATACGGCGTCTTCGACCGAGCGCTGATCGGCGCGCTGGATCTGTTTGGCGTATGGTGGCTGCGCCGCCGCCGCAAGTCGGTGCCTATCGTTTCGGAGATACCTGCAAATGGCGAGTAGTGGTTTGCTGGCCGGCCTGTATGAATGGTTTCATCAGGTCTTCATCGTGCAATTCGATGTCTGGGTCATCCTTGGCCTGGTAGCTCAGGCCATGTTCATGATGCGCTTCGTGGTGCAGTGGATTGCATCGGAACGCGCGGGCAAGTCGATCGTGCCGGTTGCCTTCTGGTTCTTCTCGGTGTTCGGCGGCGCGCTGCTGCTGGTCTATGCGCTGATCAGACAGGACCCGGTTTTCATCGCCGGGCAGGCGCTTGGCCTGATCATCTATTTCCGCAATCTCTATTTCATTTTCCGCGAGCGGAAAGAAGCCCTGCCGCCCAAGGACTGAGGTGCAACTTTCTGCATGTCGAATATGAAAAAGGCGGCCCTTTGGGCCGCCTTTTGTGATTTCGGTGCCTGAGAAGGCTCAATGGATCTCGACGTCGCGCGCGTGATAGGTGCCGTCTTCGAGCTGGTCGAAGAACTCTTCGATCTGCGGATGGCGGATCGGCTCGCCCGTGTCGTCGGAAACGAGGTTCTGCTCGGAGACATAGGCGATGTATTCGCTCTCGTCGTTTTCCGCGAGCAGGTGATAGAAGGGCTGATCCTTGCTCGGACGGATATCCTCCGGGATCGCGTCGTACCAGTCCTCGGAATTGTCGAAGGTGGGATCGACATCGAAGACCACGCCACGAAACGGGTAAACCCGGTGGCGGACGACCTGGCCGATCCTGTATTTGGCCGATCGGATCTTCTCAATCAATTCCATATCTCCATGCGTCAAGGGGCGTTCGGACGCTCAACACAGCAAGCATCCGACGCCCCGTGAATTCTTGGGCCTCAATGGGCGCCCTAAAAGCCATGCCCTCCGTTGGGAGTCAACCCGCTGAAATGGCGGGCGGCCATTTAGGTGAACGCCTCAAAGGCCATAGAGTTCCGCCATGGCGCTGTCCTTTTCTGCAACGCGGCGCGCGAGATCCACGATGACGGATGCCTGCTTCCAGGTCGCGTCATCCTGCATCTTGCCGTCTATCATCACCGCGCCGGTGCCGTCGGGCATGGCGTCGAGGATCTTCTTGGCGAAGGCGACCTCGTCGGGATCTGGCGAGAAGACGCGTTTGGCGATCTCGATCTGGGAAGGATGCAGCGACCATGCGCCGACGCAGCCCATGAGGAAGGCGTTGCGGAACTGGGCTTCGCAGGCCGCGGCGTCGGAGAAATCGCCGAACGGGCCGTAAAAAGCGCGGATACCGGCGGACATGCAGGCATCGACCATCTTCGCCACGGTGTAATGCCACAGGTCCTGCTGGTAGGCCGTGCGCGGTTGATCCCCCTGAACGTCGGCAAGGACCGCATAGTCGGGATGACCGCCGCCGACGCGCGTCGTCTTCATGCCGCGCGAGGCGGCGAGATCGGCCGGGCCGAGGCTCATGCCGTGCATGCGCGGCGATGCAATGGCGATTTCCTCCACGTTCTTCACGCCTTCCGCCGTCTCCAGAATCGCATGGATCAGGATCGGCTTCGTCAGCCCGTTGCGCGCCTCAAGCTGCGCCAGAAGCTGATCGACGTAATGAATGTCCCACGGGCCTTCGACTTTGGGCAGCATCAGGACATCGAGCTTGTCGCCGACCGCGGGCACGATTTCCATGAGGTCGTCGAGGAACCAGGGGCTGTTGAGGCAGTTGACGCGGGTCCACAGGCCTGTGGAGCCGAAATCGTTTTCCTGCGCCATGGCGATGAAGCCCTTGCGGGCCTCGAGCTTGGCGTCGGCCGGGATCGCGTCTTCCAGATTTCCGAGAACCACATCGACCTTGGAAATCAGGTCCGGCACCTTGGCCCGCATCTTCTCAACATGCGGCGGCACGAAATGGATCATCCGCTCCAGCGTGACGGGAAGCTCGCGATAGGGAGCGGGAGCGCCGATTGCCAGAGGCTGAAAGAAGGCGCGCGGTGTTTTCATGATTATTCCCCCCAAAGGATTTGTCATTGGCCCAATGATATAGCGCCTTTTGTGCACAGCACAAATGCATCGAAAGGCGAGGTAACGTTACGGCCATGCGTCACGGGCAGGGGAGGTTTGAAAGCCTCGCTCAGGAGGCCGATGTCGCAGAATTGCGGTTCTTGCGCTTTTTCGGCGGCTTGCCGTCCCACTTTCGGTGGATCCACATCCATTGCTCGGGATACTCGCGGATCCAGCGTTCGAATTGCTCGTGGACGCGGGCCGTTCCTTCCCGGATGTCGGCCTGACGATCCCCGTCGCGCGGAATCTCCAGAAGCTTCGCCTCGATTTGGAAATTCACGCCGTCGCGGCGGATCGTACGGCACACGAGCAGCGGCACGTTGTAGGTGCGGGCCACCATGACGGGGAAGGGAGTCGCCCATGCCGGATGGCCGAAGAAGGGCACCTGCACGCCGCGCACATCGCGCTGATCGGCGAGAAAGGCGATTGCGCCGCCGTCACGCACGTGGTGGACGAGCTTGCGAGCAGTGCTGTGGCTCTTGGGATAGAGCCCCGCGGGATAGAAAAGGTGGCGCAGGCCGCTGAGGTAGCGGTCGGCATAAGGGTTCTTGAGTGCCTGATAGACGGCGGCGGTCTCCAGTCCGACATCGGCGGCGGGTTGTGCGACCAGTTCCCAGTTGCCCGTGTGCAGGGAGACCAGAACGCAGGCCCCGCCGTTTTGCGCTCCGGCTGTGCGGGCATCCTCCACGTCGAGCGTGTAGCGGTGCTTGTCGCGATAGAGCCGGTCGAGCTGGAACGATTCAGCCGCTACGCGGCCCAGATTGTTCCACATGCCGCGCGCGACGCGCTCGCGTTTCGCGGCACTCATATCGGGATAGGCGCGTTCGAGGTTTTCCAGCGCGTGAGCATGGCGCTTGGTCAGCGGGGCAACCCGGCTCCAGGCCCATCCCATGAGCCGTGAGGCTGTCTCCAGCGGCAAAGCCCGCATGGTCGCTGCGACCGCCCGCAAGACCGCATACTCGCAGGCGTAGCGCAGTTTCATGAAATAGGAGAGGTTCTGGTTCGCCATGTTGCTCGTATTCCGGCCCGTTCTGATGCGAGCCTCTAGACCAATTGACCCAACGGCACGAACCCGCTAGGCAAAAAATGGATTACCCAACCTGGCCGGGCGAAGCAACCGGCGTTCTTTCAACGGGCGAATTCGTCCCGGACTTACCGGATAAGTTGTACGCATGCAGGAAGTCATCTCGCTCGCCCTGCCGTTCTTCGGCTTGATCTTTTTAGGCTATGTCTCCGGCAAGATTCGGTCGATTCCGGCGGAGGGGCTCGACTGGATGAATTTCTTCATTCTGTACCTCGCCCTGCCTGCGCTCTTTTTCCAGCTTCTCGCCAAGACGCCTATCGAGGAACTGGCGAACCTCTCCTTCGTGGCGACGACCACCTTCTCCACCTATTGCGTCTTCGCGCTGGCCTTCTGCTTCGGCATTCTGAAAACAGGGCGTATCGGCGAAGCGACTATACAGGGTATGGCCGGGGCCTATTCCAATATCGGTTATATGGGGCCGGGCATCACCTTGGCCACGCTCGGTGCGGCCGCTGCGGTGCCGACCGCGCTGATTTTCTGCTTCGACAACATCCTCCTCTTCACGCTGCTGCCGCTGATGATGGCGCTCGGAGGAAACGAGAAGGTCGGATTTCGCAAGGCGGCTTTCGGCGTCGCGCGCCAGATCCTGACGCACCCCTTCATCGTTTCCACGATTCTTGGGGTGGGCGCCGCGGCCATTGAATTCGAGGCTCCCGCCGCCCTCGACACGCTTTTGACGTTCCTGCGCTCCGCAGCCGCGCCTTGCGCGCTCTTCGCACTTGGCGTGACGGTCGCGATTCGCCCGATGGGCCGCATTCCCGGCGAATTGCCGATCCTGCTCTTCATCAAGCTGGTCCTGCATCCGCTTCTTGTGTTGCTTCTGCTGAACTGGATCGGGGGCTTCTCGCCGCTCTGGGTCGCAACGGCGGTTCTGATGGCGTGCCTGCCGCCCGCGGCAAACGTCTTCGTCATGGCGACCGCCTACCAGACCTACGTCCAGCGTGCGTCAGCAATCGTGCTTCTGGGCACGCTCGCCTCGGTCGTGACCGTGACGGCGTTCCTCTATGCGATCACGAACAACATGCTGCCGGGCATGTGAGGGCTCGCGGAAGGCGCGTCAGCTTCGGTACATCCACCAGATCAGCGCGCCGGCCGGGATCGTCCACACGACGCCTGCGACGAGGAAATAGGCGATACGGATCCAGTGGTTCGCATCCTGCAGGGTCATGTCGCCGATCACGGCTGCAAAGAACGCGTAGACGAGCACGAAGACAACCAGAACGACGGTTCCGAACAGGCGTTTCAGCGGCGGCATCAAGGCTTCCCGGGAAAATTGAATTACGGGCTCATGTCCCTGTCGGATGTACTACCCGGCTTGGGGTCGAAAAGTCGAGCCCCAACGTCAACTTGCCTTGCCCGCAGGCCATGATCGCGCTACTTCCACCGCTGGAGATGACAGTCCCGTAGGGAGCGGGACTGCGTGGGAGAGGATAAGCCGGACCGATGAGTGCTGAGACCATCCTGAGCGCAGGCGCCCCGGGCGTTGCTGCCAAAGACGGGCGCAAATGGGTGCGGATCTGGCTCTATTTCATCGTGGCGCTGGTTTTCGCCATGGTGATGCTGGGCGGTGCGACGCGGCTTACCGATTCCGGCCTCTCGATCACCGAATGGAAGCCCGTTCACGGTGTAATTCCGCCTCTCAGCGATGCCGACTGGCACGAAGAATTCAGCAAGTACCAGCTCTCGTCGGAATACCAGAAGGTCAACAAGGGCATGAGCCTTGATGCCTTCAAGAACATCTTCTGGTGGGAATGGGCGCACCGCTTTCTCGGGCGCTTCGTGGGCGTGGCGTTCTTCGTGCCGCTGGTGT
Source organism: Breoghania sp. (assembly GCA_963678585.2). Classification (GTDB taxonomy): domain Bacteria; phylum Pseudomonadota; class Alphaproteobacteria; order Rhizobiales; family Stappiaceae; genus Breoghania. The sequence continues at coordinate 1,221,114 of CAXXGA010000002.1, forward strand.
TCTTCTGGCTGACGGGACGGCTCGATAGCTGGACCAAACCGCGTGCGGTCGCGCTGTTCCTTATGGGGGGCTTTCAAGGCGCGGTCGGCTGGTGGATGGTCGCCTCCGGCCTCGTCAACAGGGTCGACGTGGCGCAAGAACGGCTCGCAATCCATCTGACGATTGCCTGCGGAATCCTTGCCTATGCTCTGTGGCTGGCCCAAAGGCTGAAACCCGCAAGGGCAGGGGGCGGCAACATCGCTGCGCCTGCCGCCGGACGCGGGCGGGCGCTCACCCTGGTCGGGTTGGCGCTTGCACAGATTTTCCTCGGCGGGCTCGTTGCGGGCCTTCATGCCGGGCTCACCTACAACACCTGGCCGCTGATGGACGGCGACCTCGTTCCTTCCGGGCTGCTCATGCTCGAACCCGCATGGTGGAATTTCGTCGACAACGTCACGACCGTGCAGTTCCAGCACCGCTGCGGGGCCTATTTCCTTCTGGCCTTCGCGCTCTGGCACTGGTGGCGTCTGCGCTCCGCCGGAGCCCCGTCACGGCTGGTGAAGGGGGCTGCCCATTCTGTCGGCGCGATCCTGCTTCAGGCCGGGCTTGGTATCACGACCTTGTTGCTGGTGGTGCCGTTCTCGCTGGCGCTCGCCCATCAGGCATTTGCGGTCCTGATGCTGATGGCATTCGTGATCCACGCGGCCGGTTTCTTTCCCCCGCGCCCTGCTTTTGCAGGCTGATCTTCGCTCTCATCCCCCTGCCGTAACGCCCCCGCGTACCCTGTCGGAACGGGAGCGTGTACAACTGTATAATATTAACATGTTGTTTAGTGACGAATAAGTAGAAGGAACAATCAGATAATACGGTACCGTTGGGAGATGGGAGACGACATGCTGGACCTGAACAGCGAGACCGGAGCGAAGGAACTGAAGGACCGGCTGGACTTTGCGTCGTTCAGCGATGCCGACCGCGAGGCGTTGCGCAATCTCTGGCCCGTTCTGGAGCCCCGTTTCCCTGAAATCCTCGATCGATTCTATGCCCATCTCGGCCGCTTCGAACAAACGCGGGCGCTGATCAATGTGAGTGTGAAGGGCCTGAAATCGGCCCAGATGAAGCACTGGAAGATGCTGTTCCTGAACGGTTTCGGCGCGGAACACCTTGCCAGCGTCAAACGTATCGGCACCGCGCATTTCAAGATCGGCATGGAGCCGCGCTGGTACATCGCCGGATATCAGCGCGTTCTGACCGAACTCGTCACGCTCATCTCGTCGTCGTCGCGTTTCCGCAGCGCCCGGCTGATCGCGGCCAACGAGGCTGTGGTTCGTGCCGTGATGCTGGATCAGGAACTGTCGCTGACGGTCTATGAAAAGCTCAATCTGGAAGCCCGCCAGAACCGGCTTGCCCGTCGTGAAGAGGCAATCCACGCTCTGGAAGGTGTCACGGACACCTCGCTCTCGCGTATCGGCTCTGTCATGGAGATCATGCACGAGATAGCGACGAGCCTCGATACGGTGGCAGGCGAAACCAAGGCCATGGCCGATACCGTGGGTGTGGACGTGGAACGGGCGAGCGAGGGCGTGAATGCAAGCGCCCATGCCTCCGATTCCCTGACGCAGGCGGTTGCGGCGATCCGGGATCAGTCCGGCAAGGCGACGGAACTTGCAGGCGAAAGCCATTCGCGCGCGACAGCCACGAGCGCAACGGTCGGCGAACTGGCGCAGGCCGCTGACCGGATCGGCTCTGTTCTCTCCCTGATCAATGAAATCGCCGGTCAGACGAGCCTTCTGGCGCTGAACGCGACCATTGAAGCCGCACGTGCCGGAGAGGCCGGACGGGGCTTCGCTGTCGTGGCGGTGGAGGTCAAGAAACTGGCCGAACAGACCGCCAACGCGACGGACGAGATTGCCGCGCAGATCGACGCCATTCAGAAGGCGACCGCGCGCACGGTGGACGAAATCGAAGGCATCGTGGCCTCGACCAGCGAGATCACCGGGATTTCGGCGGAAATCAGCGCGTCCATCGCGGATAACATGTCGGCGATAAGTGACATTTCTCACAGCATGCAGACGACGGCAACGGCCACAGATGGGGTGGCGCGCAACCTGTCGGAGCTTCGCAGCGTCGCAGGCGACACGATGGAAGTTAGCGAGCGCGTAGGTTCCGCCGTGGGGACTGTCGGCGGCGAAGTGGATACCCTTCGCAAGGAAATCGGATTGTTCTTCGAACGGATCCGGGCGGCCTAAAGAGATCGATTGGCCCTTCGCGGGCCTTCAGGATGCCGGGTTATCGGGGGATGCCGGCATCCGAGACCGGCGCGGCGCCAATGAGCGCGCGCCGGTCTTTCCATTTTTAGGGGCAGGAGGATCAGGCCGAAAGAGCCTGATCCAGATCGCCGATGATGTCGTCGATATCTTCCAGACCGATGGAAAGGCGCACGACCTCCGGTCCGGCGCCGGCTGCGGTCTTCTGCTCATCGGTCAGCTGGCGATGGGTGGTGGAGGCCGGGTGGATCACCAGGGATCGCGTGTCGCCGATATTGGCCAGATGCGAGAAGAGCTGGAGATTGGAGACGAAGGCGACGCCCGCGTCGTATCCGCCCTTGACGCCGAAGGTCAGCACCGCACCGCCGCCGCGCGGAGAATACTTCTTCATCAGCTCGTGGCTGGGGCTGCTTTCAAGCCCTGCATAGGAAACCCAGCTCACCGCCGGATGTTTCTCAAGCCAGCGCGCGACCGCCAGCGTGTTGTCGCAGTGGCGCTGCATGCGAAGCGGCAGGGTCTCGATGCCGGTCAGCAGCAGGAATGCGTTGAACGGCGAGATGGCGGGGCCCAGATCGCGCAGCGACAGGGTGCGCATGGCGATGGCGAAGGCGAAGTTCCCGAAGGTCTCGTGCAGCACCATGTTCTGGTACTCGGGGCGCGGCTTGGAGAGGAACGGATAGCGGTCGTCCGCCGACCAGTCGAAGGTGCCCGCATCCACGATCACGCCGCCCATGGAATTGCCGTGGCCGCCCATGAACTTCGTCAGCGAATGCAGCACGATATCCGCGCCGTGTTCGATGGGGCGGCAGAGATAGGGGGAGGCCAGCGTGTTGTCCACGATCAGCGGCACATGAGCCTTCTTGGCGATCTCGGCAATGGCCGCGATATCGGTGACGACGCCGCCCGGATTGGCAATCGACTCGATGTAGATCGCCTTGGTGCGCGGGGTGATCGCCGCCTCGAAGGTGGAGATATCGTCCGGATCGGCCCACTTCACATTCCAGCCGAAACTCTCGAAGGCATGGTTGAACTGGTTGATCGAGCCGCCATAGAGCTTGCGCGAGGCGATGAACTCGTCGCCCGGCGTCATCAGCCCGTGAAAGGTGAGAAGCTGCGCCGCGTGACCGGAAGCCACCGCCAGAGCCGCCGTGCCGCCTTCCAAAGCCGCGACGCGCTCTTCAAGCACAGCCGTCGTGGGGTTGGTGATGCGGGTGTAGATGTTTCCGAACGCCTGAAGGCCGAATAGCGACGCCGCATGATCCGCGTCGTCGAAGACGTAGGCCGTGGTCTGGTAGATCGGCGTGGCGCGTGCGCCCGTGGCAGGGTCCGGCTGCGCCCCGGCATGGATGGAAAGCGTGGAAAAGCCGGGTGTCTTGTCCGTCATGAAATCTGGTTCCCTCTGCTGTTTTTCCGTGTCGCAATGCGCGGTCAGTATTTGACCGTCCGTTACGCGCACCGCGTGAAAATTGCGTCGTCACTATTGCGAGCTTGGCGCGCAAAAATCAAAGCAAGACGTTCTCGCTCGCCGCGACGTCCTGCAATGTCATGCTCCTGGACGCAACGTAATATCGGGGTCGGCGTTCTAGCGCCGCAGGCCGCGATGCTGGAAGCCGCTGCGCAAAGCGGGTCGCTTGGAAGAAATCGTGCGCGAATTGACGCCCGTCCAGCCGATCTCGCCCGAAAGCCGCCCGTATTCGATCTTCGGACAGCGATTCATGATGACCCGAAGGCCCGCGGCCTCGGCACGCGCCGCGGCCTCTTCATGGACCACGCCCAACTGCATCCAGATGACGCCGGGCAGAGACGCCAGTCCAAGGGCCTCGTCCACGATACGGGGAACGGCGTCGGATGCACGGAAGATGTCCACCATATCGACGGGTTCGGGCAGATCGCTGAGCGAGGCGTAGCAAGGGCGATCGAGGATCGTCTTGCCCGCCTGACCCGGGTTCACCGGATAGACGGTGTAGCCCTTGTCGATCATGTATTTCTGGACGAAGTAGCTCGGCCGGACCGGGTTCGCACTGGCTCCGACGACGGCGATTGTCTTCACCTCGTCGAGAACCGAGCGGATCAGGCTATCGGGATATTGATCGTGGGGCACAAAGAGATCCTTACGCTGCGGATGTGAACGCTATTGGCTTTGCCCGCGCATCACAAGGGGGCAGGGCGTGCCGTAAAGCCGGCTCAGCGCCCCTCCCAATCCGGTTCGCGTTTTTCAAGAAACGCCCCGATGCCTTCCTCCGCATCGCGCACCAGCATGTTCTCCACCATCACCTCGGCGCAGTAGCCATAGGCGTTTTCCAGCGACATCTCGGCCTGCTTGTAGAAGGCTTCCTTGCCGATCTTCAGCGTCAACGGCGACTTGGAGGCGATTACCGAGGCGTATTTCATGACCACCGTATCGAGATATTCGCTCGGCACGATCCGGTTGATGAGCCCGAATTCGCGTGCAGACGAAGCATCGATGCTCTCGCCCGTCAGCAGCATTTCCATGGCCTGTTTGCGGTTCACATTGCGCGAAAGCGCTACCATCGGCGTGGAGCAGAAAAGCCCGATATTGACGCCCGGCGTACAGAAGGTCGCCCGGTCGGTCGCAACGGCGAGATCGCAGGAGGCGACCAATTGGCAACCCGCCGCTGTCGCGACGCCCGCAACTGCCGCGATCACGGGTTTCTGCAGGTTTACGATCTGCTGCATCAGCGAAGAACAACGGCCCATGATGTCCGCGAAATAGGCGCGTCCGCGATCCGGGTCGGAACGGTGTTCGGTCAGTTCCTTGAGATCATGCCCCGCGCAAAAGACCTTGCCGGGTGCTGCGTCGATCACCACCACGCGCACCGCATCGTCTTCCGCAGCGCGGGTCAATGCGGAGGAAAGCGCCGCCATCATCGATTCGGACAGCGAGTTCATGCGCTCCGGCTTGTTCAGCGTCAGGCGCAAGATGCCGTCTGTAAGGTCGGAAGTGAGCGGGACGCCCGGAAGGTTCGTAGCGGCTTCGGCCATTCAGGATCTCCTTGCGATTTGGGCCCCCTTATAACGCATTGCGCCGCCGTCGCCGACATCACGGCTTGCGAAAACTGCCGTAACGGTCTCCCATGTCAGAAAATGACGATGCTTGATTTTTGGGAGGGGTTGATGGGCACCGTGATGTCGCACGAGGAAGTCGTGCATTTTCTCGATACTGAATTTCCGGAAATCAATTACGACGGACCGGCCTACAAGCTCGAACATGTAGGTGAGAGCGAGGTGGTGGTGCGGCTGAGCGCCGGTGCCCGGCACCTGCGGCCCGGCGGGACCGTCTCCGGGCCCAGCATGATGGCGCTGGCGGATCTGGCCGCCTACACGGTGATCCTCGCCCATATCGGCCCGGTGGCACTGGCGGTGACCACCAACCTCAATATCAATTTCCTGCGCAAGCCGGAGCCGGGCGACCTGCTAGCCACCTGCCATCTGCTCAAGCTGGGAAAGCGTCTGGCGGTCACCGAATGCACGATTACCACCGCAGGCGACGATGAGGTCGTCGCCCATGCCACTGCAACCTACTCGATCCCGCCGCGATAATGGGACAAGGGCCCTGCGCGCCGGGCAAGGCTATTGCGCGTTGCCCGCGTGACGGAAGGCCGGGGCGACGCCCTCGCGCATGAGCCGCCGCCTGAGCGGGCCGACCTTGCCTGCGAGATAGAGCCCAAAACACCGGGCTGCCTGAACGGGCAGGAAATCGGTGAGCAGGGTCCGGTTCAGCGCATCGACGCCGAATATCCGGGTGTCGATGTCACCGCGTCGGGCCTTGGCGTAGTCGTCGAGCATTGCGGTGGATCCGATGTCGATGCCGTAGCTCTGTGCGTGCTCGCAAGCTTCGCCGAGCGAGGCGACGTCGCGAAGCGAGAGGTTCAGCCCCTGCGCCCCGATGGGCGGGAAGACATGGGCCGCTTCGCCGATCAGCGCGATCCGGTTCGCCCCGACCGTCTTCGCCTTCATGCCGGAAAGCGGGAAGGTGTGGCGCGGGCCTGCGGCCTTCATGGCTCCGAGGATCGAATGCGCCATGCGCTCCGCTTCACGGGCGAACGCCTCGTCGTCGAGCCCCTTTATGCGGTCCATCTCCGCCGGTTCGCCGACCCACACGAGGCTGGACCGGTTGCCCTTCAGCGGAACCAGCGTAAAGGGGCCGTGCGGCGTATGAAACTCGGTAGAGGTGTCGTCATGCGGCAGAGCGTGCACCAGATTGGTGACGAGCGCGGTCTGCGGGTAGCTCCAGCGGCTGACTGAAATGCCCGCCGCGTCACGTGCCGGGGAGTTGCGCCCGTCGCTTGCAGCGAGAAGTTTAGCACGCACCGGTTCCTCGCGCCCTTCCACGACGATCTCCACATGATCCTCCATCGGGACGATCTCGGTGGCGAACTGCTCGATGCGTTCGACGGTGGTCTCGGCAAGCGCTTTTTCAAGAACGACATTAAGATCTCTGTTCAAGACATTGTAGCCGAATGCCTCAAGGTCAATCTCGGTGCTGTCGAAAAGGGTTTCCGGCGCGCGGAACAGTCGCCCGGTGGCATCAATGAGACGCATCTGGCGCAACGGCGCAGCTTCTGGGCGGATCTGATCCCAGATGCCGATATCGTTCAGAATTCCGACGGAAACTTCCAGCAGCGCGGTCGTGCGCGGATCGTCCTTGGCCCGCGGCCCGATCAGGGTTGTCCTGAACCCCCGGGAGGAGAGAAGCAGCGCGGCCACCATTCCGGACGGCCCGGAGCCGACAACCGCAATGTCCACGGTGTCAGGTTCTGACTGGCTCATCGTGTTATGTCCTTTCCTGCCCAGAGCGAAGTATACGCTGTCTCGCCGGGACGGCGCGAGGGGCGTCCGCGGGAATTTCGAAAAGCCTTAGGCCAGCCGCCGACATCTCTCAAGCGTGACTTGGCGGTGGGGCGATGTATGCACGACTCGCTCCCCGGAAGGAGCGCCGCGCAAGCCGTGGTCGGCATTCCGGCGGCCGCAATTAGATCAAATGCATGTTTTTCGCCAAAATTCTCAATAAGGCGGCGCAAAACCGGTCTGACCCTTCATGTTTTGATCGACTATGGCGCTCAGCAATGCCAAGAGTGGAGTTCGGCGCAGGCGGTCCGTGGGGAGCGCCGGGATCAGGCGCTGTTTAATCAAGCTTTCAACCGTATATGGGAATATCCGGGCGAGAGACCAGCGGAACGATCTCCGCTATGAAACTGGAATGAACCCGCCCTTGCCGCCGGTAGGCCGGCGACGCCAATCGGCACAGGGCGTGCTACCCCGGAAAGCATGTGAAATGGCCACGCAGCCGAGCGAAGAATCTGCCGCCGGAGTGAACAAGTCCACTTGGTTGGCGTTCGCGGTTCATATATTGACTGCGTCAGGAGCCTTGTGGGCTTTGCTGGCGATGGTCGCGGCTGCCGACGGGGACTGGCCGTTGATGTTCGCCTGGCTCGGCGTCGCGCTGGTCGTCGACGGTATAGACGGGCCGCTTGCGCGCGCCGCCAATGTGACCGAGCGCCTGCCGACCTGGTCCGGGGCCGCGCTGGATTTCGTCATCGACTATGCGACCTATGTGCTGCTTCCCGCCTTCGCCATCGCGACGGCCGGGCTTCTGGACACTCCCTACAACCTGATCGCCGCCGGTATGGTGGTGGTTTCCGGTGCACTCTATTTCGCCTATGAGGGCATGAAGTTGCCGGACAATTGTTTCCGGGGCTTTCCGGTCACGTGGAACATGCTGGTCTTCGTGATCTTCGCGTTTCCGGGCCTTCAGGATTACACGTTGGCAATCGTTGTCGTGTTCGTCGCGCTGACATTCGCGCCCGTGCGTTTCGTCCATCCCGTGCGCGTGCGTCGTCTGCGGCCCGTGACGCTGGCGGCCGCCATCATCTGGCTCGTCTGCGCCTTCGTGGCTGCGCGCAACGAGATGATCGCGGAAGGTCTCGCTGGTATCGGACTTGCGGTCTCAAGCATCTACTTGCTCATTATCGGCGCGTTGTTCCAGCTTGCCGATCGTCTGAAGGCGCGCAGCGAAAGCTGAGCAGGCCGCATCGGCGCGTCGTATTTGGGGATGACAGGTTCCCTTGCGTCTTTTTGCGGCGCCCGCCCAGTTTCACGACTTGAGATTTTTCGCTGTGCGCGCTTACATCGTGCGCCGGGCAGACCTGCACCGCCGAATATGACGGGCGCGCGCAGATGTCTAAACAATCCGCTGACATGCCAGCCCGGTCCCGGGTGCGGCTTTCCAGATATCAAGACGGGACGAGAGGGAGCAGAAGATGGTTCGAGCCATTCGCGTTTATGAAACCGGCGCACCGGAAGTAATGCGGTTCGAGGATGTCGAGATCGGTGAGCCGGGCGAGGGCGAAGCCCGTGTTCGCCATGAGGCGATCGGCATGAACTTCATCGACACCTATTTCCGCTCCGGCCTCTATCCCGCCCCCGCGGGCCTGCCGATGACGCCGGGCAATGAGGGCGCGGGCGTCGTCGTATCCGTGGGGCCGGGCGTTACGGAAGTCGCGCCGGGCGACAGGGTCGCCTATGTGGGGCCGCTGGGTTCCTACGCAGAGGAACGTCTCGTTCCCGCAGACCGCCTCGTGAAGCTCCCCGAAAGCATCGACTGCCGGACCGCTGCAAGCATGATGCTCAAGGGCATGACTGCGAGCTACCTGCTCCAGCGCACCTACAAGGTCGGCCCCGGCACCACGCTGCTGTTCCATGCAGCCGCGGGCGGTGTCGGCCTGATCGCGGGCCAGTGGGCCAAGCATCTGGGTGCAAGGGTTATCGGCACCGTGGGTTCCGAGGCAAAGGCGGAACTGGCGAAAGCCAACGGCTACGATCACGTCATCAACTATCGCGAAGAGAACTTTGTGGAGCGCGTGGCGGAGATCACCGGCGGCGAGAAGTGTGACGTGGTCTACGATTCCGTCGGCAACGACACCTATCCCGGGTCGCTAGACTGCCTGAAGCCGCTGGGGCTCTGGGCGTCCTTTGGTCAGTCCTCCGGCCCGATCCAGGATTTCAACTTCGGCCTACTGGCGCAAAAGGGATCGCTTTTCGCAACGCGCCCCACGCTCTTCACCTATATCGCCAAGCGTGAGGATCTGGAGCGTACCGCCGCTGCCCTTTTTGACGTTGTCGGCTCCGGCGCGGTGAAGATCTCGATCAATCAGGAATACGCGCTCGCCGATGCCGTTAAGGCGCATCAGGATCTGGAAGGCCGTCGCACCACCGGCACGACCATTCTCCTTCCCTGATTTCCTCGAAGGTCGAAAAGCGGGCGGTCGTTGCCGTCTATTCCGGCAGCGGCCTTCGCAAAAGTCATGATACTGAAGACGGCGGGGCTCGCGATGGCGGGTCCCGCCGACTGCTTTGGTCGGACGGGGGCGGACGGCGTCCGTTCAGCGGCCCGGTATCTGTTCAGGGGAAGTATTCTGGATCGCACGCGTTATCTTTACGGCCCGACCATGCGCTATTTCGAGGCGGTCGCCCGGGCGGGCTCCGTGCGCGGAGCCGCGCGCGAGCTGAATGTGGCTTCCTCGGCCGTCAACCGCCAGATCCTGTCGCTGGAGGATGCGCTGGGCGTCAACCTGTTCGAGCGCGTCGGGCGGGGTTTGCGGTTGTCCCACGCAGGCGAGATCATGCTTGCGCATGTGCGCCGCACGCTCGGCGATTATGCCGCCACCTTTTCGGAACTCGATGCACTGAAGGGCCTGCGCCGGGGGATCGTACGCGTCGCGAGTGTTGAAAGTGTCAGCGAGGTGATTCTTCCGCAACTCGTGCGCTCGTTCCGCGAGAGCTTCAACGGCATCCATGTGGAGGTGATCGTCGCGGGCTCCGACGAGGTGTCTTCACTGGTCTCGCAAGGGGCGGCGGATATCGGCTTCACCTACGAGCCGCCGGAGATGGACCGGCTCCAGATCAATTTCCGCCGTGACATGCCCATCGGCTGCATCATGCACCCCGATCACCCCTTATGCGCACGCGAGACGCTGACACTGAGCGAATGTCTGGCCTATCCGGTGGCGTTACCCCGGCAGGGGCTCTCCTTGCGGGCCCGGCTAGACGCCACCATGCGCGGCAGCGATTATCCACAAGGCTCTTTCGTGGAATCGAACTCTCTGAGCTTTATGAAGGCGCTGGCGCGCAGCGCTGAGTACATCGCCTTCCAGACTCGGATAGGATTGGAGCAGGAGCTGGCCGAAGGCTCGCTCGTCTTCCGCGATCTGATGGACGAACCGCTGAAACGCGACCGTTTTGCCGTTGTCACTTCTAGCCATCGCGGTTTGGCGCTGGCCCCCGCCATGTTCTTCGATCATGCGGTGGGAATGCTGAAGACGCAGCTCAAGGGCGATTGATGCCGTTTCGGCATCGATGAGCGCTGAATTATGTTCTTTTGAGAACGTTTCTAATAGTGCACACTTGTAGTGCATGCACATAGAATGATCTTATTGCAAAGGAGCCACGATGGGCCGCCTGACCACCCATGTTCTTGATACCGCAGCGGGAAAGCCTGCGTCTGGCCTTCGCATCGAGCTGTGGTCTCATGACGGCGATCCCGTGCTCTTGAACGCAATCAAGACGAATGAAGACGGGCGGGCCGACAAGGCCCTGCTGGAAGGTACGTCCTTCCGGCCCGGGACCTATGAATTGCGTTTCTTTGCAGGGGAATATCTGCGTACGCAGGGTTCTCTGCCCGAGCCGCCGTTTTTGGACGTGATCCCGATCCGCTTCGGAGTGTCCAATTCCGACCAGCATTATCATGTTCCATTGCTGCTGTCGGCTTATGGCTATTCCACTTATCGCGGGAGCTGAGCGTTATGCGTGATGCGATCCGGTTCATGCGGGGCGGGGAGGTCGTGGAGGTCGCGAATGTCGGCCCCACGGAAACGCTGCTGGATTACCTGCGCCTCAGAGAGCGGCGCACCGGAACCAAGGAAGGCTGCAACGAGGGCGATTGCGGCGCCTGTACCGTTGCGCTTGGCCGCCTGCGTGGCGGGCGCGTTGTCTATGAGCCGGTCAACGCCTGCATCCAGCTACTGGGTCAGGTGGACGGCTGCGAGGTCGTCACCGTGGAGGACCTTGCCGAGGATGAAACGCTCCATCCGGTGCAGGAAGCGCTGGTGCGCCATCACGGCTCGCAATGCGGCTTTTGCACGCCCGGCATCACGATGAGTCTCTTTGCGCTCTATCACGAACCCGCCGCATCGCCCGAACGCAAGACGGTCAACGAACGTCTCGCGGGAAACCTTTGTCGCTGCACCGGCTATCGCCCGATCGTCGATGCCGCAATGGAGACCTGCTTCGGTGAGGCCGAAGACGGATATACCCGCCGTTCGGAAAAGATCGCCGCGACCCTGAGTGAGCTGGCCGACGGGCAGAACGTTTTCATCGGCGACGAGGCATCGTTCTTCGCCGCGCCCGCGAGCATTGACGCTCTGGCGGAGCTTTATGCCCGCCATCCCGACGCGACGCTTGTGGCGGGCGCCACCGATGTGGGGCTGTGGATCACAAAGCAGCTTCGCGATTTGCCGAAGGTCATCTGGCTTGGCCGTGTCGCCGCGCTCAGCCGCGTCGATCCCGTCGAAGGCGGGCTGATCATCGGCGCGACCGCGAGCCTCGCCAGCGTGGAGCCGCATATCGCGCGTCTCGATCCCGATCTCGGCGCGGTCTGGTCGCGCATCGGCTCGCGTCAGGTGCGTGTCTCGGGAACGGTCGGCGGCAATATCGCCAATGGCTCGCCCATCGGCGATACACCCCCCATGCTGATCGCCCTCGGCGCGACGCTGGAACTACGGCAGGGATCTTCCGCACGCACACTGCCTCTGGAAGATTTCTTCATCGATTACGGCAAGCAGGATCGCAACGAGGCGGAGTTCCTGACCGGCCTCTTCGTACCAGCGCCCGGCCCGGGGCAGATCTTCCGCGCCTACAAGATTTCCAAACGTTTCGATCAGGACATTTCCGCCGTCATGGCCGCTTTCCTTCTTACGGTCGAAAACGGACGTGTCATCGAGGCACGCATCGCCTTCGGCGGCATGGCGGCGACGCCGAAGCGCGCGCGGCGCGCGGAAGCGGCCCTTGGCGGCGCGGTGCTGGCGGAACCCGGCACATGGGGCCGTGCGCTGAAGGCAATCGAACGCGATTTCGACCCGATTTCCGACATGCGCGCCAGCTCAGAATACCGCACCAAGGTTTCGCGGTCGCTGTTGGCAAAGGCGCTGGTCGAGGCTGCGGGGATGCCGTCGGCGCGTACGCGCGTCGAAGGCCGTCGGGAGGAGGCGCGTGAGCATCATGTCTGACGGCACCGCGATTCCCGCGTCTGGCGAGACGGGCGACCCGAAGTTCATTCATGTCGGCCGTGCCCAAAAGCATGACAGCGCCGAAAAGCATGTCTGCGGAACGGCGCAATATGTCGATGACCTGCCCGAACCCGAAGGGACGCTCCACGTTGCGCCCGGCTGGTCGCGCGAGGCTGCAAGCGGGCGGATCGTTTCGCTCGATCTGGAGGCGGTGAAGGCCGCGCCGGGTGTCGTCGCTGTTCTCACAGCGGCCGATGTTCCGGGCGAGAACGATTGTTCGCCCTCCATTGGCGGCGATCCGATACTGGCCAACGGCGAGATCCTGTTCTGGGGTCAGGTCGTGTTTGCCGTCGTGGCGCGCACCCGTACTGAGGCCCGCAAGGCAACACTGCTGGCGAAGATCGAGGTTGAGGCAACCGCGCCGATTGTCAGTGTCGATTGCGCTCTCGTGAACGACACGACCGTTCTGCCGGATTACCAGTTCCGAAAAGGGCAGCCGGAGGCGGCGCTTGATACGTCGAACCAGCGCCTTTCCGGCGTGATGCGGATCGGCGGGCAGGAGCACTTCTACCTCGAAGGCCAGATTTCCATGGCCGTGCCCGGGGAGGATGGCGACATGTTCGTCCATTGCTCCACCCAGCATCCGAGCGAGGTTCAGCACATCGTCGCGAAGACGCTTGGCGTTATCGACGCGGGCGTGACCATCGAGGTTCGCCGGATGGGCGGTGCGTTCGGCGGCAAGGAAAGCCAGGCGAACCAATGGGCCGCGCTTTCCGCAATCGCGGCGCGTCATACTGGCAAGCCCTGCAAGATGCGCCTCGACCGCGACGACGACATGACCATGACCGGCAAGCGGCACGACTTCCGCGTCGATTATACGGTCGGGTTTGAAAATGACGGCGCGATCCACGGTGTAGACATGGCCTTTGCCGCGCGTTGCGGCTATTCGGCGGATCTTTCGCTTGGCGTGGTGGATCGCACCATGTTCCACGCCGATTCCAGCTATTGCTATCCCGATGCGCTGATCACTTCGCGCCGCATGAGGACCAATACGTGTTCCGCCACCGCTTTCCGCGGTTTCGGAGGTCCGCAGGGCATGCTGGCGGCCGAGCGCCTGATCGATTCCATCGCCATCACGCTCGGGCTCGATCCGCTGGATGTGCGCAAGCGCAACTTCTATGACCGCGACAGCGATATCACGCCCTATGGCATGCGCGTGGAGGAGTTCGCGACGCAGCATGCCATCGTCACGGAACTGGAAGAAACCTGCGACTACCGTGCGCGCCGCGATGCGATCAGGTCCTTCAACGCAAGCAGCCACATCCTGAAAAAGGGGCTGGCGCTGACGCCGGTAAAATTTGGCATCGCCTTCACGCTGCCGCAGCTCAATCAGGCTGGCGCGCTCGTCCATCTCTATCAGGACGGCTCCGTGCACCTGAACCACGGCGGCACGGAAATGGGGCAGGGGCTCTACACCAAGGTTGCGCAGGTTGTCGCCCAAGCGTTCTCCGTTCCGCTTTCCAAGGTCAAGATCACCGCGACCCACACCGGCAAGGTGCCCAACACCGGCCCGACTGCGGCCTCTTCCGGCACCGATCTCAACGCCATGGCCGCCTTGCAGGCCGTGGAGAAGCTGAAAAAGCGGCTCACCGACTTCGCTTCCGACAAATACGGCGTGCCCGTCGATCAGATCGAGTTTCGCGACGGCAAGGTGATGATCGGGACCGAGCCAGTATTGCTCGGGCAACTGGCCAAGGCCGCGATCATGGCGCGCGTCCAGCTATCGGCAACGGGCTTCTACGCCACGCCCAAGATTACCTGGAACCGCCAGACCTCGACGGGGCGGCCGTTTCTCTACTTCGCCTTCGGGGCCGCGTGTTCGGAAGTTCTGGTCGACACCATGACGGGCGAGATGCGCGTCACCCGCGTCGACATCCTCCATGATGTCGGCAGGTCGCTCAATCCGGCCCTCGATATCGGCCAGATCGAAGGCGGCTTTGTGCAAGGCATGGGCTGGCTGACGACCGAAGAACTCGTGTGGGATGATCAGGGCCGCCTGCGCACCCATGCGCCTTCGACCTACAAGATCCCCACGGCTTCGGATGTGCCCGAGGAATTTCACGTAAAGCTCTATGAATCCGTGGGAAATCCCGAGGCGACGATCCATCGGTCAAAGGCGGTCGGCGAGCCGCCGGTGATGCTCGCAAATTCGGTTTTCTGCGCGATCGTCGATGCGGTTGCGAGCCTGAAGCCGGGCGTCATCCCGCCGCTCGACGCACCCGCGACGCCGGAGGCCATTCTGGCGGCGGTCGATGCGGTGAAGGGGGCGAGGCCCTCATGACCCTGCGCGTATGGAGCGAATTGGCCGAGGCTGTGGAGGCGGAAGGCGCGGCGGCGCTGATCACCGTGCTGCGGGTGGCAGGCTCTGCTCCGCGCGAAGCCGGCGCGCGACTGATCGTGCGGCCGTCGGGCGGCTTTCGCGGCACCATTGGGGGCGGCGAACTGGAATGGCAGGCCATCGCCCTTGCCCGCAAGCAACTGGAGATGACGAACGGTGCTTTCGTCATGCGCAGGCATTTCGCGCTTGGCCCGGAGCTTGGACAATGCTGCGGCGGGCGTACGGAACTGCTGATCGAACGCTTCACCCATGCGGACCGGCAGAACATTGCGGAGTTCGCAAACAGGGAGGCGCACGGCCCCTTTGTGACGCTTGCCTCCCTAGATGAAGCAGATATGGCGGGCGCAAATGCATGCGGGGGACTGGAGCGAAGAGTCCTGTCTCATGTGCCGAGGGTCAACGGGGAAACCGCGCGTTTGACCGGCGCGGGCGTGCTCGAAGAACAATTCGGGGCACCCGCGCAACCGTTGCTTTTGTTCGGTGCCGGACATGTGGGGCGCGCACTGGTGCTGGCGCTGGCACCTTTGCCCTTCGCGGTGACATGGATAGATGCCCGGGCGGATGGCTTTCCCGCCGCCGTTCCAACCAATGCCTCCATCTGTCGGACCGATAATCCGGTGGAGGTCCTGGCGGAGGCCCCGGACGGGGCTTTTGTACTTGTGATGACCCATTCGCATCCGCTCGATCTCGATATCACCGCAACGGCGCTTGCGGACGGGCGTTTCGGCTATGTGGGGTTGATTGGAAGCCGGACGAAGCGCATCAGGTTCGAGCGCCGGATGAAGGAAATGGGGGTACCCGACCGGCGCATTGGCGAATTGGTGTGTCCAATCGGCATAAGGGGAATTCGCTCGCGTGAGCCCGCTGCAATAGCCGCTGCTACTGTTGCGGAGCTTTTGATCCGGCGCGAGACGGGGGCCGCGACAGCCTTTGAC
Source organism: Breoghania sp. (assembly GCA_963678585.2). GTDB lineage: Bacteria > Pseudomonadota > Alphaproteobacteria > Rhizobiales > Stappiaceae > Breoghania. Next base: position 1,236,994 of record CAXXGA010000002.1, read on the forward strand.
GCGGATGCGATACAACCGGACGCCGCGCAGGCGCTATCTTGACCGATGGCAAAGAGAGCCTGAGTGGATTATCCCGGTATGCATGCGGCAAAAAGAGGCGCGACAGGCGGAAGGGGATCCGCGAGAAGACCTCTTCGCTGCGGATATAAGAGAAGACGGTTCGCGTTGATGAGAATTGATGAGACGGCCAATGAGGCCGCAGGAAAGTCGGGAAGTCGGGGGTGTTGAGGATGAGTGAGGTAGGGCCGGTTACGCCGCCGCCGCAGGACGGCGAGGTACTTCTCGTCGCGCGCGGGATCACGAAACGCTTCGGCGACCTGTTGGCCAATGACCACATCGATTTCTCCATCAGGGCCGGAGAAATTCACGCATTGCTCGGGGAAAACGGCGCGGGCAAGTCCACGCTCGTGAAAATCCTTTATGGCGCCTTGGCTCCGAACGAAGGCGATATCCTGTGGGATGGGGAACGGGTCAACATTTCCAGCCCCGCTGCTGCCCGCAGTCTCGGCATCGGCATGGTGTTCCAGCACTTCTCCCTGTTCGAAGCGCTGACTGTTGCGGAAAACATCGCTCTCGCCCTGAACGACGCGCCGCCGATGAAAGCTCTGTCGGAGCAGATCAAGAGCGTGTCGCGCGACTATGGCCTGCCGCTCGATCCCGACGCCCGTGTGGCAGATCTGTCCGTCGGTCAGCGTCAGCGCATCGAGATCGTCCGCTGCCTGTTGCAGGAACCGCGCCTCATCATCATGGATGAGCCGACCTCGGTGCTCACGCCTCAGGAAGCCGACCAGCTTTTCGTCACCCTCGAACGTCTTGCCGACGAAGGATGCGCGATCCTCTACATTTCCCACCGTCTGGAGGAAGTGAAGCGCCTGTGCCGGGCGGCAACGATCCTGCGTAACGGCAAGGTGGTAGCCTCCTGCGACCCGCGTAATGAAACGGCGAACTCTTTGGCCAGGATGATGGTCGGCGCGGATGTGCAGCAGGTGAGAGCGGATCGCAAGCTTGCAACCGGACCGGTTCGTCTCGCCATCAAGAATCTGACGATCCCGGCCGACGATCCTTTCGCCGTCCCGCCGAAAAATGTGAGTCTTGAGGTTCGCGGCGGAGAGGTCGTTGGCATCGCAGGAATTGCGGGCAACGGCCAGAGCGAGCTTTTCGACGCGATTTCAGGTGAGGTCACCACGCGGCGCGCCGATGCGGTAACGATCGACGGACAGCCCGCCGGTCGCCTCGGCATCACCGCGCGCAGGCGGGCGGGCGCGGCCTTCGTTCCCGAAGAACGCCTCGGCCACGGCGCCGTGCCCGGTCTGGAACTGGCCGACAACGTGCTTCTGACGCGCCATGCGACCGGCGACGGTCTGGTGCGGCTCTTCATGCTGGTGCGCGGCGCAGCGCGAACCATGGAACAGCGCATCAAGGGGTCGTTTGACGTGCGCATGAGCCGCGACAACCCGGAAGCGAGTTCGCTTTCGGGCGGCAATCTGCAGAAATTCGTCATGGGGCGCGAGTTGGACCGGTCTCCGTGCGTGATGGTCGTCAATCAGCCGACTTGGGGTGTGGATGCGGGTGCGGCAGCTCTGATCCGTCAGTCCCTGATCGATCTGGCGCGCTCCGGCTCGGCGGTTCTGGTGATTTCACAGGATCTCGACGAGATCTTCGAAATTGCGGACCGGATCGCGGTCATCTCGCGCGGTCAACTGTCGGAGCCGGAACCGGCCGCGACCATGACACGCGAGCGGATCGGCCTGCTGATGGGAGGTGCGGGCGAGCGTCACGACGACGGGGAAAACGGCGCAGTGAAGACGCCAGGGGAACAGATCGATGCGGCTTGAGCTGAAAAAGCGTCCCGAACATTCCAAGATGATGGCTGTCGCCTCGCCGTTGATCGCGATCGGCTTGACGGTCGTCGCGGGCGCAATCCTGTTTGCGGTTCTCGGTTATGACCCGTTCAAGGCGCTCTACTACTACTTCATCGATCCGCTGACCGAAGCCTGGTCGCTTGAGGAACTGGCGGCAAAGGCGACGCCGCTGGTGCTGATCGCGGTGGGGCTTGCGGTGGCCTATCTCTCCAACACGTGGAACATCGGCGCCGAGGGGCAGTACACGGTCGGCGCGATCTTCGGCGCGATCATCCCGGTCTATTTCTGGGAATGGGAAAGCTGGATGGTCATGCCGCTGATGCTGATCATGGGCATGATCGGCGGCGCGCTCTATGCCGCGATCCCGGCGTTTCTGAAGAACAAATTCGGCACGAACGAGATCCTGACGTCGCTGATGCTGGTCTATGTCGCAGGCTATGCGCTCGACTGGCTGGTGCGCGGTCCCTGGCGCGATCCCAGCGGATACAACTTCCCGCAGACGCGTGGCTTCAACGAGTCCGCGATCCTGCACCCGATGCTGGGCAATGGCGGCATGCACTGGGGCGCACTCTTTGCCGTCATAGCGGTCATCGTCGTTGCTTTCATACTGGGCGGAACGCTCAAGGGCTTTGAGGTCAAGGTGCTGGGGCAGGCGGAACGCGCCGGTGCTTTCGCAGGGTTCTCGCGCAAGAAGATGGTTTATTTCGGCTTCTTGCTGTCGGGCAGCTTTTCCGGGCTTGCAGGTATCGCCACAGTGGCCGGAACGGTGCAGCAGCTTCAGCCGGTCATCTCGCCGGGCTACGGCTTCACCGCGATCATTGTCGCTTTTCTCGGACGCTTGAACCCGATTGGCATCCTCGTTGCAGGGCTGATGCTGGCATTGACCTATCTCGGCGGAGAGGCGGCGCAAGTGACGATGGGAATTTCGGACAAGGTTGTGCGCGTCTTTCAGGGCATGCTGCTCTTCTTCGTGCTGGCTTGCGATACGCTGATCCTCTACCGGATCACTCTCGTATCCAGCCGCGGAGGTCCGCAGGAACCGCATGAAAACCTCGTTCCGGCGGAGGAAGCGGTATGACCATGTTCGAAGCAATTCTGCTGACCGTCATCACTGCCTCGACCCCGCTTCTGCTGGCGGCCATTGGCGAACTGGTGGTGGAGCGCGCAGGCGTCCTTAATCTGGGCGTTGAAGGCATGATGGTCATGGGCGCGGTCATGGGCTTTGCCGCGGCGCAATGGACCGGCAACCCCTATGCGGGCATCGTCGCGGCCGTCTTCGCGGGGATGGGTATGTCGCTGATCTTCGGCTTCGCAACACAGACGCTCGTCTCCAATCAGGTTGCCTCCGGTCTGGCGCTGACGTTGTTGGGGCAGGGGCTGTCCGGCATGATCGGCGAGGGGTTCGTCGGTCGTCCCGGCGTCAAATTGCCCGCGCTGGACATTCCCTATCTCTCCGACATTCCGTTCTTCGGACCGATCCTGTTTTCGCAGGATATCCTCGTCTACCTGTCCTTCGCACTGGTGATCGGCGTCGCGTGGTTCCTGTTCGTCTCGCGGCCCGGCCTGAAGCTGCGTGCGGTTGGCGACAATCACACTTCCGCCCATGCGCTGGGCATCTCGGTCGTGCAAGTGCGCTATCTGGCGATCCTGTTCGGCGGAGCCTGTTCGGGCCTTGCCGGTGCCTATCTCAGTCTGGCTTACACGCCGCAGTGGGTGGAGAACATGACCGCGGGACGTGGCTGGATTGCGCTGGCGCTGGTCGTCTTCGGCTCATGGCGACCCTGGCGGGTCGTCATCGGCGCCTATCTTTTCGGTGCGGTCTGGATTTCGCAGCTTCACCTTCAGGCGGCAGGCAGCGGCATTCCTTCGCAGTTTCTTTCGTCGCTGCCCTATCTCGCAACGATTATCGTTCTCGTTCTGATTTCGAGCAACCGCAGGCTCTCGTTGATCAACACGCCGGCGGCGCTTGGAAAGGCATTCGTGCCGGAGCGCTAGGATCCAGCTCCACACGAAAGTTGTCGTCCACCCCTCAACTCCAAAGGGAACCTTGTAATGAAAACCAAGCTCCTTGCAGCCGCTGCACTGGCCTTTGGCCTTGCAACCGGCGTCGCTCAGGCCGAACCGCTGAAGATCGGCTTCATCTACATCGGCCCGACCGGCGATTTCGGCTGGTCCTATCAGCATGACGTCGGCCGCAAGGCCATCGAAGAGGCGCTTGGCGACAAGGTCGAGACCACCTTTCTGGAAAGCGTTCCGGAAGGTCCGGACGCCGAGCGCTCCATCGAGCGTCTGGCGCGCGCCGGCAACAAGCTGATCTTCACCACCTCCTTCGGCTACATGGATCCGACCATCAAGGTCGCCAAGAAGTTCCCGGATGTGATGTTCGAGCACGCGACCGGCTACAAGCGCGCCGACAACGTCTCCACCTATTCCTCGCGCTTCTATGAAGGCCGTTACGTGATCGGCCAGATCGCCGCGAAGATGTCCAAGACCGGCGTTGCCGGTTACATCGCCTCCGTGCCGATCCCGGAAGTGGTGCGTGGCATCAACTCCTTCATGCTGGGCGCGCAGTCCATCAACCCGGACTTCAAGGTCAAGGTCATCTGGGTGAACTCCTGGTTCGACCCGGGCAAGGAAGCCGATGCGGCTAAGGCGCTGATCGATCAGGGCGTCGACATCCTCGCCCAGCACACCGACAGCCCGGCAGCGATTCAGGTCGCCGAAGAGCGCGGCATCAAGGCCTTCGGTCAGGCTTCCGACATGATCGAATTCGGCCCGAAGGCCCAGATGACCGCCATCGTCGATAACTGGGGCGACTATTACATCGCCCGCGCCAAGGCTGTGATCGACGGCACCTGGAAGTCTGAGGACACCTGGGGCGGTTTCGATCAGGAGATGGTCCATCTCGCACCCTTCACCAATCTGCCGGACGATGTCGTCGCGATGGCTGAAGAGACCGTTGCCAAGATCAAGAGCGGCGAATTCCACCCGTTCACCGGCCCGGTCAAGAAGCAGGACGGTTCAGACTGGCTTGCCGACGGCGAAGTCGCCGACGACGGCACCCTGCTGGGCATGAACTTCTACGTTGCAGGTGTTGACGACAAGCTGCCGCAGTAAGGTAAGCTTGCGAAGTATCCGTTCCGTATTTGAGGGAATGCGGAAACGTTGACTTTTCCCGGCCGGACCACGGCCCGGCCGGGGTTTTTGGAAGCGGCTCAAGACGCTGCATCAAACCACGCGTTCATCTGGAAAGCCGACGTCAGATCGGTAGGTGAAGAGCGCTGGTTTCATCTTCCTGGGGGAACAAATTCATGTCAGAGGCTAAGCATCTCGGCGCAACGCCGGAACAATTGCGTGATCCCGAATGGACGCCGTCCGTAGAAAAGGCGTTGCCGCTCGGTATCCAGCATGTGCTGGCGATGTTCGTCAGCAACTTCACGCCTTCAATCATCATTTCGCTCGCTGCCGGCTATGCGTTCGGCTCGCCGGATATGGTCTATCTCGTCCAGATGGCGATGGTCTTTTCCGGTGTCGCCACCTTGATCCAGACCGTCACCATCGGTCCTGTCGGCGCACGTCTGCCGGTCGTTCAGGGGACGAGCTTCGCCTTCATTCCCGTGATGATCCCGGTGGTCAAAACCGCGGGTATGGCGGCGCTTTTCGGCAGCATCATCGTCGGCGGGATCTTTCATTTCCTGCTTGGCACCGTGATCGGGCGCTTCCGCAATGCACTCCCGCCGCTGGTCACCGGCATCGTGGTCATCTCCATCGGCCTCGCGCTCATCCCGGTGGGCATCCAGTATGCGGCGGGCGGCGTTCCGCTGATGGGCAAGCCCGAATTCGGAACCTTCCAGCACTGGGGCCTGGCCATCGTCGTGATCCTTGTGACCTTGGCGGCCAAGTTTTTCGGCAAGGGGATGATCTCCACGGCAGGCGTTCTGCTGGGGCTTCTGGCGGGTTACCTTGTGGCTCTCGCCTTCGGCATGGTCTCCTTCGCCCGCGTCGACGGTGCGGCATGGTTCGCTCTTCCGAAGCCTCTCGCCTACGGGGTCGAGTTCAATGTCGCGGCGATTATCGGCATGTGCCTGATGGCCATTGTCTCGGCAATCGAGACGGTCGGCGATATCTCCGGCATCACCAAGGGCGGCGCGGGCCGCGAGGCGACCGACCGCGAAATTGCGGGCGGAACGCTCGCTGACGGTCTGGGTTCGGCGCTTGCCGGTGTCTTCGGCGGACTGCCCAACACCTCCTTCAGCCAGAATGTTGGTCTTGTCTCCATGACCGGGGTCATGAGCCGTCACGTGGTGACCTATGGCGCGATCTTCCTGATCATCGCCGGACTGGTGCCCAAGGTCGGCGCCGTCATCTCTACGATGCCGATCGCGGTTCTGGGCGGTGGCGTCATCGTGATGTTCGGAATGGTCGTCTCAGCAGGCGTCAACATGCTGTCGGATGTCCACTGGAACCGGCGCAACATGCTGATCCTCGCGATCTCGCTGTCGGTTGGCCTCGGCCTGCAGGCGGTGCCGGAGTCGCTCCAGCATCTGCCGACCACGCTGAAGGTCCTTCTGACCTCTGGCCTTCTTCCGGCAACGACGCTCGCCGTCGTGCTGAACCTCGTGCTGCCCGAGCAGGAGCGCGACGCGCTGGCCGCCTGACGGCCCGTTTCAGGACGGCCCGGTTTGTTTGAGGCCGGGCCGTCACTCTCACAAAAAATCGAAGACAACCCCGTTCCGCGGATGCGATCCCTCGTGCGAGGGGCCGGGGCCAATAAAGAGCTGACCGTTCACATGAGTGCCTTCATAGCCGACTGGCTGAACCTCCTCCTGCGCTGGGCGCATCTGATAGTCGGTATCGGCTGGATCGGGACGTCCTTCTATTTCATCGCTCTCGACCTTGCCTTGCGCAAACGTGAGAGCATGCCAGAAGGCGTCATGGGCACCGCCTGGGAAGTCCATGGCGGTGGCTTCTATCACGTCGAAAAGTACACCGTCGCGCCCAAGCAGCTTCCCGACGACCTGCTCTGGTACAAGTGGGAGGCGTATCTCACATGGGTGACCGGGTTCGGCCTGCTCATGGTCCAGTATTATTTCAAGGCGACCAGTTACCTGATCGATCCGAACGTGCTGGTGATGACGCCGGGCGAGTCGATTATCATCTCCGTGGCATCGCTGGTTGGCGGCTGGCTCGTCTATGACCGGCTCTGCAAGTCGCCCATCGGAAAGAACACACCTCTGCTGGCAGTGCTGGTCTTCGCGCTCATTATGGCGGCGGCCTATGGCTACACGCACGTCTTTTCCGGCCGCGGGGCACTGATCCATGTCGGCGCCTTCATCGGCACCATCATGGCGGTGAACGTCTTCGGCGTGATCATTCCCAACCAGAAGAAAATCGCCAATGCCCTGATGGAGGGACGCGAGCCCGACGGCAGGCTCGGCGCGATGGGCAAGCAGCGCTCGGTTCACAACAACTACCTGACGCTGCCCGTGCTGGTGATGATGGTTTCAAACCATTATCCCATGCTCACCAACCATCCCCATTCCTGGCTGCTGGTGGCGCTGATCATCATCATCGGCGCGATGATCAGGCATTTCCTCAACCGCCACGAGGCGGGCGATCCGCTTCAGAAATACGTCTGGGCGCTGCCGATTGCAGCCGTCGGGCTGGTCGTCGCCGTCGTGATGACCGCGCCGCGCAGCGTGGATGCAGGCGGCGAGCGTGTGGCGGACCGGGTCGTGCTGGATATGGCGCACAAGCATTGTGTCGCCTGCCATTCCGCCACTCCGACCAACGAATTGTTTGCAGAACCCCCCAATGGTGTGCAACTGGAGACCTTGGCGGAACTGCGCAGATGGTCGGATCAGGTCATGGCCATGGCGGTTCACTCCGATGCCATGCCGCTCGGCAACGAAACCGGCATGACAGAGGAAGAACGTCAGGTTTTGGGAACCTGGCTTGCTCAGCAGAAATAGGTTCGAGTACGGCATCGACATGATAGAAAGCCCAGCCTTTCCGGTCAGCCTGTCCCATGTGAACGGGTTGTCCGCGGAGGAATTCATCGAAATGTTCGGCGATATTGCCGAGCATTCCCCTTGGGTGGCCGAAGCCGCTGCCGCCTTGCGCCCGTTTGAGGATATTCCCGCCATGATCGCCGCCTTCGAGGCGGCCATGCGCGCCGCCCCGCGTGAGCGGCAACTAGATCTGGTGCGCGCGCACCCGGATCTGGCCGGCAAGGCTGCGCTTGCCGGTGAGATGGCGCAGGAATCCAAGCGCGAACAGGCCGGAGCCGGACTCGATACGCTCACCCCGGACGAGTTTGCCGCCTTCGAACGCCTGAACGGCGCGTACAAGGAACGCTTCGGCTTTCCTTTCATCCTCGCGGTGAAAGGTGCGACGAAGCACCAGATCCTCGCTTCCTTCGAAGTGCGGGTGACCAACGAGGCCGATGTGGAATTCTCCACCGCTCTTGCCCAGATCGCCCGCATACTCCGCTTCCGTATCGAGGACCGCGTGCGGGTGGAGCGTCGCAAACCCGGGAAAACCGCCGGAATTTCCGGGGACAAGCCTGTTGGAAAGCCTGTGGAAGAGCCTGTGTGCAGCCGATTGGGCAAGCGTGCCGGCTCTATGATCGAGGCTCTTGCGCGCCATACCGAGGAAGAAGGCAAGGTCACGCGTCTCTTTTTGTCGCCTGAACACCGGGCGGCTGCCGATGACGTTGCGTCCTGGATGCGACAGGCAGGCCTTGAAGTGTCTGAGGATAACCTGGGGACCGTACGGGGATATCTTCCGCCAACGGTCGACGGGGACGGGCGCGTCCTGTTGATCGGCTCGCACATAGACACGGTGCGCGATGCCGGAAAATACGACGGCAATCTCGGGGTCGTGGCAGGCATTCTCGCAGCGGAAGAGCTTGCAGCGGAGGGCGTAGAGTTGCCTTTCGGCATCGAAGTGCTTGCATTCGGCGATGAGGAGGGCGTGCGTTTTCCGACCACGCTGCTGTCATCGTCGGCCGCAGCGGGCGACCTCGATTGGCGCGCCCTACAGGCGAGCGATACCGACGGGATCACCGTGCGTGAGGCGCTCAAGCGCTTCGGCGCCGATCCCGACAAAGCCGGATCGGCCGCCTTCAACCCAAAAGATGTCCTCGGTTATCTTGAAGTTCATATCGAGCAGGGGCCGGTGCTTGAGACCGAGGGGTTGCCCATCGGCATCGTGACGGCGATTGCGGGAGCCAGTCGCTTCCGGATTTCTCTGCGCGGTGAGGCCGGACATGCGGGCACCGTGCCCATGTCCCATCGCCACGACGCTCTGGCAGCGGCGAGTGAGCTTATTCTGGCGATCGAGAAGATCGGCAGGGCTGGTTCGCGCAACCATCTCGTTGCGACGGTGGGGGAGGTGACGGTGTTGCCCGGCGCGGTCAACGTGATCCCCGGCGAGGTGCGCCTGTCCCTGGATGTACGTGCCTCAACCGATGCGGCGCGTCAGGAAGCCGTAGATGCGATCCGCGGTGCGGCGCGCGCCATCGGCGCAAAACGCGGTTGTGTGGTTGGCATCGAGCGTTTTCATGATGCCGAGACCGCGCCTTGCTCGGAGGGGCTCCAGAAGATCATGGCGCAAGCTGTATCCGATATGGGCATCAGACCATTGCGGCTCATGTCCGGGGCTGGCCATGACGGGCAGGCTATGGCGAAATTGACGGATATCGGCATGATATTCGTGCGATGCCGGGCCGGGATTAGCCACAATCCTTTGGAACATGCGACCGATGACGATATGGGAACAGCGATCGAAGCCCTTATCGCAACGATTGAAAAACTGGCACAACAGGAGAGGAACGTCCGATGAAAGCCGCGGTCGAGGCCCGATGGGCCGAGGAAGTGGAATTTTTTAAAGAGCTTGTGAAAGTGCCGTCGGATAATCCGCCGGGCGATTGCGAGGCTCATGCATTGCGGGCGAGCGAACTTCTGGAAGGGCTGGGCTTCAAGGTGGAGCAGCATCCCGTGCCGGAACCGTTCGTGCGTCAGAACGGCATGCGTTCGGTGACCAACCTCATCGTGCGGCAGGTCTTTGGGGAAGGAACGGGGCCGGTCATCGCGATGAACGCCCATGGCGACGTGGTGCCTGCCGGCGACGGCTGGACGACGGATCCTTATGGCGGGGAAGAATTCAATGGCGCGGTTTACGGCCGTGGTGCGGCTGTGTCGAAGTCCGATTTCGCGACCTACACGTTTGCCCTGCTTGCTCTGATCGCCGAACCGGACGGGCTCAACGGCACGGTGGAACTGCACTTCACCTATGACGAGGAAGCGGGCGGTTTCGTAGGCCCAAAGTGGCTGATCGAACAGGAACTGACGAAGCCCGACTACGCGCTTTCCGCCGGTTTTTCATATGCGATTACCACCGCGCATAACGGTTGCCTGCACATGGAAGTGGTCGTGCGTGGACGTCAGGCCCATGCAGCTCTGCCGGAAACCGGGGCGGATGCTCTGGAAGCCACGGTGCCGATCCTTTCCGCCCTTTATGACGAACGTCATCGCCTTGCCGGCGTTCATAGCGCGGAAAAGGGCATAGGGTCTCCGAAACTGACGGTTGGCCTGATCAATGGCGGCATCAATACCAACGTGGTGCCGGACCGCATCACCTTCCGTCTCGACCGTCGCCTGATCCCGGAAGAAAACGGTGCGCAGGTGGAAGAGGCGCTGCACGAGCTGATTGAGGGAGCGGTCGGCAAGATCGAAGGCGTGGAAGTGGAGTGCCGTCGCATCATGCTGGCTGAGCCGCTCAGGCCGTGCGAGGGAACGGACAAGCTCGTCAATGCGCTCGCAATTCCGGCAGAAGCGATCCTCGGCGAGGCGGTCTCCGCGACAGGTGTTCCCCTTTACACCGATGCGCGTCATTACGCTGAGGCGGGTATTCCGACTGTCCTTTACGGCGCGGGACCGCGCTCGATCACAGAGGCGAACGCACACAGCGCGGACGAGCATCTTGAGCTGAGTGACCTGCGGGCAGCCACGGAAATCGTGGCGTTGGGCCTGAAGGACCTGCTCAGCGTCTGAATTGCTATCGTGTTACCGTAAATTTTGAAAGGCGATGCGGCTCAACAGGCCGTATCGCCTTTTTGTTTCGCCTCGATTGCAGGCGGGGAACTGTCAAGCGTCGCGATGGCGTATTCGAGGAAATCGCCGAGGTCGGGCATGGCTGCCAGATAGGAGGCGGTCGCTCTTGTCCATGCACGCCTTGCGTCCAGCTGGAAGTCCTCAAGATCCATAGCCGGAGCGCCTTCACGGCCAAGCCAGGCAAGGGCGAGCAGGTCGCACTGGGCCAGTTTGTTCATGTCTTCCAGATGGAGGGTGAGAACGTCGTTTGTACCATCTGCGGAACGCCTGGTTCTGGTTGCGGTCTCAGGCGCAGATGCCCCGGCACGGGCCAGATCGATGACCAATCCAAGTTTGCTTTTACTGATCGATAGCCGATGCTGACGATGCATCCGGTTTCTCCTCACAGATGGTCCGGGATCTTGCCCGAAATTCCGCCGAAACTTGAATGCCCTCGGTGCTGGCTACAGCCAATCGAGGGTATTCTGAACAGTCGTTAGATTGCGTGAAATATCCGTGTCAAAAATACCTAAATATAATTCCGAGGGATCTTGAGTGCGATTAATCGTTATCTCCGAGCAGCGAGTGCGCCCGTTCCGGACGCCTGAAATATTACCTTTCAAAACAAGGGGAGTTGCGTGAACTGCGATGACAAACGTATTTGAAATCGACAGAGAGCCGAATACTGGTAACTACCTAAATTGGTGGTTGCCCTGATGAAAAACCGGGCTTGTGGATAAAAAAGGGCTTGCAATCGGAATCGAACAGAGCGAAATGGTTCGCGCCCAAATTCGCACGTGCCCGTCGTCGTCCAAGACACAAGACTTAAGGGCCGCCGCAACCGTCAACGGATTGCGGCACACCGGACGACCTAAAGCAACGACGTAAGAGGGCTTTTTTGGTCTCTGCCGGGTTTTCCAACGCCCGGGGTCACTGAAGAGGCACTTACCTCCTTGCCGGCCGTACGGAAAGTCACCCTTTCCAAGCCAAGGCATCACACGCGGGACGGCTCTCGGATTCCATCCGTCAGCTCGACCGATCGCGCGATGAACTGCAGCTATTGCCAGCGTCTCCACAGCGCAGGCAAGGCGAAGTCACATCCGCACCCTGCGACGTGATTTACATATTGGATTGGGGACAAGCCATGACCCAGCGCATCCGTGACTTCCTCCGTACCCGACGTGACAACGGCCCCTGCCTTGTCGTCGATCTTGAAGTGATCCGCGAAAACTACGACGCTTTCGCCCACGCCCTGCCGGACACCCGCGTCTTTTACGCGGTGAAGGCAAACCCGGCCCCGGAAGTCCTGAACCTGCTCGCACGTGCGGGCTCGTCCTTCGATTGCGCCTCTGTCGGCGAAATCGAGATGGTTCTGGCCACCGGCGCAACGGCTGACCGCATTTCCTACGGCAACACCATCAAGAAGGAACGCGACATCGAGCGCGCCTTCGAGCTGGGTGTGCGCCTCTTCGCCGTCGATTGCGAAGCGGAAGTGGAGAAGGTTGCCCGCGTTGCGCCCGGTTCCAAGGTCTTCTGCCGTATCCTGTGCGATGGCGCAGGCGCGGACTGGCCGCTGTCGCGCAAGTTCGGTTGCGAGCCCTCGATGGCGCCGAAGGTTCTGGAACTGGCGCACCGTTCGGGCCTGCGCGCCTACGGTGTCTCCTTCCACGTCGGCTCCCAGCAGGCGAATGTGGATGCATGGGATGCCGCTCTTGCATCGGCTGCCGATATTTTCCGGGAAATGGCCGCGCGCGGCATCCACCTCTCCATGGTGAATATGGGGGGCGGGTTCCCGACCGATTACCTCAAGAAGATGCCGGGCGTCGCCTCCTATGGCGAGGCGATCTTCCGTGCGCTTTCCCGTCACTTCGGCAACCGCCTGCCGGAAACGATCATCGAGCCCGGTCGCGGTATGGTCGGCAATGCGGGCATGATCGAAGCGGAGGTCGTGCTGATCTCGCGCAAGTCCGACGATGAGGCGCTGCGCTGGGTCTATCTCGACATCGGCAAGTTCCACGGCCTTGCAGAGACCATGGACGAGGCGATCCGCTACCCGATCCGCACCCCGCGCGACGGCGACGCGACCGAGCCTTGCGTGCTGGCGGGCCCGACCTGCGATAGCGTCGATGTGCTCTACGAGAAGGTTCCGTACGAACTGCCCGTGTCATTGTCGATTGGCGACAAGGTGCTGATCGAAGCCTGCGGCGCCTACACGACGACCTATTCGTCCGTCGGCTTCAACGGCTTTGCGCCGCTCGCTTCGCACGTGATCTGACCGCGCATTTCAGGATCAAGCTGATGATCGACCTCGTTGATGAGGCGCCGTGGCATGTTCCGGCGCGCGAGGGGCTGCTCGACCGGGTGTTCGGCCAGGCCCGTTTTGAAAAACCCTCCGAGCGCCTGCGCGAAGGTCGCCTTCCCGAAATCGCGATTTCCGCGATGATGGGCGGCGATCTCGTCGGTACGGTGCGCCTTTGGCGTGCGGTAACCGCCGATGGACGGGGCGTGCTTCTGCTCGGGCCGCTCGCGGTCTCGCCGGAACTTCAGGGCGCAGGGCTTGGCGGACGCCTGATGCGCGCCGCGCTCAACCGCGCTGCCGTTGGCGGGCACGAAGCGGTCATTCTGGTCGGAGATCCCGGCTATTATTCCCGTTTCGGCTTCACGGCCGACCATACCGGCGCGCTTGGCATGCCCGGCCGCTACGAGCAGCACCGGCTGTTGGCGCTGGAACTGATCGAGAATGCCCTTGCTGGGTCGTGGGGCACGCTTTCCGCCGCTGCGCCGTTGGTGTCGGCCGCCCCGACCGCGCCTGCGCCTGGTGCGCCGACAGTGGACCTCGGTCCCTGGCCCCAGCCCGACGGCGGACGCGAAGCGCCGCTGTTGCCCGGCTCGCGGGTCAAGCACTGACCCCGTCGCGCTTTCCCTGTTCCGCGGGTCTGCGGATCGGCGGAACAGGGGATCGCCTGTGAGCGTGTCGCGCGGCGGTCTGCCGCCATGCAGTTGACAGCATCACACCGGCTTGCCTAAGCCTGAAGGTGCCCATTTTGGGGAAGCGCGTTATTTCAACGGCGGCAGCGGCGCTTGCGGGCTCCGTTTCCGTCGCCGGGGGCATTTCAGCCCCGCTCTTTTCTTTCTTCCCCCAAACCCGAACGGAGGACATCGATGGCCGACTGGCCCGTTCATGCCACCATCACCGGACCGATCGTGATGATCGGACTTGGCTCCATCGGTTCCGGCACGCTGCCGCTAATCGAACGCCACTTCAATTTCGACAAGAGCCGGTTCACGGTCATCTCGCCCATGACCACGCACCGCGCATTGGTGGATGAGCGGGGATACCGTTTTCAGGAGACCGTGCTGACGCCTGAAAACTTTCGGTCTGTCCTTGAGCCGTTGCTGACGGAAGGCGAGGGGCAGGGGTTCTGCGTGAACCTGTCCTGCGATACTTCCTCCCTCGATATCATGAAGATGTGCCGGGATGTTGGCGCGCTCTACATCGATACGGTTATCGAGCCTTGGCTCGGCTTCTATTTCAATGCGGAAGCCGACAACGCCCTGCGCACGAATTACGCCTTGCGCGAAAGTGTGCGCGAGGAAAAGCGGAACAATCCTGGCGGCACAACGGCTGTCTCCTGCTGCGGGGCGAACCCGGGCATGGTTTCGTGGTTCGTGAAGCAGGGGCTGATGGATATCGCCCGCGACACCGGCTTTGAGACGGACGTCCCGACCACCCGGGAGGGATGGGCGGAGCTGATGTGCGATCTCGGCGTAAAGGGCGTCCATATCGCCGAACGCGACACCCAGATCTCCGACAAGCCCAAGCCGCTCGACGAGTTCTGGAACACCTGGTCGGTGGACGGGTTCATCGCGGAAGGGTACCAGCCTGCCGAACTCGGCTGGGGCACCCACGAGAAATGGATGCCGAAAAACGCCCTGACCCATGAAACCGGCTGCAAGGCGTCGATCTTTCTCGATCAACCGGGCGCCGATACCCGGGTCCGTACGTGGTGTCCGACGCCGGGCGCGCAATACGGCTTCCTTGTCACGCACAACGAGTCGATCTCGATTGCGGACTACTATTCGGTGCGCGACGGCGACGTTGTCACCTACCGCCCGACCTGCCACTACGCCTATCATCCCGCCAACTGCGCAGTGCTTTCGCTGCACGAACTTTTCGGTCGGGCAGGCAAGATTCAGGAGAAGTTCCATCTTCTGGAAGAAGACGAGATCGTCTCTGGCATCGATGAACTGGGCGTCCTGATCTACGGCCACGCCAAGAACGCCTATTGGTACGGCTCGCAGCTCTCCATCGAGGAAACCCGGGAGATCGCGCCTTATCAGAACGCAACCGGCCTGCAGGTGACCTCCGCGGTTATCGCCGGCATGGTCTGGGCCCTGGAAAACCCGGAAGCCGGCATCGTTGAGACCGACGAGATGGACTTCCAACGCTGCCTTGAGATCCAGAAGCCATATCTGGGCCCGGTGAAGGGCTACTACACGGACTGGACGCCTATCGACGAGCGCCCGGGGATGTTCCCCGAAGACATCGACATCAACGATCCCTGGCAGTTCCGCAATATTCTGGTTCGTTAAACCGTAGTTGTTCGGACAAATATCTGGATCCGGGCAGGTCTGTCGGGATCAAGAGACAAAGCAAAAGCCGCTTCGCCATCAAGGCGGAGCGGTTTTTTTATTGATCGGCCTGCGGACAATAGTTGTCCGGTCTTCAGGCTATGCGGGAGGGGCGGCGATGGCCGTCAGCCTCGGACAAGCTTCGCGGCTTAGGTCTGGTTCACGTTATTGGGAAAGCCGGAGTGTCCCCCGTGGAACCTGTCTACCTCTTCAGTCTCGCCTCTCAACGCAATGAGTGGCTTTCGGTTCGTCAGGCGGCGATATCCGAAAACATCGCCAACGCGAACACGCCCGGCTTCAAGGCGAAAGACGTTACGCCGTTCACGGCTGTCTTTGAGGACGTGAGCATGCCGATGGTTGCGACGCATGACGGCCATATGGGCGGCATCGGTGCGACTGCGCAAAGCACCGAGGTCAAGAAGGAAGAGACCTGGCAGGTCAGCTATTCGGGCAATTCGGTTTCCGTTGAACAGGAAATGGTCAAGGCGACCGAGGTCGCCGAACAGCACGCGCTGACGGCCAACATCCTGAAGTCGTTTCACCGCATGCGCCTTTCGGCGGTCAAGTGAGGAAGGTGATCCATGTCTGATCCGCTTAGCGCTTCCATGAAGATTGCCGCCTCTGGCCTGCAAGTCCAGTCGCAGCGCATGCGCGTGGTTTCCGAAAATATCGCCAATGCGCAATCGACCGGCAAGACTGCCGGGTCCGATCCGTACCGCCGCAAGACGGTGACCTTCGAAAACGAGTTCGACCGCGCAGCGCAGGCCGACCTCGTGCGCATCAAGGATGTCGGTACCGACAAGGCGGCCTTCCGGATCGAATACGAACCGGGCAACCCGGCCGCCGACGTGGATGGGTACGTCAAGCTGCCAAACGTCAATCTTCTGGTCGAGATGGCGGACATGCGCGAGACCAACCGGTCCTATGAGGCCAACCTGAAAATGATGACGCAGACCCGAGCGATGGTCATGCGCACGATCGACCTTTTGAGGAGCTCGTAATGATCAACGCCATCGAAACCCTGCGTTCTGTCACCGACGGTGTGACGTCGAAGGTGAGCGAAACCCGCTACGTTCAGCCTGCCGCCGACATAGTGAGCGCGAAAGAAGCAAGTGAAGTCAATTTCTCCGACGCACTTGCCAATGTTTCGCTTGAAGCGATTGAAACCCTGAAGCAGGGCGAGGCCGCAGCGATTTCCGGCATTAGCGGCAAAGCCTCCGCCCAGCAGGTCGTCGAGGCCGTGATGGCTGCCGAGAGCACCCTCCAGACCGCCATCGCCATCCGGGACAAGGTGGTCTCCGCCTATCAGGAAATGGCGCGGATGACGATCTGATCCACGCGCCCCGTTCCACTGACGCCTTCGGTGACCACCGACCGGTGATTTCGAATTCCGCGTGCCCTGTGACGTCCCTCACGTCCCGTGGCTCGCCACAGGAGATGAAACATGAAAGCCCTTGCGATTGCGGCGACAGGCATGAGTGCGCAGCAGACCAATCTTGAGGTCATCGCGAACAATATCGCCAACATGAACACCACGTCCTTCAAACGGGCGCGGGCGGAGTTCACCGATCTCCTCTATCAGACCGACCGGCTGGAGGGCGTTCCCAACCGGGGCGGCGAGGATGTGGTGCCGGAAGGCGCGCGTCTCGGTCTCGGCGTTCGCACAGCCGCGATCCGCAATCTTCACTCCCAGGGCAGTCTGACGTCCACGGATAACCCGCTCGATGTGGCCATTGACGGACGCGGCTGGTTTCAGATCACCGGACCCGACGGCGAAGCGCTCTACACGCGTGCCGGATCGTTCAACAAGAACGACGAAGGCCGTCTTGTGACCCTCGACGGTTACACGGTCGAACCCGCCATCATTTTCCCGATCGAGACGGTGGAAGTGACTATCAACGATTCCGGTGAGGTCTACGCCAAGGTCGACGGTGAAATCGAACCGCGTCAGTTGGGTCAGCTGACGCTCGCTTCCTTTGCAAACGATGCGGGTCTGGAACCTGTCGGCAGCAATCTCTTCCGTGAAACGACGGCCTCCGGAACCCCGGTCGACGGTGTGGCGGGCGATCCGGGCTTCGGCACTATCAAACAAAGCTATCTGGAAAGCTCCAACGTCGATCCGGTGAAGGAAATCACCGAACTGATCACGGCGCAGCGCGGCTACGAGATGAACTCCAAGGTGATCAAGGCTGCGGACGATATGGCCGGCACCGTTACCAACGGCATCCGCTAATCCCGAAAAATCCGCGCCGCCTGCAAGGAAAGGAGGTCGATTATGATCGTCACGGTTAAGAGATCCGGTCGCAGGATGCGTTCTGTTCTCGCCCGTCTTCTTTCCGGCCTTGCCGGCGCGCTCCTTCTCGGTACGGCAGCGTCGGCATCCGGCGTTAATCTGCCGGTTCCTCGCCAGACGATCCATCCCGGTGATGCGATTACGCCCGCGCTCCTCATCGAGCGAAGCTTCCCGAAGGCGACGGCGCAACGTTTCGCAATCGTCATGAGCGGTCAGGACGTGGTCGGCATGGAGGCAAAGCGCACGCTTTTGCCTGGCCAGCCCATTCCGCTGACGGCAGTTGCCGCGCCGCGGCTCGTCAAGCGCGGTCAGCCCGCCCGGCTCGTGTTCCATGAACGCGGCCTCTACATCGTGGCGCAGGTTGAGGCGATGCAGAACGGCGGGGCGGGCGATGTAGTGAAGGTCCGCAATCTGGACAGTGGATTGACGGTCATAGGCACCGTGCAGGCCGACGGGTCGGTCCTTGTGGGGAATTGAAAATGCGGTTTCTGGCTCTCGTCGTCATGGGGCTCGCCCTGGCAGGTCCTGCTTTCACCGGCACCGCCCATTCCATGGCCCGGATCAAGGACATCGCAAGCCTTGAGGGCGTACGGGCGAACCAGCTCGTCGGATACGGCCTCGTTATCGGGCTCAACGGGTCCGGCGACAGCATGCGGAACTCACCCTTCACCGAACAGTCGCTCCAGTCGATGCTCGACAGCCTCGGCGTGAACGTCCGCGACAGCCGATTGCGCACACGGAACGTTGCGGCAGTCGTCGTCACCGCGGAACTGCCTGCCTTTATCGGCAAAGGCGGACGCGTCGATGTCAGCGTCTCTTCACTCGGCGATGCCACATCCCTGAAAGGCGGTACGCTGATCGCAACCCCGCTCATGGCGGCGAATGGGTCTGTCTACGCACTTGCGCAAGGCCCGCTTGCGGTCTCTGGCTTTTCCGCAGAAGGCGACGCGGAGAGCCTGAACAACGGCACGCCGACCGCTGGTCGGATCCCAAGCGGCGCGGTCATCGAACGCGAGATCGGCGACCGTTTCGAAGACATCCCGTCGCTGGTGCTGCAACTCAACAACCCGGACTTCCGCACCGCCGTGCGGGTGGCTGATGCGATCAACAACCACACATTCAGCCGCTACGGCGTCCGCGTGGCCCGTGAGCGCGACTATCGCTCCGTTGTCCTGCGCATGCCCAAACGCATGACCGTGACGCGCTTCATCGCCGAGATCGAGGGCTTACATGTCCAGCCGGACCAGGCTGCGCGCGTCGTGGTGGATGAGCGCACCGGAACCGTGGTGATCGGCAAGAACGTGCAGGTCTCCACGGTGGCCGTGACCCATGGCAACCTGACCGTGCGGGTCGTCGAAACTCCGGAAGCGTCCCAACCCGCACCGTTTGCCCGTCAGGGCGACACGGTCGTTCTCCCGCGCAGTTTCATCAATGCCGATGAGCAGGGCGGTCAACTCGCCATCGTCGGCGGCTCGGACCTCCAGACGCTCGTTCGCGGGTTGAACCGGATCGGGCTCAAGCCGACCGGCATCATCGCCATCCTTCAGGCGATCAAGACAAGCGGCGCATTGCAGGCGGAACTGGTCATCCAGTAGCTGACCTTCAGGACACGTAGGCAGCGAGCACAGCCTCGCACAAGCCACGCCGGGCATGCTCGTCATGGCCCGTTTCAGGGGGCGCACAGCGCCTCCGTTTCTTTGTGGGCCCAAGATCGAGTGTCCAACGAAGGGACGGTGCACTGATGAAACGCATGTCCGCGATCCGCCAAGGGATTTTCACTCCCCTGCTGTTGGCCGGACTGGCCTGCTCTGGCGCAAATCTCGCCACGGGGCCTGTTGCTGCACAGGCGAACGAAGAGCCGAACTCTCAAACCGTGTCACCGCCCGCAACTCAGGAGAGTGACGTGGCCACCTATTGCCGAAACACCGCAGACGCCGCTGCCGAGGCACGTATTGCATGGCAGACCTGGAAGCTGCTCGCCCTTCAGGACAGCCTCAAGCTGCAACTTGAGGCGCTTGAGGAAAAGCGCGCTCGGTTCGAGGAATGGGTCGAACGCCGCAACAAGATCCTCTCAGCGGTCGAAGATCATGTGGTTTCCATCTACAGCCGCATGCGTCCGGATGCTGCTGCAAGCCAGCTTGCGACGCTGGACGAAGACATCGCCGTCGGCGTGCTGTCGAAACTCAAGCCGCGCGCGGCCAGCGCCATTCTCAACGAAATGGATCCGGCCCGCGGCGCGCAGCTTGCGCAGAGCATTTCCGACCTGTCCAGCAATGGCGTTGGGGAAGGTTCGTGATGCGTAAAACCGCTGTCGTCGTGTTCTGCGCCGTGTTGAGCGGCTGCGCCGGACAATTGAAGGACGTGGGGCGCGAACCTTCCATGTCCGCGGTCGGGCAGGGGCTGAGCCCCACACGCACCGCAATCCCGGTCGAGACGTTCGGCCCTTCGCCGCGCGCGGAATACAACTCTCTTTGGAGCGAGGACCGCACCGATTTCTTCCGCGATCCGCGGGCCAAGAAGGTGGGAGACGTGCTCACGGTCAAGATCGCCATTCAGGACAAGGCGGTGCTGGATAATACCTCCGACCGCTCTAAGACATCTTCGACCGATCTATCCCTTGGTGGAGACTACTCGTTTTCCTCAAGTTCCGGTGGCGGCAGCGCTTCCGGCGGAACCTCCAGCGGGTCGGTGGCAAGCGGCGCTGGCTCAATCGACCGGTCTGAGGAAATTCGTCTGAAGGTCGCCGCTGTCGTAACCGAGCGTTTGCCCAATGGAAACCTCCTGATCTCCGGCTCGCAGGAGGTGCGCGTCAACTACGAACTGCGCCTGTTGAATGTGGCCGGGATCGTGCGACCGCGCGATATCGCCGGCGACAATACGATCGACTACGACAAGATCGCGGAAGCCCGCATATCCTACGGCGGCCGCGGGCGGATCACTGAAGTCCAGCAGCCGGGCTGGGGCCAGCAGATCTACGACATCGTCAACCCGTTCTAGGAGCCCGGCTGTCATGTCTGACACATCCCTTGTGCCGCTCTCATCCGCGGTTCGCGAACGACCCAGACGCAGCCCCGCTATTGTCAGCTTCATATTGCTGACAATGCTCGCGGCCGGGTTAGGGACGGTCTTTGGCGCGCAGATGGTCAACACCGTTCGCCAGAGCGTAACCCGCGATGCTTCCGATAACGCCGCCGCCACGAGCCAGTTCAGGCCGGTCTATGTATCCAGCGACCGTTTACGCACATTGATGCCCATGGTGACCAACCTGGCGGCTCCGCGCTCAACTTGGATCCGGTTGCAAGCCTCAGTCATTCTGGCCGAGGACGTGGCCGACGAGGCCCGCATCCTCGTGAGCCGGATCGAACAGGACACGCTGGCTTATCTGCGCACGCTCAAGCTTTCGCAGATCGAGGGCGCCGCCGGTCTGCAGCACCTCAGGGAAGACCTGAACGAACGGGCGAAGATCCGCTCTGACGGCAAGGTGCTCGAAGTCGTTCTTGAATCTCTGGTGATCCAATGAAGCGTATCCTGCTTGCAGGCGTGATCCTGACCCTCGGCGCGACAGCCGCTGCCGCGCAGGTGCCCGATCTTTCCAGTCTGATCCCGGATGGAGACGGCAGCGCCGCGGGACGCATCGTCCAGCTTGTCGCCCTGATGACGGTGCTCTCCGTTGCACCGGGCATTCTGATCATGGTGACGAGCTTCACCCGTTTTGCCGTGGCCTTGTCATTCCTGCGTTCAGGTCTGGGGCTCCAGACGACGCCTGCCAACCTCATCCTGATCTCATTGGCACTCTTCATGACGTTCTATGTCATGGCCCCGACCTTTGATCGGGCATGGACCGACGGCGTGCAGCCCCTTATGCAGAACGAGATCACGGAAGAGGAAGCCTATACGCGCATCACCGAGCCCTTCAGGGCCTTCATGCTCACGCAGGTGCGTGAAACCGATCTGGTGCTGTTCGACGATCTGGCGGCCAACCGCGTCACCGATGCGCCTGCCGCAAGCCCGGAGGAGGTGGAATTGCGCGTTCTCATCCCGGCCTTCATGATTTCGGAGCTGAGGCGTGGTTTCGAGATCGGCTTTCTGGTGGTTCTGCCTTTCCTGGTGATCGACATGATCGTTGCGACGATTACCATGTCGATGGGCATGATGATGCTGCCGCCGACGGTGATTTCGTTGCCGTTCAAGGCGCTGTTCTTCATCCTGATCGACGGCTGGAACCTGCTTGTCGGCAATCTTGTGAGATCGTTTTTCTGAGCGCACAAGCTTCACGCAAGATGAGCGTGTGAGGCTTCTCATCACGACAGGTTGGACCGCAAACCAACCAAGGTCTGAAGGCATGATGCCGTCCTGTCGTACCGGTGAAAATCCGGAATGTCCCATCCAAATACGTTAGCTTTGAAAGGGACATGATATGGCTAGCTTGATGACCAACGCTTCTGCAATGACTGCTCTGCAGACGCTGAATACCACCAACAAGTCTCTTGCTGAGACCCAGAGCCGTATTGCCACCGGTTATCGCGTTGCGACGGCCGAAGACAATGCCGCTTACTGGTCGATCGCCACGACCATGCGTTCCGACAACATGGCTCTGTCCGCCGTGGAAGATGCTCTCGGCCTTGGCGCCGCGACGCTTGACACGATGTACACCGCCATGGACAGCACCGTCGATATCGTGAACGATATCAAGGCGAAGCTGGTCGCCGCGCAGGATCCGGGTGTGGATCGCGCCAAGATCCAGGAAGAGATTGGTGCGCTTCAGGACAACCTTGCGTCCATCGCAAGCTCCGCGGTCTTCAACAACGAGAACTGGCTGTCGGTCGACTCCAATGCCACGAGCTACAACCCAGCTAAGGATATCGTTGCTTCGTTCAGCCGTACTGGCGGTGCGATCACGATCGAAAAGATCACGGTCGATATCGACAGTATCAAGCTGTATGACGCCAACGGCGCTGCCGGTATTCTCGACTCCGCCCAGACCAACGGTAACGCCGTTGCCTCCATCGACATCTCTGCACTGACCGCCTCGGCCGCCGATATGACGACCCTGACCGGCATGCTGGAAGATGTTGACGAGGCTCTGGGCGAGATCACCGATGCCGCCACTCAGCTCGGCGCTGCCAAGAGCCGTGTGGAAATCCAGCGCGACTTCGTCTCCGCTCTGACGGACGCTCTGGACCGTGGTATCGGCCAGCTGGTCGATGCGGACATGAACGAGGAATCGACCCGCCTTCAGGCGCTCCAGGTGCAGCAGCAGCTGGGCATCCAGGCTCTGTCGATTGCGAACTCGTCCAGCCAGAACATCCTCTCGCTGTTCCGCTAGGATCAGCCTGAGTTTTCTCGGCCATGAGCTTGAGCCGCGCCCCGCAACGGGCGCGGCTCTTTTTGTTTCCCTCATCGGGATCCGCAAGCTGCAAGGCGCAATGTCCGCGCAAGCTTGGCGTCTCATAGTCACTGCAACGAATTATCCGATCATCAATAGGGGTGCTCGATGCCAGGTCGCGAACATGCTGAGAAGCTATGGGCCAACTTGCTTGAATTGGGTCCGAGAAGGCTTGTCGCCCTCGCATTGATCGGGTTGGCGACGATGATGACTGTCGGTTTCGGCGCCTACTATCTGAGCCGGCCAGAGATGGTCACGCTCTACAAGGGGCTGGAAGGCGAAGATATCAGCCGCATCGGCGCAGCCCTGCAGGACGCCGGCATTTCCTACGACGTCAATGCTGAGGGCGACGCCGTCTTCGTCAATCATTCCGCGACTGGGCGAGCGCGGATGCTGTTGGCCGAACGTGGTCTGCCGCGCGGAGCCGGGTCGGGTTACGAGCTTTTCGATCAGCTCGGCTCTCTCGGCCTCACCTCGTTCATGCAGGAAATTACCCGCGTGCGGGCGCTTGAAGGCGAAATCGCGCGCACCATCCAGCTGATGTCGGGCGTGCGCGCCGCGCGGGTTCATATCGTGATGCCTGAAAAGGGCTCCTTCCGCCGTGACCAGCAACCCCCATCGGCTTCGGTGGTGATCCGTGCAGACTCGCCCGATGACGTCCAGACAGCCGAAGCCATCCGTCATCTGGTTGCAGCCGCTGTCCCCGGCATGACCGCCGAGAAGGTCACGGTGCTGGATACCCGCGGCAAGATGCTGGCGAGTGGCAAGGATCCCGCAAATGCGTCCATCGGCCTTAAGACGTCGTTGCAGGACGCCGTAAATTCCCGCATCCAGGACACTATCCGCACCACGCTGACGCCCTACCTCGGGCTCGACAATTTCCAGGTCAGCGTTGCCGCGACGCTGAACACCGACCGTCGCCGCACCAACGAAGTGATCTACGATCCGGATTCCCGGACCGAACGCTCGGTTCGCACGATCCGCGAGGAGGAAAGCGCGAGCAACGCCAGCACCCAGACGCCTACGACGGTAGAACAGAACCTGCCCACCGAAAATGTCGATGCAAACGGTGCCGAACGGTCTGCGGAAGAAACGGCGCGGCGCGAGGAAACCGTCAACTACGAGATTTCCTCCAAGACCGTCGAGACCTCGCAGGACGGCTATCGCGTCGATCGTCTGTCCATCGCGGTCCTTGTCGACCGCACCCGTCTGATGGCCTCTCTTGGCCCGGATGCGGATGAAAATTCCGCCCGCATGCAGCTTGCCGATATCAAGGAAATCGTGTCCTCGGCAGCAGGCGTCAACGATGAGCGCGGCGATACGGTCACCGTGTCCATGGTGTCATTCGTCGACAATGCGGGTGAGATTGCCCCCGTGCCGCCGCTGTCGATTGCCGAACTCTTCATGCGCCAGTCGGGGAACGTCATCAATGCGCTGACGATCCTGATCGTTGCCGGAATGTTGGTCTGGTTCGGCCTCCGCCCCGCGCTTGCCGCCCTGGTTCCGGCCAAGGTGCCCACGCTTGAGGTCTCCGAATACGAGGCGCTGGGCGAGCCGGATGCACCGGTTGCGGCGCTTGAAGGGCCGGATGGCGAGACCCTGAAGCTCAACCCGCCGGATCACTCGCTGCTCATTCAGGATCTGACACAGAAGATCAACCAATCGCCGCTTAAGAAGCTCGAACCCTTGCTTGATCTCGACGAGGAACAGGCCGCCGCAATTCTGAAGCAGTGGATGTATGAGACGGAGGGTGCGCTGTGAGCGGAGAAAACATAGCGGCCTTCCTGCCGGATCTTTCCGCGGCTGCTTTTGCACAGTTGCGCACCGAGGCCGCCAACCTGG
The DNA here is from genome assembly GCA_963678585.2 of Breoghania sp. Lineage (GTDB taxonomy): Bacteria > Pseudomonadota > Alphaproteobacteria > Rhizobiales > Stappiaceae > Breoghania. The sequence continues at coordinate 1,262,104 of CAXXGA010000002.1, forward strand.
ATCCGATGGTGTCTCCGAGCGACGGCGTGGACAAGGAAACCCACGTTCGATTGCTGGAAGAAGAATTTGCTCGCGGCGAAGAGCACGGCCGCGCCGAGGCCGCCCGCGATTTCGAAGAAAAATTGCTGGCGGAAAAACACCGGCTCCACGAGGAGGCCGAAGCCGGACGCGTCCGGTTCGAAGAAGAACTCGGCGAGCGTCTCGCCTCCTCCATCGTCAAGGGGTTCGAGGATCTTGAGTTCAAGGTCACCGACGCCGTCTCCCACTTGTTGGCGCCGTTCCTCAACGAGGCGGCGACGGCTCATGTCGTGGAAGCCTTTGCCCTGAACCTGAAGGATCTGCTCGGTTCCCATGACCGCACCAGCCTTGTGGTGAGGGGGCCGGAGAGCCTTCTTCGCAAGCTGGAAACATGCCTTGGAGAAGAGGGCGCGGGCATCAGGCTAGAGCCGGTCGACGGCCTCGAAATCTACGTTTCGATCAACGACACCACCATCGAGACCCAGTTGGGCGCATGGTTGCGCCGGCTGGAAGATGCGCGGGAGGACAGGTCATGACCCCGGACGGTCCGCAGGAACTCGTTATTGTCCGCCGTAGAAACCCACTCTTTCAGGATCCGCCCAAGGGTGGCGTGTGGAAGATCGCCTATGCGGACTTCATGACCGCGATGATGGCCTTCTTCCTGGTGATGTGGCTGATCAACGTCACCGACGACGCCGTGAAGAAGGGTGTTGCGCAGTATTTCAATCCGGTCAATCTGGCTGCGACGTCGCCCAACCGGAAGGGGCTGAACGACCCCGAACAGAACGGAGTGACGAATGAAAACGGGCGGAACGAGCCACGGGGCGATGCGGGAACGCAGCGCAAGAAGCACGGCGTAAACGAAGCCCGTCGTTCCGAAGAAAAGACGCTGTCCGCGACCCCCGGCAAGGGCGAAAAGACCGACGTCAGCCTTGAGGCGCAGGCATCGGGCGTTGGAAAAGCGCCCGCGCGCGGGGGCGAATTCGCAGCAACCTATTCCGAAGATGCCCTGTTCTCCGATCCTTACGCGGTTCTGGACAAGCTTGCGAGCACGGTCCCGGGTCCGGTCACGGAGGAGAAGGGGTCTGGCAATGCGGGCTTTGGCGACAAGGCGGAGAAGGGCGCGCGCGGCGGCGACGCCTACCGCGATCCGTTCGATCCGCTCTATTGGCAGTTCACGCCGCAAGGCGAATATGAGGGAGGAACCGACCATCCCCGTCAGGCGGCTGTCGTGGTCGCTGTCGAGAAGGACGATCTGGCGTCCGAAGCGGAAGCGGCAAAGCCCCTGCCGAAAGCCAAGCCGGTCGACGACGACGAGAAGAAGCAGGCTTCATCGCGTGATGTCCGTGTGATGGAGCGTACAGTGGACGGCTCCGGAGCCCTCAATGGCGTCTATGTTGTAAACAAGACTGCGCAGGCAAATACGCCCAAGACCGATGTCGAGGCCGGAACCGGGACGAATGCGAACCCCGCTGCGAACCCCGCTGCGAACCCCGCTGCGAACCCCGCTGCGAAGCCCGCCGCGAGTGCCGTCGCCGCCAAGTCGCCTGAGACCGCATCCTCCGGTGCTGCGGAAACCGCGGAACGTCTTCGCAACCGTCTTGCGGCAATTTCCAGCGGGCCCATGCGCCATGTGGCGGCGCAGGTCGATGTCGAACAAAGCGACGAGGGCCTGCTCATCAGCCTGACGGATGCCAGCGATTTCGGTATGTTTGCAATCGGTTCAGCCGAACCGCGCCCGCAACTGGTTCACCTGATGGAGGAAATCGGCAAGACGATCTCCACCGCAAAGGGCGACATCATTATCCGCGGACATACGGACGCGCGCCCCTTCACCTCCGGCGCCTATGACAACTGGCGCCTGTCCACCGCCCGCGCGCACATCGCTTATTACATGCTGATGCGCGGCGGCCTCGACGGCAAGCGTGTGGAGCGTGTCGAAGGGTATGCAGACCGCGTTCTCAAAGTGCCCGCCGACCCCTACGCAGCGTCCAACCGGCGCATCGAGATCCTCCTGAGGGAGGTTCACTCATGAGCCGGGAAACGATCCGGAAGATGGGTACCGGCCGGATAGGGCGGTTTGCCCTGATCGGCGCATCGATCATCGGCACTTGCATCTTCTGTTCCGGCGCAAATGCGAGCGATCTGTTGGGCGCGCAGCCGGGTGCGCCTGCGGCGCATGTGAGCGAGCTTCAGCCGTACGAGATGGTTCGCTCGCTGCAATCGCTTCAGGTGCAGGTGGCGCACGGCAACAGTCAGGCGAACCAGGCCCAGCGGGTACTCCTGAAGGAGATGCGCGAAGCCTTCGAAAAAGCTGATCCCGAAGTCTGGCAAGACCCCAGAAATGCTCGGGCTGCCGTCGTCTATCTGCTGAGCGGCGGTCATCCGGCCGTGATGCGCAAGTTGCTCGGTTACGACCCTCTGCCCCTTGTCCATGCGGACCTGATGCGCGGCGCGCTGGCCTATATCGAGGGGCGGGCAGGGGATGCCCGCAAGCGGTTGTCCGGATTCGATCCGCTCGAACTGGAGCCTGGTCTCGGAGGTCAGGTGGCGCTGGTTCGCGCCGCTTTGCTCGTTCGCGAAGACCCGAATGAGGCGATACGGATGCTAGACATCGCTCGCCTTTTGATGCCCGGTACGCTGGTTGAGGAAGCTGCTCTTCGTCGCGAGGTGTTTCTGGTCGGCAAGCTGGGCGATATTGAGAAGCTTCAAAGCCTGTCCCTGACCTACATGCGCCGGTTCCGTGGTTCGCTCTACGGCGGAGATTTTCGCCGCCGGTTCGCCGCCGCCATTGATACGCTGGGCTTCGGTGCGAGCAATGATCGTTTCGCCTTGCTGGAAAGCCTGCTTTCCGAATTCGATATCGACAGCCGTCGCACGCTCTATGTCACGCTTTCCCATCACGCTTTGCTGAAAGGTCGTCTCGAGGTCGTGAAGAAAGCGACCGCAGTCGCCCTTCCGCTGGCGATGGAGGGAACGGACGACGCAATTCGGCTGAATCTCTACCGCGCAGGCGCGCTCCTTGATGAGAAGGAGATCCGTCAGGCGATCGCCCTTCTGTGGGATATTGACCGCGCGAGGCTGAGTCCGGAGGACGAGGCCCTGATGGATGCGATCTATGCCCGGGTCAATCAGGTCCGCCACTGGCCGGATGCTCCGGAAGGCACGAACCCGTCTGCCCAACCCGTCACGGTGACGGCAAGTCCTGCCGATCCTTCCTGGGAAACGCCGCTCATGAAACGCGCCCAGCGGGATATCGATGACGTCGAGAAAAAACTGGCCAACCGGTCCGGGGGGAAATGACATGCAGGTGCAACAGAACTTGATGACCGCGCCCGCCACGGACAAGGCCGCCGGCTCATCGTCTGCCGAACAGAGTGACGATGGCGGCGCGTTCAACGATCTCTACAAGGCGGTTGAGCAAAAGGACGGGAAAAGCGGCGGTGAAGGCGGTCGCCCCTCCCCAGATGGAGGAAAAGACAATCCGTCTCAGGAGCCGGCTCCCTCCGGCGGCGCCGCGGTCATCGCGCGCATGATCGGCGTCGGGACGCAGGCAAAACCGACGGACGTTGCCAATACGATGGACGGCAAGAGTGCACTCGACTGGCTCGATGGCGCGCTCGGCAATCAGGACAAGTCTACCGCAGAAGCCGATACGACCGGTGCCGGGGACGCTTCCCAGACCAGTCCCGGACTTGCCGAACTGATGGCGTCGACCTCCCCGATTGCCCAGGTCGCACCGCGCTCTGCAACATCGACTGCAAATGCGAAGTCGAATACAGGGGGCGCAACGTTGCCCCAGACCGGTCTTCAGGGACAATCGCCGACGCAAGGCGAGGGGCAGGCTACCGCGGGAGCGGCGACGACAACAATCGATCAGGCGGAAGGTGGTACCGACACGCTCTTTTCGCGCTTCGCAGTGAAGCCGGAAGCAGTTTCTCTGGAGGGCCGCGAGACGGCTGGCCGGATCACCGTTGGGAAAGGCGGCGCGGAGGCGATTGAAGTCGTGCGTCAGGAAACCCACTTTGCACCCTCCCAACGTATCCCCCCCATCCAGCAGGTCGGGCAGGCGTTGAGCGACGCGCTTGGCAAAGAGCAGGCTGCACAGGGCGGACGCACGTCGCTTTCCTTTGGCGATACGGGACAGCTCTTCGGCCAGTCGTCCGGTTCGGCCGTGAAGATCCTCGAGATCCGGCTTCAACCGCAGGAACTGGGCATTGTCCGCGTCACCATGCGGATCGTGGAAGATCGCCTGCAGGTCGATGTGCGATCCGCAAACGAGCAGACGGTCGAACTCCTGCAGAAGGACAAGCACATGCTCGACCGCCTGCTTAGCGCCTCCGGTTACAAGGCCGACAGCGTGACGGTGCAGGGGATCGGCGACGAGCGGTCCGCCTTCCAGATTACGGCAGGATCGAACGCACAAAACGCCAATAACGGGACCTGGCAGGGCGAAGGTCGCGGAGCCAACCTGTTCGGCGGAGACGCAGCCAACGGCGAAGGCGGGCAGGGTGCCCGGCAGGATGGAGGCGACGACGCCCACAGGTCCTCCGATCATCGCGATGCAAGCCATGCCCCGGACGCCGGCGCAAAGGACACCCGGAGCGATGCGCAAGCGCTTTACCTCTAGGGCGGTGCTTCGCTCGCTGATCCTGACCGGAGCCGTGCTCTGCGCTGCTCCGGCACTGGCCACATCCGGCAACATATGCGAACGCGAAATGGTCGCCGCCTCAAGGCGCTATGACGTTCCGTTGGGGGTCCTCTACGCCGTCGGCCTCACGGAAACGGGCCGACGCGACAGCCTCCAGCCTTATGCGCTCAACATCGAAGGCAAGGCGCTTTTTCTTTCTTCTGCCCGTGAGGCGGAAGAGGTTGTGGCGGCTGCCCGTGCAAAGGGCAAGAAGCTAATCGACATCGGCTGCATGCAGATCAATCATCATTATCACGGCGACCGGTTCACTTCGGTTTCCCAGATGCTTGAGCCCCGCGCCAACGTTCAATACGCCGCCCGCTTCCTGAAAGACCTCAGGCAGCGCCAGGGATCGTGGACCATGGCGGTTGCCCGCTACCATGCCGGTCCCAACAATAACGCCGCACAGAAGCGGTATGTCTGCCGGGTAATCGCCAACATGGTGGCGGCAGGTTTCGGTCGCTGGACCGCGGAATCACGCAAATTCTGCAAGTGATCGGTGCGGGCAGGCTCGTCCCCCTGCGTGCCGCGCTTTTGCAAAACGGGAATAGATACAAATTTAGTCAATTATTATTTGGCTCGAAAACCTCTCATGCCAGCTTCGCGCAAGCTTGGTTGGGTCCAATGACTTCGACAGTTCAGGGAAACGGAGTCTTTCCATGAGTCTTTTCGGAGTTATGCGCACCGGTGTGTCCGGCATGAATGCTCAATCGAGCAAGCTGGGCACCGTCGCAGACAACATCGCCAATTCCTCGACGACCGGGTACAAGCGGGCAGCCTCCGAGTTTTCCTCGCAGGTCCTGTCACAGGGGTCGGGCAGCTACAATTCCGGTGGCGTCAAGGCGAAGACCGTCTATTCCATCTCGGAAGGCGGGGCGATCAGCTACACCACCTCCAGCATGGACCTGGCAATTGACGGCGCGGGGTTCTTCCTCGTCGACAATGGCGACGGCAACACCTGCATGACCCGCGCCGGTTCCTTCGTGGTGGATAGCGAAGGCTTCCTCATCAACACTGCGGGCTACTACCTTCAGGGCTACCCGGTAGACGACAACGGAAACGTTGCTGCAGTTGCCAACGGCACCGGCGGTCTGGAGATGGTCAATGTCTCGCAGAACCAGCTTGAAGCGGTGCCGACTGACGAGGGGTTGATCTGGGCCAATGTTCCTGCGGATGCAGCCCTTGTCACGGGCGACACCGCGGGCGCGAATACGGCCGCTTCCACCTACACCTCAAAATCCTCGATTACCGCTTACGATAATCTTGGCGGAGAGGTCACGCTCGACATCTACTACACCAAGGTCGCGGATACCGGCACGACGTCCGATTGGGAAGTCGCCGTCTTCGATGCGTCCGAGGCCGCCGCCGGCGGCGGGTTTCCCTATTCGGCAGGCCCGGTTTCCACCACGACGCTGACCTTTGACAGCACGAACGGCGATCTTGCCGCTGCAAGCCCCACTTCCATCACCGTGAACATTCCCGATGGCGGGACGATGGATCTCGATCTTTCCGGCATGACCGCGCTGAAGGCCGAATTCAGCGTCACGGAAGTCGCGACCAACGGTAGTTCGCCAAGCGCGATGGAAACGGTCGAGTTCAGCGAAAACGGCATGCTCTACGGCGTTTATGAAAACGGCGCGCGCAAGGCTCTCTACATGATCCCGATCGCCAATGTGGCAAGCCCCGATCAGCTGACCCCGATCTCCGGCAACGTCTATCAGCCTTCGCTGAATTCCGGCGACATGATCGTCGGCTTCGCTGGCGAAGGCGGCATGGGCAACATCGAGGTCGGAGCGCTGGAAGCCTCCAACGTCGATCTCGCCAGTGAACTGACCTCGATGATCGAATCCCAGCGCACCTATACGGCCAACTCCAAGGTCTTCCAGGCCGGATCCGAGTTGCTCGAAACCCTCGTGAACATGGCGCGATAAATGACCCGGTCCCGGCAATATGTGAGATTTGAGAGATGAGCCTTTCCGTAGCTCTTCGCGTTGCCCAGTCGTCTCTGGCGGCGCGCCAGACCGAGACGGCGATTGCGTCTCAGAATATTTCCGGGGCCAACAGCTCCGCCTATTCGCGCAAGTCGGTGCTGCTCAGTTCCGTGGTCACCTCCTCTGGCCAGAGCGGTGGCGTGAAAGTCTCCGGCATTGGCCGGGCGACCAACGACCCGCTTTACAAGACGCTGGTGCAGGCCACATCCGTCGCCAGCTCACAGGATGCGATCCTCGACGGTATCGCACGCCTGGCCGAGACAGTCGGCGACACGAGCCTTGAATCGTCTCCGGCCGCCTACCTCGGTCAGCTTCAGATCTCGATGCAGAATTACGCCTCGGATCCGAACAGCCCCATCCAGGCTCAGGCGGCGCTCGATGCGGCCAAGGACATGGCGAACGCCCTGAACGATGCCACACGGCTCGTTCAGAGCGTGCGTGCAAGCGCGGATGAGGACATCAACGGTTCGGTCGAAAACATAAACGGTCTGCTTGATCAGCTTGAAACGCTCAACACGCTGATCGTGAAAGGCAACCAGAGCGGGGACGACATAACGAGTGCGTTGGATTCACGCGATCAGGTCTTGTTGTCCCTGTCCGAGGAAGTCGGGATCACGACCCTGAGCCGTGAAGACGGAGACATCGTCGTCTACACCGACAGCGGCGTGACCCTGTTTGAAACAACCGCTCGCGATGTCTCTTTTGAGCGGACCCCGACCTATGATGCGACGACGCAGGGCAATGCGATTTATGTCGACGGTGTTCCGATCACCGGCGACGACGCAATCATGCCGGTCAAAAGCGGCAAGATCCACGGTCTGACGATTCTGCGCGACGACGCGACGGTCACCTATCAGGCGCAGCTTGACGAGGTCGCCCGGGGATTGATCGAGGCGTTCGCAGAAACCGACCAGTCAGCAGGCGGCTTGCCGGATCAGACGGGGCTTTTCGCCTATTCGGGCTCGCCCGCCATTCCGGCAACTGGCGTCATGTCGCCGGGGCTGGCCGGAGACATCCACATCGAAAGCGCGGTGGATCCCGATCAGGGCGGAACAACGGACCTGATGCGCGACGGTGGCATCAACGGTGCGTCCTATGTCTACAACACCGCAGGCGAGGCAAGCTTCGGCGACCGCATCCAGGGATATCTGGACGAACTCGATGCCTCCCGCACCTTCGACATCGACGCAAGGCTCGATGCCAACGACACCCTGATGGGTTTCGCCACGAATTCTGTCGGGTGGCTTGAAAGCGCCCGCAAATCCGCCTCCGCTGATCTGGAGGTTCAGACAGTCGTCGTACAGAGAACGGCTGAATCCCTATCCAACGTCACCGGCGTGAATATCGATGAAGAGATGACCCTCCTTCTGGATATAGAACGAGGCTATTCCGCAGCGGCAAAGCTGATCTCAACAGTCGACAAGATGCTCGATGACCTGTTAGCAGCCGTGAGGTAGATGGCAGTTATGAAGACGACGTTTGTATCGACATATGCGCTGTCTAACTCGACAAGGAATATCTTGTTGAAACAGGCAAGCGACATCACGAAGCTCACCAGCGAAATGTCGACGGGGCGCAAGGCCGATGTCGGGCTGGATCTGGGCGCCGGAACGGCAGAGGTGGTAACGCTTCGCTCCGAATTCTATCGTCTCAACGCAATCATGGACACCAACGCCCTGGTTTCTTCACGTCTCGACGTGACGCAGGCCGCCCTCGATGACGTGCTGTCCAATGCGGAAGATTTCATGGCGACGATTGTCGGCATCTCGGGCAATTCCGGGGGAGACAAGGTTTCGCAGTCGGAAGCGCAGGCCGGGCTGGAATTGATGGTCGCCCGCCTCAACACGCAGTTGAACGGCAGCTATCTTTTCGCAGGGCTCAACACGGATGCCGCTCCGATGGAGAGCTACTACGGCACGCCTCCGGGAGCCAGCAAGGCGGCCGTCGATGCGGCTTTCGTTGCGGAATTCGGTATCACGCAGGACGATCCGGCGGTTGCCAACATCACCGCAGCCGATATGGAAAACTTCCTGACCGGCGCTTATGCGAACCTCTTCGCAGATCCCGCCTGGGGCAACGACTGGTCAAGTGCATCAGATCAGGTGATCCGCAGCCGGATCTCCACCAGCGAGCTTGCGGAGACCTCCGTGAGCGCCAATGACGATGCCTTCCGCCAGCTTATGTCCGCCTACACGATGGTGGCCGACCTCGGCGCCGGCGACCTCAATGAGGGAGCCTATAACACGGTGATCAAAAAGGCGACGGAACAGCTCGGCGAAGCGATCTCCGGCGTTACGGATCTGATGGCCAAGATGGGCGCTGCGCAACAGCGTGTCGCCAACGCGAGCGAACGCCTGTCGATTCAGACGGATATCCTGAACGACCGCATCATCGAGCTTGAAAACGTCGATCCGACGGAAACCTCCGCAAAGCTCGAGACAGCGCTGACCCAGATGGAAATCTCCTATGCGGTCACCGCCCGGATCAGCCAGCTCAGCCTGATCAATTACCTGTAGGACGACTGACAGGGCGCTCCGGCGGGAACTCTCGCCCCAGTGCCTTCAGCCAAAGGTGTGTCTATGTACAATTTCTCGTATGCCGAAGCGATTGAAGAGTTCTGCGCGGACACGCGCGGTAACGAAAAGCAGGCAATGGGAATGATCGTCGACCAGCTCAAGGAAGCCAAGGAGAAAGGCCGGAGGTCCAAGGAGGCGATCGAGGCGCTCTACAATACGCGCCGGGTCTGGGCCTATTTCATCGACGATCTCTCCAGCGAACGTAACGAACTGCCGGTCGCTCTTCGGGCCGATCTTATTTCCATTGGCCTGTGGGTCATGAAGGAAGTGGAATCGCTGCGGAGTGAAACATCCGAAAACTTCGACGGCCTCATCCAGATCAACACCATCATTCGGGACGGTCTTGCATGACGAAATCAATCAACCTCGTGCTTAAGTGCGGCGAGCGTCTTTTCGTGAATGGCGCAGTGCTGCGGTTCAATCGCAAGACCACCGTCGAACTGATGAGCGACGCGGTTTTCTTGCTTGAATCGCATGTCATTCAGGCGGACCAGACTCACACCCCGTTGCGCCAGATCTACTTCGCGGTCCAGACCATACTCATGGATCCCAATTCGGCCGCTCCGGCTCTCAATCTTGCCAATCAACTGATCTCCGCGGCCCAGCAGGCGTTCTCCAACGAGGAGATTCTGAACGGCCTCGATCAGGTGGCAATGTTCGTGGAAACGGGCCGACAGTTCGATGCCATGAAAGTCATTCGCAGCCTCTACCCGCTCGAAGAGGCGATCATGAGCGACAAAACGGGTGAAGCCGCCTCGCGCGCCGCCTGAAGGAGCAAGAACCATGACCACAGTTGACCCGGTCACGACGCAAGCAACTTCCAAGACGACCTCCACGGCAATGGAAGACCTGACGCTCGACTATGACGCGTTCCTGACGCTGATGATCGAGCAGATGAAGAATCAGGATCCGACAGAACCGATGGATTCGACGGCGCAGCTTGCGCAACTCGCCACGTTCTCCCAGGTGGAGCAGGCGATCTCGACCAACAACAAACTGGATACCCTGCTGGCCAATATGTCCTTCTCACAGGCAGGAGACCTGATCGGGCGCACTGCTACTGCTGCAGATGGCACGTCCGGCCAGATCACTTCCGTCGAGATATACAGTGACGGGACAGTTCTTGGCCTGGAAGACGGGCGCGGCATCCTTCTCGGCCCCGGCGTCAAGATCTCCTGACATGAACGAGGCAGACGCTCTCGATCTGGTGCGCAGCGCCATCTGGACGATCATCGTGGGGGCAGGGCCAGCGATCCTTCCCGCCATGATCGTCGGCGTCACCATCGCGCTCTTGCAGGCGTTGACGCAGGTTCAGGAAGTCACCCTGACCTTCATTCCCAAGATCGTCGCCATCCTGGTGATGATCATCGTCGCCGGTCCGTTCATCGGCGGCCAGATCTATGCCTTTACCGCGCTCGCCTATTCGCATATCGAGAGCGGCTTCTAACCGGGCGCGTCATCTGGCGCGACCCGATGCCTTTCCGACCTTGTCTTCCCGCGGAGGCCACCGGGAACCGGGCGGATTGCACACTGCGGAGCCGATGCGGCGGGCCTGTGCGTCAGATTTCGGCTCTATCTGCTGAAAGACAGCAAAGCATCGGCTCCGCACGTCACCCTCGCACAAGCTTGATCCGGCAATAGTGCTCTCCTGTGCAATGCGCGTGAGAGGAGATGGCATGTCCGCGATCGGGTCTACAGTAGCCTCGGGAGCCATCAGGGAAAGTCGCCGGGATATCGGTTTTGCGTTCGGTATTGTCATCGTGTTGACGATACTGTTCCTGCCGGTCCCCTCATTCCTGATCGATCTGGGCCTTGCGCTTTCCATCGCCTTTTCGGTCCTGATCCTGATGGTCGCGCTCTGGATCCAGAAACCGCTCGACTTCTCCTCCTTTCCAACCATCCTGCTGCTCGCCACGATGTTGCGCCTGTCGCTCAACATCGCCACGACCCGCGTCATTCTCGCCCATGGCAACGAGGGAACGACCGCCGCCGGCTACATCATCAACGGGTTTTCCAAATTCGTGATGAGCGGCGATTTCGTCATCGGCCTGATTGTCTTCGCGATCCTCGTGATCGTGAACTTCCTCGTCATCACCAAGGGCGCGACGCGTATCGCGGAAGTCGGCGCGCGCTTCACGCTCGACGCCATCCCGGGCAAGCAGATGGCCATCGACGCGGATCTCAATGCCGGGCTGATCAACGAAAAGGAAGCGCAGCGCCGCAGATATGAGCTGGAGGAGGAAAGCTCCTTCTTCGGCGCCATGGACGGCGCATCGAAATTCGTTCGCGGCGATGCGATCGCGGGGCTGATCATCACGGCGGTCAACATTCTCGGCGGCATCATCATCGGAGTGTCGCGCTACGACATGGATGTGGGAACCGCCGCGGACGTCTTCACCAAGCTGTCGGTCGGCGACGGCCTCGTTTCCCAGATCCCGGCGCTGGTCGTGTCTCTGGCGGCCGGTCTGCTGGTCTCGAAGGGCGGCACGCGGGGCAGGGCGGAAATGGCCGTGCTCGGTCAGCTCGGTCACTATCCCCGCGCGCTCTTCGTCGCCTCGATTCTGATGGCCATTCTCGCTCTCGTTCCGGGGCTCCCGGTTCTGCCTTTCGGTATTCTGGGCGCGATGATGGCCTTCGTTGCCTACACGGTTCCCAAGAAACTGGCCGAGCAGAAAGAACGCGAGGCGGAGGCTGCCGAGAAGGTCAAGGCGCAGAAGAAACTGGAATCCCGCGACTCCGTCAAGGAATCGCTGAAGTCCGCCGAAATCGAGCTTTGCCTCGGCAAACAGGTGGCGGTGCAGATCCTCGGAAATCACGGCGAGCTTGCACATCGTGTCTCGCGCATGCGGCGCAAATTCGCCGAACAGTTCGGCTTTGTGGTGCCCGATATTCGCGTGACGGACAGCCTCTCGCTCGATCCCAAGACTTACCAGATCAAGATCCACGGCACCGTCGTCGCCGCGCACACATTGCGCGTCGGCGAGTTGCTGGTGATTACCGGTGAGGACGGGAAACTCAACGTGCCGGGCGAGGAAACCCGCGAACCTGCCTTCGGCATGAAGGCGTTCTGGGTGCCGGTGGCCTATGCGGAAGAAGCGAAGCGGGCAGGACTGACGCCCGCGGAAAACGATACCGTGATCCTCACGCACCTCAGCGAAGTTGTCCGCAACAACCTCCCCCAGCTTCTCTCCTATAAGGATATGCGCAACCTGCTGGAACGGCTGGACAGCGAGTACAAGCGCCTGATCGAGGACATTTGCCCCGCCCATATCTCCTACTCCGGCCTTCAGTCGGTCCTGAAGCTTCTGCTGGCGGAGCGTGTCTCCATTCGGAACCTCCACCTGATCCTGGAGGCCGTGGCCGAGATCGTGCCACATGTGCGCCGGTCCGAACAGGTGGTGGAACATGTGCGCATGCGCATTGCCCAGCAGATCTGCGGTGACCTTTCGAACGGCGGCCCCTTGCAGGTCATGCGGCTCGGCAATCGCTGGGACCTCGCGTTCCACCAGTCGCTCAAGCGGGATGCAAAGGGCGAAGTTGTGGAGTTCGATATCGACCCGCAACTCGTCGAGCAGTTCGGCGCGGATCTTTCCACGGCCGTACGGGCGGAGATGGATCAGGGCAAGCGTTTCGTCATCGTCGCAGCACCTGAAGCCCGGCCTTACGTGCGTATGATCGTGGAACGCATGTTCCCGACCTTGCCTGTTCTTTCCCATCTCGAAATCGCCCGCGGCGTCGAGGTCAAGCCGCTCGGCACCGTTTCATGAGCGGCTTGCTCGCGATCGCCATCGGCCCGGAAACGGTTCTGGCGACGTTCCTGCTCTTTTGCCGGATCGGCGCATGCCTGATGGTCATTCCAGGCTTTTCGAGCGATCGGGTGTCGATGCAGATCCGTTTGTTGATCGCGGTGTCCTCCACATTCGCGATGACGCCGATGCTGCTGCCTGTGATGCGCGCGGCCATGCCGGACATGGCGCTGGCGACTACCGTGCGGCTGATAGCTGGCGAACTTTATATTGGTTTGCTGATCGGCCTGATGGGACGCGCCTTCATCGCCGCGCTGGAGACCATCGGCACGCTCATGTCCATGGCGATGGGCATGAACAATATTTCCGGCATGCCCATCGACGGGTCTGAATCGCTTCCGCCCATCGCAAGTATCCTGACGCTTACGGCAACGACGATGATCTTCGTCACCGATCAGCACCTTGAAATCTTCCGCGGCCTCGCGCTTTCGTACACGCGCCTGCCGCCAAGCATTGCGGTCTCGCCGATATCCGGGTTGGAACAGTTCGTCGATCAGCTCGCCAGCGCCTTCAATCTCGCTCTGCGGATCGGCTCCCCCTTCATCGTCTACGGTGTGGCCGTGAATTTCGCCATCGGCATCACGAACCGTCTGACGCCGCAAATCCCGGTCTATTTCATCTCCATGCCGCTGATTATCACGGGCGGCCTCTATCTCCTGTTCGTCGTCATCTCCGACCTTATCCGGGTATTTCTCGACGGCTACTTCACATGGCTCCAGTACGGGTGAATGGCGATGTCCAAACGTGTTGCGCATATCAACCGCATCCTGAAGCTGCAGCATCAGCTCCACCAGCTCTCCGAATGGGTTCTGGTCTCGCTCGATCAGAAGAACCGGGCGCTTATCGAGAACCAGGAGCGGGTTCTGACCGCGCTTTCGGGCGGGGACCTCGCACTCCACGATCGCTTCATTCGAAATGCATCGCGTCGCCTTAAGACCATCGCGTCCGAACAAAGCCGCCTGATGGAAACCCGGCAAACCGTGGAAGCCGGGCTGCAACGTCAGGAGCGAATGATGGAGGTTACGCGCCGTCAACTCGGCCATATGGAGCGCGAGGCAAAAGCAAGCGCGGAGAAGCAGCAACTTGAACTGGTTCTGGACGCCATGATGGCGGGCAATGATGCAAGCCTCACACAAGCACCTGAACGTACGATCAGGGCGAAACAGGATGTAAACCGGGAGCCTCGATGATGGCGATCCAGCCCCCCACCGACCTGGTGCTTGACGTTGCCCGTGCAGCCGATCCGGATAAGCTGAAAGTCGCCGCGACGCGCCTCAAGTCTATCGCAAAGACCGCTGCGTCCGACGGGGAGGGATTCGCCAACGCCTACGACAGCGTGACAAGCGATCTCGCCGCAGGAGGCGATCTCGCCGCAGGAGGCGAACTCACCGCAGGAGGCAGCGGGCGTCATTATCCCGTAAACGTCGCCTCGATGCGGACCGCCATGCGCACCCGCACGGCAATAGCTTCCGCCGCTTCTCCCACGCAGCAGTTCGAGGCGCTGATCCTCCAGCAGTTCATCGAGGCAATGTTGCCCGATGACGCCGAAACCGTCTTTGGCAAGGGAACCGCCGGCGACATCTGGAAATCCATGATGGCGGAGCAAATCAGCAAGCAAGTGGTTTCCGCCGGGGGTATTGGAATCTCCGGGGTGCTCGATAAATCAACAACTTCTTCCAAAGTATAACAGTAACATTTCAGAAGGTTTTGGTCTCAATGGAGAACCTGCCAGCCGAATACTCGCAACTGCAGAAGCCCGTCCAGGCCGTCTCCACCGGCCATGGCATGCAGGCTTTGTTCATCGCCATTCAGCGGGCAAATGATGCGGTTACGGCAGAAACAAAGGCACTGCGCCAAAGCGTTCGCGTCGATCTGCGCGACTTCGAACGTCGCAAGAGCCAGGCTTTGCTGGATCTGACACGCGCCGGCGAAAACCTCGCAGAAGGCCCGTTCGGTCAGGATCTCGCAGAGCAGCTTGGAACTCTGCGCAGCAATCTGAACGACAACATGCAACTGCTGTCGACCCATCTTCATGCGGTACGCGAAATATCCGAAATGATATCGCGCTCGCTGATCGAGGCGGATTCCGACGGCACCTACACACGCGACACGGGAAGGGGCATCGCCTAAACCATGTTCAGGGGCATCCTCATAGGTATCTGGATGACGGCGGTTACGGCTGGTTCAAGCTATGGCGCCGTCTACTGGATGACCCATTACAACGGCGTCGACCCCGCAGCGGCGGTGATCGACGGGCTCGACTACGAAAAGACGCGCGCCATCAATGTGCCGATGATCGCCAATGGACGATTGCAGGGCTATGTGGTCGCCCAGTTCGTCTTTACGGCCGACGCCGCATCCCTGGCGCGCCTCTCCGTGCCGCCGCATCCTTTTGTCGTCGATGAAGCTTTCCGCCTGCTCTACGAGGATCGTTCCCTCGATTTCGAGCATCTGGAACGCTATGACCTCGAAACCCTGAAGACGCAGATCCGCGAGAAGGTCAACACCCGAATGAACGGCGATCTGATCCGCGACGTGCTCGTTGAAGAGTTCAACTATTTTTCCAAGGACGACGTGGTGTCGAACTGACCGCACGCGATCACCGATCGCACGTTCAATCCTCCACTTGCCCGGCTTTGGCCTGCAGCGCGGTTCCTCCCTTGGCTCCCCGCGCTGAACTTCCGGCTTGGCCGCAACTGGACCGTCGAACACTTGTTCGGCGGTCCATCTTTATGTGCGCACCGGGGAGGCCCCATGCCCGTTGTCGGAGCTGAACACAAGCTGACTTGTCGGGTCGAATAGATGACGAGACACGCGCCCCGCGTCCATCGGCTCGCAAGGCGCCTTCCACATCAGGCGATCGGAGGGGGGCAACGTGGCCTACTGGAAGACCCGACCTTTGGCGCGAGGGCCGGGCAGACGAGCGTCTTTCAGGGCGCTTATCAGCAACTCGGTATTGTCCTGCGGGGTCGTGGTCAGGCCGGAAAATTCGATATGATACATGTCGACGCCGGCCTGAAGCGCAGACAGCGACAGCCCAAAATAGATCCAGACGCCATTGTGCCGGAATTCCAGATCCAGATTGATGGTGGGCGTGCTGCCCCAGCTCATGTCGACATTGGCGGCGGAGCCGTAACGGATGGTGTTGGGCTTGAAGTAAAGCTCCGTCGATGAACGCACGAGGTCATCGATATTCGCGTGCTTGCCGGCAAGCACGTAGAATATGAGATCCGTCACATCGATCAGGCGCAGCTCCGCCGCAACATCCTGAATCGCTTGGGCCAGGATCTGCTCACGTTTTCCGCTGCTATCACAGTTGGCGCGAGGCGTAGCGCTTACTCCTGCAAACTCCATCACACGACCATGTCGTTGCTACGCGAGTAGACATAATAAATTACCTCTGCAACTGCACGATAAAATTGCGGAGGAATCATTCTGTCGACCTCGACAGCCGGATACAATGCGCGTGCGAGTTCCTTGTTCTCGATTACCGGAACCTGATTCTCCTCCGCGATCTGTCGGATCTTCAGGGCAATTAGGTCCTGTCCCTTGGCCACGACCATGGGCGCGGCATCTTCGTCCCGGTCGTAGCGCAACGCAACCGCAAAATGGGTCGGATTCGCAATGACAAGGGTTGCCCTGGGAATGCCCGCCATCATGCGATTGCGGGCCCGGTCGCGCGCCAGCGAGCGCATTCGCGCCTTGACGAGCGGATCGCCCTCCATCTGCTTGTGCTCGTCCTTGATGTCGCGACGGCTCATACGCAACTTGCGACGCCAGTTCGTACGCGCCCACACGAGGTCGGCCGCGACAAGCACGATGGTGGCGATTGCGACACCGGACAGCAGGCGCATCGCCAGGCGGAGAATTGTTTCGGGCAGGTTGCCGGGATCAGAGAACATGGCATTCACCAGAACCTGTTGGTCTGATCGCATGACCAGAAAGGCGACGCCGGCAATTGTCGTGAACTTGAACAGCGCCTTGAGAAATTCGATGAAGCCTTCCAGGCCGAATATCCGCTTCCAGCCTTTGGCAATGGAAATACGCGACAGATCCGGCTTGATGCGCTCGCCGACGACGCGCGGCGCATTCTGAAACCAGGCCGCGGCGAGGCCGCCGACCATGAGCAGGACGACAATCGGAACGAGGAACAACCCCAGTTCCAGTCCGATGTAGCGGGCAAGCAAAATGGCGTCAGCGGCGTTTCCAAGCTGTATTCCCCTCGCGTCATCGATAAACCGCGACAAGACCTGACTAATTCGGCTGGCTCCGGAAACCGTGTAGAAGCTTCCGATCAGGAGCATGGCCAGAAAGGAAACCAGAACCGATGCTTCTTTCGAGGCGGGCACGTTGCCCTTTTCGATCGCATCGCTGATCTTCTTTTCTGTCGGCTCTTCTGTTTTGGAGTCTTCGTCCTGTGAGTCCGACATCGTTTTCTTCGCCTGACGGTTTACACGGGAGAGGGGCTCCGGGAGCCGTTACGCAAGATCTGTTGCGGTGAGAGTGAGGAACGCCGGGCTTGTGTTCTTCTCCCGGCGGACCGAAAGACGGTCAGCTGAAATACGTTCGTTCCTCCTGCTTGGGATTGAGATCGATTTCCCCACGGCCCGCCATTTCAAGTGCAAGGTCTGTGATGCCGCGGCGGGCTTCGAGAACCTCGCGCTGGGTGGAGGGTTCGCCCGAGTTGAGTTCGTATTCGACGATGCGTCGCATGCGCGAGGTGAGGGAGGACAGAATGCTCTCCCGGAACTGCGGCGACGTTCCCTTGAGCGCCATGACGATATTGTCCGTCGAAATCTGGTCGAAGATCGCCATCTGCGTGCGGGAGTTCAGGTTGACTATATCGTCGAAGGTGAAGAGCAGACCCTTCAGCATTTCTGCAGATTTCGGGCGTTCGTCGTTGAGGCTGGTGAGCGCCTCTTCCATGTGCTCGCGATCCATCTTGTTGAGGATGTCGGCCATGCGGGCGAAGCTGTCTGCCTCCATCGAGCCGGAGAGGTTCAGCATGAAGTCCTCATGCAGCGTCTTTTCCACGTCGCGCATGATTTCCTGAACGATCGGCTTGATGGAAAGCATGCGCCGCATAAGCTGGTTGCGCACCGGGGTCGGCATCTGGCTCAGCACCTTGGCCGCGCTTGCCGGGCGGATCTTGGACAGGATCAGGGCCGCCGTCTGCGGGTGCTCCTTGGCCAGATAGTTGGCAAGGACGGTTTCGGAGACAGTGGCGATACGGTCCCAGATGGAGCGGTTCGAGTTGCCCAGGACGTCGGACATGATTTCCGACACCGCATCCTCGGGCAGAACGCCGTCGAGCATCTTCTCCACTTCGCCCGCGGTGCCGAACAGACTCGCACCATGTGCGAACTGGTTCAGGAACTGGTCCGCCAGATCGTCGAGTTCAGACGAACTGACCGCGCCCAGCTGCGCCGCGTTCAGCGTGATGAGGCGGATTTCTTCCTGATCGAAATGCTTCAGCAACCGCGAAGCATTGGGCTTGCCCATGGCCAGAAGCAGGGCAGCCACCTTCTGAATGCCGCGAAGCGGCTGGGCCCTGCGCTGCTGTTCGGCGCTCACATTGGCATTCATCATCGTTCATCCACTGTCAGTCTGGCACTGTCGATCACAAACAGTCACTCTGGCCGGGTGCTCGCATCAGGCGCACAGGGCCGGGGCGGAGGCCTCATGCGGCCCCCGTTGCATCGCCGGTCAGGCTTCAAGGCCCTGATTCGGGTTCCCGATGATCTCGGTCAGGGACACGCCGAAGCGAGAATTGTCGTCTTCCACGACCACCACTTCGCCCCGCGCGACCACGCGACCGTTGACCACGATATCGACGGGCTCGCCGACGCGGTGATTGAGCGGAATGACGGAACCGCGCCCGAGTTTCAGAAGATTGGCCACCAGCATCGATGCGGAACCGAGCACGACCTGCACGTCAACGGGGATGCCGAGGATCGTGTCGAGGTTGCGCTTCTCGCCGTCCTCGACTTCCTCGCCAAGCTGGGCCCGGCTCACGTGAACCGCATCGCCTGCGCCGAAGTCGTGCATGTTGGCGTTGAGTGCGGAACCGTCGGCTTCCGCGGCATTGGCTTCATACTCGTCGAAGTTGCTCATTTCGCATTGTCCTTGTCGCCTACGGAAACGGACCGGAACGAGCCCGCATAGGTCTTGTCGTCAATTCGCTGGATACGCATTTCGGAAGAGCCCGATGCGGTTGAGGCCGAAGGATCGACCGCCAGGCTGTTGCCCTGACCGGCAAAGATGCGACCGTGATCGTGGTGTCCCGCGTCATCCTCTGCGCCGTGCGTCTTGGCCCGCCGGTTCGCCTGACGTTCTCTGAACGGCTGGAGACCCTTGGCCTCGCCCAGTTTCTCGCGTTCGGCGTGAAGCTGGCGCATCTCGGTGCGAAGCTCGGTCTGCTGCTTGCGCGCTTCGCGGATAAGACCGTCTATCTCGGAGATGATTCCGCGCGCGTCATCCATGCGCGATCCCAGCGCATTCAGCACCTGCGTGCCGCGCACGTTGATCTCCTGGATGGAAACCTCGATGCCGTCGAGCGCCAGCGTGGTCTGGTCGAAGATCCGCTGATAGTCGGCATGATAGGAACCGAGGCGCTTCAACTCGCGGTACATCGCCACGATTTTGATGCTGGTGATCACGAGCGCGACCATAAGCACCGCATCAACGAGATAGGAGATCATCTAGCAGATCCTCATTCTGATAGATCAGATCCTCCACCTGCAGCGTATAGGCGCCGTCGAGACGTCCGAGGCGACAGGTGAAGATCGGCTGCTTGTTACATTCAAGCTGGACTGGACTGCGCGGCGTGGCCTGCAACTCGATTAGCTGGCCGACCTGCATGTTGACGATGTCGCCGAGGGTCATCTGACGTTCTTCCATGACCGCCTGGAGTTTCACCTCGGTGCGCTGGATCTCGCTCTGGAAATGGTGCGTCCATTCCTTGTCGCGATTGGTCATCTCGCCGGAAATGACCTGCGACAGCCGCTGGCGAAGCGGGTTGAGCGTGGAGTGGGGCATGATCACGAAGACCTCGCCGCCGCGCCCGATTGCCTGCACCAGCAGCCTGGCGACGACGGCGGGATTGTTCCGCCGTCCGAGAATGGCGAAATCCATCCGGCTTTCGATGCGTTCGAGCTTCAGTTCCGTCGCCGCAATGGGCTTGAAGGAATCCTGAAGGGCCTTGGCGGCTTCCTCGAAGATCGTGCGCGCGATCCGCGTCTCGATGTTGGAGAAGCTGCGTTCTTCATCGATGGGCGGCTCGGTGCCGTCGGAGCCGAAAAGAACATCGGCCAGCGTGAAGATGAAATCGCGGTCGAAGCCGATCAGGATGCGGGAATCCCATTCGCGCGAGTAATAGACGGCGATCAGCGCATTGGCTTCGTATTCGTCGAGGACGTCGCCGATGCGTTCATTGTCGATGTAGCTGACCGATACGTAGGACGGCGAGGTGGACTTCTGCCGCATCGCGTCCGCGAAAAGGCGCGCCATGCGGTCGAAGACGACCGGGAGCATCGGCAGACGTTCGACGGAAATGCCGGCGGCATCAAGCAGACGGTCGGTGATTTGCGACCGTTCCGAAGCGTTGGCGGTTGCTGTGTCCATCATGGCGTCAGGCCGCTCCCTTCTGGTTCAGTTCCTGGACGTTTTCGCCCATCGGCATCGCGCCATGCGTCATCGTCTCGTTCTCCACCTCGTCGATGGAAGGACGGTTCGCGACATTGATGGTCTTGCGGCCGTGCTCGATGGCGATCTGGGGAGCTGCGCCATTCATGAAGGCCAGCAGGGATTGCTTGACGATGATGTAGGGACGCATCCGGCTCTCGCGTACGCCCTTGATGTTGTTCGCCAAAGGCGTAACCAGGGCGTAGGAGAGGAAAATCCCGAGGAAGGTGCCGACGAGGGCGGCGCCGATCAGCCCGCCGAGAATCTGAGGCGACTGATCGATGGCGCCCATGGCCTTGATCACACCAAGAACCGCGGCGACGATGCCGATAGCGGGCAATGCCTCGGCGAGAACGGTCATCGCCAGATAGGGCTTCATCTTGTCCCGCGCGATGGTGCCGAGTTCCTCGTCCATCAGCGCTTCGATTTCATGCGGCCGCGCATTGCCCACGATGATCAGGCGGAAATAGTCGCAAACGAAGGTCCGCAGGGCGTTGTGCTTGGCGACGGTGGGAAACCGCCGGAAGATCTCGGAGTTCTCCGGATCCTCGATATGCGGCTCGACCTCGTTGCGGCCCTTGGCGCGCAACTCCCGCATCAGCGCATAAAGGATCCCGAGAATATCGAGATAGTCGCGCTTGCGCGGCACGGAGTTCAGCAACGCTTCGCCGATGGACTTGATGCTGTCCTTGATCACCTTGATCGGATTGGCGACGACATAGGTCCCCAACGCGACGCCGCAGATGATCACCACCTCATAGGGCTGCCACAGCACGTAAACGTGGCCGCCAAGGGCGGCGAAGCCACCGATCAGCGACGCGCCTGCAATGATCAGGCCGATGATGATAGTCAATTGCCGCCTCCTGCATGTGCTGGCCCGTTTGTATGGACACGACACTAGAAGGCGAGGCTTGCCTGAAGCTGTTCGCCGGGAAACGGATGGTCTGAGAAGAATTGGCGATTGAGCCGCCACTTCCGCGCCATGCCCTCACGCGCGCGCCTGTTCATCATATGCAGCCCAATATTGCCGGCTTGGGCCATACCCATGCGCAGCATCGTGCTGCGATCCGAAACATCCGGACAAATCAAACTCTTCCGGATTGAAGTCCAAAGCCAGGCAAACTCGGGCTGGTCAGCTTGAGACAAGCCTCGCAGATGATGATTGCCGCTCAAATCGCCTTGCAGGAGATGAGGGTGGCCCGATGATCAGTACGATGACGCAATATCAGATCGTGACGCGCAACATGGATCGATCGATGCAGATGGTTGCTGATGATCCCATAGTTGAGCGGGAAACCGAGTACTATCTGGCAAACATCAGCGACGTGAAGACGATCGATGAGTTTCTGGAGGATGACCGGCTCTTCAACTATGCGATGAAGGCGTCGGGCCTCAGCGATATGTCCTATGCGAAGGCGTTCATGCGCAAGGTTCTGGAGGAAGGAACCGACGATCGCGACGCCTTTGCCAACCGCCTTGCCGACGAGCGTTACAAGAATTTCGCCAAAACATTCAACTTCGTACGTTACGGCGAGGCCGCCACATCCTTCGACCGCGCCCAGCAGGGCGTCGTCGACAATTACCAGCGTCAAACTCTCGAAGAGAACGAAGGCAGCGCCAACGACGGCGTGCGCCTGGCTCTCTATTTCACACGCAAGGCGCCTGACATAACCAATGCCTACCAGATCCTGGCCGACAAGGCTTTGGCACAGGTGGTCTATACAGCGCTCGGCCTGTCGGACAACTTCGCCTCCGCCGATATCGACAAACAGGCAGCCTATATCGAAAGCCACCTCGATCTGGAGGAATTTCAGGATCCTGAGAAGCTGGACAAATTCATGCAACGCTTCTCCGCCATGTACGACATGAAAAATGGCATGGCGCTGGCTTCGTCGCCTGCCCTCCAGCTCATATCCTCCGCCACCAATACGGTGTCCATCGGACAGGATCTGCTCGCAAGCATCCAGAACCTCAAGTTCGGGGGGCTTTGAGCTATGGAAGCCACTCTCAACGTTTCCCTCTCAAGCCAGGTTGCTATTTCCCGAAGGCTTGAAACCGTCGCACGCAATGTCGCCAACATGAATACGGTCGGCTACCGTGCGGATGAGGTGAAATTTTCTCAGCTCCTATCGACCGCCGGAGCGGATCCGGTTTCCTTCGCCAATGGCGGCGAACTCTATATCTCCCGCCAGCACGGCGCGCTGAGCAAGACCGACAATTCGCTCGATGTTGCGATTGAAGGAGACGGCTGGTTTGCGCTGCGAACACCCGCAGGCATCGCCTATACGCGCGACGGTCGTTTGACGATGGGCGGCGACGGGGTGCTGCGTTCGGTCAACGAATACCCGGTTCTCGATGCCGGAGGCTTGCCGATTGCGCTCGATCCTGAAGCCGGTGAACCGACGATCACGCGCGATGGAGCCGTCTTCCAAGGCCAGAACCAGCTTGGCGCGCTTGGGCTGTTCTCGATTGATCCGGAGGCAAAACTCGCTCGCCTCGACAATTCCGCCGTCATTCCCGATCTACCCGCGACCCCCATTCTCAACTTCACCGAGGATGGCGTCGTGCAGGGATATACGGAAAGTTCGAACGTGAACCCGATCCGCGAAATGACCCGCATGATCGAGTTGACGCGGACCTTCGAGAGCGTCTCCAAGATGATCGACAGCGGGGCTGAAAACCAGCGGAAGGTCATTCGAGAATTGGGTGAAAGCTCATGAGCGCGGCCACGCTCAGCCCGGTTGTTACGCGGCTTGAACACGTTGACGGGCCGCTGCGCGGGCGGGCGACGGCGCGCCTTGGCTCAACCGCAACGGACAATGCAGCCAAGACAGGCGAAGCGAGCGAAACCAGATCCGTCTTCGGCTTCTCCGACTTCCTCGACACAGTCAATCCGCTGCAACAGTTGCCGGTCGTCGGCACCATCTATCGGGCAGTGACGGGCGATGAGATTTCTCAGCGAGCCCATTACGCCGGAAGCGCCCTATACGGCATGGCTCTTGGCGGTCCGATCGGGATGGGGGCGATGGTTGGCATCGCAATAGCCGGGGATGTGGTATCGGACCATTTTTCGATGCCCGACATCTCGCTCGCCGATAACGGTGAGGGCGCAGGCGAGGTTGAAACAGAGGTCGTCCCCGAGCTGGCCGCCGACGTTGCCGAAGCACCCGTAACGGATGACGGTTTTACAGAGACACCTTCAGCCAATGCGTCGGGAAGTCCGCTTGATCTGTTCCAATGGCTGCGCCCTGAAGCGGCGGGCGCGGGTTCGTCAATCGAAATGGTGAGCGAGCCTTTTGCGCCCGCCGACGTGAACGAGGTCGCCTCTCACCCGAGCAACCATCTTCCGTTGAGCGTTCTGGAGGCGCTGCGTCAGCGGCACATGGGACTGCTGGACAATGAACCGACTTGAACGACTTGAGCGGACGGTTGCGTCCACCTTGCAGGAAATTGCCCCGGTACGCATCGGCGGGCGGATCAATCAGGTCGCCCCGAACTTCTATCGTGTCGTCGGCCTTTCCCCGTTCGTCTGTCTTGGCGATACCGTATTGCTGGAAACGAAGGACAAGGCTCAGCGCGGGGAGGTCATCCGCCTCGATGAGGACGAAGCCATCGTCAAACCCTTCGGACGGCAGACGTCCGTCGGCATCGGCACGAAAGTCTATCGCGTCGGGGGCCTGACGATCCATCCGGATCCATCCTGGAAGGGACGGGTGGTCAACGCACTCGGCCAGCCGGTTGATGACAAGGGAATGCTTCCTGCAGGCGAACGAGCGGTGTCGCTCGACCGCGACCCGCCCCCGTCATTGAAACGTTCACGTGTTTCCAAGGGGTTGCGTACGGGCGTTCGCGTTATCGATCTGTTTTCGCCGCTATGCGTCGGGCAGCGTGTCGGTATCTTCGCAGGCTCAGGTGTCGGCAAGTCGACGCTGCTGGCGATGTTCGCCCGTTCCGGCGACTTCGATACGGTTGTCGTGGGTCTTGTCGGCGAACGCTCTCGCGAAGTACGCGAGTTCATCGAGGATGCTCTGGGCGACGCCATCGAGAAGTCCGTGGTGGTCGTGTCCACCGGCGATGAAAGCCCGATGATGCGCCGTCTGGCGCCCAAGACGGCAATGACCATCGCCGAACACTTTCGCGACCGCGGCGAATCCGTTCTCCTCATCATCGACAGTGCCACCCGTTTCGCCCATGCGGCGCGTGATGTTGCCATGGCGGCAGGTGAACCGCCCGTCGCGCGTGGCTACACTCCGAGTGTCTTTTCCGAACTGCCGCGCCTTTTGGAACGTGCAGGCCCCGGCGAGAGCGGTGGAGGTGCGATCACCGGCGTATTCTCGGTGCTGGTGGATGGCGACGATCACAATGACCCGGTTGCCGACAGTATCCGCGGCATTCTCGATGGCCATATCAAACTGGACCGGACCATTGCGGACTCCGGCCGGTACCCGGCGGTCGACGTGCTCGGTTCCATCTCTCGTCTCGCGCAACATGCCTGGACGCCGGAACAGCGTGAACTCGTCATGCGCCTCAAAGGACTGATCTCGCGTTTCGAGGACACGAGGGATCTGCGGGTCATGGGCGGCTATCAGCCTGGGAACGACCCGCAGCTCGACTACGCCTGCCAGATCGTGCCGAAAATCTACGAAGCATTGAGGCAGGGAAGCAGGGACAAGATTGCCGGTGACCCCTTCGATCATCTGGCCAGAGCCCTCGCTCAGGAAACGACAGGAAATGAATCGGCTTCCCCGGCCTGATTCTCTTTTCCCGTTCAGCCGCACCATGCTGCGTCGCCCCGGATATCCCCAGACAATAGGACTGCGGCGGTCACCGTATTGCGAACCTGCCGCCGAATTTGTCCGACCCCGGCTGTCGCCAGTCTGTAATCACTCAAATTGAAACCTGGCGTTCCTACCCATCGCTCCCCGCGGGCGCGAAGGGGAGGCGCATGACCTCGCAGTAGCGCAGGACCAGCCGGATTCTCCCATTCCGCATCGCCTTGTTGGGCGTGAACGCGAAAGAATAGGGATTCCGAAATTAAGCAGTGAGTACCATAAAAGATCAAATTTTAGACGAAGTTTTGTAAGTACAAATTTCCGCATATCATTTTTGCAAAGTGGAATATGCTGCTGTCTAATAAACTTTCTTTTTTTCGTACACCGAAATTAAAGAATGCGGTATCATTTCATGCAGGAAGCGCCTAGAAACATTTGACGGTCATTTAAATTGCCAATAGGCATTGTCTTGGCTGAGTATTCGGGGGCTAACTACCGTGTTCATAATTGTGGATGAGAGAGAGATTGTAACCACTGGCTATGCATCTGGCTTCGAGAGAGAAGGGGTTTCTTCGCTCGGATTGATGCCGGAAGAATTTAGTGACTGGGTTACAACGACCCCACAAGAAGAATTAGGCGCTGTCGACGCGTTTCTGATTGGGGACTGTGAAGGCCGTCAGGCCTATCCGCGCATCATCCGAAATCGCATTCGCCAGGCGCCGGTTCTTGCCTTGAACGAGAAGCCGAGCCTTGAACTGACCCTCGAATTATTTGCCGCCGGTGTCGACGACGTTCTTCGCAAACCCATCCATGTCCGTGAGATAATGGCTCGCGTCGGTGCTATCCGGCGGCGCGCCACGGAAGATTCCGAGAATATGGATGTCGGCAATATCCGTGTGTTCTTCGACGGGCGCGATCCCGTGGTCGCCGGTGAGGAATTCGCACTTCCGCGCCGCGAGCGTCGCATTCTGGAATTCATGGCCCGCAACTACGGCCGCCGGGTGACCAAGACCCAGATCTATAACGCGGTCTATGGCTTGATGAATGAGGATGTCGACGAAAGCGTAGTGGAGAGCCATATCTCCAAGCTGCGCAAGAAGCTGAAGATGCAGCTTGGCTATGATCCCATCGAATCCGTTCGCTTCCTCGGCTATATGCTGAAAAAGGAAGACGAATAAGGTTTTCGTCTCCCCCGACGAGACATGGGGATAGTCTCCCCCGTTCCGTATGTCCTTGGTGCGCCTACTTGCCTCGCGCTTGACAAGCCGCCTCCGGCCCCTCAAAGGAGGGGCGTTGTTTTTCGGAAGAGTGGCCGAGTGGTTGAAGGCACCGGTCTTGAAAACCGGCAGGCGGGTGACCGTCTCGTGGGTTCGAATCCCACCTCTTCCGCCAAACACCGCCGATTGCCGCGAGTATTGGCCATGTGCAGCTGATCCTTGTGCGACGGAAATCGGTGCCCGCCACCGCTTCCCGCCGGAAGCACGCGCAGCAAACAGCAAACCCGACGTAGACAATGGCGGTTTCCAGATGAGGTAGCCGCTCTACCGACAGAGTCGACTTCGGGACTAACGGCAGCATTGCGATCGACTATATCCTTGGCGGCGTTGTTGGCACAGTCGATTTGGCGTCTTCTACAGACGCGCCACAATCCGCATCTCGAAGACTTGCCATCAGGAGTATTGGCCGGAGATGCGTTAAGAGAAGCAGTCTGCATCCGAAAGGATAGCTCTCCATGGACAAAAAGCTTCCCTCCGACGCATCCTGTCGCCGGGCGACTGTCTTTGCCCTCATCGTTGCCTTCCTCGACAGTATAGGCGCCGGTCTGATCATCCCTGTCGTGCCGCTTCTGATCGAGGAAGTCGGGCATATGGACCTGGGAGATGCGGCCCGGATCGGCGGCGTTCTCTTTGCGCTCTACAGCCTCACGCTCTTTGCCTGCGCCCCCCTGTTGGGACAGCTCTCGGACCGGTTCGGCCGACGCCCGTTGTTACTTCTGGCCGTTGGCGGGTTGGCGCTTGACTACGTGCTGCAGGCTTGGGCGCCGACGCTTGGGTGGCTATTCCTTGGACGGTTCATTGCCGGGCTCTGCGGCGCTTCCATCGTCATCGCAAATGCCTGCCTCGCAGACGTGAGCACGCGCGAAACCCGCGCTCGTGCCTTCGGCTTAATGAGCGCAGCTTTCGGGCTTGGGTTCGTGCTTGGCCCGGCCCTCGGCGGGGTGCTGGGCGAATTCGGTACGCGGGTGCCGTTCTGGACTGCTGCGGGACTGGCGGGGATCAACTTCCTGTTCGGACTTGTTTTCCTTCCCGAAACGCTGATGGCGGACGCTCGCCGGGCGTTTCGATGGCGCGATGCCAACCCGTTCGGGGTATTCCGGGTGTTCCTGCGTTATCCCGGCGTCTTGCCCTATGCCGGGATTCTCGCGCTCTATTTTCTGGGGTCTTCAGTCTATATCGGCGTCTGGGCCTTCTGGGGCTTTGCCAAATTCGACTGGACGGGCACCATTGTCGGCCTGACACTGGCCACCGCCGGCCTGTCCATGGCGCTCTTGCAGGGGGCTGGTACCGGTCCTGCCGTTGCTCGGTTAGGAGAACACCGTCTCGCCCTTATCGGCCTGGCGGTGGCAGCGTTGAGCTGTGTCGGCTTCGGTCTTCTGTCGTCGACGCTCTTCGTATTTATTCTGCTGATCGTCCATGCCGTCGAAGGCTTCGTGCATCCAACCCTGTCGGCCATAATGTCAAAAGGGCTTCCCGAAGATTCACAGGGCACGTTACAGGGGGGAATAGCGGCGGTACAAAGCCTTTCCGCTCTGATCGGGACAGTCGTATTCACGCAGGTGTTCAGCTATTTCATGTCACCGCACGCGCTGATACAAAGCCCCGATGTCGCATTCTTCCTGGCAGGTGGCATCCTAGCGTTTGCCTTCGCGATGTTGCTTCTTTTGATAACCCGTCACCACGCAAGCGACAAAGCAAACCCAATAGAGGGAATGTGAATTCCTTAGAAACAAGCCGTGTGATGCCCGGTTCGACGTTGTGCAAAATGCGCAAAAACGTCAAGCATATCGCAGGGCCTTCATCGCAACGCGTTCTGCTCCGGTTTGCATCGTGACCTCTGGGCTGTGCATGTCCTGATAGTTTGTGACGGCGCTTTCCTGCTAAGTTTTCAGCGGATCGTTTTCGGGCGCGCTCACGGTTTCACGAAGCCGTTCTGCAAATTCAGGCAGCAATGTCTCGAGCCTCCTTACTCCTCTTGCTTCGAAAGCGGCCCTCTGCAAGGCGAATGGCCCAAGCACCTGAACTCGCAGGAACCTCAGAAAGTTCAAAGCATCAAAGAATTCGCCTCGACCGATTTTACCCACGCATTAATGAACCCAGGTCCAATGACGATCTTCGGCCCATCGCTCATCAAGCGGGGATACGCCCCACCCCCTTTTGCCAATGCTCGCGAAAGCCCGTCTTTTCGTTCCCACAGAATTGTCGGTTCATCTACCCGATCTGTAATGTCTTCCAACTTGGCAAACTTGAAATCGACGTGCAGTCCATCTGGGCCGTACAGTGCGATCACAAGTCGGGGTTTCCCGACGTGTTCGCCAGTAAAGGCGGAGCTCAAATCGCCAAGCTCGGCGCGCATTTCGAAGCGCTTCTCGAAAACTGCATCGTAGTGAGCGGGATCGACGGCGACGACGATGTCCAAATCGCCGTATTCGTCGAGAGCGTTCTCGCTATAGGATCCTGAGCACGCCAAGCCACCAATTCGATGATCGGCTTTTAATCTGCAAGCGTTTGCTCGACAAAAAATCGCGGCTCCGTGGCAGAGCTGTGCTGGGGAATTCCATCTTGTCGTTCTGCAAAACCTGGCTGGATTCCCGGATGCAAAAGCGTCGGCCGCTGCAATGCAAGGTTCGCGGCTTCGTCGTCTTCGGACCGGCACTTTGCGACCAACGATAACCTAAGCCGAATTCGCTGGTATCCAGAGCCTCTTCATTCGGTTTTTTCTTCGTTTCCTGTGCAGGGATCGTGGTGGCGAATTCAATCCTAGGTACTTTGGCCGATTCCCTCGATGGAGCCGGCAGCGTCTCCGCGTTTGTAGACGCGTTGTGCATTATGGATGCGCGCCCCCGGAGCGATGGGCTTCGTCATTGGTCTGACCGGTATCGGATACGTCCTGGCCACACGCGTGTTGCGCGGAGAAATGGCGCACATCCGACTTGGGGCAGAGTTGCCATAAGCTATGGAATATTGGGCCTTATCGCCGATGAAAGCTATCGGAAGAAGAGCCCGATACCGCTGTTAAAAAGGGCATATCGACATCCTCCCGTGGCGTTCGGATTGATCTTTTTCAATGATGGATGTCCACCCCCATGGTCGAATGCTGGACAGGCGCAAGCAGATCCACGGATTACCCGCAGCGGAAAATTCGAGTATCGAGGATCTACTTTATGAATGTTTTATTTGACCCGACTGCGCGGGGTTAACACGCGATCTGGGAGGGTTGCGTCATGAAATTTCAAAATATTCCCCACGACATGTTCCGGCCGGTACATCGAATGGTTATCAGGGGGAAACAATGACGGCGATCTTCGCGAACATCTTCGGACGGAATGGTGCGCGCGCCGTAATAGGGGCGCTTGCGCTTCTTTTGGCGTTCAATGTACCGCTGACCTCTTCGCAGGCTGACGCACAAGAGACGAAGGCCGACAAACCGGCTAGTGCCAGCACGGCCGATCATTCCCAATTCGAGATCCTCAATCAGCCGTTCGCCAATGGCAAGGAGGTCACGAAGGCCTGCCTGACGTGCCACAATGAGGCGGCCGAGCAGGTCAAGGGCTCGTTACACTGGACGTGGAACTACAAGCATCCCAAGACCGGGCAGACCCTTGGCAAGCGAAATGTGATCAATGCGTTCTGTGGCAATGTCGCAAGCAATGAAACGCGCTGCACGAG
Organism: Breoghania sp.; assembly: GCA_963678585.2. GTDB lineage: Bacteria > Pseudomonadota > Alphaproteobacteria > Rhizobiales > Stappiaceae > Breoghania. Next base: position 1,292,586 of record CAXXGA010000002.1, read on the forward strand.
CTGCCATATCGGTTACGGCTGGGACGACATGCGCGAACCGCCGCCTGCCGAAGAAACCGCGGTAGACTGCCTTGTCTGCCACGCTGACAAGAGTCTCTACGACAAGCTCGACAATCAGGCAGGGCGCGAGGCTTCAACGCCCTTCAAGGAAGGCTCCAAAACAATCACCGGCAAGCTTGCCACTCCCATCGATCTGTCTGTGGCGGCAAAGAGCGTTGGAGATCCGGCGCGTGAGAACTGTGGCCAATGCCATTTCTACGGCGGTGGCGGGGACAACGTGAAACACGGCGATCTTTCGTCGGCGCTCATGGCACCCGACCGGTCCGTCGATGTTCACATGGCCAAGGACGGCGCGAATTTCGCGTGCTCGACCTGTCACGTCACCCATTCGCACAAGACGGCGGGAAGCCGTTATGACGTTGCGGCCAAGGACACCAAGGGACGCGGCGGACCGGGCGCGATGCGCGACGCGGCGACCTGTGAATCCTGTCACGGCACCAAGCCGCATCCGGGCAATTCGCTCATTTCCGTCAAGCTCAACCACCATACCGACCGGATCGCCTGCCAGACCTGCCACATCCCGTCGTTTGCGCGCGGTGGCGTGGCCACCAAGACCGCTTGGGACTGGTCGACCGGTGGCAAACTGAAGGACGGCAAGCCCTATCACGAAGAAAACTTCGTGCAGAGCGACGGCAAGCATCTCCACACCTATCTCTCCACGAAGGGGGATTTCGAATGGGGAGAGAACGTCGTTCCCTATTACGCATGGTTCAACGGCGAGGTGAATTACACGCTGGCCGGGGACACAATCGATCCGACCAAGGTCGTCGAGATCAATTCCATCTCCGGTTCGGCCGACGACCCGAATTCCCGGATCTGGCCCTTCAAGCGGATGGTGGGCAAGCAGGCATACGATACGAAGCTCAACCATCTCGTCTACAACAACGTCTATGGACCGGACACCACCACCGCCTTCTGGACGAACTTCGACTGGGCAAAGTCGATCAAGGCGGGCATGGATTACATGGGCGTGCCTTATTCGGGTGAATTCGACTTCGTCGATACCTTCATGTACTGGCCCATCACCCACATGGTCGCACCGGCGGAAGACGCCATGAAATGCGGCCAGTGCCATTCGAAAGACGGACGGCTTGCAGGCGTGCCTGGACTCTACATTCCCGGAACAGCTCCGTTCTCCGACGCAACGAAGATCGGACTGGGGATCCTGTTGCTCGTCATACTCGGCCTTGCGGGGCACATGACCGTGCGGATGGTGCGGTGCGGGAGGAAGGCCAATGGCTGAGCGTAAGGTAAAGATCTTCACCCGGTTCGAACGCTTCTGGCACTGGACGCAGGCGCTGCTCATCGTGACGCTGATGTTCTCAGGCCTTGGCGTCCACGGCCTCCATCACATGCTGTACTTCGGCCAGGCGGTCACCATCCACACGATCGCCGCGCTGTGCCTGATCGCCCTTTGGGTGTTCGCGATCTTCTGGCACCTGACCACAGGGACATGGCGTCACTACGTGCCGGATATCGGCGGACTTTGGCCGATCATCCGCTACTACGCCTATGGCGTCTTCAAGTGTGAAGACCATCCCTATCACAAGGGTTTCTGGCGCAAGCATAATCCCTTGCAGGTGCTGGCCTATCTCGGGCTGAAGCTGGTTCTTTTCCCGACCATGTGGATCACCGGCATCACCTATCTGACTTACGAGTTCTGGCAGTCGACGCCGAATGCGTCGGCCAAGCTCGAACTGGTGGCAAGCCTCCACCTGATCGCGGGCTACATGATCGTGAGTTTCGTGCTCATCCATGTCTATCTGCTGACAGTCGGCCACTTCTTCGAGCATGTCCGCCCGATGATCACAGGTGTAGACACGATCGACCTGACGCCGGAGGAAGAAGCCTATCTTGAAACCTCCGAGCCGCATCGGCTGAAAGGGTGAGCCCGTTGCGGCTCACCCCGCCGTTTCGCTCACAGCCAGAATCCGGTTCAGCAGGTCCTGCGTGACCGAGCGTAACGGCTCGTGGCGGCGGTGGAACGCGATGATCGAGATGTCCGGGATATCGCCGACAGGCCGCCACGCGATGCCCGCGCGCTCATAGCTGCGCGCGGTCATCTCGTCCACCATCCCGATCCCGCCGCAACTGAGAACCAGTGCGCACACATTCGCGCAATAGGGCACCGTGCAGGACGGAGCGTAAGCGTAGCCTGCGGCACGAAAGGCATCGCGAATGGAAGCCCCCATGGGGGACCAATCCGCGTCATAACAAACCAGCGGATGCGGCGCGATATCGGCACATGAAAGCTGCTCGCGCGCGGCTAACTCATGTTCGTTGCGCATCACCGCGACAAGAGCGCTGCGCCCGACGGCGTGGGCATGAAACTCCACCTTTGGCGGCACTGCCATCTGAAGGCCGATATCCGCAACGCGGGAGCGCAGATCCTCGACCGGATCGTGAATGCGGATCTCAAGCGATTTCTTCCAGTCTCCGTAACCGGCCTCCACCAGTATCGGCCCCAGAAACCATTCCACCAGAATGGGCGTCGCCGCAATGACGGCGGGCTCCGTAGAACGGTTGCGCATGGAGGGCAGACGGGATCGGATTTTGGCTTGAGCGGCGAAGATCGGCGCGGCCTGCTCATAGATTTCCAGAGCCTCCGCCGTCGGCTCGAGCCGGTTTCCGGTGCGCTGGAAAAGGCAAATGCCCAACCGGCTTTCAAGCCGCTTCAGCTGCGCGCTCACGCCGGGCTGTGAAATCCCCAGCACGCGAGCCGTCTCGGTCGTCGTCCCGACGCGCATCAAGGTGCCAAACAGTTCCATTTCGCGAAGATTCATTATCAGCCTGCTGATAGTGGACGGCTTGCTATTGATTTTATTTATGGGTGTAGGCCGCCTTTAATATCAAGCTTGAATTGCGCGGGAGGGAGGAACCGCGAGGAACGAAGGAAGCGGTCGATCATTATGTTTTACTCCCCTGACAGCGGCTGGACCGAGCGTTGCGAGAATGCGAAATCCGCGATTGTTCGGCGGTTCGGTGATGACGGGATCACCGAAGACGGCTTCGGTTTCGTTGCCTTGCGCGAAACGGGCAGGGGCCGCGCGCCCGTCGGCTACGCCCATAACGGCGACTTGCATTGCTATCCCTGCAGTCTGGTCAAAGCGTTTCATCTGGTACATGTGCTGAAAGTTCTGGAAGATGAGACCGCCAACGCGCCCGTAGATCTCGACGATGCGATCCGGGACATGATCATGTGGTCTTCGAACACGGCCACGAATTACGTGATCGATTTCGTGACCGGCACCACCGGCGACACTTATTTGGCCCCTGACGACTACGCGCGCTGGCAGACCAAACGCGAAGGCGTGAACCGCTTCTTCGCCGATCTAGAATGGCCGGAATGGCGCGGCTGCAATCTCAATCAGAAGCTGAACGGGGACATACGTTACGGACGCGAGGCGCAATTGGCCGGGCCGGACGGCAGCTATCTCAATTCTCTGACGCCGCACGTCTGCGCAAGGCTCTTCCATGAACTCTTCTGTGGCGCGCTTCCCTTGAGCGATTCAAGCCGCGTCAGGGCGCAGGCGACCCTCAAACGCGATCGCAACGGCCCCGATGCAAGCCTGCCTGCCTATCAATTGGCGGAGTATCTGGGGGCCGGATTGCCGCGCGAAGCCGAGGTCTGGAGCAAGGCCGGTTTCACGCCCTGGACGGGCGATCCGCGCACGTCCTTCTACCGTCACGATTTGATGCGCGTCGTAATGCCCGATGCCAATCCGGTTGTATTGGCGATTATGACGAGAGGAGAGCAGATCAGCGACAACGGACCAAGGGTTTTTCCGCTGATCGGCGCTCTTCTCGCAGACTTGATTCTTGATGCCCGCTGATGAGGTGAAATGAGCGGGTTTCGTGTTCGTCCCATTGCTCAGATCCGATTGAGCAAAAATCAGACCGGCGTCCGCCTCTCCGGGCATTGGTCTTCAGTGCTGAAATTACCTTCCTGAACAAGAAACGGAGAAATTCATGTTTCTAAAGAAAAGACTGGGACTACTCGCGCTGGCTACAACGCTGGCAGTCGCGCCGGCGAGCGCAAAGACGCTTGTCTATTGTTCCGACGCGTCGCCGGAAGGCTTCGACGCCGCGCTCTATACGTCCATCACGACGTTTGACGCGTCCTCGCGTCCGGTCTTCAACCGGCTCGTGGAATTCAAGATCGGCACCACCGTCGTCGAACCGGGATTGGCGGAAAGCTGGGACATCTCAGAAGACCGGACGGAGTTCACGTTTCACCTGCGCAAGGGTGTGAAGTTCCACTCCAACGATCTCTTCACGCCGACCCGCGACTTCAACGCCGACGACGTGCTCTTCAGCTTCAATCGTCAGCGTCTGGCGGACAATCCGTACCATAAGTATGCGGGTGGCAACTGGAACTACTTCGGCGCCATGGGCCTTGATGAGCTGATCAAGGATATCGTCAAGATCGACGACTATACGGTCAAGCTGGTGCTGAACCGTCCCGAAGCGCCGATGCTGTCCAATCTCGCGATGGATTTCGCGACCATCCAGTCCAAGGAATATGCCGACCAGCTGATGGCCGCCGGAACGCCGGAGCTCATGAACCAGAAGCCCATCGGCACCGGCCCGTTCCGCTTTGTCGATTACAAGCAGGATGCCGTCATTCGCTACGTCGGCAACAAGGACTATTGGGCAGGTGCTCCGGCTCTCGACAGCCTCATCTTCGCGATCACCCCGGACGCCTCCGTGCGCTACCAGCGTCTGAAGTCCGGCGAATGCGATATCATGCCTTATCCGAACCCCGCCGACCTTGCGTTGATGAAAGAGGATCCGGCGATCAAGGTGATGGAGCAGGAAGGTCTGAACCTCGGCTTCTTGGCCTTCAACACCACGCAGCCGCCCTTCGACAACGCTAATGTTCGCAAGGCTCTGACGATGGCGATCGACAAGGAAGCCATTCTTGAGGCCGTCTATCAGGGCAACGGTCAGATGGCGACCACGCCGCTGCCGCCCACCATCTGGTCGTACAACGCCAATGTGAAGCCCGCGCCCTTCGATCCGGCAGCCGCAAAGGCGATGCTGGAAAAGGAAGGCCTTTCCGGGCTTGAGATGAAGCTCTGGGCCATGCCGGTCTCGCGCGCCTACAACCCCAATGCCCGTCGCATGGCGGAAATGATGCAGGCGGATCTCGCCAATGTCGGTGTTACGGCCGAAATCGTTTCCTACGAGTGGGGCGAGTATCTGAGCCGCGCGCGTGATCCAAAGCGTGACGGCGCGGCGCTTCTCGGCTGGATCGGCGACAATGGCGACCCTGACAACTTCCTCGCCGTGCTTCTGGGCTGCGATTCCGTCGGTGGCTCCAACACCGCACATTGGTGCTACCAGCCCTATGAGGATCTGATCCAGAAGGCGAAGGTCACATCGGATGTCGCTGAACGCACGCGCCTTTACGAAGAGGCTCAGGTCATCGTCGCGGATCAGGCCCCGATGCTTCCGATTGCTCACTCGGTGGATTTCATGCCGATGGCTGTCAAGGTGAAGGGTTACAAGATCCATCCGATGGGCACGCACAATTTCTACGGCGTGGACGTCGAGTAACAAGCTCGCAACCCACTCTTGGCTGCTCACCGCGTAAAGAACGGCGGGGCCCTCACGGGCTCCGCCGTTTGTCGTTGAGTCCAAGCCATCAGTCGCTCGGTGCCGTTGCGGTATTCCCATTCCTCGTGCAAGAAGCGGAAAGAGGCAGTCCCGGTAGATGGCGGGGCGGCGGACGAGGGGGAAATGAGATGCGTCCGAATATCCTGCTCATCACGGCAGACCAGTGGCGCGGGGATTGTCTCGGCGTTGCCGGGCATCCGGTCGTCCGGACACCGAATGTCGACCGGCTCGCCGCGGAGGCAACCTATTTCTCCAGACATTACGCGCAAGCAACCCCTTGCGGACCCTCCCGCGCCTGCCTCTATACAGGTCTCTACCAGATGACCAATCGCGTGGTGCGCAACGGCACGCCGCTCGATGCGCGTCACGACAATATCGCGCTGGCGCTGCGCCGTGCCGGATACGATCCGACCCTCTTCGGTTATACCGATCAGGCTGTGGACCCGCGCACCGCGGCGGGGGAGGATCCATGGTTGCGCACCTATGAGGGCGTTCTTCCAGGGTTCACCACGCGCCTGCGCCTGCCGGAAGATGCGGGCCCCTGGCTTTCATGGCTCAAGGCGCGCGGTCATGCGATCCCGGATGATGTGTGGGAGATGTATCTGCCGGTTTCGGGCTATTCGGACCGCCCGACGCTTTCGCCTGCGCGCTACGGTCAGGACGAGACGGAAACAGCCTTCCTCACCGACGAATTCCTGCGCTGGCTCGACGAACAGCACGGCCCGGCAAGGCCGGATGCGCCGTGGTGCGCGCATATTTCCTTTCTGCGCCCCCATCCGCCCTTCGTCGTGCCGGAACCCTTCAACACCATGTATGACCCGGCATCTGGCCCGGAATTCCGGCGTGCGGAAAACCCGGCGCAAGAACGGGCAGGGCACCCGCTCGTCGATTACTGGATCGCGCATCAGAAACGCGCCGAACACTATCTGATCGGATCGGGCGACGGTCTGGTGGCGGACTGGAGCGACGAGGACTTCCGAACCTTGCGCGCAACCTACTGGGGCATGATCTCGGAGGTCGACCGGCAGATCGGGCGCATCATCGACGACCTGCAAACTTCCGGCAATTGGGCGAACACGGTCATCGTTTTCACCTCCGACCACGGCGAGATGATGGGCGACCACTGGACCCTCGGCAAATTCGGGTTCCATGAGCAGAGCTATCATGTTCCGCTGGTCATCCGCGATCCGGCGCGCTCCGGCGGGCAGGGGCGCAAGATCGAGTGTTTCTCCAACTCGGTGGATATTTTCCCCACCGTGATGGAAGCCGTCGGGATCGCTCCGCCGGGTCATCTCGATGGCGTTTCGCTGGTCAGCCAACTGGACGGCACGCCCTCTTCGGACGCCGCCGATGCCGTGTTCTGGGAGTACGATTTCCGCGAAGTGTCGCTTGGAACCGCGCAGGACTATCTGGGGCTGGCGCTCGATGATTGCGCCCTCTCGGTCGTGCGCACGGGGCGCTACAAGTTCGTGCACTTTACGGACTTGCCGCCGCTATTGTTCGATCTTCTCGAAGATCCAGCCGAGCTGGTAAACTTGGCCGATAGCGCCGCCCATGCCAGCATACGCATAGAGATGGGCGAGCGGCTTCTTGCATGGCGGGCCAGAAAGCTCGACCGCCGTCTGACCGGAGTGGAATTGACGCCTAAGGGCCCCGTGGATGCCCGTTCGTGACCGCCCGCCATTTGGTGGCTGGCGCATACCCCTGCGGCACTGATGCAGGCTGTGAATCGGTCGATTTGATTGCACTATGGGTCGCCGGATCCGGCGAAGACGCCAAACGTTTTTTCATCTCGAGGACAAACGAATGAAAAGCCTCAATCCGTATTTCATCACCATCGCCGCTTTTCTGTTTTCCCTTGGTGCACAAGCAAACGACACCTCTGCCACCATCGCCTCCGGCGGGCTGCAATTTGTCCATCAGGAGGCCGTGGCGATGCTGTCGGAGGATCTCCGCATAACGCCCGAACGCATCGACGTGCGCTACGTGTTCCGCAATGAAAGCGACAAGGACATCACCACGCTCGTGGCGTTCCCGCTGCCTGATATCGGCGCGATCACCGACTTCAGCAACCCGATCCTGCCCGATCAGGACGCAGTGAACTTCATCGATTTCACCACCACCGTCGATGGTCGTCGGGTCAAAATGGAAGTCGACCAGCGCGCCATCGCGCTCGGCGTGGACAGAACCGCGATGCTGCAGGATTTAGGTCTCGCGCTGGAGCCCTACAAACCGTCCACCCATGACGACCTTGCCGCTTTGAGCGAGGAACAGAAGACGCAGTTGCGGGAGGTGGGCCTTCTTCACGACGATTTCGACTATGAAGAAGCCGGCTGGACGATGCGCACCACCTACTACTGGAAGCAGGCCTTTCCGGCCGGGCGCGAAGTGGTGATCGAACACAGCTACAAACCGGTCGCAGGTCGCAGCGTCGCCGCGCCGCTCGGATATGGAGACGAGCAGGGAGAGACCGCCCGGGGGGCGAAGGCCGCCTATTGCATATCCGACGACCTGGCGACTTCCATCGAGATCAACAAGCCGCGCACGACCGGCGAATACGGCATGCCCTACACGAGTTCCACGGTGGAATACATCCTGAAGACGGGGGCAAACTGGTCCGGCCCGATCCGGAAGTTCAACCTCGTCGTGGAAGCGTCGAGCCCCGCCGACTACGCGTTCCTCTGTCTGAACGGAGCAAACCGTATCTCGCGGTCGCGGCTGGAATTCGCCCAGGACGATTTCTGGCCTCAGCAGGATCTCGATATCCTGTTCATCGAACCCGTCGAGACGAAATGAAGGCACTGTCGAGCGCGCTCTTCCTCGCCCTGATCGCATTTGCCGTTTCAGGCCCCGTCGGGGCTGAGGAATGGCAGACCTACCGCAACACGCGCTTCGGCACCCGTGTGGAGGTTCCCGCAAACTTCAGGACGGGGGACGAGCCTGCTTACGGCAAGGGGCAGAAATTCTACGCCCCCGATGGAAGCGGCGTGATCCACGTCTATGGTGAGTTCAATGCTACGGGCGGGAACCTCGCCCATTATCGCCGCCTGATGTCTTGCGGTTTCATCGACGCGGAATGGCACTTCGAAACGCTGACCCATGGCGACAACTGGTACGACATGGAGGTGAGCGGCAAGGATGAACGCCTGCACATCCATGTGGAGCACGGGAAGGGGTGCGACAGCACGCTCCTGCACCACATCGAGTTCCGGTTTCGTACCGAAGACGCGGCCCGCTGGAGGCCGGTAATCGAGCATGGCGTGAGATCGCTGAGCGCACCGTGCCGGTAAAATGCCCCGGCTCGGTGGGCAACCGGAAGTTTGGGGCGTAGATCTATACATCTTCGCGCGTATCCGCGCGCCCATGCCCTATCCAAAGAACCGGAAACAATAAAATGTCCCGCCCCATCGGCGAAGCTGCGTCCGCAGCCGCCAGAACCGCAATTGTCACCGGGGCTGCCCGCAGTCTCGGCCTCGAAATCGCACGCGAACTCCACGCCGAGGGCTGGCAAGTCGCCATGACGGACGTCGATGCCGACGCTGTGGCTTCCGCGGCGGCCGACCTCGACCCCACCGGAAAATCAGCGAAAGCCTATATCCACGATGTTTCCGATGCCGATCAGACGGAAGCGGTCTTTGAGGCGATCCTGAGCGACTTCGGCATCCCGGATGCATTGATCAACAATGCCGGGATCTATCCCGACGACGCCCTTCTCGACATGGAAGTGCGCGACTGGGACCGGGTGATCGGGACGAACCTGCGCGGCACGTTTCTTTGCACGCGCGCTTTCGGTCGGGCGCGCCGCGAGGCTGGGCTTGTCGGTGGAGCAATCGTCAATTTCGCATCCACCGCAGGCTATTCCGCCCGCGTCGGCGTTTCCCATTACAGCGCGTCGAAGGCGGGCATCGTGATGTTCACGAAATCCTGCGCACAGGAACTGGCCCCGCTGGGCATTCGGGTAAACGCGGTCGCGCCGGGCCTGATTCTGGTTCGCGACGACCAGATCACGCCGGAATACCGCGACAACTACCTCCAGATGATCCCGCGGGAGCGGACCGGAACGGCGTCCGATGTCGCAGGTGTCGTGCGCTTTCTTCTCGGATCGGACGCGGACTACGTGAACGGGGAATGCATCGCCATTGATGGCGGTTTTCTGGCGGGTCGCGCCCTTGTGCGAGCCGGTACGCGTTCGTGACGCGTCAGCGCTCGACGGCATCTTCAATCCTGATGGTCGGGGTGACGGATGTCCGGACCATCCCTTGCATTCGCCCCCGGCAAGCCTGCATGAAGGCGTAACACGACGGATGACCGGGAGATCGGACTGGTGGACTACAACAAGACGCTCGATGGCGAGATGCTCGCCTTCATCAACGAGACGCTATCCTTTTATCCCGACGATCTGAAAGCCGGAGACTGGCCCGCCCAACGCGCGGTCTACGACCGGATGGCGGCTCATTTCCACGCGGGGCGACCCGAGGGACTGCCGGTTTCAGAAGGTAAGATCGCCAACGTCCCGGTTCGCATCTACGGACCGGAAAGCGCTGCCGTCATTGTCTACGCCCACGGTGGCGGCTTTGCGCTCGGCGGGCTTGAGAGCCACGACGATGTCTGCGCTGAAATCGCCGCCTCTGCCTCAGCCCGCGTTGTTTCGGTCGACTACCGTCTGGTGCCCGAACACCTCCATCCTGCCGCCTATGACGATGTGCTCGCGGTCGTGAAGGGCCTCGCCCGGAACCACCGCATCGTTCTTTGCGGCGACAGTGCGGGCGCAATGATCATCGCCTCCATCGCCGGAACCTGGTCGTCGCCCGCTTTGCTGGCGCAGGTCCTGATCTATCCCGATCTGGGATACGAACCGGAAGGTGGGAGTTATGAGACCCACGCGCACGCACCGTTGCTCACGCGCGAGGAATATCTGAATTACGGAGATCTGCGCCACGGACCTGCGGACGATCCGACCGCCAATCCTTCGTGCGGCAATCTGGAGGGGATTCCGCAAACATGGCTTTATCCGGCCGAATGCGATCCGATCCACGACGATAGCCTTCGCTATGTCGGTCATGCGCGTATCGTGGGCAGGAACGTGGAGGTGAGCACAGGGCAGGGGCTCGTCCATGGTTGGCTCAGGGCCCGTCACCGCAGCGCCCGCGCACGCGAGGAGTTCGCCGTTATCTGTAATCGGCTCCGCGAAATCGTGAGCTAGTTCTCCGCTCCGTCGTATGGCCGTCCGAGGTCACCCGGAAGGATCGTCTTTTGATACCGGCGGATCGGTTGACCGAAGACCTTCCGAAACGCTTTCGTCAGCGAGGCGGCATCGGCATAGCCGCATCTGAATGCGATTTCACGCAGGTCCAGATCCGTGTTCGCCGATAATTCCCGCGCATTGGATAGCCTGAGCTGCTGATAATACTGGCCCGGCGACATGCCGAGTTCCGAGCGAAACAGCCGGTTCAGCGAGCGCGGTGAAATATGCGCGCGTTCCGCAAGTGCAGGCAGCGAAAGGGGATGCTCGAGCGTTTCAGTCATGATGGTGATGATCGGTTCCACCCGCCCGCGGCTCGGGGAGCTGAAGGCCGTGGGTGTCCGCTCCTCGTCAGTGTGCAACGTGCCGTCCGACATGAACATCGATGACGCCATGAACGCTTTCGCGGGCCCGAACCTCTCCGTGATGAAGGCGAGCGTCAGATCCAGCGCGGAGGAAGCCCCGCCACAGCTCCAGAACTTGCCTTCCATCAGGTGATTGTCCTGGCTGATCCGCACATGGGGGTAGGTTTCGGCAAATTCCGACATGACCGCCCAGTGCATGGTGACTGTCTGATCGTCGAGGAGACCGGTCGACGCCAGAAGCCAGGTCCCGGCATCCGCCCCGACCACGATCTGCGACTGGCGAACGAGGCCCATGACCAGCCGCTGGTTTTCCGGCGTCGGATGTTGGCGATAGCCATTGCTTGAAATCACCACCAGCAGGTCGGACGCCTCGATATCTTCAATCCTCGTATTCGGCGCCAGAAGCAGGTTGGAGGAACTGGGAACCGGGGCATCCGTGGGTGTCACGACCTGCCAGTCGATCTCGTCCTGATAAAGCTCGCGAAGCATCCGCAACGGTTCAAGCAGGCAGGAGAAGACGAGGTTCGAGAACCCGTCAAATAGCAAAAATGTGGCGTTCATGCCGCAATGTGTCCATTTCGGGCAAGTTTTTGGCAATATAGGACAACAGATAGGCGTGAGACCAGCTTATCATCGCCGCGTCAATTCGTTTTGACCCCTAAGCGGCTTTCACGAGCTGCTGGACGGGTAGGTTGGACGATCCGACGCCACACTGTCAGCCCTGACGAGGGTTGCGCCGCCTGAGGTGTGCGCAACGATCCCGGCATCGGATCCGCCCATGAACCTTCGCGCTGACGTATCGCGCGTCCTCGGGTTCATGTTGCGCGCACACTGCGAGTGGTCTGATCGTCAATATCAGCATGAATGCGCTTCGCGGCGCCTAACTGCGAACTGTTTTGCTCTGAGTACGGCGTATAGCGCCAGCGCATTGCAGTGGACTGAATGAAATAGCGCAATGACCCGCGCGTCGGGTCACGCGGCCGGTTGACCTGATCCATGCGGTGCATCCCGCAGGGCGAGGAAAACTGCGACCAGTCGAAGGCGGAACGCCTGCGGCCCAGGCACGTATCCGAGAGGTGCGGCAAGCGTGCGCGAAACCCCGTCTCCGTTCCCTTGAAGGGGGCGCGGTCGGGAAATGGGAACACGATGCCATGGCGCCCGCAAAACCCTTGCGGAGGCTGTGAGCCACGAACGGACGATACATGCCAATAACAATGAATCGCGACGTTTTCATCACATGCGCCGTGACGGGATCGGGAAACACGCAGGATCGTTCTCCCCACGTCCCCCGCAGCCCGGAACAGATTGCCGAAAGCGCGATAGACGCGGCAAAGGCCGGTGCGGCCATCGTTCATTGCCATGTACGCGATCCTGAAACCGGCGCGCCGGCCCGCCTACGGGGCCTTTATCGTGAAGTGACCGACCGCATTCGGGAAGCTGATACCGACGTGGTGCTGAACCTGACCGCTGGCATGGGCGGCGATATCACTTTCGGCCCGACGGAAGCGCCGTTTCCCGTCAATGATGCGGGCACCGATATGGTCGGCGCTACAGAACGCATGGCGCACATCGCCGAATGCCTTCCGGAAATTGCCACGCTCGACTGCGGCTCGATGAATTTCGCCGAGGCCGACTACGTGATGGTCAACACCCCCGGCATGTTGCGCGCCATGGGCGGCATGATGACGGAACTCGGCGTGAAACCCGAGATCGAGGCGTTCGACACCGGTCACCTCTGGTTCGCCAAGGAGCTGGTGAAGGAAGGTACGCTGAAGGAGCAGGCGCTCGTACAGCTTTGCATGGGCGTTCCCTGGGGCGCGCCCAACGATCTCAACACCTTCTTGGCGATGGTCAACAACGTACCGCAAGACTGGCATTGGTCGGCCTTCTCGCTCGGTCGCGACCAGATGCCTTATGCCGCCGCCGCGATCCTCGCCGGGGGGAATGTCCGCGTCGGCCTTGAGGACAATCTTTACCTCAAGAAGGGCGTGCTCGCGACGAACGCGCAACTGGTTGAAAGCGCCGCTACGATTGCCGAGAACATGGGCTGCCGCATCATCGGCCCCGAAGAGGTGCGCGAAAAGCTCGGCCTCGTGAAGCGTGCGCCGGGGAGCGCAAGCTGATGGATGGCGCAATGGCGGATAGCACGAAGACGAACGTCGCCGGGATCGTCGGCGGCGGAGTGATCGGCGGTGGTTGGGCCGCACGGTTCCTGCTGAACGGATGGGACGTGCGGGTTTTCGATCCGGCCCCCGAAAGCCGTCGCCAAATCGGTGAAGTCCTCACCAACGCCCGCCGCGCACTTCCCGCCATTTATGATCGGGCCTTGCCGGAAGAAGGCACACTTGTCTTTTGCGAGACGCTGGAAGAAGCGGTGAGGGACGCCCAATGGGTGCAGGAAAGCGTCCCGGAACGATTGCCCCTGAAACAGGTCATCCACGCAGCGATCGCCAACGCCGTGAAACCGGGAGCCATCGTCGGTTCGTCCACCTCCGGCTTCAAACCCTCCGAACTGAATGAACGCAGCACGAAGGCAATCGTCGCGCACCCGTTCAATCCGGTCTATCTGCTGCCGCTGGTCGAACTGGTGGGGGACAAGACCACCTGCGAACGCGCGGCCGAGATCTTGCGCGCCATCGGCATGCACCCGCTTGCCGTGGCGAAGGAAATCGATGCGCATATCGCCGACCGGCTGCTTGAAGCAATCTGGCGCGAGAGCCTGTGGCTCGTGAAGGATGGCGTCGCCACAACGGAAGATGTCGATGAGGCGATCCGCATGGGGCTGGGCCTGCGTTTTGCCCAGATGGGCATTTTCGAAACCTACCGGATCGCCGGTGGCGAAGCGGGCATGAAGCACTTCCTCGCCCAGTTCGGGCCCGCGCTGAAATGGCCGTGGACCAGACTGATGGACGTGCCCGAGTTCGACGACGCGCTGGTGGATCTGATTTCCGGCCAGTCCGACGCCCAGTCGGGCCGCTATTCCATCCGCGAACTGGAACGCCTGCGCGACGACAACCTCGTCGGCATTCTGCGCGCGCTCCGGATCAATAAGGCCGCAGCCGGCAATGTCATCGCGGAACATGAGAAGTCGCTCGTGGTCGAAGGCGAACGTGACGAACTTCCGGTTACCCTTTACCGTCAGGTTCCGCCATCATGGACCGACTACAACGGCCACATGAACGAAGCCTTCTATCTGGAGGCGGGCTCCAAGGCGACGGACGGGTTCATGGATCTTATCGGCGCGGATGAGGCCTACATTGCGCGAGGAATGAGCTACTTCACCGTGGAGAGTCACGTGCGTTACCTTGATGAGGTCCATGCGGGCGACATGCTGACGGCCACGACGCAGGTGCTCAAAGGCGCGGGCAAGAAGATGCACCTCTACCACAGGCTCTTCCGCGGTGACGGTGTAATGGCTGCGACGGTCGAGACGTTACTGCTTCACACCGACCTCAAAGCGCGCAAGACCTGTCTGCCTGCGCCCGAGGTCGCCGAACCCCTCGCTGCTTATGCGGCTGCGCACGAAAATCACGAAAAATCGGGGGCAGGGCGGTTTGTCGGTGAACCGAACAAGCGCCGGGAGGTTACCTCAACGCCCAGCTGAATGACTTTCTCCGGAATCCCGGATGAGGCTCGTCAATCCAGAAGAATGGCGCTCGGTTTGAGGCTTGCGAGCCACCTTGACACCGATGAACGCCAAAGAGGAAAACGGACAGATCAACATGAGCGACTACATCAAATATCTGACAAAGCTGACAGCCGCAGGCGGCATGTCGCGTCGTGAATTTCTTGGCCGCACATCTGCCCTGGGTATTGGCGCGGTTGCCGCAAATTCCATGCTCGGTCGGGCCGTCATGGCGGCCGGTCCGGTCAAGGGCGGGGTGCTGAAGCTCGGCCTTGCCGCCGGTCAGAGTACCGACAGCCTTGACCCCGCTATCGCCGCCAACACCGTAACCTTCATGGTTCAGCGCGCCTGGGCCGAAGCGCTCCTCGAAGTGAACCCCGACGGTTCGCTGTCTCCGCGTCTTGCGGAGTCCTACGAAAGCTCGCCGGACGCCAAGACCTGGAGCTTCAAGATCCGCAAGGGGGTGGAGTTCCACAACGGAAAGACCCTGACTGCTGAAGACGTGAGCGAGACGCTGCTGCGCCATTCCGACGAGAATTCAAAGTCCGGCGCGCTCGGCGTGATGCGCGGCATCGAGAAGATCAGCGTGGACGGCGACAGTGTCGTGGTGGATCTGAAGGCTCCTAACGCCGATCTGCCCTACCTGATGTCCGACTTCCACCTGATGATCCAGCCGGGTGGCGGCCGCGAGGATCCCAATGCAGGCATCGGAACCGGCGCCTATAAGCTCGTAGAGCATGAGGCGGGCGTTCGCTACACCTTCGAGCGCAACCCGAACTACTGGGACAGCGAGCGCGGTCACTTTGAGTCCGTGGAAATGGCGGTCATCAACGACGACACCGCCCGAAATTCCGCGCTCCAGTCCGGTCAGGTCCACGTCGTGAACCGCGTCTCTCCGAAGGTCGCCGGGCTTCTCGGGCGCGTTCCGGGTATCTCGGTCAAGAACGTCTCCGGTCGCGGTCACTACGTCTTCATCATGCATTGCGACACCGCGCCCTTCAATTCCCGCGACCTCCGCAACGCACTGAAATACGCGGTCAACCGCGAGGAAATGGTGGAGAAGATCCTGCGCGGCTACGGGTCGGTCGGTAATGACATGCCGGTCAACAACACCTATCCGCTGTTCGACGAGACGATCCCGCAGCGCCACTACGATCCGGAAAAGGCAGCGAGCCTCTACAAAAGCTCCGGCCATGACGGCAGCCCGATCATTCTGGAAGTCGCGGACGCGGCGTTCCCGGGCGCGGTCGATGCGGCCCAGCTCTTCCAGCAGAGCGCGAAGGCAGCCGGTATTCCGCTTGAACTCAAGCGCGTGCCGGATGACGGCTACTGGTCGGATGTGTGGAACAAGAAGCCCTTCTGCGCTTCCTACTGGGACGGTCGTCCCGTGCAGGACCAGATGTATTCCACTGCCTATTTGTCGACCGCCGACTGGAACGACACCCGGTTCAAGAACGAGAAGTTCGACAAGCTGCTTCGCGAGGCCAAGGGCGAACTCGACACCGCCAAGCGTAAGGCCCTTTACTCGGAAATGGGCATGCTGGTTCGCGACGAAGGCGGACTGATCGCGCCGATGTTCAACGACTTCATCGAGGGCGTTTCGGACAAGGTGCAGGGTTGGGAGAAGAACGGCGTCTTCCAGCTGATGAACGGCCTCGTCACGACAAAGTGCTGGTTCGCCTGAGGACAGTACATGAGTTCCTCAATAGGGAAATTGTTGGCCCAGCGGATTCTGCTGGGCCTGTTCCTGATATTTCTTTCATCTCTCCTGATCTTTGCCGGAACGCAGATGCTGCCCGGTGACGTGGCACAGGCGATCCTCGGTCAATCGGCGACACCGGAAGCGCTTGCCAATCTGCGTGCGGAGCTGGGTCTCAACACGCCGATTTACCAGCGCTACCTCTCCTGGTTGATCAACCTGCTCCACGGCGATCTGGGAACATCTCTCACCAACGGGCAGGACATCGCTGCCGCAATCGGTCGGCGGCTTTCCAACACGCTGCTGATGGCCGGTGTCGCAGCAGCCATTTCCGTGCCGCTTGCGATCTCGCTCGGTCTGATTTCGGTGCTCTACCGCAACCGCTGGCCCGACAAGCTGATTTCGGCCGTCACGCTCGCATCGATCTCCGTGCCGGAATTCATGCTGAGCTACATCCTCGTGTTCTATTTCGCGGTGAAATTCGGCCTTGCGCCGTCGGTCGCGATGATCAATCCGCACATGTCGTTCATCGACAAGCTGCATGCCATTGCGCTGCCGGTGGCGGTGCTGGTTCTGGTCGTTCTGGCGCACATGATGCGCATGACCCGCGCCGCGCTCCTGAACGTCATGCAGTCGGCCTATATCGAGACCGCGGAACTCAACGGGCTCGGCCGTCTGAAGATCATCTGGCGGCACGCCATGCCCAACGCCGTCGCGCCCATCGTCAACGTGGTCATGCTCAACATGGCCTATCTGATCGTCGGCGTGGTCGTGGTGGAGGTGGTCTTCGTCTATCCCGGCATGGGGCAGTATCTCGTCGATCATGTTTCCAAGCGTGACGTGCCCGTCGTTCAGGCCTGCGGCATCATCTTCGCCGGCGTCTACATCTTCCTGAACATGCTGGCGGACGTGTGCTCCATCCTGGCGAACCCGAGGTTGAGGCACCCGAAATGAGAAAAATTCCTCTGCCTTCTCTGCTGGGCCTCGTCGTCACCGGGACATTCTTTGCAGTCGCTCTGCTTGCGCCCGTCATCGCGCCTTACGGCGTGAGCGAAGTGGTGGGCGACGTCTGGGAGCCCGCATCCGCATCCTATTGGCTCGGCACCGACAATATCGGCCGTGACCTGCTTTCGCGCCTCATCTTCGGCGGACGCACGACGATCTTCGTCGCGCTCGTGGCAACCATGCTCGCCTTCGCCGTCGGCTCCGCGCTGGGTCTTCTGGCAGCCGTCGTCGGCGGCTGGGTCGATCATCTCCTGTCGCGTTTCGTCGACCTGATCATGTCTATCCCGTCGCTGATCTTCGCGCTGGTCGTGCTCTCGGTCATGCCCGTGACGATGCCGACGCTGATCATCGTGATCGGCCTGCTGGAATCGACCCGCATGTATCGTCTGTCACGCGCCGTCGCCGTGGACCTCGCGGTCATGGATTTCGTGGAAGCCGCGAAATTGCGCGGGGAGGGGCTTCGCTGGGTCATCTTCCGCGAAATCCTGCCCAATGCGCTATCGCCGCTGATCGCGGAGATGGGCATGCGTTTCATCTTCGTCGTGCTCTTCATCTCCACGCTTTCCTTCCTCGGCCTCGGCATCCAGCCGCCTGCAGCGGACTGGGGCGGCATCGTGAAGGAAAACAAGGACGGCATCGTCTACGGCATTCCGGCAGCCCTTCTGCCTGCCGTCGCCATTGCGGCGCTGGCCATCTCTGTCAACCTCGTCGCCGACTGGATCCTTGAACGCACCACCTCCTTGAAAGGAGGTCGCAATGGCTGACACGCTCCTTGAGATCAAGGGCCTGAAAATCGAAGCAACGGCCTATCCGCCCGGAGAAAAGCCTCAGCGCATCACCATCGTGGATGATGTGTCTCTCAGTTTGGAAAAGGGAAAAGTCCTCGGGCTCATCGGGGAATCCGGGGCGGGCAAATCCACCATCGGCCTCTCCGCAATGGGCTATGGGCGCGGCGGCGTTCGCCTGACAGGCGGTTCCATCCGCCTGAACGGGCGAGAGCTTCGCAAGGCAAGTGGCGCAACGCTGCGCAGCGTGCGTGGATCGGAAGTCACCTATGTGGCCCAGTCCGCCGCCGCCGCCTTCAATCCGGCCCGCAAGCTGATGGATCAGGTGATCGAGGCGACGGTTGAACACGGCCGCATGAGCCGGGCGGACGCGATGATCCGCGCGATCGATCTGTTCCGCCGTCTCGATCTGCCGGACCCCGACACCTTCGGCAACCGCTATCCCCATCAGGTCTCCGGCGGCCAGCTCCAACGCGCCATGACCGCCATGGCGCTCTGCCCGAAGCCCGATCTCGTGGTTTTCGACGAACCGACGACCGCGCTCGACGTGACCACACAGCTTGGCGTCCTTCAGGCGATCAAGCGCGCGATCCGCGATTTCGAGGTTGCCGCGATGTACATCACCCACGATCTGGCCGTCGTTGCCCAGATCGCCGATGACATCATGGTGCTGCGCGGCGGTGAAATGGTGGAATACGGCACCTGCGAACAGATCATCACCGATCCGCAGGAGGAATACACCCGCGATCTGGTCACTGCGAAGAGCGGCGAGAAGAAGGAACAGCACCCGGACGGCGAACCGCTTCTTTCCATTCGCAATGTCAGCGCGCGCTATCGGAACATCGATTTCGACGTGGTGAAGAACATCAGCCTCGACGTTGCGCCCGGCACCACCCTTGCGGTGGTGGGCGAAAGCGGATCGGGCAAGTCCACTCTGGCGCGCGTTGTCACCGGATTGTTGCCACCCCACGAGGGCGAAGTGGTTTTCGACGGACGTCCTCTGTCGGCAAACCTGAAGGGCCGCACCAAGCAGGATCTTCAGGAACTCCAGATGATCTACCAGATGGCCGATGTCGCGATGAACCCGCGCCAGACGGTCGGCACGATCATAGGGCGTCCACTGGAATTCTACTTCGGCTACAAGGGCGCGGAGCAGCGAAAGCGCGTGATCGCCCTTCTCGACAAGATCGAACTTGGCGAGGAGTTCATCGACCGCTATCCGGCCGAGCTTTCAGGCGGCCAGAAACAGCGTGTTTGCATTGCGCGCGCGCTGGCGGCCGAACCCAAGCTGATCATTTGCGATGAGGTGACGAGCGCACTCGATCCGCTGGTCGCCAAGGGCATCCTGAAGCTTCTGCGCGATCTGCAGAAGAAGGAGGGTGTCTCCTACATCTTCATCACACATGATATTGCCGCCGTGCGCGAAGTCGCCGACACGATTGCCGTCATGTACCAGTACGAGGTGGTTCGCTACGGCGGAAAACAGGAAGTTCTGAGCCCGCCCTACGACGAGTACACCGAGTTGCTGCTGCGCTCGGTACCGGAGATGCGCCTCGGATGGCTTGAAGACACCCTGGAAGCGCTGAAGGTCCACCTTCCCTCGGAAAACCCGACACCGGAGGCGGCTTGACAGGCCGTCCCCAGTGATCGGGCATCTCGGCAAAGAGGAGCCTTAAAGTGGTTCAGCCAAGGCAGGACGCCGCGGCGCCCGCCGCCATGGTCACGGGCGCTGCTTCCGGCATCGGACGCGCTATCGCCACCTTGTTGGATGTGCGTGGCTGGCAGGTCCACATCTGCGATGCCGACGCCGAGGCCATTTCACTCGTACGTGAAGAAGACCCAGCCATTGAGGCGACAGTCTGCGATGTTTCGGATGCACTGAGCGCCGCGCAAACCGTTGAAGCCATGCTTGAGAAAACCGGCGGGCGCATCGATCTTCTCGTCAACAACGCCGGAACATCCGGCATGAACGGTCCCCTTGAGGAGATCGATCCTGAAGACTGGCGGCGCACGCTGGATGTGAACGTAAACGGCACGTTCCACTTTCTGCGCGCAGCCATTCCCGCCATGAAGCGCGCAGGCGCGGGGTCCATCGTCAATATCGCCTCCACGGCGGCCCTGTTCGGCTACCCCAACAGATCACCCTATGCGGCGGCAAAATGGGCGTTGATCGGCATCACCAAGACGCTCGCCATGGAACTCGGGCCGCACAACATCCGGGTCAACGCAATCTGTCCCGGCTCGGTCGAAGGCCCGCGCATCGACGGGGTGATCGAACGGGACGCGCGAACGCGAGGGGTGACGCCGGACGTGGTCCGCGGGCTCTATGAAGGGCAGGTCTCCA
This sequence comes from Breoghania sp., assembly GCA_963678585.2. GTDB lineage: Bacteria > Pseudomonadota > Alphaproteobacteria > Rhizobiales > Stappiaceae > Breoghania. Next base: position 1,313,330 of record CAXXGA010000002.1, read on the forward strand.
TGCGCCGCTTCGTAAGCGCCGAAGACATCGCCCGAATGTGCGCCTTTCTGGCGTCCGAGGAAGCGGGCATGGTGTCGGGGCAGATCGTGGCCGTCGACGGCCACACGGAATCCCTCTCGATTCCGCTATGACGGAACCCGGTGAAGGCGATGTCCGCCGGATGCGTCAGGCGGGCCGCGGTTTTGCCTTCGCCCGCAAATGCTGGTCGGCCTCGTCCGCCAGCAACCGCCCGAGCGCTGTCAGGCGCAAGCTGCCTGCCGTCTGCTCGACCAGACCGGCGCGCAGGAGCATCGTTCCGGTTGCCAATGTGATGTGACTGCCGCCGGCCTGTTGCCGCCAACCGTTGCGGACCCGCCAGAGCGGGCGATTTCGCAGGTTGGCCAGCACCGTCTGCTGAGCCTTCGTCAGATCCGACAGGCTGATCAGCCCGTCAACTCCCCCTTGCATGACCATTCGCGCAATCCTCCGCGATCAACCATGACCGTGAAGTATCGTAGCGTATTACGCGGTTTTGGCCAGTGCCTTCGGTGTCCCGGGCTTCACAGAAGCCCGGGCAGGAAGCTCACAACCTGCGGGAAGACCGCGAGGAAGAAAACGTAGCACAGCATGATGATGAAGAACGGGAAGGCGGCGCGCACCACGCTTGTCAACGGATCGCGCGTCAGCCCCTGAAGCACGAACAGGTTCATGCCGACCGGCGGGGAGATCTGCGCCAGCTCGACCATCAGGATCAGGAAGACGCCGAACCACACCTTGTCATAACCGGCGGAGACGACCAGCGGCAGGACGATGGGAATGGTCATCACGATGATCGACATGCCTTCCAGAAAACTGCCGAGAATGATGTAGACCATCATCAGCAACAGGATCAGTCCAAGCGGCGGAAGCTGGAGGCTGTTGATGAAGGCGGCAACCGCCTGCGGCATGCCGAGGAACCCGATTGCCGAAGCGAGAAAACTTGCGGCCGCAATGATGAGGCCAAGCATGGCGACCGTACGCGCCGTTCCGGTTGCAGCGTCGCACAGCGCGCGCAACGACAGGGAACGTTCCATCGCCATCAGGACCAACGTTACCAGCACGGCGACCGAGGCGGCTTCCGTCGGGCTCGCAATGCCGCCGTACATCGATCCTAGGATGGATCCGATCAGGACGATGAAGGGGAGCAACGAGGGAAGGCCGGCCATGCGTTCCTTCCAGATGCGGGAGTTGTCGCCGGTGTGTTGCGGCACGATGCTCGGACGGAGCTTGGACAGGACGGCGATGAACGCCATGAAGCAGAGCGTCAGCAACACGCCGGGAAGGATACCGGCGGTGAAGAGCTTCAGGACCGAGGTCTGGGACAGAACCCCGTAGACGATCATGACGATGGACGGCGGGATCAGGAAACCGAGCGTCCCCGCACCGGCAAGCGTGCCGATGGTGAGGCGGCGATCATATCCGCGCCCGTCAAGTTCGTTGATTGTGATGCGGCCGACGGAGCTTGTCGTGGCGGCGGAAGAACCGGAAACGAGCGCAAAGAACGCACAAGCCAGGATATTGGTGTGAAGCAAGCCGCCGGGCAGGCGGCGCACCCAGGGCTCCAGAGCGGAAAACAGCCCGTCGATAAAGCGCGAGCGGAACAGCAGTTCCGCCATCAGAATGAAGAGTGGCAGCGCCAGCAGCTCGGCCGACGATACGCCATTCCAGATCGACTGGGCCAGAAGCTTTTCAACGGGAAGCGAGCGGAAGATTTCAAGGCTGAATATGCCCACGCCCATGAGGCCGAGAGCAACCCATGCTCCCGATGCGAGAATGGCCAGGAGCGAAATCATTGCGACTATGGAAGGTAACGGCATGCGGCAAGTCAATCCATAATGGGCGCGCTGTCGCCGTCGCGCACGTTGTCGATTTCAGGCGGGTTGCCGAGGGCGATGTGAACCAGCCGTAAGGCGATCTGCAACGTCAGCAGAACAGCGCCGAAAGCCATGAAAGCAGCCGGATAGATCAACGCGATATCGGAGGTAGACCCGGAGGTTCGCCCGGTTCTGAAATAGGTCCAGGCGAGTTGCAGGAGGGCGTTGGTCATATATGCGGAAATGAGAAGTCCGATCAGTGTCGCAAACCATTCGAAGGCCCGCGGAAGCACTGCGCGTAACAAGGTAACGCGAATATGGCCGCCCGTTCGAAGCGTCCACGCCGAACCCAGGAAAATCGCCCCCATGTGAAGATAGACAGACACTTCCCAGACGAATGTGAGGCTGACGGAAAACACATTACGCAGCACGATCTCGCTGACGACAAGCCCTGCCATCAGAAAGATCGCAAAGCCGGAGATAACAGCCAGAACGCGGGAGAAACGGTCGATCAGATTTAGTATCGCCATCTGTTCCGGTTCCCTCTTCGGTCGTGGCTTTTTCTGGTCGGGTTTTTTGCAGAATAGAATAGGCCCGCCCCGAGACTGGCTCGGGGCGGGCCGGAAGTCAGGATTATTCCGGCTTGAAGCCGTCAACGATGGCCTTGGCATCGGCGCCCATCGTGTCGAGGATCGCCTGACGCAGCGGGGCAGCGCGCTCACGCAGTTCGGCGCGCAGCTCAGGGCTGATATCGCCAAGCGTGATGCCATGCTCCTTCAGGATCGCCATGTTCTTGGCGTCTTCGTCCTGCGCAACCTGCCAGAACTTCGGCTCGACTTCGGCGGAGATCTTGAGGATCGCTTCCTGATCGGCTTCGCTCAGTGCATTCCAAGCATCGAGGTTCACCGTCATCGCATTGATGTTCCAGGTCTGACGGGTCGGGAAGCCGTACTTGATGAACTCCCAGAAGGAACCGTCAACCGCAGACGGGGAAGACGTCGCAACCGCATCAATGGCGCCGGCGGCCAGGGACGGGATAACTTCGCCCCACGGCAGCTGGTTCGGGGTCATGCCAGCGGAATTGAAGACATCGGTGGATGCGCGGTCATAGGAGCGGATCTTGATGCCCGCCATCGAGGCGATGTCGGTGATTTCCTTCTTGGTCCAGATCTGCTGCTGCGGCCACGGAATGGTGTAGAGCAGCTTCTGGTTGTTCTTTTCCATCAGCTTGGCGAGCGTCGGGTGGAAGTACGCGTTGAACTTGATGAATTCGTCGAACGAACCAAGGAAGTAGGGCAGGGAGGTCATGCCGAGCAGGGGCTCGGTGCCGACCTGCTGGTTCAGCAGCATATCGCCGATCGGGACAAGGCCATCGCCAACTGCCGACAGCATCTCAGCGCCCTTGAAACCGAGCGAGCCGCCCGGGTGCAGCGTGATATCCACGCGACCTTCGGTTGCGGTCTTGACTTCATCGGCAAAAGACTGCGCGCTGACGCTGATATAGTTTGTCGCAGGCCAGGCGAGCGGAAGGTCCCAGTTTTCAGCCTGTGCCGCATTTGAAATCATGGCACCAGACAGCATGGCAATAGCCACAGTGGCAGATTTGAACATAGAAGACGGGCTCCGATGGGTGAACTGATGTTATGTTCTTAGTTGACAGGAAGGCATGAATGCCGGCGGACAAGGCTTAAGTTTGTCATCGCTGCTTTCATCGAAATAGCGATATTTTTTTACATCTATCTATGAGCTTTTGGAATGTAACAGGCTGGTTCGCGCCAACCGCATCGTCCTCCACAGACAATGAAACAGACCGGCTCCGGCGACTACTGCGTTATTTTTCGTAGGCGGCGATCTTCATTCCGGCATCTTCGATCCCGCCGCGAATGGCGTGCGCGAGGTCCAGGGCCCCGGCGGTATCGCTGTGCACGAGAATGGAGTCCACCGGGATCTCCATTCGCTCGCCCGTCACCGTCGTAACGCGGCCGGTCGTCAGAACTTCCGCAACACGCTCGCGAACGGCGGCAGGCTCGTGAATGACTGAGCCGGGCGTGCCTCGCGTCGCCAGTCGGCCCGGTGCGGTATAGCCACGATCTGCAAGGAACGACCACACCACCGTCAGCCCCTGCCGTTCCGCCTCGTAGGAGGCTTCTGTATCGGGCAGGCCGATGAACTTCAGCGTGGGATCATAGGCCTTGATTGCCCCGATGATGGTTCGGGCAACGTCCTTGTCGGCAAAGGAAAGATTGCCGAGCGCGCCGTGGAAATTCGCGTGATCGAGCTTCGCGCCGCAATGGGCCGCGACCGCGCCGAGCGCGCCCAGCTGGGAGATCACCATCAGTTCCAGCTCGGACAGCGACATCTTGAAGGCCCGACGGCCGAAACCGGCGATATCCGGGTAACCGATGTGACCGCCGACCGTCACACCGCTGGCCTGCGCCAGCTTCAGCGTGCGCGCCATCGTGACCGGATCGCCCGCATGACCACCGGTGGCGATATTCGCCGACGTCACCAGCGGCATGAGCGCCGCGTCGTCGGTGATCGAATAGGGACCGAAGCCCTCGCCAAGATCGGAATTGACGTCGATGGATTTCATGAGCCGGAGGCCTCGTATTGGGATGCGGGTTCACCGCGTGCCTGTTTGCAAAATCGCGCGAGCACCTTCAGGCGTTCGTCGGCAGCCCTGCGGGCTGCGCGCGCCTCTTCCAGAGTGCAGGCTTGAAAACGAATGTTGTCGCCAAGCGGCACTTGTGCGACGCGCGCAAAGTCGACGCCGATGACAGTGCCGATCTTGGGGTATCCGCCGCAGGTATTGGCTTCCCGCATCTGGATGAGCGGCAGACCCGACGGCGGGAGCTGAATGGTGCCGGGCAGAATACCGTGGGAAAGAAGCTCGCGGCGTACCGTCGGCTCCAGCACCGGGCCTTCCAGACGGGCTCCGACGCGATTGCTTTCGAAAGACAGCGTCCATTCGCTTTCGACGAAAAGCGCCTGATTGGCCTCATTCAGATCGTCCCATTCGGCCGCGGGAATGAAACGGAGCACCGGCGCGTCGCCGCGGCGTTCGAAAAGCTCGGGGAATGTCGTGCAATCGAGCGCAAAGGGCGAAAAGCTGAATGCAGGGCACCGCGAGACGGGCTTCAGCCTGTCACCGGCCTGAAGCATGCGCCCGTCCAACCCGCCGAAACCCGCCTTCACGTCCGTTGAGCGAGATCCCATGACCTCGGGCACATTGATGCCGCCTGCAAACGCCAGATAGACCCGCATGCCGGTTTCGCAGAACGCGCAACGCAATCGCTGCCCCTTCTTAAGCGTCTGCGTCCACCAGCGCGGGATCGGCTCGTCGTCGACGTATCTGGGAGCGTCCGCACCACCGACGGCGACTGTCACATCCTCGCAGGCGACCAGTTCGAAATCGCCATAGGTGAACTCCACGACGGCGGCATTCTCGTCATTGCCGAGCATGAGATTGACGATACGGGCGCTCTGGGCATCCATGACGCCCGCACATCCGACCCCGATGCTGCGATATCCGACGCGCCCCAGATCCTGAATGGAGGCGAGGGGGCCGGGATTGAGGATCTCGATCACTGGATCACCTCCAGCGCGCGGAAGCGGATACGGTCGCCCGGGGCAAGAAGCGCAGGCGGTTCTGCTTCTGCGTCAAAGACCTTCAGATCCGTATGCCCGATGATGTGCCATCCGGAAGGCGAGGTACAGGAGAGAACTCCGGCCTGAGCCCCGCCGATGATGATGCTGCCTTCGATGGCGCTGAGGCGCGGTACGGCCCGGCGCGGGGTCGCAAGCGCCGGATCGAGCCCGCCCAGATAGCCGAGCCCCGGCTGGCTGCCGAGCGCGAAGACCGTATATTCCGGCGCGGTGTGTCGCTTCACCACCTCGTCGATGGTCATTCCGTGGCTTGCTGCCAGTTCCGCCAGATCCTCGCCCATCGTTCCGCCATAGGTCACCGGCACGTCGATCAGTCGTCCCGGCGCTTCCAGCGGCTCAATTTGTCGCCACATGGCGTCGAGCGTCTCGCGGAACGCTTCCGGCTGAACGTCCGGAGAGAGTACGACCAGCAGGCTGTGCACGCCCGGGACGGTTTCTTCCACCACCCCGCCATGCTGGCCCACAAGCTGCGCCATCGCCCATATCCGTTTCTGGACATCGACATTCATCGGCCCTGCCACATCGAGTAGCAGGGCCCTTTCACCGATATACGAAATACGATGCTCGAATACGGACATGACGACGCCGGGTCTCACTTCGAATAGGAGGCGCCGGCGTAGGTGCCGTTCGCGATCGAAGCGAGGATCTCGGCTTCCTTCTCCTGCTGCCTGAGCGTCGCCGCAAGCAGTTCCTCGGCAATATCCGGCGAGAAAGCGACGATACCGTCGGCATCGCCCACCACGATATCGCCCGGAGAAACGACGAGACCGCCAATGCTCACCGGCACGTTCAGCTTGCCCGGACCGTTTTTGTAGGGGCCGAGGTGACTGACGGCGCGCGCAAAGACCGGGAAGTTGCTTTCCTTGAGCGCTTCGACATCGCGGATAGCGCCATCGAGAACCACGCCGCCCGCGCCCTTGGAGCGTGCGATATTGGCCATGATCTCGCCGATCAGCGCGCGATCCTTGTAACCTTCGCCGTCGATGACGAGGATTTCGCCCGGCTGAACCTCCTCGAATGACTTGTAGATGAAGACGTTGTCGCCCGGCGCAGTCTTCACCGTACGCGCGACACCGGCCATGCGCGGGCCGGTGTAGAAAGGCCGCAAGCCCCGCGCACCGACGGCACGCTCGAGATTGTCACTGATATTGGGAACCGGGCACTTCTGGAAAGCCGCAACGAGGCTCTCCAGGCTCATCTTTTCAGAAGAAGTCGTCATGAAACGCTGAGTCCTGATGTTTTAAAGCGCCGCACTATCGGCGACGGTGATACCGAGAACGTTCAGGCGGACAGTTTCGCCACCGCCGCTGCGATCGCCGAACAACCCGCACGGATTGTATCGGTGCCGGTCGCATATGAAATCCGCAGGAAGCCGGGCATGCCGTAGGAAGTTCCGTCCATCAGCGCTACGCCTGCCTCTTCCAGCAGGTAATTAACGAGATCGAGATCACTCTCCATGACCTTGCCATCGGGAGCCTTGCGCCCGATGAGACCGCGCACATCGGGGAAGATATAGAATGCGCCGCCGGGCGCGGCGCAGCTCACACCGTCGATGTCGTTCATCATCGAGACAATGAGGTCACGGCGTTCGCGGTAAAGCGCAACCATCTCCGCAACGGGCGTCTGATCGCCGCGCAGCGCAGCGATAGCAGCCGTCTGGGCAAAGGCGGTCGTGCAGGTCGTGGACTGACCGATCAGCTTCACGATGGCCTTGATGAGATTGGTCGGGCCCGCCGCATAGCCGATACGCCAGCCGGTCATGGCGTAGCCCTTGGACATGCCGTTAACGACAAGGCAGCGCTCTTTCAGCGCAGGAGAGATGCCGACCGGGGAATGATTGACCACCCCGTCATAGACGATCTTCTCGTAGATCTCGTCGGTCATCACGGCCACATGCGGATGACGTTCCAGAACCGCGATGATGTCCTTCCACTGCTGCTCGCTCAAAACCGCACCGGACGGATTGGACGGCGAGTTTATGATCAGCCAGCGGGTCTTTGCGGTGATCGCTGCTTCAAGCGCATCCGCACGCAGGAGGAAGCCGTCTTCGGCCGGGCAGGAGACAATGACCGGTTCGCCGCCATTGAGGCGCACGATGTCCGGATAGCTCACCCAATAGGGCGCGGGGATGATCACCTCGTCGCCGGGCTCCAGCGTCGCCGACAGGGCCTCCGCGATGATCTGCTTGGCGCCGGCCGCCACCACGATCTCGTCGGGGCTGTAGAAACATCCATTTTCGCGAGCGAACTTCTCGCAGATCGCCTTGCGCAGTTCCAGCTTGCCCGCAGAACCGGTGTAGTGCGTATCCCCGGCGCGCAGGGCAGCTACGCCCGCTTCGATGATCGCCTCAGGCGTATCCAGATCCGGTTCCCCGAGGGTGAAATCCAGAATCGTACGGCCCTGAGCCTCCAGTTCGCTCACCCGCTGCTTTGCAGCAATGCTCGCGGACGGCTTGAGAGCCTGAACCTTTTTCGATAGCGCGATCGCCATTTTGGGAAAACCTTGATGCCTGGGTCAGATAGCCAAAAAGGTAAGACGGCCTTACAGGACTGAAAAAGAGATATTACCGACTGCCGTTCTATTCCTTGATGGAATGATCCGGAGTCGTCGGTCTCAGATCTGAAAGTTGTGGCCAAAGTCGGCGCATGCCGCTGCGATTTCCGCGACTTCGTGGATCAACGAGTGAGGCCGGTCTTCCCGGTACATGGCAACATAGGGAACCGGCGGGAGGCTCTCTTCGATCCGGATGATCTCAAGTTGCCCTGTATCCGTGAACGAGCGGAAGCAATTCTCCGGAAGATAGCTGACACCGAGTCCCGCAACCGCCAGACCGAGCAAGGCGGTCAGGCTGTCGGAGGACATCGCTTCGGGGAAGGAGACGCCCTGCGCATGGAGCCACTTGTTGAGCAAAATGCCCGAGCCGGATTGCGTGCCCTGCATGAGGACCGGAAACCGGGCGAGATCGTGCAGCGACCGCGCCTCGCTCGTATCGATCAGTCCCTTCTTCGCCATCCAGACATTCTTCACCTCGCCAAGCGCCAGCGAGACATACTCCGGCATCCGGAAGGCCGCAGGCACGATGATCAGATCGAGATGATCGTCCTCCAGGGCGGTGAAGAGCATACGGCTCATGTCGACCGTCGGCGTGATCTTCAGCGTGGGATACCGCTCGCGCAACCGGGTGACCAGACGGGGAAGCCATGTCATCGCGGTGAGTTCGGTGACACCGAGCCGCAACAGCCGTGGACGCCCGCCGTCGCTGAGCCGTACATCCGCGATCTGATCGTGCAAATCGAGCATCTTCTCCGCAATCGCCAGAAGCTCCTCGCCCTTGGCGGACAGACGCGCGCCGCGCTGGCTTCTGTCGAAGATCTCGATGGCGGATGCGCGCTCAAGCTCCTGCATCCGCTTGGAAACAGCCGATTGCGAAGTGGCGAGCCGGGACGCCGCGCGCTCGAAAGTGCCAAGGCGGGCAATCCAGAAAAGGGTCTCTAACTGCTTCAGCGTGATCTGGGTGTTCATGGTGCCCTACATCTTTGATCAGGCATTCTTCAATAATATGAAAAATGCACATTTCTCATGACTAATCGAGATGTAACGATGCAATCCGACGCTATGTCGCGGGGCACGACCCGATCGGGGGGAGCAATCAGTCTTTGCGTTCGAGCATGAAGAAGAACACGACCGTGATCGCCAGAACGATCAGCAGCAGGATGAATGCGGCTGCATTGCCTTCATTAAGCGACAGCCCCTGAAAGGCGCGCTTGTAGGCGAAGAAGGACAGCAATTCGGTGGAAACGCCGGGTCCGCCCTTGGTCAGCACGTAGATCAGATCGTAGGTGCGGAACTCATTGATCAGCTGGATGATGATCGCAATGGCCGAGATGGGCCTGAGCAGGGGAAGGGTGATGTACCAGAACTGCTGGAATGACGTCGCACCATCCACCTCGGCAGCCTCGTAGGGGTCTTTCGGCAAGGACGCGAGCCCTGCGGAGAGCAGCAGCACCACGAAGGACGTCTGCTGCCAGATATCGATCCCCACCATGGTGGAGAGAGCGATGCTGGAATTGCCGAGCCAGTCAACCGCAGGAAGGCCCATGCCTGTCAGCATCTGGTTGACAATGCCGAGGTTCGGCTGCAACAGCATGCGCCAGATGAGCGCCACCGCCACCGGCGACATGGCCATGGGCAGCGTCAGGATCGCAAAATAGACCGGCTTCATCTTCACCACGCGCTGAAGCATCAGCGCGATGCCGAGCCCGACCACGAATTCACCGATAACGGTCGCCACCGAATAGCGCACGGTCAGGAAAAGCGAGTGCCAGAACAGGTCCTCGCTCATGATCTTGAAGAAGTTGGCGAGGCCCACGAAGGGCGACAGGTGCGGCTTCAGCAGCGTCATCGAGGAGACGGAGATCAGCAACGCATAGACGAGCGGAAAGCCCATCGTGATGGCGAGCGCAGAAAGGCCCGGAGCGGCAAAAGCCCACCCGGTACGTCTGCGTCGATCCAATGCACTGAACAGGGACATTCACGCTCTCCTCGGCGATAGACAGAGCCCGGCCCCTGCAGATTACGGGGCCGGGTATTTCTTGTGTGATCGTCGGACTGTCGGCTTACTTGGCCAGCAGTTCGTCAAGTCCCTTGGCGGCGGCGGCAATCGCGTCCTTCGTGGTCGCATCGCCGCTGGCAGCCAGCGAAACCTGCGTGCCGAGCACGTCTTCATACTGAGCGGTGTAGGTGAAGATCGGGAACGACTTGCCGCTCGCAACCACATCCAGGCCGTGGCTGTAGAACGGATACTTGGCCAGAACGCCCTCATCCTCGAAGACGTCCGAACGCACCGGCGCATGGCCTTCCATCGCGCGCTTGACCGCGATCTTCTTGCCCTGCACCCAGGTGATGAACTTCCAGGCCGCGTCCTTGGCTTCCGGCGACACGTTGGTCGGGATACCCCAGCCCCAGCCGCCGCTTTCGCCATGCCCGCCGGGCATCACGTCAAGCGCCAGCTTTCCGGCGACTTTCGGGCAGGTGTCGGCATTGTCGAGCTGCGGAAGCATCCACCAGTAAGTGACCATGGAGAAGGCTTCGCCGGAGCACATCAGCCGCATCGTATCGTCGAGCGTTGCGGACAGCGCGCCGGTCTGGGCTGCGTTCTTGATGGCGTCCACATAAATGTCGAGCGCGGCAACGCCCGCATCGCTGTTCAGCGCTACCTTGCCGTCGGCATCGAGATAGTCGCCGCCGGCGGAGAACAGGTAGTTGGAAAACTCCATGGAGTTCGGATCGCCGCGCTGGCCCTGCATGGCAGAACCCGAAACACCGGCATGCGCCTTCATGAACTTGGCAAGTTCGACATATTCGGCGAGCGAACCGGGCATCTCCAGCTTCTTGCCGTAGGCCTTGGCGAGCTTTTCGTCCGCCAGCAGGTCGGTGCGATAGATCACGCCCATGGAGTAGTTGTACATGGGAAGGATCGGCATGGCTTCTTCCGTGGAGCCGAGCAGATCGAGCATCGACGGAATGAAGGGCTTCAGATCGAAACCGGACTTTTCGGCATAGGGACGAAGGTTTTCCAGCCAACCGGCGGCCGGGAATTCACCCGCCCACAGGAAGTCCACGGAAAGCACATTGTAGTAGCTTTCGCCGGAAACGAGCTGCGCGACGAGCTTGTCGTGCATGTCGCCGTAGCCGACCTTCTCGAACTCCACCTCGATGCCGGTTTCCTTGGTGAATTCCGGCAGCAGGGCCTCGATGATGGTCGTCTCCGGCACATCCTCCATCAAAGCGTGGAGCGTGATGCCTTCGGCATGGGATACGGCTGTGGATGCGAGCAGTGCGGCGAGGAGTGTGCCAGTATACTTGAATGTGGTCATGCGGGCTTGCCTCTCTGGAACTTTGAGATACACAGCGAGGGCCGTTTCGGCCCAAATCGGCTATTTTACGCTGCCGAATGAGAGCCCCTGGACCAAGTAGCGCTGGATGAAGCGCGACGCGATCATCAGGGGGAGGATTGCGAGCGACACCCCGGCGGAAACCTTCGCGATTTCCACGCCGTTGGATGTCTGAAGCGATGCGAGCGCCACGGGCACCGTCGCCGTGCGCGGCCCGCCGAGGATCAGGGCGAACAGGAACTCGTTCCACGACAGGATGAAGCCGAGAACGGCGGCGGCGGCGATCCCTGGAGCAGCGACCGGCAGCACGATGCGCCAGAACGCACCCCACGCGGTTGCACCGTCCGTCATGGCCGCGCCCTCAAGGTCGCTGGGAACGGCTTCGAAGAAGCCCATCAGGATCCATGTCAGAAACGGGAGGTTCAGCGCCGCATAGACCAGCATCAGACCGGGCAGGGAGTTGGTCATGTGGATGGTGCGGTAGAACATGAAGGTCGGCAGGGCCAACGCCACCGGCGGCAGCATCTGCGTGGCCAGCACGGTGAAGCGCCCGGCTGCCCCGCTCGTCTTGAAACGAGCGAAGGCATAACCAGTGGTACAGGCCAGCGGAAGCGCCAGCATGACCGAGCCGCAGGCGACCAGAACCGAGTTCAGATAGTTGGTGCCAAACCGTTTGGTGGTGAAGAGCGCCACATAGTTGTCGAAGGTCAGCTCGGGCAGGATCTGCGAGCTGTAGGACATATGCTCGGGAACGAGACTGGTCCTGAAGACCCAGAGGATCGGCAGCAGCACAACGGTACAGAAGAAGATCAGGCCGATGTGTGAGACGATCTTGCGCATGGGCCTAATCCTTTTTCGCGTCGGGTCGGGGATAGGCGCGCGTCGTTTCCGCATCGAAGAGGTGCATCTGCGCGGGATCGGCATGCAGCTCGATCCGCGCCCCGACAAGCGGAAGGAAGTGCCGCCCCAATCGCGCGGTAAATTCATGCCCGCCGACGGTGAAGACCACGATGTTCTCCGTCCCCAACGCTTCGACCGCCACGATTTCGGCCTCAAACGCCACGCGCCAGGGCGCGGGATCGGAGTGTATGTCTTCCGGCCTCAGACCGAGCAGGAGCTTGCGCCCGCGCGCAGGCTCGAAGGCCGCGATCTGTTCGCCATTCAAAGGAAACGTCCCCAGAAGCGACGAGATCTGATCTGCGCTGTCACCGTCGCAGAAGCGCGCATCCAGCATGTTCATTGCAGGTGAGGCGAGGAACTGGGCAACGAATGTATCTGCCGGATGGGCATAGACATCCAGCGGCTTGCCCACCTGCACCAGACGCCCGTCGCGCATGATGCAGATGCGGTCGCCCATGGTCATGGCTTCCACCTGATCATGGGTGACGAAAACGGTCGTACGGCCCAGACGACGATGCAGCTTGATCAGTTCCAGCCGCATCTCCGCGCGAAGCTTTGCGTCGAGATTGGAGAGCGGCTCGTCCATCAGGAAGACGTCAGGCTCGCGCACCATCGCGCGTCCTAGCGCCACGCGCTGACGCTGCCCGCCGGAAAGCGCAGCCGGTTTGCGGTTGAGATAGGGCGTAAGCCCAAGGATCTCGCTCACCTCGTCAATGCGAGTGTGCCGCCTGCCGCTATCCACACCGCGCATTTTCAACCCGAACTCCATGTTCTGGCGAACGGTCATATGGGGATAAAGAGCATAGCTCTGGAAGACCACGGCGACGTTGCGATCGCGCGGCGCGGCACGCGTCATGTCCTTGTCGCCTATCAGCACCTTGCCGCTGGTCACGTCCTCCAGCCCGGCTATCATCCGCAACGTGGTGGATTTGCCGCAGCCGGACGGGCCGAGGAAGATCATGAACTCTCCTTCCTCGATGGTCAGATCCACATCCCGAACCCCGTAGACATTGGGGCCGAAAGCCTTGGTGACCGCTTGCAGTTGAATGCTCGCCATGCGCCTATCCGGTTGGCTGACCGCCATGTGGTTCATGTGAGATTAATCAAACACAAACGAACAGTACAGATCATAATTCGAACAAAAGTTGATCAGGTGGTGTAGATTCCGCCGGTGACGTTGATCGCCTGACCGGTCATGAAGCGGGCTGCGCCCGAGCACAGGAATACGACGACGCCGGCAACGTCCTCAGCCGTCTCGATCCGGCCGAGCGGGGTTTGGGCGATATAGTCTTCCATCACCTCGTCCGGCGTCATGCCGCGAAGCTTGGCTTCCCACTGAATCTCGCGGTCCTGCATCGATGTCTTGACGAGGCCGGGGCATACCGCATTCACGCGAATGCCCTTCGGCGCAAGCTCGCGGGCGAGCCCCTGCGTCCATCCGACGACCGCGAATTTGCTGGCAGAGTAATGTGCCAGCAGAGGTGCGCCGACCTTGGCTGCCAGCGAAGCGGTGTTGGATATCACGCCGGAGCCCTGCTCCAGAAAGTGGCGGGCAGCCCACTGATTGCACAGAAAGACGCCACGTGCGTTGACGTCCATGTTGAAGTCCCAATCCTGATCCGTCAGGTCGATTGCGCGTGCCATCGTGGAGACGCCGGCATTCGCGACGAGGATGTCTAGCCCGCCCATATCCGCTCGCGCCGCAGTAAAGGCCGCCTCGACGGAATCGCGTTCGCGCACGTCTATGGCCTGGGAGAAATGGGTGCCGGGCAGGGCGGCTGCCGATTTGGCGGCGGCCTCTACGTTCAGATCCGCGATGGTGACCGTCACGCCCTGTGCCGCCAGCGCTCGTGAAATCGCAAAGCCGATACCGACGGCGCCGCCGGTGACGATTGCTTTCTTGGCCTTGAGATCGGGATAGAACTGCTCAGCAAGGTCAGTGGGGGTCATGAGGTCACTCCTTTGGGCGATAGGAAAACAAAAACGAACACTAAACACAACATAAATGTTTGATTTGCGGATTGGTTGAATGTAGCTTTCTTTTGAAGCGGCCTGCGTGGCGTGTGCGCTCACGCCCTCGGGCCTGTTGCGGCCATCGCGGCCATGACGACGTCACGGCCGCGAACGGGCACAGGAAACTCGCGATGACCATTTCGGAAAAAGCCCGCAGTCCGGCGCAAGTGAGAATGAACGAGATTCTCAAGCGACTGCACGAGGGCGGTTCGATAACGGTGGCCGAGATCGCGCGCGATTTCGGCATCTCCGACATGACGGTGCGCCGGGACCTTACCGAGCTTGAAAAGGAAGGCCTGCTGGAACGCGTTCATGGAGGCGCTGTTCCGCCTGCCGGCGGACCGCTGCAGGTTATCGACGACGTGGAGCCCACCTTCAAGGCGCGGCTGGACCACAATGTCGAGACCAAGACGCGCATCGCGCTGAAGGCGGCCGAAGTCATCGCCCCCTTCCGCACGATCGCGATGGATGTGGGGACGAGCACGCTGCTTGTGGCGCAGATCCTGGCGAAGTCGGCCGACTACCTGCATCGCAAGCGGATCTTCACCAACAGCCTGCGCATTGCGGAAACGCTCGCGGAGACCGTGGCTGAGGTCTATGTGCCCGGTGGGCGCATCCGTGGCGACGAGATGTCCATGACTGGCCCGGCCGCGGTGGAGCAGTTTTCCAAATATCGCTATGACGTCGCCGTTCTCGGCACCGCGGGAATGACCACGGAAGGGTTCTTCGACTACTCGCTCGAGGAAGTCGAGCTGAAGCGGGTCTATCTGGAGCGATCCGCCCATCGCGTCGTGCTTTGCGATTCCTCGAAATTCCGGCGCATGTCCACCGCCCACGTCGCCTCCCTTCAGGAAGCGACCACGGTTATCACCGACGCGCCCCCACCAACCGACATCGCCTCTGCGCTGGCTTCGGCCAAAGTCGACGTGCAGATCGCAGGCCTTTGAGAAGGCCAGGTCAGCCAGCGCCCACCCATCAGGAGTAATCGATGATCTTCGACTTTTTCGGCGACAAGAAGAAAGCCGTAATCGCCATGGCGCATATCGGTGCGCTGCCCGGTTCGCCGCTCTACGACGCCTCGCGCGGCATGGACGGCCTGATAGATGACGTCGCCGCCGACGTCGAGAAGCTGCAGTCCGGTGGCGTGGACGCCATCATGTTCGGCAACGAGAACGACCGTCCCTACGTCTTCAAGGGGAGCCCGGAAAGCATCGCCGCCATGACCTCGGTGGTCATGGCCATCAAGCCGATGCTCAAGGTACCTTTCGGCGTCAACTACCTGTGGGATCCGATGAGTTCGGTCGCCATCGGCTCCGTGACGGGTGCGAATTTCGTGCGTGAGATCTTCACCGGCGTCTTCGCCTCCGACATGGGCATCTGGGAACCGGATTGCGCATCCGCCGCCCGCCTGCGCGCCAATCTCGGTCGCCAGTCGATGAAGATGCTCTTCAACATCAACGCTGAATTCGCTCATTCGCTCGACCAGCGCCCCATCGAACTTCGCGCCAAGAGCGCCGTCTTCTCGTCCGTGGCAGACGCTGTTCTGGTATCCGGCCCGATCACCGGTCAGCCCGCCAATCAGTCGGACCTGCGCAAGGTCTGCGAGACGGTGACCGACGTGCCGGTCTTCGCCAACACCGGCGTGAACATCGACAACGTGGCCGACGTCATGTCGGTTGCCAGCGGCTGTGTCATTGGCACGCATTTCAAGGTGGACGGAAACACCTGGAATTCGGTGGATGCCGACCGCGTGAAGCGTTTCATGGATAAGGTGGGAACGCTTCGCTAGTCGGGACAAGGCCGAAACCCGACGCCAAACGCGTTTCGGCCGCGCCGTCTTCGGGAGGAGCGCCCGAAGACGGCATTCGTCTTAAGCGCACCATTGGAGGCGATCCATGACGCTCATCCTCGGTCTCGATATCGGCACGACCTCCACCATCGGAATTCTGATTGAACTTCCGAACAAGGTTCTGGCCACAACGTCCCGTCCCGTTACGCTGAACTCGCCCCATGCCGGTTGGGCGGAAGAAGACCCGGAAGAGTGGTGGTCCAACGTCTGCGAGATCGTACCGGATCTCCTTGCCCAATGCGGACGAGCAGGGGACGAGATCGCGGCCATCGGCGTCTCCGGCATGCTGCCCGCCGTTGTCCTGCTCGATGAAGAGGAGAGGCTGATCCGCCCCTCCATCCAGCAAAGCGACGGACGTTGCGGCGTCGAGGTCGAGGAAATGCGCCGCGAGATCGATGAAAAGTCGTTTCTCGAACGGGCAGGCAACGGCGTCAATCAGCAGCTCGTCGGCGCGAAGATGCGCTGGATCAAGCGTCACGAACCTGAAAACTTCGCCCGCGTTGCGACCGTTTTCGGCTCGTACGATTTCATTAACTGGCGGCTGACCGGCTCAAAGGCCATTGAACAGAACTGGGCTCTGGAAGCCGGTCTGGTCGATGTGCAAAACGGCGTGCTCGATCCCGAGCTTGCACGTATGACCGGTGTACCCGAGGCCGCCGTTCCGCCGATGATCGGCTCCCACTGCGTCCACGGGAAGGTGACTGCTGATGCAGCCGCGGCAACCGGACTGGCCGAGGCAACCCCCGTGGTGGGCGGGGCCGCCGACATGATCGCTTCTGCGCTCGGCGCAGGTGTTACCAATGCGGGCGACGTTCTTCTGAAATTCGGCGGTGCGGTCGATATCCTCACCGCGACCGACCGCGTCGTACCCGATGCGCGGCTTTATCTTGATTACCACCTCGTTCCCGGCCTTTTCATGCCGAACGGCTGCATGTCCACCGGCGGCTCGGTGCTGAACTGGTTCGTGAAGACCTTTGCGGCCAATGTGGATACGGGTGGCAAATCCATCCACGCATGGCTGGACGACCGCGCCGCGGAAAAGCCCGCCGGGTCGGACGACTTGCTCGTCCTGCCGTATTTCCTAGGCGAGAAAACCCCGCTGCATGATCCCTTCGCCCGCGGCGTCATCGAGGGGCTGACGCTTTCGCATGATATCGGCCACCTGTGGCGCGCGGTTCTGGAGGCCTATGCCTATGCGTTGCGCCACCATGTGGAGGTGCTGCGCGACATGGGGCATCCGGCTGAACGCTTCATTGTCTCCGACGGCGGCTCGCAGTCCACCGTCTGGATGGGGATCGTCGCCGATGTCATGGGCGCCCCGGTGCAGCGCCTCGGCGGGCATCCGGGCTCTTGCCTCGGGGCCGCATGGACGGCGGCTGTCGGCATCGGTCTTGCCGATTGGGACGGCATTTCCGCTTTCGTCAGCGATGCAGGCAAGATAGAGCCCAATGCCGGGCATCTCGCCACATATGAGCGCGGATACACGCGTTTCCGCGAACTCTACAGCAGACTGCGAGGATTCCACAGTTGAGCGACCGAATTCTGAAGGCCGTCGCCTGGGATATCGACGGCACGCTGATCGACAGCGAGCCGCTTCACCTGCGCGCCCTGATCGCAGTCAGCAAGCGTTACGGCGTCGATCTGACGAAAGAGCCGGAACACCGGTTCGTTGGCGTCTCGATGAACGACGTCTGGCGCGCGCTCTGCGAGGAATATCCCCAAGACCTGACGGAAGAGGTCTGGAACAACCAGATCGTCGACCACTATGTCGAAAACGCCGACGATCTCAGGCCCATGCCCGGCGCGGTTGAAACCGTACGCATTCTTGCGGAATTGGGAGTGCCACAGGTCTGCGTCTCCAATTCATGGCGCCGCATCGTCGACAGCAATATCCGCAGCCTCGGCATCGAGGACTGTCTTGCGGGCTCCGTCAGCTATTCGGATGTCACGCGCGGCAAACCCGATCCGGAGCCTTACTTGC
This sequence comes from Breoghania sp., assembly GCA_963678585.2. Classification (GTDB taxonomy): domain Bacteria; phylum Pseudomonadota; class Alphaproteobacteria; order Rhizobiales; family Stappiaceae; genus Breoghania. The sequence goes on from CAXXGA010000002.1 coordinate 1,331,465, forward strand.
GGGGCGTGGATCTTCTCGGCGTTCCCGCCAATTGCGTGCTGGCAGTTGAGGATTCGCCGGCCGGGGCTCTCGCGGCACGGCGCGCCCGCCTTGCGGTCGGCTTCTACAATCCGCACCCCAATGTCACCCAGACATTCGACGGCACGGATTACGAGATCTTCGACCTTTCCGCGCTTCCCGACTTGCCCGCATTCTCCAAAGCCTGAGGGCTGGAAAAAAAGAGAGCCTTCAGCGGCAAAACATCCGCGCGCCGTAAGGATCCGTCACATAACCCGTTCGGGGATCGAACCCGCGATAGCGCATGAGGCAGTAGTCGTACCAGGCCGCGCTCCACGGGATCGGCCCGTAATAGCCGGGTGGAAACGGCGCGATCTGGAGCGGATAGGAATAGTCCGGCGGGGAAGGACGCGATCCCACATAATAGTTCGGCTCGTAATAGCCGGCATAACCGGGCCCATGGGGAGCATGATAAGGCTCCGCGCCCGGCTCACCCGCCACGCCCGGCACCGGGCAGACGAGAGCGATTGCCACACTGGCCACGACGGCGCAGGCATACCGCAGCGAATTCCCTGAAGATTTCGAACGACGGCCCAGACAGTCTTTCAACATCCTGCTCGCCTCGCGAAATGTCTTGCGGTTCAGGCGATAAAACCGACCGATGAAAGGCTCACTATAAGCCCTGCGGTCGCGAATGAACAATTCGCGTTCTAGGCCCCAGCGTGTCTGGACCGGGGCTGATTGTGTTGTACGCCCGCACCAGCCCCGCAAAGAAGCGCGATCTCAATATCTTATCCCCGCTGCAATCACATCTTCGTCACGTTTTCGCCTTGGTTCGCGTATTCCGTCGGGCAAGCTTGTAGTTCCCTGCATGGATCGCCGCTTTCGTACCAGCCTGGCACAAGCCGTTGCGTACGGGGGGAGATCCGGTCTAAGGGAGAACTGCGCAATTCGGGGAATGTCGGAAAAACCGGATGATTTCAGGACTTAGCCGTCGGTTAAGACATCGGCGCAATAATGCGCGATGGAGTTTGTGGGGACGGCTCCGGATCGATGTCGCCACCGTTGGGGAGACGGTGCGGGGAAGGACCGCGCGTGTGTTGCGCGGTTGCGAAACTGTGATCCTGATGTCCCTCAGCCGACACAGTGTATTGAGTATGACGGCATGACGGATGTAACCAACGCCTTTACCGGTGGTATGGACGAGCACGCGCCAGGCGGCGCTTCACCCATGCGCCGGTTTTTGACGTGCGCAGCGATTGTCGCTGCCTGCATTTCTATCGCCGCTTGCGGCACCACTCCGACATCGAAAAACAAGTTCGAGCCCAAGAAATACGGCGTGAAGGGAAGTCCCCGCGTCGTGGCGAAGGGCGACAGCGTGCCCAAGGGCGGCGGGCGTTACGTGGTCGGAAAGCCTTACAAGATCGCGGGCAAGTGGTATCGCCCCAAGCTTGAGCCCAATTACGACAAGGTCGGGCTCGCCTCGTGGTACGGTCCCACCTTCCATGGCCGCATGACGGCCAACGGCGAAATCTTCGACAAAAACGCGCTGACTGCAGCTCATCCGACGATGCCGCTGCCATCCTATGCGCGCGTGACGAACGTCAAGAATGGCCGTTCGATGATCGTGCGGGTGAATGATCGCGGGCCCTTCCACGGCAATCGCGTGATCGACCTTTCGAGCAAGGTCGCCGACATGCTCGATTTCAAGTCCAACGGCACGGCGAAGGTCCGCGTCCAGTATGTCGGCCGTGCGCGGATGGACGGGCATGACCATTCCTACCTGATCGCCTCCTATCGCGGACCGGGTGCGGTCGCGCCGGGTGGCACGCGTCCGGGCACTATGATCGCCATGGCCCCGCCGGCAGGCGTCATCGTTGGTCCCGCACCGGTGCCGCGTGAGCGTCCGCTTCTGTCCACCGATGGAAGCTTCAGCGTGGCCTTCGACCCTGCCCAGTCGTATGAAAGCGCATCCAGGGCCATCACGGTCGCTTCCAATAGCGGCCCCTATGGCACGGGCGCAGCCTTCGAGCCGCGTATCCAGGGCGGTGTCCAGACCCTCGGCTACCTTCCGGCCAGTTCCGCCGGTGCGCCGTCGCCCACGTACCAGCCGGCAGCCTATCAGCCGGCGAAGACCTACGAACCGGCAGCTTACGAACCGAGGGAAAACGGCATTCTTCCTCCGGTCCCGGTCGGTCTGAAGAGTTCCTTCGCAGCCGAGAAGCGAATCGATGTGGCATATGGCGTCTTGTCGGAAGTCAGGGGCGGTGTTTCGCTTGCGAAACTCGCCTCGTCTGACTGACCACCGAGGGCAGTTCAGCGGTTTGATCGACGGTTTCCGCAAAATTTCGCGGTAAAAAGAGCGGACGGGCGATATATTCGCCGTCCGCTCTTTCATTTCCGGGCGGAAGCCAATTGCCAACGGCCAGCTGGCGGTCGATCATGTTAACCAAACTTCGCGCGCCATGACGGTGCGCCGCGCAAGGGCGCGTCTTACGCGCCCGCTTTAGGGGACAGTCATGACGATGGGGCTCGGCATTGCCAACACCTTGAAGGCAGCCGTCATGCACGTCGTAAGGTGGGCAAGCCTTGCGCTCACCTGCCTTGTCTTGCTCGCATTGCCCGACACTGCGAATGCGGCGGTGGAGACGAAGGCCGAGCGCGCAATCCTCTATGACATGACGAACGGCACCGTTCTTTTCGAGAAGAACGCCGATGCGCCCTTCGAGCCCGGATCGATCGCCAAGCTCATGACGCTGGAAATGATCTTCGAGGCGTTGGATCAGGGCTCCATCACGATGGAGACCACCTATCCCGTCTCCGAGCACGCATGGCGGACCGGTGGCGCGCCCGCTCGCACCACAACCATGTTTGCGGCGCTGAAATCCGAGGTTCCGGTCTCCGCTCTCATCCGCGGCATCATCATTCAGAACGCAAATGACGCCTGCATCATTTTCGCCGAAGGCAACGCGGGTTCCGAGGCGGCCTTCGCCCGGCGGATGAATGATCGTGCGCGCGAACTCGGAATGACACAGTCCCATTTCGCCAATCCGACCGGACTGCCCGGATCGGCCACGCGTACGAGCGTCCGAGATATCTCCATTCTCGCGGAGCACCTGATCAAGGGTTACCCCCAACTCTACAAGATCTTTTCCGAGGAAGCCTTCACCTGGAACGATATCTTCCAGCGCAACCGGATCCCGCTTTTGGAACACTCCATGGGGATCGACGGGCTGAAGGACGGCTTTGCCGAAGGGGCGGGGCACTCCCTCGTTTCCTCGACTGCGCAGGACAGCCGCCGCCTGATTGCCGTCGTTTCCGGCCTTGCCGATGAGGATCAGCGCGACGCCGCGGTTCTTTCGCTTCTGCGCTACGGGTATGAGGACTTTCAGACGGTCGAGCTCTTCAACGCGAACGAAACGGTCGCAGAGGCCCGGGTCTTCGGCGGCTCCAAGGGCTATGTGCCGCTCGTCTCCTATGTGCCCATCAGCATGACGCTGCCAAGCGACGGGCGCGAAGCCTATCGCATGCGCGTCGTCTATACTGGTCCGGTGCCTGCTCCGGTCAGCAAGGGACTGAAGATCGGCGAAGTCCGTCTTTTCAAGGACAAGACGCTCGTCCAGACCGCGCCTCTCTTCACCGCGGAGGCGGTTGGTGTTGGGCGACTGGACCAACGTGCGGTGGATGGCGTACGCGAACTGTTGTTCGGCTGGTGGTAACCGGCCCTCCCACCCCATATATAGACAGAACGGGCGGGAACCGAGGAAGCGGCAATTGCGAGGACAATTCATCACCTTCGAAGGTGGAGAGGGCGCAGGTAAATCTACCCAGATCAAGCGCCTTGCCGACTACCTGCGCAAATGCGGCGTCGAGGTTGTGACGACGCGCGAGCCAGGAGGCTCACCCGGCGCGGAGGCCGTACGCCACGTTCTTCTTTCGGGTGCTGCCGAAGCGCTCGGCCCGGAAGCCGAGGCGATCCTCTTCGCTGCAGCACGCGCCGACCATGTGGCCCAGACGATTGAACCCGCCCTGCACGATGGAAAATGGGTCCTGTGCGACAGGTTCATCGATTCCACCCGTGTCTATCAGGGCGAGAGCGGGGTGGAGCCCGCCATGCTCGACAAGCTGGAGGACGTCGCTGTGGGGCGTCTCATGCCGGACCTCACGATCATCGTGGACGTGCCGCCCAAACTTGGGCTCGCTCGCATTGCCGGGCGCGACGAGGATTCCGGCGGCGCGGAGCAGGACCGTTTTGAACGCGAGACGCTGGAAGTTCATACGAGCCGCCGCAAACGGTTCCTCGACATTGCCGACCGCGAGCCGGAACGCTGTGTGGTGATCGACGGCTCGCGCAGGCAGGACCTTGTGCACGCTGACATCGTGGAGACGGTGGAAGGCCGCCTTGGCCCGGTTGCCGACAGCGTGTCTGCGCCATCCGGCAAGACCGCGCGCTGACGGGAGAGAATACGATCCATGGCCGCACCTGCCAGCACCGATCAGACACCTGAATTCGACCGTATCGACGGCTTGCCGCTGCCGCGTGAGCAGATGCGCCTTGTCGGCCATCGCGAGGCGGAAATGACGCTTCTCGACGCCTACCGCTCGCAGCGTCTGCACCACGCCTGGCTCGTGGGCGGGCCGAAAGGCATCGGCAAGGCGACGCTCGCCATGCGCATGGCGCGATTCGTTCTTTCCACCCCGGATCGCGATGCCCCGCATCTCGCGCTGGCCGCAGATCTTTCGGTGGACCCTGACGATCCCGCTATTCGCCGCATCATCGCGGGCAGTCACGGCGACCTTCTCCATCTTCGCCGTCCGTGGGACGAGAAGGGCAAGCGCTTCAAGTCATTCCTGACCGTCGACGAGGTGCGTCGGACGGTCTCCTTCTTTGGCTCGACATCATCCTACGGCGGATGGCGCGTCTGCATCGTTGACGCAGCGGACGATATGAATGCAAGTGCTGCCAATGCCTTGCTGAAGATTCTTGAAGAACCCCCGGAGAAATGCCTGTTCTTCGTGCTCACCCATTCGCCGGGGCGCCTATTGCCGACGATCCGTTCGCGTTGTCGGCGGCTCGATCTGAAACCGCTCACCGAAGACGAGATCGTGGAGGGGCTCGAGATGTTCGGTCGCGGCGGCCCTGAGGCGCTGCATGCCGCGGCGCTTGCCGATGGGTCGCTGCGCCGCGCCATCCAGTTGCTTGATGCGGGCGGCATCGAGGTTGCCAATGGGCTGGACCGGCTGATCTCGCAGCTTCCGAAGCCGGACCTGCGTCAGGTCCATCGTTTTGCCGATGTGGTGAGCGAGCGCAAGAACGAGGAATCCTATCGCATTTTCCTCGATTTGCTGCGCGATTGGCTGGACCGGCGCGTGCGCGACGATGCGGCCGCGGGACACCCTCCGGCCGTGCTTGTCAGGTGGAGCGAGGTGTGGGAAAAGACCACCCGGGCAGCGACGCTCGCCGATGCGCTCAATCTGGACCGCAAGCAGGTGGTTCTGGGGGCTTTTCAGGCGCTAGGCGAGGCGGCGCGCGAAAGACCTGCCGCTTGAGAAAGAATTGATCAGCCGGCCATTTACGTTGAAAGAACCGGGACACGGACGGCGCCGGGCCGGCAACGCCGTTCGGCTTGCGTTTTGAGCGATGTTCATGACCCGCCGCGCATGACAGGAATTCCATGACTGACACCACGCCGTTCTACATTACGACCGCCATTTCCTATCCCAATGGCGTTCCCCATATCGGCCACGCCTATGAAGCCATCGCGACCGACGCGATTGCCCGCTTCATGGCGCTGGATGGCCGGGACGTCTATTTCCTGACCGGCACGGACGAACACGGCCAGAAGATGCACCAGACCGCAGCCCGCGAAGGGCTTCCTGTGCGCGAACTGGCCGACCGCAACGCCGCCCGCTTCAAGGAGATGGTGGCGGCGCTGGGCTGCTCCAACAACGATTTCATCCGCACGACCGAGCCGCGCCACTACGCGTCCTGTCAGGCAATCTGGCAGCGTATGCTGGAAAATGGCGACATCTACAAGGACAGCTATTCCGGCTGGTACTCGGTTCGTGACGAAGCCTACTACCAGGAAGCCGAGACCGAGCTGCGCGAGGACGGCGTTCGCTACGGCCCGCAGGGCTCGCCGGTGGAATGGGTGGAGGAGGAGAGCTATTTCTTCCGCCTTTCCGCCTATCAGGATCGCCTGCTCGCCCATTATGAGGCCAATCCGGACTTCATTGGCCCGTCGGAACGTCGCAACGAGGTCGTGAGCTTCGTGAAGGGAGGTCTGAAGGACCTCTCCATTTCGCGCACGACCTTCGACTGGGGCATCCCGGTTCCGGGCGATCCGAAGCACGTGATGTATGTGTGGGTCGATGCTCTCACCAACTACATCACCGCGCTCGGCTACCCGGACGAGAGCGATCCGAAGTGGCAGAAATACTGGCCGGCCAACATCCATGTGATCGGTAAGGACATCGTGCGCTTCCACGCCGTCTACTGGCCCGCATTCCTGATGTCGGCAGGCATCCCGACGCCGCATCGCGTCTTCGCCCACGGTTTCCTCTTCAACCGCGGTGAGAAGATGTCGAAGTCGGTCGGCAACGTGATCGACCCATTCTCCCTGATCGAACATTACGGCCTCGACCAGCTCCGCTTCTTCCTGCTGCGCGAAGTGCCCTTCGGCCAGGACGGCAACTACAGCCACGACGCCATCGTCAACCGCACGAACGCGGATCTGGCGAACGATCTCGGCAATCTCGCCCAGCGTTCGCTGTCGATGATCGCCAAGAACCTCGGCGGCACGCTGCCGGAGCCGGGCGAGTTTTCCGACGCCGACAAAGAGATGCTGGCGCAGGCCGACGCTCTTCTGGATCTCTGCCGCAAGGCCATGGTGAAGCAGGAAATCCATCAGGCTCTCGCTGCCGTCTGGTCCGTCGTTGCCGAAGCCAACCGCTACTTCGCCTCGCAGGAGCCCTGGGCCCTGAAGAAGACCGATCCGGAGCGCATGGGCACGGTTCTCTACGTGACGGCGGAAATCGTGCGTCAGGTGGCGATCCTTGCGCAGCCTGTCATGCCGACTTCCTGCTCCCGGATGCTCGACCTGCTGGCGCTCGATGAGGGCGAGCGCAGCTTCGCCAATCTGGGCGAAGCCGGACGTCTCAAGGCAGGCGTTGCGCTTCCCAAGCCTTCGGGCGTCTTCCCGCGCTACGTGGAAGAGGCGAAGGAAGAGGGCAAGGCGTAATGGTCGTCGACAGCCATTGTCATCTCGATTTCCCGGACTTCGATGCCGAGCGGGATGAGATCATCGCGCGCGCCAATGAGGCCGGGGTCGAGACGATGGTCACGATCTCCACGCGGGTAAAGCAGTTCGAAAAGATCCGCCCCATTGCGGAAAACTACGACTGCGTGTGGTGCTCCATCGGCACCCACCCGCACAATGCCGATCAGGAACTCGATATCACCGCCGACGATCTCGTCGCGATGGCCGAACGCCATCCCAAGGTGGTGGCCATCGGTGAGGCTGGCCTCGACTATTTCTACGACAAGGCTCCGCGCGATGCGCAGGCCGAAGGCTTCCGCCGCCATATCGAGGCAGCCCGGCGCACACAGTTGCCACTGGTCATCCACGCGCGAGACGCCGATGACGACATGATCGCTATCCTGAGCGAGGAGATGGAGCGCGGTTTCTTTCCCGCGATCCTGCACTGCTTTTCCTCCGGCCGCGGTCTGGCCATGAAGGGCGTGGAGCTTGGCCTCCATGTTTCGTTCTCCGGCATCCTGACCTTCAAGAAGTCGGAAGAAATACGCGCCATCGCGGCCGACATTCCGACGGATCGGCTGCTGGTGGAGACGGATTCGCCTTATCTCGCGCCCACACCGAAGCGCGGCAAGCGCAACGAGCCGTCTTTTGTGGTGAACACCGCAAAGGTGCTCGCCGAGGTTCACGGTGTCGACTACGAGGAAATGGCTGCGATCACGACAGAAAATTTCTACCGCCTGTTCTCGAAGGTCGATCGCAGCAAGGCGGCTGTTCAGGGAGCGTGAGCGTGCTGGAGTGCCGGGTATGACATCGCGCTATCGTTTCACCATCCTCGGCTGCGGCTCGTCGGGCGGCGTGCCGCGCATCGGTAACGATTGGGGACATTGCGACCCGGCCCAGCCGCGCAACCGCCGCCGCCGCTGCTCACTGGTGGTGGAACGGATCGCAGTTGACGGCGGGCGCACGCAGGTTCTCATCGATACCGGCCCGGATATGCGCCAGCAACTCATCGACGCCGATATCGGCAATCTCGATGCCGTGCTCTACACCCACGCTCATGCCGATCATATCCACGGCATCGACGATCTGCGCCAGATCGCGATCCACAATCGCTCGCGCGTGCCTGTCTATCTGGACGAGACGACCTCCGAGCGCGCACATGCTGCCTTCGGCTATTGTTTCACGACACCGCCCGGTTCCGGCTATCCGCCCATTCTGGATGAAAACCGCCTGACGCCCGGCCAGCCAGTGACGATTGTCGGGGAAGGGGGGCCGATCACGGCTCTGCCAATCCTCGTCAATCACGGGGAAATCGAAGCGCTCGGCTTCCGCATTGCAGGGCTCGCCTACATGCCGGACGTGAAAGAGATCCCGAGCGAGAGCGTCCCTGCGCTGGATGGGCTGGACGTCTGGGTGATCGACGCGCTGCGCCCACGCACGCATCCCAGTCATTTCTCGCTTGATGACGCCTTGGGTTGGCTTGAGCGTATGAAGCCGGGCCGCGGCATCATCACGAACATGCACGTCGATCTCGACTACGACACGTTGCGCGAAACGCTGCCAGAGGGGATTGAGCCAGCTTATGACGGCATGGTGATCGAATATCCCGCTCCCGCCGAATGCTAGAGGCGGGAAGGGGGCTTCAGCGGCTGATTATTGTCCGGGCTCAATCCTTGTGAGGACGATAACCGTTCAGGAACACATCGACGGCGAGATCCACAGTTGTCTCGATCTCAGCCTCGGTGAGCGAACCGCCCACTCCGAACATCAGCCGCTTCAATAGCCTCGCGACACATAGCTCGAAAAAATGCTCAGCCGCTCGCACCGTATCGCAGGGCCTGAGTTCTCCCGCGGCCACGCAGATGTCGAGATAGGCCCCGAGTCGCTTTGCCCCCTCGACCGGGCCTGCCTCGTAAAGCAACCTTCCGAATTGCGGAAACTTTTCGGCAGCGCCCACGACCATGCGCAAGGTAGCAACCTTGTCGGGCGCTCCCATAAGCCGCGCGTAGCGGCGACCCAGCATTGTCAGGTCGGTGACCATATCCGGAGTATCGGTATCGATATGCAGCAGCGCTTCGGCCTGGCTGTGCCGATCCGCCAGGATGAGCGCCTCGAACAGAGCTTCCTTGCTGTCGAAGTAAACGTAGAGCGTGCCCTTTGAGACATTCGCCTGCTTGGCAATCGTTTCCATGCTGGCGCCATCGAAACCTCTGGCGCGAAAAACAGTGCGGGCGCCTTCAATGATTTGGCGGCACTTGGCATTGTCATGCGGCGCATGCGAGGCGTGCCTTTCCTTTCTCAGGGAAGGGGGCGCTTCCATATCTGTTGCCTCATTCACAATGCTCATGCTCGTTTTCCCGCCACTTTCACTGGCAAACATATCGAAATATGCGCCAGTGAATCATAATTGTTACAGGCCATCCGGTCGATACGTAAGACACCATCGCGAAAACTTGACCTTGATTCCCGTAACGCGCATGACCCGCCTCCCAATACGCGGGGGTGCGCCGACGCCATCCCATAGCGGTTTGAAAACAAACGCACATTTATCCCGATGACATTCGCCCAGTAGAGCGCGATATAGGTTGCAGCGACAAGCGTATTACGACAACGGTACTTGCCAACGCTGGGAATATGCGACATATAGGCATTGACCGAACCGTTCAGTCAATATTTTTGCGAGCATTTCGTCGCCCATTTTCAGTTCGCGACAAACCTTCGTAGAGACCCCTTATATAAGCCCCAAGGTGCATCCCGTGGCATATCGGACCGACCGCACATCGCAGGAACTCGTCATGGATTCCCCGATCACCGATCGCAAGCAGGACGAAACCCCGACGCCCGCCACTGCGCGAAGCCCCAAGCCCGACGCAACACCTTTCGCCAATCCAGGCGGCCTAGCTGAATCTCCCGTGCACACGGAAGAAACCCCGCCGGTTGCGACGACCGCACAGAAGCGCGGAAGACACCGTACCCGTCCTCCCAAGCGCGGGAACAAAGCGCGCCGCATCCTGTTGACCATTCTGGCATTCGGCGCAGCCTTCGGGGCATATGAGGGCTACGCATGGTGGACCCATGGACGCTTCTACGAGACCACCGACGACGCCTATGTGAGCGCCGACATCACGACGATCATGTCGAAAGTCTCCGGCCATGTGGCATCCATCGAGGTCAGCGATAATCAGACCGTCAGGGCAGGGGATGTACTCTTTCGTCTCGACGACGGTGACTACCGACTTGCAGTCCGCTCCGCCGAAAACGCCGTATCTTCGGCAAAGGCGACCGTCGCCCGTATCGAAAAGCAGATCGAGGCCGGCAAGGCGAACGTCACGCAGGCCGAAGCCTCCGTCGACGCCGCCGCAGCCAATTACGAGATGGCGACCACGGACCATACCCGCCAGAAGCGCCTCGTGGAGACGCGCACCGCCGCACAGTCCACGCTCGACACGGCAGAGGCCAATCTGAAGCAGAGCCGCGCCAATCTGGCGTCCGCGCGCGCGGCGGTGGTGCTCGCCAAAGCGAATATCGACGTACTCCGCGCCCAGCGCGAAGAAGCGCTTCAGGCTGTCGAAAGCTCGCAGACCGCGCTTGTAAAAGCCGAGCGCGACCTGAGCTTCACCGTGATCCGCGCACCGGTGGACGGCGTCGTCGGCAATCGAGCCGCCGATATCGGAACGCTTTTGCAGGCAGGAAGCCGCGTTGCCGCGATGGTTCCACTTTCGAAGATCTACGTTGAGGCGAACTTCAAGGAGACGCAGCTTCAGGACATCGAACCGGGCGCCGAGGTGCAAATCGAGGTCGATGCACTGCCGGGCGAACCGGTCCACGGCACCGTCGAAAGCATTTCGCCCGCAACCGGCTCTGTCTTCTCGCTGCTGCCGCCGGAAAATGCCACCGGCAACTTCACAAAGGTGGTGCAGCGCATTCCTGTTCGCATCGCGGTGACGGCGGAAGAAGCCGCGCGCGGTCATTTGCGGGCAGGCATGTCGGTTGAGGCCAGTGTCGACACCCGCACCGGAAACGCTCCCGGCACGGCAGCAGCGGCGGAACGGCACTAGGCGAACGAACCGATGAGCAGCCAATCGCGGACCGGCGCACCGGAAGACGAGCATATCGACGGGCGTAAGCTCTTCACCTTCATGTGCATGGTCTTCGGCATGTTCATGGCGATCCTGGATATCCAGATCGTTTCCGCTTCGCTGAGCGAAATTCAGTCCGGGCTAAGCGCATCGTCCGATGAAATCCCGTGGGTGCAGACAAGCTACCTGATCGCGGAGGTCGTCATGATCCCGCTGTCCGGTTACCTCTCGCGAATGCTGTCCACCCGTTGGATGTTCGCCATTTCCGCAGGCGGCTTCACGCTGATGAGCCTCCTGTGCTCGACGGCGACGACCATCAACGAGATGATCGTCTACCGCGCGCTTCAGGGCTTCATCGGCGGCGGCATGATCCCGACGGTTTTCGCCACCGCCTATCTCATTTTCCCGCGCGCGAAATTCAACGTCGTTTCACCGATCATCGGCCTCGTGGCGACGCTCGCGCCCACGATTGGTCCGACGCTCGGCGGCTATCTGACCGAATTCGCCTCCTGGCACTGGCTGTTCCTGATCAACGTCGTGCCCGGCATTCTGGTCACCGCCGCGGCGGTTTTGCTGATCGACTTCGACGAACCGGACTTCTCGCTGTTCGACAAGATGGACTGGGCCGGGCTTGCCGGTCTTGCTGTCTTCCTCGGTTCGCTGGAATACGTGCTGGAGGAGGGCTCCGCAGAAGACTGGTTCCAGAGCGAGATCATCCTGATATTCGCCGTTGCCTCGGCGCTGGGCGGCTTCCTCTTTTTCTGGCGCGCCTTTACCGCAGAAGAGCCCATCGTCGATCTGCGAGCCTTCACGAATTCCAATTTCGTGATGGGAAGTCTCTTCAGTTTCACAATGGGTATCGGTCTCTACGGGCTGACCTATCTCTACCCGGTCTATCTGGCCGCCATCCGCGACTACAACGCACTCCAGATCGGCGAGACGATGTTCGTGAGCGGCGCTGCCATGTTCCTGACGGCCCCGATTGCCGGGCGTCTGATGAGCGTGCTCGATCCGCGCGTGATGATGGGTCTCGGCTTTTCCGGTTTTGCCCTCGGCACCTGGATGGTGACGGGCGTGACGGCGGAATGGGATTTCTGGGAGCTTTTCGTGCCCCAGATCCTGCGCGGCTGCTCGCTGATGATCTGCATGGTGCCGATCAACAACATCGCGCTTGGACTGTTGCCGCCGGAGATGATCAAGAACGCCTCCGGGCTTTTCAATCTGACGCGAAATCTTGGTGGTGCGGTGGGCCTTGCCGTCATCAACACCATGCTGAACGAGCGTCAGACATTCCACTACGAACGGATCGCTGAAAACGTGAACTGGTCGCGCCATGTCGTGAACGAGACGCTTGCCGGAATGGCGCAAGCCTACTCGTCGCTCGGCGAAGCGGCGGAGAAGGCGGCTCTGAGCACGGTTTCCGGGATCGTGACCCGCGAGGCGTTTCTCATGTCGTTTTCCGACCTGTTCTTCGTCCTGTCTTTCCTTTTCATCACGTTGCTGGCCGCGTTATTCTTCGTGAAGAAGCCGCAAGCCATGTCCGGCGGCGGCGGTGGGCACTGATCCCGCGAGGCTCTTCCCGCGGCTTTTGCCAAATCCAGCGGAATCGGCCAGAAATGGCCAATGAGCGACCCATCCGAAGAGCGTGAAAAGACCCGCCGCAAGGTATACAAGCTGCCGGAACCGGAGCGGCTGATGCGCTCTGCGGTAGCCTATCTGGAACGTTATTCGTCATCCTCTCAGAACCTTCGTCGGGTCCTAGAACGCAAGGTGATGCGCGCCGCCCACGCTCATGGCCGCGAACCATCAGAATTCACTCAGATGATCGACGCGACGGTGGAGCGTTGCGTACGGATCGGGCTCGTGAACGACCAGGCCTATGCGGAAACGCGCGCCGCGAGCCTGCGCCGTCGCGGGGCCTCGCGACGACAGATTGAGGCCAAGCTGGTAGCCAAGGGCGTCGCCAAGCCCATGATCGAGAGCGTGATGGCCGCCGACGAAACTGACGAACGCGAAGCCGCGATGCGGCTGGCCAAGCGTCGTCGGCTCGGCCCGTGGCGCACTCGCGGGGGCCGCGCGGAAAACCGGGAGCGCGACTTGGCAGCCCTGTGCCGCGCCGGCTTCAGCTACGATGTCGCCATCAGCGTCATTTCATCGAGACCGCTCGATGAGGAAGAATGAGGCGACAAATGCGAATGGAGCCACAAGTGGAGAGCATTCCGATGGCATTCGGAAGACCGAGTGAAATTCTCTCCGCGCTTCTAAGCGCAACCGCAGAACCTATTGAATTTCCGAGGCTTCCCGACTCATTTCAGCTTAACTAATATATTCCATAATATATCTTATGCGAATTAGCCTCCCGTAAAAGTGCAGCAGTATCAAACGCCTACCTATCCGCGTTTTACCACCCATTGTCATTTTTCACCTACACCCCCACCGCCCCCGAAAAATAGATGTTTTCCACAGGTAAGCGGCTCAGATGATGGATCACGAAATAACAAAGGCAATGATTACTGCGGCGGAGACGCTGGAGCGCGAAGCGCGCCGATATCGCGAAAAGGCAGCCGCACTGAAACGCGAGCGCACGATAAGGCAGCGCCAGCAAAACGCGTTCGAAGCCCTCCCGCTGGATGCAAGCCCGGCGATCTTTGCAAAGGAAAATGGCCTGCACGTTGAAACGGTCATCTCATGGCAGGTTCGCAAACAGCGCGCAGACCGTCGCGCCCGTCGCCTCGAACGCAACCGCGAAGTGATGCGCCTTGCGGCGTTGGGCTGGACGAATGCACAGATCGGCCACCGCGTCGGCCTGAGCCCGGCTTACATCAGCCAGATCATTTCAAAGCAATTGCGCGGCAGGCTTTGGCCCACCGCATAAAAAAGGCCCCGGCACTAAAGCCGGAGCCCAATCAACAGCACCGCGAAAGCCGCTGCGGCAGCCAGAAACGGCACCGCAGACGGTTTTTGCGGGTTCCCGTAGCCGGAAGAGCCCGACACGCCCCAGAAGGCCGCAGTGAGCCCCGCAGACGGCAAGACGCCAACCGGCAGCCGGTCACCCTTCATTTCCGCTTCAGCAGATAGTAAGCGCCAGCCGCCGCCGCCCCCCATACCAGCAGTTTCTTGCCCTGCGTGCGGTTCTGGTAGTCGTCGCCGCCCGGCAACCACCCCAGAGCCCAGTCAGGCACATATCCGTAAATCGTATCGAGCATGGATCACCCCCGGCGCTTGCGCGCTCCCTTGCGACCGGCAGCGGCCGCAGCGCGGTTCTTGCCGGATACCTTCTTGAACCGGCCGCGCGCATCGCGACCGGCTTTCGCCTTGCGCGCCATCAGGCGCGGCCCCGTTCGGGCATGAAGATCGACAGCAGCCCGGAGGCGATCACCAGCCCCGCGCCGACCATGTCACCGGAAACCGCATCGCCCAGACCGTCAATGACAACCTGACTGACTTCCGTGGAGTGCGGCACGCCGATGATCGACAGCAGGCCCGCCAGAACCACCGAAAGCCCCGCGAACGTCGAAGGCTCAACGATGCGTTTCATAAGCCATTTCATTCCTTTATCCCCTCTATTTGACGCTCCAACCGAGCGATGTTGATATCTTGAACCGCGTCCGTCTTCTGAATGACCGCAATCGCAGTCGTGTTCTGCTGGAGCTGGTAGGCAACGAATGCCAGGAGCGCGGCAGCGGTCGTATTCAGGACCGCCGAGGCATCCAGCTTCACCACTTCCTGAGCACCTTCCCCGCCAGATAGACACCACCCGCCGCAGCGCCCCATTTGACCAGCTTCGAACCCTGTTCCGCGGCATCGGCCCCGGTTTTCAGAAGGCCGATCCCGACAAGCCCCGCCACGATCCACACAGCCGGCATCACGAAATCCCCCGATAGAACAGATGAACGCCGACCTTCAGCGCCAGTTGCGCGCCGGGCGAATTGCGCACCCAAGCCGGTTCCTTGATGTAATTGGCGTAGTAGTGCGTGGCCCCGCCCGTGATGTCGGAAAGCTGCCCGCGCGCCGCCTGTTTGGCGACCCGGACGCACTCGTCAAACGCGGAGGACGAACCGGGCAGACGGTTTTCAATCCGCGCCCGCATCGGGTCGTTTGAGTTCCAGCACGAGAATTGCCAAGGCTGACGACAGACGGCGGAAACCGAATTCGGCCAACGAGGCGAGCGAACGCGGTTCATGATCACGCAGGCAACGGCCTGCTTGCCCGTCGTCGTTTCCTGCCCCGCCTCCCCGTAGATCGTGCGCGCCAGTGTCAGTTCGTCATTGGAGACGGAAGAAACCGGCTCGGAGCCCGTCACCGGCTCTTGCCCGGCGTCAGGGATGCCCGGCACATAGGACGGCCAGTCGAAGAACCCTGAAAGCCCCTTTGCCAGCGAAGACAGCCAGTCCCCGGAAACCGGCTCATAGGCGTTCGGCGCGACCGGCTCAGGCGCTTGGGTAAGGACGATTGCCCCACCCTGCCCCCGGTATTGCTGATAGGCCCGAACCCCGAAGACCGCCGCACCCGCAAGCAACCCCAGCCCCGCGAAATCACGCGCGCTCATGCGGGCAACCGATCATAGGAGAGAGTAAGATAGACGCCCCGTGTAATCCCGATCCCGAGACTTGCACCGGGCGGCATGATTATCGCTTCCCTCATATCAATATAAGCGACGTAATCTGTGTACATTATGCGCTTGCCCCCAACCCAAATAGAGCACCCAATGGCACCTTCTGACGCAAGTGTAAGTGACCGCAAAATAATACCGTTTTGATTGGCAGATGCGGCGATAATATCGGGGTTCGTTTCCTCGTAATACGCGCCGGTCCCCTTCATGATAAGTCCAATGTTGGAATATAAAGAGCCGATTGAACGCATTTACGCCTCCCAAACACTTAACTTGCCCGCATCCACGCCAAGTGTTCGCGCAGAGACGGCATTGCGGGCGATAGTCGTAAAGACCGCGAAGGGTTCCAGCCAGACACCACCCGTCAGGATCAGGACCACCGCGCCGACGTTCTGAATGCGCAGTTCGCGCCGGTAGTCGTTCTGAGCGACCACGGAGACGTCAGAGCCGCCGCCCGCAATAGCGACCGTTCCGACCGTAGCGAGCGGCGCACGCGGCCCCGACAGGACGTTCACCGGGATTGCGACCGATGCGGAGAAGTTGGCGCGGTCATCGGAGATTTCGCCGTCCGTGACGATCAACGACACTTCCAGCGTGTCGCCGCCCGTGTTCTTCACGGTGAAGCTCTTGAACGGATCGGCAGAGCGCAGCGACAGGCCGCTTTCAAAGGTCAGATTGCCCGCACCGTTCGGAAAGGCCAGATCGAAAGCCGCTGACGAATTGGTACAACGCAGCATCCGCCCGTCCGCATTGATGATGCGTTCGCCGCCCGCTGGGATGGTCAGTTGAAATTCGCGAATGTTCATTTTGCCCTCGTCAACAGATACGCCCCGGCCAGCGCAACGGCGGCAATCACAACGGGACTGTTTGAGGCGGATTGCGCGGGCATTTCCCGCCCCGCAGCGATTGCCATGGCGTCGGACGCGGTGTCGGCGCTTCGGGCAACGAGATCGTAAGCCCCGGACGTGGTGTCGCGGACGTAATCAAGGATCGCATCCGGCACCATGTCCACGATCACGTCACCGTCACCGGCTGATATCGCCAAGCCGTCATCCTGAGCGGCGACGCGGCGGTCTTCCGTCGATGTGGAAACGCGCGACGAAGAGCTAGAGGACGAACCGCCCATTAGCTCACCGCCCGCATCAAAATGCTGGTGAAGGGCGAGAAGCGAAGCGCCTGAAGCACCCGGCTCAAAGCGGGCCGCGTGACCGGCACAAGAATGCGGTTTGCGCCGATTTCGCGGGCCACCTCGTCAACGAGTTCGATGGTCGGTGCGATCCACTTCGCCGCCTTCGCCCTGGAGCCGTTGGCGGTCAGGATTTCGACTTCGCGACCGTGTGCCCGATCCTGCACCATGTAGGCGCAGGCAAAGACCAGCGTTTCCCCGTCGCGCACCGTGATGCAGCGCACGGCTTCCGCCGTCAGTTCGAGTTCGTCCAGATAGTCCGGATCGGCGTTTTCGAGCAGGTAGGCCAGAACGTCGCCGGAAGCAGGTTCGGCAGTTGCGATTTTCATGATCACCGTTTCCAGAAGTAGAGCCCGGCCAGACCGGCCAAGGCCACCAGAGCGAGCGGCACGCCGCCGATGGACGCAGAGCCGTTCCCGAACGGGTCCCACGCCTCCGGCTGCCAATTGGCGTTGACCGTTGGAGAGGCACCCGAGACCGCAGGCCCGGAGTTGAAGGCGGACAGGTTGAGAGGCGGCAAGGACGGAACAGCCATTGCAGCCCCCTACTTGCGCAAGAGGACAAGCGCAGCGATGCCCAGACCACCGGCGATAATCAGCGGCGTCATGTCCGGCGCCGACGACAGGCTTCTGGCCTGCGCATTCGTCAGAGCCGTTTGCGCCTTCGCCTGCTGTTGCTGCGTCTGCGTCGTCGTCACCTGTTGCCAGAGGCTCAGGCCGGTATCGGCGACCCCGGAAAAGAAGTCACCGACCCCGGAAAAGAACCCGCCAAGCCAGCTATCATCGCTGGACCCGGCAGGAGAGGACGCGCCGGGAGCACTCGGCACGTCCGTGAATGTTGACCACGCATCACTGATACGGGAATTCGTAGTGGCCATTGTCAGGCCCTCCGGTCAGTTCTTGCCGCCGACGAATTCGTAAAGCAGCGTGAAGGGCGAAGCGTTCGCCATGTCGAAGAGGAAGCGCACCGGCTTGCGAGCGATCGCGCCCGACTGCAAGCGCACCTGATTGCCCAGCGTGTCCGAGACACGTTCCGTGCGGTCGAAGCGAAGCGAGAAAACGCCATCAACCGGCGCACCGCCATGCGCCTTGGTGAGTTCGTCCGCGATGTAACGCGGAGCCTCAAAGACGATCTGCTGTTCCAGTTCGGCGCGGATCGACTTCACGTCACCGGAAGCGGCTTCGAAGGCGTGAAGCGCGTGCAGGTTGCCGATACCGGGGATCTGGTCGAGCGTGTGAAGGCCAGTCGCAGCGACGGGCACCTGCTGGCGCGTAAACTTGCGGATCGGAGCAAGCGGCGCGTCGATGTTGTCGAATTCGCAGAAGCATTCCAGAGACGGACTGACCGCCCCGGCTGCGATTTCGATTTCCACCTGAAAGGTGCGAACCTCGCCGCGCACGGCCCATGCGAGATTGTCCTCGCCCTGCGGCGAGCGCCGCCACGGCTCAGAAAAGTGGAGCGGCAGCACACCGTCCGTCACCGGGTAGCCGTGAACGTCGAGCATCGCGAACAGTTGCGAGGCCGAAAGCTCCCACTGGACGACACCGTCAAGCAGAAGGCGAATGAGGGTGATTTCCGAGGCCATTTCGGCGCGCGTTGCGGCGGTGCCGCCGGCACCGTTGCGGTAGCCGATTTTCAGGCCGTGATAGCGCCGGTCCACCGGCAGGTCGAGCGTGGCCTTGGAGCCCGCGACGACATTCTGAAAGCTTCCGAGTTCTGCGATACGACGCATCGTCTTTTGTCCGTTCTGTTGAGGTTAGGAAGGTTGAACGGACGCGACTAGGCGTCGTAGCCGGAAATGGCGCTGTTCACGTAGGAGTTGCCGCGAAACATGTTCATGACATAGCCAGCGACGACGACGCCGACGGCGCTGAGCAAGATCATCTTGAAATCGGCATTCTTGATGGGCATTCGATTAGCCTTGCGAGTTGGGAAGATGGGGGCGAATGACGATCTCAAAAACCGTCATTGCCACCACCGATGTGAGGACCGAAAAGAGCAAAGTGTTGCGTTTCATCGGCACCGATCACGGCCCATTTGCAGGCTTTGCGCAAACCGCAAATCCATCCCGTACCCCGTACGGGAAAGGCAGCTACTTCAACGAGTAGCCGCCCGTCTTCTTTGTCAGGCCGACCGATTTGCGCCCGTCTTCGAGCATCCAGAAATTGAATTTCTGTAGGGAGCGAAGGGCGGGCAGCTCTCCCCTTCCAACCACCTTCCCGATTTCGGCACGGTCGGTTTCATCGGCCAGCGGGAAGACAAAGGTTTTCGTACAGTTCGCCCGGTAGGTCTTGGAGACAAGCGCCGGGCGTTGGGAGACGGCGATTGCCTCAAGGCCCCGGTGACGCCCCTGATTGATCAATCGCGCCATGCCGTTCAGGCCCGCAGGCAAGGCATGGTTGGGCATCCCCAAATTGGCTTCCTCAATGATCAACGTCAGCTTGCGCGCGTCCCTGCCCGTCTCGTATGGCGATTGCACTTTCCAGAGCAATTCGGATAGCCGGTGAAGCTCGGCGGCTTCGTCGCCTGCGTCCGGTACGTAGGAGATACGGAATCCGGTTTTCCAACGCTTGCGCATCGCCTGGACGGTTTCAGACAGGGTGGAAGCGCGGACCCAGCCGCGCCCCCCATATTCCCGCATCGGATCGAAGGCCACGACCTTGGACCGCTTCGGATCGCGGGCAATGCCCTTGACGATGGTCGATTTCCCAGAGCCGCGCCGACCGAACACGGCCCACAGTTCCGCATCCTTAGCGATCATGGGCAAAGGGCCCCAAGCCCGCAGCCTGCGCGCCCGGCGCGTTGTCATTCGCGGCCTTGGGCGTGGCCGCGTTGTCGTTCGCGGCGACCCTACCCCGAAGCTCTGCATTGACCGCGACGATCTTGCCGACAACGAATGTCCCGATTGCCAAGAGCGGTTGCAGCCATTCCGCGCCCGGCTCAAGCAGCTTGCGCAGCCACGGCGACTTGAGCGCCACGTCATAGAACGCATCGGTTGCCGCCCGCGCCTGCGGCTCTTCCGCCTCATGGATGGGCAGGCTCTTGATCGGCACGGGAAGAAAGATGTTCGGCAGGTCGAAGAGCGTTTTGACCGCCTGATAGAATTCGTCCTTGGTCAGTAGCCCCGAGTTATCCGGCCCGGTATCGCCTCCACTATGGTGGAGTTCCGGCGATACCTCTTCCGCGATTGCCTCCCATTCCGGCTCGTCAGAGGTAGTCGAGATAGGTTCCGCTTCTGCGTTGTTCATCGTTTGCAGCCTTTGGTTCGTTGTTGTCGTTGCCAGCCGCAAGCCGGGCCGCTTCGGCCCGGAAGTCCCGTTTCAGATTGTCCGAGTGTGTCGCCCCAAACGTCACCCGGCTCCCGCACGCTTTCGCGTCATAGTCCCCGGAACAGGCGTAGTAGACTTTGCCCGCCCGGTTTTCCTTGTAAGCCACCGTACCGCCGCAGATGCGGCACGGGGCTTTACCCATGATTTCCGCCATAAACTCCCCTTTTCTCTTCGCCTTCCTTGCTCAGCGCGCGCAACTCCATCATGACGCCGCCTTGATTGGTGACCGTGGTCCCACGCGCGGCCCGCAGCACCCGCACACGCCCGGTGAATGGTTCCGGTGGGCGGTCAACCGAAGGCGAAATTCCGTTCTCCCATAGGAGCGCGTCAACGCCTTCGGTTCCCTTCTCTTCCGCAGCGAGCAGCACCGCAGCCGTCAGTTTCGCTTTGACGACGTGAAGCCATGCCTCTTTGTCGAAGCGGTACAGTTCCCCACCCTTTTCGAATTCAGGGGCTTCCCCGTCATCCATCAGGGCAAGCTGTTCGTCTTCGGCCTCCGGTTCGAGGTCGTAGAGATCACGAAGGCCGCGCGCATAGGTCAGGTGACGCGCGCCTTTGAAGGATCGGGCATATTCAGCAAAGAGCCCTGCCGAACGCTCGCAACCGTGGTCGGCATCATCCAGCAATTGCCACGGCGAACGGCCACCCCGGCCCGACTTGCTCGCACCCTTGGCGATTTCCGCTCCGGTGCCCCACTTGGCGACGTATTCGGCGGCCTGTTCCGCGTTGTATGCCCGCTGGAAATCGAAGCCTTGCGGCGCAACCGAGTATCCCCGCCGTTCAAGGACATGCGCCCACCGCTCGTAGAGCGCGGCCCTGACCGTCGCCTCATCTTCCGGCGACAGATCGCGGGCGAACCACAAGACATGCAAATGCGGATGCCATCCATGCGCGCCGTGGGTGATTTCGAGCGAGCGCACATAGCCGATGATGTTGAAGCGGTCGCGAACGCGGCGCATCGCGCCGGATCGCAAGACCTGATCCCACGCCCAAGACAGCATCTTGCGAAGCTGGCCGCAGTCGTCGCCCAGCGAATGGCGAATTGTGAGCGTGTTCATGTAGCAGGCTTGACCGGCCTTCACATGTTCGCAGCACAGACCGCCGACCTCTTTGCCGCGCCCGGCACTGATTTTTGAGGCGCATTCCGGGCATGTCCAAATGCTCCCGCAGGTGTAGACCCCACGATAGGACGCGCGCCCGTTTTCCTTCGCATGAACCGTGACGGTTTCCGCGCACCGCCGCCGCCCGCAAAAGGCTGTTCGATGTTCCCCGCCAAGCGCCACCCCGGCAGCATTGCGAAGCCGGTGCCGCCGCTGGCGCGCACTCTCTTCCGTCCGAACCCCCGGCTTATGGCCGGTGGGATTATTTGCGTTTGTATGGACGGCGCTCACAGAGCGCCCCCAGACCGCGAAATTTCGCGTTCCATGTGGTCAACAAACGCTTCCCGTTCCGTACGTACGGAAGGCCGCGCCCAGTGATCGGCAACCGCCGCTTCAATGCGCGCAGGAACGAACGGATAGGCAGCCTCACCGCCGTACCAGCGAGAGGCAGGCGAGTACTCTGTCGCGACCAGCGGGAAGTCGAATAGCTCCCTGTCGTCCGCCGCGATGCGAACCCGGTACGGATAGGGGCTCTCACATAGCAGCGCAGCCAGAGCGGGCACCGTGCGCACCGGCGCGAGTACCACCATTGAAAAGACGGCCTGTTCTTCCGTACAGAATTCAAGCGTCACCTTGCGGGGACGGTCGAAGCAGCGCGCGAGATAGCCCGTGTTCCGTACGTAGGTACGGGCGATTGCGGCGAACGCCTCAAAGAGTGCCGGAGAAATTGGCGTGACCCTGGCGAGCGTTTCCGCGCCGTCTCCCTGTACGAAACAATGGTAATTCCAGCCTGACGGACGCGGCCCGTTTTGGGCGACCTTGAATTTGTGGATCATGCGCCCAGCCCTCCCCGGTAAGGCTGGTCGAGACGGGCAAACTTCGAAGACGTTTTCGGCGCTTCCGCTTCGAACCGGACGCCGGTTGCCCTCCCCCAATGGTCGGAGATTTCGCCCCTGACCGCACCGCCCGGAAGCGCACTGTTCAAGAAGGCGCGTTCCTCAGTCTGCGTCAGGCCCCAGATCGTCAGGGAGTGGGTGGAACCGTCGGGCATGATCCACGTCAGTTTCCCGCCCGTCGTGCAGATCGCTTCTGCACCTTCAACGCTGTGCTTCAAGATCAGCGCCACGCTTGCCGTCTGGGAGATCGTTAGCCCCGGAACCACGGTTATTTCACGCAGTTCCCCGTATCGGTTCGGGAATTCGTATCGTCTGAAGGTATCGTTCATAAGCCTGCCAGCCTCGAAATGGGTTTGGCAGGGGAAGGGACGGCCCCCGGCTGGCAACTAGGGGCCGTACCGGAAAGCTCTTGTGTGTGTGATGGGACGGCGTTCGCGGCAGCCCCTCCCCCCGCATGTGCGAGAACCGTTCTCGCACTCACACGCGAGACTGATTTGCGAACAGATTTCAACCCAAGGGGAGTTGTGCTAGAACGGTAGCCGTGTGTTGGGAAAAGGCGGAATTCGGCAATGAATATTGCGCTTTTACTTAAGAAAATCAGACGTACTACATCGCTAAAATCCAATCGGCAAATTGCGCTTTGTATCGATGTGGCATCCCGTTCGCTCACTGATTGGGAGCGTGCAGATGTATATCCGAACGACAAAAATATATTAAAACTCTGCATGTTAGCCGGTGAAGATCCGTTGGAATGGATGCTTTGGGCTCACGCGCAACGCAATGAAGATGAAACCAGCTATGCGTGGAACGCCCTTCTCACCGGCTACAAGCAAACAAGATTCGGTTTTTCGGATACTCGCCCGGACGTAGAGAGAACAGACGCAGCTTAGTATTTCGCTAACTATATCTTATGCGAATTATGTATCAGCCAGCGGATATGGCGAGTGCCGTGTGTTCCCTCATGCCTCTTAATGGGCTCGCGACGTCCCTGCGCGTCCGCCTTGTTCGTGCAGGCTCACACCTGCCGTGTGAACTTGTGTTTGTCTGCGCGCATTCATGATGACCGCGTATGACGTCACCCGCTCATTGCCCGCTCCGCATATGCCGCACCGGACTTGGTTGCTCATCTCAACCACGGCTGAACGTTCTCTTATTTGCCGTTCGCGCGGTCATCCGGGGTCGCGTCCGGACGAATAAATTACGCCGCCCCTGACAGTGCGGCACCGCTTCAGGCGGACTGATTTGCGGATGCGTGATTCTCCTCAGGACGCGAGTCGACTTCCCTGACTGGTTCGCCGCCTCGACTTATCCACCTGGATTTCGCAACGGCACTTGTGACATAATTGAAGCATATATTTGCAATCTGCGATTGAGTGCCCCTCAGGGCCGCTCGCCGGTATCATTTGCCGGAATTCATCAATCTAATATTCGCAATAGCTCCTTCCTCGACCGCCGCACAGCCTTGCCGCCATGACGTCAATCGTCATCTCCGGTTTTGCTCTTTCGGCCTCGACAGGAAGCGTTAGGTCCCGCAACAACTATTGAGATTGGATAATGGGGAAACACAAATCCACCGCAGGTATGATCGCCTCAGGCCTGTGCATCTGCCTGACAGCCGTGCTTGCCTCTACAGCAAGCTCCTTAGCAGCTCGTCGGCGCGCCACCCCCACGTCCACATTGTCGGTCGGCTCCCGTATGGCCGGTGCAAATGCAGCACTGGCGATATCCTCGGCGACCGGGACCGGGATTGATGCCGCCTTCAGCGGGGCTTCATCCGTGTCAAACGGTGCGAGCGGCTTCGCTCTCAATTATGCGCCATCCGCGAATACGGACGAAGGAGCGTTCTCCGCACTCGGCTTTGCCGATGACGGACAGAAGGCAAACACATTTGCAGACCTTCCCTGGAGCCTCTGGGCCAACGTGCAAGGCGCATGGCTGACCGACTCCGCGGACGGATCTCAGGTCAACGGAACGATTGGCCTTGGCTACAAGCTCACCCCGGATTTCGTTCTCGGCGGCTTCGCCGGATATGAGACCTTCGACTATGACTTTCAGGAAGTCGGCGGAACGACGCTTCACAGCGAAGGCGAAGGCTGGACTATCGGCGCTTATTCCGGAGTGCGCCTCTCCCCGACCCTTCGCCTCGACGGCATGCTCGGATGGACCGACCTTTCCTATGACGTGGCGTCCTCACTCGTGAGCGGGAGTTACGATGCCTCCCGCTGGACGGCCGCGGGTGGCCTGACCGGCGATTACAAGGTCGGGGCCTTGACGCTCAACCCCAGCGCCTCGCTCTATGTGTCCTGGGAAAATCAGGACGGCTACACAGACGACGGCGGTACCCTCCACGAGGAACTCGACTTCTATACCGGTCGTGCGTCGTTCGGCGGCAAGATCGGCAAGGGGTTCATGCTCAGGGACGACCTCGTCGCCAATCCTTATCTGGCCGCCTATGGCGACTGGCGCTTCTCCGGCGACGACGCGTTCGTGGCGAACATCGTCGATACCGGCATCGAAAACGGTTGGTCCGCGCGTTTTGGGGCTGGTTTCAACCTGATCTCCACCGGCGGGATCAATGCTTCTCTCGGCGCAGAGGTCGGCGGTGTTGGCCAGGATACGCAGGTATGGTCTGCGACGGGGCGCATCGGAATGCTATTCTGATTGTATCCCCCGGGAACGAGACGAAGGCCGGCAGCAATGCCGGCCTTTTTTATTGCGAAGAATTTAAAAGCTTGGAGTGAGGATCCTCATTGTCTTGCATTTGGCTGAGAGATATTGGCGGGCTAACCGATATTCAAAGAACGCCATGTGAGGACCACTCTCGATGACGGCAACATCCTCCGATACGGATGCGGGCGCACCCCGGCTCAAGCACTTTCCTGTCAGTTTCTTCGCCATGGTCATGGGGATGGCTGGCCTGACGCTCGCCACCCAGCGCCTGCAACACGCGCTCGGCAGCCACGCTCTTTTTCCCTTCGCGCTGCTCGCCATCACCATTGTCTGCTTCATCGCCATCGCCGCCCTCTATGCCTTGAAGGCTGCACGGCATCCTGAAGCCATCGCATGGGAATGGAACCATCCGGTTCGCATTAGTTTCTTCCCGACCATTTCCGTGAGCCTTGTACTCATCGGAACGGCCATGGCGAAAGTGGCGCCCGGTTCCATGGCCGTGACGATCTGGGGCATCGGTACTTTTCTTCATCTCGTGGGGACGCTGGCGGTCGTGTCCGCATGGATCGGCCATCGGCCCTTCGAGGCGCTGCACATCAATCCAGCATGGTTCATTCCCGCGGTCGGCAATATCGTCGTGCCGATTGCCGGGGCCGAGTTCGGCTTCACCGAAATTTCGTGGTTCTTCTTCTCCGTCGGGGTGATCTTCTGGGGCGTCCTGCTCACACTGGTCTTCAACCGGCTGATCTTCCATAATCCGCTGCCGGCCAAGCTCATGCCGACGCTTGTCATCCTGATTGCTCCGCCGGCCGTCGGGCTCATCGCCTACGTCCAATTGACGGGTACGATCGATGTCTTCGCGCGCATTCTCTACAACGCCGCCGTCCTGTTCTTCCTGATCATCGTGACGCAGGCGGCCACGCTCCGCCGCCTGCCCTTTGCGCTGTCGTGGTGGGCCTATTCATTCCCCATTGCCGCCTTTACCATCGCAACCTTCGTTTATGCGGAAAAGACGCATTCCGCTGTCCATCAGACCGCGGGCGTGGTGCTGTACTGCCTGCTTGCCTGCATTATCCTGCTGCTCATCTGGAAGACTGTGACCGCGATACGCAAAGATCAGGTCTGCGTGCCCGAAGGCTAAAAGACAGGTGCGTGAGGGGCGGAGCTTCATCTTCCCCTCGCGTATACCCGACAGTGCCGCTGCGGAGCCCTGCCCCGCGGCAGCTGACTAAAACATGTAAATTATATTCAAGTTATGCTTTCCCTATAGGTACATTTGGCTTTATACAGCCCCGCAGCCAGGCACACACAGCGACCCTTCGGATTGTCGATGCCCAGCCAGACAATCGAATTTGGGGGTTATGTTTTGTTTGGCAGGCAGGTGTGCGGACCGCTCACATTCGTGGCGGCGATGGCTTTCGGATGCGCTTCGGCAGGAGCTGAGAGCGATACGACTGAAACGCTTCTCGACGAGATCGTCGTCACGCATCAGGAGGGCGAGGAAGGACCGGAAGGTACGATAACGGCCGCCGGGCCGAACGCCGTCGGCACGGCGACGATCAGCGGCGACATGCTGGATCAGGCGGCCGAAGCCGGTGGCGACGTGAATTCGGTGCTGAAGACCCTTCCCAACGTGCAATGGGAAAACCACACCGACACCGACGCGGGTGATACCGCGACCGGCGAACAGGATCTCCGCCCCAGCCAGTTTTCGATTTCGGGCGCGGAGTTCGACCAGAACCTCTTCACGTTGGACGGGGTGTCCGTATCCAGCCGTGCAGCGACCACGGCCGATACCACCACAAACCTCCACGATCTTCAGACCCTCAAACTTTACAACACGTTCGGGACGCATCCGCAGACGGTCTATGTGCCGAAGTCGCTAGTGGAAAGCGTGGAGGTGCAAGACAGCCACGTTTCTGCCCGTTATGGCGATTTTCAGGGTGGTGTCGTGCGGGTGGAGACAAAGTCCCCGTTCCATGAACGCTGGTCTGCCTTTCTCGAAACGGAAGGCAGTTCCAGCGGATTGACCAGATTCAATCTGGCGACCGAAGATGGAACGAACCCGCTTGGCGCAACGCCCTATGACTTTCTCAAGTTCAACGGCGCCATAGGCGTCACGGGGCCGATTGGCGATGGCCTCGCGATCCTTTCAAGCGTTTCGCAAGACTATGTCAGCACGAGCCGCACAAGGAACGCCCAGTATGTCGAGAACCCCGGCATCGAGACCTACACTTCCGCGCGGACGTTCCTGAACAAGGTTGAGCTGAAAAGAGACTGGGGCAAGATCTCCCTATCCAACACCACCACGCTCTACGACCAGTTCTTCACCTCGCACCATATGGCGGTGAGCGACGTCGAACAGGATGGAGACAGCAATGTCACGATCCTCAAGTTCAACAAGGAACTGGGCGATATCGGCCCGCTCGCCAATATCGCGCTTGAGACCAAAGCCTCTTATCTGACATCGACCAAGGGCACGAAAGACGATGTAGACACCTTCTTCGCTGTCTACTCGCAATACAACGGGACCTATTTCCCCGGCCTCTCGGATACCTGTAGCGAACTCGTCGGGGAAGACCGGGTCAAATGCTACCACGGCGGCCTTGGCGAAAAGACCCAGACGGAGGACGACGCAACCGTAAGCGTCTCTCTGGAAGCGGACTGGGGGGCACACAAGTTGGCGACGGGAGGCTCTCTGAGCCGCGTCCACGCCACGAGAGAACTGGCAAGCGACCTCACCTATTATGCAACCGGCAGATACGGCACCTTTACCTGCGCCGATGCCGACGATCCCCTATGCTACGACAACGAGATCTATGCCGGTTATCGCGCGGTGGTGCCCGCCTACGAGACGAGCGCCTGGCTGACCGAAATCTCGACCTGGGCGGAAATCGAATACAACATCGGCGATTTCGAGATCCGGCCCGGCATTCGGTTGAGCTACGAGGATTATCTGGAAAATCTGAACCTCGCCCCTCGCCTGCGAACAAGCTGGCAGGCGACGGACAGGCTCAATCTCGTTGCCGGTTACAACCGCTATTACGACAGCGCCATGCTGTCCTACGCCCTTCAGGCAGGCGAGCCCGCAACGACCTATCAGTTCCGCACCGCAAGCGGCGGTGTTGTATCGAACACCGACGGCGCGACAGGTGGCTGGGGAACAACGAGAACGGTGACCCGTGCCGATTACGCCGCCGCGGGCGCAAGGACACCCTATAACGACGAATTCGCTGCCGGGGGCACCTTCAGAGATCCATGGATGGAAGGCGTATTCCGCCTCAATTACCTCCACCGTTACGGTCGGGACCAGTTCTCTCAGGCCCACAACAAAGTCGACGGAACCTATTATCTGAACAATGACGGCACCAGCGAGTACCAATCGGTGACGCTGGAATACGCCAAGGGTTGGAAGGCCCTGAACTTCGGAATTCTCGACAGTTTTGGCTTCAAGGCGACGGCCACATGGTCTGAGCAGCAGCGCTCGACGGACGGCTATTTCGCCCCCGAGCTCACCAACGAGTTCATCTACTACAACGGAAAGTCCTACCGGGAATCGGAATTCGGCAAGGTGACCGGCAATCTGGACATTCCGATCCGCGGCGGGTTCCTGCTGCAAGCCAAACTGCTCGACGAACGCCTAACCTTGTGGAGCAACACGACCTTCACGCTCGGCTATGACGGGGTCTACGACTCCGAGCGCAACGAAACCCATACCAACGCCGACGGCGATGACGTGAGCCACGACGTCTACGAAGACCGGAAGTTCGGAGCCAAGGCCTATTTCAACCTCGGCGCAGCCTATGAACTGGCTCGCACCGACTACGGCAAAACGGTCGTGACGGCCAAGGTCAACAACGTCTTCAATGAGCTTGGCCACGCAACGGCTTCCTCCGACGATCCCTTCATCAAGGGCCGCCAGTTCTGGTTCGGCCTTACGACACGGTTCTGATTGTCGAGGGGCTTATCCATAGCCCCTTCAATCCCGTATGCGGAGTATCTCGCTTGCCTCGCCGTCCTCACCGCCTCATCGCCGCCGTCGCCCTGACAACCAGCCTGATTGCGCCCGCACAGGCGCAAACGGCCCCCGCGGCTCCCTCGCTCAGGGAAATCTATGAACGACCTGTCAGCGAATGGCCCGCCCCCACCATAAATGAGGGCGTTGAATGGCGGGAAATGGCCTCCTTGCCCCTTCCCGACAAGAAAACCCTATCGGAACAGGAGCGGTCAGCCATTGCGCTGGGCGAGCGGCTGTTTGAAGATCCGATCCTTTCCGGCAGCGGCCAGATCGCCTGCCAGTCCTGCCACAATCCCGAGTTGGGCTGGGGAGATGGGCTGCGCACCTCATTCGGCCACAACCGTCAGCGCGGCCGTCGCAATGCGCCTGCGGTCATTAACGGCTCCCACCGCGAAAGCCTGTTCTGGGACGGGCGTGCAGTAACGCTGGAAGATCAGGCGCTGCTTCCGATCATCAACCTTGTGGAGATGGCGGCGGATCTGGATGAGGTCCTCGACCGCCTTCTCGCACATGAGGAATACCCGGCGCTCTTCGCCGACGTTTTCGAGGATCGCGAGATCACAGGCGACAGGCTCGCTTCCGCTCTCGCAGCCTTCCAGCGAAGCCTGGAACGCCCAACCCGTTTCGACCGCTTTCTGGAAGGTCGCCGCGACCTGCTGAGTGACAGGCAGATCCGCGGACTGCACCTCTTCCGCACCAAGGCCCGCTGCATGACCTGCCATCACGGCCCGACACTCTCCGACGGAAAGTTCCACAATCTCGGCCTGACCTATTACGGACGTGAACTGGAGGATCTGGGCCGCTACGAGGTCACCGGCAAGCCGGAGGACGTGGGCGCCTTCGCCACGCCCTCCCTGCGTCACGTCGCCCGGTCGGCGCCCTACATGCATAACGGGATCGTGAGGAACCTTCGAATGGTCACGGTGCTCTACAACAATGGCGGCGGCAAGGAAGTCCCGCGCACGCCGGAGCAGAAAGCCGATCCGCTCTTCCCGAAGCGGTCCAGACACATCAGGCCGCTCAACCTCACTGGCCCGGAAATCTCCGATCTGGTCGCATTCCTGCAAGCGCTTTGAAACCGGAGCGGGCAACCTCGTCCTGCTGGGCGTCCTTTGCTAGGATCAACGGATTCGTAACGTGGCCTTGAGTCCGCGCTACCGACCATTTCCGAAAGATCCATCTCATGAAGCCGTCCCGCGACATTTCCCGCCTGATCGAAATCATGGCAGCCCTCCGGCAACCCGAAACCGGTTGCCCCTGGGACGTTGAACAGACCTTCGAGACCATCGCCCCCTATACGATCGAGGAAGCCTATGAGGTCGCAGACGCGATCCATCGCGGCGACCCGGTCGATCTGTGCGAGGAACTGGGCGATCTGCTGCTGCAGGTCGTTTATCACGCCCGCATGGCGGAGGAAGACGGCTCCTTCGCCTTTCCCGACGTCGTGGAGGCCGTGACCACAAAGATGATCCGCCGCCATCCGCATGTCTTCGGCGACGAGGAAGCGCGCACCGCAGGCATGGTCAAGGGCCTGTGGGAGCGGATCAAGTCGGAGGAAAAGCGCGAACGCGCCGAACGTCGCGCGGCCGCCGGGCTTCAGGACAATGCCCCGGGGCTCCTCGACGGTGTAGCGCTTGCCCTGCCCGCGCTCATGGAAGCCGAAAAGCTTCAAAAACAGGCTTCAAAGGTCGGATTCGATTGGGGAAAGCCCGGCCCGGTCATTGCCAAGATCAGAGAAGAGCTGGACGAACTGGAGGCGGAGATCGCAGCCTCCGGCGGCGACGCCACGCCCGGGATGGAAGACGAACTGGGCGACGTTCTGTTCGCCGTCGCCAATCTCGCCCGCCACCTGAAACTTGAGCCGGAAAAGGCCCTTGCCGGCACGAACCGCAAATTCCGCCGCCGCTTTGCAGCAATTGAGGACGCAGCTCTCGCGCAGAACCGCGATCTGAACGACATGACGCTCGATGAGATGGAAGCGGAATGGCAGACCGCCAAACTGCGTGAAAGGAAGGCGCGCGAAGAGGTCTAACGCGCGCCCTCGATTTTCCCGGTAAATCTGGCCCGGAAAGCATCCAGCGCCTTTTCAGGAACGCGCACGCGCAGATCCATGCCGTCTTCCCCGTCCTTGCGCTCAAGAACCTCCGTGGCGCGATAGAGCCACGCGAGCCCTTCCCCGTCATCGGCGCTCAGGTGAACTTCCATCACTTCGCGCTCGGCGGTGAGAATGGCCTCGATCCGGTCGAGCAGGGCGTCAACCCCGTCGCCCGTCAGCGCCGAAACCGCGACTGCCTCACCACTTTCCTCCGTACGTGCGAGAAGACCGGCGCGGTTCTCCGTATCGAGCCTGTCGATCTTGTTCCAGACCTCGACGATCCGCACGCCGTCCTTTGGGTTGACGCCAAGCTGTTCCAGCGTGTCTTCCACATCCTCCGCCTGCGCGGTCGTGTCGGCATGGCTGATGTCACGGACATGGAGGATGAGATCCGCCTCCAGCACCTCTTCCAGCGTCGCGCGAAAGGCGGCGACGAGGTGTGTCGGCAGGTCCGAAATGAACCCCACAGTATCCGACATCATCACTTCCAGCCCGTGCGGCAGGGTGATCTTGCGCAAGGTTGGATCCAGCGTGGCGAAAAGCAGGTTCTCCGCCATCACCTTCGCTTTGGTCATCCGGTTGAAGAGCGTCGATTTTCCGGCGTTGGTGTAGCCGACGAGAGCCACGATCGGATGCGGGATCTTGCGACGTTGAGCGCGATGAAGCGTGCGCGTGCGGCGCACCTGCTCCAGCTCTTTCTCAAGCCGCGTGATGCGTTCCTGAATGATCCGGCGGTCGGCCTCGATCTGGGTTTCGCCCGGACCGCCGATGAATCCCAGCGAGCCGCGCTGGCGTTCAAGGTGCGTCCAGGAGCGCACGAGCCGCGACTTCTGCCACGTAAGATGCGCCAGCTCCACCTGAAGCCGCCCTTCCTTCGTGCGTGCCCGCTCGCCGAAAATTTCCAGAATGAGCCCGGTCCGGTCGAGAACCTTCGCGTTCCACGCCCGCTCCAGATTGCGTTGCTGAATGGGAGTGAGCACGTGATCCACGACCACAAGCTCCACCTCTTCCGTCTTCACCAGCACACCCAGCTCTTCCACCTTACCGGTGCCGAAAAGCGTCGCCGGTCGCCGGTCATTCAGGCGCACCACGCTTGAGTGTTTGATGTCGAGAGCAATCGCGGCGGCAAGACCCACCGCCTCTTCAAGGCGCGCCTCCGGGGTGCGGCGCGGGGCTGCGCCCTGTGCCGCCCTGCGCCCCGATAATATAGGGACGATTACAAGTGTCGGCGCCCCATGGGTCACGCCGTCTTCCGGTCCGTTAGTCTCCGCTACGTCCGGCTTGTCAATCTTCCGCCTGTCGACGGGTTCCAATTAGCCCTGAGCCTTTTCCGTGTCTTCATCAGTGGGATCGAACAGCTGCACCGGCTGGTTCGGCATCACGGTAGAGATAGCATGCTTGTAGACGAGCTGTGAATGGCCGTCACGACGCAGCAACACGCAAAAATTGTCGAACCAGGTCACGACACCCTGCAGCTTCACCCCGTTGACGAGAAAGATCGTAAGCGGCGTCTTGCCCTTCCGGACGTGGTTCAGAAACGTATCCTGAAGATTCTGAGCGCGGTCTGCCATACTTGTTTTTTTCCTGTTCTGCGCGGACGCGGCTCTGGCGTCCTAGTCTTGATACACGGTTCTTTTGTGGCCACTGCCGGCCGTGTGCCAGGCACGTGCGCCTTGGTTTCGCAGGTTTTGACAAGCACAAGCGATGCCAGATGGCCCGCCGGCTTTCCGCAGCCTGCATTTTCTGGAGAAATTCCGAGAGCGGCCCGAATTTCGGGGCGCGTTCGCGCCCATCGCCGCAAGGTTTACCCCCTGAGTTCTCCACGTCCCCTCTACCGATGGCCCCGTCTGCCAATCCGACGCACTCTCCGGTGCCTCAAAATTGACCTTCGGTTACAGGTCATCGGCAGCCGATCCCCGTCAGTCCCGATCCAGCATCGCGGCGGCATCGACCCGCGATCCTGCCCGTTCTTCCACAGGCGACCTGCCTTTAAAGCCAACCGAACCTCGATCGTCAGTCAAGCTTCAGTTGCCCGTCCGAATCTCCCCGATCGTCGGATCGGTCAGATCCAGTTCGTTGCGGGGGCAGCCTCCAACCGAAAACCGCCCCTCGCCGAAACAGCCGTCAGCCAGCCCTTCCGGCCTGCCGAAAACCGGTGGCGACACCGTCGCGTTCCGTTCCCGGCTCCCTCACCTCTGGTCCCGCCGACCCGCTGTTCCGACCCGGCCCTTCCTTTCGAAGCACCGGACGATAACTCCAGATCGACCGTTTCGATCCCGCCCCGCATCTTTATGCGTTAGATCCGGGATCGTGGTTCCTGTCCACCCGATGAGCGACGATGGCTCATCCGCAGTTTCAAGCCTCTGATAACCATTCCTGCCAGTCTTCTTCAAGCCTGGTCACGTCTTGCACTGAAAGCGTCGCAGAGAAATCGGGCATCTCCGCGCGCCGTCCGAATCCAGTCGCACCCACTCATTTCAACGCGGTCCGCTACGGCTTTCTATAGCCCAAAAGACTATGGCCGTACCCGACGCTCCGGTGGACGACGGGGAGCTTGCATCACCGCCCGCCGACAATCCCCACCTTGGGCCATCATTGTGGCTCCAATAGTGATGATCGTTACATTTGACGGTCGAAATAAGTGAATTCCCCCCTTCTTTCGAAACTTTTAGTGGATGGCCCGGGGTATTTTTTCCAACGCGAGCCACCATTCAATCGAAAAATGGCGCAAAATGTCACGCCTGTCACCACTCGGCTAAGGGCGTCTGCTTATTGTGCGCAGCGACTGTGACAAAAATGGCATGATCGCAGGCTATATGTACGAAAACGGACTTACGCCTACTCCACCGTGTAGACGCCTGATTATCTTCTGAGCCAATAGGTTTTGTTCAGCGCGCCAAACAGAGCAAGGACTTCGATGCGGCCCAAAATCATCAAGGCGCACAGGATCAGTTTGGTGTGGGAATTGAAGGCCACGAAATCCGGCCAGGGCGGAACGTCAATGGGAAGCCAGCTGCTCGTGTAGAGCGTCCCGATATTCGAGAAGCTGCTGATGGCCGCAATCAGCGCACCCTCGTAATCCATATTCTCCAGCGCCAGCGCCAGCGAGCCCATCGCCACCGTGAAAATCGCGGCGACAAAGAAACTCCAGATCGCCTTCATGAGCTGGATATCGTAGGCCTGCGATCCGAAATGCGATGAGCGTATCGCGTGCGGATAGACCAGTCGGCCGAGTTCGCGATAAGCCTGTACGGCCATGCCGCCGAGGCGATAGTGCTTCAGCCCGCCCGCGGTGGAGAACGTGCCGCCGCCCACAAGCGCGATGAACAGCACGAGAGTAAGCGGCAACACCGTAAAGCCGCCGTCGCGCACTTCAAAACCGGTCGTACTGACAAGCGAAATCGCCGTGAAGAGCCCTTCTCGCAGTGCCTGGAACGGCCCCAGAACGGCACTGGACCCAGCTGCTCGGAACAGCACCGCTGCATAGACCAGCCCCAGCACCGCGGCCAGAATGATTACCGAATAGCTTTCCCGGTGTTGCTTCAGCACCTGCACGCGCCCAATGACCAGCATCCGTTGCCACAATATGCTGGTGGCCCCCGCCAGCATGAAGACCATCAACACCATTTCCGCCAGCGGATTGCCGAAGGATGAAATATCGCCGTCGATGGGAACGAAACCGCCGGTGGAAACGGTCGAAAAGGCAAGGCACACCGCATAGATGGGCTCGATGCCGGAGACAAGCAGCGCAACGATGCAGGCCAGCGTGACCGCGACATAGAAGCCCGCAATATCGAGTGCAGCCGCCATCACGCGCTTGCGGTCCTGATGCCCTTCCGTGCCGATCAGGCGGATATAGCGGTCAGGAAGCCCGCCGATCCCGGCGGGGGCGGAAATCAGCGTGATGCCGAGCAGCGTCAGCAATCCCCCAAGCCACTGCAACTCCGCCCGCCACACGATCAGCGCGATGGGCAAACGCTCGATCGAGCCGATAGCCGTCGCCCCGGTTGTCGTCAAACCGGAAACCGCCTCGAAAATCGCGGTCCAGACCTCAATGTCCGCAATGGTGATGAATGGCAGCGCACCGACGAGAGGCAGTAGCACCCATGCGCTCACAAGCAGCACATAGGACTGAACGCGGTTGAAGCGCCGCATGCGCCCGCGCAGGGCGAGAAACGTTGAGCCCGCACCGAAAGCCAACAGCGCCGCGATCATGGCGAAATTCAGCGCGACCGGCATATCCCCGCCCGCCACGGCCACCGAGGCAGGCAGCAACATGGTCCCTGAAAAGACCAGAAGCAGGATGGAGAGGAAGAAGAAGGTGCCGGTCATGTGTGTCCCGCCGGCCGCCTCAGAAGAATTCGAGGCTGACGCGGAACATCTGTTCCACCTGCCGCACACGGTCCGCCGTGGCGAATATCACCACCCGGTCATTCGCCTCGATCTGCGTCCGCCCGTTGGGCGTGATCACCGTGTTGTCGCGGTAAATCGCGCCAATGCGGATGCCATCGGGCAGATCGACCGCCGACAGAGGCCGTCCGACGAGCGGAGAGGTCTCCAGCGCCTCGGCCTCGATGACTTCCGCCTGCCCGTTTTGCAGCGAATGCACTCCCCGGATACGACCGCGTCGCACGTGTTGCAGGATCTTGGAAATCGTCACCGCACGCGGATTGATATAGGCGTCGATACCCAGAGCATGCGCGAAAGCCGGGTAGCCCGCATTGTTCAAAAGGCTCAGATTGCGGCGACACCCCAGCTTCTTGGCCATGACGCAGGACAGGATATTGACCTCGTCATCGTTGGTCAGGGCGACCATCGTATCGGCTTCGCCGATATCGGCCTCGCGCAGGATTTCCTGATCGAGCGCGCTGCCGTGCAGGATCACCGTGCGTTTCAGATCATCGGCGATCTGGATTGCGCGATCCCGCGAGCCTTCCACGATCTTGATCTTCGCACGCGACTGCCGCTTTTCCAGATTGCGGGCCACATAAAGCCCGATATTGCCGCCGCCCGCGATCACCACCCGGTTCGCTTCCGGCTCTTCATGCCCGAAAATGGCGAGCGTACGCCTCACATGCTCGCGCTTGGCGACCACATAGACCAGATCGCCGTCCAGCATGCTGTCGGAACTCTTGGGCGCAAACAGGTGATTGCCGCGCATGATGCCGGTCACCACGGCGCCCAGATCGGAGAAAAGCTCGGTGAGCTGGCGAAGAGGGGTATCGATGACCGGACAATCCTCGCCGCACAGGATGCCGACGACGACCACATGATCGTCGGCAAAACGGATCGTCTCCACCGCGCCGGGCAACGACATCCGCCGCAGCACCATTTCACCGACTTCGATTTCCGGCGAGATGATCACGTCGATGGGCATGTTGTCCCGCGTGAACAGATCCCGCCAATGGGTGTGCAGGTAGCTCTGCGCGCGGATACGGGCGACCTTGGTCGGAACGTTGAAGAGCGAATGCGCCACCTGGCAGGCGACCATGTTCACTTCGTCATAGAGCGTCACGCCGATCAGCATGTCGGCCTGATCTGCCCCGGCCAGCGCCAGCGTATCGGGATGCGAGCCATGGCCGACAAAGCCGCGCACGTCCAGCGTGTCGCGGATCGCGTTGATCAGCTTCGGCGAGGAATCGATGACCGATACGTCGTTTTGTTCGGCTGCCAGTTTCTCGGCGATGCCATAGCCGACCTGGCCGGCCCCACAGATCACCACTTTCATCGTGCGCTCCTGATCATTCGCACACGCCTCTCAAGCCATGCACGCTAACCTGATCCGGTACCACGACTGTGCCCGATTGCAAGGCCAAGCTTGCCTCAAACACCGCAATCCCCGGAAGAACCGACAAGGGTGACAACCCTTCAGCCCTGCGGAAACCCGAACCGAAAACCAGACTTGTTGTCCGGCATGGGGCTGAGTCGCGCAGCCATTTCAACCCCTCCAGCGCTCGGCCGCGGCAAGTCAGCGCCCCCGCGCCGTCTGCCATCGGCAGTTCGCAGGATCAGGAAACGCCCAGCGACTTCAGCTTGCGATGGAGCGCCGAGCGTTCCATGCCGACGAATTCGGCCGTACGCGAGATGTTACCGCCGAAACGCTTGATCTGGGCGGTCAGGTAGTCGCGCTCGAACATCTCGCGCGCCTCGCGAAGCGGCATCGCCATGAGATGCTCTCCGCCGTTGTTGGAAGCCATGGGCGGCAAGGTGGAGCCGACCTCGGCAGGCAGCATGTCGGCGGTGATCTCCGTATCGCTGTCGCCGCGCGTCAGGATCATCAGCCGTTCCACGTTGTTGCGCAGCTGGCGGATGTTGCCCGGCCAGTCATGCGTCTGGAGAACCGCCATGGCATCCGCCGCAATCGCGCGAACCGGCAGACCGGAGCTTGCGGAAATCTGATCCATGAAGAAGGCGACAAGCTCGGGGATATCCTCGCGACGTTCCGCAAGGCCCGGCACGCGAAGCGGCACCACGCCGAGGCGGTGAAACAGATCCTCGCGGAAGCGACCTTCCGCGATCTCGTGTTCCAGATCGCGCGAGGAGGACGAGATGATGCGGATGTCGACCTGAACGCGCGTTGCACCGTTGAGGCGGGTGAAGGTCTGATCGACCAGCACGCGCAGGATCTTGCTCTGGGTCTCGCGCGGCATGTCGGCCACGGCGTCCAGATAAAGCGTTCCGCCATGCGCCTCTTCAAGCGCCCCCACCTTGCGCGGGCGCCCTTCCCCGTCCGGCTCCACGCCGAAGAGTTCTTCCTCCATGCGCTCCGGCGTGATCGCC
This sequence comes from Breoghania sp., assembly GCA_963678585.2. GTDB lineage: Bacteria > Pseudomonadota > Alphaproteobacteria > Rhizobiales > Stappiaceae > Breoghania. Next base: position 1,369,486 of record CAXXGA010000002.1, read on the forward strand.
GCCGCATTGATGACGACGAACGGCCCGCTGGCGCGGTTGGACAGGCCGTGGATCGTACGCGCCGCCAGTTCCTTCCCCGCGCCCGAGGGGCCGGAAATCAGGATACGGCTGTTGGTCGGCGCGACCCGCTCGATGGTCTGGCGCAGATGATGGATCGCCGAAGACGCACCGATGAGCTGTTCCGCACCGCCGGAGCGCTGGCGCAGTTCCGCCACTTCCTTGCGCAGCTTGGACGCCTCCAGCGCGCGTTCGGTGATCAGAACCAGCCGGTCGGCCTTGAACGGCTTCTCGATATAGTCGTAAGCCCCGCGACGGATGGCCGAAACAGCGGTCTCCACGTTGCCATGACCGGAAATGATGACGACCTGAAGGTCCGGGTGCTGTTCCTTGATCTGGTCGAGAAGCGCCAGCCCGTCGAGGCGACTGCCCTGCAGCCAGATATCGAGGATGACCAGCGAGGGCCTGCGCTCCTCGATTGCGGCAAGGGCGCTATCGCTGTCGCCCGCGGTGCGGGTCTGGTAACCCTCATCATCGAGAATTCCAGCAATCAGGTCGCGAATGTCCGCTTCGTCGTCAACGATCAGAATGTCAGACGCCATTTGAGTGCACCGCTTGTGTTTCTTGACTGTTTGAATTGTGTTCCTGCGCATCCGGCTCGCCGTCCCGGGAGCCCGTCCCGGCAGCGATCGTCAGACGCACAAGCGCCCCGTGGCCACCTTCCGCGGCCTGCGGCGCATCCATGAGCTCAATGCCGCCGCCGTGGTCTTCCATGATCTTGCGGACGATGGCGAGGCCGAGCCCGGTCCCCTTCTCCCGCGTAGTCATGTACGGCTCCAGCAGCCTCTGCCGGTTCTCCGCGGGCAGGCCGATGCCGTTGTCCTCCACTTCCACGACGAGCTGATCTTCTTCCTCATGCAGGGAAACGACGATACGGCCCTTCTCTTCTCCGCTCTCGACTTCGGGAGCAGCGAGAACGGCTTCCGCCGCGTTCTTGATCACGTTGATCATCGCCTGACCGATCAGCCGGTGGTCGAAATAGGCATTCACCGGATGGTCTGGCAGGCGTCCCTCGATGATCACATCGGGATGACCGACCGACTGCAGGAAAACCGCCTCGCGCACCGCCGCGACGAGGTCCTGATATTCCTTGGTCGGCTTGGGCATGCGGGCAAATGAGGAGAATTCATCGACCATCCGACCGATCTCGCCCACCTGCCGCACGATGGTGTTGACGCACTGATCGAAGACTTCGCGATCCGTCTCGATGCGCTTGCCATAGCGACGGCGGATACGCTCGGCGGATAGCTGGATAGGCGTGAGCGGGTTCTTGATCTCATGGGCAATGCGGCGCGCCACATCCGCCCAGGCGGAGGTGCGCTGCGCCGTCACCAGATCCGTGATGTCATCCAGCGTCACCACATATCCGTGCTCGCTTTGCGACGACTGTTCCGTCGTCACGCGAACATTGACGATCCGTTCCTGCCCACCGCGCATCAGCATCATCTGGCCGGAAACCGTCCGTCCATTGGCATGGTTCAAAGCCGGATCCACGATTTCGCCGATTTCCGGCACTGCATCTGCCAGATCGCGACCGAGCAGGCTCTCGTCTTCGGCCTCCAGCAGTATGGTCGCCGAGCGATTGACCAGCGTGATGCGGCGGCTTTCATCGATACCGATGACGCCCGCCGTCACGCCCGCCAGCACCGCTTCGGTGAAGCGGCGACGCTGGTCGATCTGATCGTTGGCGGAAAGAAGCGCCTCGCGCTGGTTGCGAACCTGCGCAGTCATGATGTTGAAGGTCGCACCAAGATTGGCAAGGTCGCCCTCGCGCCGGTCGATCGGCACCTGAACGTAGAGATTGCCTTCCGAAACCTGCCCCGCCGCCGCGATCAGCCTTCGGATTGGCGACACCATCGTGTTGGCGAAGCCGAAGCCGAACCAGATCGCGGAAAGAAGCAGCACCAGCGCCACGCCGATATAGAGGAGCGCAAAGGCGATCTGGACTCCGAAGCGACTGTTGTCGAGCGCGTTGTATTCCTGCGCGCCTTCCTGCGACATGCGCAGATAATCGACCACGCGGGGGTCCATGGAACGGGTCACATAGAGATAGATGCCCTCATAGGCCGTGAGCTTCATCACGCCGCCCACCTGACTTGAGACACCCGGCGCGATCAGAACCGGCTGGCCGGCGTCGGCCTGCTTGAAGGAACTCGTTGGCGGCATCAGGACTTGCGCCTTGGCGTCCACCACGGTGCGCGTGACGATGGTGCCATCCGCCTTGAGCAGGAAGGCCGCAGGAATACCGCGCAACGACGCCTGAGCCTCGAAGAAACTGTCAAAACGCGTCGGCTCGAAATCATAGACCGACTTCGCTCGGTCCACGTCATTCGCCATGGCGATGAGATCGGCGCGCAGAACCCGCGCATGTTCCTGCAAATAGGCCCGCGCAACCGTCAATGCGTTGTCGATGATCGAGCGCGTGCGTTCCTCGAACCAGCGGTCGAGCCCGCGGTCGAGCGTGATGGTGGCGACAACCGCGACGAGGATGGCGGGAATGACCGCAATGAAGGAGAAAAGCCCGACAATGCGCCCCTGAAGTCGCGCCGCTGCCCTGCCCCGCTTGCGCGCCACCCAAAGGCCGTAGATTTCCCACGCAATCGCGGCCACGAGACCTGAGACCAGCACTCCGTTGGTAAGGAGCGCGATCGTCACCACCTCGCCCGTTGGACGCAGCGGGGTCAGTCCGGTCAGTACGGCAAAGGTGGCGCCGATGGAAATCAGCGACAGAACCATGAAAATGAGGCCATAGGACCGGATCATCCGGTTACCGCGCGTGGCTTTGCGCTGGGCCTTATCTGGTGCCGGGTCTTCGGGAACCGTCATGAAACGCCTTGGATTTGCCGTTCACACGCACGCAGGACGCGCAATGAATTCGCGTTACGGATATCACACAGTGTAGCCGAAAAGCGACATAGCAAAGGCGAAAGCAAAAATAAGCCCGCAAAGCGCCGCATCACTCGGTTGTGAATGGAAAAACTGACAATCAAAAGGCACGCGTTCGGATCAATTCCAACCACCCGGCAACACACGCAGGCCAGGCACTCAAGCCGAATCGCCCCTGCCCTGTACTACCCACGCGCACCACAAGACGCACAAAAAAAGATCCCGGCTTGAGGCCGGGATCCTGAACGTTCTCTGATAGACCTGAACGCAACCGCTTACCGCGAGTTTCGTATCACTTGGATATCGAGATCGCGGATTTTTTTGCGCAGCGTGTTGCGGTTCACGCCCAGAAGCTCCGCAGCCTTGATCTGGTTGCCGCGGGTCGCCGCAAGCGCAGAGGACAGGAGCGGATATTCGACCTCGCGCAGAACCCGGTGATAGAGCCCCGGAGGCGGAAGAGCATCGCCGAAATTGGCGAAATAGGCATTGAGGAACCGCTCCACAGACCCGGAAAGATCCGTCTCCGCGTTGTCGCCTTCCTGCTCTGCCGGTGCAGCCGACTGCTGCGAAAGCTCCTGCTCCACCAGATTGGCGGTAATAAGTTCCTGCGGATAAAGCGCCGCCAGACGGCGGATCAGGTTCTCCAGTTCGCGCACATTGCCCGGCCAACGATACCGGCGAAGTTGCTCGAGAGCCGCCTGCTCGATCTGCTTGGCCGGAAGCCCTTCCTTCTCCACGAGCGAGAAGAAGTGGCGCACGAGATCGGGAATATCCTCCCCGCGCTCGCGCAGCGGCGGCAGGCGCAGCGGCACCACGTTGAGGCGGAAATAGAGATCCTCGCGGAACAGTCCCTGATTGATGAGTTGTCGCAAATCCTTGTTGGTCGCAGCCACGATGCGCACATCGGTCTTGATCGGCGTGCGCCCGCCAACAGCAGTGTATTCACCCTGCTGAAGCACGCGCAGAAGACGCGTCTGCGCCTCCATCGGCATATCACCGATTTCATCGAGGAACAGCGTGCCGCCGTCGGCCTGTTCGAACCGTCCGGCGCTGCGCGCCTGCGCGCCTGTGAACGCGCCCTTCTCGTGACCGAAGAGTTCCGCCTCGATCAGATCGCGCGGGATCGCCGCCATGTTGATGGCGACGAAGGGGCCGTTGCGGCGCTTGCCGTAGTCGTGAAGCGCGCGAGCGACGAGTTCCTTACCCGTGCCGGACTCGCCCGTGATCATGACGGTCAGGTCCGTCTGCATCAGGCGCGCCAGAACGCGGTAGATTTCCTGCATCGCCGGAGAACGCCCGACCAGCGGAATATTCTCGTTGGTCTCGTCCGCACCGGTGATCCGCTTCGCCTTGGGCTCTGCAAGCGCGCGCCCGACGATCGAGATCAGCTCCTTCAGATCGAAAGGCTTGGGCAGATATTCGTACGCCCCGCGCTCGGAAGCGCGGATGGCGGTCATGAAGGTGTTCTGCGCGCTCATCACGATGACCGGAAGGTCCGGACGCATCTTCTTGATCCGCGGCAGCAGATCGAAGGCGCTTTCATCCGGCATGACGACGTCGGTAATGACGAGGTCGCCGTCGCCCGACGACACCCAACGCCACAGCGTGGCGGCATTGGACGTCAGTTGTACGTTGTATCCAGCCCGCGACAGGGCCTGATTGAGAACGGTCCGGATGGCTGCATCGTCATCGGCTACAAGAATGGTGCCGCTGGGCATGGTCAGTTGTTCCTGTCGCTGTCGGTCGTTTCATCGCCGGTCTTATCTTCACCGCCCGGAGCCTCGCCCGGAGTGGCGTCTCCGTTCTCAGACGCGCCGAGATAGGCGGGCATGAGGATGCGGAAGGTCGTGCGGCGAGGCTGGGAGTCGCATTCGATCACGCCGCCATGGTCGCCGATGATCTTGGCGACAAGGGCCAGTCCGAGGCCTGTCCCGTTGATCTTGGTCGTGACGAACGGATCGAAGAGGTAGGAAACCAGATCGTCCGGAACGCCCGGCCCGTTGTCTCGCACACAGAACTCAAGCGGCAGGGAGACACGCTCGCCCGCACCCGGCACGGAAAGACGAATACCCGGCTTGAAGGCCGTGGAAAGCACGATCTCGCCTTCGGGATTGTCGCCAATGGCTTCCGTCGCGTTCTTCACCAGATTGAGGAACACCTGAATGAGCTGGTCGCGGTTCGCATAGACCGGCGGCAGCGAGGGGTCGTATTCCTCCACGATGGAAATATCGCGCGCAAAACCAGACTGGGCGAGCCGCTTCACGTGATCGAGAATGACGTGGATATTGACCGGCTCGCGATCCACCGGACGCTCGTCGGAAAAGACTTCCATCCTGTCCACGAGCTTCACGATCCGATCCGCTTCTTCCATGATCAGCCGCGTTAGCGAGCGGTCGTTGTCGTCGGCCGACTGTTCCAGAAGCTGAGCCGCGCCGCGAATGCCGGAAAGCGGGTTCTTGATTTCATGAGCAAGCATCGCCGCAAGGCTGGTGACGGTGCGTGCAGCCCCGCGCGATGTCAGTTGACGGTCGATCTTTTCCGCCATGGTGCGTTCCTGAAGCATCAGGGTCACATGGCCGGGATGCTCGGCGAGCGGACAGGCATAGATGTCCACCATCTTCTCGTTGCCGATCCGCGGAGAGGAAATGTCGACCTTGTATTCGTTGACCGCCGCGCCGCGCTGGCGCACCTGCTCGATCAGGGTGAGAACCGGGCTTCCGAAGGGGACGAAATAGCCAAGCTTGTGCCGCCGCAGCACCGCACCGCTCGCGCCAAAGAACTCCTCAGCCGCGATATTTGCGGCCTCAACCTGATCCGTGGGGCTGACGAGCAGAACCGGATGCGGAATCGCATCCAGAACATTTGTCTCCCCCTCCGAGATGACAGGCCTTTGCCCCTGTGTCTGATTGTCGGTCATGCAGCACTCCGGACTTCCGCTTCGCGGAAGATCTCACCTATCAGGCGAAGAACGACGGCGGTGTCTTCCGCCGTCAAAAGAACGCGGCGGTTGCCCGCCGGACAGTCGATTTCGGCAGCGTCGAGATACCAGGCCAGATGCTTGCGCGCCGCGCGCAGCCCGATATGAACGCCGTAATGATCAAGAAGAGCCTCGTAGTGCTCGCTCACGAGGTCGGCGAGCGCGGAACCGCGCGGTGTCTGCGGCACATCCTCACCGTTGAGCGCCGCCCCGATCTGCCCGGCAAGCCAGGGCCGACCATAGCTGGCGCGCCCGACCATCACCGCATCCGCACCCGAACGCGCCATCATCTCGCGGGCATCGTCCAGCGATCCGCAATCGCCGTTGGCGACAAGAGGAATTGAGACGGCATCGCGTACGGCGCGGATCGCGTCCCAATCGGCCTCGCCCTTGTAGAACTGGCAGCGCGTGCGCCCATGAACCGTCACCATGGCGATGCCTGCATTTTCCGCGCGCCGCGCAAGCTCGGGCGCATTGACGGTGCCTGCATCCCATCCCAGGCGCATCTTGAGCGTCACCGGCACGGCGACCGCGCCTACGGTCGCCTCCACGAGCGTCATCGCGTGATCGAGATCGCGCATCAGCGCAGACCCGGAATAGCCGGTGGTCACCCGCTTGGCAGGACAGCCCATGTTGATATCGATGATTTCAGCGCCCGCAGCTTCCGCCATGCGCGCACCTTCCGCCATCCAGTGCGCTTCGCGGCCGGCAAGTTGCACCACATGTGGGAAGATCCCCTCACCCAGCGCACGCTGCGTCGTCTCGTCGTCGCCTTCCACGAGCGCATCGCTGGCGACCATTTCGGAAATGACGAGGCCCGCGCCAAATCGTGCGGAGATGCGGCGAAATGGCAAATCGCTAACGCCGGACATCGGCGCAAGAAAAGAACGGTTGCGAACCTCTACACCGCCAACTACCAAGGGGGGCAACACGGGACTATCCTCGCTTTGGGACCTTAACTGAAAGCTCGGTCCCGAATTGTGAGCCGAAGACCGAACCTTCGCCTCGTCTAACATTACGGTCGCCGGAAGTTCACCCCGTACGCCCCGCAATTCCATTCCGCTCCGCGCTCCTTGATCATGCTTAATTCGTAAGCATTGATGTATCCTGCCCATATATTAGACAATATTCCCGAATGGGCAAGGGATTGCGCGTCATTTGTACAAGAAGATTGTCTCTCCGCCTGATATGAACGAAAAACAGCTGCCCGATCCGGCGGCAGACACGCCGCTATGAGCGAAGTTTACGCAGGAAAACGCAAATATCGTGCCGACACCGCCTCGCATAGCCGCCCTTCTCGTCGCCGCAGGCCGCGGAACCCGCATGGGAGACGCTTCCGGCGCCGCCCCCAAGCAATACCGGCTGCTGGGCAAACAGACGATCCTCGCGAAAAGTATCGAATCACTGGCCGCATCGTCACGGGTCGCCTCGTTACTGACAGTCATCCATGCCGACGACCGCGACGCTTACGAAGCGGCAGTCTACTCCCTTGATTTGGGCGAGCGGTTGCGCGCGCCTGTCATCGGGGGGGCAACCCGGCAAGCATCGGTGCTCGCGGGACTGGATGCCCTGGCCGAGGAGGCCCCCGATTACGTGCTCATTCATGATGGCGTGCGCCCCTTCGTGAGCATCACCACGGTGAATAACGTCATCGACACGCTGCTAGGCGGCTGTGACGCAGCTCTGGCCGCGACACGCATCGTGGACACGCTGAAGCGCACCGACGAAGCCGACCGCATTTCTGAAACCGTCTCGCGCGACCACCTGTGGGCTGCGCAAACGCCGCAAGGCTTCCGCTTCGACCCCCTGCTCGCCGCCCACCGCAAGGCCGCAGCCGAAAGCGAGACCGACTTCACCGACGACGCCGCCGTGGCGGAGTGGGCGGGTATGGATGTGCGGGTCGTCGAAGGCGAGAAAGGCAACATGAAGATCACCACCGCCGAAGACCTTGAGACCGCCCGCAGCCGCATCCGCCAGACAGAGTGGGCGGCCATGGCCGATATCCGCACCGGCACCGGCTATGACGTTCACGCCTTCGCGCCCGGCGATCACGTCACCCTTGGCGGCATCGACATTCCGCACGACCGCCGTCTGTCCGGCCATTCCGATGCGGATGTGGCGCTTCACGCCATCACGGACGCGGTTTTCGGCGCGCTTGCCGACGGCGATATCGGCTCTCACTTTCCGCCCTCCGATCCCCAATGGAAGGGGGCGGCTTCGCATATTTTCCTGCGCAAGGCCGTGGCTTGCGTGGCCGAGCGCGGCGGCGTCATCGCCCATCTCGACGTGACTATCGTCTGCGAGGCCCCGAAGATCGGCCCGCACCGCGACGCCATGCGAGATAGCATTGCCAAAATCTGCGGGCTCAGCCTCGACCGCGTCGCCGTGAAGGCGACGACGTCCGAACGCCTCGGCTTCACTGGACGCCGCGAGGGCATCGCCTCGCTTGCAACGGCAACCATCCGCCTGCCTTTCCGGGACTAGATCGGACAACCACGGGAGATGCGCCGCCATGACCGACCTGACGCCACTGCACCCGCTCGCACGGAAGATCCTTGAGGACGCGCGACAGGCAGGCCTCATGGTCGCGGCGGCGGAATCGTGCACCGGCGGACTGGTCAGCGCGCTTTTGACAGAACTCGACGGTTCATCCGCCGTCTTCGAGCGCGGCTTCATCACCTATTCCAACGAAGCCAAGATGGATCTGCTGAACGTACCGCAGGAAGTGCTTGAGGCCCACGGCGCGGTCAGCGAGCCGACTGCCCGGGCCATGGCCGAAGGCGCGCTTGCAAATTCCCGTGCCGATATCGCCGTCGCGATTACCGGCATCGCCGGGCCGGGCGGCGGCTCTGTGGAAAAGCCGGTCGGGCTGGTTCATTTCGGCGTTGCCGCTCGCGGGCTCGAAACCTCGCACCGCTTTATGAATTTCACCGATGCCGACCGCTCCGGCATTCGCCTCGCCGCAGCAGGATACGCATTGCAACTTGTATCAAATACGATCTATTCAATTGGCGTTATGTCAATTCGGCGACGCTAGGGTCTTGTCCCAACGTCGCATTATGACATCCCGACATGAGGTCGGCGCGGAAATGCGGTGCTGGTTGGAGCGGGTATATGAAGGCACGACTTGGGGTGCTTGCGGCGACGGTCGCGACGATAATCGCGACAACCAACATCGCCGCTGCCGGCGAAATCCATATCATTTCACGTGACCGCTCCGGCGATTTCGTCTCAAGTCACCAGATCTTCGCCTCTAAGCCTCCTGCTCAGCGCGTCGTGCCGGTCGATTATTGCGGGCGCACATATTTCGTCTATCGCACCACCCTCGCCTGGCTGGAACGGCAGGCCTATGAAGGCCGCCTTATCGGCGTGGAATATTCAAATGGCAGGAATTGGCGTCTTATCTGCCGCAAGCCCGAGGAACAGGTCGCCAATATTCCGCCCGACACAGAGGTCATGGAGCACAAAGGCCCGCAGTTCCCAAGCAACAGCAATTATGGCTGGGTCAACATGCTGAACAAGCGCGCCGCAAACTGATCAGCGATCGAGGCCTTTCGTCCGCACGCAATCAGTCTATGCCGTAGATCTCGTCCGCGCGCTGTTCGAACGCTGTCGCAAATTTCCGGAAAGCCTTGTCGAACATGGTTCCCATCAGCGAGCCCAGCGCCCGCGAGCGGAATTCGTAGTCTATATAAAACTCCACATCGCAGGCTTTCTCACCGACGTCCTTGAAGGTCCAGCGGTTTTCAAGGTGCTGGAACGGGCCTTCCAGATATTCCACCAGTATGAGCCCCTCCGCCTTGTCCAGCGTGACGCGGGTGGCGAAGGTTTCGCTGAAAAGCTTGTAAGCCACTGTCATGTCGGAGATCAGAACCGAGCGCCCGTCTTCCATCTCGCGCCGTCCACGCACGCGGATGCGCTGGCAAAGCGGCACGAATTCAGGATAACTCTCCACATCCGCAACAAGGTCGAACATGTCGTCGGCTGTGTGACGTACGCGGTGGCTTGTCTGAAATGTCGGCATGCGCGGGCTCTCGGGGGTTGCCTGGCTGTCGGCTGGGATCAGGCTTTCGCGGCCACGCCGTCGCGGGCGAGCCGTGCGGCCTTCAGATCGCGGAAATCCTCACCCGCATGGTGCGAAGAGCGCGTCAGCGGGCTGGCCGAAACCTTCAGGAAGCCCTTCGCATAGGCGATCTGCTCATAGGCCTTGAATGCCTCCGGCGTCACATAATCCATTACAGGATGATGTTTCCGCGTCGGCTGAAGATACTGGCCTATGGTCAGGAAATCGACATCCGCGGAGCGCAGGTCGTCCATGAGCTGGAGAACTTCGTTCCGCTCCTCGCCGAGCCCCACCATGATGCCGGACTTGGTGAAAATGGTCGGATCGAGTTCCTTTACCCGCTGTAACAGACGGATGGAATGGAAATAGCGTGCGCCCGGTCGAACCTTGAGATAGTTCCGCGGCACTGTTTCCAGATTGTGGTTGAAGACGTCGGGCTTGGCTTCCACGACGATCTCCAGCGCCCCGTCCTTGCGCAGGAAGTCGGGCGTCAGGACTTCGACCGTGGTCGTCGGAGAGCGCTCGCGGATCGCATTGATGACGTTGGCGAAATGCGTTGCACCACCGTCATCGAGGTCATCGCGGTCGACAGAGGTGATCACCACATGATCGAGCCCCATGGCGGCCACCGCCTCGCCGATCCCCTTGGGTTCGTCCTCGTCCACCGGTCCCGGCATGCCGGTGCGCACGTTGCAGAAGGCGCAGGCGCGGGTGCAGGTATCGCCCAGGATCATGAAGCTCGCGTGCTTCTTCGACCAGCACTCACCGATATTCGGACAGCCTGCCTCCTCGCACACGGTCACCAGCTTTTTGGACCGCACAAGCTCCTGCGTCTCACGGTAGACCTCGGAGCCCGGAGCCTTGACGCGGATCCACGCGGGCTTGCGCAGCATCGGCGTTTCCGCGTTCTTCTGCTTTTCCGGATGACGCGGGCGTTCGGTCGGCTGAGCCTTGCCCGCAATGTTATCGACGACTGTGACCATGAGCGAACATGTCTCGCGATTGGCGGCGCGCGTCAAGGTCGGCGCGCCGCATTCAGTGTGTTACCAGCGTTCCTAGATAGGCCGTAGGCAGGACCAATCAATTGCGAATGGCCCTTACGAGGAAAATCAGGCCGCAGGCTCCGGCGACCGCAGCGCCAAGCTGCCAGACCAGCATGAAGCCCGGAAATCCCATCCCGAAGCCCATGCCCATTCCCCGTCCGCCCATATACCCGTACATGGACAGCCCCAATACACGGAACAGGATCGCATTTGCGATCACCGAGCCCAGAATACCGATCAGAATATTCATGAGCAGGCCGTGATCGGCCTTCATTATCTTGCTTGCGATCCATCCGGCCAATGCCCCGAACAGGATCGTCGAAATCCAACCGAAACCGATCATCTGAACGTCCCTTGCAGTTGTGTTGTCACCATTACGGCAAGAGAACCCCAATCACCTGACGGGGACCTGAACGGCGTTCCGGCCCCCAAGCCATGTGACGACCCGCCGCACGGCTTGTCCACGGACCGGGGCTGTTTTCCTACATGTTGAGTGCGCGCCCATAGGCGTCGAGCACGCTCTCCTTCATCATCTCCGAGAGAGTCGGGTGCGGGAAGACCGTGTGCATCAGCTCTTCTTCGGTCGTCTCAAGGTTCATCGCGACGACATAGCCCTGAATGAGTTCGGTCACCTCCGCGCCCACCATGTGCGCGCCCAGAAGCTGCCCGGTCTTGGCATCGAAGATCGTCTTGACCAAACCATCGGACTCGCCGAGCGCAATCGCCTTGCCGTTGGCGATGAACGGGAACCGCCCGACCTTGATCTCGTGGCCCGCTTCCTTCGCCTTGGCTTCGGTCAGGCCGACAGAGGCGATCTGAGGTTGGCAATAGGTGCAGCCGGGGATCTTGGACTTGTCCATCGGGTGAACGTCGAGCCCCGCGATCTTTTCCACGCAGACGACGCCCTCATGTTCGGCCTTGTGCGCCAGCATCGGCGGACCGGCGACATCGCCGATGGCATAGATGCCCGGCACGTTGGTCCGCCCGAAGCCGTCGATGGAGATGCAGCCGCGGTCGGTCTTTACGCCGAGCTTCTCAAGGCCGAGATTCTCGATGTTGCCGACGACGCCGACAGCCGAAATCATCCGGCTTGCGGTGATTTCCTGCGTCTTGCCGTCCTTGGTCTCGATGGTGGCGGTCACGCTGTCCTGAGCCTTGGCGACCTTCGTCACCTTGGCGTCGGTCATGATCTTCATGCCCTGCTTTTCGAACCGCTTGCGTGCCTTGGCGGCGATCTCGGCGTCCTCCACCGGCAGGATCTGCGGCATCACCTCGACGACCGTCACCTCCGCGCCCATGAAGCGATAGAAGGAGGCAAACTCGATGCCGATGGCGCCGGAGCCCATCACGATCAGCGATTTCGGCATGGTTTCCGGCACCATGGCCTCGAAATAGGTCCAGATGAGGTTCTGGTCCGGCTCGATGCCCGGCAGGGCGCGCGGACGTGCGCCGGTCGCGACAATGATGTGCTTGGCGGAATACTCCCCGCCCTTCAGCGCGCCGCGCGGCGGGTTCTCGGCGTCCTTGACCTTGATCTTGCCCGGCGCGGTCAGTTCCGCCCAGCCCCAGATCACGTCGATCTTGTTCTTCTTCATCAGCCCCTGCACGCCGCCGGTGAGCTGCGCGGAAACCCCGCGCGACCGCTTCACGATGGCGTCGAGATCGAAGCCGATGCCGGTTGCCGAAAGACCGTAGTCCTTGGCGTTCTGCATGTTGTGATAGACTTCCGCCGTGCGCAGCAGCGCCTTGGTCGGAATGCAGCCCCAGTTGAGGCAGATGCCGCCCAGATGCTTGGGCTCCACGATGGCCGTCTTGAAGCCGAGCTGTGAAGAGCGGATGGCGGTCACATAGCCGCCCGGCCCGGATCCGATGACGATCACGTCATAAGAATTGTCGGCCATGCCTAGCCCTTTCCTGATCCCTTGAGCGAAGGTCAGCGACAAAGGCCTGACCGTCGCAACATATCCCGGAACCATCCCGCTCAGGGGATGGGGTCAAATCATCGGAGCGGTGGTTCGGCGACGGCTTCTTGAAAATGGGGAGGATAAGTCCCCAGCGCGCTGTCCCTGCCGCTGTCGGTAAAGAAATCCGGCGGCCGGGTCGCCCCGCCGCCGGATCAAACTCGTCAGACCAGCATACTCATCGGATTTTCGATGAAATCCTTGAAGGCCTTGAGAAGCTGCGCGCCAAGCGCGCCGTCTACAGCACGGTGATCGGTCGCCAGCGTCACGGTCATCATGGTCGCAATCGCAACCGCATCGTCCTTGACGATGGCCCGCTTCTCGCCCGCGCCAACCGCGAGGATCGTGGCGTGCGGCGGGTTGATGACGGCGTAGAAGTCACGCACGCCGAACATGCCGAGATTGGAAACCGCCGTGGAGCCACCCTGATATTCCGAGGGCTGCAACTTGCGCTCCTTGGCCCGCTTGGCGAGGTCCTTCATCTCGTTGGAGATGGTGGACAGCGTCTTTTCTTCCGCGCGCCGGATGATCGGCGTGATCAGGCCGCCCGGAATGGACACCGCGACACCCACATCGGAGTGTTTGTGCATCACCATGTTCGCATCGGTCCACGAGGCATTGGCGTCCGGCACGGCCTTGAGAGCCAGCGCCTGCGCCTTGATGACCATGTCGTTGACCGACAGCTTGTAGGCGGGCTTGCCGTCCGCATCCATCGGTGCGCTGGAATTGAGCTGGGCGCGAAGCGCCAGCAGCGCATCCAGATTGCAGTCCGCAGTCAGGTAGAAATGCGGCACGGTCTGCTTGGATTCCGTCAGGCGACGCGCAATCGTCTTGCGCATGCCGTCATGCGGCTTCAGCTCGTAGGAGCCTTCCTCAAAGAGCTTCAGAACCGCATCGTCGGACGGGGGAGCAGCCGGTGCCGGAGCCGCCGCAGCCTTCGGGGCCTCAGTCGCCGGGGCAGCCGCAGCCTTGGTGCCGGTGCCCGACTTCAGCGCCGCCTCGATATCGCGCTGAACAATACGGCCACGCGGGCCGGTCCCGGACAGGGCGGAGAGATCGAGGCTGTTCTGGGCGGCGAGCCTGCGGGCAAGCGGCGAGGCAAAAATGCGTTCGCCACCGGCACGCGCAACCGGACCGGCACTTGCCGTCGGAGCAGGCGCTGGCGTCGGATCCGGCTTGGGTTCCGGCGCAGATGGGCCGTCATCGTTGACCGGGGCCGCCTTCGGCGCAGCGCCGGCGGAAATAGCGGATGCATCCTCCCCTTCTTCCAGCAGGACGGCGATCCGCTCGTTGACCTTCACGCCTTCGGTGCCGTCGGCGACGAAGATCTTGCCGACGGTTCCCTCGTCGACGGCTTCCACTTCCATGGTCGCCTTGTCGGTCTCGATCTCGGCAATGACGTCACCGGAAGATACGGTGTCGCCTTCCTTCACGAGCCACTTGGCAAGCTTGCCCTCTTCCATCGTGGGGGAGAGAGCCGGCATCAGGATATCGATGGGCATTTCTGTCCCTCCTCACGAAGCGTAGGTTACAGCCTTCACCGCTTCGATCACCTCTGCGACCGACGGCAGCGCAAGCTTTTCGAGATTTGCCGCATAGGGCATCGGCACGTCCTTGCCCGTCACGCGGACAACCGGCGCATCCAGATAGTCGAACGCCTTTTCCATGATCTGGAAGCCGAGTTCCGACGACATGGAGCAGGTCGGCCAACCCTCTTCCACCGTCACGCAGCGCCCGGTCTTCACGACCGAGGCGATGACCGTGTCGATGTCGAGCGGGCGCAGCGTGCGCAGGTCGATCACTTCCGCGTCGATCCCCTCGCCCGCCAGTTCCTCCGCCGCCTTCGTGGCGTAGGTCATGCCGATGCCGAAGGAAACGATGGTGACGTCCTTGCCGGACCGCACGACCTTGGCCTTGCCCAGCGGCACGGTCCAGTCGTCGACCTTCGGAATCTCGAAGGTCTGGCCGTATAGGATCTCGTTTTCGAGGAAGATGACCGGGTTCGGCGACCGGATGGCCGATTTCAACAGCCCCTTGGCATCCGCAGCGGACCACGGCTGAACAACCGTCAGACCCGGGATGTGCGAGTACCAGGATGCATAGTCCTGGCTGTGCTGGGCAGCCACGCGGGCAGCCGCGCCATTCGGGCCGCGGAACACGATCGGACAGCCCATCTGGCCGCCGGACATATAGAGCGTCTTGGCCGCGGAGTTGATGATCTGGTCAATCGCCTGCATGGCGAAGTTGAAGGTCATGAACTCAACGATGGGCTTCAGCCCGGAGAGAGCCGCGCCAACGGCAAGGCCGGTAAAGCCATGTTCGGTGATCGGCGTGTCGACCACACGGCGGTCGCCGAACTCATCCAGCAGGCCTTGCGTGATCTTGTAGGCGCCCTGATAGACCGCCACTTCCTCGCCCATGACGAAGACATCACCATCGCGGCGCATTTCTTCGGCCATGGCGTCGCGAAGGGCTTCACGCACCGTGACCTTCACCATCTCCGTGCCTTCCGGAATTTCCGGATCGGAAGCCGGTTCCGGTGTCGCGGGCGCAGCGGCAACCGGGGCCGGAGCAGCGGCAGGCGCAGGTTCGCTCGGCGCAGGCGCGGCCTTGTCGGCCTCCGCGGCGACCGCATCGGCAGCGCTTTCGCCCTCACCCGCCAGAACGGCGATGGCCGTATTGACCTTCACACCCTCGGTGCCTTCCGCAATGAGGATCTTGGCGACCGTCCCTTCATCGACGGCCTCCACTTCCATGGTCGCCTTGTCGGTCTCGATCTCGGCGATGACATCGCCCGAAGAAACCGTATCGCCTTCCTTCACAAGCCACTTGGCCAGCTTGCCCTCTTCCATCGTCGGAGAGAGCGCGGGCATCAGTATTTCGATAGCCATAATCCGTTTCCCCCGGCCTCAGAGCACGATATCGGTCCAGAGCTCGGATACATCCGGCTCAGGATCGGTCTGGGCGAATTCAGCGGCCTCGCCGACAACCGAACGGACGTCCTTGTCGATGTCCTTCAGTTCGTCCTCGGTGGCCCACTTCTGCTCCAGCACACGCTGGCGAACCTGCTCGATCGGATCGTGCTCGGTCCGCATCTTCTGGACCTCGTCCTTGGAGCGGTACTTGGCGGGGTCGGACATGGAGTGTCCGCGGTAGCGGTAGGTCAGCATTTCCAGGATGTAGGGGCCGTAACCCTCCCGGCAGTGGCTGATGGCGCGCTCGGCGGCCGCGTGCACGGCGCGCACATCCATGCCGTCCACCTGCTCGCCGGGAATGTCGAAGGATGCGCCGCGCTCCGACAGGTCGACATTCGATGAGGCACGCTCCACGCTCGTGCCCATGCCGTATTTGTTGTTCTCGATGACGTAAATCACCGGAAGCTTCCACAGCTTCGCCATGTTGAAGCTCTCGTAGACCTGCCCCTGGTTGGACGCCCCGTCGCCGAAATAGACGACCGACACGCTGTCATTGCCGCGATAGCGGTTGGCGAAGGCAAGGCCCGTTCCAAGCGGCACCTGCGCACCCACGATGCCGTGCCCGCCGTAGAACTGCTTTTCTTTGGAGAACATGTGCATCGAGCCGCCCTTGCCCTTGGAGTAACCTCCGCGGCGGCCGGTAAGCTCGGCCATGACGCCCTTTGCTTCCATGCCGGTGGCCAGCATGTGGCCATGGTCGCGATAGCTGGTGATCACTTGATCACCCTCTTTCTGCGCCATCTGCATGCCCACCACCACGGCCTCCTGACCGATATAGAGGTGGCAGAAGCCGCCGATCAGGCCCATGCCGTAAAGCTGGCCCGCCTTTTCCTCGAAACGCCGGATCAACAGCATCTCGCGATAGGCGTTCAGGTCCTGATCCTTGCTGAATTCTGAGATAGCCGGAGCGTTGGTTTTCGACCGGGCATTCGTAGCGCGGGTACGCGACTGCGCCCCGCCCTGGCTGCGTTTGGCAGCAGTTTTGGGTTTCGTAGCCATAGGCCCTCGTCTCGGTGACGTTTCCCTTAGGAGCGTAGCGGAAAGTACCTGAGACGTTCTGTCAATCCAAGTTCGCTGGAGCACGCATGATACCCAGGCCATACGCTTGTTCTCAAACGAGAATATCGCCTTTAACTGGAATTATGTTAAACAGAAACATTTAACCGACATCCAGTTTATTTGCCGGATCGGCGATCACTGCGCAAAATAACCACCTCGCCGGGCTGGGCGAGGTTGAGGCTGTCGCGGGCGCGTTCGTCGATCATGTCGGGGTCAAGGCTTTCGGGCCGCAGCAGCACGACGCGCCGCTCCAGCGCCAGTCTCTTGTTACGCACCGCGGTGAGTTGTCTGTCCAACTCTTCCGCCTCGGATTTTAGCTGTTCTTTGGCGATAAGGCCATAAGCCCCCGAAAGCGCGTGCAGCACGAAATAGGCAAGCAACGCAGCCGATAGACCCGGAAGGATCAGTCGGCGAAGAACGGACTTCTTGCGCTGGCGGGTATACATTGGGGTACGCAGAACTCTACAAAGACTCTAAAACGAGGTCATCGTGTGCCATTAGGCTTAATGGAGCGTTGAGATGGCCGTTAAAATTCGACCTGTCCCGCCAAATCTCCATGCAATCCCCTTGCGGCCGCCAGAATATAGGCGCTGCACGAATACAGCCATGAGCGCAGCGAACAACTACAGGCACCCTGTTACCGCCTGACGATAACCTTCCGCCCACTCCGCCAATGGTCGCTTCATGAGTCGTGCTTGGCCCGCATCCGTATATCTGCCTGCTCAAGAAAGCGGAATTCATGGCGAATGCGCAGCCCATATGACAACGGGGCGGCTCCGCAATCCAGGAAGCCGCCCCGTCTAATCTCGGACGAGGCCGAAACCTCACATCGAGCGCCCTGCCCTAGTCGATATCGGCAACGTCCACGCTTTCGCCGCCGACGCGATGCGCAAGGGCTGCTTCCATGAAATCGTCGAGATCGCCGTCGAGCACATCGCCCGGCGAGGTCTTTTCGACGCCCGTGCGCAGGTCCTTGACCATCTGGTAGGGCTGCAGCACATAGGAACGGATCTGGTGCCCCCAGCCGATATCGGTCTTGGAGGCCGCATCCGCGTTCGCCTTTTCTTCACGCAACTGCAACTCCCGCTCATAGAGACGGGCCTTCAGCATGCCCCAGGCAGTGGCCCGGTTCTTGTGCTGGGAGCGTTCGTTCTGGCACTGCACGACGATGCCGGTCGGATTATGCGTGATACGCACGGCGGAATCGGTCGTGTTGACGTGCTGACCGCCCGCACCGGATGCGCGGTAGGTGTCGATCCGGCAATCGCTTTCATTGATCTCGATATCAATCGAGTCGTCGATGACCGGATAGCACCACACGCTGGCGAAGCTCGTGTGGCGGCGCGCCTGACTGTCATAGGGCGAGATGCGGACAAGACGATGTACGCCCGCTTCCGTCTTCACCCAGCCATAGGCGTTCGGACCCTTGATCTGCACGGTGGCCGATTTGATGCCCGCTTCTTCACCGGCATGGACTTCCATGATCTCGGTCTTGTAGCCGTGCTGCTCGGCCCAGCGCACATACATGCGCAGCATCATGTTGGCCCAGTCCTGGCTTTCCGTGCCGCCCGCGCCCGCATGAATTTCCACGAAGCAGTCGTTGCCGTCCGCCTCGCCGGAAAGCAGGGTTTCGACCTGACGGCGGTCGCTTTCCACCTTCAGCGCCTTCAGCGACGCCTCGGCTTCCTCGACCACGGAGGCATCGTCCTCCATCTCGCCAAGCTCGATCAGTTCGAGATTGTCGGAGAGATCGGCCTCCATGCGGCGCACCGCCCCGATATTCTCTTCCAGATACTGGCGCTCGCTCATCAGCTTGCGCGCCTTGTTCGGGTCGTTCCAGAAGTCGGGGCTTTCAGCAGCCGCGTTCAGTTCATCCAGACGTGAGATCGCGCGATCCCAGTCAAAGATGCCTCCTCAGCAGGCTGAGTGCCTGCTCGACGTCATCAACGATCGTCTGCGTTTCCGGACGCATCGCATATGCCTCGCAAATTGGATTTGAAATGGGAGGGGAAGCCGGTCCCGACCGCCCCTGCCCGGATCAGGTGCGCGACCATAGTCAGCGCACCTGCCGCTGTAAACCGGCACCTGTCGGGTGCGGTGGCGTCGGGATCAATAAAGCCCGCCGGTTCCGGTCATGATCGCCCGGTCCGCCTCGGGCGTAACGGTGCCCGGCACGCCCATCTCGTCCTGATAGCCGATGATGGAATAGTTGTCCGGCGGCGCGGTGCCCGGCTTGAAAGCCTCCAGAATCGTTCCCGGAGATCCCGCAGACGCCCGCAGCCCCGTGCGTCCGTCGATGGGAATCAGGTGGATACCCGCAGGAACGCGGAATTCCACCGCCGGCTTATCGGCCAGCGCCTGCTTCATGAACTCGGTGAAGATCGGGGCCGCCACATGACCGCCGGTCTGGCCGTGCCCCATCGGACGCGGCGTGTCGTAGCCGACGAAGACGCCGACGGCGAGGTTCGGCGAAAAGCCCATGAACCACGCATCGCGCTCGTCGTTGGTGGTGCCGGTCTTGCCCGCAATCGGACGCCCGACGGCGCGAACGCTGGTCGCGGTGCCGCGCTGGACCACACCTTCCATCATGGAGGTGATCTGATAGGCGGTCATCGGATCGAGCACCTGCTCGGAATTGTCGACCAGCGTCGGCTCGTCCTGACCGTGCCAGTCCACGGCCTCGCAGCCGTCGCACTCGCGCGCGTCATGCTTGTAGATGGTGCGCCCGTAGCGGTCCTGAATACGGTCGATCAGGGTCGGCGTCACCTTGCGCCCGCCATTGGCGATCATCGAATAGGCCGCGGTCATTCGCAGCACGGTCGTCTCACCCGCGCCAAGCGCCATGGAGAGCACCGGCAGCATGTTGTCGTAGATCCCGAAACGGCGCGCATACTCAGCAACCAGCGGCATGCCCATATCCTGCGCAAGGCGGACGGTCATGACGTTTCGCGACTTCTCGATGCCCGTGCGCAGCGTGGACGGCCCGTAGAACTTGCCGCCATAGTTCTGCGGCGACCACACCTCACCGCTGGCCTGCTCCACCGCAATCGGCGCATCCATGATCACGCTCGACGGCGTGTAGCCGTTGTCGAGCGCCGCGGAATAGACGAACGGCTTGAAGGACGAACCGGGCTGGCGATAGGCCTGCGTGGCGCGATTGAACTCGCTCTGGTCGTAGCTGAAGCCGCCGACCATCGCCAGAACGCGCCCCGTGAACGGATCCATCGCAACGATGGCGCCGGAAACTTCAGGCACCTGCTGCAGAATCCACTGATGGCTGAGCCCACCGGCGGGATCCTCCACGCGCGTTACATAGACCACATCCCCGACATTGAGCACATCATCCGCGCCCTTGACCGACCGCGTTCCATCCTTGACCCGCTTCACCCACTTCATCTGCTCGAACGCGATCTGACCGCGCTCGCGTTCGGTGGCAAAGCTGCCCGAAGCATGCTTTTCAGGCCGAATGCCGATCACCGCTCCATTCGCATTCACATCGAGAACGACCGCAAGCGACCATTCCGGCAGATCCTCAAGCGGCTCGACCTTGCTGACCAGCCCGCCCCATTCACCGGAATTCAGCTCGATCCTGGAGACCGGGCCACGCCACATGCCGTGTTCATGGTCGAACTTGATGAGGCCGTCCATCAGCGCCTTACGCGCTTCCGCCTGAAGCTTGGGGTCCAGCGTGGAGCGAACCGACAGGCCGCCGCTGTAAAGGCGTTCCTTGCCATACATGCCCGCCACTTCGCGGCGCACTTCTTCGGCGAAATATTCGGATGCGGCCAACTGCGCCCCGGTCTCGCGGGGCGTCACCTCAAGCGGCTCCGCCTTCGCAGCCTCGCCGTCGGCCTCCTTTACGAAGCCGTTTTCGACCATCCGGTCGATGACCCAGTTGCGTCGCGTGATGGCCGCTTCCGGGTGGCGGAAAGGATTGTAGTTGTTCGGCGCTTTCGGCAGTGCGGCCAGATAGGCACATTCTGCGATGGAAAGCTCATGTACCGACTTGTCGAAATAGAGAAGCGAGGCCCCGGCCACACCGTAGGAGCCCATGCCGAGATAGATCTCGTTGAGATAAAGCTCGAGGATCTTGTCCTTGGTGTAGGCATCCTCGATGCGCAGCGCCAGGATCGCTTCCTTGATCTTGCGCTCGTAGGAGACCTCGTTGGTCAGAAGGAAGTTCTTCGCCACCTGCTGGGTGATCGTGGACGCGCCGACGAGACGGCGGGCGTTGCCGGCCAGCACGTTGCGTGCGTTGACGACGACAGCGCGCGCAACGCCGGTAATGTCGATGCCCGGATGCTCGTAGAAATTCTTGTCTTCCGCCGACAGGAACGCGTTCTTCAGCAGATCCGGGATGCCCTGAATCGGCAGGAACATGCGACGCTGCTCTGCATATTCGGCGATCAGGCTGCCGTCGCCTGCATGCACGCGCGTCATCACCGGCGGCTCGTAGTTCTTCAGCGCCGTGTAATCGGGCAGGTCTTTGGTGATGGTGGACAGATACCATGCCACCCCCGCCGCACCGACGAGGGCGCACACGGCGCCCAATCCAAAAAGATAACCAAAGAACTTCAGCAGAAATTTCATGTAGCGGGCTCGTCCGTACTCGTTCGTATCGGGCATATTCCGGTTCGCAAAGACCGATTGCGCCTCAGATTGCGCATAACACCGCGTCGTTGCGACAGGTTCTCGTCATTCGTTGCTACCCCCGGGGTCCGGCGGTTCACGCCTGACCGGGAGCGAGGCCGGATATCCGGCCCGCGCGCCACGTAGCATACCCGAGGCCCCTCGTCGCCTGCATCATCCACCAATGTGGCGATGCTGAGGCGTTTTTATCCGCCTCATGGATCATTCAGGGCGCAAAGACCCGGCAAAACTGCACCAAATCCTGCTCAGGGCGGGCTATTGACCCTGTGCCAGCCGCGGCTGAAAGAATCGGTCGATGCTCGCCACCAGCGCATCCGCGGCCCGTTCACGCCACTCCCCCGATATGAGCAGGCTTTCATCGTGCTTGTTCGACAAATAGCCCAGCTCCACCAGAACGGAAGGAACATCATAGGCCTTCAGCACCCGGAAACCGGCGGAACGCCAGGGATTCTTGATCAGCTTGACCGCGCTTTCGAATTCCGCGACCAGTGTCTTCGCAAACAGAATCGAGAAACTCTTGGTTTCACGCCGCGCGAGGTCGACGAGAATATCGGCCACCTCGTCCGGTTCATCCTCCAGATCCGCCCCCGCCAGCATGTCGGCACTGTTCTCGCGTTTGGCGAGCGCCGCGGCGATGACGTCGGAAGCGCGCTCGGAGAGAGTATACACGGTTGCGCCGCGTACGTGATGCTGCGGCGCTGAATCAGCGTGAATCGAGACAAAAAGGTTAGCCGCATTCTGGCGCGCGAAATCGACGCGCTTGCCGAGCCGAATGAACCGGTCGTCATCGCGCGTCATCAGAACCTCGTAGGCACCTTTCTCTTCCAGCTTCTTCTTCAAGAGCTTGGCGAATTCCAGCACCACAGCCTTCTCGTGAACGCCGTCGACACCTGTCGCCCCGGTGTCGATGCCGCCATGGCCGGGATCCAGCACGATGACCGGACGCGAGCGCGACGCCTCACCGACCTCCTTGCGATCCCCCTTGGGCGCAGCCGTTTCCAGCGAACGCGGACGCTCGTATTCGCTCAGGAAGGCTTCGCGTGTGGTCTTGACGAAATCGAGCACGAGCCGTGCCGGTTGCTCATCGATGGCGGGCAACACGAAGGATTTGTCGAGCCGGGCTGGTGCGGAAAGATCCAGAACGACGCGCGATTTTCCCGGCGCGATCAGGCCGTAGCGCCACGCCTTCACAAGACCGCGCCCATTTTCGCCCGCCTTGGCAGGAAGGTCGAAATTGATCTCCGGCATGTCGATGATCACCCGATCGGGCGAAGCGAGCGCGGAGGTGGAAAAGGAAATCGACCGGCTCAGATCGATGATGAAGCGCGTGCGCTGATCGTCCCCGGCGACGCGGGCACCGGACGCCGTGACGACCGCGTCCTCAGGCGCCCCCGCATCCGGCGCATCCTCACCGGTCCTCAATTCGTCAATCACGGCATCGATGGCGGAGGTGGTGGCCGGATCGGCCGCAACTGCGACCGCGGAGCCGTCCTTGGCCGATGCAACAGCCTCGGTGACGACCGTCTCGCCCCGAGACTTCGCCGTCGCACGCGATTCAGCTCTCGCCCCATGATCCGGCGCCGAAATAACCGCAATGAGCGCAATGGCCAGCGCGACTATGGATGCCCTGAATTTCATGTCCGGTCGCAATTCCCGCGTTCCAACACAGTTTCAATCTTCAATCGGCCAAACCTTGCACTTTCGGCAAGCGCGCCGTCACCGACGGATATCGCCGGACAACCCGATCTTTCGAGAATATGACGACTTTTCCGGGGCCGCCAATACGCCGCGTCCGCGCCACCTGGAATCCCGCCTCGCTCTTAATAAGACATTAGAAGCTCATGGTTAACCGGGTGTTTCGCGTATTGCCCGCGACATCGCGGATATCCTCGCCACGAAGGGCAAGACCCGAGGTGCGCGCGCGGGGCGCCCCGTGACGTATTACCACGGCTTATCTTGCCAAGTGCACCAGTCGTCCTTAAAAGAGCAAGTTGGATTTAGGTCAACGTGCGACTCATTCCGCCGTCTTGAACATCGTTTCCGGACGGGACCCGGTGCAGGAAGGTCTTCGCAAAACGTTATTTCGAAGCCAAATGCCCGCATTTCCGGGTTCTCTGCCAGTACCCGAGCGGCGTACCGCACGGGACATACGGCAGCGGCGAATGTTGCGTCCGGCAGATGTTGGATCGTCTGCGACCTGAATTCACCGGACTGAAATCCGTGTCGGATGCGGCAAAACCGGACACGGCCCTCCGGTCGGCGAGATGCCGACCTTGCAGAAATTCGACGATTGGCCGTCATGATGTCGGCCGTACACAAATTCGACAGAACACAGAGCGTTGCGATGAGCGACCGCGCTAAAGCGAAATACAGAAGAGAGACGACAGGCGCCTCGTCAAAGGCCGCCTTCCCGTCCGCTGTGGTGCGCGCAACGTCTCAAACAAGCATTCATCTCAACAAAGACAAACCAAGCGACCATCCGGACGGAAATGACATGCGGCTGCGTACAGCGCCGGTTCCACGCGGTGGTCGTGGAGATCCTCCTCTATGGCAAACAAGATGCTCATCGATTCGGCGCACCCGGAAGAGACCCGGGTCGTCGTGGTGCGCGGCAATCGCGTAGAAGAATTCGATTTCGAGGCAGCAAACAGGAAGCAGCTTCGCGGTAATATTTATCTGGCGAAAGTCACTCGGGTAGAGCCATCACTTCAGGCCGCCTTTGTCGATTACGGCGGGAACCGGCATGGTTTCCTCGCCTTTTCGGAAATCCACCCCGATTTCTACCAGATCCCGTTGGCCGACCGAAAGGCGCTCTACGAGGACGAGGCGGAAACCGAGGAAGAAACGCCGGAAGCGGCTCCTGCGCGGCGCAAGCGCGGCTCGAAGGTGACCAAGGAAGTCGAGGCGAACGACGACGAGACGCAAAGCGAGAACGTCGACGACGCCGATAGCGACAACGAGGACGGCGACGAATCCGCCAAGGCTGCGTCCGGGAACGACGGCGACGCCGATGGCGATGCTGACGGTGAAGACCAGGTGGAATCCGTTGGCGCGGAAGACGCCATGGAAGAAGTCCCGGTCCGCCGCGAACGCCAGAACCGCCGCCAGTACAAGATCCAGGAAGTGATCAAGCGCCGTCAGGTGCTGCTCGTTCAGGTCGTCAAGGAAGAACGCGGCAACAAGGGTGCGGCGCTCACCACCTATCTGTCGCTGGCCGGTCGCTATTCGGTACTGATGCCGAACACAGCGCGCGGTGGCGGCATTTCGCGCAAGATCACCTCGGTTCAGGACCGCAAGCGCCTGAAGTCCATCGCCAGCGAACTGGACGTGCCGGAAGGCATGGGCGTCATCCTGCGCACGGCCGGCGCCAGCCGGACCAAGTCCGAGGTCAAGCGCGACTTCGAATACCTCCTGCGACTTTGGGAAAACGTCCGCGACCTGACGCTGCGCTCCATCGCGCCCTGCCTTGTCTACGAGGAAGGCAGCCTGATCAAGCGCTCGATCCGTGACCTTTATAACAAGGACATCGATCAGGTTCTGGTCTCCGGCGAGGACGGCTACCGCGAGGCGAAGGACTTCATGCGCATGCTCATGCCGAGCCATGCCAAGAACGTCCAGCCCTACCGCTCCACGACGCCGATCTTCACGCGCTACGGGATCGAGCCGCAGCTCGATGCGATGTTCTCGCCGCAGGTCACGCTGAAATCCGGCGGCTACATCGTCATCAACCAGACCGAAGCGCTCGTCGCCATTGACGTGAACTCCGGCAAGTCGACCCGCGAGCACAATATCGAGGACACCGCCACCCAGACGAACCTGGAAGCGGCGGAGGAAGTTGCACGTCAGCTTCGCCTGCGCGATCTCGCGGGCCTGATCGTCATCGACTTCATCGACATGGAAGAAAACCGGAACAACCGGGCGGTCGAAAAGCGCATGAAGGACTGCCTGAAGTCCGACCGCGCCCGCATTCAGGTTGGCCGCATCTCCCATTTCGGCCTTCTGGAAATGTCGCGTCAGCGCATCCGTACCGGTGTTCTGGAAAGCTCCACCGAGCTTTGCCCGCATTGCCGCGGTTCCGGCATGATCCGCTCCGTGGAATCGGTAGCACTCCATGTCCTGCGCGCACTGGAAGATCACCTTCTGCGCCATTCCGATCACCACCTGACCGTCAAGACGCAGCCTGCTGTCGCGCTCTACATCCTGAACCAGAAGCGCCATCACCTGATGGAGCTGGAGCAGCGCTTCGGGCTGACCATCACGATTTCGGCAAGCGACGAGATCGGAACCCAGCATTTCGTTCTCGAGCGTGGCGAGCTTGTCGTGCGCGATCCCGATGCGCCCCCGGCACCGACCATCGTGCAGCCGGACACAATCACGCTCGACATCGACGACGAGGAAGAGGCTGCCGCCGATGAGGCCGCCGCCCGCGCCGAGGCGGAAGAGGCCGAAGAAGAAGCGCGCGCGGAGGAAGGCGGTCGTTCCAAGCGCCGCCGCCGTCGCCGCCGTCGCAACACCAGCGACGATCAGGAGAGCCGCGAGACCTCGGAAACCTCCGAAGGCGACGAGGAGAAATCCACCGAGGCCGGCGAAGCTTCCTCTGAAAGCGATGACGAGAACGGTGACGGCGAGAACCGCCGCAAGCGTCGCCGGGGCCGCCGTGGCGGTCGCCGCGGTCGCCGCAATCGCGAGGAACAGGCGTCGGCTGAAGGCGCCGCAGAGGGCGAAAAGCCTGAGACCGACGATACCGGCGAGCCGAGCGAAGCCGCTTCCGAAGCGGTCGCCGGTGAGCAGCCCGCGCCCGAGGAAACTGTTACCGAGGAAACCGTAACTGCGGAAACCGCAGCCGAAACCGGCGACGTCGCGCCCGAAACGGCAGAGGCGGAAGCCGCGCCGGAAGCAAGCGAGACGGAAACCGCGGCAGAGCCCGAAACGGACGAAACCGTCGCCGCATCGGATGAAGCGCCGGAAGCGGAAACCTCCGGCTTTGGCGAAGCTCCGGCTCCGGCCATCGAGCCGATCGAAGAGGCCGAGGAGGCAGAAGCAACTGCCGAAACCGCCGAACCGGAAAGTTCCGCCACTGAAGCCGAGACGGCAGACGAAGCCACCGCGGAAGTTGTGGCTGAGGTCGAGCCCGAGGCAGATCCCGAGACGGTTGCTGAGGCAGAACCCGCCAAGGAGCCCGAGCCTGTCACAGCAGGCGCCGATGCTTCGGCTGCGGGTGGTTCGGAAGACGACAAGCCGCGCAAGCGCTCCGGCTGGTGGCAGCGCCGGTCGTTCTTCTGATCGGATCGGCAAGTACCGAAGAAACAAGAAAGGCGGCCTGTTGGCCGCCTTTTTTCATTTTCTGCACGAAGAAGAATTGAACCGGCTTAGCGCAGCCATTCTTTCAGGCGGGCCGTTGCCATCTCCATGTCCTCGTGCGAACCGGCAAACGAGAAGCGGATATATCCATTGCCCCGCTCATGATCGAAATCCGCCCCCGGCGTGGTTGCGACACCTGCTTCCGCCAGCATCCGCTTGGCGAAATCCATGGAGTCGTTCGTGAACTCGCGCACCCCGGCATAGACGTAGAAAGCCCCATCGACAGGCAGCAGTTCGTTGAAACCGATCTTCGGAAGATTCTCCAAAAGCCAAGCCCGGTTGCTGGCATATCCCGCCTTCACGACTTCCAGTTCTTCGGTCGCGTCGAAAGCGGCGAGCCCCGCGCGCTGGGAAATGTCCGGGGCACAGATAACGAGGCTCTGCGCGATCCGCTCCACGGGCCGCACGAGGCTTTCCGGCAGGATCATCCAGCCGACGCGCCAGCCGGTCATACAGTAGTATTTCGAGAAGCTGTTGATGACGATGGCGTCGTCCCAATATTGCAAGGCGCAGGCCGCCTCGCCCTCATAGACGAGGCCGTGGTAGATCTCGTCGGAAATGAAGGTGATGCCCAGATCGCGCGCGGTTTCACAAAGCGCCTTCAAGGCGTCGGGCCGCATCATCGTGCCGGTCGGATTGCCCGGGCTTGCCACAAGCACACCGGCAATCGGGGCTTCGCGATGCGCCTTTTCCAGAAGTTCCGGCGTGAGCACCCAGCGCGTGTCGGGCCCCACCGGGATTTCCACCGGCTCCAGCCCAAGCGCGCGCAGAATATTCCGATAGGCCGGGTAACCGGGGGCCGTCAGCGCGATCCGGTCGCCTGGATTGAATGCGCCGAGGAAGGCGAGATTGAACGCTCCTGAGGATCCCGTGGTGACCATGATCCGGCCTTCGGGCACATCGACGCCATAGGTCTCGCGGTAGTGGCGCGAAATTCGCTCGCGCAAGGGCCGGATGCCGCGCGCTTCCGTGTAACCGAAGCGACCTTCGGCCAGTGCGGCCTGTGCGGCGGCGACAACAGCGGCCGGTGCGCGTGCGCCCGGCTGTCCGATTTCCATGTGTACGACCGTGTCGCCCGCTGCCTCCCTGCGACCGGCTGCTTCCAGAACGTCCATCGCCAGAAACGGTTCGACCCCGGAACGAAGAGAGGCTTTAATAGACAAAGGTTCAAACTCCTTGTTACAGCGGCCGGGTAATCAGCCCAAACGCCGTTGATTTGCCGTATTCACCGGATGTTTTCGGGCAGTTGACCCGGGTGACGCGGCTCACCTACCCTCACCGCACGCCCACCACGGAGGATGCAGCGCGTGAATATCCGTCCCCTAGCGCAGATTAGCCGGTTGTTCCAGCGCGGAACGACAACCCGACCGTTCGCGCCCTCCGCTGATCGACGGATCGAACCCGCGACGCTGGCAGGCCGCGCTGACGCATCGCGCCTCCCCCGCCCCCTGAAGCGCGTCGCATCGGTTGGTTTTGCGGGACTCATCGCCTTTCAGGCAATCGCACCGATAGCCGCGGAAGCCCAACAACGCCGGCGCCTGCCACTGGTCCGCGACGCCGAGGTGGAAAGCCTGCTGCGCGACTATGCCGCCCCGATTCTGCGCGCAGCCGGGCTCGGCAACACGCAGCTGGAGATCATCCTCGTCAACGATCTTAGCTACAACGCTTTCGTTGTCGACAGCCGCCGCATGTTCATGAACGTGGGCGTGATCACGGAAGCCAAGACGCCGAACGAGGTGATCGGCGTGATCGCGCACGAAGTCGGCCACATCGCAGGCAACCACCTTGTGCGCCTGCGTCAGGCCGCTGCAAACGCCCAGATCATGGCCGTTATCGGCACGATCCTCGGTGCCGGTGCCATCGCCGCCGGTGCCGCATCCGGTTCAGGCGGCATCGGTCAGGGTGGCGGAGCCGCCCTGGGTCTCGGCATGGGCCTTGCCCAGCGCTCCCTGCTCGCCTATCAGCGCACCGAGGAAGCAACAGCCGACCGGTCCGCCATCAAGTATCTGAACGCCACCCACCAGTCGCCCAAGGGCATGCTGGAGACGTTCAAGCGCCTCGCCGATCAGCAGCTCTTCGCGGCCCGTCATGCCGATCCCTATGTCCAGAGCCACCCGATGGCCCGCGACCGCGTTTCGATGCTCGAAAACCTCGCCAAGAAGAGCAAGTACTACAACAAGAAGGATCCGCCGGAGCTTCAGGCCCGCCACGATCTCGCCCGCGCGAAGCTTCTTGCCTTCGCCGGCAGTCAGGGCGCGGTCAGCCGCGCCTATGGCAACGGCACCAGCCTTCCCGCGCGCTATGCGCGCGCCATCGTCACCATGCAATACGGCAACCCGCGCGACGCCCAGCGCGCCATAGGCGGGCTGCTCAAGACCCAACCGAGAAATCCGTATTTCTGGGAGTTGAAGGGACAGGCGCTGATCGAATCCGGCAATCCCGGTGCGGCCATCCCGGCCTTTGAAAACGCGGTCGCCTATGCACCGCACGAAGGGCTGATGAAGATCTGGCTTGGCTATGCGCTCGTGGCAACAGGCAACAATGCGCACCTGAAAAAGGCGGTATCCCTGTTGCGCGCCGGTTTGCGGCAGGAGCCGAATTCTCCGCTGGCCTATTCACAGCTCGCCATCGCCGAGGCCCGCCGGGGCAATCCCGCCCTTGCCGACGTTGCGACTGCCAAAAGCATGATGCTCGCGGGCCAGTTCCAGACTGCCCGCCAGTTTGCAGCGCGCGCTCAAAAAAGATTGAAGCGCGGATCTCCGGAATGGTTGCAGGCCGACGACATCATTTCCTACAAGCCGCCCAACCTGAAAAAACGCTGAGCCGCGACAGTATTACGGCAGTTTCACACCCGGACAGGATGCCGGGACCCATTGCCACACGCTAAAATGTGAGCGTGCGCGCAATTGACCTTGGCGACAATAGCCGTCAAGTCTCCAACAAGACTATCAATGGCCGGGACGACACGTGCGTCACGCCGGCCACGCTCCTGATCGAACCGACGATCCAGCAGGAAAGAAGCACACTCATGACCACCCCCGGCCGTATCGTGGCATTCGTTGCGGGCATCATTTTCGCCGCCGCGCCATCTCTTGTCGCCATTCAGGCGATGCGCAGCGCCACTCCCGCGGTCGCCGACGCACAAGCCCACGTCAGCGGCGAATTCATCCGCACCTACCTGCTCGACAACCCCGAGGTTATCCGGGACGCCTTTTTCGAGCTGGAACGCCGTCAGGCCGAAGCGGAAAAGACTCAGCGCATCGCCAAGATCTCGGACAACGAGTCGATCCTGTTCAATTCGACCCGTCAGGCCGTGCTTGGAAATCCGGAAGGCGACGTCACGCTGGTGGAGTTCATGGATTACAACTGTGGCTACTGCAAACGCGCCCATGCCGATATGACCCGCCTCCTCAAGGAAGATCCGAAGCTGCGCGTGGTGCTGAAGGAATTCCCCGTTCTGGGCCAGCCTTCCGTTGAAGCCGCTCATGTGGCCGCGGCAGTCAACCTCGTCGCGCCCGAGAACTACGGCGCATTCCACGACAAGCTGATGACCTCCAAGGGCCGTGCAAACGGTGCAAAGGCGCTTCAGGCCGCCAAGGAGATCGGCATCGGGGATGATGCACTGGCCGCCGCCCTCAAGGACCCGGAAGTGAGCGCCACGATAGAGGAAGCCTACGGGTTGGCGAAGACACTCGGCCTGACCGGCACCCCGGCCTATGTGGTCGGCGATGAGGTCGTGTTCGGCGCGGTCGGCGTTGACGAACTGCGCGCCAAGATCAAATCCGTGCGCGAATGCGGTTCCACAAGCTGCTGAGATACCGGCAGACAAGACACGGAACGAATGGAGCGGGCGGCGTGCAAACGTCGCCCGTTTTCTGTTTGCGGCATCCGAAGCCTTCCCGCCCGGCGCGTTCGCATGGTCTGTCTGCAATCACGCGTTTCAAGGAATCACACCCACCCCGCTATTGCGTGACATAACGGGTTGCGACGTCGCTTTTCGCACCGATTTGACCCGGGCAATCTTCACTTTCAGGCTGAAATATCCTGCGTGGAGGGTCGCATATACGTTTTTTCCGCTTTGCCCGGCCCCTAGCCGCCCACAAAGCGTGCAAGGGGGTTTTCCTGCACCCCTTGAACAAATATAAGAGGCGGACTGCGATAAAGGGCGGGCCCTTCCTCCGCCTCACGGTGCATGAAGTCAGGCAAAAGCACAAAAACGACCTCGACGCGGCAAGTCTGCGTGTGAGGTGGTGCTATGGGGAGCGAATGGCATCAGCCTTGTTTATCCTGAACGGGCCCAACCTCAACAGGCTTGGCACCCGCGAGCCCGATGTCTACGGACATACGACGCTCGGCGATATCGAGCGGATGTGCCGGGAAACCGCCGACGACATCGGGTTCGACATCGAGTTCCGACAGACCAATTTTGAAGGCATGCTGGTCGACTGGATTCAGGAAGCGGGCGATGTGGCGCAAGGTTTGATCATCAATCCTGCTGCCTACACCCACACCTCCGTCGCGATCCGCGATGCCATTACCACCGCTGACATTCCGACAGTCGAAGTTCACCTGAGCAATATTCATGCTCGGGACGCATTTCGCCATCATTCCTATGTATCGCCTGTAGCCTATGGCGTGATCTGCGGATTTGGCGCCACGGGCTATCGCCTCGCGATTGAAGCCCTCTCCGAAATAATCCGGGCCTGACCGGCTCCGGCGTGAAATGAAAAGCAACATGTCGACCAAGAACAAACCAATCGACCACGACCTGATCCGCCAACTCGCGACACTGCTCGACGAGACCAATCTCACCGAGATCGAAGTGGAGCAGGACAGTCTTCGTATCCGAGTAGCGCGGCAGATTTCCGTACAGGCTCCCGTATCCATGCAGGCCGCTGCCCCGGCAGTCGCCGCTCCGGCCGCTGCGTCGGAAGGAGCAGCCCCGGTTGATCCCGCAAACCGCCCCGGCGTCCTCCCGTCTCCGATGGTCGGCACCGCCTATCACTCGCCTGAGCCCGGCGCCCGTCCCTTCGTCGACGTTGGCCAGACCGTGCGCGCCGGTCAAACGGTGATGATCGTGGAAGCCATGAAGACCATGAACCAGATCGCGGCCCCCAAGGCGGGCACCGTGAAGGAAATTTTGGTTGAAGATGGCCAGCCGGTCGAATTTGGCGAGCCGCTCCTCATCATCGAATAGGCGGTACCATGTTCACCAAGATCCTCATCGCCAATCGCGGCGAA
Source organism: Breoghania sp. (assembly GCA_963678585.2). GTDB lineage: Bacteria > Pseudomonadota > Alphaproteobacteria > Rhizobiales > Stappiaceae > Breoghania. The sequence continues at coordinate 1,401,759 of CAXXGA010000002.1, forward strand.
ATTGCCCTGCGCATCATGCGTGCGGCCAAGGAACTGGGCATTTCCACCGTCGCCGTTCATTCCACAGCCGATGCGAATGCCATGCATGTCCGCCTCGCCGACGAGAGTGTGTGCATTGGCCCCCCGGCCGCGCGTGACAGCTATCTCAACATCCCCAACCTTCTGGCGGCATGTGAGATCACCGGTGCGGATGCCGTGCATCCCGGCTACGGCTTCCTGTCCGAGAATGCCCGTTTCGCCGAAATCCTCGAAGCCCACAAGATCGGCTTCATCGGTCCGTCCTCCGAGCATATCCGCATCATGGGCGACAAGATCGAGGCCAAGCAGACGGTCAAGCGTCTGGGCATCCCGGTCGTTCCCGGCTCCGATGGCGGCGTGACGGATCTGGTGACCGCCAAGCGCGTGGGCGCGGAGATCGGCTATCCGGTGCTGATCAAGGCCGCTGCCGGCGGCGGCGGGCGCGGCATGAAGGTCGCGCGGTCCGAAGCCGATCTCGAAGAAGCCTTCCAGACGGCCCGAACCGAGGCGCGCAACGCCTTCGGCGATGACGCCGTCTACATGGAAAAGTATCTCGAAAAGCCCCGCCACATCGAAATTCAGGTGCTGGGCGACGGCAAGGGCCATGCGGTTCATCTGGGCGAGCGCGACTGCTCCCTTCAGCGCCGTCACCAGAAGGTGCTCGAAGAAGCGCCCTCTCCCGCCCTCAATGCAGAGCAGCGCAACCGCATCGGCAACATCGTCGCCAAGGCGATGGCCGAGCTCGGGTATTCCGGCGTCGGCACGATCGAGTTCCTCTATGAGAACGGCGAGTTCTATTTCATCGAAATGAACACCCGCCTGCAGGTGGAGCATCCGGTCACCGAGATGACCACCGGCATCGATCTGGTCAACGAGCAGATCCGCATCGCCTCGGGCGGCGAACTGGGCTTCACCCAGGATGACGTCAAGCTCGAAGGTCACTCCATCGAGGTTCGCATCAATGCCGAGCACCCGCGCACCTTCGCGCCTTCGCCCGGCAAGATCACCTATTACCACCCGCCGGGCGGCCTCGGCGTGCGCGTGGAATCCGGTGTTTATGCCGGTTATTCCATCCCGCCCCATTACGACAGCCTGATCGGCAAGCTGATCGTGCATGGCCGCAACCGGGTGGAGGCCATGATGCGCCTTCGCCGCTGCCTCGACGAATTCGTCATCGACGGCATCGAGACGACGATCCCGCTCTTCCGCGATCTCGTCGACAATCAGGACATCGCCAACGGCATGTATGACATCCATTGGCTTGAGAAGTACCTGGCCGCCAAGACCGACGACTAGGCAAAACGATCTGCCCCGCGGACAGGAACGTCTGTCCGCGGGGTTTGACCCCGCCCGCACTTATGCGGATTGGTCTATCGGTTCGGAGCGCTATATTTCCCCCTTGATGCTCTTTGGTCCTGCGCTCCCTGCCGCGCACCTTGTTTCTCGCCCCCTACGATTGTCCGCCGCCCATGTCGCATCGTGACGATAGCTCCCAGTTCCTGATCACGCCCCAGGTGCTTTTGAAAGCCTATGCGTGCGGGATATTTCCCATGGCGGAAACGGCGGACGATCCGGACCTGCACTGGATCGAACCGACCTGGCGCGGTATCCTCCCTCTCGACACTTTCCATGTCGCACGACGGCTGAAACGCACGGTCCGCTCGGACCGGTTCGAGGTGACCGTCGATACCGATTTCGAAGGTGTCATGGACGGTTGCTCCGCGCCCGCGCCGGGCCGCCGCAAAACGTGGATAAACGCAACCATCCGGCGCCTTTGCTCGGAACTGTTCCGAATGGGTCATTGTCACACGGTGGAATGCCGCCTTGACGGACGGCTCGTCGGCGGGCTTTACGGCATAGAGCTGGGTGGCGCGTTCTTCGGAGAGAGCATGTTCTCCTTTGAACGGGACGCCTCGAAGGTGGCGCTGGTCCACCTTGTCGCGCGCCTGCGCGCAGGCAGGTTCTCGCTTCTGGACACCCAGTTCGTTACCGAGCACCTGATTACGTTCGGGGCCGTCGAGATATCGAAGCGCGACTATGGCGATCTTCTGGAAGCCGCAATCGCCAATGCTGACGCCGATTTCAACGCCTGCCCCGCAACCATGAGCGGTGCCGAGGCGCTGGCCCTTGTCGGGAACGGCGACTAGCCGCCCGCCTTGCGGCGCTCGTCGAGAAGCCCGAGATAGTACTGCGCGACCGTCGAGCCTGCGATGGCCGTAATATCGGCATGGTCATAGGCAGGCGCCACTTCCACCACATCTCCGCCCACGAACCCCATGCCGGAAAGCCCGCGCAGGATCATCAGCGCCTCGCGCGAGGAAAGCCCGCCGGAAACCGGCGTGCCCGTTCCCGGCGCAAAAGCGGGATCGAGACAATCGATATCGAAGGTCATATAGGCCGGACGCCCGCCGACCAACTCCTTGATCTTGCCGATCACACCATCGACGCCAAGGCGATGCACGTCCTCGCCATAGATGATGGAGATGCCGCAGGTCTCCGGCGCATGGGTGCGGATGCCGATCTGGATCGAGTGTTCCGCATCGATCAGCCCCTCGCGCACCGCGCGACCCACGAAGGTGCCGTGGTCGATACGGTCGCCCTTGTCGTCCCACGTATCCTGATGCGCATCGAACATCACGAGCGACAGCGGCCCGTGAATTGCCGCATGCGCCTTCAGAAGCGGGTAGGTCACGAAGTGATCGCCGCCGATGGAGAAGAGATGCGCGCCGGATTTCAGGATCTCGGAAGCCTGCCCCTCGATCAGCGCGGGCGCGCGTTCGTTGTGGCCATAGTCGAGCGAGCAGTCGCCGTAATCCACGACCACCATGTTCTCGAACGGATCCGCATGGAACGGATATTGCGGATCCCCGCAAAGGATGGCGGAGGCCCGTCTCACCGCCTGCGGTCCGAACCGCGCGCCCGGCCGGTTTGAAACCGAGGCATCGAAGGGGATGCCCCAAACGACCGCATCGACGCCCGAAAGATCCCGCGTCAGCCGGCGGCGCATGAAGGAGGTGACGCCCGAAAAGGCCGGCTCGATGGAGCCTCCTTTCAGGCTTTCGCCAAAGACCGCATCGTCGGTGGGATAGGGACGAAATTCAGACATCGATTCCTCCGCCAGTTCACTGGTCACGCATTCGACGAGACAATGCACGGAATTAGGTAAGGAGAGAATGGCATACTTGCCGCAAGGTTCCACGATGGGTTCAAAATGACGACAGAGAAAGCGGCATCGCATCCGAACCGGCTTCGTTCACCTGCCTTCGCGCATTTTGGAGGAGAGCGCATGCGCGCCATGTCCAACCTGTTCGTCGGCCTGTGTCTGACGCTCACCATCTTGGGCTTCGGCACGATGGCGCACGCCGATATAGTCTCGCGCACGGACTACAAGACCCACCCCGTCTCCGGGACCACACCTGCCGCCCTTGTCGCCTCCATGAAACGCCACCCCATACCCGACGCAGGCGACGAGGTCGTGATGGGGCTGCTCGTCATGGATTCGCGTTTCACCTATCAGCCGATCCGGAACCGTAACAGCTGTCGTGTCGGGGACATGAAAACGCAAGTCACCTTCACCATCACCCTGCCCCGGGCCACGCACGCAAACCGTTTCGATCGCGTAACGAAACGGTTGTGGAACCAGTTTGCGGACAATGTGAAGAGCCACGAGCTGGCGCACCGCCAGCATTTCCTGGAATATGCCGCCGCCTATGAACGTCGGGGCCGCCGGGTTCGCGCGGCAAATTGCAGAGGCGTCGACAAGGCTCTGGCGCGCATCGCCCGGGAGGAATTCGCCCGTGCGCAACGCCGCAACGACCGGCTCGACAAAAAGGACGGAGATGCGGTCACGCGTCAGCCGCTGTTTGTTGCCGCGGAGCGCGAGAAGCCGGGCCTTCTGGCTGGATTTCAAAGACCCAACCACCCGACGCGATAATCGGGCGCGCATTGCCCGTTTCAACCCGTCAGCCTTTCTCGCCTAGCGCCTCCAAAACCCAGGAGACATCCGCATCGCTTGGAAAGACCGGGTAAAACACCGCCTCGATCACCCCGTCGCACGCGATAAAGGTGAGCCGTTTGAGAAGCGTCATGCCAGCCGCCTTGAATGTCGGAAGATCCAGCGCCCGCACAAAATCCAGCCAGGTATCCGAGAGCACGGCAAAGGGCAGATGCAGCCGTTCGACCATTTCCTGCTGATAGTCGGTCGTCTGCGTGCTGAGGCCGAAGACCTGAGCACCCAGCGCGCCCAACTCGGCATGATGATCGCACCAGGAGCAGCTTTGCGGCGTGCAGCCGCGCGCGCCGGGGATGCTGTCCCAGCCCTCCGGCAGCGCCACATCGGGCCGACCCGTCATCGGATAGCAGTAGACGACAACACGCCCCTTGATAGTTGAGAGATCGACCGTACCGCCCTCGGTCGACGGCAATGCGAGCGAGGGTAGCGCCTTTCCCGCTAGGTGGTCGGCGGCCCCGTCATCCGTCGGAACCGGCAGGCCCTTAGGTGCCTCGGTCAGATCGATCCTTCCGTCACCCTTCGACATGGCTCCCTCCCCGAAACCCGACCGGCAAATGGTCAAAAAAAAACGCTGCACCGATGTGCAGCGTTTTTCCGATTTTGGCAATCGCAGCCTTCGAAACGTAGCGTCCGAAGACCGGAAAAGCTTAGCGCTTGGAGAACTGGAACGAACGACGGGCCTTGGCCTTGCCGTACTTCTTACGCTCGACCACGCGGCTGTCGCGGGTGAGGAAGCCGTTCTTCTTCAGGATGCCGCGCAGCTCCGGCTCGTAGTAGGTCAGAGCCTTGGAGATGCCGTGGCGGATCGCACCGGCCTGACCGGAAAGACCACCACCGGAAACGGTGGCGACGATGTCGAACTGGCCATCGCGGTCGGTCAGGACGATCGGCTGACGCACGATCATCTGAAGAACCGGACGACCGAAATAGGTCGAGAAGTCCTTCTTGTTGATCGTGATCTTGCCGGTGCCCGGCTTCACCCAGACGCGGGCGACCGCATCCTTACGCTTGCCGGTCGCGTAGGAACGGCCCTGCGCATCGACCTTCTTCTCATGGACCGGAGCATCCGTCTCAGCAGTGGTGCCGATGGCTTCGCCCAGTTCCTCAAGGGATTGCACTTCAGCCATGCTCAGCCCCTCTTCGCATTCTTGGCATTGAAGGAAGCAACGTCGATCTGTTCCGGCTGCTGTGCTTCATGCGGGTGTTCGGAGCCGGAATAGATCCGGAGGTTCTTGAGCTGAGTACGGGTCAGCGGGCCGCCCGGCATCATGCGCTGCACGGCCTTTTCCAGCACGCGCTCCGGGAAACGACCTTCAAGGATGCCACGCGCAGTGCGCTCCTTGATGCCGCCCGGGAAACCGGTGTGCCAGTAGTACTTCTTGTCGGTGTACTTCTTGCCCGTCAGCACGACCTTGTCGGCGTTGATCACGACAATGTTGTCGCCGCAATCGATATGGGGCGTAAAGGTCGCCTTGTGCTTGCCGCGCAGGCGCATGGCGATCAACGAGGCGAGGCGGCCGACGACAAGCCCTTCGGCGTCGATCAGAACCCACTTCTTCTCGATGTCCGCCGGTTTGGCAGAATAGGTCTTCATGACTCGCATCCGAGATGAGGATGTCCGGTACCGGTGGATGAAGCCCCCCGAAGGCCGGACGATTGTAAATGTGCGGAAGCGCTCAAGCCCAAGGGCCATATGCGAACCACCGCAGGATCGGTGGAGGTAATATAGACGCTCGGGCGTCACGTCAAGCGGATTATTCTAAAATAGCTAAGCAAAAACAGTATGTTATAAAATAGGTAATTTACTACCACATATTTCCAGCCTCAAGATGAGTTTCAGCCCCGCCCGAGATGGGTCGGCCCCGCATTTTCCGGCTGCATCGCACAGGGCCTGAGCTCTCGCCCGCGCCCACCCTCAGACGAAACAGGCCGGGTTTCCCGCAAAGGAAAACCCGGCCCGCCTTCAAGACATCTCACCCGGCCTGAAACCGGATCCCGCGCATGAAAACCGGATCAACGGCTCAGAACGGGATTTCATCGTCCATGTCGTCGGCAATCGGACGGCCGCCACCCTGCTGGCCGCCGCCCTGACCGCCACCATAGGAACCGCCGCCCTGACCGCCACCATAGGAACCGCCGCCCTGGCCGCCGCCGTAGGAACTGCCGCCACCCTGACCGCCGCCATAGCCACCGCCCTGCTGGCCGCCGCCATAGGAACCGCCACCCTGACCGCCGCCCTCACCGCGGCCGTCCAGCATGGTCAGCGTGGAGTTGAAGCCCTGCAGCACGACCTCGGTCGAATAGCGGTCCTGACCGTTCTGGTCCTGCCATTTGCGGGTCTGGAGCTGACCTTCGATATAAACCTTGGAGCCCTTGCGCAGGTACTGCTCGGCGACCTTGCACAGACCTTCATTGAAGATGACGACGCGATGCCACTCGGTGCGCTCGCGGCGCTCGCCGCTGTTGCGATCGCGCCAGCTTTCCGAGGTCGCAACGCTGAGATTTGCAATGGGCCGGCCGTCCTGAGTCCGACGGATTTCCGGATCGGCTCCCAGATTGCCGACCAGAATGACCTTGTTGACGCTTACAGCCATGATTGACTCCGTTCCAATTCGTCTGATTGCTTGCCGCCGTCCCGGCCTCCGCAAAGGCCGCGCCCCGGGCCGGGGCATACCCCGATGCGGGGTGGAGCGACAAACCTGTCTCGCCCTGAATCTTTGTTGCGCCCGGCAGTACGCGATAGGATACGGCAACACAAGCCGCTGACGCCTGCCATCCCGGCTAATCGGAATATCCCGGTCCACCCGCACCGCCGCTTCCCTTGCGGAAGCGACCTTGTCGACACGCTCCGTGCACCGGAGCTGGCGAATATCGTGCGTTCCCCCACTTTAACCGCTTGTGTCCCTCCTCCCCCAAGCTCCGAAACGGTCAACCTGCCAAACCCGCCCTGTTTTCCACAGACGCATCGGCCGGATTTATTTGTTCCCTAAATGTTCTTATCCGATTTTGCCCATACCTACAATTGTCCTTCCCGCCTTCCGGGACATGGTTGCCAGACGGCATTTCACACAATCGGAGGTCGTTGCGCTCTGGCCATAGCGCGGTGGCATGGATTAGGATTGCCGACGGCGCCATCAGAGGTGTCCATTTGAATTTTGGGAGTTTGTTGGATGAATTTGCGCACCAAGAGGCATCGCTTGCTGGTTTCGGCAATGCTGGCGCTCAGCCTCTCGCTGGGCGTCGCCCCGGCTCTGTCTCAAGGCACCGCGCCGCAGGGAAAACCACCTGCCGCATCGCCCGCGCGCCTGTGGTCCGTCACCTGCGCCGACGCACCCAACGGCCAGGGCAGCCAATGCCAGATGGTCCAGACCCTCGCCATGAAGAAAACGGGCCAGCGCCTTCTCACCATCGCGGTGCAGAAGCAGGAGACGGCCGAGCATCCGCGCATGATCGTCGGGCTCCCGCACGGCGTCTATTTTCCCGGCGGCGTGACCATCGCCGTGGATGACGGCAAGAAGACCCCTGTCACCGTGGAGACCAGCGACGCCAACGGTGCTTACGCCGTCGGCCCACTGGACGACGGCATGCTGGAAGCTCTTCGCAAGGGGAGCCAGTTGAAGGTCGGATTCGAAAGCGGCAAGCGGGAGAAGCTGGAGGTTCCGGTTTCGCTTCAGGGCTTTGCCGATGCCTATCAGCGCGTTGCAAGCTTCGGCGGCTGAACCGCCGCAGCAAGACAGGCGCAAGATATGAAAAGGCCCCGCAGCTTCGCCACTGCGGGGCCTTTTCATATCCGTCTCGCATTCCCGCCTTTCACAGGCATGAACTCAGTTATCCGCCTTGCGGGCGAGTTCGCCCCAACACTGGCTCGAAATCAGCTGGCAATAGATCCCCGCGATGACCCCGTCACGGCGCAGACCGAGATAGGCATCGTCGGAGAGCGTCTGAAGCTTCCGCTCATCGATTACGAGATAATCAGCGATGCGCACCGTATCGCCGCCCTTGAGCGTGAACTGCGCCTGATTGGGCACCAGCAGCTCGTTCTCCTGGAGCCGCTGGACGAAAGCCTCCGTCGCGCTCGCCTGCCGCTGGAAGGCGGCGCAGAACTCCAGCGCCTTTTCGGTCCATTCCGACGGCTTGCCGTCGACAAAGAGCGGCATCTCTCCGCCCTCCCGCAGACGCGGGCTCGCCCGGTCCACGCAAAGGGCGAAATTCTCGCCGCTGTTCTCGCGAACCAGAATGTAAGGATAGCGGCGTACGTAACCGGGAACATACGCGCTTTTGTCCCAGTGCCCCTCCGCGTCCACAAACATGTTCTGGTTTTGATGAAGTCCGACAATGGCCACCGGCTGAGGTGTATCGCTGCCGACGAACACGATCGGATACGTCCGGCAGACGGCCGGGAATTCCGCGAGCGTGATTGGCACCGCCTGCGTGTGCGCGGCAAAACCCACATCGTCGCCCGGGTCCAGCCCGAGCCCCGAATGACGCTCGGGGCTCAACGCCTCCGGCGATGAGTAGAACAGCGGCAGAATGCCCTTGGGCGCCTCGCCTTCCCCGGAGCCGTTCGCAACAGCCTCATCTCCCGCCTGGGAACCCTGCGCCGTCGCATCGGCCGTGCTTGTCTTATCCGTCATCAAATCTGATCCTGAGCCGGAAATTCCATGTGTGGCAGTATCTTTGCCATCGAATCGCATTTTACGCCACCTGACAGGTCATTGCTGCCAATCAGGGCATTCGCAGGGCGAAAGTCACCGGAAATGACGCGCATACAAGCCTTTCAGGCGGTATGTGAAATCCACATGTCTCGCAAAGGTTGCGACACGCACGCGGATATGGTCCGCTCACCCCGGGTCAGCCCCTCACAACAGGGATCAGTCTATTGGAGCGAACCGGTGAGTGAAACCCAAAACACGATTTCCGGCAGGCACTTCACGGGAGAAACCCTCGTCGTGGATGGGCTCGCTTTCGATGGCTGCACTCTGACCGACTGTCGCCTGATCTATCGCGGCGGCCCGCCCCCCGCCATCAAGGCATGCCGCTTCGACAATTGCCGCTGGGAGTTCGAGGACGCCGCCGCACAGACCCTCGTTTTTCTGACCGGGCTCTACCATGGCGGCTTTGAATCGGTCGTGGAAAGCACCTTCGACGCCGTGCGCGCCAAGGCCCGGCCCGCCACGGCCCCCACCACGCCAAGCGCAACATCCTCGACCGCGGCCCGCGTTGCGGAGATCACACGCAGACTGGCGGAAACCCCGCCGATACGGATCATCAAGCGGCCGAAACCAAAAACCTGACGACGCCCACGCTCTCGCAACCGCGCGCCCGCGAACCGGGATCTCGCCTCACACGCATGAGGCTATATCTTGGCGCAGCACACGTCTTGACCTATGGTCATGTTTCACATGCCCGACGAAAGATGAAAACGGGACACAGACCTTGTCATGACCGATCTCGCCACCCTGGAGCTGAACGTCTTTGAACCCCTGATCGGACAAACCTTCCGGCTCAGCACGGACGCCGGAGATATCGACCTGGTCCTGCATGAAGCACAGGCGCTCGGCCAGTCGCTTCGCTCCGGCGGTTCGTTTTCGCTCGTTTTTCGTGCGACGCAAGAGCGGCCGATCGCACAGCAGCTTTGCCCCATCCACCATCCGGCGTTGGGCCATATGCAACTCTTTCTCGTCCCGATCGGCCCCATGGGCGATGACCTCGCCTACGAAGCAATCTTCACCTGAGCCACACGATACCGCCCATTTTGATTGAGGATATGATATAAGTTCTTTTTATAGCTATTTGTATTGGAACAGAAAATGGAACTGACGGTGTGATACATGACACCGACCGGAACACGCCCGACCAGCCGCCCGTCTTATTCCGCCACGCCTCCTGACGACACGCGGCCTTCAGCCTTGGGCAAAGACACGAGCGGTTCCGGTGACCACTCCATCAAATCGTAGATTTGCTTGTCTTCGATCACCCGGTAGCCCAGTTGGGCGTAAAGGCGGTGCGCGGGGTTCGCCTTCTCCACATGCGCCCGGACGGCTTTTCCGCGATCGGTCGCGATCTCCATCAGATCGCCGAGTATCGTTCGACCGTAGCCGCGCCCCCGCCAGACCGGCAGCAGCGCAATGTCGATAAGACGTATCTCGTCATCCCATTCGTCGATATAAAGCCGCCCGATCGGGCACCCGTCCTTCATGATGAGGAGGAAATCGGCTTTCCCGTAGTGACGCATGTAATGTTCGTGCTGCGCCTCGAACTGCATGGCGAGAAAATGATCGCGCTGTTCCTGCGGCCAGGGAACCTGAGCCAGTTCTTCCGCGCGCGTCGATGAATAGAGCCGACACAGAAAATCCATGTCCGCATCCCGTATCGCACGAAACTCCAAACCGGCGTCGCGTGCGCCGCTCAGTAAAATATCGTTATTCATCGTCCCCGCCTGTCGATGCCGACTGCCCGCTCACTCCGGCATCCCCCTCAGATCGCGTTGAGCAACCATCGCGGTCACGCCGTCCAGAAGTTTGATCGGCGTCGCGCCCCATTCGCTTGAAGTCGGCCCCGCCTGTCCCACCATCCAGACATCGCCAACCTCCCCTTCCGCGCCTGCAAGGCCGAAGAGCACGAGACTGTTGTCACCGGCGAACTGCAGGGACAAAGCCTTGACCATGCTCGCCTTGACGCTCGGCTGCCACCCCGTCCAATGCCCGGTTTCGGCAACAAGCTCCTGATTGGTCCACACCGTCCCGCCGGACGAATAGGCGGCCAGCGCCACATTGTCATTGCCGTCCAGCCCGCAGGTGAGACAGCTCACACCGTCCATAACCAGTCCCGGCCGGGTATATCCCGTCCATTTGCGTACACCGGGGCGCACCTGTGATGAATGCGAAACCTCTGCGTGATGATCCACCGCGAACAGATTGATAACATTGACGCTATCAATCGACGCCGTCACAGGTCCGAAGGGCGTCGCACCACCGGGGGTAAGCTCGCTCCAGCCCGCCCAGTCCGCCGGAGTGGCGGCATTCAGCGTCTTCGGTTCGTTGTAGATCACATCGCCCCCCGCCTCACCGACGCCGAACAGCAGGATGCGGTCATCGGCATTGTTCGTCAGCGTGAAGCGCGACAGCGCAGGCCCCTCAAGCTTCTGCCACGCGCTGAAGGGTGGGTCGGCAGGCTTCAGCTCATCCACCGTAATGGTGATCGGCGTCTGGGTGCCGGGAGGCGTTATCGTCACCTCGGTCGGAACGGCTTGCGGCGGACGCTTGTAGAGCCACCACACTTCGCCGGAGGTCGATAGCCCGAACAGCGCAATCCGCCCCTGGGCATCGAGCCCGAGTTGAAGGGCCTTGAACTCGACACCCGCTGGCCGCCCCACATCGAAGGGCGGATCCCAGTCCTCGCCCGGAACCCCCTGAACCTGCGGTCCGGCCTGAGATTCTCCCTTCTTCTGAAGGATCAGATCGACCCCCTTGTCGCCATGGCGAATGGCTGCGAGCCCTGCCCGGCCGTCGGTGACAATCGCACTGTCGAGAACCGGCTCGTAGACGCCATCGCTCACAGGCGTGGGACCGTCGAATGTTCCGTCAGCCTTGAGCTGCCCGGTCGAAATCAGCGTGTTCCCGCCATGAGGGCTTGCCCGCATCGCTACCAAGAGAATTTGCAGACCCTTGGCTCCGGCGTCGGTGTCGAATTCCGGCAGAACGTTGCTGGGCTTCTGAAGGGCTTCCTCGTCCAGCTCCGCGAACCGCTCCTGCAAGCCGGTGATGGTGCTCTCCCCGTCGACCATATGCGTGTCCTCCTGTGCAATCATTGCGCCGGGCTACCGGGTGACGGTTCAGCCGCGCGAGGGATAAAGCCCCACCAATGCGATAATGAAATTGAGAGCGATAAGTGGCTGCACGTTGTTGTGCGATTGCCCCCCACCAACCACCGAAACCGCCTCATAGGCCAGCGTGCCTGAAGCGGATTGCCCTGGATTTGCGTAAATCGGGCTGGCGGCGCGCGCCAGAGACCGCGTGTCGGCGGGCGAGAATTGGTCGCCGCGCGAGGTCGTGCCGCACGGGGTGTGCGAATGGTTGGGCAATTGGCTTTCGAGGATGTGAACGGTCTCCGTACCGACACGCTGCCCCAGCCGACGGCTGGTCAGGCCGGGGCCGCGCCCGGGATGCATGGGCGCGCGCCCTTCCATATTGGGCAGTGCCGTCGTGTCGCGCCCGTCGCCTCCATAGGTCGTCCCGATAAGAGAGAACAACGCCGTATTCTGAGCAATCGGCAGCAACTGGCCGTTGCAGAACGCCCAGCCGCGAGGGGCGAAGTTACCGGCGAAGATGCGGATTTCCGCGATAAATGGTTCGGACATCTTCGCCTCCTCAATGACGGCTGGGATAGACGCCAAACAAGGCGACAATGAAATTGACGCAGATCGTCGGCATGAGATTGCTATGGGATCGTGAGCCGCCCGTATTTCCGATCATCTGACTGGACATGCTGGTATTCTGCGGTTCCTCAGCCAGATAGGCGTTAAACCCTTCCGTATTGGCAAGAACCTTGTCCAGCGCCATGTCTCCCACTTCCGCCGGCATTGTCGTCCCGTAAAACATGTGGGTATGAGACGGCATCTGGTTCACGGTCAGGGTTTCCTTTTCGCTCCCCCCCTTTGCCCCCAGACGTCGCTCGCTCAGTCCCGGCCCGTGGCCCTGGTGAAGCGGAATACGACCCCGCATATCGGGCAGACCGAAGGTCGTCCTCCCATCACCGCCATAGATCGTTCCATAGAGTGAAAACAACGCGTCGTTCTGGCTGACGGCAAGCAGCTGCCCGTCACAAAACGCCCAGCCGCGCGGAGCGAAATTGCCCGCAAACATTCGGATTTCTCCGACGAATGGTTCCGACATGATCGCCTCCCCTCAGTTGCGCGACGGAAACAGGCCCTGAAGGGCAATGCAGAAACCGACCGCAAGATAGGGCTGCATGTTGTTGTGCGCCTGCCCGCCACCACTATTGGTCAACGTCCCGCTGCGAAATGAAACCTCCGTGCCGCTGCTTGGGTCTGCATAAAGATTCTCAGCAGACGCCAGCATCGTGTCCGTTGGCGACCGCTGATTACCAAGATCCGAAGCGGTGAAAACCCGATGATCGTGTTGCGGAATCTGGGCGACCGTCAGTGTCACGGTTTCCTCCCCCGTCTTCTCGCCAAGCGAATAGCCGTTGCCCTTGTGAACGGGGGCCCGGCTTCTCAGATCCGGAAGGGCGAATGTCGTGCGCCCGTCTCCTCCGTAAGTCGTCCCAAGCAGGGAATAGAGAGACTGGTTCTGATTGATCGGCAGGATCTGACCGTCGCAAAAGGCCCAACCGCGCGGGGCGAAGTTGAACCCGACAATCTTGATCTCCGCCAGAAACGGTTCCGCCATGAACACCCCTCCCGGAAAAGCAAAAATCCAAAAACTTCCAAATATGCCCACACAACTTACGTTACGTTATATTTGCCGTGTGCCGCCACCACAACCACCACGCACATTTATTTCATACTGCAATAAGATCGGTTGTATCCGGGCCGTCAAATCCCAAACGGAACGGCATGGAGGCCCGACGGCGCCTCCATGCCCTGTTTGCGCCGTGGGACGTCTCCTTATCCGTGCCCCATTCCGCAGATCGCGCATACGTCCCTTGAGGCCTATTCGCCTCAAGGCAATGTGCAGGTCCCGTCGACAACCGTCGCATCGGTGTCGAGGAAGATGTCGGAGCTGTTCACCGTTGCAGTGTTATTGCCATCCACAAAGGTGCGCACATTGGCTTCACTGGTCGACCCGCCCGCATAGCCGGGCAGGATGACAGTGGTGAACGGATAGGTATCGAAATAGACCGAATTGCCGCTCGAGCCGCTGGTCAGCGTATTTCCGGTCACATCCGCACAAACAGTCGGTGCGGTCGAGTTACCCACGAAGAACAGGATACCGTTCGAAACGACATCGAGCGGTGAAGACACCGTGTTGTTCGTGATCGTCAGATCGGCGCGCCCGACGCCTTCCTGATCGACAAAGACGCCATTGCGGACGTTGGAGATGTTGTTGCTGTCGATATCCGCCGTCGTTTGCCCGTTAAACCCGGCAAACTGATGGATATAGATACCGTGATGGCCGCCGGAGATCGTGTTGTTGGAAATCGTGCCGGACATGACGCCTGCGGCCGTGGTCGCGGAGCTTTCAACCGTCACGCCTGCATGATCGTTAAGCGTCGTGCCCGTCGTGATGGTGTTGTTGTCGATACCGAAGGTCGTTGTGAAGGTCGTGCCTGCCGACTGGCTCAGATAGATGCCGTGGCCCGCCCCGGAATGGGTTAGCGTGCTGTTATTGGCAGTCGCCGATCCATTGATCTGCGAACCGAAAAGCACCGCCGAAGAGGCCGAACCGGATGTGTTGGTCGCTAGAATTCCATCTACCGCACTGCCGCCCGCCGTATTGAAATTCACCGTAGCGGAGCCCGAGGACGTGATCGTCGCATCGACCGTATCGATCGATCCGTCATTGGGCGCGGCAATCGCGGAAGAAAAACTTCCCGACAACATGAACGAGGCCGGGGCCCCGGCCCCGAGACCGTAAGCAGTGGGATCGAAGGTCTCGCCGGCGACGAGACCGACCAGGATCTGATCCTGATCGAGATCGAAGGCACCGCTGCCGAGGTCGAGCGTAGTCGACGCCCCATTGACCGTACGATCAACCACGACGATCACGTCGACCGTCGCAGCTTCTGCTTCCGTCACCGACCCGGGATTGGCAAAAGTGCCCGCGCCGGAGGTATTCGCCGTATCGACCACGTAGTAGCTCGCCCCGGCCAGAGCGCTCGTATCGCCTGTCAGGCTCGTATCGAGGAAATTGTAGCTGCCATTGGAGGGCAGACTGCCGCCACCATTGTCGATGGGCGTGGTCGCCGTGATCGAAGAACCTGTGTCGGTTCCGCTTTCACCGTCACCAAAGGCGAAGGACACATTCGTGGTCGAGGAGAAAAGCACGCCGCTGTTCACGCCAGCAATCGACGCATCCGCACCGCCGACCGTCGTATCGCCGATCTGGATCGCCCCCGAACCCGTCGTCGCGCCGAGATCGATGCCGACGGTTCCGGTTGAACTGCTGCTTGTCAGATCGAAGTCCCCGGCGGTGAAATCGCCGTTGACCGTCGCGCTGGAGAAATCGACACCTGTTGAACTGTCGCTGGCCAGCGCGATATTGAGATCGGCAAAGCTCACATCCGCCGACATGGTGCCGCTGACGAGAATGCCCGCAGTCGTCGGATCGGTGATGCTCGTTGTCCCGGTAACGGCAAAGGTGCCCGTGCCACCGAGATTGTTGAGCACGATTGCGCTGCCCGCGGCCGTTCCGGTGGAGGTGAGCGTGTCGAAGGTGACACCCGACGCGCCGATGGTCGTGCCATCCAGATCGATCACCTGCCCCGTCGCACTCGATGCAGATGTATTGGCACCCGTCACCGAGAGCGTACCGCCGGTCATGACGAAAGCATCGCCGGACGTGGTCGAAAGATTGAGATCACCGGAGAAATTGAACGTGCCGGTCGAGGCTATGGTAATGGCATCCGCGACGCCGGAACTGGATGAAATATCCGCGGAAATATTGTGAATGCCGCCCGTCGCGCTGCTGATATTAATCGCCGAGTGGCCACCCGTCTGGGTAATCGATCCGCCGAATGTCAGCGCGGACACATTGGCATTGAAGATCACCAGCCCTGCATCGCTCGACGTCGTGATGTTGGTGTTGGAGAAGGTGAATGCAGCATCGGAACCGCCGAAGATATCGATGCCCGCCGTCCCGCCATTGAGCGTGACCGAGCCGTTGAAGGCATAGGAGGTGCCGTCGGCATTGTTGAACTGAAGGCCCTGTCCGTTCGTGGCGTTGATCGAGCCGGAATAGGTCAAGCTTCCGGTATGACCGTTGATGACCGACACGGCCGCCGCATTCGCCGTCTGGCTGAGCGAAGACCCCGCACCGAAGGATACGGCTGAAGAACCGCCGTCGATCTCGATCCCGATCGTTGTCCCGCCGCTGATCGTGGCGTTTCCGAGCGAGAACACGCCGGATGAATCCTTGACGAGAACGCCCTGGAGCAGCGCGCCGGACACATTGAGCGTCGAGATCGTCACCGCATTGGAACCGGAACCGACTCCGGTCACCCCGTCGAAGGTGACGCCGGTGGAGCCGGAATTCGTGGAGGAAACCGTATTGAAGGTCAGATCCGCCGACAGCGGATCGAGGAACATGGCCGCGCCATTCGTGGTGTCGATGGAACTCGTTGCGACATCGTTGGTCAGCGTGAAGGTCGTCAGCTTGGCGTCGACATAAAGACCGGTGCCGGTGTCGTTGAAGACATTGATCGCACCGAGATTGAGCGTGCCGTCCGCGCTGTCGAAGCGCAGGCCGTCGCCCGTCACCCTGTTGGAGCCATCGACGCCCACGGTGATTGCCGCGCTCGCGTCCACCGCCTGCAGCCCGGCAGTTCCCGTGTCACCATCGAAGGTGACGGTGTCTGCAAGTATGCCGCCTGCCCCCGCTGCATTCACCGAAAGCCCGGAGAAGTCCGAGACGAAGAGCGTGCCGGCAGCCGTGGAACCGTCAAGAGAAATGCCCGTGCCGGTCGCATCGCTCACCGAGACGTTCGACAGCGCGACAAAGGTGTCAGCCGCGCCATCGACGATATCGATGCCGTCATCTCCCGCCGTGCCGATGGTGACGTTTGCGATGGCCGCATTGCCGCCCGCCATCGAAATACCGTCGGTTCCGAAACCGTCGATGGTATTCGTCCCGGCCATCGTGAAGGAACCGGTCGTGTCGTCATCCGCAATCGAAACGCCACTCGCAGCCGAACCTGCGCCGTTGATGTCGACACTGTTGACCGTCACATCCGCATCTGACGAGGCGTAGACGATGGCAGAAGCCGCGGTGTTGCTGCCCCCCGCATCGATGACGTTCGTGCCCGATGCATTGCCAAAGACGAACGTGCCGGTTGAATCCGCACCGAGCGTGATCCCGGCCTCCGCCAGCGCCACGCTCGCGCCGAGCTGCAGGCCCGACGTGCCCGTACCGATATTGACGTTCCCATGCGCGCCGGTGAACGAAAGCCCGGCCGCCGTTCCCGAAAGAACGCTGTCGATCTCAAGTCCGCCAGCCTCTCCGATGTCCAGCGTCGCCGTGTGACCGCCCGTGGAGGCGATCGCTGCGGCGCTCGACACATTGTCATGCGAGGTAATCGACACGTTCGCCAAGATCAGCGCACCCGTGGTGGTGATGTCGGCTAGCGTGATGGCGCTCGCATCGCCGGTCGCGATACTGACGCTCGTCGCGGTCAGCGAACCGCTTCCCGACACCCCGTCGAGCACGATGCGCGCATCGGTGCTGTCGCTGCCGAATTCGGTGCCGAGAGCGGAGAACATGATCGAGGAATTGATGACCGTATCGGTGAGGTTCAGCGCCTGCGCGTTGCCGGAATTCAAAGAGGCCGTGCCCGCAATTGCCAGCGTCAGCCCGTTGACCGCCAGACCGCCGCCGCTGACAAGCTGAACGTCGAGATCATCGAAACTGACGGAGCCCGCAGACCCGGAGAAATTCGCCACATAATCGCCCGCATCCGTCGCCGCGTTCTGCCCCACGGCAAGCGCCCCGAAGGACAGGCTGCCGCCGGTCATGCCGGTGGCGTTGATGATCCGGTTCGAGGTGTTCGCGATCGTCCCGTCAAAGGAGATATCGCCGAAGCTGATCGTGCCCGCCGACTGGCCTGTGATCGAAAACACGTGCCCGCTCGTGCCCGCGCTCGCCGAAAGGATGGAATCGACGGCGCTCGCATCCACGTTCCGCGTGCCGGCCCCCACCTCGAAGATGGTGCCCGTATTTCCGCTGGCGAAATCAGTCGTCGCATCGAAGCTTATTGCACCCGTCGAGCCGCCCGTTCCGGTGTCGATATCGAAAACCGGATTGGCGCCGGAATGGTTCGTGGCCGAAAGCCCTGTGAAATCGATGGTCGCGTCGTTGTCATCCGCCAACAGTGCGGACCCGGTGCCCTGCGAGGAAAGCCCGGTCGCGGTGATCGAACCGCCCGTGGTGCCGGATACATCCAGAAGCGTGGCAGTGCCTGTAGTGGACAGGAAGCCCGCTGCCATCGTCGTAGAGATGGTGCCAGCATCGAACGTATAGGCCGCCGTGCCGCCGGAAATATCGAAAAGTGTGCCCTGGCTGATGGAAACCTGGCTGTCCTGAACGAAGACGCCGCCGGTCAGATTGGAAAAGCCGAACATGGAAGACGAAGCAGCGAGGCTCGACGCTCCCACCCCATCGATGGTCACCGCCCCGCCATGACTGCTTGCGGTAACCGCATCGCCGGTCAATGAGCCGGCATCGACGGAGATGAAGCTCAGCCTGTTGTTGCCCTGCAGATCGAACAGGCTGGCATTGCCGGTATTGGCGAATGTCTGGCTACCCGATCCGGTGACGGTGCCGCCGAGGCTCGTGCCGAAATCGCCAAGGACATTCGCCGGCTGGGTGATGCCGTAACTAACGGAATTGGAGAACGCGAGGCCCTGCGCCGTCTGGTTACCCGACAGCGAGAAGGCGTTGCCGCCATTGAGCGTTGCAAAGTCATAGGTGCCATCGAGGAACACGAAGCTCGCATCCATCGTGGCGATCGCATCCGCATCGGACACTGAATAGGGATTGGCGAAGCTGCCGTCGCCTGCGCCGTTCGTGGCGGTTGCGCTGACGAATACATAACTTGTGGCCGCCGGGAAGCTCGGATTGCCGACAAAGGTCACGTCGGTGAAATCGAAGGTCGCGGAGCCGAGCGTTCCGCCGCTCGCATCGATGGTCACGCCGCCGCTCACAACCGAAATCGAACTTCCGGTGTCCGACGCACCTTCCCCATCGCCGAAAGTGAACTGAACGGACGAGGTGTTGGAGATGGAAACGCCCGTCTCCAGATTGGTAATCGAACTGGATGGACCTGACGCAGGCGACGCCTGACTGCCGAGGTTAACGACCTGATTTCCCAGAACGCCGGAAAGGTTGACGCCGATCGTGTTCTCGACATCCGTCGCCGTTGAGGAGACGCCCTGAATGACCACCGAAGTCGCATTCACCGCGCCGGTGAGCGTCGCACCGGAGAGGTCGATGCCCGTATCGTCGTCACCAAGCCCGGTGATCGACACATCGCCAAACGTGATGGCGGCATTGCTCCCCGAAACGTCAATACCGACACCACCGCTCGCCCCACCCGGATCGGAGATCACGACATCTCCCAGCGTGATCGAACCTGTGTTGTCGGCAAGCGAAATGCCGTTCACCGTCGGGCTCGTGACCGTGGTCGTCCCCTGCACCAGAACGGTTGCGGACGAATCCACGATACTGACGCCGAAACCGCTTGCCCCGTTCACCGTGACGTCGCCCGTCACCGTAAAGCTCCCGCCGACACCATTGAGGGACAGCCCATAGTCGCCATTCGACGTGATGGAGGAAAACGTCACATTCGCGGTTAATGATTCAGCCCCCACGCCGTACGAGGCACCCGATGCGATCACGCCGGAGGTCGTGGCCAGTCCGAAGCCCGTCCCCGCAGCCGCATTCAGAGCCCCCGACCCGCGCACATACAAGCCTCGGCCACCAGACGAGACGTTCACGGAATCGAAGGCGATGTCGCCGGAAACATTGAAAATGAAGACGCCGTCTGCTGAAACCGTGCCACCTTGCCCGACCCGCAGCGAACCGCCCGAGACCGTATCGCCGGTGAAATCGGCATCGGCTCCACCATCGGCATCGAAGATCGCGTTCGAGACCATGACGCCACCGGCGTCGGAATTGACGACCGCGATATTGCTGAAATCGGAAAGGATTATTGGAGTTCCGTTTGCGCCCTCAATGAGGATGCCCGTCGATGCGGAGTTCTGAACGGTGACATTCGTCAGCCCGGCAACAATATTCTGACCGGAATCGTAAATGCTGACGCCCCTCCCGCCCACTTGGCTCGTTGCGCCAAGGGTCAGGCCGGAAAGTGAGATGTTCGCACCCATGGAAGACACACCGATAAGACCCGTGCCGTCGATGGTGTTGGTGCCAGTGAGGGTGAACTGCCCGATACCGTCGTCGTCGTCCACCCAAATGCCGTAGCCGCCCGGATCGAAAATCGCGAAGTTGGTGAAGGTAATGTCAGCATCCGAATCCGACACATGAATGCCATCGGCCGCGGCATTGCTGCTCTCCATATAGATCTGCGAAGCCGCGCCCGCATTGCCGATATTGAAGGTTCCGGAATTGCCATCGAAGATAAAGCCATAGTCGGAAACGACCGTCGATGTGCCGATCCGAACACCGCCTGCGCCCGTGCCGATGTTGACGATCGACTGCGCTCCATCGAACTCGAATCCCACCGTGGTACCATCGATGGACACACCGCCGGCACCTGTTCCGAAGTTCATTGTCGCGGAACTGGTTCCGCCAAGTGAAACTCCGCTAAATCCGCCGTTGACAGAGATATTGGAAATCGTGAAATCGCCGGTCGTCGTGATGTCGGATGCGACAATGCCGGTCGCGGTGACATTCGTGAGCGAGGCATTCTCGATAGTCAGACCACCCGCCCCCGACAGGCCGCTGACCGAAATCCCCGTCGCCGCGCCGTCCGTCGTGACACTGTCGAACCCGATGCCCGAGCTTGTGGTCGTTACCCCCGAAATGGAAATCGCTGTTCCGCTGGTCGTCGTGATGGATTCGTCACCCGCGGTGAACGCCACATTGAGATCGCTGCCATCGGAAGAGCTCAGTCCCGTGCCACTCGTCGTATCGATATTGAGCCCGCCGGAAAAGCTTGTAACGTGAGAGAGGTTGGCACTCAGCAGGACGCCCGACGAAGTCCCCGTACTCAGGCTCAGCATGTTGGTGAAAGCGACGCTGCTGCCCGTATTGGCCGTGATCGATACGCCGCCACCTACGCCGTCACTCTCGTTGATCACGCCACTATAGGTAATCGTACCGCCGGATCGACCGTTCACGATCACGCCCGTGCCAACCGAATCCGTGACGTCGATATCAACCGTCATGTTCTGGCTGCCACCGACAATCGAAACACCGCTGCCTCCCGAGCCGGAGACGGACGAGTTCGTGGCCGTCAAAGTCCCCGAGACGTTCTGGAACAAGAAACCATCGTCCGTCGCATTCGAAACCTGCGTGTCAGCTATTGAAACGGCGCCGCCCACATTCTGGAGAACGAGACCGTCGCCGCTGGAACTCAAGATGCTCGTTTCCGAGATCGTGACCGTCGAAACGCTGTTGCCCAGGATCGCGGCCCCACCGCCGGTATTGGCGAGATTGAGCCCCTGAATGATATTGCCGTTGCCGAGCGTTACGGTGTTTGCAGCCCCTGTCGCCGTTGTCAGGGTCGGGGCCAGTCCGGTGAAGGGATTGATGACGCTCGTCGACACACCATAAAGAAGCACATTGGCCGGTGCCGCGCCCGTCAGGTTCAACGTGTCGCTCGCGCCGAAGCTCATGAGATCCTGATCGTCGGCAAGCGTGAACGTGCCATCGCCGCCGACTGTCATCGTGTCGGCGGACATCCCGTTGGAATTCACCAGAATGATGATGTCCGCACCGGAGGCTTCCGCATCGGCCAGCGAACCGCGGTCATTGATCGAGGCCCCGGTGCCGGAGCCGACCGTATCGGCATAGAAGACCGTCTGGCTCGACAACAGGTTCGTCGTATCGCCGGTCAGCTGGACATCGCGGAAATTGTAGGTGCCGGAAGCGCCGCTCATGCCCGCAATGACCAGAGGGGTCGTCGCATCGATCGAGGATGCGGCCCCGTCGCCGTCCATGTTTGAGCCGTCGCCGAACTGGAACAGGCCCGCGATCGCCGCATTGGTCAGATCGACGCCGATATCGAGCCCGGAGATGGAGCCTGAGCCGGTAGCGCCGACATTGCCCGAATTCGTCGAGCCGGTCAGATCGAAGCCCGTGCCACCGGTACCGGAGAAATTGAAGGAACCGAAGGTCATATTGGCGACGGTCGGCGTCCCGTTATCCGTCAGATCGACACCCGTCGTGCCGCCGGCGAGACCGGTGATGTTCAGCTGTCCGAAGTAGATCAGGCCGCCGCTGTTGTCGCCTTCCACATTCACGCCGCCGCTGCCCGGCGTATCGATGGTCGTGTTGCCGAAGTTGAAAGTGGCGTCCGAATTGGAAATGAAGAAGCCCCAGCCGCTGGCCCCGGTGATCGTGGTCTGACCCGTCACCTGGAACGCACCGGAAACGCGATCCATGATGATTGCATCGCCATCGGCATTGGTGGAGGTGATCGAACTCAGCGTCACAGCCGCGGTCACCGGATCGATCTTGACGGCCGTGCCGCCGACGGAATCGATGGAGCCACCCGTCGTTCCGAAATTGAAGCCGCTGCCCGCGTCCTGAATGAACAGGCCGTAGTCGCCCGCCGCGCCGGTATTGGCAATGTTGAGATCGCCGAACGCGATGCCGCCATCGACGTTGTTCAGGACAAGGCCGGAACCCGACACCCGGTCCGCCGTGGTGCCGATGGTTGTGTCTCCACCAGCCGCATCGCCGCCGCCCGGCGCCTCCAGCAACGCGGTCTCGACAACGATGCCCCCATCCTCGCCATTACCGCCAAGCACCGTGTTGCCCGAAAGCGACGTGATGGTGAGCGTTCCCGCACCGGTTGCGCCGTTCAGATCCGCGACCGCAACGCCACCCGTGGTCGCCAGAGTGGAGCCGTCGATGGAAAGCGCGGTATTGCCAGCCCCCGTATCCACATCGATTGCCGAACCGGCCGCACCGCCGCCGATGCTGCTGCCGGATATGGCGAGGTCCTCGACATTGCTTGCCGAAACGCCGTCGACGCCGACAGCCGTGCCCGATCCGCCGATGGCTCCGATCAGGCTGTTCGCTATCGTCACCTCGCCGGTGGTGTCGATGAGTTCGACCCCATTGCCGGTCGACCCGCCGATGGTCATCCCGGTAAGCGTCGCATCCGCAATGCCGTTGCCGAGAACGCCGGAGGTTCCGTCCAGGATCGTGAAACCGGCCAGCGTGTTGTTGTTGGCGAGCGTGATGACCGGGCTTGCACCCGTACCCTGCACCGTGCCGTTGGTGCCGCCGAAGTTGTAAGCCGTCACGGCCCCGGTCGAAAGGCGAACCAAGATCGAGGAGCCCGCGCCGATCATCGTCTGATCGTCCTGCAGCGTCACTCCGGTCGTGGTAATGGCCCCGGCGCCACCGTCGACGACGATAAAACCACCGGTCGTCGTGCCGCCCACATCCGTCGCGTTGGTGATCGCATCGGTCAGGGTCGTGGCGTCGTCGGCAGCGCCGGACCCGACGGTGTTGGCCCCGTCCACATAATAGATGTAGCCGAGCTCCGTACCGGACGCGTCCTGCGCGAACCGCGTGACCGCCCCCCCGGTGCCCGCGCTCTCCTGCCCGAGACGAATGTCGAGATCGCGCCGCACGCGCGCCGTCATGCGCTCTTCCAACGGCGAGAGCGCAGGGCCTTCCTTATCGCCCCCGACTAACGCCTGAAGCGGAATCCGCAAACGGATTTCACCCGTCAACTCGGTACGATCGATATTGTCATAAGACGCGGTCGCGCCCAGCGACAGGCGGGAACCGTCGATGCCGAACACATCGCCGAGGCTGTATTCCAGCGTGCCGCGCCCGCCCGTGACGTTGCGCACGTCGTCGGCCCAATAATGATAGCCGCCGGCATAAAGCCTGAGATCATCGCCCTGCGTCAGCGAAACCGGAAGCTTCACCCCCACTTCCGTATCGAAGCCCCACATGGGCTTGTCGCGCATCAGGTTGTTGAGCGTCTCCTCGACCAGCCTATTGCCGATGATGCTGAGCGTCGTCGAATTCTCTCCGCCGGACGTTTTCGCCCCGCTGATCGGGAAATGGAAATTGAAGCGCGCGTCGAAATTTGGCGTGATGGCTTCAACGCCTGCAGTACCGGCGAAAAAGCTGTTTCCATCTTTCCTGGTCGCGTCCGAATAGACGTAACCACCGAGGATCAAATTCGGACTGAAGATCTGGCGGACGCCGAGGCCCCAGTTGCCATAGAAATCGACCTGATCGGAAATGCCTTGCCGGGCATCGAGGAAGAACAGCGAGTCCTCATCCTGTCCCAGCGGGATAAATGCCTCCAGTGACCCGCCGATGCGATTGGTGCTGGGACGGAACACCTTCTCCGCATGCCCCTGCCACTTGCCGCCGTCTTCAGCCTGGGCGGCGCCGGAAAACGCTCCCAGTGCCGCAGCGGCGACGCAGGACGATGACATCAGGCGGCTGTAAAGCCCGCCTCGATGGGCCAGCATTCCGGAATGACGACCTCTCTGCCCGTCGCCTCCGCAATAAGAATCAAAAGCCAACGTCGCCGTCGAGTTCCCCGCACGCTCGAGCATGAGCCTGTATCCACCTGCGTATTTATAACAAGGACTATTTTAAATACTAATTACGCAACCACTAACGCCATTGAAGAGTAGGTTTAAGTTACTGTTTTGTTCAACAGGAATGCCGCCCCCTGCGACATCACCGCTCATTTCTGCATCACTAGTTGCATATATGCATCCTCCGGTTGAGTTATTAAATTTCATACTGCCCCCCCCTTACGCGCCCAAGCTCCCATCCCCCAGGTTTCGCCACCCTTTGCGAAAATCGTCCGACTTTTGGCTTGTTCTCTTTATGTTCCGTCCATAATATGCAGGAGAACCGTTGAAAGCGCCGCCAAATCTCCCACTTGATGCATCTATGCGCTGAGGCGATATTCCCGCTCGCCGCCGGGCCGCTCCAAAAGACGGGCGCACAGGCGGGCGACAATACCGAAATACGATACGAATCATGCGGCGCTGCCCCGCCGCACGGAAGGACGTCCCGATGTCGGACCAGAAAACCGAGCCGAACCGCTCAATCTCGATTCGCGGTGCGCGCGAGCACAATCTCAAGAATGTCGATCTCGACATTCCGCGCGACAAGCTCGTGGTGATGACCGGCCTCTCCGGATCCGGCAAATCCTCTCTCGCCTTCGACACCATCTACGCCGAAGGCCAGCGCCGTTACGTGGAAAGCCTTTCCGCCTACGCCCGCCAGTTCCTGGAGATGATGCAGAAGCCCGACGTCGATCAGATCGACGGGCTCTCTCCGGCGATTTCGATCGAACAGAAGACCACCTCGCGCAATCCTCGCTCCACGGTCGGCACCGTCACCGAGATCTACGACTACATGCGCCTTCTGTTTGCGCGCGTCGGCGTTCCCTATTCCCCCGCAACCGGCCTGCCCATCGAGAGCCAGACGGTCAGCCAGATGGTCGACCGCGTGCTGGAGCTTGAGGAAGGCTCGAGGCTCTACCTCCTCGCCCCCATGGTGCGCGGACGCAAGGGCGAGTACCGCAAGGAACTCGCGGAGCTGATGAAGAAGGGCTTCCAGCGGGTGAAGATCGACGGCGCGTTCCACGAGATCGCCGAAGCGCCCGCGCTCGACAAGAAGCTGAAGCACGATATCGACGTGGTCGTGGACCGCCTCGTGGTGCGGCCCGACATAGCTAACCGGCTGGCCGACAGTTTCGAGACGGCCCTTCAGCTCGCCGACGGCATCGCCATCATCGAATTTGCGGATCGCCCGAAGGAGCCCACCGACGGCTCCGCCGTTCTCCAGAACAAGAACGAGACCCACGAGCGCATTGTCTTTTCAGAGAAGTTCGCCTGCCCTGTCTCCGGTTTTACCATCCCCGAAATCGAGCCGCGCCTGTTCTCGTTCAACAATCCTTTCGGTGCCTGCCCGAGCTGCGACGGCCTCGGCACGATGCTCGCTTTCGAAGGCGCGCTCGTCGTGCCCGATGGATCGCTGACGCTGCGCGGCGGCGCAATCGTCCCCTGGGCGCGCACCGGCGCCTCCTCTCCTTATTATGCCCAGACGCTGGAAGCGGTCTGCCGCCACTTCGATGCTTCGATGAACGACGCCTGGGACGATCTTCCGCAAGGCGTGCGCGACGTCATTCTTTATGGCTCGGGCGATGAGGAGATCACCTTCACCTATGACGACGGCACGCGCAGCTATTCCACGACCAAGCCGTTTGAGGGCGTGGTGCGCAATATCGAGCGTCGCTGGCGGGAGACGGAATCGAACTGGGTGCGGGAGGAACTGTCGCGCTACCAGTCCGACACGCCCTGTGAAGCCTGCAACGGTTACCGGCTGAAGCCCGAAGCTCTCGCGGTGAAAATTGCCGGGTGTCATATCGGCGAGGTGACCGCCCTTTCCATCCGCAAGGCGGCGGAATGGTTCGAGGCTCTGCCCGCCCAGCTCAACACCAAGCAGAGCGAAATTGCGCCGCGAATCCTGAAAGAGATTCGCGAACGCCTGAAGTTTCTGAACGATGTCGGGCTGGAATACCTGACGCTTTCGCGCAATTCCGGCACGCTGTCGGGCGGCGAAAGCCAGCGAATCCGCCTTGCATCCCAGATCGGCTCCGGCCTGACAGGCGTCCTCTACGTGCTGGACGAACCCTCCATCGGCCTGCACCAGCGAGACAACGCCCGCCTTCTGGAGACGCTGAAGCACCTGCGCGATCTCGGCAACACGGTGATCGTCGTCGAACATGACGAGGACGCGGTGTTGACCGCCGACCACGTCATCGACGTCGGCCCGGGCGCGGGCGTCCATGGCGGCGAGATCATCGCCGTCGGCACGCCCGCCGACATCATGGCCTGCCCGAAATCGCTCACCGGCCGCTATCTTTCCGGCGATCTGGAAGTCCCGGTCCCGACCGAGCGGCGGAAGATTTCCAAGACCCGACGCCTGAAGGTCACAGGCGCGAGCGGCAACAACCTGAAAAACGTGACGGCGGAAATCCCGCTCGGTACTTTCACCTGCATCACGGGCGTTTCCGGCGGCGGCAAGTCCACGCTGCTGATCGACACCATCTACAAGGCGGTGGCACGGCGGCTGAACGGCGCACGGGACAACCCCGCCCCGCATGACCGCCTGGAAGGGCTGGAATTTCTCGACAAGGTCATCGATATCGACCAGTCGCCGATCGGGCGCACGCCGCGGTCCAACCCGGCCACCTATACCGGAGCGTTTACGCCGATCCGCGAATGGTTTGCGGGGCTGCCGGAGGCCAAGGCGCGCGGCTATGCGCCGGGACGCTTTTCCTTCAACGTGAAGGGCGGGCGCTGCGAAGCCTGTCAGGGCGACGGCGTCATCAAGATCGAGATGCACTTCCTGCCCGATGTCTACGTCACTTGCGACGTCTGCAAGGGCAAGCGCTACAATCGCGAAACGCTTGAGGTGCAGTTCAAGGGCAAGTCCATCGCCGATGTTCTCGACATGACGGTCGAGGAAGGCGCGGAGTTCTTCTCAGCCGTGCCGTCCATCCGCGACAAGCTCGTCACCCTGCGCGAGGTCGGTCTCGATTATATCAAGGTCGGCCAGCAGGCCACGACTCTGTCCGGCGGCGAGGCACAGCGTGTGAAACTCGCAAAGGAATTGTCGAAGCGCGCCACCGGCCGCACGCTTTATATCCTAGATGAACCGACGACCGGACTACATTTCCACGACGTGGCGAAGCTTCTCGAAGTGCTCCACTCGCTTGTTGAGCAAGGGAATACCGTCGTGGTGATCGAACACAACCTCGAAGTGATCAAGACGGCCGACTGGGTTTTGGACCTGGGACCCGAAGGTGGCGACGGTGGGGGCGAAATTGTCGCAAGCGGTCGCCCGGAAGATCTTGTGAGCGTGAAAAAAAGCTACACCGGACAATTCCTGAAAGAGCTTTTGACCAGGCGTCCGAAACGAAAAAACGAAGCAGCCGAATGACACTGCGGCGCACCCGCGCCAGAACACCCCTGAAACCTGCGATTTCTTATCGTTTGCAGCAATAAAATTATTGCAGTGCAGCATTTTTCGTGTCTGTATATTTCCGTCATTTCCTGCCCAAAAAGGCGGCAAGTGTACGTGATGCCCCGGAGGCACAAAACAGCGCAGGAGTGGCGGAAATACGCCTATTCCCTGCGTCAATTTGTTGCTTTGCACAAAACGCAGACCTGCTATGCGACCACCCCACTCGCGACGCAACGGCGATTAGCTTAGTTAGGGAACAACGACGACGCGCTGCACCGCAACAATGCGGCAGACGGATCGGTCCAAAGCTTGGGGTACTAAAAATGCTCGACACGCTTTCGCATCGCTTCCGCAGCTGGCGGAAATATCGCGAGACCTACGACGAACTGTCGAAGCTGTCCAATCGCGAACTTCACGATCTGGGTATCGGTCGTACCGATATCGAGTTCGTCGCACGCAAGGCTTCCCGTTAGGCCAGGCGCGCACTCAAGAGTTTTGCGTTCATGAGGCTACCTCCTCCCAGGCCGAGTGAACGTCCTGCAGAGACCACCTCCTCCCAGGTCTCCGCAGACCAAAAGGCGCCCGCCGGTACCTCCTCCCACCGGCGGGCGGCTTTTCCCAGGCGCAAGGCGTGCGGCACACGATCTGAAGATCGCCGCGCTACCGCGACAGGGATGATGACGAATTAGGGTTTGCGTCCACGAGGCTACCTCCTCCCAGGCCGAATGGACGTTCCGATGGGGCTACCTCCTCCCAGGCCCCTCAGGAAAAAGCGCCCGCTGGTACCTCCTCCCACCAGCGGGCGCATTTTTCCAAACAGTTTGCGTCCATGCGGCTACCTCCTCCCAGGCCAAATGGACGTTCCGATGGGGCTACCTCCTCCCAGGCCCCTCAGGAAAAAGCGCCCGCTGGTACCTCCTCCCACCGGCGGGCGCATTTTTCCAAACAGTTTGCGTCCATGCGGCTACCTCCTCCCAGGCCAATTGGACGTTCCGATGGGGCTACCTCCTCCCAGGCCCCTCAGGAAAAAGCGCCCGCTGGTACCTCCTCCCACCGGCGGGCGCATTTTTCCAAACAGTTTGCGTCCGTGCGGCTACCTCCTCCCAGGCCAACCGGACGTTCCGACAGGGCTATCTCCTCCCAGGCCCTCAGGAAAAAGAACGCTCGCCGGCACCTCCTCCCGCCGCCGAGCGTTTTTTTTCGCCTCCTTTCCTTCAATTCGCCCGACGAAATCATGCCTGACGTGCAATCTGCATATCGGCGGAAGGGGAGATGTGCGCGCCATCGGCACATCCACGGCAGATGGCGAGATTCGTCACCGCCCCGAAGACAAACGCCTACGGCAACGGCAAAAGCGACCGATCCGACGTGGGAGCGTGAATCGGCTGGAGGACGTGGCTGGCATTCCTGAAAGAGCGATTTTCACTACGAATAATCGAAGCGCACCACACGACGCGTCGTACCGTTCGACCAGAATCCGCGTGTGGCCGAAGCCGGACGAGCAAGCCGCCCGATCGTCTTGCCCGTAATAGAGACGAACGCATCCGTTCCGCAGAGCAGATCGAACGGGTTTCACCCGCCCGGCGTTGCGTACGCGGCCCCTTGCACGGCGCCAAAGCCCTGCAACTTGGGGATAACAGCCGCGCCCCGCCAGAATCAGCCTGGTGAGCCCGGCGAAAGCGACGCGTTTAACTGCGCTTCCTGTCAGGAAGGTGCACAGAAATCAGCCTGCCGTTACGGCAGGCCCGGCAAAGCGAACATTTTTCTTCGGGCTACGGTTAAAATTTTCTGCACTAACAAAGAGTTAACTGGCATGAAATTCGCTTGTAATTTCCAGTGAGGCCCATTCCTTCCGGGCCTCAGTTTCATTCCGACAGAGCCTTTTCCTCCCAAGCTCGTCGGTAAATTGACGCCCGCTGGCATTTCCTCCCGCCAGCGGGCGTTTTTTATTGTCAGTAATCCGGACCTTCCGCAGAGGCAGCTTGTGAAAGCATCATGCCCACATACCGGGCATTACGCCCAATGACGGTGCGATATTATCGCTCATACGTCAGCGCAAGGCAGCTATGCAGGCAAATGACTGCCTGTTTCAGTGCCATTCGCCTAGATAATCACCATAAGAGATAACCGAGGCCCCGACGCTGACACATCCGAAGCGGGCTGCCTAGGTCAGAGCCCCCGATGGAGATGACTATGTTCAACACGTTCACGCGCAAGTATCGCTCTTGGAAAAACTATCACCGCACAGTAGCGGAGCTGTCCCGCCTGTCCGACCATGAGCTGCATGACCTCGGCATCGGCCGTGGCGACATCGAATATGTCGCCCGTCGTTCGGTCCACTAAGTTACGGTTTTCACCTCGAAATTTCTCCTCCCACTTTCGAGGTGGCCGGCGGGGTTCTGGTTCCCTCTTTCCCCCGCCCGAGCATACGCCCACCGGTTCCCTCCCCCGGTGGGCGTTTTCGTATCTGACGTAGGGTTTTCGATGCTCGCCCCACAGTGTATGGCTTGAGCAGCCCGGCCTAGTTGCCCGGGAATTGGGCAAACCACGTCTCAAGCGGCATGACGTCCGGCAGGACCCCGTTGTCATGGGTCCAGGAGTCGATGGCCCAAGTATCTCCGCTCTTCCTTTCGGACACGACTGCGGTGGCATGCGGATAGCGGCCATCGAGGAAGAACCCGCGCGCCACGGGACTGCGCACGTCATGATGCTTCAGATATCCGTGCCGTTCCGCCGTCAGCAAAAGGCTCGTGGTGTTTGTGGCCTCGTCGATGCAGTCCATCTGACCGGGAACGCCGGATTCGAAATTGAAGCCGCCCTTATCGTTAGCCGAGCCGACGGTCGGTGCGACGCGCCGCTCCTGCCACTGGACGGCGCCCGCAAGCGCCTTTCGTTCGGCGGCGGGCGATGAAGCGCCTGCGGCGATGATCCTTTTCAGTTTCGCGAGATCCTTGGCGGAAAAATCGACAGGCGTCCTCAGGCTGCAGCCGAATCCGTGACAGATGACGATCCGGTCGCCCCTCGGCTTCACCGCATTGTGGCGACCGTACCATGTGGTGGGCGATTCAAGCGCCTGCCCGGCACATCCCGCAAGCAGGAGACCAAGCGCTACCCAGAGCGCGCCACGGGACACATCAAAACGTCGGCGCTTTCGATTACCCGGCCCGTTCGCCATGCCGTTCCCCGCTTCCTTGCGATTCCCTGCCACTATCGCATGTGGCAGAGTTAAGCAGAAACGTTGCACCTGCCAAGCCGACACGTTATCAGCACGGCAACAACGTTGCACTCGGGTCCCATCCGCATATTCCGGAACGATCCGCATCACGCGGGCACGGCAACGGCCCGTCGATATCATTCATTCAACAGCGGGATCTTCTATTCCATGAACGCGATTCATGTCATCGGCGGCGGTCTTGCCGGTTCTGAAGCCGCATGGCAGGCGGCGCAAGCCGGCGTGCCGGTCATCCTGCACGAAATGCGCCCCCATCGCGGCACCGACGCCCATGTGAGCGAGGGGCTGGCCGAACTGGTCTGTTCCAACTCCTTCCGCTCCGACGACGCGGAACTGAACGCCGTGGGCCTCCTGCATGCCGAACTGCGCCGTGCGGGATCGCTGATCATGCAGTGCGCTGACGCCAATCAGGTGCCCGCAGGCGGCGCGCTTGCCGTCGACCGCCACGGTTTCTCCGATGCCGTGACCGCAGCCCTGGAGGCGCATCCGCTGATCACCATCCAGCGCGAGGAAATTGCAGGACTTCCGCCCGCCGACTGGGATAGCGTGATCATCGCCACCGGTCCGCTCACCTCGCCGGCGCTCAGCGAGGCGATTCTCTCCATCACCGACGAGGACGCGCTCGCTTTCTTCGACGCCATTGCCCCCATCGTCCACTTCGACAGCATCGACATGGACACCGCATGGTTCCAGTCGCGCTACGACAAGGTCGGCCCCGGCGGCACGGGCGCGGATTACATCAACTGCCCGATGGACCGCGACCAGTATGAAGCTTTCATCGACGCGCTGATCGCGGGAGAGAAAACCGAATTCAAGGAATGGGAAAAAACGCCCTACTTCGACGGTTGCCTGCCCATCGAGGTCATGGCAGAGCGCGGGCGCGAAACCCTGCGCCACGGGCCGATGAAGCCCATGGGCCTGACCAATGCCCACAAGCCCGACGAAAAGGCCTATGCGGTCGTCCAGCTTCGTCAGGACAACGCCCTGGGCACGCTCTACAACATGGTCGGCTTCCAGACGAAGCTGAAATACGGCGTCCAGTCGGAAATCTTCCGCATGATTCCCGGACTGGAAAACGCCCAGTTCGCGCGCCTCGGCGGCCTGCACCGCAACACTTTCCTGAACTCGCCCAAGCTGCTGGACGGAACCCTTCGCCTGAAGGCGCAGGATCGACTGCGTTTCGCCGGACAGATCACGGGATGCGAGGGCTATGTGGAATCGGCTTCCGTCGGCTGCATGGCGGGCCGCTTCGCGGCCGCCGAACGGCTGGGGCACGATATGACCCAGCCGCCGGTCACAACCGCCATGGGTGCGCTGCTCAACCACATCACCGTCGGTCATCTGGAAGGCGAGGAAACGGGCAAGCGCTCGTTCCAGCCGATGAACGTGAATTTCGGCCTGTTCCCGCCGGTGGAATTTTCCAAGAAATCGGAAGACGGAAAACGTATGCGCGGCCCCGACAAGGCGAAAGCCAAGAAGCGCGCCCTGACGGCCCGCGCCATGGCGGATTTCGAAGCATGGGTGGAAGGAACCGGCAAACTCGCCGCCGAGTAAGCAGGGACTGCCCGAGACGCCTGAGCTATGAAAAACGCGCGCCCTTGCCCGGTGCGCGTTTTTGTTTCGTCAGCAGGCGTTGCATCTGTTGGCCTGTCGGCAGGCGCGCCAGAGCGTCCATTGACGTCGCCATTGCGGGATTTCAACGGCCGAATGCAGCGGGTCGTAATCCGGGCATTCCATCCGTTCCAGATAGCCGGAGACGAGCGAGACCGGCAGCAGCGCCGGGCCGCAGCCGCGCCCCAGGCTCCTGATGGTAGCCTGCGTCGTACACAGATGCTTTCGCGCAATCAGCCGAAGTTCCGCCAGACACGCCTTCAGCTCAGGCGTGGTGCGCCCGCAAAAGACGTCGTTCGGATCGACCCCGAAGGCATTCAGCATGTCTGCGGGTAGATACATCTGATGACGCCGCGCATGCCAGGGCAACGAGCGCATGAGCCCGGTCAGCGCATAGGCCACCCCGCCATGCCCGGAAGCATCGCACAGCGCCTGTGCGGGATCGCCGTTCAGGATCATGGAGGCGAGCTGCATCGGCACGGAAGCCGTCTCCCCCGCATAACCTTCCAGATCGGCCAGCGTCGGCATCGGATCCTCGTAGAGATCGAAGATCCGGGCCTCCAGAAGGTTATAGAAGGGCTCGCGCGGGAGGTTGTAGGTCTCGATGGTCTCAAGCAACGCCGCCGCGACCGGATGCCCCCCCACATCGCCATAGCCGCAGCCGCTCAGCACATCGCGCCACCATTGCAGCCGCACCTCGCCCGGCAAGGCGTCAGACACTTTGTCCCGCACACAGGCGACTTCAGCATTGAAGGCATAAAGCGCGAACAATCCCGGACGCTTGTCCGCGGGCGCGAACAGCGTTGCAAGATAGCGATCCTTGTCCAGGTCGCGCACCAGTCTCTGGCAATAGGCGTCTTTTTCGGTCATTGCTGGAAAAGATAGGCCACCGCGCAAATCATGCCAGCGTGGCGCAATGCGTTTTCGCAGTTATTTGCGTTATTTTCTATTCAACGGCGATCAGGGCCGCCGCCACGGCGCGGTTTTCCGCCAGAAGCACGTTGAGCGTGCGCACCGCCGCCCCTGTCGCCATGGAATCGGCCATGATCCCGTGTTCGCGGAATTTCTGCTTCAACGCCTCGTCTATGCGCACCAGATCCGTGCCGGTGCCCACGAGAAGTATCTCGATTTCACGGGATTGTTCGAAGACGGGCGCGAAAGCCTCAGCCGTCAAATAGGAAGCGACGCTTGGCTCCCATCCGTGAATGCCGCTCGGCAACACCAGCAGCGACCCGCGATGGGACATCTCCGCAAAACGGAACCCCCCATCGCCATAGGCATCGATAGGAGCGCGCCCCGGAAAATGGGCCTCGCGAATGACGAGGCCCTGGGCTTTGCCCGGCAGGATGCCGGAGGGACGACGCGCCATAAGAACCTCAGGCCGGAGTTGCCTGCTCCTTTTCGGCTGATCCGTCGCCGGACTTGCCCGTGTCGTTACGCAGATTGAGGAAGTTCAGGATCGGCGCCGCCACGAAGATGGACGAATAGGTGCCGACGCCGATGCCCCAGATCATGGCGAAGGTGAAGGAGCGAATGACCTCGCCGCCAAACACATAGAGCGATCCCAGCGCCAGAAGCGTGGAGAACGACGTCATGGTCGTGCGGCTCAGCGTCTGGTTGATCGACCCGTCGAGCAGCTCCAGAAGCGGCTTCTTCTTGAACTTGCGCAGGTCCTCCCGGATCCGGTCGTAGATCACCACCGTATCGTTGAGCGAGTAGCCCACGATGGTGAGGATCGCCGCAATGCTCGACAGCGTGAAGTCGAGACGCAGGACCGAGAACATGCCGATCGTGATGATCACGTCATGGACGGTCGCAGCGACCGCGCCCACGGCGAACTGCCATTCGAACCGGAACCAGATATAGACCAGCACCGCAAAGAGCGACGCCAGAACCGCCAGCGTACCGGCCTGAGCAAGCTCACCGGAAACACGCGGGCCCACGACTTCAACGCGGCGGAAATTGACCGTGTCCCCAAAGGTGTCGCGAACCAGAGCAATCGCGCGTTGCTGGGCAGATTCGCCGCCCTGCTGACGCTCGATGCGGATCAGCACATCGTTCGGCGCACCGAATTCCTGCACCTGGACATCGCCCAACTGCAACTGGGACAGCTCCGAACGGATATCGCCGATATTTGCGGGGCCGTCCTTGGTCTCCATTTCAATGACGGTGCCGCCCTTGAAATCGATGCCGTAGTTCAGCCCCATGGACAGGAACAGAACGATCGAGACGATGATGAGCGTACCGGACAGCGTGAAGCTGATGTACCGGTTCTTCATGAACCCGAAGTTCGTGTTCTCCGGGACTAACCTGAGTAGACGCATTTCTTATCCCTTCCGGCTCGCTCAGATCGGCAGTCGCGACGGGCGGCGATTACGCAACCACATGGCAACAAGGAACCGGGTGAAGGTGAAGGCCGAGAACACGGTCGTGATGATACCGATGGCCAGCGTCACCGCGAAGCCGCGGATCGGACCGGAACCCAGATAAAACAGGATGACGGCGGCGATCAGCGTGGTGATGTTGGCATCGAGAATGGTGCCCAGAGCCCTTGAGAAACCTGCATCGAGCGCGGAAATCGCCGAACGTCCGGCGCGCACCTCCTCGCGGATACGCTCGAAAATCAGCACGTTCGCATCCACCGCCATGCCGACGGTGAGCACGATACCGGCAATGCCCGGCAGCGTCAGCGTTGCGCCCAAGAACGAAAGCGCACCGAAGATCAGCGCCATGTTCGCAAACAGTGCCACACAGGACAGGATACCGAACAGGCCGTAAGACGCGATCATGAAGGCCGCCACTGCGACGATGCCGATCCCCGAGGCGATCTTGCCCGCCGCAATACTGTCGGCACCGAGCCCCGGACCGACCGTCCGTTCTTCAATGATCGTCAGGCGGGCCGGCAATGCGCCCGCACGCAGCAGGATCGCCAAGTCGTTCGCCGTCTGCACGGTGAAATTACCCGAGATCTGCCCCGAACCGCCAAGGATCGGTTCGCGGATGACCGGCGCGGAAATTACTTCGTTGTCCAGCACGATGGCGAAGGGACGCCCGACATTGGCCTGCGTCACACGGGCGAACTTGCGCGCGCCAGCCGTGTTGAAGCGGAAGTTCACGACCGGCTCGTTGCTGCGCTGGTCGAACGTCGCCTGGGAATCGTCGAGATCATCGCCCGTCAGCAGCGGGGTTTCCTCGACCAGATACGGCACCGGCGGATCGTCGGTGGAATAGACAAGCATGTCGCCTGCGGGCGGACGGGTCTGAATGGCCTGCTCCGGCGAGGAGTTCACGTCCACGAGATGGAACGTCATCTGGGCCGTCTGACCGACCATCGCCTTGAGGCGCTCCGGATCGCTGAGGCCGGGAGCCTCAACGAGGATGCGGTCCTCGCCCTGACGCTGGATGGACGGTTCCGTCGTGCCGAGCTGATCCACGCGGCGACGGATCACCTCGATGGACTGATCGACGACAGAGCGAATGCGCTGCGCCAGTCCTTCCTCGGTGAAGCTGAACCGGATATGCCCGTCATCGGAGATCGTGTACTGGAACTCGTTGATCTGGGTACCCGAGAACACGCTGGCATCAAGCGGATTGACCAGATCCTTCAGCCGCTCACGGGCGTCGGCAACCCGGGCGGTGTCGCGAAGCCGCAACTCCACCGCGGTGTTGTCCTTGATGCCCAGACCGGTATAGCCGATGCGGGGCTCGCTCTGGCGAAGCGCGTTGCGGATGTCGCCCACAAGCGACTGCAAACGCTTCTGCTGATAGGAGCCGCGATCGACTTCATAGAGCAGATAGGCGCCGCCCTGCAGATCCAGACCCAGCACCAGCTGGCGGCCCGGCATCCAGGAAGGCCACGACGCGACTTGTTCGCGGGTAAAGAAGTTCGGAATCGAGAACAAAATGCCGACCAGGATGGTCAGCAGGATAAGTACTGTTTTCCAGCGAGCGAAATAAAGCATCTTGGGGCGCCTGTGCTGTACCGTCCGGCGGACCGGACGGCGTTGCTTGTCGTGTGGTTACCCGTTTTCCTTCGCGGGTTCACCCTTCGACCGGACGTCCGAGATCATCGCGCGTACAACGCGGATCTTCACGCCTTCGGCGATTTCGATCTGGGCTTCGGCGTCGTCCAGAACCTTGACGACCTTGCCGACGATACCGCCCGAGGTCACGACAACGTCGCCACGGCGCAGAGCGTTGACCATTTCCTGATGCTGCTTCACCCGCTGGCGCTGCGGACGGATGATCATGAAGTACATGACCGCAAAAATCAGGACGAACGGCATGATGTTGAGCATCATCTCGCCAACACCGCCGGAACCGGCAGTCTGAGCATAGGCCGGGGTAATGAACATGGGCCTCTCCTTAAGCGTTTCTCTTCAGTCCCCTGGCGGCGCCGAGGCGCATGCAAGTGGTGGCGTATGACATGGTCAGCCATCAGGGGAAACACAAGTCGCGCGGAATATAACCGCGTGCGGCAGGTTTGCAAGCGAACCGGGAACGCAATCATAAACGCAAGCCGCAAGGTGATACCCGTACCGCTTTCGCGCCAGACGACCTTTTGCCTCCCGCCAGCCCGTGATAAGGCCGCGAGGTCCCGACGGTTCAGTGAACATGTACCGCAAGGACACAAGAACAAGACCGGCCAATTGCCGCCAACAACAGGAGCTTCGTGTTCAGGTCATGGCAGAGAAATCCGAAATCGCACTGCTAGGGGAAAAACTCGACAACCTGATCGCGCTCATCGCCCGCGTCGTACCCGCAGAGCCCATTGCCCCCGATTTCGACTCTGCGGATGCCTTCATCTGGGTTGCAGCCGAGCGCCATCTCGAATCGGTCGCACATGTGAACCGCGTCGCCATGACGCTGCTTCAGGCTGTAGGACGCATGCGCGACACGCTTCTGGCGAACACCGAACGTTTCGCCCGCGGACTGCCCGCCAACAACGCACTGCTGTGGGGCACCCGCGGCATGGGCAAGTCCTCGCTGGTCAAGGCATCCCATGCCCACGTGAACGAAATGCTCGTCAAGGAAGGCAAGTCCCCCCTCAAGCTGATCGAGATCCATCGCGAGGACATCGAGAGCCTACCCTCGCTCATGAATATCCTGCGCCCGGCGCCCTACCGCTTCATCATCTTTTGCGATGACCTCTCCTTCGATGGCGACGACGCCTCCTACAAGTCGCTCAAGGCGGTGCTGGAAGGCGGCATCGAGGGGCGACCTGCAAACGTGCTCTTCTACGCAACCTCCAACCGCCGCCACCTGCTGCCGCGCGACATGATGGAAAACGAGCGCGCAACCGCCATCAACCCCGGCGAGGCGGTCGAGGAAAAGGTTTCCCTCTCCGACCGTTTCGGCCTGTGGATCGGCTTCCACAAGTGCAGCCAGGAAGAATATGTCGAGATGGTTCAGGGCTACGTGAAGCACTACGGCATCGAGATCGATGCGGAAACCATGGAGGCCGAAGCGCTTGAATGGTCCCGCACCCGCGGCGCGCGCTCCGGCCGCGTGGCATGGCAATATATTCAGGATCTGGCGGGCCGCAGCGGCGTTTCGCTCGACTGAACCCATCCTGTGAACCCGCCCCGGTTCACAGGAACGCATGGACGAAAACGAAAAGGCTCTCCCCGCAACTGCAGGGAGAGCCTTTCTGTTTCAGCCTGACGACTGCTTGGCCGTTCAGGAATTCTTCGGCAGGTATAGCATCGGATCGACCGGCTTGTTCCCGCGGCGCAGTTCGAAATGAAGCTGCGGCTGGTTGACGGTACCGGTGGATCCGGCTTTCGCCACCACGTCGCCGCGGCGAACCGTATCGCCTCGCTGCACGTCGAGCGATGAATTGTGGGCATAGGCGGAAACCCAGCCGTCCTCATGACGGATAAGCACCAGATTGCCGTAGCCCTTCAGTTCATTGCCGGAATAGATGACCGTGCCGCTTTCCACCGCGCGCACCGCGGTGCCTTCCGGAACGGCGAGATTGATGCCGTCATTGCGGTTCCCGCCCGGCTTTGAGCCATAACTGGAAATGATGCGGCCACGCACCGGCCAGCGGAAACGGTTGTTCCCGTCATCCACCACCTGC
Organism: Breoghania sp.; assembly: GCA_963678585.2. Taxonomy (GTDB): domain Bacteria; phylum Pseudomonadota; class Alphaproteobacteria; order Rhizobiales; family Stappiaceae; genus Breoghania. The sequence continues at coordinate 1,440,599 of CAXXGA010000002.1, forward strand.
GCCGGCGTATCCTCGGCGCGCACGGAGGCGGTGGTGATCGGCGCGCTCGGCGCAACCTCACGCTTGATCTGGGGCTTCGGCGAAGCAATCGGCTCCTCCACCCGCGCCACGCTCACCCTCGGCGCGCTGCGGCTCACATGCGCAGGCTTGCTCTTCGGCTGCACGCTGGAGGTCACACTGCGCGAAACGGGCTGTGAGACAGATGCCACACGCTGAGGCTGAGAGCGCGACACCCTGCGGCCAGGCTTGGCGTTGGGCACGGCGTTGGCGGTGGGCACGGAATTGGAACTGGAAGCGACGCGGACGGGCTGAGAGCGAACCGGCGGGGTTTCCACCTTGCGGACCGCGCCGCTGCCGTTGCTCTTGTTTCCGTTGTAGACGTAGGTCGGAATTACGATCTGCGATCCCGAACGGACCCGGGAAGGATCCTCAATGCCGTTCACAGCGACGATGGCGTCGGAAGGCACGCCGTAGCGGCGCGCAGCACTGTCTACGGTCTCGCCTCGCCCAAGCGTCACGACCGTACCGCCCGTGGCGGTCCAGCCCTTGTAATCGCGCCCTCTGCTCACACGGGCGTCGGTTGCGATCGGTCCGGGCATCGGCGGCTGGGCCGGCTGCGCAATCGGCTGATTGCGGGAAATGGATGCAGTATACACCGGAGCGTTCGATGAGCCGCCCGTGACCGGCGGAAGCGCACTGGACGTGACGGCCGCAGTCCGCTGGGTCTGCTGTGGCGGCATGGCCCCGTTTCCGGCAATTTCGTCATAGGACGGCTGGCTGGGCGCCCCGCCGAGGATGGCGCGCTGGTTTGCGGTGCCGCCGGTGTAAATCGGCTCGCCGAAACGTTCCATCGCCCCGCTGCATCCGGCCGCCAGACCGGCCAGGAGCGCAACGCCGGCGACCCGGGTCAGCAAATGGGATCCAAACTGCAATCTTTTCGCGGACATGGCTCAACTCGATCAGGAACTCAGGCGAATATTCACTGTGATCAGAGTTAAACGCGGTAACGTTGATAAAGACTTAAGCGCGCCCCAATTCGGCACAGCATAATGACGAACGCGCAAGCATAGCCCGCAAGGAACCGCGGCCCGGAGCCAATTTCATTCCGCTAATTTGCCGAAAATCGTCAAAGACGCGTCGCAACGCCTTCCGCCAGAGGCACAAGCCGCACCGCCCCCAGATTCGCTTCCGTACCGTCCCGCGTGAAACGGACAAGGCGCTGTTCCTGCCCGGCAGGCCCCACCGGCGCAATCAACGCCCCGTCTTCGCTCAAAAGATCCAGAAGCTTGCGCGGCACGGTCCCCACGGAGCCGGAAAGCAGGATACGGTCGAAAGAATCGACCTTCTCCTTGAACCCGGCAAGACCATCCGCCTGAAGCACATCCACATTGCTCAACTTCAACGTGACGATCCGCTGTCGGGCTAGTTCCACCAGCGTGCGATACCGCTCAAGCGTGATGACCTCACGCGCCATATGCCCGAGAATCGCCGCCTGATATCCCGAGCCTGTCCCCACATGCAGCACGCGGTGCTCGGGCTTCAGCTGAAGCGCCTCGATCATGCGCGCCATATCGGAGGGAGCGGATGTCGTCTGTCCGCATTCGATGGGAAGCTGAGTGTCCACATAGGCAAGAGCATGCTGGCGCGCCGACAGGAACAGGCGACGCGGCACACGCTCTATTGCGCCCATGAGACGTGTATCGCGGATACCGCGCGAACGCAGTTCCAGGATAAGCCCCAGACACGCTTCGCGTTCATTGGCCGCCGGATGCGGCCCGTCGTCTTCACTCTCGCTCATGTGCAGCGCCCGCTATGGACCGCCCGTCACCGGCAGTCGTGATATGTACCCGCGCAAACCGAGAGGACGCGCGCGATCAGATCGCGCAGCCGCACCGGCCAGCGGGCTTCAGCCCATTATGCAAGAGAATCAGCCAGATCGCTTAAACTTGCGTGATCGGTCAGATCGAGACACAGCGGGGTCACGGAAACCTTGCCGTTATAGATGGCATGAAGGTCCGTCCCCGGCGCGGGATCGGAGCGTTTGCGATTGAACGCCAGCCAGTAATAGGCAATGCCGCGACCGTCGGTGCGCGGCTCCACGCGCAACTGCTCCACATTGCGCCGCCCCTGCACGGTCACCTCCGTGCCCTTGATCTGCGCGACCGGACAATCGGGGAAATTGATGTTGTAAAGCGTGCCGCGCGGACCGGGCTTTGCGAGGATCTTGCGAATGAGGTCGGGCGCGAGTTCCTCGGTCACTTCGAAGGGCACACGGTCTGTGTTCTCGATCCCGAAGGTCTGTGACAGGGCAATGGAGCGGATGCCCAGTAGCGTGCCTTCCATGGCGCCCGCGACCGTGCCCGAATAGGTCACGTCATCGGCGATGTTGTGACCGCGATTGACGCCGGAAATCACCAGATCGGGCCGCTCGGGCATGATGTGCTTCACGCCCATGATCACGCAATCGGTGGGTGTTCCGCGCACCGCGAACCTGTTGTTGCCAAGCTCGCGCATTCGCATCGGATCGTTCAGCGAAAGGGCGTGCGCGACGCCGCTCTGGTCGGTTTCGGGAGCGACCACCCACACCTGATCGGAAAGCTCCCGGGCAACCGCTTCCGCCGATTTCAGACCCGGCGCATGGATGCCGTCGTCATTCGTGACCAGGATGCGCATTTCGCTCGCCTTTCTCCGATTACCGCTTGCCGATCACCTCGCGGCCGCCCATCAGCGGGCGCAGCACCGGCGGAATGGTCACCGACCCATCGGCATTCTGATAGTTCTCCACCACCGCGATCAGCGCACGCCCGACCGCAAGGCCGGACCCGTTCAGCGTGTGGACGAACTGGACGCCCTTGGCGCCTGCGGGACGATAGCGCGCATTCATGCGCCGCGCCTGGAAATCGCCGCAGACCGAGCAGGAAGAGATCTCGCGATAGGTCGCCTGCCCCGGCAGCCAGACCTCGATATCGTAGGTCTTGCGCGCGCCGAAGCCCATGTCACCGGTGCAAAGCGTCACAACACGGTAATGCAGGCCAAGCCGCTTCAGGATTTCTTCCGCGCAGCCGAGCATCCGCTCAAGCTCGTCGAGAGAATCCTCCGGTCGCGTGATGGAAACAAGCTCGCACTTCTGGAACTGATGCTGGCGCAGGATGCCGCGCACATCGCGACCCGCCGCCCCCGCTTCCGAGCGGAAGCAATAGGTCAGGCCCGTCACGCGCATCGGCAGATCGGCCTCGTCGAGGATTTCCTCGCGCACCAGATTGGTCAGCGGCACTTCCGCGGTCGGGATCAGCCAGCGGCCATCGGTGGTGTGGAACAGATCCTCGGCGAACTTCGGCAGCTGCGCGGTGCCGTAAAGCGGCTCGTCACGCACCAGAAGCGGCGGAGAGATTTCCTCGTAGCCGTTCTCGGTCGTCTGCAGGTTCATCATGAACTGGCCGAGCGCGCGCTCAAGCGCGGCAAGCTCGCCGCGCAGAACAGCGAACCGCGCGCCCGCGATCTTGCCGGCGCGGTCGAAATCGAACCCGTCCTTCAGGCCCTCGATGTCGAAGTGTTCCCTCGCCTCGAAATCGAAGCTCGGCTTGTCGCCGTGGAAATGATGCACGACGTTGTCGGCCTCGTCCGCGCCTACCGGCACATCTTCCAAAGGCAGGTTCGGAATGACCTCGAGCGCGGCACGAAGCTCGCCGTCGAGACGGCGTTCCTCTTCTTCGCCGCCCTGCACGAAGGCCTTGATCTCGGCGATCTCGTCGATGAGCGCCTTGGCCTTTTCCTCATCGCCCGATGCCTTGGCCTTGCCGATCTCCTTGGAGGCCGAGTTGCGGCGCTCCTGGGCTTCCTGCAGGCGGGCGACATGCGCACGGCGCGCATCGTCGAGTTCGATCAGCTTGGAGGCCGCAGGCTCCGCTCCCCGGGTTTCCAGCGCGCGGTCGAACGCTTCGGGGTTGGCGCGAATCCACTTGATATCGAGCATCGGTCAGTTCCGGTTGAATTTCAGGCGCGCGAAGAGGTTCGCGCAGCGCGAAGCGTGCGTACGGCCTCAGGCCGTGTCGCGCTCCGCTCGGGCTTCCTCGCGTCGGCGTTCAACAGCCTTCACAGCGAGGATGGAAAACTCGTAGAGGAGCAGTGTCGGCACCGCAAGGCCGATCTGGCTGATCGGGTCGGGCGGGGTCAGCACGGCCGCCATGATGAAAGTCATCACCACGGCCCACTTGCGCTTCTCCTTCAGCGTCTGCGAACTGATCAGATCGACCCGCGCCAGTAGGGTCAGCACGACCGGCAACTGGAAAACGAACCCGAAGGCGAAAATCAGGACCATGATAAGCCCAAGATATTCGCTGACTTTCGGCAGATGCTTGATCGACGCCTGTCCGGTTCCGCCCATCTGCTCCATCGACAGGAAGAAGGTCATCGCCATCGGCATGACGAGGAAATAGACGAGACACGCACCGATCGCGAACAGGACCGGCGTGGCGAAAAGATAGGGCAGAAACGCGCCGCGCTCGTTCTTGTAGAGGCCCGGTGCGACGAACATGTAGACCTGCGACGCGATTACCGGAAACGCGAGGAACATCGCCCCGAACAGGGCAAGCTTGAGCTGCGTGAAGAAATATTCCTGCGGCGCGGTGTAGATCAGCTCCAGCGGATGCTGGGGACCTGCGGCCCACTCATAGGGGCGGATCAGGATATTGAAGATATCCGACGCGAAATAGATGCAGACGATGAAGCAGATCACAATCGCGATCACCGACTTGATCAGTCGCGACCGCAATTCGATCAGATGCTCGATGAGAGGCGCCTTGGAAGCCTCGATCTCGTCCAGGTCTTCCTGACTCATGATTTGGCTCCGGCGTCAGTCGCTGTTCCAGCGGCAGGCTTGGCGCTCGCTGCAGGTTTGTTCTTGGGAGCGGCGGCAGCCTTCGACGTCGCAGCGGGCTTGCTCGTGCTTTTGGCGGCAGCGGCTTTCGTCCCGGAAGCCTTTGAAGCTGCGGCCTTCGGCTTTGCCGGAGTTTTCGCGGCCCCGGTTTTCGCAGCCCCTGTTTTCGCAGTCCCAGTCTTCGCAGTCGAAGTCTTGGCGGATGAGCGCGCAGTCGTCTTGGATCCAGTCGCTTTCGTGCCCGCGGATTTCGCCGCCGGCTTCTTTGCAGTCGCCCTGGGTTTGGCCGGAGCCTTGGCCGCAGCTGCCTTGGCAGGCGAAGCCGCAACGGGATCGGCTTCCCCGGCAGTTGCCTTCGCCCCGGCGGCCGGAGCAGGCTCGGCCTGCGCGGCAGGCTTGGTCTCGGCAGCGGGCTTCGTCTCGCCCGGTTCGATCCTTTGGCCGATATCCTTGGCCAGATCGTCCCCGGCCTTCTTCACCGGTTCGAACGACTTCTTGATATCGCCGAGCGGATCGAGGTTGTTCACCGATTCAACGCTCTTGCGCATGTCCGAGATGTCGGCCTGCTTCTCCGCCTCCTTCAAGGCGTCGTTGAAGGTGGACTGGAATTCATTGGCCATGCGCCGGACCTTGCCGACGGTCTGTCCAAAGGTGCGCAGCATGCGCGGAAGGTCCTTGGGGCCCACGACAATGATCGCGATGCCGCCGACAACCAGAAGCTCAGTCCAGCCGATATCGAACATAGACGGTTATTCCTGCCGGATCCCGGTCACAACACACGCCGCCCTGTCTCACCGCCAGGCGCCGCCCTGGTTGGGCCGACGCCGGACATGTCAGGGTGCGCGGCTCGGCGTGGCGGCGTTTCCCCCGCCATCACCCGAGGCTCTCGACCCTTAGTTCGAGCTCTTGGTCTTGTCTTCGCTGGTCTCCTGAGAGACCGTATCCGACGCCTGGTGCTCGATGGTCTTGCCATCGGACGGCTCGTCGTCGTCTTCGGCCATCCCCTTCTTGAAGCTCTTGATTCCCTTCGCCACATCTCCCATCAGATCGGAGATACGACCGCGGCCGAACAGCAGAATCGCAACGACTGCGATGATCAGAATCTGCCAGACACTCAAACCCATCTTACAACTCCCGCTGGTAGGGGCGGCTTGTCTTCCCCCGAAGGCCGCCGCCGGTACTCACAAAGCACTTAAGACGTCACGTCTAAGACCGCAACCGATTTTGCTCGGAGAAACTAAAGTCGGCATCCGTGGACGTCAGGCTCCAATCGTCACAAATCCCGTTCACGCAGCCCCTTCGTCCGAAGATGACCGATCCGCGAAGATGAGAACATCGTTCGCCTCGACGGCAACCGAGACATCGAGCCCCACCTTGAACCCCTGCCCGGCCCTGACCCGCGCCTTGAGTGTCTGGGAAAGCCCGTCCACCGCCACGTCCAGGTGATCGACCTCGCCGAGGAAGCAACGCCCCACGATCCGCCCTGCGACACCCTGCCCCGCCGTTGAGACCCGAACGGCCTGCGGACGGATGCAAAGGCTGACGGCCTGCCCGCCCTCCATACCGGCGACCGGGAAAGACCCGAGCGCCGTCAGGACCTTGCCGTCGCTGACCTGCCCGTCAAGTTCGTTCAGTTCGGAGAAGAACCGCGCGGCGAAAACATCGACCGGGTTGTTGTAAAGCTCGTCCGGCGTGCCCAGCTGAACCAGCCGGCCGCGCCGCATGAGAGCGATGCGGTCGCCCATGCGCAGCGCCTCTTCCGGATCATGGGTGACCATGATGCAGGTGGCCCGCGTCTCGCGAAGCACCGCCATCGTCTCGTCGCGCACGTTGTCCCGCATCCGCCGGTCCAGTCCCGAAAAAGGCTCGTCCATCAGCAGGACGGAGGGACGCGGCGCAATCGCGCGCGCCAGCGCAACGCGCTGCTGTTCGCCGCCGGAAAGCGCGTGGGGATAATCGCGCGCATAGCTCCTGAGCCCCACCCGATCGAGCGCGTGCAAGGCTTCGCGTTCCGCATCCGCCGGCGGAAGCGCCGTCAGCCCGAAGCGCACATTGTCCAGAATGGAGAGATGCGGAAAGAGCGCATAATCCTGAAACATCAACCCGATGCCACGCTGTTCGGGCGGCAGGAAGGTAGACGGCCCCGCGATTTCGCGACCGTTGATCAGCACCCTTCCGGAACGCTGGCGTTCAACTCCCGCCGCGATGCGCAGCAGCGTCGTCTTTCCGCAGCCCGAATGGCCGAGAAGGCACAGAACCTCTCCCGGATCGACCGTCAGCGAGACATCGCGCACGGAAGACACGCCGTCATAGGCGTGAGAAACCGACTCGAACGCCAGCCGCGCCGCAATCGTCGCCCCTGCGGTGCCCCGCACGCCCCAGCTGTCGCGAACAGATGCCTTGTTGCGAACAGATTCCGGCTCGCCCTGCCTCACAGCCTGTGCATTCTTGTTTTTCTCAGCGCTCAGCAGTGTCATCCTCGTCCCGCACGCGATCACCTCCCGCGTGCTCACCTTCCAGATCGGCGAACATGTCGCCTGTCTCCAGCGGATCTTCGTCCTCGCGAAGATCCTCGCTGTCATTTGGGGCCGGAACCAGAAAATCAATAGGCACTGCGCTGTCGAGAAGCCCCGCACCGCGCAATTCCTCAAGTCCCGGCAGGTCGCGCACCTCATCGAGCCCAAAATGGTCGAGGAACCCGTCCGTCGTTCCGTAGGTCACGGGCCTGCCCGGCGTCCGCCTGCGCCCGCGCATGCGAATCCAGCCAGCCTCCAGAAGCACGTCCAGCGTGCCTTTCGACGTGGAAACCCCTCGAACCTCTTCGATCTCCGCCCGCGTCACCGGCTGGTGATAGGCGATGATTGCCAGCGTTTCCAGAGCCGCACGCGAGAGTTTTTTCTGCTCGCTCGCCTCGCGACGCAGAAGAAACGCCAGATCGTCCGCCGTGCGAAAAGCCCATTTCCCCGCAACGCCGACCAGATTGACCCCGCGCCCGGCATAAGCCTGCTGCAATTCCGAAATCAACGCCGCGATATCAAGCCCTTCGGGCAGTTGCGCGGCCAGTTCCTCTTCCCCCAACGGCTCGGCGCTGGCGAACAGCAACGCTTCCACCATGCGCAACTCGTAACGATGCGATGCAGACGGCAGGCTCGTCACGTTCCCGCCGTTCCGCCCACCCTGATTCTCCGCCTCGTGGTCGTCAATTTCGCTCATCGTCGTCTTCCATGCCGCTGTCGGCTTCAGGATCAGGTTCCGGTTGCGGTTCGCTTGCCTCGCCGCTCTCGTTGCGCCAACGAATATAGAGCGGCGCGAAGGTCTCCGACTGGCGCAACTCGATCTTGCCTTCGCGCACCAGTTCGAGACTGGCGGAAAAGGCGCTGGCCAATACCGTCGCGCGTTCTTCGGGCTTTGCAATGTAGGTGAGAAGGTAACTGTCGATGGGAGCCCACTCTGCAACGCCGCCCACAAGCCGCGTCAGGATCGTGCGCGCATCCGCAAGCGACCACACCGTCCGATGTCCGACGGAAACCGAGGTGACCGAGTTGCGCTGGCGCTGCGAGGCGTAGGCCATCAGCAGGTCGTAGATCGTGGCGTCCCACTCGCTCTTGCGCACCACTGACACCGTTTCCGGTGAGCCGCGCGCGAAGATATCGCGTCCCAGCCGGTTGCGGTTCATCAGCCTTGCCGCCGCCTCACGCATTGCCTCCAGACGACGCAGACGAAATGCCAGCGCAGCCGCCAGTTCCTCGCCCGTCGGCTCGTCGTCGTCCTTTTGCTCGGGCAGCAGCAGGCGCGATTTGAGATAGGCAAGCCAGGCCGCCATCACCAGATAATCGGCGGCCAGTTCCAGGCGCAGCTTGCGCGCCTCGTTGACGAAGGCGAGATACTGTTCGGCGAGCGCCAGTATGGAGATGCGGGTGAGATCGACCTTCTGATTGCGCGCAAGCGTCAGCAACAGGTCGAGCGGACCTTCGTACCCGTCCACATCGACGAGCAGCGCCGGCCCTTCCGGTTGCCGGACTTCATGCAGGGGCAGCTCGAAAGGCTCTTCGCCCGCCATTGCTCTTGCCTCAACCCGTTCCGCCTGTCCGCCTAAATCTCCGCCGCCACACCGAGCAATGTCTCCAGCTCCGCGCGCGCCGCAGCCTCATCGAGGTTTTCGGCATCGCGCCTGACCGCGAGCGCCGCCTGAGCCCGCTCACCGGCAAGCCCGGCCAGTTCAGGCGTATTGGCCGCGACATCCTTCATCTCGGCCAGATCGCCGTTGCAATGCAAGGCCAGATCGCATCCTGCGGCGAAAGCCGCCGTCGCCCGCTCGCCCAGACCGCCCTTCAGGGCCTTCATGGAGAGATCGTCGCTCATCAGGCAGCCCTGAAACCCGATATCCCGCCGGATAACGTCTTTGATGACCGTTGCCGACGTCGTCGCCGGATTATCGACGTCGAATGCCGTGTAGACAACGTGCGCGGTCATGCCAAGCGGCAGCATCGCCTGACGCCGGAAGGGCTCGAAATCGACCGCCCGTAAATCCAACGCAGACGCATCGACCACCGGAAGCTCCAGATGACTGTCCGCAGCCGCCCGTCCATGTCCCGGAATATGCTTGGCGACGGGAAGAACGCCGCCTGCCATCAGCCCGTCCGCAGCGACGCCCGCAAGCGTGGAAATCGTATCCAGATCCGTACCATAGGCCCGATCGCCGATGATCTGGTGCCCTTCGGGGGCCGGTACGTCGAGCAAAGGCAGGCAATCGACCGTGATGCCGAGACGATGCAGATCGAGCGCGATCAGCCGCGCGCCGAGCCAGGTTGCCCGGAGACCCGCCGCCCGATCCCGCTCGTATATCCGGCCGTAGACCCGGCCGGGCGGATAAATCGGCCAATGCGGTGGCCGCAGACGCTGAACCCTTCCGCCTTCCTGATCGATCAGAACCGGCGCATCCGGCGCGCCGACGACATCGCGGAATTCGGCCACGAGATCGGCAACCTGCGAGGGATCGGAAACATTGCGGGCGAACAGGATCAGCCCCCACGGGCGCTCGCCCGCAAGAAAGGCGCGCTCGTCGCCGGTGAGGCGCAAGCCTTCACAGCCCGTGATGAATGCCTTGGTCATAGTCTTTCCCGCTCTTGACCGGGAATCCGCCCTCAAAGAGGGTCACCCTACAGGTTCCAAAAGACAAGCCTCCGGAAGACGAGGCTTCCGGAGGCTCAAATTCATGCCATTTGCGGCAGGATTTCCCGCATATCGGCCTATTCGGTCCGACGGACGAAGCAATCGCCGCCCGCATCCTTGAGCTGCGTGCAGAGATTTATCGCGGCAGCCTGGCTGTTTGCCGGGATGCGAACACGGTAGAAGATACCGCGATCTCCGAGATCTGCGCTCGGAAAGATCGCGCTGACATTGCCCAGAATGGACGGGAAACGCCGTTGCATCGAAGCGTAAGCCGCTTCCGCCTGTTCACGGGTGCGCTGCGAGGAAACCTGCACCACATAGCTGCCCGAAGGCACGGATGCGGGAGATGGCGTCGCGCGCGCCGGGGCCGCACTCGCGGGCGCGGCCGCAGTCTGACCGCCCGTGAGATCGAGCGGTCCGGAACGCTGGATCGGTGCGTTCACTGCGGGCGCGGCTGCCGCGGCAAGGGCTGCGGCATCGGCAGGCTTGGCGCGCGGTGTCAGCGTGGTGCCGAGCCGTCCCGCATCTTCGATGGAAAGCGTCGGCTGCGCGGCTTCGCCCGCAGTCGATCCGGGCGTCGTCGCAACGCGAAGCTCACCCGCGTCGGTCCCCGTCGTCACGCCGACAGACGGCTCGTCGACCGGAGACGTCTCCACGGTTCGAATATTCGCCCCGCCATTGGCCGCGGCAGGAACGTTGGTGTTGAGGGTTGCTGCAGCCGACGCTGCAGAGGGGTTTACCGTCTCCGGCTGATCGGGCGCGGCGATGATCGTTCCATCCGGCCGCACGACGACCGTACGTACCCGTTTGGGTGTCGCCGGGCTCACCGCATCCGCGCCCCCCACCGTCCGCGCGGTTCCGCCGTCGGTTGTCGGGACGTTCGCAATCGGCTGCTCCTCGCGCGAGACAAGCTGTTCATCACGCGGCTGAACGCCCGCCACACGATCATAGATCGCCTTGCTCGGGGACGGCTCGCTGGAGGCTTCGCGCGCTTCAGGGAACACCTTCATCGGGCCGGGTTCGGCGGAAATCCTAACCGGAGGACCGCTCGTCCCGGAATCGCCAAACAGGCCGCTGATCGCGAATATGCCGCCGCCCACCACCACGATGGCTGCAATGGCCGCCGCCGCGACAAGCCCCTTGCGACGGGGCTCGACCTGCGGAGCGGCGCGCTTCTCGGCGATGGAATGTTCCGGCAGAGCACCCTGCTGCACACGAGCGGGCGCCGCATCGCGTTCCGCCTCGAAGATATCGTCGAGATCGAAATCGTCGACCAGCGGGGCCTGCCCCTGAGGCTGGGCATAGGGCTGTGCAGGCGCTTCCTGCGCAAAACCCGGCTCATCGGGGTAGAAATCTTCCGTTTCCGACCACTGCATCTCGCCCGCATCGAAACGCGGCTCGATATGCGCCTGCCCGGCGGACGAACCTTGCGCAGGCACGACCGGTTCCGGCTCGTGGCGAACCGGTTCGGGGTGGATCGGGGCCGCTGCGGCGGGCGCAGGAGCCTCTTCGATCCTCGGCTCCACGTGATAGCTCTGCTGACCGTAGGAGGTCGCATAGCCGGTATCGAAGCCACCGCGCAGGTCGCTGTCGCTCAGCGAGATCCGAGAACTTCCGAGACCGGCCTCTAGCGAGGATGCGTAATCGGGCGAGCCCTGCTCAAGCTCAGGCGTGACATCGTCGAACCCCGGCTCGCGGTACTCCGCGTAGTCGCCGAAATCGGGTTCGGTCCCCGTTCCGCCCGCGCCGGGGTCCTGAACGCCCAGCGTGGCGAGACGCAACTCTTCCTGAACGGCCGCCTCCAGCGCCTGTGCAGCGGCATCGGCATAATTGGACGACGGATCCTCGGGAAGTTCCGCAGACGGGTCGTAGGCGAGCGGATCGCCAAAATAGAAATCATCGTCCCGCACCGGGCGCACCGAAGGTGCATTGGCCTGCGGAGCCTGCTCCCGGGGCGCTACAGTCGCAGGTGATTCCACCGCAGGCGCACGCGTCACAGGCGACGGAACGACCGGTTCACAGGGAGCAACCGGCGTCGGCGCCACTGGCTGCCGGGCAACCGGTGTCTGAACGACAGGCTGCTGAACGTCAGGCTCTGGCGAACGCGTCGCACGCTCTTCGCGCGCCGACGGGTGGAACCCCGGAACATAAGGGGTCGCGCGCGGCATCGGCTTTTCGACATGCGGCGCTTCCGGCAGACGCGCGGCAGGGCGTTGCGGTTGCGGCTCAGCCTGCGCGGTCGGTTCCGGCGTGTAGACCGGAGCAAGCTCGGCGATCAGTTCAGCTTCCAGATCGGAGCTGAATGTATCGGGCAACTCGTACTGCCGAAGATCGAGCGGAGTCTCGGCCCGTCCAGCCGGGGCTGCCGGCTGCTGCGGGGCGGCCTGCTGCGGGGCGGGCTGCTGCGCTGCCTGCTGCTGCGGGGCGGATTGCGGCGGCGCAGCCTGAGGTGCGCTCGGCGCGGGCTCGAAACCCGAACCGCCCTGCGGGAAATGCGAGGATTCGCTGACGATACGTGCAAGTTCCACCAGCGGATCTTCGGCATAAGTCGACCGCTCGGGCGCGGCCTTCTGGCCGGCCCTGCTTTCGGCCGCAGCCGGATCGGCGGACTGTTCGTCCGCTTCGCTGCGGGAGAACGGGGGCGTTTTTCTTTCGGACATGGACGAGCGCAAGACTTTCGTTACCCGCGAGCCACTCTACACTTCTTGCGAGTGACTCACCATTGCTGCATCTGGCGCTGGCTGATTTCGAGGATCAGCGCATCTCATCCGGCGCATCTACGCCCAGAACTGTCAGACCAGAAGCCAGTACCATCGCTACTGAACGCACGAGCGATAGACGCGATAGCGACAACTTTGAATCTTCAGCGTTAATAAAGCGTAATTTAGGCAAATCCTTGCCTTTATTCCAATGCCCGTGCAAAGCACTCGCCAGTTCATAGAGATAAAACGCCAGACGATGCGGCTCATGAGCTTCGGCAGCGGCCTCGATGATTCGCGGCCACTCCGCCATCTTGACGATGAGATCCAGTTCACCGCGGTCCTGAAGGAGCGAGAAATCGGCCCCCGCCAGCGCCTGTTCGGAAAGGTCGATCCCCGGCAGTTCTTCCGCCGCCTGCCGGAAAACGGAAGCGCACCGGGCATGGGCGTACTGCACATAGAAGACCGGGTTGTCCTTCGATTGCTCCGTCACCTTGGCGAAGTCGAAATCGAGGGGCGCATCGTTTTTGCGATAAAGCATCATGAAGCGGACCGGATCGCGGCCCACTTCTTCAACAACGTCGCGAAGCGTGATGAAGTCGCCCGAGCGCTTTGACATGCGCACCGGCTCGCCGCCACGGAAAAGCTTCACAAGCTGGCACAGCCGCACGATCACCTGCGCCTCGCCGCCTGAAACGGCACGACCGACGGCCTCCAGCCGCTTCACGTAACCGCCGTGATCCGCACCGAGGATGTAGATCATCTGCTTGAAGCCGCGCAGGAACTTCGAGCGGAAATACGCAACGTCTGCCGCGAAATAGGTGTAGGAGCCATCCGACTTCTTGAGCGGACGGTCGATATCGTCGCCATAGTCGGTCGCACGGAAAAGCGTCTGCTCGCGATCTTCCCAATCTTCGGGAAGCTGGCCCTTGGGGGGCGGCAGGCTGCCTTCATAAACGAGATCGCGCCCGCGCAGGTCTTCCAGCATGGCGTCGATCTCGGATGCCCCGCCTTCTTCGCGCGCATGCAGCCCGCGTTCGGAGAAGAACACGTCATGGCGCACGTTCAGCGTTTCCAGATCCTCGCGGATCAGCGCCATCATCGCATCGATGGAAGCATTGCGGAAAATCGGCATCCATTCCGCTTCATCCATGGAAAGAAGCGCATCACCATGGGCTTCCGCCAGTGCCTTGCCGACCGGAACGAGGTAGTCGCCCGGATAAAGGCCCGCCGGGATTTCGCCGATATCCTGTCCCAGCGCCTCGCGGTAGCGCATGTAGACGGACTTGGCGAGAACATCGATCTGCGAGCCTGCATCGTTGATGTAGTACTCGCGAGTCACGTCATAACCGGCAAAGTCGAGCAGGCTCGCCAGCGCATCGCCCACCACCGCACCGCGACAATGCCCCACATGCATCGGACCGGTCGGGTTGGCGGAGACATATTCGACGTTCACCGGAACGCCGCCGCCCGCCTTGCTGCGGCCGTAGTCGACACCTTCGCCGAGGATCTTGGCCAGCAGGCCGGTCCAATAGGCGGGCTTCAGCCGAAGATTGACGAAACCCGGCCCGGCGATTTCCACCGTCTCCACATCGCCGTCGGCCTTCAGGCCCTCCACGATCTTTTCCGCCAGATCGCGCGGTTTCATGCGGGCGGGCTTCGCAAGCACCAGCGCGGCGTTGGTCGCCAGATCGCCGTGGGCCGGATCGCGCGGCGGCTCCACCACGACGCGCGCAAGATCGGCGTCGCTCAGTTCAGCGGAGAGTTCGAGGTTGCGCACGATAGCGCGCACGCGCTCGGCGAATTCGGCAAAAACGTTCATCGGACCAACTGTTCGTATTGGGCGCGCCCTCTCGGGCAAGCGCGAAAGACCGTATTACGGGCTGCGAACGGAAAACCGTTCACTGGCCGCGCTCGCCTATCGCAATTCGGGGGTATCGTCAAACAACCTGCGATGTTCGTCGATGGCATAACGGTCGGTCATGCCCGCGATATAGTCGCAAACCCGACGGTAGAGAACCTCCTCGCCCGCTTCCGGCAACCCTGCCCCCCATTCGCGCGGCAGAGCCTCCGGGTGCCCCACGAAATAGGCGAAGAGATCACGCACGACCTTCGCCACCTGCTCACGCACAGCAAGCACATCCTCGTGCCGGTACATGTGCTGGAAGAGAAACGTCTTCACCCCTGCCTCGGCTTCCGCCATGGCGGGAGAGAAACAGACGACCGCCTGCCCCGCGTTGCGAATGTCATCGGCGGAAAGGGGGCCGAGCTTCATCAGCCGATCCTGCGCCTCGCCAATTACATCCTCCACCATCCGCGTGATCACCCGCCGCTTCACCTCGTGAATGCGCCGCGGCGTCTCAAGTTCAGGATAACGCCCATCGACCTCAGCCAGAATCGCCCCGACCAGCGGAACATCCTTCAGGTCCTCCAGCCGGAAGAGCCCGGCGCGCAGGCCGTCGTCGAGATCATGTGCGTCATAGGCGATGTCATCGGCAATCGCGGCGGCCTGCGCCTCCGCCGACGGCCAGGACCACAGCATCAGCCCCTCATGGGCGGAATAATCGCGAATGGCGAGCGGAAGAGCCTCGCCCGCATGCTTGCCCAGACGGCGACCGTCCCGGTCGATCAGCGGGCCGTTGTGCTTGACGAGACCTTCCAGCGTTTCCCACGACAGGTTCAGCCCGTCGAACTCCGCATAGTGACGCTCAAGCGAGGTGACGATCCTCAGGCTTTGGGCGTTGTGATCGAAACCGCCGTGATCCTTCACGCAGATGGCCATCACGTCCTCTCCCTCATGCCCGAAGGGCGTGTGGCCGAGATCGTGGGCGAGCGCCAGCGCTTCCGCCAGATCCTCGTCGAGCCGCAGCGCGCGGGCGATGGCGCGCGCGATCTGCGAAACCTCGATGGAATGGGTCAGGCGCGTACGGAAATGATCGCCCTCGTGATAGACGAACACCTGCGTCTTGTGCTTGAGACGGCGGAAGGCGGTGGAATGGATGATGCGGTCGCGGTCGCGCTGATAAGACGTTCGCGTCGGGCTCGCCCCTTCCGGAATGAGCCGCCCGCGGCTGTGCGCAGGATCGACGGCATAAGGGGCGCGTTCCTGCGAACCGAAGCCAAGCTGCGCATGGGACAAACCCGCCGTCATGTCATTCTCCGTCACTATGATAAGCCGCCCGCCACCGCGTTCTGTCGCCCGGCAAGCAGGTCCATCTGCCCGCGACCTTTCTGATCGCCTGCGCCTGCCCTATATTGTGGAGCAACGACGCCCGCTCGCCACGTTCAGGCTAGGCTTTTCCGGCGCGTATCGTTCATTCAGATACGCGAAACGCGCTGGGTTCCTAGCACGCAAGGCATGACATGCGTAAGTCCCGCAAACCGCGCGACGTCTTCCGCATTGGCTGCAAGGCGATATACGGGCAAATGAGGCCAGCCAATTCATACGGATCGATGACATGACCACCGCTGCCGATATCGAAACCGCACCCATTACGCTGAGCGACGCGGCTGCGCGCCGGATCAGCAAGATCGTGGCCAAGGAAGAGCCGGGCACGATGCTGCGTATCTCCGTGGAAGGCGGCGGCTGTTCGGGCTTCCAGTATGTCTATGAACTTGTCACCACCCGCGCCGATGACGATCTGGTTCTGGAAAAGGACGGCGCGATGGTGCTGATCGATTCCGTATCCCTGCCCTACATGGAAGGGTCGGAAATCGATTTCGTGGACGACCTGATCGGCCAGTCCTTCCAGATCAAGAACCCCAACGCCACCGCCGGGTGCGGTTGCGGCACGAGCTTCTCCATCTGACGCGAAGCCCGTCGCAAACGAACCGGATTCCACGGAATCCGGCTGGCCCGAATCCGGTTCGCCATGCTACTTGCGTGGGCGAACAACGGATGGAAGCCCATGAAAATCGCGACCTGGAACATCAACGGCGTCAAGGCCCGTATCGACACCGCCCTTGCATGGCTTAAGGAAGCCGAGCCGGACGTCGCCTGCTTCCAGGAAATCAAGTCCATCGACGAGAACTTCCCGCGCGAGCGGTTCGAGGAACTGGGCTATCACGTCGAAACCCACGGCCAGAAGGGTTTCAACGGCGTGGCGCTTCTCTCAAAAACGCCCTTCGTCGAGGTCAGCCCCCGTCTTCCCGGCGACGATGAGGACGAGCAGGCCCGTTATCTGGAAGGCGTGGTCTCCGCCCCTTGCGGCGAGGTGCGCGTGGCAAGCATCTACCTGCCCAACGGCAACCCCATCGACACGCCAAAATTCCCCTACAAGCTCGGCTGGATGGAGCGACTGGAACGCCGCGCCCGGACACTGCTGGCGGAAGAGGAAATCTTCGTGCTCGCGGGCGATTACAACGTCATCCCCGAGCCGGAAGATGCCCGCAACCCGGCGGGCTGGGTGAATGACGCCCTCTATCAGCCCGAAACCCGGCAAGCCTTCCGCGCGCTGAAGAACCTCGGCCTCACCGACGCGCTGCGCGCCTGCCGCGAGGGCGGCGACCGCTACACCTTCTGGGACTATCAGGCAGGCGCCTGGCAGAAGAACAACGGCATCCGCATCGACCACCTGCTGCTCTCGCCGCAGGCCGCCGACCGGCTGAAAGCCTGCGAAATCGACAGCCACGTGCGCGGCTGGGAGAAGCCCTCCGACCACGTGCCGATCTGGATCGATCTCGACGTTGCCTGACACCAGCTCCGGCCCACTGAGTCCTATTCCGGCTTCCGATAGACCACGCACAGATGCGGAATGATCCGCCCGTCGGGCCGATGAACGTCGTAGTAGAGGCTTGAATCCTCGCTGAACCCCAACTCAGCGAACCGCGCGAGTTCCGACGGCATCAACGGCCACGGCGGTCCGTCGGCTTGCGTATCGTCGGGCCGAACGCGGGTAATCACCAGAATCCGCCCGCCCGGCTTCACAAGCTCCGCCACAGCTGCGAAACTCGCCTCGCGCAACGCACCGCTGAGCGCCTGAAGCGTGTAGCATTCATGGGCGAGATCGAATGCGCCCTGCCATTCCTTCGGCAGGTCGAACAGATCGCCGACCTGAAAATCCACATCCGTGCCGGGAAACCGCTTCTTCGCCCAGGTGATGGCGGCGGAGGCAAAATCGAAGGCTGAGGTCTTCCATCCGGCGCCGGACAAGGCCTGTGCATTGTCGCCAAGCCCGCAGGCGATATCGACCGCGCGACGCCCCTCGCCCGGATGCTCTGCCAGCCAGTCGACAAGAACCTGTTTCGGCGCGAGATCCGCCCACGGCACAGCCGCCGGATCGTCTCCTGCGGAGCTGTAGACCTCTTCAAACCACGCCTTGCGCTCCGCCGGATCGCCGCCCTTGGTTCCGCTCACGCCATCGAGCCGCTCAAGCGCCGCACCGCGTCGCGCCATGAACGCCTTGTCCTCATGAACGTCGTCCATGAAACCCCTCCCACGTATCGGGCCGTATCCAAGGCCCCGTCCGGACTCAGGGAAGGTAATGTGGGGCTCAGGCCTTTTTCGTAAAGCCGCCGCGCTCGTTTTCCTGCCAATAGGTGACGGCGTGGCCCGCCGCCTTGGCTTCCCGCCAGCGCATTCGCGCATCGCCGATCGATTGTTCGTCATTCCCATCGAAAATGAAGACGGCCCGCTCGTACGGCGCAAGATCGGGGACGTCGGCCCGGTCCACGAGAAAGCGCACATTGGCGGAGTTGGGGGTGTCCTGTCCGTCGGTCAGAAAGATCGGCTGCGCTTCCGCCTCGCCGTCGGCGGCCGTGCCGTGAGGCAGGAAAGAATCCTCGCGATAGGTCCACAAATAGCTGTCCAGCGCATCGCGCCGCTCCGCGCTGCCGGTTTGCACGACAACCCGCCACCCGCGCTCCAGAGACTTTTCGAGAAGGTCGCACACAACGCTTTCCAGCGTGCGCCCCTGAAGATGGTAGAAAAGCACTTCGCTCAAGACAGACCTCGAATCGTAGTTCGGCGAGCGACCCGCAAACCGCCCGCACCGAGACGGACAGACCGTTCCTGCGATTGCCCGCTTCCGTGATCGCATGAGTGAGGCATGCGGGCAACATCGCGTTGCGAACATTGGACAGATGGCGGAAAGGGACATTTTTCCTGTTGCGCTCGCGCATCGTTAACGCAATAGACACGCCCCGGGGCCAGCATTGCGCAGCCTGCACCGGCAGATGATTCCAGTCGTGAACCAATTGCCGTGCGGCGCGTTTGCCTGCCGTCTGTATGTGCTCTCAGGAATAGATCATGCTCGTTCGCTTCTGCCTGTTCTTCGTCCTCGTTGCCGGCATTGCCGGTGCCGTTTCCGGTGTCGGTGCGGTCCTGACGGATGAAGCAAGCGCCTGTCAGGCTTACAAGGCCTGCTAAGCTATCGATTTCGCGGCCCCACTGGGGACGCCTGTCAAAAAGCCCGCTCCGCCAATGGCGAAGCGGGCTTTTTTCATGTTGCGTGTGAACCGGCGGCACGCGCCGGTTCACTGGAAGGCCCTCAGTCTTCGTAGTGATTGCGCACCAGCCGGTCGAGCAGACGCACGCCGAAACCGGACGCCCAGCCCTTGCTGATCTCGCTTTCCGGCGAACCCATGGCGGTACCCGCCACATCGAGGTGGGCCCAGGGCAGATCGTTCACGAAATGCTGGAGGAACTGCGCCGCGGTGATGGAGCCCGCAGGCCGCCCGCCGGTGTTCTTGATATCGGCGAACTTCGCCTCGATCAGCTTCTCGTATTCCGGACCGATGGGCATGCGCCACACCTTCTCGCCCGTCGCCAGACCGGCTTCGGTCAGACGTGCGGAAAGCTCGTCGTTGTTGGAGAACAGCCCCGCATGGTGATGACCGAGCGCGATGATGATCGCACCGGTCAGCGTGGCGAGATTGATCATGAAGGCGGGCTTGAAGCGATCCTGCGTATACCAGAGCGCATCCGCCAGAACGAGACGGCCTTCCGCATCGGTGTTGATCACCTCGATGGTGCGGCCCGACATGGCAGTCACGATATCGCCGGGACGCTGGGCATCCGCATCCGGCATGTTCTCAACCAGACCGATGACGCCGATGGCGTTGACCTTCGCGTTGCGGCCCGCAAGCGCGTGCATGAGGCCGGTCACGGCGGCCGCCCCGCCCATGTCGCCCTTCATGTCTTCCATGCCGGCGGCGGGCTTGATCGAGATGCCGCCCGTATCGAACACGACGCCCTTGCCCACGAAGGCCACCGGCTGCTCTTTCGCCTTGCCGCCCTTCCACTGCATGATCGCCAGCTTCGGCGGACGCGCCGAGCCACGCGCAACGCCCAGAAGCGCGTTCATGCCGAGCTTGGCCATTTCCTTCTGACCCAGAATCTCGACCTCGACGCCGAGCTTCTCCAGTTCCTTCGCCTTCTTGGCAAATTCTTCCGTGCCCAGCACGTTGGCAGGCTCGTTGACGAGATTACGGGCGAGAATCGCACCGTCGGCGACCGCCTCCTGCGTCTTCCACAGGTCCTCAGCCGCCGCATGCGCTTCCACGCAGACAGCCACCTTTGCGGCCTTCGGCTTGGCCTTGGATTTCTCCTCACCCTTTTTCGGGGTTTTGTATTTGTCGAAATTATAGCCGCGAAGCTTCGCGCCGATTGCAACATCGCTGGCCTGCTCGGCAGTTACCGCTTCGCCGTCGGCGCGTTCCAGATGGATCGTTGCATGCTCGGCCTTGGCGGCGGAAACAGCCCCCATCGCAGCACCGCCGAGACGCAGCCAGTCATATTCGGCAAGCTCGGCAATCTTGCCCATACCCACCACGGCGATCCTGTCCAGCTTGACGCCCGCAGGCGCCACGATATCGAGGCTTGCCATGGAAGCGCCTTTGAATTCCGCTACCTTCATGGCGCGGGTGATCGCGCCGTCGGTTGCGGCGTCGAGTTCGCTGCCCGTTGCCCCGAGGGCCAGCGTGTCATCGACAAAGATGACGGCGATGCCCTTCTTGGGTGCCGACGGCTTGGAAAAACTGATGATCGGAAGCTCTGCCATAATTGGGTATCCACACCTCGTGTGTTCAAATTCTCGCCGTCAGACATAGGACACGCGCAGTCAATTGGCAAAGCCCGTAAGGTCGGACGAAGGTACGAAACTGACCCGGCGCGAGTGCGCCCGAACGGCAACACACTGTTGGCAAGGCGCCGTTAACCCTGTTTCTTGAGAGCCTCTTCACTCATAATCATGCTAATTGGAACGGATACCGAAAGAATGGAGGAATCTGTCTCTTTACGGTGTCGTCGCACGAAGCGGGCCAGGGGGACGGCTTTCCTTCATGCGGCTTGCAACCCGGCTTTCGCGCAGCCCTGCAAGATGCGGGCGCGGCGAACCGGGCTGTACGCAAGAGATGCGGCTGCGTTGGGGAATGCAGCAACATCGACGTGCATCCGCACGCCCCCCGGTTCACACCCCGGGCCGCACACGGGACGGCCCTCGGACGAATGATGCATACGATCGAGCGTTACATCCTGAGGCGGATCTCGGGCACATTCCTGCTTGCCTTCGGCGCCATGATCGGCGTCGTCTGGGCGACGCAGGCATTGCGCCGGCTCGATCTCGTGACGGCCAAGGGCCAGACCATCATTCAGTTCCTGAAGATGACCATGCTTGCCCTGCCTTTCCTGGGCGTGATCGTAGCCCCCTTCGCTTTCGCGCTAACGCTGATCATCGTCCTGAACGCGCTCAACAGCGACAACGAGCTGGTCGTCATCAACGCCACCGGCGCGGCGAAGACGAAAGTGCTGAAGCCCGTACTCGTTTTCGCCGGGCTTCTCAGCGTGCTGACGCTCATTTCCTCGCTCTGGGCCGCACCGACCAGCCTCGCCCTGCTTCGCGAGGAACTCACCCGCGTGCGCGTCGATCTCGTCGCCAACATCGTGCGGCCGGGTCGTTTCATTCAGGTCGACGACGGTCTTACCTTCCACATCCGCAACCGATCCGGCGACGGCACGCTGGACAGCCTGATGATGGACGACCGGCGCGATCCGGAGACAACCTTCACCTATCTCGCCCAAAGCGGCCAGGTAGCGGAAATCAGCGGACGAATGCTGCTCGTGATGCACGACGGCACGATCCAGCGGCGCACCAACGAGACCGGCGCGATTTCCATCGTGAAATTCGAATCCTACGCCTTCGACCTGACGAGCCTGATGCCGCAGGCGTCCACACCTGTCTTCAAACCGTCGGAACGCACCTTCCTGGAGCTGCTGAACCCTGCCCCCGACGACGAGTACTACAAGCGATACGCGGATCGGTTCCGCGCCGAAATCCACGACCGGCTGGCCATCGCGCTGTATCCGCTGGCTTTCGGCTTCATCGTATTCGCCTTCCTCGGCGAGGCGCGCACCACACGCCAGAGCCGCCACACAGGCGTGCTCGGCGCACTCTTCGGCTGCATCTTCGCCCGCGTCGCCGGCTTCGGAGCCACCAACATGGTGGTCGCCAACGCCAGCCTGATCTTCACGGTCTATTTCGTCCCGCTGGCGATCATCGCCCTCGCCTCGCGCATATCGCTTGCCGATTCGAAACCGGTATGGATGCGCGTCATGGGACGCCTTGCGCAGACCGTCGTGGACGCGATCGAAAACGCAGCCGAACGCGTGACCGCGCGTTTCGCAAACGGGGGAGCGTGAGGCCATGATGGTCGGAGCCACCCTCTGGCGCTATTTCGCCACCCGCTTTCTGGTCTCCATTCTGGGACTGTTCGCCTTCGCAGCCGTGCTGATCTTTATATTCGATTTTCTGGAGCTTGTTCGCCGGGCGGCCGACAAGGAAGGCTTCTCCGTCTTCACCATCGCAATGGTGTCGCTGCTTCGCATTCCGGTTCTTCTGGAACAGGTGCTGCCCTTCGCTACCCTGTTCGGCGCGATCATGGCCTTCGTCACCCTGAGCCGCAGTCTGGAGCTGGTGATCGCACGCGCCTCCGGAATGTCTATCTGGCAGTTCGCGGCTCCCGCCATGATCGTGGCTCTGGTAATCGGCACGCTCGCCGTCGTTGCCTACAACCCTCTGGCGGTGGCCTTGAAGGACCACTCCGACAGGCTCTCGGTGGAGATCTTCGGCTCCTCGGAAAAGGTGCTGCTGCAAACGTCCAGCAACGCCTGGCTCAGACAGGACGGACGCGACGGCGAAACCATCCTGCGCGCGAGCCAGTCCACGGATCAGGGCCTGCACCTTTACGGTGTCACGATCTTCGCCTTCGACAGGAACGGTGTCTTCCGCGAGCGCGTCGAGGCAAACGAAGCGATTCTCGGCGATGGCACGTGGGATATGAGAAATGTGGTCGTCTATACGGCCGACGATGAGCCGCGCCATTACGAATCGTATCTGGTCTCCACCTATCTGGGGCCGCTGGAGGTGCGCCAGAGCATCGCATCCCCCGATTCGGTGTCCTTCTGGGACTTGCCGCGCCTCATAGAACTGGCTCAACGCGCGGGTTTGCCCGCCTACCGCTACAGCCTTCAATACGAAACATTATTCGCCCGGCCACTCCTGTTGGCCGCCATGGTGCTGATCGCAGCAGCCGTTTCACTGCGCGTGTCTCGTTTTGGTGGACTGGGAAAGATGATTCTGGGTGGAATAACAGCGGGTTTCGTGCTTTATGTGCTCACCGAGCTTACTAAGGATCTTGGCGGCGCCGGAATCATCTCTCCGGTCGTCGCTGCGTGGTCTCCGGGGATAGTTGCGACATTGATGGGTTTCACGATCCTATTGCACCAGGAGGACGGCTAGTGTCTGGCATGTCCGTTCTTCCGCCCAAAAGGGTCGACGGTCGACACGCTGGCCGGGACATCACGTCCCGATACAAGCTGGCCTTGCGTGCGTCGATCTCGGTTTTTGCGGTGCTTGCCGTACTGGCGAGCGCGCCCGATCACGCACGCGCCCAAGCCTCCGACGCTCCCACCCTCGAAGACGTCCTTAGCCGCAACGCCGATCCAAACGCGCAGATGCTGCTGGAGGCGACCGAGCTTGAGTACAATTTCGACAAGGACGTCGTTTCCGCCGTCGGCAATGTCCAGATCTACTACAACGGCAACGCCCTTGAGGCCGACCGGGTCACGCTCGATCGCAAGAACGCGAAGCTCTTCGCGCTCGGCAATGTCCGCCTGACCGAGCCCGGCGGCAATGTGATCGTCACCGATTCCCTGGAGCTGAGCGACGATTTCCGCGACGGTTTTGCGCGCCAGTTGCGCATCGAAACCGTCCAGCGCACGCGCTTCACCGCAGAAAGCGCGGAACGTATGGACGGCGAGACCACGACTTTCAACAACGGCATCTACACCGTCTACACCAAGCCGACCAACCCGCCCGACAAACCGCCGCTCTGGCGCATCAAGGCGACAAAGATCGTTCACAAGGAGAAGGAACGCACCATCTATTACGAGGGCGCAAAGCTCGAGTTCTGGGGCGTACCGATTGCCTATCTCCCGTTCATGTCGCATCCCGATCCCACGGTGCGGCGCAAGTCCGGTTTCCTGACGCCCACCACTGTCTACGACGACAAGATCGGTGTCGGTGTCTCCATTCCCTATCACTGGGTTCTTGGGCCGGACCGCGATCTGACCTTCACCGCCACGCCACTCTCCAAGCAGGGCGTGCTGCTGGAGGGCGAATGGCGCCATCAGCTTGAAACCGGGAAATACTCCATCAAGCTTGCCGGGCTCCATCAGGAGAACCCGGAAAACTTCTCCGGATCGAGCGGCGACATTCAATGGCGCGGCTTCGTCAACACCACGGGCGAGTTCAAACTCAACAGCCGCTGGAAGTGGGGCTGGGACCTTTCGCGCGTTTCCGACCGCGCCTTCGTGAAGGACTACAAGGTAGATAACGACAGCGATTCGCTGACCTCTACCATCTATCTGACGGGACGCAGCGAGCGGAACTATTTCGATATCCGCGCCTATTCCTTCCAGGTCACACAGGAAGACGATCCGGACGTCACCGACCCGAATGCCGGCGCGCCCTTCTCGCCTGTCGGCTCAAACCTGCAATCCAAGCAGCCGGTCGTTCATCCGGTCGTCGACTACAGCTACATCTGGGCGGATCCGGTTGTGGGCGGGGAGCTTTCCTTTGCCGGCAACCTGACGAGCCTGACGCGCGACGAGACCGACGCCTTCGCCTATAACGGCATTCGCCGTTTCCGCGGCGTGGAAGGCACATTTACCCGTACGTCCCTGAAGAGCCAGTGGCGGCGCACGCTGATCGATCCGATCGGCCAGATGTTCACGCCCTTCGCCTATGTGAAGGCGGATCTCTATTTCCTGCAGTCGGCGGACAAGAACGTCTCGACGCTCACGGATGACGCCTTCGTCGCCCGTGCCATGCCTGCTGTGGGTATCGACTACCGCTATCCGTTCCTGATCTCGTCTTCCTCCTTCGGAAGACATGTGATCGAGCCGATCGCACAGGTCATTGTCCGACCGTCCGAACAGCGCATCGGCGAGTTGCCGAATGACGACGCCCAGAGCCTTGTCTTCGACGACACCAACCTGTTCCAGTGGGACAAGTTCTCCGGCTACGACCGTAACGAAGGCGGCACCCGGGCCAATGTGGGCTTCCAGTACAACGGCCAGTTCCGCGGCTTCGGGTCAGTCAACGCTATGATCGGCCGCTCGTTCCATCTCGCCGGAACGAACTCCTATGCCGAAAGCGACGTTCTCGCGACGGGTACGAATTCGGGGCTGGAATCGGGCGATTCCGACTACGTGTCGCGCATCTATTTCGATACCAATCTCGGTATGCGCTTCGGCGCTCGCGCCCGTTTCGACAATCATGACTTTGCAGTCCGTCGCGCCGAAGTGCAGGCAAGCGGCACGAGCGGCCCCGTGACCGCCACGCTCGCCTACGCCTTCCTCGGCGCCAAGCCCGCACAGGGCATCGACAGCGACCGCGAGGAAATCCTCGGCGCGGGTTCGCTGCGCGTTTTGACGAACTGGCGCCTCTTCGGGTCCGTGCGTTACGACCTGCGTAATTCCACGACCGTTCGCGACGTGGTCGGGCTCGGCTATGACGACGAAGGCTTCTCCGCCTCGCTCGCCTATGCCGAAGATCGATCGCGCAATGACGGCAACCCGGTCGACAAGACGATTTATCTGCGCATTGGCCTGCGCACGCTGGGCGACACGCAGGTTTCGACCAGCGCCGACCGATAAGCTTCGCAGAAACATCCAGGGTGTTTTGGAAAACTGGCAATCTGTCTTGGTGTTTCGGCGGTCCTGATGTGTTTGCGCCGCGATTTCGCCACACCGTCAGGGCAACGGAAATCTGATACAGCGCCCCTCTTATAATGCCCGAGGGGCGACAGGAACGATAGCCGCCTGGCACAACCGAGCCGCGCAAGGGTCGCGCCCGATCGGGCCGGACAGACGACAAGGGAGACGTGAGATGATGCCGACGACTGCAATCCCTGCAGGACGCCCAACGCGTAAGGCGACTGCACCGCGATGGATTGCCGTTGCGCGCACCGTTGCAACGGTCATGGCCCTTGCATGCTCGCTCGGCTTGCTTGCCCTCCCTGCTGCTCAGGCCGCAACCAGCATCAAGGTGGTCGTCAACGACCAGCCGATCACTTCATACGACATCGACCAGCGCGCCCGCCTGATCCAGCTGACTGCCCGCAAGTCCGCATCTGCATCGCGCCGCATGGCGCAGGAAGAACTGATCGACGAGCGTTTGAAGGCGCAGGAAGCCAAGCGCCGCGGTGTTACCGTTTCCGATGCGCAGGTCAACGACGCCTATGCCAACATCGCAAGGCGCACCAAGATGTCGGCCTCCCAGCTCAGCAAGGCGCTTCGCCAGTCCGGCGTCAATCCCGACACGCTGAAGCAACGCATCCGTATGGAGATGATCTGGCTGAACGTGGTGCGCAGTCGCTTCCGCTCCCAGATCAAGATCTCCGAGCAGGACGTGCTTGCCGAGATGCTGAAGCAGGACAAGGCCAAGGACGATAACAAGACCCTTGAATACACGCTGACGCAGATCATCTTCGTCGTTCCGAAGAACGGCTCCAGCGGCCTCAAGGCCCGCCGCAAACAGGAAGCGAACCAGCTTCGCAACCGTTTCACCTCTTGCGAGGAAGGCGTGAAACTGGCCGAGGGTCTCAAGGAAGTCGTCGTGAAGCCCGTCGGTGTCCGCATGGCTCCCGAACTTCCCGAAAAGATGAACGAGATGCTTGCGGATGTAAAAATCGGGCACCTGAGCCGCCCCGTCGAGACCGGCAATGGCATCGAGGCCTACGCCGTTTGCAAGAAGCGCGAGATTTCAAGCAATCTCGAGCTGCGCAGTGAGATAGAGGGCGAATTGCGCAACAAGGAGGGCCAGATGCTCTCCCGCCGCTACATTCGCGATCTGCGCCGCGACGCTGTCATCGAATACCGTTGAGGCCGCCCATGGCGTTGGCCGTCACCATGGGCGATCCCGCCGGGATCGGCCCTGAATTGTTGCTGACCGCATGGCTCTCAAGGGCCGAGCAGGACCTTCCGGCGTTCTACGTCCTTGCAGACCCGGCGATGATGCGCGCCCGGGCCGAAATGCTCGGCCTTGATGTCCCGATTGCCGAATGCACGCCGGAAGATGCAGCCGGTCGGTTCTCCGCAGCCCTTCCCGTCTTCGCCCTCGAAAATCGGGCCGATCACGGTGTAGGCGCAGCAGCCCCCGCCTCCCCGACAGCCGTGGTTGAAGCCATCGAGACAGCCGTCACCCATATCCGCGCAAACCGCGCCCGCGGCGTCGTGACGGCTCCGATCACCAAGAAGTCGCTCTACGACGCCGGGTTTGCCTATCCGGGCCATACCGAGTTTCTCGGCACACTCGCCGAACGCCTCTGGCCCGGAGAACCGGCCGATCCGGTCATGATGCTGGCGGGCCCCGACCTGCGCACCGTGCCCGTCACCGTTCATATCCCGATATCGGACATCCCGGCCGCGTGGACCGTGGACCGCATCGCCTCTGTTGCCCGCATCACCGCGCGCGACCTGAAGAACCGCTTCCGCATCACCTCCCCGCGTCTGGCGCTGGCGGGCCTCAACCCGCATGCGGGCGAAGGCGGCGCGATAGGCCTTGAGGATGAAACCGTCTCGCGCAAGGCAGTAGAGATCCTGCGTGCCGAAGGCATCGACATCACCGGCCCGCACCCCGGCGATACGCTCTTTCACGCCCGTGCGCGCAAGCAATACGATGCAGCCCTTTGCGCCTATCACGATCAGGCCCTGATCCCGGTGAAAACCATCGCCTTCGACGAGACGGTGAACGTCACGCTCGGTCTTCCGTTTGTGCGAACCTCTCCCGACCACGGAACGGCCTTCGATATCGCCGGCAAGGGCATCGCGCTGCCCGACAGCCTGATCGCCGCTATCCGCCTTGCTGACACGCTTTCCAAGGGCGAGGCCGCCTGATGGCCCAGATCGACAATCTCCCCCCCCTGCGCGACGTCATCCGCACCTTCGAGCTGGATGCCCGAAAGTCGCTCGGCCAGAATTTTCTGCTCGACCTGAACCTCACCGCCCGCATCGCCCGCTCATCCGGCAAGCTTGAAGGCGTAACGGTGATCGAGGTCGGTCCCGGTCCCGGCGGACTGACCCGCGGCCTTCTCGCCGAAGGCGCTGCAAAGGTCATCGCAATCGAGAAGGACCGTCGCTGCATTCCTGCGCTTGAGGAAATCGCGGCCCGCTATCCCGGACGTCTGGAAATCATCGAGGGCGACGCGCTGAGCGTGGATATGGCCGCGCTCGCCGACGGTCCGACGCGGATTGTCGCGAACCTTCCCTATAACGTCGGGACGCCACTTCTCACCGGCTGGTTGGAGGCTGAATGGCCGCCCTTCTGGGGCTCGCTGACGCTCATGTTCCAGAAGGAAGTCGCCGAACGTATCGTCGCCAAGGCCGGTGACAAGGCCTATGGACGCCTGTCGGTGCTGGCAAGCTGGCGCACGCAGGCCGATATCGTGCTGGATCTGCCGCCACAGGCCTTCACACCGCCGCCCAAGGTGTCTTCCGCGGTCGTCCACCTCGTGCCCCGCGAGGAGCCGCTGGCCTGCGATATCAAGGCTCTGGCGCGCGTGACGACAGCCGCCTTCGGCCAGCGTCGCAAGATGTTGCGCGCAGCACTCAAACATCTGGGCGGCGATACGGTCGCCCTGATTGAGGAAGCGGGCCTGAAGCCCACGGCACGTGCGGAAGAAATCCCCGTGGAAGGCTTCGTTAGCCTCGCCAATATCTACGCCGCCGCCCTGAAGGGCTGATCGACCGCCACAGGCCTATTTCTCTTTCTGAAGTCCGGCGACGAAGGCCCTGATGCCCGGATTGCGTACCCGGCGCTGACGTTCTGCGCGCAGGATCGTGGCAACCTCATGGAAGGTTGCGTCCAGATCGTCATTGATGAGCACGTAATCATATTCGTTCCAGTGCTCGATCTCGGCGCGCGCATTGTTGAGACGCCGCTCGATGACCTGTGCCGTATCCTCCGCGCGGCGCTCCAGACGGGAACGAAGCTCCTTCATGGAGGGCGGCAGGATGAAGATCGAAACCACATCGTCCTTCGCCGCTTCGACCAGCTGCTGCGTGCCCTGCCAGTCGATATCGAAGAGCACGTCGCGCCCCCCTTCGAGCGCCTGAATCACCGGCCCCTTCGGCGTGCCGTAGAAATTGCTGTGCACCTCTGCCGATTCCAGCAGTTCCTCCTCCTCCAGCATGCCCTTGAACTGGCGCGTGGAGATGAAGTGATAGTGTACCCCGTCGATCTCGCTCGGCCGACGCTCGCGCGTCGTGACGGAGACCGACAGCTCCAGTTCGCGGTCGGATTCCAGCAGGCTGCGCGCGATAGTCGACTTGCCCGCTCCCGACGGTGAGGACAGGACGAACATGAGCCCCCTGCGCGTTGCAAGAGCGGAGGAA
This sequence comes from Breoghania sp., assembly GCA_963678585.2. Classification (GTDB taxonomy): domain Bacteria; phylum Pseudomonadota; class Alphaproteobacteria; order Rhizobiales; family Stappiaceae; genus Breoghania. The sequence goes on from CAXXGA010000002.1 coordinate 1,470,240, forward strand.
GAAGCTATCGGGCTGGACGTCATGGGGTTCTATTCCAGGTTCTGGATCTGCTCGCGAAGCTGATCGATGGTCGTCTTGAGATCGAGCCCGATCGCCGTCAGCGATGTGTCGTTGGATTTGGAGCAAAGCGTGTTGGCCTCGCGGTTGAATTCCTGCGCGAGGAAATCGAAGCGGCGGCCGATCGGTCCGCCGCCCGCCATCAGTTCGCGCGCCGCCTCCACATGGGCCTTCAGCCGGTCGAGTTCTTCGCGGATGTCGGCCTTGGTCGCAAGCAGCGCCGCTTCCTGATAGAGCCGTGCTTCGTCGAAGTTCTCATGCGCGAGCAATGCCTTGACCTGCTCCGTCAATCTGGCGCGGATCGCCTCGACCGCGCGTGCGGGACAATTCTCGGCCTGATCCGTCAGGCTGGCGATCCGGTCGACATGACCTGAAATCACGGCCGCCACGGCGGCGCCTTCACTGCGCCGCATGTCGATAAGTCCGGCAAGCGCCGTCTCGAAGGAGGCCAGAAGCGCCTTGTTCTGCGCAGCGACTTCCTCTTCGCTCAACTCGCTTTCCTGAATTTCGAAAACGCCGCGAAAGCCCAAAATGCCCTCCGCGGTGGACGGCGCCACACCGGCGCGCTCGCGCACGATCTCCAGCGCCTTGATCACCGCATCCAGCGTCGCGTCATTGACGCGCGGAACCGCATCGCCCGCCTCGCGCTGAACGGAAAGATTGACGCTGACATTGCCGCGCGACAGCGCCGCGCCGACGGCCTTGCGAATGGCAGGCTCAAGAGCGTCATAGCCGTTGCCGAGGCGAAGGCGGGTGTCGAGCCCCTTGCCGTTGACCGAACGAAGCTCCCATGTCCAGCGGATAGAGCCATGGGCGCCCTCCGAACGGGCGAAACCGGTCATGCTGGCAAGGGTCATCGGAAACTGTCTTTCATATTGGGCAACTGCAAAGCGAACCGGCACCGCCGACGCCCGTTGGGTGTCGCCGATTCCGGCATACCCGGCAACCGCTTTTGCCTACGCGCGGACACGGACCGGCCTCGCCGGACCTACGAGTTCTGCGCATTTCAGGAGAACCGGCTGCGGCCGCAAAGGCCGCAGCCAGAAATCAACGCCGTCAGTTCGCCCCCGCCGCAGGCTTCGCCGCCGGCGCAATCATGCCGTTTTCGGTCTTGGAGGGAGCATCCCCGGCCAGATCGTCGTACTCGGCCGCTGCTGCCGCGGCAGCCTCCGCTTCTTCACTCGCCTTTTTCGCCTCTGCCGCTGCCTCGCGCCGGTTGCGCTCCACGTCACGCCAGCGCGTCACGTTGCGGTTATGCTGCTGAAGGGTCTCGGCAAAGAGATGTCCGCCCGTCCCGTCCGCCACGAAGAACATGTCGTTCGTGCGCGACGGATTGGCTACAGCCTCCATCGCCTTGCGACCGGGGTTGGCGATCGGTCCCGGCGGCAGACCGCGGATCTGATACGTGTTGTAGCGGTTCGGAGCTTCCTTTTCGCTCACGCGGATTGTGCGCGCGCGCGTCCAGGCATCGCCGCCGTAAAGGCCATAGAGAATGGTCGGATCGGATTCCAGCCGCCAGTTCTTGTTCAGCCGGTTGACGAAGACACCCGCAACCCGCGGACGCTCATCAGCCTTGCCGGTTTCCTTCTCAACGATGGACGCAAGCGTCACCAGCTCTTCAGGCGTCTTGACAGGCAAGCCTTCGCTGCGCCGTTCCCAGATATCGGCCAGCGCCTTTTCCTGGGCCACGCGCATACGCTCGATCATTTCCTTGCGGGTCGTTCCGCGTGTGAAGGCATAGGTCTCGGGAAGCAGCGCGCCTTCCGCCGGGACCTCGTCCAGTTCGCCCATAAGCACCGGATCTTCCTTGATCCGCGCCACGATCTGGGCACTGGTCCAGCCTTCCGGAATGGTGATCGCATGCTGGATCGCCTTGCCTTCCACCAGCATGTTCATCACGCCGTTCATGGAAATTCCGGCGGGGAACAGATACTCGCCCGCCTTCAGCTTGCTGGCGTTCTTGTAAAGCTGCACACCGCCCATGAAGACCCATGACTGCTCGATCACGTCATTTCGCGCCAGCAGGTTGGAAATGGTCTCCAGACCGGAGCCGGGCGACACGACAACCGCCGTTTCCTCCCTCAGAGGACCGGCGCTGTCGAATGTGACCTTGCCCCAGTAAAGCAGCCCCCCGATGCCCATGGCACAGAGCACCGCGAAGGTCAGCATGAAATTCAGGAAAACGACCACAGGATTGCGGGCATGACGCGAGCGCGGAGGCGGCTCGGGTACTCGCTCAGGCTGAATGGCCTCGCGCGGGCTTTTCGGCGCCAGTCGCATCGGCGTTTCGCTCACCTCGCTGCCATACTGCGCATCATCGACCTGCGAAGGTCCCGCAGCAGTGGAATCGTTATTGTGCTCGTCAGAGGGGTCTGGCGAATCTTGCATCAGCACGGTCTACCTGTTTGACGACAACACTTTAGAGCAAGCCGCTCTCCCGTGAAAACACATATCGGGACGTGCGACGATCTCTTGCCCTGCCAGCCTCCAAAGCCCGTTGCGGGCAAGGCTTGCGATGGAACCGCGGCGTATTGTCCGGCACGCTTCCAGACGCGGATTTGCAGCGCGAATGTGTCGAATTCCGGGTGTTGGGAGCACAAAGCCCCGTTGCGTCAACGAAAGGGCGGCGAACGGAGAAGAAGCGGCCCCGCGACACAAAACTGCCCGCCACCGGGAAGCCGGAAGCGGGCAGCCAATCATTCGAGGACCACGTGCCTAGTCGGCGACGCGGCGGAAAACCAGCGAAGCATTCGTGCCGCCGAAACCGAAGGAGTTCGACAGCGCGACATCGATCTGCATGGACTTGGGCTTGTGCGGCACCAGATCGATCGCTGTCTCGACAGACGGATTGTCGAGATTGATCGTCGGCGGCGCGACATTGTCGCGGATCGCGAGGACCGAGAAGATCGTCTCGACCGCACCGGCAGCGCCCAGCAGATGGCCGATCGACGACTTGGTCGAAGACATCGTGAGCTTGGCGGCGTCGTCGCCGATCAGGCGCGTCACTGCGTTCAGTTCGATCTCGTCGCCCAGAGGCGTCGAGGTGCCATGCGCGTTAACGTAATCGACGTCCGCAGCGGTAATCCCGGCCCGGTTCAGCGCGGCCTGCATGCAGCGGTAAGCGCCGTCGCCGTCCTCGGAAGGCGCGGTGATGTGATAGGCATCGCCCGACATGCCGTAGCCGACGACTTCGGCGTAGATCTTGGCTCCGCGCGCCTTGGCGTGCTCGTATTCCTCGAGCACGACGACACCAGCGCCTTCGCCCATGACGAACCCGTCGCGATCCTTGTCATAGGGACGCGAGGCATGCAGAGGATCTTCATTGAAACCGGTGGAAAGCGCACGGCACGCGGCAAAGCCGGCAAGCGCCAGACGGCCGATCGGAGATTCAGAACCGCCCGCAACCATGACATCGGCATCGCCGAGAGCCACGAGCCGGGCAGCGTCGCCCACCGCATGCGCGCCGGTGGAACAAGCCGTCACGACCGCCGAATTGGGACCTTTGAGCCCGTGCTTGATCGACACGTGACCGGAGCACAGGTTGATCAGACGCCCCGGAATGAAGAACGGGCTGATCCTGCGCGGGCCCTTCTCCTTGAGCTGGATCGATGCCTGCTCAATGCCGAGAAGCCCGCCGATACCGGAACCGATCAGGACGCCGCTGCGAATCTGATCTTCGTAGGTCTCCGGTTTCCAGCCGGCATCGGCCAGAGCCTGATCCGCTGCAGCCACGGCATAGACGATGAAATCATCCACCCTGCGCTGCTCTTTCGGGTCCATCCAATCGTCGGGATTGAACGTTCCGTCGGAGCCATCGCCACGCGGCACTTCGCAGGCGACCTGGCAAGCGAGATCGGAAATTTCGAACGAATCGGGCCGTCCGGCCCCACTACGCCCTTCCAGAATCCGGGACCAGGTGACATCGACACCGCAACCAAGCGGGGTCACCATACCCAGACCTGTAATGACTACACGCCTCATCGTCTTCCTTCCAAAGCGAAGAATAGTTGTCCAGGCGGGGCCCGCAGGCGCCCGCCCGCACAGGTTCCGTTTTTACGCGGAGTTCTTCTCAAGGAAGCTGACCGCGTCGCCAACGGTCTGAATCGTCTCAGCCGCATCGTCCGGAATTTCGACGCCGAACTCTTCTTCGAAGGCCATGACCAGCTCGACGTTGTCGAGGCTGTCCGCGCCCAGATCGTCGATGAAGCTCGCGTTGTCCGTAACCTTCTCCGCATCGACACCGAGGTGTTCGATCACGATCTTCTTAACGCGCTCAGCAATATCACTCATTTTCGGTTTCCCTGATGGTCCTCAAGACACTGGATCACTGGCCACCCATGACCATTGGGTACGGCCAGCATGTTGTTTAGCACCGATTGCGAGACCCGGACGACAGGACGATGCGAACATCCAGCGTGTCCCGTCCGGGGCGCAATAATCGGGCCGCAAAGTCTCGCCTTTACCCGGCCCAACCAAGCCGGCGGCATATCGATCAGCCGGCGGCTAGGTAACACACTTTTTTTTCCTTTACCAGCCGCGCCAAGGCGGCCTTTTGAAGACTTTGAAAGACTTTCAAATCAAAGGAAAAACGCTCCTTAGATCATTGCCATACCGCCATTGACGTGGAGCGTCTGACCGGTGACGTAAGCCGCCTCGGTGCTGGCCAGATAAAGAGCCGCGGTTGCGATTTCGTCGCTGGTGCCGAGGCGACCGGCCGGAATGGTCTGCAGAATCGCCTCTCGCTGCTTCTCGTTCAGCTCGTCGGTCATCGCGGTTGCGATGAAGCCGGGGGCGATCGTGTTGACGGTAATGTTACGGCTGGCGACTTCACGGGCAAGCGACTTGGACATGCCGATAAGACCGGCCTTCGCCGCGGAATAGTTCACCTGTCCCGGATTGCCGGTCACGCCGACGATGGAGGTGATGCCGATGATGCGGCCATAGCGGCGCTTCATCATGCCCTTGATCGCGGCACGGGTGATGCGGAAAACCGAGGTGAGATTCACCTCCAGCACCTGATCCCACTCGTCATCCTTCATGCGCATGAAGATGTTGTCGCGGGTGATGCCTGCATTATTGACCAGAATATCGAGCCCGCCCATCGCGGCTTCGGCCGCGGGAACCAGACCGTCTACCGCTTCGCGCGAAGACAGATTGGCGGCGGCCACGTAAACCCGTTCGCCCAGATCGGAGGCGAGCGCGTCGAGCTTTTCCTGACGGGTGCCCGACAGCGTCACCGTCGCGCCGCGTGCATGCAGCGTGCGCGCAATCGACTCGCCGATACCGCCAGTCGCTCCGGTAACCAGTGCGGTCTTTCCGGTAAGATCGAACATGAGAGCCTCTCTCTAGTTTCTATTCCTTGCCGATACGCTCGATAAGCGCATCGATGTCCTCGGCGCCGCCGACCGCGATCGCCTCCAGTGATTTCTCGATCCGCTTGGCCATGCCCGTCAGGGCTTTGCCGGAGCCGATCTCCATGATGGTGGTGACACCGTTCTCGGCCATCCACGCAACGGATTCGCGCCACCGCACCCGGCCCGTCACCTGCTCCACCAGGCGATTGCCGATCTCTGCCGGATCGGTGATCGGGGCTGCCAGAACATTGGCGACCAGCGGCACGACCGGCTCCAGAATCTCCGTCTTGCCCAGTGCGCCCGCCATCACGTCCGCTGCAGGCTTCATCAAGGAGCAATGGAATGGCGCGCTCACCGGCAGCATCAAGGCCCGCTTCGCGCCTTTGGCCTTGGCCAGTTCCACGGCCCGTTCGACCGCGGCCTTGTGCCCGGAAACAACCACCTGCCCCGGCGCATTGTCGTTCGCCGCCTCGCAAACCTCGTCGCTGCTTGCCGCCTCTGCCGCGATTTCCACAGCCGCCTCGAAATCGAGCCCCAGCAGCGCAGCCATTGCGCCCACGCCCACCGGCACGGCTTCCTGCATCGCCTGCCCGCGGGTACGCAGCAGGCGCGCGGTGTCGGCAAGGCCGATGCTGCCTGCGGCCGCGAGCGCGGAGTATTCACCCAGCGAATGACCCGCGACATAAGCGACGGAGGACTTCAGATCCAGACCCCGGGCTTCCAGCGCGCGCATTGCCGCGATGCTTACGGACATCAGGGCCGGCTGCGCATTGGCGGTCAGCGTGAGTTCCTCCGCGGTGCCTTCCCACATGATCTTGCTGAGCGAGGCGCCCAGAGCGTCATCCACCTCTTCGAAAACCGCGCGTGCTTCCGGAAAGGCGTCTGCGAGCGCCTTGCCCATACCGACCGACTGCGACCCCTGCCCGGGGAAGGTAAATGCGATGCTCATGAGGACTGAAGATCCCGTTCTTTCGTGTCATCCTTGCGCCCGCCTCATGCGGAGCGTGAGCCCCCTTGCTCCGCTCTCGCGCGGGCCGGGAGGCTTGGCTTATGAGCGGCGACAGGGGGCGCATGTCAAGTCCGCAGCCGGGGTCGCGACCGTTTTTCGCGATTTTTGCATTGAATTTCCGGAGCAAAAGCGTATAGACACCGCTTCGAACGAACCCCGGCTGGGGGCTGAACGGAAGGTTGTGCCCATTTTGACCCGTCTATTCGGGAATAATGGCGCAAACAGGAACCTGAGACGGTTCCGGCTTCCCGTGTCTCCTGCTCTCAAAGACGTCACCTTAAGGCCTTTCATGGGCTTTGAAGAGGCTTCGCGCCGGGTTTGGTGAAACGAGGAAAGGCATTCATGGCCCTTTATGAACACGTGTTCCTGGCGCGCCAGGACATCTCTGCGCAGCAGGTCGAGCAGCTCATCGAGCAGTTCAAGGCGATCATCACCGAAGGTGGCGGCACCATCGGCAAGATCGAGAACTGGGGTCTTCGCACCCTCGCCTACCGCGTGAACAAGAACCGCAAGGCTCACTACACGCTCATGAACATCGACGCCCCGCATCCGGCAGTTGCCGAGATGGAGCGTCAGATGCGCCTGAACGAAGACGTGCTTCGCTTCCTGACGCTGCGCGTCGACGAGCACGAAGAAGAGCAGTCCGCGATGATGCAGAAGCGCGACCGTGACGACCGTCGTCGTGGCCGTGGCGACCGCTTCGAGCGCGATGGCGGCGGACGCGGCGACCGCGGTGACCGCGGCGGCGACCGCGAGCGCGGCCCGCGCCGTCAGGAACGCGAGAACGAGGAATAAGACCGATGATCGATATCGCACAGCTCCCGACCCGTCGGCCCTTCTTCCGTCGTCGGAAGACCTGCCCGTTCTCCGGCGCCAACGCTCCGAAGATCGACTACAAGGACATCAAGCTGCTTCAGCGCTACGTGTCCGAGCGCGGCAAGATCGTGCCGAGCCGCATCACCGCTGTTTCCGCGAAGAAGCAGCGTGAGCTGGCCCGCGCCATCAAGCGCGCCCGCTTCCTGTCTCTGCTGCCCTACGTGATCAGCTAAGACATGCGCCTAGCGCCCGGCGGCCAGTTCGCCGGGCCCCTTTGGGACAGAGCCGGAAAATTCCGCGACCTGCCCCTAACCGCCGGCCAGCCGGTTCGGCGGGACAGACGGAACAGGAGTTTCCAACATGCAAGTTATCCTTCTGGAGCGCGTTGCGCGCCTCGGCCAGATGGGCGACACCGTCCGCGTTCGTGACGGCTATGCCCGTAACTACCTGCTGCCGCAGGGCAAGGCCCTTCGCGCCACCAAGGCCAATGCGGCCCGTTTCGAGCAGGAGCGTGCTCAGCTTGAAGCCCGCAACCTGGAGCGCCGCACGGAAGCCGAGCAGGTTGCCGCCAAGCTCGACGGCCAGAGCTTCATGGTGATCCGCTCCGCGGGCGCCACCGGCCACCTCTACGGCTCGGTCTCCACCCGCGACATCGCCGCCCAGCTGACCGAAGGCGGCTTCACCGCCCAGCGCAGCCAGGTTCGCCTCGACACCCCGATCAAGACTATCGGCCTGCACGACGTCATCGTCGTCCTGCACCCGGAAGTCGAGATCACGGTTCAGGTCAACGTCGCTCGTTCCGAGGACGAAGCCGAGCGTCAGGCCCGCGGTGAAGACCTCACCCAGCGCGATCACGACGAATTCGAGTTCGAAGAAGACGACGAGCTTGAAGGCGACGAGACCGAAGAAGGTGAAGAGGGCGAGGAAGAAGCCGTCGCCGAAGCGGACGCCGAAGAGGCTGCTGCCGAGGAAGACGAAGCCTGATTTCAGGCTCCCGCTTTACTCCTTCTCGCCTCGCGAGACATTCAACGGCGCTCCTCACGGGGCGCCGTTTTTGTTTGTATTGCCAAATTCCTAAGCCGTGACCGAGGCTTAGCTGCGCAAGCATTTCCCTCGAAGTTGTCAACAACGATTCCGGATGCGCGGAGTCATCTTCGCGAAAGCGAGTCAACGCCAATCGCGCAGATTGCGGCCACGTGGCAGATCGAATTAACTGAATTAACAGGCTGGCCTGTGGATTGCCGGTCCCGATCATTTTCCCGGTGGATAAGGCTTCCGAAGAGGTCATCATAAGGATAACCACAAGGGGTCGGGGGCGGCTTGCGCGGGGGTATTTTACGCGGCGCAGGCTTCACCGGCATTATCGGGCAACATCACTGGGAACGAGCCGAAGCGGCTGAGCGGGACACCCGCCGGACCGCTTGCGCTCAAGGAGACCTCGCGAATGGCCAGCACTGCGCCGAAACTGGAGCCTGCCACCACTCTCTCGCGTACGGCGCCGCATAATGCGGAAGCCGAACGGCAGCTTCTCGGTGCGATTCTGGTCAACAACGAGACCTTCTATCGCGTCTCCGACTTCCTGGAGGCCCAGCACTTCTATCTGGCGCCCCACCAGCAGATCTACGAGATGATCGGCAAGCTGGTGCGCGCAGGCAAGATCGCCTCCCCGATCACCCTGAAGACCTATTTCTCCGCGGACACCCAGATCGCCGATCTCACGGCCACCCAGTACCTGTTGCGCCTCGCCGCCGATGCGACCTCCATCATCAACGCCGAGGATTACGGCCGCACGATCTACGATCTGGCCATGCGCCGCGACCTGATCCGCATCGGCGAGGACATGGTCAACATCGCCTTCGACGCGCCCATCGACATGCCGCCCTCGGCGCAGATCGACGATGCCGAGCGCCGTCTCTTCGCACTGGCGGAAACCGGGGGCGCGAGCGCGGGTTTTGTCTCCTTTGGCGAGGCGATCACCTCCACCATCGATATGGCCAACGCCGCCTTCCAGCGAGAAGGCGCGCTGTCGGGCATTTCATCCGGCCTTCGCGACCTCGACGCTCGCATGGGCGGCCTGCAGCACTCGGATCTGATCGTGCTGGCCGGACGTCCCGCCATGGGTAAGACGTCGCTGGTCACCAACATCGCCTACAACGTCGCCTCCGCTTACCGGGCGGAGGAACTTCCCGACGGAACGATGAAGACCGTGGACGGCGGCGTGGTCGGTTTCTTCTCGCTGGAAATGTCGGCGGAACAGCTCGCCACGCGTATCATTTCCGAGCAGACCGAGATCTCGTCCTCCAAGATCCGCCGCGGTGACATTTCAGAGGCAGATTTCGAAAAGCTGGTCGCAGCCTCGCAGCACATGCAGACAGTGCCGCTCTACATCGACCAGACCGGTGGCATCTCGATCTCCAACCTTGTCGCGCGCGCCCGCCGCCTGAAGCGCCAGCGCGGCCTCGACCTCATCATCATCGACTATATCCAGCTCCTTTCCGGCTCCGGCAAGCGTTCCGACAACCGCGTGCAGGAAATCACCGAAATCACGACGGGCCTGAAGGCGCTCGCCAAGGAACTGAATGTTCCGGTGATCGCGCTCTCCCAGCTCTCGCGTCAGGTGGAATCGCGCGACGACAAGCGCCCGCAACTTTCCGACCTTCGCGAATCGGGCTCGATCGAGCAGGATGCCGACGTGGTCATGTTCGTGTTCCGCGAGGAATACTATCTGAGCAAGACCATGCCCCAGGAGGGCAGTGAAGACTTTTTCAAATGGCAGGCGGACATGGACCGCGTCGCAGGGCGAGCCGAGGTGATCATCGGCAAGCAGCGTCACGGCCCCACTGGCACCGTCGATCTGCAGTTCGCCGGCGAATACACCCGCTTCTCCGATCTGGCTCAAGACGATCACCTGCCCGAACGCACGGAATGACGTGATGTCGAATGCGGAGAATGATGCGCGACTGGCCTGCAGCCGGTTGAGCATCGATCTGGGCGCTCTCGCCCATAACTGGACCTACCTCGCCTCCAGGGCCGCAAAGGCCGAATGCGCCGCCGCCATCAAGGGCGACGGCTACGGCACGGGGCTCGGCAAGGCCGCAGCGGCGCTTTTCAGCGCCGGTTGCCGCACTTTCTTCACCGCGGTGCCCGAAGAAGGGCTCGAAGCCCGCGCTGCCGTCCCTAAGGCCCGTGTCTTCGTCCTCGGCGGCCTCCTGCCCGATACCGCAAGGCTCTATCACGAGGCGGGCCTGATCCCGGTTCTCAACTGCGTGGCCGAAATCCGGGACTGGGCCGCCTATTGCGCCTCCGTCGGCAAGCCGCTGCCCGCCGCCATTCACCTCGATACCGGCATGAACCGGATGGGCCTCACGCTCGATGAGGCAAAGGCCATCTCCGCCGATACCGACCTGCTGGGACGCTTCGAGCCCGTCCTGATGATGAGCCATCTTTATTGCGGTGGGGATCCCGACACCGCCGTCAGCGAGCGTCAGCTCCAGCGTTTCAGGGACATGACCGCGCTCTTTCCCGGCGTCCCGCGGTCGCTTTCCAATTCCGCAGGGATCTTCCTCGGCCCCGATTATCATTTCGAACTCGTCCGGCCCGGCATCTCGCTTTATGGCGGCGCCGCCATGGATGAGGGCGAAAACCCGATGAATCCCGTGGCAACCGCTGAAGCACGCATCCTGATGCTGCGCGACGGTATCAAGGGCGAGACAATCGGCTACGGCGCAAGCCAGACGCTTTCCCGCGATACCCGCATCGCCATTCTCGGCATCGGCTATGCCGACGGCTATCACCGCCTCGCAGGCACTGGCGGTCCGGAAGGCACGGCCAGCGCATGGGTCAACGGCCACACCGTGCCGCTGCTCGGCCGCGTCTCCATGGACCTGATCGCGGTGGATGTGACGGATGTGCCGGAAGCCGACTGCAAGCGGGGCGACTGGGTGGAGATGTTCGGCCCGCACATTTCGGTCGATGACGTGGCCGCCAAGGCGCTGACCATCGGCTACGAACTCCTTACCGGGCTTGGCCGCCGCTACCGGCGCAGCTATATCAACGCCCCTCAGGACACGGCGACAAACTGAGCCGCGTCTCTCAACCCGGATCACCCGACGGCGGAGCCATATGGCCAAACGCACAACCCAATATGTCTGTCAGAACTGCGGCGCGGTTACTGCGCGCTGGGCAGGCAAATGCGATGCCTGCGGCGAGTGGAATTCCATTGTCGAGGAGAACCTCGGCGGCATCGGCGCAAGCCCGAAGCTCCGCGCCAAGTCCCGCGGCCGCGTCATTCCGCTGGTCGGCCTGACGGGCGAGGCCCGCGAGGCCCCGCGCATCGTCTCCGGCCTGTCAGAACTCGACCGCGTGACCGGCGGCGGCTTCGTGCGCGGCTCTGCCCTTCTCGTGGGCGGCGACCCCGGCATCGGCAAGTCCACGCTGCTGATACAGGCCTCCGCCGCGCTGGCGCGTGCGGGCCATCGCACCATTTATGTCTCCGGCGAAGAAGCCATTGATCAGGTCCGCCTGCGCGCCGAACGCCTCGGCCTTGCCGACGCTCCCGTGGCGTTGGCTGCGGAAACCAGCGTTGAAGACATCATCGCCACACTGGAAGCCGAGAAGGCGCCCGCTCTGGTGATCATCGATTCCGTCCAGACGCTGTGGAGCGATCAGGTGGAATCGGCCCCGGGCACGGTCACGCAGGTGCGCGCCGCGGCCCAGGCCATGGTCCGCTACGCCAAGAATTCCGGCGCGACCGTCGTTATCGTCGGTCACGTGACCAAGGACGGCCAGATCGCGGGCCCGCGCGTGGTGGAACACATGGTCGATGCCGTTCTCTATTTCGAGGGCGACGGCATGCACCAGTACCGAGTGCTGCGCGCGGTAAAGAACCGTTTCGGCCCCACCGACGAGATCGGCGTCTTCGAGATGGGCAACGCGGGCCTTCAGGAAGTCGCCAACCCGTCCGCGCTGTTTCTGGGCGAGCGCAACGGAGCCAGCCCGGGAGCCGCGGTCTTTGCCGGGCTTGAGGGTTCCCGCCCGCTTCTGATCGAGATACAGGCCCTTGTCGCCCCCTCGCCGCTCGGCACGCCGCGGCGCGCGGTGGTCGGCTGGGAAACGAGCCGCCTGTCGATGATCCTGGCCGTTCTGGAAGCGCGCTGCGGGGTTCGCTTCGGGCAGACGGATGTTTATCTCAACGTTGCGGGCGGTTTGCGGATCAACGAGCCGGGCGCGGATCTCGCGGTGGCGGCGGCGCTGGTGTCGTCTCTTAGCGGGGTTGCCCTTCCCTCGGAGAGCGTCTATTTCGGCGAAGTCAGTCTGTCGGGCGCGATCAGACCGGTGGCTCAGGCCCCGGTGAGATTGCGTGAAGCCGGCAAATTGGGGTTCACCAAGGCATTCGTGCCCCGGTCGAACGTCAAGGACGATTCGGATCGCGAAATTGCGGTGCGCGGGATGGCGGAATTGAGCGATCTCGTCGCCGATGTGGCCGCCGGCGCATTGGACGGCACGTAAGCCACCGCAAATGCGGCATTTGGCCGTTGCGATACGAGGAAAAACCCGGCGCGACCTCGTCGCGGCGGACCGAACGTGATATCGAGACTTGCAAAAGTCGCCTGGTGGCAACCGCTGCCGGAAATCTGGAGCCGCTGGACGAGCGCGGGAGCCTGGCACGCCATGCCGATTACCATTCTGGACGGAATTCTGATCGTAATCATGCTGGTCTCGGCCGTTTTGGCCATGATCCGCGGTTTCGTGCGAGAGGTTCTGTCCATCGCCTCATGGCTGGCCGCCGCCGTGGCCGCCTACATGCTCTATGACAAGCTGTTGCCCTTTGCGAAGCAGTACATCAGCAACGATCACATCGCGCTCGGCGCGTCGGTCGCCGCAGTTTTTCTGCTGACGCTCATTCTGGTATCCTACATCACGATGCGGATATCGGACTTCGTGCTGGACAGCCGCATTGGCGCGCTGGATCGCTCGCTCGGCTTCCTGTTCGGCGCGGGCCGCGGTCTGTTGCTGGTCGTGGTCGCGATGCTGTTCTTCAACTGGCTGGTCCAGGAACAGAAGCAACCGGGCTGGGTCGCCAATGCGAAATCCAAGCCGCTCTTGAATTCCATCGGCGCGAAGATCATCTCCGCACTACCGGAAGATCCGGAATCGGAGATCATCAACCAGCTGCGCAATCGCGCCAAAGGCCGGGAAGAAGAGGCGACGACACCGCCCGCAGGCGGAGCCGACAATACCGGCTATTCGGACCGTGAACGCAATGTGATCGATCAGCAGATCGAAGCCTCCCAATCTGCCAACTGAGCATAATCGATGCGCGGCAGATCGTGACGACCGCCGCAGCAATTGCCGGATGACCCGCCCGGCCCGAGGAGTAGTCATGAGCGACCAACCGCTTAGCCCCGTGTCTCGCGATGAGGCCCGGATCGATGACGCAATGGAAGACGATCATTTTCACGATGAATGCGGCGTCTTCGGCGTTTTCGAGCACCCCAATGCAGGCGCGCTGGCCGCGCTCGGCCTCCACGCGCTCCAGCACCGCGGACAGGAAGCGGCGGGCATCGTCTCCTTCGACGGCCGCCAGTTCTACAACGAACGCCATATCGGCCTCGTCGGCGACAACTTCACCAAGCAGTCGGTCATCGATCGCCTGAAGGGCAACCGCGCCATCGGCCACACGCGCTATTCCACGACCGGCGCGCCGGTGCTGCGCAACGTCCAGCCGCTTTATGCAGAGCTTGCAGGTGGCGGTTTCGCGGTCGCCCATAACGGCAATCTGACCAACGCCCAGACGATCCAGCGCCAGCTTCAGGAGCGCGGCTCGATCTTTCAGTCCACCTCGGACACCGAGACGATCATCCATCTCGTCGCCATGAGCGCCAAGGACAAGTTCGTCGATCGCCTGATCGATGCGCTGAACCAGCTCGAAGGCGCCTATGCGGTGGTCGCGCTTTCGGAAAAGAAGCTCATCGGCGTCCGCGATCCCCATGGCGTGCGTCCGCTGGTGCTGGGAGATCTCGACGGCACCTACGTGCTGGCGTCCGAGACCTGCGCCCTCGACATCATCGGCGCGCACTACGTCCGCGACATCGATCCGGGCGAAATGGTGGTGATCACCGAAAGCGGTCTCGTCAGCATGCGTCCCTTCGAGCAGTCACCGAACCACTCGCGCTTCTGCATCTTCGAGTACGTCTACTTCGCAAGGCCGGACTCCTTCTTTGACGGCACGAACGTCTACACGGTGCGCAAGCGCATCGGCGAAGAACTTGCGCGCGAATCCGGCGTCGAGGCCGACATCGTCGTGCCCGTGCCCGACAGCGGCACCCCGGCCGCCATCGGCTACGCACAGGAAGCGGGTCTTCCCTTCGAACTTGGCATCATCCGCAACCACTATGTGGGCCGCACCTTCATCCAGCCCACCGACAGCATCCGCCACATGGGCGTGAAGCTGAAGCACAACGCCAACCGGTTGATGCTGGACGGCAAGCGCGTGGTGCTGGTGGACGATTCCATCGTGCGCGGCACGACTTCGCACAAGATCGTGCAGATGGTGCGCGAGGCGGGTGCGAAGGAGGTCCACATGCGCATCGCATCGCCCCCGACCCGCGACAGCTGCTTCTACGGTGTCGACACGCCCGAAAAATCGAAGCTTCTGGCCTCGCGCATGTCGATCGAGGAAATGGCCGACTACATCAAGGTCGACAGCCTCGCTTTCCTGAGCATCGACGGTCTCTACCGTGCGGTGGGCGAAGCGGGCCGCAACGGCGAAGCCCCGCAATATTGCGACGCCTGCTTCACCAGCGATTATCCGACCCCGCTCACCGACCGGTCCGGCACATCGGAAATCCGGAACCTCAACCGTCTGGTGGAGACGAGCTGACGCTCGCCTCCCCCTCCCGCCTAAAGGCCCTTCCCCCAGCCTTCCCTCGTATCCCGCATTCAAGAGTGGATCGATCATGACCAAGCGTTTTGAAGGCAAGCTTGCCGTCGTCACAGGTGCATCGCGTGGCATTGGCTATCAGGTGGCAAAGGGTCTGGCTGCGGAAGGGGCGCATGTCGTGGCCATCGCGCGCACGGTCGGCGGCCTTGAGGATCTGGACGACGAAATCCAGGCCGCAGGCGGGCGCGCAACGCTCGTACCGCTCGACCTCACGGACTACGACGCCATCGACCGGCTCGGCGCTTCCATCTACGAGCGCTGGGGCAAGGTGGACATGCTGGTCGGCAATGCGGGCCTTCTGGGCGTGCTGTCGCCTGTCAGTCATATCGACCCGAAGGACTTCGAGCAGGTCATGGCGGTGAATGTGACCGCGAACTACCGCCTCATTCGCTCGCTGGACCCGCTTTTAAGGGCCTCTGAGGCCGGTCGCGCCGTTTTCCTGTCCTCGGGTGCCGCGCACAAGTGCCGGCCTTTCTGGGGCATCTATTCCATCACCAAGGCCGCTCTGGAGGCCATGGCCCGCACCTATGCGGCGGAAACCGACACGACCAGCAATGTCCGTGTCAATCTGGTGAGCCCGGGCCCAATGCGCACCGCCATGCGCGCCAAGGCCATGCCCGGCGAGGATCCGGCGACCCTGCCGCATCCCAGCGAGATCGTCGGCCCGATCATGGACCTGCTCTCGCCCTCCTTCGACCAGACCGGCATGCTCTACAATTTCCCCTCCCGCTCCCTTCATTCCTTCGCGCAGGAATAGGCCCGGCAGGCCGACGGACGGGATCGGTCAATCGACCGGCAGGTGCTTTCGCAAAAGCCGCCACTCGTGCCAGACGAGAACGATCACGACGAGATCGAACGCCGTCAGCAGGATCAGACCGGCCGACTGCGTGTAGCTGTAGCGGTAGAGCTGATAGACGATGAAAGCGCCGAGCGCGATCAGCGAGAGCGGATAGGCGACGAGTTTCTCGCGCAACAACCCGACCACCAGAACGACTTTTATCAGGCCGTGGCTGATCAGATAGAAGGCGTAGAAGGACTCGGTCGCGCCGGTCAGTTGCTGAGCTGCACTCAAAAGGTGTGTGGCGACGAAGTCTCGCGGATCCTCTGTCAGTTCCTCCTGTGTGAGAAGATTGACCCAATGGAGGATTGCCGGTGCCGAAACGAAGAAGAACACAAGCCCGCCCGCTATCTCGGTCAGAGCATGCAATCCCTTGAGGATGACGCTCACCCTGAAGACCTGATGGATACGGCGCTCATTGACTTGCATGTCGTGATCGCCCCCGTTCAACGACGAACCGGCAAGGCAAGTTGCGATTGCCCTTCCAACCAGTTCCCTTTGCAAACGAAGCGCCGATTGCTGGTCCGGCACTGCCCACGATCACGCTAACGGGAAAAACCGGTCGGAAATACGGGCGAACAACAAAAAACCCGCCGACCCGAAGGCCGGCAGGTTGAACAGGTGCATGTCCTGCAATCGATGAACCGATTGTTCCTGCTACTTCCGCTTCTTCGCCTTGTTGGCGTAAGGGTTCTCGCCCTTGCGGAACGACAGGCGGATCGGCGTACCGGGCAGCTTGAACGTCTCGCGGATACCGTTGACCAGATAGCGCAGATAGGCTTCCGGCAACTGCTCGGGCCGCGAACAGAACACCACGAAATGCGGCGGGCGCGTCTTTGCCTGCGTGAGATAACGCAGCTTGATGCGCCGACCTGCGACAGCCGGGGGCGGATGGTGGGCAACGACGCCTTCCAGCCAGCGGTTGAGACGCGAGGTGGAAACGCGCGCGTTCCACATCTTGTAGGCGTCGAAGACCGCTTCCATCAGCTTGTCGAGCCCGTAGCCGGTGGTCGCCGAAATGGGAACCATCGCAACGCCGCGCACCTGATTGAGATAGCGCTCCGCCTTGTACTTGATCTCGGTCCACGCCTCGTTGCGGTCCTCGATCGTGTCCCACTTGTTGAAGGCGATGACCAATCCGCGGCCCTCGCGCACCACCAGATCGATGATCTGGAGATCCTGCTTCTCGAACGGGATCTGCGCATCGAGCGTCACGACCACGACTTCCGCGAACTTGATCGCGCGCAGGGCATCGGCAACGGAGAGCTTTTCAAGCTTCTCCTGCACCCGCGCCTTGCGCCGCATTCCGGCGGTGTCGAAGAGCTTCACATGCCGCTCGCGCCATTCCCAGTCGACGGAAATGGAATCGCGCGTGATCCCGGCCTCAGGGCCCGTCAGCAAGCGGTCCTCGCCGAGGAACTTGTTGATCAGCGTGGACTTGCCCGCATTGGGCCGCCCGGCAACCGCGATCCGCAAGGGGCGTTCGGCGGTCCCGGTGAGATCCTCTTCGTCCTCGTCCTCGTCGAGTTCGGGATCGAGAACGATATCGCTCTCTGCTTCCTCCGGCTCGCCCTGTTCCGCTTCCATCGCATCGAAGATTTCGCGAAGACGGTCGTAAAGTTCGCTCAGGCCCTCGCCGTGTTCGGCGGAAAACGGCACCGGATCGCCCAGCCCGAGCCCGTAGGATTCATAGACCCCCGGCTCCCCCGCACGTCCTTCCGCCTTGTTGGCGAGCAGGATCACCGGACGCGCAATCTTGCGCGCGACCTCGGCGAAATGGGCATCGAGCGGCGTCACCCCGGCGCGCGCGTCGATCACGAAGAGAACGACATCCGCATCCGCAATGGCCTCTTCGGTCTGCTTGCGCATGCGCCCGGCAAGGCTTGCATTGTCCGCATCCTCAAGCCCCGCCGTATCGACGATGGTGAAGCTCAGATCGCCCAGGCGCGCCTGGCCGGGCCGGCGGTCACGCGTGACGCCGGGCGTATCGTCGACGAGCGCCAGACGCTTGCCGACAAGACGGTTGAACAGGGTCGACTTGCCCACATTGGGACGGCCGATAACGGCGACGGTCGCGTTCACGCCCGTGCTCCTTACGATGAATTGTTGGCTTCCACATGAGCCGCTTTAGGAGCGGCATACACGAAAACGGCCGGCGCGCGAAGAGCACGCCGGCCCGAATAGCGATCTGACGAGTGCTTTGCCCGCCAGATGAACGATTGATCCGTCAGTTGTAGGCGACGATCTCGCCCTTGCCGTTGACCGTGATCAGGCGGCCGCCCGCAACGATCGGAGACATGAAGGTCCGCTCCGAAGTCTCGCGGTTGGAGATGATCGTCCCGTCGGTCGGGTTGACCTGCCCCATGCGCCCGTCGCTGGAGAACATCCACAGGCTGTTTCCGGCCAGAACCGGTCCCGCCCAGTTGGACTGCTTCTTCTTGGTGCGCACCACGGGAAGCTGGGTCACCCACATCGGTTTGCCGGACTTCAGATCAAGCGCCGCAAGCCTGTCGTTCAGGTCGATCAGAAAGACCGCATTGCCCGCCACGACCGGCGTGTGAACCGATCCGATGTTCTGTTCCCACAGACGCTCGCCGGTCCTCAGGCTCACCGCAATCGTGCGCCCGCCGACGCCGGTGGCGATCACCGTGCCGCCCGCAATCACCGGGCTGGCGGAAACATCCGCAAGACCGGAAACGGCAGCGGTACGATAGGAGCGGCTGACCGCATCCGACCATTCCGGCGTGCCGTCCTTCACATCGAGCGCAGTCACTTCGCCGGAGGAGAACGGAACGACGATCTTGCTGCCCGACACGGCCGGATTGGCAGAGGACAGCAGGCCCGCCGTCTCCGGGATACCGGCGTAGGACCAGACCTGCGACCCGTCTTCGGCATTCAGCGCGACGACCTCGTTGGTCTGCGTGACCACGAAGACCTTGCCGCCGACGGCCGTCGGCGCACCGCGCGCAGGCGCTTCGAGCTTGACCGACCAGAACTGAGCGCCGTTGCCCGGGTTCAGTGCGGTCATCGAACCATAGCCGGTAGCGACGAACACCCGGCCACCGTCAGCCGCGATACCGCCGCCCAGCGCTGTGTCGCTCTCGCCTTCCGGACGCAGGCTCACCTTCCACTGGCGACCGCCTGCGGTCGTCAGAGCCGTAACGGAACCATCCTGCTCGTAGACAAAGATGCGACCCTGGTAGGAGATCGGACGGGCCGCCACCCGCGGCGCATCGCTGCCAAAGCTCGACAGCCTGTAGGAACCGCCGCCAAGCGTCGCCTTCCAGGCGCGCGCGCCGTTGCCCGTGATCGCGACATGACCGGGATTGTTCTGCGCATTGCCGCCGGCCTGGCTCCAGTCGCCGCCGCCGCTGGCGCCGGGAATGGAGGCCGTCTTGCGCTCGAAACCGGAATTGTCGAGTGCATTCGCGCCGTCGAAAAGCGGCTGCCGTTCGCCGGGAAGGATCTCTTCCTTCTCGCCGAACGGATTGAGCGCAGACACCGACGAACAGCCGCTGAGAACGGCTGCGGCGAGAATCACCGCACCTGCCGCCCGAAGGCGGCCTCCACGGCCAGCACCGTCAGAAGGCAGGAACTTGCTGATCACTGACTATTCCCTTCATCGCTGGCGGCAGCTTTGTCGCCCGAGGCGACAGCCGGCCCTTTTGCCGCTTCGATCAGCGACTGCATCATGCGCGCCCGCGTGGTCACGTCGGCAGGCGCGCCCGATTCCTCAAGGATCATCGAAAACCACTTGCCGGCTTCATCCATGTCCCCGGCCTTCCAGGCCGCAAGCCCCATGATTTCCCAAGCCGCCGCCCGCATCGCGTTGGCCGCGTCCGTCAGGCGCTCGACGCGGTCGGCCACCTGATCGCGGGTTTCCAGATCGACAGCGAGGTAACCGGCGCGAATGGCCGCCACATCGCGGAACTGCTGATCGACGGAGGTGTCGCTGGCAATGGCGCTGAAGGACTGGAGAGCCGCTTCCTTGTCGCCGGAAGCCGCGGTTTCGCCCGCCTCGCGCATGCGCGCCAGCATCGGATAACCGCCGATGGAATTGGAAAGACTGGCGAGATCCTGCAGCGCCTGATCGTGATCGCCCGCATTGCCCGCGTCGATTGCCGTCAGCAGCGCATCGCCGGCCTGTGCCGACTTCTGGCCCTGCGAATACTCCCAGTACCGATAGCCACCGGTACCCGCAACGATCAGCACCGCAACGCCGATGATATAGGGCGCGAACCGTTTCCACAGTTTGCCATAACGATCGCGCCGAAGGTCTTCATCGACCTCGCGAAAAATGTCGGACATCGAACCTCGCTCGAAAACTCAATCGAACCCCGCGGCCATCCCCGTATCGGACCCTGTATCGGGGCCCGGACCGGGCGGGCAGCCCGCCGGGACAAATCCGGCTGCGGGATCCGTGCCTTGCATCGGCCTGCTCACACGCGTGGCAAAGGCCGGATCGCCGCCGGACCATACATGCTCGCCCCGCGCGACGCAATCTGACCGCACGGCACATTCTCCCGCCGTTTCCCATTGGTCTCTTGCGTCGCAGACGTGGCGAATTTGCGGCCGACAACCGCCTGAAATCGCTCCTATTCGTTGGAGGCGATCTTTTTCGGCATTCCGTACACATATTCCGGCGCAGGGAAGGTCCGGGCCCGGACT
Organism: Breoghania sp.; assembly: GCA_963678585.2. GTDB lineage: Bacteria > Pseudomonadota > Alphaproteobacteria > Rhizobiales > Stappiaceae > Breoghania. The sequence continues at coordinate 1,490,924 of CAXXGA010000002.1, forward strand.
TCCTGCGCATAATCGGTGAGCGCAGAATCAATCGCATCGGCCAGACGGCCGTAGGTCTTGACGAATTTCGGCACGCGCGGCGACAGGCCCAGCATATCCTCCAGAACGAGGATCTGACCGTCGCAGGCATTCGATGCGCCGATTCCGATGGTCGGGATCGAAATCTGCTGGGTGATGCGCGCGGCGAGCGGCTCCACCAGCCCTTCCAGAACCACACCGAAAGCTCCGGCTTCGGCAACGGCAGCCGCATCGGCTTCCAGATCGGCCCATTTGCTCTCGTCGCGACCCTGAACCTTGTAGCCGCCCATCGTGTTCACCGCCTGCGGCGTCAGCCCGATATGGGCGAGCACCGGCACACCGCGGTCCGTCAGGTAGCGGATGGTCGGCGCAATGTGGCGTCCGCCTTCCAGCTTGATCGCCCCGCAGCCGGTTTCCTTCATCACCCGCGAAGCCGTGCGGAAAGCCTCCGCCGGTTCCGCCTCGTAGGAGCCGAAAGGCAGATCCACCACAACCAGTGCGCGTTCGGAACCGCGCACCACCGCCTGCCCATGCAGGATCATCATCTCCAACGTGACGGGAACGGTCGACTCAAGGCCGTGCATGACCATGCCGAGCGAATCCCCCACCAGCATGAAATCCGCATGGCGATCGACCAGTCGCGCCGTGTGCGCATGGTAGGCGGTCAACGACACGATCGGCTCGCCCCCCTTGCGATTGGCGATATCGACAGCCGTCAGGCGGCGGGTTTGTCCATGTGAGGACATGGCATCATTCCTCCAACTTCATTTTCTTGTTCAGCCGATGACCGGCACGCCGATCAGCCACAGATGCAGCTTCATCACAAAGGCCCCGTAGAGCACGATGCCGATCACCACGACGAGAACGTCGTTCACGACCGTTCCCTTGACGGGAGCAGGCGCAGGCCGTCGCTTCATCGAGATGCGATCATAGACAGCCCACGCCAGAAACGTGGCGAACAAAAGGACGGAAGCGAGATCGCCATTCACCAGCAGGTGCGAGAGCGCCCATGTCTTCACCGCGACCAGCATAGGGTGCTTGACCGTCGCCTTGATCTTGCCCGGTAAAAAGCTCGCCGGAAGCACGATGAACGCGATGAGCATCAGCAGCATCGTGACGTGGCGCATCCAGTAAGGCGGATCGTAGACGAGCGCCGGCCCCTGAGCCCGCGCCAGGCCGTATCCATAAACGATCAGCGCAAGCCCGACCAAAGCAACGACGCTGTGCGCGCCGCGATAGCCCATGGTACCCAGCCGGTCCGCCAGCGCAGCTCTGAGCGCAGGACGCGTCGGCACGAGATGCGCGGCAAAGAACATGACGAGCCCTAGAACCAGAATTTCCACGATTTCCTCCCGTAAGCCCCCAAAAGACCAGATAGCGCCACCGGTCCGTGAGCCCTGCTCCCCCGAATGACCCTACGATTGCATGGCTCTATAGCAAAATGCGCCTGCGAGAGGGAGGTGCAGGATCCGCTTTATTGCCGTCAGGTACAATCCGACAGCGTCGACCATCCCTCCGCAAAAACGCCGAACGCCGTCGAAACAGGTCTTGCCCGTAGCTGCCATCCCTCGAAAAATCGCAAATAGATCCATGATTACAGGTGCATATCCGTGTTTCTCGCACTAGGAATCAGACGAGGTGTAATTATCTATTCACCTCCGACAGGTATGTTGAACGTGCAAATATCGACGAATGGATTACGGAATGGACGGCGAGAACCGGCGCAAATCACACCGCAGGCGCATGCTACAGGGCGGCAAGATCGTTTACGGTCGCAGCGCGCTCCTGATCGATTGCATGATCCGCGATCTTTCGGACGAAGGCGCCCGGCTCAAGGTCTCCAACGCCCGCGATGTGCCCGACAACATTCGCCTGTTCAACAGCGGCGAGAAGACCATTATCGACGCCAAGGTCGTATGGCGCTCGCCGCGCGAAGTCGGCGTGCAGTTCAACGGCCAGTTCCAGTCGGTCATCGACGACCCCGACCCGAAGATCCGCAACCTGAGATTCAACGACTAGGTTGCGCGGGAATCCGCAACAGTCCCGACTGAAAACGACCGGTATAACCGCGCGAAGTAAAGTCTATCGCGTATTGGATCTCGGTATATTGCGTTCACATATCAGTGAACCCGCCCGTATTCCCATGTCATCGTGATGCAGATCACCCAGTTTCTTAAATTTTCCGGCATACTCTCTCCTAAATGGTCATGATCCAGGTGGGGGGCATCATGCTTCGCAAACTTCTTTTCGTTGCGCTTCTGATATCCGGCTGCACGCAGGTCGCGGCGGCGAATGCAAACTTCAATTTCGGATATGAAGGGCCCAGCATCGTGGCGGTGGTCGACATTTCCGACCAGCGTCTCACCGTCTACAGCTCCGGCATCCCCATGCACAGGTGGAAGGTCTCCACCGCACGACGCGGCTACATCACGCCGGTGGGGCGATACAAACCCTACCGCATTCACAGGATGTGGCGCTCGCGCAAATACGACAACGCGCCGATGCCCTACTCGGTGTTCTTCCACAAGGGCTGGGCCGTCCACGGCACCAACGTCATCAGCCGCCTTGGCCGCCCGGCGTCGCATGGCTGCGTCCGCCTTGCGCCCAAGAACGCCAAGACGCTCTACGGTCTCGTGCGCAAATACGGCATGAACGACGTCGAGATCGTGGTTCGCCAATAGAGCGCTGTCGGCGGCGTGCCCGCTCAGACGGTCCGTTCGAAATAGCGCACGCGCTTGCCCCGGTCGCCCAGGAAGGCGGAGCCGATCTCTTTGAAACAAAGTGCTGCATGGAAAGCGTCGGAGGCCGGATTGGGCGGATCCTCGTTGACCTCGCACACGACGCGCCCCGCCCCGCTTGCGCGCGCCCGCTCAAACACCGCTTCGTAGAACCGCCGCGCAATGCCCCGCCCGCGCAACGCGGGATCGACGCAGATGCGATCCACATAGACGAAACGGTCGAAGCGTTCCCGGAACCAGAGAAAATTCGGGCTGCCATAGTCGGCCGCCTGATCGAATGCGAGCAGGAAGGCCAGACCCTCGGCCGTGCGCAACGCCACGCAAGCCTCGCCGATCATCGCACGCATTTCGGCCTCCGCGAGAAAGCTCAGTTCCTTCGCATGGGCGTTGTTGAGCGCCAGAAGCGGCGATAACGGCCCGATATCGCCCGGCCGCAACGCAAGAAGTTCAACCGGATCGCCCGCATTCCCGTCAGCCATGTCGTCTCCGCAAAAAGAAAAGGACCGGATGGCAGCGCCACCCGGTCCCTGTTTCGTATCCGATTTCAAGCAAGAGGCAAGTTCAGGCCTCAGCGCCCGCATCCGGCGCGTCCTTCACCCGCAATTTGCCGGGAAAGATCCGGCGCACCATGACGAAGAGCAACGGTGCGAAGAACACCGCCAGCAGGGTGGAAGCGATCATACCGCCCATCACCCCGATGCCGATGGCGTTCTGACTGCCGGAACCGGCCCCCGTCGCAAGCGCCAGCGGCGTCACGCCGAGGATGAAGGCGAAGGAGGTCATCAGGATCGGGCGCAGACGCTGGCGTGCAGCCTCCAGCGTCGCGGAGACGAGATCCTTGCCCCGCTCCTGCCACTCCATGGCGAATTCCACGATCAGGATCGCGTTTCGTGTCGCCAGACCGATGGTCGTCAGCATGCCCACCTTGAAGTAGACGTCGTTTGCCTGTCCGAACAGCAAGGCGAAGCCGAGCGCGCCCAGAATGCCGATGGGAACCACCAGCATGACCGCGAACGGCACACTCCAGCTTTCATAGAGCGCGGCCAGCGACAGGAACACGACCAGCACCGAGATTGCATAGAGCATCGCAGCCTGATTGCCCGCGATCTTCTCCTGAGCGGACAATCCCACCCATTCGAAGGTGAACCCCTCCGGCAAGGTGCCGATGATGCGCTCGATCTCGTCCATCGCCTGACCAGAACTCACGCCCGGCGCAGCTGCGCCCTGAATCTGGACGCCGGACAGGCCATTGAACCGCTCAAGCCGCGGAGACCCGTAGATCCACCGCCCCTTCGCGAAGGCGGAGAACGGAACCATGTCGCCTCCGCTGTTTCGCACATACCACTTGTCGATATCCTCAGGCTGCATGCGGAACTGGGTGTCACCCTGCACGCGCACCGACTTGATCCGCGTTTCATAGATGAAGTCGTTGACGTAGGTTCCGCCCCAGGCGGTCGACAGCGTGCTGTCGATATCGGCAAGCGAGATCGAATAGGCGCTGGCCTTCTCCTCATCGATATCGATGTGATACTGCGCGGTGTCTTCCATGCCGTTGGGACGCGTGCCCGTCAGAAGCGGGCTTTGTGCGGCCTTGCCAAGCAACTCGTTTCGCGCCGCGATCAGAGCGTCATGACCGCGCCCTGCAGCATCCTGCAGATAGAGGTCGAAGCCGCTGCTCGCACCGAAACCCGGAATCGCAGGCGGTGCGAGGGCAAACACCCGAGCATCCTTGTAGGTGGCGAACACGCGCATCGCCCGCATGGCGATGGCCTGAGCACCCGCTTCATCCCCCTTGCGAAGATCGAAGTCCTTCAACCGGACGAACATGATGCCGACATTCTGGCCTTCGCCGCCGAAACCGAAGCCGATGACGTTCATGACGCCGTCGACATACGCGCTTTCGTCTTCGAGGAAATGCTTGCGCACACGCTCGACAACCGCCGCTGTCTGCGGTTCGGTCGCTCCCTGCGGCAGCTGGATCGAGGTCATAAGGATCCCCTGATCCTCTTCCGGCAGGAAGGAACCCGGCACCTGGGTGAACAGGTAGACCACGAGGGCAATAATACCCGCAAAAGCGATCAGATACGGCCCAGGCCGCCGGATCGTGCTGCGCACACCGCCGGTATAGGTCGCCGACGCACTGTCGAAGCCGCGGTTGAACATGCCGAAGAAACCGCGCTTCTTGGCCTCCGTATCCGGAGCCTTGAGCATGGTTGCACACAACGCCGGTGTCAGGATCAGCGCCACGGCCATCGATAGCGCCATCGAGGTGATGATGGTGACCGAGAACTGGCGGTAGATGACGCCGACCGACCCACCGAAGAAGGCCATGGGCGTGAAAACCGCGCCAAGAACAAGCGTGATGCCGATCAGTGCGCTGGTGATCTCCTGCATCGACTTGATGGTCGCCTCGCGCGGACCGAGCCCCTCTTCCTCCATCACGCGCTCGACGTTCTCCACCACGACGATGGCATCATCGACGAGCAGGCCGATGGCCAGCACCATGGCAAACATCGTGAGCGTATTGACGGAATATCCGAGGAAAGCCAGCATTCCGAACGTGCCCAGAAGCACGACCGGCACGGCGATCGTCGGGATCAGCGTTGCACGGAAGTTCTGAAGGAACACGAACATCACCAGGAAGACGAGCACAACCGCTTCAACCAGCGTGTGCATCACCTTCTCGATCGACATCTCCACGAAGGGCGTGGTGTCATACGGAAAGACGACCTCGGTGCCCGCAGGAAGCGTAGGGCGAATATCGTCGATGACCTGCCCGACCGCCTGCGCAGTGCTGATCGCATTCGCGCCTGTCGCCAGATAGACGGCCAGACCCGCAGCCGGTCTGCCGTTGTATTCAGACGTGGTGTTGTAGCTCGACGATCCCACTTCCACGCGGGCAACGTCGTTCAGCCGCACGAGCGAACCGCTCGTGTCGCTCTTGAGGATAATGTTCTCGAATTGCTCGACCGTCTGAAGCCGGCTCTTGGCCGTCAGCGTCACGTTAAGCGCCTGCCCGCCCAATTGCGGTTTCGCACCGAGCTGACCTGCTGAAACCTGCGTATTCTGCGCGCGAATGGCGGCGGTCACGTCGCTCGGCATGAGCGCGTATTTCTGCAGCTTGGCCGGGTCCAGCCAGATCCGCATGGAGTATTCGGCGCCAAACAGGCGCGTGGAACCGACGCCGGGCAGACGGCTCAGCCGGTCTTCGATATTGCTGTCGATCCAGTCCGCGAGGTCCGTGTTGGTCAACGTCCCGTCTGTAGAGACGAAGCCAATGACCATCATGAAGTTTTCGGAGGATTTCGTGACCGAAATGCCGGTCTCCGTGACGGCCTGCGGAAGCTGGTTCTGGACAAGCTGCAACTTGTTCTGAACCTGCATCTGGGCGACATCGGGATCGGCTTCATTTGTGAAGGTGAGCGTGATGGAGACACGACCCGTGGCAGACGACGTTGACGTCATGTAGTCAAGGTAGTCGATACCGGTCATGCCCTTTTCGATCACCTTGGTGACCGTATTCTCGACCGTCTCGGCATCGGCGCCCGTGTAAGTCGCGGAAATCCGCACCGTGGTCGGCGAGATTTCTGGATATTGCGAGACCGGCAGATTGAACAGCGCCATTGCGCCACCGAGCATCACGACGATCGCGAGCACGGCGGCAAAGATGGGCCGTCCGATGAAAAAGCGCGACATGAGCTGTCCTCAGCGTTCGTTCGTTTCAGCGTCGTCGGACGCGCTCGCCGCGCCGGTCGGTCCAGGCGCCAGCAGGCTGACTTCCGTTTCTTCGACTTCGCGTGTGGAGACTTCCTGCCCGTTGCCGACCTTGGAGTAGCCCTCGACGACGAGCTTGTCGCCATCAACAATGCCGCCATCCACCAGCCACTCATTCCCGACGGATCTCTGGATCGACAAAACCCGAACCTCCACCTTTCCGTCCGGCATGACGAACTTGGCCGTCGCATCGCCGTTCGGGGTGTGAGTCACGACCTTCTGGGACACCAGGAAACTGCCCTCCGCAACGCCCTCCTCAAGAAGCCCGCGCACATACATGCCCGGCAACAGAAGCCTGTCGGGATTGGGGAACTCAAGACGGATGTTGAAGGTGCCGGTGGTCTGGTCGACGCTGGTCTCCCTGAAGGACAACGTGCCGCCGACATCATAGAGAGAGCCGTCCTCAAGCCGCAGCCGGACCGCCACATTGTCTCCTGCCGTCTTCACACGACCTTCCTCGATCGCGCGGCGAAGACGCAGAAGGTTGGTGCTCGACTGGATGACGTCAACATTGATGGGATCGAGCGTGCGGATCGTCGTCAGCGCCGTGGTCTGCTGCGCCGTCACCAGTGCACCGACCGTCACCGTGGACGCATCCACCTGCCCGGAGATCGGAGCCTTCACCTTGGTGTAATCGAGATTGATGCGAGCGGTTTCCACATTCGCCTTCGCCGCAGCCACTTCAGCCTTGGCCTGAAGAAGCTCAGAGCGGGCATCGTCGTAGTCCTGCTGGGAAATGGCGTTCTGCTTCACCAACCCTTCATAGCGGTCGAGCTTGGACTGGGCGCTGGGAACGGCTGCCTCGGTCCTTTGCAACGCCGCCAGCGCGGAATCGTAGGTCGCCTGATAGGACGCGGGGTCGATCTGGTAGAGAACGTCGCCCGCCTCCACCGCGCTGCCTTCCTTGAAGAGCCGCTTGATGATGAGGCCGCCGACCTGCGGGCGAACCTCCGCCACCAGCGATGCCGACGTGCGCCCCGGAAGTTCCGCGGTGATCGCAACGGCCTGCGGGTGCATCGTCATCACACCAACCTCCATCTTGCCCGGAGGCGCGCCGGTCGGGCCGGACTGTGACTGTTCGTCACAACCCGCAAGAGCAAGGCCGAGAAGCCCTGCACAGACTGCGCCCGCCACGCGGCGACGACGGCGAACCGAAAAATACTCAGGGGTTTTCACGACCCGAACCTCGCTAAGGTGATGTGCCGATTATGGCGTGCCGGAGCTGCGATGCCAGCACACCCATTTACAACACTTGAGTTTCGCATTACTGATTTACTCTTGTGAAGTCAATGGATTGCCGTGTGACGCAGAGCACACATTTGTCTTTAACACCCCGCACACGGGGCATTTTTTAAAACGCAGAGACACCGAGAGAAGATGATGGTTCGCGGTCGGGGCCGCCCGAAAGTCAAAACTGACGATGCTCAGCGTGAGGAGATCTTGAAGGCTGCCCGGCGGCTTTTTCTTGGCGTTGGTTATCGTGCGACCACCATGGACGGCATTGCAACCCATTGTGGTATTTCCAAACGAACGCTTTATCGCCTTTATCCGAGCAAGACAGATCTCTTCTCGGCAATCATCAAGGCGCAAAAAGGGCAGATATTTCGATTACCACCGCCAAATTCGGCGCTGAATGTCGCAGATGCGCTTGCCTTCATGTTCGGCATGGATTTCCACCCTGCCGACTGGGCCGAGACCGATGCGGTCTTGCGAACCGTAGCGCGGGAGGCGGAGGTCTGCCCGGAACTGAAGGAGATCGTGCGGCGCGACGCTGCGGACGTCTCGGTCGGCGAACTAGCTCGCTGGCTCACCATACAGCGCGACAAGGGCAACGTCGTAATGGATGACCCCGAAGCCTATGCCTGGATCCTGATGGACATGATCTTCGGCAATCTGACCCGCACGATGCCCGACAACGCCGCAACGTCCCCGCAGGAGGCGCGCAAGGAACACATTCGCCGCTGCATTTCCGTTTTTCTGACCGGAATTCTGCCCGAGGCTTCCCGAAACGACACCGCGTCAGGATCCTGACCGCTACGCCGGTTGCGCGCGGCGCGAATCCGCCAGAGCCACGGCAGCCCAGCGCTTTTACGCATGCTGTCTGTCGCCCGCCGCCGCGAGCGACCGATTTTTGGCTGCGCTCCGTCTCCCTCCACCGCCACTTCTACAGGCGCATTTCGTCGCAGCCGACGATTACTCTCCCCGAAGGTCATCGCGCGCCAGCACCAACACCCCCTCATTTCGAAATATATTTTCGCAGACAATTCGTATGCCCGACATAAAGCCAGGCCCAAACCACCTACTTTATGTCAATCCTCAAGAATTATTCTGAGTTTGAAACCTGTTATTCATTACACAAATCAACTTATACTTCTATTTACGTTCCAACTGAACAGCTTAATGGATATTCTCCGCGACTGAACCGACAACCCCGCAAACCCGTGCTTGCGTCGCGAAGTCCTTCACCGCCGATACGGGCAAGGCACAAATATTCCCCTCTTTTCATTTGCCACATTTCGATCATAGACGGCGCCGCAACACGGCCTTTCGGCCCTCAACGACAATCGATACGCGAACGATGAAATCCATGAACCGGACCAAGCAAACGAACGACCAGAACTTCGATCCGCACACCGCGCCTGACGCCATCCCGACAGCGCGCGCGGGTTGGCGGTCAACCGAAAGCTACAGCCGCATTCCGGCATATGCCCGCCTCGCCACCGCCGCCTGCACGTTGCCGCGCGGCTGAGGTGCTCCCGTGCGGGCTCAGCCTGATCCCACGCCCTGACGTGCCCCGAACGTGTATTTCTTGTGCAGGAAATAGCTGGTCACGATAGGGCTGACGACGCCGATGGCATGGGCCACGGTTTCCGCATGGAAGGTGAAGCCGAGAGCCGGGAAAACGTAATCCTTGAGCCCCACGCTCAGGAGCCAGACCTGAGCGAGCGCCGCCATGTTGACCATGAAATAGCGGCCATACTCTCCCACCGACCCGCGCCCCTCGCTTTCAAAGACGAGGCATTTCATCAGGGTGTAGCCGGTCACGAGGCCCACCACATAGGCTCCGACGATAGCGAGTGAGTAGCTGACGAACTGCGAAAACAGCACTCGCGCGCCGATATTCGCCGCGGCCGCGACCCCGCCCGACATGAGAAAGCGGATGAAGATCGCTAGCTGCATGGCTTTTCGGCCGTCACCAGGAACTGCTTGCCCATCACCTTCCACGCCAGCGGCACCTTCAGATAGAGCCGGACGAGGAAATCGCGCGTCGGCGTTTTGCCGTTCATCGTGAAAGGCAGGAACTGCGCGATGTTCTCCGCGATCTCGAAACCCGCAAGCCGCAAGCCCTCTGCCAGAGACAGGTCGGAGAGCGGCAGATAATGGTCATAGAAATCCCAGTACTCGCGATAGGCGAAGCGGATATTCGGCCCCATCACGATGAAGCGCCCGCCGGGCTTAAGCACGTCAAAGACGTTTGAGAGAACCGCATCACACTCTTCCTTGTCCCTCAAGTGCTCCAGAAAGTTCGACGTGAAGACCACATCCGCCGAATTGGCGCCGAGCCGCCCGAGTTCGGTCGCGGGCGCCAGCGTGAAATCGACGTCGCGATTGAGATGAAGTCGCGCATCCGGGTTGAGATCCACCGCCAGCTTTCGCCCGCAGCGCACGTTGTTGATGAAATCGCCATAGCCGCAGGCGAGATCCACCACGCGCGCATCGGGCGCGATCCGGTGATTGAAGAAATCCTCGCACAGGACTTTCCAGACCCTGTCGCGCTTGGAGACGCCGGTCGTTTCGAACCGGTCCTGATAAAGCTTTGCCAATGCAACCATGTGATGCCACCTGAAATGAATTGATCAAACAATCTCAGCCATTTGACGCCCCAAACGGACGCTTTCCGCGATGCCGCGGTCTTCCGGGTAGTAATAGCTCGTGTCGGCCGCCAGCAGCCCTTCGATGGGCGTTTGCACCGGGGGAAGCCTAGCGGCGAAATTCGGCTCGCAGACCGGCTGGGCATGGCGCAACCGGCTGACATTCGCCTCCACCAGATCGTCTCGCGTGATCTCGGGATTGATCTTGCGGATGTAGCCGAAAGCCTCTTCCACGAACCGCTCGTCGCTCCAGCCCCATTTCTCGTGGCTGTGCGGCATGTAATAGGGCACATAGACGAAGCTGTCGGGCAGCGGGCGCAGGTTGGAAAACTCGATGATGCCGGGAATGTCGATTGCGTCGTCAGCGATGTTCAGCCAGAAGTTCCCCGTAACCGGTCGCTTGAGCCGGAAAAGCAGGCACACCACGCCGATATTGCGAATGGCGGCATAGCGGGCCTTCACGTTTTCCGGCAGGTCCGGAGCAAGCCGCGGCACATAGGGCGTCGGCACAGTGGAGATGATCGCATCGGCGGGAAAGAACCGCCCTCCGGCGTGAAGCCCTCGCACCCGTCCGTCTTCCACCTCCACCCGCTCCGCAGGCGTTGCCAGATGGAGCCGCCCGCCGGCCGCAGCAAACCGCTCCACCAGCGCATCGACCAGCGTCTGGCTGCCGCCGTCGATATAGCCAAGCTCTTCGCGAAAGATGGAGCGCCGCGAATTGCCGATCCGCCGGATGCGCACTGCGATCCACGAGGCGGAAATATCGTCGGCCAGCTCAAAGAATTTCAGACCGATCAGCCGCTTCCAGAGCGTTTCATAAACCTCGCGTCCCGAACCGCCCTCAATCCATTCCCGCGCCGTCTTCGCCTCGATTGCATCGAAGCTCTTCCGCTTCGTCGTCCAGAACATCTGCAAGCCAGTGCGGATCTTGGCGGTGAGGCTCAGATGCGGGAAGCGCAGCAGCGAGAAAGGATCGCCCCAAGGATGAAGCTTGCCTTTCATGAAGTAGGCCATCGACGTCGGCGTCCACCGCATCGCATCGCCAAGCCCCAGTTCCCGCAAGAGATCGAAGGTCGGCTGATCTGACTTGCACACGAAATGATAGAACCGCTCGATTGAGACCCCACCCACATCGAAATGGGCCGCCATCCCGCCAGGCAAGGCATCGGCCTCCACCAGATCGACCGAATGGCCGAGCGAGACCGCGCGATGCGCCGCCGCCAGTCCCATGGCACCAGCCCCGATGATGACAATCCGGCTCATCGCGTCCCCCCCCCTTAAAATTCCAGAACGATGTCGCCGTAATCGGCATCGAGCCAGGTTTCGCGCACCGCCTCCTCCAGAGGCGTCGCGCGCACGTCGAAAATCCCCGGCCAATCGATGGTCGGAAAGGTCTCAGGGATCACCAGCGCCCTGAGCTGGTTCGTCGTGAAGGGCGGATTGGCGTTGATCCGCGCATAAAGCGCCAGCAGCAGCCAGAAGAGCCGATAGGGAATGTTCACCAGCAGCGTGCGCGCCCTGACCGTACGCCGGATCAGGCGGATCAGATCGCCGTAGAAAATCTGCTCCTGCCCTGAAATGTCGAAGGTGCCGGTCTGACGCCTCATCAAGGATGCGATGATGATTTCCGCGAAATCGCCCACATAGAGCGGCTGGCGGATGTAGCGCCCATCTCCGGGCACAGGGAAAACGGGGGTGCGCGCCATGAAGCGGCGGAGCCAACCGAGATGCTTGCGGTCGAACCAGCCGAACATCAGCGTCGGGCGCAGCACCACGTGGGGAATGTCGTTCACGCCATCGATCAACCGCTCCTGAGCGGTCTTGGAGCGCGTGTAGAAATCATCCGCCGCGGAGTTCACCACCGACGACGAGACCTGCACGAAATAGGGAACCCCATGCGTCCGCATCGCGGCAACGATGCGCTCGCTCGCGAGGACGTTGTTGTCCGCAAACTCCTGCTCGTTCAACCCGCCGATCTGCGCCTGATTGATGACGACCGCATCCGCCCGGTCAAAGGCCTGCTGCCAGCCGTTGTCATGGGCGAGATCGGCCTCCACCACCTGCACCTGCGGGTGCATGCGCCTGAGAAGCTGCGTGTTTTCGGGATGCTTGTCGATGCCGACAAGCTGCACGCCCGGGCGGTCTTTCAGCCGCGCAATCAGGTTCTGGCCGACGAGCCCCGCCGCCCCGGTAATGACGATCTTCATGGCTCAGATATCCATTCTGTTGAAGATGCGGGACGGCAGGTTGCGGATGATCAACATCACGTAGCGCCAGAACCACGGCGCATAGGCCACCGCCCCACCGCCTGCGGCCGAGCCGACAACGACACCCGCAATCTGGTCCGGGGTCGACCACAGCAGCCCGCCGCGCTCCATGCCGCGCGTCATGGGCGTCGCGGTCGGGCCGGGCTTGACCAGCACGACGCGCGGTTCCTTGTCGGCAAAGCGGTGATTGATGCCTTCCGCCAGTGCGGCGATGCCCGCCTTGGCCGCGCCATAGACGTAATTGCCCCGCCGCCCGCGATCACCCGCCACGGAGCCCAGAATGAGCAGCGTTCCGTGGCCCTGCCGCTCGAAAACCTCCGCCACCGCAAGGCTCCACGCGGCGACGGAATTGAAGTTCACCTGAAAGATCCGCTCAGCGGCTGCGGGATCGAGTTCGGCCTCCCTTTGCCGCCCCATGACGCCATAGGCGATGAGAAGCTGATCGATCCCGCCGATGATGGAGGCGAATTCATCCAGAAGCCCGCGAACGTCGCGTTCTTCCACGAGGTCGCAGACCATCGTCTCTACCCGGCCCGCGCCGCGCGAACGCAGATCGCCCGCCATGGCCTCAAGACGCTCGCCCTTGCGGCCCACCAGAAGAATATGTGCCCGCTTGGCCGCAAACCGCCGCGCGGTCGCCTCTGCAATTGCCGATGTCGCCCCCAGAATGACAAGACGCATGTCTTCCCCTACCCCGCTACCCGTCGCCAGAAATGTGATGAAAAATGCGGATCGACATGAACCGCGAACCGTTCCCAATCCGGGTACCCGACGCGGAACATCGCCGCCGACATGCGCCCATCCTTGGCCGGATAGAGACGGCCTCCCGCCTCCGCGACGATTGAATCGAGCCGCGCCAAAAGCTTCAGCGTCTCGCCGCCGCGATTGGGAAAATCGAGCGCCAGTGTGGTTCCTTCCTTGGGAAAGGAAAGCATCCCCGGCGACTTCAGCACTCCGAAGGTCTTCAGAACGGCCAGAAACGAGCCCTGCCCGCTTTGGGAAATGACTTCCAGCATTGCCCGCGTCGCCTCGTGCTGCACCCCGATCGGCACAACCGACTGGTACTGGTACATGCCGCGCACGCCATACATCCGGTTCCAGTTTTCAATCGCATCGAGCGGATAGAAGAACGACGAAAACGGCACCTGCGCCCGCCCAGCTTTGCGCCGTCCGTTGCTGTAGCAGACCCGGTTGAAGGCCCGGACCGTATGCCGGTTCAGCACGAAGCCCGGAAAATCCAACGGCACGCCGAGCCGCTTTCCGTTACGCCCGGCATTCTCATCGAGCGCGCCGGCCCCGGCATGGTTCGCCCCTGCATGGTTGGCGCGTGAAAACGTCCCCCGCCCGAGCGCCTCGCCACCGGCCAGACAATCCACCCATGCAACGGTGTAGTCGAACCCGTGCTCGCTCTCCTTCGCCAGATCGAAGAAGGCGTCGAGGCCTGAAAAGCTCACCGTCTCCGCATCCATCGCGGCGCTGGAAACCGTCATGAGCTGAAGCTCCGCCCAGGCGATGACGCCGGTGAGCCCCAGCCCGCCGATGGTGGCGGCGAACAGCTCCGGCTCCCGTTGCGGGCTCAGTTCGTGCAAGGTGCCGTCGGAGGTGACCAGTCCGATTGCCCGCACCCAGCGCCCGAGCGTGCCGTTTCCATGATGGTTCTTGCCATGCACGTCATTGGCAATCGCGCCCGCCAATGTGACGAAGCGCGTGCCCGGCGTGACCGGCAGGAAGAAGCCGCGCGGCAGGAAACGGCGGATCAGCGTATCGAAAGTGACGCCACCTTCCGCCCGCACGATCCCGGTTTCCGGATCGAAAGCGAGGATGCGATCGAGCCCGGTCATGTCCACCAGCGCGCCGCCGGGGTTTAGCCCGCTGTCGCCATAGGAGCGCCGTGCCCCGCTTGCCAGCATGGCGAGCTTGCGCTCGCGCGCTTCGTCGAGCACGGGCCCGAGTTCATCCTGCCATTGTGGGTCGGCCACGTGATGCGCAGCCCTGAGCACGCCGCCCCACGATTTCACGTCCGAACGCGCCTGAAACCAGCTCATAGCGCCACGGCGAACAGAGCCGCGATCGCAACGCCAAGGCCGATGCTCGCCCGGTCACGCAGCGCGAAACTCACCGGGTCATCCGCCATCACGCCGCGATGGGCCAGAAGCCAGATCCGCCCGATCCACACGGACAGGACAAGCGGAATGCCCGAAAGCAGTTCGGGCCGTGTATAGAGGCTGCCGCTCGCCATGTTCTCGATGATGAAAAGGAGCATCACGACGAGCGACACGACCGCGGAGGCCGTTCCCAGCGCCAGGGTCAGCGGGGCATCCTCCACCATGTAGCCGCGCGCCTTCAGACTGCTCGCCCCGGCCTTCGCAGCCCGCACGATTTCCGTATGCCGTTTGGCGACCGCCAGCGAGAAGAAGAAGAACACGGAGAAAACCAGCAGCCAGACCGGGTGGCTTTCGGCCACCAACACCGTGCCCATGACGATGCGCATGGTGAAGAGCACGCCGATGATGAGGAGATCGAGCAGCGGCACCCGTTTCAGCCCGCCCGAATAGGCCCCGGTGATCGCCAGATAGGCGGCAAGCGCCAGCGCGAAGGCGTAGTCGAGCATCAGGGCCCCGACCATGCTCGCCAGCAGCAGCGCGCAGGCCAGCGTCAGCCCGACGCCGATCTGAAGCCGTCCGCTTGCAAGCGCCCGGTTCTTCTTCGACCAGTGCAGGCGATCCGCGCTCAGATCCGCCATATCGTTGAGGAGATAAGTGCCCGAGGTCACGCCGATAAGACAGAGAAAGGCCAGCAGGAAGCTGCCGATCAGCCCCGGTGTCGCCCATTGATGGGAAAGCACCAGCGGCACGAAGATCAGAAGGTTCTTCGACCAGTGATGAACCCTGAGCGCCTTCACGAAGGTGCCGAGATCGAGCCTGGCGTTCGTGAATTCCTTCAAGACCGGCTTGCCGAGCCTCCGCGCCCTGTCGGCAACCGACCCGGGCGCACCCGCCAGCACGATGCCCGACGACTTCTCCCACACGTGGATGTCGCTGGAGCTGTCGCCCACATAGATGAAGCCGTCGGGGAACTTGCGTTGAAGATAGGCCGACTTCTCGGCCCCCTTCAGGTTCACCACGTCGGAGCCTACCGCGGAGGCGAAGATGCCGAGACGGCGCGCCACTTCATCGGCAATGCTTTGATGCGCCGCCGAACACAGGTGGATCGCATGCCCCTCCGCCGCCTTCTCACGCAGCCAGTCCAGCAGATCTTCGCGATAGGGAAAAACGAGGCCCTCGACCTTGATCTCGCTCGCCAACGCCGCCTTCACGTGCTGGCGGCCGTTCGGCAGCTTGATCACCGAGCGCAGGAGCGCGGCCGGTTTGCGGAAAATCGCCGCCGCCGCCATCTCATGCAGACTGTTCGTCAGGATGAGCGTCAAATCGAGATCGACGACCACCGGAATGAAAGTTCCGACAGGTTTCATGATCAATTCCGGAAACAAATAAAATATGAAATTCCACCCGGCCAAAACGGTCGTTCTAAAACCGGAATTTCCTCAAAATATCAACGAATAAACAGATCATTCGAAATCAGTTTCCGAGCATCTGAAAAATGCCCGCAAGGCGCAGGTAAGACGACTCAGGCTTTCTCCTCAACCACGACGCCCGTGCGCTCCCGGTCACTGCGCAACATCAGGAACAGCGCCGAGACGACGGCTGCGTTGACGATGATCACGAACAGCATCGCGTTGTGCTGATAGGCGCCATAATTGAGCGAAGCAACAAGCGTGCTGAGGAAGGCCGCGACCGATGTCGTGAAATTCATGCCGCTCGAACATGTCCCTGAAATCCGGTGAAAATGCTGGATTGCCATGGCCGAGCCGGTGGGAATGATGATGCCGAATGTGAAAGTCAGCAAGCCGAAGGGTACGAGATAATCAAAAAGTCCCGCGTCCCGTCCGCTGTTCAGGTTCAGATAGAACCCGATGCCTGCGCAAAGCATCAGCAGGCTTGCGAACCGCAGCAGGTTCGCCTCCGAAACCCGCGCCCCGACGACCTTGTGGGCCGCGCCGCCGAGCCCGAAAAGCATGGCGAGCGGAATGAAGTGAATGCCGATTTCCAGCGGAGAATACCCGAGCTTTGCGAGCGAAAACGGCGCAATCGTCAGATAGGACATATAGGCCCCGACCGTCAGCCCCACCGCAAGCGCGTAGACATAGAAGACCGGCGTCCTCGCGAGTTCGCCCAGCGAGGAAAACACCCCTCGCGAACTCATCTTGCGCTTGCGCCCGCCATCGAGCGTCTCGTGGAAGGCGAAGGCGGCGTAGAGCAATACAAACCCGCCGAACGCCAGCAGCAAGCCAAAGACCGAACGCCAGCCGAAGGTCTCCGTCATCCAGCCGCCGAGAAGCGGCGCAAGGGCGGGTGAGATCCCGATGAAGGACATGACGAAGCCGAAGACAGCCTTGATCTTCACCTCGTCCCCCGCATGGGTGTCGGTGACGATCGGTTGCCAGAGAACGGCTGTCGCGCACACGCCGAATGCCTGCACGAAACGCGCAATCAGAAAGACTTCAATGGAGCCCGCCAGCACACAACCGACTGTGCCGAGCAGGAAAATCGCGAGACCGGACAGCAGGACCGGCTTTCGCCCGACCAGATCCGATATCGGCCCGTAAAAGAGCTGTGTGGCGAACGTTCCGGCAAAATACGCCGGCATCGAAAGGCCAATCATGGCCTCGGTCGTCAGAAAATCGGACTGCATCACGTCGAACGCGGGAATATAAATATCGATACCGATCATGCTGATAATCGCCAGTGAAGTTGCGAATATCAGAATATTTCTATTGCCCGACGGATGCGTCCTCCCACTCTTACTCGAAATGGCAGCCATGATTCATTCCCGCAAAAAGACTAAATAAAAAAGGGAAAATAAAACAATATCTATCTATTGATAGATAGATACCCCAAAACGCACCCTGCGTCAACCTGCGAGAAGCCGTATCACATCGCGCAAAGCGTGGTCATTCCCCCGAAGTATCATCCGATTTCCGGCCCCGAAAGCGCACGGCAACGAGCGCCCGGGCCAACGGCGACCCTGACACGATGAACGAACACTTCGTTGAAGAAATTCAGCCTCTCAGGCGGGCACCGGACGGCTTGCCAGATCGCGATACTGATGCACGGCACTCTCGAACAGCGCACTGTCTCCGGTCGCCTTCACGAGCACGGAAGCCCCGTGAAGAGCCGAGAGGATGCAGCACGCCTCCCTGTCGCACGCATCTTTTGCGAGCGCGCCGCGCGAGACGATGGCAACCACCTCGGAAAGCCATTCCAGCTTCATCTGGTAGAAAGCCGCCAGTTCGTCCCTTGTGGCCTCGTCGAGCAGGTTGCGCTCTGCCAGCAGCACGACGCACAGGCTCATATTGTCATGATCGACCACTTCCGCCTTGAAACCGTCGAGAAACTGGTTGAGCGCGTCCTGCGCCCCGGCCGGATCGTCGGGAGGATGGGAAAGGCGCTCCCTGAAGTCCTCGCGGTAGCGGCACATGACGGCCGCGCCAAGATCGCCCTTGGTGGGGAAATGATAGTGAACGCTGGAACTCTTGATCCCGACCTCGGCGGCGATATCGCGGAAATTCAAGGACTTGTAGCCAGCCTGAACGATAGCCCGTTCGGCCGAATCCAGAATGGCGCTCTTCGTGGGCCTCGCCGTATCCTTAGGCCGTCTGCCCATGTCTCTCCCCCGCAGAAGTTCCCGCTCACCCTTTACCCCGAGCGCCAAGGATAAGCACGTTTCGGGGCCTTATCAAATTGACCATTTGCCTGAAGACACCCGCGAGACCATCTCAGCCCGCACGCAACATGGCGACCGATTTCAGATATTCGCCATAATGGCTCTTGGCGTAACGCGCCACCTGCCCTTCGAATTCCGCCTCGCTCTGGTAGCCGAGCGTCAACGCGATTTCCTCCGGACAGGCGATCTTGAAGCCCTGCCGCTTTTCCAGCGTGCGCACATATTCGCTGGCCTCGATCAGGCTTTCCGGCGTGCCCGTATCGAGCCAGGCATAGCCGCGCCCCATGATGGAAACGTTGAGATCCCCCCACTCCATGTAAGTGCGGTTGACGTCTGTAATCTCAAGCTCGCCGCGCGCCGAAGGCGTCAGGTTGGCGGCAATGTCCACGACGCGGTTGTCGTAGAAATAGAGCCCCGTCACCGCCCAGTTGGAGCGCGGTTTGGCAGGTTTTTCCTCCAGCGACAGGGCGCGAAGCCCGGTATCGAACTCCACCACGCCGTAGCGCTCCGGATCGGCCACGTGATAGGCGAAGACGGTCGCCCCGCGCTCCACGTTGCGCGCCTTGCGCAGCAGGCCCGGCAACCCGTGGCCGAAATAGATGTTGTCGCCGAGGATCAGGCAGGAGGACTGATCGCCGATGAATTCCGCCCCGATCACATAGGCCTGTGCGAGCCCTTCCGGGCGCGGCTGCTCGGCATAGGAAAGCGAAATTCCCCACTGCGAACCGTCGCCGAGAAGCCGCTGAAAAAGCGGAATATCGTGCGGCGTGGAGATGATCAGGATATCGCGGATACCCGCCAGCATGAGCGTGGTCAGCGGATAATAGATCATCGGCTTGTCGTAGACTGGCAGCAACTGCTTGGAGACGCTGATGGTCATCGGATGAAGCCGCGTACCACTACCTCCGGCAAGAATAATCCCTTTCATAACAACCTCTTGTATTAAAATTCTGAATCACTTTCTTAAATCACTCAAGGAAAGCTGAGCGCACGTTCGAAGGACCGGCAACGCCCCCACTCCGTACCGTTCGCCCAGGCGACGCCAAGCGTGTGGTCGCCGGAATAGGGAGCGATATCCGCATAAGCGTCGTAGCCGAGATCGGGCCCGAAGGGATCGCCCATGAGGGTCTTCACATCGAGGCGCGGACTGCGGCGGGTTTCGATCCAGACCTCATCACCGCTCGCTTTGTTCGTGAGCGTCAGAAAGACCGCACCGGGGTCCGCGCGCGTGGCGTTGGGAACCTTCAGCCAGCCCGTCACCGACAGGATGGCGTCGATGCGAAAGGAGGCGGGCGCGGGATAGAGATCGTTGAGCACATCGAGCCCACCGAAACACCCTTTCGCACTCTCGGAACGCCCAGTGATCGCGTCTTCCTTCGCGACGACAGGCGCATGAGCCGGGCGCACGGACGAGGATGCTATCCGGCCCGGCTTGATGGTCCGGAATTCATAGCCGACCGCATCGCCCCATTCGCGCATGGGCCCGGAGGGCGCGACCAGCCGGAAGCTGACCACACGCTTCTTCGCAAGCTTGTCCGTGTGTCCGTAAAGCACGTTCATCTCGGTGGAATTTTCCACCAGAGGCGAGAGAAGGAAACCCGCCTCCCCCATGCCGGAGACATAGCGGAACGACCGCACCCGTCCGTCCGCCGTTGTCACCTCGATGCGCAGGTTCTCCGGCTTGAAGAACAGCTCCTTCGCCTTGCCATAGGCTGTCTTGGATACGGCAATCCGCACGAAGACCGGCCCCCGCGTTGCGAGCAGCGCGATATCCTCGCCAAAGGCGGTGACGCCCTTGCCCACGAGCGTCATGTCCAGCGCGCGCGCCCCGGCACGGCGGCGCAGATAGAGAAAACTCTCGCGGAAATCGTAAGGCTCGTACCCGCCCAGCAGCATCGGCCATGAGGCACCGTCGGCAAGCGTCGGATAATTGCCATCAATCGGCGTGATGCGGAAGGCGATCTCCTCAGGCCCCCCCTCGCCTTCCAGATGCTGCGCATTGGCTCTCGCCAGATAGGCCGTATAGGCGGAATAGCTTTGAAGCGTCGGGCGCGGCGACCATGCGGCCCCCGAGGCCAGAAAGTCCGACTGCCAGAAATCATAGACATCAGCAGGCCCGCCAAACTCGGGGAAGCGGAACTGGCGCTGAAGCTCCGCGAGCGTGCGCTCATGGCGCTCTTTCAGATAATCCGGGTTCTGCGCCAGTTCAGGCAGCACGAGGACCGGATCGACGAACGCCTGTTTCACCTTGGCAAGCATCAGGAAATGCGCCGGGATGTGCTGATTGGCCCGTTCCGTGTCGAACCACGCGCCCAGAGCCGCAATCAGCCAGATGGTCGAGACGAACAACGGCACGCGCAACCGCGTCACAACGACGGCCAGCAAAACGATGGCTGTCGCCAGCGCGATGGTGGCGTGCCAGTCATGACGCACGAACCCGGCCTTGAAGGCGACGAAGCCCAGAAGACCCAGCATCGCGACGCGCAAGCCCCATATCCACAGGGCCTCGCGCTGAAGCAGCACCGCCGCCAGCGCAGGCACGAACACGAGCGCGAAGAGCACAAAATCGAGCGGCCTCCCCGGAACGGCCATAGCCTCCGAATAGCCGGAAATGACGCGCCCGAGCCCGGCAAGATAGATGGGAAGCGCGTCCAGCGGCTGCCCCGCCCATACCCAGAAACCGGCCAGCGCCGCCGCAAAGACGACGACAAGCACAGCCAGCCGCACGTAGGCCCCGGTCATGACGAAGGTGACGACCGCTGCGATGACGGAGAAACCGACCAGCGGCAGGATCGAGCCTTTCACCAGAAGAAGCAGCGCAAGCCCCGCGATGGCGGCAACCAGCCCCGCGCGGTCCCATGCACCGCCCCGCAAGGAACCCTCCTCTTCCGCTCCCGTCAGCGCAAAGACGAAGAGTAGCGGGTAAGTCAGGAGCAACGCATCGCGCGAGAATAGCCCGAGCAACACCACGACAAAGGCAGCAAAGACATCGCACCGCCCGCGCAAAAACACCCGCGCCAGCGCCCAGAAATGCCCGGCCGCCAGAACCATGCAGGCAACGAGCATCAGGCTGTAGGTCGCGGGGTGATAGGTCAGCGAATAGACGCTTCCATAGGGCCCGAATGTGAAGATGACATCCCGACCGAAGACGCGACCGTCCGCCACCGCCTGATTGAGCCCGGCCATCCACGAGGGATCGAGCCCCCAGTTGGTCATGGCGGGCGCAAACGGCACCCAGACAGCCAAGCAGAGAAGCCCGAGCACCGCGCCCGCCGCCAGTCTGCCAAGCGAAAGTTCCCGCATCGCGCCGCGATCGCGGGCGATGCCAACCTCACCAATGCTCGTCACAACAAATATCCCGAACCAATTGAAATCATGAGAAATTCAAAAGAACCGCCGACGCCTTGGAAAACGGCGCCGGCCGAAGTCGTTATCTTACCGTCTTGTCCAGCACCTCCGGAAACCTCGAGCGATAGGACATGCCCTTGGACCACGCCGCCCACCGAAGCGCCTCAGGGCGGCACGCACCTTCCATCAGCTCTTCCACCGTTTTCCTGAAGCGCGGCTTTTCCACCTCCCACGGACGGATCACCCGGCCCGCATTGAGCTTGCCGACATGGTGGATGCACAGCACTTGATCCATGTTGGCGGGAATGCCGATGACGGGCGTTCCGGTGTTGAGGGCCTGATAGGTGGTGGGACTGCCGCCATTGGTGATGACGAGCCCGGCCTCGGCCGCAATCGCCGAGCCGGAAACGAATTCCGCGGAGAGCACGCGGTCTGACCAATGGGCGGGCCGCTCGTGATCGGGCACGCCGGAAACACACACCGGATAGCCCGCCGCCAACACCCGTTCCACGACGCGATCCCGCAAGCCCCGCCCGCCGGAGGATCCGAGCGCCACATAGATATGCGGCTCCCGCGCCATGACTTGCAGCCATCTGTCCGTCTCATCCGTGCCGACCGAAGGCTCCCACGTGACATGGCCGATGAAATGCTCGCTGGCGGTCGGTTCGTAGCCGTCAAAGCATTCCGGCACGTCGCAGAAGATCGTCTGATCGCCGCCCGCCCAGCCGTGCAGACAATGATCGAAGGGTTCGAGATTGAAATGCCGCCGCGCCTCGTTGAGCGGCTGTCCTTGCGCCTTGAAGATGATCGGCGTCAGCACCGGCATCAGGATCTCGCTCATCGAGAAACGGCTGAGCGGGAACTGGCGAAGCTCCGGCACCGGCAGGCGCTTGCCCGCATAACGCGGGCTCCAGTAGGTGTTGATCAGATTGAGATACGGAACGCCCGCAAGCTTCGCGCTGATCGACAGGGAATGCCGGAAGTCGCCCAGCACCCAGTCGGGCTGCACCGCCTCGATGACTTCCAGTTCCTCTTGCGCATAGCCGATCAGTTCATCGGCGCGATAGAGCCTGCGCCCCGTCTCCACATTGTCGAGAAAGGTCTCCGCCGATTTCGACGAGATACAGTGCATCCGGATTTCCGGCTCGTCGTAGACGAACCGGAAACGCGGAGCGACGGCGAAATGCACCTCATAGCCTTCGTGAAGCAGGCTGCGGGCCAGTTGGTACGAACGCACCACATGGGCCAGCGTGACCGCTTCCGCGAAGAACAGGGCTCGTTTGCCGGACATGGCCGCTACTCGGCCGCAGACCGGTTGGCGACCGGCATGTCGGGGATCGTCTGAACGCGCCAGAGTTCGCGCTTGTTGGAAGCCTCCGACATCGGATTGCGCCCGTGGAGCGCGAGGTAGTTCTCCACGATCACCATGTCGCCGGCCTCCCACGGGTGCTCGTAGCAGACCTTCGGTTCGTAGATGCGCTGGTTCATTTCCTCCAGGAAGGCGTCGCTGTCGGACTGGCTCAGGCCTTCCACGGCCTGCGAGAAGGTCTGGTATTCCGACTTGCTGCCCTCCTGATAGCGCAGGATGGCCTCGCCCGTTTCCGGGTGGGTGTGAACCAGCGAGTACTTGCGCGGATGACCGCCGAAATAGGTCATCTTGGTGTTGTAGGTGATGTTGGTGTCGCGCCACGCCTCCACTGTCTCCGGCCCCACCTCACGCAGGATTTCCCGCCCGTCGACAAGGGTCGTCTCGCCCTCGCCCTTCTGCGGCGGCGTCTTGCAGTAGAGCATGAAGAGATCGGCGCAGAACCACTCGTCTAGCTTCACCCGCTCATGGTCGAGTGGCAGCATGGAAAGATCCCAGTGGATGGGCGTCTTTTCCAGCGACTGCACGAAGCCCTTCGGCTTTTCCTCCGGCTGGACAACGTGAACGGGGCCGAAGTGCCACTGGTAGATGTCGCCGAACGGCAGGCAATAATCGACAAGATCCTCCCGCTCCTCGAAGTGACAACCGCGCACGCAGATGAAGGAGAAGAAATCCGCAAGGCTGCGCGTCAGCCGTGGTGTCAGCAGCTTCACCTTCTCCGGCGCATCGAGTTCCACAAGAAGCCCGAACTGCGGCGGCTTCACGATGCTCATGCGCACCGCCGGATCGATCTCCGCATCGCTTTCCTGATAAAGCCAGACCTGATCGCCCCGATAGACCGCAAGCGTGCGTCCGGCATCGATCCACGCGTGATCGACGAAGCTGAAATGCCCGTCGAGATGGCGGTAAGGCACCTTGTGCCAGGGCGCGGAAACATGGCCGAGGCCCGGCAGGAGCCCGACGGAGAATTTCGGCCCCGCATTGTCGTACTGATGCACCGAAAGCCGCACCGCGCGCGGAAAGGCCCGCTCCACGCCCGCATTGAGCGCAAGACCGCGGATCATCATCTCGTAAGCCTTCTCGCGGATTTCAGCGAAATAGGCATCCTCGTCGAGATCATCCGCCACCTGCGGGTGCAGGTCGTTGTAGAGGAAGGAACACATGCGATCATGGGCAGCGCCAAGAGCCTCATTGCTCTTCACAGCCCGTTTGAACGCCTCGAGGTCGGCATAAGGCAGCGCGGCCTTCTCGATGAGCGCATCACGAAGTTCCTGCGGCGTGCCGGGGTGCCCGACAAGATCCGTCACGGTCGCCCAGCGGAAATACCGGCTCGGCCAGAGCGTGCGCACCGCATCGTTATAGGCCTGACGGTCCTCGTCCGAGACTCCGATAACGTCGTTATAGGTCGTGCCGTCGGAGACGATGGTGAGCCGCACCCCGTGCCCATAGACGGCATCGATTGCCGCGCACATTTCCTCCAGCCGCCTGAGCGCCAGCACCTCGCCGAAATCCGGCTTGGGCCCACTCGTCTTGGTGTGGAAGTTCAGCGACTTGAAGGGAAAGCCGGGAAGCACGAGTTCAATCGGCTCCCCCTTGTCGACAAACGGCTGCAACGTTGCAGAAAGCGCCGCCTTGCCGTCCCCCTCGAACCGGTCGCCTTCCCCCTTCACCAGAAAGGAGCCGATGACCGCGCATACGGTGTCCATGACATTGATCTGCTCGTTCATTTCACCAACTCCTTCACGTGATGCTTCAGCTGGGCCTTGTAGTCGGTCCAGACCGGGAACTCGGAGATATCCCAGACATCGGCGATGAAGGCGTCCCACTCGGCTTGGCTCCAGCCGAGGTGATTGACGGCGAAGCATCCGAAGATCGTCGTGACGCGGTAATTGGCGGCGCAGTGAATGAAGACGCGCTTGTCCTTCGCCATCAGAAGCGCGGCTTCCACGCGGTCGTAGTCCTCAAGGGTGGGTGCCCTGAAGTCGATGGGAATGAGCCGGTACGCCATCCCCAGCGATTTCACCGTCCGCTCTTCGTCCTCAAGGCTGTAGCGCGGATCCTGCGGGGCGATGTTCAGGACGAGATCGAACCCCTCCTTCGCCACATCGCCAAGCTGCTCTTCGCTCGGTTGCCCGGCGGTCCAATATTGCGAGGACACCATCCTCAGATTGAAAATGTCTTTAATCACCGTAATGACCCTCTTTTTGAAAAGCGATTGATACTCAAATTGTTACGACAAAATCCGCGTGTGATGGCGCACACGCGGCACCCGGTCCGGTAAAGGTCAGGCCGAAATGCGCCTGCGGGCCGAACTGCAATGATCGCGGATGAAACGATCGAGGATATTCATGCGCCGGAAACAGACGTCCGGGCCCGCCTCGTCGATATCCTGCACGTGGCCATAGCCCCAGGTGACGCCCGCCGACGTCATTCCGGCCGCCTGTGCTGTACGGATATCGACGTGCGTATCGCCCACGAAGAGACAATGACGCGGGTCCACCGCCAGATCGCGAGAAATGTGGCGGGCGGAGGTGGGGTCGGGCTTTTTGGGAAATGCGCTTGAAAGCCCGATGGTGTGGCGGAAGGCGACACCGGGAAACAACTCCCGGCAAATGATGTCCACCATCCACTGGTCCTTGTTGCTCAGGACGCTGATCGGAAGGTCCATCTCGCGGCAGGTGTCGAGGATTTCCTCAGCCCCCGCAAAGGGACGCGAGAGCGTGGTGAGGTTCTGCCCGTAGCGCTGCATGTAGCGCTCCAGAAAGCTCTCCACCGGCTCCTCGATCCCGAGCATCTGCGAGATCCGCGCCACCATCGCGCCCGAACCGCCGCCGATCCAGCGGCGATAATCGTCGGTGTCGAACTTCTCCTCCCCCATCTCGCGCAAAAGCGAATTCATGGAAGCGGCGATATCGTGAACCGTATCGACAAGGGTTCCGTCCAGATCGAACAGGACAGCCTGAATATCAAACATGATGAAAAGCCGATCGCTAAATGAACGAATGAAAACGAATGATCAGAAATCGATGAAATGGCAGGGCCGCCCGTCGCGGAACATCAGCCGGCAGGCCCCGGCTTCCACATCCGCGCGCCGTTCCAGAAACACCTGCCCGTCGCGTTTGACCGCGACCGAGTGCCAGGGCGTGCGCCAGATATCGAGGCACGGCACCAGCCTGATTCCGAACTTGGTGCTGTCGGCCCCCTGCGGATGGATCGAAAGCCGCACCGCCCGCGGATAACGCTTTGCGAGCAGCGAACTCCACGCATTTGAACGCTGGATGACCCGATAGGCCGTCGCCCGCGCCTTCTTCTGGATGGCGGTGTTGGAGAGATCGGCAAAGGCGGACATGCCCTTGTAATCCTCATAGAGGAAGCGGGTGATGCCGCGATACATGGCGTTCGCCGCCGGGTCCGCCTTCACCTGCACCGAGAGCGCCTCCACCGGCTCACCGTATTCCTGCGTCAGCACCGCGCGCATCCGGTCCAGATCGGGCAACCCGGGATAGGCATCCTTCAGGTCGAAATAGACGAACCGGTGCGGATAAAGCTCACCGCTCCAGCTCTCAAGCTCGTCGGTGTATTCGCGCACATGGGCATCGGGGATGTGGACGAGATCGGAGAAGACATAGCCGTCGGAACACACATGCACCACCGCGCCGGGCGCATAAATCCGCCCGATGGCCTCACACATTTCCGATAGTTCCTGAAGCGCCAGCCGTTCGGCCAGATCCGGCAGGTAGCTGAGCGTCTTGCGCCGGTTGGGAGACTTTCCGGGAAAGGCTGGCAACACGAACACAATCGGCTCGTCCCGCGCGACCATGCTGGCGATCTGCCCGTGGTGATGTGCAATGGCCCGTTCCGACAGATCCTGTTCAGGATCGATCTGGTTCCGCCGCGTGAACAGCTCGGCAAATATCTGCTGTTCCGTTGTTCCTGCTTTATCTGTGTTGAATGATTGTCCGCACACGCCTTCCTGACGGCTGAAATAAGCCGGGCCAGCACGATCCATAATATGCTCCTGCAATCAGTTATAAAAATAAATGCAGTAAAATCAGTCCGATAAAATAACTGCCGTTAGGGTATCGAAATCGAAAACCGAAATCAATCTATCTGTAGATAGAAACCCTGATCGCCCCTCGATAAGGCTCTTTCACTTCCTGTCCGCAGGATGGTCGTCCCGCCCGTCGAGATAACCGATACGCTGGTAGTCCTCGATCTTCACCCCCTCGACGCATGAAATGTTGATCCCGTATTCATGCGGGTTCGAACGCCGCTGGTGATGCGTATAGATCCCGCATTTCGAGCAGAAATAATGCTTCGCGGTATGGGTGTTGAATGTATAGACCGAAAGGCTGTCCTTGCCTTTCACCACTTTCAGATTATCAAGATCGACCGAGGCGACAACCGCATTCCTGCGGCTGCACATCGAGCAATTGCATCGCCTCAGCTTTTCAAGCCCATTCGGAAGCCTCAGCTCAATCTCGACGCTTCCGCAATGACAGGTCAACTTCAAGTTCCGCTTCTCGATCAACTTCATAATGCTCACATTGCGACTTTCTATTCCACGACTTCCGACACCGCATCTAAAGCATTTCGACGGAAGGGCGCATAGCTCGAAGCTAATAAATAGATTTATTGACCCAATCGAAATAGTCTACACGATCTTTTCATCTATACCCCGCCTCATTCCTTCGAAAGGCATAAAGATTTCACGCATAGCAGATTTTTATCAGCATCGTGACCGGCAATTATTAAAGACTACTGACTGTGCTATTTTTCTTATCGTTTCTTCGTCATACTTATTCCAGCCTCAATCTCCGACCGCCAGATCTTGGGGCTTTCAGGCTTTGATCACGATGGTGGGCTGGCTGCGCCATCGGGAAAATCCACTGCGATAGGGACTTCGTACCGGATCGCGCTATGAGGCCGCCCACATTGCGGCGTCTACGCCAATCCTCCAGCTCTTCGCAGGCGTCGTCGAGGGGACGCTCCTGTCGTGCGTCCCCTCGCCTGTCATGCCGGCAAGACCGGATGTCCCTACATCAGGCCGTTGATGAGTATCGCCAGGATAGCGACCGGGGCGACGAAGCGCAGGATGAAGATCCATAGCGTCAGCAGGATGCCGGGATGTTCGCCGTCCACGGTCACCTCGTCGGCGGCCCGCGGTCCCATAACCCAGCCGACGAAGATCGCCACCATCAGGCCGGAGATCGGCAGCATGATATTGGCGGTCAGGAAGTCGAGGAAATCGAGGAACCCCATGCCGAAAAGCTTGTAGTCGGCCCAGATCCCTTGCGACAGCGAGGACGGGACGCCGAGCAGGAAGGTGACAGCGCCGATGCCGATGGTCGTCGGCACCCGACCGAAGCCGCGGTCGCAGAACAGCGCGACGAGCGGCTCCAGAAGCGAGACCGAGGAGGTCAGCGCCGCGATCAGCAGCAATACGAAAAACGCAGACCCGAAGATCGCCCCGCCGGGCATTGCCTGGAACACCGTCGGCAATGTGATGAAGGTCAGCGCGGGGCCGGCCTCCGGATCGAGGCCGAAGGCAAAGACCGCCGGCAGGATGGCAAGGCCGGCCAGCACCGCGACCATCGTATCGAGCGAGACGATGTACCAGGCGGAGCGGCCGATGCGCGTGCCGGAATCGAGATAGGAACCGTAGGTCAGCATCGCTGCCATGCCGATGGACAGCGAGAAGAAGGCCTGCCCGAGGGCGGCCATGAAGACGGTGCCGTCGATCTTGGAAAAGTCCGGCGACAGAAAGAACCGGAGGCCCTCCTCCGCACCCGGCAGGGTCACTGAGCGCGCCACGAGGGCGAGCAGGATGAGGAACAGGACAGGCATCAGGATCTTGCTGACCCGTTCGATACCGGAGGCCACGCCCTTCAGGACCACGAAGACCGTCAGGACGACGAATATGGCCTGGTAGATCAACGGCTGCCAGGGGTGGGAGATGAAGCCGACGAAGGACTCCCCGATCCCGCCGATGTCCAGCCCGCTGAAGGCGCCGTCGGCCGACCTGATCACATAGGCGATCGTCCAGCCGGCGATGACCGAATAGAACGACAGGATGAGGAAGGCGATGGTGAGGCCGATCACGCCGACGACGGTCCACCCCTTGTGGCCGAGCGCCTTGAAGGCGGAAAGGGCATCTGTCTGACCGGCTCGGCCGATGGCGACCTCGGCAAGCAGGACGGACAGGCCGATGGTGAAGACGATCGCCAGATAGAGAAGAAGGAAAGCGGCGCCGCCGTTCTCGCCGGTGATATAGGGAAACTTCCAGATGTTGCCGAGGCCGACGGCAGAGCCGGCAGCGGCCAAGATGAAGCCGAGGCGGGAGTGCCACTTTTCGCGCGGAGCGTCCATGAATCGATCCTGTAGTGTTTTCGCATGCCGACCGCCCCTCGCATGGCAGGCACGACTGGTCTCGTGTGGATGAGTGCCGTCCAGGAAAGGGCGGACTGTCGCCTCACCGGCTCGGGCTGGAGACCTGAAAGCCCGGTCCGGAGCCGAAAGCGACCGGAATGAGCAACAGTTCCCGAGCCTCGCCGTCGGTCCGGCGAACGATCGGGATATGGCGCGAAGCAGTCCTGCCTGTGCACGTTATTCTACGCCGGAACGCTCTCAGCCATCGAATCCGCCGCACATCTTCCCGAGATGTGCGCGCGGATCGCGTCCTGCGCGACAGAAATGGAGTAAGCCGGCGTAATCGGAGCGAAAGACGGAGAAGAGCGGCAAATGGACGATGGCGACAACCATCTACCAGACTACGCTATTGTCGCCGCTTGTATCCCTCACTCCCACTCGATCGTCCCCGGGGGCTTGGAGGTGATGTCGTAGGTGCAGCGGTTGATGCCCTGGACCTCGTTGATGATCCGCGTCGCCGTCTCGCCGAGGAACTCGTGGCTGAACGGATAGTAATCCGCCGTCATGCCGTCGACCGAGGTCACCGCGCGCAGCGCACAGGCGTAATCATAGGTGCGGTAATCGCCCATCACGCCCACGGTGCGCACGGGCAGGATCGCCACGAAGGCCTGCCAGATTTCATCGTAAAGGCCGTGCTTGCGGATCTGGTCGATATAGACCGCATCCGCATGGCGCAGGATCTCGAGCTTCTCGCGCGTGATCTCGCCCGGGCAGCGGATCGCAAGGCCCGGTCCTGGGAACGGATGACGTCCGATGAACTGATCCGGCAGGCCAAGCTCGCGGCCAAGGGCGCGGACCTCGTCCTTGAACAGTTCGCGCAGCGGCTCAACCAGCTTCAGGCCCATCTTTTCCGGCAGGCCGCCGACGTTGTGGTGCGACTTGATCGTCACCGACGGGCCGCCGGAAAACGAAACGCTCTCGATCACATCCGGATAAAGCGTGCCCTGCGCCAGGAATTCCGCGCCCTCGATCTCGCTCGCATGCTTCTGGAACACATCGATGAAGAGCTTGCCGATGGTCTTGCGCTTCACTTCCGGATCCGACACGCCCTCCAGCGCGCCGAGGAACCGGTCCTGCTCCTCAGCGTGGATCAGCGGCATGTTGTAGTGGTCGCGGAACATGGTCACGACCTCTTCCGCCTCGTTGAGGCGCAGAAGACCGTGGTCCACGAAAACACAGGTGAGCTGATCGCCGATGGCCTCGTGGATGAGGACGGCGGCAACGGAGCTGTCCACGCCGCCGGAAAGGCCGCAGATCACCTTCTTGTCGCCCACCTGCTCGCGAATGCGGGCAATCGCTTCCGAGCGGTAGTGCCCCATCGTCCAGTCGCGCTTGCAACCGGAGATCTCGATGAAGTTCTCGTAGAGCGTCTTGCCGTGCGGGGTGTGGTGCACCTCCGGGTGAAACTGCACGGCATAGAAGTGACGCGACACGTCGGCGGTGATGGCAAACGGCGCATTGGGCGAGGTCCCAAAAACCTCAAAGCCCGGTGCGATCTCGCTCACATGGTCGCCGTGGCTCATCCAGACCTGCTCGCGCCCTTCCGCAAACCAGCCTTTCAGAAGATCCAGCGAGCCGTTCTTGGCTTCCACATAGGCGCGGCCGAATTCCGCTGTCTTGTGGCCGCGCTCCACCTTGCCGCCGAGCATCTGCATCATCGCCTGCTGGCCGTAACAGATGCCGAGAACCGGCACGCCGATCTCGAACACCGATTTCGGCGGCATCGGCGCACCTTCGGCGAAGACCGAGGACGGACCGCCCGACAGGATC
Source organism: Breoghania sp. (assembly GCA_963678585.2). GTDB lineage: Bacteria > Pseudomonadota > Alphaproteobacteria > Rhizobiales > Stappiaceae > Breoghania. The sequence goes on from CAXXGA010000002.1 coordinate 1,522,290, forward strand.
ACCGCCTTCGGCTTGTAGTCGGAGAGGAAAGCGTCCGTCACATTCTGGAAGGGATGGATCTCGCAGTAGACGTTCAGCTCGCGCAGACGACGCGCGATGAGCTGGGTGACCTGCGAGCCGAAATCGACGATGAGAATGCTGTCGTTCATGCGCGGCTTGTCCATTCGGAAAAGGCATCGGTGAGCCGAATGCCGGATCAAGATGTCGGCCCGACGGTCAAGCCGGGCCGTTCGTCATGCGTTGCGCACCATGACGGCGACGAAGAAGCCGTCCGTGCCCGTGGAGGCAGGCGTCATGGTGATGGTGTTCATGTCGGCGGACCAGGGATGCGGCGTGTCGAAACCGAAGGTGTCCTGCCAGACCTCGCCCAGAGACACGAGTTCGAAGTCCTCGTTCGCCTCGCAAAAGGCATAGACCTGCTGCTCGTTCTCTTCCGCCAGAACCGAACAGGTCGCGTAGACGAGGCAGCCGCCGGGCTTCACGAAGGCCGATGCCAGCCCCAGCGCCTCTTCCTGCTCTGCGATCCGGTCCTCAAGAGCGGCTTCGGACAACCGCCACTTGGCGTCCGGGCGACGACGCCACACGCCGGTGCCCGTGCAGGGCGCATCAACGAGCACCCGGTCCATGCGGCCGACGAGATCGTCAAGCGCGGCGTCTCCGGGCTGGCGCACCTGAATGTTGCGCGCACCTGCACGCGCGATGCGCTCGTGGATGGGCGCAAGGCGCAGCTTGTCGCTGTCATAGGCGTAGATCTGGCCCTTGTTCTCCATGGCAGCCGCCAGCGCCAGCGTCTTGCCGCCGCCGCCTGCGCAGAAATCGAGAACCTGTTCGCCGGCCTGCGCGAAAACGAGCAGAGCCGCCACCTGGCTCGCTTCGTCCTGAAGCTCGAACCAGCCCTTGCGATAGCCTTCCTCGGCCTGCACATGGGGCATGCGGGCCGCTCCGGGCTTCGGCTTCAGCCTGACGCCGGTGGGCGCGATAGCCGTTGCCTGCGCGCCGAGCGAGCCGAGACGCTTGAGCACCTTCTCGCGGTTTGCCTTCAGCGTGTTGACGCGCAGATCGATGGGCGCGCGCTGGGCGAGCGCGATACCCTCCGCCACGGCTTCATCGTCGAAATTCGCGGAAAAGGAAGACCACAGCCACTCCGGCACGTCGGCCTTCACCCAATCGGGTGCATCGTTGAGGGAATTGGCGGCAAGAGCCGCCTTTTCCTTGTCTGTCAGAGGCGCCGGCGCGTGGCGGTCGGCCTCTATCGCGGCCTCGATGGAGGCAACATCGTGCCCCCATTCCAGACCGTAGACGCCGAGCACGAGATCGCGTGCGCTGTCGGAACCCATCCGCCAACCGAGCGAGGAACGCTTGCGCAGGACGTCGAAGACCAGATTGCCGATCACCGTGCGGTCACCGGACCCGGCGAACCTGTGGTTCGCGCCCCAGTCCTTCAACGCTTCCTGCACCGGGCGGCGCCGGTTTTCGATATCCTCGATTACCTCTATTGCCGCCGAGAGGCGACCGCCGTCCTTCATGTTCTTACCCTTTTAGCGCCCAGCACGCACAACCTCAAAACGCGCAGCCTTGCCTGATATTCCCCGCACGTCAAATATGCGAGGGATAATTCGGGCTCTCCCGCGTGATCGTCACATCATGCGCATGGCTCTCGCGCAAAGACGCGGACGTGATGCGAACGAAACGGGCTTTCTCCTGAAAGTCCACAATCGTCTTTGCGCCCGTATAACCCATTGAGGCGCGCAGTCCACCGGCGAGTTGGTGCAACACACTGGAAAGCGCCCCCTTGTAGGGAACCTGCCCCTCGATGCCTTCCGGCACGAGCTTCAGGGTGTCGCGAACTTCCGCCTGGAAATAGCGATCCGCCGAGCCTCGCGCCATCGCACCGACAGAGCCCATGCCGCGATACGCCTTGTAGGAACGACCCTGGTGCAGATAGACCTCGCCGGGGCTTTCATCCGTGCCCGCCAGCAGAGAGCCGATCATCGCGCAGGACGCGCCTGCGGCCAGCGCCTTGGCCAGATCGCCGGAGAACTTGATGCCGCCATCGGCAACGATCGGCACCTCCGCATTGCCCGCGACTTCGGCCGCTTCGAGAATGGCGGAAAGCTGGGGCATACCGACACCGGCGACGATGCGCGTCGTGCAGATGGAGCCCGGCCCGATGCCGACCTTCACCGAATCCGCGCCGGCGTCGATGAGCGCCTTCGTGGCATCCGCCGTACACACGTTGCCGGCCAGAACCTGAACCGAATTGGAGAGTTTCTTGACCTTGGTCACCATCTCCAGCACGCGCTGGGAATGGCCGTGTGCGGTGTCCACGACCAGCAGGTCGACACCGGCCTCGATCAGCCGTTCGGCGCGGGAGAAGCCTTCGTCGCCGACGCTCGTGGCAGCCGCCACCAGCAGGCGCCCCTGTGCGTCCTTGGAGGCGTTGGGGTTCAGGTGGGCCTTCTCGATATCCTTCACCGTCACAAGGCCGATGCACTCGCCCTCGCCGTTGACGACCAGAAGCTTCTCGATGCGGTGCTGATGCAGCAGGCGCTTGGCTTCTTCCTGGCAGACGGTCTCACGAACCGTGATCAGGCCCTCGCGGGTCATCAGTTCGTAGATTTTCTGGTCCGGGTTGGAGGCGAAACGCACGTCGCGGTTGGTGAGGATACCGACGAGACGACCGACATGCTGTCCGCCGGTGCCACCGTTTTCGACGACCGGAATACCGGAGATCTTGTAGTGGGACATCAGGTCAAGCGCGTCCTTCAGCGTGGCGTCCGGACCGATGACGACCGGGTTCACGACCATGCCGGATTCGAACTTCTTGACCTGCCGGACCTCTTCGGCCTGCTGTTCGTGGGTCAGGTTCTTGTGAATGACGCCGATGCCGCCGGACTGGGCCATGGCGATGGCCAGTTTCGATTCCGTGACCGTATCCATGGCCGAGGAAAGGATCGGGAGGTTCAGTTCGATCGAACGCGTAACGCGCGAACGAAGGTCGGTCTCGCCGGGCAGGACTTCCGAGTGTCCGGGAAGAAGAAGAACATCATCGAAAGTGAGGGCCTCGCGGCCATTGGCGGGTTCGTAAAAGGCAGGCATGGGCCAAGTCCCCTTAAATTGAAAAAGGATCCCGTCGCCTGCCTTTGGGAGAAAGACGGGCGGGCGACGAATCTCTGCGGTCCCGGAGGAGTTGGCGCGGGTCAATACCACGCGGACGGGATATTGAAAAGCGCATTCGCACCGGCGCGACTTCGCACAAGCCCCCACAGAACGCATATCAGCCCCCCCCCCCGGCCCGCACGACGGAGGGAGCAGACTCTGCTATAAGCGGCCTTCTGGAACGATCTTCTGCCTGTGGTCGTTTTGCAGATGGCGTTTTGCCATCGAACAAAAACAAATAATCAGGACCCCATCCGTGACCTCCCGACAACGCATCGTCGCGCTAACCGTGGCCTGCGCCCTGTTCATGCAAACGCTTGATTCAAGCGTGCTTGGGACCGCCCTGCCCGCCATCGGGCGCGATTTCGGGCTGGATCCCGTTCACCTGCATCTGGCGATGACTTCCTATCTCATCGCCCTTGCGGTCTTCATGCCGATGAGCGGCTGGATCGCCGACAGCTTCGGCACACGCACGGTGCTGCGCATCGCCATCGTGATCTTCGTCGGAGCATCGGTGGGGTGCGGCTATTCGTCCTCCATCGGCGAACTGGCCGTGATGCGGATCGTTCAGGGCATGGGCGGCGCGATGATGGTGCCGGTCGCACGACTCGCGCTGCTGCGCGCCGTGCCGAAGGCATCTCTCGTGCAAGCGATGACATGGGTGTCCGTGCCCGCGCTGCTGGGCCCCGTGGTGGGCCCGCCGCTCGGCGGCTTTCTCGTCACCTATGCGAGCTGGCCATGGATCTTCTGGATCAATGTGCCCATCGGGTTCATCGGCATCACGCTCGCCACCGTCTACTTCGAGAACCTGAAGAACCCCGAAACCCCGAAATTCGACCGTTTCGGCTTTGTCCTGTCCTCGTTCGCGGTGGGCGGCATCCTGTTCGGTCTCGAGCTTGCCCCGCGCTCCGGCGTCACCGCCCTGTCCGGCTACGGCCTGATCGTCTTCGGCCTGATCATGGCCGCCTTCTATGGCCTGCACGCGCGTCGCCACCCGGCCCCGATCCTGGATCTCACCCTGATGAAGGTTCAGACCTTCCGCGTCTCCATACTGGCTGGATCGCTTTTTCGCATCGGCATCGGGGCGATCCCCTTTCTGCTGCCGCTCATGCTCCAGCAGTCCTTCGGGCGCAGCGCCATCGCCTCCGGCATGATCACCTTTTCCGCCGCAGCCGGCGCCATCGCCATGAAACTGGCGGCGACCCGCGCGCTTTCCGCCTTCGGTTTCCGCAGCACGCTGGTATGGAACGCGGGCCTTGCAGGTGCGTCCATCGCCGTGATCGCCCTGTTCAACGACACCACACCCGCGCTTGTGATGATCGCCCTGCTGTTTGTCGGCGGCTTCTTCCGCTCGCTTCAGTTCACCGCACTCAACGCCATCGGCTTTTCCGATCTCGATGAAAACCAGATGAGCCGCGCCACCGGCTTTTCCGCGATGGTGCAACAGCTCTCGCTTTCCATCGGCGTGACGGTGGCCGCTCTCTCGCTCCAGTTCCTGCCGTACCTGCGCGGCGAAACGGGTGCAACGGAGAGCGACTACTCCATTGCCTTCGTCATTGTCGGCATATTGGTAAGCATGTCGGCACTGGCCTTCATGCGTCTCGATGCGGATGCCGGCGAGAGCGTTTCCGGCCATGCGACCACGGTGGGCGGCGAGAACCGGCCGCCTTCAACACCCAGAACCTGATATCGGAAAACCGGCAAGGACCGCTTCTAGCGGTCCTTGTTGCCGCGAAAGCCCTTGGCGAGCACGAACAGCTCCGGACTTTCCTTGCGGCTTGACGGCGGCTTGATGTGGTGGACGGAGGTGTATTCCTTCTTAAGCTCCGTCAGCAGCGTGTTTTCCGCCCCGCCGCGGAACACCTTGGACAGGAACACCCCGCCGGGTACCAGCACTTCGCGCGCGAAATCCGCAGCCACCTCGAAAAGATGCGTGGTGCGCAGGTGATCCGTCTGGCGATGGCCCGTGGTGGGCGCGGCCATGTCCGAGAGCACCAGATCGGCCTTGTGTCCGCCCAGAGCCTCTTTCAGCTTGTCCGGCGCATCGTCGTCCAGAAAGTCTTTCTTCAGGAAGATCACGCCCGGGATCTCGTCCATGTCGAGGAAATCGATGGCGACCACATGCGGATCCTCGTCCGTGGAGCCGACCTCCGCGGAGATGATCTGGCTCCAGCCGCCCGGAGCGGCACCCAGGTCCACCACGCGCAGACCCGGCTTGATGAAATTGTGCTTCTCGTTGATCTCAAGCAGCTTGAACACCGCGCGGGAGCGATAGCCCTCTTGCTTGGCGCGCCGCACGTAAGGATCGTTCAACTGGCGCTGAAGCCACCGGGTTGAAGACGAACGCCGCCCGCGTGCGGTTTTCACCCGCACATACATGCCGCGATCGCCGCTGCCCCTTTTCTTTTCGTCGCTCATTTCAGCTCCAAGATATTCTCTACGCCCAGCCTGCCGTTATATCGACAGCTTATGACCGGTTCCGGCCGTGTTGGCGGCCCTTGCGGTCGGCATGCATCAGCTCCATCAGGATGCCTTCACGCAAGCCCCTGTCGGCCACTCTCAGCCGTTCGCACGGCCAGCGGCGACGGATCGCCTCCAGAATGGCGCAGCCCGCAAGCACAAGATCGGCACGATCTGCGCCAATACAAGGGTTGTCCACGCGCTCTTCATAAGGCATCGCCAGCAATCTGGCGATCATGGCCGAAACCTCATCGTCGGCAAGCCATGTCCCGTCGACGCGCCGACGGTCGTAACGCTCCAGCCCCAGATGCATGCCCGCAAGCGTCGTGACCGTGCCGGACGTGCCGAGCATATGCACGCCACCGGCGGCAATCGCTTCGCTCAGCATCGGCCCCATGGAGAACGAAGACAGGTGCGAGGTCACATCCTCCACCATCGCTTCATAGTTGTCCGCCCCGACCCGGGTTCCGCCGTGACGCTCCGCCAGCGTGACCACGCCGAGCGGCAGCGACGTCCAATGCCGGATAAAGCGGGTGAGCGCAAGCCCGCGCGCCCCGCATCGATTGCGAAGATCGAGCCAGACAAGCTCCGACGACCCGCCGCCGATATCGAACAGCACGACCCCGTCGGCTTCATGTGCAACGAGCGTGGAACAGCCTGCCACCGCAAGCCGCGCCTCCGTCTCCCGCGTCACGATCTCAAGCGCAAGCCCGGTTTCCTCACGCACCCGCTCGATGAAGAGCGGCCCGTTCTCCGCCCCGCGGCAGGCTTCCGTAGCAATCAGCCTTGCGCGAAGCGGGCTGCCGCAATTGGCGAGCTTCTCGCCGCAAACCTTCAGCGCCTCGATCGCCCGCGACATAGCCGCATCGGACAGCCTGCGCGAGGTGCTGATCCCCTCGCCCAGCCGCACGATCCGCGAATAGGCGTCCACCACCCGGAAGGACCGCCCCTCCGGCTTGGCCACCAGCAGGCGGCAATTGTTGGTGCCGAGATCGAGCGCCGCATAGAGCATGCCGCGATAGCCGCCCGCACGCGGGTTGCGCTCCGCCCGGGCAATGCGCGTTTCGCCGGGAGCCGGCTGACGTGCCGCAGCACCGCCCGCCCCGCGTCCACCGGGCATGTTGCGCCCGTCAGGCTGACCATGACGCCTGTCCGGCTGTCCGCCCGGCTTGCCACCGCGCCGCGCCTTGCTTTCATTTTGAGAACGACCGGCATTTTGAGAACGACCGCCATTCCCGGAGTGCCCAGCATCCGCCCGGCCTCCATCCGCCCGACCGCCGCCATCGGCGCGGTCCGGCCGCGGCCCGCCCTTGCCCGCACGGCCGGAACGGCCTCTGCCGCCACGCCTGCCCGAGCCCTTGGCTCCGGCCTCCTGCGCGCCGGTCGCCTGCACACTTGTTGCCTGTACACCAGCCTCACGCGATCCGGCCTCAGGCTGCCCAGCCTCGCGGGCCTTCGCATCTCGCAGCTCGTCCGCGGATCGCGCACCGTTGTCAGGCGCGTCGGCTGCATGGGATTTTGAGGATCGCAAATCGGACGCGTCTACGGGCACGACGCCCTGTTGCGCGCCCTGTTGTTTCGCCCGGTCGGAACGACGCCGGTTACGACGCCGCTTCTTTTTGTGGTCACGCTCCCCGCCGGGTGAACACGGTGCAGAAATCGACGCCGTCCCCGAGACGCGCGCAGCCTTCGCGCTGCCGCTCGATACAGGGGCGTCGAGTTCCACATTATGGCCCGCTTTTCGGGCTCTTGCGCGCTTGCGGCGTTTCGCCTGCTTCTGCGCGTTTTCCGTATTCGTTTTGGCGGGGGGCTGGTGGATCGCGCCACCATCTCCCGAATCGCTCAAGGTATCGAACCTTCTCGGTCGCGCGGCGTCCCCGAAACAGCGCAGCAGCGGCGACCTACAGTTGCTCAGTTGTCACCAAGTCTATCACCTCCCAGCTCTCCCGCAACTGCCAACCACCTATCGCGTCAATGGAATTCTGCCTGACTGCCGTGCCCGGAATGGTTGGCCGTCAAATCGTCAAGCCCATTCACAAATCGACCAAATGGTAGTTTGACGCCCGCAGACACATTCGCTTTTCGGAATTTTCGCTTGTGTTGTCGACCACTTGACCCGCCAAGGCATGGCCATCCGGTCAGGTGGAACGATGCGCTCCGACACGAAATCCCGTCCGGTCCAGACACAAGTTGCCTGCGCTCCTGCCCCTCCTTGGGCGCAGAAACAAAGGCCCGCGCGCGCCTTAAAACGCGCCTTCGGCCCGCCTCCGCCCGTCGAATCCCGACCACTTCAGACAACCATGGCACCAAGCACGGCCCGCGGCTCACACCAGCTGGCGAGAATTACCGGCTTGAAATGCGCCTGAGACATCCCAAAATAGGAAGTCGAACGCAGCGTCTTAGTGGCATTTGGGTTTTCATCCACAAGCCTGTCGAAAACCGACAGTGGGGTGGGTTGATTTTCCCGGATCGCCACGCTACAAGGCAGCCCGTTCAAGGGGGTTGCGCCCCCGGAACACCGGCCTCCACGGCCACCAGCTGCGAAATGCGGATAACGCGCGGAAGCTCGCTTCCCCACAAACCGCAGGCAGTCACTGGGGAATAGGTTAACGGTAGACCCGCGGACTCTGACTCCGTTAGTCCTGGTTCGAATCCAGGTTCCCCAGCCAACTCCTTTCCAAATCTCTGAAACATAAAGCGTTTTGGGCATACCCCGGTCGGAACCTGGCTTTGCTCTCACCAGTCCGGTCCAACGCTGACCAGCCGCATTGGTTTGGCGTACCGCTTCTGTGGTCAGGATTCCTGTGCAGCCCCCATCGCCACGCTGGCGAAGATCCGGCGACAGTCCAGGCTCATGAACTGAAGGCGGCGTTATGGGCTATCCCAGCCATGTCCGATCCAAGGCCGGGGAGAAACAGCCCCAGTATCAGGAGCTGGTTAAACCGCCTCTTTTGCCTGAACGCCTCAGCGCATCCTCACATACGCGTTCTGTCGCGTTGCAGCAGAAACGTGGACATCAAACATCCGATACCGCTCAAGCCGATGACCAGCCCCATCGGCCAGGGGGTTCCGTCGGCAAGAAAGCCGACCAGACCGGAACCCGCTATGCCACTGCCGTATTGCAGCGCACCGACGAGCGCGGAGACGGCCCCAGCCTCCTTCGGGAAGTCGGCGAGAGCGCCCGCGATCGAATTCGCGACGATGAAACCCGTACAGGACACAAAGAAAATCAGCGGGATGAAGAGGCCCCAGACGCCGCCGAGGTCGGTGTAGGATATCACCGCAAGCGAGACCGTTGAAAACGCCGCGGCGAGCACGCCACCGCGAAGCGTCTTATCGATGCCCAGCCGGGAAACGATCCGCATGTTGATCATGTTCGTCGCCATGATCCCCAGTACGCCGGCACCGAAGATGAAGCCGTAATAGTGCGCCGGAACGTGGTGATAGTTGATGAAGGCGAAGGGCGATCCGGCGATATAGGCGTACATTCCGGCATAGTAAAAGCCACATACCCCCACATAACCAAGGAGCCGGGGCCGGGTCAGCAGCTGGCCGTAGCGCGCGATTGCCCGCAGCGGCGACTGGCTCGTCCTCCGGGATACAGGCAGCGTTTCGGGGATGGTGAAAAGTGCGGCCAGCGTCGCCATGCCGATCACGACGAGTAGCCAGAAGATGGCGCGCCAGCCTGCAACAGTCGCGATCTGCGCGCCGAGGATCGGCCCGAGCAGCGGCGCAACCGCCATGACGACGATCAGGCTGGACATCATCTGCGCGGCGCGTGAGCCCGCATAGAGATCGCGAACCATGGCACGCGACAGCACGACGCTTGCCGAAGCGCCCAATGCCTGCACGATGCGCCAGACGATCACCGCCTCTGCGCTCTGCGACAACGCGCATCCGGTGGAACCGATGATGAAGAGGACGAGTCCCCCGGCGACAGGCATCCGGCGACCGTACTGGTCGCTGACCGGCCCCCAGACCAGTTGCCCGAAGCTGAAACCGACCAGATAGCCGGAGATGGTGTAGGCGAGCATCCCCTCCGATGCGCCGAGAGCCAATGCCATGGCGGGCATGGCGGGGAGATAGAAATCCGTCGAAATGGACGCAAACGCCATGAGGGCGCTGAGAACGGCGAGAAGGTGCAGCTGGGCGACACCGCCTGTGGAGGTCGCCTCCCCGGCCCTATCTTCCTCGATCACGGCATAGTCCTTCCCGGCAGCGGTAAACGCCGCATCTTCTTCACGAAACATTTTGAGGCCGCCTGGATTGTTGTTCTGGCGATACCAGAAACGATATGTGACGACGTCTTTAGCCTGAGCAGACGGAGCGCGAATGGAATCTCCCCCTCACTCCGAAAAGGCAGCATTCAAGCGCCGTCCGAACCGCAGGACACCGGTGTCGTTTCTTGATGTCTGCAAATTAGGGCAAACGGACCGTGAGGATTAGTCGATAAACTGAGCTTGGTCTTATGTTGCTGGCTCATCAATCGAAGAAGCCCCCTCCGTCGTGTCCATCCCGGCCGCCAAGCACATCGCTCCATGGTAACTGCCTCGCGCCCTCGCCTGACATGTGCTGATTCAGCGCAACCTTTGGGAGGGCCAACCTTCTTGAGCATATTATATGCACACTTATATTATGCGCATATACGTTTAATCCGGACGAGGGCCGATGCAGCAGCACGAGAGCGAACTCCATGTTGGATATCTTGTTTTCGAAGTATCGCGACTGATGCGACGCCTCTTCGAAGAAGAGACGAAAAGGCTCGGCCTTACCCTTCAACAGGCCCGTGTCATCTCGTTCCTGCATCATCAGTCATCTGAGACCACGCAAATAGGAATAGCCCACGCTATTGGCATCGACCCGATGACCTTGAGCGGCATTCTCGACAGGCTGCAGAAACGCGGAGTGGTGGCGCGCGAACAGGCCGCCAATGACAGTCGCGCCAAGCAGGTGATCCTCACTGAGCAGGGGAAAGCTCTGTATCGCGAAGTCCGCGCCGTCGGCGAAGGTATCGGACAGAAGCTCTACGACCGCGCCCTCTCCAGCCTGGAGCCGGCCCAGCGGGAATCCTTGGTCGCCGGTCTCGAAATCATCCGCAATGAATTGAATGACATGTCCAGCGATCACGAGGACACGCGAAAATGAGTGCCGTCGCAACAAGAATAAAAGAACCTGCGGACGAAATGCCCGAGCCACCGCATTCCCCGGCTCCCTCCCCCATGCCCGCACAATCTCCGGAAGGTCGCAGCGATAAGAGAGAGCGCCGACGCTTCGGTTCGGGCAGGAGGGGGAAGATCCTCCGCAACTCACTGATGCTGGTTGTGCCCCTGGCACTGGTTACAGCGGGCCTTTATGCATGGCTCATCGGCGGTCGTTACGAGACGACGGACAACGCCTACGCCAAGCAGACCAAGGTCTCCATCTCGACCGACGTCTCAGGCCGCATCCAGACGGTCCGCGTCAACGAGAACCAGCACGTGTCTGCCGGCGATGTCCTCTTTACCCTCGACCCCGAACCGTTCCAGATCGCCGTACAACGGGCACAGGCCGCCCTGGGCCGGGCACGTCTCGACGTTGAACAACTGAAAGTCGATCACGAGACGGCCGTCTCCGCCCTCGACATTGCCCGCTCGACGCTGAAAATCCAGAGCGAACTCTATGATCGACGCGCCATACTCGCGACCAAGGGCGTGACCTCCAGCACGAGCCGCGATGAACTCAAACTCTCGCTTGTTCAGGCACAAAGCGCAGTGACTTCAGCCGAAAAGCGGGTCGAGAACACTCTTGCCGCTCTGGGCGGCACGCCGGATATCGCAACGGACGACCATCCTCGCGTCCGCGCCGCGCTGGCGGATTTGAGGCTCGCGGAACGCGATTTGTCCAAGACCGCCGTGAAAGCTCCGGCCAATGGCATCATCAACCAGGTCGACGACATGAACGTCGGCGAATACGTCGCCGCAGGCAGCGGACTGGCGACGCTTTTCGAGGTCGGGAAAACCTGGGTCGATGCGAACCTCAAGGAAACCCAACTGGAATTTGTCCGCGTCGGCATGCCGGTGGAGGTCACCTTCGATGCCTATCCGGACGATGTCTTCCAGGGGCGCGTGGCAAGCATCAGTTCCGGTACGGGGGCCGAATTCGCGCTGATCCCGGCGCAAAACGCAACCGGGAACTGGGTCAAGGTCGTCCAGCGCGTGCCCGTCCGCATAGAGCTGCTGGACAACGACCGTTCCGAACATCTCAGATCCGGCATGAGTGCAATCGTGAGCGTCGATACCGGCAAAACCAAGCTGGACCGACTCTAGGGCACAGACGGGGCTTTCGAAAAAGATCAGTACCGGCGGATGGAGCGCTCAGGCGGATAGCGTCGGCGCACAGGAGCCGATGAAAGACAGTCATGGCGAATACCGGCTCTGAATCCTCCCCCTCCATCGTCGTCAAGAACAAGGCGCTTCTCACGATTGGCATCATGCTGGCCACCGTGATGCAGGTGCTCGACACGACGATCGCCAATGTCGCCCTGCCGCACATGTCCGCCACCTTGGGCGCATCGCAGCACGAGATCACCTGGGTTCTCACCTCCTACATCGTCGCCGCGGCGATCGCGACGCCGCTGACCGGCTGGATGAGCGACCGTATCGGCCAGAAGGTCCTGTTTCTCGCTGCCATTGCGGGGTTCACGCTGGCCTCGGCGCTGTGCGGCATGGCAACGAGCCTTGGGGAAATGGTGCTCTTCCGGATCATGCAAGGTCTGTGCGGGGCCATGATCGCCCCCCTCGCCCAGACGGTGATCCTGAACATCAACTCCCGGGAGCGGATGGCTCAGGCCATGGCGATCTATGGCATGGGGATCATGGTGGCGCCCATCGTCGGCCCGACGCTCGGCGGCTGGTTGACCGAGAGCTTCAACTGGCGTTGGGTCTTTCTGGTCAACGTGCCCGTCGGCATCGCGTGCATCTCGCTGCTGATGTTCTTCATGCCCGACACCGAGATCAGAAACCGCCGTTTCGACTTCTTCGGCTTTGCCATGCTGGCGCTCGGTGTCGGCGCACTGCAACTGATGCTCGACCGGGGATCGGACAATGACTGGTTCCAGTCAACGGAAACCTGGATCGAGCTGGGTCTGGTCATCGCCGGGCTCTGGGTCTATCTCGTCCATTCTCTCACGGCCGAGGCTCCCTTCGTCGACCTGCAAATCTTCAGGGACCGCAACTTCGCCTTCGCCGCCCTGTTCATGTTCCTGATAGGCCTGACCATGTTCTCCGCGCTGGCGCTGCTGCCGCCGCTCCTGCAGAACTATCTCGGCTATCCCGTGGTCACCTCCGGCATGCTGATGGCGCCACGCGGCATCGCGTCGATGGTGTCCATGCTGATCGTCAGCCGGGTCAGTCATCGCATCGACACCCGTTTCCTGATGTCCGGCGGTGCCGTCATGGCGGCAGCGGCCCTCTACCTCATGACCGGCTTCAACCTGCAGATGGATGAAAATCTCATCATTGTCACCGGGGCCCTGCAAGGGTTCGGCATGGGCTTTATCTTCGTGCCGCTATCGGCGCTTGCCTTCTCCACCCTGACACCGAAACTGCGCGGCGACGCAACATCCATGTTCGCCCTGATGCGCAACATGGGTCAGGGAGTTGGCGTCTCGATGGTGTCCGCTGTGCTGGTCAACATGACCCAGGTGAACCACGCCGAACTGGCGGAACGCCTGACGCGCACCTCGCAGGCGGTTCAGACCCACATGCCGGATCTGCTTCGCGGCACCGCCACCGCCGTGCAATCCGCCAATACCCTCGTGACCCGACAGGCCGCCATGCTGGCCTATATCGATGACTTCTGGCTCATGACCCTGCTCGGCGTCGCCTCCATCCCGTTGTTGTTCATGCTGCGCAAACCGAAAGCGGACAGCGACTGACAGTGACGCGGGACCCGGGCCAGGGACGACAGAGCAGGCACCGGAAGACGCTCTCGATCATACGTCCGCCATGCGCCGCGCCTGGTCGGCTATGGACACTTCGGTATGCGCGTTGATTAATGAACTCAGCTCATATCCGACAGGCATATTTTGGCCATACACAGCTTAGCGCCCAACGCATATTTCATTACCAGCCAACCTCTTTGAAAACGCGGCTCTTGTCATGGCGACCTTACCGTTGCCCCCCTGTCGGTTCGAGCGTTCAGACAACAGCTGACCGGCGACGACAGGAAATCAGGCCGCATGACTGTTGAAAGACGGCACGACATGACGAAGACCGCAACGGTACAATCCACAATCAGCCATCGCTTCTTCGAAGGAGAGCGGCCGCTGTTCAAGATTTCCGACACGACCCTTGAGAGCGTCCGCTTCTATCCCGGAGAATCCGCCCTCAAGCACACCCGTGACGTCCTCGCACGCAATTGCGAGTTCATGGGCAAGTATCCCTTCTGGCACGCAGACCGGATCACCCTCGAGGATTGCCTCTTCACGGTCTATGCCCGAGCCGCCATCTGGTACACGCAAAACCTCGTCATGCGCGACTGCGTGATCGAAGCCCCCAAGATGTTTCGCCGCGTCTCCCACCTCACCATCGAAGACACCCGCTTTCCCAACGCCGGAGAAACGCTCTGGAATTGCAGGGATGTCACCCTCCGCAATGTGGAACTGAAGGGAGCGGATTATGTCTTCATGAATGGTGAGGACATCGAGATCGAGAACATGAAGCTGCAAGGCAACTACTCGTTCCAGACGGCCAGGAACGTGGTCATCCGCAATTCCGAATTGCTTTCGAAGGATGCCTTCTGGGAAGCGGAAAACGTGACCGTCTATGACAGCGTCCTCGAAGGCGAGTACCTTGGCTGGCACTCCAGGAACCTGCGCCTGGTCAACTGCACCATCCGCGGCGAACAGCCCCTTTGCTATGCGACCGATCTCGTGATGGAAAACTGTCGCATGGAAGGAACGGATCTGGCGTTCGAATATTCGACGCTCAACGCCGAGATCGTCTCCGACATTGTCAGCGTCAAGAACCCGCGTGGCGGCGTCATCCGGGCACGCGACATTGGCGAGGTGATCGTCGACGAGAACGCGGACGGTGCCTGCCAGATACTGACCGAGGCCGTCCCCGCCGTCTGAGCGGCATCTGGCCGCCCGAAGCAGTCCAGCCAATGGCCGCCGGATCCAGTCCAGAGATAGCCCGGATACAGAAATGCACTACGATTTCGACACGATTGTTCCCCGGCGCGGCACCGGCAGCGCGAAATGGGATAGCTCAAGCGATCCCGCAAGCCTGCCCATGTGGATCGCCGACATGGATTTCCGCACTGCTCCCCCCATCCTCGAGGCGCTCCAACGCCGGGTGGAGCACGGCATCTTCGGCTACGAGAAAGTCCCCGACGCCTATTTCGAGGCGCTGGACAGCTGGTTTGCCCGTCGGCACGGTTTTCCCATCGAACGCGAATGGGTGATCCCCACGCCCGGCGTCGTCCCCGCCATCTCGGCCATTCTCAGGGCCCTGACGCAACCGGGTGAACGGGTTCTGGTCAACACGCCGATCTACAACTGCTTCTTCTCCTCCATTCGAAACATGGGCTGCACGGCCCTGGAGGCGGAACTCCCCTGTCGGTCCGGACGCTACGAGATCGATTTCGAGGATCTGGAACGCAAGGCGCGGGAGCCGGACGTCCGCGTTATGCTGCTGTGTAATCCGCACAATCCGGTCGGCCGGTCATGGACTGCGGAAGAATTGACCCGGCTCGGCGATATCTGCCTCGCCAACGGCGTGACAGTGGTGAGCGACGAGATCCACTGCGACCTGACATTTCCCGAACAGCGCCACCAATCCTTTGCGACGCTGAAGCCGGAGTTTCTGGCGCACTCCGTCACCTGTATCGCCCCGACCAAGACCTTCAACATCGCCGGGCTTCAGATTTCGAACATCGTCTGCGCCGATGCGAAAATGCGCTCAGCTATCGACCGCGCCGTGAACATCCACGAGATCTGCGACGTCAATCCGTTCGGCGTGGAAGCTTTGATCGCGGCCTACACGGATGAAAGAAGCGAACGCTGGCTCGATGAACTGAGGGGCTATCTGTTCGAAAACTATCTCACCGTTTCCGACATCCTCGAAACGGAGATGCCGCAACTGCGCCTGACCCATGCGGAGGCGACCTATCTAGCCTGGATCGATTGCCGGACCCTCGGTCTCAGCAGCGACCAGCTCCATGAGCAGCTTGCCCGGCAGGGGCGCGTGCTCATCAACAAGGGCTCACTCTATGGCAAGGGCGGCGACGGGTTCATCAGGCTCAACATGGCTTGCCCGCGCGCCCGGTTGCGCGAGGGTCTGCACCGGTTGAAGGCCGGACTAATGCCTGCCGACGCCCTCACATGAACACTGAAGCGATATAAGCCTTTCGGGGGGCGGCATAGGACGCCCCCCGACACTCCCGGCTAGTCCGCAGCACCGGCTGAGCCGCGCGCGTTACGGCGTGACAGAACAGCCATGGCGATAACGCCGATCAAGCTCAGCATCGCACTGGCAACAACTGCCTCATGCCAGCCTGCGAAGAATCCCTCGTTGGTGCGCGCCGAGATCAGTACAGAAACCAGTGCAATGCCGAGTGCGGAGCCGAGATAGCGGGCAGTGTTGTTGACCGCTGATCCCATCGCGGCTCTCTCGGCGGGCACCGTCCGCACGGCCTCATGCCCGAGCGAGGCGTTCAGAATACCGTTGCAGATCCCCGCAACAACGAGGCCCGGCAGGGCCGCAAACCAGCCTGTGTTGGCATCGATTGCAAGCAACAGCGACTGGCCGACCGCACATCCGAGGATGGAGCCGATAACAAGCTGTCGGCTGGAGAACCGGACGGGCAGGTAACGCGCGCCGAGCGCGGAGAGCACGGTGATACCGGACCAGCCCAGCAGGACGAAGGCGGCAGATAGCGGGCTCATGCCGAGCCCGCGCACCAAAACGGTCGGCACCAGCGACATAAGCGCCAGAACGCCCGCACCGGACGCAAAGGCTGCGATGGTCGCGCCAGTGAAATCCGCATAGCGAAACAGATCCAACATGACGAGCGGATGCGGCAACCGCAGTTCGATGGCGACAAAGCCGCCGATGACGAGCACGCCGGCGCCAAACAGGCTTGCAACCACAACAGGCGTGCCGACACGAACTTCAATCATCGCGGAAAGCAGGCACGCCAGACCGACCATCAAAAGGATGCTGCCGATCAGATCGATACGCCCACCGCGGCTTTGATCCTGCGGCAAGCCTTTCGTTGCCGCGTAGCCAAGAACTGCGGACGCAACAGTGATCAACCAGTGGATCCCGGCCCATCCTCCGATGAACAACAGGAGCGAGGCAATGATGGGCCCCGCCGCCACACCGCCGCCCAGGGCCGCGGCCCAGATACCCGCTGCCCTTCGAAGCGCGAGGCCCTGATAGACTTGGCTGAGCAATCCCAGACCGCAAGCCATGATCGCGGCGCTGCCGAGCCCCTGCACGATCCGCATGACGATCAGGAATGCCCCGTCTGTCGCCAGTGCAGCCGCGATGGATGAGACGACGGTCAACCACAGCCCCCCAACGAACGTGCGCCTGCGTCCGAACGTGTCGCCTAATGCTCCCGCGGTCAGCAACCCGCAAGCCGCGCCGAGCGGCATCGCACTCATGATCCATGCCTGCAGGGCCGAGGAAAGGGTAAGGTCCGCCGTCATGGCGTTCAGCGTCGTAAGGGGAGCCGTAAAAACGACCAGAGCCAGAAATGTGGCTAGCGAGACGATTATGAGCGCGCCAGGACCGTACGTGTTGGGCCCGGAATGTGCCGAATTCATTACAACAAGCCTCTCAAGTCAATAAGTCGGATCAGGGGTGTATCGTGGAACGGAACAGCAGCCCTGCGCCCCCCTCACATCTCGACGCGGGATCCGGATATGGGGGCAGGACCGAAAGACGGATGCAGGCATCCGTCTTTGCAATGCACATCGGGCAATTAGCGCGCGCGCTGCCGCGTTTTAATGCCGTGAAACAGCAATCTGTCATGAGGCGTAATCATCAATCGTAATCTGCCGGTTTTCTGCTCCTTTCGAATAAACGCTCAGCACAACTGCCGATGTGAACCCCTCCCCATCACAAATATTCCAACCATATATATGCGCTTCACTCATGATTGAATTCCACGGAGGGCGATTATTAGCCAGCCGGAAAGCCGATACTCTTCTTTCCACAAAAGCTTCATTTATGAGAGCGGACAATGCTCAGTGTGAACAGCATTGACGCATCGTCTTCATGGAAACGGGAGTTCGGCATGCGTGGATGGGTATTGGTTGGCGTGGCATTCCTTGCAGCAGCGGGGATTGCCCTGACCGGATCGATGCCGGGCATGGCGTCCGACAAAGCAAGCTCAGCCGGGACCGAGCATGACGGCCCCGTACCGATTGCCGAGGGCTTCACGCTCTCCGAAATGAAGGTGGAGATCACCTCCGGCGAGCGGCGCGCGACGTTCCAACTCTACGATACGAAAGCGGCGAAAGAATTCTACGACCAGTTGCCGCTCGATCTGCCGCTCTCCAACTTCCGCAATGCGCAGTGGATGTTCTATCCGCCGGAGAAGCTGAATGTCACAATGATCGAAGCCTATCATGATGGCCTCAAGGGCGAGCTTAGCTACTACGCTCCATGGGGCGACGTTTTCATGCTCTATGAGAATTTCTATGCCGGAGATGAAATGCACCGGCTCGGGATCGGGCTTACGGGCATCGACCAGATCAAGGGGATGAGCGACACAATCGCCATCAGGAAGCTGGACCGGTAATCCGCTTATCAATCAGGAACGAGAACCATGAAACGCCCCATCTCACTGCTCGGAGCAGGTCTGGCCGCGCTGGTCTCAGGCACGATAGCGGCAGCGGCCGAGCAGCCCTCCGCACAAGGCGCTAGGATCCAGTTCGTCATCGCCGGCGAAGTCCTGTCGGCCACGCTGGTCGACAACTCCGCCAGCCGCGATTTCCTCACGCGCCTGCCGCTTGAGGTCGAACTCACCGATTACGCCAATATCGAAAAGATCTTCTATCCGAAACCGAAGCTGTCGACGGCAGACGTGCCGGATGGAATGGCTGCGGATGCGGGCGACATCACCTATTATGCCCCTTGGGGCGACGTGGCGATTTTTCACCGCAGCTCCGAATACGCCTCGGGGCTTGTCCCTCTCGGTCGCTTCGAAGATCCGCGTGCCATCGCCGTCCTTTCCCAAAAGGGGCCCATCGCAGCGCGCATTGAGCCCGCCCGGTAGACACCTCTCCCTAAGGGCGCACGACCTCGTGGCGCATCCAGACGACGCCATGCTCCAGCTTTTGCACATCGAGCAGCGTCAGGGGATGCGCCGCCAAGGCCCCCTGATGGTTGTAGATGCAGGGGATGCCGGACTGTCCGTCCAGAACCGGCACGACGAGCGTGCTCGTCTCATCGATAAGGCCGTGTTCCAGGAAGACGCCATTGATGATGCCGCCGCCTTCCAGAAGCAAAGCGTCCACCCCGAACGCCTCGCCGATCCGCTCCAGAGCCCCGGCGACGTCTTCGCCGCCCGAGCCAGTGAAGAAGATGGAAATCCCCTTGGCTGCCAAGGCATCGACATGAGCGGCTGAGACCCGATCCGACAGGACAAGCACCAGGTGGCTGCCTTCGACCTCGTCGCTCTCGGGCAGCAGCTTGCCCAAACGGTCGAAACAGATCCCGAGCGGACGCCCTGCCCGGTCCCCGACGTGATCGGCATGCCCCGCAGATGCATCCGCAAGGTTTGCAGGGCCCGCGGAGAGATAGACCTCCATCGTCTCGCGCCCGACGATCCAGCCTTCGGCATCGAGACGCTCCGCGACTTCCTCGTAAAGATCCAGCGCCCCTTCGGGCAGGTCCGTCCAGCGTTCGTGCTGAAGGCGCCCATCGAGCGTGGAAATCATGTGGCAAACGATCCGAGGCCTTGTCATATCAAAGACTTTCCTGAGCGGTTCCCCAAGTGCGCGCTCCCAAACCGGGTAGCAACGTCCTTTGACCGGGATATACGCTTTGATGCTCGAGAACTATCGCTCCCGTACCGAAAGCCATCATGAATACATCTAATATATCGAATGCCGGAGACGCGGATTTCAGAGCCTGGCTGCGCGGAAGCACCGCCGGAAAACTGCACCCTGCCCATATCGCCCGATTTCATGAGCCTTGATCATTACCGGTTTCAGCGGCACGGCCTAATTCCGCAGCGTGTTTGCCGCTAGGCTCGCGAGGTCGATCACAACCAAGCGAAGAGGACCGCCATGAAAGCGTCTGCAGCATTCGTCCTTTTGGGGGCGCTCTCGATTGCCACGCCTCTGCTGGCCCAATCCGCCTCCGATCACGTCGCGCTGCCCGATGGCTATCGCGATGGTGTTCATTTCTCCACCTATGAGCGCAGCGGCATCACCGAAGAACTGTTCACCTCTCCCGACGCAATTGCGGCGGCCAAGGCGGGCGAGCCCTTTCCCGAAGGCACCGTCATCACGATGGAGGACTTCCGCGGCGGCGAACTCTACCGGGTGCTGGTGATGGAAAAGCGAGCCGAATGGGAAGGCGTGTCGCAATCGGGAAGCTGGCGCTATGGCGTCTACACCCCGGACGGCAAACCGAACCTCTCCGAAAATCTCACCCGCTGCGAAACCTGTCATGCCTCCGCATCCGACAAGGATTATGTCTACTGCCGTGACGACATGCTGGACGACTGATCGTAAGTCCGGCTGACGATCATTTCGCCGCCCCTGGAGAACGATGGCCAACCGCGTATGCCACGCGGTGCGTGCCACGCCTCGAAGGCATAGCGCACCGCAGCCACCACGAATTGCCCTCCCAATTCGGCCCATTCTTCGGCTTCATCGGAAGTCAGATTTCGGTCTTTTCAAACCGGTAGGTAAGCGCCGGGCCGCCGGGCTGGTCATAGGCGAGAACCTCGGTAATCATGGCGAAGGGCTCGACATATCGGGCATTTTCGAGACCGCCGAGATCCAAAGGCTCGAACCCGACATCCCGGATGAGCGTTTCGGCGACCCGCTTGGCGGCGGCATCGCCCCCACAGAGAAAAAGCTGCGGGCGGGGCGACTGATCACGCCTTTCATGAACAACAGGCAGGCTTTCGGACGGCGACGTGTTGAACGCCGAGACCCACCGCGCCGTGGGAAATTGCTTCGCAAGTTCCTCCGCCCCGGACGTCACGGTTCCGACCACCAGACGTTCGTCGGCGGCATCGAGTGGCACACAGCAACTCACGACAATCTTGCCTGCAAGATCCCCGACATCGCAAAACGCCTGCTCCACACAGGACCAATGCACAGCCAGCAGAACGACATCGGCCGCTTTCACCGCTTCCGCTACCGTGCCGAAGGAACCGCCTGCCTCGCTCGCGAGGGTTTGCAGCTTCTTCTCGCTCCGGCTGAAGGCGAAGGTTACGCGATGGCCGCACCGCGCCCAGATCCGACCAAGCGCTGCGCCCATTCTGCCGGAACCCACGACTGCAATCTGCATCAGGATTGCCCTCTCACATCGCGTTTTCAGAACGGATAAAGACGCCGACAATCTATCGGCACCTTCAGTTCATTCAAGAGACACCGTTGCCGGTGCAACCTTTCCCGCTCCCGGCGAGATCATGCGGCGACGGTCACAAGGTTGCGCTCACGCGGTTTCAGATCGGGCGAGGCCACAGGTCGGGGGCCGATATCTGTGCGGCATCGCGAACGACACCGACCGTTCGCCCCGGACCTCTTTCCTCACCAGAATTGCCTCAGTCGGCCAGCCGGATCAGCCGGTCGTCAGATGGCCCATCGCGCCTTGGTGAGCGGTTCGTGGTGATCGCATAGACTGCTCCATCCATGGCAAGCACGTCACGAATACGTTCGCCGACCATGAAGGCCCGCGAAACCGCACCGTCGGTTGTCACGGCCAGAACGCCATTGACCCGCAAACCGGCAAGAAGCAGTTGGTTGCCATCCCACGCCAGACCGGAGGGCGCCCAGGTGCTGCCGCCCGAATGCACCAGCGGAGGGCGCATGCCGTCGCCGGTTTCATCGCCCTTCACCAGCGGCCAGCCGTAATTGCCGCCACGTTCGATCCGATTCACCTCGTCATTCCCAGCCTGACCGTGTTCGGCAGCAAAAAGCCTGCCCGCATCGTCCCATGCGAGTCCCTGCGGATTGCGGTGGCCAAGCGACCAGACGGGAGATCCGGGGAACGGATTGTCCACCGGAATGTCACCATCCGGGGTCACGCGCAAAATCTTGCCCGCGAGGCTTTCGACATCCTGTGGAAGTGCACGGTTCTCTGTCCAGCCCGTGGTGACGTAAAGCATCCCGTCAGGCCCGAAGGCGACACGCCCGCCATTGTAAAGCGGATGACCGGGAATGCCGTCGATCAGCACCCGTGTTTCCCGCCAGCGGTCACCGACGAATTCAGCCTCGATTACCCGGTTCAGTCGGTTCTCCGGCATCCCATAGTGCTGATAGAGCACGACCCGCGCGCTCTGCGCGAAATCGGGACGAAGCGCGAGACCGAGAAGCCCGCCTCCCCGGTCGTTCAGGACGGGCACGCTGGTCTCGACAGGGAGCCGCGTGAAGACGTCCCCCTCCAGCATCCCGACCGTTCCGGCCTTTTCCGTCACATAGATCGTGCCGTCTCTGGCCTCGATATCCCAAGGGTAGTCGAGACCGGTGAGTACCGTGTCGGCGGCGAACGCCGACACGGGAAGAAACGTGGCCAAGAATATGGCGCACAGATGCGAGAGGGGGTTACTCGCCATATTCGGCATCCGTCACCTTGTCGCCCCAGGTCACAGCCGATCCGTCAACATTTGCCTGGATGGCGTAGTGGGAAACGGCGGTCGTGCCGGTCGCGCCGTGCCAGTGCTCCACATCCGGCGGGCACCAGACCACGTCACCGGCTTTCATGACCTGTTTTTCTTTGCCGCGTTCCTGCGTCCAGCCGGTACCGGAAGTGATGACCAGCATCTGACCTGCCGGATGGGTGTGCCATGCCGAACGCGCGCCCGGAAGGAAGGTCACGTGACCGGCGCTGACATCATTCATCTTCGCCCCGAAAACCGGCGCAACATAGGCGGTGCCGCTGAAAAAGCGATCGCTTCCGATCTGGCCCGCAAGGGTCTCCGAGCGAGTGATTTCCATTGACTGCGCGAAAGCCGCAGCCGGAGCGGCACACAGAAGGGCGAATGCAGTGACAGTGCGTTTCATGTAAGGTCGTCTCCGTTGCTACTGAGGCGGCCTGTTGGCCTGTCCCGTAGAAGTAGGAACGACGTCGGCGACAATAATGACGTCACAGTCGCAAGGCGTCATGAGTGCTGCTCATGAGTGATAGTGTCCGGCGGAGGCTTATCATCCGCAGCGGAATCCTTACTTTTTCGATCAAAGCTAGAACGGAGAGCAGGATCGGGAACCGTCCCGGCGCAACGCAGAGCGCCCTTTAGGGTAGCGCTCGCCGAGCGTCGGGAAGATTGTCCGGCCCCCTCCTCTTTTCAGCAAATGATCCCGAACCTGAAGGATAAAAGACATGGCTGACAACATTTCCGGAAAAGTCGTCGTCATTACCGGCGCCTCCTCTGGCATCGGCGAGGCTACGGCGAAGCTTCTCGCCAGCAAGGGCGCCAAGATCGTGCTCGGCGCGCGCCGCACCGACCGCCTGGAGAAGATCGCAGACGAGATCAAGGCTGCGGGCGGCGAAGCCGTCTATCAGGCACTCGACGTCACCGTTGCCGCCGATAACGAAGCCATCGTGAAGCTTGCGAAGGACACGTATGGCAAGCTCGACGTGATCTTCCTGAATGCCGGTCTGATGCCGTCCTCTCCCGTCTCCGCGCTGAAGACCGACGAATGGGATCGTATGGTCGATGTGAACGTGAAGGGCGTCCTCAACGGCGTCGCCGCCGTCATGCCGACGTTTACCGAGCAGAAATCCGGCCACATCATCGCGACCTCATCGGTCGCCGGTCTCAAGGCCTATCCCGGCGGCGGTGTCTATTGCGGCACGAAGTGGTTCGTACGCTCCTTCATGGAAGTGCTGCGCATGGAATCCGCGATGGAAGGCACCAACATCCGCACGGCAACGATCTATCCGGCAGCAATCAACACCGAGCTTCTGGACACGATCACCGACAAGAACACCGCCGCGGCGTTCCACGATCTTTATGAAAAGCACGGCATTTCCCCGGATCGGATCGCGGCAGTCGTCGAGTTCGCGGTCTCTCTTCCTGCCGACACGACGGTCAACGAATTCACCGTCGGCCCGGCCAATCAGGCTTGGTGATACCGGTCCCCTCGCCAATCGGCGAACACATCCTTTGATGGATGGCACCCGAATATGAGACCTCTGCGGCGCGGATCCTGGAAAGCGGTTCGCGCCGCAGCACGTTTTGGGAACACGACAAACGACGGGGGGGCCTTGTCGTGGCGCGAGGTGCTTCTGAAACCCTGATTTTCAGGGATTTTCAGCTTGGAAAAGCATCCTTAGAGCGCAGCAAAGACCAATCGGCCGGGATCCGTGACTGCCACCTTCTCCTGGCGAAGATCCTTGATGGCAGATTCCGGCCTTGGAAATCGCCCCCTGCAATTCCCGCCGATATTCACTCGATTTTTTCCATAATCGACGCGGTTTGAAGCAGATACCGACCATTCATTTGGAAGTAATCCACACCCGTCAGTTCTTCTATCTTCTTGATTCTGTAGCGCAATGTCGTGATATGAATCGAAAGATCGTCCGCAGCCTGCTTAAGGGAGTTTGCAGAAATACAAGTGTCGAGACTGGCCCACAGGTCGGAGCGATGACTGGCATCGTATCGTTTGATTGGCAAAATCACGTTATTTTTGATGAGCGTGTGCTCTTCCGTGCCCAGAAGGTGCGAAACGGCGCTGACTTCCAGAAAATCCGATTGAAAGTGGATGCGTTCCTCAGGCGCAAAGATATGCCCGAAGCGAACCGCTGACCGCGCCCCGAAAAAGCTCTGAGGCATTTCTTCCGCCTTCTTGATCAGCGCCCCGCAACCAATACAGAACCCTTGGCCCACCCGCGGCGACTCCAGCGCAACCAGAAGCTTGCGCTTCAAAACTCTCTCGGCGAGATCGCTCTTTTGCGCAAGAAATACAACATATCCGTTGCTAAAAGAGTGAACCACACTGTTCTTAAATTCTCTACCAAAATAGTTCCGAAGATATTCAAAACGCGAATAGTGCGCATCATCCATAAGAGACTTATCTTTACGGGCGGCATCGCGGATCAAAAGGATCCGCATCAAGCCACGATGCGCGAAGCCGAGGCTCTCCAGACTCAATTGCAGCCCTTCAGAATCCTTGACGACGCCATACAGGATCCGATCGACAGTGATGGCAGACGCACGCTGCCCGCTTTCGAGAAGCAGGTAGTTTTCAAGTATTTTTATCGAGAGAAACGAGACCATCTGCCGGCAAAGAAACATCTCCTCTTCGTCAAGTTCGTACTCGGTACATACGATAAAATAACCACCGATCCCCTCCTGTGCCATCGCCGGAAATATCATGCAACCGGCCCGCGAATAGCACCGTTTGGATTTGGTCTCCGCCTCGGACGCCCGGATTTCACTCATCAGCCGAGAGATCAATTCCTGGGTAAAGACACCGTTACGGTCACTTCTCGCGAGTACATCCCCACCAGACGAAACACATATGCAAGCCAGCCTTGCCGCACTCGAAAAACGGCGTAGAAAATCAGCAAGATCATCGCGCCGGACTATGGCATCATAGAGCGCCTCGTATTGCTGATTTACTCGAACAAGGATCGAATATTTGTAATTCACGATCTTCGTCATTACGCAAAATATTATCTCCCGAAAAGGAAGATTTACTTTTGTTATAATAAACAGAGGAACGGATTTTTTGTCAGCCAGATTGATAACTTCGGCCGGAATATCATCCAGATAAGGATTTAGTCTGTTTATTTTGACGACAAGGGCTGAGACGCCCTTCGCTATCAGCTTTCTGACTGCCTCTACCATTGCCTCGACGTTATCCTTATAGGCGGATAACGTCGTTAAAATCATCATTCCCTGACCGATATCACCATCCGGAAAGTCAGGAACCTCCATTACGGATATAGAGCGAACCTCTTTGCTCACCCCTTCACGCCCCGCGACCAATTCTATGTTCTCTTCAAAGAGCTCCTCTTTCATCAGGCCATCGACAGTAATTCTCATGTTCTCTCCGAGAGGTACTTTTCTGAGCGTTCGCGGCGCATGAAACCTGCATACCAACTACTACATCACGTTGAAATCCGTCAACAACAACATCTTTTACTTGCATTCGGCACCTCGACCGGCAGGAAGCGGGATGTGATTACACTGATATTATTACTGAGTAACTTTCTTTGCCATATCACGAGACCTGCGGCCTACGCCCCACGTGATGCATGCAATCAGTTCAGGAAAGGACCGTACCGCCCCACCAGGGCAGGAAAAGGGGCGGTACGGTTTTGCGCAGACCAGCTGCGGCATGAGGAAGTGAGTGCAGGTGTGTGTCCCTCACCCTCCAACCTGTGCCGGCACCGCGCGTCTGGATGGCGAAGCTGTCTCCGCCCCTCTGGTGGGCTCCGCCTGGATAGCGGTCAATGCAATGGTGTAGACGATGTCATCGATGAGCGCCCCGCGAGATAGATCATTCACCGGTTTGCGCAGCCCCTGAAGCATAGGCCCCACCGAAACGACGTTGGCGGAACGCTGCACGGCCTTATAGGTCGTGTTGCCGGTATTCAGATCCGGGAAAATAAAGACGTTGGCCCGCCCCCCTACGGCGGAACCCGGCGCTTTCTGGCGCGCAACGCTCTCCACCGATGCCGCATCGTACTGTATCGGGCCGTCGATCGTGATGTCCGGGCGCCTTTCCGCAACCATTCGGGTCGCCTCGCGCACCGCATCGACGTCTGCCCCCACACCTGAAGATCCCGTTGAATAGGATATCATGGCGACCCGCGGCTCGATCCCGAAGGCGCGTGCCGTGTCCGCAGATTCGATCGCGATTTCCGCGAGTTGCTCCGTCGTCGGATTCGGATTGATTGCACAATCGCCGTACACCAGAACCTGATCCGGCATCAGCATGAAGAACACGGACGAAACGAGCGACGCCCCCGGCCTTGTCTTGATTAGCTGCAGTGCCGGCCTGACGGTCGAAGCGGTCGTATGGACGGCGCCCGAAACGAGGCCGTCGACATGCCCTTCGGCGAGCATCATGGTGCCGAGCACCACCGTGTCCTCCAACTGGGCGAGCGCCTGCTCCGCCGTCAATCCCTTCGATTTGCGCAGCTCCACCATCGCAGCGACATAGGAGCTGCAAATAGTCTCGGGATCGACGATCTCCAGTCCTTCCGGCATGTCGATCCCATGAAGCGCCGCTACGGAACGGATGCGCTCCGGCTCTCCCAACAATACGCACTGGGCTATTCCCTTGCGCGCACAGATAGCGGCAGCCGCCAGCGTTCGTGGCTCATCGCCTTCCGGCAACACTATGCGCCGATTGCCCGCCTGGGCGGATCGGATCAGTTCCGTGCGAAACATCGGCGGCGTCATCGCACTGGACGCGGAACCGACACCTTGCGCAAGGAACACGGAAACATCGAGATGCTCGGCAAAATGCTCGATCAGCTGTTCCATGCGACGGTCGTCTCCGGAACGAATGCGCCGATCAATCCTGGCGAGCCGGGAAACAACATCAAACGTTTCCATATCCGTTGAGAGCAGGCACAGACCGTCGAGCCGCGGCGTCAGGAAGGCGTGGAGTTTGTGCGATATGGCAGCGCCGCCGGTTAACAGAAGACCGGCAATCGGCATGCCGCTGGCCTTCGCGAAACTCGTCGTGATGATAGCATCGGAACAATCACCGGTCGTAACGACCAGAGTATCGGGCTTAAGCCGCTCCACCAGATGCTCCGGATTGCCGGCTGCCACGACGATATCGCCGACGCAGGCATTGCGCATGTCGCCCGATGCCACGATTGTCAGATCCAGATCCTCGATTACATCCGCCAGACGGGGCGCTGTAAAAGACGCTTCTTCCGGCACGACGCCGATCAGAGTTGCAGCAAGATCCGCCCCGACGACCAGTCCGGTCGCCTCCCCCGCCGTCCGCGTCACCACCACGCCTTTTGGCGGGTGCCCTTCCCAACCGAAACGTCGGGCCGCATCGGCAATCGTCTCCGTCAGTCCTGCGGCCGTATCGTTTCGGTTCAGCAGAACCGGAACGACGCTCGCGCGCAGGGATCTCGCAATGATGATGTCGAGTTCGGCGATCAATGGATGCGCGTCGCTCAACGCCGCCCCCTCAATCACAACCGCATCCATCCCGACAGAGGCACTCTGAACAAGAGAGACGACCCTTTCCAGAAGGGTATCGACCTGCCCCGACCTCACCATTGCCTCAGCCTGCACGAGAGGGATTGCGTCGGGCGCATCCACCCCCAGGATACGCCTCGCAAAACCGACTGACTCGTCAGGACTGTCGCCGTGCGTGGTGCTGTCGCCGATAGGCTTTACGAAACCGACGGAAACCCCGGACCGCGCTAACGCAAGCGCGAGCCCGAGGGCCGTCGAAGTTCCTCCGAGGTCAACGGAGGTCGGGGCCACATAAATCAGAAGAGAGGAAGACTGCGGGCTCATTCTGCTGCCTCGCCGATACGGGAGAATGCGACGGAAGCGTCGGAAAGCGCAATCGCAGCCGCATCGCACGCGATCATACGCTCCTCGTCGGTGGGAATGACCAGCGCGACTGGAGATCGTGTCAGGCTGATGATGCCGGCATTCCCCCCAACGGTGGCACGGTTGGAGCGTTCGTCGAGTTCAAGGCCGAGGAATCCGAGGCGATCGATAACGGAACCGCGCACCATCGCCGAGTTCTCGCCGATGCCTCCGGTAAAAACGACCGCATCAACCCGCGGCAGCGGCACCCTCAAGGAGCCGACGATCCGTGCGATACGATAGGAGAAGACGTCCAAAGCCCGCAGCGCGCCGTGATGACCTTCGGCAGCAGCCGCTTCAAGCGTGCGACAGTCATTTGACAGCTCCGACAATCCCAACAAACCGCTCTGACGGTTGACCATGGTGTCCAGACCGTCGATGTCGAGCCCGGACCTGCGCCCGATATAGAAGAGAGCTCCGGCATCGACGTCACCGCAACGCGTGCCCATCACCAGCCCCTCCACCGGGGTCAGCCCCATCGAGGTATCGACGCTCTTGCCGTTCCTCACCGCAGTCGCGGAAGCGCCGTTGCCCAAATGAAGCACGATCAACCCGTGATCGTTCGGATCGAGCCCCAACATCTCAACCGCACGTTCCGCGACATATCGGTGAGATGTGCCGTGAAAACCGTACCGCCGGACGCCGAACTCGCGCCGATAGCGGTATGGCAAAGCATAGAGATAGGCTTCTTCCGGAATGGTCTGATGGAACGCCGTGTCGAAGACAGCAACGTGACGCGCCTGCGACAGAGCCTCCATCGCGGCCCGGATACCCACCAGATTGGCCGGATTGTGGAGCGGCGCCAGCATTGCGCAGGCATCGATGTCGGCCATCACCTCCGCTGTAATTTCGACCGATTCCGTGAAGCGCTCGCCACCATGCACCACACGATGTCCAACGACAGCGATGCGATCGCTCAAACTCCGTTCGGCGAGAAAGGCAAGCAGCGCATCGAATGCTTCCCGGTGCCCGGCGCTCCTGATTGAGGTCTTCAGACGCGCGCCGTTGACGTCGATACGGATGCTTGCATCCTGTGAACCTAGGCACTCGGCAAGCCCCTCCAGGAGCGGTGAGGCTTTGGCTGTGTCGAAGAGAGCGAATTTCAGCGAGGACGAGCCGCAATTCACAACAAGAGCAAGAGGTGAGCGGGTAGTCATTAAATTACTCCAAGAAGAGTAGCGACCGTAAATAGACGGTCTCAGGCGTTTCTATTCAGATCTCGCCCCGTGTCTTCGGAGCAGATTGCCGGTTTCCGGACAGCGTCTCTTTCGGCCGGGGCAAAATTCGGCCGCACGCTGCCGTTCGCAAAAGCAATCGCTTCTGCGGTTCTCAGTGTGGTTTCCTGCCGCCTTGCATCGAAGAAAGACGGCAGAGTTCTTGAGAAAGGAAAATTCTCTTACGACATCCGGGAGCAGCCAGCTCAGCCACCCCCGTTTAGGTGATGTCAGATTTCGGACAGGAACTCGTCCAGGCAGTCGCAGACAACCTGGGCATTTTCAACGATCAGAAAGTGGCCGTAGTCTTCGATTGGCTTGTATACGACCTTCTTCGCACCGGTAAGGCGAGACATCGTCTTTGCGACCATCTCTTCGGTCACGATGGGATCGTCCACACCATGCACAATCAGCACGGGACATGTGATGGTCGACATCTTCTCGCGGACATCAAAACCCGTGTACTGCTTCAGATCGGCATATTTCGTGCTGGAGATTTCCTGAGCCACGCCGAGCATGATGAAGTCGCGCGCCTCCTCGGAGCAGGCGCGCCCGATCAGGCACTCCGAATACTCGATCTGCGAGTGCTGGACGCTCACATACGGATGATCGAGCATCTCGAGGATCTTCGCATCGACGGTAGGGGTGTAATCCGCACCCTGCATGGAGAGGATGGCGGAAACGGGATAGTTCTGGGCGATGTAGTAGACGATATTGCCGCCCATTGAGCATCCGATCACCACCGGATTCTTGGCATCGAGTTCCTTGATCACTTCCCAGACGAAAGCGCCGTATCCCTCGAAAGTGTCGATCGCCTTGTTGTGCGGCAGCGGCCAGCTCTTGCCGTGAGCGGGCATGTCGAACGAGTAGATCTTATATTTGTCTTCCAGGATTTCGAGAATGCCGTGATACTGACGGTTTTCGCGTCCGGCCGTATGCAGACAGATGATGGTGTAAGGGCTGTCGGCGGGACCGTCATTGGTTTCGAAGTAGGTCTTGATGCCGTTGATGTTCTTGTAAAATCCAGTAATCGCCATTGTCGTTCGTCCTTACTTCACGCCTTCGAGGATTTCCGCGAACACTCGGCACATGTACGCCACGGCGTTGAAATTCTGTCGCGTACGCAACGGCGTCCCCATATGGGAGAGGCAGTTCGGGTTCATCTTGTTCGTCGAGACAGTGAGGCTCTTGCGGATGGCGAACTGATCCCAGTCTTTCTTCGCACCGGCGACCCCCAGATCGATGCCCGTCAGCGGAATACCCGGGATCACATCGATGATCTTTCCCTTGTGCACAGAGAAAGTGTAGACTTCCTCGTCGTACTTCAGGGTAATGTCACCGACCAGCACCCTGCCGTAATAAGTGTTAGAGAAAGTATCGGCATCTGGACCGTTGAGCCGATCTTTCAGCCGCAACATATAGTCCTTCATTTGTGCGTTCTCCTGATTGAGTAATTGAATTCGGTCGTATTCGCGATTAACGCGTATTGTTCTATCGATCCGGAAGGGAGTGGAGGGCCGATACTCCCGAACTATGCAGAAGTACCGGCTCTTAGTCAGTCCGCAATTTCAGTCAATTCGCGGCGAGCGGTTTCTACACCCCAGATGTAAACAACCGGGACCATCAAGAAGCCGCCGATGGCACAGACCAGCTCAGCCGTCGTCGGCGTGAACATATCGGCGATAACCCCGAGGGCCATCATCGAGAAGACTGCCGACAGACGCCCCATGCCAATGGAAAGGCTGTTGCCGGTTGCACGAACGTGAGAGGGGAAAATCTCGCTGGAGTAAGCGATCAGGATCGAATGAACACCGAGCCCGATGCCAATGACGCAAGTCGAGATAAGGAGCAGGGTGACATCCGGCGTAGCGGTCCGGCTGGAGATGAACATCATCGTTGCGCCGGCGAGGATCAACAGAGTGAAGACCACCATACCGCGACGGCGACCGATCATGTCGCCAACCTTACCGGCCAGCGGATAACCAATGATCGCGATGCCCCACATCAGCATGTTCAGCTTGCCACGCTGGACAGCATCCATGCCGAAGTCCTGAGCCGCACACACCAGGAACCAGGTCGTGTTGCCCCAAGCCCAGAATGCGCCGATCGAATGCAGAACCATGCCGACGATCGTGGCCTTGCGATACTGGGGACGGAACAGCTCCCAGTACGAGATTTTCTTCTCCGGGGCCTTTGCATTGCCCGCCTTGACTGCCTCGTCCGACTTGTGGGTACGCTTGAACAGGTCGCTTTCCTGCAGCCAGAAGATGATCGGCAGACAGATGATAATGCCGATGATGCCCATCTTGCTGAATGAACGCCAGGAGAACTCCATGGTCATCATGACCGTGAACATTGCCGAACACATGAAGTACCCAATCGGGGTGCCCATCTGCATCAGGCCAAGGAAGGTACCGCGGCTCCTCGCCGGAACGACTTCCGAAAGGTGCGACGAGCCAATGCCCCACTGGCAGGTCTGGCCATGTGCCGAGATAAAGCGCAACGGCAGCAACTGAGCGATGCTCGTCGTGAAGCCGATCATCGAGTTGAAGATCGTCGCAAAGCAGACACTCAGGACCATCCCGAGCCTTCGGCCCTTCTTGTCAGCCAGAAGCGGCAGCCACAGCGCGCTGATGAAGCCACCGAACGAGTACACACTGACAACCAACCCGATGTCCGTTCCCGAGTAATTCATCTCCTCCATCATTCCCGAAAGAGCGAGATTGAACGTATTCGAGAAGCCGACAAAGAGCCACGCCAAGAACACAACAGCGAATGTCGTGTAGACGAACTTCATATTCCTCTTCGCAGGCTCCGCTTGTTGGAATGCTGCCTCTATTTCTTTCTCAGGTAGAGTAGTTTCTGACATCTAACTGTCTCCAAGGACTAGATGATTCCGCTATCGGCCAGCTCTTTTATTTCTGCTTCGCTGTATCCCAACGAACCGTAGATTTCGATATTGTGCTGACCGAGTAGCGGAGAGGGACCACGTACGTGCGGGTTGGTCTCCGACATCTTGAAAGGCTGGTTGGTGATCTTGACCGCGCCCAAGGTCGGATGCTCCACCTCCGTGAAGACCTTCCGATCGCCCTGCATATGCGGATCCTTCGCCACCCGTGCGATGTCGTAGATTGGGGAAACGGGCATCTTGGCTGCCAACAAACGGTCGACGAGATCGTCAATCGGCATCTGTTCAGTTGCCTCGCCGATCAGCCTGTCGAGTTCCGGCTTGTTCTTCACCCGTTCGTCATTGGTCGCGAACTCCGGTCGCTCCAGCAGATCCCGGCGTCCGATGACGTCACACAGTGTCTCCCACGACTTGTTGCCCATGGCGAGCAATGCGACTTCGCCGCCTTGCGCCTTGTAGCAGCCACCGGGCGCGCAGGCGGTGTAACCGTTGCCCTGCCGGGTCGGAACCTCTCCGGTGGTCAGATAGACCTGATTGACGCTCGACATACCAACGATCGCCGCTTCAACCAGAGAGGCGTCGATAAACTGGCCGTGCCCGGTCGCGTTGCGATACTGCAGGGCGGCAAGAATACCGATCGTGGCATGCATACCGGCCATAACGTCGGCGACCGAGGCCCCGCAACGCACCGGTGGACGGTCGGGATAACCGGTGATGCTCATCATGCCGCTGAGGGCCTGAGCGACCGGGTCGAACCCCGCTCTCTGGCTGTAGGGACCGGTCTGGCCGAACCCCGAAACCGCGGCATAGATCAGGCGCGGATTGACTTCGTGCAACGTCTCGAAATCGAGGCCCAGCTTCGCCATCACGCCGGGGCGGAAGTTCTCCACCAGGACGTCGACCTCTTTGATAAGCTTGAGGAAAACTTCGCGCCCGGTCTTGAGATTGAGAGTGATGCCGCGCTTGCTGCGGTTGAAGTTGACGAAGTAGGTACTTTCGCCGTTCTGTTTGGGCAGATTGATGCGGGAGTCATCTCCCTTGCCCGGCGTTTCCAGCTTGATCACGTCCGCGCCGAGGTCAGCCAGCATCGCAGTGCAGAAAGGCGCCGCGAGCACACGTCCCATGTCGAGGACTTTCAGGCCCGCGAGTGCGGATCCATTCGTGTATTCCATGATAGTCTCCATGCGGGGGCGTTCAGCCCTTCTCGTTTCCGGCGATGAGAACGGCGCTAAGCTGCGGCGGGCCACCGAAGGTGTGAGACAAGCCGCGAGCAGCGTCCTTCAACTGACGTTCCGGGTTGTCCGTACGTCCTTGAAGCTGCTTGTAGATTTCGTAGGTCATGCGGATGCCGCTGGCGCCGACGGGATGGCCGAAACACTTCAGGCCGCCGTCGACATTGACGGGCAATCCGCCCGTGCGCAGGAAGAAGCCGCTATCGATGTCGTCACGCGCGCGACCGCGCTTGCTGAAGCCGAAATCCTCGTAAATCAGCATCTCGGTGACGGTGAAGCAGTCGTGGACTTCCGCTAGGTCGATTTCCTCACGCGGATCCTTGATGCCCGCCATCTCGTAGGCCTTGCCCGAAGAGACTTTCAATGCATCGAAGCTGGTCCAGCCGAAGTCCGGCCGCATGTGGGGAATCCCAGCATCCATTGCGACGCCAAACCCCTTGACCCAGATCGGATCGTCGCGAAACGAGCGTGCATTCTCGGCACTCGTGATGATCGCACAGGCAGCACCGTCACTGTTGCCGCAGCAGTCAAGCAGGCCAAGCGGAGAGGCAATGATCGGCGCCTTGAGCACATCCTCGACGGTGATCTCCTTGTGGAAATGCGCCTTCGGCGAAAGCATGCCGTTGGAGTGGTTCTTCACCGCGATATTCGCCAGAAGACGCTTGCCCTCGTCGTAGGAAATTCCGTTTTCCTCGAAGTACCGGGTGCCGATCAGGGCGAACGACCCAGGAGCCGTGCGGCGCGCCTCCATCACAGTGGAGATGCCCCGCCCTGCCCCCAGTCCCGCAAAGCCGGTGTCCTTGAGCTTTTCAGCCCCGATGGCGAGCACGGTCTTGTAGGCGCCGCTGGCCACGGCCATGCACGCCTCGATGAGCGCAACATGTCCCGAACAACAGTAGTTTTCGTTGCGCAAGATCGGGATATTCTTCAGCTTCAGAGCGTCGGCGACCGGGGTCGCCGCCAGGGCACCTGTGGTTCCGTTGGAATAGAAGACCGCGTCGATGTCCTCCGGACCAATGCCTGCATCGGCATATCCTTCGTAGGCAGCTTCTATGAGGAGATCGGACAGCCCCATGTCCCAGCGCTCGCCGAACTTGGAACAGCCCATTCCGACGATGGCGACCTTATCCTTCATTGTTCTTCTCCTCGGCTTCCCTCAAAGGCCGGAACTTCCAGTAGTAATTGACGAAGTTCCCAAGATTATGGATTTTCCGTAATGTAAATTTCAGATTTTTACCGATGAATATCTCGTCCGGATTGAAGTCCGTCATGTTCAGGTAGTACCTGCAACCTGTCTCATCTTCCGCGACAGTCTGAACAACAACAGGATCGTCACTACGACCCGCAAGCCGATCAACGGAGAAGGTGAAAATCTTGGGTTCCATGTGCGATCTTGGGGAGATTGTGAACTCGTCCTTCGAACCACAGGCGTGGCAGACGCGGTTCACCGGATAGGCTGTGGTGCCGCACTTCTCGCAGACACTGCCTTCGAGCCCGAGATAAGTTCCCTGGTCGCGCCAGGTCATCGCGGTGGAGATCGTCAATCGGAACGGTTCGCCGGCCACAGGTTCGACCGCGCCGCGGAAGGAAAGAAAGCGGCCGTAGTCGGCAAGTTCACGCCGAGATGCCAAAAGGTCGCTCATCCGGCTACGTCGCGGACACTGCGAGATCGCATCGGTGACCGTCAGCGAGAACACATCGGAACCATTGCCGTAATTCGCGACCAGGATCCTGTCGCCCGGAGCGGCACTTTCGAGGGCGGCGGCAAGGGCGATGAACACCTGAGCCGTCCCCGAACACCCCACTTCCAACATCATCGGATCCTGGACCTGCTCTGGCGTGAACCCCAGTTTCTTGGCAACCGCGAGATATTCCCGCAGATCCGAGGTCGAGATCACGAGGCGCCCGTAGTCTGAAGCCTTGGTGCCGGTTTCCTTGAAGAAGGAAGACACCGCAGCCTGCATGGCCGCCTTGTACCCGCAGTCGGTGACGAAGCGCGGCTCCGCGGTGCTGACGTTGTGGTCGCCCGCATTACGCCAGACATCAACGATCTCGCGGGAATTGCCGCTGATGTGGTCGATCACCGCGATCGGATTATCGCCACCAATTGTCAAAGCGGCAGCGGCATCACCGAAGAGTTGCTCCTGAAGCGATTTCGGCGCGGCATTACGGCAATCAGACGCGACGACGAGACCGACTTTGCCCGGATGCGCGGCAGCCGCATCGAAAGCCATTCGAACGGCACCTGTGCCAGCCCTCAGAGAACTGGCGACATCAACCGTGAAGACGGTTTCGGGAAGGTTGCAGGCTCTCGCGACAATAGTCGCATGGGACTTTTCATTATAGGGGGCAGTCGTCGAGGCGAAATAAAGCCCCTGAATGTCGCCGCCCCATGTCTCCGTACCAGTATCTCTAATGGCCTCGACTGCCATCGTGACGGCATCTTCGTCAACATTGGCTACACTTCGACACCCCTTAAGCGCTCGCGCCCCCCAAGATCCGGCAATAGTACTCCGGCTCATGAAGTAATATGGGACGTGTACGCCAATAGACGTAATTCCTATCGGTTGCATTACGAATTGCTTCCTTGGCTCTACGGTTCTTTTTGCTTCCGTATACCCAAGGAATACAAAATATATAGTCCCCCCAACAATTCGCAATCATATGATCAGAAGGCCCATTTTTCCTACCAAAATAGATATTAATACTGCAGCGCAGCAAATTTAAATGCCAAAACGTCGCATTTTAACCGGCATTACTGCGCTGCAGTATAAAAATACTACTACTTTCCTCGCGAGATTCATCTCCCCGAGCAAGGAAACCAGCTATTCTAAAGTAATGAGGCGCCCATGCCTCCAGGCAGGGCGCCTCACCGGAAAACGCGTGGTTTCGGGAAACCACTCAACAGATAGGGTTCAACCTATCTTCACACGGTATTTCTCAATCTTGTCCCAATCCAGATCCACACCCAGACCGGGTCCCTGAGGCAGTTGAGTATGCCCGTTCTTGATAACCAGCGGGCTCTTGATGATCGTGTCCGCGACGCAATCGAGATAGCAAGCCACCTCGCAAGGCAGACTGATCTGCCGGAATGCGGCTGCAAACTGGACGCATGCCGCAGCACCATAGTCGCATTCCGCCTGCAGACAGACCTGCACCGGCAGGTTGCCGACCTCTGCCAGATTCACGATCTTCCTGGACTTAGTGAACCCTGTCCGCGGGATTTTGATTCCGATTTCGCGGACCGCGCCGAGTTGCAGCTGATGATAGACCGCTTCCACCGTGAAGCTGGATTCATCGGTCAGAATGGGAATATCCGTTCGCATCGCCAGATCTTTACGGCCGGCATCATCAGACGCACAGATCGGCTCTTCGAGACTGTCGATCACCCCCTCCAGGGCCTTCATGACCCGGATCGCATCCTGACGACCATAATCCATATTGGCATCGATATAGAGACGCGCATTCGGGGCGATCGCCCGCATTTCCTTCAAGAGTGCGATATCGTTGTCCGGATCCGGCCCGCCCTTGACCTTAAAGCAGAAGAAACCTTCGCCCGTCAGCCGTTCAAGCTCGGCAAGGGCCTGCTCGTTTGACACAAGCGGAATCTGCCAGGAGACCGGAACTTCCTGACGATATGGGCCACCAAGAAGCTGCGCCACAGACACGTCCATCAGTCGTGCATTCAGATCCCACAATGCGACATCGATTGCCCCCTTGGCAGCAGGGTTCCACTGGAGGCGGTCCATCTTCTCCCAGATGCGCTCCAGATTGAATGAATCCTCACCGATGAGCGACGGGATCAGGTGTTTGGTCAAAGCATAGTACATGCCTTCCTGCGTCTCACCGTAGATCATCGGCCGGGGGATCGCCTCAGCATGCCCGGTTGTGCCGTCTTCCGCTTCGATACGTACGATCAGATGTTCAGACGCGGTGAGGACTCCGGCCGCCCATTTCACAACATGCTTGTAGGGAACGCTGAATGGCGTCACCGTGATTGCCTTGATTTTCATGAGTCTTCTCCTGTTGCAGGATGGTGGGAGGGACCGTCGGGCGACCGAGACAAGCCTGTCCGGACGCAGGAATTCTGCGCTTCGCCACATCAGGACAGGCATGTAGGAGGAATGTTGGAGAGGTCAGAGCCGACGGTCGGCAGAGATGTGCTTCAAGCCAGCGCTTTTCCGGCAGTTTCACGCCCCCAGAAGGCCACGGGTATCGCCAGCCAACCGAAAAGAGTGGAATAGAAGAGAGCCGTGCTGACGCTTGAATAGTCGGCAATGAGCCCCATAACCGTCGGACAGAGAATTGCCGCGACCTTCCCGGCCGCAACCGAGACGCCGAGCCCCATCGAACGGTTCTTCGAGGAAAAGATTTCGCTGGTGTAGGTGATCAACGGCGTGTTGGTCGATTGAGCGAACCCCAAGAGGATCGCGAGTGCGAAAACGATCGTCATGGAGGGCGTATCCATCCAACTCAGGATGTTGAGCCCCGCCACAGCCGTCATGCCGAGCATCAGATAGAGGATGATGCACCAACGGCGGCCGATATGATCCTGCAACCAGCCAGACAGCAGGTAGCCGATGGTTGCAACGGCATAGATGAAAATGAACACACTGCCGATCTGGGCCGGTGTCGCTCCGAAATCACTCACGAGCGCAGAGGGCAACCAGATCGTTGCGCCCCAGCCATATACGCCGAGGGTGACATGCAGCACCGAAGCAATGATCGTCGCCTTCCGATCCTCGGGCGTCGAAAAGAGTTCGGACATGCTGGAACGGGGTTTCGCCGACCGGTCTGCGCGCGCCTCTTCCTGAGCGTTCTTGCGGTCAACCCAAGTCTGGCTCTCCTTGAAGTGGCTCAGAATAGGAATGATGATCACTGCCGGCAAGACGAGCACGAAGTAGCACGCGCGCCACCCCAGACCCAGAGCAGCCACAGACGCGAAGATCACGCTGGCAAGGAAATACCCCAATGGGTACCCCGATTGCATGATCCCCATCCAGAAGCCGCGCTTCTTTGGCGGAACAACCTCTGCCAAATAGGCGGCACCGATAGGCCATTCGCCGCCGGTTCCAATCCCGGTTAGAAACCGGGCGATTCCGACAGAAAGCGCATTATTGGCAAGCCCTATCGCTCCGGTGAAAGTAGAAAACAACGCCACGCAAGTGACCATTCCCCATCTGCGACCGAACTTTTCTCCTATGATTGGAATGACGAACGACCCCAGAGTCGCTCCCGCAAGAAACATCGTGCCAATCAGCCCGATTGCGGATTGAGACAAGTTAAATTCATTTCGTATAAGCGGCATCGTTAGTGAAAAAATCGTACCGTCTGCGGCATCAAAAATCCAAGCCACACAAACAAAAATCAATATCAGCCAAGCGTCCCTTGTCATCTTTTCTTCGGACGTCACGGCAGCAGACATCCTCTTCCGCTTAGGGCTATCTTCATCAACGACAATAGTCATTTCGACCCCCGTACCAGTTGTAACCAACTGTGTTTGTTATTATAATGTCTTCACATATAGATTTAATATACTTTCTACGTCATTGACTACTTTTTGATCGCGCTGAACGATACGGCCGCAACGCAATACGTTTTATCCGCATAACGATGATTTTTGAGAGGTAATTTTACTCTGAACGTAGAATACACGGCCCACAATTATTCTACGAGGAGACTAATCCACTACCGCATAATATGATTTCTATTTCCTCACCACGCGACAATATTCATATGTACAAAACGAGAAACAGACACAATATCTGTTCCATATTATCCACACTGACTATTTTTGTATGTATTTTCCGCTATATTTGCTTTAGTGTTTTTACGCATATAATTTATACAACAAATAGTATCGCTAATATCGTATATTTCGCGTACATATACTAAATTGCATCCATCTTTCACCATTATGGCTATCGCTTCCAATATTTTTCTTTTCATAAAATAATACACTCAACATCTTATATTTACCGCCCCTCTTTCATCCATATATTCATCTAACATTACAGATTAACGCAAAGAAATATTCCCCAGATTGTACGATTTAAGTCTAGAAATCAGTCCAGAGAATATTTGTTCTTCGACCTAACGCGCATTTTTCTCGCGTAGCGAGCGCGCGGCCTAATCCCCACTCGGCTGTAGCAGCCCTACACGGAACAATCGGACATCGCGCCCTGACCGGCTTCGAAGACGCAACCGCCGATACGACGGCGCTGCCCGCCGTGTACGAGCGATGGCAGGCAACAAAGCGCGGAGACGTCTGGAAAACCGGGGTTGTTCGTTGCGGAATTCCATTGGTCGGGTTCCGTCTCCTTGATAAATTCACAGACGCGCCTAACACTACTGGCCAGGAACATTGCGGAATAACCGGATCGGCGTTGCCCGCGCGAACCGGCGGGAGGGAGGGCGCGAATGCCCCGTTTGCTGATCGGCGTTTCACGGGCTGCGGCCATTATCGTCCCCGTCGCGGCAGGCGCGCTGGCGATAACCTTCTCCGGCCTTCTTGCGGAGCCCCCGGCGGAACGCCAGCGACAGCGCCCGCCGACACCGGTGCGCGTGATCACCCTTGAACCGGTCCTGCTGACACCGCGCGCCGTTGGCTACGGTCAGACCGAGCCCGCACGCGAATGGCGGGCCGTCGCTAGGATCGAAGGCGTCGTCGCGGAAAAATCGAAATGGCTCGCCAATGGCGAGATCGTTCCCGCCGGTGCACCGCTTCTGAGCATCGACGACACCGATATCCGCCTGTCACTGGCTCAGGTCGATGCCCAGTTGCGCGCTCTCGACATCAAGGACGAGACGGTGACCGCATCCCTGAAGCTCGCCCAATCCGACCTCGATCTCACCCGCGCCGACCTGAAACGTCAGGAAGAACTCGCCGGACGCGGCATCGCCACGACTGCCTCGCTGGACCAGGCCCGGCGTGCGGAACTGGTCGCGCGCGGCAAGCTGACCGAATACGAGAACCAGCTTGCGCTGAACGATGCCGAACGCAGTGTCCTGAAGGCCCAGCGTGCCACCACCGCCCGCTCTCTCGATTTCACGAAGATCGCCGCCCCCTTCGGCATACGCATCGTCTCCGTCAAGGCGGAGGAAGGACAGGTCGTCACCAAGGGGCAGGAACTGCTGAGCGCGGAGGGCACCGAGGCGGTGGAGATCGAGGCCCAGTTCCCGCTCGGGCGTATGGGGCCGGTGGTCAGGGCGCTCGGCCCCGGGCGCTCGGTGATGGACCTTTCCGCACGCGTGGTGCTGCCCGTCCCCGGCCACAAGGTCGCGTGGGATGCGAAGGTCGTGCGCGTGGCTGAGGCGACCGATGCGCGAACCCAAAGCTCAGGTGTCGTCGTACGCGTCGCCGACCCGCTCGGACAGGCCGTGCCCGGACAAAGACCGCCCCTGCGGCGCAACCGCTTCGTCGAGGTCGAACTGAGCGCGCCGCCGCGCAAGGTTCTGGCTGCCCCGGCCGCAGCGGTGCGCAATGGCGAGGCACTGTTCGTCACGCCCGAAAACACCCTTGAACGGCGGGCGGTGATGGTGGGCTACCGGGTCGGAGATATCGCGGTTCTTACGGGCGGCGTGGAGCCGGGAGACAGGCTCGTTGTGACCGATCCGGCGGTCGCAGTCCCCGGCATGAAGGTAAAGGCGCAGGAGGACAAAACGCTGAAAGCCGAGGTCGCGCGACTTGCACACGGCTCGGAGCAGCCGAAATGATCCGCCTTTTCGCGACGCATCCGACAGCCGCCAACATCATGATGCTGGCGCTGATGATCCTCGGGCTCGCCGCTTTGCCGACGCTGCAGCGCGACACCTTTCCGATCATTCCGCCGTCCGAGGTGGAGGTGCGCATCGCCTATCCGGGCGCATCGCCGGAGGAAGTGGAACGCGCCATCTGCATTCCGCAGGAAGATCCCGTGCGGGCCGTCGACAATCTGGACGAAATGAGCTGCCTCGCCCGGGACAATCAGGCCCTCCTGAGCGCAGAGATCGTCGAGGGCGCGGACATGCGCCGCTTCTTTGACGATGTGAAGGCCGCGGTGGAAGGCGTGGACGGCTTGCCGGAAGAGACGGAAAAACCCGTCAGCCGGATCGTGGAGCGCATCGCCAATGTGGCGACAGTGGCAATCACCGGGCCGGATGGTCCCCATGCCCTGCTCGCCTATGCCGACCGCTTCGCAGAAGACCTGACGGCCCATTCAATCATCACGCAGGCAACCGTTTCCGGCTTTTCCGACCGCGAGTTCGCGGTGGAACTGTCGGCCTCCGCCCTCCAGCGCCACGGGCTGACCATTTCGGACGTGGGCGAAGCGCTCGAACGCGCGAGCCTCGATATGCCCGCCGGTACGCTTGAGGGCCGTCAGGGCGATGCCGTCATCCGGTTTCGCGGCGAACGCACCAGCGTCGAGGAACTGGCCACCGTCCCGCTCACCAATGCGGCCGGGGGCGCGGAGGTTCGTCTCGGCGATGTGGCGAAGATTTCCCTGCGCTTCGCAGATCCCTGGAACGCGTCGTATTTCGCGGGCAAGCGGGCAGCCCTTGTCACGGTCACCAAGACCGAAAGTCAGGACACCCTGCGTATCATGGCCGCCCTCCAGGAACGGCTCGCCGTAGCCCGCGCAGAGGCGCCCGGCAATATCCGGCTGGATATTTCGCAGGACACCAGTTCCAACATCCGCGACCGGCTGAGGATCATCGTCGATAACGGCCTTCAGGGACTTGTTCTGGTGCTCGTCACCATGTGGCTGTTCTTCGGCCTGCGGGTCTCGTTCTGGGTGTCGATGGGCCTGCCGGTGTCTTTCCTCGGCGCGATCTTCGCCATGCAGGTCTTCGGCCTGACCCTCAACATGATGACCATGGTCGCACTGCTGGTCGCCATCGGCCTTCTGATGGACGACGCGATTGTCATTTCCGAAAACATCGTGCGCAGGCGGCGCGCGGGAGAGGGTCCGGTGGACGCCGCCGTCAACGGCGCGAAACAGGTGCTGCCCGGCGTGATTGCCTCCTTCCTGACCACGGCAATGATCGTCGGTCCGCTCGGCTATCTGAGCGGCAATATCGGGGCCGTGCTCAAATACATTCCGATCACGCTGATGATCGTCCTGCTG
The DNA here is from genome assembly GCA_963678585.2 of Breoghania sp. Classification (GTDB taxonomy): domain Bacteria; phylum Pseudomonadota; class Alphaproteobacteria; order Rhizobiales; family Stappiaceae; genus Breoghania. The sequence continues at coordinate 1,565,122 of CAXXGA010000002.1, forward strand.
ATCAGCCTAGCCGAAGCCTTCCTCATCCTGCCAAACCACCTGAGCCACAGCCTCAGGGCGGACGGGCTGGACCGCGTGGGCCGCGCGGTCAACCGGGGCTTCGAGCGGTTTCGCGACGGCATCATCGTGCCGCTTTGCGGACTGGCCTTGCGCTGGCGCTACCTGACGCTGGGCCTCGCCATCTGCCTGCTTCTGGTCTCCATAGCGCCGTTCACCGGCAAGCTCATCAAGTTCCAGAGCTTCCCGCAACTTGAAAGCGATACGGTCGAGGCGCGCCTTCTTCTCGTGCAGGGTTCTCCCTTCTCCCGCACGCAGGAGCGCGTGCGGCAGGCGGTGACGGCGCTGGAAAAGCTCGATGCGAAACTGACGCCCGCTCAGCCCGGCGGGCAACCCCTCGTGCAGAGCTATACCGTCTCCTACGGCGTCAATTCCGACACGCCGGAAACCGGCGCGCATATGGCGACCGTCTCCGCGCAGCTTCTGCCCGCGGGCATCCGCGCCACGGAGGTGACGGACGTCCTCGCCGCCTGGAAGAAGGGCACCGGGCCGATGGCCGACATGGCGGCGCTTCGCTTTACCGACAAGGAGCGCGGCGTCGGCGGCAAGGCCATCGACATCCGCGTTCAAGGCCGCAATCTCGCGGATCTGGAGGCAACCGCGCGCGAAATGCGGCGCTTCTTCCTCGATTTCGAGGGCGTGCGGGACGTGACCTACGACCTGAAGCCCGGCAAGCCGGAATATGTCATCACGCTGCGCTCCGTGCCCGCGGGTGCGCTCGGCATCAGTGCCCGCGACGTTGCCCGCGAATTGCGCGCCGCTTTTCGCGGCGACACGAACCTAGAACTGCGCGACGAACAGGGCGTCATCGACATTGTTGCAAGGCTCGACGGGGCCGACCGCTTGACCGCGGACGATATCGGCGACCTTCGTCTGACGGGGACCGATGGCGCGCTGGTGCCGCTTTCGGCGGTGGCGCGGATCACCCGCTCGCGCGGCTATGCAAGCATCCGGCGCACGGACGGACAGCGCACCGTCTCGGTGCAAGGAACGATCAATCCCGCGGTGGCCAATGCACGCGAACTGATGAGCGCGCTGAAGTCGGATTTCCTGCCCGAACTCGCCGCCAGGCGCCCGGACGTGTCCGTGGTGATCGTGGGCGAGGCGAAGGACACGGCCACCACGGGCCGCTCGCTGGCGCGCAATCTCCTGATCGGCCTGATCGGGGTCTATCTGATCCTGGCCTTCCAGTTCCGCAGTTTCATCGAGCCCGTTGCGGTCCTTGCTGTAATCCCGCTGGGGTTCGTCGGCGTGATCTGGGGCCATCTGGCGCTGGGCTTACAGCTCTCTCTACCGAGCCTTGTCGGGCTCGCCACGCTCGCCGGTGTGGTGGTGAACGATTCCATCCTGCTGGTCGCCTTCATAAAGGACCGGATCAGGGACGGCGCGCCGCTGCTGGAGGCCGCCCGCGACGCGGCACGGGACCGGTTCCGGGCGATTTTCCTCACATCGCTGACCACTGTGGCGGGGCTCGGCCCGCTTCTGCTGGAGCAGAGCACACAGGCCCAGTTCCTGAGGCCGCTCGTGGCAAGCCTCGCCTTCGGCCTCGCCGGGGCGACCTTCATGGCGCTCTTCGTTACGCCCGCCATCTTCGCCATTCTCCACGACCTGCGCCTCATCCGGAGCGCGCCAAAGGAACCGGGCGAGAGCTTGCGGGCGGTCGAAGAAAGCGCGTAAAGGCAAGGCGACCGGTTCTACCTGTCGGACATTTCCGCGATACGGCTGAGATACCGGTAGATGGTGGTCTGGGAGCATCCGAGGCGCTCGGCAATCTGCTTCACCGCGCCCTTGACGAGGAAAAAGCCTGTCGCTTCCAGTTCACGCACCAGGGCGAACTTCTCCTGACGAGACAAGCGATTAGGGGCGACCTCGAGCCGCTCCAGACTACGCGCCAGCACATCCTCGGTGAGGCCGGGCAAGGAACTGTGGAAGCTCTCCGCTTCCTTCAGCGAGGGTTTGCTTTCCACCGCCGAAATCGTCTCGTTGTAGACGAAATTATTGTCCACGAAGATATCGGGATGGCGCAGCTTCAGGATCCGGTCGCTCAGTTCGCGATACCTGCTGTCGTCGAAATTTATGCAAAGCAGCCCGACAAGCGCCCCCGCCTCGTCCTTGATGAAAAAGGTGGAGGAACGTAAGACGCGATTGTCCCCGGTGATGCCGGTGTAATTCAGCCGGAAATCTTCCGTCTCGTGCGAGTGATTGACGATAGCCTGCAGCGCAACGGATGTGATCGGCGCACCGATCGTACGCCCGCTCACGTGACCGTTGGCGATTGCGATGATGGATCGTTCCGGATCCTCCAGCGAATGAAGCGCGACCTCATAGTCCGGCCCCAGAACCAGCCCCAGAAACTCGGTCATCTTGACGTAGGGCTGCATCCACGGCGCGTTCATTGTGTCTTCCTTCCATCGCGACGAAGGCATGGCTCCGGTTTTCGGCGTCAGATAACACAGCCGCCGCAATCGGCACTTCCTTGCCATGAGCGGAGCGCGAAAAGCCTCGCCCACACATCAATGCGCAAGGTAGAACCCCCTATCAAAAATGCAAACTTATTCTCAATTTTGTGCATTTATTTTTGCATTTGCGGCCTCGCGAGAGGATTATCAGACTCAATATTGTAAAATAATTGACCGTTTTTCGGATTTTTATTAGAAACGATTCCGGAAGTGAGAATTTTCTCACTTTATGAAATTGGCGAGTCGTTCAGACGCTGTCCGCCTGTCGATCCAGACGACCGGGGTGCCTTGAAGCTCAAGAGGAGGCTCCTGTCATGGCAGTCAGATACATTCCCGAACCCTTCCGCATCAAATCCGTCGAGCCGCTCAAGATGCTCACCCGCGAAGAGCGGGAAACCGCGATCCGCGATGCCGATTACAACCTGTTCTATCTGAAGGGCGAGGATTGCTACATCGACCTTCTCACCGATTCCGGCACCAACGCGATGAGCCAGGACCAGTGGGCGGGCGTGATGCGTGGCGATGAATCCTATGCGGGCGCCTCGTCCTATTACCGGCTTCTGGAAGCAGGCACGGACATCTTCGGCTTCGGCTACATCCAGCCCGTTCATCAAGGTCGCGCTGCGGAAAAGGTGCTGTTCCCGCTCCTGCTCGGTGAGGGCAAGGTCGCCGTCTCGAACATGTTCTTCGACACGACGCGCGCGCATGTGGAACTGGCGGGCGCGCGCTGCATCGATTGCGTCGTGCCGGAAGCCAAGGATCCCGCCAGACGCGCGCCCTTCAAGGGCAACATGGACATAGCCCGGCTGGAACAGGTCATTCAGGAACACGGCGCGGAAAACGTCGGCATGATCGTAATGACGATCACCAACAACTCCGCGGGCGGGCAACCGGTCTCGATGCAGAACATGCGCGACGTCTCCGCCATCGCACGCAAGCACGGCATCCCGCTCGATATCGACGCCGCGCGCTACGCGGAAAACGCGTTCTTCATCCAGCGCGACGAGCCCGGTTATGCCGACACCGAAATCAAGGACATCATCCGCGAGATGTTCTCTCTGGCCGACACTTTCACCATGTCCGCCAAGAAGGACGCCATCGTCAACATGGGCGGCCTGATCGGTGTCCGTGATGCGGACTCGCCCCTGATCCTGAAGATCAAGGCCGCCTGCATTTCCTATGAAGGCTTCTACACCTACGGCGGCCTCACGGGGCGAGACCTCGAAGCGCTGGCCATCGGGCTCTATGAGGGCATCGACAACGACTACCTGCGCTATCGTATCGGCCAGGTCGAATATCTGGCCTCACGGCTGGACGATGCCGGTATCGTCTATCAGTCGCCCGCGGGCGGGCACGCGGTATTCGTCGATGCAAGCGCCCTGCTGCCGCAACTTTCCTATGACGAGTTTCCCGCTCAGGTGCTGGCAATCGAGCTTTACAAGGAAGCGGGCATCCGCTCCTGCGATATCGGTTCCTACATGCTGGGCAACGATCCCGACACCGGCAAACAGTTGAAGGCGGATTTCGAATTCACCCGGCTGGCGATCCCGCGGCGGGTCTATACGCGCGCTCACATGGACATCATCGCCGACGCGCTCATAGCGATCAAAGAGCGGGCGAGCGAGATCCGGCACGGCTATCGCATCACATGGGAACCGCCGATCCTGCGCCATTTTCAGGCCAAACTGACGCCGATCACCGACAAGGATGACCGGACAGCAGCAACCCGGCCCGCAGCGGTCAAGGCCACCGTCTAAGCCGCGTTTTCCGGCCCTCTCCGATACAGCAAAACATGTCCGCAGGATCCGGTAATTCCTGCGGACATCAGGCGCGGGCCCGTCGTGTCGCGACGAAGATGCCAGCTGCGATCAGGCCTATGCCGACGGCCTGATAGAGATGCACCCTCTCGCCAAGGAACAGGACGGCCAGAACGACGCCGAACACCGGGATGAGATGGATCGCCAGTCCTGCCTTGGCCGCCCCCACTCTGGCCACCCCCAGATTGAAGAACAGATAGGCCAGAACGGACGGGAAAACGCCCAGAAACGCAAGCCAGCCGCATGACCATGCGGACCATTGCGGAGTGGGCCCAGCGGCTTGCTCCCAGAAGTAGATCGGCGTCAATATGACGAGCCCGACGGCGATCTGGCAGGCCAGCAACGCGGTGCGGTTCATCTCCGCGGGAAACCCCTTCAGCCAAAGCGTATAGAACGCAAAAGACACCATCCCGCAAAAGACGATCAGATCCCCGCCCGAAAACGAGAGCGTCAGGATCTGCGCCGGCGCGCCCTTCGTGATGATGAACAGGACGCCGCAAAACGACACCAGCACGCCGACCGCCTGCACCCCCCTGAGTCTCATCCCGAACCCGCAGGCAGCAATAAGCATGATCAGAATGGGGATCAGCGAATTGAGCAGCATGGCATTCGAGGCTGCCGTTCTCTGCAGGCCGAAATAGACGAAGCTGTTAAAGGCAACGATGCCGGTCAGCGAGACCCCCAACAGCCGCCAGACATGACGCAGATACAAGTGTCTCTCGCGCGCCATGATCCGCAGAACGAAGGGCAGCAACAGCACCAGCGCGATCACCCAGCGCCAGAACAGCATGGTGAACGGCGGGATCGTATCGCGCAGCATGCGTCCGACCAGAAAATTCCCCGCCCAGAACAAGGGCGGCGGAGCCAGAAGACAGACCGCGACCCAATCGATGCCGCTTCCGGAGTTGGCTTTGCCGGAAAACACCCCCGCCATCCGATTTTTCCCTATTTCACTGCAAAGAAACAAATTCCGGAGCGCCAATTGGCACTCCGGTACGGCGAGCTGTAATTTTCTCGTGCTGATTTAAGGCTTTACGACATGTGTGCCCCACGACGCGCCGGACATATGCCCACATATCACAATCCGGCCGTTCGTGGCGCTCTCTACTCCCCCAGCCAGCAACCATGCAAACAGTATCCGCTCGGCACTGCCGATAAATGCGACACAAAGGCCTCGAGCACGAGCCTCAGATAAGCCCGAGAACCTTCCACCACGCATAATCGAGCGGGATGAGCAGAACGACGGTCGCCAGAGTGAGCGCCAGCGTCATGCGCAACAATGGACGCGTGGATTCACCGGCAAGCCCCATTGCAACGATCAAAGGGCCGATCTGGTAGGGAAAGATCACGGTCGAAAATCCGATCACCTGCGTCATCAGCACCGCGCGCTGCGAGAACCCGGTAACTTGCGAAAGATCGTTTGCCAGCGGCGTGAGGATGGCGGGAACGCCGGGCATGGTGGTGAAGATCGACGTCATCGAACTCAGGAGCGACAGGGACATGAAATTCACGAAATCCTGTCCCTGTTGCAGCGGCAGCAATCCGGTCACTTCCCGCGCGATGATCGCCCCGAGCCCCGACGCATTCACCACAACCCCAAGCGCCAGTGCGCCGGAGACGAAGAGAAGCGTTCCGAAATCGACCGAAGACTTGAAGACGAGCGGCGGCACGAAACCGGATTTCGGCGTCATGAGAACCAGCGAAACCGCAAGTCCCACCCACGCGGGGTTCAGACCGTGAAACTGATCGCTCGCCCACAAGGCAAGCGTGATCAGCAAGATGCCCATAAGCGCCAGTTGCCGTTTGCCGGATGCCGGGTTCGCTTCCATGGCACGCTGCCCGTTTTCCTCGATCCGTGCGGGAAAGAAGAACAGCACCAGCGCCACAATCACCACCGATTTGACGAGCCCCAGAACCGGATAATGCAGCAGCAGGTACTCGGCATAGCCGAATTGCACGCCCAGCAATCGTTCCGCCATGCCGGAGAGAATGACGTTGGGGATGTTGGAGGGCAAAATCGCGAAGCTCGGCATGTTGGTGCCGAAGGCGATCACGACGGCAGTCCCCGTACGCCCGGCTGACCCTCTGGCAAAACCGAGCACATCGGCCAAAGCCATTCCCACCGGAACGAGAACCGCGGCGCGGCCCATCGACGAAGGCATGACGAAGCCCAAAGCCATGCCGAGAACCATCAACCCGCCGATCAGCATCGGATAGCTTCTGGACAGATGAGGCCGCGCAAGCTCCCCCAGACGCGCCCCGAGGCCCGAATGCGTGATCGCAGCCCCGATGACGAAACCGGTCACGATCAGCCACATCGCCGTGGAGGTGAAACCGGAGAAGACGACCTCGGGCGCTGCCAGACCGCCAAGAAGCAATGCCGCGAAGAAGAACGTCGAGGCGACATAGCCCGGCACCAGCCCCGTGGCCCAGAGGCTCAGCGTGATCAGCACGATGCCGAAGATCAGCGCCTGATCCTGGCTCAGCCCGCTCGGTATTGTCACCGCAATGCCGACGGCAAGAAGCAGAATGAGCCCGACAATCGTCTGGCGGAAATAGGCCATATATCTGTAGCTCCCTCTCGCGCACCCCGGTTGCGCGAGTTGCGTCAAAAACGGCCTACACAGCTAGCCTCTGACGCAATTACGTGCCAGAACGACAATGTGACAAAAGATATCGAATTTCCGCCAACTCCGGACGTCGAGCCGATGGCGGCCCTGTCGCTGGGGGAGCTGGGCGACCCGCGCATGCCGCTGGTGATCTGGACCGGGCACCTCGACGAGGGCTTCTCCGTTCACCGGCATATGCACCCGCGCGCGCAGCTCACCCTCTGTTTCGATGGTCTGGTGCGCGTCGAGATCGGCGAAGACACATGGTTCATCCCCGACCGACACGGGATCTGGATTCCCTCCGGCATGAGCCATCAGCTGAGCGCGCGCAGTCCCGCCGAATTACAGAACTTCTACCTTCATCCGCGCCCTGCCGGACGCAGCGGCCTGCCCGACAAGCCGACGGTCGTGCGCGCGACACCGCTTCTGCGCGGCATCGCCCGCCGTCTGGCCCCGGAAGTGGTCGACAGGCTTTCCCCGGCCCAATACCGCCGTCTCGTCTGGGTCGCGCTTGACGAGATGTCCCGGCTCGAGCGTCCCGACCTGCGCCTGCCCGGCGGGCGGGATCCACGACTGGCGAAGGTGATGGAACACTTGCTCGCCAGCCCAGAGGACTCGCAAGGACTGGCGCGACTGGCACAGCAGGCGGGAACGAGCGAGCGCACGCTTGCACGTCTGTTCAAGTCGGAAACCGGACTGAACTGGCGCGACTGGCGCGCACGGATGCGCTTCATGCTGGCGCTCGAAGGGCTGGAGATGGGGCAGAGCAGCACCGCGCTCGCAGCAAGGCTCGGATATTCGAACACCAGCGCCTTTGTGGCATCCTTCCGCCGCCATTTCGGCATGCCGCCTTCCGCCTGGCGCAAACGCAACTGAGCGTCCTTCCGGCTGTGAAGCCCTCAAAGCGATATGCGCTCAGGAGCGCAGCGCCGCGCATACGGGGAACACCCCCCTAATCACCTATGTAATCCAACAATCGCACCAGCTACATCGCAATCCGTGACACTGCCCGGGACATTCCCAACAAGCAAAAGCGTCCGTACGACACGGGATATATAGAGTTTCAGTTATAGGCCAAGCGCGTCTCAGCTTCCGACATTGTCGGCATTACAATATCTTTCCATTCTTCCCCATTCCAAGTTCCTAGTTTTTCATGCATTTCCAGATATTTTTCTGGAATTGGATGGGTGCCGTATATAACTTCAAGGCCATATTTGGTTTTAATATAGTCATGAAAATAGACAGTGTGCGGACATGGCGGGTACCCGACAATAAGACCGGTCGCCAAATGGATTACCTCCGCTCCATTTGCCTTCATTTCGTCGATGACGTACTCGACGTTTCCACCGGGGCACCCACCACAGCTCGAATAACCAACGACCTCTACTTCAACATTCATATATTTACTGAATGCACCTTCACGAGCCTTAAGTGATTTGAAGCACTTCCCTCCTGCGCAGGTCCGATAACGGTCACAAATGATTATACCGATCTTTTTAACTTCTCTCATTTGAGACTCCATTACCTTTAGGGTTCTAATTCAAATATTTTATATCATAAAATAGACGAGCGCATTCTGAAAGACACATATTGCCTAGCAATAATACATGAAGATGTTACCGCATCTTCGATAAATTACTAATCAGCACGATGGCACCAGACCGCAGACATGCAGCCTGCCATTTCAGCTCGTTATAACGGCTTGCACCCATCTGGATTGGTAAGCCCCTCCCCCCGCTGACATCCTGCCAAAAGCGTCTTCAGGAAGGACGCTCAGCGAGCACGTGCAACCTGCCTCGCATCAGATTTGCTGCCGCATTTCTTCTTTTGGTCAGGAAAAAGAATGGACGAACTCTCGTCATCCGGACGTCCCGCTACAGGGGCCTTGCAAGCCAATCCGCGCATCCCGTACCGGTTGCCGCACGACCGTCGTCCGCTCAGCGGCCCCGAAGGCAAACGTCTGATCGTCAATCTTGTCGTGAATATCGAGCACTGGCCTTTCGACCGGGAGATGCCGAGAAAGCTGCTGACCCCGCCGCATGGCCGCGATCAGGTGCCGGACGTGCCCAATTTCTGCTGGGCCGATTACGGAATGCGCGCAGGCATGGCGCGCTTGCTCGCGCTGTTCAAGGAACGCGCCCTGCCGGTCTCGGCCAGCATCAACGCAACAGCCATCGACACCTATCCGGACTGCGCGGAGGCGATACGCGAGGCGGGATGGGAGTTCGTCGGGCACGGAATGCAACAGACATCCTTGAGCGCGGAGACAGGCGAAGAAGGCGTGATCCGCGAAACACTGCATCGCCTGCGCGCCTTTACCGGCCAGCCGGTGCGCGGCTGGCTGAGCCCCGGCTTGCGGGAAACGGAAGCGACCCCCGACATCCTCGCCGCCGAGGGCATCGACTATCTCTGCGACTGGAGCGTCGATGACGTGCCGCACTGGATGAGCGCCGATCCCCGGCAGCTGATCGCCATGCCCTATACGCTGGAACTGAACGATTCCGTCGTCTTCGCGGTCGAAAACCATTCCTCCGACGAAATGTGCCGGCGCCTTCAGACGACACTGGAGTGTTTCGACGCGTCAACGGAGCCCGCCGGAGCGAAGGTTCTGGGCATCGGCCTTCATCCCCACCTGATCGGCGTACCGCACCGTTTTCCCTATCTGGTGCGCATGATCGAGGCGCTACAGATGCGCCCCGACGTGGCCTTCATGACCGGCGCGCAGATCGCCGACTGGTTCGCGAAGGAGGACGCCGCATGATCCCCTTCGAACCGCCCGTTCTTCATGAGTTTGCCGAACGCTTCGCCCCGCAACACACCGCCCTCCTCATTATCGACATGCAGAAGGATTTCTGTCTCGACGGCTACGCCGCCAGCCGCGCCGGACGCCCGCTCGATGCGGCGAAGGCGATCATCCCCACGCTCCAGACCCTGCTTCAGGCGGCGCGAAAAGCAGGCGTTCTGGTCTGCCATGTGGGCTTCTGGACGCTGGAAAACCATTTGAGCGACACCGCGCCCTGGCTCGCCCAGCGCCGCCGCGCCACCTATGCCTCCGACCGGATTGCGATGGAAAACAGCGAAGGCGCGGATTTCATCGACGCACTCGCCCCCGTGCCCGGTGAGCCGATCATCCGCAAGCACCGCTACAGCGCTTTCAAGGGCACCGATCTCGATACCGTGCTGCGCGCGCGCGGCATTCGCTCGGTCGTGCCGACCGGCGTTTCCACCAATGTCTGCGTCGAAAGTTCGCTGCGGGACGCGTTTGAAACCGGACACTACACGGCGCTTGCGCGCGACGCCTGCGCCTCGTGGGACACGGAACTGCACGAAGCCACCCTGAAAACCGCGAACGCCCGCTTCGGGCTGGTCTGTGACGCCACGGACCTCATCAACGCGTGGAACGGAGACAAGAAATGAACGACGCCTTCGTCATGCAAGACACCCGCCCCCGGTTTCTGAGCGAAGATGCGGCCGCCTTCGCATCCACCGTCGAATTCCGGGACATCCCCGAAGACACCCTGCACATCGCCAAGCGTTGCATCATCGACGGCCTCGGCGTGATGCTGGCGGGAACCGAACAGGAAGCCCTGTCGGTTGCAGCCCGTTACCTGACGACCACCGGCGCCACGCCCTCCGCGCGCGCCGTGGGCAACCCGGACCTGAAGCTCTCCGCCCAGCAGGCGGCGTTCTGGAACGGGCTGGCCGGACACGTCATGGACTGGGACGACACGCAGGTCGCCGAAGGGCCGGACCGCCCCTATGGCCTTCTGACCCACCCGACCGTTCCGCCGCTGTCCGCCGTCCTTGCTCTGGCGGAACTGGGCGACGGCGTCAGCGGGCGCGACTTCATCACGAGCTTTGTCACGGGCGTCGAAGTGGAAAGCAAGATCGCCGAGGCGATCAACCCCGATCACTACAATCTCGGCTTCCACACCAGCGGAACGATCGGAACCTTCGGTTCTGCGGCCGCGGCCGCGCGCCTGCTGAGGCTCAATGAGAACGAGACCGCGCAGGCGCTGGGCGGGGCCGCTTCCATGGCCGCGGGCATCCGCGCGAATTTCGGCACGATGGGCAAGCCCATGCATGTGGGCCGTTCTTCCGAAAACGGCGTCACCAGCGCCCTTCTGGTGCGCGAGGGTTTCACCTTCAACGACACCGCGCTCGATGGCCAATGGGGCTATCTTTCGGTGGCCGGACGCGGCGGCGAGCCGGAGCTTGTCCTCGGCCGGTTCGGCCAGCCCTTCTCGCTGTCCGAACCCGGTGTCAGCATCAAGCCTTACCCTTGCGGGGTGCTGACACACCCGTCCATGGACACCATGAAGGCGCTCATGCAGGAGAACGGTCTTTCACCCGATGACATCGAGAGCGTAACCCTGTTCGCCTCCAACAACATCCTCCATCCGATCCGCTTCCGTACCGCGCAGACGGACCTTGAAGGCAAGTTCTGCATGGCCTTCCTGTTGTCCTCGATCATCCTGACAGGACGTGCAGGCAAGGCCGAATTCACCGACGGCTTCGTCCAGAGCCCCGAATGCCAGGAGATGCAGAAACGGGTGGAAACCCGGTTCGATCCGGATATCGCGGCCATGGGCCATGACAAGATCCTGTCGCGCATCGAAGTGGTCACGAAATCCGGGAAGACCTTCCGCAAATTCTCCGACGACCGCTATCGCGGAGGTCCCCTTAACCCGCTGTCGGACACCGAAGTGGAGGAGAAGTTCATGGACTGTGTCGCCGGCATCCTGCCGGATGAACAGGCTCGCGTCGTGCTCGAAACCATCTGGTCGATCGAAGATCAGGCGGACGCCCGCACCCTCCTTGACCGGGTGAACGGCTAGGTCTGCAGCGAGTTCTTTGCTCGCACGGATTTTTGTTCTGCTCTACTGTGCGGGGGAACGCAATGGCGTTCCCCGCCAACCCCGCCGCAAGATAAAGCAGACTGCCGGAACCAAGCCCCATGGAAATGCGCCAGCTTTACTATTTCGCTGCACTTGCCGAGGAAACCAGCGTTTCACGCGCAGCAGTGAAACTTTCTGTGGCGCAACCCGCCATCAGCCGCCAACTCAGGCTTCTGGAAGAGGAACTCGGCGTCACCCTGTTCCACCGGACCGGGCGCGGCATGAAACTGACGAGCGCGGGCCGTTTCTTCGACACCCGCGTGCGAAAGATCCTAACGGATCTGAAGGAGCTGGAACACGACGTGCGCGAAATGAAGGGCGTGGTCGAAGGCAAAGTCACCTTGGGCATGCCGCCCACCGAGAGCCACATCCTCGTCCCCCCACTGCTGCAGACCCTGCGCCAGAACCATCCGGGCGTGGACCTTCACATCGTCGAGGCGTTCAGCGGCGATGTCAGCGAGCTGCTGACCACCGGCCACATAGACGTGGCGCTGTTCTACAAGGCCCCGCGCACGAAGCACTATGTCGCCGACGAGTTGTTGCATGAGAGCCTGTACCTGTTGGGGTCCGGCGAAAAGCCGGGCCCTTCCCCGGATCCGATGAAAATTCGGGATCTTGCAGGCCGACCGCTGGTCCTGCCGCGCAGACGGCACGGACTGCGCGCCCTGCTCGACCAGATCTGCAGCGAGATGGGCGTGGAGCTGAACGTCGCCTATGAGGTCGATTCCCTCATGACCCTGATACGCATGGTCGAGACCGGAGAGGTTTCCACCATCCTCCCCTTCAACGCGGTGCAGCGCGACGTGGCCGCAGGCCGGATCACCGCCACGCAGATCGACCCGCTGGAACTGCGGCGCATTCTGGTGCTGGCGACGACGGCCCATCATCCGGTGCGCGCTGCCATGCGGATCGTCGCCCAGTTCTGCGCCCAGACCGTGCGCAGCCTTGCAGCGTCTGGCGAATGGCAAGGCATCATCGCCCGGACCTGACGCAGGTCACGGCCCGTTCAGCCTGCCTGGGGACAGGCGAGCCCCATCAGATCGTTGACATCGCGAAGCTTGTCCAGTTCGCCGATCCGCTCGGCCAAGGACTGAGCCTGCATGGCGGACAAAGGGATCGCCGCGGCCTGACAATTGGCGAGGAACTTCGCAAGGCGCCGTTCTTCCGACACCGGGTTCGATGGATGACCGAGCGCCTGATCGACTGTCTCGTCTGCCATCGTTCCATCGGCGAATTCCAGACTGACCCGGCTGGGGCCGAAGGCGCTCGGTTCGCGCATGTCGAAGCTCTCGACGTCGATCCGTCCGGCAAGTTCCAGAACGCCCGGTTCCATCAAGGCTTCCGGCGAAAAATGGTCCACGCCCACATGCCCCTCAAGCAGACAACGGGTGACGCAATAGGACAGGCACAATCTGGCGTAATTCGCCGCCATATCCGCTTTCGGCTCGCGACCGACGAGGGAGCAGGCCACGGGCGACACGGTCACCACAATACGGCTCAGGGTGTCGGCGGTGGTCTTGTGCCGGGTCTGCAGGCGCATCACCGCCTCGATTGCGCCATGGGTAGCGCGACCGGTCGGAAACGGTTTTTCCACCACCTGTTCGATCCGGCGCGTATTCGCCAATGCATCCAGCACGGGTGCCACCTCGACCGCATCCTCAAACAGTCTGAAATAGCCGAAGCGGCCCTCCAGCGTATTGCGCGTGGCAAGCAGGCCCGCGCTTGCCAGATCGACAGCCTCCACCGCAGCGCGCGCGTTGAACCCGATCTGGAGGGCAAGCAGCATCGTGCCTTCCTCATGCGCCTGCATGGACCCTGCCGATTGCGCGTATTGAGCCCCGAAAGCATTGATCAGCCGGTGTCTGTCGAGCCCCGCGATCTTGCCCACCGCAGCCGCGGCACCGAAACCGCCGGCCACCGCCGGTCGGAAGAATTTCATCGGGGCAGTCCCGGCCAGACCGATTGCGGCCGCAACATCGACACCGGCGACGACCGCCTCGATCAGCGCAGCCCCGGACACCCCGCCCCTCTGTTCGGCTGCGGCCAAAGCGGCGGGTAATATCGCTGTCAGCGCATGGACAACCGCATCTTCATGCAGGCAGTCGAACTCCGAATTGTGGATGCAATAGGCGTTGAGCAAGGCGGCCAGCCCGGCGGGAAAACCGCCACGACGCCCGAAGACGCGACACGTCCCGCCCTGCCCCCACGCACCGCTTGAAGCGAAAAGCTCTGAGGCCCACTGCCCCCGGCTCCCGGCAAGCCCGACCCCGATGGTATCGAGAATGAGCCGTCGCGCGGCTGCGCGGGTCTTCTCAGCCAGATCCTCATACCGGATGGCGATGACATGCTCTGCAAGGCGGGCGATAGCGTCCATGGTCTTTCCTGATTTTCCCAACCCACTAGCGCATCACGGCGGGAAGCCAAAGCGCGATGGAGGGGAATGCGATCACGAGGCCGATCATCGCCAACAGGACACCGACAAACGGCATCGTCCCGACCATGACATCGTTCATGGGCCCGCGGCTCGGGCGAATGCTCTGCACCACAAAGAGGTTCAGCCCGATGGGCGGCGTCACCAGCGCGGTTTCAAGAAGAAGCATCAGCACGACGCCGAACCAGATCGGATCGAAACCGAGGGAGATGACAATCGGCGTAACGATGGGCACCGTCGCGATCATCATCGACAGGGTTTCCATGAAGCAACCCAGGATGATGTAGAAGCCCGCGATAACGAGGATAGTCTCGTATGGCCCGAGCCCGAGCGTGCTGATGAAATCCTCCATCGCATCGGCAAGACCGATGGCCGCGAAGACCAGATTAAGGAAATAGGCCGCGATGATGATCAGCACGATCATGGCTGTCGTGCGCATCGTCCCTTCAAAGGCTGCCAGCAGCACGGACACTTTCAGGGCACCGAATGCCGCCGCAAGGACAAGCGCGGCAACGACACCGAGCGCGGCGGCCTCCGTCGGGGTGGCGAAGCCCGCATAGATAGAACCGACCACCACCGCGAAGATCGCCGCCGGCGGCAACAGATGTGGCAGGCTCTGCAAGCGTGCGCGCCAGTTCGTCGAAATCCGCTGCCCGCCCCAATTCGAATTGAGAATGCAGGCGCCTGCGATCATCGCCATGAACAGCCCTGCCAGCAACAGGCCCGGCAGGATACCGGCCAGATAGAGGCTGGGCAGCGACGTGTTGGTCAGCACCGCGAAGATGATCATGTTGATCGACGGTGGGATCAGAATGCCGAGCGTTCCGCCCGCCGCCAACGAGCCGAGGAAGAGACGCTCGTTATAGCCATGAACCTGCACCTCGGGCAGAGCGACCGTGCCGACGGTGGCGGCGGTTGCCACCGATGATCCCGAAGTCGCGGCAAACAGCGCCGACGTTCCGACATTGGAATGCATCAGCCCGCCGGGCAACCAGCCCAGCCAGTGCGACAGGGCGGTGTACATCCGCGACGACACGCCGGTGCGCAGCAGGATTTCGCCCAGAAGCACGAACATGGGGATCGCGACGAGCAGGTTGTTGGTGCTCGTGGACCATGCCAGGTCGCCAAGCGTGCGAACCAGCGGCATGGGCGAATAGAGCTCGCCCAGGATCAGGCCGAGCACGCCCATCGCCGCTGCGACAGGCAGGCTGAGGACGATCAGCAGGATGAGGGTTGTGAGAGCGGTTGCCAGCATTGGTCCTATCCTTGGGTCGCTGAGCCATGCCCGGGCAGATCGGTCTGATCCTCGATCTCGTCTTCGACGCTTTTGATGCCGGCAATCCGAGAGACACCTGCGATATCGCCCGTGATCAGACACCCGATGGCGCGCAGCAGCAGGGCCGCAAGGTTCAGCGAAAAGAATGCAAGACCGCCGAACCAGAGCGACTGAGGCAACCAGAGCGGCACCTGCAGGGCGCTGTTGGAGGCAGAGCCGAAATCAATGCTGCTTTCCAGAAGCCGCCCGGCCCAATAGGTCAGAAGAAAGGAAAACCCGGCGAGACTGACGAGGCTGAGCAGATCGAGAAAAGCCCGCAACCGTCCCTCCACGAGATTGTAGAGTACGTCGATGCGGATATGCGCCTGCTCCGCCAATGCGAAACTCAGTGTCCAGGAGACGGAAACGGCGAGAACGTAGCCGGATATCTCATCCATGCCGCCAAGCGTCACGTTGAACAGCTTGCGCAACAGCACCTCGACGCTGACCAGCAGACAGGTGACGATCAGGGCGGCTCCGGACACCCAGGTCGCACCCCGCCCCGTCCTGCGCGCGAGCGCCAACGTCCGGTCCAGGGGCGCAAACGCCCCCGGACCCGCCACCATCGTCGGTGTCGAAGACAGCATTTCAGTTCACTTTCACTGTCTTGCCGATAACGGCGCCGATTGTCTGGTTGAATTCATCGACGCAGCCCGCCCCGCAACGCTCCGCCCATTTCGGCAGGATGACCTCGGCGGTGATCTTGTCGAGGAGCGTGCGATCCCCATCGGAAACCGGAACGAGCTTCATGTGCGCCTTGGTCCCGACACCGCACGGATCCTCGCCGATATTGCAGTTGATCCCTTCCTGCGTCTCGCGGCCCGCGCCGGTCCAGATCTTCTCCTCCAGCTTGCTCAATTCGCTTTGAAGGAAGGCCTGCGTCTCCGGGTTCAGCCGGTTCCAGAAGGAGAGATTGGCGGTCGTGACCATGGTGCTCCAGCCCACGGGCAGCGCGTAAAGGTGATCGGCGACCTCGAACCACTTGGCGGAATTTCCCGACATCGTCCCGGTGATCGCACAATCGACGACGCCATTCTCAAGAGCCGGGATGACATCGGCAAAGGCCATGGTCACACCGGTGCCGCCCAGCGCGGTCACGAATTCCGACAGCGTCCGGTTCCCGGTGCGCACCTTCTTTCCCGCGATATCGGAAAGCGACCTGATCTCGGTGTTGCAGTAGAAGACCTGCGCCGGATACGGCCAGGTCGCCAGAACCTTCACCTTGTATTTGTCCGCGAAATAGGACGCCAGAACCGGCTTGTAGGCGTCCGCAATCGCATGGGCCACCTCAACGGTCGGCGCCAACCCGGCAAGATCCGCCGCCTCGTTTCGCGGATCGTCGGAGGCAGTATAGCCCAGCACCGTCGTACTGATATCGACAACGCCCTGCCCGGTCAGCCTCAGCACCTCGCCCCCCTTGAAACCCATCTCGTCGAAACCGCGGGCGGACGCCCTGATCCGCCCTCCCGACGCCTCGAGGATCCCGTCCTTCCAGAAGATTTCTTCATAGTTCTTGTAGGAGGAGAGGAAGGAGACCGATCCGATGACGTTGACATCCACGTTCTGGATCTCTGCTGACGCCGGGCCAGCCGCCACCGATACGACGGCCAGTGCGGCCACCATCTTGTTCAGTTTCATCTGGAAATACCCTCTGTTGGTTCTTCGGCGGCTTCTTGCGGCGCGTTATGTTTTTTCCGTCAAGCCACCGGATGTTCTTTCGAACAGGTCCACCGTCTCGCGCGGTGTACGTAACCTACCGGCATTCCCAATTCAGGGGTAAATCAACCAGTTATGCCGATCCGTTATAGCTCGGCAGCACGCCTGTACGGACACGTTGCCCGCCGCAGAAACAGGCCGCCCCGCAGCCGGGAAGCGGACGCCCGATACCTTGTCTATTGAACGGCGGCAACGCGCACCGGCACCGCGGCCATCGCCTGTACATCTTCCGGTGAAGGCCTGACCGAAAGTGGACCGGCGGGCCGCGAATGCACCCGAATATCGGTCGGATCGACATTACGGGGAAGCGAGATATCGATCATGGCGAGCGCGCGGCCATGCCCGCGAAAATCGCGAAACTTGAGCCGCATGAGATGGCGCTCAGACGTATTGATCTCCAGATAATGCCTGCGCGCCACGACCGCCTGCCCGAAATCGACGAACAGACGGAAGCGGGAGGCCCCCCCGTTCAAGGGGATATGCTGAACCAGGGCCGGAGCCTGACTTTCGGCCTCGACGGGAAAGCGTCGCGCGCGCCGCATCCTGGCCGTGCGCTGACGGACCCCGCCGGGCTTCCCCGCATTGACCGCGCGGATGCGGCGCAGATGCCGCACCTTGAAGAACCGCTTGGCGAGGCCGCTTAAGTGGGAATGGCTATCGCGTGCGCGGAACAGGAACAGGGCCTCCAGCCCCCCGAGCCCCGGCAACGCACCCTTGGGCCGCAAGCCCTCCAGAACATCTTCCGGCACGCCGACATGAAGCCTCTCGGCCATATAGGCGAGCGCGATATGGGCATGAGGCCGGATCCCCAGCCTGTCGGCATTTTCGAGAAACAGAGGCCAGTCGACCTCCCCCGCCTCGATCATGCGGGCGCAATCGACGATCCAGTCCGCATGATGGAGGCCGTCCACCGTCCCGTGCGCCAGGGCGATGGTGAAACGATCCGTCGGGCACGGCACCATGACCTGTGCGTCCAGAAAGTCATGGGCAGCGGCCCGTACCCATATGCCGACTTCCGCCGGATCGTCGTGACCGACCGTACGAAAGACGCGGGTATGGATATCGATGTCGCCATTCGGGGCCTTCACGAAATTGAGCCCGTGAAAGCCTGCCCCCAGCGCCCGCAGATAAAGCACCGAGGCCCCATGGTCCGGCCGCCACCCGGCCCCGTCGAGCACTTCCAGAACGAACGCGTAATCCTCGCGCCGGATGACGAGATCCACATCATGCGCGATGCGCCCCTTGAGGCTGCCCATGTCGAGCGCGGAAAAGGCGGCCCCCTTGATGACGAGCATTTCCACACCCGCCTCCGTCAGCGCCTGAAGCACCGGCTCGGCGGCCTTCAGCGCGATGCGGGACTTGCTCCACAACATTCGCACGATGCCGTCGATGCGCCCACGCTCGGGGATTTCCAGCTTCGAGGGTGGGAATCGCACCGCGGCGCGTACAAGCAACCGCTGTTCCGCGAAACTCGCATCGTCGAAATCGGTCTGGTCGAGCCACGCCCGCAAGGCATCGGCCGCCCGCGCCTCATTCGGGCAGGCGGCAGCGATGATGAGCAATTCCTGCGGCCCTTGCGGCCATGCCCATTCAGGCGAGGGAAACCGGCGCGCCATCATTCCCCCTGCTGCTGACGACGCCGCAGGATCGCAAGGCGTGCGGCATGAAGATAACCGCCGTCGCGCTCCGGCGTCTGCTGATGGCTCAGGCTGCCGCGCCGGATGCGCCGCAGCGCCAGAGGCTCCTCCAGCATGACGAGGTGGTGCCCGCCCTCACGCACCCGGGCGAGCCAGTCGATCAGATCGCCGCATCCCCCCGGCGGATCGATTATCGGCCCGACCGCATCGAACACATCGCGCTTCATCACCATCGTGGAGCGAAGCCAGCCCGCCACGGGCGCGCCGAGCGTTTGTTCCTGCCAGGGCGTGCCGTCACGAAAGGGCCGGTAATGGGAAAACACCCCGGTCAGCGCCGGATCTGCCGCAAGGCGCGCGAGTTGCGTCTCCATCTTGTTCACCGCCCACAGATCGTCGCAATCGACCGTGGCGACCACCGCAGACGAGGCCCGCGAAAACCCAACTGAGGTCGCAGAACCCACCCCCCGGTTTTCCTGACAAAGGAGGACGATGTCATCGCCCAACGCGCGCACGGTGTCCACCGTCGCATCGGTGGACCCGTCATCGACGACGATGATCTCGTCCGGCGGAACGCTCTGCGCCCGGATCGAGGCAATCGCCTCTGCGATGAAATCCGCGCCGTTAAACGTCGGGATGAGAGCGGTGTAAGGGAGCATTCTTCCAGCGTTCCAGTTCGGCGACATGCGTGTCGGTCAAAAAGCCTTTTGGCAGCTGAGCGCCGCCGATCTTCCGGCGGCGATTGGCGGCCCGCAGCATCGCCCGCATGATCTCGCGGCGCACCTGCTCCACATCGTCGGTCACGCTGCCATGGTTACGCCGGTAGTAGACCCCAATATCGTCATCAAGGACATGGACCACCTCATGTTCGAAGATCCGCAAAAGGAACTCCGTATCCTCCGACTGGATCAGCGTTTCATCGAAGGCGCCGAGCCTGCGGATCAGCCCCGCACGAAAGAGCCCCGCTCCGAGCTGGATCGGGCGTCCGTCGAGCGTGCGCCCCTCCGGCGAAGGCGCAAGAGCCTCGCAGTCCTCGATCTCGAAAAATCGGGTCGCACAATAGAGCATTTCAAGCTCCGGTCGGGCCTCGAACTTGGTGAGATCACGGGCGAACCGACCGGCGGGCGAGAGATCGTCCGCATCGAGAAAGGCGACGAAATCCGTGTCCCTTGCCATCGCGGAAAGGCAGGCGTTGCGGGTGGCGGAAATCCCCACATGGGGCCGCGCGATCAGCCGGATCTCCGGGGCTTCGCGTGCCAGATCGCTCACGATTTCGACCGTGCGGTCGCCTGACCCGTCATCCGCAACAAGGATTTCCATCTCCGCCGCATCGCGCTGACGCAGGAGTGAGCGAAGCGCGGAAGCGATAGTCCGCTCCGCATTATAGGCGGGCATGAGAACGGAGAGTTTCATGGTCGGCTCCCGGCGAGAAACCCGCGCAGGAAACCGGCAACCTCGGCGGGATCGGTCCCAAGATCGACCCGCCAGACAGGCAGGCGGCGGCAGAACTCGGCGAGAAAGCTCACGTCAGCGCGCCAGGCCCCGAAAAGCTGCGCAAAGCTGCTCGGCGCAAGCGCCATCATCGCCTCCTTGGCGGTAGCCTGCCGCGCGGACGTCTTCTCCCCGCCCGTCACCGACGGCAGCAGGATCGCCTGCCCTGACAAGGCGCGCGCGCCCGCCCCCGGACACAGCCGGTCGAACTCGAATTCCAGCTTTCCCTGCCAGTTGGGACCCTGAAGGCACGGATCGGCCTGATCAACGCCCAACCGCTGCAATCCCTCACGATCCTGTTTCATGATCTTGATGAGCGGGCGAGCGATCACGCTATCGGCGTTCACGTCCGCGAGCACATAGTCGTCCCCGACGCTGACGAGACCATCGAGAATGCCGCAAAGCGTGGTGCCGGACTTGCCCGACCCTCCGGCCCCGGCGAGAAAGACGCAATCGCCGTCCAGACCGACGGTTCCCGCATGAACGAGCGGCCTTCCGATGCCGTGCATCGCCCAATGCAGAAAGAGGCGCAGCGGAACCGAGGCTTCCCAGGGCGGCGGCGTATCCGCGGTGGGCATCAGTTGCACGCCCTCCCCGGTTTCCGGGTCATGGAACTGCCAGAGATCGCGCTCCGGATCGTAGACGCCCGCAAGATTGTCGGCCTCCAGCGCATCGCGGACCGGTCCGCCGCCGATCACACTGTCCGACCAGACGCAGCGCGGCATATCCGGCACGTTTTCGCTGTCGAGCACCGTCAGACGCAGGCCGGGTTGCGGTGCATCCGCCAGCGGATCGATGGCGTAAACGCGATCGCAGGCCAGCGCATAGGCGGGATCGGCAACGGCGAGATCGAGGTCGAGTCCGTGCAATCGCAGGCGACGGTGCGTGAGGCGAGCGTCGTCAAGCGAACGCGCAAAGGCCAGCGCATCCCTTGCGAAAGACGCAAGATCCTTGCGGCCGACTTTGCGAACCGGGCTCAGAATGAGACAGCCTCTTTCTGATGAGGCCAACCGGCGGCCTCATCCACCTCGTGAACCGGATCGGCCCGAATGAGGTCGGCGAGATCGTCGAACGCTTCGACCACCGGCGCGTCTTGCCCGGCGCGCAGCGATGCGAGCACAGCTCCGTCAAGCAGCCGCTCTCCGGGTTCGTCCAACGCCACCAGCAGGTTGTGCCCCACGAGGTTGTCGACCAGCGGGCTCACAGCCTGCCCCAGTGCCTCTTCAATCACAGCCGGAGCTATACCTGCCGTCAGCAAGTCCCAGATGGCGCTCGCGCTGCGATTGAAGCTGAAATAGCAACCGGTTTTCAGATCGAGAACAACAAGTTCGCCGTCGAATTCTTCGCACACGATATCGGGTCCGCTGACCGCGAACTTTACATAACAAGCCATGACATGAGTTTCATTTGCAGTATTGACGATTACGGAAACCGTAGTTGATCACCCAACGGCACGCAACCACAGAAGACTATTTCCCGAAACGGTGACTGACTGTTGCCAAAACGCACCGCTTATATCCGGCACGCACATGAATAGCCGCGGCACATCCGGCGCTCAGCTTCGATCTGCGCCCGAAAGGCCATGTATCTAAAAACTCCTCGGACCAGGTATTCATATATTCCTATATCGAATACGACATAGATCCCGGTTCGCGTCAGGCATATCGAGTAATACGAAACCGGCTTCCGCTGAGATATCGCGCGCCATTCAAATTCAGGTCGCGGAATTTGTCTGACGCCCTGCCTATTGGTGTCGTACTTTCAAGACAATCTGACGTCCGCCACTCCACCCGCATACCGGTAATATCACCCACCCGCAACGTCAAGTGAAAAGATGTGTACAGGTGGACAGGACCAGGCCGCGCCCCGCCTGCGTATTTCGGCAGACTGACACTGCTTCGCTGATTTCAGTCGCAGATTAGAGAAATTTCGGGGATCCACACATGCTGCTGCGCTACTTCAACGCTCGCCGTCCGCGACGGTAGACAGCGCATGGCGCAATGCCGCGCGCTGCACGTCAATACTCCGCCCCCACCCCCGGCCCCGGCTCTGCGGCGCCTTCTATTGCGCGCGCAAATAAGCTAACTGCGCATCCGTCTCCAGCGCATCGGGCCGAATGCGGCGCACTTCGCTCAATGCGTCTTCCGGCGTCAGCCCCAGGTGAACCAGCAGGCACGCTGCCATCATCCCGCTTCGTCCGATGCCCGCCAGGCAGAAGAACGCCACACTCCCCCCTTCAGCCAGAACCTGCCGCGCGTGGCCGCGGATTTCCGCCCAATCGGCCTCTTGCTCCGCCGTTGGCGCATGAAAGTCCGCAATCGGCAGACGCAGCGAGCGGATGCCGACAGCCACCGCGGCCTCCTCGATATCCTCGAACGCGACCGGGTGCAGTTCCGCATCCTCGATCAGCGCGATGAGCGTCTTCACATCGTGGTTTTTGAAGCGGGCCATCTCGGCTTGAAGCGCCGCATCATCGAGGCTCAGTCCCCCGTCTTCCTCTACGAACAGTCCCGGCGTACCGCTGAGGACCATTCTGGCTGAGGCGTTGATGGGAGTTCCCAATAATGTAATTGGTTGAATTGGGTTTTTATGCATTACTGGTCTCTAGAGAGGAATAGCGAAACCTGAGTGAAATGCATCGGTTACGGGGCCTTTCACGCGGCTTGAAACGAAATGCTCATTGGAAGATGTAATCTCGAATCATTCTGGTTCTCTCCACGCGATCCGTGCGGCGAATACCTGAAAGCTGAGGCCTCCAACTGACGCCGGGCAAATTCTGACGCTGGGCAATTTATGCGTGAAAGAATCTCAAGGGGAAGACGCCTGAGCGGATATTTGCCTGTTCCGGCTCGAAGGCGGCTATTCAACCTCCGTCCCGTTTCATGCTACCTGCAATAGAAACGATCCGGCGTTCACTGCAAGCCGCCGTCCTCCTGCCCCGCGATACCCGTCGCTGATCTGCACAACGAAGAAGAAGAGATCGAAAGACCAAACATGCGTGAAAAGACTCGCGTCGATACGATTTACCAGACACTCCGCGATCGCATCTGCCTCGGCCGGTATCAGCCGGGCGATGTTTTTCACGAGACGGAACTTGGGCAGGAATTTCAGGTCAGCCGCACCCCGATCCGGCAGGTGCTGCAACGGCTGGCCTTCGAGAAGCTCGCCGTCGTGCGCACCGGCGTCGGCACCATCGTGGAAGATTTCACGCAAAGCGATGCCCGCAACTATCTGGAAATCCACGCCCGCATTCTGGAAACCATCGCGGAACTGAAGCTTTTCCAGTCCGCGGCCGATCAGCACGAAGCCCTCGCAACCCTTCAGGTGCGCGCCTCGATGCTGTCGGGAACGCCGGATGCGGAGCGGATCTGGACGTTTCTCAAGGCCGTACAGGAGCTGACCGACCAGATCCTCGCCGACGACACGCTTCGCCACATGAACGAGCTGCTGTTCTACCGGGCGGTGCGTGCACTCATGGCAGGCGTGCGCCATGCCCCCGAGCAGGCCGCAAAGGTCATTCGGGACCACCTGCCCGGCCTGACCGCGTCGCTGGAAACATCGGATTACGCCGCCTTCTTCCTGACGCTTCGCGACATGACGCGCGCCTACAAGGGCCTGGCGGAAGGCAACTGAACCCGCCGTCCTCAAACCGGCCCGTGTGCGCCCACCCCTCCTATTTCTGAGCGCGGAGCGGAACCGGCTGGCGCTGATGGAGATAGGCGACCTGCTCGACCGTCTCGATCGCGTCCCGGTCATGAGCATGGCGGATGAAGGCAATCGCCTCGGCCACACTCAGGCCGTAGGTCATGGCGAGGCAGGCGGCAATGGTGCCGGTGCGCCCGAGCCCCGCCATGCAATGGAGCGCAATCGGATGGCCGGAGGCAAAATGCACCCGCGCGGCGGCGAAGGCGGCTTCGATCTCTGAGGCCAGTTCCGCCCCCGGCGGCTGCATGTCCGGAATGGCGATCTGCCGCCACTCGATCCCGCAAGCCGCCACCGCATCGCCGAAGCATGGCTTGCCGAGCGTCAACTCGGGCTCGCTCAGGCAGGAGAGCAGCATGCGGACACCGAGGTCCCTGAGCCGCTGAAGATCGTCTTTCAGGAAGGGAAGCGTCGCCACCTTGCCGTCCGGCAGGAACCGCACCCCGGGGCATGAGAGGAGCACCATGTGCAAATCGGTGCCTTGCAGTCGAACCTCGCTGAAGCGCGCGGGGACAGGATCGGCAGACATTCTCAGGCACTCCGGCTATTGGATCGCCTGTATACAAGTACATTTCCGGGCATTCAAGCGGAAATGACAGCTTCATGACACCCGCATTCCGGCGGCCCCTCGCCTGCCGGGCACGCACCTGAACCGATGCGCATCAATGCAGGAAAACCTGCCCGAGGAATTTCCGGGTGCGCGGCGAGCGGGGCCTGTCGAAGAAGTCGCCTGGCTCGTTCTCCTCCACGATTTCTCCGTCGTCCATGAAGATCACCCGGTCCGCCACGCGCCGTGCAAATCCCATCTCATGCGTGACGCAGACCATGGTGATGTCGTCACTCGCCAGCTCGATCATGACGTCGAGAACTTCCTTGATCATTTCCGGATCGAGCGCGGAGGTCGGCTCGTCGAAGAGGATCACCTTCGGCTCCATGCAGAGCGTGCGGGCAATGGCGACCCGCTGCTGCTGGCCGCCGGAAAGCTGATGCGGATATTTGGCGGCCTGATCCGCGATATGCACCCGGTTCAGGAAATGCAGCGCCATATCCTGC
Organism: Breoghania sp.; assembly: GCA_963678585.2. GTDB lineage: Bacteria > Pseudomonadota > Alphaproteobacteria > Rhizobiales > Stappiaceae > Breoghania. The sequence continues at coordinate 1,590,304 of CAXXGA010000002.1, forward strand.
GCCAGCCCCTTCGGGGCCTTGCGAACCCAGATCGGCGCGAGCGTGCAATTCTCCAGAACGCTGAGATGCGGATAGAGATTGAATTGCTGGAACACCATGCCCGTTTCCTGACGGACCTGCGCAAGAGAGCGGGCGTCGTCGGTCAATTCGATTCCCGACACCTCGATTGACCCGCACTCATGGCGCTCCAGACGGTTGATGCAGCGAAGAAGCGTCGATTTGCCGGAGCCCGACGGCCCGCAGATCACCACCCGCTCGCCGGAGCGCACCATCAGGCAGATATTGCGCAGCGCATGATAGGCGCCATACCACTTGTCCAGTTCGCGGATACGGATCGCGGGCGTCTCGATCATCGTCACGGCTCCGGGCCAGATTTCGGGAGCAGAAGGCCCGCGCCGCCCGGTCCTGGACGTGGGAGGCGCACCCTGGGTCGCGCGGCCTTCTGCTCCCCAGGGGATCAGCGGATCGGCTGCGGATACATCAGCCCGCCGTCGACATAGAGCGCATTGGCCGTGCCTGCGCGCTCCAGCCCATAGGCGGATTCAGCGCCGAGATTGCGCTCGTAAACCTCACCGTAGTTCCCCACCTGCTTGATGATCTTGTAGGACCAGTCGGCCGGAAGCCCGATCTGGCTCGCCATTTCGCCCGCGGCAGAATCCGTGCCGAAGAGCCGCTGCACAGCCTTCGGCTGATTGGCGAGATCCGCCATCACCTCGTCGATATTGCCGGAGTTCACGCCCAGCGCGTCCGCGTTGAGCATGACCTGAAAGGCCCAGTAAAGAGCGGTTTCAAGCTCCGCATCCGGCTGCGCCAGAAGCGTCAGCGGCTCGTTGGAGATGACCTCCGGCAGGATGACATAGGCAGCGGGATCGGGCGCGAGGAAGCGGTCGGAATTGAGCGCGGTCCGGTCGCTCGCCATCACGTCGCACTTGCCGCTGTAGAAAGCCTGCAGACGGGCCGTCTTGTCGGCGATGTTCTCAACCCGATAGGAAATATCGCGGTCGGAGAACCAGTCGGCGATATTCAGAAGCGTCGTGGAGCCTTCTTCGGCGCAAACCGTCGCCCCGTCCAGTTCCTTTGCGCTTTTGACGCCGAGCGCACGCGGGACCATGAAGCCCTGCCCGTCGAAGAAGGTGGTGACCACGAAGCGCATGCCCGGATTGGCATCGCGGGTGCCGGTGCGGGTGATGCTGCGCGAGGCCATGTGCGCGCCCTTGGCGACGATGGTCTTCATGCTGTCGGAAAAGCCGATGCCGCGAATGTCGGCCTTGCCTGCATCGCCCAGAATGGCGGCGGCCGCCATGCGGCAGAAATCGGTGTTGAACCCGCGGAAGACACCCTGGCTGTCGGGCACGGAAAAGCCCGGCGAATTGGGGTTCACCAGACAGACGATGCTGTCGTTGGCGCGAATATCGTCCATCACGCCGCCCGCCATGGCCGGCGTCGTCGCAAGAGCCAGAAGGCCGCCCGCGACAAGCAGATTGCGAAGGGAATACATCTCTTAGCTCCGTTATGCGTACGAGGTTCAGGAAGTTCTTCGTTCCAGCCATCTGCTGTAGGACGAGAGGCACCAACAGGTAACCAGATACCACAGTCCCACGAGCAGATAGGCCTCCAGGCCGTAGTGCTGCCAGCCGGGATCGCTGAAGGCCATCTTGGCCGTGGCCATGATGTCGTGAATGCCGATGATGACGACGAGAGAGGTGTCCTTGTAGGCGCCCAGCACCGTGTTCATGACTTCCGGCATGGACTTGGAGAGCGCCTGCGGCAGCACGATCAGCCGGGTTTTCTGGACGTAGGTCAGCCCCTGACTGTCGGCGGCCTCGAACTGGCCGTCCGGCACGGCCTGAAGCCCGCCGCGCACGGCCTCCGCGAAATAGGCGGAATGGAAGAACACCAGCGCGATCATGGTTGTGAGCAGCGGCGAGAGCGACACGCCCTCCGGCATCATCAGGGGCAGGACGAACAGCCCCAGAAACAGCATCATGATCATCGGCACGCCGCGGACGACCTCGATATAGAGGACCGCGAAGGCCCGGATGGCGGGCAATTGCGACTGGTGGCGCGCAAGCGCCAGCCCGACCCCGAGCGGATAGGCAAAGACCAGCCCGAAAATCGCCAGCATGAGAAGGATCGGCAGGCCGTTCCAGCGTTCCGGCTGGACGTTCTCCAGCCCGAGAACCCCGCCCGCCATCAGGACGTAGAAACCGATGCTCGCCGCACCCCACAGCCACAGAAGGCGGCGATTGTGGAACGAGGGCCGCATGCTCACCCCGACCCCGCCGACCAGCAGGACGCTGGCGAGAAACGGCCGCCACTGCTCCTCGTAAGGATAGGTTCCGAAGAGGATCAGCCGGTGCTTCTCAACGACGAACGGCCAGCACGCTCCGCGCGCCGCGGCACAGTCTTGAGCCGAGCCCCAGGGCGCAGCCGCGCCGATCACCAGCCAGTCGAGCGCGAATGCGCCGAAGACGAGGATGACCGCCGCCAGAACCAGCGTCAGCGCCGTATCGCCCTTGGTGGCGAACAGTCTCGACCGGACCAGCCGCACGACCCCGTAGCGCGGCGGGCGCACTGCGGCTTCCCCGGCAAACGGGATCTCTTCGCTGAGCACGCTCATCGCGCGATCCCCCCGCCCGACACGCGGGCATTGTAGAGGTTGACCGCAAGCGACACCGCCAGACAGATCGCCAGATAGACGCACATGGTCAGCGACATCAGTTCGATCGGCCGGAAGGTCTGGTTGATCGACGTGGTCATCACCGACACGAGGTCGGAATAGCCGACCGCCAGCGCAATCGAGGTGTTCTTGGTTATGTTGAGATACTGGTTGCCCATCGGCGGCACGATGATGCGCACGGCCTGCGGGAGCACGACCAGCCGCATCGTCTGAAGAAAGCCAAGGCCGGAAGCGCGCGCCGCCTCGAATTGCCCGGTTGGCACCGCCTGAATGGCCCCACGCACCAGTTCCGCAACCTGCCCGCCGTGATAGAGCGAGAGTGCGGCAGCAAGCACCAGAAATTGGATGGAAATCCGGTACCCGCCCCTGAAATCGAAGCCCTTCAGTTCCGGGTAGCTGATCGGAAAATCCACCCACCCGAAGAGGCCGGAGACGAGGACGACCGCAAGAATGAATGCCGTGACCGGCCAGAACACCGGATAGCGGATGCCGGAGCGATCCTGAACGCGCCTTGCGAATTTGCCCAAGACGAGAATGCTCGCGAGCCAGATGGCAAAGGCGGCAGTCAGGAGGCGCATGCCGGAGCCCGGCAGAATTGCGGGCAGGTAGATTGCCCGGTTGGACACGAAGACCGTGTCGAAAAGCCCCCAACTCTGCCGGACCGAGGGAAGCGTGTTGATCGCGAAGAGAAACAGCGCCAGCAGGATCAGCAGCTTCGGCAGGTTCCGCATCACCTCGATATAGAGGCCCGCGACCCTCACGCCGAGATAGTGATTGCTGGCGCGCAACACCCCCATGATCACGCCGATGGCGGTTGCCCCGGCGATGCAGACCAGCGAGAGAATGAGCGTATTGATCATCCCCGCCAGCAACACGCGGGCGTAACTGCTGGTGGATGAGACCTCGATGGCGCTTTCGTTGATGTCGAACCCGGCCTGACTGCCGAGAAAGCCGAAGGAAACGGAAATGCCGGAGCGGGCCAGATTGGCCTCGATATTCTGGACAGCCGCCACGCCGCCGACGACGAGCAACAGCAGAAACGCCGCCTGCCAGAACACGCTCGCTTTCGTCAGCTTCCTCACCATGGCCCCACCCCGCCCGGGAATTTGTCGTGAAATTATTACACCTGTATACAGGTGTATCTCAAGCCTCATTTTTGGGCGAAAATAGAAAAGCTGCCGATGAGTAAGGCGTTCATTTTCAACGTGGAGCAATTCCACCCGGGACCGCCCGAACTGCCGCCGCACGCTCCCCAGACACCTTTCAGACGCCCCTGATCGCCCCGCCCCGACAGCAACCCGCGTGCCGGATGGCAGGATATGCCTGCCACATATCTGCCTGCACGAAGGTTTGCCGGAAGAACCGCAACTATCGCGGAAGCGCGCGGTGTGCAGCCTCCATTCAAAGCAATATCCGCCGAAGCAATACCCGCGCGAAGAACCATCTCAAGGTTTTCAAACAAGCCTATGACAGCGGGCGCTACGGCACAATCGCGATCATGTCGGAGGCGAGCGACGACGCGGCGGCGTTCATCGCTCTCGGATCGCCTCGTCTCGATAACGCAGGAGCGCCGACAGCAGGAAGTCGATGACCCGGCGCCTTCCGGTCTTCATTTCCGCCGTGACTATCGTGTCCGGCGTCTAAGGCTCCCAAAGAAGCCAATGCACGCGTCAGGATGAATCATGTATTCAAACCTTACGCAACGGAAGTGGAAGGCCTCCCGTAAACGGATGGGAGCCGATCGGACGATACTTGCGGGCAGATGCGTGCAATGGACCCTCGTTCCGAGAGGCTGACCATGCATCCTTGCCGCGACACGAGGGGATAAATACAGCTGATGAGCATAGCGAGCGACGCCCGCTTCTGGGACAAGACCTCCCGAAAATACGCCCGAAACGCGGTTGCCGATCCGGCCGGTTATGAGCGCACGTTGGATTGCACGCGTGAATGCCTCACGCCGCAAAGCTCCGTTCTGGAACTGGGCTGCGGAACGGGGAGCACCGCCCTTGTCCTTGCAGGCGGCGTGGAGAGCTATCTGGCCACAGATGTCTCGCCCGAGATGATATCCATCGCCAAGTCAAAACACGCCGACAAGCCGGTCCCGGGCCTCACCTTCGAGACGGCTACCGCGGAAACCGTCGCCGGAACCGGGTACGACGCCATTCTCGGCTTCAACTACCTCCATCTCGTGCGCGATCTTCCCGGCACATTGCGCCGGATTCACGATCTGCTGAACGACGGCGGGGTGTTCATTTCCAAGACGCCTTGCGTAGGCGACATGAACCCTCTCATCCGGCTTGCCATTCCCGTCATGCGCGCAATCGGCAAAGCACCCCATGTGTGCGTCTTGCAGGGCGGAGAATTGGGCACGGCGATTGATAAGGCGGGCTTCGAGATCCTCAGGACGGAAAACCACAACACCAAGGGCAACGAGCCCCGCCCCTTCATCGTCGCGCATAAAAGGTAGGTCGCGCGTAAAAGGCAGGTCGCCCGCGAACCGCACGAGAGAACAGCCTTCAGGCGCGTGCGCCTGAAGGCGAAAAAGGCGTCAGCCGCCGCCGATCATCGTATTGGGCAGGATCAGCGAGATCGACGGGAACGCAAACAGAAGCGCCAGCGTCACCAGCATCGCGACCCAGAACGGCAGGACGCCGACGAAGATCTCCCCCAGCCGGACATTCGGCGCAACCGACTTCACGATGAAGACGTTGATCCCCACCGGCGGCGAGATCAGACCCATTTCCAGCGTCAGCACCACCAGAACGCCGAACCAGATCGGATCGATGCCGAGCGCAAGGATGACCGGAAAGAAGATCGGCATCGACAGCACCAGCATCGTGAAGCCTTCCAGAAAGCACCCCAGGACGAGGTAGCACAGAAGGATCAGCGCCAGTACGGCAAGCGAGGGCAACGCCAGACCGCTCAGGAAAGCCCCCAGCGCCTGCGGGATATGCGACAGCGCAAGGAACGGGTTCATCATGTGCGCCGCGATCAGGATCAGCATGACGGTCGCCGTGGTGACGACGGAATCCTTGGAGGCCTGCCACAGACCCGCGATATCGAGGTTGCCGGACACGAACCCGAAGAGGATGACCAGCGCCGCGCCCACGGCTGCAGCCTCCACCGGCGAGAACAGCCCGCCATAGATCCCGCCGATGGTCAGCACGATGACGCTGGTGATCGGCAGGGCTCCCAGAAGACTGTGGACCTTGCCTTTCAGCGTCGTACGCGGTCCCGTGGGCGCAAGCCCGGGCCGCACCCAGCACATGACCGTGATCGTCACGATGAACATGGTGAGCAGCAAAATGCCCGGCAGGACGCCCGCCAGAAACAGCCGCCCGATGCTCTCCTGCGCAAGGATCGCATAGATGACGAAACCGGTGGAGGGCGGGATCAGGATGCCCAGCGTGCCTCCCGCAGCCACAGATCCGGCCGCAAGTCTCGGATCGTAGTCGAACCGCTCCATTTCGCTCAGCGAAACCTTGCCCATGGTCAACGCGGAAGCGACCGAGGAGCCCGACAACGCGGCAAAGCCGCCGCATCCGATGATCGTGGCCGACGCCAGTCCGCCGCGAACCCGGCCGATCAGCGCATAGGCCGCATCGTAGAGACGACGGCTCATGCCGGTCGCCGAGGCGACATTGCCCATCAGGATGAAAAGCGGAATGACCACCAGTTCCGAAGACGAGGCCAGCGTGAAGCTTTCCGACGCCAGAAGGCTCGTCGCCGCATCCCAGTTGCGCAACACCGCAACGCCGCCGAAGCCCACGGCAAACATCGCAAAAGCGACGGGAACGCGCAGCACCAGCAGACCGACGAGGATCATCAGGCCCGTCACGCCAATCGACATGTCACTCATTTGGCCACCTCGCCCGTCCGGCCGCTGTGCCCCTTGAACAGAAGAAAGGCGGCGCGCATGGAAAGTCCGAAAGCGGTGACGAGCGCAAAGCCTGCCAGCGCATACTGGAACCACGCCTTCGGCAACCGGATGATATTGGTGGACAGGTTCAGCATCCGCGAAAGAGCAGCGCTTTCAAGAACCGTCCAGGCGATGCCGAAAAAGATCGCAGCGCCCAGAAGCGCGGCCAGCACGTCCGATGCATACCTGAGCCAGCGCGGCATGTGCGGCTCGAACAGGTCGACCGACAGATGCCCGTCGAGACGTTCGCACAGCGCCATGCCGCCGAAGACGACGATGACCATCGCCATCGTCGAGATATCCTGAGCGCCCCTCAGCGGCGCGTGGAAATAGCGCCCGATCACATCGGCGAGGATCACGATCACCTGCGCGATGAGACCGAGCGTTCCAATGAGGGCGGCCAGACTTGTCAGCCGGGCCGCCCACTGGTCGAGACGGGCGAGCACCTCAGTCGTCGCCCCGCATGATGGCCAGCGTATCCCCGGCCTCAAGTTCGGCGGCGATCTTATCGGCAAGCGGCGCGGTCAGGGCATCGAAGGGAGCGGCCTCTTCTGCGCTCAGTTCGATCACCGTGTTGTCGCCGGTGGCCTTGATGGCCTCGATGGTGGCCTTCGCCTTGGCGTTCCAGCCGTCTTCGGCGGACTTGGAAAGCTTGCGCCCGGCAATGCTGTCGATGGCCGCCTTTTCCGCCGCGCCCAACGCGTTGTAGCGATCCTCGTTCATCACGAAGAAGAACGAGATCTGGCCGAGTGACGCTCCGAGCGTATAGCTGTTGGCGACCTCGTCGAGCTTGAAGTCCGCAATGGCGGAAGAACCCGTGACGAGCCCGTCGATCAGTCCCATCTGAAGCGCGTTGTAGAGTTCGTTCGCCGGCAACTGCACGGGCGTTGCGCCCAGCGCCTCGATGACCCGACCGGCCGCCGCGCCCGAAACGCGGATCTTGAGCCCTGCCAGATCTTCCGGCTTGCGGATCACGTGATCCTTCATGATGAAGACATTCGGCTCCGCCATATAGAGCGCAAGCGGAACGGTACGAGGAAACTCGCCGGAGATCTTGTCCGCATCATAGGCATCCCAGAGCATGTCGTAACCGGCGCGGCCCGGCTTCTTCACGCCCGGCAGTTCCGCAAGCATCGTCTTGGAAAACTGCGAGGACGTGTAGCCCGGCAGTCCCCAGGTGACATCCGCCACACCCTGAACCGCACGCACATATTGCTCCAGCGGCCCAGCGCCCAGTTCACCGCCGGGATAGACATGAACCTTGAGCGTGGAGCCGTTCGATTCCGCAGCCTTCACAAAGGGCTCCACCAGCGAACTGGTGACCACATGTTGCGGCGGCACGAAATGCCCGACGCTGATCTCCTCCGCCATCGCAGTGCTCGCCATGGTGAGCCCCGCCACGACGCAAGCCGCGTGAGTGAACTTGAACATCAGATTTCCCTCCCATTTGTGCCCGCCCCCGGTGACAGTCACCGGGACGGGGCGCTCTCTCCCATGAGACGGCCTCTCCCAAGGCCGCTATCTGGTCATCGGATCGATCCGGTGAGCCTGAAACCCGTCCGCCAGCCGCACCAGACGGATGTCCCGCACGATGCCGCCGGTAGCGAAAGGGTCCCCTTCAGCAAAGGCGCGCGCGTCCCTCTCCTCAGCGGCCTCCAGAATTCCGAAGTGCCCGCGCGCGCTGCCGTCCTCGTTCCACACCGCGCTGCCGACCAGAACCCGGGCGAGCCCCTTCCCGCCCGAACCGACCCATTCGCGATGCGCTGGGCGCAACCGGTCCCGATCCAGATCCGTGTCGCCGTGATGTGTGCATTCCATCAGGAAAAACATCAAGCCTCTTCATTCTCAAGCACGACCATGCCGGTTCCGGTCATGGATGCGGGCGAAAAATAGTGACTGTGAACCGTGCGCACGTTTTCATTGAGTGCAGCACGCATCACCAGCCACATGATCAGTTCCGCCCCTTCCGAGCCGAAGGTCTCGACATAATCCTCGCGGCTCATATCTCGATATTTCTGAGGATTGGAGCCGATCTCTGCGATCCACGCCTTGTCGGCAGCCGCATTGATAAAGCCCGCGCGCGCGCCCTGAAGCTGATGGGAGAGCCCGCCCGTGCCGAGGATCGCGACCGTCTCGTCCCTGTCCCAACTTTCGATTGCCGCCCGCAAGGTCTCGCCCAGTTGCCACATGCGCTGTGGGGTCGGGATCGGATACTGGATCGTGTTGACGAGAATCGGCACGACCTTGACCGGCCATGCCTCCGGCCGCCCGAAGAACAGTTCCATCGGCACCTGCATGCCGTGATCGACGTCAAGTTCGGCACAGACCAGCGGATCGAAATGGTCTTCCACCATCTTGTCCACGAGGTGCCAGGAAAATTCCTGCGCGCCTTCGAAATCGGGAATGGCGCGCGGCCCCCAGCCTTCATCCGCAGGCCGGTAGCGATCGGCAACACCGACAGCCAGCGTCGGCACCTTGTCGAGGAAGAAGGTGTTGCCGTGGTCGTTGAAGATCACCACCGCGATGTCCGGCTTCTTCTCCGCCATCCATGCTTGCGCGGGGATATAGCCGTCAAAAAGCGGCTTCCACTCCGCGCTGTCCTTCAAGCCCCTGTCGAGCGCGATGGCAATCGAGGGAACATGGCTCGTCCCGAGCCCGCCGATGATCTTCGCCATGGGACTAGGCCCCCTCTTTCTTGCTCTGATCCGCATTCGCCTTCTTGCCGAGGCGCTCGCTCAGAAAGTCCTCATGCGCCATGCCCGCCTGAGCAGCCCCGATTGCAGTGATCGGCACCGGGTCCACGGCGGAGATTTTCAGGATGTAGAAGAGATTGCCGCCGAGCCGGACCATCTCCTGCCAGTCCCGCGCCGAAACGGCCGCCTTCTGTTCGTCCGTCAGGTCGAACCGGGCCATATAGGCGGCTTCGTCCTCGACAAAGGCAGCCCGGTTTTCCGGCCGCGAGAGGCCGTTCGCCATCTTGTTGAGTTCGTAGCCCGATTGCGCCCGCGCCCGGTCGAACAGCGGGGTTTCGGGAATGCGGTCACCGTCATCGCGGCTCTTCACAGGGGGCACGGTCATTGCTCGCTCCTGTTGGGGGACAAAAACGGGATCAGGATTTCGGCAACAGCGTCAGGCTGTTCGACCGGCGCGAAATGCCCGGCATCCTCGATGATCGCCAGCCGTGCATCCGGCAGCAGAGCCAGCATGGCCTCATGCTGAGCGATCGGGCTCCACACATCCTGCCGCCCCACCATCAGAAGCGTCGGACACGTGATCTGCGAGAGATACAGCGAGGCATCGGGACGTCCGAGCAATGCCGCGATCTGGAGGGCATGTTCTTCCGGGTCGCGGCGCATCACCATTTCGGTGAGCGCGCCCATCAGGGCGGCATCACCGTGCCGGTCGGGATGGACCATGCCGGGAAGCCAGCGGTCTGCCAACGCGCGCATGCCGTTCTCGCGCGCAAAGGCGACGATCTCGGCGCGCTTGGCAGGCTCCCCCTCCTTCAAGGGATGAATGCCGGTATCCAGCAGCGCCAGCCGCTCCACCCGTTCCGGCGCGATGCGCGCCATCTCCATCGCAACCCGCGCGCCCATCGAGTGACCGGCCACATGCAGCGGCCCGTCGGCCAATGAGAGGCAATGGCGCGCCATCTCGCCGAGATCATCCATGCCTTCCAGATGCGGCACGACCGCCTCAGGCAGCGCGCGCGTCACCGCCTCCCAGACAAAGGCGTCGCACAGCAGACCGGGCACGAGAATGGGTGTACTCATAGGGCCGCCAGGTCGAAATCGACCGCCTCCAGTTGGGATCGTTGGATCGGAGCTACCGCCAGCCGCTTGCGCGCCTGCATATGGGTCTTTGCGTCGTTTACGGTCTCCACGGCGGAAAAACGCTCGCCTGCGAAACGGAACACCGCCCCGTCGCCGCGCCGCACGCTGTCATCGGCAGGCGAGGAAAGCCCCGCGATCTGAAGCTTGCTGTCCGCCTGATCCGACCAGAACCACGCCACCGCCCCATAAGGCGCATCGACGCCCTTCACGAGACGTTTTGCGATGAGGCGGGCATGGTCGGTCGCGGCCTGCACGGATTCCAGCCGCACCAGACGCCCGGTCGCCTGATCGGGAAAGGCGCAGCAGTCACCAAGCGCGGAAATCGCCGGATCGTCCGTCAGAAGCCGTTCATCGACGACGATGCCATTATCCACGGCGAGGCCTGCCTCCGCGGCCAGTTCCGTATTGGGAACGACACCGGCGGCCATCAACACCAGATCGGCATCGATCCGCGCACCGCTTGCGAGCGTCATGCCATAAACATCGATGCCCGTTACCGGATCGCCCAGAAGCACCGTGGTGCCCATCCCCTCATGGAGAGTGAGAAAATGCGCCGAGGTCCCCGGCGAGACCGCACGCGCCATCAGCCGGGGCGCGGCTTCGGCAACCGTGACCTCATGGCCGAGACCGCGGGCAACCGCGGCGAATTCCAGACCGATGAACCCGCCGCCGATGACCGCACACCGCTTCGGCGCATTGAGTGCCGCGCGCAGACGGGCCGCATCCTCAAGGGTTCTGAGGTCGAGCGCGCGGTCTGCCCCCTCGATGGGCGGGCGCAGGTTGCGCGTGCCGGTGGCGAGGATCAGATGATCATAGGCAAATGACCGCTCGCCGGCATGAACCGTGCGGGCTTCCCGGTCGATCCGGTCAATCCACACCCCGTCGATCAGCTCGATTTCGTTCTTCTCGAAAAAGGTTTCCGGCCTGAGACGCAGGGCTTCGGCCTCACCTGTCTTCAGGAAGGCCTTTGAAAGCGGCGGGCGCTGATACGGCAGGCCGGGCTCCGCGCCGATCACCGTCAGCTGTCCCTCGTATCCTTCCTGCCGCAGGCTGATGGCGGCCTGCACGCCGCCCTGCCCGCTGCCGATGATGACGATCCGCTCCATCGGCTCAGACCTGCTCTTCGGGCAGAAGAACCCGCAATCCGTCGAGATCCTCGCTGAGCCTGATCTGGCACGACAGCCGCGAGGTCGGCGTCACGTCGGAAGCCGCGCATTCCAGCATGTCGTCCTCGCCGTCCTTGCGCGGGCCGGTCTTCTCCACCCACGCCTCATCGACATGGCAATGACAGGTGGCGCACATCATCGAGCCGCCGCATTCGCCGACGATGCCCTCGACGTTGTTGTCGAGCGCGGTCTGCATCACGCTTGCGCCGGGCTCTCCCTCGACGGTCGTTTCCGTGCCGTCGAAGGCGACATAAGTCACCTTGACCATGAAGTTCCTCCAGTTTTCCTATCGAGATACGCCGCTTCTTTCGGGCGGTCGTTCAGTTCAGCGTGACGGGCAGATTGATGGGGCCACGAAAGCCAAAGCCACGCCACATGACCGCGCCCGGATCAGGCAACGTCATGTCCGGGAAACGCTCGAACAACGCAGGCATCATGATCTCGCCCACCGTCCGCCGCGCGATATTCGCACCGGCACAATGGTGCGGACCCGAGCCGAAGGCCTGATGCAGGTTCTTGGGGCGGAAGACCTGAAAGTTCTCCCCGTCCTCGAACAGGTCCTCGTCCCGGTTGGCGGATGCCTGAATGGTCATCACGACATCGCCCTTGGGGATGTCATAGCCGCCGATCTCGGTATCCGCCGTCACCAGCCGCGAGGAGGCCTGAATGGGCGCGACCCAGCGCACGCCTTCCTCGAAAGCCGCCCCCCATGCTTCCTGACGGCGCACTTCCTCAAGCTGGTCGGGATTGGTCAAAAGGCCATAGGCGATGGTCGCCATCGCATCGCGCGGCTCGTTGATGCCCCCGCCGATGGCGATCTTGATGTTCGCCACGATCTGGCTCCATGGGATCGGATCCGCCGCGTTGACCATGAGCGATAGCGCGGAATCGTTCGGCTCCGCCCTGTGACGCTCCGCGCATGCCTTGATATGCGCGTCCATTTCCGCATTGGCCCGGTCGGTGACCTCGAAAGGCTCCGGATCCCAGCCGAAATTGCCCGCACCGTCGATCAGGTTCTGCGACCAGCGCATCATCTGCTCGTCCGTTGCACCCTCAAGGCCCAGAACGTGAATGAGGATACGCGCGGAAACCGGGCCGCAGATCTCCTTGTAGAGATCCACTGTCTCGCCCTTCTTCAGCCGGTCGATATAGGTCGCGGTGATGTCGCGATAGACCTGCGCCCAGTTCGACTTGATGATCTTCGGCGTATAGGCCTTCTGCATCGCCATGCGCTCGCGGCGATGTTCATCGCCGTCCTTGCGCATCAAGGTGTGGGCGTTGAAGGCGCGCTGCATGGGCGTGTGCGGATCGTCGGAGCTGAAAAGCTCCGGATCGTCCTTCACGCGCTTCGTATCCGCCGCCTTCGTCAGAAAGGTGCGATTTGCGGATTCCACGCGAACCACAGGCGTCTCCGCCCGCATGCGTCGGTAAATCGGATAAGGATCGAGCGTGAGTTGATCGAGCCTCACGTCTTTGTCGATCGGTGCCAGAGCCATAGTGCGGTCTCCTCCCAAAGAACGCTGGTAAAGGAGCTTTGCAAGTTGGTATCTATCTAGCAACGCGATCCAGCAGATAGAGAAGATCGAAAAATTCGATGGGAGGAAAACCCGGATGGCCCGGCACAAGGCGAATGACCCCTACGTCAGCGACCCCTACCAGCTCGACTTCCGCACATTTCATCTGCTGACGGTCGTCCACCGCGAGAAATCCTTCAGCCGTGCGGCGGAGGCGCTGGGGGTCAGCCAGTCCGTCGTCAGTTACGGCATCGAGAAGCTCCGGCAGGTCTTCGGCGACCCGCTCTTCGTGCGCGAGGGCGGGCGCACCGTCTCCACGGAGCGCTGCGAGGGGCTGGCGCGCTACGCGAGCGATCTGCTGGCGGAATTCGATTCCATGCAGCAACAGCCAAGCTTCGACCCCGCAGAGATCACAGCGACCCTTACCTTTGCCTGCAACTACTATGAGCGCAGCTTCCTGATCCCCGCCGTCGTCGCCCGTCTGCGACGCGAAGCCCCGCGGCTCAATATCGAGGTAATCGACGCCTCCGGCAGCGGCCACAGGCGACTGCTCGACGGCGAGGCCGACCTGCTGATCGGCCCTTACCGGCGCACAGACGCGGCCTTTTTCGAAAAGACCCTGATCCGGGAGCAATATGTCTGCCTGATGGACGCCGGCCACCCGTCAGCCGGGCGCGATCCGACACTGGAGGAATATCTCCGCTTTGATCATGTGCTCATCACCTACGGCGGACTGTGGGTCTCGCCCTACGTGCGCGAGATCGAGGCCATGGGCCACCGCCTGAACGCCCCGCTCAAGGTTCCGAGCCCCGCCGGGATCGACCGCATCGTCGCCGGTTCCGATCTCGTGGCAACCGTCCCGCGGCGGCTGGCGCAGATACAGGATCCGACGCTTGCCATCGTCGCCTGCCCCGTCCACGCGCCGCTGGAGGTGAAAATGGTCTGGAGCGTGCGCAAGCACCACTCCACGCTGATGCAATGGGCCCGCGACCGCATCGCCGCCACCGTGGCCGAACTCTCGCTCTGACCCGTTCGCGGCACGCCCCGCATCGCCGGCGACGCACCTTACGGAAGCGTTGTGGTCCGCGTCGCGATGCTCTGCTATTGTCGGGTACTGGGTTACGGCTTCAATCCGCTTACCGTCCATCACGGTTTCGATGACGAGGACCGCATCCGGCTCATGGGCTATGAGGTCAGCACCACCTTCGGCCAGCGCAAGACCCGTGTTCTTCCGGTCTGCGTGAACGGCGGCGAAGAAAACAGCGCGCCCGAGCGCGCCGGGGAGATCTTTGCCCCAGCCGTTAAATCGACCGCCGGAGCCTGCAGCGTCCATCCGAAGGCGTCGGACGCGCCCCTGTCAGACGAATGCGCCCCTCGCCCCTTCAGCCAGGCGGGCCAGCGCCTGCAGCCGCGCCCGCCCGCACCCTCTTTCGCGACAACTCACGTCGACAAGTCAGGTGATCGGCATGCTTGAAACCTTGACCGCCAAAGACGCGCCGGTTCGGCGCGGATGGAGAAACCCGCTCTCCGGCATCGCCCGCTACGCCCTGGGCAAATACCTGTGCTGGGAACCCGAAGGCTCGATCCTGATCATCCTGCCATCGGGCGAATGCATGCGCTTCGGCCGCAAGGAGGATGACGCGGAGCCCGTGCTGCGGTTTCGCCGTTACCGCGCGTTTGCCAAAATCGCCGCCCGCGGCGCGGTCGGCTTCGCCGAAGCCTATATGGACGGCGATGTGGACTGCACGGACCTCACCGAGTTCTTCCGCTTCACCTTGCGCAACGACGCGGAGATGGAAGAGGCTGCGGGCCACATCCTGACGTCCAGCCTGCGCGACCGGTTCGCCCACGGTCGCCGCGCCAATTCGCACCGCGGAAGCCGCCGCAACATCACAGAGCATTACGATCTCGGCAACGCCTTCTACAGCCGGTGGCTCGACGCCTGCATGAACTACTCCAGCGGCCACTACTCCGACGAGATGCAGACGCTCGAAGACGCGCAGCGCGAAAAACTCACGCGCATCCTCGACTTGCTGGAGCTTTCGGGGAACGAGAAAATTCTGGAAATCGGCAGCGGCTGGGGCGCATTCGCGCGCGAGGCGGCGGAGCATCACCGGGTGAACATCGAGGGCCTCACCCTCTCGCACGAACAGCTCGCCCATGCCCGCAAGATGGTCGCCGATCGCGGGCTGTCCGACAAATGCAGCTTCCGGCTGGAGGACTACCGCGACTGCGACGGCACCTACGACCGCATCGTCTCCATCGAAATGATCGAGGCCGTGGGCGAGGCTTACTGGCCGCGATATTTTTCCGTCCTCTATGAACGTCTGAAATCAGGCGGCACGGCCGTCCTTCAGGCCATCACCATCGATGAAAACCGGTTCGAGCAATACCGCCGCTCGCCCGACTTCATCCAGCGCCACATCTTTCCAGGTGGCATGTTGCCGACCGCAACCCTGATCCGGGAACACGCCGAACGCGCGGGCCTGCACCTCGATCACGTCGCGCGCTTCGGCGCGAGTTACGGCAAGACGTTGCTGGAATGGGGTCGCCGCTTCGAAGCCGCCTGGCCGGAGATTGCGCCGCTCGGCTTCAACGAACATTTCCGCCGCCGCTGGCGCTACTACCTCGCCTATTGCGAGGCGGGCTTCCGCGAAGGCTCTATCGATGTCGGCTTCTATCGGCTGCGAAAGGCGTGAAACCGTCATCACGGCGTCCTGAACCGGATCGTCGCCCGCGCCAGATGCTCCCCGGCAATCAGGCGCGGCGCCCCGCCGATGGGTGATTTCTCGCGCCCCTGTAAACGCTGTGCGGATTACGCCAGCCCCACGGCGGAGAAGAAATACGAGTCCGCCGGATCGCGGATCAGTTTCTCTTCTACCTGAGAGATACCCGTATCGATTTCATGCAGGAACATTTTCGCAAGCGTGGGCGGCTGATCCCAGGTGGGGGTGTAAAGCCAGACATCCATCGACACGCGTACCGACAGCGGACGGAAAACGATGCCCTCGTGCCTCTCCCATCCCACAGAGGCGATCGAGGGGACGATTGCAATGCCCGCCCCTTCCGCCACCAGCATGCAGGCTGCGTCCGCCATCTGTACCTCATAGCGTCCGCCGATCTTTATCCCGTATCGCGCAAATGCCTCTTCCACGACCATGCGCGATTGATCGTCCCGGCCAAGGCAAACGATCTCTTCGTTTTCCAGTTGCTGCGGCGAAATTTGCGCAGATTCGGTCAGCGGATGGCCGCTGGGCAGAGCGCAGACCATCATGATCCGACGGAACGGCTGGCAAACGATCGTGCTCTCGCGCGTCGGCAACAGCGAAAGTCCGAAATCCGCGGCGTGGGAAATCATCGAATTGGGTACATCGATCGAATTTCGCGTCAGAACCGAAAAACGAACGTCCGGTTTGTCCGAAAGGTACCGGGCTGCACACCAGGGCATAAGCCGCATGCTCAACGCAGGGAAAGCGACGGCGGTCAGATCCCCCTGCTGAGAATTCTTGATCGCGCGGGCAGTGTTCTCGATCCGGCCCACACCCGTCATGAAAGTGTGCGTCTCGGCAAACAGACGCCGCGCTTCCGGCGTCGGAACAAGCCGTCCCTGACTGCGCTGAAACAGTTTGAAACCGCAGCTTTTTTCGAACGCTTGAACGAGCTTCGTCACCGCCGGCTGGCTAACGAACAACGCCTCCGCCGCTTGCGTGACCGAGCCCGCCTGCATCACCGCGTTGAAAGCTTCGATCTGACGAATATTCGCACGCGCCATTGAAACCAGGCCCATCCATATAACAATTGGTTATGGGATATATAATTAAACTCATTTGCCCGATGTCAAGCAGCCGCCCAATCTGGGGGAATAATCAAAAACAAGACAACTCATCAGACCAGAGGATTGAAATGGGAAAGAATCTTTTGCTCGCGGCTCTTATGAGCTCCGCGCTCGCGACGGGTGCGTATGCGGCGGATCCGGAAGTCCTGACCGTTGGCGGTTACGGCGGCTCCTTCGAAATCATGATGAAGAAGCTCGTTATCCCGGCCTTCGAAAAGGAACATAACGTCAAAGTCGCCTATGTTTCCGGCAATTCGACCGAAAACCTCGCGCGCCTGCAGGCCCAGAAGGGTGCCCAGGAACTCGACGTCGTGATCCTTGATGACGGCCCGATGTACCAGGCGGACGCCCTCGGCTTCTGCGCACCGCTTGAGAAGACCCCGATCAAGGATGACGTCTACGATCTGGCCCAGTTCAGCCCCAACGCCATCGGCATGGGCTTCGTCGCGACGGGCTTTGCCTACTCCAAGGAATTCTTCGAGAAGGAAGGCTGGGATCTGCCGACAAGCTGGGAAGACCTCAAGGATCCCAAGTACGAAGGTCTGATCTCGGTTCCCCCGATCTCCAACACCTACGGCCTGCATGCCCTGGTGATGCTGGCCCGCAACGCTGGCGGCGGCGAAAAGGACATCGATCCGGGTTTTGCGGCCATGGCTGACGAAGTCGCCCCGAACGTGCTCGTCTTCGAGCCCTCTTCCGGCAAGATGTCCGAACTCTTCCAGAACGGCGAGATCGCCTTCTCGGTGTGGGGTTCCGGTCGCGTTGCCTCGCTTGCCAACACCGGCTACCCGGTTGACTTCATCTATCCAAAAGAAGGCGCAGTTGCGCTGATGCTCGCCGGTTGCCCGGTCGTCGACAGCAACGTGCCGGAAGAAGCCCAGGCGTTCATCGACTACCTGCTGCAGCCGGAGATTCAGGTGCAGCTTGGCGAAGCCATGGGTTCCGGCCCGGTCAACAAGAAGACCGTTCTGCCGCCGAAGCTGGCCGAGTCCCTGCCCTATGGCGAGAAGATCTCCAAGCTCGTCAACGTCGACTGGGACGTCATCAACCCGCTGCGCCAGGAATGGACCGCACGCTGGGCGCGTGAAGTGGAACGGTAATCCTCCGCTGAACGTTTAAAACAACCTCTACCTTCCGTGTCCGTGATTACGGACACGGAAGCCGGTTTGTCTTATTCTTCCCAAAACGATTTCCGCTGAATTGATCTCCAGGTCTTTCGATGCCCGTTATCCGGCCTCGAACGCTGGGGATATGAATTCTGTATCCCGGATCGTTACGCGCTCTGATGTCGGCAGAGCCCCAAGCACAACCCGGTTGCTTTAGGTGACCCAGTCCAGATTGAACCTGCAATGGCGGCGAAATGGCTTTTCTTGAACTGAAAGCACTCACCAAGCGCTTCGGCAATCTTACAGCCGTTGATCGTGTTTCCTTTAACGTCGAACGCGGCGAATTCGTATCGCTTCTCGGACCTTCCGGCTGCGGCAAGACCACGACCCTGCAGATGATCGCCGGTTTCGAGGAAGTCACAGACGGCAGCATCATACTCAATGGCCGCGATCTGTCTGCGGTGCCGGCCCGGTTTCGCGGCCTCGGCATCGTGTTTCAGACCTACGCCCTCTTCATGCATATGACGGCTGCGGAAAACGTCGCCTTCGGCCTGGAAATGCGCAAGATTCCGAAGGAAGAGCGGAACGCCCGGGTCGCCCGCGCGCTCGATCTCGTCCATCTCAGCCATCTGGCTGATCGCTATCCCCGCGCCATGTCGGGGGGGCAGCGCCAGCGCATCGCGCTTGCCCGGGCGCTCGTCATCGAACCGGAACTGCTGCTGCTCGATGAGCCGCTTTCCAACCTCGATGCGAAGCTGCGCGAGGAAATGCAGATCGAGCTGCGCCGCATCCAGCGCGAAGCCGGCGTCACGACCTTGATGGTCACCCACGATCAGGCCGAGGCGCTCGCCCTGAGCGATCGGGTGGTGGTACTGGAAAAGGGCCGCGTGGAGCAGGACGCCGCCCCGGTCGAAATCTACGAGAATCCGCGCACCTCTTTCGTCTCCACCTTCATCGGCAAGACCAACAATCTCGAGGCAAAGCTGCTGTCGAGCGACGAAAAAGGAGCGGTCGTGGAGGTGAACGGCCTCAAGCTCGACGCCGCCCCCGCCAACCTGTTGCCCGGCCCGGCGCGCATGTCGCTGCGTCCCGAGCGCATCGAAATCGTTGCCCAGGACGCCATCCTGCCCGGCAAGATCATGGAGCGGACGTTCCTCGGCAACCAGTGGCTCCTGCGCCTTGAGACCCAGATCGGCGACATCATCGTCCTGCGCCGCAATATCGGCCACACGACGCTGGAACTCGGCACCACCGTCGGTCTGACATTCAAGCAGCAGGACGTGCGGGTGCTTCCGGTTCAGGGGGCAACAGAATGAGCGCTCCCTCGCCCGCGAAGAACTGGCTGCTCTCAGCCCCCGCGCTGGCGCTCTACGCGGCCTTTCTCCTGACGCCCCTCATCATGACCTTCGTGCTGTCTTTCCACCAGTTCGACTTCTACAAGGGCATCGACGATACCTACAGCCTGACCAACTACATGCTGGTCCTCAGCGACAGCTACTATTACGAGATTTTCGGACGCACCTTCGCCATCGCGCTGGTCACCACGGCGATCTGCGTGGTGATCGGGGTGCCGCTGTCCTACTTTCTCTCCCGCATGCGCCCCGGGCCGCGCTCGGTAATGATACTGGTCGTGCTGGGTCCGCTGCTGATTTCCGTTGTGGTGCGCACGCTCGGCTGGGCCATTCTCCTGGGCCGTCGCGGCGTGATCAACGCAGCGCTCATGGACATCGGACTGATCACCCGGCCGATAAAGATGATGTACACCTCCGGCGGCATCGTTCTGGCGCTGGTGCATGTCATGGTGCCCTTCATGGTGCTGGCGGTGTGGGCCTCGCTGCAACGTCAGGATCCGGCCACCGAGACGGCCGCCGAGAGCCTTGGCGCGCACCCCTTCACCATCTTCCGCCGCATCGTCGTGCCGCAGGCCATGCCGGGCGTCCTGTCCGGATCGCTGATCGTCTTCTCCCTGTCGGCCTCCGCCTTCGCCACCCCGGCCATTCTGGGCGGGCGGCGGGTCAAGGTAATCCCGACCGTGGTCCATGACGAGTTCATGAACACCCTGAACTGGCCGCTCGGCGCAGCCATCGCCATGCTGCTGATGGCATCCATTCTGGTCATCATGATCTCATGGAACCGGATGGTCGAAACCCGTTTCGGAAAGGCCCACGCATGAGACGCAACGGCCCCTTCGCAAACGCCTTCATCATCGCGTTCGCGCTCTTCATGATCGCGCCGATCGCCGTTGTGGTGGGCGTTGCCTTCACCCCGACCGGACACCTGGAGTTCCCGCCCAGCGGCATCTCGCTGCGCTGGTTCCGCGCGATCCTCGACAATCCCGATTTCATCGAGGCAGCGGTCAACAGCCTTCAGATCGGCGTCCTGTCCGCCACGCTCGCCACGATCCTCGCCGTGCCCGCGGCGCTGGCCATCACCCGGGGCCATTTCCCCGGTCGCGAGGCGATGCTGGCCTTCCTGATGTCGCCGCTGATGGTTCCCACCGTCGTGCTCGGCATCGCCTTCCTGCGCTTCCTGACGATGGTCGGCCTGACGGGTTCCTTCATGGGCCTCGTCCTGTGCCATGTCATCATCGTCCTGCCCTACGGATTGCGTCTCGTTCTGGCGTCGCTCACCGGGCTCGACAGATCGGTCGAAAAGGCCGCCATCGCACTGGGCGCATCGAACTGGACGGTGTTTCGTCGCATTGTCTTCCCCTCCATCGTACCGGGTATCGTCGGCGGCTGGGTGCTGGCCTTCATCACCAGCTTCGATGAAGTCACCGTCACCGTCTTCATCGTCAACCCATCCACAACGACCCTGCCGGTCAGACTCTTCAATCATATCGCGCAGACGACCGATCCCCTCGTTGCTTCTGTCTCTGCGATCGCCGTGCTCTTCACGGTCGGCGTAATGCTCGTGGTTGATCGGCTCTACGGTCTCGACCGCCTGCTTCTCGAAGAAGGTAAAAATGACAGCTAGTGAAAAAGTCTTCGACACGATCGTCGTAGGCGGGGGCCTCGTCGGTTCCGCGATCGCCTGGGGCCTCGCCCGTGAAGGAGAAAAGGTCGCTCTTCTCGACGAAGGCGACATTGCACTGCGCGCCAGCCGGGGCAATTTCGGCCTCGTCTGGGTTCAGTCCAAGGGCAGGAACATGCCCGAATACGCCCGCTGGACCCGCAAATCCGCGGATCTGTGGCCGGGGTTCGCCGAAGAATTGATCGAAGTTTCCGGCGTCTCCCCCGACTACCACAAGCCCGGCGGCCTGCATCTTCTGCTCTCCGAGGAAGAACGCGAAGAGACGAAGGCGCTGAACGAGCGCATGAGCGACTATTACGGCGATCTCCGCCCGGACACCGTCATGCTGGACCGCAAGCAGGTCGAAGAGATGTTGCCCGGCATCGGTCCGGAGGTTGTCGGCGGCAGCTGGTCGCCGCATGACGGCCACACGAGCCCGCTCAACCTGCTTCGCTCCCTGCACATGGCGAACGCCGCCCGCGGCACCCACTATGTCTCCGACGCCAAGGCCCGCAAGGTCACGCGCGACGGCTCCGGCAACGCGGTCGAGACCGACAAGGGCACGTTCCGCGCCGCCAAGGTCGTCCTCGCCGCCGGTCACGGCAACAAGCCGCTAGGCGCGCAGGTCGGGCTGGAGCTTCCCCTGATCCCGGAAAAGGGCCAGGTCCTCGTCACGGAGCGCACCAAGCCCTTTATTCCGATGCCGCTTCACGTGCTGCGGCAGACCGACGAAGGCACCGTGCTTATCGGCGACAGCCACGAAGACACCGGCTTTTCGACCGAAAGCGTCACCTCCGTCTTCACCGACATCGCCCGCTACGCTGTGCGCTGCCTGCCCAAGATCGCGAAGCTGCGCGTCGTGCGCACCTGGGGCGCGGTACGCATCCTCACGCCGGACGGATCGCCGATCTACGACCAGTCGGAGAGCCATCCCGGCGTCTTCACCATCAACTGCCATTCGGGCGTGACCCTTGCCGGTGCGCACGCACTGGCGCTCGCACCCCAGCTTGCCGCAGGCAAGCTCGGCCCGGAATTCGAAGCATTTTCCTCAAGGAGGTTTGACAATGGCACCGTCCATATCGCGGCGCATTGAAGAAGATGCCCCGACGGTGACTTTCACATTCGAAGGCCAGACCATCGAGGCAAAGAAGGGCGACAGCGTCGCCGCAGCACTGACCGCAGCCGGCGTTCTCGATCTGCGTTCATCCGTCGTTTCCGGCGAATCCCGCGGCATCTTCTGCATGATGGGCGCCTGTTTCGAATGCCTGATGAACATTGACGGCCAGCCGAACCGTCAGGCTTGCATGACCGAGGTCAGCGAGGGGCTCGTCGTCCTTCGTCAGCAGGGCAGCCGGGAGGTAGACCTATGAGCGTGAAAACCGTCGACCTTCTGGTCATCGGCGCGGGTCCCGCCGGCATGGCCGCCGCGACCGAAGCCTCCAAGGCGGGCCTTTCGGTCACCGTCATGGACGAGCAGCCCCGCCCCGGCGGCCAGATCTACCGCTCCGTGGAAACCACTTCCGCGAAGATGGACAAGATCCTGGGCAAGGACTTCCTCGAAGGCCGCCCGCTGGTGGAAAGCTTCCGCGCCAGCAGCGCGGAACTCATGCCGGAGACGCTTGTCTGGAACATCGGCAGCGATCTCACCATCGATTACAGCACGGCGGGCGTCGCCCACCGCATGCAGGCGCGCAAGGTCGTGGCGGCCACGGGCGCTCTGGAGCGCCCGATGCCGATCCCCGGCTGGACGCTGCCCGGCGTCACCACCGCCGGTGCGCTGCAGATCCTCATGAAGACCTCTTCCATCGTCAAGGAAGACTGCGTCCTGATGGGCGCCGGTCCGCTGATCTGGCTCGTCGCCGTTCAGATGATCGATGCGGGCATGAAGCCCAAGGCCATTGTGGAAAATCTCCCCGAAGGCCGCACGCTGGCGTCCTTGCGCCATCTGCCGAAGGCGTTGCGGGCCAGCGAATATCTCTTCAAGGGACTGGGCCTTATCCGTCGCGTGAAGAAGGCCGGCGTGCCGATCTATTCCAGCGCGACATCGCTCGCCGTCAAGGGTGACGGTGCGGTGTCCGGGGTTACCTTCAAGGTCTACGGCAAGGCCTACGAGATCGACTGCACCTCCGTAGCCCTTCATCAGGGCGTGGTTCCGAACCAGCAGATCACGCGCCTCGTTCGCGCCGAGCACCGCTGGGACGACTCCCAGAAGTGCTTCCTGCCGGTTCTCGACAGTACCTGCCAGACCTCCGCGCCGGGCGTCTATGTCGCCGGTGACGGCGCATCGATCAACGGTGCGAAATGCGCAGTCCTTCAGGGCACCGAGGTCGCCCTCCATATCGCGGCGGCCCTCGGCAAGTCCGTGGATACGGGCCGCATCCAGCGCCTGAAGGCGGCGATCGCGCGTGAAACATCCGTGCGCCCGATGCTCGAAACGCTCTATGCGCCCGCGCCGGAGATCCTCGAACCGGCCGACGGCACCATCGTGTGCCGCTGCGAGGAGGTCACCGCCGGAGCCATCCGCTCCACGGTCGATCTCGGCGCCCCTGGCCCCAATCAGGTCAAGTCGATGCTGCGCTCCGGCATGGGCCCCTGCCAGGGCCGCACCTGCGGACTGGCCGTCGCCCAGATTATCGCCGCACGCAAGGGCGAGACCCCCGATGTGACCGGCTACTACCGGATCCGCCCGCCGCTGAAGCCGATCCCGCTTCAGGAACTGGCCTCCTACGATCCAGCGCAGGAAGAGGAGCCCGCAGAAGACGGGATCGCGGCAGAATGACCGGGGCCGCACAGATGGCAGGAAACATTCCCTCCGCCGATCTGATCGTGATCGGCGGTGGCATCCACGGCTGCGCGACAGCAATGTATGCTGCCCTGCGCGGCCTCTCCGTCATTCTTCTGGAAAAGGAAACAGTCGCCCGCCACGCCTCCGGCGTGAATGCGGGCGGCGTGCGTCGTCTGGGTCGCCACTATGAAGAAGTGGCGATTTCCCAGCGCGCCATGGAACTCTGGTACGGGCTTCAGGATTTCGTCGGAGCCGATTGCGGCTTCAACATCGCTCCGCAGATCCGCGTGATCGAGACCGAAGACGAGTTGGAAAACGCCCGTCAACGCGTCAAGGATCTCAACGAGATGGGCTTCGATCACGAAGTCATTCTCGAACAGAACGAGTTGCGCGAGTATCTTCCGGCCGTCTCCGATCATGTGCTTGCAGGTCTGGCGTGCATCGAAGACGGCTTCGCCCAGCCCTTTCATACGACATTCGCCATTGCCCGGAAGGCCAAGGCCGAAGGCGTGCGCATCTATGAGCAATGCCGCGCAACCGGGCTCAGCCAAGCCGATGGCGTGTGGAGCGTGGAGACCTCGCAAGGAGCCTTCAAGGCACCCAAGGTGCTGGTCGCCGGCGGTGCATGGGGCAACGAACTTTCGTCTTCCGTAGGCGAGCCCGTGCCTCTGGAAGATTGCGCTCCGATGATGATCGTCACCTCCCGACTGCCGCATTTCTGCGACGCCGTGGTGAGCGCGCTCGGACGTCCCCTGTCCTTCAAGCAGATGCCGAACGGAACGGTCGTCATCGGCGGCGGACGGCGCGGACGGGCGGATCGCAACACCAACCTGTCGGAAATTCTCTTCGACGAGCTGCATCTCACCGCCGAGACAGCCGCCGATATCTTCCCGATCATGCGCGAGGCATCCATCGTTCGCACATGGTCAGGCGTGGAAAGCATCCTGCCCGATGGCATTCCGGTAATCGGCCCCTCCGCCAAGCACGAAGGTCTCTACTATTCCTTCGGCTACAGCACGCACGGCTTCCAGTTGGGCCCGGGCTGCGGCGAGGTCATGGCCGAACTCATCGCCACGGGCAAGACCGAGTATTCCCTCGATGCCTTCGCAGTTAACCGCTTCGCTGCCTGACGGCAGCGAGGCTCCCTTCCCCGACGACCCGGCAATCCCGGTTCGGCCCCGTATCCGGACCATACCGGGCGTCGGACGCCTCCCATCTTGAAAGTAACAAGGAAGACCAATGATCCAGCGTTATATGCAGACCCGTATCAACCACCGCGTCGTCGAAGCCGGTGGCATCCTGCATTTCGGCGGCCTTGCGGCCGATGACTTCTCCCTCGACATGAAGGGCCAGACCGAGCAGATCTGCGCCAAGATCGACAAGATCCTGGCCGAACTCGGCTCCTCCAAGGAAAAGCTCGTCACGGCGATGATCTACATCTCCGACTTCTCCCAGAAGGACGGCATGAACGAGGCATGGTTGAACTGGCTCCCGGCCGAGCACCTGCCGACCCGCGCCACCATCGGCGTTGCCGAACTGGGCAAGGACGTGCTGGTCGAGATCGTCGTCTCCGCCGTTCGCTAAGCGCAACGCTTCAAAAGACCAACGGAAGCGGGTCCCGCCCGCTTCCGTTTTTTTATGCCGTTTTCAGATCAATCCAGAGATCGCGCACCTGCGGCCGCGCCCTCATGGCCCGCGATAAAGGACAGCAACTGCGCGCGCACCGTCCCCGCATCTTCGCCGTCACTTGAGAGCATCGCCGTCGGCGCCATGTCCGGCAGGCGATGCGCGATGCCCTTGTGGCAGTCGATACAGGTCTTTTCGCCCGTAAACAGGAACCGCTCATGCTGCTCCACCGCGCGGGCGCTCTGACGCGTGATGTCCATGCTGTCGGAGGAATGACAGTTCCGACACTCCAGCGAGTCGTTCGCCTTCAGCCGCGCCCATTCGTGCTGGGCGAGTTCCAGGCGTTTTCCAAGGAACTTGTCGCGCGTATTGATGGTGCCGAAGATCTTGCCCCAGACCTCCTTCGTCGCCTGCATCTTACGCGCGATCTTGTTGGTCCACTTATGCGGCACATGACAATCCGGGCAACTCGCCCTGACGCCGGAACGGTTGGCGTAATGGATCGTCGTCTTCAGCTCCGCAAAGACGTTGTCCCGCATTTCGTGACAGCTGGTGCAGAACGCTTCCGTGTTGCTCAGTTCAAGAGCGGTATTGAACCCGCCCCAGAACACGATCCCCATCAGGAACCCGCCAAGCGTCAGCGCCCCCAGACTGTAGTGCACACTGGGGCGGCGGATGGTGATCCACAGCCGTTTGAGAAAAGCCAGCATCACTTGGCTCCCTCTTTCGACTTCACGTAATCGATCACCTTGTCCACATCGACGAAGGTGTTCTCCACCAGCGGCCGGGCGTCCGTCTGCGGCACGTGGCACTGGTTGCAGAAATAGCGCCGGGGCGTAACGGAAGCGAGGAACTGGTTATCCCGGTTCATGAAATGGGTGATCGACACCATCGGCGCCTGCGAGTCAGCCACAGCCGCGCGCGCATGACACGTCAGGCACTTGTTGGAATTCTTGTCCACCTGGTAGCCGTCTATCGCATGCGGAATGAGGGGCGGCTGTTCAGGATAGTTGCGCACCTGCCTGAGATCCGTGTTCTCCGGCTTGGACATCGGACGCGGTGCGGCGTTGTCGGCCAGAGGCGTGCTGGAACGCATGGTCGCGAACTGGTCCTGCGCGAAGGCCGCAACACTCACCAGCGCGAAAACGCCGAACATGATCCTTGCAAGGGTTTTCATGGCACACCTCACGCAGCTTCAATGCGCACCGCGCATTTCTTGAAGTCGGTTTGCTTGGAAAGCGGATCGGTCGCATCCAGCGTCACCTTGTTGATGAGCTGGCGTGCATCGAACCACGGAACGAAAACGAGGCCGCGCGGCGGCTTGTTGCGCCCGCGCGTCTCCACCCGCGAGATGATCTCGCCGCGCCGCGACACGATCCTGACGGCGCCGCCACGCCTCAGGCCCAGCTTCTCCGCATCATCCGGGTGCATGAAGCAAACCGCATCCGGCATCGCCTTGAAAAGCTCCGGCACGCGCTGGGTCATCGAGCCTGAATGCCAATGCTCCAGCACCCGGCCCGTCGACAGCCAGAAGGGATATTCCTCGTCCGGGCTTTCGGCAGGCGGTTCATAAGGCAGCGCGAAGACAACCGCTCTGCCGTCCGGCTTGCCGTAGAATTTGAACTCCGCTCCGTCGGTCACATAGGGATCGTATTTGCCGTTGAAGCGCCAGCGGGTCTCCTTGCCGTTGACCACCGGCCAACGCAGCCCCCGGACCTTGTGATAGGTGTCGAAATCCGCCAGATCATGCCCGTGCCCCCGCCCGAAGGCGGCATATTCCTCAAACAGGCCCTTCTGGATGTAGAAGCCGAAATCCTCCGCTTCGTGATTGCCGTATTCCTTCGACAACTGATCGTTCGGATAGGCATCGACCTTGCCGTTGGCGAACAGCACCTCGTAGAGCGTCTTGCCCTTGTAATTCGGGCTGGCGTTCAGGATTTCCTCCGGCCACACGTCCTCGGTCTTGAAGCGTTTGGAGAACTCCACGACCTGCCACATGTCCGACATCGCGCCCTCCGGCGGGCGCACGAGCTGGTGCCAGAACTGGGTGCGGCGCTCGGCATTGCCGTAAGCCCCTTCCTTCTCCACCCACATGGCGGTGGGCAGAACGAGATCTGCGGCCTCCGCCGTCACCGTCGGATAGGCGTCGGAGACGACGATGAAATTATCCGGATTGCGATAGCCCGGCAGGCCCTCCTGCATCATGTTCGGACCGGCCTGCATGTTGTTGTTGACCTGCACCCAGTAGCAGTTGATCTCGCCGTCCTTGAGCATCCGGTTCTGGAGAACCGCATGGGCCCCCACCCAGCCCGGCACGATGCCGGTCGGCAGCTGCCAGATCGTCTCCGCGATTTCCCGGTGCTCGGGGTTCTTCACCACCAGGTCTGCAGGCAGGCGGTGCGAGAAGGTGCCCACCTCGCGCGCCGTTCCGCAGGCAGACGGCTGCCCCGTCAGCGAGAACGGCGAGTTGCCCGGCTGGGAGATCTTTCCGGTCATCAGATGGATGTTGTAGATGAGATTGTTCATCCACACGCCGCGGGTGTGCTGGTTCACCCCCATGGTCCAGAGCGACATGACCTTCCGGTCCGGATCGGCGTAAAGCTCGGCGATCTCCTGCAGCCGCTCCTTCGGCACGCCCGATTTCTCCGCCGCATGGTCCAGCGTGTAGGGCTTCACGAATTCCGCGAATTCCTCCATCGACATGGGCTCGCTCGCGCCGCTGCCCGCATTGGCCGCCGCCATTTCCAGCGGATTGTCCGGGCGCAACCCGTAGCCGATGTCCTGCGCGCCCTTCCTGAAATTCACATGTTGAGAGACGAACTCCTCGTTCACCGCGCCGGACTGAATGATGTGGTTGGCCACATAGTTGGCGATGATCAGGTCCGTCTGCGGGGTGAAGACCGCCGGGATATCCGCCAGATCGAAGCTGCGGTTCTCGAAGGTCGACAGCACCGCCACCTTCACATGCGGATGGCTGAGACGCCGGTCGGCAAGCCGCGTCCACAGGATCGGATGCATCTCCGCCATGTTCGCACCCCACACCACGAAGGCGTCGGCGTGCTCGAAATCGTCGTAGCAGCCCATCGGCTCGTCGATGCCGAAGGTGCGGATGAACCCGCCCACGGCGGACGCCATGCAGTGACGCGCATTCGGGTCGATATTGTTGGAGCGGAAGCCTGCCTTCATCAGCTTGGAGGCCGCATAGCCCTCCCAGACGGTCCACTGGCCGGAACCGAACATGCCGACGGCCTTCGGCCCCTTGGCCTTCAGCGTCGCCTTCCATTTCTCCGCCATGGTGTCGAAGGCTTCGTCCCACGAGACGGGCTCGAACTCGCCGTCCTTGTCGAACTTGCCGTTCTTCTTGCGCAGAAGAGGCGTCGTCAGGCGGTCGCTGCCATACATGATCTTGGACAGGAAATAGCCCTTCACGCAGTTCAGCCCGCGGTTCACCTCCGATTCCGCATCGCCATGCGTGGCGACCACCCGCCCAGCCTTCGTCGCGACCATGATCGAGCAGCCCGTGCCGCAGAAGCGGCAGGCCGCCTTCGACCATTTCAGATCCGTCAGGCTTGCATCCGTCACGAGGTTCTGCGCGGAGGCCGGAACCGCCACGCCCGCCGCAGCAGCGGCCGCGGCCAGCGCCTGCGCCTTGATGACATCGCGTCGACTAATTCCACTCATGCCCGTTCTCCCAGGGTCCAGGTCAATGTTTCAGCGTTTCAGCAAGCCTCTGACGCCAGGTCCTCATCCATCTGGTGGTAGACGAGCGATGCGCTCACCACCCCGGTGAAAAGCTGGATGTCGATGAGCGCCTTGACGATTTCGGCTTCGCTTGCGGTTTCCAGAATGACGATCAGGCGGCCCTGCCCGTCGCGATGGGCGATCTCCGCCTTCGGGATCTGCGCGATTTCCTCCTCGACCGCTGAACACCTGTCCGGCATGGACTGGACAAGAAGGCTCGCGATATGGACGGGCTCGGTCATGCGACCTCCTGTTCGGTGGATCTCGTGGAAAGCGTGAGGACGTCCTGCGGACACGCGCCAAGGCAGGCCCCGCATCCCGTGCAGGCCTGCGCGTCGATCTTCAGACGCCCGAAGGGACGTTTTTCCAGATCGATGCGAATGGCGGAAACGGGACAGAAATCGCGGCAGACATGGCAACTGACGCCGCTGTCCTGAAGGCAGCCCTCATTGATTTGCGCGATCCGGTCCCACGGCGGGGTGCGTGCGAGATCGAACACCCCCGCCTCGCAAGATTCCGCACATTTCCCGCAGAAGGTGCACTCGCGGCCGTCAAAGGCCCCGTCGGAAGCGCTGTCGGCAGCCCGGCCGAACTCAATGAAGGGATGGCCCCGGCTGTCGGAGCGGATGATGCCTTCCGGGCAGGCCGCCTCGCAGGCCTTGCAGGCGGTGCAACGCGCGGCGACCTGTTCCGCATCGGTCCACGGCGGGCGCAACAGCTCCGCCTCCGGGTCCTTGCGGAGCCTCAGGAAAGCGCGGCGACCTGGAGAGAATTCCCTATCCCGCCTGTCTTTTGCGGAAGAAGACATGGGCTTATCCCGCCGGCGGGCCCGTAAGGACCTGGCTCATCCAGATGATGAACCCGTAAGCGCCGACCAGCGCGACGGAAAGCGCCGGGGCCAGCACGACCGCCAGAAGGAAGAACGCCGTGCGCTCATCCCGTCGGCTCTGCAATCTCTCCTCCGCCATAGCTCTCTCCCAGAAGCTAATGGTTGACAACCTCGACCTACGGCACGGTTTTGGCGTCGCGCCTGACAGATAATTTTTACACACACAAAAATTTCAGTGTTTTATCCGCTCCTTCACCTCCAAACGAAAGGAGCAAACACAAACAACAATACGTTTTCTCATTTATATATATTTCACATATAATTATTCCGCATTATTACTATAGTAGGTAATATTAATTACAATTATTTTCTTCCAAAGTACTTCTTGCCGATCACAACGAAGTGCCCCCCCAAAAGCTAACAGTTAAGATTTTTTTTCAGAAAGACCCTACAATATGAAAACTCCCTCAATCTCTGTGCCCCGGTTTCACCAATTGGTACTGGGCCGGTTCTTCGTGTATGCCTTTTCAACTTGCTTGACACCGTCTGGAGGCAACATGGAACGGAAGAAATTAGCCATCGTATTCCCGATATTTAACGGGGAGAAAACGATGCTAAAGAGCCTTAAGTGCGTGGCAGAGCAAGAATTCAAAGAATTTAGAGGAATCATTCTCGAAAACAAATCGACGGATGAAACTATAAATATTGCAAAACAATTTTGTGATACTGACGAAAGATTCGAGATTATTCAGAACGAGACTCACCTCAGCGCCATAGATAACTTCATCAAAGCTATCGAGATCGGCCGCGAACGTGGAGAGTACTTTTGCCTTCGCGCCTGCGATGACATGTCGACACCGGACTATTTTTCCAAACTCGTTGCGGCACTGGAAGCCGATCCGCGCAAACTTCTGGCAGCAGGGTCCACGCATGGCATGGATCCGGACGGAAGCGAGTTCTTCAAGGTCCCCGACCCGAACATATTGACGTTCGGCAAGAACATTTCGACCGGCAACATCCCTAAGGGGTTGGCCTTTCCGTCCGAATGGTTTTACGGCGTCTATCGCTCAGAGGGCGAAGCTGCGGACATACTCTGCCGCAGGCTTCCAGAACTGGGCAGCGCGTGGTGTGCAGCGTCCTACACGGTGGCCGAATTCGTAATTCGGGATCTCGCAACTTGGGTCGACGGTCCCCAGTACATCTTCTATCGAGGATCGAATTCCAGAAGCCTCTACGCTGCCAAGTCCATATTCACGATGTTCCGGCAAAGACTGCGATACGCACGCGGATGCTATCGCGTTCTGGACAAGCTTCCACCGCTGCCCAGAAGGACACGCCGCCGCCTGTTCAAAACCTTCTGGCGGGATGCACGAACCAAGACGAATTACCGCATCCGCCGACACTTGAAGGCACGCCTGTTATCGGCTTTCTCATGAGACTCTCCCATACGACATCCAGCCTCTCAAGACTCACGGCAACCGGCGACTTGAATTCTCGATATCGTTGCGACATAAGCGGCTTGGTTCTCAACTGTAATT
Organism: Breoghania sp.; assembly: GCA_963678585.2. GTDB lineage: Bacteria > Pseudomonadota > Alphaproteobacteria > Rhizobiales > Stappiaceae > Breoghania. Next base: position 1,621,888 of record CAXXGA010000002.1, read on the forward strand.
CTATGTATCTGACTTGGAGGCACGAGGAAAAGCGGTGAAAGTGGTAATCCTTGCAGGCGGCCTCGGCACGCGCATTTCCGAAGAGAGCGAATTGCGCCCCAAACCGATGATCGGGATCGGCGGCAGGCCCATTCTCTGGCACATCATGAAGATCTATGCCGCCCACGGTTTCTCCGACTTCCTGATCTGCGGCGGCTACAAGAGCTACATGATCAAGGAATACTTCCAGAACTATCACCTTCACCAGTCGGATGTGAGCTTCGAACTGGGAGCCAACCGAGTCGAGTTTCATTCGTGCCGCGCAGAAGACTGGAAAGTGACGATTGTCGATACCGGCGAAGCAACAATGACCGGCGGGCGGCTTCGTCGTATTCGCCCCTACCTCAACGAAAACGAGCCCGTCTGTGTGACCTATGGTGACGGTGTGGCCGACATCGACATCACGCAGGAGCTGGCCTTCCACCGCGAACAGGGACGACTGGTCACCCTGGCCGCCGTGAAACCTCCCGCCCGCTTCGGAGCGCTCAAGCTTGACGGACATGCGGTCTCCAGCTTTCAGGAGAAACCGGATGGCGGAGAAATGGTGATCAACGGCGGTTTTTTCATCATCGAGCCAGAAGCCCTCGACCGGATAGCCGGTGACGAAGTCCACTGGGAACGTGAACCGCTGGAAAGCCTGGCCCGCGACGGAGAACTCAGCGCCTATCGGCATGACGGTTTCTGGCAACCGATGGACACGTTGCGCGACAAGCGCCAACTGGAAGCTCTGTGGGAACGTGGCGCTCCGTGGAAGATCTGGGAATGATGCCTGATCCCTCATTCTGGCGAGGACGCCGCGTCCTGCTGACGGGCCACACCGGCTTCAAGGGCGCATGGGCAGCGCTTTGGTTGCGGGAGATGGGTGCCGAGGTACATGGCCTTGCGCTCGCACCGGAGGCAGCACCGAACCTGCATGCCCTTCTCCATGCCGAAGAGGACTCCTCCTCCGGCTGGTGTGACCTGCGCGATCCGCAGGCCGTAACGACCAGCGTGCAAAGCGCGATGCCCGAAATCGTCCTTCACATGGCCGCCCAGTCCGTCGTACGGCGCGGCTATGCAGAGCCCGTCGAAACCTTCGCGACCAATGTCCAGGGCACGGTCAACCTGCTGGAAGCCCTGCGCGCGACCGAGAGTGTGAAGGCCATCGTGGTCATCACCTCCGACAAGGTTTACCGCAACGATGGAAAGGGCCGCGCCTTTCGCGAGGACGATGCCCTCGGCGGGAAAGACCCCTATTCCGCGTCCAAGGCCTGTGCGGAACACGTGACCGCCGCCTATGCCGCCAGTTTTCTGGAGCCGAAGGGCGTGCGGGTTGCCAGCGCGCGCGGCGGCAATGTCATTGGCGGCGGAGATTTCACCGTCGACCGGATCCTGCCGGATATCTGGCGCGCGACAGCCGCCGGCGCCCCGCTCATGATGCGTTCGCCGAAGTCCGTGCGTCCCTGGCAACATGTGCTCGACTGTCTGGCGGGCTATTTCGTCTTCACCGAACATCTCCTTTCGGATGCCGAGACGCCGCGCCACATCAATATCGGCCCCGACATGGACGACACGCTGGAAGTGTTGCCGCTCGCGGAGGCCTTCATCGCGGCCTATGGCAGGTCCATCCCGATCGAAATCGATACATCACCGCAACCGCCGGAAGCTCCGATGCTCAGAATTGATCCCCGTCTCGCCGCAGAGCGCCTTGGATGGCGCGGCCGGATTGACGCTCGCAACGCGACCCGGCTCGCTGCGGAATGGTATGCCGGATACGATGCGGGCAAAGATGCCCGCAGCCTTTGCCTCGGCCAGATCGAAAGCTACGCGATGGGAGACCTGGGATGACCACGACATCGCCCGCCTTCGCAAAACAGCCCGCACCCCATAGCTGCCGGGCTTGCGGGGCAGCCCTCGAGCATACGCTGATAGACCTCGGCGAGCAGCCGATTGCGAACGCCTTCCTTCCGGCCGACTTTGCCGGTGAGGAACGTCGCTTTCCGCTTGCCGTCATGGTCTGTGAGAAATGCCTGCTCGTTCAGGCGGCCCATTCCATTCCCGCCGACGCGATTTTCGATGCCGACTACGCCTATTTTTCCAGTTACTCGAATTCCTGGCTGGAACATGCGCGGTGCTACAGCGAGGCCATGATCGGGCGCTTCGGTCTCGATGCCTCCAGCAAGGTGGTGGAGGTTGCCAGCAACGACGGCTACCTCCTGAGAAACTTCGTTGCCGCGGGCATTCCCGCGCTGGGCGTCGAACCGACCGCCAACACGGCCCAAGCCGCCATCGAGCGCGGGATCCCCACCCATATCGACTTCTTCGGCAGCGAAACCGCACGCCTTCTGGCCTCGCAAGGCCATTCGGCGGACCTGATGGCCGCCAACAACGTGCTGGCCCATGTCCCCGACATCATCGACTTCCTGACCGGATTCGCACTCCTCCTGAAACCCGAAGGCGTCGTCACCTTCGAGTTTCCGCACCTCTACAACCTGATCCGGTTATGCCAGTTCGACACGATCTATCACGAGCACTTCTCGTATCTGTCGCTGGTGGCCGTGGAGAAGGCAATGGAGCGCGCGGGACTGCGTGTCTTCGATGTGGAGCAACTGCCGACGCATGGTGGATCGCTGCGGGTCTTTGCCTGCCGCGCTGACGCAGCTCATGCCGAATGCGAGGGCGTGGAGGTCATCCGCAACATCGAACGCGATGCGGGCATGCACGACCTGAGCGGCTATCAGGGCCTTGCGCCCGCAGCCGAACACTGCCGCAGCACGTTTCTGGAATTCCTGAAGCGCGCGAAGTCCGAGGGCGCCACCGTCGCCGCCTATGGCGCGGCGGCAAAGGGCAACACGTTCCTCAACTATTGCGGCACAAACGCAGCCGACATCGCATGTGTGGCCGACAGAAGCGCCGCAAAGCAGGGCAAGCTCCTGCCCGGCTCTCATATCCCGGTCGTCGCTCCGGAAGAGTTGAAGCCCCTGCGCCCGGACTACATCGTCATCCTGCCGTGGAACCTGCGCACGGAAATCATGTCCGACCTCGCCTTCGCGCGTGAGTGGGGCGGACGCTTCGTGATCGCCATTCCCGAGACAGAGATCCTGTGATGCGGTTTTGCCCGACCGACATTCCGGACGTCTTCATGGTCGAAGCGACGCCTCATGAGGACGCGCGAGGCGCATTCGCCCGGCTCTATTGCCCGGACGAATTCGCAGCTGCCGGGATTGCGTTCGAGCCGCAGCAGATGAACCTCTCCACGAATGTCGCGAAGCACACCCTGCGCGGGATGCATTTCCAGCCCGCCCCGCATGCGGAGGCAAAGCTCGTGCGCGCGGTTGCGGGCCGGGCCTTCGACGTGGTGGTCGATCTCCGGCCCGAAAGCCCGACCTGCGGGCGCTGGATCGGCGTGGAACTCTCGGCACAGGCGATGAACGCCGTCTTCGTGCCGGAGGGCTGCGCCCACGGCTTCCTCACGCTTGAGGACGACACGGCGCTTCTCTATCAGATGGGCCGCATCTACGTGCCCGGACATGCCGCCGGTTACCGCTGGGACGATCCCGCCTTCGGCATCGAGTGGCCGGCCGTCCCGACCGTGATCAGCGAACAGGATCGCCAGTGGCCCCCTTATTCGTCAGGGAGCACCTGAGGCCATGAACGAGCTTCATCCCACCGCAAGGATCTCGCCGCAGGCCGACCTTGAAACCTCCGTGCGCGGCAGTCGGCTTGTCATCGGCGCGCGCTCCATGGTGGACAGCTTCGTCAAGATCAAGTTTGCAGGCGGCTCCGGCAACATCGTCATTGGCGAAGGCAGCTATCTGAATTCCGGCTGCGTGCTCTACAGTGGAAACGGGATTTCCATCGGCGATGGCGTGCTGGTCGCCGCCAATTGCACGCTGGCTCCGGCCAACCATGCTTTCGCAGACCGCGACATCCCCATCGCAAGTCAGGGCTTTTCTGCGAGCAAGGGCGGCATCGAGATCGGCGATGACGTCTGGATCGGCGCAAATAGCGTGCTGCTTGACGGCGCAAAAATCGGCAAGGGCGCGGTCATTGCCGCCGGATCGATCATCAGGGGCGTGGTTCCCGAATATGCCGTTTTTGGCGGAAGTCCGGCCACCTTCATCAAATGGCGTGGTGCGTAGTGGCCAGGTTCACGATCTTCGGGGCCGGCGGCCTCATCGGTTCACGCCTGATGGAGCGGCTCAAGGCGGAGCGCCATGAAGTCCATGCGGTCCACCGCGACACCTGGCCCGAACCGGGACGAGACCTCGGACACGTCATCTTCGCCATCGGCCTGACGGCGGATTTCCGCGGTCGTCCGCTGGAAACGACGGCCCTGCATGTGAACCGGCTTCACGATGTGCTCTCCCGATACAGCTTCGCCTCGCTGCTCTATCTCTCTACGACGCGGGTCTATCGCGGCGCAGCGGGCACAGGCGAAGAGGCCGATCTCGTGGCGCGCCCGACCGTGAACGACGACATCTACAATCTCACCAAGATGACGGGCGAAAGCCTGTGTCTCGCCCTGCCCGCCCCGACCATTCGCGTGGCGCGGCTGTCCAATGTCTACAGCGCCCGCGACCGGTCGGAGGTTTTCCTGGCTTCCGTCTTGCGCGACGCGGTGGCCGATGGCGCGGTCACCCTGCGCACGGCGCCGTCGTCCAGCAAGGACTACATTCATCTAGACGACGCCGTATCCCTGCTGGCCCACATCGCGCTCACGGGCAAGGAGCGGATCTACAACGTCGCCTCCGGTATCAACGTGTCCAACGAAACCATCGCGCGGACGCTTCGCGAACTCGGCGTCACGGTTTCTTTCCAGCCTGACGCCCCCGAGGCATCCTTTCCGCCAATCGACATCGATCGCATCCGCAACGAATTTCAATTCAAGCCGCGCAATCTGGAGACAACGCTTCCCGCTGTCTTCCACGAGCTGCAGCGAGGAGAAGTCTCATGAAGCTTGTCTACGACGAAGAGAAGAACTGCGTCTCTGTCACAAAGGAAGGGGAAACCCAGACGTTTGCGCTGGATACGCCCGAAGCCTTCGAAGCCATGTCGCATGCGTGGCTGCGCGCCGGTTGGGATACGAAATACGTCTATTCCTTCGCATGGTTCGGGCGGCCGGTGATCCAGCTTCCCGAAGACATGATCCGCATTCAGGAAGTCATCTGGCAGATTCAGCCGACGGTGATCGTGGAGACCGGCGTCGCGCATGGCGGATCTCTGATCTTCTACGCGACCCTGTTCAAGGCCATGGAACGGGGCAAGGTGATCGGCGTCGAGCTTGCGCTGCGCGATCACAACCGGGCTGCCATCGCGGAACACGACCTGAGCGAATGGATCAGCATCGTAGATGGTAGCTCCACCGCGCCCGAAAGCGTCGATCAGGTCCGTTCGATGATCTCGCCCGAAGATACTGTGCTGGTCATTCTCGATTCAAACCACACCCGCGAGCATGTCCTGAACGAATTGCGCGCCTATGCCGACGTCGTGACACCGGGCTCATATATCGTGGCAACCGACGGTATCATGGAGCAGGTCGTTGGCGCCCCGCGCTCCGCCGAAGACTGGGCAACAAACAACCCCCAGCAGGCTGCACTGGATTTCGTCAAGGAAAACGAAAACTTCGTGATCGAGGAGCCGGAATGGCCCTTCAACGAGGGCGTGGTGCGCGAGCGCGTGACCTATTGGCCGTCGGCCTACGTCAAAAGGGTCAAATAGGCCCTTCTCGCAAGGCAGGCGCCGACGGGGATAACGCGTCGGCGCAACCACCATTCCAACGCATTCGAAACGACTTTCGAACGCCTTCAATCCCGCATTGAATTTATTGGATATTTTTTCGAACGTTCAAAGACGTGCGAATATCATTCGAAACGACCGTTTTGATCTGCGCCCGTTCTCGTGCCACTTCCCGCAATGATACCTTTCGCCTCGGCATTGCCCGTTGACCTTGCAGCCGCACTCGTCGTTGAATTCGGGAGATTGCACATACGCCGCAATCGAGAAGGCGGGCCGGAGCGAAACCAGGGCAACTCGCCCCAGCGCAGGCGCGGGCCTGCGACCCGACAAGGCGACAGCACGATGAAGAACTCACCGCTCCTCAATCTCACGCTCGCCCTCGTGCTGGTGCTCATCGTCGGCTATCTGCTGGAAATCGGACAACCCATCCTGGTGCCCGTCGTCACCGCCGTGATCGCGATCTACGTCATGATGACGATGGCCGACGCCCTGCAGAAGCTGCCGCTGCTCAAACTCCTGCCGCCGACCCTGCTCAGAGCCTGCGCGCTGGTCGTTTTCGTGCTCGCCCTCTACGCCTTTGCCGCCGTCGTCGCCTCCACCGTGACCGACATGGTCAATGCCGCGCCCGCCTATCAGGAGAACATCGCGCACTTTCTGGCCACCATCGAGGAACAGTTCCATATCGACACCAGCGGCTTCAAAGACAATTTCATCGCCTCGACGTTCGGCAACTGGAGTGTGCGCTCCGTCATCCTGACCGTGCTGGGTGGCTTCACCAGCATCGGCGCAAGCGCCTTCCTGATCGTGCTCTATGCGACCTTCCTGATGGCGGAACGCAGCCGCTTCAGCCACCGCATCGCGGCAGCGCTCGGCAACAGGGGGCAGGCCGACAAGGTCGAGGACATCATCCGCGACATCAACCAGCAGATCGGCACCTACCTGACGATCAAGACGCTGATCAACATCATCCTCGGCGGGGTCTCCTACGTCATCCTGATCTTTCTCCAGGTCGACTTCGCGCTCTTCTGGGCGATCATGATCGCGCTCCTGAACTACATCCCCTATTTCGGCTCGCTGCTGGCCGTGCTGTTTCCCGTCATCCTCTCCGTCGCGCAGACAGGCTCGCTCCTGCACACGGCCCTGCTGGCGGCGCTGCTCGTAGGGGCGCAGGTCTATGTGGGAAACTTTCTCGAACCGAGGCTCGTCGGACGACAACTCAATCTGAGCCCCTTCGTGATCGTCGTCGCCCTGTCCATCTGGAGCGCATTGTGGGGAATCCCGGGCGCCATTCTGGCCGTACCGATGACCTCGGTCATCGCCATCGTGCTGGCAAGCTTCGATGAAACCCGCTTTATCGCGATCCTGCTCTCCAACCGCGTCGGCGGTGACGACGACGAAGACGCCTGAGAGTTCACGCCCGCCACTTGATCGAACAGCCGATGGAGGCGAGCTGCGTCTCCGGCCCCTTGCCCGTCTCCGCGACCAGTCGCATGGCCTCGACAAGCTCGCGCGCGTCGCCCGGATCCGGCTCGCCCATGCGCGCACCGTCCAGCCGTCCACGATAGGCCTGAGCGCCCTCGGCGTTCAGCCCGAAGAATTCCGGCGTGCATTCGGCCCCGAAAGCCTTCGCGACGAGCTGGTCCTCGTCATGCAGATAGGGAAACGGAAATTCGTGGCGCGCGGCAAATTTCGCCATATTGGAGAAACTGTCTTCCGGATAGCCCTGCGCATCGTTGGAACAGATGGCGGCGAACCCGATGCCCTCGCCCATCAGCACGCGTGCATCGGCTACCATGCGCGCCACCACCGCCTTGACATAGGGACAGTGGTTGCAGATGAAAGCGATGACGGTTCCCCGTGGACCGGCGATCTCGGCGAGCGTATAGGTCTTGCCGTCGGTGGCCGGAAGGCGAAAATTGAACGTCGGAACAGTGGTGCCGGAAGCGGCGACAGTGGATGCGGATTTTCCTTCCATGGAAGCCTCCCGGACGCTGAAGCGACGAAGCGGAATACTGGGCGCATGACCGGCTTCGGTCGCATTGAGCCCGCTCCCGCGAAATGACTGACGAGGGAAGTCTGCCCGCCCGTTAGAAGGGCGGCAAGGCCCCTTCAGGTGAAAACGCGCACAAAAGCGCGGATCTTTGTAGTGATCGCACTGGTGCTGCGCGCGCTGAATTGCCAGAATCTCTGGTGATTCGAAGCGGCGGGAACCGACTGCGGACACAGCTGAAACAAATCGGGTACGACAAAACGCATGGCAGCCAAGGACGATCTGTTCGCGCAGCTTGAAGGTGAGGTCTCGGCCATGAAGGCGCGCCGTAAAACGGCAGCCGCATCGGCCGCGCAAGCGAAGACGCATGCCACGCAGGCCGTCCCCAAGCAGGCTCCCGCGCCGCGTTCCGCCCCCCTTCCCGCTCCCGGCGCCGACGACGGCTACACCGCCGCCGATATCGAGGTTCTGGAAGGTCTGGAACCCGTGCGCCGTCGCCCCGGCATGTATATCGGCGGCACGGACGAGCGCGCGTTGCATCACCTCTTCGCCGAAGTGATCGACAACTCCATGGACGAGGCCGTGGCCGGTCACGCCACATGGATCGACGTGCGCCTTGAGGAAGACGGATCGCTGGTCGTCACCGACAACGGCCGCGGCATTCCGGTCGATCCGCACCCCAAGTTCAAGGACAAGTCGGCGCTGGAAGTCATCATGACGACGCTCCACGCAGGCGGCAAGTTCGACAGCAAGGTTTACGAGACCTCCGGCGGCCTGCACGGCGTGGGCGTCTCGGTGGTCAACGCCTTGTCGGAAGAGCTGGTGGTGGAGGTCGCCCGTTCGCGCAAGCTCTATCGCCAGACTTTTGCCCGCGGCATCGCGCAAGGACCGCTGGAGCATCTGGGCGACGTCCACAACCGGCGCGGCACGACCGTGCGGTTCCGTCCCGACCCGCAGATTTTCGGCAATACGGCCCGCTTCAAGGCCTCCATCCTGTTCAAGATGGCGCGGTCCAAGGCCTATCTTTTCGGGGGCGTCGAAATCCGCTGGAAATGCGCGGAAAGCCTGCTCACCGAAAAGAACGCTCCGCCCTCCGAGGCGGTTTTCCATTTCCCCGGCGGCCTGAAGGACTTCCTGGACGAGACGCTTGAAGGAGAAAAGCGCGTCGTCGACGAGATCTTTTCCGGCAAGACCTCCAAGACCGGCAGCCACGGCGCAGTGGAATGGGCGGTTGCGTGGTTTGCGGGCGACGGCTTCCTGCACTCCTACTGTAACACCGTGCCCACACCCGAAGGCGGCACCCATGAGGCGGGCCTGCGCCTTGCGCTGCTGCGCGGCCTCAAGGCTTACGGCGAACTGGTCGGCAACAAGCGCGCGGCGCAGATCACCGGCGACGACGTTCTGACCTCGGCGGGCGGCATGCTCTCGGTCTTCATCCGCGAGCCGGAATTCGTCGGCCAGACGAAAGACAAGCTCGCCACCGGTGAGGCGAGCCGCATCGTGGAGAACGCGGTGCGCGACGCCTTCGACCATTGGTTGACCGCCTCGCCCGCGCAGGCCGGTCGCCTGCTAGAATGGGTGATCGACCGCGCCGAGGAGCGCCTGCGCCGCCGTCAGGAAAAGGATGTCGCGCGCAAGACCGCCGTGCGCAAGCTGCGCCTGCCCGGCAAGCTGGCCGACTGCTCCACCTCGTCCGCCGCGGGCACCGAAATCTTCATCGTGGAGGGCGATTCCGCCGGTGGCTCCGCCAAACAGGCCCGCAACCGCTCCAATCAGGCGATCCTGCCCCTGCGCGGCAAGATCCTGAACGTCGCCAATGCGGGCCGTGAGAAGCTTGCCGCCAACCAGCAGCTTTCCGATCTGATGCAGGCGCTGGGCGTCGGCACGCGCGCCAATTTCCGCGAGGCCGACCTGCGCTACGAGCGCATCATCGTGATGACCGATGCCGACGTGGACGGCGCGCATATCGCCTCGCTGCTGATCACCTTCTTCTACCGCGAGATGCCGCAGCTCATCGAGAACGGCCATCTCTATCTCGCCGTGCCGCCGCTCTACCGCATCGCGCAAGGCGACAAGGTCCGCTACGCGCGCGACGACACACACAAGGACGAGCTGCTCAAGAGCGTGTTCACCGGCAAGGGCAAGGTGGAAATCGGCCGCTTCAAGGGCCTTGGCGAAATGCTGCCCGCGCAGCTCAAGGAAACCACCATGGACCCCAAGAAGCGCATGCTTCTGCAGGTTCGTGTGGCCGAGGGCGAAGGCGATGAGACGGAAAAGGCCGTCGACCGCCTGATGGGGACGAAGCCGGAAGCGCGTTTCATCTTCATCAAGGAAAACGCCGAATTCGCCACCGATCTCGACATCTGAGGCGATTCAGTCTTCTTCCCGCCGCAGAGCCCTCGCCCACCGGCGGTGCGCCTTCGTTTTATGTCTCCCACGCACTGCGCCCGCCTTCCCCAACCTCAAAGCCTTCGATGCCATCGCATCTTGAGAACGGCAGGGTTAATTCTTGCAGTGGCGGGTTTTCAGGTGGCCCGGCGACACAAAGGCGCGCGTATAACAGCGGGTTAGAATTGCCCCAGAGTGTCGCCGCCAGGCATTTTCACTTCCAAAACGCCGATTTTGATAACGATCGGAAAAGTATTAAGCCCGAATTTGACATGCGGCGATTGACATGCACCGCCTCAGCCTTATTGTGCGCGCAGTATCCTTCCGATCATGAGCGGGCTTAACCATCCCATGGTGGCGATGGCGATCCGCAAGATATTCTGGTGAATACAAAAGGCATGAGCTTTTCCAATCTCGGACTGAGCCCAAAGGTTCTGGAAGCCGTTGCAGCAGCCGGTTACACCCAGCCCACGGCCATTCAGGAACAGGCGATCCCGCACGCGCTCCAGCGACGTGACGTACTTGGCATCGCCCAGACCGGCACGGGAAAGACAGCCTCTTTCACCCTGCCGATGCTGACGCTTCTGGAAAAGGGCCGCGCCCGCGCACGCATGCCGCGCACGCTCATTCTTGAGCCGACGCGCGAACTGGCCGCGCAGGTTGAAGACGAATTCAACCGCCTCGGCGTCAATCACAAGCTGACCGTCGCGCTTCTCATCGGCGGTGTCTCCTTCGCAGATCAGGATCGAAAGATCGACCGTGGCGCCGATGTGCTCATCGCGACGCCGGGCCGTCTGCTCGATCACGTGGAACGCGGCAAGCTGATGCTGCAGGGCGTGGAAATCCTCGTCATCGACGAGGCGGACCGCATGCTCGACATGGGCTTCATCCCCGACATCGAGCGCATCTGCAAGCTGATCCCCTTCACGCGCCAGACGCTGTTCTTTTCCGCCACCATGCCGCCGGAAATCCAGCGCCTGACGGAGACGTTCCTGCACAATCCGGAGCGCATCGAGGTGGCACGCGCCTCCTCCACGACCGACACGGTCGCCCAGTCGCTCGTTTCTTCCGGCTCCGCGCCTTTCGAAAAGCGCGCCACCTTGCGCGGTCTGATCCAGAACGCGGAAGAGCTGAAGAACGCGATCATCTTCTGTAACCGCAAGCGCGACGTGGCCACCCTCTTCCGCTCGCTGATGAAGCACGGCTTCGACGTCGGCGCGCTGCATGGCGACATGGACCAGCGCTCGCGCATGCAGACGCTGGACGGCTTCCGCAACGGTGCGATCAAGCTGCTCGTGGCCTCCGACGTCGCCGCCCGCGGCCTCGACATTCCCGATGTCAGCCACGTCTTCAACTTCGACGTTCCCGTTCATTCCGAGGACTATGTCCACCGCATCGGACGGACCGGCCGCGCGGGCCGCAAGGGCACGGCGATGACCATCGTCACCGACGAGTGCGGCAAGCACGTCGAGGCGATCCAGACGCTCATCGGCAAGGAAATCGAATGGCACAACGAGCCGATCGATTTCGAAGCCGCCGAGGCCGACCGCAAGTCCCGCCGTCGCGGCAGCCGCAAGCGCGGTTCCGACAAGAGCGCCGAGGGCAAGCCGGCCGCGGAAAAGACCGCAGCTCCTGAAAAGGCCGAAGAGACCGCCGAGGCCCCGGCCCCGCGCAAGCGTCGCTCGCGCAAGGAAAAGCCGGAAGCCGAGGTTGCAGCCGCAGAGGCCGCCCCGGCGCCTGTCAGGCCCGACGACGACACCCGCACGGACGTCAAGGCAGGCGAACAGCCCCGCCGCGGCAAACGTGGCGGCAAGTCCGCTTCCGCTTCGCCGGACAATGGCAACGGGAATGGCGGCGGCCGCGAGCGCGGCGGCAAGGATCGCAACAAGGATCGCGGTGGCAAGGACAAGCCCGTCATCGGCTTTGCCGATCATGTCCCGGCATTCCTGCTGCGCGAGATTCGCCCCAAGAAAACTGCCAACTAGACAAATATGATAAGCGGCGGGGCCTCTCCGCCGCTGGCCATGGCGTTGCCCATCAGGACTTAACCCATGGTTAAATCATTCCATGTCAATCTAAGGAAATAATAAAAACACCTTCGCCAGCAAGCCAACAGATGCCACTTGGACACCGCAATGAGCCAGCGTGACGAATATAAACGCACGATCGTCTATGGCGACACGGCCTTGGCATATCTGAAAAAGAACGAGCTGGCTGCCTACCCGCGTAATTATGAGCTGTGGTACGCCTATTCGGCGGGTTTCAATCACGCGCTCAACAAGGCGCTCAACGACATTCTGAGCAAGAAGGGCACTATCAGCCCCGACGAGGCGCAAAGCGTCTATACCCGCTTTCTTTGTCCCAACCGCTTGGGCGACCGGATCGATTCCGTCGGCTCTAAGCTGTCGGGAGAGATCGGCGATGTCATTGAAATCGTGGCCGAAAGCCTCAAGACAGCAAACAACTACGCGGACTCCCTCGACGGCGTCGCCGAAGAGTTGACCGAAGCCCATACGCGCGAGGAATTCGCGCATGTCATCGCCGGTATCGTCAATGAAACCCGCAGGGCAGCTGCCGTCAACCGGGAGCTGGAAGGGCAGCTCAAGAAGTCGCGCGAGCAGATCTCCTCGCTGCAGGAAAGTCTCGATGCGATCCGCTTTGAATCGCTGACCGACGAACTGACCACCCTCGCCAATCGCCGCCATTTCGACGAGTCCATCGGGCGCGCAATCGTAAACGCCAGCGAGACCAACGAGCCGCTGGCGCTGCTGCTGACCGATATCGATCATTTCAAGAAGTTCAACGACACCTACGGCCACCAGACCGGCGATCAGGTATTGCGGCTGGTAGGACTGTCGGTAAAGCAGAACATCAAGGGCCAGGACGTCGCCTGCCGCTATGGCGGCGAGGAGTTCGCCGTGATCCTGCCGCGCACCTCGCTTCAGCAGGCGTTCTCCGTCGCCGAACACATCCGCAAGTCGGTCATGTGCAAGGAACTGGTCAAGCGCTCCACCGGGGAAAATCTCGGCCGGATCACCATTTCCATCGGGGTTTCGGCTTTCCAGCCGGGCGACAACGATTCCATGCTCATCGGCCGCGCCGACGCCGCGCTTTACGCCGCCAAGCGCGGCGGACGCAACATGGTTCGTTGCGAAATGGACGATGACAGCGACACCGCCGTCGCCTGAGCGACGCGCAACCGGCGCTCAATCCGCCAGATCGATCCCCATCTGCCAGAAATCCGCCTCCAGCTTCGTGGCCTGACGGAAGATCCGCACAAGATCGGCAAACCGTTCTTCGCTGAGCGTAGCACCCGCCAGCCTGTCGAGCCGTGCCTCGGTCTCTTCGGCCACCTCGCGATAGGCCTCGCCGGAATATTCCGCAATCCATTCCCGATAGGGGTTCGACGCATCGAGCGCGCCGGGCCGGGCGGCAAGGGCCGCGCCGATTTCCCAGTAACCGATTATGCAGGGCACCAGCGCAACGTGCAGGTCCAGAAGATCGCCGCGCATGCCCTCTGCGAGCACATAGCGGGTATAGGCCATGGTGGCGGACGCCTCGGGCGTCGCCTCAAGGTCTTCCGGCGTCAGGCCCCAACGGGCACACAGCCGGACGTGGAGATCCATTTCCTGATCGAGAAGGGCGGCCATGGTGCGCCCGGCGGAGCGCATGTCCGCCAGCGTGCGCGACTTGTAGACCGCCAGCGCGTAGGCGCGCGCGAAATGGATGAGGAAGAGGTAATCCTGCGCCAGATAGTGCCGGAAACAGGCTTCCGGCAGGGAGCCGTCTCCCAGCCCGCGCACGAATTCGTGGTCGATATAGGCGTCCCATTCCTTCGCGGCTGCACGCTTCAGCCGCGAAAACAGCCCCCCGTCAGATCCCATCGCTCACTCGCAGTTCATTCTCAGCCGTTCAGGAGGGCGTCCGGGCTTGCCGGAACGATTTCCACCGACTCCCCGCATCCGCAGGCCGATGTCTGGTTCGGATTGTTGAAGACGAAACCGGAGCGCAGCTTGGTCTCCTCGTAGTCCATCTCCGTGCCGAGCAGGAAGAGCACGGCGGAAGGATCCACGAAGACCTTCACGCCCTTGGTCTCCACCACGTCGTCGGCCGGGTCCGGCTCGCTCACGTAGTCGAGCGTGTATTCCATCCCTGCGCAGCCACCCTGCTTCACGCCGATCTTGAGACCCACGACGTCCTTGTCGGAGTTCTCCATGATCTCGCGTACGCGTTCTGCGGCGGGGTCCGTCAGCGTGATGACCTGAAACTTAGCCATTTCGTCCAAGTCCTTTCGTCTTTGCATCTGCACGCCGCCTGCGCGGCAGGACCGGCGCTCGCCCCTCCCCGACGGAGCGCGTAAAAGCCGTCGGCCTCAGAAGAAGTCCAGCGCGACGCGGGCCTCGTCCGACATGCGGCTCGGATCCCACGGCGGATCGAACACCATGCTCACATCCACATGGGAAATGCCCGGCACCGCTGCAACCGCGTTCTGCACCCAGATCGGCATTTCACCCGCCACCGGGCAACCCGGCGCGGTCAGCGTCATGTCGATGGCGACCGAGCGGTCATCCTCGATATCGACCTTGTAAATCAGACCAAGCTCGAAGATATCGACCGGGATTTCCGGGTCGTAGACGGTTTTCAGCGCGGCGACGATGTCGTCGGTGAGCCGTGCGATCTCCTCGGCAGGCAGCCCGGATGCGGAGGTGGCGTCCGCCTCCTGCGTGTCTTCGGCCATCGTGGTTTCTTCGGTCATCGCATCCGTCCTCAAGCGAAGAATCTCTGCGCCTTTTTCAGCGCCTCGGCGAGGCGATCAACCTCTTCCAGCGTATTGTAGAGCCCGAACGATGCGCGGCACGTCGACGTTACGCCGAACCGCGCCAGCAACGGCTGGGCGCAATGCGTACCGGCTCGCACCGCCACGCCCTCCCGGTCGATAATGGTGGAAATATCGTGCGCATGCACGCCCTCCATCTCGAACGAGACAATCGCGCCCTTCCCCGGCGCGCGCCCGAAGATCCTCAGCGAGTTGATCTTCGAAAGTTCCTCATGAGCATAAACGTTCAAGGCAGCTTCATGCGCTGCGATGTTTTCACGCCCAAGACCTTCCATATAGTCGAGCGCCGCGCCAAGTCCAATCGCCTGCACGATGGGCGGCGTGCCCGCCTCGAAACGATGCGGCGGATCGTTGTAGGTGACCATGTCCTCGGTGACGTCGAGAATCATCTCGCCGCCGCCGTTGAAGGGCCGCATGGCCTCCAGCCGCTCCTTCTTGGCGTAGAGCACGCCAATGCCCGTCGGACCGTAAACCTTGTGGCCGGTCAGCACATAGAAATCGCAGTCGAGATCCTGCACGTCCACCGGCATGTGAACCGCCGCCTGACTGCCGTCCACCAGCACGGGCACGCCATGCTCATGGGCGATGCGGCAGATCTCTTTCACCGGCACCACCGTACCCGTGACGTTGGACATCTGCGTGATCGCCACGAGCTTGGTGCGCGGGGTGATCAGCTTGACAAACTCGTCCAGCAGGAAAGCCCCGTCATCATCCACCGGCGCCCATTTCAAAACCGCGCCCTGCCGTTCACGCAGGAAGTGCCAGGGCACGATATTGGAGTGGTGCTCGAGGATGGAGACGATGATCTCGTCCCCCTCTCCGATCGTCGGCATCGCATGCGAATAGGCGACCAGATTGATCGCCTCGGTCGTGTTGCGGGTGAAGACGATCTGGTCCGTGGACGGCGCGTTCAGGAAACGCCGCACGCTTTCGCGCGACGCTTCATAGGCTTCGGTCGCCGTGTTCGAAAGATAGTGCAAGCCCCGGTGAACATTGGCGTATTCTTCCGAATAGGCCTTCATGATCCGGTCGAGCACGACCTGCGGTTTTTGCGCGGACGCGCCGTTGTCGAGATAGACCAGCGGCTTGCCGTAGATCTCCTTGGAGAGGATCGGGAAATCCGCCCTCACCTTCTCCACGTCATAACCGGGCGTGCCCGCAACCGTGGCTGCCTCACTCATCGCAACAATCCTTTAAAACCCGAACCCGAAGGCCCGGTTCTCAATAGCCCAACCAGGTGCGGGTGCGTTCTTCGAGCGCCTCCACGACCGCTTCGTCGCCGATCTCCTCGATCACTTCCGACAGGAAGGCGAGAATGAGCAGCGTGCGGGCTTCCGCTTCCGGAATGCCGCGGGCGCGCAGGTAGAACAGCAGGTCCTCGTCGATCTGGCCGGAGGTCGCACCGTGGGCGCACTGGACGTCGTCGGCGAAAATCTCCAGTTCCGGCTTGTAGGCCATTTCGGCCCCGTCCGACAACAAAAGCGCCTGACACATCATCTGGCCGTCGGTCTTCTGCGCATGCTGGAAGACATTGATCCGGCCCTGGAAAACACCCGAGGCGTTTCCGTCAATGGCAGACTTGAAATATTCGCGGCTCTCGCAATTGGGCACCGCGTGATCGACCACGAGCGTCACGTCGGAATGCTGGTCCTCGCCGATCAGCATCGCGCCACGAAGACCGGCCTTCGAGTACTCGCCGTTGAAGCGCAGGAAGGCCTGCGTACGCGCAAGATGGCCGCCCGCATTGAAAACGAAGTGGTCGAAATTTACTTCCGCCTCAAGCTGCGAGACGAAGGTGGAGAGATGCTGCGCCTGATGCCCTTCGTTCTGAAGCTTGGTCCACATGACCTCAGCGCCGTCGGCCGCCGAAAACTCGATGGCCGTGTTGGTCTGATAGGCGCCCTTGCCGGAATAGACCTCGTTGAAGCGCACCGACGCGCCCTTGCCCACACGCACCACGTGGCGGGTGTAGGTCGCGGCAGGCTCGCCCGCCGCCACATGCAGGATCTCCACCGGCTTTGCGATCTTCGCGCCATCGGCAACCGTGATCAGCGCGCCGTCGCGCATGAAGGCGGTGTTGAGATCGAGCGCGGTGTCGGTGACGGAAGCCGCCAGGTCTCCCAGACCTTCCGGCGCGCCCTCACTGAGCGCCGCCGCGAGCGAAGTGATCGTCAGGCCCTCGACCGCTTGGAGCTTTGAAAGCTCCGGCGCGAAGAGGCCGTTGACGAAGACGATCCGCGTCCCGGCCATGTCGCCGAAACCCGCAACCGCATCGACCGCAGCCTTGGCGTCGGCCGCCGCCGGCATCTCGGCAATCGGCAGCGCGTCGCTCATGCCGCGGCGAAGGTCGGTGTACTTCCATTCCTCCACCCGGCGATGCGGCAGGCCCCGCTCGCGGAAGCCCGCGAAAGCCTTCTCGCGCAAGGCAGCCACGGCATCGCCCGGCTTGGCCGTTTCATACTGTTCGATCAGCGCACGCTCGGCAGCCGTGCGCAGCGCATCCTTGTCCGCTGTCATATCGCTTGCCCTCGTACCCGTTACGCCGCCGCGCCGACATAGTCGGCATAGCCGTTCTTCTCCAGCTCAAGCGCCAGTTCCGGCCCGCCCGTGGTGACGATCCGGCCCGCGGAAAGCACGTGGACGACATCCGGCACGATGTGGTCGAGCAGGCGCTGGTAGTGCGTGATGACCACCATCGCGCGCTCCGGCGAACGCAGCGCGTTCACACCGTCGGAGACCACCTTCAGCGCATCGATGTCGAGGCCGGAATCGGTCTCGTCCAGCACGCAGAGCGTCGGCTCCAGAAGCGCCATCTGAAGGATTTCGGAGCGCTTCTTCTCGCCGCCGGAGAAACCGACATTGAGCGGACGCTTCAGCATCTCCGCGGAGATGTTCATCTTGGCGGCCTTCTCGCGCACGATCTTCATGAACTCCGGCGTCGGCAGTTCGCCGAGCCCGCGCGCCTTGCGCTGGGAATTGAGCGCCGCCTTCAGGAAGGTCATGGTCGCAACGCCGGGGATCTCGATCGGGTACTGGAAGGCGAGGAACATGCCCGCCACCGCGCGCTCGTCCGGGCCCATTTCGAGGATGTTCTCACCGTTGAACAGGATCTCGCCCTCGGTGACCTCATAGTCCTCCTTGCCCGCCAGCACATAGGAGAGCGTGGACTTGCCGGAGCCGTTCGGGCCCATGATCGCGTGGACTTCACCGGCATTCACGGTGAGATCGACGCCGCGCAGGATTTCCGTGCCGTCTTCGGCGATGCGGGCGTGCAGGTTCTTGATTTCGAGCAGTGCCATTGTGTTCGTCTTTCCAACTTTGTGGCCGTCACCTGCGCGTCACCGAAAGTCGGTTCGCCGCACGGTCGCCACTGTGTCACTTGCAGGCCCTTCCGGGCCCAATCATCCTTTGGAGCCTGACGGTCGGCCTTAGCCGACAGAGCCTTCCAGCGAGATCGAGATGAGCTTCTGCGCCTCCACGGCGAACTCCATGGGGAGCTGCTGGATGACGTCGCGCACGAAGCCGTTGACGATGAGCGCCACCGCCTCCTCTTCGCCCAGGCCCCGCTGCAGGCAGTAGAACATCTGGTCGTCGGAGATCTTGGACGTCGTCGCCTCGTGCTCGAAGATCGCGCTGGCGTTCTTGCTCTCGATATAGGGCACCGTGTGCGCGCCGCAGTCCTGCCCGATCAGAAGGCTGTCGCACTGCGTGAAGTTGCGCGCGTTGGAAGCCTTGCGGTGGGCGGAGACAAGACCGCGATAGGTGTTCTGCGACTTGCCCGCCGAAATGCCCTTGGAAATGATCCGGCTCGACGTGTTCTTGCCGAGGTGGACCATCTTGGTGCCGCTGTCGATCTGCTGGTGGCCGTTGGAAATGGCGATGGAGTAGAACTCGCCCCGGCTGTCGTCACCGCGCAGGATGCAGGAGGGATACTTCCACGTCACCGCGGAGCCGGTTTCCACCTGCGTCCAGGAGATCTTGGAGCGCGCGCCGCGGCAATCGCCGCGCTTGGTCACGAAGTTGTAGATGCCGCCCTTGCCTTCGGCATCGCCCGGATACCAGTTCTGGACGGTGGAGTACTTGATCTCCGCATCTTCCATCGCGATCAGTTCCACGACCGCGGCGTGAAGCTGGTTCTCGTCGCGCTGGGGGGCCGTACAGCCTTCCAGATAGGAGACGTAAGCCCCCTTCTCCGCGATGATCAGCGTGCGCTCGAACTGGCCGGTATTCTGCTCGTTGATGCGGAAATAGGTGGACAGTTCCATCGGGCAGCGAACGCCCTCCGGCACATAGACGAACGAACCGTCGGAGAAGACTGCCGAATTGAGCGTGGCGTAGAAATTGTCGGTCGCGGGAACGACGGTGCCGAGATACTTCTTCACCAGATCCGGGTGCTCGCGCATCGCCTCGGAGATGGAGCAGAAGATGACCCCGGCCTTGGCCAGTTCCTTCTTGAAGGTGGTCACCACGGACACGCTGTCGAAGACGGCATCGACCGCAATGCGGTTCTCAGGAGCAACGCCTGCAAGGATCTCCTGCTCGCGAAGCGGGATGCCGAGCTTTTCGTAGGTTTCCAGAAGCTCCGGATCGACCTCGTCGAGGCTCTTCGGACCATCCCCGGCCTTCTTGGGCGCGGAATAGTAGTAGAGATCGTTGAAATCGATCTTGGGATAGCTCACCCGGGCCCAGCTGGGCTCTTCCATGGTGAGCCAGCGGCGATAGGCATCGAGCCGCCACTCCAGCATCCACTCCGGCTCGCCCTTTTTGGCCGAGATGAAGCGGACGATGTCCTCGTTCAGACCCTTGGGGGCCTTGTCGGATTCAATGTCCGTAACGAAGCCATACTTGTATTGTTCGACGTCGATCTCCCGCACCCGGTCGATCGTCTCTTGTACTGCAGGCATTGGCCTCTCCATCCAGCGCGGCTTCAAGGACCGCGTGTTGTCGAAGTCTTCAAGGACTGTCCGGCAACACTCATTTCCCGGACAGTATCACGATGTTGGCACTCAAGTACCTGAAACCACCCGGTGAACCCGGAAGATTTCCGTCATTAGGCGGCCGTCAGGCCGCCTGACCGGACGAAGCCGGCTTCATTCTGCGAACGATCCCCTGCCAGAGATCTGCAAAACGCTCCACGTCCTCGCGCGTCGTGGTCCAGCCGAGGCTCACGCGCAGCGCCCCGCGCGCCAGATCCGGTGAAACGCCCATGGCGTCCAGCACATGCGATGACGTGACCTTTCCCGACGAGCAGGCCGAGCCGGACGACAGCGCCGCTCCGGCAAGGTCGCAGGCAATCAACGCGGTTTCCGCGACCATGCCCGGCACGGCGAAGCTGATCGTGTTGGCCAGACGCGCAGCGTCACGCCCGAAGATCACCGTGTTGCCGCTTATATGGGTCAGAGATTCTTCCAGCCAATCCCGAAGTTCGGCCAAATCCCGGTATTTTTCGCCATTTTCCACCAGCACTTGCAGCGCCGCTCCGAAACCCGCGATCCCGGCGGTGTTTTCGGTGCCCGCGCGCTTGCGCATTTCCTGCCCGCCGCCGGTCACAAGCGGCGGCACGCGGAACGCCTCGCGGGCATACACAAGCGCACCCACGCCCTGTGGCCCGCCGATCTTGTGCGAGGACACCGTGAGCATGTCGCAGCCCCAGGCCGCGATATCGACCGGAATGCGCCCCAGCGCCTGAACGGCATCGACGTGGAACACGAAGCCCGCCTCGCGGCCCCCGGTCACGTCGCGCAGGATCGCTCCGATCTCGGCTATGGGCTGCAGAACGCCCGTCTCGTTGTTCGCCGCCATGACGGAGACAAACGGCAGACCGCCCGCGCCCACCTCGGCCGCCACAAGCGCCCTCAACGCCTCCAGATCGACGACGCCGTTGCCATCGACCGGCAGAAGCGTGATGTCCTCAGGGGCGAAACGGCCACCCGCCATCACGCAGGCATGTTCTACCGCCGAGATGAAGGCCCGCGTCGCGCGATGCTCCACGCCACCGATGGTGAAGAGCGGCGAAAGCGCCGTCACATTCGCTTCCGTCCCGCCGCTGGTGAAGATCACATTGCGCGCCAGCGCACCCGTTGCAGTTGCAAGAGCCCGGCGAGCGGATTCGATCCGTCCCCGCGCCGCACGGCCTTCCCCATGCACGGAAGAGGCGTTGCCCACGTGCTCCAGCGCATCGACCATCGCATCGCGCGCCTGCGGCAGCAGGGGCGTCGTCGCGTTATGATCCAGATAGATGCGCGAGCCTTTGCTCATGTGACGCAAACCGCCTGTTTTCGTTTTCCCGATCGCCCGTGTCCGCCTCCTGGCCCGGCGATCCGGTGAGAATGAGACGCTGTCAGGAGCCACCTGTGAGCGGAAGATTCGAACAATTGCGCGATTGTCGCGCATTCGCCATGCGGAAATCCTTGAAATTCACAGCCGTCGTGACGATAACTGCAGTGAAACTTCAAAGGACGCGCAATCCCGTTCGCCCCTTCGGTGGATGCCTGCC
This sequence comes from Breoghania sp., assembly GCA_963678585.2. Taxonomy (GTDB): domain Bacteria; phylum Pseudomonadota; class Alphaproteobacteria; order Rhizobiales; family Stappiaceae; genus Breoghania. Next base: position 1,643,356 of record CAXXGA010000002.1, read on the forward strand.
TGTCTTTCGAACTATTCTAAAGAAGGTTTTAGGAAGACGCCTGTTCCAAGTCAAGGAACGGCGCCTTTAAAAAGCACATCGAAACCCCGATATCCGCCGAAAGGCGAGAAGGACGATCCGAACTTATGCCTGAAGTCATCTTCAATGGCCCGGCCGGCCGCATCGAGGGCCGATTTCACCCTGCCAAGGAGCGCACGGCGCCGATCGCGCTGATTCTGCATCTGCACCCGCAATTCGGCGGCACGATGAACAACCAGATCGTGTACCAGATGTACTACATGTTCGCGAAGCGCGGCTTCGCGGTGCTGCGCTTCAATTTCCGGGGCGTCGGCCGCAGCCAGGGCTCCTTCGATCATGGTCAGGGCGAATTGTCCGATGCGGCCTCCGCGCTCGACTGGGTGCAGAGCGTCCACCCGGATGCGCGCGCCTGCTGGATCGCCGGTGTCTCCTTCGGCTCGTGGATCGGCATGCAGCTCCTGATGCGCCGTCCCGAGGTGGAGGGTTTCATCTCGGTGGCTCCGCCTGCGAACCTGAACGATTTCTCGTTCCTCGCGCCCTGCCCCTCCTCCGGCCTGATCATCCACGGCGACAACGACAAGGTCGTGCCGACCAAGGACGTTCAGACGCTGGTGGACAAGCTCAAGACCCAGAAGGGCATCGTCATCGACCACCAGACCATCGAGGGAGCCAACCACTTCTTCGAAGGCCACATCGATGAACTGATCGAGAACTGCGGCGCCTATGTCGACCGCCGCCTCGCAGCGATCCCGCCGAGCGAATAGACCGCGCGACTTCAAACAAAAGGCCCGCTCCTTGTGACGAGGAGCGGGCCTTTTTGATTCCTGAGGCTTGATGTTGTGAGATTTGAGCATTGGGCCCATCCTTCGAGACGCTCCCTTGCGAACGCCCCTAATCCGCCACCCATTCATAGACGACGGCACTCGGGCAGCTTGTGGCGCAGCAGCAGGATGCGCTGCCTGCGCAGCTTTCGGGGCCGTGTCGGATCACCTTCCCCTTGCGCTCCCATTGTTCGAGCATGGCTTCCACCGCCGAGGGGCTGGAGCCGCTTCTGAGCGCCAGCACATCCAGCGAAAGCTTGCGATCTGCCCGCAGCGCATCGCGCAATTCTCTCAGTCCGGTCATTGTTCCCTCCTACTCCGCAGCCATCGACGCGGGATCCGCCATCCTGGCCCCGCCCCGCTGCCGCATTGTCCCGATGACGACGGCAAAGGCGGCGAAAACCCCGGCGATCCATCCGGCCGAAACCATTGGCGTCTGTGCAAACTGCCCGACCTGGTAGGCGACCACCGCCGCCCCATAGGCAAGGCCCATCGTCCAGCCCGAGGCAAACAGCGTCCAGCGCCCTCCCACCTCGCGGTAGATCGCGCCCATAGCCGCCGTGCATGGCATGTAGAGAAGCGTGAAGAGCAGATAGGCGAACGCCCCCGAAAGACCGACAAAGCGCGCCTGCATCTGCCCGAACGTGCCTGTTGCGACTTCTTGCTCGTCGGCTGCGGTCTCGATGGAGGCCACATCGCCCACGCTGAGGCCGAGCGGATCGGTTACCGTGTCGGCAAGCGCCAGAAGATTGGCCGGAATGGTCGCGAATGCCTCGCCCAGACCGTCGGCCACGATACCCAGCGCAGAACGATCGTCCGCGGCCTCTTCCGCCTCGCCCGTGCTCGCCAGAGCGCCATAGAGCGAATCCAGCGTGCCGACCACCGCCTCCTTGGCGAGAACGCCGGAGACGATGCCCACAACGGCGGGCCAGTTGTCTTCATTGAGGCCCATCGGCTTGAAGACCGGCACCACCGCGCGGCTTGCCGCCGCCAGCACCGACTGGTCCGGCTCCACCTCGTCGAAGGACCCGTCGGTTCCCACAAGGTTCAGCACCGAGAGCACGGCGACCATCACGACGATGACCTTGCCCGCCCCGACGATGAAGCCGCGCAGACGCTCCCAGCTGTGGATCGCCACATTGCGGAAGATAGGCATGTGATAAGGCGGCAGTTCCATGACCAGCGGCGAGGTCTCGCCGCGCAAAAGGGTGGAACGCAGCAGATACCCCGTCCCCACCGCCGCCGCGATACCGATGAGATAGAGACCGAAAACGATGTTCTGCCCGCTTGTCGGGAAGAAGGCCGCCGCAAACAGGGCATAGACAGGAAGCCGCGCGCCGCAGGACATGAAAGGCGCCATCATGACGGCCGCCTTGCGGTCGTTCTCGTTTTCAAGCGTGCGCGTCGCCATGATCGCGGGCACGTTGCAGCCGAAGCCCACGATCAGCGGAACGAAAGCCTTGCCCGGCAGACCGGCGGCGCGCATGAAACGATCCATGACGAAGGCAGCGCGCGCCATGTAGCCGGAATCTTCCAGGAGAGACAGGAAGATATAGAGAAAGCCTATGACGGGGATGAAGGTTGCGACCGTCTGGATGCCGCCGCCGATGCCGTCGGCCACGACGACGACCGCCCAGCCCGGCGCCCCCATCGAACGCAGCACGTGGCCGAGCCCGTCCACCATCACCGCGCCGACGCCGATATCGAAGAAATCGATGAAGGCGCTGCCCAGATTGATGGTCCACATGAACATCAGATACATGAGGCAGAGAAAGATCGGGATGCCGAGGAAACGGTGTAGGACGATCCGGTCAATACGGTCGGTCAGCGTGCGCGAGGCTTCGCGCGGGCGTGTGACGGAAGCCTGCACGGCGCAAGCCGCGAAGCGGTAGCGCCGATCTGCAAGCAGGATATCCAGATCCTCGCCCGTCTCGGCCTCGACCGAGGCCGCCGTCTCGCGCACCAGATCGGCCAGATCCGGCTCAAGCTGCGAAATCCGCCGCTCGTCGCCATCCAGCATCTGCAGCACCTGCCAGCGCGCATCGAGCCGACTTTCGGGCAGACGGCCGGAAAGGACGTCCAGCGCCCGCTCCACCGCTTCGTCGAAGTGTGGAGAAGCTTCGGGAAGCACGCGTTCGCACGCCGCTTGGGCCATGACGCGTTTCAAAGCGTCCACACCCTCGCCCCGGCTCGCCACCACAGGCACCACCGGGCATCCGAGCCGCTCCTGAAGCGCGGGAACATCGACCTCCACCCCGTTCTGGCGCGCGATGTCCATCATGTTGAGCACGATCAGCATCGGCACCCGCATCTCAAGGAGTTGCGTGGTGAGATAGAGGTGGCGCTCAAGATTGGAGGCATCGACGATATTGACCAGCAGGTCCGCCTCGCCGGAGACGGCGTAATCGAGGGCGATGCGCTCGTCGATGGAGGTTTCGGCAGGCCCCAGAGAATAGGTGCCGGGCAGATCGACCAGCGTTATCGTCGCATCGGGGAGCTTGAAGCAGCCGGTCTTGCGCTCCACGGTCACGCCCGGCCAGTTGCCGACACGCTGGCGAGAACCGGTCAGAGCGTTGAACAACGTCGTCTTCCCGCAATTGGGGTTACCGACAACCGCGACAGTCAGCTTATTCATTTCACGGCCTTCCTGCCGCTTGAAGACGGGCGAAACCTTCGTTCACGCCATCTCTATTGAAACGATGCGGGCCTCGTCCTTGCGCACGGAAAGCGCAGTGCCCCTCAGGTCGATTTCGATCGGGTCGCCCAGCGGCGCCTTGCGAACGACTTTCACCACGGTACCCGGAGTAAGCCCCATCGACAGGAGCTTGCGGCGATAGGCGCTGGTGCGATCCGTGTAGCCGGTCACCTTCCCGCTTTCGCCCACCTTGAGTTCATCAAGTCGTCTCATCACCCTTCCCTGGTCTTCGCGACCACGATCGTGTGGCCAAGCCCCATGCTCAGCCCGCCCCGCGCCCCGTGACGTATCACGATCAAGGGGACCGCCCGCCTCCGCGGCGACCTGCACCGACGGCACATCCGCCGCAAGCCCCATATCTTCAGGCTTGCGCGGCGCGTCTGTCGAAAGACCGGAAGTGTGATCGGCCTCGGAAGATCGGAAAACGCTGACATACATGGCCAGGCATCCTGCAGGGACGGATCGCGAGAAATACTGTCATCCACCACGCTATATTCTTGAGGATAATTATCAACTTTACAAAATGCCGCAGGCTGCACACCGCAGGATTGCGGGATGCGCGCGCCCGGACGGCCCGGACAGGAATGCGCAGGACCGAAGATGCCCCGGCCGGAATCGAAAAAGCCCCCGGGAAATCCCGGGGGCCTGAACTTGGGGCGGCGTCCCGCGCGGATGAACCGCACCTGTCGCCATAGCCTTTAAGGCGCGGCGGCTTGCGCGCGCCTTTTGATCCGATACATCAACCCTCGGGCGACCACGCCTCGTAGTCGCCGCTCACCGGCGCACGGGATTCCGGCGTCAGGATCGAGCCATGCGGGCGGTAGGCCCGCGCCGTGCCCGTCATGTTCGGCCGATGTGCCTGCTGCCAGGGCTTCGCCTGATAGTTGTCTTCGGTGGGCGGGGTGTCGACACGATGGTGCATCCAGCCGTTCCAGCCCGGCGGCACCGTGCTGGCCTCCGCCACACCATTGTAAATGACCCAGCGCCGCGCGTTGTCGCGGGTGCGGTAGTACTTGTTGCCGTGCTCGTCCTCGCCCACGAACTCACCCTTGCGCCAGGTGAAGAAGCGCGTGCCGAGCGTCTGCCCGTTCCACCAAGTGAAGAGCTGAAGCAGAAACGTTTTCATCGCCTATCCCATATGCCTTGAGATTTGCGCGGACTATGACGCGCCGGAACGTCCGTGTCCAGTCAAAGACGGGCATCACTGAAAAGGCACGAAATCACCGGCCGGGAGAACGCCTGACCGGGCCGGCGGCACCGCGCGGCCGACCTCCCGACGGCTTGCCGTCCCCGGCCTTGCCCTGCCCGCCCTTCGTGTGCTGCCCGCCGCCGGTTCCCGCTGCGCCCGTTTCCGAGCGGATAGCGGCTGCGGTGCGCAAGGCGTTGGAAACCGGCTTGACCAGATCGCCCATCCCGCGGGTCGGCTTCTGCTCCACCAGTTCCAGCGGCTCCTCGGCCGCCGGTTTCTTGGGTTTCGCCGGCGCTTTCGGCTTCGCGGTAAAGCCTTTCCCCTCCGCGCCCAGATTGCGGGCATGGTGAAGCCGAGCATTATCCAGCGCCTGACGCCGCTCGCTCTGAACGGCCAGCGCGGCCGCGACCCCGTCGATGACGAAGAAGTCCTGCCCCGGATCGAGGCAGAACTTGCGCTCGTCGCGCGCTATCCATTCTATACGCTGATGCAATGCGGTGGGGGCCAGCGGCTTGGCAAGCACATGATGCGCCCCCGCCGTCAGCGCCTTTTCCACCAGCGGCCGCGTCGTGTGCGCCGTAATCATCAGGACCGGGACGAAACACAGCGGAGCCATCTGGCGATGGCGAATCGATCTGAGAAGCTGATAGCCGGTCACCGGCTCCATCCGCCAATCGGTGATGATCAGATGCGGCGGCTCGGTCAGCATTGCCTGCAACGCCTTTTCCGCCGAGTCGAAGGTGCGCACGCGCGCTACCCGCATCGCCACGAGGATGGAGCGAAGGATCGTTTGCATCTGCTTGGAGTCTTCGACGACCACAATGTCGAGCGCGTCAAGCGGCACCTTGTAGGCCGCGTTGTGACGCATGATTTTCTTTGATGCGAATTCGCCTGACATAATTCCGAACGGCTCGTTCATCGTCCGCCAATCCCCGCCTGTGCGCGGGGCTCCAGCTTCCCCGATTTTCCCAGACCACGTCTTCTCGAGAGAACGACGTAACGCCATGCGGAAAAATCCTTCGAGGCATGGCATTGGCGCGACTATGCCCGCACGACAGTTAAGCCTTGCTCAAGAATCGCATTAAATTTTCACCTGAAGCATTCGTTTGACAAATTAAGCGACGGGATTTTTCCGGCGCGATTTTTGACAAAAATCATCGCGATTTCTGCGTACTGTCGCCCTCATTTCAGGCAATCCCGCAAGGGCATGTGGACGAACGCGGAACTACGCGCTAACCACAGGATAAAGGGGCCTCGAAAGCCCCCTCGCCGTTCAAGGCGCTCCTCAACGTCGCACCCTGCGGGCCTGATAATTCGGGGCTTTTTCGCTCTCTCCCCATCTTTCACAGGCTTTGCACAACATTTAGACGGCGCTGTTTACACACATACAACTGCTTGACGATTCCGGACGAGTCGGACTAGCTTTTGGACATGTCGCCGAGGGGCGGCGGGGATGGCTCTAACGGCCAGCGTACTCCTCTTTTTTCGGTCCAATTGAACCCTGTTCTGTGCGTTTCGCACAGGCCGGATTTTTGCGCGCCGATTTCTGGACGGAGGACGTGACTCGGGGCTCGATTGATACTATATTTAGTGTCTGTCAGATCTCACATACACAAGATGTCCTGACGGGGAATGAATCCGCGGAACGGGACGTCACCAACAGGCCAGGTGTCCTTGAGAACCCGGGAGTTGTGCGAACAACCCCGGGATGCGGGTGAATATTGCTTTTGTCGACGCGACGTCGGCATTGGATTCAGGTCGACGCGGCGTCGACACGGGGGTCAAGAGAATGCGCATCGAACGGCGATACACGAGCGAGGGCCAGTCGCCCTATGCGACGATCGAGTTTCGCACCACCACGAGCGAGATCCGGAATCCGGACGGCTCCATTGTCTTTCAGCTGAAGGACATCGAGGTCCCGACCCAATTCTCGCAGGTCGCAAGTGACATCCTGGCACAGAAGTACTTCCGCAAGGCTGGCGTTCCGGCCCGCCTGAAGCGCGTGGAAGAGAATTCCGTTCCCTCCTGGCTGTGGCGCTCCGTGCCCGACGAGACGGCGATGGCGGACATTGACGCCGACGACCGCTACGGCTCGGAAATGGACGCCCGTCAGGTCTTCGACCGTCTGGCCGGCACATGGACCTACTGGGGCTGGAAGGGCGGCTATTTCGACAGCGAGGCCGATGCGCAGGCCTTCTTCGACGAGCTGCGATTCATGCTGGCGACGCAGAAGGTGGCGCCGAACTCCCCGCAGTGGTTCAACACCGGCCTGCACTGGGCCTACGGCATCGACGGCCCCGGTCAGGGCCATTCCTATGTCGATCCGGAGACCGGCAAGCTGGTGAAGTCCAAGTCGGCCTACGAGCACCCCCAGCCGCATGCCTGCTTCATCCAGTCCGTGGACGACGATCTCGTCAACGAAAACGGCATCATGGACCTTTGGGTGCGTGAGGCGCGCCTTTTCAAATACGGCTCCGGTACCGGCTCCAACTTCTCCCGCCTGCGCGGCGAGGGTGAGCGTCTTTCCGGCGGCGGCAAGTCGTCCGGCCTGATGTCCTTCCTCAAGATCGGCGACCGGGCTGCCGGCGCGATCAAGTCCGGCGGCACCACGCGCCGCGCGGCCAAGATGGTCGTGGTCGACATCGACCATCCCGATATCGAGAACTACATCAACTGGAAGGTGAACGAGGAAGAGAAGGTCGCAGCCCTTGTGACCGGCTCCAAGACCGTCTCCCGTCACCTGAAGCTGATCATGAAGGCCTGCGTGAACTGTCAGGGCACGGACGGCGACTGCTTCGACGCGAACAAGAACCCCGCCCTGAAGCGCGAAGTCCGCGCGGCCAAGAAGGCTCAGGTGCCGGAGAACTACATCAAGCGCGTGATCCAGTTCGCCAAGCAGGGCTACCACGACATCGAGTTCAAGACCTACGACACCGACTGGGATTCCGAAGCCTATCTCACCGTGTCCGGCCAGAACTCCAACAACTCCGTGTCCGTGCATGACGAGTTCCTGCGCGCCGTGGAAGCCGACGGCGACTGGAACCTGATCCGCCGCATCGACGGCAAGGTCCACAAGACCCTCAAGGCCCGCGAGCTTTGGGAGCAGATCGGCTACGCCGCATGGGCGTCCGCCGATCCGGGCCTGCACTTCAACACGACCATGAACGACTGGCACACCTGCCCGGCGGGCGGCCGCATCAACGCGTCCAACCCCTGTTCCGAATACATGTTCCTGGACGACACGGCCTGCAACCTCGCTTCGCTGAACCTGCTCCAGTTCATGGACGCCGACAGCAAGCGCATGGAGATCGAAAACTACGAGCACGCCGTCCGCCTGTGGACCATCGTTCTCGAAATCTCCGTGATGATGGCGCAGTTCCCGTCGAAACAGATCGCGAAGCTCTCCTACGAGTACCGCACGCTCGGCCTCGGCTACGCCAATATCGGCGGCCTGCTGATGACCATGGGCGTGCCCTACGACAGTGACGAGGGCCGCGCGCTGTGCGGCGCGCTGACCTCCATCATGACCGGCGTGTGCTACGCGACGTCTGCGGAAATGGCGAAGGAGCTTGGCCCCTTCCCGCAGTTCAAGCCGAACCGCGACAGCATGCTGCGTGTCATGCGCAACCATCGCCGCGCCGCCCTCGGCGAGGCGCAGGGCTATGAGGACCTCGCGGTCAACCCGGTGCCGCTCAACCATGCCGACTGCACCGACAAGCGGCTGATCGAACGTGCCGAGCTTGCCTGGGAGCGCGCCGTTGCCCTTGGCGAGGAGCACGGCTACCGCAACGCCCAGACGACCGTGATCGCGCCGACCGGCACGATCGGCCTCGTCATGGACTGCGACACGACCGGCATCGAGCCCGACTTCGCGCTGGTGAAGTTCAAGAAGCTGGCCGGTGGCGGCTACTTCAAGATCATCAACCGCGCCGTGCCGGAGGCGCTCCGCACGCTCGGCTACACCGAGGCCCAGATCGCCGAGATCGAGGCCTATGCGGTCGGCCACGGCAATCTCTCGCAGGCCCCGGGCGTCAACCCCGGCTCGCTGAAGGCCAAGGGCTTCACCGACGAGAAGATCGCCGCGCTGAACGAGGGCCTGAAGTCGGCCTTCGACATCAAGTTCACCTTCAACCAGTGGACGCTCGGCGCGGATTTCTGCACAGACGTTCTGGGCGTGAGCGCAGAGCAGCTTGCGGATCACGAATTCGATCTGCTGGCCCATCTGGGCTTCTCCAGGAAGGAGATCGAGGCGGCCAACATCCACGTTTGCGGCGCAATGACCCTTGAGGGCGCTCCGCACCTGAAGGACGCGCACCTGCCCGTCTTCGACTGCGCCAACCCCTGCGGCAAGATCGGCAAGCGCTTCCTGTCGGTGGAAAGCCACATCCGCATGATGGCGGCGGCCCAGCCGTTCATTTCCGGCGCGATCTCCAAGACGATCAACATGCCGAATGACGCCACCGTCGACGACTGCAAGGAAGCCTACATGCTGTCCTGGCGTCTGGCGCTGAAGGCCAACGCGCTCTACCGCGACGGCTCCAAGCTCTCCCAGCCGCTCAACGCCTCGCTCATCTCCGATGAGGACGACGAAGAGGATGCGGCGGAAGAACTCGCCGCCCTGCCCGTCTCCGCGCAGGCTGCGAAGGTTGCGGAAAAGATCGTGGAGCGCATCGTCTACGAGCGTGAGCGCGAACGCGAGAAGCTCCCCGCCCGCCGCAAGGGCTACACCCAGAAGGCGGTCGTGGGCGGTCACAAGGTCTACCTGCGTACCGGCGAATATGACGACGGCCGCCTCGGCGAGATCTTCATCGACATGCACAAGGAAGGCGCTGCCTTCCGCGCGATGATGAACAACTTCGCCATCGCGATCTCGCTGGGCCTGCAGTACGGCGTGCCGCTTGAGGAATACGTCGAGGCCTTCACCTTCACACGGTTCGAACCGGCGGGCATGGTGCAGGGCAACGAGGCGATCAAGAACGCCACGTCGATCCTCGACTATGTCTTCCGCGAACTGGCCGTGTCCTATCTGGGCCGCAACGATCTGGCCCATGTGAATCCGGACACCATCGGCAACACCGTGATGGGTGGCGGCGAGAAGGAAGGCAACCCGGGCCAGATGATCGTCTCCAAAGGCCTCGTGCGCGGCCACACCGAACGTTTCCGCCTGATCGGCGGCTCGGGCGAGCCTGCGGGCTCGGCCAAGCAGACCCCGGCCAAGTCGGGAGCTGCCCCGGTGACCTCGATCTCGCACAGCGGTGCGGCGACGGCCTTCAAGCGCGACATCGACGCCGAGCCCGCCCCGGATTCAACGCCGGGCACGCTCACGCAGGCCGAGGCGGAAGCTGAGGAAGCCCCGAAGACCGCCGTTCACGCGGCTCAGGCCTCGGTTGCCCGTCAGGTCGCCCAGGCCCGCATGAAGGGCTACGAGGGCGAGGCCTGCTCCGAGTGCGGCAACTTCACGATGGTGCGCAACGGCACCTGCCTGAAGTGCGACACCTGCGGCGGCACCAGCGGCTGCTCGTGAGGCGTGAGGCCGGACAGGCCGATGCGCTCAGCTGAGCGATGAGAATGCAGAACCCGCCCATTGGTGACGATGGGCGGGTTTTTTTGTATCTGGGGGTGAAAAGTCAGGTAAAGCCCACGACCAGATGACGTTTATGGGGCCGTTCGCGGACTGTCCGATATTGGGGTTTCGAAAGGCGAGAGCGGACATCAAAGGCTCTGATGCCGATGTCCGAGTTTGGTGCTTTGCGGAAGCCGGAAGCCGACAGGCCGCTTTCAGGCACTTACCCTGACCGTTTCATTGGCTAAAATCGCGGCGCCTACCAGACATCCCTTTCCGGCGCATTGGCTCCCTCCTTGAGGAGCGTGCCTTCGACTATGGCAGCCACGGCAAGGGCAGATTGGACAACATGCTTGAGGACAAACTGAATTGCTTCTCTGTTCCGAAGATCGGCAGGGCTAATTCACTCGCCAAATACGCGAATCACGTATCTTAATGCGCTGAGCAGTGAGGGCCGTATGGACAAGAATTTTACATTCCGCTTTTACAACGTCAGCCGATCAAACGACAAGATACCATCTATGGTATCCATGCTAATACAAGCAGCGCGAGAGCCTAACAAACAAAAGCGGGAAGTCCAATTAGCGCAGGACTACGTAATCCGCCTCGAAAACCTACACAAAGACGGCGGAGATGCTGTGGTAGGAGAGTTTGTCAGGTGCCAAGGCACAAACCTTCCTGGTGAACTTGACGGGGCAACCAGAAAGTCACTCACTGCAAAGAAGCTTGCTCACAGCATTGTATTTCGACTTAATCACGTGAAGGGGATACTCGGCGTGCAACACGATCCTCGCGTTGTTTCGGTCGGTCGCATCTTGGATTATCTATCTTCCTACAACGTAGCTGCTCAATATCGGCTAGACCCGCGCATAAACCCTGATGCCTGGAGGAAGTTCAACGCCGGTGACACCCGCAAGCTGTCTGTCAGGATCGCAAATCCCGACAGCATGGACGACCTCCGCGGCGACGGGAAAGCGGCATCTCAGGGTATCAAGGCGATGGCAGATGCCTACGATGCGCCGTCGATACTCATTGAACTTTCAATGGGCCATCGAAAAGGCTTCTTATCATCTAAAGTGTCCGAATTGGCTGAGTTATTGGCCACGTCCGTCGGAGCGAAGGCCAGAGTTGACAAGCTAACGGCCGTGACGGTCGTGAACGATATTTCAGAGGAAATCGACTTGATTGAAGATCGTCAGGTCCTGAAGGACACGCTTCCAATCGACGACCGCGACCCGGATAAAAACTACGATATTAAGGTTAAATTCCTTTCAATAAGAATGAAGAAGCTTATGGGATGATGGGCATCGTAGAGAGATTCGGACCTATCTCGCTGGCGGCTTTGTCGAGCCTCCTACTGTACTATTTCCGCTCGGATCTTATTCATCTTTCGATCTCGGGCGACATCAACGTATCTAACATCTACTCCTCGGTTTTTGACTGGTCCTCAATCCAGACAGGTTTCCTATTTGCCATTTTCGGTTTCGTCGCAGGCAAAACGGACGGCTTTATTCACCGCATCAAAGACACGCCAGAGATGAGACTCTTTCTTAAATACACAAAGCGCGCCCTTCTTCTTGGCTTTGCTATCACCTTCGCATCTATACCAATGACCGTCACCTCTTTCGACATAGCAAAAGGGGCGAGTTGGAAATTTCATGTTTTCGCAGCTTGGAGTTTTCTCTCTGTCTGGGGTTTCTTTTCTTTTTTGAGAGTGGCCTACATTTTTGGTGACATTATCAAAGTGAAAGACGACACGCGAGTTGTAGGCTGACGGCCTGCTTGGTTCCTGTCAGAGTACGCAGTTCGAGGTTCGCGACCACGAGGGAGAGTGCCCCGAGTTCCGTCCATTGCCAAAAAGACTTCTCGCCTTCAGGACATTTGCAAATCGTCTTATCGCGAGTGACCGCTTGTGTCGCACAGGAGACGCGACGTCTGCTTTCAGATGCGTTTGACGAAGACGGGTATGACTGACATGAGGGCGATTTGCAGTCTCGCTACTCATGCCTCCCCATTACCACCTTATTGAGCGGCGTAACGAGACGCTTCCCGTTTCATGGTAAGAAAATGACGTCCTGCGACAAGGCCCATCCTTCGAGACGCACCCTCCGGGCGCTCCTCAGGATGACGTTGAGTGTTTGGTTTGGCTTGCCTTGGCTTGAAAATCACTCGCTCGCCCACCCGCAGCAAAAAACACTCACCCACCCGAAAAGCCACAACACCTGAAGGCCACCCCACCCACAACGTCATCCTGAGGAGCGCCCGGAGGGTGCGTCTCGAAGGATCGGCCACACGGGCGATATCGCCCCACGCCCCAATCGCCGTAATCACCTCCTAACCGGCAAATTCCAATTGGCAACCCGCCACAATCGCGCCAGATAAGGCCCCCGACACCCACCGGACACACGACACCACCGGAGCCCCCATCCGTGAGCGGATCGCTTCTTGGCCTTTTCGGCGTTTCCTTTCTCGCCGCGATGCTGCTGCCCGCTCAATCCGAGCTGGGCCTGTCCGCGCTGATCTATCTGGGGGACCACCCGGCCGCAGCACTCGTTGCGGTCGCGAGCCTCGGGAACACGCTCGGTTCCGTCGTGAACTGGGCGCTTGGATATTTCGCGGTGAAATACGCCGACAGGCGCTGGTTTCCGGTGAAGCCGGAAAAGCTCGAAAAGGCCTCCCACTGGTACCGGCGCTACGGTAAATGGAGTCTTCTGCTGAGTTGGGCCCCGATCATCGGCGATCCGCTGACGCTTGCCGCAGGCGTCCTGAAAGAGCCCTCTGGCCGTTCCTCATCCTCGTCGCCATTGCCAAGTCCGGGCGCTATGTGGTGGTCGCGCTTCTTGCCCTGAACGCCTTGTGAAAGGGGCGAACGCCCCTCCCCGGTGAGAACGCCTGTCCCCGGTGGTAATGCCCCTCCCCGATGATCTGAGAGCCCTTGCGGCGCGATGCGATGCCGGGAAGCTTCCTTGCCCGGCAGGAGCAATCCCGGCTCACACCGGGAACATCTTCGCGTCCCAGAGCACCGTCAGCTCCACGTTGAGCAGCGTCGCCGGGTCGATAAGGACCGCAGAAAACGAGAACCAGAAACGTCCGCGAACCGTGGGGCTATTCAAACGCCTTTGCTCCGCCCGGACGCCATTGTTCCGCGGGGCACGAGCTGCCTCGTCCCATTACCTTCAATAGGGAACCGCAGGATCCCTAATGAACAGGCAGATCAGCGATGCCACGAGCAAAAATCCAATCGAGGCGAGAAGACCGGTCGTATATGTGCCGGTGAAATCGAAAAGAACCCCGGTCATTGTCGGTCCGATCAGTGCCCCTGCCCCCCACGAAGTGTAGAGCGCGCCAATGATGGTGGAGAGCTGCCTTCCGCCAAAAAAGGCCATTGCGAGAACGGGCAAGGTCGAAATGTAGCCCCCGTAAAAGGTGCCGAAAATCAAAGCATAGACGTAGAGATTTCCCAGAGTCGGGGCAAGAAACAGCCACCAGGCGACGGCCAGAGCCATACCCGCAGACATCAGGCTGATCGTGCGACGACTGCCAATTCGGTCTGAAAGACCCCCGAAGATGAAGCGTCCGGCGATGCTGGCAATGCCGACCGTGCCAATGAGCCCAACGCTGGACGAGCTATCATTGCCGTTGTCGATGGCAAAGGGAACGAGGTGTACATAGGTGGTGAAAATCACCGCCGCGGTAAGGAGGCTGGCGAAGTAGAAATGCCAGAAAGCGCGATGCCGCAACGCCTCGGACAAGCTCAGGCCGGGCACTGTCTGCTGTGACATCTGCAAAGGGGAATGGGGGTCGCCGTCCGGGGTTAGCCCGATGACCTGCGGACGCGGGATGAGGAAAAAGCTCAGGCCGCCGCAGACGACCAAGACGATGATCGCGAAGACGACATGAGATCCATCCCACCCCAGGGGGACCAGCAGAGCCTCGCCCAGCAATGGAAGGGAAAAAGTCCCCAAGCCAACACCGCAGAGCGCAATGCCGGTAGCAAACCCGCGCTGACGTTTGAACCAGCAAGGCACGAGACTGATAGACGGGATGTAGATGAAGCCCCCGCCGACGCCGACGCCGACGGCATAGGAGAGTACGATTCCCGTGATGGTCTGTGACTGACTGGCACAAAAAAGACCACCGGCCATGAGCACGGCTCCGAAAAGGACGACACGCGTGGGGCCCAGTCGGTCTGCCAGAAAACCGCCGAGGAACCCTGACAGGAACCAAACGAACTCTGCTCCGGAAAAGATCAGAGACACTTGCGCGCGTGTTGCGTCGAATTCTCGCGAAATTGCATCGAAGAAGACAGAAAACGCATAGATGAGGCCCGCAGCCGTCCCGGCCAGAAGGAAGACCGCAAAAACGATGATCCAACCATAGAATAACTTGCGTGTTTGCGCTGTGGACGGAGTGTTGGCCATTATGGCTGTCCTTGTGTCAATTGGAGGCGGAGACGAGGCTCTTCGTCATCGGACGCAACGGCAGAATGTGGCCGTTCGGCAGACGGACGTCGCAATAGGAACCGGGCGTATAACCGGCACGCAGATAGAGCATTTCGGCAGTTTTGGACGCCGTCAGTGTCAATTGGCGAAGCCCCGCGGACAAGGCGTCCGCCTCGATACGGCGCATGATTTTCTGGCCCAGACCGCGACGGGCATACTGTGGGGCAACATAGACGCAACGGACTACGCCGCTGTCGTTTTCGCCATGAGCACTGACTTCCGGTCTTATGTAGTCAAGCTCTCCCCGTGACCAGCCTCCTCCTGCCAAAAGGTTTTCCTGAAGATCCGTCAGCACGAAATAGTGCCCTTCCTCGATCAGCCGAAGGCTCATCCCCTCGAAATGGTCCAGCGCGCACTCGATGTCCGGTAACGGATAGAACGCAGAGCCAAGCTCGGTAAAGGCCCGCCGCTCAAGGTGGCGCAAGGCAGAATAGTCGGCGGGTGTCGCCCGCCGGATTTCATGCCCGGACGGTTCAGCCATGAGAGAGTTCTTTGATCTTCTCGTCAGTCATACGAAAAATCTTCCAGCCATCCATAGGGGCCGCCCCCAGAGACTTGTAGAACTGGATTGAGGGCTCGTTCCAATCGAGCACGAACCATTCCATGCGCGCGCAATTGCGCTGGACGGCCACCTTTGCCAGTTCCTTAAGCAGGAGCTTGCCCAACCCTTTGCCCCGGGCATGGGGCCGAACGAAGAGGTCTTCGAGATAGAGCCCGCGCCGTCCGAGGAAAGTCGAGTAATTGTGGAAATAGAGAGCGAAGCCTTCCGCTTGTCCGTTCAACTCGCCTATCAGCACCTCGGCGGCCGGTCGCTCCGAAAACAGTGCCTGATAAATATCTTCCTCGCAGTAGGAAACGGAATCGCCCAGCTCCTCATAGATGGCCAGTTCGTGGATGAGTTCTGCGACCAGAGCTATGTCATCCGGTTGGGCAGGGCGAACGAGGAGGTCTTGCGTCATGAGGCGGCTTTCCTGTCGTTGGGTTGAGGTACCTGCGCGGCGGGCATGACCGCGCGAACGATAATCGCGGCTTAATCCTGTTGCTGTCGATGGACCGGCTTGTTGAGGTGAAAGAGGCCCGGTTCGAGATAGCCTCCGGTCGGCACAACGTCGGCCGCAATGCCGCTCATGTGCCGCATGAAACTTTCGCCCCAAACGAAGCCGGTTCTCGTCCTTGACGTTCCGATCGTTGAAACTTGCGGCACGCCTCCCTCCTCCACTCAAACCTCTTCGAGACGCAGCAGATCCTGAACGTCTTGCCGCCGACGAATGACCTTGCGGTTGTCGCCATCCACCATGATCTCGGGCGCCAACGTGCGGCTGTTGTAATTGGAACTCATGCTCGCGCAGTAGGCGCCGCAATCGGAGAAGATTGCGAGACTGCCAATTTCAGGGTCGTGCAGATCCCGGAATTCAATCATGCCCTCTGGGTCCTGTGTGAAGATGTCTCCGGCTTCACAGAGCGGTCCCGCCACAATCGTACGACGGGTCTGCGTGGGAGCTGCCGCCTCTTTGGGAGGGATGATCGCAAGCTCATGGTACCCGCCATACATGGCCGGGCGGACCAGGTCGTTGAAGCCTGCATTGAGCAGGATGAAATGGTTCTCGCCGACCTGTTTCTTGGCCCGAACCTCACTCAGGAGGTAGCCCGAATTGCCCACGAGATAGCGACCGGGTTCCATTTCGAGCTTTATCGAATGGCCAAGGTGGTTCTCGATTTCCGATCTGGTCGAAGACCAGGCAGCGCCGTAGGCGTCCGCATCGAATTCAGCGTCGTTTGTCCGGTGGCAGATCGGGATGCCGCCACCGGTGGAGACCGCTGCGATATCAAAGGGACACGCACGGACCTGGTCGACCATTGCCTCGCAGATACGATGCAATTGCTCGGCCTTTGCCCCCGACCCGATATGCATGTGAAGACCGACCAGTTTGAGGCCGCAGAACTCGATCAGCCTGTAGGATTCCGCGAGTTCATCATGCCAGATGCCATGCTTGCTGAACTCGCCGCCCGTATTGGTCTTGCGGCTGAAGCCACTCCCGAAACCGGGGTTGATCCGCAACCAGACACGATGTCCGGGGCTCACCTCGCCGAGTTGCTTCAGCATCTGCGGCGAGCCGATGTTCACGGCAATTTTCGTCTGGGCGATACGGAGAAGGTCACCGTGATCGAGTATATCTGAGGCATAGACAACATCGTCGGACGTGGCAGACAACTCGTAGCCGGCCGCAGCCGCCCGTTCGATCTCGCCGGAGGAAACCGCATCGACAAGCACCCCGCGCGACCGCAGAAACGCCAGCAGATGCGTGTTCGAGTTCGCTTTCTGTGCATAGCGGATGCTGGTGAAGGCCTCGATCTTTTGCAGAATGTCGAGCCGGCGTGACACCTCATCGAGATTATAGACCCAGCAAGGGGTGCCATGCTCGCTTGCGATCGTGCGGAAAAGGTCATTTGAAAGACGAAGGGTTGTCATGAACAGGCAATCCTGTGACTTACCAAAATGCGCGGAAACGCTTGGGGTTGTACAAATGGTGCATCGGATGAGAGTCACCGCGCATGGCGGCGAGTGCAGCTTTGGCAACTGCCGTGCTTTGACTGAAACCGCCCGTGTTGTGGCCGGTGGCAACAATCAGGCAGCCGGTCTCCGCTGCCTGTATTTCGAAAATGCCGAGGCAGGTGGGCGTCCAGGGGCGGACACAATATTTCCGCCGTGCCATGAGAGAGCCGTCATCAAGAGCCGCCTCCAGGGCCCTCGGGAACAGCTGCCCGATGTATTCCTGCATGGAATCGAACAGGCAATCGAGACGGGCTTGGCAGATGTTCTCCGCGTCCGCGCCGAGATAGCCGAAACCGGACCCGAAAACGAGACGATCCGAACCGTCGTCATCCTTGTTCAGGATGATATTGCCGCAATTGGCCACGTAGCCCTCACGCGAGATCTTCATGGATCGCTGGAGCTTCGGTTCGGCATTGGGAAAGGAAATCCAGGCGCCCAGCACACCGTGTACGGAATTGCCCGTTTCGGTTCCCTCAAGCAGCCCATCTGCATAGGCCCCGGGGGACACAAAGTAATGATCTGCACGGCGCGAAGCGCCGTCGACCCGTATGCCCGAAACCGCACCGCCGCTGTACAGGATTTCTTCGACCGGCGTTGACCAATGGAAAGTGATGCCGAGCCGCTGTGCGGCATCAAGGACATTCCGCACAAAGCGGTGGATGTCGAGGGTGAAGCCTTCGACTTCGATCCCCCCATGGATTTCACCGTTGGCGCACCCTGTCTCCAGCGCGGGATAAGCCTCGACGAGATCGGCCCGATCCAGCTCACGGACAAAGGTGCGAACGTGCTTCTGCCGTTGCAGCTGCTTGTGATGATAGGCTTCAGTTCGGCAAATTCGCAGCAATCCTTCGGTGAGCATTGCGTCTTCGAACAGGGAGGGCTCCGCTTCCATCATATCGCGCCACAGACGATAGCTTTCGTGATTCAGCGCGAAGATGTCTTCATTGTAGTGGTCGGCCAGGAAAATCGGGACATCGCGAAATTCGGCCTTCCAGGTCAGATCACCAGCGTCGAAGCGGTTTTCCTCGCCAAGGCCCCATCCCATGTTATCGAGGCCGGTATTGATGAATTGATGCAACTCGCGCCCGGTCGTGCCGGTGCGCTCGTGATAGTTATCGCACTCGGTGAGCGAGAACATGCGCACACCTTCGCCGCCGTGAGTGCAGCCCATGCTGATCCAGTCGGGACGCCCGCGCGGATCGGGGCTCTTTTCGAAAATATCAACCGCATAGCCGGCCCGGGCGAACTCAAGCGCAGAGATCAGGCTCACTATGCCAGCGCCAATGACGGCCACGGATTTGCCTGCCGGGTGTTCGCTCCGGTAAACGGCGGGACCGCACAGCACGGGATTGCGTTGCGCACGGATGTGTTCGGCTTTGCATAGCGCCTGCTGCAATGAGACGGTGTGCCGATCGAACTGACAGACGATCAGATCGTCGTCACTGAAAGAGTCGACATGCGGGGCCGCTCCCGCATCTCTGTTCCGCAGGACCGCGATGATAAGCGGTCCTGCAATCTGATCGCGCCAAGCCCCGATGTTCTCGCCGGATGGCAAGACATCCGTGATGAGAACCGAGGCGCCGAGCGAGACAAGAGTTTCGGCGAGTTCAGTCTCCAGACAACTAATCGGTTCAAGAAGTGCCGGACAAAGGATTTCCCTCTCCCGATCGCTCAGCTCGATAAGAGTGGCAGCGCATTTGATGGCGCGGTTTGCCTGTTCCAATGCGTAAGCGCTGCGGTCTCGAGCAAGAGCAGTCCTGTCAAAAACATTCACGGCAAACATCCTCCAGTATCTCGATCGCAGCTGAGATTTCTTCCGCAGAAACCGTCAGCGGCGGTAGCAGTCGGACGACGCTGTCGGCCGCGGCCATGACGATTAATCCGCGTTCGAGGCAGGCTCTTTCGAAGGACGAGGCCGCTGTGTGCGTCTGAAGGCCCTGGAGCAGGCCGCGCCCGCGACGTTCCCGCAGGACTTCGGGATAGCCGGCGACGAGCCGGTCGAGGCCATCGCCGAGCAGCCTGCCCATCTCGCACACACGGGGCAGGAAACCGTCAGACAGGACAACGGAGATCACCTCGGCTGCAATCGCACATCCCAGTGGGTTCCCACCGAATGTCGTGCCATGCGAGCCGGGCACCATCGACCGGGCAACCGCTTCACAACACAGCACGGCTCCTATCGGGAACCCTCCCCCAAGCCCTTTTGCCAACGAAACGATGTCCGGCGTGACGTTGAACTGTTCGCAAGCCAGAAAGGTCCCGGTTCGGCCCACTCCGGTCTGAATTTCATCGAAGAGAAGGAGGATGCCTCGCTCGGCGGACAGGGCCCGCAGTTCGCGGACGAAGCCAGGATCGAAGACACGAACACCGCCTTCACCCTGAATCGGCTCCAGCAGGATCCCCCCTGTTTCCGGCGTCAACGCATGCTCGACAGATGCGAGATCGTTGAATTTCGCTTGCACGAATCCTGGCACGGCGGGGCCGAAACCGACCTGAAAATCCTGGCGTCCGGTTGCGGACAGTGTCGCGAGGGTGCGCCCGTGAAACGCACCTTCGAACGTGATGCAATGCCAGCGTTCTGGCCGCCCGTTGGCGAACTGGTGGCGCCGCATCATCTTGATTGCCCCCTCGTTCGCCTCGGCGCCCGAGTTGCAGAAAAAGACGCGGTCGGAAAAGCTTGCCTGCTGCAGTATTTCAGCGCATTCGATCTGGCTCCGGATATGGAACTTGTTCGAACAATGCCAGACTGCCTGCGCCTGCTGTGCAAGGCGGTTCAGGAGTTTCGGATGGCCATGGCCCAGAGTATTGACCGCGATGCCAGTCCCGAAATCGAGGTAGCGCTCGCCGTCAGTGCCGATGAGGTAGCTGCCTTCGCCGGCGGAGATCTCGACCGGCGCACGTTGGTAGAGATCGACAAGCGCGGATGTGCCGTGCTCTTCAGTTTTGTTCAGCATTGCCCCCCTCCAGGGCTACGAATTCGGCGTCTTGCTTACGAGGGTTATCGGGAATGGGCTGCGCAAATATTTCGGGCCCAATTCACAAATAAAAACACCGAAAATGATCAAGGCTACCATCAGTCCTTGAAGCGGCGTCGGTGTTTCCGCCAAGTACAAAAAGGCTAGCAAGAGGCCAAAAACAGGAATTAAATTCAGGAAGATACTGGCTTCGATTGCAGAAGTCTTGGCGATCCCCCAGTTATATAGAAAATAGCCGCCGAACGTGACGAAGGTCGCCAGATAGACAATTGCCAACGCACTGTTGAGCGGCACGTCAAAGCTCAGTGGACTGCCCACAAAAACCAATGGAAAGAAAAGGACGGCACCCGTGAAAGATTGCAGGGCCGTGAGGAAAAAGGGGCTGTAGCGATCGGAAAGCTTCTTCAGCAGGATCACGTATACCCCGGAAGCCGCCATCGCCCCGAATTCCAGAAGATTGCCGAGCCACGGCATGGGGGCATAATCGGTGCTTTGCGAGCCGAGGCTCAGCCCGACAGCTCCCACAATGCACAGGGCGAAGCCACCCAGCGTCCAGAAACGGGGACGCTCCCGAAGCAAAACCCAGGCAAGCAAGGCCACGATCGGCGGTTGCAGTGCGTTTATCGTGGCAGCGGAACCTGCAGTCGTAAGTCGAAGAGCCTGGCTTTCCAGAAAAAAATAGATGCCCGGCTCGCAAATGGACATGACTGCAAGATAAATCCAGTCTCCCTTTCGATAACGAAAGTTTCCCCAGAGCCTGTACAGCAAGAGGAAGCCAATCGAAGCGATCATCATCCGCATGAAAACGATTTTGCCGGGATCCAAAACCAGGACGGCCGATTTCATTGCGATGAAGGAACTCGCCCAGAAAAAGACGGCGCACAAAAGCGCCACCTTGGGAAGGGTGCCAGACGTTGCGGCGCTCACAGCATGATCCGTATCTTTTGGCTGTCGCGCAGACCGAAATTGATCCTGCGACCGTTGTCGATATTGACCCGGCGCATCCAGCGATGTTTCGGGCCGTAGTCCGGTTGATAGACAGACCGCCCGTGCGCGACCCGAAGATTGTCCAGCAATACGATGTCGCCCGGCTCCATCTGCAAGGTGATGGCGGCACGGTCGAGTGCTTCGTGCAGCTCCGCAAGTGCAGCGGCGGCCTCTTCGTCGCCATCGACAGGCGATACGAAAGCCTGGTCGACCCGCATCATCGGAAGATCGCTGCGCCCGTAGATCAGCGACACGGGCTGCGGGTTGTCCATCATCTCCTGAATTGCGCTGAAGGCTTCGGCGTTCAGCTTCCATTGCTCGCTGGAATTCTCCACCGGCGTATGGGACTTGTCGGGAAATATGATGAAGCGCGGCTGCCGCAGGATCTCCACGGTGGCTTCGGGAAGGTCCAGATCGTCGACGCAGGCAATGTTGGTGGTCGCCTTTTCACGATTGCGGTAGCACATCAGCGTGAAGAAGTCGGCCCGCCCTATATGGAACGCTTCTTCGGTATGCCACATCAATGTCGTTGCGCTGCTGCCCCCGAGCTGTTCGTTCTTGACGGACTCGATGGGCACGATATGACGGAGAAAACGCCCGTTCTCCTGCGTGCGCCACCCAAATACTCCGCCGATTGCCGAGGAAAGCAGGACCTGAAACAACTCTTCGCGCAGGTAGGGACGATCGTGCCAGGGCTGGTCCCAGTGTTGAGGGGAATCGCCAATCGCCTCATCGTCGATTTCGAAGCCGCGGATGAGTATGTATCCCGAGCGTGCATACCCGCTGGCAACGATCCTGAGCAAGGCAAGGAGACCTGCCGGCAGGCGGGTGGCCGCGACCTCACAGGCAAGAGCCGCCTCCTCGTTCTCGACAGTTGAGAACCGCGCGTATAATTCCCCTAAAAGAGCCTCGATCTCCGACAGTTCCACTTTATTTAAAGTATATACACGATCCATGTTTATCAGATCGTATGAAGTCGTTAAATGCGCAGGATAATTCATTATTTAAGCTCAATATCTGAATACAAGATCTATAAAAAAGAATAGTGAATTTTTACGATTCTCAACGTCGCGCAGCAAGGGACGCTTGCCATTTTCTGGCCGTGACTGTACTGTTGGTATTTGCAGTACAGACGTTTAATTAATTGATTTTACAGATGAAATTATGGAGGCAAGACTGTCATCACGCCTCGACACGATCCTTGAAGACAAGGTCAGAGATATCCGGTCCGGATTGCACGGTCCGGGTTACAAGCTGCCCTCTCTCAGGCAGTTTGCGATAGAGCAGCGTATTTCCAAATCGTCTGCGGTTGAGATCTACGAGCGTCTCGTTGCGCTCGAGCTTATCGAAGCACGCGGCCAAAAAGGCTTTTTTGTTCGAAGACTTCGCGGAGATAGCCGCCACAAGTCGCCGGTGAATGAAGCGCTGGCCCTTGAGGCCCCGAGGCGGGGCCGACGCTCCTTGCTCAAGTATCATCCGAGTGGCGGTTGGGTCGATGCCCAGCTGCTGCCCAGCGATGCCCTGCGATCCGCACTGCGCGAAGCTTCGCGCGCGCCGCTTTCCGACCTGATGAGTTACAGCGATTGTCAGGGCTATCTTCCGCTGCGAAATCTGCTCTCCGACCGCCTGCTTCGTGCCGGTATCGAGGCGGGGCCGAACGAAATTCTCATTGCAGACTCGGCCAGCATGGCCATCGATCTCATTTGCCGTCTCTTGCTGAAGCCGGGCGATACGGTACTGGTCGACAACCCCACCTCCCTCGACTTTGCCGCACTGAGGCGACTGCATCTGGCGAATGTGGTTGGAGTGCCGTTTCGTGACGGCCAGCGAGATCTGGATAAGCTTGCAGAACTTGTCACCCGCCTCCGGCCAAAGCTCTATCTCATGGCTTCGGTCCTGCACAATCCGACAGGCGTGAACCTGCCGGCCGCCCAGGCATTCGATCTTCTCTCGATCTTGCGCGCCGCCGGCGTCTATGTGGTCGAAGACGATGTTTATGCGGACCTTGTGGAAGAGCCGACGACCCGACTTGCGGCTCTGTCGGGTCTTAAGGGTGTGGCCTATGTGGGGAGTTTTTCCAAGACCATATCGGGAGGGCTTCGTTGCGGTTTTATTTCTGCAGAACCCGACATTATTGAAGCGTTGGCGACACTGACGCTGGATTCCAGTTTTGGGCTGAACTCCCTGACATCAATCATCGTATTCAAGCTGCTCAAGAGTGGACTGTACCGCAGAAATCTAAGTGTTTTACGAAACTCCATTACGCGGATGCGACTTGAAATGATCCGCTCACTGCGAGATGCAGGTTTTGAGGTACCGATTGAGCCGGAGGGGGGAATTTTCGTCTGGGCACGATGGACAGGGGCAGCCGATGCCTCGTTGATTGCAGAGACCGCGGGAAAAAGACAGGTTCTTCTTGCGACCGGACCGAGTTTCAGCCCGTCCGGTGATTTTGGCCAATATATGCGTTTCAACTGCACCCTTGCCAAAGGCACGGGCTTCTGGAAGCTGTTTCGTGAGATATTGGCAGATGCGGAACGTTCAGCCTGCAAAGGGGCGCCTGACAGAAAGCTGCAAGGTGGCATCTGAACGCCCATCGGCGACATAGGGCAGCCCGGACAAACGGCTCCTAGCCTGGTCTGGTTTGGTCTGGTCTGCTCTGGCCCACACCAAAAGCAAATCCCCCTGCCCGTGTGGCCCCACGCCCAAATCGCCGTAATCATCACCCAATCGGCAAATTCCAATTGGCAAGCTGCCACAATCGCGCCAGATAAGGCCCCGACGTCCACCGGACACACGACACCATCGGAGCCATCATCCGTGAGCGGATCGCTTCTTGGCCTTTTCGGCGTTTCCTTTCTCGCCGCGACGCTGCTGCCCGCTCAATCCGAGCTGGGCCTGTCCGCGCTGATCTATCTGGGGGACCACCCGGTCGCAGCACTCGTTGCGGTCGCGAGCCTCGGGAACACGCTCGGCTCGCTCGTGAACTGGGCGCTTGGAAATTTCGCGGTGAAATACGCCGACAGGCACTGGTTTCCGGTGAAGCCCGACAAGCTGGAAAAGGCCTCCCGCTGGTACCGGCATTATGGCAAATGGAGCCTTCTGCTGAGCTGGGCCCCAATCATCGGCGATCCGCTGACGCTGGCCGCAGGCGTCCTCAAGGAGCCCTTCTGGCCGTTCCTCATCCTCGTCGCCATCGCCAAGACCGGACGCTATGTCGTCGTCGCGCTTCTCGCCCTGAACGTCCTGTGAGCCGCCCCCGTCCGATGCGGATTGCGGCCCAAACGCACCCTCTTCCTTCATGAGCGCCCGGCATAAGCACTATGAGCGCGAACCTCTGGCTTGAGGGGCGGGTCCGTCGCTAGAATGGGAAATCCCCCAGAGGCTCGATGGATACCGACCGGCCTCGCAAGACAGCGACCATATGGTGAAGAAAATTCTGCTCTCCGTTTTTATCGTCGTCGTCCTGATCGGCGGCACGGCGTTCACCTACCTGAAGCACCCCAAGTTCGGCCCCTCGCTTGAAGCCATTCACAGCCAGGCGGTTCTGAACTCGCCCAACTATGTCGACGGTGAATTCCGAAACCAGATCCCGACGCCGCTCTTCACCGAGGACGTTTCCTTCGTTTCCGTGCTTTGGGAAAATCTGACAGAGAAAAAGCCGGAAGGCCTGCGCCCCGATGGGGATATCCCGACTGTCAAGACCGACCTCGCCGCCCTGAACCGGGAAGAGGATCTGGTTATCTGGCTCGGCCATTCCTCCTATTACGTCCAGCTTGCCGGAAAGCGGATGCTGATCGACCCGGTCTTCTCCACCTATGCGGCCCCGGTCGCCTTCGCCAACAAGGTGTTCGACGGCGCAAATCCCTACACCGTGGAGGACATGCCCGAGATCGACGTCCTGCTGATCACACATTCGCACTGGGATCATCTGGACTACGATACGATCAGGGCGCTGGAACCGAAGGTCGCACGCGCCATTACCGCGCTCGGCGTCGGCTCCTATCTCACCTATTGGGGCTACCCTGCAGACAAGGTCACGGACGTCGACTGGAACGACGAGGTCGATCTGGGCGCGGGCCTGAGCGTCCACGCCCTGCCCGCCCGCCACTACACGCGGCGGCTGATGGAGACGGCCCAGACCCTCTGGGTGGCCTTCGCCTTCATCAGCGAAGATGCGCGCCTCTTCTTCAGCGGCGACAGCGGCTACGGCCCGCATTTTGCCGAAATCGGCAAGACCTTCGGCGGCTTCGATCTCGCAGCACTCGACAGCGGCCAGTACAACCGCAAATGGGCATTCATCCACATGAACCCGGAAGAGGCAGCGCAAGCCGCGCTCGATCTGGACGCGAAGAACCTGATGCCCGCCCACATCGGCAAGTTCTCCATATCGAACCATGCCTGGGACGAGCCCTTCAGGCGGATCGCCGCCGCAAGCGCAGACAAGCCCTACAACCTCCTCACCCCGATGATCGGAGAACCCTTGCGGCTCGACGCGATGCCGGAAACCTTCTCGGCGTGGTGGGAGTGACGCGGTTCGTCGGGGCCGTCCCTGCCGGGGCAGGACGCGTGACGGCCTAGCGGCCAGCCAGCGCCTCTCTCAGCACATCGCACAGGATCTTTCCCGCAGCTTCCAGCCGCGCCTCTTCGTAGTAGCTGAACCCCAGCCGCATGCAGTTGGCGTAGTTGCCCGCGCTTGAGCATTCCGAGCCGAGCCGGAACGAAACGCCCCGGCGCCGCGCTTCGGAAATGACCGCCTGCATGTCGAGATCCTCGGGCGCTTCCAGCCAGCAGAAGAAGCCACCGGACGGCGCGGTGAAGCGGATCTCCTCGGGCAATTCCCGCTCCAGAACCGCGCTCAACGCGCGCCTGCGGGCGTCATAGACAGCGTTCAGGCTCGCCAGCACCTCGTTTGCCGCCCCGCTTGCCAGCATGTCCGACAGCACCAGCGACATGACCGGAGCCACGCCCCCGCCACTGATCAGCACACCGCATGTCGCCAGCCTGTCGATGAGCGGCTTCGGCCCGTGTATCCAGCCCGTGCGCACACCGGAGCCGAGCGTCTTGGCGAAGGAGCCGATGGAAAGGACGTTGCTCTCGCTGCCAGTGAACAGGCTCTCCTGCACCTCCTCGCCGACGAACTGATAGACCTCGTCGCTTGCCACGATCACGCCGTAACGCTCGGCAAGCGCGACGATGCCTTCGCGGTTTTCACGCGAGAACATCGTGCCCGTCGGATTGTGATGGATCGGGATCGTATAGAGCATCTTCACATCGCGCGTGCGGATCTCGTGCTCCAAGCGGTCAAGATCCAGACCGTCGCTGCGCACGGGGATGGGACGCAGGTCGATATCCCGGTCGCGCAGGATGTTGAGCGCGAAGAAATAGGTCGGATCATCCACCGCGACGGCGCTTCCCGCCGGAACGAGCTTCTTGAGGATGAGTTCCAGCGCATGCGATGCGCCATTGGTCATCAGGAGGTTTTCCGCGCAAACCTCCCGGTCGGTCCTGTCGCTCAGGTAACGGGCAAGCGCCTCGCGCATCGCCGTCAGCCCCTCTGAGGGCGCATACTGGAAGGCGTAACGGTTTTCAGGGGCCAGGACGCGCGCCGCCGCCGTCCGAACGGCCTCATCGGGGAAAAAGCAGTCCTCCGTCCGGCCAATTCCCAGATCCGTCATTTCCATCGTCCGTCTCCGCGCGCTCTGGGGCCTTTCGCCCGGCATTGTCAGTCGTGGTCAGCCGTCCCACAGGAAGACCGCCATTTGCAAGCCCTGCGATGTGGATCGCGGGTCCGAACGGCGGTTTCCCCCGCCCCCGAAGCGCAGATGCGGCAGGCAGCGAAAAGCGCCGGGCAACCGAGCGGATTTAATTGTCTTACAAGTAAACAACTTGTACCATGAAATGACGTCAGAACGAGCGACCACGGCATGAGACTCCTGATAATTGCAGATGATCTGACAGGCGCCCTCGACAGTTCCGTCGCTTTTGCACGGCACGGCTTCCGGGTTCTGTGCGCCTTGTCGCCGGAGCGGTTTTCCGATGCGCTCGACAAGACGCCCGACGTTATTTCGGTTTCGACGAACAGCCGTGAAATACCTGAAATTGAAGCCGTTCAACGTCTGGAAGAAATCCTGACGGGAATGCGGAACGATCCCGGTTTCCGTGATGCGATCATCTTCAAGAAGATCGACAGCCGTCTGAAGGGTCACGTCAGCGCCGAGCTGAAGACCCTGTCCGGCGAGAGCGCCAGCCTGCTTGTCTGCCCGGCCATTCCACGCCTTGGCCGACTTGTAAAAAAGGGAACCGTTTGCGGCGCGGGCGTGGATGCGCCCATCGACGTCGCGAAGACGGCCGGATGCCCGCCCTCCGCCGTGCCGGAAGCGACAAGCGACGCCGACATCGACGCAGCACTCGACGCCGCTCTGCCCGATGACGGCCCCGCGCCGCTTCTGGTGGGGGCCGCCGGACTTGCCGAAGCTCTGGCCCGCCGTTTCGCCCACACTGCGCTCCAACCCGAGATCGCAAGCCTGCCCGCTCCGGCACTCTTTGCAATAGGCTCGCGCGATCCCGTGACGGTTGCGCAAATGGTGGGGCTCGACGCCCTGCCTGCCCCCAACGGCCTTGTACCCGCAACGGCAGGTACGGGCGCGGAACTTGAAATCGTGCAGATGACCGCAGGCAATGGGGCCATCGACAGCCTCACCGCCTCAAGGACCTTCGCCGAAGGGATCGCAACGCTTCTGGAACGCCGCCCGCCACAGGCCCTGCTTGCCTGCGGTGGAGAGACGGCAGCCGCGATTGCAGATCGAATCGGCTGCGGTTTGCTTCGGGTCGACGGCGAGGCCCAGCCCGGCCTGCCGGTCTCGCGCATGATCGACGGAATGCCCGGCCTGACGTTCATCACCAAGTCCGGCGGCTTCGGCGCGCCGGACACTCTTGTAAAACTTGTCAGTAAACTTGTAACTTCGCGCGCCAAGGCGATGTGAAGAGGCACCACTTGAAAGCCACCCCGATGAAAGAGACGCGCGAAAAGCCCAAACTGACACTGGCGGACCGTGTCTATCATTCGCTGTTCAGCCGCATCAGCAACGGCGAATACCCGGTGAACCAGAAGCTCCCTTCGGAGAACACGCTGGCGAACGAGTTCGGCGTTTCCCGGCCCGTGCTGCGCATGGCGCTTGAGAAACTGCGCACCGAGGGCGTCATCTACTCGCGTCAGGGCGCGGGCAACTTCGTGCGTGCGGCCAGCTCCAATCCGGTGGGCTTTGCCCGCGTGGAAACGCTGGCCGACGTGCAGCGCTGCTACGAATTCCGCATCACCATCGAAACCGCCGCCACCCGCTACGCCGCCGACCGGCGCGGCAGCGCCTCGCTTGAGGAGATCAAGGATGCGCTGGACCTGATGCGGGTTGCCACCGGTAGCCAGGAACACCGCGAGGATGCCGATTTCACCTTCCACCTCGCGATCACCAAGGCCGCCAACAACCAATATTACGAGGCCGCCGTGCGGGCCCTGCGGGAGCATATTCATGTGGGCATGAAGCTGCACGGACAGTCTCTGATGACCGACGGGGCCAAGGCGCTGGAGCGCGTTCTGGAAGAACACACCAAAATCTACGAGGCCATCCGCGACCAGCGCGCCGAGGATGCCGAAGCGCTCATGCGCGCGCATCTGGAATATTCGCGCGACCGCCTCTTCGGTATCGGCCTTCTCGACCTGCGCATGAAGGATTGAGGCGAACGCCCGCCAAACGAAAAAGGCGCCTCCCGAGGGGCGCCTTTTTCGTTTGGCATCGCGATTTCGATTTGGCCTTGAGGCGTCAGCTTCGCCCGGTCGCCAGCTTGCCCGCATAATCGAGGGCGGCCAGCATGTTCACGTGGTTGGCCTTGCCGGTTCCCGCAATATCGAAGGCCGTGCCGTGATCGACGGAGCAACGGTCGATGGGAAGCCCCAGCGACACGTTCACCGCTGTATCGAAGGCGATCAGCTTGATCGGGATGTGGCCCTGATCGTGGTACTGGGCGATCACCAGATCGAACGCCCCGTTGTGGGCCCGGTAGTAGACCGTATCGGCGGAGATCGGCCCCACCACGTCGATGCCCTCGTCCTGCGCCATCTTCACGCCCGGCGCGATCTGCTCGTCGTCCTCGCGCCCGAAGAGCCCGTTCTCGCCGCAATGCGGATTGATGCCCGCTACCGCGATGCGCGGGTTGGCAATCCCCATGCGTTTCAGGTGCTTGTGGCCGGTGCGAATGGTCTCCAGAACGCGCTCCGGCGTTGCCCGGGAAATCGCGTCCTTCAGCGATACATGGGTGGAGACGTGAAGAACGTTCAGCGTCGGGGATGCCAGCAACATCCAGCTCGATTTCGAGTGCGTGAGTGCGGCCAGCATGCCGGTGTGGCCGTCATAGTGATGGCCGGCGGAATTCAGCGCTTCCTTGTTGATCGGCGCGGTGACGATGCTGATCGCTTCGCCGCCGGTGGTCATCTGGACCGCCTTCTCGATGAAACGGAAGGACGCCTCGCCGCAGGCGGGCGACAGAACGCCGAACTTGCCCGGCAGGCCGTCCACCTGCACATGGATGACGGCCAAGGCCCCTTCCGGCACGATTCCGCCGAAATCGGCGAGCGCGAGATCGAGATTGCAGGCGGCAACGGCGCGCTCAAGCGTCGGCTTGTCGCCGATCACCGCATAGCGCGCGCGTTCCTTCGGTTCGAGCGAAGCCATCGCCTTGACGGTGACCTCGGCCCCCACGCCTGACGGGTCGCCCATCGTGATGACGATCGGTTTCTGGCTCATATCCCTCTCCTGATGCGGCGCGAGACCGCGGGAGCCGCGCGCCCCGCGCCATGATTTCAAATCCGAATGCCGGATCGATCCCGAGCGGATCACAGATCCTTTGCGTTGAGACACCGCGCAGGCATTCCGCCCTTGATGAAGGTGGAGATATCCTCGATCACCATCTTGCCGACATTCTGCACCGCCTCGCGTGTGTCCGCGCCCGAATGGGGCGTGAAGACCGCGTTGGGGTGGGAGAAGACCGGGTGATCGATGGACGGCGGCTCGGTGACATAGGCGTCTATGGCGACACCGCCGAGTTGGCCGCTTTCGAGGGCTTCCACCACCGCATCGAGATCGGCGACTTCGCCGCGCGCCAGATTGATCAGCCGCGCGCCGGGCTTCATCTGGCCAATCGTCGTGCGGTTCATGAGGGCCGTGTTTTCCTTGCCGCCGAAGACATGCAGCGACACATAGTCGGAAACGGCGAGAACCTCGTCGAGGCTCATCATGGTCACGCCATGTTCGCGGGCGAAGTCCTCGTCCGGATACATGTCGTTGGCGACCACGCTCATGCCGAGCCCGCGGGCGAGCTTCGCCAGCCGCTTGCCGATGTTGCCAAGCCCGACGATGCCCAGCGTCTTGCCGCCCACCTGGCTGCCGACGCGCCGGTCCCAGCCGCCGGAGATGACCGAGGTATGGCCTTGCGGGATGGAACGGGCCATGGCGAACATCAGCCCCACGGCCAGTTCCGCCACCGCATCCGCGTTGGCGGCAGGTGTGTTGCAGACAGGCAGTCCGGCCGCCGTGCAGGCCGAAACATCGATATTGTCCACGCCCACGCCATGCTTCAGAACGGCCTTGAGGTTGCCCGCCCCTTCAAGCGTCTCTTTCGTGACCGGAACGAGCCCCACGACCAGATAGTCAGCCTTGCCGATATGCGCGAAGACACCGCCGTCAGGCAGCGAGGGATCCGCACAGCGGATCAGTTCCCAGCCCTTTTCCGCGATCAGGTCGGCCACGGGGCCCTGCTTTGCAAAGCCCGGCGAGGTGGTGACAACAACAGTCATGGTCAGGCATCCCGCGTGTAGAGGTTTCTTGCCTTCAGGATCTCGACGATCTTCGCGTCCTGCTCGTCATTGGGCAGAAGCGCGGGCTGGCGCGACAGCCCGACGGACGGATCGTTCATGCACAGCGCACGCTTGACCATGGCGGGCGGGAAGCCCAGCGCATAGAGGTCCTTGCGAAGTCCGGCGAAGTTCTCCTGCGCCGCCTTCGCCGCGTCCATGTCGCCTTCGTTGAAGCCGCGGATGATCTGCGCCAGCGTTTCGGGTGCCACGTTGCCGAGGCCGGAGACAACGCCCGCACAGCCCTGCTCCAGCCCCCACAGGACCAGATGATCGGGCGCGCAATAGACGTCGAAATTGCCGACCTCGCGGCCCACTTCCAGATATTCCAGCACCGTCTCCGTGGAGCCGCCGGAATCCTTGATCCCTGCGATGTTGCCGTGCTGCGCCAGCACCTTGGCGGTGGCGGGCTCGATATGGTTCTGGGTACGTGCCGGGATGTCATAGAGATAGACCGGCGTCTTCACCGCATCCGCCACCGTCGAGAAGTGGCGGATCAGGCCGTCCTGCGTGCAGGAGATGAAATAGGGCGCGATGATCGCGATACCGTGCAGACCGAGGCCATCGACGGCACGGGCGAGCTGCAGGGTCTCGAAGGTTCCAGGACACCCGACATTGACGATGACCTTGACGCGACCGCCGACCTCCTCGCTCACCACTTCCGTGAGTTTGATCTTTTCCTCATGCGTGAGCGCGGAAAAGTCGCCGTTGGTGCCGCAGACCATGAGATCGTTGCCGGCGGCCACCTGACGGCGGGCCTGGGCGCAGGTCGCCTCATAGTTGATCGTCTCGTCCTCGTTGAAGCAGGTGACGAGGGCCACATGGGCATTGCGCGTCATTGTTTACTCCGTGACTTTTTTACGGGCTTCGCCTCTGCGGGCGATGCCTCGCGAGATCATCGGCCAGCACAGGGACACGACGGTCAGCGCGAGGAAAAGAAGGGTGATGGGGCCGGAAAGAAACTCTATCAGGTTGTCGCCGGACTGAAGCAGCCCGCGGCGCAGGTTTGCTTCCATCATCGGCCCGAGGATCAGCGCGATGCAGAGCGCGGCCTGCGAGAAGCCGTATTTCTGCATGCCCCAGCCCAGAACGCCAAAGCCGACCATGGTGTAGAGGTCCACCGGGTTGAGATTGATCGAGAACGATCCGATGAAGCAGAAGACGACAATCGCCATGGTCAGCATGCGACGCGGCACCATGAGGATCCGGGAGAAGACCGGGATCAGCGCCATGCCGAAGATGAACATGAAAATGGTCGCGATGAAGGTGCCGCCGAAGATGCCGACCACCACATCCGGGTTGGTCTGGAAGAGCATCGGCCCCGGCGCGAGGCCCTGGATCATCAGCCCGCCCATGAGGACGGCGGTGACCACGTCGCCGGGAATGCCGAGAGCCAGCAGCGGGATGAGCGCGGAGGCGCAAACCGCGTTGTTGGCGCTTTCGGTGGCGGCAATGCCGGGCATATGGCCGGTGCCGAATTTCTCCGGCGTGGACGAGGTGCGCCGCGCCTCGTTGTAGGAGATCCACGATGCCGTACCGGAACCGGTGCCGGGGATGATGCCGATCAGCGTGCCGATCAAGGAACCACGAATGAGCGTGCCCGCGCTCTCCTTCATGTCGGCTCGCGAGGGCCAGCGGTTCGTGACCAGCGCTATCGCCTTTTCCTTGTCGGTGGAGGTCAGGCGCTCGATCTGGGTGAAAACTTCCGAGAGCGCGAAAAGGCCGATCAGCGCGGGCGTGAAGGCAAAGCCCGAAGCGAAGCCCTGAATACCGAAGGTGTAGCGCGTGATGCCGGAAATCGGATCGGCTCCCACGCAGGAAATCAGAATGCCCAGCATGCCGGAAATGGCGCCCTTCAGCACGTCGCCGGAAAGCGAAGCGATGATGGTCAGGCCGAACAGAGCAAGGGCGAAATATTCGGGCGCGCCGAATTCCAGCGCGATACCGGCAAGCTGCGGGGCGAGCGTGGCCAGCACGACCGCCGCGATGAGGCCGCCGATGGTGGAGGCGATGGTCGCCATGCCCAGCGCCTTGCCCGCTTCCCCGCGCTGCGCCATCGGATAGCCGTCGAGCACGGTCGCGGCCGCAGCGGGCGTCCCCGGCGTGCGCAGGAGAATTGAGGAGACGCAACCGCCGTAAATGCCGCCGATATAGATGCCGATCAGCATGTTCAGCCCCATCACGGGCGACATGCCGAAGGTGAGCGGGATCAGCAACGCAACCCCCATGGTCGCGGTCAGCCCCGGCAACGCGCCGATCACCAGACCGCCAAGGGTCCCGAGCGCAATCGTCCACAGGACCTGAAACTCGAACAGAGGGGCGAGATACGAAAGGGTTTGCATTTCTCGTCAGACTTTCGGGCTCGTCGGACTTGCTGCCTTTCGGGCTTTGCGAAGGGTCCGATTTCCGGGATTGCCGGTCTATCCGGCCTGCTAGCGATCCTGCACGGAGAGCGCCGGAGCGGACACATGCCCGCTCCGGCCGTCTTGTCAGGCGGCGTTGCGCCTTACTTGTTCATGCCGAGAAGGCCGAGATCGCTGAGAACTTCTTCAGCCATCTTGCTGTCCTTCTTCACGCGGGCCTCGAAGGTCGGGCCGTCTTCATAGGTCACGAATTCGCCCATCTCGGTCATCGTCTTGATGAAATCCGGATCCTGCGCGACCGTCTTGACCGCATCGCGCAGCCAGGTCAGATCCTTTTCCGGGATGCCCTTCGGCGCGATCAGGCCCTTGTAGGACGACCAGGTGAAATCCACGCCCTTCTCGACCGCCGTCGGGGTGTCGGGGAAGAGGTCGATGCGCTTGTCTTCCATCACGAAGAGCGGGGTCATCTGACCGGCCGCCGAAGCCGCCTTGGCTTCTGCCGGAGAGGCCACCATGGCATCGATATGACCGCCGATGCAGGCCGTGCGGGCTTCCGACGAACCGCCGAAGGGGATGGAGGCAATCTTGATGCCCGCCGCCTTGCCGAAGGCTTCCGCGGAGACGTGGTTTGCACCGCCCGCACCGGAATTGCCGATCTGCGGGGCCTTGGTCTTCGCGTATTCGACGAAGCCGTCATAATCGCTGAACGGCGCGTCCTTGCAGGCCACCATCACCTGAAGCGAGCGCGCGAACAGACCCACGAACTCGAAATCGTCGACCGTATAATCGGCACCGCCCACATGCGGCAGGATCGCGATCGGGCCCTGGGCGCCAGCGCCCAGCGTGTAGCCGTCGGGACGCGCATGAGCGACCGCCGACGACCCGATACCGCCGCCGCCGCCCGGCTGGTTGCGCACCACGACCCGGATACCGTCGAACTTGCGTTCAAGCGTATCGGCGACAACGCGCATGCCGAGGTCGGTGGAGCCACCGGCCGAATAAGGCACGACCACCTGGAGCGGACGCTCCGGGAATTCGGCCAGAGCCGGGGTGGAGACACCGACGAGAAGTGCGACAGCGAGCAGTTTTGATTTCGACATTACTTCCTCCCTTTTTGGAAGTTTGCGGATCTCAGGGGAGCCAGACGGATAAAAGCTCCGTAAAGGCGTAATAGACACCGAGGGTCATCACGCATGGAAAGACCAGCAGCTGCAGGATCTTTCTTTCTCCGAGCAGCCAAAGGCCAGCTACGAAAGTCACGAGCGTCGAGGGGATGTATCCAACCGGATAGAAGGCCGCGGCATAGGCGGTGAGCAGGATCGCGAAGAGCACGATCTTCACCAGCGCCCCGGCTTCCGGCCGGATCGCCTTCACGTCGCCTCCGGCAGCCACCTGCTGCCGGACCCCGCGCGCAACCAGCCCGAGCGCGAGAAGCCCCACCGCACCGATCATCAGCCAGGGCACGAAGGACGGCCCGGCGACGGTTCCCGAATGGACACTGCGAATAAGGAGCGTGCGCCAGGAGGCGAAGGCGCAAAAGGCGAGCAGACCGCCGCCGATCAAAATATCTGACTTGCTGTGTCGAAGCTCTGACATCGACCATCCTCACCACGCTCATCGATCGACGTCGAAGATGCTGCCAAGATGGAAACTTGTCAACTTTTATCATCAAAACAAACCAATTTCCGGTTGCATCTGGCCACTTGAGACACAAAATGACATATGAACAAAACCGTAGAAGAACCATGCCTTGATATTTTTATTTCGATTATTCAGTAGTTTATATCGTTTCCGCGACAAGGCGCCGCGCAACACCCCGAAACCGACGCGCGCGACTTTTCCAGATGTTTGAATTTGACAAGTCATTTTACAACTGAATAATGTGCCCAACCAATTCCGGCTGTTATTCGCAGGGTGCAGCCGTGCCACAGCCATGCGGAGAGACCTATGCAGCGACTTGATTCTGCAATTGAAATGCAACGCCCCCCGCAAATCCGGTTTGGCGAGGGCGTGCTGGAAAACCTGCCGCAATGGATTGCTGCAAAGGGCTACAAGGCCCCGTTCGTCGTGGCCGACGCCGTCAATGCGGCGCGCATTGACGTGTTGGGCCTGGAAAATGTCTCGGTCTTCGGTGAGGTCGTGCCGGAACCCGACCTGCCGAACCTGATACGCGCCGTGGAAGCGGCGGGTTCCTGCGACGTGGTGATCGGCTTCGGCGGCGGATCCGCAATGGATCTCGCCAAGCTCGTTGCCGTCATGGCCGGCACGGATGTGGCGCTTTCCGACATTTCCGGCCCCAACCGCGCCCCGGCGCGCAAGGTCGGCCTCGTCCAGATCCCCACGACCGCGGGAACCGGCTCCGAAGTGGGCACCCGCGCGCTGGTGACCGATCCGGAAACGCTGAACAAGGTGGCGACCGAAAGCCTGAACATGCTGGCCGATATCGCCATCATCGATCCGGCGCTGACCGTCTCCGTTCCGCCCTTCGTGACCGCTGCCACCGGCGTCGACGCCATGGCCCACTGCGTTGAAGCCTATACGTCAAAACGCTCCCACCCGATTATCGACGCCTATGCGATCCAGGGCATCGAACTGGTCGGGAAATACCTGAAACGCGCCGTTGACGATGGCTCCGACATGGAAGCGCGCGCGGGCCTTTCGCTGGCTGCCTTTTATGGCGGCGTCTGCCTCGGCCCGGTCAACACGACGGCGGGCCATGCGGTTTCCTATCCGCTGGGAACCCGACACAAGATCGCCCACGGCATCGCCAATGCGCTGATCTTCCCGCATACACTTGCCGTCAACGCGCAGGCCGAACCGGACAAGACCCGCAATGTCTGCGCCGCCCTCGGCCACCCGGCGGACGGCATCGACGACGTGCGCAAGGCGGCCTACACCTTCTGCGAAAGCCTCCATCTCGACATGCATCTGGCCGCCCACGGGGTGCCGGAAGACGATCTGCCCGCCATGGCGAAGGAAGCCCACGCCATCCGCCGCCTGCTCGACTGGAACCCCGTCGATCTTTCGGTCGAAGACATTCTGGCGATCTATCGCAGGGCCTACTGAGCCCCCTTACCCGACGCGAAAAGGCCGCGCCCGCATCCCGGGCGCGGCCTTTTTCATCAAGCTGACGCCGCCGCGCAGCCCGGCACCGATTTTACAAGTTATTTTACAAGTTGGCAGCGGATCGGACGGGCGCCAAGACGCTCGAAACGCGCCTCAGGAGGGCCGCACGACATCCAGCGGCTGAACGACCAGCCCGTCTTCGGTTTCCGCCATATAGACGCGAATGCCGTAGACCTCGGCCAGCACCTCAGGCGTGAGCACGTCGCCCGGCGCGCCCTCGGCGGCGATCTCTCCTTCGCGCATGAGCACGATGCGGCTGCACCAGCGCGCCGCGAGCCCCAGATCGTGCAGACAGGCAAGCGCCGCGCCGCCGCTGCGGGCGTGGCTCGCGAAGGTTTCCATACACACGATCTGATGGGCAGGATCGAGACCGGACGTCGGTTCGTCGGTCAGCAGAAGCGACGCGCGCTGGGCGAGCGCACGGGCGATCAGAACACGGACCTTTTCCCCGCCCGAAAGCTCCGTCGCGCGCCTGTCTGCAAGATTGGAGATGCCCATCGTCTCCATCGCCCGATCGACGATGGCGCGTTCCTCGCCGCGACGCGGATCGGCGCCCCAGAGCCCCGCGCGATGGGGCATGCGCCCCAGTTCCACCACGCGGCGCACGCTGACAGGCCACGCGATCTCGTGGTCCTGCGGGAGATAGGCCACCTTGCGCGCGCGCTCGTCCGCGCTCATGAGGCGCGCATTCTCGCCATTCAGCAGGATCTCGCCCGTGGCCTCCACAAGCCCGAGAGAGGCACGCAGCAAGCTCGACTTTCCCGCCCCGTTCGGCCCGATAAGCCCGACGAACTCCCCCTCCCCGATGGTCAGGGAAACGTCTTTGACGACACGGCGGTCGCCATAGGAAACGGTGAGACCGGAAAGCGTCAGGAGGGTCATGCAGCCTCCTTGCGCGCGCGGTGGACGAGCCACAGGAAGAAGGGCGCACCGACAATGGCCGTCAGCACGCCGAGTTTCAGATCGCGCCCCGGAGCCAGCAGGCGCACGGCGACATCGGCGGCGAGGATCATCGCCCCGCCGCCCAACGCGCTGGCAGGAAGCAGCCGCGAGGGCACGGAGCCCACGAGCGGGCGCAACAGATGCGGCACCACGAGGCCGACAAAGCCGATGGCCCCGGTCACCGCCGTGGAAGCCCCCACCGCAATGGCGGTGCCCAGAACCGCCATCATCCGAACGCGCGCGATATTGGTGCCGAGCGAGCGCGCCGCATCGGTGCCGAGCGTCAGCGTGTCGAGCGCGCGGCCCTGCATCAAGAGCATCCCGCAGCCGACGCATATGAACGGCCCGGCGAGCCAGACATGGGTCATGGACCGGTCGGCGAGAGAACCCAGCATCCAGAAGACGATTTCAAGGGCCGCAAAGGGATTGGGCGAGAGATTGAGGGCAAGCGACGTCATCGCGCCCGCAAAACTCGATACCGCAACGCCGGCGAGGATGATCGTCAGCGTGCCGCCGTTGCCCGCCATTGCCTGCACCAGCACCACGGCGACCAGCGCGCCTGCCAGCGCCATGAGCGGCAGGCCCAACGGAAAAAGAGCGGAAAAGCCAGTGTAGATCGCCAGAACGGCACCGAGCGACGCCGAGGCGCTGACGCCCAGAAGCCCCGGTTCGGCCAGAGGATTGCGCAACAGCCCCTGAAGCACGGCCCCGCTCAAGCCCAGCGAGGCCCCGATGCCGAGGCCCAGAAGCGCACGCGGCAGGCGAATCTCGCGCATCACCAGCACCACCGCCTCGCGCGCAGAATCGCCCTCCCCGCCCAGGATCAGCGCATTGAGGCTGTCGCCGAAGGCGATGCCCGCCGGGCCCACGGTCAGCGACAAGCCGAAAAGCACCGCGACGACGCCTGTCAGCACCGCCAGCAACAGCCGGTAGGAGGAGGTTTCACTCATGGCAATTCCGGTCGTGGCGCAACACGGCCTGCAAGGGTCTTCGGCGCATCCGCCCCGGCGCGCAGGATGCGCACGGCCTGACTGGTGAACGGCCCGCCGCAGGCCCAGTAGCGCGAGGGAATGGAGACGAGCCCCTTGCGCCTTGCCAGTTCCCGGTAGGCGGGATGGAGGAATATCTCGCTGGCGCGCGCAGGCGCGCGGTAGCCCTGAACGCCCGAGACGACCAGATCCGGATTCGCCATGATCAGGCTTTCAAGCGGCATGCGGGCGGAGCCTACAATGCCGGTTTCCGCCGCCACGTTGGAAAGCCCCGCGGCCTCGACGATGGCTTGCGTGAGCGTGCCGGAACCTGCGGTGAAACTGTTTGCGAAAACGAGGGCGGCGCGCTTGCCGGAGGGTTTTCCCGCCGTATGCGCCAGATCCGCGTCGATCTCGGCGACAAGCTCGTCTGCCCGCGCCTTGCGGCCCAGAAGCTCGCCCATGCGGCGGATATTGGCGCGGATGTCGTCAAACGAGGTGGCGGGCTGGAATTCCTCCACCTGAAAGCCGAGCCTTCTGAGCAGCGTGACGGTGGTGCGCGAGGTGTAGGCGCTGGCCAGAACCAGATCCGGCCGCATCAGGAAGACTTCCTCCGCCTGCGCGTGGTTCAGCGGATAGTCCTGCGCCTGCCGGGTCATGGCCGACATTTCGGGATCGCGGGAGAATTGGGAGACGGATTTCAGCTGCCCCGGCGCGCCGATCAGCATGGCGAGCTGATCGGTGCAGACATTGATGGAGACGACACGTTCAGGAACGGCTTTTGAGGATTCCGGACGCGCTTTATCCTGTGCCCGGGCGAGGCTCGCGGGCAAGAAACAAACAATAACCAGGGCGGCAAAAACCGCCCCGGCTTTCAGGCTTGAAAGAGGTATCAAAACCTTCCCTTCACACCGACATAGGCCGTGAGCCCCTTGGTGTTATAGCCAAAGACTTCCTCATAATCCGTATCGAGCAGATTATCGATCCGGCCATAGACCTCATAGTTGTCGTTGAACTTGTAGTTCGCACCGACATTGAGAACCGCATAAGAATCGAGCGACACGCGGGTGGCCGAGCCGGTCACATAGCTGTTGTCGAACATCGTGCCGTTGAAGATCGCCTCACCGAAGACGCGCGCCTTGTCGTCAAGGAAGCTGTAGGCGAGGTTGAGCGAGCCCGCATGCTTGGGACGACGCACTTCCGCCAGCCGGGCCCCGCCTGCAACCGTCTGCTCGGTGGCATTGGTGTAGGTGTAGGTACCGTTTGCGGTCAGACCGTCGAGAAGCTCAGCCGTGGCGGAAACTTCCACACCCTGACGCTGGCTCTTGCCCTCGCGATTGATGGGGGTGGAGACATAGGTCATGCCGACAAGCTGATAGACGGTGGCGATTTCGTCCGTCAGATCCTGATGGAAATAGGTGACGTCCACCACGAAACGCTTGTCGAAGAAGGACTGCTCCACGCCCACGTCCCAACCGAGGCTCTTTTCCGGTGTCAGATCGGGATTACCGATGAAGGTTGTCGGGGTATAGCCGTAAAGCTCGTAGAAGGTCGGGTTGGTGATGCCGGTACCCACCGACGTGTGGAGCCGGGTTCCCGTCTCATGCAGCTTCCATGCGCCTGCGACGGAGAAGGTCGTCGCATCGTCGAAGCGGTCGTTCAGATCGTGGCGCACGGCCCCGTTCAGATAGAACTGATCGAGGAATTCGCCCCGGTATTCCGCCACGAAGGAATGCGCGTCACGGGAGAAACCGTAATCGAGGTGCGAGGGACGGAACGTCTCGCGCTGCCACTCGTAACCGCCGGTAAAGCTATGATGCGCCGACAGAAAATCGGCCGTGTCGAACGCATAGGTCGCCTGATAGGAGCCGTTCAGCCGCGCGCCCTTGGTGGCGGAGGTGACCACGCCGCTTTCCAGATTGTCGCGGCGCGTCTCGGAACCCGAAAAGCGCAGCTTCTGCGTCAGCGCGCCGTCGAGACCCGTTGCGGTGAGACCGACGGAGCCGAACAGCTCTTCCATCTTGGTTTCATCGTCGGTGTCCAGAACGAGACCATAGGTCGGGCTCATCCAGGTGAAATCCTGCGCATCGGTGTCGGCCTGACGGTTCACATAGCGCAGCGTTGAGGCGAACTTGATCCAGTCGGTCAGATCGACATTGACCTTGGCGTTCAGCGTACCGTTGCGCGAGCCGTCCTCTTGCGAGCCGAAATCGGAAATATTGAAGCCGCCGGTATTGTCCAGTGCTGCCGCCAGCGAGATATCGTAGTTCTCGCCGCCGCCGCGAAGCCCGAGGCTCGTATAGGCGGACTTGTCGGAGCCGCCTTCCACCGTGCCGGTGACCTCAAAACCGTTGCGGATGCCGCCCTTGGTGATGATATTGACGACGCCCGCGGTCGCATTGGAGCCCCAGAACGCACTCTGCGGCCCGCGCAGCACCTCGATACGATCGATATTGTCGACGATCAGGCCACCGAAATCATATTCGCCCGTGGAGGTTTCGCTGACCTCGATGCCGTCGATCATGACCAGCAGGTGGTTGCCTTCCGCACCGCGCACGCGGATCTGCGTCTGTCCCCCGGCAGAGCCCAGTTGCGAGACCGCAAAGCCCGGAACGGCACGCAGCGCATCGGACACCTGACGCACATTACGCTCTGCCAGTTCCTCACCCGTGATGACCGTGAAGGCACGGCCGGACTTTTCCTTTTCCACCGGCGTGAGCCCAGCCGTGACGAGGATGGTGTCGAGCAGGACAGCCCCATCGTCTTCCGTGTTTGTGCCCTGCGCCCCGGCGGCCCCTGTCAGAGCGAGCGTCACCGCTCCCGCTGCCAAGAAACCGGCCCCAATGATCTTCTGCATGACTGCCCCCGAAGGACGGCCGGACGAATACACGCCGCCCAGCCAGATAAACTGGAACCGCAAGCAATCTGAAAACGGAAGAAGAAACGCCTTTTGGCGCTATTGTGATCCGGTCTCTCACGCGTGCGGCGACACGATAATTGTCACCGCCACGGACGACCGCGCCTGGACACACCCCGTATCCAAGCATGGGTGACCGGACTGGCAGGTCTCCTGACTTCCGGGTCGACGCCTGCCTTTCCCCTTCCCGACCGTTTGCGCGATCAGTGGATCATCGAAAGGAGGCTCGCCGGTTACAGTTGCGGGGGCAGTCGCGGAATGGATCGATCGATCGCACCGCGTTCCCTTTTCATCCGCCGGCAAAGCGGAACCAATTCCGCCCATAGGCATATTCACCCGCGGTAAGCGGGTCAAACCCTTTGTTAGGGTTTTGTGAAGGATTGTGGCAGTTTTCCAGCCTCTTCGCCCTCGTTGAAGACGCGAACGACGAACAGATCGAGCGCCGCAAAGCAGGGCATGACCAGCACGGTTTCATCCCCCTCGACGCGCACGACATCAAGCCGGGCAAGGGGCACCAAACCGTCAGAGGAGGAGACGTTGCAGGGCGCAAGCAAAACGATGAGCGTCGCTACACCGTTCGACGTTATCTCGCAGTTTTCGTGCCCGCCAACCCGCTCGATGCGCCCGTAAAAGCGCCCGCGCCGGGTCATCAGGTTAAGATCGACGACCGGCCCGCCGAGAAGCTGCGACGTCACCGCCGCGTCGCCGGGAAAGGCCGCCGCCTCACCCGAAAGCGTGACGACCGTCTCTTGCCCTTCGATGGAAAGCTGCAGCCCCTCGCCTTCCACGATGCCCAGCACCCGGTCGATGCCGGAAAACATGGAGAAGGCTCCGGGCTCGCTCACCGTTGCCATGGAAAGACGCCAGCCGAAATCGTCTAGCCCCGCGCCTTCGGGAAAGACGGCGATTTCAGCCGTCTCCCCCTTGCCGTTCTTCCACGGCATGCGGCGATGATCCGCCGCCTTCAGGACTTGCATGTCAGTTTCCCAGAATGCCCGGCAAACGCAGCTGATGCTCGCGGGCGCACGCGATGGCGCTCTCGTAGCCCGCATCCGCATGGCGCATGACGCCGGTGGCCGGATCGTTCCACAGAACCCGTTCGATTCGGCGCGCTGCATCTTCCGTCCCGTCGCAGCAGATGACCATACCCGCATGCTGGGAAAAGCCCATGCCGACGCCGCCGCCGTGATGGATCGACACCCATGTCGCACCAGACGCCACGTTCAGCATGGCGTTCAGGAGCGGCCAGTCCGACACCGCATCGGAGCCGTCGCGCATGGATTCCGTCTCGCGGTTGGGCGATGCGACGGAGCCGGAATCCAGATGATCGCGGCCGATCACGATGGGCGCCTTCACCTTGCCGGACGCGACAAGCTCGTTGAAGGCAAGACCCAGCCGGTGACGCTCGCCGAGCCCCACCCAGCAGATGCGAGACGGCAGCCCCTGAAACGCGATGCGCTCGCGCGCCATGTCGAGCCAGTTGTGAAGATGCGGATTGTCCGGGATCAGCTCCTTCACCACCTCGTCGGTGCGATAGATATCCTCCGGATCGCCGGAAAGGGCCGCCCAGCGGAAGGGGCCGATGCCCTTGCAGAACTGCGGGCGGATATAGGCGGGAACGAAACCGGGGAAGACGAAGGCGTCCTCAAGCCCCTCTTCCTTGGCGATCTGGCGGATGTTGTTGCCGTAATCGACCGTCGGCACGCCGTCCTTTGCGAAGGCGACCATGGCTTCGACATGCTTGCGGATGGAGGCGCGGGCCTCGCGGTTCACCACCTCCGGCTCGGTCTCCTGACGTTCACGCCATTCCGCAACGCTCCAGCCGAGCGGCAGGTAGCCGTGGATCGGATCGTGCGAAGAGGTCTGGTCGGTGACGATATCGGGGCGCACGCCGCGGCGATGAAGCTCGGGGAAGATCTCCGCCGCATTGCCGATGAGCCCGACGGACTTCGCCTCGCCCGCCTTCGTCCAGCGCTCGATCATCGCCAGCGCCTCATCGAGGCTGTCGGTCTTCTCGTCCACATAGCGCGTGCGCATGCGGAAATCGACACGGGTCTCGTCGCACTCCACGGCAAGGCAGCACGCACCGGCCATGACGGCGGCCAGCGGCTGCGCGCCGCCCATGCCACCGAGACCGCCGGTCAGGATCCACTTGCCCTTCAGGTCGCCGTTGTAATGCTGACGACCGGCTTCCACGAAGGTCTCATAGGTACCCTGAACGATGCCCTGCGCGCCGATATAGATCCACGAACCCGCCGTCATCTGGCCGTACATCATCAGGCCCTTGCGATCGAGTTCGTTGAAGTGCTCCCAGTTGGCCCAGCGCGGCACGAGATTGGAATTGGCAATCAGCACGCGCGGCGCATCCTTGTGGGTGCGGAAGACGCCGACCGGCTTGCCGGACTGGACGAGCATGGTCTCTTCCTCGCCCAGCGTCTTGAGCGTCTCGACAATCTTGTCGAAATCGGCCCAGGTGCGGGCCGCACGACCGATGCCGCCATAGACGACAAGCTCATTCGGACGCTCCGCGACATCCGGGTCCAGATTGTTCATCAGCATGCGAAGCGGCGCTTCGGTCGCCCAATAGCGGGCGTTCAGCTCCGACCCGC
Organism: Breoghania sp.; assembly: GCA_963678585.2. GTDB lineage: Bacteria > Pseudomonadota > Alphaproteobacteria > Rhizobiales > Stappiaceae > Breoghania. The sequence goes on from CAXXGA010000002.1 coordinate 1,687,492, forward strand.
GCGGCGCGCGGACTTCGCGGGTGTTGTGACGGGGATTGCTCATATCGTTTTCCTCTGGCCCACGATCCGGAAAGGCATCGTCCCGGACCGCTGGAAGGTACTTTCAGATGAGGGCGCAAGGCATTGCGTCCACTACATAATTCTCAAACGCCGCCAAAGCGGCGCGAAAGCTTGCGTCACGCGGCCTCAAGGCCGGGCAGAAGCGCCAGAACGGGAGCCGCGAAGGCACCGGAGGCGACCAACTCGCGGGCCGCTTCAAGGTCGTTCGCCATGTAGCGATCCTGCTCCAGACGGGTGACGACGGAGCGGACAGCGCCAAGCACGCCCTGAAGCTGGCTGCTCGTTTCAAGGGGCGCGCGGAACTCGATGCCCGCGGTCGCCGACAGCGCCTCGATGGCCACGATGGAGAAGAGGTTCTCGGTCATCGCCAGAAGCCGCCGCGCGCCATGGCAGGCCATGGAAACATGGTCTTCCTGATTGGCGGAGGTGGGCGTGGAATCGACCGACGCCGGATGGGTCATCTGCTTGTTTTCCGACATCAGCGCGGCCGAGGTGACTTCCGCGATCATGAAGCCGGAATTGAGCCCCGGATTGGCGGCAAGAAACGCCGGAAGGCCGAAGCTCAGCGCCGGATCGACCAGAAGCGCGATACGGCGCTGGGTGATCGCGCCGATTTCCGAGATCGCAATCGCAAGCTGATCGGCGGCAAAGGCCACCGGCTCGGCGTGGAAATTGCCGCCCGATACAGCCGTGCCGTCCTCAAGGATCAGCGGGTTGTCGGTCGCCGCATTGGCCTCGATCTCAAGCGTGCGGCCCGCCTGCCGGATCAGGTCGAGACAGGCCCCGATCACCTGCGGCTGACAGCGGATGCAGTAGGGATCCTGAACGCGGGTATCGCCGTCCAGATGGCTTTCGCGGATGGCCGACCGCTCCAGCAGCGCGCGCAGCGAAGCTGCTGAATCGATCTGGCCACGATGCCCGCGAAGCGTATGAATTTCTTCGACAAACGGAGCCGACGAGCCCATCGCCGCATCCGTGGATAGCGCGCCGGAAACGATGGCTGCCTGAAGTGCGCGGTGGGCGCGGAAGAGACCGGCCAGCGCCAGCGCGGTGGAGGTCTGCGTGCCGTTGATAAGCGCAAGCCCTTCCTTGGCGGCCAGCGGCACCGGGGTCAGGCCGACGCGCGCCAGCGCCGTCGCGCCGGAAAGCCGTTCGCCGTCGATGAAGGCTTCGCCCTCGCCCATCAGGACGGCTGCGAAATGCGCAAGCGGGGCGAGATCGCCCGACGCGCCGACCGAACCCTTTTCCGGGATGACCGGGATAACGCCGCGCTCAAGCATGCCCTCGATGAGCCGAACCAGTTCTACACGTACACCGGAAGCCCCCCGCCCGACGGAAATGAGCTTCAGCGACATGATCAGGCGGACGATTTCTGCAGGCAGCGGCTTGCCCATGCCGCAGCAATGGGAGAGCACGAGATTGCGCTGGAGCGTTGCCACGTCCTGCGGCGAGACGCGGACGCTGGCGAGCTTGCCGAAACCGGTATTGACCCCATAGGTCGGCTCGTCCGCATTGGCGAGACCGGCAATGTGATTGGCGGCGCGCTCGATGCCGGGGAAAGCCTCTTCGGCCAGAACGGCGGGCGTGCCCTTGAAGTAGATTTCGGAAAGTGTCGCCAGTGATACGCTGCCCGGCTTAAGGGTCAGATGCATTGTTGTTTGCCTTCAAAAGTCGACCGCGGCTCCGGTTCCCTCAAAACAGTGCGGAGCGGTCGGACGGTTCAAGTGTGTCGGGGCTCAACGCCCGTGCCAGATACGCCCGGCAAGCGGATTGAAGCCGAGCCGGTAGACCAGCTCGGCGAGATCATCGACCTCCCAGATCGCCAGATCGGCCCATTTGCCCGCCTCAAGCGTTCCGATTTCGTGCAAAAGACCAAGGGCTTGCGCGGCATTGCGCGTAACGGCCGTCAGGCACTCGTCCACCGGCATGCGGAAGAGCGTGGCGGCCATGTTCATGGTGAGCAGAAGCGAGGTCAGGGGTGACGTGCCGGGGTTGCAGTCGGTCGCCAGCGCCATCGCCACCCCTTGCTTGCGGAAGAGATCGACGGGCGGCTTCTGCGTCTCGCGCAGAAAATAGAAAGCGCCGGGAAGCAGCACCGCCACCGTGCCCGCCTGCCCCATGGCCCGGGCCGTCGCCTCGTCGGCATGTTCCATGTGATCGGCGGACAGCGCCTTGAAGCGCGCCGCAAGCGCACCGCCGTGGGTGTTGGAAAGCTGATCAGCGTGAAGCTTCACCGGCAGGCCGAGCGCGGCGGCTGCCTCGAACAGCCGCGCAACCTCGTCCGGCGCAAACGCGATGCCCTCGCAGAAGGCATCCACCGCATCGGCAAGCCCCTCGCGCGCCACCTGCGGCAGCATCTCCTCGATGACGAGGCGCAGATAACCTTCCCGGTCGTCCGCATATTCCGGCGGGACCGCATGTGCGCCCAGAAACGTTTTGGAAACCGTCACATCGCGCAGGTCGGCCAGCTTTCGCGCGACCTGCAGGGCCTTCAGTTCATCCACCAGGTTGAGCCCGTAACCGGACTTCACCTCAACCGTCGTCACGCCTTCTCCGAGAAGCGCATCGAGGCGCGGCAGGCTCTGTTCCAGAAGCGCGGCCTCGTCAGCCTCCCGCGTCGCTCGAACCGTGGAAGCGATGCCGCCGCCCGCCCGCGCGATTTCCTCGTAGCTCGCCCCCTCAAGACGCATCGCGAATTCCTTCGCGCGGTTCCCGCCGTGGACGAGATGGGTGTGGCAATCGACGAGCCCGGGCGTGATCCAGCGCCCTCCGCAATCGATGGCGAAGACCCGTTCGAAGGCCGGTGCATCGGCCCGCGTCCCCGCATAGAGGATCCGGCCGTCGCAGGCCGCGATCAGGCCGTCATCGATCCGGCCAAGGGCATCTCGACCCGCGGCCATCGTCGCGATGCGGGCATTCGTCCACACGCAGACCCGGCCCGGCTCGAGAGCCGCGTCGGGAGCGGAAAAAGGAGATTTGTCGCTGGCGTTTTGCATGCACTATGTATAGACATATTTAAGCTAGACTTGTCCAGCCTCATTTGCCGAAACGGGGAAAAAGTCACCGGCCACTGGCGCATTGCCGTCTAGCTTGTGAAGATGCCCACGGGCCATTTGCGCCGCCCGACGGGAGTGGGCTACTATGCTTATTTGAAACGGGAAATTCAGTGACACTCACCAGCGACCTCTCTCCTGACACGGCGGGCGACATGGCCTTGCACAAGCGGATCCGCAGCGATCTGGAGAAGCGCATTCTCTCCGGCGAGTGGGCGCCCGGTTACCGCATCCCCTATGAACACGAGCTGATGGAGCAATACGGCTGCGCGCGCATGACCGTGAACCGGGCGATCTCAGCGCTTGCGCAGGCCGGTCTGGTGGAGCGTCGCCGTCGCGCGGGCACTTTTGTTGCCCAGCCCGCCATGGAATCGGCGGTCCTCGCCATTCCCAATCTTTCGGAAGAAATCGCCAGACGCGGCAAGCGCTATCGCTACGAGCGCCGCTCCCTCGCCTATCGCAAGGCCGATGCGGCCGACGCCAAGGCCTTCCGCATCGAAAAGGGCTCGCCCATCGTGGAGGTTCGCTCACGCCACTTCGCCGATGAGGTGCCGGTGGTGAGCGAGATGCGTATCATCAACCTCGCCGCGGTGCCGGACGCCGCCGACGTCACCTTCGAGGAACAGGCGCCGGGAAGCTGGCTGCTCGACAACGTGCCCTGGACAGAAGCCGCGCACCATATCTCGGCGATCACGCCGAACCGGCAGGTTGCGCAGGAGCTTGGAATTCCGCGCACCCAGGCCTGCCTCTGCCTCGAGCGCCGCACATGGCGCAACGGCCAGACGGTCACCTTCGTGCGCCAGATCTTTCGAGGCGACATCTACCACCTGTCGGCCCACTTCGAGCCGGGCAACTGAGCGGTCGCCTGACTGTTTTCCGAGAATGAATGTGCGCGTGGCCCATCCTTCGAGACGCCTGCTAACGCAGGCTCCTCAGGATGACGTTGTGTGTGTTGAGAGATTGAGAGAGCCCAACACCATCAGAAGCCAACACCACCCTCAACGTCATCCTGAGGAGCGGTCGTAAGACCGCGTCTCGAAGGATGGGCCACACGGGCAAACGCGCCACAGTCCCACACCCGCAAAAACGAAAAGACCGCCCCGAAGGGCGGCCTTTCCTCTCTCAGCCATGCAGAGGCTGGAGCGCTTTCCGACCGGGCGCTTTCGCCGGGTCGAGAAGAAAACGCCCCCGAAAGATCAGTCGATGACCTTCATCTCCAGCACGCGACCCTGATTGAACCAGGTTTCCATGCCGGTGACTTTCAGTTCCATCATGCCTTCCACGACTTCGCCGATGAACGAGATCGGAAGCGGCTCGTCGGAGGTGTCCTCACCATAGACGATGCAGAACTGCTGGCGCGGGCCATAGAAGCAGACGGTGCCTGCGGCCGTGCCCTTTTCCTTGATGCGCTCCTTGCCGAGATCGCCCGTGAGATAGAGGTTTTCCCACGGAGCAACGATCGGCAGGGTGAAGAAAATCAGGTCGCCATTGAGCTTGCCGTGCTGAAGCATCGTCTTCATCGGCAGCTTTTCGCGCAGCTCCTTGGCAATGATCGGGCACTTGTCTTCCCAGACCTCGATCTTGCAGATTTCCTTGCCTTCAACTTCGATTGCGAGAAGCATTCTTCTGTCTCCTAAAATCCCGGGGTCTCAGTCGGCCTTGGCCTTGATGGGCTTCTTGGGGAAGCCGCTGCCCAGCCCCCAGGGGAGGATGAAGTCGACCCACATGTGCAGACGGTTGGCATAGCCGAGCGCCGCCTTGGTCAGCTCCAGCAATTCTTCGTTGGTCTTGCAAGCTTCGGCTGCCGTCACATACATGCGCGTCATTTCGCAGGCATGCGGCAGACCGACGAAGTCGAAGAAGGACGCCTTGTAGCCGATGACCTGCGAGATGTAGCTCTGCAGCGTCTTGAGGTCCGGATCGGTATCCTCAAGAACGCGGATGAGCCCCCACAGGAACTCGTCGGCGAAGGTGCGCGTCTCGCCTTCGGCGAAGATGATGGTGGACAGGAACTGGCCACGCGACCCGGAATTGCGCGGGACATACCCCTCGCGGAGCGAGCGGATTTCTTCCGGCTGCTCCAGCCAGATCTTCTCGCGCTCAGCTTCCAGAGCCTTGATGGCTGCTTCAACAGTCATGAGACTTCCTTTCTCAATCAAACACGCGGGCGAGAACCCCATACGCCAAGGGCCATCGCCGCTCTTGCCCCGCCCTTGACGGAGCAAAACCGAACCCGCCTCTCCCCGTTCAGGAGAAGAGCGGAAAAGTCAGAGAATGCGGGCGAAGAAGGAACGCGCCCGCTCGCTTTTCGGATTTTCAAAAACCTCGGCAGGCGGTCCGCACTCGATCACCTTGCCGTCATCCATGAAGGCGACCCGGTCGCAGATCTCGCGGGCGAACCCCATTTCATGGGTCACCACGATCATCGTCATGCCGGTGGACGCCAGATCCTTGATCACCTCCAGAACCTCGCCCACCAGTTCCGGATCGAGCGCAGAGGTCGGCTCATCGAACAACATGAGTTTCGGCTCCATGGCGAGCGCGCGGGCAATCGCCACGCGCTGCTGCTGTCCGCCGGAAAGCTGCGAGGGATAGGAGTTTTCCTTGTCGGCCAGCCCCACGCGTTCCAGCAACACCCGGGCCCGTTCGCGGGCCTTGGCCGCCGGTTCCTTCTTCACCTGAACCGGACCTTCGATGATGTTCTGCATCGCGGTCATGTGGCCGAACAGGTTGAAACGCTGGAACACCATGCCGATGGAGGCGCGGTTGCGGGCGATCTCGGCATCGGAAAGCTCATAGAGCTTGTGGCCCTGACGGCGATAACCCACCGCCTCGCCGTCCACCGCCAGATAGCCGGCACTGATCTTGGCAAGATGATTGATGCAGCGAAGGAAGGTGGATTTGCCCGAACCCGACGGCCCGATCAGGCTCACCACCTCGCCGCGGTCCACGTGGAAGTCGATCCCCTTGAGGATGTCGACCGAGCCGATGCTCATCTCCACATCGACCGCTTCGACCATATGCGTGCTCATCAGTGGCCTCCCTGCGCGTGGGTGATCCGGTGGCGACCGCGCGAATAGTGGCGCTCGATACGGCCCTGGATCACGGTGAGCACGCTGGTCAGGAACAGGTACCAGCAGCAGCACACGATCAGCAGCGGGATGACCTGGAAGTTGCGCGAGTAGATGCCTTGCGCGGAATAGAGCAAATCGGAAAGCGAGATCACGCTGACGAGCGAGGTCATCTTCAGCATGCCGATGGTCTCGTTGCCGGTCGGCGGAATGATGAAGGGCATGGCCTGCGGCAGCACGATGCGCACCATGGCGCGCAGATGCGTCATGCCGATGGAGCGGGCCGCCTCTTCCTGACCGGAATCGACCGAGTTGATACCGGCGCGCACAATCTCTGCCATGTAGGCGCCCTCATTGAGGCTGAGGCCGAGATAGGCGGCGACGAAGGGGGTGACCAGCCAGTTCGTGTCCACCTCGAAAAAGCGCGGACCGAAGGGGATGCCAAGCGACAGATTGGGAAAAAGCGCCGCCAGATTGTACCAGAAGATGAGCTGGACGAGGATCGGCGTGCCGCGGAAGAACCAGATGTAGATCTTGGCGAAGCCGGACACGAGCCAGTGGCGTGAGCGCATCATCACGGCAAGCACGATGCCGAAGAACACGCCGGAGGCCATGCACACCACCGTCAGGCCGAGCGTCATGGCGAGACCGGTCAGGATGGCGGGCGAAAACAGGTAGCTGCTGACGAGGCCCCACTCGAAGCGCGGATTGAACGCGACGCTTTCCAGCAGTTGCAGGCAGAACACGAAAACGATCAGCGGCGGCAGGAAGCGCCAGGCTGACCGGCGCGGCACCACTTCAAGCGGCGCCTCGCTCGCGCGGGCTTCTTCTTTCACGTTGTCTGACGACACTTTGAAAACTCGCGGCTGGGATAAATTCGGGGCCGGGACGTCGCTTGTGCGACTGAAACCCGATTGCGCGCCATGCGCCCGCCCGATGCTGAGACCAAATCCGGGACCGCAGATACCGCGGCCCCGGCGAAGGTGTTTTACGCGACCGAAATCAGGGCTTCGGCTTCACGAGCGGCTTCGTCGCGGTCAGGTTGATGCCGGGCTCCGGCAGTTCCAGAACCGAGATGTTCCACTTGGCCATGACCTTGGAGTAGACGCCCTCGGCGTGGACGGCTTCCAGACCGGCCAGCAGAGCCTTCGCCAGCTCCATGTTGTCCTTCTGAACGACCATGCCGTTGTAGTACTTCGGCAGGAACTTGTTCGCGACGACGCGGATCGGCTCCGGCGCACGCTTGGAGATCTCGTCGGCGGCCGCTGCGCTGTTCAGCACGAAGTCGACGCGCTTGGAGTAGAGCGCCAGCAGCACCGCATCGCCGGAGGGGTACTGGTTGATCGTGACCGGCTTCAGGCCCTTCTTCTCGCAGTACGGGCTGATCACATCGTTGACGACGTTCACGAAGTCGAAGCCCTGCTGGATACCGACGGTCTTGCCGCACACGGTGTCCGGGTCATCGGTGACGGAGGTGTCGGCGGCCAGCGTGAAGACGGCGCCCGACGCATAGGCGTGATCGACGAAGGTCACGCGCTGCTGGCGTTCCAGATTGTCGGAGATACACTCCGAAGCCAGGTCGTAACGGCCGCTTTCCACGCCCGGGATCAGGCCGGCGAAGTCGATCGAGACCACGTCATAGGTGATGCCGAGCTTCTCGGTGATCGCCTTCCACAGATCCGGCTCGTAGCCGATGATCGTTTCATTGTCGGCGGCGAAATACTGGCACGGCGGATAGTGCGCGTCGGTCGCGATGACGACCTTGCCGGCTTTCTTGATCTTCTCCGGCAGGAGTGCGTGCAGGCTTTCGTCGACCTTCAGGGTCGGCATACCCGCACCGACGACTTCCGGGAGATCTGCTGCGAGTGCTGCTCCGCTGAGCATACCGAACGCCAGGGCGGCTCCGGCTACGAGGCGAACTCCAGTTTTCATAAAACGCTTCCCTCTGCATGGGTCTGAGACGGCCCTCGCGAGCCGTTGCAGACATTTTGTGTATAGACATATTAAGGGGTGTCAAGGCGATTCAGGTGAATCTTTAAGCCTGCACTTAATTTGTGCATGTTATCGATTTTATAGTCACGGCAAAAAACCGGGACAGAGTCCTAGTTCCTGATGACCAAATCGCACAAGTGTCGGATTTTACATACAATCCAACCGCCTTGCCGCAATTGGAGCCATCGCCGCAAGCCATTGTATACGCAACGGCAGATGATATTTTGACCTTGCCAAAACAGACAATAACGGCCAACAGACTTCACATGCGGCACCCGCACCACACACCGCATGATGCTTTTTTCATCAAAAAATGTATCAGATTTGCCGTTCGCCCCGGCCCCGCGAATTGCCGCACCTTGGGGCAACCGGAAGAAGATCGCCCACCCCTCGCAGTTGTCGCCACGAAAGTGGCCCCGCCTCGCAGGCGGCGCACTTCACCGTAAAACCGGCACTCCGCCCGACAGTAAAACTGAAACGCCTACCGACCCCCGCCACCACAACCGCCGCACAGGCAGAAGGAACGCGCATAAGTTGCACCTTCGACAGCTTCGCGAACGGTCGGACGAAAAGAGATCCAAACAAACCAAGCACCTCTCTCGAAGAGGGGTCGGAAACGGCATCGCTACGGCAAGGTCATGTAAAGAATGACAATGACATATTCCCTATCACGTAATCCAAATCAATATTTATGCAACTCACGATTAATACATTCACTTATTATGTTTTTAGAATAACTTCGAACTAAAAACGTTAATGGACCCACGCTGGAAAACCTTCTGGCAATTTACTTGTATTTCAATATATTTTTTGACCTACATCATATGGCGGCAGACACCACCCGTTAAACTCCCCACCGATCGTCACCGCAATCACAAGTGGATCAAGAAGGGGCGAATGCATGTTGAATCGTAGACAGTTTGTGAACCTGATGGCTTCCGGAGCCATTAGCGCGACGATGCTCCCGCATCTGGCTCGCGCGGCCTCCGGCGCCGGCGGCGTGACCGATGGGCGCGTCCTCGCCAACACCTGCCTCGGACCTCTCTGGCTGGTCAAGAAGGATGGACAGGTCGTTGGCGTCGAGATGCTGGACCAGATCGGTTATGCCGATCCCCTCCTGCGCGCCATGCCGGACCGTCTTTATGCCCGCGACCGGGTTCGCGCGCCGATGGTGCGCTCCAGCTTCCTCAAGGACCGCGAAAAGGCCGATCGCACGCTGCGCGGCAGCCGGGACTTCGTGGAAGTGTCCTGGGACGACGCGCTGAAGCTCGTCACGGAAGAAATCACCCGCGTCAAGGACACCTACGGCAACGCCTCACTCCATCGCGGCAAAAGCTCCTGGGCCTCCAACCACGCCAAGGTGCATCGCACCGAGGCGATGAACCAGCGTTTCCTGAACCTGATCGGCGGCGCCTCCACGTTCTTCGGCAACTACTCCAACCAGGCGGTGAACGAGATCATCACCGCTGTCGGCTGGGGTTCGACCCACATGAAGAACGACTGGCCGGGCGTTCTCAAGAACACCGAATTCATGGTGATCTGGGGCGCCAACCCGATGGTGACCACGCGCATCCTGTCCGGCCGCAAGAGCACCCGCTACTGGTTCGACCTGAAAGACACCGACATCGAGACGGTGGTGATCGATCCGGTTCGCAGCGAGACCGCGCAATACCTCGAATCCGAGTGGATGCCCGTCGCCTCCAACACCGATGTCGCGCTGGCCCTCGGCATCATGCATACGCTGCTCGTCGAAGACATCTACGACAAGGAATTCGTCACCACCCACGCCTATGGCTTCGATGACTTCGCGGCCTACCTGAAGGGCGAGGAAGACGGCACCGAGAAGACCGCCGAATGGGCGTCCGGCATTACCGGCCTGCCGGCGGACGACATCAAGGCGCTCGCGCGCAAGATGGTCTCCAAGCGCACCTATATCTGCGGTGGCTGGTCCATCCAGCGTCAGCACCACGGCGAGCAGACCCCCTGGGCCCTGATGGCGCTCGGCTGCATGATCGGTCAGTTCGGCCTGCCCGGCGGCGGCGTGACCTTCGGCATGCATTATGGCGACGGCGGCTATCCGAAGCCGGACATGCCCGTCCTCGGCGGCATGTCGCCGGGCAAGAACCCGGTCGAAGGCACCTTCCCGATTGCGGCCTTCGCCGACGCCTTCCTGAACCCCGGCAAGGAACTGCCCTACAAGGACAAGCACTTCACCCTGCCCGACGTGCGGCTGGTCTACACCTCCGGCGGCAACCAGTTCACGCACCATCAGGACACGAACCGCCTCATCAAGGCGTTCCAGCAGCCTGAAACCGTGATCGTGCAGGAACCCTGGTGGACCCCGACGGCCTTCTTCGCCGACATTGTCCTGCCCGCCTCGAGCGATCTGGAACGCAACGACGTCGGCCAGGTGGCGAACATGATACTTGCCGCCAAACAGGTCGTCGCCCCGCAGCACAAGTCGCGTCCTGACTACGACATCTTCTCCGAACTCGCCGACCGTTTCGGCGTGGCGGATGCCTATACCGACGGCGGCAAGACCGACGTCGACTGGGCGAAGCAGTTCTATGAAGATGCACGCGGGCGTTCGACCTCGGTCGAGATGCCTCCGTTCGAGGAATTCTGGGCCGGCGAAGGCATCGTCGAATTCCCGGAAGGCAAGGGCGACAAGGTGATGCTCAGCGAGTATCGCGAGGATCCGCTCCTGAACCCGCTCGGCACCTCCACGGGCCTGATCGAAATCACTTCGCCTTACATCGCGAAGATGAACATCCCGGATTGCCCAGCGCATCCGACCTGGATGGAGCCTGTGGAATGGCGCAAGAGCGAAGAGGCGAAGGACTATCCCCTGCACCTCGTCTCCGCGCACTCGCCGCATCGCCTGCACTCGCAGATGGACAACACCATCGAAGGCGAGAACTACAAGGTCGAAGGCCGCGAGCCGATGACGATCAACACCGCCGACGCCGAAGCGCGCGGCCTGAAGACCGGCGATGTCGCCCGCATCTTCAACGGCCGCGGTCAGGTGCTGGCTTCGGTGATCGTCTCCGACGACATCTCCGCCGGCAACGTGCTGCTGCATGAAGGTGCCTGGTACGACCCGCAGGAACCCGGCGTGATCGGCACGCTCGACAAGGAAGGCTCGCCCAACACGCTGACCCGCGACCTTCCGCTCTCCTCCGGCTACGGTCAGGCGACAATCGCCGAAACGGCCATCGTGCAGGTGGAGAAGTTCGAAGGCGAAGTGCCGGAAGTCACGGCCTACGTCGGCCTGTAAAACCGGCTGACTGGGATAGCTCGAAAACGCACAAGGCCCGGGAGTTCGCTCCCGGGCCTTGCTGCATTCGAAAGGCCGTTCTGCGGAAACGGCAAGACGTCTCGCGCCGGGCGCGTCGTCGTCACATGCCGACCAGCCGCTTCAGGTTGGGCACGTCGCACAGGAAATTGTTGGGACGCGGTTCGGAGATATAGCCCTTGCGCTTCAGGTCGGCCATGGTCCGGCTGGCGGTTTCCGTGGTCAGCCCCAGCAGAGCGCCCAGATCCTCGCGCCCGAACAGTTCGCAGCGGTCACCCTCTTCCTTTTCCGTAAGCCACAGCAACAACCTCACGACCCTGTCGCGCGCGGCACCGGTCGAGAATTCCGTGATCCACCGGTCCGCCGTGCCGATCGCCCCGTGCCAGCGCGCCATCAGCTCATGGAAAAGCGCGCTGTTCGACTGAGAAAGCTTCTGCACGATGTCCACCGGCAGACGACACACTTCGGTATCGCGCAGCGCGGTCGCGGTGTGGGGATATTCATCGCCGATCATCGCTTCCAGACCGAAAAGATCGGTCTTGCGCAGCAGGCGCACGATGCGGGCGGTTCCGTCAGGAAGATATTGCGTGAGCTTCACCAGCCCGCTGCGGATCGTGAACAGCGTGGCCGCCGGATCTCCGGTATCATAAATGGTCTTTCCCGCAGGATAGACGAGCTGATCGATAGGCCGGTGCAGCTGGGAGAAATCCTCCTCCTTCAGCCCGGCGAACAGAACAGCTTCACGAATGATACAATGCCGACAGTCCGCGACCCCGGTCCAGGCTTCAGCCACCTCAAGACGCCGCAAATTCCCCTCCCTTCAACATCCGCTCCAGCCCGTAGGTCCTCCCGCTCTCCATTCAGTCAAGCGTCGCAGGCAGAAGCGGCAGAATGGCATCCGGCGCGCCACGCGCCGCAATGCGCCCACCATCCAGAACGATGATCTCGTCCATTTGCGCAAGACAGGCTCTGCTGTGGGCTATCAAAAGTACCGCGCGTTCCCTCGTCATTTCCAGCACGCTTTGAAGAATATTCGCTTCGCCCGCCCGATCGAGCCCTTCCGTCGGCTCATCGAGGATCAGAACCGGCGCATCTTTCAGCAACGCGCGCGCCAGACCGAGCCTGCGCGCCTCACCACCGGAGACTTTCGCCCCCAGAGCCCCGACAAATGTGTCGAAGCCTTGCGGCTGAGCTTCTATGAACGGCAGGATTCCGGCAATTTCGCAGGCTTCCACCATCTTCTGACGCGGGATATCCCGGCCCGCCAGACGCAGATTGTCAGCAATGCTGGCTGAGAAAAGATGGTCCGATTGCGCCAGAACGGCAATTCTCTCGCGCCATGCGTCGGGATCGCAAGCCTCCACCGCCTGCCCGCCAAAACTGATCGACCCGCGGGGTGCGGCACGATAACGCAGGGCGAGACCGACGATGCTCGTCTTGCCCGACCCGCTGGGGCCCACCACCGCGACCCGTTTCCCCGGCGAAAGGGTCAGGCTGATATCGGTGAGCGCGGGGCGAGTCGCCCCCGGATATGTGTAGCTCACACCATCGAAAACGAGGTCGCCTTCCTTCGGCACACTTGCCGATGCGACGCCGGATTTCGGCGCCTGCCCCGGCGCTGCAACCGCGGGAACGCGATCCGCCAGCGCAAAGATCCGCCGCGCGGAGGCCAGCACCAGCGGCAGGCTCTGCATGGCGAGCGGCAACGGCCCGACCGCCTCGAAAAGCGCCAGCCCCAGAAGCGCCAGCATGACGAGATCCGGCCCGGCAAGCGTGCCCGCCGCAACAGAGGCCCCGCCGAGACCGATCACCACGATCAGCCCAAGATGCGACGCAAGCCCGACGCTTGCAGAGGCAAGTCCCGTCAATCGCGCGATCCGCTGCTCGTCGTCGATCAGCGCCTCGCTGGTTGAAAGAACCGCATCGCGATGAAGGTGGTCGGGATCGTAGATATCGAGTTCCGCGCGCCCCTCCAGATGATCCACCAGAAGGGCATTGAGTTCCGCGGTGTTCTCGCTGACACGCCGCGCCGGTGCCGCACTCACCGCGCCGATGAAAAGCGGCACCATCACGCCCGCGCCCAGAGCGAGCAATGCGAAGATGACGGCGACCGCCGCCTCGTAGCGCGCCGCAAAGGCGATGCCTGCCGCCAGCACGATCACCGCAACGACAATCGGCTGAATGATGCGCAGGAAGGCGAATTCAAGCCGGTCGATATCGCCACGGAGCCGGGTCAGCAGATCGCCGGAACGTGCATCTTCCAGCGCGGCGGGCGCCAGCGGCTCCAGACGGGAGAACAGCCAGGGCCGGAGCTTTGCGACGAATTTCAGCGTCGCCTCGTGGCCCACCAGCCGCTCCGCATAGCGTCCGGCCGTGCGCGCCATGGCGAAGGCCCGGATCATCCCCGCGGGCGTGAAATAGTTCATGCTGACGCCCGCGATGCCCGCCGCCGCCATTGCCGTGATGAACCAGCCCGACGTCGCCATCAGCGCCACATGGGCAAGCGTCGCAATCGCAGAAAGCGCGATGGACAGCAGCATCCAGCCGGCGTGCGGACGCATCAGCTTCAGGAGGCGGCGAAAATCGCTCATGACAGCGCCTCCTGTCCGGCATCCTCGCGCAAGTCGTCCCGCCCCCCAACAAGACGCCCAGCGTCAAGGCGGACAACGCGGGTTGCCTGCGCAATCGTTGCGGGCCTGTGCGCCACCATCAGCGCCGTGCGCCCCGGCAACAGCCGACCGATAGCCGCCTGCACCCGCGCCTCCGATTCCGCATCCAGATGCGCGGTCGGCTCATCGAGAACGATCACCGGCGCATCGCGGTAGAAGGCGCGCGCCAGCGCCAGCCGGTGAGCCTCGCCGCCCGAAAGCCCGGCTCCGCCCTCGCCGATGCGCGCATCGAGCCCATCCGGCAGACGCGCCACCACATCCGCAAGATCGGCCTGCGCGACGGCCTCCGTCATGCGTTCGCGATCAGGCGCGGTTTCACCCGGCGCGATATTGGCGGCAAGCGTTCCGGCAAAGACCCGCGGACGCTGCGCGACATAGCCCACGAGCCCGCGCCACGCCTTGATATCGAGATCCGCAAGCGCCACGCCGTTGATCAGAACACGCCCGTCCGTCGGCCGGACGAAACCCAGCAGAAGATTGAGGAGGCTCGATTTCCCCGCCCCCGAAGGTCCGACCAGCGCCACCGCCTCGCCCGCCGACACCGTGAAGGAGATGCCGGAAAGCGCGCGCCGCTCATCGGCAAAGGAGAGACTGACATTCTCGAACGAAATCTCGATGCGCGAAGGATCGGCGATGATTTCGGTGCCGCCGGGCTCGGCCAGTTCCGGCACGTCCTGAAGCGTCACGATGCCTTCAGCCGCCCCCACCGCCTCCATGCGCGCATGATAGGCCGTGCCCATGGCGCGCAGCGGCAGATAAAACTCAGGCGCCAGCAGCAGGATGAAGAGCCCCTGAAAGTAGTCCATCTGGCCCCACATCAGCCGGAAACCGACCAGCACCGCGACCAGCGCGATGGACACGGTCGCGAAAAACTCCAGCACCAGCGACGACAGGAACGCCACGCGCAGCACCGCCATCGTGTCGCGCCGATAGGCATCGGCAACGCGCGCCACCTCGCCCGTCATGCGCTTGGCGGCGTTGAACGCCTTGAGCGTGGCAAGCCCCTGCACCGCATCCAGCAGATGACCCGACATGCGTTGCAGGCGGCCCCACTGGCGCTGGTTGAGCTTCTCCGTGCCCTCCCCGATCAGGATCATGAAGACGGGAATAAGCGGGGCCGTCACCAGAAAGATCAGGGCCGACAGCCAGTCGTAAGGCAGCACCACGAGAAAGATGGCGAGCGGCAGGAGCCCGGCCATGACGGTGGCCGGGATATAGCGCGAATAATAGGGTTCGATGGCCCGGACCCCGTCGGCAATCGCGGTGACGGTTTCGCCGGTCTTCAGGTCCGCAAGCCCCACCGGGCCGATGCGTTCCACCTGTTCCGCCAGATGCCCGCGCAAGGCGCGCATGACGGTGGCGGCAGCAGAAAAGGAAAAGAGATCGGTCGCCCATGCGGCCACCGCACGCGCCGCGACCACGCCCGTCAGCAGGGCGAATTCGGGAACGACGGCGGAAAAGGGCAGATCGTGGAAGATCAGCCCGTTCAGGATGCGGGCGACCAGGAAGGCCTGCGCGATGACGGCGAGCCCCGTCGCCATCGCGCATGCCAGTGTCAGACGAAGATCGCGGTGAGCGGTCTTCTTGAAGCCTTTGAGAAAGGCGTTGAGACGTTTGCGATCAGCCGTAATGGAAGCCATCTCCGTGTCGGTTTTCCGCTCGTCTCACACGCGCCTAATGGCGCTCGCCATCCCGGGCACCGTTGTGATGTCCGTTCTCGTCGGCGACTTCGAACTCGTTCTGGAATTCGTACCACATCACGTTGATGATCGAGATGCAGAGCGCTGCCGTCACGCCAAGGATCCAGGCAAAGTACCACATGGGATTTCCTTTCTCGTGTCGGCTCAGTAGGCCTGATGGGTGTTTTCTTCGATGTGCTCCACCGTGATCCGGCCCCACATATGGTAGTAGGCCCAGATCGTGTAGAGGATCACGATCGGCAGGAAGATCGCGACAGCCCAGAACATCACTGTCAGCGTCAGATGGCTGGAAGGCGCATCCCACACCGTCAGGCTCGACACCAGATCGGTGCTTGAAGGCATGACGAACGGGAAGAGCGACAGCCCCGCCGTACCGATGATGCCCGTCAGCGACAGCCCGGAGAACACGAAGGCGAAGCCCGGCCTGTCAATCCGCGACAGAAGCCACACGATGAGCGGCCCGCCCAACCCGATAATCGGGACAAGCATCGAGGCGGGAATGCGGGAATAGACATCCAGCCACGCGCCCGGCGCCCTGATGACCTCCTTGGCCAACGGATTCGCAACCCCACCCGGATCGACCTCGGAGACGATCCTGTAGCCGTCGATCCCCATCGCCACCCAGACGCCGGCGATCGCGAAGATCAGCGTCACAGCCGGCGCAAGGATATTGAGAACCGACTTCGCCCGCTCCTCGATCACGTAGTCGGCGCGAAGCTGCAACCAGACCGCACCGTGCATGGCCAGCATGGCGACGGAGAGCACGCCCGCCAGCAGAGCGAACGGGTTCAGAAGCGGCAGCAGCGCCCACAGATAGTTGGCGTCGTAGTGAGGCCGCAGGAACTGGTCGAGATGGAACGGCACGCCCTGCAACAGGTTGCCGAAGGCAACGCCGAAGATCAGCGACGGCACCAGCCCACCCACGAACAGGCCCCAGTCCCACGTGTTGCGCCAGCGCGCATTATCGAGCTTGGAGCGGTAGTCGAAGCCCACGGGTCTCAAGAACAACGCCGCGAGCACGAGGAACATGGCCAGATAGAAGCCGGAAAAGGCTGTGGCGTAGACCGCCGGCCAGGCGGCGAAGATCGCGCCGCCGGCCGTGATGAACCACACTTGGTTTCCGTCCCAGTGCGGGGCCACCGCATTGATGACGACGCGGCGTTCCGTGTCGTTCTGCCCAAGGAAGGGCAGCAGTATGCCCACGCCCATATCCATGCCGTCGGTGACGGCAAATCCGATCAGGAGCGCACCGACCAGCACCCACCAGACCAGCTTAAGGGTTTCATAATCGAGCAACATGGCTCGGTCCTTTCATGCTTCGCGGTTCACTCGGCGGGGGAAAATCCGAGGGCATCGCCCCGGGTCTCGTGGTAGTAGCGGCCCGTGTGCAACGAGCTGGGCCCCAACCGCGCAAAGCGGAACATCAGGTACATCTCGATGACCAGCAGGATCGTGTAGAAGATCAGGTAACCGGCCATGGAGGTGATGATGTCGGCGACGGTGAGCGACGAGGTTGCAAGGAACGTCGGCAATACCTCGCCGATGGCCCAGGGCTGACGGCCCATTTCCGCCACGATCCAGCCAAGCTCCGCGGCAAGCCAGGGCAGCGGAATGCACCAGACCAGAACCCGCAGCAGGAACCTGCTGTTCTCCAGCTTGCCCACGGCAAGCTTGTAGAAGGAGAGCACGAACAGCAGCAGCATGAAGAAGCCGAAGCCCACCATGATGCGGAAGCTCCAGAACAGGTAGCTCACGTTCGGGATGGTATCGATCGCAGCCTGTGCGATCTGCTCGTCGGTGGCATCGGACGGGTTCTCGACATAGGCCTTCAGCAGGAGACCGAAACCGAGATCCTGCTTGTGATCTTCGAAGACCGCCTTGTTCTCGTCGGAGGTATCCCCGGCCCTGAGCGCCTCAAGTTTCTCGTAGGCGATGATGCCGGAGCGGATGCGCACCTCATGCTCTTCGATGAGATCCTTGATACCCTTGACTTCCTTGTCGAGCGAACGCGTCGTGATCAGGCCCATCACCCACGGGATCTGGATCGCGCCATCCGTGCGCATTTCCTCCTGATTGGGGAAGCCCAGCAGCGTGAAGGCCGCCGGCGCGGGTGCGGTATGCCACTCGGCCTCGATGGCCGCCAGCTTCACCTTCTGCACATCGCCCAGTTCGTAACCGCTTTCATCGCCCAGCACGATCACCGCCAGAGAGGCGGCGACGCCGAAGCCCGCGGCAACCGCGAAGGAGCGCTTGGCGAAGGCCAGATCGCGGCCCTTGAGGATGTACCAGGCCGAAATGCCGATCACGAACATGGAGGCCGTCACATATCCCGCGGCAACCGTGTGGATGAACTTGACCTGCGCGACCGGATTGAAAACGACCTCCCAGAAGTTCGTCATCTCCATTCGCATGGTCTCGGCGGAAAACTCCGAACCGACCGGGTTCTGCATCCACGCATTCGCGACGAGAATCCACAGTGCGGAGATATTCGTGCCCAGCGCAACCAGCACCACCACGGCCAGATATTTGACCTTGGAAAGCCGGTCGCGACCCAGTAGCAGCAGGCCGACGAAGGTGGATTCAAGGAAGAAGGCCATCAGCCCTTCGATAGCCAGCGGCGCGCCGAATACATCGCCCACATAGTGCGAGTAATAGGCCCAGTTCGTGCCGAACTGGAACTCCATGGTCAGGCCCGTCGTGACGCCGAGCGCGAAATTGATCGCGAACAGCTTGGTCCAGAACCGCGACATGTCGCGGTAGATCTCCTTGCCCGTCATCACATAGACGGACTCCATGATCACCAGGATCCAGGTCAGCCCCAATGTCAGCGGAACGAAGATGAAGTGGTAAAGCGCTACAGCGGCAAACTGCCAGCGCGACAGCTCCACGAAGGTGGGATCGATCATAGTGCGGCTCCCTCGAAAACACGCCGCGCCGATCGATGACGGACGTGCCTATTGTCGCCCAAATTGAGCGAAACCTTACGCACAAACAGTGATTGAGAATTATAATTCGACGAATTCTACTTACCTTGGTTAGCCCATCATTCTACCCCCTGACCAGCACCGCCATCAGCAGCGCGTCACTAGGTCGCAAGCCCACTCTTCCATGACGGCATTGGCCACCGGCATGGGTGTTTCGAGAAAACTGATGACGAACCGTTCGCCGATTTCCACGACCCCGATGGATCGCGGTCTCAACGCAAGGCACTCCGGCTGAGAGATGGCCAGACCGAAGCAAACCACGACGTTCACGGCTCCGACGATGCCCGGCGCGATCTCGCCGTCGGCAAGCGCCCGCGTATGGGCATAGTGGTCGAATACCGAAATCAGGCGCGCAACCGGGTGCGCTTCCGCCAGGCTCACGAAGTGGCCCACGACGGCGTCGAGCGTCGCGAACTTGCAGTCGGTCTTGTCGATCTTCAGCACAAAGACCGGGAAGTTTTCGTGCACGATGCTGTGTAACATCAAAAAACCACGACGGAACGGATTGAACCTGATGAGCCCGCCAGTCGGAGGCTCAACGCCCCATTGCGGACCCGGTATCGTTCCTCCCGAAAACCGGTATCGGCCTTCAGCCAAGGCCCGGGAGATACGACCGGCACTTTTGTCGGCCGGGAACGCCTCACCTGTCATTGCGGATACGCAACGGCACCTGACGCGCCGGAAAAGCGCCTGTGCCGACAATAATTTGGCCCATCCGGGAAAATCCGCTTTAGGCCAATTCGAAACAAGACTACAGGGCTCAACCTGCCCGAAACCTGCAGAAAATACCCCTTGTAGAAACAAGAGGCAAAACCGATTCATACGCAATGATAACCGGACGTCAGCATAGCGCTCCTGATCAAAAGTCCACAATAGGCGCAGATCACATCCCAGCCCCGCGCGGCGCTGAAAACCGCAAGACCATCGGCAAACGAAAAGGCCGCCCGCCTCTCTGACAGAGGCGCACAGCCTTTTTCATCTCACCGAATGCAATCGGGTCTAGCGGAAGAGAACCACCGGCACCTTGCACGAGCGCAGCATCTCGGTGGTCGTGGACCCGATGATGAGCGTGCGGATGCGCGAATGGCCGTAGGCGCCCATCAAAAGGAGGTCGAAGCCCTCTTCCTCGATCATGCCGGAGATCACGGCATCGGCGGTGCCGTTGCGCACATCGCACTCAGCTTCCAGTCCGCCGGCGCGCAGGATGGCGAGGGCATCATCCAGCTTCTTGCGCGTTTCCTGCGAATCCACTGCCACCGTCAAAAGCGTAATCTGGAGCCCCGCATAGAGCGGATTGCGAGCCACATGGTCCACGGCCTTCATGGCCGACGTCCCGCCGTCATAGGCGATCAGGATCTTGTTGATGGGCTTGAAAGCGCGCGAAGCCACGAACAGAGGCCGCGTGGCGGCGCGCGCGATGCGCTCCAGATTGGAGCCCAGATGCAGCTTTGCGAAATCCGCCGCCTCGCCCCGCTTGCCGACCGCAACGACGCTGGCGTCCTTTTCAAGCTCCGCCATCGTCTCCACGATATCGCCGTGGCGCAAAAGCGTGGTCACTTCGCTCACACCGGCGGTTTCCACCACCGCGCGCGCATCTTCCAGAATTGCCCGGCCGCGCTCGCGCGCCAGCTTGGCGCGCTTTTCGTCCAGTTCGCTCAGTTCGTTCAGCAGCGCGGTGCGTGCGCCCAGCGCGAGGCTTCCGCTGAAATCCCCCGTATCCGGGGCTTCGCGCCTGCCCAGCACATGCGCCAGCGTAATGGAAGAACCGGTTCGCGCAGCCGCCCATGCCGCATGTTCGCACACGCTCCTGGAATAGACCGATCCATCCACCAGCACGACGATCTTCTCAGCCATTGCCATCTCTTTCCCGTCTTGTTTCCGTTAGGCCCGTGGCTTTCCGCTCAGGCGGTCATAAGTGTGGGTGAGGCTCAGTGGCCCATCAGGTTTTCAAGAGCGCCCGGCTTGTCGTGAATGGCGAGCTGATCGACGATCGTCTCGCTGGCGGCATTCATGCCCACCAGTTCGACCGCCGCCCCTTCGCGACGGAACTTGAGCACAACCATGTCGAGCGCCGCAACCGACGAAATATCCCAGATATGCGCCCGGCTCACGTCGATGACGACCTTGTCGAGCACCTCGCGGAAATCGAAGGCGGCGGTGAAATCCTCAGCCGAGGCGAAGAAGAGCTGGCCTTCCACCTTGTAGGTGCGCTCGCGCCCGTCGGCGGAGATCGAGGAGGTGACCCGGAAGATCTGCGCGATCTTGGCGGCGAAGAAGATGCCCGACAGAAGCACGCCCACCAGCACGCCGATGGCGAGGTTATGCGTGAACACCACGCACACAACCGTGGCCAGCATCACCACCGACGAAGACCGCGGATGATCCTTCAGGTTCTTGATCGAGGACCACGAGAAGGTGCCGATGGACACCATGATCATGATCGCCACCAGCGCCGCCATGGGGATCTGCCCGACCCATTCGCCCAAAAGCACGATCATGAACAGCAGGAACATCCCTGCGCAGAAGGTGGAAAGCCGCCCGCGACCGCCCGACTTCACGTTGATCATCGACTGGCCGATCATCGCGCAGCCCGCCATGCCGCCGATGAAGCCGGAGGCGATGTTGCCGAGCCCCTGCCCCATGCACTCGCGGTTCTTGTCCGACGGCGTATCGGTCAGATCGTCCACGATGGTGGCCGTCATCAGCGATTCCAGAAGGCCCACGGCCGCCACGCCCGCCGAATAGGGCAGGATGATCATCAGCGTATCGAGATTGAACGGAATGTCCGGGATCAGGAACACCGGGAACGTTGAGGGCAGTTCGCCCATGTCGCTCACGGTACGCAGATCGAGCCCGAGCGACATGGAAATCGCGGTCAGAACGATGATGCAGATGAGCGGCGACGGCACGGCTTTCGTGAGATAGGGAAACAGGTAGATGATCGCGAGCCCGGCGGCGACGAAGACATAGGTCAGCATCGGCACGTCGATCAGTTCGGGCAGTTGCGCCATGAAGATGAGAATGGCGAGCGCATTGACGAAGCCGGTCATCACCGAGCGCGAGACGAAGCGCATCAGCTGGCCGAGCTTCAGGAACCCTGCCCCCACCTGCAGCACGCCCGCCAGCACCGAGGCCGCCAGCAGGTATTGCAACCCGTGGTCGCGAACCAGCGTGACCATGAGGACCGCCGTGGCCGCCGTTGCGGCCGAAATCATGCCGGGCCGCCCGCCCGTGAACGCCAGCACCACCGCAATACAGAAGGAGGCATAGAGCCCGACCTTCGGATCGACGCCAGCAATGATGGAAAAGGCGATGGCCTCGGGGATCAGCGCCAGGGCGACGACAAGCCCGGCGAGCACGTCGCCGCGAATGTTGCCGAACCATTGTTGACGATAAAGAGAAAGCGAAAGCATTGGCGGTTCCGAAAGAAGGCGGTTTTCCAAAAAGCGGCACCTTCCGAAAGGAAAGGGCTCACTCGACACAGGCATTCCGCAGCGGACGCGCGACTTACGGTGCGACCGGGGAAGTCTTTGCCTGCGGAAAAGAAGAGGTGAACGGACTATCGTTTTCCGCACCCGGCGAAACGATCAGCCTGTGCAAGACACACATGCCGACATTGCGCGTTCACCTCGCAGGTTTTGCCCCGAAGATCAATCGGAATATGCCGCGCAGCCGATCCGGCCGGGATCAGGACCATCCGTAACTTGCGCAAGCCGGCAGCTCTGCTCACCCTCCCCGTCCCGGAGCCCCCTGCCCCTCCACGAACTTACGTAGCACCTTTCGAGATACGCATTGGGGACCAAAGCGAAAACTAGGTATTGTTATCAGTATATATATCAATCTCACGTGAATACACTATTCGCACGACATCAAATTACCACAGGCAATGAGCCGTCACATGCCTCGTACCCTATTCGCTCGTTTCAATTCGCTAAAGGTCAGAGTTCTTGGCCTTGTTTTTCTATGTATTGTCGCAAGTTCTGCTGTAATCGGCTATATTGTCTATGAAAAGGTACGAGAAATTACCCGGGAGCAGGCCATAGCCCTGCTTTCCGCAGAAACGCGACTGGTTTCGCAACGTTTCAACGACGTCTACGCCAACATTGCCAACCAATTGCATACGCTTGCGAACACGCCGCCGATTTCCGGCATCATTCGCGCCAGAATGAGTGACGGGAGCAATCCGAACGACGGCTCGACTTTGGATCAATGGCGCAAGCGCCTCGCAACCATCTTCCAGGCCGTCCTCAGGCAGCACCCGGAGTATTTCCAGATCCGGCTGATCCTGGCGGCCGAAAACGGCAAGGAAATCGTGCGCGCCGACAAAACGGCCCTGGGTATTCGCGTTACGGCCCCTGAGCGGTTGCAGGAAAAAGCGGGCGAATCCTATTTCCGGTTCGGCATGAGCGCCCGCTCCGGTCAGGTCGTGTTCTCCAACATCACGCTGAACCGGGAAGAGGGGAAAGTCGATCCGAGAAACATCCGGACAATTCGCGGAATCCTGCCGATTGACGACGCGGACGGGAACCGTTTCGGCCTGCTGGTGATCAACATCGACTACGAGATGATGCTGCGCAACGCCTTCCGCCTTATTGCGGATCGATACCACGCGGTTGCCATCAACAGCGCGGGCGAATTCATGGAGCGTCAGCGGAACGGGAAGACAGAGGATCTGAGACTCCAAAGCACCGAGCCCGACGCGCCCTCTCCGCCGCCTGTAATAGACGCAATCGCCGAGGCCACCTCGGAAGAAGGGCTTGTCGAGGTCGGCGACGAGGTCGCCTATTTCTTTCACGACAGCGGCAAGTTCGCCCAGGAGGCGACCCGTATGGGCTTTTCGCTCATGGTGCCGCGGGCGGAATTCTATGAACCGGTAAGCCGCGTCCAGAAGCAGTTGGTGTTCACCTCTCTGGTCGCCTCCACCATTTTCAGCCTGTTGGCGATGCTCCTTGCACGTTTCGTGGTGAACCCCCTCACCTCGCTCACCAACCAGATCAGCCATGCGACACGGCGGGAACTCATCGAGACACTGCCGACGGACCGGACCGATGAAATCGGCGACATCGCCCAGTCCTTCAAGAAGCGTGCGGAGGCGCTCGTGGACAGCGAAATTCGGTCCTGCGCCATCGTCGACAATGTCATGGACGGCCTGATCCTCGTCAACGACGAGGGAAAGATCGAGGCATTCAACCGAAGTTGCGAACGGATGTTCGGCTACAAGGCCGACGAGATCATCGGAGAGCACATCAGCAAGCTCATGCCGAACCGGTTTTCCGACGGGGAAGAAAGTCTCGAAGAAATCGAGCCGCCACAGGATGACGACACGTTTTCCGGCCAATTGCGCGAAACCGATGCAACGACCAAAAGCGGCCGGACGCTGCCGATCGAAATCGCTGTCTGCCGGCTGAACCTGTCCGGCAAGACGAAGTACTCCGGGGTCATTCGCGATATCACCGCGCGACGGGAACTGGAGCGGGCGCGCGCCGAATTCGTCGCAACCGTCAGCCACGAATTGCGCACGCCGCTGACATCGATCCGAGGCGCACTGGTGCTGATCGAGCATATTTTGCCCGATACGCTGCCGGACAAGGCGATGCGCATGATCGAGATGGCCCAGAAGAATACGAAACGCCTCATCATGCTGGTCAACGACATTCTGGATTTCGAGAAACTGCAGGCGCAAAAGACGGCGTTCCGCCTCGCCTATGCCGATCTGAACCACGAGGTCGAGACGGCCGTGGAACTGAACGGCACCTATGCCCAGGATCGCGGTGTGACGCTGCAGGCGGATCTCTCCGACAGGCCGCTTGTCGCAACGGTGGACAAGGAAAGGCTGCAGCAGGTTCTGGCCAACCTGATTTCCAACGGAGCCAAGTTTTCGCCCGGCGGCGGAACCGTGAAAGTCGGGGTGAGCCGCAACGGTCGCCGCGCGCAGATCTATGTCGCGGACCACGGCGAAGGCATTCCCGAACATTTCCGCCATCAGATATTCACCCCCTTCAGTCAGGCGGTTCGGGGCGAAAACACGAAAATAGGCGGAACCGGCCTCGGACTGGCCATCTCCAAGAAACTCATCGAAGGCATGGGTGGCACAATCGAATACGAGACCGAGGAAGGCGTGGGCACCACGTTCCGGCTCCTGTTCGACATCAGCGAACCGCGGTTGGACGAGATATCGCCCCCCGGCTCGGAGCGCAAAAGGCCGCTCGGACTTCACCTTGAGGACGATCCGGACTTCGCCGAGGTCCTGAGGGTCGGGCTCGAACAGGATCTTCAGCTGCGCCATGCATCAACACTGGACGAAGCGAGATCTCAACTTCGCGAGAACGCGTTCGATTTCATCATCATCGACAGGGCCATGGGCGAAGAGAACGGCCTCGACCTGATTGACGAAATCCCGAACCCGGAAACGACGACCATCATCGTCCTGACCGCGATTGACGAACTCATCGAGGACCTGCGCGTTGACATGACCCTTGTCAAGTCGAAGACGATGACGACGTCGGCCATCACCAGCATTCTGGGTCTAATGAAAGAAAACGCCTGAGCATCGCCATTGCGGCAAGCACAGAAGCCGGAAAGCAGATCCGGTGCGGGCAGCACCCCCGGCGTCCGCGCGCATCGCTCCTGATGCCGTTTCAAGGCGTTCACGGGGCTGGTGCGATTGCGGTTTCGAGAGGGTTTCGTAACGCGGAGTTTCCGGCTCGCACGAGAACACAGGCCGGGTGTTCGAGAATATGCCCGGCGCTCTCTCCTCTCTGCCCTGCCCTTTTCAAAGGCGAGCATTGATTTCCGGCCTCAAATGCGGTCTTGCTCGGAGTAACAGGACAATCCGAAAGCCATTCCGTTGAAAACTCGCAGCTTTGCCGTAATCGGCCTTGGAACCTTTGGTAGCACAGTCGCCACTGAACTTGCCCGGTTCGGGAACCCCGTGCTCGGCATCGACACGGACGAACGGACCGTGAGCCGTTTGGCCGATACGCTGTTCGAGACGATCATTGCGGATGGCAGGGACGATGCCGCGCTGAAAGAAGCGGGGGTCGGCAATTGCGATGTGGTGGTCATCACGATCGGGGAGGATCTCGAGGCAAACATTCTCTGCACGATGAATGTCAAGATGCTCGGGGTCGAGACGGTCTGGGTCAAGGCGATGAACCGCACGCATCACCGCATTCTGTCCAAACTCGGCGCGGATCGGGTGATCCTGCCGGAACAGGAAATCGGGCAGCACATCGGCCAGATGCTGCACAATCCCATGGTGCGGGACTACGTCAGCCTCGGCAACGGGTATAGCGTCGTCGATCTGGTGGTGCCCGAGTTCCTCGACGGAACGCCTGTACAGGGGGCCGAGATCCTGAAGAAATACGATCTGCGCGCGCTCGGTGTGATGCGCGAAAGCCAGTTCTTCTCCTGCGAGACCGGGGAACTGGTCCTCAAGGAGGGCGACAAGCTGTTGCTGCTCGGCAAGCGGTTGGACCTGCGGAATTTCGGGGATGATCTCCGCGCGAGGCAATAGCCCGTGCTGCACCTGTCGCTGAAAAAGAATGCCCCGCATCTTCCCCCGCCTCTGGTGCTGGTGCTCGTCTATGGGGCCTTGATCCTTTCGGGAACCGTCGCGCTCAAACTGCCCTGGGCGACCGTCGGTCCGATCACATGGTCCGACGCGGCCTTTTCGGCCACTTCGGCGGTGACGGTGACAGGACTTGTCGTCCTCGATACCGGCTCGGATTTCACCTTGTTCGGACAAGTCGTCCTGGCCATCCTGATCCAGCTCGGTGGCCTCGGTCTCATGGCCTTTGCAGTGCTGATCCTGACGATGCTGGGCCTTCCGGTCGGTTTCACGCACCGCCTTTATCTGCGCGAAGACCTGAACCAGACCTCTGCCGCAGACCTCTTGAAGCTGACGAAGGTGATTTTTCGGGTCGTGCTCTTGTGCGAACTGGCCGGCGCGGCGTTGCTGGCTCTGGTCTTCGTGCCGGAGCTTGGATGGGGCAAGGGACTTTGGTCAGCGGCCTTTCATTCCGTCTCTGCATTCAACAATGCGGGATTCTCGCTGTTTCCCGACAGTTTGAGCCATTGGGTCGGCAATCCCCTCATCAACATCGTCGTGCCACTGCTTTTCATATTCGGCGGCCTCGGATTTACGGTCGTTTCCGACGTCTGGAGCAAGCGGCAATGGCACCGTTTCTCGCTGCATACGAAGCTGATGCTGATCGGGACTGCGGTGCTCCTGTTTTGGTCCACCGTGTCTTTCGCGGCGATGGAGTGGAACAATCCCGCGACGCTCGGCCCGCTCGCGTGGCCTGCACGGCTGTGGGCGAGCTGGTTTCAGGCGGCCTCGGCGCGAACGGCCGGGTTCAACACCGTCGATCTCGCCGGGGTGAACGACAGCACGACCTTGATGTTGATGATGCTCATGGTGATCGGAGCGGGCAGCACGTCCACCGGCGGCGGGATCAAGGTGACGACGTTCATCGTACTGCTGCTGGCGACTGTCGCCTTTTTCAGACGCAAGCAGGACATAGACGTGTTCGGGCGCAGACTGGGCGCGGAACAGATTATGAAAGTGCTTGCGCTCGCGATGATGAGCCTGCTGCTGATCCTGACGTCCCTGTTTTTCATGCTGCTGTTCCACGAAGGCGAATTTCTCGATCTCGCGTTCGAGACCATTTCGGCCTTCGCAACGGTCGGGACGTCGCGCGGAGTGACGGGCGATTTCGATACGGCGGGCCGGATCATCGTCATGTTCATCATGTTCGTCGGCCGCGTCGGACCGCTAACGCTCGGCTTTCTTCTGGCGACACGGCAGCCCAAGCGGATTTCCTATCCGGCGGGCACCGTCTATCTGGGCTGAGCCTGCCCTTCCCCTTGGAAACCGGATCGTTGCACGCCGTGGCGCTCCACCGACAGGAACGATGCAACACGGCCATTTGCGGCCCGTCTGAGGTCAGACGGCGCGCGAACGCGCAGATACCGGACATTTCCGAACGGGGGGAGATGGCATGGAAAGAAGAGACATTGCGCACCTGTTGGCGCACCGAGAACCCGGCAAAACGGGTTTATGCAATGAAATCAACGAGAAAGAATGGTGGGCGGTGAGAGACTCGAAGTCTGAGAGGCCGCCCGTTAGTCGTTGATTTTATTGCGCTATTTCCGGCGCAGGATGAATGTTGTGTACCAACGGAGTGCACTGGGGTCAAGCACCCAATAACCTGCACTTTCTTTGAGCTAGCGCTATAGTACCTACCGGACTCATTCGCAACGGAAGTTCGGTGATATTAATGGCAGACACAATAGTTGACGAGAGCTGCATTGAACCAGAGAGAGGCTTATCGGGACGAATAACCATCGATCCATTCTCCATCACATTAGCTCTGTACGATTATGATCGCCGATCAGGCCTCCATGAACAGGACAGCTTTATTAATATTAAAACATGCACAGCACACTTTTGTACGCTCGTTGGATGTACTAGAACTCTTCTTCGTTCTTTCTCAAGAACTGAATCCGTAGTCAAGCATCAGATTGAAGCGAACTACGCACTTATCGGTTCACGGAATTTCCGCCCTGAAGAAGCGATCTCAATCGTTGAGTTTTGCCTACCGGAAGCTCCCCAGTCTTTGTTCTACAACGAACATCAGGAAATTGATTCTGAAGAATATGGTTCGGATTTCGTACACATAGACCGGACTTATGAGTCGCGCCTAGAAATATCAAAGTTCGGCTGCGAAGATATTACGATAACGATATCTAAGAAGAGATGCCTAGGAATTGTTACGAAAGACAATATCGGCTCTGATCCTACGTGGATATCAATCGAATATTCAAATCCCGTCCCGTGGCAAGAGTTTATGCGCATACCATTCCACACAGAGGTATTTTTTGCGCTATCAGAGGGCCGACCATTACGCATGAAGGGCATCGGACTAAGGATGCACCGCGAGCACTGCACTCTCCAAGACAAAGATCATCAAGACGAATTTGAGCTGTACCAGGCATCTGATCAGTCTCTGAGACTGCCACGAGAGACTTTTGGTAGCGAACCATTATTCCGTATCAGTGACAACGCAGAGCGATCAATCACTGTTGCCGCGCTAAGAGCTTGGATCGATAGGCGGAGCGACTGGGACGTTGTCTATTGGTGCGCGTCTCAATTTATCGATGACTCACACCTAACGACCCGCGGCGGCTTACTACGTGCGATGGCATGGTTTGAGGCGATCCCTACCTACAAGATGGATGATCTCGTATCCCGACGAGGTATCGAGAAGCTCTATGAGCAAGTACGCGCGATGAGTGAATTCGAAACGCTTTCCATCCCTAACGATCGTCTCAAGCAAGTTCTTGGAGAGATGCGCCGTCTTCCGTTGAATGAACGAATTGAGAAAGCGTATCAAGATATATCTCGCGCGCTCGGCGACAGGTATTTTCTCAGCTCATTTATCGATGACTGCAAACTTGCAAAGAAGATAAGAGATAACGCTGCGCACGGAAACCCGCCCGATCTGGAAAATGACTTCGGGACATTACTTCGAGCCTCATCGGCAATCGAGACACTAGCTCTGTTTGCCACGATCATTTCATTGGGCGTCGTCCCAACACGGATCGGGAGGATTATGAGCCAGAACACCCCACACCCATATGCTTCGTATGCTTCGTGGGTGCCCCCGCCGGAAGAAGGCTGAAAAACGAGCAAAAATCCGAAGCGGCAACCCTCGACAGGTGATGAGTGCGCGTTCCCCCATAGGGTGCCTCGACCACTGCCGCAGCCTCCCCGACATTGGCACGACAAACGTCCTTCGTGAGGCTGACGCTTCGTGCTGGCGGTGGATTAAGGGGACGCCAGCCCCCACGCGCCTTCCGTCGTCCGCAAGGGTATACCTCCACGGACACCCTGCGTTGCCCCTGCCAGCCTGTCCGCAAGGGTTGACTTAGATCAACGGACATGCAATCTAACGGACACAGCCCTTTCGGACACATTCGGAGGCACCATGTCCACCATCCTCTACGCCCGCGTCTCCACGCTAGACCAGAACCTCA
This sequence comes from Breoghania sp., assembly GCA_963678585.2. Taxonomy (GTDB): domain Bacteria; phylum Pseudomonadota; class Alphaproteobacteria; order Rhizobiales; family Stappiaceae; genus Breoghania. Next base: position 1,717,356 of record CAXXGA010000002.1, read on the forward strand.
CCCACCAGCGCAGCCAAGCCGAAGCGGCGGGCTTCACCATTGACGAAGTGGTGGCTGATCACGGCGTGTCAGGCGTCAGCACCCGCCTTGCAGAAAGAGAAGAAGGGAAGCGGCTGTTCGACAAGCTCCGCCGGGGTGACACGCTCGTGGTCCGTTGGGTTGACCGCTTGGGCCGCAATTATCAGGACGTGACGGACACCATTCGCCACTTCATGCGCCAAGGCGTTGTGATCCGAACCGTCATCAACAGCATGACCTTCGACGGAGCCACTACAGACCCCATGCAGGAGGCCGTCAGGGACGCTCTCATTGCCTTCATGGCTGCGTCGGCACAGGCACAGGCGGAAGCCACGAAAGCCGCTCAGCGGGCCGGTATTGAGGCGAGGAAGGGCGACCAGACGCGCTATCGCGGGAAGAAGCCCAGCTATGACCGCGCCACCTTCCGCACAGTGGTCGATATGCTGGCGAACGGGGCCGGAGCATCCGCCATTGCGAAGGCGACAGGGCTTTCCCGACAGACGGTCTTGCGCATCAGGGATAACCAAGCCGATGCGGAGAAGGCGTTGGCCAAGTGGGAAGCTGCGCCGGTTGAGGCGTGAGCAGGGGCAATGGGGTTTGTATCGATCGGAGCGATACAATTCCCTCCGCGATGTAGTCCGGCTTCAGGCGATTGGGTTTGAAGGGGCTGAGCCGCCTCTGCGCAGCTACCTACCATCGAGCATGGTAGTCACCGCAAGCAGCCTCCACGCGCTAACGGGGCAAGAGGCCCGTTGCGCTGCTCATTCTAATGTCCATCGGATGGATATTAGCTTCCCAAACCGTGGGGCGAACTGCTGTTTTGAAAGTCGGGGCTTGGTGAGCCTGCCCCCCTAACATCATTCCGAGTGATGTTAGCTCCCCGCACCGTCGCCCTCGCCGCGTCCTCGCAGTGCCACCTCAAGCGAACCATGCGCCCACCATCAGCGCACCTGACGGTTATCCACAAGCCGCAATAGTCCCACAAGTCGGAGCAAATAACGCTGCAATCAATCTCCATATCCAGCATTACGCTACTGCGAATTCGTCCCACATATGGGAGTATATCTCTCCTAGAAGGTGCTGATGAAACTTTCTACAGCGCGCACCTTTACTTATCCGGTCCTGAGGTTGATTCTCTGCCCCTGCCGACTTGCGGCAGATAGATGGAGAATGAACTTATGAAGACTGAGAATTGCGTCGGAGACAGCATTGTCCTACTCATTGATGCGTGTGAGCAGGTGACGGTGAACGCCACTCCGGCGAACGACCACGCAGAACGGGCGCTCCATGTCGCGTTGGACGTGGCGGACCAAGCCTTTCAGATCGCCATGCGGCTTGCTGAGGGGGAGAAGACCAAGGAGGTGCGCGGACAGTTCCTGTTCGTGGCGGGGAAGGCGTTGGAACTGAGCCGCAGCCTCAACCTGAAGCCCACGAACAGAGCCGCGAAGTACCTCTCAATCGCTTTCGCCCTTGCGGATGATGGCCGGTAAGCCACCCGCACCTTCTCCCGTCAGAAAGCCCCGCCTCACCAGCGGGGTTTTTTGTTGCCCATACGGCCCCATGCGGCCCCCATACGGAGAAGATAAGATGACCCAGAACGCCAACCTCACCATGTTCGACTTCCGCTCCCATCAGGTGCGTGTCGTGGAGATTGACGGTGACCCGTGGTTCGTTGCGAAGGATGCCTGTGACGTGCTCGGGCTCGGCAATCCAGCAATGGCGTGTCGCCCCCTCGAAGAGGTAGAGAGGCGGCGTTTGACACGTCGGGACTCCATCAGTCTGTTTGATAGAGTCCATGCGCCCTCCTACCTCGCGGTATCCGAAAGCGGCCTGTACGCCCTTATCATGCGTAGTGACAAGCCGGAGGCCAAGGAGTTCCGTGTTTGGGTGACGCGCGAAGTGCTCCCCTCCATCCGCAAGAACGGCGGCTATGTCGCGGGGCAGGAAGCAGTCGCCAAGGGCGAGATGAGCGACATGGAGTTCCTCGCTCGGGCACAGGAGGTGGCCTCGCGTGTCCTCGCGGATATGAAGGGCAAGCTCAAGGCCGCGAACGACACCATCGACCGGAACCTTCTGAAGGTCACGGTGGATGAGCACCGCGCGCTGAGCCACATCTATCTGGATCAGGGCCTGAAGGTGAAGCTCGGCAAGGTCGCCACCATGATCTTGCGGGACCGTGGGCAGGAGCCAGAGAAGCCGGTGATCCGCCGGGACACACACAGTTCGAAGTTGTGGGGTTCGGTGGGGCGCAACATCAAGGCCACCACCGCCTGACAGCATCTCCCGCACATTTTCTGCGGGACAAGAGGGACCAGTTCAATCCGGTTGAACTAGCCAAGGGAGGTCAAACGGATTGGTGGTTCGTCTCTGAGGGCGTCCGTGCGTATCTGTTACGGCCCCTGAAGGCCACCAAAAGCCCCCGTTCGTGCACCTTCATCGCCCATACGTCCACCGTCTCCGCACCGTCAGGAACCTGCGAGGTGGAGGCTGGAAGTGGAGGCTCCGCCAATTGCCCCCGGATAAAGGGTGAGGCCCCCCTGTACATATCCTATACATGTTTATGGAGGTGTGATCGGGGTGGCTACATGCTCCCCTGTCGGGGATGCACGTAACGAGGTCCTACCTCATTCATTACGGTGATAGGGAGCGGGATACGCAGCACCACGAGACGTGAACAGCAGCATGGTGGTTCCTCTCGTTGGACATACGCTATCTATTCCTTTTCCCTCCTTCTCCTTCCACCCTTCAAGAGAACCTGCCGCCACCTGAGGGGCAACCTGCACCACCTGAACACGCCCTCATGCCGACCACAGCGGCACGACACCGATGCGCCAGGCTAAGGCATGTCGCCCCCACACGGGCTGACGGCTAGAGGCCCGCTCCCACGGCGCTCTTGACCACAGGACCAGCGAGATTGTCACCACCAGTCGGGGTGGCAGGATCGTGGTTCCGGGCTTGCTCAGATCAAGGCGTAGGTGTCTGCCACTCCCGCTCCCACCTTCTCAGCACCGGGCTTATGGTTCCCAGAGCCTTCAGGACGAACAAGGTTCTTCGCTGAGGCGAAGTAGCTGGCCTTGCCCACAGGACTGCATGAAGAAGGTGTCGCCCTCCTTCGACCTCATCAGCCCCATGCGGGCGCTTTTGGTTCCCCGTACGGTGGCATGACGCCTTGAAGGTCGCACCTGATCTGAGCAAGGCGGACAGGAAGTCTCGGGAGTAGCGGGAGCGGCGGGAGTAGCTTTGTCGGCTGTCTCAGGCTGACAGGACGAAGATCGTCGGCACCACGCACCAGCCCGTGAGTTTCATCGAGAAGAAGCACGCGCCCGTACGTCTCCCCGTCCTGTTCCACTGAACGTCCCACCAGTTCAACCGACCGGTTTCACCCTGACAGGCCCTCGTGTCTGCGCAGGTTGATTACACGCGCCCACAACACCCTCAGAAACAACCTGCCCCACCACAAGGAGCCTCCCAATGGCTGCACCTGAACACGCCCTCATGCCCGCTTCCACGCCCACGCACATCGTCATTCACACCGACGGAGCTTGCTCCTGCAATCCCGGTCCCGGTGGATGGGGCGCAATCATCTCCTACCTCGACGATGACGACACGCAGCTTGATCGCATTGAGCTATCGGGCGGCGAAGCGCAGACCACGAACAACCGCATGGAAATCATGGCCGCCGTAGCCGCCCTGAACCACCTCAAGGACAACGACGGGAACGCCCTCAGCCTCCCGATCACCATCTTCAGTGACAGCAAGTATCTGGTGAACGGATTCATGCTGTGGCTCCCGAAATGGAAAGTGACTCGTTGGAGAGGGTCAGGGAACAAGCCCGTCAAGAACCCCGACCTCTGGAAGGCGCTTGACGCCCTCACAGCGCCGCTGACGTTGGCCTTCGAGTGGGTGGAAGGTCATGCGGGTGACCCTGACAATGAAGCCGCTGACGCTCTCGCCAGTGCCGCTATCCCGGAGCGTACGGGCTTCTAGGCGGCTTAGCGGGTAGTTCGCTCACCCGGATCACCAGACAGCACGTATCGTGATACGGCTGGTCCTGTCCTCCTTCCAGCCCTCGGCGCTCATTGCGTCGGGGCTTGGAGGTGCGCGAAGCCTCTGCTCACTCCCCGGCTTTGTTCACGGGAGCGCGCAGGTACGAAGGAACCTTCTTCATCTCCCGCATGAGCCCCGGCAGCAATGCCTCGCTCCTGCCGTAACCTTCCCCGGACTCTCCCGTCACGCGCCCGGTGATGTAGTTGCGCGCTGCATCCAGCACCCCGCCGACGACACACACGTCCTCGAACAGGTGCCGCCAGCCGTGGTTCGGGGCGAGTTCCTCGCGGGTTATGCCAAGCTTTCCCCTAATCCACTCAGCAACATTGCCCTGCGCCCTAGCTGAGAAAATCCGCTTCGCAGGATTGCCCTTCAAACCCGTCACGAAGGCAATCAAGCCCTCCCGCTCAAGGTCGGGATGCACAGGCACACGGCGTTCGCTACCGGCTGTCTTGAGCGTCTTTCCCCCCATTGTGGTCAGCCGATAGAACCACTGGCCGTCCACCTGAAAGAAGTCCGCAGCGGTCAACTGCGCCACCTCATTGATACGCGCACCAGAGTAGGCGCATAGCCAAGGCAACCACCGCATGTCAGGCGAGGTTTCGAGACGGGCAGCTTCAAGCACCTTTCGGGCCTCTGCGAGTTGGAACGCCCTCTCCGCGCTTGGAACGGTCTGATAGGAGGGCAACTCGACAATGGAGAGCGGGTTTCCGGTCGGGAACAGATCACCGAGACTGCGCCTCCGCGCCCACTCGACCACCGTCCTCAGGTTCTGAAGGCGTTGCGAAATCGTGTTGTTCGAAAGCTGCTCAGCATCGAGCATCGACTGCAGCCACGCATCGGCCTCCTTGGCCGTCACGGTACTGACCGCATCGTCTCCCCGGAAGGCCACAAACTCGCTCGCTGCCGTGCGGTACTTATTCTCGGTCGCCTTTCTCAGAGGCAGCGCGGTCATGCCGGAAGCACGGCGCTTGACCTCCTTGTCTATCACGCCCTCAAAGGTCACAGACGGGGCAGAAACGGCCACAGGAGTCCGATCACGGGGCGAGATGAACGCGGGGTACTTCCCTGCTCCTTCATCCTCTGAATAGTCTCCCTTGGCCTTTGCGAGGTTCACCCGTGCGGCTTCGGAGAGACTGAGAATACACCGCTCAATAAGCTGGCTACGGCTTTCCGGCGTCGTCACGATGCCATGCCCCGCCAGAACCTCATCCACCATCCTGCCGCAACGCTGCTCCATGTCCAACGCGCGCTGCTTATCCTTGTCCTTGTCGAGAACGATGAGCAGCGGTTCAAGACGCCCCTCCCGAGCCGCACGGTTCACCTTGAGCACGTTCTTCCATATCTCCGGAGCGCCGGGATTCTCATCGAACGCATCGATAAACCCCTGACGAAGCGTCCCCGCCAGCGCCAATATCTGCTTGTGGCTGAGCGACTTCGGACCACTCCGCAGGGTCTGCCAGAAACCCTGAAGTGCAGCGTGGGCTTCACTGAAGCGCGCCTTGGCAATTTGCCGGTCAGAGGTTCGCAGCGAGACTTTCACGAAATCCCTGATCGTTGCGCGCCGTGGCGCTCCATCGACAGGAAGGGACACCACACGGCCATTTGCGGCCTGTCTGAGGTCAGACGGAACGCGAACGCGCAGATACCAGACATTTCCGAACTGGGTGGGGGAAGGCATGGGAAGAAGACTCATTGTGCACCGGCGCTGTGTACCAGTTGGAGCGCCGGAAACCCAGTGAAACGGGTTTATGCAATGAAATCAACGAGAAAGAATGGTGGGCGGTGAGAGACTCGAACTCCCGACATCCTCGGTGTAAACGAGGCGCTCTACCAACTGAGCTAACCGCCCTCCGCACGTCCGACCTGGGGCCAACGCGTTGCCGGACCGGAAGCCTCCCGCTCCCATCACAGCGTGGGACCGTTTAAGGGCAAAGCTTCCCGAATGCAAGACAGTAGGACTATCCCGCCCGTCCCCCATGTGGACAGTTTCCGCCTGCCCGCCCCCCCCAACCGCGCAAGCGAGCCGGGAAAAGCCTCCTGCTCTTCGACAATTCCGCCCCCGCCGGTCAGACGAGGCCGATCCGTCGGGAGGAAGAAATCCTCATGCAACGAACCAATACACGAGAGCCGCCGATCACAATACCCAGCGCACGAATCCAACTATTCGATTGAATTCACTATTTGATTGGCGCCCCGGCAAACGCCCGAGCGGATCGCACGCGCCGCCTGATCACGGGCGCCGGATACAAAAAAGCCCCGCCGGCGAAAATGCGCGACGGGGCTTTTCAGACAAGCAGGAAACGATCAGGAGTTGACCGCGTCCTTCAGGCCCTTGCCGGCCTTGAACTTCGGCGTCTTGGACGCCGGGATCTGGATCGGGTCGCCGGTGCGCGGGTTACGGCCTTCGGTCGCTGCGCGCTCGGAAACGAGGAAGTTACCGAACCCGATGATGCGCACTTCGTCACCACCCTTGAGCGTCTCGGTGATCGCGGCAAAGGTCGCATCAACAGCTTCGCCAGCCTGCGCCTTGGACAGACCGCTCTTCTCGGCAACCGCCGCCACGAGATCATTCTTGTTCATAGCAGTTCCTTTCATGCAAATGGCGGATCGCCGTCGATTCGCGCTAGGATCCGCGCGAGCGACACTCCGGTGAAACGCGCCCCAACGCAAGCGAATTTCGCAGAATTCCGCCAGTTTTCCGGGATTTTGGCGATGATTTTGGGGATATTGCCCGATATTGAACCGGACAAGCCTGGATTGTGGCGAAATCTGGTCATTTCCACGGCCCGAACGCGCCGGATAAAATCGGCCCTCCGGCGCACAAACAAGCCGTTTGAGCCCCCTCTGCCGTCGCGGATTCCAATCCCTTACACCACGCGCGAGCCGTACCGCCCGCCTCCCGATTCCCGGCAAGGAAAAGGGCAGAGCGATCGAAATCGCCCTGCCCCTGTCCTGATCCGGCGAGGAGACGCGCAACCGTCTCCTCCTTGTCCGTCGCGTCGGGTCTTGCGGCCCGGCCGCCCCCTAGTGGGCAGTCAGACCGGACGCGTCATCCTCGGCGACGGCCTTGGCGGCGGCGGCCTTGCGGTCCGCCTCGTCCGCATCCCATTCAATCGGTTCCGGGACGCGCACCAGAGCGTGCTCGAGCACTTCGCTCATCTGCGAAACCGGGATGATTTCCATCCCGCTCTTCACGTTCTCCGGGATATCCGCCAGATCCTTGGCGTTCTCCTCCGGAATGAGCACGCGCTTGATACCGCCGCGCAGCGCCGCAAGGAGCTTCTCCTTGAGGCCGCCAATCGGCAGAACGCGACCGCGCAGCGTGATCTCGCCCGTCATCGCCACGTCCTTGCGCACGGGAATGCCGGTCATGATCGACACGACCGCCGTACCCATGGCGATGCCGGCGGACGGACCGTCCTTCGGCGTTGCACCTTCCGGCACGTGCACGTGGATGTCGCGCTTGTCGAACAGAGGCGGCTCGATGCCATACTCCACCGCCCGCGAGCGCACATAGGATGCAGCCGCGGAAATGGATTCCTTCATCACGTCGCGCAGGTTGCCCGTCACCGTCATCTTGCCCTTGCCCGGCATCATGACGCCTTCGATGGTCAGCAGTTCGCCGCCCACTTCCGTCCAGGCAAGACCGGTCACGACACCGACCTGATCCTCGCGCTCCGCCTCGCCGTAGCGATAACGCGGCACGCCCAGGAAGTCCTCAAGGTTGTCGTCGGTAACGCGGATCTCGGTCTTCTTGTCCATGATCAGCGACTTGACCGCCTTGCGCGACACCGTGGAAAGCTCGCGCTCGAGGTTACGAACGCCCGCCTCGCGGGTGTAACGGCGGATCAGGGTGCGCAACGCCTCGTCGGTGATCTCGAACTCGCCCTTCTTCAGGCCGTGGTTCTTCTCCGACTTCGGCAACAGGTGACGGCGCGCGATCTCGACCTTCTCATCCTCGGTGTAACCGGCGATGCGAATGATCTCCATACGGTCCATCAGCGGGCCCGGAATGTTCAGCGTGTTGGCCGTGGTCACGAACATCACGTTGGACAGGTCGTACTCAACCTCAAGGTAGTGATCCATGAAGGTGGAGTTCTGTTCCGGATCCAGCACCTCAAGCAGCGCCGAGGACGGGTCGCCGCGGAAATCCATGCCCATCTTGTCGATCTCGTCGAGAAGGAACAGCGGGTTGGACTTCTTCGCCTTGCGCATCGACTGGATGACCTTGCCGGGCATCGAGCCGATATAGGTGCGCCGGTGACCGCGGATTTCCGCCTCGTCGCGCACGCCGCCGAGCGACACACGCACGAATTCGCGACCCGTGGCCTTGGCGATGGACTGGCCGAGCGAGGTCTTGCCGACGCCCGGAGGGCCGACAAGGCACAGGATCGGGCCCTTCAACTTGTTGGCGCGCTGCTGCACCGCGAGGTACTCGACAATGCGCTCCTTGACCTTCTCAAGGCCGTAGTGCTCCGCGTCGAGCAGCTTCTCGGCATAGGACAGATCGTTCTTCACGCGGGACTTCTTGCCCCACGGAATGGAAAGCATCCAGTCCAGATAGTTGCGCACGACGGTCGCTTCCGCCGACATCGGGCTCATCTGGCGCAGCTTCTTCATTTCGGCCTGCGCCTTTTCGCGGGCCTCCTTGGAGAGCTTGGTCTTCTCGATCTTGTCTTCCAGCTCGGCCAGCTCGTCACGGCCTTCCTCGCCGTCGCCCAGCTCCTTCTGGATCGCCTTCATCTGCTCATTCAGATAGTACTCGCGCTGGGTCTTCTCCATCTGGCGCTTGACGCGCGAGCGGATGCGCTTTTCCACCTGCAGAACGGAGATCTCGCTCTCCATCAGCGACAGCACCCGCTCCAGCCTCTCCGGCACGGAGGTGATGGCGAGAATAGCCTGCTTCTCCGGAATCTTGATCGCAAGATGCGAGGCGATCGTGTCCGCGAGCTTGGCGTAATCCTCGATCTGGGTGGCCGCGCCGATGACATCGGGCGAAACCTTCTTGTTCAGCTTGACGTAGTTTTCGAACTCGCTGACCACCGAACGGGCCAGCGCCTCCACCTCCACGGCCTCGCCGAGATCTTCCGACAAGACATCCGCGCTCGCCTCATAGAGGTCGGAGCGGTCGGTAAACGAGGTAATATGGGCGCGTCCACCGCCTTCCACGAGCACCTTCACGGTGCCGTCCGGCAGCTTCAGGAGCTGCAACACGGTGGCAAGCGTGCCGATCTCATAGATCTGCGAGGGTTCCGGATCGTCGTCGGAAGCGTTCTTCTGGGTGGCAAGCAGGATCTGCTTGTCCGCCCGCATCACCTCCTCCAGCGCACGGATGGACTTCTCCCGCCCAACGAAGAGCGGCACGATCATGTGCGGAAAGACGACGATGTCCCGGAGCGGCAGAACTGGGTAGACGTTCGTGCCGGCACCTCCCGCCCGCGTTTCGAGGTCGTTCATTTCTTGTCCTCTCTATCGGTGTCCCGGCACAGGCAGGAATGCGTGGGGACACGTCTTGCGGCAACCGAACCGAACCCGCCCTCCCGCCGAAGCAGAAGAACGAAACGACAGCCATTTCGCACTGTCGGATAATGCCGGAACGGATTTCTTCAAGCCAACCGCAACAGCCCCTTTCAAAGGCAGCCGTCGCAATCCCTGGCCGCTGGCTCAGTCATTAGGTGGCGAGCCGGGGGGGAGGTGTCAAGGCTGGGACGCCTCCCTCCCCCGTAAAGAATTTGAACAGCCTGTTCACAGCTGTGAATACAGGCGGGATGGATCCCGCAATCAGGCAGACGTGGCCGATGTTTCCGCTCTGTCTTCATAGATGTAGAGCGGCTGCGCCTTGCCCTCGACGACCTCGGCGGAAATCGCCACCTGCTTGACGTCCTTGAGGCCGGGAAGCTCGAACATGGTGTCGAGCAGGATGGCCTCGAGAATCGAGCGCAGGCCGCGAGCACCCGTCTTGCGTTCGATCGCCTTGCGGGCGACAGCGCGCAGCGCATCCTCGTGGAAGGTCAGTTCCACGTCTTCCATCTCGAACAGCCGCGCATACTGCTTGACCAGCGCGTTCTTCGGCTCCGTCAGGATCTGGATGAGAGCATCCTCGTCGAGATCTTCCAGCGTCGCGATCACAGGCAGACGACCGACGAATTCCGGAATGAGGCCGAATTTCAGCAGGTCTTCCGGCTCCAGCAGACGGAACAGTTCACCCGTCTTCTGCTCGTCCGGCGCCTTCACCTTGGCCTTGAAGCCGATGGAGGTCTTGGTGCCGCGATCGGAAATGATCTTGTCGAGGCCCGCAAAGGCGCCGCCGCAGATGAAGAGGATGTTGGTCGTGTCCACCTGCAGGAATTCCTGCTGCGGATGCTTGCGCCCGCCCTGCGGCGGAACGGCAGCGACCGTGCCTTCCATGATCTTCAGCAGCGCCTGCTGCACGCCCTCGCCCGACACGTCGCGCGTGATCGAGGGGTTGTCGGACTTGCGCGAGATCTTGTCGACCTCATCGATGTAGACGATGCCGCGCTGGGCGCGCTCGACGTTGTAGTCTGCCGACTGCAGCAGCTTCAGGATGATGTTTTCCACGTCCTCGCCGACATAGCCGGCTTCGGTGAGCGTGGTCGCATCGGCCATCGTGAAGGGCACATCGAGGATGCGCGCCAGCGTCTGCGCGAGCAGCGTCTTGCCGCAGCCCGTGGGCCCGACGAGCAGGATGTTGGACTTGGCAAGCTCGACGTCATTGTTCTTTGCCGCGTGGCTCAACCGCTTGTAGTGGTTGTGCACGGCGACGGACAGCACCTTCTTGGCCTCGAACTGGCCAATCACGTAGTCGTCCAGGACCTGGCGGATTTCCTGCGGCGTGGGGATCCCCTCGCGCGACTTCACCAGCGAGGACTTGTTCTCCTCGCGAATGATGTCCATGCAAAGTTCCACGCATTCGTCGCAGATGAAGACCGTCGGGCCGGCGATGAGTTTGCGCACCTCATGCTGGCTCTTTCCGCAGAACGAGCAGTAGAGAGTGTTCTTCGTGTCGCTGCCGCTGGTCTTGCTCATTCGATCAACCCCGCATCGTTCGGAAGCATCTTGCCTCCGCTTGAATCAGCACGGCATTGCGGCACCTTTGTGCCGACAGCCCCAGGCCGATTGACTTAAACCTTTTTCAGACCCCCCGGAGCACCCCGTTTCGCGATGCGGCGCTCCAACGAATCCAACCATGCTTCCATCCGAAAAATCAATATTCGCTTAAACCGGCCGGATTGCATCCAATCCGGCGCGCTGCAACGACCATCGATCCTTCACCGGCGAACCGGGCTCGTGGCCCGCTCCGCCGAGCGATTTCAGCCTTCATCCTCATCGGCGAGCGACGTGCGGTCGGCGATGACCTTGTCGATGATGCCGAAATCCTTGGCCATGTCGGCCGTCATGAAGTTGTCGCGCTCCAGCGCCTCTTCAATGGCGGCAAGCTCACGACCCGTGTGCTTGACGTAGATCTCGTTCAGGCGACGCTTCAGGCTGATGATCTCCTGCGCATGCAGGATGATGTCGGACGCCTGACCGCGGAACCCGCCGGAGGGCTGATGCACCATCACGCGCGCATTCGGCAGCGCATAGCGCGAACCGGGTGCGCCCGCCGCCAGCAGCAGAGAGCCCATGGAGGCCGCCTGGCCGATGCACAGCGTGGAGATCTCCGGACGCACGAACTGCATCGTGTCGTAGATCGCCAGACCCGCGGTCACGAGACCGCCGGGCGAATTGATGTAGATGGCGATTTCCTTGGTCGGGTTTTCCGCCTCAAGGAACAGCAGCTGGGCGCAAACCAGCGTCGCCATGTGATCTTCAACGCCGCCCGTGATGAAGATGATGCGTTCCTTCAGCAGGCGGGAGAAAATGTCATACGAGCGTTCGCCGCGATTGGTCTGTTCCACGACCATCGGAACCAGCGTGCTCATGTAGAAATCGACGGGATCTTTCATGTGTGGTCCATCACTCGGCGCTTCTCACGAGCGCTCCAAATTTCGGTCTGCTGCGCCACGCAAAGAAACCTCACGAGTCGCAGCAGGGCATCCAATACATAGGGGATGATGCCGCGCCCCGAAAGAGTCGATCATCCCCACGGGTCAGGCCAGACGCGAAGATAGCCCCTTATCCTTAACGAAGCGCGCACCGGAAAGAACAGGCCCGCTCACCGCAGAAAGCCGCCGCCGCCCCTCAGGCACAGGAAGCTCAAATAGGATTTCGCTTCGCCGGATCAAGGATTTCGCCGTCAGGAAATGCCCTCCCCCGACAGACGAATGCCCCGCCCGTCGATCTGACAGGCGGGGCACGAACCGTCCGGACGTCCCCGTTTTTCAGGAACTGTCCACATTGGGGAAAGATCAGGCCTTGGCGGCCTCATCCTCTTCCTCGTCTGCCTTCAGCAGGTCTTCCTTGGTCACAATCTTGTCAGTGACCTTGGCCAGCTCCAGCAGATAATCGACGACCTTGTCCTCGTAGATCGGGGCGCGCAGGCCGGCCAGCGCGGCCGGGTTCTTCTGGAAGTATTCGAAGACCTGCTGCTCCTGACCCGGATACTGACGCACCTGCTCGTACATGGCGCGCTGCAGCTCCTCGTCGGAGACCTGGATCTCGTTGGTCTCGCCGATCTCGGAGAGGACCAGACCCAGACGCACGCGGCGCTGGGCGATCTTCATGTAGTCGGCCTTGGTGGCTTCCTCGTCGGCGCCTTCGTCCTCGAAGGACTTGCCGGCGCGCTCCATGTCGGCCTGCACCTGACGCCAGATGTTGTCGAACTCGTTATCCACGAGTTTTTCCGGCAGCGGGAAGTCGTAGCGCTCGTCCAGTTTGTCGAGAAGCTGACGCTTGACCTTCGTGCGTGTCGCCTGACCGAACTGGTTCTCGATCTGGCCGCGGACGATTTCCTTCAGCTTGTCGAGAGACTCAAGGCCAAGCCCCTTGGCGAACTCGTCATCGACCACCAGCTCGCCCGGAGCTTCGATGTCCTTCACGGTGACGTCGAAGGTAGCTTCCTTGCCGGCGAGGAAATCGGCCTGATAGTCCTCGGGGAAGCTCACGGTGACGACAGTCTCGTCACCCTTCTTCACGCCCACGAGCTGCTCTTCGAAGCCGGGGATGAAACGGCCGGAGCCGAGCACGAGTTGACCGTTCTCGTCGGCGCCGCCGTCAAACGGCTCGCCGTCGATCTTGCCCACGTAGGACATAGTCACGCGATCGCCGTTCTCCGCCTTCACGGACTTGCCTTCCTTGGGCGAGAACGCACGGTTGGATTCGGCGATCTGCTCGACCTGCTCCATCACCCCCTCGTCGGAGATCTCGACGATCGGACGCTCGATCTCGATGTCGTCGAACGCGCCAACCTCGAAAGCCGGCAGCACTTCGTAGGACATCGTGTAGGAGAGATCGATCTCACCCGCGAGCACCTTCTCCGCATCGTCGTCGGGAAGGTCGATCTCGGGCTGAAGCGCGGGGCGCTCCTTGCGCTCGTCCACAACCTTGGTCGTGGTCTCGTTGAGCATGTTGGAAACGATCTCGGCCATCGCCTGGCGCCCGTAGAGCCGCTTCAGATGAGCGGTCGGGACCTTGCCGGGGCGGAAACCTTTGATACGGACCTTGTGCTTCAGATCCTCAAGATAAGTGTCCAGCCGACCAGCGATTTCATCGGCCGGGATGACGACCTTGAGCTCCCGCTTCAGCCCGTCCGACAGGGTTTCGGTTACCTGCATGGTTGTATTCTTCGTCCTCGATCTGGAACACCGCACTTGCGGCGTTCGTAGAGATGACCGTTCGATAAACGGGCAAAGGCCTTCAACTGGCAAAGGGCCTTCAACTATGTGCCGACCTTGCGCCGAACAAATCGGCCAAAGGGCGATATTGTCTTTCCGTGCGGACCGCATATCTGCCGGGCGAATCCCGGGCCAAATACGGATCGACCTGCACGGAACGACCGAAATCGGGCCATGGTGCGGCTGGAGGGACTCGAACCCCCACGTCAGGGACACTTGGACCTAAACCAAGCGCGTCTACCAATTCCGCCACAGCCGCATCGGCGGCGACGTACTCCCATACAAGAGCGGTGAAGTCAATTGTCCTTCGACGTGCTGTCACAATCGGCGGCAAGCCGCGCAATCACTGGCTTCAGGCTCGGCGCCAGATCTTCCGCAATCAGACCCGCCCCCGCGACCCTGCCCGCCTCGCCGTGACACCACGCTCCCATGGCCGCCGCATCGAATCCGCTCAAGCCTTGCGCAAGCAGCCCGCCGATGATTCCGGCCAGCACGTCGCCCGACCCCGCGCTCGCCAGCCAGGCGACCGCATTGTTGCAGATCGCCGCCCGTCCGTCCGGCCCCGCAATGACCGTATCGGGCCCCTTCAAAAGCACCGTCGCCCCGCTGATCCGCGCTGCTTCCCGCGCGCGCTGCACGCGCGAAACATTCTCATCCGAAAGATCGGGAAAGAGCCGGACGAACTCCCCCTCATGGGGCGTCAGGACCGCGTCCCGGCACGCGCTGGCGCCGACCGCGTCGAACAGGCCTTGAGGATCTTCCGCGAAACTCGTCAGCGCATCGGCGTCCAGAACGACGGCGCGCTGCGGATTTTCTCCCGCCAGAACCGCCAGCACGACCGAGCGCATCGCCTCGCCCACGCCGAACCCCGGACCGGCGACCACCGCATTGAGACGCGCATCCGCCAGCAGGGCCGAAAACCCGGCCGCATCATCGACCGGCCGGATCATCACCGCCGTCAGATGCGCCGCATTCACCCCCACCGCCTGCGACGGCGAGGCGAGCGTGACGAGCCCCGCGCCTATGCGCAAGGCGGCGCCTGCGGACAGCCGCGCCGCCCCCGTGGCATGGACGGGACCACCTGCGACCACCGCGTGCCCGCGCGTATATTTGTGATCCTGCACTCCCGGCGCACGCCATGCGGCACGCCACAGATCCGGCTCGTTGAGATGAAGCCCCGGCGCTTCGCCAACCACCTCATCGACGATCCGGTCGGGAATACCGATATCCACAACGCGAACCTCGCCGCACAGTCCACACCCGGGATAAAGCAGATGCCCCGGCTTCAGACGACAGAACGTGACGGTAAAATCCGCCTCGACCGCCACGCCGCCCTCGGCGTTTGCGAGAATCGCGCCGGTGTCGCCGGAGACACCGCTGGGCAGATCCACGGCCACGACACGCGCGCCCTGACGTCTGCGTGCATTGACCGCCTCCGCCAGCTCGCGCGCCGCCCCCTCGAGCGGACGGTCGAGCCCGGCACCGAATAGCGCATCCACGATGACATCCGCGTCCGCCACCAGCGCCGCCTCGGCGGAGACCGCCTCACCGGACATCCCTTCGAAAGCCAGCAGGGCATCGCCCTTCAGCCGATCCGGCGCGCCCAACAACCCCACGACGACCTGGTAGCCCCGCTCCTCAAGGAGCCGCGCAATCACAAAACCGTCGCCGCCATTGTTGCCCGGCCCCGCCAGCACAAGGATACGCACCTCCGGCCCGTACTCCGCGCAGATCTCGTCGGCAACACCGCCGCCGGCCGCCTCCATCAGATCGATTCCCGGCGTCCCTCCCGCGATCGTTCGCCGGTCGGCCTCGCCCACCTGCGCCACACTCAGGACATGCTGCATCGCAAACGCCCCTCCTGCCCATTCCTTGTTCGTCGGGTGCCTATTTGATCGTATCATACGGTCTTGCACAATTTCCCCTGCCTCGCGCAGCGTCGTTTTTGTGTGGCAAAGCGGAGCAAGACCGGCCACTTAAATGGCAATTTGACTCCCCATGCGATCTCGACGAGGCGGAAAACACGCTATTATGCCGACATATTAGGCATTCGCACACTTTTGCGCCATACTTCCCATTCCAAGCGCGACAAGCACGGGCACTCGTTGCTCGAAAATCAGGCGAATTCGGCGCGGTTCGGATTTTGAAAACAGCGACTGGCGCGTTGGCACGAACCATGCTTTCGTACACCATCGAAGGGATGGGCCGGACTGTTTCTGCGCCCGCACAGCATGACCCGGAGAAAGGGAGGCGATGAAGAAGATCGAAGCGATCATCAAACCCTTTAAGCTAGACGAAGTGAAGGAGGCGCTGCAGGAAGTCGGTCTGCAGGGCATCACAGTCACCGAGGCCAAGGGCTTTGGTCGGCAGAAGGGCCACACCGAGCTCTATCGCGGAGCTGAATACGTGGTCGACTTCCTGCCGAAGGTTAAAGTGGAAATCGTCCTGACGGACGATCTGGTGGAGAAGGCCGTGGAGGCCATTCGCACTTCCGCTCAGACTGGCCGGATCGGTGACGGCAAGATTTTTGTTCTCAACATTGAAGATGCGGTCCGCATCCGCACCGGCGAGACAGGAAACGACGCTATCTGACCCTTGCCGGCCGATCCCTTCAGGGTCAAAGGCCGCAATTTCGAGTTTACACGTTGCGTCCGAAAGACGCCGGTGTCTCCTTTTTGGAACTTGAGACCCGGCACGGATGCATCCCTCCACCAAGGCTCCATCCTACGAATTCCAGGAAGGTACAAATGAGCACTGCCAACGACGTCCTCAAGACGATCAAGGACAAGGACATCAAGTTCCTCGACCTGCGCTTCACCGATCCGCGCGGCAAGATGCAGCACGTCACGATGGACTGCTCGCTCGTCGACGAGGACATGTTCGCCGAGGGCGTCATGTTCGACGGCTCCTCGATTGCTGGCTGGAAGGCCATCAACGAGTCGGACATGAACCTGATGCTCGATCCGGAATCGGCTCACATCGATCCGTTCTTCGCGCAGTCCACCATGGCCATCTTCTGCGACATCCTGGAGCCCGCCTCCGGTGAGGGTTACAACCGCGACCCGCGCATGACCGCCAAGAAGGCCGAGGCTTACGTCAACCAGCTCGGCATCGGCGACACCGTCTTCGTCGGTCCGGAAGCCGAATTCTTCGTGTTCGACGACGTCCGCTTCGCGGCCGAGCCGTACAACACTGGCTTCAAGCTCGACAGCCAGGAACTGCCGATGAACATGGATGCCGAGTATGAAGCCGGCAACATGGGTCACCGTCCGCGCACGAAGGGCGGCTACTTCCCGGTTCCGCCGATCGATCAGGGCCAGGACTACCGTTCCGAGATGCTGACCGTGATGGCCGAAATGGGCATCGAAGTCGAAAAGCACCACCACGAAGTGGCGGCTGCCCAGCACGAACTCGGCATGAAGTTCGATACCCTGACCCGTCAGGCCGACAAGATGCAGATCTACAAGTACGCGGTGCACCAGGTTGCCGCCGCCTACGGCAAGTCTGCCACGTTCATGCCGAAGCCGGTCTTCGGCGACAACGGCACGGGCATGCACGTCCACCAGTCCATCTGGAAGGACGGCGCTCCGGTCTTCGCCGGCAACCAGTACGCCGACCTGTCGGAAACCTGCCTGTACTACATCGGCGGCATCCTGAAGCACGCCAAGTCGCTCAACGCCTTCACCAACCCCTCGACCAACTCCTACAAGCGTCTGGTCCCGGGTTACGAAGCGCCGGTGCTGCTGGCCTACTCCTCGCGCAACCGTTCGGCTTCCTGCCGTATCCCGATGGCCTCTTCTCCGAAGGCCAAGCGCGTCGAGGTTCGCTTCCCGGATCCGTCCGCGAACCCGTATCTGGGCTTCTCGGCCATGCTCATGGCCGGCCTCGACGGCATCAAGAACAAGATCCATCCCGGCGACGCGATGGACAAGAACCTCTACGACCTGCCGCCGGAAGAGCTCAAGGACATCCCGACCGTCTGCGGCTCGCTGCGTGAAGCCCTTCTGTCCCTCGACGCCGACCGTGAATACCTCAAGGCCGGCGGCGTGTTCGACGACGATCAGATCGATGCCTACATCGAGCTGAAGATGGAAGAGAACATGCGCTACGAGATGACGCCGCATCCGGTCGAGTTCGACCTGTACTACTCGGTCTGATCCAGACCGCCGGATTTGCGCGAATTCTGCGCAAGCCAAAAGAAGGGGCGCCGGTTTCGGCGCCCCTTTTTTTCATTCCCGCATGCAGCGAAGACCAGGCCGCAGGTTTTTCTCATCATTTTAGTTACGTTATAACATAACATCCAAAACAACCGACGCCGACCGAAGGTTCGTTGCTGCGACCCTTGCGCGAGTTGCAGAGATTTTCTGCGTCACCCTTCCCGTTCTTCTGAAAACTGTCATGCACCTGTCACCCGGCAAATGTAGCGAGGGGTTGCCGACGGTCGGGACGCCCCCGCCGGCCAGACCATGCATCACAATTCGGGAACTTTCTCATGAAGCTCTTCATCGCCGCGTTGCTCGCCGGCGCAACGGTGGCTGCCACCGGCGCCGCCGCGCAGGACACCCTGCCGCAGGCCGACAGCCCGTGGTTCAAGGCCGGTCAGGAAGCCATTGCCGCCAACCTCGCCAAGGCGCCCAACACCAACCGCGCCAAGAACGTCATCCTGTTCACCGCGGACGGTCAGGGCGTGGGCACAAACTACGCCGTGCGCATCTTCTCCGGCCAGCTTGAGGGTCTGATGGGTTCGGAATACGTCCAGCCGCAGGAAACCTTCCCGCATCTGGCTCTGGTCAAGACCTACACCACCAACGGCCAGACCCCGGACAGCGCCCCGACCGCGGGCGCGATGAACACCGGCGTCAAGCAGAAGAACGGCATGATCAATGTCGATCCTTCCGTCGCCCGCAGCGACTGCGCCGCCATCACCGGCCATGAACTGACCACCTTCGGTGAAGTCGTGAAGGCGCAGGGCAAGTCTGTCGGTGTCGTCTCCACCGCCCGCCTGACCCACGCCACCCCGGCAGGCGTCTACGCCAAGACCGTCGACCGCAACTGGGAAGACAATTCCAAGCTGCCGGAAGGCTGCACCGCCCAGAAGGACATCGCCGCGCAGCTCTTCGACGCCATCGAAGCCGGCAAGATCGACATCGCGCTCGGCGGCGGTCGTCGCCACTTCCTGCCCAAGGAAGTCAAGGGTGACGAAGGCAAGTCCGGCAAGCGCACCGACGGTCGCAACCTGATCAAGGAAGTCCAGGATCTTGGCGGCCAGTACGCCTGGAACCAGGCGACCTTCGACGCCCTCGACCTGACGAGCGACAAGCCGGTCATCGGCATGTTCGAATCCTCCCACATGAAATACGACGTCGACCGCACCGACGAGCCGTCTCTGGCGGAGATGACCGCCGCCGCGATCAAGAAGCTCTCGCAGAACGAGAACGGCTTCTATCTCGACATCGAAGCGGGCCGCGTCGACCATGCGAACCATGCCGGCAACGGCGCGCGCGCCATGCATGACGGCAAGGCCTTCGCCGACGCCATCGCCATGGCCATGAAGATGACCGACGAGGCCGACACGCTGATCATCGTCACCGCCGACCACGAACACGCCATCGCCTTCAACGGCTATTGCGGTCGCGGCTCGCCGATCCTCGGCCTGTGCTACGACGTGAACAAGTCCGGCGAGATGCACACCGACAAGCCGCTTCTGGCCGACGACGGCAAGCCCTACACCGTCATCGGCTACCTGAACGGCGTCGGCTCCGTGCTGACCAAGCAGGAAGACGGCACCTACTCCGGCACGCGTGCGGAGATCACCCAGGAAGAGGCGCTCGACAAGGACTACGTCCAGCAGGCGCTGATCCCGATGTCCTCGGAAACCCATTCCGGTGAAGACGTCGCCGTCTACGCCCGGGGTCCGTGGTCGCATCTCTTCGATGGCACCATCGAGCAGAACTACATCTTCCACGTCATGAATCACGCTGCCAACAACGGCAAATAAGATTCTGAAACCGCTCAGGGAAAGGGCTTGACTGAAGCCCTTTCCCAACTCGCTCAAATGCCCGTCAAAGCCGTCCGGGCAGCACGTTTTCGCGACCGGACGCAGCACAACAAAGGCCGCGCCATGAACCGCCGCCAGTTCCTTCTCGCCACCGCTGCAGCCCCGCTTGCCGCGGCCCTGCCCGCCCTTGTCGCTTCCGCCCAGACAGGCGACGAGCCCCTGCGCATCCGCGATCTCTACAACAAGGATCTCTCCTTCTCGCCCTATGCCACCGGGCATCGGGACAAGGAGGTCTTCGTGCGCGGTTACATGGCTCCGCCGCTGAAGGCGCAATCGAAATTCTTCGTCCTCACCGCCCGCCCCATGGCCGTGTGCCCGTTCTGCGAGAGCGAGGCCGACTGGCCGGACGACATCATCGTCATCTACACCGACGAGATCATCGACGCGGTTGCCTTCAATGTGCCCATCGAGGTGCGCGGCACGCTGGAACTGGGTACCTACGAAGACACGGAAATCGGCTTCGTCAGCCGCGTCCGCGTAACCTCCGCCAGCTTTGCGCGGATGTGAGTCCATGTTCGCAATCGAAAATCTGAAACTCAGCTACCGCGACGACGGCGACCGCCCGTTCACGGTGCTGGAACTGCCCGCCCTCGAACTTGATCCGGGAAGTCTTGTCGTCGTGACCGGCCCCTCCGGTTCGGGCAAATCGAGCCTGCTCTATGCGCTCTCCGGCCTGCTGAAGCCGACAAGCGGCACGATTCGTCACGAAGGCGGGGATATCTACGCCCTATCGGAAGCCCGCCGCGACCGCTGGCGGCGCGAAACCATCGGCTTCATCTTTCAGGACTTCCACCTGATCCCGGAACTGTCGCCACTCGCAAACGTGACGCTCGCCACCCGGTTCGGAGGCGTCGCAGGACGCGCCCGGCTCGACGCCCGCGCCGCCTTCCTGCTGAGCGACCTTCAGGTTCCGGCCGACCGCCGCCACGCCTCACTGCTGTCGCGCGGCGAACAGCAGCGCACCGCCATCGCACGCGCCCTTCTCTTCGATCCGCCCGCCATACTGGCGGACGAGCCGACGGCCAGCCTCGATTCCGACGCCTCCACCCTTGTCGCGGAAAAGCTTCAGGACCTCTCGCGCAGCGAGGGGCGACTGGTGCTCGCCGTCAGCCACGATCCGATCCTGATCTCCCGCGCCGACCGCGTGCTGCATCTGGACCGCGGCCACCTGAAGGAAACGGACCTGTCCGGCAACGCGAAGATCTGGATCCCGGCATGATGAACCCTCTTCCCCTCGTGCTGGCCACCCTGCGCCGCAACCCGGTCACAACGGTGACCTTCATGGCGCTGATCGCCGCTGCCGTCGCTCTGGGCGTCGCCATCACGGCGCAGGAGCGCGCCCTGAAGCGCGGCAGCGCCCATGCCGCCGACCGCTTCGATCTCGTCATCGCAGCCCCCGGCAGCCAGACGGACGCGATGCTGAAATCGGTCTTCCTGCGCACGGGCACCATCGAGCTTTTAAAGCCGGAGGTCGTGGCCCGGGTCTTTGCCGAACCGCGCGCGAAAATCGTCGCCCCCATCGCATTCGGCGACAGCCATGACGGGGCCCCCATTATCGGGTCCGTGCCCGATTTCGTCAGCCACCTGAGCGGCGGATCGCTCACCGAAGGACGCGTCTTTACCGATCATGAGGAAGCCGTTGTCGGCTTTGCCTCGCCGCTGAAGATCGGAGACACATTCCACCCCACCCACGGCCACGGACGCATGGGGGACGAGGGCGGAGACGACGCCCACCAGCACGGCGCCGAGATCACCGTCGTCGGCCGCATGGCCCCCACGGGCTCTCCTTGGGACGCGGCCATCGTCGTGCCTGTGGAACTCACCTGGGAACTCCACAGCCTGCCCAACGGCCATGAAAAGGGATCCGATCAGGTCGGCCCGCCCTACCTGTCCGAACGCCTGCCGGGCGTTCCGGCACTTGTCGTGAAGCCCGATTCCGTCGCCGCCGCCTATGGGCTGCGCTCCCGCTACAAGGCGCAGGACAGCACCGCCTTCTTCCCGGCCGAGGTTCTGGTGGAGCTTTACGCCCTGTTGGGCGACATGCGCTCCCTGATGAACGTCATGGCGCTCGCCACCCAGACGCTCGTGATCGTCGCGATCCTTGCCGGCGTTATGGTTCTTCTGCGGCTCTACCGGGTGCAGTTTTCCATTCTGCGGGCGCTGGGCGCGCCGCGCGCCTTCATCTTCCTGACCATCTGGAGCTATGTCGCGCTGATCGTGACGGTGGGCGCTCTGGCAGGCCTCGCACTGGGCATGGGGCTTGCGGGAACCGTCTCCGCCGCCTTCACCGCAGAAACGGGCATCGCATTGCAGGCGTCCCTTGGCGGAACCGAACTGGCGCTCGTGGGAGCCATCATCGCCATCGGCATGGCGGTGGCGACCGTGCCTGCCGCCCTCCTCTATCGCAAGCCGGTCATCGACGCGCTTCGCTGACCGGCGACATCGCAAGACGCGTCATCATGACGTCATCGCAGCAAGGCAATGTCGTGTGGGACCGATCAACACCGGATCGAGACCATACCCGCATCACTCTGGCGACCCTCCGGGTCGCCTTTTTTTGCCCACGGGCCCTCGGCCTATGTGGCGGTTTTCCGCCATTTCCTGCCCCAGCGTCACATGCCGCTACGTACACAATGTCGCACCTCGCGCATTGTTTCTTCCTGCATGATTGACAAACGGACCTGTCAGCCCCAAATTGAAATTGTAGACAGAAAGCGGGAGGTCTAGAAAAATGACACCGCCGGCTAGTATAGCTTGAGGATCACAGTCCGGAGTGACAACGGTTGTGATCAATTCTGAAGTACAATTTACTACTCTTACTGAACGGCATGAGTTCCTTGTTGGACGTGAGCGTCTACATACGGGAGCGAGCTTCCACTGAGCATCGCAAGATCTGCGAGCCAAGCCCATAGGCTTCTTCAACGGAAGGACCGCCCGGTAGATCGTGAGCCCGAGCGAGTAACAAGGCCGTGGTAACTCCACCCTTGAGGATATCCGTCAACAGCAACGTCTAGGAGCGTACGACGCCGACGTTGATTTGGAAAACTGACGGACGAAGGGATCGAGGGCCTTGCGACCGAAACGGCGCAAGGCCCTTTGCTTTGGGGCCTTGCCCCCCGCCACATCGCACCCCGATCATTTCTCTATAGAAAAGAGGCGGCCTTTCAGGCCGCCATGTCGCGCTCGCCCTTGGCCGCACCCTCGCGGCGCTGCGGCGCCAGCACGGAGAGCCCTGCCCCGGTCTTGCTCTCCAGCATCCGGCGCGTGCGGTCAAGCGACGGCCCGCCGGAATGATCGCCCGCCACCAACACCACATGATCGGCGCGGGCAAGGAACTTCGCCGTGGAAACCGAGGAGGTCAACCGGCCGAGATCGACCACGATGTGATCGTAAGTGTGTTCCAGCGCCTCCAGCACCGTATCGAAGAGCGGCGCTTCCACTTCCTGGTCGGAAAGCGGACGCCCCGCGCCTGCAATCACATGGGCGCGCGAGCGCGGATCGCGCATGATCACCTGCGAGAACGACGCCTCGCCGGAAAGCAGATCCACGAAGCCGCGGTGCGGCTCTCCGCCTTCCTCGCTCGCCACCGCGAATTGCGGCTCGGCTGACACCTCCAGCAGGATAGGGCAGGTATTGTCGCTGACCGCGGCCCGCAGCAGCGCGATTGCCGCCCGGCTGGCCATTTCATCGTCATCGGTGGAGACGACGACCAGACACTTGGGCGGAACCTCCATTTCCATCAGCCGCGCCCACAGCGTTGCCGGGCTCGTCTCGACATCCGAGAGCGGGGCAACGGGAACCTGCGGCGACTCGATCAGGGCCACCGGCGCCCTCGCCTCATCGCCGCCCCCCACCTCGCCTTCTTCGCGGACACGATCGCCCCCGCGCACCAAAACGGCCCCGACGAGAAACTCGCGCATCAGGATGAAGGCGACGGCCAGAACGGTCACCGCCATGGTCACCAGCGCCGTGATTGCGGTTACGCGCGGCGAATAGGGCTTGTGGGGCACGCTGGCGCGCGAGATCAGACGCGCATCGGCAGGAAGTCCGGCGGCATTCACGCGGGCTTCCTGCTCGCGGTAACGCTGCAACAGGGCTTCCAGTTGCGTACCCTTGACCTTGGCGTCGCGCTCAAGCTCGCGAAGCCGAATACGCGCCTCGTTGTTCTGCGCGACCTGCGCCTTCAGCTGGTTGAGGCTTTCCAGCAACGAAGCCTCACGGCTCTCCGCGACATGGACATCGCTCTCAAGACCCGAAAGGATCTTGCGCCCTTCCGCCACGATCTGACCGTCGAGATCGCGAAGCTGGCGCTGCGCGGCGCGCAGGTCCGGATGGCTGGGCAGAAGCGAAGTGGAGAGATCGGCGATCCGTGCCTGAAGCGCCACCTGCCGTTCGCGCAGGCGCTGGATCAACGGCGAATTCATGACATCGGTGGCGGAATCGAGCGACCCCTGTTCCAGCATGGCCCGCACCTGGCTGGCCTTGGCCTCAACTTCGGCCTTCTGGGCACGGGCGGTGGCGAGTTGCGTATTGAGATCGGCAAGCTGCTGCTGGACAAGCGTCACATTGTTGGAGCCGATCAGCAGGTCGTTGGAGGCGCGGTATTCCTCGACCGCCCGCTCCGCCTTTTCCACGTCGGCGCGCACGCGTTCCACTTCGGGGCCCAGCGAGTCGGCTGCCTCCTCGGTGTTGTCGCGCTTCGCGGCTGCCTGCAGATCCAGATATTCCTGAACAATGGTGTTGGCCGCGTTTGCCGCCAGTTCCGGATCGCGGGAGGTAAACTCCACCGTGATCACGCGGGTCTTTTCCACCTGATAGACGATGAGCCGGTCGAAATAGCCTTCCAGCACGCGCTCCTCAAGCGACGCCTGCCGGTTGGTCCGGTCGAATCCCAGCAGGTTCAGCGCCTTGTCGACGAGCGAGGCCCGTTCTTCCGCACTCGGATTGAATTCGGACCGCTGAGAAAGCTCCAGCTTCTTGGCGACGCGGCGGGCGAGGTCGTAGGAATTCAGAAGCTGAACCTGAGAAGCGACGCCCTCCTGATCGAGCAAGGCGCGCTCGCCTTCGACGTTGCGGTTGATCCCCGGATAGACGGCGCCCTGACTTTCGATCAAAATCTTGGCCTGCCCGCGATACTTCGGCGTCACCGCCTGCATCGCGGCAAACGTCCCGACCGCTGTGATGAGGACGAGCGGAACAAGCCAGCGTTTCGCCCGCCACAGCGCCCTTCCAAGCGCAGTGACATCGACTGAAACGTCCTCGTCTGCCCCACGATACTCCCGTGTCATCCGCCCGATACTCCTGACTGACTAAGGAGATTCCTAGTCTGTTAAGGTAAGCGGAGTCTTAAAGACGTTCATTTACCGACCGACGCCATTTAATACTTTGGTAAGACTCCCCAATACGGGGCGCTACGAAGGCCCTAAACGGGCTCTCACGGGACTGACATCTTTGACGGCCTTTACCCGCCATTAACCCTGATCCGGGAAAGTTGATCTTGGTTAATAACAGGACTTCCCTGCTCATGCGTGCCTCGACCATCCTGCTCCTAGCGCTTTCCCTCGTGATGGCCGGATGCAGCAGCTATCGCCGCCCGCCGGCGGCGTTTCACGACGTTCTCACCAAGGCATATCGCGTCGATTCCGGCGATCGCCTGCGCGTGGTCGTGTACGATCAGGAAAAGCTGTCCACCACCTATACCGTCGATCCCGGCGGCACGCTTTCCATGCCGCTCGTCGGCGACGTGACCGCACGCGGAAAGACGACCAAGGAACTGGAAAGAATACTGGAAACAAGGCTTTCCAAGGGCTTCCTGCGCAATCCCGACGTCTCCGTGGAAGTGGACCAGTACCGCCCCTTCTTCATCATGGGCGAAGTGCGTACCGCGGGCCAATTCCCCTATGTGGCGGGCCTGACGGCCCAGACCGCAATCGCCATTGCAGGAGGCTTTTCCCCGCGCGCCCAGCAGGCCAGCGTCGATGTCACCCGCCAGATCGACGGCGAGATCATGACCGCACGCGTGCCCCTATCCGAACCCCTGCGCCCCGGCGATACGGTCTATGTGAGAGAGCGCCTGTTCTGAGGTTTCCATCGCAGGTTTTGACGCTGTCGGAAGTTCACGTTAACCGCGGACTCACCTCTCTCCATTAGTCTTCTCCCTGACAGGAAGGCGTCTGTCGGCGCAACTTTGGGTTTCAATTACACACCAAGAAGCGCCGTCAGGCCGGGACAGGCTGCGCGTGCAAACGTGCGCCAAAAAGCGGTCGGGAGAAGTCATGACAGCACATCCCTTGCGGATAGTGCATTGCCTGCGCGCGCCCGTAGGCGGTGCCTTCAGGCATGTGTGCGACCTGATATCCGCGCAGCGTGCGGAGGGTCATCTCGTCGGGCTGATCTGCGACGCCTCCACCGGCGGGGAGTTCGCCGAAAAGCGCCTGGCGGACCTTGCCCCCGATCTCGAACTTGGGCTGGTGCGCATCCCGATGCGCCGCACACCCTCCCTCTCCGATCTCTCCACCATGCGCAGCGCCTATCGAGACCTGAAGGCCATGCAGCCCGACGCGGTTCACGGCCACGGCGCCAAGGGCGGCGTCTATGCACGCATTCTGGGAACGCTGCTACGCCGCTCCGGCCTCGATACGCGCCGTTTCTACACGCCTCACGGCGGCTCGCTGCATTACGATCCGAAGGCTTTGTCCGGACGCGTGTTCTTCGCCGTGGAACGCGCTCTGGAGCGCATCAGCGACGGGCTGTGCTTCGTCTGCGACTTTGAAGCCGCGCAGTATCGCACCAAGGTCGGCGCGCCGCGCATTCCCTCTCGCACGGTCCACAACGGGCTGCGTCCGGAAGAATTCGAGCCGGTCGCCCCGGCCGCAGATGCACGCGACTTCCTCTTCATCGGCGAGTTCCGCGAGCTTAAGGGCCCGGACGTGTTCCTGATGGCGCTCAGTTCCATCGGCGATGCGACGGGCAAGACGCCGAGCGCCCATATGGTCGGCCCCGGCGACATGCGCGCAGATTACGAGAAGATGGCCCGTGACCTCGGACTTGGCGAGGCGGTCGGCTTTCATGGCGCAACTCCTGCGCGCACAGCTTTTTCGAGTGCTCGCGCTGTCGTGATCCCATCACGTGCAGAGTCTTTGCCATATATAATACTCGAGGCAATCGCCGCCGGTCTGCCGGTCGTCACCACGCGGGTCGGCGGTATCGCAGAAATATTCGTGGGGCATGAGGGAGATCTCGTGCCCCCCGGAGAACCCGCCGCTCTGGCGAAGGCCATGCAGCACGTGCTGGAGGCCCCGCAAGCAGCCGACCAAAAGGCGCAGGAATTGCGTGACAGTCTTGCCGACCGGTTCTCGTTGAAAGCCATGTCGGAAGGCGTTCTCGCGCTCTATGCCATGGGTGGGGTCACAGGAAGCACCGCTGACAAGATGTCGCACGCGACGTAACGGCAGCGCCGGTTACAAACGCTAGAATACCCCCGACACGAAAGGCCGTGCGGCCGATAGATTGACGGGGGAATGAAAAACAGGAATGGGGACCGGCGGCACGACTTCGGGGTAAGGGCTCGAGCCGGTGGGAGCATCAAACATATGAACACGGCTGAAAACGAATTCCAGAAGCGGTTTCGCGAAGCGGTTCAGTCCAATGCCGGAGAGTTGCGCGAGGTCGGAACAGGCCACCGCCCGAAGGTCGAATTGAGCGTGCGCGCGATGGAAGTGGCGCAAATGCTGTCGGGACGGCAGATCTCCATCACCGTCCTGTGCGCGGTCGTTCGCGTCTGCGAGGCGCTGGCGCTCTTCGCCATCGGCCTCGGCTGCTTCTACGGCTATGTCTATCCCAACGAGCAATTCTCGCTCTTCTATGCAGCCCCGCTCCTTGTCGGGTCCCTCCTTGCGGTGGGGCTCATTCAGGCTGCCGACGGCTACCATCTTTCCGCCTTTCGCTCCTATGCGGCCCAGCTCGGGCGCATTTTCGCGGCCTGGACGGTCGTCTTCGCCTTTTTCGCCCTCGCCATGTTCTTCGCCAAGCTGGGCGACGCCTATTCGCGCGTGTGGTTCGCCGCCTGGTACGCGGTGGGCCTCGCCTTTTTCGTCGTCTCCCGGGCCATCGTCGCACGGCTGGTGCGCAAATGGTCGGACGAGGGCCGGCTTGAGCGCCGCGCCATCATCGTCGGCGGCGGCCAGCCCGCAGCCGAACTCATTCAGGATCTGGAATCCCAGGCCAACAACGACATCCGTATCTGCGGCATCTTCGATGACCGCTCCGACGACCGCTCGCCGCCCATCGTGGCCGGGTATCCGAAGCTCGGAACCATCGCGGAACTGGTGGAATTCGCGCGCCTGACCAGCATCGACCTGCTGATCGTCTCCATTCCGCTTCGCGCCGAGGAACGTCTTCTGCAGCTTCTCAAGAAGCTCTGGATCCTGCCCATCGACATCCGCCTGTCCGCCCATTGCGACAAGATGCGGTTCCGCCCGCGCTCCTACACCTATATTGGCAAGGTCCCGCTGCTGGACATGTTCTCCAAGCCGATTGCCGACTGGGACGCCATCTCCAAGCGCATCTTCGACCTCCTGTTCGCCAGCATCGCCATCGTCCTGCTTGCGCCGGTGATGGCGGGTGCCGCGATTGCAGTGAAGATGACGAGCCGCGGCCCGATCCTGTTCAAGCAGAAGCGTTACGGCTTCAACAACGAGGTCATCGATGTCCTGAAGTTCCGCTCCATGTATGTGGATCAGGAAGACCTGATGGCACGCAAGGCGGTGACACGTGACGACCCGCGCGTTACGCCGGTGGGCCGCTTTATCCGCAAAAGCTCCATCGACGAACTGCCCCAGCTTTTCAACGTGCTGCGCGGCGAGCTTTCACTGGTTGGCCCGCGCCCCCATGCGCTGGGCGCAAACACCGATGAAAAACTCTGGGACGAAGTGATCGACGGTTATTTCGCGCGCCACAAGGTGAAACCCGGTGTGACCGGCTGGGCGCAGATCAACGGCTGGCGCGGCGAGTGCGACACGCCGGACAAGATCCGCGGGCGCATCGAGAACGATCTCTACTACATCGAGAACTGGTCGCTCGGGCTGGACCTCTACATCCTGTTCATGACCCCGTTCCGCCTGTTCAACACGGAGAACGCCTTTTGAGCGACGTCACCGCCTCCCCCGGTGCGACGTCGCCCGTCGCACCGGTCGGCCTGAACGGCCGCCTGCCGCTTTCCATGATCGCGGCAGGGGTATTGTGGCTTTGCGCCTTCTCCGGCTTCTTCGTCCTCAACGAGCCCGCCCCCTATGATCTTCTGATCGTCGCCTCCGCAGGCCTCGCCTTTCTGTGCGGGATGCCGCTGCCGCGCACCATCGCGCCGATGATCGGCCTGCTGCTCGCCTATATGGCCGGCGGCATTCTCGCCTCCACGCAGGTTCCCACCTTCGATCAGGCCCCCATGTACATGGCCGTGACCGGGTACCTGATCGTCAGCTCGATCTTCTATGCCGCGGTTGTCGCCCACAGCGCACAGCTTCTCAGAGTTATCGTCTATGGCTATGTCGCAGGCGCGGTTTGCGCAGCCCTTGCGGGCGTCATCGGGTATTTCGGGCTCGTGCCGGGGGCGGACATTTTCCTCCTCTACGGCCGCGCAAAGGGCACCTTTCAGGATCCGAACGTCTTCGGCCCCTTCCTGATCTTCCCCGCGACCTGGCTCACCTACATGATCCTGACCCAGCCTCTGCGCCGCGGGATAATCGCTGCCGGGCTGCTGCTCATCCTCGTGGCGGGCCTGTTCCTGTCCTTTTCGCGCGCAGCCTGGGGCATGACGGCCTTCGCGCTGTGTTCTACGGGCTTCGTGCTGTTCCTCAGCACCCGCAACCCGCTCATGCGCCTGCGCATCCTGGGGCTCGCCATAGCCGGGTTCCTGGTAATTGCGCTGGGGCTGGTCGCCGCCCTTCAAACCGACGCTGTGGGGGCGCTGTTTGCGGAGCGCGCGGAACTCGTCCAGTCCTATGACGGCTCGCATCTGGGCCGCTTCGCCCGCCACGCGCTCGGCTTCATGCTGGCCGGAGAACGCCCCCTCGGCATCGGCCCGCTGCAATTCTACAGGATCTTCACCGAAGACCCGCACAACATGTATCTGAAATCGTTCATGGCCTATGGCTGGATCGGCGGCATTTCATGGATCGTACTGATGTCCTGGACGCTTGCGCGGCTGTTTCCGCTGATCTTCCAGCCCCGCGCCACACGCGGCATCGCGATTGCGCTCTTCGTAACGCTTGTCGGCCATGCGCTGGTCGCTCTGGTCATCGATATGGACCACTGGCGTCACAACTTCCTGCTTATCGGCCTGGCATGGGGCCTTTTTGCACAGGAGGCCGCCCATAAGCGCGCGCGGGCGAAAGAAGCGCTGCAACCCTCGCAAGAGTGAGTTTTTCAG
Source organism: Breoghania sp. (assembly GCA_963678585.2). GTDB lineage: Bacteria > Pseudomonadota > Alphaproteobacteria > Rhizobiales > Stappiaceae > Breoghania. The sequence continues at coordinate 1,747,702 of CAXXGA010000002.1, forward strand.
CCATTTCTGCCGTCAGCCGGACGGAATGGGCGGTCTTTGCGCGTTTTCCGCCGTCAACTTGCGGTGACTTTCGCGCATAGGAGGATCGAACGGCCTTGCGCGAGCGCACCGAAGCAGTTAGGAGAGTTCCCGTCGGAGCGTAGCGCAGCCTGGTAGCGCACTTGACTGGGGGTCAAGGGGTCGTGGGTTCGAATCCCGCCGCTCCGACCATTTTTCTCAACAAAATCAACATCACCTGATAATCGAGAAAAGTGCCGCTTGGTTCAGATGAACCAAGCGCCGCCGCCCTCGACGCGGCCGCTCGCACGTATTTTCCGCCACAATCCAGTGTGGCACCAGCCCCGCCCCGCCCCTCACGGCCATCGACCATGGGCAGGGAATGCCGGTTTCAGACCATGAAAAATCGCCGCCTTGGGAAAAACGCAGCAAAGGCATGGCCTAGCCCACGCACGCTGTCGCGACCGCCCCTGCCGTATTCCGGGATCGTTCAGATGAATAATCAGCGCGCCTGATCGAGGATGCGCTTGCACTCCAGAAGCTCGAACAACGTCGCCTGCAACCGGCGCACATCTTCCTTGCCAAGCCCGGCGTCGTCCTCGGCGCGCGGTTCACCGCGCAGACGCTCCATCAGGCTGAAGGACGAACGATGCGGCTCGGTACGCACATCGTCGGCAAGCACGTCGCGTGGCAGAGGCTCGTCGGCAGGCACGATCGTGGGAGCACGCGGCGCCTGTGCAGGCAATTCGCCCTGAGGAGGCTGGGAAGCCCGCTCAGGCACGCGCACGGCGGTCTGGGCCGCCCGCGCCATCGGCAACACGGCCTGCGGCGGGGCCATGCTCTCTTCAGGCGCGCCCTCATCCACCAGATCGTCGTCATCCTGATGGGATGCGCCCGGCGCGCCGCTTTCGATGCCGCGTCCGACATCCATGACCCAGTGAATGCCGTTTTCCTTCAAGAGGCGCTGCACGCCCTTGATGGTGTAGCCTTCGCCGTAGAGGAGCTTTCGGATGCCGGCCAGAAGATCGACATCGTCGGGACGATAGTAACGCCGCCCGCCGCCGCGCTTGAGCGGCTTGATCTGGGTGAACCGCGTCTCCCAGAAGCGCAGCACGTGCTGGGGAAGGTCAAGCTCCGCAGCGACCTCGCTGATCGTGCGAAATGCGTCGGGGCTCTTATCCACTGGCTTCAATCTGTCCCGTCATGGTGTGGCGACCCGGCTTCATGAGTGAAGCCGCATTCAGGGCAAAACGCCTTGCAGGCTCCCTGCCCTTCGCAAGGGAACCGGAGACAAGCCAGCCGGTCACCGCTTGCGTAATATTGGAAATGCAGCCCATGGAAAGGACTGCGAGATACGAGAGGCTCAGTCGCCGACCAGCGACTCGTTGATCTTCTGCTTGAGCACGTTCGACGGCCTGAAAACCATCACGCGCCGCGGCGAGATCGGCACCTCTTCGCCCGTCTTCGGATTGCGGCCGATCCGTTCGCCCTTGGAGCGAACAAGGAACGATCCGAACGAAGACAGCTTCACCGCCTCTCCCGAAACAAGACAGTCGGAAATTTCCGAAAGTACCTGTTCAACCAGATCCGCAGATTCCGTGCGAGACAGACCGACCTTCTGATAGACCGCCTCGCAAAGATCAGCGCGCGTCACGGTTTTGCCGCTCATGGGCCCTCCTTCGGGCAAACGTCCACAATACTGAATTCACTAGGAAACTGGCTTGGAAGACTACGGTAGGCGTTCCGCCGTTGACGGTCAACTGCCCACAGCGCCTTGCGGCAACAAACGTTTGTCGCATGAAGCCAATCCCTCGCATGAACATCGCAGCGGAAAAGGCGGGCCGAAAAGAATATCGCCGCGCCCGTCCCTGAGCGCGGCGATCCAGGTCGCTATCGGCGCGCGCCGACCAAAGCCCTCGCGCGCTCCCCCTTTGGTATTGCGCGTCTTACCAGCGCAGAAGAACCGATCCCCAGGTGAACCCGCCACCCATGGCTTCCAGCATCACCAGATCGCCCTGCTTGATCTGACCGGCCTTGCGGGCGGCGTCGAGCGCGAGCGGAATGGAGGCGGCAGACGTATTGCCGTGACGCTCCACGGTCACCACGCATTTTTCAGGCGCGATTCCGAGCTTCTTGGCGCTGGCGTCGATGATCCGGCGGTTGGCCTGATGCGGCACGAACCAGGTCAGGTCCTCCGGCGTCAGCCCCGTCTCCTCGAAGGCGTCGCGGATGACGTCCGTAACCATGCCCACCGCATGCTTGAAGACTTCCTTGCCTTCCATGCGCAGGTGGCCGGTGGTCTGGGTGGAGGACGGCCCGCCATCCACGTAGAGCTTCTGCTTGTGACTGCCGTCGGAGCGCAGGTGGCAGGAGAGAACGCCACGGTCGGTTTTCACGTCGCCAGGCATCTCCTGAGCATCCAGAACCACCGCGCCCGCTCCGTCGCCGAAGAGCACACAGGTGGCGCGATCGGTCCAGTCGAGGATACGCGAGAAGGTTTCCGCTCCGATCACCAGCGCGCGCTTGGCAAGCCCTGCGCGCAGGTAAGCGTCGGCGGTCGTCATTGCGAAGATGAACCCCGAACACACCGCCTGCAGATCGAAGGCGACCCCGGTGGTGATGCCAAGCCCGTTCTGAACGGCCACGGCGGTTGCGGGGAACGTGTTGTCGGGGGTGGACGTCGCCATGATGATGAGGTCGATGGTCTCGGCCTCCACACCCGCATCCGCCAGCGCAGCCTCAGCCGCCTTCAGGGCCAGATGGGAGGTGAATTCGCCCTCCTCGGCGATATGGCGTTCGCGAATGCCCGTGCGCTGCACGATCCATTCGTTCGACGTCTCGACGATCTTCGACAGATCGTCATTGGTCACGACTTTCTCAGGTAGATAACTGCCGCAGCCCAGTACGACGGATCGCGTCAAGCTCACTAATCACCTGCCTTTTGGCTTTGCGCCTTCTCATTGTCGATCCGATCCTGGAACCCGCTGCGGTGATAGAACACCATGTCCTGCGAGATCTTTTCCAGGAGCTCATTGCGCACCATGTCGTAGGCGAGCCCCACCGCACTGGCGAAGCCCTCTGCATCCGTACCGCCATGGCTCTTGATGACGATCCCGTTGAGGCCGAGGAACACCCCGCCATTTACTTTGGAAGGGTCCATCTTCTCGCGAAGCTGGTCGAAGGCACTCTTGGCCAGAAGATAGCCCAACTTGGCAAGCCAGCTCCGGGTCATCGCCGCGCGTAGATATTGGGCGATCTGCTTGGCGGTGCCTTCAGCGGCCTTCAGGGCGATATTGCCCGAGAAGCCTTCCGTGACCACCACGTCGACCGTCCCCTTGCCGAGATCGTCTCCCTCAACGAAACCGGCATAGTTCAGCGAGGTCAAATCCGCCTCGCGCAACAGCCTTCCGGCCGTTCGCACCTCCTCGAGGCCCTTGACCTCTTCGACACCGATATTGAGCAACCCCACGGTCGGCTTCTGGATGCCCAGAAGCGCCCGCGCCATAGCACCACCAAGGATAGCATAATCGATGAGTTGCTGGGCATCCGCGCCAATCGTCGCGCCCATGTCGAGCACAATGGATTCGCCCTTCAGCGTCGGCCAGATGGCAGCGATCGCGGGGCGTTCGATATTGGCCATGGTGCGAAGGCAGAACCGCGACATCGCCATCAGCGCGCCGGTGTTGCCGGCAGAGACGGCAACATCCGCCTCCCCGTTTTTCACCGCCTCGATGGCGCGCCACATGGAGGAATGCCTGCGCCCGGAGCGCAGCGCCTGGCTGGGCTTGTCGTCCATCTTCACCGCAACGGTGCAGTGGTGAACGCTCGAAGCCGCCTTCAGGCGAGGATACTGGTCCAGAAGCGGATTGATCTGAGCCTCGTCCCCGTAGAGCAGATATTCGATATCCGGTCGACGTTCGAGGGCAATATCTGCGCCGGGCAGGACCACTTCCGGCCCTCGATCGCCGCCCATGGCGTCCAGTGAAATGCGAATCTTGTTTGACATGAAACGTCTAACCGGATCCCGAAAGATGGAAAGAAAAAGTGCCTGCAACGCCGCTCGCAGCGCATTCATCGGGCCGTCGGAACATAGCGATTTAACCGCTAGTGACAACAGCTTTGTAAACTGCCCCGCCGCCGCGACCACCGCGCCGACCCGATAACACGACCGGTCGGGACGCATGAAAACGACGCAGGCCGCGCACGCGGGGCCAACGGGGAGTGACGATCCGGCCCTCAGCCCTCGCCGTCACGCGCCTTTAACATGTCCTTCAACCCGGCGAACGGCTTGCGGCGGTCATCCTCGCCCGCTTCGTCCGCCTCCACCGCCGCCTCGAAGCTCACGCCCGGCGCACGCGGATAGGGATCGAGCCCGAGTGCGAAATATTCCGCCGCCAGCGCTCCCAGGTCGATGGCGTTGCCCTCGAACAGATCCGGCGGATCGTCGGCTTCCACGTCGATGACGATCTCGCCTTCCTCGTCCGCTTCCTGCGCCCATTTCTCAGCTTCGCGCATGGGCACGAACTTCACGTCGACCTCTTCGTCGACATGCTGGCTCACCGGCTTCAGGCTGACGACGCAGGCCTGCTCCACATCCGCGCTCACCCGCCCGACGACGGAATATCCGGTCTTGCGCCAGGGCTTCACGGTGAAATGCGTTTCCATGCGAGACACGGAGAGCAACCCGCAATTCTCGCGAAGCGCCTCGCGCTCGTCCGCGTCCGCCACCCGGTCGAATGCAAGCCCCGACGAGAGGACAGCCTCCACGGGCTGCTGCCAGTTCAGCACCGGTTCCGGCGCGTCGTCGCGGTCCAAGCGGTTACGATCCGCCATGGTCTTTCTTTCCTTCATTCAATTCCTGTGAGCCGGGCATATCCTGTGAGGCGGGCGTAAAAGCTGCCGGATCGATCCAGTCGACCCGCCCGGCGATGATTCCCGCACCGTCCTCTTTGCCCAGATGATCGCTCAGCGCCTTCATGTAGGCCGCAAGCGCCTGAGCCTGCGCAGCCGCATCCTCGCGGCCCGCATAGACATTTCGCTGAAGCGCCAGAGCCAGTTCCCCGGCAGGCTTGCCGGAGGCAACGGCTTCCTCGTCCTCTTCAAGCGCGATCATATAGGCCTGCGCGGCGCCGTAGAAAAGCTCCGTCATGCGTTTCACCTTGCGCGGCACCGATGTATCGCTCGCCCCCAGTTCGCGCAATGCGTGGTCCATATCGCGAAAGAACAGGTCGAAAACCGCCTGCGCGCGCGTCTTGCCCGCATATCCCTCCAGCCGTAACCGGGAGAATATGAGCGTCGCGTGCAGGCTGATCATGTCGAAACGCCCGTCGATCGTATCGGGCACACCGAGGCACTCAAAGAAATGCGATTGCCGCGCCTGCGCCACGATCGCATCGTAGAGATCACGCGTCGCCGGCTCCGGGCGACGACGAAAGAATGAAAAGACCATGGCGAGTTCGCTTTCCTGGCAGGCTCTGGCGTGTTTCCCTGACCTTGACGGTCCCACTGCCCTTTACACCACTTTTTGGCGTAGCTGGGACAGGAAGGAAACTTGCCAAGTGGCCTAACGCAGGTTAGGGACTTTGCCAAGTTCCGTTGAAGAACAAGCTGGTTTCAAGAAGGGTAACTGCAACATGCGCCTGACCGTCTCCGGAAAACAGCCTGGTTTTGCCAAGGCCGTCAGAAATATCGCGCTGGTTGCGACCGTGTCGCTTGCGCTCGGCGGCTGTCTCACCAAGACGCTGAACCGCGGCGCGATGATCCCGCAGGAATCGCTCCAGCAGGTTCAGGTCGGCTCCAGCCGCGAACAGGTGCAGCTGGTGCTGGGCACCCCCTCCACCACCTCCGTGACCAGTGGTGAGACCTACTACTACATCTCCCAGAAGGAAGAGCAGACCGCCTTCCTCGCGCCCGACATCGTCGAGCAGCGCGTCGTCGCCGTCTATTTCGACGAGGAAGGCCGCGTCGCGCAGGTCGCCGATTACGGCCTGAAGGACGGCAAGGTCTTCGACTTCATCTCCCGCAAGACCCGCACCGGCGGCTCCGACTACGGCTTCATCAGTCAGGTCATCCGCGGCGCCAAGTCGCCCTCCCTGGGGCTCTGACGGCCGCGTGAAAGCCGCCTGAGGCGCATGCGAGACACGAATTGACGGCAAGGCGCGGCGGGCCATCCCGACCGCGCCTTTTGCTTGTCTGCGCCGTTGTTGCCCGCAAGCTCTGGCCGCAAGCGCAGCCCACAGGCAACCGCACAAACGAAAAGCCCCCCGCAACTGTCGTCGCGAGGGGCTTCGATCATGTCATCCGATGAGGATCAGTGAGCCATCACGGCCAGCAGCAGCAGCGCCACGATGTTGGTGATCTTGATCATCGGGTTCACGGCCGGGCCGGAGGTGTCCTTGTAGGGATCGCCCACGGTATCGCCGGTCACGGAAGCCTTGTGCGCTTCCGAGCCCTTCTGGTGGGTCACGCCGTCCTTGTCGACGAAACCGTCTTCGAAGGATTTCTTGGCGTTATCCCAGGCTCCGCCGCCCGCCGTCATGGAGATGGCGACGAAGAGGCCCGTCACGATCACGCCCAGCAGCATCGCGCCCAACGCCGCAAAGGCGTCGGCCGGAGTGGCAACCAGATAGATGATCGCAAAGCAGACGATCGGCGAGAGCACCGGCAGCAGGGACGGCACGATCATTTCGCGGATCGCGGCCCGGGTGAGCATGTCCACGGCGCGGCCGTAGTCCGGCTTTTCCGTGCCCTGCATGATGCCCGGCTTTTCCTTGAACTGCCGCCGCACTTCTTCCACGACCGCACCCGCGGCGCGGCCGACGGCGGTCATGGAGATGCCGCCGAAGAGATAAGGCAACAGGCCGCCGAAGAGCAGACCGGCCACGACATAGGGGCTGGAGAGCGAGAACAGCGAGCTGACGTCGATGCCTTCGAAGATCGAGCCCGGCTCGGCAGTCGCCGCGAAATGCCGCAGATCTTCCGTGTAGGCCGAGAACAGCACCAGAGCGCCAAGACCGGCAGACCCGATGGCATAGCCCTTGGTCACCGCCTTGGTCGTGTTGCCGACGGCATCCAGAGCATCGGTGGTCGTCCGCACTTCGGCAGGCAACTCGGCCATTTCCGCAATGCCGCCCGCATTGTCGGTGACCGGACCGAAGGCATCGAGAGCAACGACCATGCCCGCCAGAGCCAGCATCGTGGTCACCGCGATGGCGATGCCGAAGAGGCCCGCCAGCTGGTAGGTGACGATGATGCCCGCCATGATGATGAGCGCCGGCAGCGCCGTCGCCTCAAGCGAAACGGCGAGACCCTGGATCACGTTGGTGCCGTGACCGGTCACGGACGCCTGCGCGATGGAGCGCACGGGCCGATAGTCGGTGCCGGTGTAGTACTCGGTGACCCAGATGATCAGGCCCGTGATGATAAGGCCCGTGATGCCGCAGGCAAACACGCTGAAGCCGGAGAAGGTCAGGCCGCTTGAGGTGGTGAACTCGGTGCCGAAACCGATCCAGACGGCCACGATGAGGCCCAGCGCCACGGCGGAGAGCACCGCAGTTGCGATGAAGCCCTTGTAGAGCGCGCCCATGATGGAGTTGGAAGCGCCGAGCTTCACGAAAAACGTGCCTGCGATGGAGGTGAGCACGCAGGCGCCGCCGATGACCAGCGGAAGCAGCATGAACTGAGCCGCGACAGCACCGGAGAAGAAGATCGAGGCCAGCACCATGGTGGCGACGACCGTCACCGCGTAGGTCTCGAAGAGGTCGGCGGCCATGCCCGCGCAGTCGCCCACGTTGTCGCCGACGTTATCGGCGATGGTGGCCGGGTTGCGCGGATCGTCTTCGGGAATGCCCGCTTCCACCTTGCCGACGAGATCGCCGCCGACATCCGCACCCTTGGTGAAGATACCGCCGCCGAGACGGGCGAAGATGGAGATGAGCGAAGCGCCGAAGCCAAGCGCCACGAGCGCATCGATGACGGTGCGCGACGTGCCTTCATAGCCCATAGGGCCCGTCAGCACCCAGAAGTAGACGGTGACGCCGAGAAGGGCGAGACCGGCGACCAGCAGGCCGGTGATGGCGCCCGACTTGAAGGCGATGGCAAGACCTGCGCCAAGCGAACGGGAGGCGGCCTGCGCGGTACGAACGTTCGCGCGAACGGAAACCAGCATGCCGATGAAGCCGGCAAGGCCGGAAAGCATAGCACCGATCAGGAAGCCGATGGCCGCGGTGATGGACAGAAGCCACCACGCGATAAAGAAGACCACAACGCCGACGATGGCGATGGTGGTGTACTGCCGGCTCAGATAGGCTTGAGCGCCTTCCTGGATCGCACCTGCGATCTCCTGCATTTTCTGATTACCGGCATCGGCCGCCATGACGGACTGGATCGCCCAGACGCCATAAACGATCGAAAGTAGACCGCACAAGATTACGATATAGAGCACGATTGGGCCCCTCCCCTTCTTGTAAGGATAAGCCCGGCACGCGCCTTTCGGCCCGACCGGGCACTTTCAACGCAGGCGCGAACGCGTTGCCTCGCTCTCGCCGAATTTTGCGCAGGGAAAAACTATCCTTACCTGTGAAGAGGTCAAGCGTCCGAATGTACCTTGGGCGAAAGTAGGGGGGTGTCAGAACGACGCGCGCCGCTCCCGCATGACCAGCCAGCCCAGCAGCGCAAGGCACGCCAAAACAACTGGAAATAGCAACCAGTTAATGGTTTGCCAGCCAAAATCGTTGAGCACATTCCCCGAGGAGAATGAGGCCAGCGCGACAAAGCCGAAGACCAGAAAATCGTTGGTCGCCTGCACCTTGTTGCGTTCTTCGGGCCGATAGGAATCGGTGACCATGGAGGTCGCGCCGATAAAGGCGAGATTCCAGCCCAGGCCCAGAAGCACCAGAGCCAGCCAGAAATTCTCCACCTCTACGCCCGCAAGCGCCACGATCCCGCAGCCGATCAGCAGCATGAGCCCGAAGGCAACCACATTCGCCTTGCCGAACCGCGCGATCAGAGACCCGGTGAAGAAGCTCGGCGCGAACATCGCCAGAACGTGCCACTGGATCGCCAGCGCGGCATCCGTCTGGGTATGGCCGCAGGCGATCATCGCAAGCGGCGTCGCCGTCATCACGAAACTCATCATCGCATAGGAGCCGATCCCGCAGGCGACGGCCACGATAAAGCGTTCCTGCGAGATGATCTGGAGAATCGGCCGTCCGCTCTCCTTGCGCTCCGTCTCGCTGGGGCGCGGAATGCGCACGAAGACCAGCAGGCAGAGAGCCACGAGGTTCAGCACGGCAATCGTCGCGAACGAGCCGGCGAACATGATCGGAAGGAAGAGATCCGAGGTGAGGATCACCGATTGGGGACCGATGATCCCGGCGATCAGGCCGCCCGTCATCACCCAGGAAATCGCCTTGGGCCGGAAACTTTCGCTCGCCGTATCGGCCGCAGCAAAGCGATAGCTCTGCACGAAAGCCCCCGCGAAACCGGCACACATGGTGCCGAGCAGAAGCATGACGAAGCTGCCCTGAATGATGCCCCAGCAGGCGAGAATCCCGCCGACCCCGCCCATCACGGCGGCCGCCAGATAGGCCGTACGGCGCCCCAGATGACGCATCAGGTATCCCGCAGGCAACGTCCCGCAGGCCGTGCCCAGAACGAAGAAGGTGACGGGCAGCGTCGCAAGGCTCTTGTCCGAACCCAACAACTCGTGCCCCGCCAGACCACCCAGCGCCACGACGATCGAGGCGGTTGCCCCACCCATGGCCTGGGCCGCCGCAAGAAGAAGAGCGTTGCGGCGTGCAAGGCGGTCGCCGGAGACAGGATCGGGCTTGGGTGCGCTGGTCATATCGGGATCCGGATTATAGGCGGGCTCTCCCGATAGGGGCGTTGGAACGTCGTTGCAACACATTTTAGAACCTGAATAATTCCGATAAGGCACTCAGCCGCTGGCGACTGACGTTGAATCATTTTGTCAAAGACCTGAATCAGCGCGCAAGCTGCATATTGTAAATTATTGATATGCAATATTTTTACGAGGTCGCGCGGCACTATCCAGGCACACCGGCACGCGCCCTTTCGTCCCTTACGGCAGGTTCCGAATAAATTTTTGAAATCCGCTTCCGCACGCGCCGACTGCGCGCCTGCGCAGCCTTCTAGAAATGCGTGTATCCGCCACCGACCCCGAAATCGATCCGCTTGCCCGCCTTCTGCCAGGAGGCCTCGCCGCCCTCGCCCACCCGACCGATCAGCGACGGATGCATCTCCGCGCTCATCATCGCATGCTCGAATGCGGACGCATCTTCCGGCGCAACCGAGGCCAGAAGCTCATAGTCGTCCCCACCCGTCATCGCCGTTGCGAGCGCGGAGAGATCGGCATCGACCGCTTTGCGGGCAGCCTCGGAAAACGGAATGGCCTCCAGAACGATATCGGCCCCGACGCCCTCTCCCGACGCCGCCAGCATCTTGCCGAGATCGGCGACGAGCCCGTCGGAGATATCCATGCAGGCGCGCGCATGATAGCGCACGGCCTCCGCGGCCCCGGTGCGCGGCCGGGGCAGAAGATAACGCTCCAGCAGATGCGCGCGTTCCGCCTCATCGAGACCCCATGCTTCGGCCTTCGACGGATCGAGCCGGAGCGCAAGGCCCAGTGCGGCATCGCCGATGGTGCCGGTCACATAGAGGTGGTCGCCCGGGCGCGCGGGAAAACGGCGCACCGCGGTAGTATGCGGCACGGTGCCGATGGCGGTGACCGAAAGAACCGGCCCTTCGGCCACCTTGATCGTATCGCCGCCCATAAGCGGGAAATCATAGGCCCGCTGATCGGCCTCAAGCCCTGCGCAGAAATCGGCAAGCCACACCTCGTCCCAGCCCGGAGCCAGACCGAGCCCCAGCAGGTAGCCGAGCGGCTTTGCGCCCTTGGCGGCCAGATCGGAAAGATTGACCCTGAGCGCCTTGCGCGCGATGGCCGAGGGCTGGTCGTCTGCAAAGAAATGAACGCCCGCGGCGAGCACGTCCTTGGTTAGGACCAGATCGCAGCCATCGGGCGGGGTGAGCACGGCGGCGTCATCGACGAGGCCGACGCTGCCGGGATGGGTGGCGAGCGGCGCGAGGTAACGTTCGATCAGCTCGAATTCGCCAATCCTGCCACCTTTGCCTTCACCGTCACCCATGAGGCCTCCCCGGCTGACGCCGTTTTGCGCGCGACACCGTCAGTTTGCAGGCTTCGGGTCGAAATCGCCGGGCCGGATTTCGCGTCCGATCCGGTCGAGCACGCCATTGACGACCTTAGGCTCGTCCTCGGAGAAGAAAGCCTTCGCCACCTCCACATATTCGGAGATGATTACCCGGGCGGGCACTTCCTTGCGGCGGATAAGCTCATAGACGCCGACACGCAGGATGGCGCGCAGGATGGAATCGATGCGCTTCAGCGGCCAGTCCTGCTGCAATGCGTGATGGACCTGCGGGTCGATCTCGCGCTGCTTGGCGACCATGCCCTGCATCAGATCCTTGAACCAGTCCGCATCGGCCTCGCGATATTGTTCGCCGTCGATTTCCTTGCCCAGCCGGTGCATCTGGAATTCCAGAATGACGTCGGCCAGCGTCTGGCCGGACATCTCCATCTGGTAAAGCGCCTGCACGGCGGCAAGCCGCGCCAGCCCGCGCTTGTTGGCAGGCCGCGTCTCGCGCGCCGCGGCCTTGCTGTCTTTGCCGGATTGGGAAACGGCCTTGTCGTCCGAAGACATGGAATTCAGGCTCCGATTTTCTCACGTACAGCGATCATGGCCAGCGCCGCTTCGGCTGCCACGCCACCCTTGTTCTTTTCGCTCACCCGGGCGCGGGCCCAGGCCTGATCGCCGTTTTCGACCGTGAGGATGCCGTTGCCGAGCGCAAGCCCCAGATCGACGGTCATGTCCATGACGGCGCGCGCGGATTCACCCGCCACGATATCGTAATGCGACGTCTCGCCACGAATGACGCAGCCGAGCAGCACGAAGCCGTCGTAATCCGTGCCGTCATCCTCGGCCGCGATCAACGCCATGGAGAGCGCCGCCGGAATTTCCAGCACGCCGGGAACGGAGACGCGATCATACGTCGCCCCGGCCGCATCGATGGCCGCAACGGCCCCGCGCACGAGTTCGTCCGAAAGATCGTCGTAGAAACGCGCATCAATGATAAGCAGGTGGGCGGATGCCATGACCGGTAAGCCTTCTGGTTATTGTCGCTGAGTTGGCGACAGGAAACACTTTGCAGGCTCTTTGTCCAGACCCGAGATGGCGCCTCATCGCGTACCGGGCCGGATGGGGCTGAAATATCGCACGGGAAACGCCGGAAAACGACGGGATATCCGCCGGTGGGAAACCCTCAGTCGAAGGCGCGGAGCCGGGCCACGTAGCGGGCCATCATATCCACTTCCAGATTGATCGCATCGCCCGTCTGACGCTCGTTCCACGTGGTCTCCGACAGCGTGTGCGGGATCAGAAAGACGGAAAACTCGTCGCCTTCAGCCTCGTTCACCGTCAGCGAACACCCGTCGAGCGCGACCGATCCCTTTTTGGCGATGAAGGGGGCAAGCTCGTGCGGCGCACGGAAGCGGAAATAGACGCTGTCGGGATGATCGCGCCGCTCCACCACCTCTGCGGTACCATCCACATGGCCAAGCACCAGATGCCCGCCCAGCTCGTCGCCCATGCAAAGCGAACGCTCAAGGTTGATCCGGGTGCCTTCCTGCCAGGAGCCGGCGGTCGTGAGCTTCAGCGTCTCCGCCCCCGATTCCACTTCGAACCAGTTCTGACCGTCGTCGTAGCCCTTGTCCGTCACCGTGTGGCACGGGCCGCCGCAGGCGATGGAGGCTCCGATATCGATGCCCTCGGCATCATACCGCGTGGCGATGCGTGTGCGACGGCCTGCGGGAATTTCGGTGACGGAGAGAACACGGCCGATATCGGTGACGATGCCGGTGAACATGAGGCTATTCCTTGCGACGGTAGTGAACGACCCGGTCCGGGCCGAGACGGCGCTCGCTGACGCGGGCATAGGCCGGGTTCTCTGTTATCGCCGAGAGCGGCTCGGAGCCAAGCGGCGGAATGCCGCCCTCCCCGATCTTTTCCGGCCCCGTGGAAATGACGGCCTCATCGACAAGCCCGCTGCGCAGGAAGCTTGCAGCCGTCTGGGCGCCGCCCTCCACCATCAGCCGTGTCACCCCGCGATGGGCAAGCGCGCCGAGCGCCGCCGCCACATCGATACGACCCGAAGCGTCGGCGGGTACGGTGATGATCTCCACTCCGGCCTTCATCAGCGGAGTTGTGCGCTCGATGGGCGCAGCGGCCGTCGTCAGGACCTTCACCGGAACCTGCGCCGCCGACTTCACGAGCTGGGAATCGAGCGGCAGCTTGGCCGCGGAATCGAGCACGTAGCGCACCGGCGAGCGGTCGCCCAGCCCTTCAAGGCGCACATCCAGCATCGGATCGTCCGCCAGAACCGTGCCGATGCCGACCAGGATCGCATCGGCTTCCGCGCGCATGATGTGAACGAGACGCTGGGTTTCAGGCCCCGTTATGTAAACCTGCCCCGAACCTTCGCGCCCGATGAACCCGTCGGCGGAAACCGCAAGCTTGAGCTGAACCTGCGGGCGGCCTTCGGCAAAGCGGCGGAAATGGCCGATATGGGCCTGACGGCATTCCTCTTCCAGAACGCCGCTGACGACTTCCACGCCAGCCTCGCGCAGCATCTCTACACCCTTGTTGGCGACCCGCGGATTGACGTCGGAAATACCGATGACGACGCGCGCCACCCCGGCCTGAGACAGCGCAAGCGCGCAAGGCCCGGTGCGACCCCAGTGGGCGCAGGGTTCCAGCGTCACATAGGCAGTCGCCCCGCGCGCCGCCTCGCCTGCCTGACGAAGCGCCATGACTTCCGCATGCGGACGGCCCGAAGGCGCAGTCGCACCGCGCCCCACCACCACCGGCACACCGCCATGTTCGGCCACAATCACCGCGCCGACGGAGGGATTGGGCCAGGTGATGCCGCGCGTGCGCTGGCCCATGGAAAGCGCCATGCGCATGAAGCGTTCGTCGTAGGGAAGGATCCGGCCGGAAACAGACATCGCTGACACCGGCGCGCTGCCGGAAAGGTCCGGCCCTGCCTGGCAGCAAGCCTCCTTCTCGGCGACGTCTCCGGTTTCCTCAGGCGTCACGACTCGTCCGCCTCCGGCTCCGGCCCGCCATTTACCGGCGTGCCGTCGGCGTTGAGTTCGCCGAGAAGCGCCTCGAAATCGCGCGCTTCGCGGAAGTTCTTGTAGACGGAGGCGAAGCGCACATAGGCGACGTCGTCGAGGCCGCGAAGCCCCTCCATCACCAGCGTGCCAATATCCTCCGCCTGCACTTCACTTTCGCCGGACGACTCAAGTTGGCGCACGATGCCGGAGATCATACGCTCGATCTTTTCCGGATCCACCGGGCGCTTGCGCACGGCGATCTGGACGGAACGGGCGAGCTTTTCGCGGTCGAACACGACGCGGCGGCCATTGCGCTTGACGACGGTCAGCTCGCGCAACTGTACGCGCTCGAACGTCGTGAAGCGACCGCCGCATGTGGAGCACACGCGGCGACGCCGGATAGCGGTATTGTCCTCGGTCGGACGACTGTCCTTGACCTGCGTTTCATCGCCGCCGCAATAGGGACACCGCATGCGCGCTCTCTAGTCCTGATAAATCGGGAAGCGATCTGTCAGCGCAATCACGCGCTCCTTCACGCTGGCTTCCACCGCCGCATTGCCCTCGTCGGTGTTGGATTCGCGAAGACCGTCGAGCACTTCCGCGATCAGCTTGCCGATCTCGGTGAATTCCGCCTCGCCGAAGCCACGCGTCGTACCCGCAGGCGTGCCGAGACGGATGCCGGAGGTCACGAAGGGCTTTTCCGGGTCGAAGGGAATGCCGTTCTTGTTGCAGGTGATATTGGCGCGGCCAAGAGCCGCCTCGGCCTTCTTGCCGGTGGCGTTCTTGGGACGCAGGTCGACCAGCATGGAATGGTTGTCCGTGCCGCCGGAAACGATGTCGAGACCCTGCGCCTGAAGGCTGGCCGCCAGCGCACGCGAATTGGCGACGACATTGGCCGCATAGGTCTTGAATTCCGGCTGGAGCGCTTCCTTCAGCGCCACGGCCTTGGCGGCGATGACATGCATCAGCGGACCGCCCTGAAGACCGGGGAAGACAGCGGAATTGATCTTCTTGGCAATCGCCTCGTCATTCGACAGGATCATGCCGCCGCGCGGACCGCGGAGCGACTTGTGGGTCGTGGTGGTGACCACATGGGCATGCGGCACCGGAGACGGATGCGCGCCACCGGCCACGAGACCGGCGATATGCGCCATGTCGACCATAAGGTAGGCGCCAACTTCGTCCGCGATCTCGCGGAAGCGCTTCCAGTCCCAGACACGCGAATAGGCGGTGCCGCCTGCAAGAATGAGCTTCGGCTTGTGCTCGCGCGCCTTCTCGGCAACCGCATCCATGTCGATCAGGTGATCGCCTTCGCGCACGCCGTAGGACACGACGTTGAACCACTTGCCGGACATGTTCACGGGCGAACCGTGGGTCAGGTGACCGCCGGAATTCAGATCGAGGCCCATGAAGGTGTCGCCCGGCTGCAGCAGCGCCAGAAACACAGCCTGGTTCATCTGGCTGCCGGAATTCGGCTGGACGTTCACAAAGCCGCAGTCGAAGAGCTTCTTGGCGCGCTCGATGGCCAGCGTCTCGACGATATCGACGTACTGGCAACCGCCGTAGTAGCGCTTGCCGGGGTAGCCTTCGGCGTATTTGTTGGTGAGAATCGTGCCCTGCGCTTCGAGAACGGCGCGCGAAACGATGTTTTCGGACGCGATCAGCTCGATCTCGTGGCGCTGACGACCCAGTTCCAGATCGATCGCTTCCGCGATTTCCGGATCGGCCTCGGCCAGTGACTGGGTGAAAAAGTCCAACTGAACCGGCTCGGTAGCGGAGCTTTTCGAAATCGACATCAGGCGCGCCTTCCTGCAATTCGTTGAGAAATCAGCATCTGCGGAGCAGACCTTTCACGGTCCCTGTCCCGCCGTCGCCGCATAGCATACCCGACGGAACGAACCAAGCCCGATCACGTGCGATCCGGGACCGTACCACAGATCAAATCAATAGCGCGCGGCGCCCATCCGCCTAGCGCGCGCCCTGTTCCAGCCTGCGTTTGAGCTTACGCACGGCCAGACGACCAAGTTCCTCCTGCGACACCGTCAGCGGCCCCATCATGGAAACCTCCACCCCCGTCGCCTCGTCGATGGCCGAAACCTTCACCTGCCGTCCAAGCCGCGTGAATTCCAGAAACACCCGCCCCTCGCCTGACGGCGTCCGTCCTGTCGTCATTCTCTTCGAATCCTCTCCCGCAAACGGCTTCACATCATATCACAGCCGCACTTTCACAGCCGCGCGGCTGTGAAAGTGCGGAAGGGAACTCAGAGGATGGGCCATACGACGAACAACCACGCCCCTTCTCGCCCCCCTGCCACAGGCACACCCGCCCGCACATACGAAAAGGGCGCCCTCTTGCGAAGGCGCCCCGAATATCCTGTCCGTAGGACGTGCGGACTACTGAAGAACCACCTGCGGCCCTTCGATCACGGGCTCGCCGTTCAGCCCGTCGCGGTTGTAGATGTCCTCGCGAAAATTGACGACGCCCTTGTCGTTCGCCCATGCGGTCACATAGGCCAGATAGAGCGGCACCTGCGTGGCGAGCTTCACATCCTCGCGCTCACCGGAAGCGATGACGGAATCGACGCGCGTGCGGTCCCAGTCCGGCGTCGTGGTTTCCAGAAGCCACGACACGAGATCGCGCACGTGATCGACGCGCACGCAGCCCGACGAGTCGAACCGGTAGTCCTGCGTGAACAGGCTCTTGGACGGCGTGTCGTGCAGATACACCTGATGGGTGTTGTGGAAGTTGATGCGGATGGAACCCAGCGAGTTCTCCTTGCCCGGGTCCTGCCGGAACTTCAGCTTCACCGCCTCATCCGTCGTCCAGTCCACATCCGTGGCCTGCAGCTCGTTGCCGTGCCAATCGAAGATCCGGATGTTGTTCTTGGCCAGATACTGCGGATCCTGCTGCATCTTCGGGATCAGGTCCTTGCGGATGATCGAGCGCGGCACGGTCCAGAACGGGTTGAAGTTCAGTTCGTAGATCTTGGAAGCGAGGATCGGCGTCTGACGGTCGATCTTGCCGACGACCGCGGTATGGCGAGATCGCACGATACCGTTGTCGACCGCCTCGATTTCGGCAGCCGGGATGTTCACCATCACATAGGTGTCGCCCAGATAGCCCGACATGGCGCGCACGCGCACCAGATTGGTTTCAAGCTGGCGCAGCCGCACGGCGGCCGGAACATTGAGCGCGGCCTGCGCCGCGTGCCCCACGACGCCGTCTGGACGCAGCCCGTGGCGCACCTGGAAACGGCGCACCGCCGCGTCGACATCACCGTCGAAGCGCTGGCCGGAGATGAACTTCGGATCGAGATCGCCCGACGCCACCAGACGCTGGCGAAGAGCCGCGACCGCGCCGTCCCATGAACCCAGGCGCAGATTGCGGCCATTCGTGTTCACGGCAGCCCAGCCGCCATTGGAAACGATGCGCCGGTATCTCGCGATCGCGTTCTCGATGTGAATCACCGTCTCGGCGGAAAGCGTCGGCTGGTTCGTGCGGATCTGGTCGAGATTGCGCAGCGTGTCGTCGAGCTTGGCTTCCCACTGCTCGTGTTCCTGGTAGTGGCGCAAAGCCTGCAAAGGGCTTTCCGCCTGAGCGCCCGTCCCGGTCAGGGAGGCGGCCATGAACAACGCAGCAATCACCGCAAAGCGGCCTGACGTCGAGCGGGTCTCGCCGGCGGCGAACAGTCGATACACGGAGCAATCTCCTGGGTGCGTTTTGCGCGGACGACACTTGCCAAGTCCGCATGTCCTGATTGGTCTTCGGTTTGCGGTACCACCTGCGCCGCAGCGTGGCAACAAAAGCGGACTTCGAATGCGCGTTTGTGCTTTCCCGGCCACATGGGCTGAAATCACAGACGTCCCATCCGCCACCCTGAAAAACCGGCCCTTTCCGGGCAGCGCCAGCGGTTTGACCGACAGTTCCGCGTTTCAAGCAAACTATCCTTGGCAGAATCCGGTTAACGGTTCCTGCGTCCGGCCACGCTCAATTCCATTTCATTATGGCAAGTTCATGTCGGCAGCACACCCGACAGGCCGACGGAAGCGCAACGCAAAACGCCGCCCGCTGACAGCGGACGGCGCTTTAAGATCCGGATCGACAATTGCGAGCGGAAAACGCTCAGAGCCGATAAAGGATCTGATCGGTCCAGAAACGCTCCAGACGACGCAGCGACTGATTGAGCTGCTGGAAGTCCTGGGCGGCGATTTCGCCGACCGTCTCGACCGAACGCATGTGACGCTCGTAGAGGTCGTTGACGACATTCGCCACTTCCAGCCCCTTCTCGGTGAGGCTGACGCGGACCGAGCGGCGATCCACCCGCGAACGTTCGTGGTTGATGAAACCGGTGTCGACCAGCTTCTTCAGATTGTAGGAGACGTTGGAACCAAGATAGTACCCCCGACTGCGCAACTCTCCGGCGGTGAGAACACTGTCGCCGATGTTGAACAGCAGCAGCGCCTGCACGCTGTTGACGTCCGAACGTCCCATACGGTCGAATTCATCCTTGATTACATCAAGCAGGCGGCGATGTAACCGCTCTACTAGAGTAAGCGCTTCAAGGTAAAGCGGCTTAATTTCCGTATTACCTTCGTCTTGCGCCGAGACCTCGACTGCCCTTTTTGCCGTGATCATCTGGTTACGCCCCTTGTGTCCTGTTCATGTGCGGTTTTGTTCCGCTTGAGGACAACATTAGTCGGGCTGATATAAAATCTGCTTAAAAAGCAGCATGAATCTTCTCTTAAAGACCCTTTGGAAACTTTAGAGAATTCCTGTTCTGCGATCCCCCGGCCGCAACCCGGTTTTGCGCGGGAATCCGCCACAAGCGGATGCCTGACAAACCCTTAATCGGCACCCGCACCATTTTCGGACACCTTCGCAGGACGCATTTTTTTCTAAAATCAAACCGATTGCAGCAACGCGAAGACGCTCTCGCGAACCCCGGTCGGCGCCCGGTCGGCCCGCATGCAGGAACCCGCGTTCCCGCTTCTAACTGTTACGCTTTTCGCGCTCGCACAGCAGGGTGAGCACCAGATAGATGGCAATAGTCGCAAGGTAGAAGGAGATCTCGTAGGGCCGCGTGCCGAACGTATCGGACAGGATCGTGTGCATGACGACCTGCGAAAGCGCCCTGAGAAGCCACATGACCGGACCCCACGAGGCCGCCAGCCACAATCCGACGCCTGCCACCATGTCGAGCACGCCGAAATAGGCGGTCGCCGTCTGCCAGTCGGTCGGCATGTCGGCGAACATCACCCCGCGCCAGGGGACATAACCCACGATCCGCGCCCAGTGGATGACCCCGCCGCCGATGAGCAGGATAGCCATCAGGCGCAGATACCACACAAGCATGGTGCGCCACGGCGGGCGGGCCTTGATCATGTCCTGCAGCATGGTCACCATGGATGATGTCTTCCTCTGTCGGCCGTCATGACCATCTTGTCCCGGCCCGCCGCCATTAGAGCGGCGAACCGATCGTTCCCGGGTATTCCCGGACAATCGATGCCCGGACCAACCCGCGGAGAAGGGCTCAAACCCGTCCCCGGAGCAACGCGGACATTATCGTCAGAGCGACGCGAACTTTATCGAAGAACGAGATCGCCGTCTTTCGGCTCACTGAAATACGTGTCGACCTCGGCCATGTCCACATCCTCGAAGCGCTTCGGCTCCCAGTCGGGGCGATTGTCCTTCTCCACGAGAACCGCCCGGATGCCTTCATAGAAGTCGTTGCCTTCGAGAACACGATGGAGAATGCGGTATTCCATGACCATGCAGTCATCGAACGCCATCGTCGCGCCCTTGTGGAGTTCCGCGAAGGAGACGTTGACGCTCATCGGCGAGCGCGAGCGGATCATGCTCGCCGTCTTCTGCGCCCATTCCGCATCCTCGCCGCTCACCGCATCCAGCGCGGCCAGAATCTCCGCAACACTGCCCTTGGCGAAACACGCCTGAAGCGCCCCCTCGTGGGCGGCGAGAACAGAAGCCTCCGCCGGTTCGCCCGCAAACTCGGCCAGAACGCCGTCGATATCGCTCGTCTCCGTCAGCGCCTGAAGCAGATCGGCGAACCGCTCGCTCGGCACGCAATGGGTGAGAATGCCCGCCCACTTGGAATCGGCCTGCGAAAGCCGCGCGCCGGAAAGCGCGCTGTAGAGCCCCACTTCCAGACTGCGCAGGCGCGGCAGCATGTGGCTCGCCCCGACATCGGGGAAGAAGCCGATGCCGACTTCCGGCATGGCGAAGAGGGTCTTTTCCGAACCGATCCGGTAGGCGCCATGTCCCGACAGCCCGACGCCGCCGCCCATGACGATGCCGTCGATGAGCGAGATCACCGGCTTGGGGTAATGCTTGATGCGGCTGTTGAGGCAATATTCGTCGGCGAAGAAGGCCGACCATGTCGGGTCGCCCGCCTTGGCCATCTCGTAGACGGCGCGCACATCGCCGCCCGCGCAAAACGCCTTGGGCGAGAGGGAACGCAGGATGATGTGGGTAATGGCGGGATCGCTCTCCCACACATCGAAATAGTGCCGGATGAGCTGGATCATGCCGTGGGTCAGCGCGTTCAACGCCTGCGGCCGCGACAACGACAACACCCCCGCAGACCCCTTCACATCAACCAGAACCTCAAATTGGGCGAGGAGATCGTCAACCTTCTGCTGCTGCATCTGCATCTTATGTCTTTCGTCTCTTCCCGTTCCCCCGCCCTTTCGAGCGGGCTGCCGTCATGGCGGCAAAAGCCTTACAGATCAGAGCATTGATGCCAAAGACCTGAATCAATTCCTGAACCTGAATCAGATTCAGAACTTTAACCGCTTCAAGAACCTGAATCAGGACTTGAAGAGGTCGCGCGCAACGATCAGCCGCATGATCTCGTTCGTGCCCTCCAGGATCTGGTGAACCCGCACATCCCGGAGATAGCGCTCTATCGGATAGTCGCGCAGATAGCCGTAGCCACCGTGAAGCTGCAGCGCCTCGTTGACCACGCGAAAGCCCGTGTCGGTGGCGATGCGCTTGGCCATGGCTGCAAAGCGGGTCGCGTCGTCTGTCTTCTCGTCCACCTTCATGGCGGCCTTGTGGAGAAGCAGTCGCGCGGCTTCCAGTTCCGATGCCATGTCGGCCACCCGGAACTGAAGCGCCTGGAATTCGGCCAGCACCTTGTTGAACTGGCGGCGCTCCTTCATGTAGGCGATGGCGAGATCGAGGCTCGCCTGCGCAGCTCCAAGCGAGCACGCGCCGATATTGAGTCGTCCGCCGTCGAGCCCGGCCATGGCGATCTTGAAGCCCATGCCCTCGCCGCCGATGAGGTTCGCTGCAGGCACCCGGCAATCGGAGAAATTGACCTGGGCAGTCGGTTGGCTCTTCCAGCCGAGTTTGATTTCCTGCGCGCCGAAGGAAAGCCCCGGCGTATCCTTCTCCACTACGATGCAGGAAATGCCCTTCGGCCCCTCCTCGCCCGTGCGCACCATGACGACATAAAGATCCGCCGCCCCGCCGCCGGAGATGAACGCCTTGGAGCCGTTCAACACGTAATCGTCGCCATCGCGCGACGCCTTTGTCCGCAGCGCCGCCGCGTCAGAACCCGACCCCGGCTCCGTCAGGCAATAGGCCGCGAAATGCTCCATGGAACAAAGCTTCGGCAGAAACCGCTCACGCTGTTCGGGCGAACCGAAGCGGTCGATCATCCATGTCGCCATGTTGTGGATGGAGATATAGGCCGCCGTCGAGGTACAGCCCTTGGCGAGTTCCTCGAAGATCACCGCCGCATCGAGCCGCCCGAGCCCGGAGCCACCCACGTCCTCGCCCACATAGATGCCGCCGAAGCCAAGCGCCGCCGCCTTGCGCAGCGTCTCGACGGGAAAGATGCTCTTTTCATCCCATTCGCGCGCATGAGGTTCCATTTCCTCGCGCGCGAAATCCCCCGCCATTTCCTGAAAGGCGCGCTGCTCCTCGCTCAACGCAAAATCCATCCCGTTCCCTCCCCGGAACCGGCTGCCGAACGTGACTGGTATGATCCGAAGCGGTAACCGCCCCGGCACGCCGGTTCCGCGACAGCAAACGAACCGACTTCGCATTCGGGCATATCCGGCGGATCGGTCACCGTCAACGCTGCCGCAGACGCTGCGTTAGTCGAATGGCAAAGACGGCGAGAAGATGCGAGCGCTGCTGTTCGCAGGCCGAAATCTTCCCCCTGCAACCATGTTTCCCTTGTCGCACCTTGGTGCTACACCATGGCCGCAAGGGAGAAATACGCCGACAGGGAGCGAAGACGATGAACGCCGAACCGCGCAAGCGCAGAGCGATGCCCGAAATCGACATGAGCGAGATCCTCGGCGGCAAGCGCATGCGTCGCAATCGCCGGACCGACTGGTCGCGCAGGCTGGTTCGCGAAACGACGCTGACCGTGGACGACCTGATCTGGCCGATCTTCATCATCGACGGCGAAAAGCGCCGCGAGCCCGTCGCCTCCATGCCGGACTGTTATCGCCTGTCCATCGACGAGGCCGTGCGCGAGGCAGCCTTTGCCGCGTCTCTCGGCATTCCCGCACTCGCGCTCTTTCCCTATACGGATGACGCCCAGCGCGACGCAACCGGATCCCAGGCGCTCGATCCGGACAATCTGGTGTGCCGCGCCTGCCGCGCCATCAAGAAGGAAGTGCCGCATATCGGCCTGATCACCGACGTGGCGCTCGACCCCTACACCAGCCACGGCCATGACGGCCTGCTGGAGGGCGAAACCATCCTCAACGACGAGACGGTGCGGGTCCTCATCGCCCAGTCGATCAATCAGGCGGAAGCCGGTGCCGACGTGATCGCACCCTCCGACATGATGGACGGACGCATCGGCGCGATCCGCGCAGGCCTCGATGCCGTCGGCTTCACCGATATCCAGATCATGGCCTATTCGGCCAAATATGCGTCTGCCTTCTACGGCCCCTTCCGAGACGCCATCGGCACGAATGCCTGCCTGAAGGGCGACAAGCGCACCTACCAGATGGACTACCACAACTCCGACGAGGCGGTGGTGGAGGCCGGTCTGGATCTGGACGAAGGCGCGGACATGATCATGGTCAAGCCGGGCCTGCCCTATCTGGACATCGTGCGCCGCCTGAAGGACGAGTTCGCGGTACCGACCTTCGCCTATCAGGTGTCGGGCGAATACGCGATGATCTGCGCGGCTGCGCAAAACGGCTGGCTCGATTTCGACCGCGCGATGGTGGAAAGCGTCGCCGCCTTCAAGCGCGCCGGTGCGGACGGCGTCCTCACTTACTTTGCCCCTAAGATCGCCAAGCGCCTGACTGCGGGGCTTTAAGCACGCGCGGTGTTTCGCCTAAAACCTCGCATCCGCACGACAGAATGCGGGCCTCGGCATGAAGAGGCCCGCAGCTTCACGGCCCCGCACCGTTACGGCATAGCCGCGCCGCCTGCCATGGGCTGATCGAGCAGCCCCTTCAATATGGCGATCGCCGCACGAAACCGTTCCTCACCCGGTACCGCGCAAAAGCTGACGCGCACCGCCTGCGGGGCGTTGGTGCGCTCCACCGCAAACGTCGCGCCGTCGCCCACGCGCACGCCCTGCGCCTCCGCTTCCGCACATAGATCCGCGACGCGCCAGTTTTCCGGAACCGGCAGCCATGCGATGCCGCCCATAAGCCGGGTTCGGTCGAGCACGGGAAACAACTCCTTCATCCGGTCGGCCCGTCGCGCCACGCCCGCGCGCACCCTTTCCACCCGTGTTTCCAGCAGTCCGCTGATCAAGAGATGGGAGGCCGCGGCCCCGAGGATCGGCGGCACCATCAGCGCCATTGCATTCTGAGCCTGCGCCACCCGCCGAACCAGCCCCCGCGGTCCCGCCGCATAGCCCACGTGCAACGCCGGAGCCACGCATTTGGACAGGGAGGTGGAAACAATCGTCCGTGCGGGCAGCAGTTCAGCGAAACTCGGAGCCGTTTCCTCGTGCAAGAACCCGTAGACCTCGTCCTGAAGCACGACCAGATCGTGCCGGTCCGCAACCTGCGCCAGCGCCTCGCGCCGCTTTGCCGGCATCGTCGTGCCGGTCGGGTTCTGAATGCCGGGCATCAGGCAGACGATGGAGATCGCATTCGCACGGCAGGCCGCCTCAAGCGCCTCCGGGATCATGCCCAGATCATCCATCTCGATCCCGATGACACGCCGCCCGGAAAGTTCCGCCGCCGCCATCACGCCGGGATAGGTTACGGCGTCGGCAGCAATCGCGGTGCCAGGACGCATCAACCCCGCAAAGCCGCACGAAAAGACCGACTGAGCCCCGTTGAACAGCGCGATGTTCTCCACCTGCACGTTCGGACACCAGCGCGAAAGCAATGGCAGCGCGGCCTCCCGATCCGCCTCGTCGCCCATCACCCCCATGTAACGAAGCGGAACGGTCCCGTCGCGTGCCCGCATCGCCGCCACCTCTATGGCCTGCGCCACGATTTCTCCCGCCGGTTCCATGAGGAAGGTGTTGATCGCCATATCGGTGAACCGGTTCATTTCCTCATCGCGCATATGCGCCATGCGCTGCGGCGTACCCGTTCCCACGAACGTGCCGCGCCCGACCTCTCCGCGAACAAGTCCGGCAACCGTCAGCGCCTGATAGGCGCGCGACACGGTTCCCGGCGCACATCCCAGTTGCCATGCCGCTTCGCGCACGGGCGGAAGCCGAAGCCCCTCCGCCAGTTCACCGCTCTCGATTTCGGCCCGCAGAAAGGCCTCCACCTGGCGCGCACCCGGCACGCCCTCACGATCCGCCAGTTTCGAAAATATTGTCATAGGTACAATGTATCATTTGTATCGAAATACGCCAGACACAATCATGCACACAATCAGGAGACAATAACCCCGGCGCCCAGCGCGCCTTGACCGGACCTTGCGCCATGTTCGCCGAATTGACCGCCTATCTGCCATCGTTCATGCCGGCAGACCGTTATGTGCTGTTGTGCCTCTTCGTTATTGCGCTGACGGGCACGCCGGGCCCTGGCAACATGGCGCTTGCCGCCCTCGGCGGAACCCACGGCCCGGCCCGCACCGTTCCTTTTCTGGCAGGAACGCTCGCCGGGTTCACGACCATCTTCTGGTTGGCTGCAGGCGGCCTGCTGGCCCTGATCTCAAGCGTGCCGGTCCTGCGCGGGGCGCTGCAAATCGCCTGTATCGCCTACATTCTCTATCTCGCCTGGGTCATCGCCTCCGCACGGCCCTCCTGCGGAGCGGGAACCTCCGTGACAAAGGCGCCCGGTTTCCTGCGCGGTTTCTGCCTGCATCCGCTTAATCCGAAGGCCTATGCAATGCAGATCGCCGCCCTGTCCCAATTCACTTCCCCGGACCATTACCTGCGCGATGTCAGCATCATCTCGTTGACGTTCCTCTTGCTCGGCGGCAGCATCAATTTCTGCTGGGCGCTGGCGGGAACCTTGTTGGCGAAACTCGCCAACGCCCCGGGCCGCCTGCGCGCCGTCAACGTGACACTCGCAACGCTGATGGTCGCCAGCACCGTGGCCAGCCTCTTGGTCGCATAAACCCTTATCCCGCTTGCCAATCGCGGCGAACGGGTGCAAATCGCTGGTTCCCGTATTCCTCCCCCAGATACGTGCGGTACCAAAATGTCCAGCGATAAGGCCAAGCCCACCCTGAGCGATCTCCCCGTCACCCTCGCCGATATCGAGGAAGCGGCGCGTCTGATCGAGGGGCAGGTTGTTCATACGTCCTTCCTGCCCGCCCCCAGCCTTTCCCGGCTGACCGGGGCCGATGTCTGGGTGAAGTTCGAAAACCAGCAATACGTCAATTCCTTCAAGGAACGCGGCGCGCTGGTACGCCTGCTGGATCTGACGGATGAAGAACGCGCGCGCGGCGTCATCGCCATGTCGGCGGGCAACCACGCGCAGGCTGTCGCCTATCACGCCTCCCGCCTCGGCATTCCCGCCACCATCGTCATGCCCAAGACAACCCCGCACGTGAAGGTCGCCGCCACGCGCTCCTTCGGTGCAACCGTGGTGCTCGCGGGTGAGACCATCGCCGACTCACAGGTGACCGTTGAGCGCCTGATCGACGAGCGCGGCCTCGTGCTCGTCCACCCTTACGACGACAAGCGCATCATCGCCGGTCAGGGCACCATCGGACTGGAGATACTCGCCAAGAACGCCGAACTCGATACGATCATAGTCCCCATCGGCGGCGGCGGCCTGATCTCCGGCATCGCGGTCGCCGTCAAATCGAAGGCCCCGGAAATCGAGATCATCGGGGTGGAGGCAGCACTTTATCCATCCATGTACGCCGAACTGCATAGCGAAGATGCGCGCTGCGGCGGCAACACGCTGGCCGAAGGCATCGCGGTCAAGAATGTCGGCAAACTGACCCGCCAGATCGCCGGAGCCCTCGTCGATGACGTCGTGCTGGTCGAGGAAGCCGCCATCGAGCGTGCCGTGAACGCCTTCCTCGCGCTTCAGAAGACGGTGGCGGAAGGCGCAGGCGCGGCGGGGCTCGCCGCCATGCTCCAGTACCCGGAGCTTTTCCGCGGCAAGCGCGTGGGGCTGGTGCTTTGCGGCGGCAATATCGATCCGCGCCTGCTCGCCTCCATCATCGTGCGCGAACTGGCACGCGAAGGCCGCATGGTCGCCATCCGCATGGGAATCCCGGATCGTCCGGGCGTGCTGGGTGAAATCTCCACCCTCATCGGCGAGATGGACGGCAACGTGGTGGAAGTCGCCCATCACCGGCTATTCCTCGACGTGCCCGCCAAGGGCGCCATGCTCGACGTGACCATGGAAACCCGCGACAACGACCACGCCGACGAGATCATCCGCGCGCTGGAAGGCCGCGGCTACAAGGTGGACCGGCTGGACGCGGCGGAAACGGCGGACTGACCGGCCAGCCGGTCTCCGCCCTCCCTCTCCCATCTCATGACTGCCGGCCCGGAGTTATCTCAGCCGACAGCCTTCAGATGGCGGATCAACGCCACCGCTTCGGCGGACGGCCTGCACTCGCAACGGCGATATTGCGATCCGTCGCGATTGCGTTGCAGGAGGCCGCCGTCGACCATTTCACGGCGCAGCAACGCGGCATCCTCAAACTGATGCCGCTCCGCCAGAAAGGCGCTCACGCGCTTTTCCGTGAGGGTGGCGCGTGCGGGAAAGCGCGCCCATAGCGCCCACAGGCACAGGATCTGATGAGCCCGCCGCCCCGGCCAGCGCATGAGACGTCCCCGATCGTCGAAGTGAGCCGCAACGCGAGCAATGCGGGCCGCATCGATGGCGATGGGAGCTTCTCTCTCGACTTCGCGAACAACACTGTTGGCGGTGGAACCCTCGGCAGGCGCCATGCCCGCATGTGCGGCGCGCAGGTGCTGGAAGTTGCGGTGCCCGCTTGCACGCGCAAGCATGTTGAGCATTTCCACGTGGCTCGGCGCGGCTTCGCGCCCCGCCCATTGCCGACGCAGGGATTTCGCCAGCGCGGAGATATCGCTCACCTGATAGGAAACTGGAATTCGAGACATGACCAATCCTCGAACATGCCTGTCCGGAACGGATTATCACTGATCACCGGCTTGCGATGCGGCACGAGGTCTGGTGTCGGATCGGCGAAACGAAGCGCAGGTTTAGCTTTCCCGAGACGGGAACGGCGATGCCTGGGTGAACTGCGCGACCCGGAGCGTTTTACTACCGGATCCTCCGGCCGCATTCAACATATAGACACCGCTTTCGCGGGCCCCGCCCCTGCGTCATTTGATGCACGGCCCCGATGCCGCAGCATCGCCTGCGCCGATTTCCGGCCTCAACCGGAGCAACGACCGAAAACCGCAATCGCAGACCATGCGTTTCGTCGCTATTCATCGCCCCGCGCTATTTTCTGCCCGCAACCAACTTTCCTTGGCAGGGTTCGGAAAATCCGGGATGCTGGGCATACGCCAAATCTCTTAAATTGCCCGAGAAGCCTGACCAAGGCTGTGTGAAAGTGCACAGACACGCCGTCGACAATTGAAAACTCGCTCGGAAAACCCCAGTTTCCTGAATAGACGGCCCGCTCGAGAGGCCGCATCTTGCGAAAGGACGCCCCATCATGAGCACCATTGACCACGACGCACTCTCTGCGCGTGATCCTTTGGAATACATGGCGCTGTTCGAGGGCGTGCGCACCAAGCGCATCCTGGCGTTCGTTGTCGATGTCATGGCCATCATGTTTTTCACGTTCCTGGCCGGGATTGCCGTGTTCTTCCTCGGCATCTTCACGCTCGGCATCGGCTGGCTGGCTTACGCCTTCCTGTGGCAGGGCGTCGCCATTCTCTACAGCGCCTTCACGCTGGGCGGCCCCTTCTCCGCCACACCCGGCATGCGCGCCTTCGGTCTTCAGCTCCGCCTCAATGACGGCAGCCGCCCCACCCCGCTCATCGCCATCGCGCATGTGGTCCTTTTCTGGGTTTCCATGGCCATGATTACGCCGCTGGTGCTTGTCGTTTCCCTCTTCTCCGACAAGAAGCGCCTGTTGCACGATATCGTCGTGGGAGGCGTCGTGATCAACTCTGCCGCACTCGCACGTCCCTACTGACCCACGCTTGCACAGCCGCCGCGAAGCCGCTACCGATATCGGATTGGGAACAGTCTGTTGATCGGCTGACAGGTGACGAACCACCTGCAATCGCGCTTGTCGGGAAGCGCGCCCAAGGTGAGGCTGAAGCCACGAGATGCCCGCGCATTCGCGCCATTTGCTGACTTCCGGTCGGAAGACGCGACCTGAAAGACACTGGGCCGTTATCACGCTGGCCGCCATCACGCTGGCCGAGAGGGGGAATCAATTGCGGACGCAGGTCAGATGACGGTTGCCGATATCCAGATGGTGCTGACTTTCGTGATCATCGCGGTCACGGTCGCGCTATATGCGGTGGAGCGGTTTCCAATTGAGGTCACCGCGCTCGGTTCCGTCGTTGCATTCGTGATCCTCTTCACCGTCCTGCCCCTGGACGGGCCGGACGGCGATCTGGGGCCGCAGGCGCTGCTGATGGGTTTCGCCAACCCCGCACTCATCACCATCATGGCCCTGCTGATCGTCGGTCAGGCGCTCTTCCACACCGATGCACTCGACAAGCCGACACAGCACATCCTGAAGATCTTCAGAAAGCTCCGGCTCGCGCCCATCACGCCGATCCTTATCGGCGTGGCAGTCATCAGCGCCTTCATGAACAACACCCCCGTGGTGGTCATGTTCCTGCCGGTGTTGGCGGCCATGGCCGCTGCAAACGGCACCGCCGCCGCGCGTGTGCTGATGCCGCTTTCCTTCATTGCGATCCTCGGCGGCATGACCACGCTCATCGGGTCTTCCACCAACCTGCTGGTCGCCGACGTCGCCCAGCGCGTGAGCGATGTCCGGATCGGCTTCTTCTCCTTCACGCCCATCGGCACGCTGCTGGCGATCATCGGCTCGCTCTACATCATCTTCGTGATGCCGAAGATACTGACGCCCCGCAGGACCATGGCCGACGAGGTTCAGGGCCCCGCCGGCGGCAAGCAGTTCATCGCGCAGATACCGATCACCTACAATCACCCGCTGGTCGGTGCCCGCGCCGTCGCGGGCATGTTCCCGAACCTGCGCGACATGACCGTGCGCCTTGTCCAGCGCGGAGAAAGGCCCTTCCTGCCGCCATTCGAGGGCGTGGAGCTTCAGCCCGGCGACACGGTCATCGTGGCCGCCACCCGGCAGGCCCTGACCAAGGCGCTGTCATTGCGCAAGCCGATCATGCACTCCAATGACGGCACGAAGGCCTCGCCGGAAGAGCAGACATTCCCGCCTGGCACCGCCACGCTGGCCGAAGCGGTCGTTGCGCCCGGCTCGCGCATGATCGGGCGCACCACCGCGCAATCGAGCCTGCGCGCGGACAACAACTGCGTCGTCATGGGCCTGCAGCGCCGCTCGCGCATGCCGCGCATGGCCATGAGCGACATCCGTCTGGAGGCCGGCGACGTGCTGCTGCTGGCCGGGCCCCATGACGACATCCAGTCGCTGCGCGGAAACCGGGACGTCCTGCTGCTGGACTGGTCGACGGCGGAGGTTCCCAGACGCCGCCATGCACCGCGCGCACGCGCCATTTTCATCGGCATCGTCGGCTGCGCCGCCCTGAACATCGTGCCCGTCGTCACCGCGGCGCTGGCAGGCGCCCTGGCGATGCTGCTCACCGGATGCCTCAACGTTCGCCAGTCCCTGCGCGCACTCGACAGCCGGATCTTCATGCTCATCGGCGCATCGCTTGCCGCCGCCACCGCGCTGGAGCGCACCGGAGGCGCAAAGGCTGTCGCGGAAGCCTTGATGGTGGCCATGGAGGGGCAACCTCCCGCCATCATCCTGTCCATGCTGTTCCTGCTCATCGCCGTGCTGACGAATGTGCTCTCCAACAATGCGACGGCCGTCCTGTTTGCGCCCATCGCGGTCAACATCGCCCAGCGCACGGGCGTTGACGGCAACGCCTTCGTGACCTGCCTGATCTTTGCCGCCAACTGCTCCTTCGCAACACCCATCGGCTATCAGACGAACCTGATCGTCATGGGCCCCGGCCATTACCGGTTTTCTGATTTCATCCGCGCAGGCACGCCGCTGGTGCTGCTCATCTGGCTATCATTTTCGTTGATAGCTCCGTGGTACTATGGATTTTGACAAATCCGCTTGCATTGCCCGACAATGAACGAAACAGTCTTGGTGGATGTATTTACCGAACTTCTTTTTTTCGGTTTGGGAGCATACCGTTACGGGATATTCCGAGCGACAACTTTGCCTGTTTCGGAACATTGATTTAGGTGCGAGGCTTGGGCCATGACGAAGCCCATTACGGACAATCCGCAGTTCTATCTGACTGCGCCCTCTCCCTGTCCCTACCTGCCGGATCAGGAGGAACGAAAGGTATTCACCCATCTCGTGGGTGAGCGCGCCACGTTTCTCAACGACGTCCTGACCCATGGCGGCTTCCGTCGCTCCCAGAACATCGCCTATCGCCCGGCCTGCGACAATTGCCGGGCCTGTACCTCCGTACGCGTGCTCGTCGACGAGTTCGACTACACCCGCTCCCTGCGCCGCACGCGCAATGCGGGCCGGATCTATGTGGGCAAGGAAGAGCCCCCCACCCCGTCGACCGAGCAATACGAGTTGTTCAGCCGCTATCTCGGGGCCCGCCACGGTGAAGGCGGCATGGCCGACATGCGCCTTCTCGATTATGCCCTGATGATCGAGGATACCCATGTCGACACGGTCCTGATCGAATACCGCCGCCGCGCAGACGACAGGCCTGACCTTCCCGAGGAAGAACGAGGCGACGGCCCGCTGGTGGCCGCCGCACTCACGGATGTGCTCTCTGATGGGTTATCGATGGTCTATTCGTTCTTCGAGCCGGAAATGCGCCATTTCTCCTTCGGCACATACCTGATCCTCGACCACATCGAACGCGCGCGGAAAATGGGCCTGCCATACGTCTATCTGGGCTACTGGGTGCCGGGTTCCAAGAAGATGGAATACAAGACCCGCTTCCAGCCGCAGGAACGCCTCGGCCCGCAAGGCTGGATGCCCGCCCCGCGCGACTGATGTCAGCCGGACGCGAGAACCCGCCGCAAGGCGTGCGGGCCCATCGGATCACATGCCCGTCTCAGGTCAGATGTGCAGCGATCGCGTCGAAGACATCCCGGAACATCTGCGTCGTCAGCCGTCCCGTGTTCGTGTTGTAGCGCGAGCAGTGGTAGCTGTCGAAAAGCGTGAAATCGCCCATGTCATGCGCCGCATTGTGGGCGAACGGATAGGAAGCCCGACGCTTGCCGAGCGTCGTCAGAACCGTCTCGTGCGCCACCCGCCCCAACGCCAGAATGGCGGAGAGGTTCGGCATCTCGGCCATCGTGTTGATCAGGAACGGGCGGCACGCCTTGATTTCCGGCCCCGTCGGCTTGTTCTCCGGCGGCACGCAGCGAACGGCATTGGTGATCGCCGCCCCCACCAGTTCCAGCCCGTCATCGGGACGTGCCTGAAATTTGCCGCGCGAATAGCCGTAGAGGTCGAGCGTCTCGTAGAGAAGATCGCCCGCGTAATCGCCGGTAAACGGCCGCCCCGACTTGTTCGCCCCGCGAAGCCCCGGCGCCAGCCCCACGACCAGCAGCCGCACGGATGCCGGACCGCCCTGCGGCAGAAAGCTCGGCACCGGAGCGTTGAACCATTCCGGCTCGCGTGCGCGATGGAACTCGCGAAACTCCACCAGCCTTGGACAGAGTGGGCAATCCCGATCCGGATCGCACACGGAAGCTGGCTGAGACGCAGAAGACATGAGGCACGTTTCCCTGATTTCGGGCCTATGGCGAGGACTGATGGCAAGGACCGGGCACAGACCCGTTCACTCGAATCGTCATTCCGCTTCTGATTAAACCAGATCCACCCTCAGGCAACGCTGAAACCGCAACAAGTCGCCTCGCCCGCGCCAGAAGGCAAAGGATTCACCCCGACAGCAGAGGATTCAAAAGCGCCAATCCATGATGCGGTACCGACAAGCGCTATGCGGAAACGAAAAGAGCCGGAACCGGGGCATCCCGGTTCCGGCTCTGAAATGGATTGCGCACGTAGCATCGGCTCCCCACGCCTCCCCCGAAATACGGGAGGGTCCGAAGAGCCGAAACTCAAAACGACGAGTCAAAGATCGTCGTATTCTTCCTCGCGCTCACGCTCCGCCTGGCGCTGCTGGCGCTCGGACGGATCGCGGCCGATCTTGTTGGCCAGCGCATTGAGGTCGATGAAGTGATCGGCCTGACGGCGCAGATCGTCGGCGATCATCGGCGGCTGCGTCTGCAGCGTGGAAACGACGGAAACCTTGCGGCCGCGACGCTGCACCGCTT
The DNA here is from genome assembly GCA_963678585.2 of Breoghania sp. Classification (GTDB taxonomy): domain Bacteria; phylum Pseudomonadota; class Alphaproteobacteria; order Rhizobiales; family Stappiaceae; genus Breoghania. The sequence goes on from CAXXGA010000002.1 coordinate 1,780,766, forward strand.
CTACCAGCGAGCGGAAATCGCCATCGCCGGAAAACAGTACGAGGTGGTCGACATACTCGGCCATTTCCATCGCATCGACCGCAAGCTCGATATCCATGCTGCCCTTGATCTTGCGGCGGCCGGACGCATCGATGAATTCTTTGACCGGCTTCGTCACGACCTTGTAACCGTTGTAATCGAGCCAGTCGATCAGCGGGCGAATGGATGAATACTCCTGGTCCTCCACAAGGGCAGTATAATAATACGCCCTCAAAAGATATCCCTTGCCCTGAAATTCCTTGAGAAGCCGCTTGTAGTCGATGTCAAAACCAAGAGACTTCGCGGTTGCATAGAGATTTGCGCCGTCAATAAACAACGCAACCTTCTCACGCGGGTCAAACATCTTTATTCTCTTTTCTTCTATGGGATTGATTTCGCCATGTGCACAGATAAGAATGAGACCGTTCAGCTACAAAATTCCGAACCCGTGACCAATATGAGCACTAAAAATATAGGCTTGGAATCCGAGCCAATCCGATCAACAGCATTTTTCAGACGATGTAATATAATTTAATTCGGCTTGCAAGAAAACAGTACCACTACAGATTTCCCAGGCATGCCGATCTGTTCTCGAGTTTTTCAAAATAGCTTTGATTTTATTCCATTTTCCCAAGGCTGCTCAAAGGTTAAAGGAAAAGTTTCACCACGGGAGGCAACGCCGACTACGCGTTTGCGGGCCATACCCGCGACAGCAAACCGCAGGAAATGACAAGATATCAACTTCCGCGCGAAGGATCCGCGCGAAGGATTGGGCACCGTTTCCTGTAATGCTCATTTCCCGCCGCTCCGCATGCTGCCCCCACCGGCCGCCCTCGCGACAGGCGACATCGCATCCAACGATAAAACGACGTGCGACGAATGACGTTCGCCCTTGCATTTGCGCTGCGAAAACCCTAATAAAGCGAATTCATTCCCACGAGCGCGACTGTGCCTGTGGCCCTTCATGTCACGATAACCGGTTGGTTGACGTATGGGCCCAAGGCGAGCGCTCGCCAAAGAGACAATGGTCCCGCGCCTGCAAAGGGTGCGGCCCGGGACCCCGGACTGGAGACCTGCCATGGCGCGCGTGACCGTCGAAGACTGCATCGATAAGGTCGATAACCGCTTCGATCTGGTGCTGCTGGCCAGCCATCGTGCCCGGATGATTGCATCCGGCTCGCCGCTGACCATCGATCGCGACAATGACAAGAACCCGGTCGTTGCCCTGCGCGAGATCGCGGAACAGACCGTCAGCCCCGAAGATCTCAAGGAAGATCTGATCCACTCGCTTCAGAAGTATGTCGAAGTGGACGAGCCGGAGCCGGAAGCCGTTCCGATGGTGCCCAGTGCAGCCGCGGCTGCCGCCGGCCCCGCCGATTCCGCCGAGCCGCCGATCGAGTTCGACCGCATGTCGGAAGAAGACCTGCTGAAGGGCCTGGAGGGCCTCGTTCCGCCGGATCGCAGCGACGACTACTGATCCTGCCGCGGCGGGCCTGCACGACCGGCCGCCCGATCGGGATCTAGAAATCTGATGAAGGGGCGAGAGCGCTACAGCGCGCGCCCCTTTGTTGTATCCAGATCCCGTTGGTTTGAGATCCCGTGGTATTCAGGCCCCCGTGGTATTCAGGTCCCCGTTGTATTCAGGCCCCACCTTCGCGCGTCACGAGCGCCCGGCCCGTCGTTCCCGCACCCTGCGGTGCAAAACGCCCACCTTTGCGAGCCGGAATGCTGGCGCTTTGCAGACGGGTAACTTATCTAAAGTAAAAACTGCAATTCGCGCCAAAAGCCGCCCGGTCGCGGGCAACCAAAGGAATGCGTTACCTGCGCCATGATGAGACAATACGAGCTCGTTGAACGGGTCAACCGCTATAATCCGACCACCGACGAGGCCCTGCTCAACAAGGCCTATGTCTATGCCATGCAGAAGCACGGCATGCAGACGCGCGCCTCCGGCGACCCCTATTTCTCCCATCCCCTCGAAGTCGCGGCCATCCTGACCGACCTGCGCCTGGACGACGCCACCATCGCCGTCGCCCTGCTGCACGACACCATCGAGGACACCGACGCCACCCGCACCGAGATCGACACGATCTTCGGCGAGGAGATCGGCAAGCTGGTGGACGGGCTGACCAAGATCAGCCGGCTGGATCTTGTCTCGCGCCGCGCCAAGCAGGCGGAAAATTTCCGCAAGCTGCTGCTGGCCATCGCCGACGACGTGCGCGTGCTGCTGGTCAAGCTCGCCGACCGCCTGCACAACATGCGCACGCTGCATTTCGTGCAGGAGGACGAGCGCCGCAACCGCATCGCCGAAGAGACGATGGAAATCTATGCTCCGCTTGCCGGGCGCATGGGTATGCAGGACATGCGCTCCGAGCTGGAAGACCTCGCCTTCCAGATCCTCAACCCGCAGGCGTACCAGACGATCACCGAGCGACTGAGCGCGCTGCGCGAGAAGAACGCCGCGCTTATCGGCGACATTGAGCGCAATCTGACCGAGCAGCTCGCCGAACGCCAGATAGCATCCGTGGTGCGCGGCCGCATGAAGCGCCCCTACTCCATCTTCCGAAAGATGGAGCAGAAATCGATCGGCTTCGAACAGCTTTCCGACATTTACGGCTTCCGCGTTCTCGTTGACGAGGTGGAGACCTGCTACTCGGTTCTGGGCGTTGTCCATACCCGGTGGGCGAGTGTTCCCGGCCGTTTCAAGGACTACATCTCGACGCCCAAGCAGAACGACTACCGTTCCATCCACACCACTGTGGTCGGCCCGGCGCGTCAGCGCGTGGAACTGCAGATCCGCACCAACGAAATGCACCGCGTCGCCGAATTCGGTATCGCGGCCCACGCGCTTTACAAGGACGGCGTGAAGGGCGGGCGCAACATCGCCCGGCTGACCGACGAGTCCCGCGCTTACGCATGGCTGCGCCAGACCATCGACATGCTGTCCCAGGGCGACACGCCGGAAGAGTTCCTGGAAAACACCAAGCTGGAGCTTTTCCACGATCAGGTCTTCTGCTTCACGCCCAAGGGCCGCCTGATCGCTCTGCCGCGCGGCGCGACGCCCATCGACTTCGCCTATGCCGTCCACACCGACATCGGCAACACCACCGTCGGCTGCAAGATCAACGGCCAGCTGGTGCCGCTCATCACCGAGCTTCGCAACGGCGACGAGGTGGAAATCATCCGCTCCGGCGCGCAAAAGCCGATGGACGACTGGCTGAACATCGCCGTGACCGGCAAGGCGCGGGCCGCCATCCGCCGTGCGCTGCGCGAGGCACTGCGCGAGAAATACGCAGCACTCGGCCGTCACATCCTCCTGCGCGGTTTCGAGCGGCGCGGGCTTGAACTGAACGACCAGATCCTCGCCCCGGTCTTGCTGCGCTTCTCGCAGGCGAGCGTCACCGACCTTATGGCCGCCGTCGGCCGCAGCGACATTCACGCCTCCGACGTGCTCAACGTCATCGATCCGACCCACGAGGAAACGGGCGATCAGGCAGGCGCGGACCGCGTCAAGCCCACAGGGATCTCGCCCGAAGAGGGCTGGTTCGATCTGGAAGGCGAGTCGAGCCTCAAGTTCCGGGTGCCGGCGGGGGCCGCGAAGGAAACCGCAGCACTTCCCATCCGCGGGCTGAAGGGCAATCTTCCCATCCGCTTTGCCCCCGATGGCGGCGCGGTCCCGGGAGACCGTATTGTCGGCATCCTGACGCCGGGCGAAGGCATCACGATCTACCCGATCCATTCCGAGGCGCTGAAGGATTTCGACGACTACGACCAGTGGCTTGACGTGCGCTGGGACATCGAAGGCGACCACGAGGAACGCTTCCCCGCCCGCGTCGCGGTGTCGACGGTCAACGAACCGGGCTCTCTGGCGGAGATCGCAAGGATCATCAGTCAGAACGACGGCAATATCGACAATATTAAAATGGTCGGGCGGGCGCACGACTTTCATGAGATGACAATCGATCTCGAAGTATGGGATCTGAAGCACCTCAATCGCATCATCAATCAGCTGCGCGGGGCCTCGGTGGTGGCCAACGTGCAGCGCAAGAACGACTGACAGGAATAGTGCGCTCTGGCGAGCGCCCCGGGAAAGGACGATATGACGAAGGACGAGGTACTGGCCATTTTCCGTGAGTCCGGCGCCATTCTGGAGGGACACTTCATCCTCTCCTCAGGACTGCGCAGCCCGGTCTTTCTGCAAAAGGCCCGCGTCTTCCAGTATCCGGACCGCACCGAGGTCCTGTGCCGCGCGCTTGCCGACCTGATCCGCAAGGCCGATCTCGGCCAGATCGACTACATCGTTTCGCCCGCTTTGGGTGGCATCATTCCCGGCTACGAGACGGCCCGCCATCTGAAGGTTCCCGCCATCTGGGTGGAACGCGAAGACGGGAAGTTCCGCCTGCGCCGGTTCGAGATGGAAAAGGGCGCACGCGTCATCGTGGTGGAGGACATCGTTTCCACGGGTCTGTCCTCGCGTGAGACGGTCGAAGCACTGCAGGATATGGGAGCGGATGTGCTGGCATGCGCCTGCCTTATTGATCGTTCTGCGGGCGAGGCAAATTGCGGCGTTCCGATGATTGCACTTGCCGAGTACAAGGTGCCCGCCTATCCGGCCGACGCCCTGCCGCCTGAACTTGCCGCCCTTCCCGCGGTCAAGCCCGGCAGCCGGGGCCTTGCCTGAGTTGGCGGTTTTGAAAACAACAATGAAGAGTGTGGGATCGACCGCCCAGTACTCCATCCCGGGTTCGGTCGAATAGAAGCGTCGAAATGCTGTTTCAGCGCCGTGATCCTCCTCGCCTTGTAGAAAAGGTCCGCATCGCACTCTGGCCGCGACACAGCTTTTCGCGCTCCGCGAAATACTTCACCAAGCGCGTGCTGCGCGTGACGGCCACCCCTCACGCCATTGCGCTGGGTTTTGCCGCAGGTGCCTTCGCCTCCTTCACGCCGTTCGTCGGTTTTCACTTCATCCTGGGCTTCATCATCGCGGCCTTGCTGGGCGGAAACATACTGGCGTCCGCACTGGGCACGGCGGTGGGCAACCCCCTCACCTTTCCGCTGATCTGGACCTCCACCTACCGGCTCGGCCGCATGGTGCTGGGTCACCCTCACGGCGCCCATCCGCATCACAAGCTGGATCTGGACCTGCTCAGCCAGTCCTTCGATGCGATCTGGCCGATCTTCAAGCCGATGCTGATCGGATCCGTTCCGCTCGGATTGATCGGGGCCGCTATTTCCTATTTCGTGATTTATGGCATGGTGCGAACCTATCAGGTGGCACGCCGCGAACGTCTTTCCGCCCGCCGGGAAGCAGCCCGTGCGCGCGCTGCCGCCCCCATTCACCCGGGCACCATCGAGCCGGCCATAGACCCCTCCATGGATGCCGGACGAGCGGAGTAGAGACACCATGACCGCCCATCAGCGCCTCGGTATCAACATCGACCACGTCGCCACAGTGCGCAACGCACGCGGCGGCAACGCTCCCGAACCGCTGCGCGCCGCCCTCATGGCGCAGGCCGCCGGTGCGGACGGCATCACCGCGCACCTGCGCGAAGACCGCCGCCACATCAAGGATGGCGACATTGCGGAACTGATGGCCAATATCGAAATTCCGCTGAATCTGGAGATGGCCGCGACCGCGGAGATGCGCGAGATCGCCCTCAAGACCCGCCCGCACGCGGCCTGCATCGTCCCGGAAAAGCGCGAGGAGCGCACCACCGAAGGCGGGCTCGATGCGGAAGGCGGCTTCAAGATGCTGCAGCCGCTGGTCGAAGCCCTTTATGACGCCGAGATCCGTGTCTCGCTCTTCATTGAGCCCGACATCCGCCAGATCGACGCCGCCCGCGCCCTCGGCGCACCGGTCATCGAGCTGCACACCGGCGCCTATTGCGAGGCCGCATTTGCCGGCGACGAGGCTGCGCGTCAGGCTCATCTCACCCGCATTCGCGACGCAGCCCGCCACGCCGCCCACATCGGGCTTGAAGTGCACGCCGGTCACGGACTGACCTACGACACAGTCACCGACATTGCCGCCATTCCCGAAATCCGCGAGTTGAATATCGGCCACTTCCTGATCGGCGAGGCGATTTTTCTGGGCCTCGGCCCCGCAATTGCCGAAATGCGCCGCTTGATGGATGCCGCCAGGGCGGGAATCGGCGCGTAACAGCCCTGAAAACGAGAACAAGGCAGTCCGTCCGGCCTGTTCCGGACGAATAAGCATGTGCGCGACGCGAGCTTGCGTTGCGCGGGGCCCTGAGAGCCGGTATCAAGTCCCTCGTCCCTGCTTCGCAGGTGCGGTGAAAGCCGAAGGCGATCTCCGCCCCTCCAAAGCAGGCACGTCCGGCCTCAACCGAAGCCGGACATGCCGCGCAAGCACCGAACTCGCGTCGGCCATCACCTGAAATGGCGTCCGTTGGGCCCGCGCCGCGATGCGAACGCGCCACTCAACACAGCGCAATACGACAGAAAGACGGGAAGGACCCGATGAGCGACGTGAACGACAAGCACGATCAGAAGGGCGGTATCGGTGAAACCGTCAAGATCGTTGTCCAGGCCCTGCTTCTGGCGCTGGTGCTGCGGACTTTCCTGTTTCAGCCCTTCAACATTCCTTCCGGATCGATGAAGGACACGCTGCTCGTCGGCGACTATCTCTTCGTCTCCAAGTTCAGCTACGGCTACAGCCGCTATTCCTTCCCCTGGGGGCTAGGGCCTTTCTCCGGCCGCATCTTCGCCACCGAGCCGGAACGCGGCGACGTCGCCGTATTCAAGCTGCCGCGCGACAACTCCACCGATTACATCAAGCGCGTGATCGGCCTGCCCGGCGACGAGATCCAGATGATCGACGGCGTGCTCTACATCAACGGCACGGCTGTGAAGCGCGAGCGCCTCGACGATTACATAGAAACCGACCCCTATGGCCGTACGCAGCGCGCGCGACGCTATCGCGAGACGCTGCCCAACGGCGTTTCCTACGAGACGCTGGACCTGACGCCCAATGCGTCCTCCGACAACACGCGCGTCTTCAAGGTCCCGCAGGGCCATTACTTCATGATGGGCGACAACCGCGACAACTCCGCCGACAGCCGCGTGGCGGGTTCCGGCGTGGGCTACGTGCCTTTCGAGAATTTCGTCGGCCGGGCGGAAGTCCTGTTCTTCTCCGTGGAGAACGGCGAACCGGCGTGGATGTTCTGGAAGTGGCCGTGGACCGTGCGTTGGGAACGCATTTTCAATACGCTTTGAGGACAGCATGGCACGTGACAATACGGCAGGACTGGAGAAGCTTGAGAAGCAGCTCGGACACTCGTTTTCCGACCGCGGCCTGATCAAGCGCGCCCTGACCCACGCCAGCGCCCTGCCGCCCGCGCGCTCCGCAACCGAAAACTACGAGCGGCTGGAATTCCTCGGCGATCGCGTGCTTGGCCTAGCGGTTGCGGAGATGGTGTTCCAGACCTACCCGAAGGCGGAGGAAGGCGAACTTGCCCGCCGCCTCAACCACCTCGTCAAGCGCGAGACCTGTGCGGAAGTGGCCACAGAACTCGACCTCGGCGATCTGATGGTGATCGGCGAAAGCGAGGCGCAATCGGGCGGGCGCGCCAAGGCGGCGCTGCTGGCCGATATCTGCGAATCCGTTCTCGGCGCGCTTTACCGGGACGCCGGCTGGACCGTCGCCCGCGCCTTTATCGAAAACCGCTGGCGCGACCGCATGCTATCGTGGTCGGGCAGCCAGCGCGACGCCAAGACCACCTTGCAGGAATGGGTGCAGGGCAAGGGACTGGCGACGCCCAGCTACAAGATTGCCGATCGAACGGGCCCCGACCATGCCCCCGTCTTCACCGTCGCGGTGAGTGTGGACGGCATGGATGCCGGACAGGGCACGGGCCCTTCGAAACGGCTAGCGGAACAAGCCGCGGCAGAGGCCGTGCTGCGCCGGGAAGGCGTATGGTCGGAGACCGACAAGTGACAGACAAAGAGGCCGACAAGGCCGCCCCCGAAGAAACCCTCGACAACGCGGCTCCTGAAGCGAAAGCGCCCGAGGAAACCCGCGCCGGTTTCGTCGCCCTTATCGGTGCGCCCAACGCGGGCAAGTCCACGCTGCTGAACCGTCTGGTCGGGGCGAAGCTTTCCATCGTCACCCACAAGGTTCAGACCACCCGCGCCATCATGCGCGGCGTGGCCATCCATGACGCCGCGCAGGTCGTCTTCGTCGACACACCGGGCATCTTCGCGCCCAAGCGCCGCCTCGACCGTGCAATGGTCGACACCGCATGGTCGGGCGCCGAGGGCGCGGATATCGTCGCCCTGCTGATCGACGCGCGCAAAGGCATCGACGACGAGATCGCCCCGATCCTGAAGCGGCTGGCCGAACTGAGGCGCCCGAAAGTGCTGATCCTCAACAAGATCGACGTCACCAAGCGCGACGAGCTTCTGGCCTTGGCAAGCCGCGCCAATGCGGAAGTGCAGTTCGATCAGACCTTCATGGTCTCTGCCCTCGACGGCGACGGCGCGGACGACTTGATGGACTATTTCGCCAAGACCCTGCCGAAGGGCCCCTGGCTCTACCCGGAAGACCAGATCTCCGACCTGCCGCTTCGCATGATCGCGGCGGAAATTACCCGCGAGAAGCTGTTCCTGCGCCTTCATCAGGAGATCCCCTACGCCTCCACCGTGGAGACCACACAGTGGAAGGAGCTTAAGGATGGCTCCGCCCGCGTGGAGCAGACCATCTACGTAGAGCGCGACAGCCAGAAGAAGATCGTGCTCGGCAAGGGCGGCGCGACGATCAAGGCGATCTCGCAAGCCGCACGTCAGGACATCATGGCCATGACGGAACGCCCGGTTCACCTGTTCCTGTTCGTGAAGGTGCGCGAGAACTGGGGCAACGACCCGGAACGCTACCGCGAAATGGGTCTGGAATTCCCCCGCTAGGCTTTGCTCGTCAGGACTTTTGCCGGAAGCTGCTGAGCTTGAGGCCGATCCTTCGAGACGGCCGCTTCGCGTCCTCCTCAGGATGACGTTGCGGGTGGGGCAGCCACCGCTCGCCCCTCCCTGCAATGCACTCGGCTTTCAAAGCCCAGCCACCGCATACTCGACATTCTGAGGCAGCCGCACGTCCAACGCTCACAGCCGCCGCGCACTCAGCGTTCACAGCCCACCCCACCCACAACGTCATCCTGAGGAGCACTCGCCAGAGTGCGTCTCGAAGGATGGGCCGCAAACACAGCCCCCCGGGCTAGCTCCACCGAGCCACACGCATAGGCCACAAGCACAACGCCCTTCGCAACCGCCCCTCAGCCACACACTCGATCGCCCCGCATCCGCCCCCTCTCCCATGGATAGAGGGCCGGGGTGAGGGGGTGTCGATGTTTCCGTACCTCCCGAGAGGTCCCATCCCCTCACCCGGCGCATCCGCGCCGACCTCTCCCCATGGGAGAGGTACTCAGGTCGTGCTCTTCTCCACCCATCCCCTTCACGTTCGCGACGCGCATTCTTTCCGCCGCCCCGCCCGGAATCGTCTAAATTCACCCGATGGAATGGACCGACGACGCCATCATTCTGGGCACGCGCAAGCATGGTGAAAGCTCCGTCATCGCGGAAGTGATGACCATCGCCCACGGACGCCATCTCGGGCTTGTCCGCGGCGGACGTTCGCGCAAGATGCAGCCGACCCTTCAACCCGGCAATTCCGTGCGCCTCACATGGCGCGCACGGCTCGACGGGCATCTGGGCAATTTCCAGATGGAGGGGCTGGAACTGCGCGCCGCCGGGCTCATGCAAAGCCCCATCGGCATCCACGGCGTCCAGACGCTGGCCGCCCTTCTGCGCCTGCTGCCCGAACGCGACCCACACCCCAATCTTCACGCGGCCATGGAAGTCGTGCTCTCCCATATGGACGACGCGGGCCTCGCCGCCGCCCTTCTGGTACGTTTCGAACTTGAAATGCTGAACGAACTGGGCGTCGGCCTCGATCTCTCGACCTGCGCCGCAACCGGCGTGACGCGCGACCTGATCTGGGTTTCGCCGAAATCGGGCCGCGCGGTCAGCCGCGAGGCAGGCACGCCCTATGCGGACAAACTCCTCGCCCTGCCCGGCTTCCTGCGCCGCATGGAAGGGACCAACGTCGCCGCCACGGCTACACTTGAAGAACTTGATCAGGCTTTCCGCCTGACCGGATTTTTCCTCGACCGACACATCTACGGCCCGCGCCAACTGCCCTGGCCCAACTCGCGCGAGGCGTTTCTCGCCGCCATGAAGCGGGCGCTATCAATCTCCTGAATTAATTTCCCCCGCCTATATTCATACAATTGAATATTGCAGCAACCGGAAAAACGGTAAAATATAGCTGTAATTTAATTAAATATATCAAGGGAGTTATTCAGATGACCATTGAAGTCTACAGAAGTGCCGACGATGCGCCCTCCCCTCCCGGCGACCTGGAGTTTTTCACATCGAAGGATGTCTTGTCGCCATTTGGCTATAAGGCCATGGAAATTGACGACACCTGGTTCTGGGTGCCCGGCACCGAAGAGGAATACAGGAATTCCGAGGCGGAACGCCTTGGCGTCGCCCCCGAGGACGTTGAAATCCGTTTTTCGTGCTACCAGACCGGGCCGAAGTCCTGCGGCGGAAGTTGCATGAGCGGCTTCTGCCGCCTGATGTTCAATCCCGCTGGGAACTACTACTACTGCGGTTGCACATGATGCGACGTTGAATCCAGCGCGGAACCGGCAGTTTCCTTGCCGCTTCCGCGCTTTCCCGCCTTGCGCGATTCGACGCTCCGCGATACCCAGAACACATGGGAAACGAGCTGATTCCGCCTAAAGGCGCCGGAGGTCCCGAGGGACCCGACGGCATCGAGCCGATCAACCTGCGCGAGGCGCTGGAAGAGCGCTACCTCGCCTATGCGTTGTCGACCATCATGCACCGCGCGCTGCCCGATGTGCGCGACGGCATGAAGCCGGTCCATCGCCGCCTGCTCTATGCCATGCGGCTGCTCAAGCTCGATCCCGGTCAGGGCTTCAAGAAATGCGCCCGCATCGTCGGCGACGTGATGGGTAAATATCACCCGCACGGCGACGCCGCGATCTACGACGCTCTCGTCCGTCTCGCACAGGAATTCTCGCAGCGCTACACGCTGGCCGAAGGTCAGGGCAATTTCGGCAATATCGACGGCGATAGCGCCGCCGCCATGCGTTACACCGAAGCCCGCCTCACCGAGACCGCCCGCCTGCTGCTGGAAGGCATCGACGAAGACGCCATCGACTTCCGCGACACCTACGACGGGCTCGATCAGGAACCCGTCGTGCTGCCGGGCGGCTTTCCGAACCTGCTGGCGAACGGATCGTCGGGCATCGCCGTGGGCATGGCGACCTCCATCCCGCCGCATAACGTGGCCGAGATCTGCGATGCCGCACTCCACCTGATCAAGCACCCCAATGCGGGCGTTGAGAAGCTGGTGGAATTCATTCAGGGTCCGGATTTCCCCACCGGCGGCATTCTGGTGGAAGACCCGACCTCGATTCTGGAGGCCTATCGCACAGGCCGTGGCGGGTTCCGCGTTCAGGCGCGCTGGCACAAGGAAGAGACGGGCCGCGGCACCTGGGTCGTTGTCGTCACCGAGATCCCCTATCAGGTGCAGAAGTCCAAGCTGATCGAGAAGATCGCGGAGCTGTTGATGGCCCGCCGGCTGCCGCTGCTGGCCGATATCCGCGACGAATCCGCAGAAGACGTCCGCATCGTGCTGGAGCCGCGCTCGCGCAATGTGGACGAGACCCTGCTGATGGCCTCGCTCTTCAAGCTGACGGATCTGGAAAGCCGCTTTCCGCTCAATATGAACGTGTTGTCGCACGGCCAGATCCCCAACGTCCTCGGCCTGAAGGACGTGATCACGCAGTGGCTGGATCATCGCAAGGAAGTGCTGATCCGGCGCTCCCGCTTCCGGCTTGGCAAGATCGAGCATCGGCTGGAAGTGCTCGACGGCTACCTCATCGCCTATCTGAACCTCGACGAAGTCATCCGCATCATCCGCTACGAGGATGAGCCCAAAGCGGAACTGATGAAAACGTTCAAGCTGAGCGACGTTCAGGCGGAAGCGATCCTCAACATGCGCCTTCGTTCACTGCGCAAGCTTGAGGAAATCGAAATCCGTACGGAGCACGACAAGCTGTCGGCGGAGCGCGACGAACTGAACGCGCTTCTTGGCTCCGACGAGCTTCAGTGGAAGAAGATTTCCGGCGAGATCCGCGCCGTACGCAAGTCCTATGGCCCGGAGACAGAGATCGGCAAGCGCCGCACAGATCTGGGCGAGGCCAAGGAAATCGACCTTGAGGAGATCCACAACGCCATGATCGAGCGCGAGCCGATCACGGTCGTGGTCTCGCGCAAGGGCTGGATCCGGGCCATGAAGGGCCATATTTCGGATACATCCAGCCTCTCCTTCAAGCAGGGCGACGCGCTGGCCTTCGCCTTCCCGGCGGAGACGACGGACAAGCTTCTGGTCTTCTCCACCGGCGGCCGCTTCTTCACCCTGACGCCCGACCGCCTGCCCGGCGGCCGCAGTCAGGGCGAGCCGATCCGCCTGATGGTGGACATGGATCAGGATCAGGACATCGTCGCCGTCTTCGTCCACAAGCCGGGCCGCAAGCTGCTCGTGGCCGCGACCGACGCCCGTGGCTTTGTGGTGAGCGAGGACGACGTCGTCGCCAACACCCGCAAGGGCAAGCAGGTGCTGAACGTGTCCGCAGGCGACGAGGCCAAGCTCTGCGTGCCCGCCGACGGAGACCGCATCGCCGTCATCGGCATGAACCGCAAGCTGCTGATCTTCCCGCTCGATCAGGTGGGCGAGATGACCCGCGGACGCGGCGTGCGCCTGCAGCGCTACCGCGACGGCGGCATCTCCGACGCCATCGTCTTCAAGGCAGAAGACGGGCTCACATGGTCCGACAGCTCCGGGCGCAGCTTCACCCGCACGCTGGACGAGCTTGCCGAATGGTGCGGCGACCGCGCTCAGGCCGGCCGCTTGCCCCCCCCGGGCTTCCCGCGCTCCAACAAGTTCAACACCAACGGGCTTTGAGCACAGCCGTCAGCAGGCTATCGCTGAATCGCGCTCTGAGGAGCAGCGCTCGATTTCCCACGCCATGAATCGGATTGTCAGCCACCTGAATCAGTTTGTGAACTGAGTGAATCTGTTCTGGAAAGAACCGACGTACAGGCCTGTAGCCGCTACGTCTTTTCACATAGCGACCGGGGCTTCACAGGCTATTCCGGAAGAAACGGGAACGCCAACCAGCCTGCGACTGCCGCCGCCCGCTAACGCGCGCTCTCGGCAGGCCAGAAGCCGGTCTGCTTGTCGCGGCGCATGACGCGGATTTCCACGTCCGGCTCCAGACAGCGTGAGCATTTCAGTCCCGCCGCGACCGCCTCCAAGGAGGCAGTCGGATCCAGTCGGTCCATGTTGAGATAACGAAGCCGCGCGCAGTTGGGGCAGCAGATGGCAAGCCGCGCCCCCTCGTCCCGGATCTCGCTGACGGTGATCATCGCTTCTCCCCTCTCAATCGCGCATTGCCTCGCCTCCCAGGGGAGACTTCATTTGCCATCAGACCCGACAAGTCTGGACAGCCCATCCTTCGCGACGCCTGCTTGAACAGGCTCCTCAGGATGACGTTGAGGGTGAGTTGGAGTGGCACGACACAACAACACGGGAACATCATCCTGAGGAGCGGTCGCAAGACCGCGTCTCGAAGGATCGGCCGCGTTGCACACGCCATTCACACACCGCCCGATAAGACGAACGGATCGGTCAGCCCTTGTCGCGCAGAAGGCGGCCCTTTTCGCGATCCCAGTCGCGCTTCTTTTCCGTCTCGCGCTTGTCGTGCAGCTTCTTGCCGCGCGCAATCGCCAGCTCCAGTTTGGCACGACCGCGGTCGTTGAAATAGAGCTTCAACGGCACGAGGGTCATGCCGTCCTTGTGGATCGCCCCCAGCAGCTTGCCGATCTCGCGCTTGTGCAGCAGAAGCTTCCGCGGGCGCTTGGGCTCGTGGTTGAAGCGGTTGCCCTGCAGATATTCCGGCACGAAGCTGTTGATCAGGAAGATCTCGCCGTTCTGCTCGGTGGCGTAGGATTCGGCAATCGTGCTCTTGCCGGCGCGCAGCGATTTGACCTCCGTGCCGGTCAGTTCGAGCCCCGCCTCCAGCGTATCGATGATCTCGTAATTGAACCGGGCCTTGCGATTGTCGGCGACAACCTTGCGGTTCGTCTGCTCGCTCGACTTCTTTGGAGCCATCAGGTTCAGCCCTTCCTCAAGCACGGGGCCGGACGGCGCATTGCCCGTCCGGCCCCGGATCTGTTTAGCAATCTCAACTGACGCCGTCGCCTCGAAGGCCCGGCTTTTCTCAGTCGATCAGGCCCGCATGGACCATCGCCTTGCGAATGCGCGCCTGCGTTTCCTCGGAAACCGGGATCAGCGGCAGGCGCAGTTCATCGTCCAGCTTGCCCAGCAGCGACAGGGCATATTTGGCCCCGCCCGGGTTCGGTTCAAGGAACATCGCGCGATGAAGCGGCATCAGACGGTCCTGATAGGTCAGCGCCGTCGCATAGTCGCCCGACATGCACGCTTCCTGGAACTCCGAGCAAAGCTTCGGCGCGACATTGGCCGTCACCGAGATGCAACCGTGGCCGCCATGCGCCATGAAGGCCAGAGCGGTGGCGTCCTCACCGGAGAGCTGGTTGAAGCCCGCCCCCATCGCCTCGCGCTGGTCGCTGACCCGCGTGATGTTGGCAGTGGCGTCCTTCACGCCAGCGATGTTCTTGCAGTCGGCAAACAGCCGCGCCATCGTGTCCGTCTTCATGTCGATCACAGAACGCGGCGGGATGTTGTAGATGATGATCGGAATGGAGATCGCGTCGTTGATCGCCTTGAAATGCCGGTAAAGGCCTTCCTGACCGGGCTTGTTGTAATAGGGCGTGACAACAAGCACACCGCTCGCACCCGACTCTTCCGCCGCCTCAGCAAGCTCGATCGCTTCCACGGTGTTGTTGGAACCGGCGCCCGCAATCACGGGCACGCGACCGTCCGCCGCCTCCACGCACAGCTGCACGACGCGCTTGTGCTCATCATGGGAAAGCGTGGGCGATTCACCGGTCGTTCCGACAGGTACAAGCCCATGGGAGCCTTGTTTTATCTGCCAGTCCACGAAATCCTGAAACCTTTTCTCGTCGACCGATCCGTTATGGAACGGTGTAACGAGTGCCGGAATAGATCCCTTGAACATTGTGGCTTCCTTTGATTTTGCCGTTTTCCTGCCGCCTTCGCGCGGTTGGATAGCGCCGGACAATAATCGTCCATCGAAGCATCGGCAAGCAGGCGTATGCACGCATTCGCGCAAAAATCCGCTGCCTTGCTTCGGCCACGGAAAAGCCGCAGGGCGGGCGAGTTTGGTAAACGCCCCGTTAATCGCTGCCGCGTTAGCATGAATGCTGATCACCCATGGCAATCTTGCGTTGGGTCACTTTCGATATCACAAGATTTCTGCCGGGTGCGAGAACCAGAAATGGCCAATGCTTTCCGCAATATGTCGAGCGACAGCCAGTCCGTCGGCTCGTTCCCGATGCGTCGAAAGGCCCTGCGTGTGCCGGCGCTCGCATTGGCTTTGTCGGCAAGCCTGGCGGCACAATCATTCCTGTCCCCGGCTTTCGCATTTGACCCCTCGGGCTCTTTGCCGCGCCCGAAGCCTCAGGGTCAGATGTCGGCCTCCGCACCGGCCAACGCATCCGCCGCCATCGACAACCTCGTCGGCGGAGCAGCCCCCGTACCGGATCGCAAGCCCGCATTCGGCGCGGCTATCGGCTATGCCTCGGCAACCGCTTCATCGCCCGCCTATAGTGCGCCCACGCCCCGCCGCTCTCCGCTCCTGTCGGAAGACGAGGACGACGCGGATCCGGTCGGCGTTTCCGCCCCCGACAGCACCGGTTCCGTCGCAACGCTGAAATCGGCACTGGATGCGATCGGCAAACGCGATGTCGCCGCCGCGATCGCGATCCGCAATCGCATGTCGCCCTCGCTCGACCGGCGCATTATCGACTGGCGCCTGATCGTCTCCGGCGATCCCGCGATCCCGTCTTCCTTCATCACGAGTTTTGCCGCCGAAGCCCCGCACTGGCCGAATGCGAAGCTGATGCGCCGACGGGCCGAAGTCGCCTTTTCGCGCGAAAAGCCGGCCTCGTCCGTGATCTTGTCGGCCTATCGCGATGCGGGACCCATCACGTTCACCGGCAAGATCGCCTATGCACGCGCCCTGATCGATGCGCGCCGCAAGAGCGATGCCGCCCGCATCATCCGCGAGATCTGGCACACCGAAACGCTCGAGAAATCATCGCAGAGCCTGATCCTGAACGAATTCGGCTCCCTCCTTCGCAAGGCGGATCATGACCGGCGCATGGAGATGCTGCTCTACAAGGAGCGGGTAAACGAGGCCACGCGGCTCGCCGCTCGTCTGGGTTCTGCCGAACGCGCCTATGTGAAGGCGCGCGGCGCGGTAATCCGCCGCCAGAGGGACCAGAAGAAGCTGATGAATGCGGTGCCGCGCTCCCAGCGCTCGCGTGCGGGTTACATCTTCGCGCGCATCCAGATGCTGCGCCGCGCCGACAAGGACCGCGATGCGATCAAGCTGATGCTCAAGGCCCCCACCAAGACGGAAAAGCTGGTCAATGCCGATGAATGGTGGATCGAGCGCAGGCTGGAATCGCGCATGGCGCTGGAGCTTGGCGATGCGCGCGCTGCCTACGCAATCGCGGCCAATCACGGCGCGGTCTCTCCGGCCAAATATGCGGAAGCCGAATTCCATGCGGGCTGGTATGCGCTGCGCTTCATGAACGATCCGCGCCGCGCAGAACCCCATTTCCGGAACATCGAGCGCATCGGCACCACGCCGATCACCATCTCGCGCGCCAAGTACTGGATCGCCCGAGCGCAGGAAGCAATGGGCAAGCAGCAGGCCGCTCACGCCTCCTATCAGCAGGCCGCGGTTTTCGGCTCCACCTATTATGGGCAGTTGGCCCGCACCCGCCTCGGCATGGCGCAGGCCACCGTGCCCGCCGCCCCGCGCCCGTCGCAGGCCGACCGCGCAGCGTTTGAGCGCAACGAACTGGTTCACGCCATCCGCCGCATTCACCGAAGCGACCGGATGGGCGACGCCACGCTCCTCTTCCGCACTCTCGCCCTGACGCTGCCCACTGCGGGTCAGGCCGCATTGCTGGCGGATCTGGCGGAAAAGACCGGCACGCACCAGTTGGCCCTGATGGTCGGAAAGCTGGCCGCAGGGCGCAACAACGAGTCCGCCCCCCTCGCCTTCCCGACCTCCGCCATTCCCTCCAGGGCGCGCATCTCCGCGGTCGAAAAACCGATGGTCTATGCAATCGCCCGACAGGAAAGCGCCTTCAACGCACAGGCCAGGAGCCATGCAGGCGCGCTCGGCCTGCTCCAGCTCATGCCGGGCACCGCCAAGGCGACGGCCCGCAAGGCAGGACTGAAATACTCCAAGAGCGCGCTGACCGCCGACCCCTCCTATAATGCAAGGCTCGGCGCGGAGCATCTGGCGGAACTGATGGAGGAGTTCAACGGCTCCTACATCATGACCTTCGCCGCCTATAACGCCGGCCGCCGCCGCGTTTATGAATGGATCGAACGCTTCGGCGATCCCCGCTCGCCCAATGTCGATGCGGTGGACTGGGTGGAGCGCATCCCCTTCACCGAAACCCGCAACTACGTGCAGCGGATCACAGAGAACCTTCAGGTCTACCGGGCGCGCATCGACGGCAAGGGCCTGAACATCGCGGCCGACATGAAACGCGGACGGGTTCGCTGAAAGAGCTGGAACGCCACCTCTCGCCGCCAGTCCCAGCGCGACGCGAAACATGAAAACGAAAAAGCCCGGCGGATTTCTCCGCCGGGCTTTCTCGTTTCAAATGCCTGATGCGCAAATCAGAACGTGCGCTGAACGCGGAACACGCCAACCAAATCGTCATCGCCAATACGGAAGCCAGTCATGTCGATCACGGCCGACTCATATTCGACTTCAACCCCCATCAGGAAGCCGGAAACCGGAGACCAGACCAGATTGCCCTGAACTCCCCACTGATCGGCCTCAACATCAAACGGATTGGGGGACATATCAATCGAGTACGAAGCGTAGGTCGCCGTCAGAGCAGACGACAGCTTCGGGGTCCAGTGGTGGGTGAAGCCACCGCCAATACCCCAGCCGGTCGCCGCCAGGAGGCGCGTGGTGACGAGAGCACTGAAGTCGGTCAGAACGGCATCCTCATGCACATAACGGAGCGCGCCCTTCGTGTAAGCGCCCTGGAAGGAGATGGTGTCGCCCGGAGCCAGCATCGGAGCGTTGAAGGTCACGCCCGCGCCGATCGCCCAGCCAAGAGCCGAGTCGGCAACCGGAATACCGGCCGAGGAGCCCCTTCCGTAAACCTGGTGCAGAGCACCCATCAGCTGAGCAGCCCCCCAGCCCTGATCGACGCGCACGTTAGCGACCAGATCCGGAACCTTGTGACCACCATAGATGGTGCCGCTACGCACGAAGGTCGCATCTTCCATGGACAGAGTCGCGGAAACGCCGTTGCCGAAGCCATAGGTGTAAGCGAACAGGTTGGTGCGGTGATCAGAGAAGCCCTGCTGGATGATCGAGCCCCAGGCATCGCCGGTGTAGAAGTCAAAGAACGATTCGGCGCGACCGAAGGTGAAGCCGCCGAACTGGATGAACGCATTTTCCAGCGTCACGTCGGCGTCCGTAGAGCCGCCGGAATCACCAGTGAACCACAAGTCCACATAGGTGCGCAGCAGGCCGTATTCGGTGTTGGTGCGGCTGTCGAAGCGGACATAGGCACGCGCACGGGTCGTCGTGGCGTCGCCGCCACGCGAACCCCAGTTCGAGTTGCCGTCATCGGCAAAGTCACGGAAGCGGAATTCGACACGCATGCCGCCGCCAACGCGCAGGCAGGTCTCGGTGCCCGGAATGTAGAAGAAGCCCGAACCGTAGGCGTCACAGACGCGGACGTAGTCGACAGGCTCCGATGCAACCGGAAGATCGGCTGCTTGCGACATAACAGGGAAAAGAAATGATGCAGCAATGACGGCGGAAAATACGGAGCATTTCATCGGTAACAACCTCAAAATATCATAAACTTTACCCACTGATCAGAAATCATAACATCTTAAGTATTAGCCACAAGTGTTACGAGGTCGCATTATGCACTCCCGTTATAGTGGTTGCGGGTGCCTTGCATATTGGGCAGCCAACAGCCCACGCTTGGCCTTTGAACGGAAAAGGCCCGGCGGTTTTCTCCGCCAGGCCTCTCAGTCCGATCCTATTGGATCAGATTAGAACGTGCGCTGGACGCGGAACACGCCAACCAGGTCGTCGTCGTCGGCAGACACGCCGCCGATTTCAACATCGATCGTCTGATATTCGAGTTCGACACCCATGAAGAAGCCCTTGGCCGGCGACCAGATCAGGTTGCCCTGGATACCGAACTGATCGGCTTCGGCGTCCGGCCCGGCGCCCTGGTCGTTCTCGAACGAGGAGTAGGTGGCCGTCAGAGCGGACGACAGCATCGGGGTCCAGTGGTGGGTGAAGCCACCGCCAATGCCCCAGCCAGTGGTCGTCTCGAGGCTCGTGGTCGTAAGACCGGCGAAGTCCGCAAGAGCGGCAGACTCATGCACGTAACGGGTTGCACCGTTCGTGTAGGCGCCCTGGAAGGAGATGGTATCGCCCGGTGCGAGCATCGGAGCGTTGAAGGTCACGCCCGCGCCAATGGCCCAGCCGGTAGCGGAGTCAGCGATCGGAGCACCAACCGTGGAACCCTTGCCGTAGACCTGGTGCAGAGCGCCCATCAACTGAGCAGAGCCCCACCCCTGATCGACGCGCACGTTGGCGACCAGATCCGGAGCCTTGTGGCCGCCGTAGTTCACCGTACCGTTACGCACGAAAGTCGCGTCTTCCACGGACAGCGTGGCGGAGTAGCCGTTGCCAAAGCCGTAGGTGTAAGCGAACAGGTTGCTGCGGTGATCCGAGAAGCCCTGCTGGATGAGGGAGCCCCAAGCATCGCCCGTGTAGAAGTCGAAGAACGATTCGGCGCGACCGAAGGTGAAGCCGCCGAACTGGATGAAGCCGTTCCACAGCGACACAGCCGGGGTCGTGCCATTGCCGGAATCACCGGTGAACCACAGGTCCACATAGGTGCGCAGCAGGCCGTATTCGGTGTTGGTGCGGCTGTCGAAACGGACATAGGCACGTGCACGGGTCGTCGTGGCGTTGCCGTCACGGCTGCCCCAGTTCGTGTTGCCGTCGTCGGCAAAGTCGCGGAAGCGGAACTCGACACGCATCCCACCGCGAACGCGCAGGCAGGTTTCGGTACCCGGGATGTAGAAGAAGCCCGAGCCGTAAGCGTCACAGACGCGGACGTAGTCGACCGGTTCCGGAGCAACCGGAAGGTCCGCAGCTTGCGATGCGGCAGGAACAAGAACCGCGGCCGAAGCCAGAGCGGCAAGTGCGGAGTATTTCATGGGGATCGCCCTCGGTAGCTGGATAGAAGTCAGATACTTACACTGCCGACACTATTCACCCGCCGAGGAAGTACAAGCGCCAAACCGCCGCCATATTCATTCGGATTACAGACGTTGCAATTACCACACATGTTAAGCAGTGCGACAATATGACCGACCCATGAGCGAAAAAAGGCCAGACGGATTTCTCCGCCGGCCCTTCAGTGCAATCCGAATGGATCAGATCAGAACGTGCGCTGGACTCGAAGGACCCCAACCACGTTGTCGTCGCTCGCAGCAGGTGGGAACACATTGTTCCACCTGATCTGCTCGTATTCGAGTTCGACGCCCATCAGGAAACCGGTGACCGGCGCCCAGACGAGGTTGCCCTGAACGCCCCACTGCTCGACTTTGAGTTCCAGGGGCGCCACGCCGCCAAGGTCATTCTGAAACGACGCGAAGTTGGCGGTCGCGGCCGAATAGACCGTCGGCGTCCAGTGATGGGTGAAACCGCCACCGATCCCCCAACCGGTCGTCGATTGAAGGCGGCTGGTCCCGATCGAGATGGCATCCGTGATAGCCGCGGCTTCATGCACATAACGCACCGCGCCCTTGGCGTAGGCGGCCTGGAAAGAAATCGTGTCGCCCTGCGCAATCATTGGAGCATTGAACGTCACCCCGGCACCGATAGCGAAGCCGGTTTCGGAGGCCGCGACCGGAGCTGCGAACGTGGAGCCTCGGCCATAAACCTGGTGCAGCGCCCCCATGATCTGAGCCGAACCCCAGCCCTGATCGACGCGCAGGTTGGCAACCAGATCCGGCCACTTATGACCACCATAGAGGCCGTAGGCCGACGTGCCGTTGAAATAGCGGAAACTGTCGCCACGGACGAAGGTCGCGTCTTCCACCGACAGCGTGAGGGAGGCGCCGATGTCGTATCCATAGGTGTAGGCGAAGAGATTCGTACGGTGATCGGAGAAGCCCTGCTGGATGATGGAGCCCCAGTTGTCACCGGTGTAGAAATTGAAGAACGATCCTGCACGACCGAAGGTAAAGCCGCCGAACTGGATAAAGCCGTTCTCCAGCCTCACGCCCGGGGTCGTGGAGCCGCCGGAATCACCGGTGAACCACAGGTCCACATAGGTGCGCAGCAATCCGTACTCGGTGTTGGTGCGGCTGTCGAAGCGGGCATAAGCACGCGCACGGGTCGTCGTGGCGTCGCCGTCACGGGTACCCCAGTTCGGGCTGTCGTTTTCGGCAAAGTCACGGAAGCGGAATTCGACACGCATTCCACCGCCAACGCGCAGACAGGTCTCCGTGCCCGGGATGTAGAAGAAGCCCGCACCGTATGCGTTGCAGAGACCGACATAATCGACCGGAGCCGGAGCGACCGGCAGGTCCGCTGCGTTCGAAGTAGCAGGCGCAAAAGCCGCAACTGAAGCCAGAACGGCAAATGCAGAGTACTTCATAGGAAAGGCCCTCAACCGCTGAGCAAAGTCCTGATTTGAATCCTTCTGAGATTACCTCCCCTTACAGGAACCACAAGCCCCCACACCCAAGGAAGACGCGTTCGCAGCCGATCTGTTGCAGGTGCATCACACCAGATGCGGCATGACCACGTTTTTCTTCGTACGGCCAGGTCTTCCTCCAGAGAAACGCAAAGGCCCGACAGGCGTAAACCTGCCGGGCCTTCTCACCCACAAGAGAGGCGTGTGAATCAGAACGTGCGCTGGACGCGGAAGACACCGACCAGAGTATCGCGGTCGGCAACACCGGATCCTGCGTTCCAATCGCTGGACTCGTATTCGAGTTCGACGCCCATAAGGAAGCCCCTGACCGGTGACCAGATCAGGTTGCCCTGAGTACCCCACTGATCGACCTTCGCGTCGGCCATAGCTCCGACATCGTTTGAAAACGCCGTGTAATAGCCGGTCAAAGCAGACGACAGCGTCGGGGTCCAGTGATGGGTAAACCCGGCACCAACACCCCAGCCCGTTGTCGTCTCGAGCTTCGTGCGAGCCACAGTCTCCACAGCCTCCACGATCGTAGAGGATTCATGCACATACCGCAGGGCACCATCCGCATAAGACGCCTGGAAGGAAAACGTATCGCCCGGAGCAACCATCGGAGCGTTGAAGGTTACACCCGCGCCAATGGCCCAGCCAACAGCCGAATCCTGAAGAGCGTTGCCGCCCCAGACCTGATGCACAGCACCCATCAGCTGAGCCGAACCCCAGCCCTGATCGACGCGCAGGTTGGCAACCAGATCCGGCATCTTGTGGCCGCCATAGGCATTCGTGTAGCCGGTAGTCCCGGAAATAAGCGGGGCGATGCCGTTACGAGTAAAGGTCCCGTCCTCCACGGACAGCGTGGCGGAAACGCCGTTACCGAAGCCGTAGGTGTAAGCGAACAGGTTCGTGCGGTGATCGGAGAAGCCCTGCTGGATGATCGAGCCCCAGTTATCGCCGGTGTAGAAGTCGAAGAACGATTCGGCACGGCCGAAGGTGAAGCCGCCGAACTGGATGAAGCCGTTCCACAGCTGGACGCGCGGGGTCGTGGTACCGCCGGAATCACCAGTGAACCACAAGTCCACATAGGTGCGCAGCAGGCCGTATTCGGTGTTGGTGCGGCTGTCGAAGCGGGCATAAGCACGTGCACGGGTCGTCGTGGCGTTGCCGTCACGGTTGCCCCATGCCGTATTGCCATCATCCGCGAAGTTGCGGAAGCGGAATTCGACACGCATGCCGCCACCAACGCGCAGGCAGGTCTCCGTGCCCGGAATGTAGAAGAAGCCCGAGCCGTATGCGTCACAGACGCGGACGTAGTCGACCGGCTCCGGAGCAACCGGAAGATCGGCAGCGTAGGAGGCGGTGGAGAGAAGAGCCGCAGCGGAGGCCAGAGCGGCAAGCGTGGAGAATCTCATAGATAACAACCTCATATTATTGGGTATTTTCACCTTGGAATACCCCATACGGTCACATCTCAAGTGTGCACCGCAAGCGTCAACGAGGTCGCACCGCCAACTCGCGCTATAGTTGTTGCTCAGGCATCACACGTGACGCATCGTCACGCTTCTCCCTCCCCCTGAGACGCAAAAAATCCCGACAGGCGGATGCCTGCCGGGATTTCAGAATTCAGATTATGTCGCCGGGATCAGAACGTGCGCTGAACGCGGAACATACCGACGAGATCGTCGTCGCTCTGAAGGTTTGCCGACGGGTTGTCATAGGACTCGGAGAGATACTCGAGTTCGACACCCATCAGGAAGCCGGAAACCGGCTGCCATGCCAGGTTACCCTGAACGGCCCACTGATCGAGATCGTACATCTGGCCGAAACCGTCAAGCGAAGCGTAGCTGGCGGAAAAGCCGGAAGACAACTGGTTGGTCCAGTGGTGCTTGAAGCCGCCACCGACGCCCCATGCGGTCGCGGTGTCGACCGAGCCGCTACCCTTGACCACACCATCGACATCAAGGTTAGACGACACGTAGGCGGACGCGCCCTGCGCATAGGCTGCCTGGAAGGACACGCTGTCCTTGGGGGCAATCATCGGCAGGTTGAAGGTCACGCCAGCACCGAGGGCCCAGCCGACCGCCGAGTCCTGAACGGTGCTGTCGCCATAGACCTGATGAACCGCACCCATGACCTGAGCAGCGCCCCAGCCCTGATCGATGCGCACGTTGGCGACCAGATCCGGCATCTTGTGACCGCCGTAGACGTCAGTCAGGTTGCCGCCAGTGAACGTGCCATTGGCAAGCGTGCCGCGCGAGAAAGTCGCGTCTTCAACGGAAAGCGACGCGGACAGGCCATTGCCGAAGCCGTAGGTGTAGGCAAAGACCGTCGTCTCGTGATCGGAGAAGCCCTGGTCGAGCATGGAGCCCCAGGCATCGCCGGTGTAGAAATCGAAGAAGCCGTGCGCGACGCGACCGAAGGTGAAGCCGCCGAACTGGATGAACGCGTTCTCCAGTGTCACGGTCGCGTTCGTGGAGCCGCCGGAGTCACCGGTGAACCACAGGTCGACATAGGTACGCAGCAGGCCGTATTCGGTGGCCGTGCGGCTGTCGAAACGGGTGTAGGCACGCGCACGGGTCGTGGTGGCATTGCCGTCACGGCTGCCCCAGTTCGAGTTGCCGTCATCGGCGAAATCGCGGAAACGGAACTCAACGCGCATGCCGCCGCCAATGCGCAGGCAGGTTTCGGTGCCCGGAATATAGAAGAAACCGGAACCGTATGCGTCACAGACGCGAACATAATCAACCGGCTCGGGAGCGACCGGGAGGTCGGCCGCCTGTGCACCGCTCACAGCGAACATGCCAGCAGCTGCCGCCGCAAAAACAAGTCTTTTCGTCATTTTTGATTTCCATAACTAGCAAGAAGTAAGAGCCATACAGCCCCTGCTGCCTCATAGGAGGGAAATTATAGAGAACCCGGGCTGACGCAATGACAACCCGGCAAGAGAATACAAGTCGTCCCTACTTCCCGCCCTATAGTTGCCCGGCAGCCACACGTCCCGTTACGTAATATTACTCAAGTACCGCACAGTTCATTTCCGTTTGTTACTCAATGTTTCTGTCACATTTAGGCAATTTGAAGGCAACGTTTTCATAGAGAACGACACTACTCGAATCACGCTCCGCCTGCTCATCCCCTCAGTCGGCACTTCCCTCCTGCTCGCGCCCTTCAAGAGACAAAGCCCGGCTTGCCTGTCAGAACGATGCGAGGGTGAGACCGCAAGCGCATCCATCTTCATCGACAGGCCCCGCCACCTTCTTCCGCCCCCCCCCTGCATGCGTCCCTTGCAGCTTCCCGGCAAAACGACGCGATCCGGCAGAGCAATCGCAAGAACGCATCCCGACGGCCAAGCCGGGGGCCAAGCCCGGCATCCAGCACAGCGGCCTTCCCTTCAGTCGCACCTGCGAACAAAAAAGGCCCGGCGGATTTCTCCGCCGGGCCTCTCAGTCCGATCCGATTGGATCAGATTAGAACGTGCGCTGAACGCGGAAGATACCGACCAGATCGTCGTCGTCGACGCTGACGCCGCCGGTCTTGATGTCGGTCGTCTGATATTCGAGTTCAACACCCATGAAGAAGCCGGAGACCGGCGACCAGATGAGGTTGCCCTGGATGCCGAACTGATCGGCTTCGACGTCGGCCAGAGCGCCACGATCGTTCTCGAACGAAGCGTAGGTGGCCGTCAGAGCGGACGACAGCATCGGGGTCCAGTGGTGGGTGAAGCCACCACCAATGCCCCAGCCAGTGGTCGTCTCGAGGTTCGTCACCGACAAACCAGCGAAATCAGCAAGAATCGCAGACTCATGCACGTAACGGGTCGCACCGTTCGTGTAAGCACCCTGGAAGGAGATGGTATCGCCAGGAGCAAGCATCGGAGCGTTGAAGGTCACACCCGCGCCGATGGCCCAGCCGAGAGCGGAGTCAGCGATCGGAGCACCGACCGTGGAACCCTTGCCGTAGACCTGGTGCAGGGCACCCATGATCTGAGCAGAACCCCAACCCTGATCGACGCGCACGTTGGCGACCAGATCCGGAGCCTTGTGGCCGCCATACTGGGTGCCGTTACGCACGAAGGTCGCGTCTTCCACGGACAGCGTGGCGGAAACGCCGTTGCCGAAGCCGTAGGTGTAAGCGAACAGGTTGGTGCGGTGATCGGAGAAGCCCTGCTGGATGAGGGAGCCCCAGTTGTCGCCGGTGTAGAAGTCGAAGAACGATTCGGCGCGACCGAAGGTGAAGCCGCCGAACTGGATGAAGCCGTTCCACAGCGTCACACCCGGGGTCGTGCCGGCGCCGGAATCACCGGTGAACCACAGGTCCACATAGGTGCGCAGAAGGCCATACTCGGTGTTGGTGCGGCTGTCGAAGCGGACATAGGCACGCGCACGGGTCGTGGTGGCGTTGCCGTCACGGTTGCCCCAGTTCGCGTTGCCGTCGTCGGCAAAGTCGCGGAAGCGGAATTCGACACGCATGCCGCCGCCAACGCGCAGGCAGGTCTCGGTGCCCGGGATGTAGAAGAAGCCAGAGCCGTAGGCGTCACAAACGCGAACGTAGTCGACCGGCTCCGGAGCGACCGGAAGATCGGCGGCGTGTGCGCCGGAGACGGCGAACGCGCCAGCAGCTGCTGCTGCGAGAACATAATTTTTCATAGTGTAGCTTCCATATCAAAGCAGGTGGGTCTTCAGTTGCGAGATCCCCTCCTCGCAGGCTCAAGATACTCACCGTAGTTTCTGACGCAACGCATTACTCCGCTACGTCCGCTTTGAGATGTATCATTCGTCACACGCGTTGCATTTATGACACGACCATGCAGCACGAAGGTATTACTTACGAAATAGGAGCGCGAACTAAGTATATTACTCATATATCGGAATTTGAAATCCGCTCACCCTGCGTCTTGCCAACCCGGAATTTAGTACACCACATATATTCCAGGACTCTTCGACGCCATACCAATTGCTCTCTTTCGCCACCTCACCCACTCTAATCACACCATCGCTCCGCCAAGAGCGTTTTTAATTATTCCATTTTCATGATCAAGCCCAGCGAATACAAAAAAGGCCCGGCGGATTTCTCCGCCGGGCCTCTCAGTCCGATCCGATTGGATCAGATTAGAACGTGCGCTGGACGCGGAAGATGCCGACCAGATCGTCGTCTTCAACAGACACGCCACCGGTGGTGACTTCCCGATTCTCGTACTCGAGTTCAACACCCATGAAGAAGCCCTTGACCGGGGACCAGATCAGGTTGCCCTGAATGCCCCACTGATCGGCTTCGACGTCGGCCAGAGCGCCACGATCGTTCTCGAACGAGCTGTAGGTAGCCGTCAGAGCGGACGACAGCATCGGGGTCCAGTGGTGGGTGAAGCCACCGCCAATACCCCAGCCAGTGGTCGTCTCGAGGCTCGTGGTGGTGAGACCAACGAAGTCCGCAAGAGCAGCGTCTTCATGCACGTAACGGGTCGCACCGTTCGTGTAAGCGCCCTGGAAGGAGATGCTGTCGCCAGCGGCGAGCATCGGGGCGTTGAAGGTCACGCCCGCGCCAATGGCCCAGCCGGTAGCGGAGTCAGCGATCGGAGCACCAACCGTGGAACCCTTGCCGTAGACCTGGTGCAGAGCGCCCATCAACTGAGCAGAGCCCCAACCCTGATCGACGCGCACGTTGGCGACCAGATCCGGAGCCTTGTGGCCGCCATACTGGGTGCCGTTACGCACGAAGGTCGCGTCTTCCACGGACAGCGTGGCGGAAACGCCGTTGCCGAAGCCGTAGGTGTAAGCGAACAGGTTGGTGCGGTGATCCGAGAAGCCCTGCTGCAGGAGGGAGCCCCAGGCATCGCCCGTGTAGAAGTCGAAGAACGATTCGGCGCGACCGAAGGTGAAGCCGCCGAACTGGATGAAGCCGTTCCACAGCGACACAGCCGGGGTCGTGCCATTGCCGGAATCACCGGTGAACCACAGGTCCACATAGGTGCGCAGCAGGCCGTATTCGGTGTTGGTGCGGCTGTCGAAACGGACATAGGCACGTGCACGGGTCGTGGTGGCGTTGCCGTCACGGTTGCCCCAGTTCGCGTTGCCGTCGTCGGCAAAGTCGCGGAAGCGGAATTCAACACGCATGCCGCCCTTAATGCGCAGGCAGGTTTCGGTGCCCGGGATGTAGAAGAAGCCCGAGCCGTATGCGTCACAGACGCGGACGTAGTCGACCGGTTCCGGAGCAACCGGAAGGTCCGCAGCCTGAGCGCCGGCAACAGCGAGCGTGCCCGCAGCGGCGCCGAGGATGAGGGTCTTGATAGTCATTTCCTGACCTCCAAATCAAAATCACATGGAAGAGGTCTTGGGCCCTTACCCAATTTGTGACCGCTTCCGTTTTCCCCGCGAATTGCGTCTCCGGTTATCTCGCGCGGCTTTTGCCGGTTTGTTGAGAGCCGAAGCTGCAGAGGTACGACGTTCCCGCCGTTCGCCAGGCAACATTATCCCGATTGCTCCGCCATTCAACTAACAACACCGCTTCAAGCATGTAACAACGCCGCTTTCAGGTCACGGTGTTGCAGGAAAAACACGAAGTCATTAACAGACGTAAGCTTTCATAACGATTCTAAAGTAGAAAATGCAGATTTTTATTGACGCTACGTAAGTAAAATGGCCTGTCACATATCGCGAGCACGACAATTATGTCGCATGTTAAATGTTACGATACTTGGGAGATTTTCAGCGCACTTCAACGCGGATTCGCGCCGAGTTGCCAGTCGAGTCAACGACCGACAACGTTGAGAAGCCGACACCGTCCGGGTTCCAGACAATGCTTCTTCGGTTTGTCACGATCCCGATCAAAGAGCCGTTCGAATACCAGTAAAACGGCGGCTTTCCGCGCCGGGCTCTCAGCACGACGCCGCCAAGCCGTTCGGCCCCGACGGTTCCCAGATCCAGAAGCGCGCCCTCCGGCGGGAAGGAAATGGCGATTCCCCGTCCCTCGGAACGGCCCTGCGGCACACGGACGGTGCGCAAGGGAATCGGCAAATCGGAGGCAGGCGCGCGCAGCGCGGCCTCCGGCGCGCGCGGCAACGGCGCCAGCGGACGACCAAGCCGCGCAAAGGCGTCGAACAGAATCGGCGCCGCGGCCAGATATCCGGTTGCCCCGGCAATCGCCGCCCCGTCCGCCCGGCCCGTCCACACCGCAATCACGGTTGACCCGTCATATCCGACGGCCCAGGCATCCCGGTATCCATAGGAAGTGCCGGTTTTGAAGGCGATGCGCCCCCCGATCGCCGAAAGTGGCGGGGGAGCACCGGCCAGGATATCGCCCACATACCAGGAGGCGAGCGGGCTGAGCACATGCTCTCCCTCCTGCCCGGTATTCACGGTGCCCGCGTTGCCTGCGATTCGACGGTCCCTTGATTCGTGAAGCCGGACGGCCTCACCTCCACGAGCGATCGCGCAATAGAGCCCGGCGAGATCGTGCAAGGTGACGCCCACACCGCCGAGCCCGATGGCCAGTCCGGGCATTTCGCTTTCCGGCAATTGCGGATCCATGCCCGCAGCCCGCATCCTCTCCATCAGCCGCGCAGGCCCCACCGCATCCAGCATCGCCACGGCCGGAACGTTGAGCGACAGCGCCAAGGCGTCGCGCACAGTGACCGTTCCGCGGAAATCGTGATCGAAATTCTTCGGCGAGTACCCCGATATCGTCGTCGGGCGGTCTTCGATCAGGCTCTGGGGAGCCGCAAGCCCCTCCTCGAACCCGAGCCCATATATAAGAGGCTTCAGCGTGGAGCCGGGCGAGCGAACGGCCCGGGTCATGTCGATGGCGCCGTGGCGGTTCTCGTCGAGATAGCCGGGAGACCCGACCGAGGCGAGAATCTCTCCGCTCGCGTGATCGGCGACGACAATCGCCACGGAGCGATTCTCTCCCAGCCGCACCGCCCGCATCCGGACCAGATCCTCAAGCCGCGCCTGCAACCCGGCGTCGATGGTCAGGCGATGGCGCAAAGATGCCCGGTCGGCTGCAACGGCACGGTCAGCGGCATGGGCCGCCAGCATCGGAAAGGCCCTTCGGCGATCCGGCACCCGTTCGCGCGCGACCGCCTGCGCTTCGCCTTCGCCCATCACACCGGCCGAGACCATGCGCGCCAGCACCCGACCGCGCGCTTTTTGCGCCCGCGTGCTGTGCCTGTCGGGCCTGCGATGTTCGGGCGATTGCGGCAAGGCCACCAGCAATGCGGCCTGAGCCGGGGTCAGGCGCTTCGGTTCCTTGCCGAAATAGGCAAGCGTTGCGGCCCGCACTCCTTCTATATTGCCGCCATAGGGAGCCTTGAGAAGATAGAGCGCGAGAATCTGTTCCTTGGAGAGCTGCCGCTCGATCTTCCATGCGCACAGGATCTGGTGAATCTTGCCCACAAGCGAGCGCTGGCCGCCGCACTCGATGAGCCGTGCCACCTGCATCGTCAGGGTCGAGCCGCCGGAAATGATTCTCCCCGAGGTCGCCGCCTGCCAGAACGCCCGAGCGAGCGCCCGCAGATCGACGCCGTCATGCTCGAAGAAGCGCCGGTCCTCGTAGGCGATCAGCATGGAGAGGAACTTCGGATCGACATCCTTAGCGGAAACGGACAGCCGCCAGCGCCCGTCTTTCGCCGCATAGGCACGCAGTAGCCGGTCATCGCGATCCAGCACCTCGACCGAACGCTCTATGGCCGCCGGATCGGGCACCGGATCGTCGATCAGACGGGGCCCTATATAATAGAAGAGTAGGAACGCCACACCGGCAGCCCCGAAAGCGCCCGCGCAAACGAGCGCAACACGGGCCGACTTCCGCCGGATGGCCCGCATCACACCGGTCGTTTTGCCCCCTCCCCGGTCATCACCGGTCATTGCGGCGGCCTAGCGGTTCGGTCCGATGACCTCCACGCGCTCCGCATCGGTGCGCGCAAAGCGTTCGGGCCTGTACATGTCCTCGACCTGCGCCGAGGGCCGGGCATAGCTGCCGGGCGTCACCGCCCGCGCCATATAGGCGAAGGTGGTGTTGCGCGGATCGTCGCTCTTGCGGTCGAAGGTCACTACGAAGCGATCTGCCCGAAACTCGGAGTGGGTGATGTCGTCATCAAGCGCCAGCCAGTCCAGCCCGCCCAGATCGCCGCTGCGCACGAGACGGGGATTGTCGATCTCCAGACCCGCAGGCAGCGGGTCGACCAGCATCAGACGCCCCGCAACATCATCGAGCGCGCTCACCCGCAGCACCACGACCACCCGCTGATTCTGCACCAACGCGGCCGCATCCACCGGCTTGCCGTCGAGATCATAGGTCTCGCGCGTGACGGTGAAGCCGTTTCCGGCCGCCATCAGCGGATTGAGCGACGGACCGGTGACGGTGGTTGCCACATCGACCGCCTCCTTCCCGCCGTTGGAAAGCTGCAACGCCGCATTCATCAAAAGACCGCCCTCGACGATGCGGCTTGCCGGACTGCCCAGTTCCCCGCCATCGAGGCTCAGCTTGTAGGTCTTGTCCTTCTTCAGCAGGGCATCGGCGGCCATCAGCATCCAGGCCTTGTCCTGCGTGGAAAGGCGCGCACGCACCGAGACGTCCTTGGCGAGAGCGCGGGTAAGCACTCCCAGATCCACGCCGACATTCCCGGCTTCCGCCGCCAGTGCCAGAATCCCCGCCGCATCGCGCACCGGCGAACCGTAGTCGGCACGGTAGGACCAGGCATTCGCCTTTTCCTCTTCCAGCGCATCCAGCGCGGCAGAAAAAGCGCGCTTTGCCCGCGCCTGCTCGCCGTAAAGGGCGGCAGCCGCCCCCAATTGCGCCTTGGCCAGGGGCGTGCCGAAGCGCTCAAGGCGGGTGTCGATATAGTAGCGAATGTCGCCGATGGAGGCCCGGCCCGCGCGGGTCAGCACATAAAGCGCATAGGCCAGATCCTCGCCGCCTTTTTCAAAGTCGGAAGCATAGGCGAGAGAATTGGCGAGATTGTCCATCGCCTCCGTGTAGGCAAGCTCGGGCACGTCGTAATCGGCTTCGCGCGCCCGCGTCAGGAAATCGGTCACATAGGAATCGAGCCACAGGTTCTTGCCCGCCCCGTGCGGCGACCAGATACCGAAGTCACCCGCCGACGACTGGTTGGTAAGAATGGCCGCCAGCGCCTTGCGAACACGGCCTTCAAGCGCCTTGTCATCCGCCATGCCGGAGGCAAGCGCCACCCGGTTAAGATAAAGAAGCGGCAGCGCAGTGCTCGTGAGCTGCTCGGTGCAGCCATAGGGATAGCGATTGAGCGAGGACAGAATCCCCGCCACGTCGAGCCCGGCAAGCGCGCCTGCGCTGAAGCTCACCTGCGAAGCATCCGGCCTCAGGCCGTCCAGCATGTTGGAGCCGAGATAGATCGACTGTCCCGGCACCAGCGAAACCAGCGAACGGCGCGTGATGTCGGGCGAGAGATCGCGAACACCCAGCGCCAGCGTCTTGGAGGCCACCGGCCCGTCCGGCCCGTTGACGACCAGCGACAGTTCCGCATCGCCCACCATGCGCGCCTCGATGGGAACACGAATGGCGATACGCTGCTTTTCGGCCAGTTCGACGCTCAGGTCGGAATCGTCCGCCGCAATCGCAATCTCGGGCGTCTCGGTGAAGGAGAGCGAATAGGTGCCCGCCGGGCCTTCCACATTGTCCATCTCCACCAGCATCCGCGAGCGATCGCCGGGGCTGAGGAAATGCGGCAGGCTCACATTGGCCACCACCGGATCGCGCACGATCACTTCCGCATCCGCGTGGCCAACGCCGGAGGCGGTCCACGCAACGGCCATGATCTTCACGGTGCCGGTGAAATCGGGAATATCGAACGTGACGACGGCTTCGGCGTCCTCGTCGATCTTCACGATGCCGGAGAACAGAGCCAGCGGCTTCTGCGTCGGCGGAGGACCTTCGGCACGAAGGCCCATCGCGTCGCCGCCGGAGCGCACCGCTCCTCGGGTTCCGGCCATCCGGTCGATCAACTGGCCGTAAAGATCGCGCAACTCCATGCCCAGCTCGCGCTGGCCGAAATACCAGTCGTCCGGGGCCGGCGGCTCGTAGCGCGTGAGGTTGAGAATGCCGACATCGACGGCGGCCACCGTCACATAGGCCTCGCTGCCGCGTTTCACGTTGGGGAGGCTGATGGGCACGGTGAGCGTTCCGTTGGGCCGCATGGTCTGCGGCGTATCCATCGCGATTTCGATCTTCCGGTCGCCCGGATCGACGTCGAGCCATGTCAGACCGACGGCGCGAGACGGCATGCGCTTGGCTTCCAGATCCATCGGCCGGTAAAGCGTTGCGGTCACATAGGCGCCCGCCCCCCACTCATCGGTGACGGGAAGTTCGACGCTTGTCTGCTTCTGACCTTCGACTTCCACCACCTTGGTGCTGATCAACCCGTCGGCCATGACGGCGACAAGCGCCGTCCCGGAGAACCGCGGCTCGAGCCTGAGCTTGGCGACCTCGCCCGGCGCATAGCGTTCCTTGTCGAGGCCCACTTCCAGAATGTCGGGCGTTTCCGCGCTCGCCTTGGCGGAATACCAGCCTGCAGTGAACTCAACGCTCGTAACGCTTGCGTCCGGTCCGCCGGTCACCTCCAGCCGGTAGCGCCCCCAATCGACGGGCAGCGACAACCGCGCAGGATCGCCCTCGCCCACATCCACCGTGCCATTGGCAACCCGGCGGGTGGATTTGACCGCATCGAACTGCCAGGAGCCGTTGGCCCTGAACCACTGGTAGTTCGTCTCGATGCGGGAAAGCTCCCAGCTTATGCCGTCGCCTGAGATCCGTTTGCCGGTCTCGTCGACGAGGATGAGATTGAATTCCGCCGGACCGCCCTCACCGACGGAGCCATCGAAGAGCGGACGAAGTCCGAGCCGCGGACCGTCGGGCATGACATCGCGCTTCAGGCTGCGCTCCACGTAGCGCCCGCCAGCATCGACGAGCCGCGCCACGATTTCCGCTTCGAAAAGCTGCGTCTCGACAGGGCTGTCCGGGAAGGAGACCGAAAAGGCGAGCTTGCCGTCTGCATCCGTCTTCAGCCCCGAAGGCAGGGAATCGGTGGTCGGATAGGCCTGCTCATCCTCCAGACCGAAGAGATACCCCTTGAACGCCGCCCACTTGCGCGTCGGAAGAAGCCTCACCTCGCCTTCAAGCTTCATGTCGCCGGCCGGTGCGCCATAGAGGTAGTCGGCCTGAACCGTCACCTTGGCGGCCTCGTCCGGCGCGAACTGATCCATCGGACTGTCGAGTTCGAACGCCACCCGTTCCGGCTCGAAATCCTCCACGAGGAAACTGACGGTCGAAAGCGCCTTGCCCTTTGAATCGGCATGAACGGCAATCGTCCATGTGCCGTGCATGGCGCTTTCCGGCAGACGCATGTCGACCGCATGCCCGCCGAGCCCGCCATCGGGAGAGACGATCCGCGCCTGCTCCACGCCATCGGGACGGGCGAAGATGAAGGTGACGGGCAGATGCGGCTGGGCGTTTGCCTTCTCGTCGCGGGCCAGAGCCACGGCGTGAACCGTTGCGCCGGGCCGGTAAACCCCGCGTTCGGTATAGGCGTAGATATCGATAGGTCCGGGCGCCGGCCGTCCGGCAACGCCCCTGTCGGTCAGATCGAACGGCGCTTTCGTGAGATCGAGGAAGGCATAGTCGCCGCCTGAAACCTCCGCATTCAGCACCGCCGGACGATTGCCGCCGGTTCCGCGCGAAAGGCCCGGATCGAAGGTCGCCTGACCGGCCGCATTCGTCACCGCCTTGCCCAGCACCTCATTGTTTGCCGCAACGAGCGTGACGGCCACATCAGCCACCGCGCGTGCATCGGAAAGCGAGCGCACGAAGACATGCAACCCGTCGCGCCCCGAATAGGAGGTCAATCCGAGATCGGAAACGATGAACCACTGGGTTGCGAAGGGCCCCCACTGGTTGTCCTTGTCTCCGGGAACCTTCGCCACCAGCGCATAGGCGCCGGGCTTGAGATCGAGGTCGATTTCATCGAGCGGAATGGCCGTGGTCATGTCCTGGTTGAGCTTGTTGCCAACCTCCACCGTGCCTTCCCAGATCTTAGACCCGACCTCTTCTTCCATCTCGTTCGCCCGCCAAGAGCTGAGCTGATCGAGGAAATTGCCCTTGCGCACGAGTTCGGCAAGCGAACGGTCGCTGACCCGGTAAATCTCGGCATCCAGCGTATCGGTATTGACGGTCACGACCGGTATGGTCGGATCCTTGCCGCGCGGCAGCACATAGGCGCGGCCCATGAAACGCACCGTGGGGGAACGGTCGCGCACATAGACGGTGAGATCGGAGCCCTTTTCCAGCGTCTCGCCGTCGGCCGCAGGAACGCCCGGACGCACCGCCACTTCATAACGCGCACCGTGGCGCACACCATCGACGCAGATCTGGCTTTCCTCCGCAACCACGGAGGTGCCCGGCTCGCCGGTGACGGTCACGAAATCGGCGAGGTTCGGACGGCTGGTCCTGAGCTTGTCGGAGAAGACGAGGCAGATGCGCGGCGAAGCCGCATCGGAATCCACCTTGTGCTCGGTGATACGGAAGCCGTGTTCGGCCACCAGAGCCTCGTAATCCGCGCGAAGCCGCGAATCCTCGCGAATGGCGAGGGCGGCGCGATAGCTGCGAATGGCCGGTTTCCAGAGCTGGCGCGCCTTCAGCGAAATCGCCATGGCCTCAAGCGCGCGGATGCGCTGATCGTCATCGGTGGCACGGATATAGGCATTGATCGAGGAGGCCGTAGCCGTCTCCTGCATGCGCCTTGTCGTGGGCCAGTCCTTCGGCTCTGCACCATTGGCCGCCTTGGCCATGATCAACCACAGGCCGGAACGTTCCTTCTCCAGAACGAGCGCACGCCCGAAATAAGAGACCGCCTCTACGAGGTTTCGAACGCTCACGGCCGCCTCGCCGCGATCGATCAACGCCTGCAAGCCCATCGAAGCCGGATCGTAGCGTGTGGCGAGACTGGCCGAAAAGCGGTCGGCTTCCTGTCGAAGCGAAGACGGCAGATATTCGAGTTCGGCGCGACGCAGCGCCGTTTCCTTCGGCGAGGGCTTGGACTGCACTTCCACCACACGCCCGGCAATTGCGCCTGCAAAACTGCGCAGGTCGCCGAAATCGCTCTTCAGGAAGCACCAGCGCGCGGATTCATTATAAGTGAAGGCCTTGCATTGCGGATCGCCCAGGCAAACGGCCTTGCAGGCTTCCAGATCCACGTCCTTGGCCGTTCGGTAATCCGCCCCGAAATAGTCCGCATCGGGCACGGTCACGATGCGGCGTTCCGCAGCCGTTACTCCGGCGCTCAAGAGGAGGGATAAACCGAGCGCGGCAATGCCCGTTATTGCTCCGGCCCCAAGCGTCTGAATCCACCGCTTGCGCTCGCCATGCATAACTATTCCCTCCAGAAACGGGATCAGGAGGCGCTCGGCGCCTTACGACTCGCATCGCCAGGAAAGCGGCTCCCGTTTTTTTTCGAGATTTAGTGAAGACGCGCGGAGCCAAGAAAGCAAGCCGAAACACCCGTCGAAGTGGTACTCCCGATCATTTCAAACCAATGAAAACAACATTCCGAAGGAGCGACTTATCGCCCCGACATCCACGTGTCGCGCTTTCGATAGAGCGTCGACGGGCTGACGCCCAGTATCTTCGCCGCCCGCGGCAGCGACCCGTCGCAAGCATCGATGGTCGCCTCGATGAAATTCCGCTCCATGTCCGCAAGTGTGATGCCGATATCGACGGTCAGCGCCCCGGCTTCATCCTCCTCGCGCCCTCCCTCCTCGGCAGACTGCGCTTCCTGTCCTTGCGCAGTTTCAGCGACCTTTGCATTCGCCGCATCCGGCGGGCTCTCCGGTTCTTTGCTCTGAACAGCGTTATTGATGAAGGCCGGCAGCATGTCCACGCCCAGGAATTCGCCGTCATGTGTCGCCACGGCCTCATGGATCACCGAGTGTAGTTCACGCACATTGCCAGGCCAGTCGTAAGCGGCGATAGCTGCGCGCGCTTCCGGCGTGAGATTGCGAAAGTGTTTTCCCGCCTCCGCAGCCTCCTCGCGCAAGGTCCGCGCCGCGATCTCCACCGCATCCCCCTCCCGCTCGCGCAACGCAGGCAGGTGAATCGGAAGCACATGAAGCCGATAGAAGAGGTCCTGCCGGAAACGACCCGACATCACCTCCTGCATCGGATCCCGGTCGGTGTCGCAGATGACGCGCACATCGACGTCGTCATCCAGAAACCGTGCCTCGTTCACCGTGCCGAAAGGAACGTGACGACCGGTCTGAAGGAACCGCAGGATCTTCTCCTGAAGCTGCGGATCGAGCGCGCAGATCTCGCGAATGAACAGCGTGCCGCCATTCGCCCTTGCGATCGCGCCGCCCGCACCGAACTCCGTTTCGATATCGAGTTCAGGCAAATACCCGAAAATCGCCGCATCCAGCTTGTCCTCGGGGACGCTTGTGCAATCGACGCAAACGAAAGGCGCATCGCTACGCGGACCGGCCTTATGGATCGCATTGGCGCACACCACCTTTCCCGTCCCGCGCTCCCCGGTAATGAAGACGGTCGCGCGCGAGCCCGCCACGCTCTCCATCATCCGGTAGACCGAGCGCATCGCGACGGAGCGCCCGATAAACCCGAAATAGCCGGCAGGCCCCATGTCGGGGCTGAGATCTTCCACCGCCGCATGCAGCATCGCCCGTTCGCGCGCATTGCGCAGCGCCGTGACAAGCTTCAACCCGCTGACCGGCTCGATAAGAAAATCATAGGCGCCGCGCACCCGGCTCGCGGTCGCCTCTCCCTCGTTCTTCAGGGCAATCAGGGCCGTATGCGGAAGGTTCCGTTCCCTGAGCGCGCGCA
Organism: Breoghania sp.; assembly: GCA_963678585.2. Lineage (GTDB taxonomy): Bacteria > Pseudomonadota > Alphaproteobacteria > Rhizobiales > Stappiaceae > Breoghania. Next base: position 1,818,686 of record CAXXGA010000002.1, read on the forward strand.
GCAACGCCACCCCGTCCATATCGGGCAGTTTCTCACCCACCAACCAGACCTGCGGAGCCTGCTTTTGCGCAAAAGCCAGTGCGGAAGCCCCATCTGCCACGTGGTCCACGGCAAGCCCCGCATCGCGCAGGAGCTTTTCCCTGTCATCGGCCATCAATACATCGCCAACGGCAAGGATAACCGGTTTGCCGAATTCCCCGTCACTCATTCTGTTTCTCCCCGGCGGCCCCGTATGCGCCCGACCCCGGCACAATCAGCGGAGCCATCGCGGAAGATAGACGAATCCCATTTTGCAAAGCTTAAGCCAAAGCCGAAAATTGCCGGACTTGCCCGCGCAAATCGCCGCGACCAGACAAAAAGGGGCGTCGGGCACAGGCCCGACGCCCCTTCAGATCCCCACGATCGCACCTGAAACACGCCTTGAGCGGCAATGGGCGGGTCGCAGCCCCTGCCCCGTGACACTTCGCCGACGATGGACGAGGCCCCGCTTCTTGCCGGTTCAGTCGATGGCTTCGATCCGCAGCGGATGCTTGCCGCGTGTCAGAAGCGGGTCCACGGGACCATCGAGCTTCCCGATACGAATGAGGCCGGATGCATGGCTGTAGCCTGCATAGAAAAAGACTATGTCCCCCCAAGGCGCATAATAACAGAGATCGCCCGCCTTCTCGTTACGAATGGGAGTGGCGCCCTCCTTCGTCAGCTTGCGCGGCGGATAAGCGATCTTTTCGTTGTTGGAATAGTCCTCGATCTCCAGATCGAGCGGCAGCATGCTCATGAGGTCGCGCGCCGTCGGAGTGTCATCCAACGTCGCGGTGAAGACATGGCCAGCGAAAGAGCATTGAATTCGCATGAGAGTTCCATCGTTGAGTTCGTGTGCGCGGTCGGCGGTCGGCGGTCGGCGGAACGGATACCTGTCGATGGCATTTCCTTGCCCGGCATTCGCATCTGCGCAAACGCACCGGCCGCTCCATAAGTGCAGATAATATGTGCTCCAGCCGGAATGATAAGACGGGCAATATCGCAACCACTCATTGATGCGGCTCATAAATTCCGGATCCGACGCAACGCAGGCCGGAGGCCTCAGTCTTCCTTGTCATGAGGTGCGGTCAGCGCCGTGTAGATTTCCGGGCGGCGGTGCTGCCTGAACGAAAAGATATTGGCGCGGATTTCGGTGCAGCGATCCAGATCGCAGTCATGCACCACGAGTTCATCGCCGAGCGTACCGGCCATGGCGACGATCTCGCCGGTGGGAGCAACGATGCAACTCTGACCGATGAGATCGCAGCCCTCTTCCTTGCCCGCCTTGGCGACACCGACGACCCACATGCCGTTCTGGTAAGCCCCGGCCTGAAGGCTGAGATGATTGTGGAAGCACTGGAGATGATCGTGCTCGGGCGCCAGCGGATAGTGAACCGGTGTGTTGTAGCCAATCAGCACCATTTCGGCGTCTCGCAGAGCCAGTTCGCGATAGGTTTCCGGCCAGCGTCTGTCATTGCAGATGGCCTGCCCGATCTTGCCGCCGAAAGCCTCCGCAACCGAAAAGGGCTCCATGCCCGGCTCGAAATAGCGTTTTTCGAGATGCTGGAACGCCCTCCATGGCTCATGCGACGTGTGTCCGGGAAGATGGATCTTTCGATAGCGGTGAACGATCTCACCCGCCTTATCCACGACGATGGCAGTGTTGTAGTGGTGCGCAACGCCCTCCTCCACGATCAACTCCGCGTAGCCGAAGGAAAAGCCGATGCCCAATTCGCGGGCGCGGGCGAAAAGCGGGGCGACCGCCACGTTCGGCATGGAGCGTTCGAAGAAGGCGTCGATCTCCGCCTGATCTTCCATGTACCAGCGCGGAAAGAACGTGGTGAGCGCCAGTTCCGGATAGACCACGAGATCGCAGCCGCGCCCGGCGGCCTTTTCCATCAGCGAAATCATGCGCGTAACGACACGTTCGCGCGGCTCCGAACGCGCAATGGGCCCGAGCTGGGCCGCGCCGGTGACGATTACCCGTGACATCAGATCTCTCCTTCCTGCGCGCGAGGCCAGACGGACACCACCGGGAGGATCGCCCGTCCCGATCAGGCCGACGCCACCACCTCCGCAGCCGTCTTGCCGACGATTTCCGCATAAAGGGCCGCGTCGGTGTCGCCTTCACTTCCGAAACACAGAACAATTGAGGTTTCATCGAGCCCCAGCGCCGCGCGCCAGTCGGCCCGGCAGGCCGCGACGAGGAACCCCGCAAGCCCGGCAACACCGCTTTCTCCGCCCACAAGCCGCGCCCCCGCATCGCCGGACGCCAGAAGCCGCATGGCCTCCTCAGCTGCCTCGTCGGGAATGGACATGAAAGCCGAAACGCCCGCATGAAGGATCGGCCATGCGATGATCGACGGCTCCCCGCAGGCAAGCCCCGCCATGATCGTCTCCAGACCGCCACCGACGCCGGTCGGCTCGCCGGCCTTCGAACTCTCCAGCAGGCAGGCCGCCGCTTCCGGCTCAACCACAATGACCCTGGGCGCTTGCGGGCCGAGCGCCTCCCAGAAATGCGCGGTGACCGCCGCGGCCAGTCCGCCAACACCGCCCTGTATGAAGATGTGGGTGGGCTTTGCCCGACCGAGTTGCCGTCCCGCTTCTCCCGCCATCACGCCGTAACCCTGCATGACATTGCGCGGAACATCCGTATAACCCGGATAGGAGGTATCGGAGACAACGTGCCAGCCTTCTGTCTCGGCAACGCGCGCTGCCTCACGGACGCTGTCGTCATAGTTGCCCCGGACGCGCACGACCTGCGCGCCATAGGACGCGATGGCCCCGGCACGCGCCTCAGACACCGTCTCATGGATAAAGATCACCGAGCGCGCACCGAACATGCGCGCGCCCCAGGCGACCGAACGCCCGTGATTGCCGTCTGTCGCGCAACAAACGGTCACTGCAGAGGTGAGATCGGAACAGTTCCCGGCCATCAAGGCCTCCGGCGTCGGCTCATTTCCGGTCTTTTCCGCGACCATACCCGCAAGAAGCTGATAGACCGCATAGGCACCGCCCAGCGCCTTGAAGGACCCGAGCCCGAACCGGCCAGCCTCCTGCTTGTAAAGGACCTGCCCCACTCCCGCGGCTGCAGCCAGTTCACCGAGAGGGACCAGTGGCGTCTCGCTATACCCATCCCACGCAGAAATGATCTCGAGCGCCCTCTCTTCCGCATCCAGCGACAGCACAGACTTGAATTCTTCAGGATAGGACGCGCCGGAAATCGCGTTCCCCGCCAGAAGGCGGGCTCTGTAGGCGGCAAACGGGAAGATCATGGTGCGAACATTCCAAAGACGGACAATTCGTACGAAGGATAGCCTGCTCCACAGTGCAAGGCATTCAAAGAATGAGCGGTTTTCGGACCGGGGCAACAAAAAGGCCGGAGCGAGCATGCAAGCTCCCTCCGGCCCCGACCTATCCGGGGTGTTTTTCCCGCGCGTCCTTGCGCGCGGGCCCGCGCTTCAGGCTGCGAGGCTCTGGGCAGCGATGAATTGGCGCGCTTGCTGCGTGTAGCTGCGCCAGGCCGGGCCATAGCCGAGCTGAAGCATCACGTCTTCGCCGCGCGGCGCTTCGAAAACGTCCGCAGCGGTCATAATGACCTCACCTTCGGGATCCTTGCCACTCGCCACGCACATTGCCCTTGCGGTAGCTTCAACGATTTCTTTCTGGATCACGATCTTTTCCTCCTTGCCGTGCGTCTCGCCACACCATGCACGCTGCCCGCGAGCAATTCCTCGCGCAGCGGCACGTGTCCGAGACTCCACCGATAATGAGGACACCTAACGCGAACCCACGTCAACATTCATTTTCTTGATTTGATAAGGATTTTTCATCTTTTACGTTTAGTCATGTATTCATAATTACAAATGAATTTGATCCTCGTACTACCATATTTATCTCGAACTTCTTAAAGGCAAACCAAGACAAATATTCACCCGGCTCACATTACGAGACAATCAAGTTGTCACTTTCATTCATTTTTGGCGGAAAATACGCAACAAATGAACCGACGCGGCCTTTACATCACTTGTATTTCAACGTCAAATTGACGCATCTATTGTAACTATATAACGTTCCATATGTCATTTGCGTATATGTCTATTTGCGCGCTTTTCGCGATGCAATAAATTCAGCACCAATCGGAAGTTGCTAATTTAATTGGCATAAATGCTATGGGATTGAGCAGAATAGATTACTCAATCGTAAATTGAAAAATGACGTATAGACCGTTTTGGTATGAGATCACTCTCCCTTTGGTACTTCCAACCCGAACCCGACAATGCCTATTTTGCCTTGCCTGACTTATGATGGGCAACTGCGGATCCTGAACACGATCGCACGCGCCAATCATAGGTTGTCGACATAAAACGATCAGGTCACGCTATGGATCTCAAGAGGCTCAAATACTTTTGTGCGATCGTTGAACAAGGCCAGATCAGTCGGGCCGCCAAAGTCCTGAACATTGCCCAGCCGCCGCTCAGCAAGCGTCTTAAAGAGCTCGAAGAAGAGCTGGATGTGGAACTGATCCGCCGCGGCGGCGGACAATGGGAAATAACAGACGCAGGACACAGGCTTTACCGTCGAGCCCACGCGATATTGTCGGAGGTCGACGGACTGACGGATGAGCTTCGTTCCGACGCCGGCGATCATCTGGTCGCCAATATCGGCATCTCTTCAACCTGCGCGTCATTCCTGCACAAGCCGATGCGCCGGTTGCGCAAGGAACACCCCGACGCGCGGATCCGCGTGGTCGTGGGGAGCACCTGCAGCCTTGAAGCTCTTCTGCGCACCAAGGCGATCGACGTCGCCATCATGCAATCACCGGAAGAGTCGGCAGGCATCCTCAGGGTTCCGCTCAAACTCTCCCGCATCGTGGCGGCCATACCCAACGCACTCATCAATCCGAAATGGAATGACGAAGTCAGTCTGGCCGATATCAGCAAGCACCCGCTCCTTCTCCTGCGGCGCGCATCCGGTCACGGCAGCTACGAAAAGATCATGGACATCGCACGCAGGCGCAATCTGCACCTCGACGTCTTCATGGAATGCGACTGCGTCTGGACCATCCGCGAGTCCCTCGTGGAACTGGGCAATGTCATCGCAGTCCTTCCTGAAACGGAAGTCATCGACAACAGACCGCCCAACGGCGGGTTCTTCCCGATCAACGAGCCCGACCTCTTCTTCGAGCCCTCCCTGTTCTGGCAGGAAGGTCGCCCGCCGACGGACGTCACCAAACTCCTGATCGACTACATGGTCGAAGAAGCCAACTCCACTCCCGAGATCCAGCCAATTTTCGGAGCTCCCTCCCCTCAGGAAATATCCCACCCCGCCGCCTGAGGCGCATTACGATACCGCCGAGCACCTCAGTCGGCCTAGACACAAATTTATAATATTTCTTATCTATCTCTCATACCTTAAAAGACATGAATCCATACAATAATAGTATTTTTTCTTTGTATCGCGACTTCATATAAATAACTCGTCGCTCATCTCATAAATCCTCCAATGAGATGAATTTTAGGATATCTTACGGCGAAAGAGACGCGCCATAGATATGCTCATACTTAACGCGCAATCCGTCTATATATACTTTCGACGGACCGCCATTCAGAGGATGAGTGTCTGAATGCTAGATAAAACCAAAGCCCTGAACGCAACGAGCGTGACCGACCTGCGCACCGCATTGGCGTTGCTGGAGCAGCACGAAAACCAGCTCGTTTCCACGAGCGAGCCGGTCGACCCGATGGCCGAGCTTTCCGGTGTGTATCGTTATGTCGGCGCCGGTGGCACCGTCATGCGCCCCACCCGCGAAGGCCCGGCCATGATCTTCGATAAGGTCAAGGGATATGACGACGTGCGCGTCGTGATCGGCCTTCTGGCCAGCCGCAAGCGCGTCGGCCTGCTGCTTGGCTGCGCGCCGGAAGCGCTCGGCCACCATCTCAAGAACGCCGTCGAACACGCCATGGCGCCGATCACGGTCAGCCAGAGCGAAGCACAGTGCCAGGAAGTCGTTCACAAGGCGAGCGATCCTGATTTCGACATCCGCACCCTGTTGCCCGCCCCCACCAATACCGAAGAAGACGCCGGTCCCTACATCACCATGGGCCACCTCTATGCGTCCGACCCGGTGACCGGCGAGAGCGATATCACCATTCACCGCATCTGCGTGCAGAACAAGGACGAGCTTTCCATCTACTTCGTGCCGGGCGGCCGCCATATCGGCGCCATGCGCGAAAAGGCGGAAGCCATGGGTCAGGCGCTGCCGCTGACGATCTCCATCGGCATCGATCCGGCCATCAACATCGCCGCATGCTTCGAGCCGCCCACCACGCCTTACGGCTTCGACGAGCTGTCGATTGCCGGCGCGCTGCGCGGCAAGCCGGTGGAACTGGTGGACGCCCTCACAGTCAACGCCAAGGGCATCGCCAACGCGGAAATCGTCATCGAAGGCGAGCTGCTGCCGGACGTGCGGGTCCGCGAAGACCAGTACAAGCAGAACGGCAAGGCCATGCCGGAGTTCCCCGGTTATACCGGTGGCGCGCAGCCTGCCCTGCCGGTGTTCAAGGTGAAGGCGGTCACCCACCGCAGGAACCCGATCCTGCAGACCGTGATCGGCCCCTCGCACGAGCACGTTTCCATGGCCGGCATTCCGACCGAAGCAAGCATTCTCGGAATGGTCGAACGCGCCATGCCCGGCCGTCTTCTCAACGTGCATGCCCATCCGTCGGGCGGCGGCAAGTATCTCGCCGTCATGCAGTTCAAGAAGGGCATTCCCTCCGATCAGGGTCGTGAACGTCAGGCCGCCTTGCTTGCCTTCGCAGCCTTCTCGGAACTGAAACACGTGATCCTCGTCGATGAGGACGTCGATATCTTCGATACCGACGACGTGCTCTGGGCCATGCAGACGCGCTACCAGGGCGACGTGGACACGATCACGATCCCGGGCGTGCGCTGCCACCCGCTCGACCCCTCGCAGCGGCCGGACTTCAGTCCGTTCATCAACGCGCCGGGCGTCTCCTGCAAGACGATCTTCGACTGCACCGTGCCCTTCGACCTGAAGGACCGGTTCCATCGCTCGAAGTTCATGGAAGTCGACGTCAAGCGTTTCCTGCCTGATTTCGTCGGCTAACGGGGACAGAAACCATGGAGAGACGGCGCATCATCCTCGGCGTGTCAGGCGCCACCGGCTTTGCCTATGCGGTCAAGGCGCTCGAGTTGCTTCGTGAACTCGACGTGGAGATCCACATGGTCCTGTCCGGTGCCGCGGAAAGAACGCGGCGCGAGGAAACCGACCTCACCGACGAGGACATCCACGAAATGGCGGATGTCGTGTATCCCAACGCGGATATCGGCGCTGCCATCGCAAGCGGATCATTCCAGAATTTGGGAATGCTGGTTGCGCCGTGCTCCATGCGAACCCTTGCCGTGGTCGCCTCCGGCGCCACCGACAACCTCCTGACGAGGGCGGCCGATGTCGCCCTCAAGGAGCGCCGCCGTGTGGTTCTCATGGCACGGGAAACCCCGCTGCACCTCGGCCATCTGCGCAACATGACTGCCGTTACCGAAATGGGCGGCATCATTTATCCGCCGGTTCCCGCCTTCTACCAGCTGCCTCAATCGCTTGACGCCATGGTCACCCATACCGTGGCGCGAGCCCTGGACCTCTTCGGTCTCAACGTGAAGTCGCTGCCCCGCTGGACCGGCTCGGCAAACAAGAAACCCTGGGCCTCCCCCCAGAAAAAACGGGCATTGGAAGTCTCATGATCGGACCAATTGTAAACTCCTCAGCCACACTGGTCGGCGGCGTCGTTGGCGGCTTGCTCGGTGATCGCTTGAGCGAAAAGTTCCGCACCCAGTTGCCTTTGACTTTCGGCGCCGCGTCGATGGGCATGGGCATCGCGATGATCGTCAAGATGAACACGCTTCCGGCGGTCATCGCATCCCTGCTGTTCGGCGCAATCATCGGCGAGATACTCTCGCTCGAAAAGAACATCGGACGCGCAGCATCGAAGGTCAGAGGCGTCATCGACGCGCTGGTGCCCCGCAAGGAAGGGATATCCCAGGACGAGTTTCTCGACAAATTCGTGGGTATTCTCGTTCTGTTTGTCGCGTCCGGCACCGGTATCTTCGGCGCAATGAGTGAAGGGATCACGGGCGACCCGACGATCCTGTTCGCCAAGTCGCTTCTCGACCTCTTTACCGCCGGCATCTTCGCCACCGCCCTTGGCCTTTCGGTTGCCACCATCGCCGTCCCGCAGATCATCGTTCAGCTCATCCTGCTGTTCCTCGGACAGTCGATCATGGCCCTGACCACCCCTGAACTGGTGGGTGACTTCTCGGCCCTCGGCGGCATCATCATGTTCGTCACCGGCTTCCGGATCTGCGGAATCAAGTCCTTCCCGGTCGCCAACCTGCTGCCCGGCCTGTTTATCGTGATGCCGATCTCGCACTACTGGGGCAGCGCGATCATGCCCTGGGTCATCAGCCTGACCAGCTGATCCTGATAAGCGGTGATTTGAAGGAAGTCGGTTCCCATGACTGATACCGATAAGATCATCGCCTATATCGAAGAGAACCGCGTACTGACGCTGTGTACGGCACGCGGTTCCCTTCCCTGGGCGGCGAATTGCTTCTATGCGTTTGACAGAGCGACCATGACCTTGCTCTTCATGAGCGACCCCGCCACCCGCCACTCCGTCGACCTTGCCGAAAACGACCTGGTCGCAGGCACGATTACATCACAGGAATCCACGGTAGTCCGATTGCGCGGGCTTCAGTTCGCGGGCAGAGGCAGTCTTGCGCAGGGTGCGCAACTGGAAACCGGCAGGGAGATCTATCTCCAGCGCTACCCCATCGCCCGCCTGCATTCCGCCCCCCTTTGGGCGATCACGCTGGAAACCGTCAAGTTCACGAACAACACGCTCGGTTTCGGGACGAAGCTCCGCTGGACGCGCGCCCAGGAAACCCTGCCAGCCCTTTCCGCCTCCGGGTGACAACGAAACCGCGCGGCGATGCACGCCCGGCAAGACCCTGCCCCCTCCACCGTGCAACCGAACAGTCCCGGTGCGGTCAACAGAAAACAGGAACCGCCAAATGGTTCAGGTCTTGAAAGAGGTCCAGGCCTTGAAAGAAGTCCTCGACACGAGCGAGCAGCAACCAGCCCGCCCTACCCGGGCTGAGGCGGAAGCCGCCGTGACCACGCTGATCCGCTGGATCGGAGAAGACCCGCTGCGCGAAGGACTGCTGGCGACCCCGGCCCGTGTGGTCAAAGCCTATGACGAGCTCTTTGCCGGCTATCGCAAGGAGCCTGCCGACGTGCTGGGTCGCACCTTCGAGGAAGTTTCCGGCTTCAACGACCTCGTGGTTCTGCGCGATATCGATTTTCATTCCCACTGCGAACACCACATCCTGCCGGTCATCGGGCGGGCCCATATCGCCTATCTGCCGGACAACTGCGTCGTCGGCCTGTCCAAGCTCGTGCGATGCGTGGAAATCCTCGCCCACCGCCTTCAGACACAGGAAGCATTGACCGCGCAGATCGGTGACGCCATCGCGACGACGCTGCGCCCGCGCGCCCTGGCCGTTGTGATCGAGGCGGAACACATGTGCATGGCCATGCGCGGCATTCGCAAGGCAGGCACGACCACGATGACGCAAACCTTCCACGGCACCTTTTGTTTCGACGAGGATGCACGCCAGCGCGCCCTGAAGGCCATGCTGGGACATAGAACCTGACGGCACCGCCGCAGCGACGGCAGGGCCGGACAAACGAACGAGGCCACGAAATGACGGGGGACGACATGGCGACCGGATCGGCGATCAACCCCATTGCGGCACGTAAAGATGCGCATCTGGCCATCGGACTGTGTCCGGAACTCGTTTCCTCCAAGGCGACGACGGGCTTCGAGGCCCTCCGGTTCGAACACTGCGCCCTTCCCGAAATCGACATGGACGAAATCGACCTCGGCACCGGCTTTCTGGGCCGCAAGCTGAAGGCACCCTTCATGATCTCGTCCATCACCGGCGGCACGGACAAGGCCGCCGACGTGAACAGTAACCTCGCCATTGCCGCCCAGCAGCTCGGCATTGCATTCGCCGTCGGTTCCCAGCGCATTGCACTCGAGGGACAGGGAACGGGGGGCTTGGATCTTTCCTTGCGCGAGTTCGCGCCCGATATCCCCATCCTCGCCAATATCGGCGGTGCGCAACTGGCCGCCGGATATGGGTTCACCGAAGCATGGCGGGCGGTCGAAATGATCGACGCGGATGCCCTGATCATTCACCTCAACCCGCTTCAGGAGGCAGTCCAGCCGGAGGGCGATCGCGTCTGGCGCGGCGTGCTCGACCGCATCGCCATGCTGGCGGAGAAGCTCCCTTGCCCGGTGGTGGTGAAGGAGGTCGGGGCAGGCATCTCCGGTTCCATTGCCAGCGATCTGGTCGACGTCGGCGTTCAGGTCATCGATGTGGCGGGCGCGGGCGGCACAAGCTGGGCAGCCGCCGAAGCCGGACGCATCGAAGACCCGTCGCTGCGCGACACGGCCCTGCTGTTCGCCGACTGGGGCGTTCCGACCGCACGCGCGATCCTTGATGTCCGCCTCAACTGCCCGGCGGTGCAATTGATCGGATCCGGCGGCATACGCTCCGGCATCGAGGCAGGCATGGCCATTCGTCTGGGCGCAGACATTGTCGGACAGGCCGCCGCACCCGGTCTTTGCGCAACGGATTCCAGCGAAGCTGTGATCGCGCATTTCGAAAAGCTGATCAGGGAACTGCGCATGACCTGCTTCCTGACCGGCTCGAAAAACCTCGTCGAACTGCGCCGCGCCGCCCTGCTCTAGACCGGCGCGATCCCGAGAACGCCTCCGCCGCCTGCCGGGGGCTCAGGTTCCCAGATAATGCTCCGTGTGCCACATGCCGCGGATGGGCACGGCGCCTTGCTGGTTGATCTGGAACTCGTGCCACCATCTGGCGGCCTGCCAGATGGCCTCCGGACAACTTGCCCGGCTTTCCAGTCCCGGCGTCAGGTCGTAACCGTTTGCCGAACACAGCGCCTCGATGAACGCTGCGGAAGGGATGCCGTATCCATCGAACAGTGGATTGTCGGCCCGCCCCACGCCCCACACATAGCCCAGCCAGAGAAGAAGCAGTTCGACGCAATCGAGATCCACCCGCTGCTTCTTGAATTGCAGGATCGTCTTACGCATGTCGCTCAGCTTCACCGGCAGCCGCATCACCGCGATATTCGGGTACATGTTCTTGCTGGAATAGTTGGACAGATGCGCTTCCTCCACGGCGTTGTCGGAAGGCGGATAGCCGAACCCTTCCGCAGGCTCCAGCGAGATTTCCCAAAGTGCGCCCTTGTCCGTCGGCCCGGAACCTTGCAGCAAGGCGACATGGGACCAGTGGCTCGGGCTCATGTCGTTTCGCATGTGGCCCTGCGCGACGCGCGTATGGAAATAGGACTTCTGCTTGCCGCCGATGAGAACCAGATAGGACATGCCCTTCGCCCCGCCTTCACCGGCAAGCGTCTCCAGGTGCCGCTGAACCCAGGTCACGTTGTTTTCGTTGCCTTTTCGCGGCTCCCGGACGAACTCCGGATTAAGTTCCCTGGCCGTGGAAGCAATGATATTCAGCACGTCACTTCTCCTGAAATTGCTTTAACGCATGAGGCCCAGCTGGATTTCTTTCGGTCTGTTCGGTCGCTCGTGGATTTCGTAATAGGTGACCTTCGCCTCGATTTCGCCGCCCGCACGCCGGAATGCGAGCATGGCGAGCTGATCGCCCGTTTGCTGGTGGACGACTTTCGTGCGATAGCGCTTGCCGAAGACCTGCGGCGCGAAAAACGGCTCCGCGTCCGGCGGTGAGGAGTGGCGCGGCCAGCGGGTCTCCTCACCCTTGAAGAACTTGCGAAAGCCCGCGCCGATGCTCTTGAGCTGATCACTGCCGATGGTCGTCACCAGCGAGGACGGCGAACAGACGATCTCGATGAATTTCGTGCGGCCCGCTTCCTTGATCCGGGTGACGCGGCCCCAATGAACGTCGCCCGTCAGCAGCAGGACCGGCCGACCGGCCTCGGCCAGTCTGTGCAGCGCTTGCACGACGCTTTCATAGTCGCCGTAATTGGAAAGAACCCAGTCGGCGACCGCTCCCCGATACTCGCTGACTGGCTTGTCGAGGAGCGACTGTCCGGTCACCACCGCGCCGATCTTTCGCTCCGCAATCAGGCGGTCCACCCAGTCGTTCAGCTGTTGCAGCCCGGATGGCGCAAGGGTCGCGCTACGGTCTTCCTGTCTTTGCGAGCGCTGGTCGAGAACCATGACCGAAAGAGGGTCGATATCGACCGCGATATTGTCGCCGCGTGCCGCCGGGGGCGTCGTCTGGAAGGCGTCATAGACCTGATCTGCGGCAACTTTCCACCGCTCCCGCGACGCCTTCTTCCAGGAATTCTGGATTATGGGCGAGACGTGCGGGAAGTTGTTCCAATACTCGTGATCGTCGGGGCAAAACACCGAAGGCGCGGCATTGAACAGAGGCTCCAGCCCGAGAACCGTGGTCCAGTTGGTGCGGTAGTACTTCTCGAAACGATCCGCCAGCTTTGCGCTGTCATCGGGATAATTGTTGAGCGTCGGCAGATCCAGATAGACCTGATCCCCCATGAACAACGAAAGATCCTGCCGCTGCGAGGACGGGATATTCTGATAGGTCTTCGCAAGGAGAGCCTGATGGTTTTCCGCCTGATGGAAGCAGGAACACAAAAGGATGCGGAACCAGTCATCCTTCGAGATGGAGGAAGGAAACGGCCGGACGGTCAGTGTGGCGGACATTCCGGGCGTTTCGACTTCAACGACATTGAAGGCCGCAGCCGGCGGAACGAGCGTGAACTCGTACACGCCGGTTCGAACCGTGCTTCCAAATGCATGAGACGGTTCCAGCGGGCGCAGGACATCCGGGCGGGCGGCGGCCCCGTTCAGCTTCCACTTCGGCGACACGGGATCGTCCTGCCCGCAATCGGCGCACAGCCAAACCCGTATTTTATCCTTCGGAGCAGCACGAGCATGCAATGTCAGCCCGTTCATCGCCTCCCCTTCCAGTCAATACGATCAAATATCCAAATATATTTTCGAATAGCGGCAATGGGCCCTTACGGCATTTTCCAATATCCGCAAATTCATGACATACGCACCAGCACCTGCAATTTAAGATACGCCATATCCATGCCGGTGACCAAACGAAAGTCTTCAACCTGAAACAGAGACGGCTTTCATCCCCCGAAGCGAAAAATGGCCGGTTGCCGCAGCAACCGACCATCGGTTTTTCGAAAATTCAGGCCATTCAGCCCTTGTAGTCTTCGTCGGAAACCTTTTCCATCCAGGTCACCGCCGTGCCGTCGACGCTCTCCTGGATGGCGATATGGCTCATCCCGGTCTCCAGCGCCGCTCCGTGCCAGTGCTTTTCACCGGCCGGGAACCACACGATATCGCCCTGCTGGACTTCCTCGACCGGGCCGCCTTCACGCTGAACGCGACCGCGCCCAAAGGTGATGATGATGGTCTGGCCCGCCGGATGGGTATGCCATGCGGTGCGAGCGCCGGGCTCGAAGGTCACATGAGCGCCGCCGGTGCGGCCCGGTTCTTCCGCCTGAAACATCGGATCGACGCGTACGGTGCCGGTGAACCAGTCATCCGGGCCTTTCATGGACGGCGTGCTGCCACCACGAATGATCTTCATATTGCATTCCTTTCTTGATGTTCTTGAAACTCAGATTTCAATCTTTTGAACCCGATGGGTGAGCGCCGCGCCTCTTCGCATCAGGAGCCAAAACGGGAAAAGACGCCGGCGCACAGCCCGCGTCTTCCCGTTCATCCAGAAGTCCGGCCCCGCGCGATCCCCGTCACGGATCGTGACGGCATCACTTGGCCCGCGCCTCGAACACTTCCTTGGCAACCGGCATGGCCGAAAACACCTTAGGCCACCCCGCATAGAACGCCAGATGGGAGAGAACCTCACCCGCCTCAGCCTGGGTGAGGCCATTGTCCATGGCCTTGTTCAGGTGGAAACTCATCTGCTCCGGCTGCCCGGCGGCAATCAGCGCCGCCACCGTCACGAGGCTGCGGTCGCGCGGCTCAAGGCCCGGACGCAGCCACAGGTCGAGAAACAGGAGCTTCTCGGTGTATTCCACAACGCCGGCGCTCACATCGCCATAGGTCTCGGAAACGAACTTCTGACGAGCCGCTTCCGCCTGCTCGTTCAGCGGCAGAAGGTCCGCATCGACCGGGGCCAGCACATCGACCGCGATACCGCGTTCTTCAAAAACCGGTGCCGCGGCTTCGGCCGCCGCCGTCGCATTGCCCCAGCCGGTATAGAACGCCAGATGCGTGATCGTTTCGGAAAGCTCCAGTGGCGTCACACCCGCATCGAGAGCCAGCCTGACGAAACGGCCCAGAGTGTCCGTCTCGTGGCGCGTCATCAAGGCCGCAAAGGTGACGAGGGCACGGTCGCGAACGCTGAGCGTATCATTCGCCCAAACCTTGCCGGCCAAAGCGTCCACCGAATAGGACTGTAGCGCTGGCGAAACCCGGCCCACCGCCTCCGGAATAGTCTTCTTCACCTCTTCCGCCGCCGCGGCCGATGAGAGAACAGCAAGTGCGGAGGCAGCGAAAACGCTTTTCAGTTGCTTCATCTGTGAGGGTTTCCTTGTGAGCCAAACGGGCAAATTCGCCTGTTCGCAGATCTGGTTCACAAAGGCGCTCGGTTTAATAGCCCCACCGCGCACACCAGTAATGAATGGAATTAATAAATCATCCTGAGCTGAACTATGAACTGTGTTCCCGCAATGCGTCGAGCACCACCTGAAAGGCCGAAGATGCACGAAGCCTGCTCGGATAATAAATGTGGAATCCATCAAAATACGGAGAGAATTCTTCAAGGCACAACCGCAGGTGACCCTTCTTGACATCCTGCGCGGCAAGCCTTTCTGGAACCAGCGCCAGACCGTGGCCATCCAGGGCCGCCCGATAGACGGCCATGATCGTGTCGAAGCACATCTGGCCCTGAACCTTGATGCGGATCTCCCGGCCCGCCTTGTCTTCGAATTCCCACGCATAGAGCGCGCCATGCGTGGAGAGACGCAGGTTCACGCATTCATGCTCGCTCAGATCTGACGGGCTTTCCGGCACGCCCCGTTCTTCGAAATATCCCGGCGTTCCGATGCACACCATGCGCTCGTCGGGACCGACCCGCATGGAAATCATGCCTTCGCTCACCTGCTCGCCGTAGCGCACCCCCGCATCGCACTGCGCGGAGGCGAGGTCGGTGTAGCCGTAATCGTTCACGAACTCGACGCGAACCGACGGGAACTTCTTGATGATCGGAGCGATCTTGGGCCAGAGCAGCGTCTCGATGGCATAGTCCGTTGCCACGATGCGGACATTGCCGGCGGGGCGGGACTGGCTCTCCGTCAGTTCGATCAGGCGTTTCTCGATGGTCTCCAGACAGGGCCCCAGCGTGGCCAGCAAATCCTCGCCCTGAAGCGTCGGCGCAACCGACCGGGTCGTTCGGGTCAACAGCCGTATCCCGAGTCGTTTTTCCAGCCCCTTGATCGTGTGGCTCAGTGCCGATTGCGACACGTTGAGCCGGGCGGCAGCGCGCGTGAAACTGCGCTCTTCGGCGACTGCCGCAAGTGCGATGAGGTCGTTTATGTTTTCTCGGAGCATGAGGGGGGCCCTGATCTGATCATCATGAATCATAGCAGATCTCTCTCATATATACGGCCGGTTGTGCCCTGCCGCCTCATGTCTCACCCAGATTACGCTCATTCGCTCAACCTGATGAGCCGGTCCATCAGAGCGCGTCACGTCCGGACGAGCGCTTCGCGG
The DNA here is from genome assembly GCA_963678585.2 of Breoghania sp. GTDB lineage: Bacteria > Pseudomonadota > Alphaproteobacteria > Rhizobiales > Stappiaceae > Breoghania. The sequence continues at coordinate 1,834,579 of CAXXGA010000002.1, forward strand.
CGATCCCAAAGACCGCGCGCCCGCTACAATCCTGAAGGCAGCCGCTATCCGGCACCGGTCAGGTAGCATGTCGAGACCTGCAGATAATACCAGCGCCCCCGTAGACAGTCATGAACGCGTCTCATGACAATCAACATCACGGCAAGCAAACGAACAGGCGTTCACGTGATACGTGCGACGGTTTTGTCGGATCAGCCTGAACGCCTGATCTGCCAGTATTGGACGAAAGGCCCGCCCCTTCAGGAGACCTCGTCGAGCCCGTGCATCACGACGTTGAAGCCCTCCTCCGGCGCTGGCACAACGAAGTGGGAAGAGATCCGCTGGAATTGTTCCTTCGTCACTGCGAAAGGGTGTTCGCCCTTCGCAGTGCGTGCCTGCAGCCGCTCCAGACAGACCTCGTCGGGCACATCCAGCACATGCAACGCATGAGACACACCCGCCTCATCCAGAATACCGCGCATCCACCGGCGCGTTTCCACGGTATTTGCGGGAAAATCCAGAACGACCGAAACCCCGGCCTTCAACAGCGACGCGACATGCGGCTCCATGAGCGACCGCAGCTTCGCCGCGCAACACACATAATCCTGTATCGACGCCATCTCGTCGCCGTAGAGCCCGTTCAGCCAGTCGTCCTCGACAATCCGCACGACGCCCGGCGCATCGGCGAGCCGGAGGCTCAACGTGCTCTTTCCCGACCCGATCTTTCCACACAGCATGTGAAGCATTGGCACGGAAGCGGACATATGCGGGCTCCTTTGCGAAAGGGGGCGGAATTGATGGCCCATCCCGCCCCGTTTTTCAAGTCGCCGCCGTCATTTGCGACAGGGATAGCAACGACAGCGCCCGCATCATCAAGACCGCGGAGACGAGGCAGGCAACGGTGCGCACTGTGTTGAAGAACGTCCAGCGCGGCACATAGGTTGTCCGCCAGTAGGCGAGCGTGCCGTCGGCGGAAAGATCCATGCCCGCCAGCGCCTCGTTCATCGGCACGTTGAAGGCCGCCGTAACCGCGAAGCATCCCGCCAGATAAACCCCCGCCGCCCATAACATCAGCGTTGCGGCGGGGCCCTCGATACTGAACCACGCATAACCGGAAATGATCACCGACAGGCCCGTCATTCCCAGGAACAGGGTCATGAAGGCCCAGCGGAAAACCTCCCGATTGATGACCTGCATGGCCTCCACCCCGCCGACGCCTCCGGTGCGCGACAGCGACCGCATGACGAAATCGGAAAAGGTCAGAAAGGCGCCGCCGACAGCCGCATAGGCGAGAACGGCGAACTGCATAACGACAAACATGTATGGCGACATCGCGCGCTCCTTTCGAATTGTCGAGCGGGGCGAAAGAAGCTCCCTTTCCTCCCCGCGATTGTCAGGTTCAGGCCGCCTCGGCCCACGCACCGGAGGCCGCAACCCGTTTTGCGTAATCCGCAAAGTCGCGCGGCATCCGCCCCAGCGCCCGCTGGACGCCGTCGCCCAGATGCGCATTGCGGCCGTCCAGCGTTTCGCGTGCGATGGCGGTCACGAGTTCGGCGAAGTCCGCCCCTTCTGAGGCCGCGATTCCGGCATGAAATTCCTCGAACGAAATCGGCATGTGCCGGATCTCCCGTCCGATCGCTGCGGAAAGATCAGCCGCCATTTCGGCGAATGTCATCAGCCGCGGTCCCGTCACCTCGTAAAGCTCGCCCTTGTGACGCTCGTCCGTCAGTGCGGCCACCGCCACGTCGGCGATATCCTCGATATCGATGATCGGTTCCGCGATATCGCCGCCCGGCATCGGCAGGACACCGGCAAGCACGGGCTCGCGAAACGCGCCTTCACTGAAGTTCTGGGCAAACCACGCCGCGCGGACGATGGTGAAATCCACGCCCGAGGCGCGCACGACCTCTTCGCCCAGCCGCGCATGATGTTCGCCGCGCCCGGAGAGCAGAACGAGATGAGAGACACCGGCGGCCTTCGCCGTTTCGCATAAGGATTCCAGCTTCTCCACCGCGCCGGGAACGGCCAGATCGGGGTAGTAGGTCACATAGGCGGCGCGCACGCCTTCCATCACCCCGGCCCAGGTCTGCGGAGCATCCCAGTCGAAGGGCGTGGACGATTTGCGCGAACCGCGGCGAACAGAAAGCCCCTGCGCCTCAAGCCGGGCGCAGACGCGCGAACCGGTCTTGCCCGTGGCCCCGATGACGAGAATTGGTTTGGTCTGCATGAGAAGTCCTCCTTGGCTTGCGGGAATGCGAAGGAGGGATAGAGCGCTCGCACGGGCACGGTCTTGACCGGCCTCGCCACGGTTTTGACATTCGTCGCCAATTGCCCGCCTCACATGGCGGTATGGTCCCGGCGGTAGCTTGCCGGTGTTGTCCCGACCCAGCGCTTGAAGGCGCGCGTGAAGGAGCTTTGCTCCGAAAATCCCGTCAGAAAAGCAATCTCGGCCAGGGTGTAGTTCTGATCGCGCAGGAGACCTGAGGCCAGTTCCCGCCGCGTTTCTTCCGTCAGCCCCTGAAAGCTCAGGCCATGTTCGGAAAGGCGACGGTGAAAGGAGCGCCCGCTCAGGCCCAGCCCGCGGGCGATATCGACCATTTTCGGCACGCCCTCGCTCAGGCCTTGCGCAATCGCGTCCTTGGCCCGCCCGACCAGCGTGTCCTCAAGCGCGACTTCCGACAATTCCGCATCGAGATGCGAGGTCAGATAGCGCGAGATGCCCTCATCGCCAAGAATGTTCGCGCGCTCCAGCGCCTCGCCGGAAACCAGCAAAGCATCAAGCTCCGCATCGAAACGCACAGGGCACCCGAACCATGCTTCATGTGCATCGGTTCTCTTCGGCGCAGGGTGTCGGATCAGCACCTCCACAGGCACAAAGGGCGCGGAACTGACCTGCCGGACCAGCGAGACAGCGCTGGCCAGCGTCGTCTCGTTCGATAATCGCAAGCCGAGCCGTCGCGGTCCGGAGCGGTGCAGGATGAACAGCGCTCCGCGAGGATCGGGGCGAAGCTCGTAGGAAACTACGCTGGTCCACAGCCGGGCATAGCGTTCCACGCGCGAGAACGAGCCGCGCAGATCCGGCGCCGCCTTCCACGCCAGCCCGAGCGCACCATAATCATCGCAGCTCATGGAGGCCCCGCCGCGAACCGGCAGATCCGTCACGTCCGCCTGCTGCGCGATGCGCTCCAGCAAATCGTAATAGGAGGTGTCGGGGATCATGACCTTGGGATCCCACGCCCCCTCGGGATCGAGCCCCACGTTGCGCAGCAAGGCAGGCCCGTCCACGGCGTCTCCTGCCGCAGCAACCATTTTCCGAGCAAAGAGAGACGTCACATAGGCCATGCGGAAACCAGCAGACTATCCGTAGCGGCAGTTCAGAAGTTCTCCTGAGATACCGTACCCGCGGCGTTCCTTCAAACAGTCTATCCGCCCCCCTGTGGCGACGTCACGAAGAGAAACACGCCTACCGGCGCCCCTTTTCCAGATGACGGGACAGTATGGAATTCAGGCGCGGGCTCGCGAAATCGATGAAGGCGCGCAATTTCTGCGGAACGAGGCCTCCGCCTCCATAGACGATATGCACCGGCCAGGGCTCCGGCTCTTCGTTTTGAAGGATGATCTCCAAACGCCCCTCGGCCACCGCACGGGCCACCTGATAGGATAGGACCCGCGTGACCCCGAGCCCGGCCACGGCGGCATCAATGGCAGCTTCCGCGGTATTGACCACCATCCGTGAGCGGACCCGGATCTGCCTTTCCTCTCGCCCCTCCCCGAACCGCCACCGATCCGCGGATACCAGACTTTCGAAAGAGACACATGCATGGTCGGCGAGGTCTTCGGCACGCTCGGGCCGCCCCCGCGCCGCCAGATAATCCGGGCTGGCGCAGAAAACCCGACGGACCTCCCCCAGCCGCCTCGCCCGCAGGCTGCTGTCCGGCAGATGCCCGATCCTGACCGCCGCATCGATCTGCTCTTCCCTGAGGCTGACCAGCCGGTCGCTCTGTTCCAACCGGACATCGACGTCCGGGTAGACTTTCAGGAACTCCGCGATCACGGGCAGCATGTGCAACCGCCCGAAGACGATGGGTGCGGTGATCGAAAGAAGCCCCATGGGCGTGCTGTATTCGCCCGCCGCCGCGCGCTCCGCCTCCCCTACCTCTTCCAGTATCCGCCGGCACGCGGCGACATAGGCCGCCCCGGCCTCCGTCAGTCCCAGCCCGCGCGCCGAGCGGAGCAGCAACTGGGTGCGCAGGCCCTCTTCCAGTTCCGCCACCCTCCGGCTGACCGTTGCAAGAGGCATCCCGAGTTCGCGCGCGGCAGCGGAAAGACTGCCCGCATCAACGGCGGCAACAAGGATGGACATGGAGTCGAGACGGTCGGCCATACTTCCATTTTCCGAGAGGACACCTCCCGAAAATACGGTCTGCATACAAACTTTGGAACCCCCTACCTTGTGGTCATTCGAAACGCTGATCGAAACAAACCCCAAGGAGAAACTGCAATGTCCCGTATCGATATCCCCGCAACGATCGCCGCCGCACCGGAGGCCTCCCAGCCGCTTCTGGAGCAGGTCACCAAGCAGCTCGGCAGCGCGCCGAACCTGTTCCGCCTCGCGGCGCAGAGCCCGGCCGCCCTTGAAGGCTACCTCGGCCTGTTCGGCGCACTCGGCAAGGGCCGCCTGCCCGCCGCCACCCGCGAACGGATCGCGCTGGCCATCGCCCAGTTCAACGGCTGCGGCTACTGCCTGTCCGCCCACACCTATCTGGGCACCAATCTGGCCAAGCTGTCGCCGGAAGAAATCGCGGCCAACCGCAAGGGTCAGTCGACCGACGCCAAGGCCAACGCCGCCGTCGGCTTCGCGATCAAGATCGCCGAACACCGCGGCCACGTCTCCGACACCGACCTGCGCGAAGTGCGCGCCGCCGGTTATGACGACGCCCAGATCATCGAGATCGTGCAGCACGTCGCGCTGAACATCTGGACCAACTACCTCAACGAAGTTGCCCAGACCGAGATCGACTTCCCCGTGGCCGAAGGCGTCGCCGCCTGAGTCTGCCTTCCCTATCCCCTGGCGGTGGGCCTTCGTGCCCGCCGCCGATCAATCTCGAAGGATCCCGACATGAGCCGCCCCCCTCTTCCCCCCTTTACCCGAGAGACCGCCACCCAGAAGGTGCGTCTGGCCGAAGACGGCTGGAACAGCCGCGACCCGGAGGCCGTTTCGCGCGCCTATACCCCGCAAAGCCGCTGGCGTAACCGCGAAACCTTCCAGAACGGGCGTGAGGAAATCGTCGATTTCCTCGCCGCCAAATGGCGCAATGAACAGGAATACCGCCTGATCAAAGAGTTGTGGGGCTTCCAGGGCAACCGGATCGCCGTGCGCTTTGCCTATGAATGGCGCGATGAAAACGGCCAGTGGTACCGCTCCTACGGCAACGAGAACTGGCAGTTCGACGCAGACGGTCTGATGGAGGAGCGTCACGCCAGCATCAACGACCTTCCCATCGAGGCATCGGAACGCAAGTTCCACTGGCCGCAGGGCCGCCGCCCCGACGACCACCCCTCGCTGAGCGATCTGGGGCTGTAACCATGCCTAAGGCTCGCAACACGCCCAGCGACGTAGCCTTCTCGCCCGCGGTCAAGGCGATCCAGACGGCCAAGGGCTCGCGGGAGATCTTCGCCCGCATGGAGGCGAAGCGCCCCTGGCAGGACCGGATCACGCCGGACCTCGCGCAGTTCGTCGGCGCGCAGACAAGCGTCTTTCTCGGTACCGCGAGCGCAGACGGCCAACCCTATATCCAGCATCGCGGCGGTCCCGCGGGATTCCTGAAGGTGCTGGGCGACCGCCAGATCGGCTTTGCCGATCTGGCTGGCAACCGGCAATACATCACGCTCGGCAATCTTTCAGAAAACCCGAAAGCCTTCCTGTTCCTGATCGATTACGAGCAGGCGCGGCGGGTGAAACTGTGGGGCACGGCGGAGGTTCTGGAGAACGCCCCCGACCTCATGGAACGCCTGCGCGTGGAAGGCGGCAGGGGGCGGCCGGAACGGGCAATCGTCTTTTCCATCGAGACGTGGGATGTGAACTGTCCCCAGCACATCCCCGTGCGCATCGACGCGCCCCGCGTCGCAGCCGCCATCGCCGAACGCGACGCCCGGATCGCGCAACTGGAGGCCGAATTGCAGCGTCGGCGCTTCTGATCGTGAACCTTGTCGAGGGCTGGCCTCAAGGCCGCCCCTCGATTAGCATAAAGATATACACATTTCTTTATATCCGTTTGACAAACCATTCCGCCTGAACGATTGTCCGCCCGTCACGGTTCTCCGGCCGATGAATTTCGGCCGGAGCTAAGAGGGAAACCGGTGCTGTGTTGCGCGCTTTTGCGAGTTCGCGACGGAAATGCCGGTGCTGCCCCCGCAACTGTAGGCGGCGAGCCAACTTCCAGCCATGTCACTGGGTCCGAAGCCGTTGGGCGAAAGGTCCCGGGAAGACGGAGGAAGGCTGCGACCCGCAAGCCAGGAGACCTGCCGCGACAGACTGAACGTCCACGGGCGGGGTGTCCCTGTGTGTCGCAGCGAAGCGTCACGGGCTGCAACGCCCAGGGCCGCTTGTATGCGCACGCGCGCACCATGCCCCCATTTCATGGGGTATGAAACATGTCTCAAGATGCCATCACGACGGCAACCCTCGGCGTTCCGAGGATCGGCCGGAAGCGTGAACTGAAATTCGCTCTGGAATCCTGTTGGTCCGGCAAGAGCGACGAAACCGCACTGCTCGAAACCGCCAAGACACTGCGGGCCGGGAACTGGAAGGAACAACAGGCGCACGGTATCGCGCGCATTCCTTCCAACGATTTCTCTCTCTATGACCACGTCCTCGATACCGCCGTCATGGTCGGCGCGATCCCGGAGCGCTACGGCTGGAACGGCGGGCCCGTGTCGCTCGACACCTGTTTCGCCATGGCGCGCGGGCGGCAAGGCGATGATGCAGCACACGGTTGCTGCGGCAAGACCGGCGCCTCCGCGATGGAAATGACCAAATGGTTCGACACCAACTATCACTACATGGTGCCGGAACTGACGGCGGATCAGTCCTTCGCGCTGACCTCGAACAAACCCGTCGAGCATTTCCTTGAAGCAAAGGCGCTCGGCATTCACACGCGGCCCGTTCTCCTCGGTCCCGTCACCTTCCTGAAACTCGCCAAGCCGGTGGGCGGCGAGTTCGATCCCCTGACCCTGCTGCCCAAGCTGCTCCCGGTCTATGAAGAGGTGCTGAAGGCGCTTGCCGAGGCCGGTGCCGACTGGGTGCAGATCGACGAGCCCTGCCTCGTTCTGGATCTCGATGAGGCCGAGCGGAAAGCTCTCGTCTCCGCCTACGCGCGGCTTGGCGAGGCGGTGCTGGGCCTGAAGATCATGCTGGCCTCCTATTTCGGAGCGCTCGGCGACAATCTCGACTGCGCGCTCGAACTCGCGGTCGAGGGCCTGCACGTGGATCTGGTCCGCGCGCCCGAACAACTCGATGCCGTCGCCGGTGGCCTGAGAGAAAATCAGGTCCTGTCTCTCGGCGTGCTCGACGGGCGCAACATCTGGCGGGCCGATCTCGTCGCCATCCGCGACCGTATCGCGCCGGTCATCGCGGCCCGCGGGGCCGATCTGATCGAGATTGCCCCCTCCTGCTCGATGCTGCATGTACCCATCGATCTGGAGCTTGAGACCCAACTCGATGTGGACCTGAAAAGCTGGCTCGCCTTCGCCAATCAGAAGATGGGCGAATTGACCATCCTCGCCCGAGCCTTCGGAACCAAGGCGTCCGAGGTTGCGGATGCACTGGCCGATGCGTCTCGCGCAGTTGCCGCGCGTGCCGCATCACACAAGGTGAACGACCCGGCCGTGCAAGCCCGTGCAGCGGGTGTCGACGCAGGCCAGATGCAGCGCAAGACGCCTTACACGACCCGCGCCGTCACCCAACGGGCTCGTCTCGGCCTGCCCGCCTTCCCGACGACGACGATCGGTTCGTTTCCGCAAACGAGCGAAGTGCGCAAGGCACGTGCCGCCAATGCGCGCGGCGATCTGAGCGATGCGGACTACAAGGCCTTTATCAAAGGCGAGACGGAAGCCGCGATCCGCTGGCAGGAGGAAGCCGGGCTCGACGTGCTCGTCCACGGCGAGTTCGAGCGCAACGACATGGTGCAGTATTTCGGCGAAAAGCTCTCCGGCTTCGCCTTCACCAGACACGCCTGGGTGCAGAGCTACGGCTCGCGCTACGTGCGTCCTCCGATCATTTTCGGCGACGTCTCGCGGCCTGAGCCGATGACGGTCGCCTGGTGGCAATACGCCCAGTCGCTGACGGAAAAACCGATGAAGGGCATGCTGACCGGACCGGTCACCATCCTCAACTGGTCGTTCGTGCGCAACGACATGGCGCGCGCCGACGTATGCCGTCAGATCGCGCTGGCAATCCGCGACGAGGTGATCGATCTGGAAGCGGCCGGGGCTGCAATCGTCCAGATCGATGAGGCGGCGCTGCGCGAAGGCCTGCCGCTTCGCAAATCCGACTGGCAGACCTATCTCGACTGGGCTGTGGAGAGCTTCCGCCTGACAGCCTCCGGCGTTCGCGACGAGACGCAGATCCACACGCATATGTGCTACTCGGAGTTCAACGACATCATCGACGCCATCGCGGCGATGGATGCCGACGTGATCTCCATCGAGACATCGCGCTCGCGCATGGAACTGCTCGACGCCTTCAAGAACTACAAGTATCCGAACGAGATCGGGCCGGGCGTCTACGACATCCACTCCCCGCGCGTGCCTGCGAGCGCAGAGATGTCGGAGCTTCTCGTTCACGCGCGTAAGCGTCTCACCGATGACCAGATCTGGGTCAATCCCGATTGCGGCCTGAAGACCCGCAAATGGGACGAGGTCCGCCCGGCCATCGCCAACATGGTGGCCGCGGCCCGCAGCCTGCGCCAGGACGCATAAACGATAGCGGCCCCGACCAGAAAAGTCGGGGCCGCTAGAGCGTTTTACAGGTCAGCGGGGAACCCCCTCCCCCCATGGGAGAGGGGGCGGATACGACCGGTCCTGAAGATAGAGAAACCCCTCTCGAGACGGCTCAACACTGTCTGGAACCGGTTCCCCCGAGGCCGTTTTACGCCGCTTCGAACTGGTTCATCGTGTTCTTCGCACCTCCGGCTTTCAGCGCACGCTCGCCGCCGACCATCTCCTTGAAGGTATCTCCAAGATCGGAACCGACTTCATGCTGGTGCTTCACCGCCGAGACCCCACGACGGATCTCCTCGCGCTGCACGTTGCGCACATAGGCCAGCATCCGCTCCTTGCCGAAATAACCGTTGGAAAGCTCGTCCATGCCCTTCGCCGTCAGATGGAAGGTCGGGAGCGTGATGAGATTGTGGAAGACGCCCGCCCGCGTGGCGATCTCGCTCTGGAAATTCTGAAGCCGCTCATCCGCCTCAAGACCGAGATCCGTGTCGTCGAATTCCGGCGACATAAGCCGTGTGCCGTCGGGATAGGCGTCCTCGCCGATCTTGCCTTGCGCGATCCAGTCCGCCCGCACCTGCTTGCGCAGGTTGAGCGTCCAGTTGAAGGACGGCGAATTGTTGTAGGTCAGCTTGGCATCCGGCACGACTTTGCGGATTTCCGCCACCATCGAGGCGATTTCGGAGACATCCGGCGTGGCCGTCTCGATCCACAGAAGATCCGCTCCGCCCTGCGAAAGCGAGGCAATGCAGTCCTCGATCACCCGCTCGCGGCCGGTGTTCTCCTTGAAGGCGAAGAGGCCGTTCGCCAACCTGACCGGACGCACCGTCTGGCCGTCCTGCGCGAGCAGAAGTTCGCCGTCGCGGGCCGGGCTTTCGGCGGTCACCGGCTCGGTCTTGAGCCACTTGATGTAGTCAGTGGCAAGATCGCCCGGCGACTGGCTCAGCGGTACCTTCTGGGTAAGCCCGGCTCCCAGACTGTCCGTCCGCGCGACGATGACGCCCTCTTCCACGCCGAGTTCCTCAAACGCCAACCGGCAGGCCCTGAGCTTTTCGATGAAATCCTCGCGCGGCACCGTCACCTTGCCGTCCTGATGACCGCACTGCTTGGCGTCGGAGACCTGATTTTCGATCTGAAGGCAGCAGGCGCCCGCCTTGATCAGCTCCTTGGCCAGCAGATAGGTGGCGTGCTCGTTGCCAAAGCCCGCATCGATATCGGCGATGATCGGCACGACATGGGTCTCGAACGCGTCGATCGCGGCGATGGCTTCGGCTTCGGCTTGCTGGTTACCGGCCTCACGTGCCGCGCTCAGCGCCTTGAACAGGTCGTTCATGGCGACCTCGTCCGCCTGACGCAGCGATGTGTAGATCTCCTCCACCAGGTCCACCACCGCGGTCTTTTCATGCATCGACTGGTCCGGCAGATGCCCCCAGCGGTTGCGCAGACCCGCCACCATCCAGCCGGAGAGATAGACATAGACGCCCTTCGCCGTGCCGCGCTGGCGCTTGACCGCCTTGATCATCTGCTGGGCGTGAAAACCGGACCAGCATCCGAGCGACTGCGTGAACCGGCTCGGATCCGCGTCATAGGCGGCCATGTCGGCCCGCATGACCTTCGCCATCTCCCGGGCAATATCGAGATGCGTGTCGAAGGTGTTCTGCAGCCTGAGCTGCGCGATGTCGTCGATGGACACGCCACCCGGCGTCTCTCCTCGCGGATAGCGGCGCATGAGATCGCTGCGGATTTCACGATAGGTTCTAGCCATTTTCACTCCTCCTGGCCCTTCGAAGTCGTTCCCGGCGCGCTTGCCCAACTGCGGTCGTCGTCGGCGGCCGAGAAATAAACAAACGATGCGTCTTCCGGCGCCGCACATCGCAAGGCCCCACCATTGCGCGGCAAGCGCAAGTGGACTTTCCGGTCCCTGCGATGAGGTTCCACATTGTCGTTCATGGCGATCCTCCCGATCTCGGTTATGCGGCTTGCCTCCACAATATTCGCAATCCATAATCCGAAAACCGCTGAAAAAGCTAAGATTTGCGAAGCAATTATCCCCGTGTTGCAAAGCTTGCGAAGGAATTAGATGAAGAAGGCTTTCCTGGGAGGACGTCTCCGGCAACTGCGTGAGCAGCAAGCGCTGACACAGGCGGCACTGGCGCAACGGCTGGAGATTTCACCGAGCTATCTCAATCAGCTGGAACGCAACCAGCGCCCCCTGACGGTGCAGGTCCTTTTGAAGATCAACGCCGAGTTCGGGCTCGACATCCAGTTCTTCTCCGAAGAGGGCGATGCGCGCCTGCTGGCGGAATTGCGCGAGGCGTTTCAGGGCGATGCCAGCCAGGAACAGGTGCCCGCTTCCCAGTTGCGCGATCTGGTCGACAACATGCCTGCGGTCGCCCGCCGCTTTCTGAAGCTCTACCGCGACTATCGCGAGGCCGACGAACTGGCCAAGGCGCAAGTTCTTGGTTCCGGCGAAAACGGCCCCGTGACGGCGGCACGCACCTCTTTTGAGGAAGTGCGGGACTTCTTCTATGACAACCGGAATTTCTTCGAAGGACTGGACGACAGGGCCGAAGCCCTGTTCGAGAATGCAGGCCTCGTCGTCGGCTCGGCGGGCGACGGACTGGAACGCCGCCTGCGCGACCGGCACGGCATCTCGGTCACGATGAGCGAGGCGGGTGAAGCGGGCTGGTTGCGCCGTTTCGAGGCCAGAGAGAAAACCCTCTATCTCTCCCGCGAATTGCAGGAGGGACAGCGCGCGTTCCAGATCGCAACGCAACTGGGCTTTCTGGAAGCGGCCCCTGAGATTTCCCGTCTGGTGGAGACCGGCGCCTTTTCCGACAGCGAGAGCCGACGGCTCGCCCGTATCGGACTGGCCAACTATTTCGCCGGCGCCCTGATCATGCCTTACCGGAGATTCTGGCGCTCGGCGGAGGAGAACGGCTACGACATCGCCTGGCTCGCCCGACATTTCGGCGTCGGCTTCGAGGCGACGTGCCACCGGCTGAGCACTCTGCAAAAGCAGGCAGAGCGCGGCGTGCCCTTTTTCTTTCTGCGGGTGGACCGGGCGGGAAACATCTCCAAGCGCCAGTCCGCCACCGATTTCCACTTCTCCAAGATCGGCGGCAGTTGCCCTTTGTGGAAGGTGCACTCCGCCTTCGACCGGCCCGGCGAAATCCTGACCCAGATCGCCGAGATGCCGGACGGGCGTCGCTATCTCTGGATCACGCGAACGGTCAAAAGCGGCTATGGGCGCTATGGTTCGCCGGAAAAGATCTTCGCCGTGGCGCTTGGATGCGACATCCAGCATGCGGGACGGCTCGTCTATTCCAACGGGCTCGATCTCGACAATCCGAAAGCCGCAACCCCGATCGGAGCCGGGTGCAAGATCTGTCCGCGCGAAGGCTGCCCGCAGCGCGCATTCCCGATGTTCGGAAAGCCCATTGTCGCCGACAGCGACAGCACGCGCTTCGCACCCTATTCGGCAAACGGCGACGGGGCGGACTGAGTTGCGTCTCCTGTAGAGGGAAAAACTCTCCGCACATGAAACCGGTGCCTCTCTATTGCATGGAGAGGCACGAATCGGGACGTCCGCCGCTTTTCCGGGCGCGCCACATCACTCTTCGTTCCGACATCTTCGCACGCTTTGCAAATTTGCCGCCCACCTTCGCATTTCGTTTCTTTTTCAGTCATTTACCTCACGCCTCCACTCTCGCTATTGCCTTCGCTACACCAAGTAAACGCGAAGGAGCGAGCGGGTGGACGCAGCAGCCCTCGGGGCATGGCCAGATGAGAGCCGGGGGGGCGAAAGCCGGGCCGGTGAAACCCAGTTCTTTGAACTGGTCCTGCCCGAACAGACCAATCACTACGGCACGCTTTACGGAGCCAATGCCTTGCACCTGATGGGCAAGGCGGCCTTCGTCTGCGCCTCGCGCCATGCCCGACGCACCATCGTCATGGCGAAGTCCGACGCAATCGACTTCCGCAAGCCGGTGAAGCTCGGCCAACTGATCGATATCAGGGCGCATGTGGTGGCCGAGGGACGGACATCGCTGACCGTCTGCGTCGACGTCATCGCGGAAGATCTGGCCAGTGGCTCCCGTTACCCGGCCATCAGCGGAAATTTCGTCATGGTCGCGGTCGATTGCGACGGCCGCCCCACGCCCCTCGCCCCAGCAGAAACCCTTCAGCCCGATGCACCCGTTAAGGAGGAAATCCACTCGTGATCCCGCACGCCGTTCGCACTTACCGCTCCGCTGAAATGCTCCTCCGCGAGGACCAGCTCGCATGGAAGATCGCATCCGTGGCAAGCGACGATGTTCCCCTCGATGACGATGTCGTGGAGATGATCGGCAACCGGATCATCGACAATGCGTCGGTCGCGGTCGCCTCTCTCGCCCGCCGTCCGATCATCAGTGCGCGTGCACAGGCGCAAGCGCACCCGGCAAAGCCCGGAGCGACCGTATTCGGCCTGTCGCCGGACGAGCGGATCTCGCCGGAATGGGCGGCCTGGGCAAACGGCGTGGCGGTGCGCGAACTCGATTATCACGACACGTATCTGGCGGCCGACTATTCACACCCCGGCGACAACATCCCGCCGATCCTCGCGGTTGCGCAGCACTGCGGGCTCGACGGTGCCGCTCTGGCCCGCGGCATTGCGACGGGCTACGAGGTTCAGGTCGATCTGGTGAAGGGCATCTGCCTGCACGAGCACAAGATCGACCATATCGCCCACCTCGGGCCGTCGGCCGCCGCCGGTATCGGCACCGCGCTGGGGCTCGATACGGAGGTGATCTTTCAGGCGGTCCAGCAGGCCCTTCACGTCACCACGACCACGCGCCAGTCGCGCAAGGGCGAGATTTCAAGCTGGAAGGCCTATGCCCCGGCCTTCGCGGGCAAGATGGCGGTGGAAGCCGTCGACCGGGCGATGCGTGGCGAAGGCGCTCCGTCTCCCGCATGGGAGGGCGAAGACGGTTTCATCGCCTGGCTGCTTGGCGGCCCCGAGGCTCGCTACACGGTGCCTCTGCCCGGCCCCGGCGAGGCCAAACGGGCGATCATGGAGACCTACACAAAGGAATATTCGGCCGAATACCAGAGCCAGGCGCTGATCGATCTCGCCCGCCGCATGGGGCCGGAAATCCGCGAAAGGTCCGGCGGGTTCGATAGTGTGGAGAGCATCGTCATCCACACCAGTCACCACACCCATTACGTGATCGGCACCGGTGCGGGCGATCCTCAGAAGATGGACCCCAGGGCCAGCCGCGAAACGCTCGATCATTCGATCATGTACATCTTCGCCGTGGCGCTTGAGGACGGCGGCTGGCATCACGAGCGCTCCTACGCGCCGGAACGTGCCCTGCGACCGGAAACCGTCGCCCTCTGGCACAAGATCACGACCGTGGAAGAGCCCGCATGGACCGAGCGCTATCACAGCCGCGATCCGCGGACGAAAGCTTTCGGCGGCCGCGTCGTCGTCACCTTCAAGAACGGCTCGATGCTTGAGGACGAACTCGCGATTGCCGACGCCAATCCGCTCGGCGCACGCCCGTTCACCCGTCCCGACTATATCGCCAAGTTCCGCACGCTCGCCGAAGGCATCGTCGAGGCGAGCGAACAGGATCGCTTCATCGCCACCGTGGAGCGCCTGAACGCCCTGCGCCCCGATGAACTGGCCGGACTTACGGTCACCGTTGCGCCCGAGCGGCTCGGACCGGCGGCGGCACACGGAATATTCGATTTCACCCGATGACTTTTATCGCGAGAGGAGGCGCGTCATGAGTACACCGAAGCCCAAGAAGTCCGTCGCCCTGTCGGGCGTCGTCGCAGGCAACACGGCCCTTTGTACGGTCGGGCGCAGCGGCAACGATCTGCATTATCGCGGCTACGACATTCTGGATCTCGCCCGCCATTGCGCATTCGAGGAGGTTGCGCATCTGCTGGTCCACGGCGATCTGCCCACGGCCGCCGAACTCGCCGCCTACAGGACGAAGCTGAAAGCCCTGCGCGGACTTCCCGCCGCGGTCCGGCGCACGCTGGAACTGCTCCCGGCGGCAACCCACCCGATGGACGTGATGCGATCCGGCGTTTCCGCGCTCGGCTGCGTGCTGCCGGAAACGGCCGACCACAATCCGGCGGGAGCCCGCGATATCGCCGACCGGCTGCTCGCCTCGCTGGGCTCCATGCTGCTCTACTGGCATCACTACGCCCAGAACGGACGCCGCATCGACGTGGAGAGCGACGACGAGACGATTGGCGGTCACTTCCTGCACCTGTTGCACAGCCGTCCAGCCCCCCCCTCCCATGTGGAGGCGATGCAGGCGTCCCTCGTTCTCTATGCCGAGCATGAGTTCAACGCCTCCACCTTCACCGCGCGTTCCATTGCCGGGACCGGGTCGGACCTCTATTCGGCCGTCACCGGAGCCATCGGCGCGCTTCGCGGCCCCAAGCACGGCGGCGCGAACGAGGCCGCCTTCGATATCCAGAAGCGCTACCGGGACTGCCAGGAGGCGGAAGCCGATATTCGTGCGCGGGTGGAAGCAAGGGAGGTCGTCATCGGCTTCGGTCACCCGGTCTATACGGTCGCCGATCCGCGCAACGAGGTGATCAAGGCGATTGCCCGCGACCTGTCCGCGGAAGCCGGTTCCATGCGGATGTTCGACATAGCCGAGCGCATCGAGGCGGTGATGGCTGAGACCAAGAAGATGTTCGCCAATCTCGATTGGTTCAGCGCCGTTTCCTATCACATGATGGGCGTGCCGACGGCCATGTTCACGCCGCTCTTCGTGATCGCCCGCACCGCCGGATGGGCTGCCCATGTCATCGAACAGCGCCAGGACAACAAGATCATCCGCCCGTCCGCCAACTACACCGGCCCGGAGGTCCGCACCTTCGTGCCCATCGAACAGCGCGGCACGACCGGCCCGCGTTCGAAAGCCGCCTGAAGGAGCCCCCATGCCCTATCTCGTTTCATCCGACCTTCCCAATGAACCGGCGGGCGCGCGTTTTCGCGCGCTCATCGAGGCAGGCGGCATCGCGCGATTGCCCGGCGCTCACAACGGCATGGCCGCCCTTCAGGCGAAGGCCGCCGGGTTCAACGGGCTTTATCTCTCCGGCGCGGCCATGACCGCGCAGATGGGCCTGCCGGATCTCGGCGTCATCACCGTGGACGAGGTCGCCTTCTTCATCCGCCAGATTGCGCGCGCAAGCGGCCTGCCGCTGCTGGTCGATGGCGATACCGGCTACGGCGAGGCGCTCAACGTCATGCATATGGTGCGCACTTTCGAGGATGCGGGCGCGGGTGCGGTCCATATCGAGGACCAGTTGCTGCCCAAGAAATGCGGCCATCTCAACGACAAGAAGCTCGCAGCACCTGAGGATATGGCCGCCAAGGTGGCGGCGGCTGCGAAGGCACGCCGTCATCTCTACATCATCGCACGCACCGATGCGGCGGCCAGCGAAGGGATCGACGGTGCGGTGGCCCGCGCCAAGCTCTACATGGAAGCAGGAGCCGACGCGATCTTCCCCGAGGCCCTGACGTCGGCGGAGATGTTCCGCGAATTCGCCGCCCGCCTGCCGGGCGTCCCCCTTCTCGCCAACATGACGGAATTCGGCAGGACGCCATTCTTCACCGCGGACGAATTCGAGGCTATGGGCTATGCGATCGTGATCTGGCCGGTCTCATCGTTGCGCGTGGCCAACAAGGCGCAGGCAGACCTCTACACCACCCTGAAACGCGACAGCAGCACGAAGGCGATGCTGGACCGGATGCAGACCCGCGCGGAACTCTACGAGACCATCGGCCTTGCCGACTATGAAGCGCTCGACGGCTCGATCATCGCAACGATCATCGCAGCCGAAGAGGCTGCCGCCTGAATCACCGATCCTCGTTATCCCGCCAGAAAGGTCGGTGCCGGAGCGCCGGCCTTTTCTTTTGCATCGAGCCCCCGGCCAAGACGCTTGTTGATATCGATTACAGTATTCCCGGTTACGATTTTTCCTGAAGGCAGGCACGACTTTTGCGCATTACATATACACTTCTTTTCACTTCGTTTCGTCAGCGTGAAATTCTTCGGGCTCACGAAGCCCGGCATGTTATCTGCGATGGAGGTTATTCGCCCCCATCATTCAAAGGGCATTTGTCATAGGCCCGCCTTCCCCGTCATCTCTATCCGGTTCTTCTCCGCTTAGTGCCGGTGACGGCGTCGGCGCTCCGCACCAAAACCCGTTTCACCCCACATCCTCGTCCGGCCTCACGGCCTGGAAGACGGCGAGATCGCCCATGCCACGGTCATCGGCGAAAGCAACAACAACAGGCCTGAGAGGCGGGCTGACGGCAGCATGGTCACCGGCATGCACGGGCCACCGCATTGCGCGATCATCAGCCCTAGCGCACCACCGGGAGCACGCCAATGTGCGAACGATTAGGATGCCTATTTTGCGGGCTTTATGATCAAGAATTAGGCGATCGATTTCTCGCCACACAGCGAACCGTTTGCCGCACATGGACGCGGTTTTCGTTTTTATCGCTTATTTCCATCACCTTAACGGATGATATCCGGATATTCCGCGAGGCGGGCAGCGGTTTTCCAACACCATCAAAATCGATGGATTCTATGGCTTGCACGATAAAGTTGAGAGGCCAATACTGGAACCAATATTGATTGGTTCAACGAGTTCCCCCTATGTCCGACAAAAGGCGGCCGGTTCAACGCAATTCCAATCTCGCCTTGGAGCGGGCGCGCATCATCGTCGATCAGCTTGAAGCGGAAGAACGCGAACAATTGCCTACCGAGCGCGAACTGGCCGAGCAGATTGGCGTAGGCCGCCGTGCCGTGCGGCGCGCTCTGGAGGTGCTGGAAGCCGAGGGCCGCATCTGGCGTCGGCAAGGGTCCGGCACCTTCATCGGCACCGCGCCGGATCGACCCGACGTCGACGTGCGCGATCTCGCCCAACAGACCAACATTCTGGAGGTGATGGAGGTTCGCCTGCGTATCGAGCCGGTGCTGGCCCAGCTCGCAGCCCTGCGCGCCACGCCGCACGATGTCGCCAAGCTGCGTGAGGCGAATGCGAAAATCGTAGAGGCTGCCGATTCCGATGCGCGCGAATTGTGGGACAGCAACCTGCACCGCACCATCGCCCGCATGGCGGGAAATCGACTGTTCCTGGCCCTGTTCGATGTCATCGACCGGGTGCGACAAGACGATAACTGGCGCCACATGCGCGCAATGGTACGCACAATGGACACAATGCGGCAGGCCACCCACCAGCACGATGATCTGGTCGAGGCCATTGCAATGCGTGATCCTCTCGCAGCGGAGCGCACCATGCGCCAACATCTGATGTTTCTGCAGGAAATCTTCGTGAAACCGCACGACGAGGTGGAACGCGATGACGCCTAGCACACAGCCTGACAGCGCCGCCCCCCTTCTTGATGTTCAGAACCTCGCCATCCGCTTCAAGGGCGCATCCGCCAATGTGGTCGATGGCGTGTCCTTCAAGATCAACCCCGGCGAGACCCTCTGCGTCGTCGGCGAGAGCGGTTGCGGCAAGTCGGTGACGGCCCTGTCGTTGATGGGCCTGTTGCCGATTCCTCCCGCCGAGATCGTCGGCGGACGCGCGATGTTCAAGGGCCGCGATCTCCTGTTCCTGCCCCGGCGCGAGATCAACGACATTCGCGGCGACCAGATGTCGATGATCTTTCAGGAGCCGATGACCTCGCTCAATCCGGCCTACAAGATCGGCGACCAGATCGCAGAAATCGTACTCAGCCATCACAAGGTCTCCCATGCCGATGCGCGGGCTCGGGCGCTGGAAATGCTGGACCGGGTGAAAATCCCGGCCGCAGCCAAGCGGCTGAACGACTATCCGCACCAATTGTCCGGCGGCATGCGTCAGCGCGT
Organism: Breoghania sp.; assembly: GCA_963678585.2. Taxonomy (GTDB): domain Bacteria; phylum Pseudomonadota; class Alphaproteobacteria; order Rhizobiales; family Stappiaceae; genus Breoghania. Next base: position 1,853,451 of record CAXXGA010000002.1, read on the forward strand.
CATGATCGCAATGGCGCTGGCCAACGATCCCGCGCTGCTGATCGCCGACGAGCCCACGACCGCGCTCGACGTCACCATTCAGGCGCAGATCCTCGATCTCATCCGCACGCTCCAGAAAGAGACCGGCACGGCGCTGATGCTGATCACCCATGATCTCGGCGTGGTCGCGCAGATCGCGGACCGGGTGGCGGTGATGTATGCGGGACGGATCGTCGAACAGGGCAGCGTCGTCCAGATCTTCGAGGACCCGCAACACCCCTATACGCTCGGCCTGATGAGTTCGATCCCCTCTCTGGGCGAACGTACCGGTCGGCTGACGACGATCTCCGGCATGGTTCCGACCTTCGACACGATGCCCGCCGGATGCCGGTTCGCCCCCCGTTGCCCCTTCGCTGACAAGGCGTGTGCGGCGACGGTTCCTCCGCTTGTTGAAATCGAGGAGGGACACGCGGCGGCCTGCATTCGCGCACCGTTGGAGACAACCTTCGCGGAGGCGGGACAATGACCGACACGGTTGATCACAACACCCCCTATATCCTCGAGACCCGCGATGTGGTCCGCCACTTCGATGCCGGAGGGCCGCTTTTCGGTCCCCGGCAGGTCGTGCGCGCCGTCGACGGGGTCACGCTCGGCGTCAAACCGGGGGAAACGCTGTCCATCGTAGGCGAGAGCGGTTGCGGGAAATCCACCCTGGCGCGGCTTCTGGTCCGCTTGCTGCAACCCACAGGCGGCGCGGTGCTCTACCGCGGGCGCGACATCAGCGATCTGTCGGAAAGCGAGATGCGGCACCTCAGGCGCGATCTCCAGTTCGTGTTTCAGGATCCGTTTTCCTCGCTCAATCCGCGCATGACGGTGGGCGCCATCGTTGAGGAACCGATGCGCGTGCACGGGCTCGGCGACAAGGCGCAGCGTCGGCGCAAGGTGGGAGAGTTGCTCGCCCGCGTCGGGCTCAGGGCCGAATTCGCCGAACGCTATCCGCACGAGTTTTCCGGCGGCCAGCGCCAGCGCATCGGCATCGCACGGGCTCTGGCCTGCGGCCCGAAAGTGGTGATCGGCGACGAGCCTGTCTCCGCCCTCGACGTCTCCGTTCAGGCGCAGGTGATCAACCTGCTGGAAGACCTGAAGGAAGAGTTCGACCTGACGCTCGTACTGATCGCGCACGATCTGGCCGTCATCCGCCACATGAGCGACCGCGTCGCGGTCATGTATCTGGGTCAGGTGGTGGAACTGGCGGAGACCGACGCGCTCTACGACGCGCCGCTACACCCCTACACACAGGCCCTGATGCGGGCGATCCCCGTCCCCTCGCCCAGCGCCCGCACGATGAACGGCGGGCTGACGGGCGATGTCCCCTCCCCGATTGCGCCGCCTTCGGGATGCCGCTTCCACACCCGTTGCCCGATGGCGGACGCAGTGTGCTCGGAGAAGGAACCCCTTCTCAATTCCGCCGGCGACGGACGTTTCGTGGCTTGCCATCACTGGCAGGCAGCAGCCGCGAATGTCACGCCGCGCGAAACCGAAACGGAACGTTCAGCCGCAGCCAAACGCCGTTTCACTCTCTACCGAAACCATAGCCTAGGGCGGCAAACCGCCCAGCCTGCCCCATCGTCCACACCCTCACCCGCCACGAAGGAGAGGAACACATGAATAGGAAGCTACTTGCCGGATTGATGCTCGGCGTCGGCCTGTCGGTCACGCCCGCACTCGCAGCCGATCTCCGGATCGCGCTGAATTCCGATGCCGACATGCTCGACCCCGATCAGTCGCGCACGTTCGTCGGCCGTATCGTCTATGCCTCGCTGTGCGACAAGCTCATCGACATCACCCCTGAACTGAAGATGATCCCGCAGCTCGCGACCTCATGGTCGTGGAGCGACGACGGCAAGACCCTGACGATGGAGCTGCGCGAAGGCGTCACCTTCCATGACGGAGAGCCCTTCAACGCAGAAGCCGTTGCCTACAACATCGAACGTTCGATGACGTTGCCGGAATCCAAGCGCAAGTCCGAGTTCACATCGGTTGAATCGACCGAAGTGACCGGCGAATACGAGATCAAGTTCCACCTGAAGAACGCCGACGCCACGCTGATGGCGCAGCTCGCCGATCGCGGCGGCATGATGATCTCGCCGAAGGCGGCAAAGGCCGCAGGCGCCGATTTCCCGACCAACCCGGTTTGCTCCGGCCCCTTCAAGTTCAAGGAACGCGTCGCCCAGGACCGTATCGTTCTGACGAAGTTCGACAAGTACTGGAACGCCGACAAGATCCACTTCGACAGCGTCACCTTCCTGCCGATCCCGGATACGACCGTGCGTCTGGCCAACCTGCGCTCGGGCGATATCGACATGCTGGAGCGTCTGGCCGCGACCGATCTGACCTCCGCCAAGGCCGACAGCAAGCTGAAGGTCGAATCCGCCACTTCGCTGGGCTATCAGGGCATCACCATCAATGTCGGCAGAGGCGAAGCAGCCAAGAAGCCGCTCGGCCAGAGCAAGCTCGTGCGCCAGGCCCTGTCCTATGCGATCGACCGCGAAGCCCTGAACCAGGTCGTCTTCGAAGGCGCCTTCCAGCCGGGTAACCAGCAGGTTTCGCCTGCCAGCCCTTGGTACAACAAGGACGTTCCGATCCCCGCGCGCGACGTGGAAAAGGCGAAGGCCCTCCTGAAGGAAGCCGGGTTCGACCGTGTCGAGATCGAATACTCGGTTCCCAACAACCCGGTCCAGTTGCAAATCGCACAGGTCGTTCAGGCGATGGCGGCGGAAGCCAACATCGATATCAAGATCGTCTCCAAGGAGTTCGCCAAGCTGCTCGATGACGACAGCTCGGGCAACTTCGAGGCAAGCCAGCTCGGCTGGTCCGGTCGTATCGACCCGGATGGCAACATCCATGCCTTCGCCGTCTGCGGCGCCGGCATGAACGATTCCGCATACTGCAATCCGGAAGTCGACAAGCTGCTGAACGACGCTCGCGTTGCCCCTGACGACGCCGCCCGCAAGGCGCTTTACGACAAGGCGACCAAGATCCTCGATGAGGACCTGCCGATCATCTACTTCTATCACTTGAAGTGGATCTGGGCGTTGTCCAGCAAGGTCGAAGGCTTCGTGCCCTATCCGGACGGAATGATCCGTCTGGAAGACGTCAAGCTCGCCGACTGATCCACTAACCGGCAAGCATTGCGTCCGGGGCGCCATCCAGGCGTCCCGGACCGATCCTTCCGAAGGTTCGCGAAAAACCATGCTGTCCTATATCGCCCGACGCCTCGCCGTCATCATCCCGACGCTGATCCTCGTCTCGATCTTCATCTTCACCTTGCAGAAGATCCTGCCGGGGGATCCCGCGCTTGCGCTTGCCGGTGAAGAACGCGATGCCGCGACGCTGGAATTCATTCGCGAAAAATATCACCTCAACGACCCGATCTATCTGCAGTACATCAATTGGGCCGGGTCGGCCCTGAAGGGCGATCTCGGCATCTCGCTTCGCACCAACGAACCGGTGACGAAACTGATCGGATCGAAGCTGCCGGTCACGATCCAGCTCGCCGTCATGGCAATGATCATCGCGTTTCTGGTCGGCGTTCCGGCAGGCGTTCTGTCGGCGGTCAAAAAGGGAACCGTTGTCGACTACCTCGCCAACATCGTGGCCTTGTCCGGGCTTTCGATACCGAATTTCTGGCTCGGTATCATGCTGATCCTGCTGGTCTCCGTGAATCTGGGCTGGCTGCCAGCCTCGGGCTTTGAGTCCATCTTCGTCGATCCCGTACGCTCCCTGCAGACGATGATCATGCCCGCATTCGTGCTGGGCACCTCACTGGCCGCAACATTGATGCGCCATACCCGCTCCGCCATGCTCGGCGTGCTGAAGGCGGACTACGTGCGCACCGCCCGCTCCAAGGGCGTTTCCGAAAACGCCGTCATCATCAAGCACGCCTTCCGCAACGCCCTCCTGCCCATCGTGACGCTGAGCGCGGTTCTTTTCGGGCAGTTGCTGGCAGGTGCCGTGCTGACCGAACAGATCTTCACCATTCCCGGTTTCGGCAAGCTGATCGTCGATGCCGTCTTCACCCGCGACTATGCCGTCGTGCAGGGCGTCGTCCTGTGCACCGCCATCGGCTTTCTCGGCATGAACCTGATCGCCGACATCGCCTACTTCCTGCTCAACCCGCGCATGAGGAGCATGCTGTGAGTGCCGCCTTCGATACGGCCGACACGGTCGAGCCGGAAGCCCTGCCGCCGCGTTCGGGCAATCGCGCCTGGAAGAAACTGAAGCGGAACCGCAGCGCGCTGGTCGGGCTGGTGCTGGTCTCCTTCTTTGTCCTCATCGCGCTTGCCGCCCCCCTGCTGCCGGTGCCTGATCCGGCCGCCACAAGCTGGACCGCCGTGCGCAAGGCGCCCTCGGCCGCGCACTGGCTCGGCACGGACGAAATCGGCCGCGATATCCTCTCGCGCATGATCTGGGGCGCACGCGCCTCGCTCATGGCGGGCGTCGTCTCCGTCATCATCGCGGTGCTGATCGGCGTGCCTCTGGGTCTTCTGTCGGGCTATTTCGGCAAATGGATCGATCAGATCATCTCGCGCATCGCCGATGCGTTGCTGGCGACCCCGTTCCTGATCCTCGCCATCGCGCTCGCCGCCTTCCTTGGTCCCAGCCTCACCAACGCGATGATCGCCATCGGCCTGTCGGCCATGCCGGTCTTCATCCGCCTGACCCGTGGTCAGGTGCTGAGCGTCAAGACCGAGGACTTCGTGGAAGGCGCACGCGCCGTAGGCCTCGGCAACGGGGCGATCATATTCCGCTACATCCTGCCCAACGTGTTCGCGCCCATTCTGGTACAGGCGACACTCACAATCGCCACCGCGATCATCGCGGAGGCGAGCCTGTCCTTCCTCGGCCTCGGCCAGCAGCCCCCCGCACCCAGCTGGGGCTCCATGCTCAATGTCGCCAAAAACTTCCTCACACAGGCGCCTTGGATGGCCTGGTGGCCGGGGGCAGCGATCTTCCTCGTCGTGCTCGGCTTCAACCTGCTCGGCGACGGTCTGCGCGACGCGCTCGATCCACGCGAAAGCTGATCGAACCGCAAAACAACAAAAATCAGGGAGCGCCCATGTCGATGTTCACCACAAGACCCGAGATCCAGGGCACCTTCGGCGTCGTCACCTCGACCCACTGGATCGCGTCCGCCGTCGGCATGCGGATGCTTGAACTCGGCGGCAACGCTTTCGATGCGGCGGTCGCGACCGGCTTGGTGCTGCAGGTGGTCGAGCCCCATCTAAACGGCCCCGCAGGCGACCTGCCGGTGGTCCTCCACAATGCCAAAACCGGCAAGACGGAAGTCATCTGCGCTCAGGGCTGCACGCCCGCAGACGCCACCATCGAGCACTATCGCGGCGAAGGCCTGTCGCTCATTCCCGGCGACGGACTGCTGGCGACCGTCATCCCCGGCGCGTTCGATGGATGGATGCTGATGCTGCGCGATTACGGCTCGCTGCCGCTGCGCACGGTGCTGGAACCCGCGATCCATTACGCGCAAGCCGGTCACCCGATCCTGCCACGCGTCTCCGCCACAATCGCCGGTCTGGCGGATTTCTTCCGCGAGGAATGGCCGACCTCCCACGCGACATGGCTTCCCGGCGGCAACGTTCCGCAAGGCCGCTCCCTGTTCCGCAATCCCGTTCTGGCGCAGACATGGACGCGCCTCCTCACCGAGGCAGAAACCCGGCAGGGCCGCGAGGCGCAGATCGAGGGCGCGCGCGACTGCTTCTATCGCGGTTTCATCGCCGACAGCATCGTCGGCTTCCTCAAGGACACGCAAGTTCGCGACGGCAGCGGCGAGAAGCACAAAGGGGTCCTGAGCGGCGACGATCTGGCCAACTGGTCCGCGACCGTCGAGGCTCCGCTGACCTACGATTATCACGACTGGACGCTCGCCAAGACCGGCCCGTGGGGACAGGGCCCCGTGCTGTTGCAGTCGCTGGCCCTCCTGAAGGGCTTCGATATCGCCAGCCTCGATCCGACGGGCCCGGATTTCGTCCATGTGGTCACGGAAGCGATGAAGCTCGCCTATGCGGACCGCGAGGCCTATTACGGCGATCCTGCCTTCATCGACGTGCCGCTGGAGCATCTGCTGTCGGATGCCTACAACGGCGAGCGCCGCAAGCTGATCGGGGAGAGAGCCTCCTTCGATCTGGTGCCGGGGGTGGTCCCCGGTTTCGAGGCGCAGGTGAAGGCGATGATGGCCGTCATCGAAAAGGCGGGCGTAGCGGAAGCCGGCATCTACGAGCCGACCATGGCGCATCTGTCGGAAAAGCGCGGCGACACCGTGCATCTCGACGTCATCGACCGGTGGGGCAACATGGTGGCGGCGACGCCTTCGGGCGGCTGGCTGCAATCCTCGCCGATCATTCCCGATCTCGGCTTCTGCCTCAATTCGCGCGCCCAGATGTTCTGGCTTGAAGAGGGCCTGCCGGGTTCTCTGATGCCGGGCAAACGCCCGCGCACGACCCTGACCCCGTCCATCGCCTTCCACGAGGGACGTCCGACGCTGGCTTTCGGTACGCCGGGCGGCGATCAGCAGGACCAGTGGCAGCTCTCGCTGTTCCTGCGCCTTGCCCATCATGGCCTCAACCTGCAGGAAGCCATCGACTTGCCGCTCTTCCACACGACCCATTTCCCGGGCTCGTTCTATCCGCGCCAGCGTCAACCCGGTCATCTGATGGTCGAGGAGAGCATCGGCGAAGAAACGCTCAAGGCCCTGCTCGCGCGCGGACACGAGGTGGAAACGGCGCCGGAGTGGTCCATCGGAAGACTGACGGCCGCCAAGCGCGAGCCGGACGGCCTGCTGAAGGCAGGCGCCACGCCGCGGTTGATGCAGGCATACGCCATCGGGCGCTGACGTATTGGGCTCCGATTGGTTGTCCGCCGGTCTGCGATGAAACGGTAATCGGAGATATCGAAGCCGGCCCGCCGGCTAGGGGCCAGCTCACCCGCCGCGCGCCGACGCTTCACGACCTCCGGCGTAACCAGCGCAGTCAGGGAACCTGCGAGAGAAGCTGGCCTATCTCCGACGCATTTCCGCCGACCGCGAATGAAACGAGGTTCAGCCTCAGCAGGTGCTTGGCCAGATAGACGGGTTTGCCGTTTCGGCTGAGCACGGTTGTCAGGCTGGCTACCGGATCGTCCGGACGGGAACGCGAAAATCCCGTTCGCGAACCGCCGCCCGAAGAGGCCGCGGCAAGCCGCCAGAGCGTCGGGACGCACCTTGATCGAAACTGGGGCCCGAGCGCCGACAGAGAGGCTGGGATCAGGCGATTGAAGCGCGGACTGACCCGGATCACAGAGCAGCACGCATCCCGAAATAGCGGCCGCCTGTGTCGCCAAGGATGCACAGTAGGATGCGGGTCTGTTGCCGAGCATCGTCCGGAGTTGCCGGTTTGGACGATGTTTCGATGTTTACGCATCCACCCCGGAACCTCCTACACCGGACTGAGAAACCGATGAGCAAGCGGCGAAGGAAGAGGTTTGCCAAAGCAAACCGATCCGCAAGACATAGATAGACAGCGGCAATAGGCTTCCGTCTCCGCTTCGGCAAACTCCATGGACACAGGTCGCCGGCAGCCCCAGAACCCGCCGCGTTTGGAGAAGCAGTCAGCCGTGTGTTTTGATCGCACTGTGTGCGCCAATCAGGCAAAACCAACGATTTTCAGGGGTGTTTTTTGGGTGGTGGCGGAGAGGAAGGGATTCGAACCCTCGATACCATCGCTGGTATACTCCCTTAGCAGGGGAGCGCCTTCGACCACTCGGCCACCTCTCCGGTCTCGCGTTGGTATCGGCAAAGTGGCGGGACTTCAAGGGGTTTTTGCCTCTCCTGCACAACTCTGTTGATTTCCAGCATTGTAGCTTCGCGTGCCCCCACGCGCGGACCAGCCGTGAACAGTTCCCCCCTGCAAAACCGGAACAACCTGGTTCGCCGCGCATTCCCCCGTCCGCGGGACGCGGCAATGGCGCACCTACTCCCAAAACGCCGCGAAGCGCAGTCCCCTCCTCCGCTCATCAACGGAAGACGGGACTACGCTCCGCGCAATTCCAATCCCCGTCGCCATATGGGAACTGACAACCTTCCCGAGGCGACAACACACTTCGCGCGATGCGACAGGCAAGGGCCTGCCCGGCATCATCGCATCCGCCCGCAGGCGCCCGATGCGACACGCTCAGTGCATGGACATCCATTCGCGCGCCGCACGCTGGGCTTCGGCGATATCAGCAGAACTCATCGCCTCGGAGATTTCCTTGCGATACTGAACCGCCTCGCGCACACCGCGCATCGCCGCAAGGTTGAACCACTTGTGGGCGCTCACGAGATCTTCGGGAACATCGCGCCCGGACGCATAGTTCATGCCTAACTCAAACAGCATTTCGCCATTCATCTGCCGCGAACCCATCACGGCCATGTCTTCACTCAGAACCTCGATGCGAGCCATTGTCTTTTCCTCGTTTAACCGTCTTCCCTGAGACCGAAAGCCTTTACAGCTCCGTGCCTTTCGTGAGGAAAAGTCTGTTCCAATGGCTTCAATCGGGCGTAAATTTTCTCGGTTAATCAAACGAATACAAACTAAAAATGAAGAGTAAACTTGAAGAGTTGTTTACCAAGGAGCGCCGATTCCGGCATATGATTCAATATTGAACGAATAGATACGGACGCTTAACCGTCACGCTTCGCTAACCATGAGACAAAAAGCGATTTCGGGGGACGTGTAAGAACCGGAATTTCGTATGGTCCCGCCGCTTGCCGACGAGGCCCAAGAACAGCCCCCTGAAGACCGGTCTTCGACACAATCCGCAATTTATCTCCTGCATGCCGCTACGGCATGTATTGCGTGCAGCCAGAAAGCCGATAGGCTCCTCTTTACAGCGACAAGTCTACGCCTGCCGATAACATCGGCAACGACGCGCAGATCAGTCGCGGATAATAAAAACAAGACAATTAATTAGGGAGGAGACAGACATGACATTCGAAATCCGCTCGTTTTATGGGAAAACCACGGCAAACAGGGCCCGTGAAGCCGGTTCGACCCTGCGTCTCGGGGCAAGTCTCGCGCTTGCCGGGAGCATGATGGTCTCGATCATGGCCGGACCGGCCCTTGCCGCCGACGCCAAGGGCACCTGGGCGCGGCCTTCCGGCTCATCCCAGATCCGTATCGCCACTTGCGGCGGCAGCCTTTGCGGCAAGCTGGTCTGGCTGCGCGACAAGGGCAAGAAGGATGCAAAGAACCCCGACGCTTCCAAGCGCAGCCGCTCCCTGCTGGGCGTACAGACGGTCTATGGCATGAAACCCTCAGGCGACAGCAGCTGGAAGGGCAAGGTCTACAATGCCGAGGACGGCAAGACCTACACCGGTAAGATGGAGCTTGTCGGCCCGAACAAGCTGAAGCTTTCCGGCTGCGTGCTGGGTGGGCTCATCTGCAAGGGCGAGACATGGAACCGGGTCAATTGACCTGTCGCCTTGCCTGACGAAGCCTGTTTGCCAAAGACGGGATCAGCCCCGGGCTGATCCCGCAGCAAGCCCCGGATCCCCCACCAGATCTCCGACGGTCGACCTTTCCTGACCTGTCTCGCGCGGCCTGCTGTAGAAATCCAGCGCCCGGCGGGCCGCGGCGATCGTCGCATCCTCGCACCATTCCTGCGGTGTGAGGAAAATACCGCGATGACGGGCCCTCTCACCCGAGCCGATGGACGCCGTCCACCAGACGATGACCGGCGCAAGGATCAGCGGCAGCACGACCGGGCTCAGCCAGGCGACCAGGCTCGGCACGAAATAATAGGCAAAGCCCAGCGTGGCCATGCCGACCAGCGACATCCACCAACTCGCCTTGAGCGACGTGAGAAAATCGAGAGATCCGTCCTCGCGCTCGCTGGACGGCCAGCCGAAATCGGCCCCCGTCATCACCTGCCAGACCGAGCGGCTCTGGAACATCATGTGGATCGGGGCGAGAAGCGACGCCAGCAGCAGCTCCAGCAGCGCCGACCAGGCCGCCTGCACCCGCCCGCCATAAGGCCCCGCCTCGCCCGTCAGGACGGCGCGCAGGAGCAGCAGCGCCTTGGGCAGGATCAGCAGCGCGACGACGCCGAAAATCAGCGCCAGTCCTTTTTCCGTTTCCGGATGCGGAAACCGCGGAAACAATGAATCCGACATGAAATAGACCGGCGGCGGCGCAAACAGCGGCGCTGCCACACTGGCGATGAGGAACATCAGCCACACCGGCGAGGCCAGATAGCCGAAAATACCCTGAAGGATATTAAGGCGGCTCCACAGCGGCAGTCCCGGGGCCTTGAGGATGCGGGAATGCTGGAGATTGCCCTGACACCAGCGCCGGTCGCGCTTGGCATATTCGATGAGATTGGCAGGAGCCTCCTCGAACGAACCGCCGAGATCCGGATCGAGCCGCACCCGCCAGCCGCCCCGCGCCAGCATGGCCGCCTCCACCGTGTCGTGGGAAAGGATATCGCCGCCGAAGGGCGGCTTTCCCTCAAGGGCCGGAAGACCGCAGGTCTCTGCGAAAGCGCGCACGCGGATGAGAGCATTGTGCCCCCAAAACGGCCCCTGCCGCCCCTGATGGGCCGCCACGCCGCGCGAAAAGAGCGGCGAATAGAAACTGGCGGAGAACTGGATCATGCGCCCGAACAGCGTGCGCCGCCCGATGATCTGCGGAACGGTCTGCAACAGGCCGAGATCGGGGACCGCCTCCATCCTGCGGACCATCTCAACGATGGTGCCCGCATGCATCAGGCTGTCTGCATCGAGCACCAGCATGTAGTCGTAGGCGCCGCCACTGGCACGGATAAATTCCGCGATATTGCCCGCTTTGCGCCCCACATTGGGCGAGCGGTGGCGGTAGAAAAGCCGCCCACCCGCCGAAAGCGCCATGACGGCACGGCGATAAAGCGCCTTCTCGTCCGCAACGGACTCAGCGCGGGTGGAATCCGACAGAACATGAAAATCGAACGTATCCAGCACGCCCATGTCGTCGATGGCGCGATACATGGCGTCCAACCGGGCGAAGACCGCATCGGCAGCCTCGTTATAGACGGGGATGACGATGGCCGTGCGCCCGCAAGGTGCGTCGTCTGCGACCGGCACCTTCTCCGCACCGAAGATCAGTCCCAGTACCGCGGTGCAGGCCCCCCATGAGAGCCACAGCGCGCAAAAGGCGACCAGCGTCACGCGTACCACGTCCACCCAGTCGAACCCGTCGGCCACCGCAATGGAGCCGAACATGGCCGCCGCGCCGGCCGTCAGGCCGAGGGTGAGAATGATCGCCCCCGACCGGCGCACGCCAACAGCCAGCGCTTCCAAAAGACCGGATTTTCCACGACCATGCGCCATCGCGCGTTACTCCGAACGGGCCGCCTTCAAGACGCCCAGACATTCACGAAAGTGAGGATGAGATTAGCCCTGGCGGGCGCGGATCCGGGAGAAGAGACGGGCGAACACGGGCGTGTGCTCGCGCTGAAGCACCTGAACGGGCATGGCGAGCGGCGCACGTCTTGCGGGAAGGCACAGGCAAGCGACGACCGCACGCGGAAGACGATCCTCCAGATCGCAGGCAGCGAGCTGCGCGATCAGACGGGAACGGTCTTCCTCGGCGGGCAGGCGGATCGCATGATCGATCGCCTCGCCGATCGCCGCACTCAGCACATCGTCATCGAGATCGGGTCGACCCAACGCCTCGCGCAAGGCAGTCCACGATACGTTTCCCAGTACCTCTTCGTGTACCGCTTGCGTGGACGCGCGTGCGAAGTCACCGGATTGAATTTCGGTTCTCATACCGTCTGTCCCCACTGATAAGTCCATATTTCGCTCAAGCGTTCCTCATCGCGCAAAAGCATCGCTTTGATTTCCACGGGCTGATCCGCATCCTTGCGCCGGACGTCGAGGATCAGTCTCCAAACGTCGCTGCCCTGCAGTTTGTTCAATATCTTGTGCTTGATCTTGCCGTTTCCGACGCTGACCTGCGCCACGACCTTCGCGTCCTCGCCGAGCCCGACGAGCGGATCGCCGGCAAAGTCGATCAGGAACTTGCGAAAGTCCGGGTCCGGTGTGGAGGCGGAAGTTCCGCCCGCCCCGGTATGCGTACGCAGGACACGGGCAAGCGGCACATCGCCCTCCACATCCAGCGCCCACAGCATGCGGTAGTGGAGCCAGTGCTCCGCGCCCGCTTCAAGCCCGTTTTCCGGCATCCAGAAGGCCACCACATTGTCGTGGACCTCTTCCTTGGAGGGAATTTCCGCCAGAAATATGGAGCCCTTGCCCCATTCACCCACCGGCTCGATCCACACGGACGGACGCCGTTCGTAGCGCGCCTCGGTATCGAGATAGTGATCCGGTGCGCGGTCGCGCTGGAGAAGCCCGAAGCCGCCGGGGTTATCCTCGGCGAAGATCGAGAGCTGAAGCTGGCCGGGATTGGTGAGCGGACGCCAGATCCGCTCGCCGTTGGCGCGCAAGATGACGAGGCCGTCGCTGTCATGCACTTCCGGGCGGTAGTCGTCGAAACCGGTGCGGTCGTTCTCGCCGAACAGATACATGGAAGTGAGCGGTGCAAGACCGAGGCGGGAAACCGCATCGCGCAGGAAAATCGCAGCCTGTACGTCCACCACCGTCTCGACGCCGGGCGTGATGGAAAAGGCATAGGCCCCCGCCACCCGCGCGCTCTCCAGTTCGGCGAAGATCTTGATGTCGCGCGCGCCCTTTTCGGGGCGTTGAATGTAGAAGCGGGTGAAGCGCGGAAACTCCTCCGCGCTGCCCGAAGCGGTGTCGACCGCCAGTCCGCGTGCCGAAAGGCCGTAATTGTTGCCGCGGCCGAGCGCACGAAAATAGCTGGAGCCGAGGAAGGCAATCAGCTCGTCGTGATAGTCGGAGCGGTTCAGAGGGTAATGCAGGCGGAAACCGGCGACACCGGAAAGCTCGATCTTGTCGAAGCCCTGCTCATCCAGCGGCTTGCGGAATTCGAAATCGCCGGGATGGAAATCCAGCGGCCTGGACACGCCCTCCACCACCTCGAAGAGGTGCACCGGCTTGTTGAACAGCCAGCCGGGATAAAAGGCCTGCAGTTCGAAGTTGAGCCCGCCCTCGCGCCAACGCGCATGATCGGGACGGAAGCGGACCCGGCGATGCAGATCGTAGTCGAGCCCGGCCACCTCCTGCGGAAGCTCGCCCTGATCGTCCGCAAACGGCGCGGCCGCGCGCGCCTTCATGCGGGCGACCAGCCAGTCCCAGTTGAAGGGCTTGCCCTTGACCGCAGCGCCCGGCGCGCTATCCGGCGCGGCTGCGTCGGCCTTCGCCGGAGCCGTCTCCTGCGCAAAGGCCGGAGAGAAACTTCCCCCGATCAGCGCCGCGATAAAACCGGCGCTGGTTTTGAGATAACGCCGTCTGTCGATTTCCAAACTGGAATTCTGTGGCACGTTAGAACCTGACCCGAGAGCCCCGAACCGGGCGCTCGCACAGGCTCTGCGCGCCTTGGCGGCAAGTGTGCGCACCGCTGATCGCCGACTCATTTTTCCCCGAATTTCCGATACTGACGAGTGAAGACCTGTCTTCCGCTCCATTGCGCAAACGCGCTAGATCCGACCGGGTTCCATGCCCGGTCATGCACCTTGCCGGTCAGCGGGCAAAGCCGACCAGATTTGCCTATGTTCGCTTTACTACAGGCAAATTCCGCGAGGATCACGGCAAAGGCATGGCAGAAATCTGAAAATGTGATGCGGTACACAGGCTTGCGCAGGTCCAAACGAAATCAGGGGCCCAAAGGCCCCTGACAAAATTCACATTATTCGAAGATGCAGGCGGCTTATTCGATGCCAATCTTCTGGCGCAGCAGATCGTTGACTGCCTGAGGGTTCGCCTTGCCTTGCGAGGCCTTCATGACCTGACCGACAAACCAGCCGATGAGACCCGGCTTCTCCTTCGCCTGAGCGGCCTTTTCGGGGTTGGCTGCGACAATTTCATCCACGATGGCTTCGATCGCGCCGAGGTCGGTGACCTGCTTCATGCCGCGATCTTCCACGATCTTTTTCGGATCGCCGCCTTCCGACCACACGATCTCGAACAGATCCTTGGCAATCTTGCCGGAAATCTCGCCGCCCTTGATGAGATCGACGATTCCGCCGAGCTGGTCGGCGGAAACCGGGCTGTTCGTGACGTCGTAGCCTTCCTTGTTCAGGCGGCCGAACAGTTCGTTGATCACCCAGTTGGCGGAAAGCTTGGCGTCGCGGCCCTTGGCGACCTCCTCGAAGAAGTCGGCCGACGCCTTTTCGTGCACCAGAATATCGGCATCATACGGCGTCAGGCCGTAATCGGCGATGAAACGGGCCTTCTTGTCATCGGGAAGTTCCGGCAGGTCGGCGGCCAGCGCATCCACATAAGCCTGATCGAACTCCAGAGGCAGCAGATCGGGATCGGGGAAGTAGCGGTAGTCGTGCGCCTCTTCCTTGGAGCGCATGGAGCGCGTCTCGCCCTTGCCTGCATCGAACAGGCGGGTTTCCTGATCGATGGAACCGCCATCCTCCAGAATGCCGATCTGGCGGCGCGCTTCGTATTCGATCGCCTGACCCGCGAAGCGGATGGAGTTGACGTTCTTGATCTCGCAGCGCGTACCGAACTCACCGCCGGGCTTGCGCACGGAGACGTTGATATCGGCGCGCATGGAGCCCTGCTCCATGTTGCCGTCGCAGGTGCCCAGATAACGCAGGATGGTGCGCAGCTTGGTCAGATAAGCCTTGGCCTCGTCGGAGCAGCGCAGGTCCGGCTTGGAGACGATTTCCATCAGCGCCACGCCGGATCGGTTCAGATCGACGAAGGACATGGTCGGATGCTGGTCATGCAGCGACTTGCCCGCATCCTGCTCCAGATGCAGGCGCTCCACGCCGATTTCCACCCGCTCGTTTTCCGACATGTCGAGAAGGATCGTCCCCTCGCCCACGATGGGCTGCTTGAACTGGGAGATCTGGTAGCCCTGCGGCAGATCCGGATAGAAATAGTTCTTCCGGTCGAACACGCTCTTGAGATTGATCTCGGCCTTCAGCCCGAGGCCCGTACGAACCGCCTGACGCACGCATTCCTCGTTGATCACCGGGAGCATGCCGGGCATGGCCGCATCGACCAGCGAAACGTTGGAATTGGGTTCCTGACCGAATTCGGTGGAAGCCCCGGAAAATAGCTTCGACTTGGAAGTCACCTGAGCGTGGACCTCCATGCCGATGACGATTTCCCAGTCGCCCGTGGCGCCCTTGATGAATTTCTTGGGATCGGGGGTGCGGGTATCGACGATCGTCATGACTGCAAAGTGTCCTGTCTGCGGCAAAACGGATGGCTCGCGCGGGCGGTCACGAAATCGCACGCGGGCTTTTGTTTGTTGGGTAGTGCGTCTTTCGTCCCGCCGCAAGAGGTTCTTGCGACAAGCCCTACTTCGACGCCTTTGCTCCACGGCGAAGGATGAAGCCGATAATGACCGCAACCGCCTTGTAGAGTTCTTCCGGGATCTCGTCACCAAGCTCGACCTGCGAAAGCGCCTGAGCGAGAATCGCGTCCTCCTCCACCGGCACGCCGCTTTCGCGCGCAAGCTTCAGGATGTTCTCCGCAACGAAGCCCTCGCCCTTGGCGGTGACTGTCGGCGCGCCCTGATTGTCGTAGTGAAGCGCGACGGCAACACGGCGTTTTTCGTCCTTCGCGTTCCCCGAACCGGGAGCTGTGCTTTTCGCTGGATCGTTCATCATGTCCGCCGATCCAGAAAATAGCCCGAAGACGCAGCCTTGCCCTTGGCGGGGCCTGCGGGCAGGCCCTGCCGGATGCGCACGCTCGCCACATCGATGCCGGCAAGTTCCAGAACGCCGGACAATTCATCCGCACCTTCGCGAAGCGCCGCGGCCACATCCGGGCGCTGCGCCCAAAGTGTCACCGTCGTTCCCTGACCGCCAAGCGCCACGAGACTTTCCACCGCCCCGGTTTCGGGAAGATCGAGCGCGAAGTGAAGTCGCCACCCCGCCGCTTCCGGCTGATCGTAACCGTTCCCGCCGCCTTCCTCGTCGCGGAAGATCTGGAACTGCGCCATCGCCGTGCCTGCGGATACCGTGAGAGGGATCTCGAAGGTCCAATGCGCCGCCTGCCCCGCGCGCCCATGTGTGCCCGATGCCTCTGTTCCGCCGGACTGTCCGCTCGGCTGCGACGCGATCTGCGAAAGCCGGATGCGTGAAAGCGCGGCTTCCGTATCCGACAAGAGCATGCGTGCCGTCTGTTTGGGCCCGGCATCGTCCGGAAGGCCGGATTGCGCCGGTTGCTGGCCCTGCGGCTGCCCGCCTGCGCGTGGCGGCGGCGGCGGCGTTCCCGCGCGCGGCGGCTGCGCGCAAGTCCGCCTCATCTCCGAGAAAACCGGAAAGCACCGCGCGCAAAAGGAAAAGCGTACTCTTCAGATCCGCCTTGCCCCCGCCCTGAAGGCTCGCATTGACCAGCGCCTGCAAGGTGTCGGGCAAGGCGACGGCCTCTGCGGCGACCGGCGCGCGCGCCTTGGCCGGCTCGGCGGAAGCGGCTTGCGGCACAGGGCCCGCCGTGGCCGGACGTATCTGCCCCGACGCACTGTCCGCTTTAGTGCTGGCCACCTTGGCGGCGGCTGTCTGCGCCTCGTTGAAAAGCCCGGAACGCCCCGCAGCGACACGCACCTGCTCGCCCGTCACCCCATCTGCCGGAAGCCGGAACCCCAGCACATCGCGCACCACCTGCTGCAAAACCTGCGGCAGCGGGCTCGACTTGCCGGAGGCAACGGCTGCATTGGCGAAAAGCGGCGCCATGGAATCCTGACGCGACGCCGCCAGAGGCCGGGCCTCGTTCACCGCCTTGTCCAGGGCTTCGGGCGGGGTTGTCGGCTTGGCGGCGCTCTGGACCGGCGCGCGAACAAGCCTCACCTCGCCCGACATCGTCTGCCGGGCGCTCGCCAGCGCATTGGTCGTCCCGCCATTGACCGGCGCGCCCTGCCGGTTTGTCAAAAGCGAAATCTGGGGCCGCTCGGTAGCACTTCCGTTTGACGCAATCTTCACAAGCACATTGCTGCCCGGTTCCGACAGCGAGCCGAGCGGAGCCTTGATTACGGTCTTGCCGATGGCAATTTGCGGCGTGCCGTCGGATGCGGCAGGCAGAACCTTCGCCGCCACGATGCTTCCCGCAGGCGGCAGGACCTTCGGACCGGAAACCGGCGTCGCCTGCACCGGGGCTTGCGCGCGCGCCGCATTGGCCATGCGCGCCACATCGCCCGAAAGCGGCTGATTTTGTGGATCGATAAGCGCCCCAAGCCGCACGCCCGGCGACGCCCCGCCGGCACTGTTGCCGGTTTCGGACTGCCCCGCCGCCACCCGCAAACTGACCGTCGCGCCTTCCTTCAGCGCGACCGGCAGGCGAACCTCCACCTGCGTGCGCCCGAGGGACAACCGCGTGGTGCCGTCCGCTGCCTGCCGGATCACCTTGGCATTGACGAGATCGCCCGTCTTGAGCGCGGCGAGCGCCTGCGCCGGATCCGGCTGGGTGGATGTTGCACCTGCCGTCTGAGCCGAAGCGGAAGGCGTTGCGGTGAAGGACGGCCCGGTGCGTAGCTGACCGCTCGCCGCCTGTGTGCGCACCGCCTCCAGGCTCGCCGGACGGCCATCGCCATCGACCACCACCGCAAGGCGTGGCTGGATGCCGCCCGCCTCAACCTTCAGGGCAACCGTTCGCGTTCCTTCAGCCAAGGGCTCGGGCAGACGCGCATCAAGCATCGTGCGCCCCACGTTAAGCCGCGTTGCCCCACCCCCGGTTTGTCCGAGAACTTCGGCACTCAACACATCGCCGGGCGTGAAGGTGGGAACCTGTACGGCGGGTCGCGGCACGGAGGCCGCCTGTCCAGTCGTAGCGCCGTCTGTCCCGGCATTCCGGGAGGCTGCAAGAGCCGCGCGTGCAACGTCGGGCGTTACCGGCTGGCCCTGCCCGTCGACCATCAGGGCAAGCTTCGGCTGCGCGCCGCCTGCCTGCACCTGCAAGGCCACGTTCGTGCCCGCGGCAAGCGTCACCGGCAGGCGCACTTCCACCTGCAGCCCCTTGCCGAGCGAAAGCTGCGTCGTGCCATCGGCGCTTTGCGAGACCACGCGCGCAGCAACCACCTCCCCGGTTCCCGGAGCCGGCAGGCTCTGCCCGGTATTGGTCGGCACCGATACTGGAATGCTCGCCACGGTGGTCAAGGGCGCGCCCCATGGTTTTGATATCCTCAACACCCAGACAACAGCCAATCCGGTTAATTCCGGGTATCCTCCGCAGTTACATGCGCCCTGGGGCCGCAGGTAGCCGCCATCCGCGCGGTTTCGCGCATTGATACTGATCAAGGACACGTCCGGCCGCGACACTCAGACTTCGCGCAACGTAATCTACCGTGGCCCGGTTGCCCGGTCTGGAGAAAGACGTCATGGGAATTCTCAAGCACGCCAACGACCACATGCACTACATGGGCGAGATGATGCGTCGGACGGACACGGACCCCAGCAAGGCCAGCGGCCCGGCTGGCGAGGTGTTCCTTCGCGGCTCCATCGTACGGTGTCTTTTCTGCAAGCACGGTGAGGAATGCCGTGAGTGGCTGGAAGAGGGAAACACCCATTGCGACGCCCCGGCTTTCTGCCGTAATGCCGGTCACTTCGAGAACTTCCGCGAAAACCGCTGAAACGCCGCACGCCGCGGATCTGAAAACAAAAACGCCGACCCCGCAATCCTCAGGGTCGGCGTTTTCGTGTTTGTTGCGTGAAGCGTGAAGCCGATCAGGCCCACCACTTCTCCGGCTGGAAGCGACCGGCAGCGTTCTCGATCGCCTGCGCCACCTGGAAGAGTGTTTCTTCACCGAACGGCTTGCCGATGAGCTGAAGGCCAAGCGGCAGGCCCTTGCCGTCGAGACCGCCGGGAACGGAAATGCCCGGCAGACCAGCCATGTTCACCGTCACCGTGAAGATGTCCTGCAGATACATGGACACCGGATCGGTGATCGCGCCCGGCTCGAAGGCCGCCGACGGCGTCGTCGGCGTCAGGATCGCATCGACACCCGCCTCGAACGCAATGTCGAAGTCGCGCTTGATCAGTGTGCGGACCTTCTGCGCCTTGAGGTAATAGGCATCGTAGTAACCCGCCGACAGCACATAGGTGCCGATCATCACGCGGCGCTTGACCTCGGCCCCGAAACCGGCGGCGCGGGTTTTCTCGTACATGTCGATGATGTCGTTGCCCGGCACGCGGAGCCCGTAGCGAACGCCGTCATAACGCGCGAGGTTCGAGGAGGCCTCCGCAGGCGCCACGATGTAATAGGCCGGAAGGGCGTAATGGGTGTGGGGGAGCGTGATATCGACGATCTCGGCGCCTTCCGCCTTCAGCCAGTCGATGCCCTGCTGCCACAGCGTCTCGATTTCCGGGGCCATGCCGTCGACGCGGTATTCCTTCGGAATGCCGATCTTCAGACCCTTCACCGAACGCCCGGCAGCGGCCACGTAATCCGGAACAGGACGGTCCACGGAGGTCGTGTCCTTGGGATCGACGGAGGCCATCGACTTCAGCAGCATCGCCGCATCCTTGACGGTGCGCGCAATCGGGCCCGCCTGATCGAGCGAGGAGGCAAACGCCACTACACCCCAGCGCGAGCAGCGGCCATAGGTCGGCTTGATGCCGACGGTGCCGGTGAGTGCCGCGGGCTGGCGGATGGAGCCGCCGGTGTCGGTGGCCGTCGCACCGGCGCAAAGATGCGCGGCGACCGCCGCAGCCGAACCGCCGGACGAGCCGCCCGGCACCAGCGTGGCGTCGGAGCCTTTGGCTTTCCACGGGTTGGCGACCTGACCGTAATAGCTGGTCTCGTTCGACGAGCCCATGGCGAACTCGTCCATGTTGAGCTTGCCCAGCATGACCGCACCGTCGCTCCACAGATTGGAAGTGACGGTCGATTCGTAACGCGGCTTGAAACCGTCGAGGATGTGGCTGCAGGCCTGCGTATGGACGCCCTCGGTGCCGAACAGATCCTTGATGCCCAGCGGAATGCCTTCCAGCGCCCCGCTCTCGCCTGCGGCGATTTTCTTGTCGGATTGAGCCGCCATCGCGCGCGCCTTTTCAGGCGTCGTCGTCACATAGGCGTTGAGCTGCTTCGCCGCATCGATGGCCGCGATATAGGCATCGGTCAGTTCCACCGCGGAGAAGTCCTTCTTCTCCAGCCCCTCGCGGGCTTCGGTGATCGTCAGGTTTGTAAGGTCGGTCATGGAATAATCTCGGGTCGGGCCAAGGCGGCGGAATGCACGGACGATGAGGCGGGCGGTTACTCGACCACCTTCGGCACCATGAAGAAATTATCTTCGCTCATCGGTGCATTGGCGACGATATCGTCGGCGCGATTGCCGGCGGTCACCGCATCCACGCGCTTGCGCATGGTCGTCTCGACCGCGGAGGTCATCGGTTCGACGCCGGAAACATCGACCTCATTGAGCTGCTCGACGAAACCGAGAATGGCGTTGAGTTCGCCCTGCATCTTTTCGGCTTCGGCATCAGTGACGGCAATGCGCGCCAATCGGGCAACGCGCTTCACCGTAGCGGTATCGACGGACATGGAAATAATCCCGTTGGCTTGAGCAAACGACTTGGCGGCGTATAGCACCGGCGCTTGCGCGGGCGCAATCCACTGAGCGCAAGACGCATTGATCCTGTGTGCGTCACAAACGGCTTACGCGCCTGTGAGCGAGCTTGATTGGCATCATTCCGCCTTTCGCGCAAAGACTGCAAGACCCCGCGGTCCAAACCGTTCACCTCACACGGCGAAAACCGCATTCCGATTATCCGGGAGAAACGGATTTGACCATGTTGATTGCCAGACGAAATTCACGACTCAAGGCGGCATTACTCATCGCCCTGCCGCTTGCCTTTGCCGCGGCCGCCCTGCCTGCCGCTGCCCCGCCGGCCCATGCCGACGAGGTAACCACCTATGTGAAGGACGGCGCGGCCATCGGCGGCACCGACCCGGTGGCCTATTTCACCGACGGCAAGCCCGTTGCGGGCTCCGACAAGTTCACCGCCACCCATGACGGCGTGACATGGAAATTCTCCTCCGCCGAACACCGCGACATGTTCAAGGCCGAGCCTGAGAAATATGCCCCGGCCTATGGCGGCTACTGCGCCACCGGCGCAAGCTTCGGCTACAAGATCCCGATCGATCCGACGACATGGGACATCCACAACGGCAAGCTCTATCTCAACGCCGGACCCGCGCCTCACAAGCGCTATCTCTCCGACGTGAAAGGCACCATCGAGCGCGCCGACAAGAACTGGACGAAGATCAAGGACGTGCCCGCAGACAAGCTGCAATAGGGCAGCCAACGCGCTCCTGAAACGCAATACGCCCTCCCCGCCGTGTGGCCGGGAGGGCGTCTGTCTTTAGCGGCGGCCTGCGTATCAGACCGAGAAGGCCTCGCCGATGGTGGCGTCCTTCACCTTGGATGCATCGGCGCCCAGTTCCGCCTTGAACTTCCCAGCATCCGGATCGAGGCCGGGGAACGTTCCGAAGTGGCAGGGGATGATGGTGTCGAAATCGAAGAACCGCTTGCAGGCGAGCGAAGCTTCCTTGCCACCCATGGTGTAACGATCGCCGATCGGCACAATGCCGATCTTCGGCGCGTGCAGTTCGTTGATGAGCTGCATGTCCATGAAGGCGCAGGTGTCGCCCATGTGATAGAGCGGCTTCTCGCCCGGCGCAGAAATCACCAGCCCGTGCGGATTGCCCAGATAGATGTTGCCTTCCTCGCTGGTGTGACGCGAGGAGGAATGGTGCGCGATGGTCATCGCCACCGAGAACGGCCCGACATCGATCTTGCCGCCGGAATTCATCGGGTTGAGGTTCTTGATGCCCTTCTTGCCGGCCCAGCCGCAGATCTCCGCATTGCCGGTGATCTGCGCGCCCGTCTTCTTCGCAATGTCGATGGCATCGCCGATATGATCGTCATGGCCGTGCGTCAGCAGAATATGGGTAACGCCCGCGGATGCCTCTTCGACGGAGAGATCCTTGGGAAAAACCGGGCTGCCGCTCAGGAAAGGATCGATCAGAATGACGGCCCCCGCGATCTCGATACGAAAGGCGGCATGGCCGAACCAGGTGATTTTCATGAGTTGACTCCCGTCTGAATAATGCGCTGCCGGGCCTGTGCTTCTCGCTGGAAACTCGCCATCGGCAGCTGCAGGCGAACATGCAGGCGAGTATAGGGTCAGGCAGGCTGGCCTCAAGAGGCCCTGAGCCATCTGCGGCTGGTATCCTCGAACCGATTACCTTATCGATGATACTGAGACGATTTTCACAGGACATGCCGCTACAAATAAACTTGTCGACGCAAATTGCCCGCTATTTCCAAATGAACGGCAACCCTGATCTCAGAAACGTCACCCATGGCCGCCGCCGGGGCTACAAGGACTACTACACGCCCCGAACCATTCAGATCATCGCCGACCGGTATGAAAATGACATAGAGACTTTCGGCTTCGATTTTGATACGGCAGCGACAAGAAATACATTCTTCACCCCTTGATCATGCTGGGAAAATGGCCGCCGATCCGACCCTGTCCCTTGAAGACTTCGCCGCCGCGCTGCCTCCCTTCGGGCGGCTGATCGGCCTCGATCTCGGCACCAAGACCATCGGAATCGCCCTTTCCGACGGTCGCCGCTCCATTGCGAGCCCGTTGGAAACCATCCGCCGCACCAAGTTCACCGCTGACAGCAACCGCTTGCTGGAACTGGTCGACGAGCAGGAGGTGGCGGGCCTCGTCATCGGCCTTCCGCTCAATATGGACGGGTCGGAAGGCCCCCGCGCACAGGCCACCCGGGCCTTCGTGCGCAACCTCACCGCACGCAGGGCAATCCCCATCGCCTACTGGGATGAACGACTTTCCACGGTCGCCGTCACGCGAACGCTGCTGGAGGCGGATGCCTCGCGCGCACGGCGCGACGAGGTCGTCGACAAGATGGCCGCCGCCTTCATCCTGCAAGGTTTTCTGGACCGGATGGCCCGGGGCTCCCTCACCTGACAGCTAGCCGGAGTATCCCTTCCCCATGATGATGGCTCTCGACGCACTGCTGCCGGTTCTTCTGGTCATCGCCACAGGGCACATCGTTGCCCGCATCGGTCTTGTGACCGGCGACAACTGGCGCGGCTTTGAAAAGCTCACCTATTTCGTCCTCTTTCCCTGCATCATAATCCGCAATCTGGCGCTGGTGGATTTCGGCGCGCTGCCCTTCCTGCAACTGGGCCTGACCCTTGCCTGCGCCGTCTCCACCATCGCGGCGTTTCTTCTCTTCATTCGCACCCGGCTGGAGAGCTGGTTCGGCATAAGCCCCGCCCGGTTTACCTCCATCTTTCAGGGCTCGGTGCGCTGGAATACCTTCGTGGCGCTGGCCATGGCAGACCAGATGTGGGGACCGGAAGGCGTCGCCCTGATCGCGGTGGCGATCGTTGCCATGGTGCCGCTTCTCAACACGCTCTCCGTGACCGTGATGAGCCGCTTCGCCAATGCCGACACTCCCTTCAGCGTCAGAAAGATTCTCCGCGACCTCATCCGCAACCCCTATATCGTCGCCACCATCATCGGCCTCGCCATCAACACGACCGGCCTGTTGCCGCCCGAACCCGTGATGAAGTCCATGGAGATGCTGGGCCGTTGCGCGCTGGCCGCGGGCCTTCTGGTGGTGGGTGCGAGCCTCGATATCGGCGCGCTGCGCCGCCCAGGCCCGGCTCTGGGCACAGCCACCGTCCTGCGCCTCATCGCCCTGCCGACGGTCGCCGCGGGCCTCGGAACGCTCATGGGTCTTTCCGGCATGGCGCTTGCGGCCGCGGTCCTGTGCACCTCCGTACCCACCTCGCCGGGCGCCTATCTACTCGCCCGCCAGATGGGCGGCGATGCAGAACTGATGGCTGAAATCCTGACGCTGCAATCCATCGTGGCAATCGCGACGCTGCCGATGGCGCTGGTCGTGCTGGGCGGTATGTGACGCCTTCACGCGATCTTAAATCCCCCGTCCTAGGAGAAGTCTCACGGACAGGGGGATTTTCAATGAATTTGCGAATGCTTGTGCTGGCGCTGATCGCCGCGCCGACATTGGGCGGCTGCGCGGCCGTCGCCGTGACCGGAGCCGTGGTCGGCGGCACGGCCAAGGTCGCCACCACGGCCGTCGGCGCGACCGTGGGCGTCACGACCACCGCCGTGGACCTCGTCATCCCTGATGGAGACGACGAGGATGAGGGGGAAAGCTAGAGCCGCTTCTAGCTCTCGGGAAAGGCGTATTCGACCAGCGCCTTGGCGTCGAAACGCGAATCCAGCATGCCGTAGGTGGCGCGCCACTGGCCGCCGAGCCGGGTGTCGATGAAAGCGTCGGCCACCGCGCGCGGCGCGACCTGACGCAGACAGGCGGCTGCAACCGTCAGCGCAAGCTGCTCGGTCAGGATGCGCGATGAGCCCGGATCGGCCACACAGGCCCGCGCCGCGGCCTTCAGCACCTGACTGGAAACCGGCCCGCTGGAGCCAAGATCGCGCTCCACCTCGCCGATCACCGCATCGAGCGCCTGCGGTTGCTTCTGGAGCGCGCGCAACACGTCGAGACACATGACATTGCCCGCCCCTTCCCAGATCGCATCGAGCGGGGCTTCGCGGTAAAGCCGCGCCATCGGGCTTTCCTCCACATAGCCATTGCCGCCCAGACACTCCATCGCCTCATAGACCAGCGAAGGGGTCGCCTTGCACACCCAGTATTTGGCGGCAGGCGTCACCAGCCGCGCAAACAGCGCCTCACGCTCGTTCTTCGGACCGTGATCGAAGGCGCGCGCAAGGCGCATGGTCAGCGCGGTGGCCGCCGCCACGTCGAGCGCCATATCGGCGAGCACGCGCGTCATCATCGGCTGATCGATGAGCTTGACCCCGAAAACCTGACGGTGACGGGCATGATGCACCGCCTCACCCAGCGCCGCCCGCATCTGACCGGCGGAAGCCAGCGCACAATCGAGCCGCGTCAGCGTCACCATTTCCAGAATGGTGGCGACACCGCGCCCCTCTTCCCCCACAAGCCATGCCCCCGCGCCATGGAACTCCACTTCCGAAGAGGCGTTGGAGCGGTTGCCGAGCTTGTCCTTGAGGCGCTGGATGCGGATGCGGTTGACCGATCCGTCCGGCAGGAAACGCGGCATCAGGAAACAGGTGGGCCCGGCTTCCGTCTGCGCAAGGACGAGGAACGCATCGCACATGGGCGCGGAGAAGAACCACTTGTGGCCGGTGATCTGCCACATGCCGTCATCGCCGGGCTCCGCACGCGTGGTGTTGGCGCGCACATCCGTGCCGCCCTGCTTTTCGGTCATCCCCATGCCGATGGTCACACCGGCCTTCTGGTCGGACGACAGGAAGCGATGGTCGTAGCGGCGCGAGGCGATGCGCGGAAACCATGTCTTGAGCAGTTCCGGCGAAAGCTTCAGCGCGGCGATTGCGGCATTGGTCATGGTCATGGGGCAGATATGCCCGCACTCGCCCTGCGCAGTCATGTAGAGACGTGCAGCCCTGAGCGTATGGCGACGGCCCGTCAGCGCCGCGTCACCGTCCCATGCGGAACAATGCAAGCCCCCCTCCACCGAACGCCGCATCAGGGCGTGATAGGCGGGGTGGAACTCCACCGTGTCCAGCCTGCGCCCCTGCGCATCGTGGGTGCGCAACGTCGGCGTGTTGGTGTTGGCCAGACGCGCCATTTCCTGTGCATCCGCAGAGCCCCAATAGGCTCCGGCGGCGATGAGGTCTTCCTCGGTCTGAGGGTCGAGCAGAGCATCGAGCGCACTGCGCAGCACCGGATCGCCTGAAAACAGGTTGCGTCCTGCATAAGGCGGGGTCTGATTGAACACCTCGTGGGTGGTCCCCGGATCGTGATCCATTCCTTCGAGTCTCCGCAATTTCGGCAGCTTCCGTGCGCGATTCGCCATTCGAAGACAAGACTAGCACGGGCGCGGGGGATAACGGGTGAACTGACCGAATGTCTTCTTGTGACAAAACCCGACTCCGCCTATAGAAACGACTTTAATGACAGCACATCTCACAGATCACGCGGCATCGTTCCCGCACCGCCACCTGCTTGGCATCGAGGGCCTCACGCCTCCCGATATTCTCACCCTGCTTGACCTGGCCGACGAGGCCGTCGAAATCAGTCGACAGGTGGAGAAAAAGAAGGCTGTCCTGCGGGGCCGCACCCAGATCAATCTCTTCTTCGAAGCCTCCACGCGCACGCAATCCTCCTTCGAGCTTGCGGGCAAGCGGCTTGGTGCCGACGTGATGAACATGTCGGTGGCCTCGTCTTCGGTGAAAAAGGGCGAGACCCTGATCGACACCGCCGCAACGCTGAACGCGATGCACCCGGACCTGCTGGTGGTGCGCCACCACGCGGCGGGCGCGGTTCGACTGCTGGCCGACAAGGTCGGCTGCTCGGTGGTCAACGCGGGCGACGGGGCGCATGAGCACCCGACGCAAGCCCTGCTGGACGCGCTTACCATGCGCCGCCACAAGGGCAAGATCGGCGGGCTCACGGTCGCCATCTGCGGCGACATCCGCCATTCGCGCGTGGCGCGCTCCAATATCCTGCTGCTCAATGCGCTGGGTGCGCGAGTGCGCGTGGTCGCGCCGCCGACCCTGCTTCCCGCCAATGTCGAGCGGCTGGGCGTGGACGTCTACACCTCCATGCGCACCGGGCTTGCGGATGCGGACATCGTGATGATGCTGCGCCTCCAGCGCGAGCGCATGAGCGGCTCCTTCGTGCCGTCGGTGCGCGAATATTTCCGCTACTGGGGGTTGGACGCGGAAAAACTCAGCTACGCCAAGCCCGATGCGATGGTCATGCACCCCGGTCCGATGAACCGCGGCGTGGAAATCGACCCGGAAATCGCCGACGGGGCGCGCAGCCTCATCAAGGAACAGGTTGAGATGGGCGTCGCCGTACGCATGGCCGTGCTGGAAGCACTCGCCGCCCACCTGCCGAACTGACAACGCGGAGCATGCGATGAACGGCGATGCCGACACCCGGAGCGCCCCCAGGCCGCTGGTGCTCGAAAATGCGCGGGTCGTTGACCCGGCGCGCGACCTTGACGCAACCGGCACGGTTATCGTCGCCGACGGTGTGATCCAGGCCGCCGGGCCCGATGCCATCGGCAGGCCCGTGCCCGCAGGTGCGGAAGTCGTGAATTGTGCGGGCAAGGTCGTGGCCCCCGGCCTGATCGACATGCGCGTCTTTGTCGGAGAACCCGGCCGCGAGCACCGCGAGACCCTGCGCTCCGCCTCCAAGGCCGCCGCCGTGGGCGGTGTCACCACGCTCATCACCATGCCGGACACCGAACCGGTCATCGACGAACCCGCGCTGGTCGATTACGTCCTGCGCCGGGCCCGCGACACGGCCATCGTGCGCATTCATCCCGCCGCCGCCCTCACCAAGGGGCTGGAAGGCAAGGAGATGACCGAAATCGGCATGCTGAAGGAGGCGGGCGCCATCGCCTTCACCGATGGCCGCAAGTCCATCGCCAATTCCCGCGTGATGCAGCGCATGATGACCTATGCGCGCGAATTCGGCGCGCTGATCATGCACCACCCGCAGGACGTCACGCTTGCCGACGGCGGCGTCATGAACATGGGCGAGACTGCTGCCCGCCTCGGCCTGATGGGCATTCCGGTGGAAGCGGAAATCATCATGCTGGAACGCGATATCCGCCTAGCTGCAATGACCGGCGGCCACTACCACGCAGCTCTCATTTCCTGCGCAGAATCGGCCGACGTGATCCGCGCGGCCAAGATGCGCAGGCTGCACGTGAGCGCGGGTGTCTCCATCAACCACCTGACGCTCAACGAAAACGACATCGGGCCCTACCGGACCTTCTTCAAGATGTCGCCGCCGCTGCGTCTGGAGGACGACCGCCGCGCCATGGTCGAAGCGCTGCGCGACGGCACGATCGATGTGATCGTTTCCTCCCACGATCCGCAGGACGTGGAGACCAAGCGCCATCCCTTCGCGGAGGCCGCCGACGGCGCCATCGGACTGGAAACCCTGCTTCCGGCAGCCCTCAGGCTCGTGCATTCGCAGGATGTGGACCTTCTGACCGTCCTGCGCGCAATGACAACGCGTCCCGCGCAACTGCTCGGGCTCGACGGCGGCACTCTGAACCCCGGCGCACCTGCCGACCTGATCGTCTTCGATCCGAACACCCCGTGGGTGCTCGACAAGGCCGACATCGTCTCGCGTTCGAAAAACTCGCCCTTCGAGGATGCGCGTTTTCAGGGCCGGGTTGAGCGCACGCTGGTTGCAGGACGCACGGTACATCCGTACTCTGGTCGCCATTCGTGACGCTCCGGCGTCGTCATTTCTTGGGTTGAGGAATTGCCGTGCCCGATCCGATCAGCTGGGCCATTGCCTGGCCGTATCTCGTCGCAAGCCTGATCATCGGTTATCTGCTGGGTTCGATCCCGTTCGGCCTGCTGCTGACGCGCGCCGCGGGCCTCGGCGATATCCGCTCCATCGGCTCCGGCAATATCGGCACCACCAACGTCCTGCGCACCGGCAAGAAGAGCCTTGCCGCCGCAACCCTGCTGGGCGATGCGCTCAAGGGCACCGCGGCGGTGCTCATCATCTATTACTGGGCGGGCATCGACCACGCCATCGTGGCGGGCTTCGGGGCCTTTCTCGGCCACCTTTTCCCCGTCTGGCTCAAATTCAAGGGCGGCAAGGGCGTGGCCACCTATATCGGAATTATCCTCGGGCTTTACTGGCCGGGCGCACTGATCTTCTGCGCCATATGGATCTATGTGGCAGTCTTTACCCGCTATTCCTCGTTTTCAGCCCTCACCGCCAGCCTTGCGACGCCATTCATTCTGGCCGGGCTCGGCTATTGGCAGCTTGCAGAGCTTTTCACGCTGCTCACGATTTTGATCTGGGCAAAGCATCACGCAAACATTTCCCGCCTCATCAAGGGTACGGAGTCACGTATCGGGGCCAAGTAACCGGAAACTGCGCATGGTCGAAACGCCGCCTGCGCCCGCCACGGGGCGGGTATTAACCGAACGCCAGAAACTGGCATGGTTACGGCTGATCAGATCGGAAAACGTAGGCCCCGCTACCTTCCGCACATTGCTGAACCACTACGGCTCCGCAGGTGCAGCCCTCGACGCCCTGCCGAGCCTTTCGAAACGCGGCGGCGCGCGGCGCGCCATTCACATCTGCCCTGAAGAAGACGCCATCGGCGAGCTTCGCCATCTGGAACGGCTCGGCGCACGTCTCGTGGCGTTGGGCGAGCCTGATTATCCGCCGCTCCTGCGCCACATCGACGGTCCGCCTCCGCTTCTTGCCATGAACGGCGGCGAGGGTCTTCTCTCCGACGCCCCTCCGGTGGCTATCGTAGGTGCGCGAAACTGCTCGCTCGCCGGGGCCAAGATCGCCGGCGAGATCGCAAGCGACCTCGGGGCCGCTGGGTTCACCGTCGTCTCCGGGCTCGCCCGCGGCATCGATACCGCCGCCCATAGCGCGAGCCTTCAAACGGGTACCGTGGCCGTCTTTGCAGGCGGCCTGAGCCATCTCTATCCGCCCGACAACGAGCAGCTCGCCGCCCGGATCGTTGCCGAAGGCGGGGCATGGGTCAGCGAAATGCCGCCCGCCTGGCAACCGCGCGCCCGCGACTTCCCCCGCCGCAACAGGCTCATTTCCGGCATCTCGCATGGTGTGGTTCTCGTGGAGGCGGCCCGGAAGTCCGGCTCGCTTCACACCGCGCGCTTTGCCGCAGAACAGGGCCGCGAGGTGCTGGCCGTGCCCGGCTCCCCGCTCGATCCGCGCTGCGAGGGCTGCAATATCCTCATCCGCGACGGCGCGGTTCTCGTGCGCCATGCGGAAGACGTGATGGAGGCTCTCGATGTGAGCCGCGCCCTGCCGCCCCTTCCCCCTCTGGTGGAAGAAGAGGGGCGCGACCGCCTGAGCGATCCCGACGAGATCAGTACCGACGCCCGCCAGCGCATTATCGACGCGCTCGGTCCGGTGCCCTGCGGTATCGATGAACTGATCCGGCATACGGATCTCGACGTAGCGAGCGTCCAGACCGTTCTTCTGGAACTGGAACTGGCCGGGCGACTGGAGCGCCACCCGCCCAATCGCATCTCGCTCATCTCTCAGGAAGCCCTGTTGTGAAGAACGGGCCTCAATTGAGCCCGTTCCTTTTCTCCTCCGGCTCCGCCTCCATGCGGGCCATTTCGAGCAGATAGGAAAGCATGGGCATATCGATGCCCCGGGCCATCTCGCTCATTTCCTGACACATTCTGGCTATGTAACGGCGGGTGTCCTCCGGCTCCGCGGTCCGTACGGCGTTCATTCAAAACCTCAAACAGAATAAACAATCAAAAATCGGGTGCGTTTTGCCCAAAAGGACAGAACGCGAGATCAAATGAAAAAACTTAAAATTGCAGCCATAACAATTCGCAACTTAGCGTTTTTTACAGGGAAAAATCAAGCAATATGCTAAGAGGTGGACAAACCGCGCGGAACAGGTCATTTGACAGGGACTTCCCGATCTAAGAATGTCCCTGCGATCCGGACCGTCCGGCCAATGCGTGCACATTGGCTTACAAGTCCTTCTGTTGAAACAATATTTCCCCCAGGCTTCCATGAACGTCGTCATCGTTGAATCGCCCGCCAAGGCCAAGACAATCAACAAATACCTCGGTTCGGACTATCTGGTCCTGGCCTCCTACGGCCATGTCCGGGATCTCCCGCCCAAGGACGGCTCGGTTCGCCCGGACGAAGACTTCGACATGAGCTGGACGGTCGATGCCAAGTCCCAGAAGCGGCTGAACGAGATCGCCAAGGCGGTTAAAGAGTCCGACCGCCTGATACTGGCCACTGACCCCGACCGCGAGGGAGAGGCCATCTCGTGGCACGTGCTGCAGGTTTTGCGGGACAAGAAGGCGCTGAAGGACAAGCCGGTTGAGCGCGTGGTTTTCAACGCGATCACCAAGAGCGCAATCCTTGAGGCCATGGCCAATCCGCGCGCCATCGACGAACCGCTGGTGGACGCCTATCTGGCGCGCCGCGCCCTCGACTATCTCGTCGGCTTCACGCTCTCGCCGGTTTTGTGGCGCAAGCTGCCGGGCGCGCGTTCTGCGGGACGCGTGCAGTCCGTGGCGCTGCGCCTCATCTGCGACCGCGAGGACGAGATCGAGCGTTTCGTCTCACAGGAATACTGGTCGATCCTCGCCAACCTCAGCACCGCAAGCGGAGCCACGGTGCAGGCCCGGCTGACGGAATTCGACGGCAAGAAGATCGGTCGCCTCGACATTGGCGGCGAAGAAGAAGCCACCGCCATCCGCACCATGCTGGAAAGCGCGGCCTTCAAGGTGGCTTCGGTGGAATCCAAGCCCACCAAGCGCAATCCTTACGCGCCCTTCACCACCTCCACGCTCCAGCAGGAGGCGTCGCGCAAGCTCGGCTTCGCCGCAGCCCGCACCATGCAGGTCGCACAGCGGCTTTATGAAGGCGCCAATCTGGGCGGCGAGACCGTGGGTCTCATCACCTATATGCGAACCGACGGCGTGCAGATCGCGGGCGAGGCCATCGCCTCGGCGCGCTCCGTCATCGGCCGCGAGTTCGGCGACAACTACGTGCCGGAAAAGCCGCGTCATTATTCGTCCAAGGCGAAGAACGCGCAGGAAGCCCACGAAGCGATCCGCCCGACGGACCTTTCGCGCCTGCCCAAGGACATGCGCCGTTTCCTCGATGACGATCAGGCCCGCCTCTACGAACTGATCTGGAAGCGCACCATCGCCAGCCAGATGCAGTCGGCCACCATCGAGCGCACGACGGTGGAGATCGAGGCAGCAGAAGGCGGGCGCGAAGCCGCCCTTCGTGCCACCGGCTCCGTCATCCGTTTCGACGGTTTCCTCGCCCTTTATCAGGAAGGCCGCGACGACGAGGAAGACGAGGAATCCCGCCGCCTGCCTCCGATGGATGCCAACGAAGTCCTGACCCGTCAGGAGATCGAAAAGGCGATTGAGGCCAACCAGCACTTCACCGAGCCGCCGCCGCGCTTCACCGAAGCGACGCTGGTGAAGAAGATGGAAGAGCTGGGCATCGGCCGCCCGTCGACCTATGCCTCCACGCTGCAGACGCTGCGCGACCGCGATTACGTGGAGCTGGACAAGAAGCGCCTCATTCCCGACGACAAGGGTCGTCTGGTCACCGCGTTCCTGGAAAGCTTCTTCAACCGCTACGTGGAATACGATTTCACCGCGGATCTGGAAGAAAAGCTCGACAAGATTTCCGCCAACGAACTCGACTGGAAGGACGTTCTGCGCGACTTCTGGAAGAACTTCTCCGGTACTGTAGACGAGATCAAGGATCTGCGCGTGGCGCAGGTCATCGACTCGCTCAACGAGATCCTCGCCGCCCACATCTTCCCCGACAGGGGCGACGGCAGCGATCCGCGCGTATGCCCGGTCTGTTCCAACGGCCAGCTTTCGCTGAAGATCGGGCGCTACGGGTCCTTCGTGGGCTGCTCCAACTATCCCGAATGCCGCTACACCCGACAGCTTGGCTCCAACGGCGAGGAAGAAGGCGCAAACGACGGCCCGACCGTACTCGGTCAGGATCCGGAGACCGGGCTCGACGTCACGCTGCGCACCGGTCGTTTCGGCCCCTATGTGCAGTTGGGCGAGGAAGCCAAACCAAAGCGCGCCTCGCTGCCCAAGGGCTGGTCGGCTCAGGCTATGGATCTGGAAAAGGCGCTGCGCCTGCTCTCACTTCCACGCGAGGTGGGCTTGCATCCGGAGACCGGGAAGCCCATTTCCGCGGGCATCGGGCGCTATGGCCCCTTCGTGTTGCATGACGGGACTTACGCCAATCTGGACAGTGTCGACGAGGTCTTCGAGGTCGGAATCAACCGCGCGGTGGATGCGATTGCCCAAAAGGCCGCCAAGGGCGGACGCGGACGGGCGACGCCTGCCGCGCTCAAGGAACTCGGTGAGCACCCCGATCTCGGCGGTGCCGTCACAGTGCGCGACGGGCGTTATGGGCCTTACGTGAACCACGGCAAGATCAACGCCACCCTGCCGCGTGACACCGACCCGCAGTCGGTCACCATGGAGCAGGCGGTGGAACTGATTGCCGCCAAGGCCGAAAAGTCGGGCAAGAAACCGGCGGCCAAGAAGACCGCCGCCAAGAAACCCGCGGCGAAAAAGACAACCAAGACCGCAGCCGCGAAGAAACCGGCTGCAAAGAAGTCAGCGTCCACGTCGAAGGCCAAGACAAAGGCCAAGGCGGAGACGGAAACCGAATAGGCAAGACAGCAATTGGCATCGCGCAAGACCCGCCGGAGGGACGACAACCTCCCCTCCCGCGAGGAAATCCTCGCATTCGTGGCGGAAAATCCCGGCAAAGCCGGCAAACGTGAAATCGCGCGCGCCTTCGGGCTCAGCGGGGCCGCAAAGATCGGTCTGAAGCAGCTTCTTCGTGAACTGGCAGAAGAGGGCTTGGTGGAAAAGCGCCACCGCCGCCTCGCAACGCCCGGCTCCCTACCGCCCGTCTTCGTCGCCAACCTCACGGGCCGCGACGGCGACGGCGAGCTTCTGGGCCAGCCGGGCCGCTGGTATGAGGAAGACGGCCCCGTCCCCAATATTCTCGTGATCCCCGAGCGCCATCGCAACAGCCCCCAACCGGGCGTCGGCGACCGCGTGCTCGTGCGGCTCGTCTCCGGCGATCCGGGCGAAGAGGCGAGCCACGTCGCCCGCGTCATCAAGATTTTGGAGAAGGAACGTTCCTCCACGCTGGGTGTCGTGCGCCTGCCGGAAGGCGCGCCCGTCGCACGCCTTGTGCCGGTCGACCGCAAGCAGAAGGAACTGCCCATAGACCTCGCCGATCTGGACGGGGCGGAAGACGATGAGCT
Source organism: Breoghania sp. (assembly GCA_963678585.2). GTDB lineage: Bacteria > Pseudomonadota > Alphaproteobacteria > Rhizobiales > Stappiaceae > Breoghania. Next base: position 1,887,435 of record CAXXGA010000002.1, read on the forward strand.
TGTGGCCGTGGAGACGACCCGTTCCGGGCGCTACGGCATTCCGAAAGCCAAGGTGATCGAACGCATCGGCTCGATGAAGTCGGAAAAGGCGATCTCAATGATCGCCCTTCACGAATACGGCATCCGCCACGTCTTCCCGCAGGCCGTGCTTGACGAGGCGGAGCGTGCCAAGCCCGTCGATCCCAAGGGTCGCGAGGACTGGCGCAGCCTGCCGCTCGTCACCATCGATCCGCCCGACGCCAAAGACCACGACGACGCCATCCACGCGGAGGCCGACACCGACGAGGCCAACCCGGAAGGCTGGATCGTCACCGTCGCCATTGCGGATGTGGCAGCCTATGTGCTTCCGGGGTCCGCGATGGATCGCGAGGCGCATCTCAGGGGCAACTCGGTCTATTTCCCCGACCGCGTCATCCCGATGCTGCCAGAGCGCATTTCCAACAATCTCTGCTCGCTGCGCGAGAACGAGGATCGCCCGGCCATGGCCGTGCGCATGGTCTTCGCTTCCGACGGGCGCAAGAAGAGCCACACCTTCCACCGGGTGATCATGCGCTCGGCCGCCAAGCTTGCCTATGCGCAGGCGCAGGACGCCATCGAAGGGCGCACCGACGACAAGACCGGCCCGCTGCTGGAGCCCGTCCTGAAGCCGCTATGGGGCGCCTATGCCTGCCTGACGCGCGGCCGCAACGACCGCGAGCCGCTGGATCTGGATCTGCCGGAACGCAAGGTACTGCTGACGAAAGACGGTCTCGTCGACCGCGTCGTCGTGCCCGAACGCCTCGACGCGCACAAGCTGGTCGAGGAGTTCATGATCCAGGCCAACGTGGCGGCGGCGGAAACGCTGGAAAAGAAGCGTACGCCGCTTCTCTACCGCATCCACGACGCGTCGAGCCCGGAAAAGCTGGAGTCCTTGCGCGATTTCCTGTCCACGATGGACATCAGCCTGCCCAAGGCCGGGAACCTGCGTCCCAGCCATTTCAACGGCATCCTGAAGCGCGTGGAAGGCACACCCAACGCGGAACTGGTCAACACCGTGGTCCTGCGCTCGCAGGCGCAGGCCGAATACGCTCCGGGCAATATCGGCCATTTCGGGCTGAACCTGCGCCGCTACGCCCATTTCACCTCGCCCATTCGCCGCTATGCCGACCTTGTGGTCCATCGCGGTTTGATCCGCTCGCTGGGGCTTGGCGATGACGGTCTGCCGGAAGGCGTGGAGCGCAAGCTTGAGGCCATCGGATCTGAGATTTCCGCCACCGAGCGTCAGGCCATGAAGGCGGAACGTTCCACCATCGACCGGCTGATTGCCCATTGGCTCTCCGATCAGGTGGGCGCGCGCTTCACGGGGCGCATTGCGGGGGTGACGAAGTCGGGGCTTTTCGTGCAACTTGACGAAACGGGCGCGGACGGGTTCATTCCGGCATCGACCTTGGGCGCGGATTACTATCACTATGACGAGCCCAGTCATGCGCTGGTGGGGAGGACCACCGGCGAGACCTATCAGCTTGGCCTGCGTGTGGAGGTCAAACTGGTGGAGGCGGCCCCACTTGCGGGTGCGCTGCGGTTCGAAATGCTGAGCGACGGCGTGAAGGGACGTCCGTTGAGAGGAGGACGATCGGGAGCCGGACGCTCGCCGGTCAAGCGTGTCGTACGCACGCGCAAGGCGGCTTCGACCGCCGGGAGGAAGGGTAGAAAAAATGGTAGTGGAAATAAACGGCGTTCGTGAGAATGATGCGTTGGCGCGTCCCAAGCGGGACCTGCCCCTTGCCATGAAACGCGGTTCTCTGGGCCGCTGCCCGAAATGCGGCGAGGGCCATCTTTTCGACGGCTATCTCAAGGTGCGTCCGGTTTGCGAGCATTGCGGCCAGGAACTCTTCCATCACCGCGCCGACGACGCCCCGCCCTATTTCACCATCCTGATCCTGGGCCACATCCTCGTCAGCGTCGTTCTGGGCGTCGAGATCGCCTATGAGCCCCCCATGTGGGTTCATGTCGCCTTGTGGACACCGTTCACCATCCTGACGTCCCTTGCATTGCTGCGCCCCATCAAAGGCGCGCTGGTGGGCCTGCAATGGGCCCTCTACATGCACGGCTTCGATCCGAATACGGAAGACGAGTTCGCCGTCATGGCGGGCGAGCCGGGAGGCGCGAAGCTTTAATGACCAATCTCGTCGAGCGCCTGAGCAGCGCCGAACGGCGCATGGACCACGCAAACCAGCGCCCCCGCGACGCCGCAACGCTTCTTATTCTGGACCGCACCGCCGGCGGCGAGCCCCGCGTCCTGATGGGCCGCCGCCACATGCGCCACAAGTTCATGCCCGGCAAGTTCGTCTTTCCCGGCGGCCGTGTCGATCCGCTCGATTCCCGCGTGCCCGTCACCACCGGCTATGCCGAACCGGTCAAGACCAAGCTCATGCACGCCATGAAGCACCGCAAGGGCGAGGCGCGTGCGCGCGCCTTCGCCGTGGCTGCCATCCGCGAGACCTACGAGGAGGCGGGCCTCTTCATCGGTCAGAAGGACGGCGCGACATGGAACGCGCACGGGGATTTCGAAGCCTTCGTCGAGCGCGGCATCTCGCTCGACCTCTCCCCCATCCGTTTCATCGCGCGTGCGATCACCCCGCCGCGCCGTCCGCGCCGTTTCGACACCCGCTTCCTCGCGGTGTGGGCCGACGCGATCTGCGACCGGCTGCCGGAAGGAACCGGCCCCTCGGGCGAACTGGAAGAGCTGTGCTGGCTGAGCCTTGAGGAAACCAAGTCCCTCGAGTTGCCCACCATCACACTCACCATCATCGAGGAGTTGCAGCGCCGCCTCGCCGACGATCCGGCGCTGGAGCCCACCACCTCCTCGCCTTTCTATTACTGGCAGGGCAAGGGCTTCGTACGCGAGGAAGTCTGAGGCGCGCTCCGCAAACACCGGCGATGTGCACGGACAATCGACCTGATACCGCATCGACACTGACAAGAGATGTGTCCTTGCGGCATCAGCGCGTGTGTTGCGCATTCCGCGCGGACGAATCCGCATTGCCAAAATCCGCGATCCGGGCCAGTTAGGTTGCCCGCCCCATTTTGGGCGACGTTTCCTTTCCGGCCACAGGACCTCCTCCAATGAGCGAAGCCTCACCGCTTCACGGCCCCGTATTGACCAATGGTGCACGTGTGCGCGGCCTTGCGGCTGCGATCTCGTCCATCACGGCTGTGGGCGTCGCTCTTGGACTGAGCCTGCCGCTTCTGGCGCTTCTGCTGGAACAGCGCGGCGTAACGTCCGCATGGATCGGCATCAACAGCGCCGTTGCCGGTATTTCGGCTATTGGCGTGACGCCTTTCGTCACGCCGCTCGCGCGCCGCTTCGGCACGGCCCGGCTCACCTTCGCGATGACATTCCTCGCCGCCCTGACGTTTTCGTTCTTCTACCTGATCGAGGATTTCTGGCTGTGGTTCCCCCTGCGCCTCGTCTTTCACGGATCGCTGGCGATGGTTTTCGTGCTGTCGGAGTTCTGGATCAACTCGCTGGCCCCTGACAGTCGTCGCGGCCTGATCATGGGCATCTACGCCACGATCCTGTCGCTGGGCTTCGTGGCGGGGCCGCTGATCTTCGCCGCCTTCGACACGCTCGACTACCTGCCGTTTGCCATTGGAACGGGCATTCTCGCCCTCGCCTCCTTTCCCGCCCTGCTGGCGCGCAAATCGAGCCCGCGGCTTGAAAGCAGCCACAACGGTCCGTTCTTCCGCTTTCTGCTGATCGCGCCGATGGCGACGATGGCGGGTTTCGTCTTCGGCGCGGTGGAATCGGGTGCGATGACCCTGCTTCCGCTCTACGGGCTGAATATCGGGCTGGAAACGACGGAAGCCGCGCTTCTGGTTTCCGCCTTTGTCGGCGGCAACGTGATGATGCAGATCCCGATGGGGCTTCTGGCGGACCGCTACGAACGCCGCCAGCTACTGACGCTGTGCGCGGCGGTGGGCTTTTTCGGGGCGTTCCTCATTCCCGTATTCAGCGGCTCGTTCGCTGTCCTTGCGCCTTACCTCTTCCTGTGGGGCGGTATCATTGCGGGTATGTACACCATCGGCCTCACCCATCTGGGCTCGCGCTTCAACGGGGCGGACCTTGCCTCCGCCAATGCCGCCTTCGTCCTTATGTACGCCACAGGCATGCTGGCCGGCCCCGCGTCCATGGGAGCGGCGCTGGACACCGGTGTGCCTGCCGCCTTGGCGTGGACGCTTGCCGGTTATTTTGCCCTCTATCTCTTCATCGCTTTTTGGCGTATGAGAGCCCCCGAAGGTCGCTGAGTCACGAAACACGGCGACCTACGCCATCACTTACCGCCAGTTCCTGCAAGAGCCCGCCAAGAGGCCGCTTGACTTTGGAGCGCCGATAAGTAGGTTGGCGGCTCAATTTCCAAGCCATCGCCCTCCCCTTAACGGCCGCCTGCGGCGCGAGGGCGTAGACCAAACGGGATTTACGGCAATGGCCAAGGCCACTACGATCAAGATCAAGCTCGTTTCGACGGCGGACACCGGCTACTTCTACGTTGCGAAGAAGAACAGCCGCACGATGACCGAAAAGATGTCGATGAAGAAGTACGACCCGGTCGCGCGCAAGCACGTCGAGTTCAAGGAAGCGAAGATCAAATAGGTCTTCTGCTCCGAATCGGAAATGCCCAAAAGCGCGGCTCAGGCCGCGCTTTTTTGTTGTCCGGCGTTTTGTCCTGAAAGTCGCCGCCCCGCCTTTCCCAAGATGCGCGCGATACCGCGCGCGCCTTTCCCGCTCCACAAGAGCGCGCATGCACAAAAAAAGATGCTCCGGACCTGGAAAGGACCGGAGCAGTAGGTGTGTCAAACTCAAATGGTGCAGATAGTCAGTTAGCGCGATAGCCAGATAGTGCGTATAGCCTGATAGCGCGTATGTGTGGCGACCGGCGGGAAGCGAGCTCTAGAGGAGGCCACTCATACCCGCTTCCCAGCCGGTCTGACCCCACGGACCCAGGAGATGCGGCGGACCTGAGCACTCCGTAGGGTATTCGTGATGCCATGCACTGCGGCCAGTGCCGCAAACTCCTCCACGATATCGCACGCCGGATCGATAAACCCTTTGATTGCCTCACTCCCTCATGCATGCCGCAGGGGCGGCAAATGCATTGTGAAACAGATCAAATAATCGAGGGCCTTACTTGCGGTTGCCTCCTTTGAGGAGGGAAATCGTAGATGGTCGTTTCTACGAATTGCATCCGCACCTTTACGCAAGCCCCTAATTCTCGCGTACACACTACTCGAAAAGGCGGATTTTTCAACGAATTGTTCGCAAGGCGGGCACACGGACTTGTTATTTTAGTAAATCATTAACCTTTACAAGCCGGCCAGTTAACGAGTCGCGGTGCGACGCGCACGACAAAGCATGCACTCCGTGCCCGGAATTCACGTCTTTCGAAATGAAGAAACGTCAGGCCGCGTCGGCCACGACCCTGTTGCGGCCTTCGCGTTTGGCCGCGTAAAGCGCCGTATCGGCCCGCTTGATGAGCTTTTCGACCGTATCATCGGGACCGTCGATGGATGCTGCGCCGACGCTCACCGTCACGTCGATGGCCTTCGCGCCTCCCTCCACCACGAAGGGCTCGGAGGCAATCGTCAGGCGCACGCGTTCCGCGACGCCGAAGGCCAGCGACATATCGGTCTCCGGCATGACGACGACGAACTCCTCGCCGCCGTAGCGACACACGAGATCGAGCCCGCGCAGCGAGCGGCGCAGTCGCCGGGAAAATTCCTTCAGCACCTCATCGCCCGCATCGTGACCATAGGTGTCGTTTATCGATTTGAAGAAATCGATATCGCAGATCAACAGCGTCATGGCCGACCGGCGTTGCAGCGACTGGTGAAAAGAGCTTTCCAGATGGGTCATCAGGTAGCGGCGATTGTGCAGCCCGGTCAGGGCGTCGGTGACGGCCTGTTCCATGGTCTCGCGCACCGAGGCCCGCAGCTTGTCGCCATACCTCTTGCGCCGCACCTGCGTGCGCACGCGCGCCATCAGTTCGTTCTGGTCGACCGGGCGCTCGATATAGTCGTTGACGCCAATTTCCAGCCCTCGCACAAGCCGCCGGTCATCCTCCGGCTCCACCACCAGCAGGATCGGCAGGCTGCGGGTTCGCTCCAGCGAGCGAAGCTGCGAACAAAGCCGCAGGCTGTCGAACTCTTCGAGCGACAGCGAGATCATGACAAGATCGAAGTCTCCGTCGGCGATCCGGAAAAGCGCATCCTCGGGATGCGGCTCCACCGTCACGTCGATTTCGCGCGCCAGCCCGGCCGCGATCCGCTCATAGGAGGAGCGCCGGTCGTCGACCAGCAGGGCCCTGCCGGCGGAAGCGCGGAAACTGTCTTCCACGTCCTCCATTTCGTCGAAGCCCATCTCGCGATTGGTCAGCGCGCGCATGCGCAGTTCATCCGCGGCCCGCTTCAGCCGCACGAGGTTCTTCACCCGCGCAATGAGCGCCAGTTCGCTGACAGGCTTGGTCAGGAAATCGTCCGCCCCCGCCTCAAGCCCGCGCACCCGGTCGGCGGGCTGGTCGAGCGCCGTCACCATCACGACCGGAATATGCCGTGTGTCCGGATCCACCTTCAGCCGTTCGCAGACCTCGAACCCGTCCATTTCCGGCATCATCACGTCCAGAAGGACGATATCGCACTCTTCGGCCCGGCAGATTTCGAGCGCTTCCGGACCGCTGGTGGCGGTCAGAACCTCGAAATATTCCGCCATCAGGCGTGCCTGCAGCAGCTTCACATTTGCCGGAATGTCGTCGACGACGAGAATGCGTGCGCTCATGGGACTAGCGAGTTTCCTCCTTCAGCCTGCCCGGATCTTCACGTGCCCGTTCTCAGGCTTCGCCAAGATATGATCGAACAGTTTCCAGAAACTTGGCGACGGAAATCGGCTTTGAGATGTAGGCTTCGCATCCACCCTGGCGGATTCGTTCCTCATCGCCCTTCATCGCGAAGGCGGTGACGGCAATGACCGGGATGGTCTTGAGATCGTCGTCTTCCTTGATCCACTTGGTTACCTCCAGCCCCGAAACCTCGGGAAGCTGGATGTCCATCAGGATAAGGTCGGGGCGGTTGGCGCGCGCAAGGTCGAGCGCCTCCAGCCCGTTGCGGGTCTGAAGCGTGGAGTAGCCATGCGCTTCCAGAAGATCGTGGAAAAGCTTCATGTTAAGCTCGTTATCTTCCACGATAAGCACGGTTTTTGCCATCAGTGCGCCTCTTGTGCGGGGATGTGGGCGACTGAGCGCACACAAGGCGGGTTGCCCTGGCTGCGTATAATCCCCATTTCCGTCCCCCGGATATCGGTGGAAAGACTAATCGAGATTCGTTTCGGAAAGGCAAACAGGTGAAAGAAATCGAACGTCACGGCGGGCTCACGCCGGAAGAAGCCGAAGGTATCGCCGTTGAAGCCCTGAGCTTCGTCGCCGGAGATCCGGATCATCTTGGCCGCTTCCTCGCTTTTTCAGGTCTCGGCCCCAACACATTGCGCGACGCCGCAACAGAACCTGGATTCCTCGCCGGAGTGCTTGAGTTTCTCATGTCGGACGAAACGCTTTTGCTCGCGTTCACCGAAAATGCAAGGATTCGCCCCACCGTAATCGCAATAGCCCATTTCCGCCTTGTAGGATCCATCGACGACGATGCCTGACGCCACGACCGGATTAAACCCCGCCTTCGCCCAGATAGATAGCCTTCAGCTGAACGGCGATCCGCTCATCATTTGCGACGTGGATGAGGTCGTGCTGCATTTCATCGAGCCGCTGGAGCAGCGCATGGCGCGCTTCGGCATGGAGTTCATCGACAGCCGCTACCGCCTGACCGGCAACATCCGCCACGCCCTCACGCAGGAACTTGCATCCTACGAGGAAGTGCGCGAGCTGCTGCACGGCTTCTTCGAGGACCCGGATCTCTTCCAGCCGCCCGTTCCCGGCGCCTCCGAAGCCCTTGCAGAGCTTTCCGGCGATGCGCAGGTGATCATGCTCACCAACATGCCCGCCCGCTTCCAGAAAGACCGCGAGCGCGTTCTGGCGGGCAATGGCGTGCCCTATCCGGTCATCGTCAACGAAGGCCCTAAAGGCCCCGCTGTCTCCCTGCTGGCGGAACGCATTGAAGGCCCGATCTTCTTTCTCGACGACAGCCCGTCCAATCTCGTCTCGGTACGCGATGCGGTGAACCACGCCCACCTCATCCAGTTCATCGCCGACCCGCGCTTCTTCGCCACCGCGGAAATCGTGGAAGGCGCAGGCCTGACGTCGAACAGCTGGGACGAGACGCACAGTTTCATCCGGAACGTTCTGGCAGACCATGCGGGCAGCCAATAGGGCAAAACGTGGTACACTCCGCGCCCATCCATGAAGAGACCGCCCGACCATGTCCGCAGGCACGCCTGAGCCCGGCCAGACAAACGCCTCGCCGCCAGCCTCACCTTCGGGCCGCGCGCTTTGCCGCGATTGCCTGAAGCGGGCGCGCGCCGATGCGCGCCGGTGCCCGTCCTGCGGCAGTCCGCGGCTTGTGCGCCATGACGAACTTGACCAACTCGCCATCGCACATATCGATTGCGACGCCTTCTACGCCTCCATCGAAAAGCGCGACCACCCGGAACTACTCGACAAGCCTCTGATCATCGGCGGCCAGACGCGCGGCGTCGTCTCCACCGCCTGCTATATCGCGCGTATTTCCGGCGTCCATTCCGCCATGCCCATGTTCAAGGCGCTGGAAGCCTGCCCGGATGCGGTGGTTCTGCCGCCCGACATGGAGAAATACACCCGCGTCGGCCACCAGATCCGCGACATGATGCGAACGCTCACCCCGCTGGTGGAGCCGCTTTCCATCGACGAGGCGTTTCTCGACCTCACCGGGACCGAACGCCTGCACCACGCAAGCCCGGCGGAAACGCTCGCGCGCTTTGCCGCCACCGTGGAGCGCGAGATCGGCATTTCGGTCTCCGTCGGCCTCTCCCACAACAAGTTCCTCGCCAAGATGGCCTCCGACATGGACAAGCCGCGCGGCTTTTCCGTCATCGGCAAGGCGGAAACCGTCTCTCTTCTGGCGGAAATGCCGGTAAAACGGATCTGGGGCGTGGGAAAGGCGATGGAGGCAAAGCTTGCGGCTGACGGCATCCGCACGATCGGCCAGATGCAGCAGGCCGACGAGGCGGATCTGGCACGTCGCTACGGGGCGATGGGCCTCCGGCTGTCACGCCTTTCACGCGGTCGCGACGACCGAAAAGTCACGCCCGACAGCGAAGCCAAGAGCGTCTCCGCCGAGACGACGTTCAACACCGATATTTCAGACCCCGACGAACTCGTCCGCATCCTGCGCAGATTGTCGGAAAAGGTCTCCGCCCGCCTGAAAAAGGCTGGCATCGCCGGGCGCTCGGTGACGCTGAAGCTCAAGACGCCCGATTTCCGGCTTCACACCCGTACCCGCCAATTGAGCGATCCGACCCAGCTCGCTGACCGGATCTTCCGCACCGGCCGCGATCTTCTGGAAGGGGAAGCGAACGGCCGCCGCTTCCGGCTGCTCGGCATCGGTGCAGGCGACCTGTGCGACGCCGCCTTCGCAGACCCCGCAGATCTCGTGGACGAGACCGCCACCCGCGCCGCAAAGGCGGAACACGCGGTGGATACATTGCGCGAGAAATTCGGCAAGGACGCGGTCGAACTGGGCCTTGTGTGGCGCGCAAAGCGCTGAGGCGTGAACCCTAGTCCGCCGGGCAGGCCGGCGACGGTTCGTGGAATTCGAGGCTTCTCAATGCCCCGTCCACGGCGAACTCGCCGTAATCCATCTTCAGCCGACGGCTTATGCCGTTTTCATAGAGGATAAACGAGATCTGGTATTCCGGCTCGCTTTCTTCCATCGGCGTATTGGAGCTGTAATAGCTGACGCTCACCGGCCAGGCGCGCTTTGCATCGATCTTGGCGACCTCGGCAGGATCATCGACGCCGCGCTTCATCTCGGCTTGCGGTTCATGCACCGTCTTTTCCGCCGCCGCGCCATCGATCTGCGCCCCGATCACGGTGAGGGTCGGGAAGGAAACCTTCGCGTCCTCCGAACCGTCGAAGGTGCTGGCCTCCAGAAGGTGCTCCCCAGCCCGCGCCGTCGCAAGGATCGCCGCCGTGTGCTCGGTGGGGAATAGCGCGGGCCCCTCGATGGAGACCTCCTCCTCGTCCGGCCGTTTCAGGTTCACCTCGATACTGTCCTGCCCGTGAACTGCAACGCCGAGCGTATCCTCGATGGCCGTTCCATTGGCGAAGGTGCGCACGGTGAAATTATATTCGCCATTCAGTTCGAACGAGGAGCTTTGCAGGTCGGTGACCTGCGAGGACCCCCGGGTGTCGAAAACGCGCATCACCAGTCGAAACGTGGACGTATAACCTTCACAGCGCGAGCCGCTGATATCGTAGACGATGCGCCCGTCAATCGCCGAAATCCCTGCACGGTCGGAGGCATTATCCAGCGAGAGATCGTAGACGGCCCGATGCGGCACCAGATCGGGCATTGCCTGTGCATGAACGGCAACAGGCGCGACGACGAGCCCGCACGCCAGTGCGGCGAACGCCGCACGCGAGAAAGAGATTCGCGAAAAACGAAGATCGGAATGCCGCAACGGACGACCTTTCGAAACGGACGCGCGAGCCGCCATCTCCTGATGCCGGGTCGAGCGTCTTGACTGCATGAACCCGGCTGAAACCGGACGAACCTAGCATGCGCCACTTTGAACCCACTGAAAAGGCGCGAGGCTTGGCGGTTGCCGCCGGGCACGATTTGAGCCAATCTCGCCGCGCTTTTCCCCTCCCCCCTCTGACCGGAGTCTTTTCATGACCGGCACCATCGAAGCCAAACTCGCCGAAATCGGCGTTACCCTGCCCAGCCCTGCTGCCCCCGCCGCCAACTACGTTCCCTACGTGGTCAGCGGCCAGCACCTTTATGTGTCCGGCCAGCTCCCCTCCGATTCCGAGGGCCTGAAATTCCAGGGTCGTTGTGGCGATACCATGTCCGTTGAAGACGGGCAGAAGGCCGCGCGCCTTTGCGCCATCAACCTGCTCGCCCAGGCCAAGGCCGCGACCGGCGATCTGGAACGCATCGCGCGCCTCGTGAAGCTCACCGCCTTCGTCAACTCCACCGCCGAGTTCGGCGAGCAGCCGAAGGTCGTCAACGGGGCTTCCGACTTCATGGTCGAAGCCATGGGCGAAAAGGGCCGTCACGCCCGTTCCGCCGTCGGCGTCGCGGGACTGCCTTTCGGCGTTGCCGTCGAGATCGAGGCGATCTTCGAACTGGCCTGATCAAGAGGCCCGAACCGGAGACACAGCGCCATGCCCGCACCCGAATGGCTGACCGCGACGCCCATCGCCCATCGCGGCTATCACGATGCCTCTGCCGGACGCATCGAGAACTCGCCGTCGGCAATCGCCGCCGCGATCGAACGCGGGTTTGCCATCGAGGTCGATATTCAGGAGACCGCGGAGCACGGCGCCCTCGTCTTTCACGACGATGGTCTGGGCAGACTGACACGCGAGACGGGGCCTGTGCGGTCCCGCTCGCTCACCGAACTGACAGCCATTCCCATGCGCGACGGCACGGACATGCTGTGGGATCTGGATGCCCTTCTGGAGATGGTCGCAGGGCGCGTGCCGCTGATCATCGAGATGAAGACACGCAATGCCCGCGACGGCCAGCGCGCCTTCGTGGAAACCGTCGCAGCAAGGCTCTCCAGCTACGACGGACCTGTGGCGCTGAAGACCTTCGATCCGGAAATGCTCGCAAACATCCGCAGCCTTGCGCCTGACCTGCCGCGCGGCATCATTGCGGAGGACACCTCCGGCCCGGATTATCGCCGCTTCAGCGCGATGGAACGTTTCATCCTGAAAAACCTGTTGCACTGGCCGCGCACGCGACCGGATTTCATCTCCTACGGCATCCAGTCCCTGCCTACCGTGTCGGTGTGGTTCTTGCGGACATTCTTGCGCGTGCCGGTGATCACATGGACCGTGCGCACCGCCGACGACCGCGCCGCCGCCGCCCGTTACGCAGACCAGATCGTGTTCGAAGGCTTCGATCCTGGCCGGATCTGACACGCCTCCCGCCCCCGAAATTCCGATACGTCAGCTTCGATCCATGTCAGGATCGGGAACCGTATGGACCTGCGCACATCGCACACTAGATCAATCAGGTGACCCGATGCGAACCGACGAGCGATGACAGACAGACCCGAACACATCATCCGCGTGCTCTCCGCGCTCGGCGATATTTCTGCTGCAAGCTGGGACCGACTGGCGAACCCGCACTGGGTTTTGCACGAGGGCGGACGACTTGAATCATCACATGAAGTCACCGGAGCCCCCACCACCTCCAGACAGGAAGCCCCTGCGGTACCAGAGACTTTAGGAGCGTCGGATGAATCGAATTACAAAACATATGAATCAATATCTGAAGCGGAAATATCCGGCAGAACCGCACCTGAATCAGAACATCAGGAAGCGGAATCGGATCCAGAAGAAACCGCCTTCAACCCTTTCATTTCACACGCATTTTTACGCACACTTGAAGATGCGGGCTGCGTGAGCGCACGCACCGGATGGATGCCGCAGCATCTGGTTCTGGAAGATGGCGCAGGCACACCTCTTGCTGCCTGCCCCTGCTATGTGAAATCCCATTCGCAGGGCGAATATGTCTTCGACTACGGTTGGGCCGATGCCTTCGAGCGCGCCGGCGGACGTTACTATCCAAAGCTTCAGGTGAGCGTACCTTTCACACCCGCGACCGGTCGCCGCCTGCTGGTGGGGCCCGATCTCGACATCGAAACCGGACGCGCCGTTCTGGCCGCAGGGCTCCACGAACTATGCTCGCAGCTCGGCACGTCGTCGGCCCACATCACCTTCCTGACCGAAGAGGAAGCGCGATTTCTGGAGCGCGGGAATTTCCTCCTGCGCACCGACCGCCAGTTCCATTGGACCAATCGCGGCTACGGGTGTTTCGACGACTTCCTGTCCTCACTCTCATCTCGCAAGCGCAAGGTCGTGAAGCGGGAGCGGCGCGAGGCGCTTCAGGATGGAAAAATCGCCATCGAGTGGCTGACGGGCGATGCCATCACCGAGGACCACTGGGACGCGTTCTACGCCTTCTACATGGATACCGGCTCGCGCAAATGGGGCCGCCCCTACCTGAACCGCACCTTCTTCTCGCTGCTGGGCGAGAGGCTCGGCGAACGGGTGCTTCTGGTCATGGCCAAACGCGAGGGGCGCCACATTGCAGGCGCGCTCAACATGATCGGCTCGGACACGCTCTACGGCCGTTACTGGGGCTGCACCGAGGATCACCCCTTCCTGCATTTCGAGGTCTGCTACCATCAGGCCATCGACTATGCGATCCGCCACGGCCTTTCGCGCGTGGAAGCAGGCGCACAGGGCGCGCACAAGCTGGCGCGCGGCTATCTTCCCCACACCACATGGTCCGCCCACTGGATTGCGCACGCGGGCCTGCGTCATGCGGTGGAGGATTTTCTGGAAGACGAACGCCAGGCAGTTGCCGAGGAACAGGAACTGCTCAACGAACACGCGCCCTACAGGCACGAGTGACACAGGATTCAAAGCGCCCGCCAAGGCACTGGGGCGACTCATGAAACCGGTGCCGTTGAATCGGATTGCCAGCACGTTCAACCGGCGCATGAAGCGGCTTATCCGTTCAAGTCGCGTTTGTATCCGGGGGACATCGGATATAGACAGAACAACGACATCAACAACAAGGGGAAGCCCACTCATGACCACGCCCGAGTATGACGACCAGAATGTCTTCGCCAAGATCCTTCGGGGCGAACTTCCCTGCCACAAGGTCTACGAAGACGAGATGACCCTGGCCTTCATGGATGTCATGCCACGCGGCGACGGCCACCTTCTGGTGGTCCCGAAAGCCCCCTCCCGCAACATCTACGACATTGCGGTCGAGGACCTGAACGCGCTGATGCAGAGCGTCCAGAAGCTCGCACGCGCCGCCGTCGCGGCCTTTGAGGCCGATGGCTGCACCATCCAGCAGTTTTCCGAAGAAGCGGGCGGACAGGCGGTGTTCCACACCCATGTCCACGTGATCCCGCGCTTTGCGGGCGTCAGCCTGCGCCCGCATACGGGCGAGATGGGCGATCAGGATGCGCTCGCCTCGCATGCCGAGCAGATCCGCCGGGCACTGGCCTGACGAAAAATCGCAAACAGGCGGGCGGAAGCGGAAACAGGCGCGCCGCCCGCGCGCTCACCCGCCTGCCCGTGACGGGGCGCCGCTAGAGCCCCAGCGCCACCCAGCCGCCGATAAGAATGGCTTCCGCGCTCACCACGCCGAAAATCAGCCGCTGACCGGCCCCCAGGAAGGCGGCGAAGCCCGCAAGCGCCGCGGCCACCCGCAGCCACATCGGGGCGTCTCCAAGCACGCCGCTTGGAAACAGAACCAGCCGGGCGACCACGCCCGCCACCAGCGCCGTTGCCACAGATTTGACCCAGCCGAGGATCTCGCTGTCCTCGCGCAGGCGGCCTGAGACCAAAACCCCGATCCAGCGCCAGATATCCGTCGCCAGCCAACCGGCAACGACGATCATCACATAGGGCCACCACCACGCTTCGATTGCGATGTTCATGAGCGCACCGCCCGGGCGATACGCGAGCCCGCAAAGGCGAGTGTGCCGCCGAGAAGGCCGGTCCACAGAAGATCGAGACCGGGCAAATAGACATAGAAGAGCGGCCCGAGCACGAGACCCGCGATCATCGCCGACTTCTCCGACGTCAGCCGGGACGCTCCCCACAGCGAGCACAGGAAGTAGACCGGCGTCAGCAGAAAGAGCGCCGCCGTCAACGGCTCCGGCATGGCGCCCACCATCTGATAGGCAACCGCCGTCATGCAGAAGACGAAGGTGGAAATCGTGCCGCCAAAGCCCACAAAGAAAGGCAATCGCCCGGCTCTGGGAATATGCGGCAGGTGGGTCATGGCGTAGACCCAGGCAGTGACTGCCACAAAATGTGAGGCCAGAAGAAGCTTCCAGCGGGCTGTCTTGCCGTCTTCCTCACGCAGAACCGGAACCAACGCCACGGTCATCGGCATGAGCCGGACCGAGGCGAGCGCCACGGCGATGGCGGTGGGAATGAGGCCCATCCCGGAGGTGAGCGCCCCCGTCAGCACCACGATGGAAGGCAACGCCCAGACCAGCCCGGTCAGCATCAGCGTTTCGCTGAGCGACAAGCCGCTTTCACGCGCCAGCCCGGCGTAACCGACGAAGGCCGCCGTCAGGATGACCGCAGGCAGCGACACGATTGCCCGCGCGCCGCGGAAGAACCAGACACGGGCGGGAAGTTGAGATGCCGATACGTCGGCGTCGTCCAAAACAGACAAGAGACGAATCCATTTGAAAATTCTGAAATGCAGGGCGCACACCCTAACAATCTGAGGCCGCTGCGTCAGCCCGCGCAGCGCATGGCAGGGCGCACGGCCATGCAACCAGAGCATGCCTCAGGAGAGTTTTCACAAACGAGCGGCGAACACGTCTCATATCCCGCGCGCGGTGGTCTTCAGCACCGCCGAGACCACCGCCTCCGGTCGATCCTCCTGCATGAGATGCCCGCAATCCGGCACCGGCACACACGGCGCATCGGCGATAAGCCCGGCCAGTTCCATGCCCTTTTCCAGAGGGATCCATTCGTCCTCAGCGCCCCATAACACGCTGACGGGACAATCCATCGCCCGGTAAAGGCCTTCCATCTCGTCGGTGTATTTCTGATCCATCTGCGCGATCTGGCGATAGAAAGCAGGCTGTCCGACGGGCCCCACCCATGGCGCAGCGTAAATCTCCATCGCCTCCTCGCCCAAGGGGTTTCTGGCGGCGGTTTGCAGATACGCCTTGAGCAGGGCGAGATGCATGTAGTCCGGCATGCCCGCAAAGGCTTCCTCGTGCCGCCGAACATGCCGCACGAAGGGTGAGCCCCAGGGTGCCAGCGCCACGGCGTCGAAGATCGTCAGCGAGGCATATCGGAGATCGTGCAGGAAATAGCCGCGCAGCGCCGTCGCCCCTCCGAAATCATGGGCAAGCACGTCCGGCCGCTCCAGCCCCCATTCGCGAAGGAGCGCACAGAGCACCCGCCCCTGAACGGCGAGCGACACATCCTGCCCGGCGCGCATTTCAGAACGGCCATAGCCCGCAAGATCGAACCAGTAGACCGTCCGCCGGTCCGTCAGTTCAGGCACGATCCGTCGCCACACCTGCGATGAAAACGGCGTGCCGTGCAGCGCAACGAGAGGCGGCCCCTCCCCCGCACAGCCCCACCTCACCCTGTTTCCTTCAATATCCGTCCAATTCGGCAAATCGAGCATGGAGAAATTCGCTTTGTCATTTAGCTAATTGACTATATGACTAACACATGGACCGATCGATTCAAACCAGCGCAATGGCCAGCGACCAGCGGATTGCAATCCTCCGCCTGCTGTCCGAACCGGAACGCCACTTCTCCGGCCAACGGTCCGCCGACCCGGTCGAGTTCGGCGTTTGCATGAGCCTGATCGCGGAGAAATTGGGCGTTTCACAACCCACAATCAGCCGACATCTGGACCTCCTGAAACAGGCAGGTTTCCTGACGGTGCGCCGCCACCAGAAATGGGCCTATTGCAAGCGCGATCCGGCAGCGATCCGCGAGTATCTGGACTGGCTGGGCGATCAAGTGGCGAGCGCGACCTCCATGGCCTGAGATGCGAGCAGCCCGAGCCCCATCGCCCCCAAAAGCATACGAGAAAGAAACCGCATTTAGACGGTTGACTTAGAGTGTACTCCAACCGCTAGCTTCACCTGCGTCGAAACGGAGAAGGCGGCTCATGAAGATTGGTGAACTCGCAAGACGTTCCGGGCTGTCGGCCCACACGATCCGCTACTACGAGCGGATCGGGCTGCTTCCCTTTGCGGACAGGGACCGATCGGGCCAACGTAACTACGATGCATCGATCCTGACATGGATCCGGTTTCTGGACCGTCTCAAGACGACCGGAATGCCGATACGCGAGATGCTGCGCTACGCAGAGCTGCGGCAGCGCGGCAACGGTACGGAAGCGGCACGTCACGAGTTGCTGGAAAAGCATCGCGAACATGTCAGGACCCACCTTGCCGAGCTGGAAGCCTGCCTTCACGTCCTCGATACCAAAATCGCCGGCTATGCCGACGCAGAACAAAGGACGCTGAATCATGACGCAGAACACCCGGCCCCAGAACACTCAGCCCCAGAACACCCGGCCTCTGAACGAAAGCCGTCTCGAACGCGGCAAGCGCGCGCTGGCTGAAATCGACGGAGACGTCGGCGCCAAGGTGATCGAAAGCCTTGCCGACATCGCCCCCGACTTCGCAACCTACCTGTTCGAATTCCCCTTCGGCGATATCTACTGTCGTCCCGGCCTCGATGTACGGGCCCGCGAAATCGCAACCATCGCCGCATTGACGGCCATGGGCAACGCAGCACCGCAGCTCAAAGTCCATATCGAGGCGGGGCTGAACGTCGGCCTGAGCCGGGATGAGATCGTCGAGATCATCATACAGATGGCGGTCTATGCAGGTTTCCCCGCAGCCCTCAACGGACTTTTCGCAGCCAACGAAGTATTCGCCGCCCGCTTCCCCGCCGAGACAACCAACGCAGCGTGAGAGAGGTATTTCCGTCGGCGCGCAAAAAAGGCCGGCCTCCGTGAGGAAGCCGGCCTTTTCCTTTTCAACTTGCATTCCGCTCAGTCGGCGAGCGGCACCTTCGGCACCAGAGACCGCTTCTTGCCGTCATCCGAACCCGAGGATTTGGAGGAAGCCTTGGTCTTGGAAGCAGGCTTTTTCTTCTTCGGGGCAGACGGCTTCTTGGGCTGAACCGGCGCATCCTCAATGGATTCAAGGATCAGGCCGGGCTTGCCGTCCTCCGGTGTCTCCACCGAAACCTTCACCGTGCCGCCCTTCTTGAGCTTGCCGAAGAGCACCTCATCGGCAAGCGGCCGCTTGATGTTCTCCTGGATCACACGGGCCAGCGGGCGAGCGCCCATCTGCTGGTCGTAGCCATGATCAGCCAGCCACTTCACCGCCTCGTCGGTCAGCTCGAACGTCACGCCGCGATCGGCCAGCTGGGCCTCAAGCTGCATGACGAACTTGTTGACGATCTGGTAGACGACCTCCATTGGCAGATTGCCGAAAGCGATGATCGCATCCAGACGGTTGCGGAATTCCGGCGTGAACAGCCGGTTGATCGCTTCCTTGTCGTCGCCTTCCCGCTTGGTACGCGCAAAACCGATGGCTTCCTTGGCCATATCGGATGCACCCGCATTCGTGGTCATGATCAGGATCACATTGCGGAAATCGACCGTCTTGCCGTTGTGGTCGGTCAGCTTGCCGTGGTCCATAACCTGCAACAGGATGTTGAACAGGTCCGGATGGGCCTTTTCGATCTCGTCGAGCAGAAGCACACAATGCGGGTTCTGGTCGACACCGTCGGTCAAGAGGCCGCCCTGATCGAAGCCTACATAGCCCGGAGGCGCGCCGATCAGACGCGAAACCGTGTGCCGCTCCATGTACTCCGACATGTCGAAGCGGATCAGTTCCACCCCCAACGAAGAGGCGAGCTGACGGGCGACCTCGGTCTTGCCCACACCGGTCGGGCCGGAGAAGAGATACGACCCGATGGGCTTTTCCGGCTCGCGAAGGCCCGCACGCGCCAGCTTGATGGCCGAGGACAGCGCATCGATGGCCGCATCCTGACCGTAGACGACCCGCTTGAGCGAGGCCGAAAGACCGGAGAGCATCTCCGCGTCGTCCCGCGACACCGTCTTGGGCGGAATGCGCGCCATCGTGGCGATGGTGTTTTCGATCTCCTTCACGCCGATGGTCTTGCGGCGACGGGATTCCGGCAGCAGCATCTGCGAGGCCCCGGTCTCGTCGATCACGTCGATCGCCTTGTCTGGCAGCTTTCGGTCGGAAATGTAGCGCGCCGACAGCTCCACCGCCGTCTTGATGGCGTCATTGGTGTAGCGAACCTTGTGATAGGTCTCGAAATAGGGCTTCAGCCCCTTCAGGATCTCGATGGTGTCGCTCACCGACGGCTCGTTCACGTCGATCTTCTGGAACCGGCGCACCAGGGCCCGGTCCTTCTCGAAGAACTGCCGGTATTCCTTGTAGGTCGTGGACCCGATGCAACGGATGGAGCCCGACGCAAGGGCGGGCTTGAGCAGATTGGAGGCATCCATCGCCCCGCCCGAAGTCGCGCCAGCGCCGATCACCGTATGGATCTCGTCGATGAACATGATCGCGCCGGGATAGTCCTCGATCTCCTTCACGACCTGCTTCAGCCGCTCCTCGAAGTCGCCGCGATAGCGGGTGCCCGCCAGAAGCGAGCCCATGTCGAGCGAGAAGATCGTGGATTCGCTCAGGACCTCCGGCACGTCGCCATTGACGATGCGCCGCGCGAGGCCTTCCGCAATGGCGGTCTTGCCCACGCCGGGGTCGCCCACAAAGAGCGGGTTGTTCTTCTGACGGCGGCACAGCACCTGAATGGTGCGCTGGATTTCCTTCGCCCGCCCGATCAGCGGGTCGATCTTGCCGCCGCGCGCCTTCTCATTGAGGTTGACGCAATAGGCTTCGAGCGCATCCGTCTTCTTCTTCGGCGTCTCCTGGTCTTCCACAGTCGCCGCCTCCTCGTCCGCGCCGCGCACCGGACGCTGCTCGGATGAGCCGGAGCGCTTGGCGATGCCGTGCGAGATATAGTTGACCGCGTCGTAGCGGGTCATATCCTGCTCTTGCAGGAAATAGGCCGCATGGCTTTCGCGCTCGGCGAAAATCGCCACCAGTACGTTGGCGCCGGTCACCTCCTCGCGACCGGACGACTGTACGTGGATGACGGCGCGCTGGATCACGCGCTGGAATCCGGCCGTGGGCTTGGAATCGTCGTCGGAGTCGTGGACGAGGTTCTCAAGCTCCGTATCTACGTATTCGATGAGATTGCGCCGCAGCAGGTCAAGATCGACGTTGCAGGCACGCATCACCGCGGCTGCGTCCTGATCGTCGATCAGCGCAAGCAGCAGGTGTTCGAGCGTCGCGTATTCCTGGTTGCGGTCGTTCGCATAGGCGAGCGCCTGATGCAGTGCTTTTTCCAGGCTCCGGGAGAATGACGGCACGTGGGTCCCCTTATTTCTTCTCCATGACGCATTGCAGCGGATGCTGGTGCTTCCGTGCAAAGTCCATCACTTGGGTCACCTTGGTTTCGGCAACTTCGTAGGTGAACACACCGCATTCACCCACTCCGTGATGGTGGACGTGCAACATGATGCGAGTGGCGTCCTCCAGGTTCTTCTGGAAGAACCGCTCCAGCACGTGCACGACGAATTCCATCGGCGTGTAATCGTCGTTCAGAAGCAGCACGCGATACATGTTCGGCCGCTTCGTCTTCGGCTTCGTCTTGGTGACGACGACGGTTCCCGTGTCGCCGTCATTCGGTTCATCGTCGTCCTTTTCCATCCGCGGCGCCATGACATGAGACAAGGCAGCCTCGAAATAGACAGATCCGGCAGACGCTACGGCTCCACCGGGAGCAGCCGCGAAGCGAGAATGATGCCCGCCCTTTGCGGCATCTTGCAGGCCCGCCGCCATGTTTTCCCTATCCGCGTCCGGCACCGCATTCATTCCCGGCACCCCATTCAGTTCTGGCGCCCCATCCGGTTTCAGCACCGTACCCACCATCGCTCGCGTCTTCACCGTCGCCTTCGTCCGCACTGTCGCTGTCGTCTTCACTGTCGGCTTCGTTCCCGCTTTCATTTCGTTCGCCGCCGCTACTTGCCAAGGCCCTTGCCGGAAGCCGCAGACGGAAACAGATCATGCAGGAAGCATGCCTGCCAAACGACCGGGCGGCAGACCCGGCGACATTGTTTCATCGGCCCTCTTGGCGGCCCGTTCACGGGCTCTCGCCGCCCCTCACGGGCGCACGCCCCACCCCGATGCCAAACTGCCGGACCTCATCTTCCTGCGCCGCCCTCCCCGGCCGGAGCAGGGGCCTGCGGAATGCCCGAAAACAGTCCTGAACGCATCCGGGAAAACGCAAGAGAGAACATCCTCACATGATCTTATGTAGGTCACGTTATAAGGATTGTAAGCCGCTCAACGGTCTGCGCAATGGGGCTTGCCCGCATTCGCACTCCCGGAGCGTTCAAAATTACGAAAATTGAAAGATGCACCGATCGAATTCCCGGCGCGCTTTCCACCGCGAATTGCCGGTAGGACTTCAAGGCAAATCGGCGGTTGCCCCGAACGAGAGATCCCGGACGCCGACACGCCCCCACAGCAGGAAAATCCGGCCGCATAGACGCGAAAAACCCGACCGTGAATGCGGGAAATGTGAACGGACACACCAAAAAGAAAAGAGGCCCGGCGAACCGGACCTCCGAATTCTCAAGCAACCCGCGATGCCAGCACCGCGCCTCCCGGCAATCGACGCACCACGAGATTTCATCTTGCAACGCCTGAGGGTGGGATACGCCCGACGCCCGTATCCGGGTCGCCTGTACCGGCCAGACTTACTTGCCGGATGCCTTGGCAGTCAGGCCCTCATACGGCTTGTAGGCTTCCTTGCCGAGGTCCATGTACATGTCGGAGAGTTTGTTGAACTCGCCGATCATGCCTTCATAGGCACTCTTCATGTAGTCCGCCTGAATCTCGAATGCCTTGTCGGGGGACTTGGCAGCAATCATCTTTTCAAAAGCGGCAGTGGACTGCTCGACCGATTTCTTGGAGTAGTCGGCATATTCCGTGGCGATTGCCTGAAGGCCCTTGGAAACGGCACCGAAACTCTTGGTCGCCACGTCCATGCTGTCCTTGCTTGCCTTCTGCAACTCGTCAAACCCGTTAATCATATCGTTGAACCCCATCCTAGATTGCACTCACGACGAAGCCCCCGGGAAATTCCGGGCACCAGAACCAATAACCCGAATTATATGCACCGCACAAAATATGTCAATCCGGGAATATTGCACTGCAAAACACTTTATAGTCGTCCCGAAGCGAGACGCTTCTCTATAATTTCTCGATCCGGCTTTACAGATTCGTAACCGCGTTTCGTCATGCTGAACGTATGTTGCGAAAACGACAGGGTCGTAGCGCACGGACCCCGGACGGGGGGGTCGGAAAACGGGAAGTTCAAGACGGGTGCCGGACAGGATCCGCCATGGGCCGACATGAAGCCCTGTCGCGCCTTGCGCCCGAAAAAGTCAATGTGTTCAAGCCGGAAGCCGCGAGCGAAACCGGTTGGTAATTGGGGTTGTCTCGATCATGCAATTTCGCAAACGTCGAACCTCTGCGCTTTCGACGCTGATCCGGGCATGGGCGATCATTTGCATCGCTGTTGTCGCCGCCGTTTCGATGGTGCCGCAGGCGTCGGCCAACTCCAAATATGCAGGCATCGTCGTGGATGCCAAGACGGGCAAGGTGCTCTACGCCAACCACGCCAATTCGCGTCGCTACCCGGCCTCCCTCACCAAGATCATGACGCTCTATGTCCTGTTCGAGGAGCTGGAGGCGGGGCGCATGTCGATGAGTACGCGTCTGAAGGCGTCTCGCCACTCCGCAGGCATGCCGCCTTCCAAGGTCGGCCTGCGCCCTGGCCACACGATTTCCGTCAAGGACGCGATCGGCGCGCTCGTCACCAAATCCGCCAATGACGTGGCCGCAACCGTTGCCGAAAACATCTCCGGCTCCGAGAGCGCTTTCGCCCGCCGCATGACCAAGACCGCACGCCGCCTCGGCATGCGCTCCACCCAGTTCCGCAACGCCTCCGGCCTGCCGAACTCCCACCAGTGGACCACCGCCGCCGACATGGCGCGCCTCGGCCGCGCCATTCAGGAGCGGTTCCCGAACTATTACAAGCACTTCTCCACGCGCGTCTTCACCTACAAGGGCCGCCGCTATGGCAACCACAACAAGTTGCTGGGCCGGGTAAAGGGCGTCGACGGCATCAAGACCGGCTACATCCGCGCCTCGGGCTTCAACCTCGTGACTTCGGTGAAGACCGGCGGGCGCCACATCGTGGCCGTCGTCTTCGGCGGCCGCAGCGGCGCCTCGCGCGATGCGCAGATGCGCAAGCTCGTCGCCCAGTATTTGCCCCGGGCGAGCCGCGGCCCCAAGCGCGATTCCATCATCGTCGCCCGCAAGGCCCCGCTTCCCAGCAAGAAGCCCGACCTGCCGGAGAGCGCACCTGAGGCTCCCATCGTGGTCGCCAGCGTGCCGCTACCCCCGGTCCTGTCGGAAGACGAGATCCCCGAAGCCGCGTCCGACGACGGGGAAGAACTCGTCCCGCCCGCAATCGCGGAAGGCGACGCCGATCCCCAGTCCACCATCGAGACGGCAAACATCCTGCCCGCCCCGAAGGTCATCAATGTCGCGATTGCGCGGGCCCATGCGCTGGCAAAGGCTTCCGAACTGGGCGCAAACGTCCAGCCGGTGACGCCCGCGGCCCTGCCTCCCGCACCGATCACGCAGCCCAAGACGCCGGTCGCAACCGTGGCGACTGCCGCGGCCACTGCACCTGCGCCCAAGGCAGCCCCCGCGCCTGCCCCGCTCGCCTACACGGCGAAGCCGCAGCCGGAAAGCCCGATCCAGACCGCATCGCTGGCGCCCGCCAAGCCGGCCGCCAAGATCGAGCAGCCGAAGCGGCCTGAAGGCTGGCACGTCCAGATCGCCGCTGCCCCCACGAAGGAAGGCGCGCTCGCCATGCTGGAGAAGGTTCAGGCCAAGGCTGGCAAGACGCTTCGCAACCGCCAACCGTTTACGGAAGCCGTGGAGAGCAAGGGCGAGACGCTGTACCGCGCCCGCTTCGCCGGTTTCCCCGATCAGGACGCCGCCGTCGCTGCCTGTAAAGCACTGAAGAGAGCGAAAATCGGCTGTTACGCCACCCAATAATGTCGCCTGCGACCGGAGGATGCGTATCGTCCGCCGGTCGTGACTTCGGGAAGCCCCGGGAGAAAACGTTGTGTCCTCACCCGTGACTTTCCAGCCTCCAGCTAGTTTCGCGTATGGGAGGAACCATGATTTCTGAGAAGCCTGTCCTTGGCCTCGTTGATCTTGGCCGCAAGGAACGTAGATCCGCCCTGGTCGGGGTGCATTCGAAGCATGAGCCGTCTGTGAGCCGCTCGGACTTCCGCCTCGCTGGCGCCGGGCGCAAGCCCAAGCACCTGATAGGCCTCCTGCTCGCTCATGGGGCCCGCTCCCGTCGGGCTGTCATGCCCCGTTGCTCCATCCGCCTCGAAGTCTACACGCCATCCGGCATGCCTGCGGTCGAGATAAGCTTCGAGTAACGCACGGCTCTCGGGGTCCCGCTCCGTGAGCTGCCAGAGATCGAAGGTCTCGTCCCTGTCGAGATCTTCCAGACGACGCCCCTCATACTCCCCTGCAATCACCTGACCATGCAGGTCGCCGGTATCGTGATCGAGTTCCATCTCCAGCATTGCCGAACGTACCGTGGAGCGTTGCCCGCCCGACGGCTTTGACGCGGTGTGACCGAAGCCGGGAATGCCGTGCGCAGAGCGCAGGAGCGTGAAAGCGAACAGCAACACCGGCAGCGCGAATCCGAAGCGGCGTGCAAAAAGCAGCCCCGCCGCCACCGCCAGCAACAACACCGCACCGGAAATCTTCACCCAACGGGCAAGCCGGGCCGGATCCGCCTGCAGAAAACTGTTGGCGAAGAAAAGCCCCAGCACGAGAAGCACCGCGCCGATGATGAAGAAGACCATGTGTGTTTCCGTCCTTGTCCGCCGCTCACCGCCGCAGGCCCCGAAGGGCATCTGATCGTCGAATATTGAACCCGCCGCTTCGGCTCAGCGCATCTGGCCGATCAACAGCCTTGCGCCCGCGCCGCCTCGCCTGCTCATGTCCTCCAGCGCCTCCCGGCCGCCCGCGGCATAGGCCGCAACCGCCGACAGAAGGTCGCGCAACTCCTTCGCCGAACTGGACGAGAACCTGCAAAAGGCCCCGTTCGTGAGCCGTGCGATTTCCCGGAAGGTCGCCTCCGCCACAGGCTCCGCACCTTCCTGAAAGACAAAGGCGGGCACCCCGAGCATACCCAGTTCACCCGCCAGCGCGCACAGGTCGTCGGCTTTTTCCTCCATGCAATCGCCCACATAGACGAGAGCCTGCACCTTGCGCTTGCGCGTCTCGTTGAGCGTGTGGTTCAACACCTTGCTGATCTGAGTGTGACCGCCGCGACAGGAAATCCCGCTCATGAGCGCGCCCAGTCGGTTGGCGTCGCCCGCCCATTTGCTCGCCCGGCACTCCCCCATTCCGCGGAAATAGACAAGCTGCACGTCGAGGCCGCCAATGGCGGCGGTCGTGGCGAACATGTCGCCCTGAATGGTGCAGGCCGTATCCCATGTCGGCTGTCGGCTCATGGTCGCATCGAGCGCGAACACCAGCCGCCCGCGACCGGTCTGGACAGGCTTTGCCGCGGAAAGCTCGCGGGTCTTTTGCAGGAACGCGTCGATTTCCCCTCGGCTGGAGGGAGCCGTAGTCTCGACCGTCCTTCCCGAAACCTTGTCGGGTGCGGTTTCCTGCGGGCGCTGCGTCGGCGTCTTGTCCTGGGCCATGACCCTTCTCGCTGAAACTGCTTTCGATCATCCTAGTGTGGGGTTTGACGCCCCGCCTCGCAAGCGAGGTCGCGGCGGCAAGATTACCTGCAAGCCATTATGCGCCAAGTCTGAGCAATCTGGGTGCAATCCGCGCCCGGCTCTGTTAGACCGCTCGGCGAACTGCACATTTCCCACTAAACGAACCGGAGAGAGCCCGTGACGGCCCCGGACATTTCCTCAGCAAGCCCGCTTGTCATTCGCACGACCGCTGAACTTCAGGCATGGTCGGATTCATGTCGCAAGCAGGGCCGTTCCATCGCAATGGTGCCCACCATGGGCGCCCTTCACGAGGGCCATCTGTCTCTCGTCGATGCCGCGCGAGCGGCGGCCGATGCAATCGTCGTTTCGATTTTCGTGAACCCCACGCAATTCGGCCCCGGCGAAGATTTCGACGCCTATCCGCGCACCGAAGAGAGCGATCTGGCGAAGCTCGAAGGCCACGGGGTCGAGGTCGTCTTCGCCCCGAACGCCGCGCAGATGTATCCCGACGGCTTCGCCACGAGCATTTCCGTGGGCGGCCCGTCGATGGGCCTTGAGACCGATTTCCGCCCGCATTTCTTCGCAGGCGTCGCCACCGTTGTCGCAAAGCTGCTTCTGGCCGCCCGTCCGCATTACGCCTTCTTCGGCGAAAAAGACTACCAGCAGCTTCTCGTCGTGCGCCGCATGGCCCGCGATCTGAACATCGGAACCGAGATCGTCGGCAACCCGACGGTACGCGAGGCCGACGGTCTGGCGCTATCATCGCGCAACGCCTATCTCGACGCCGACGCGCGCCAGAAGGCGGCGCGACTGCCCGCCGTACTCAAGCATGTGATCGTATCGCTGGAAGCCGGAGCGCCGATGGAAACCGCGCTTGCCGATGGCCGCGCGGCGCTGGAGCGCAACGGCTTCGACGTGGACTACCTGTCGCTTTGCGACGCGGAGACACTGGACGCGCCCGTTCCGGGCCATAGCCGCCGCCTGCTGGTCGCGGCACGGCTGGGCTCCACCCGTCTGATCGATAATATGCCCGTAGCGGCAGGTGAGTGACGCACCCGCCACATCCCTTCGGAAGCTGACGGCGGGCGCTTGGCGCCTGCCCTGTGGACCTAGAGCAACCCCAGTTCGGCCAGTTCGCGCCGCATGTTTGCGGGCATGTCGGGCGCGTCCGCGACCGCACGCGCATCGCGCGGCGCATCTTCCGCCTTGAGATAACGCCATCCCTGAAACGGCCTGCGCGGCTGTGTTTCGGTGCGCACCAGCTTGGTATCCAGCACCAGCGCGCAACGCTTGACGCCGCCCTTGTCGGTGAAGGGGCGAATGTCGATGAGCGGCGAGCGGACCTGAACCATCCCCTTGATCACCCAGTAGAGCGATCCGCCGGGCAGAAGCTCGTCGCGGCGCGAGGGCACCATGCGGGTGACGTGGGTATGTTCGAAATCATGCCCTTCGTCGCGCGCGACATCGCGCTGGAAATCCAGCCAGGACTGCAGGTCCTCGACGGAATCGACACCGACACAGAGCTTTACGAGATGGAGGGTCATGTGCCTGATGTAGCAGGTCGCACGATCCGTTCAAAGATGGAGCAACCTGCAGCTCGCGCGATTGTGCAAAAGCCCGGTGCGAAACGAGGGCCAGCCCCAAGGCGTAGCCCCCGTCGCTTGTCATGATCGGCCTTGCGGCTCAGTGCCCGGCCGCCGCCGTCGCACCCGGCGGCACGATACGGTTGACGAAGGTCGAAACCTTGTCACCCGGCGCAAACGGCCCCGGCACCTCATGCGACGTCGCCGGAAGCGACTTCAGAAAGCGCGCCACCGCCATCGCATCCGCGTCAGTCATGGAGGCAAAGGCGCGCCAGGGCATGATCGGCGCAAGCTCCCGCCCGTCTGGACGCACGCCGGTGCGAAGCGCCGTCACGATCTCCTCCTCCGACCATTTGCCGAGCCCTGTTTCCATGTCCGGCGTCAGGTTCGGCCCGACGAAGGCCCCGAGGCCCGGGATCTCGAATGCAACCTCCGAGCCGCTCAGCATCTTCGCCATATCCGGCTTGCCGAAGAAATAGCCCGGCGTGTGGCAGTCGTTGCATCCCATCAGCCCGACGAGATATTTGCCCCGTGCGAGCGCCTCTTCAGCATGAGCTGAAGCGATTGGCGACATCAAAAGCATGGTGGCGACGGCTGCCGACTTCAGTGATGATCTGTTCAAGTGAAACCCCTCCCGTTGAGCGGGCCCCAGCCCGCTTACGCAAGGGTATCTACTACAGGTCGCAACCGCTCCTTGTGATTAACATCACGTGCAATCACATTATCGGCATCCAGCTCATCGCCGATATCAGGCGACGATTTCCTCCAGCACGACGATGACCGCGCCTTCTTCCACCTGATCGCCCTCGACAGCGGAAACCCGTTCCACCGTGCCGTCGCGCGGGGCGATGACGGCGTGTTCCATCTTCATCGCCTCCACGATGAAAAGACGCTCGCCGCGGGTGACTTCCGCACCTTGCTGCGTCAGCAACGCGATGAGCTTTCCGTGCATGGGGGCGGGGATGGAATCATGTCCCCCCTCGTCCTCCGCCTCGCGCAACAGGCTGTCGGCAAGCGCGACCTTGACCGCGCGCCCGCCTTCCAGCGCGACGACACCACTGTCGATGGAAACCACCTCGCCCGGAGCGCCTTCAGGCTTCACGAGCGCGCCGTTCAGCCACCGGCGGCGAACCTCCCGCTCCTCGCCGTCGACCACCACGCGCAGGCCGACCTCGCGATCGCCGGAAAGCTGGAAGGCATCGTGGACGGACCACGGATCCTGCCAGCCGCCTGAGACGGATAGCGGGGCATCAACCTTGGGCTGCGTCAGCATGGACACGGCCAGTTCCACGGTTTCATCGGAGACGGCCCCGCCCGTCAACGCCTCGATCTCGCGGTCGATCAACCCCGTATCGAAGCCACCGGCGCGCACCTCGGGCAGATCGACGAGTTCGCGAAGAAACGCGAGATTTGTGCGCGGACCGGCAACCGCCGTCTTCGCAAGCGCCGCGGCGAGCCGGTCGAAAGCCGCCTCACGGTCCGGCCCGTGGGCGATCACCTTGGCGATCATCGGATCGTAGAAGGGAGAAACCTCGCCGCCCTGCTCCACACCGGTATCGACGCGAACGCCCTCGCCTTCCGGCAGGCGCAACAGCTCCAGCCGTCCGGTCGACGGCAGGAAGCCGTTGTCGGGGTCTTCGGCGTAAAGGCGCACTTCCACCGCGTGACCGTCGAGACGGAGTTCTTCCTGCGTCAAAGGCAATGTCTCGCCGGAAGCGACCCGAAGCTGCCATTCCACGAGGTCGGTGCCCGTCACCAGTTCGGTGACCGGGTGTTCCACCTGAAGCCGTGTGTTCATTTCCATGAACCAGAAGCCGTCGGGGCGAAGCCCCTGCGAGCCGTCAGCGATGAATTCCACCGTGCCCGCGCCCACATAGCCGACGGCCAGCGCGGCCGCGACCGCCGCCTCGCCCATGGCCTTGCGCACGTCCTCGCTCATGCCGGGTGCAGGCGCTTCCTCGATCACCTTCTGGTGGCGGCGCTGGGCGGAACAGTCACGCTCGAACAGGTGCACCGCATTGCCGTGCCCGTCCGCGAAGACCTGGATTTCCACATGGCGCGGGTTCTTGACGAATTTCTCGATCAGCACCCGCGGATCGCCGAAGGCATTTTGCGCCTCACGCTGCGCGGCCTGCAGGGCATCCTCGAAATCGACCACCTTATCGACCCGGCGCATGCCTTTGCCGCCACCGCCCGCAACCGCCTTGATGAGAACCGGATAGCCGACCTCATAGGCCTTCTGCTTGAGGAAGGCCGGATCGTCGAGCGCCCCGTGATAACCGGGCACGACCGGCACGCCCGCCTTTTCCATCAGCGCCTTTGCGCCGTCCTTCAGACCCATCGCCCGAATGGCGGACGCGGGCGGACCGACAAAGATGATCCCGGCCTGCGCGCAGGCATCCGCGAACCCGGCGTTTTCGGAGAGGAACCCATAGCCGGGATGAATCGCTTCCGCCCCGGTCTGTTTCGCAGCGGCGATGATCTTGCCCGCGTCCAGATACGATTCGGACGCCGGAGCCGCCCCGATGGCCACGGCCTCGTCCGCAAGTCGCACATGCAGCGCGTTACGGTCGGCCTCGGAATAGACGGCGATAGTGCGCAGCCCCAGACGGCGCGCAGTCCGGATGATCCGGCAGGCGATTTCCCCCCGGTTCGCAATCAAAAGCGATGACAGCATGGATCCTCTGAGCGTTCCTCCGGCCCGTTTATCCGGGCCCCATTTGAGGCTAGAGGAAAGCCCAGTCGGGCAGGAACTGCAAGAGAAAGCTTACGTAATGGCACTTATGAATAGGGGAGCGGCGTTTGGCGCACCGCTCCCCTTGCATGCAAACAATCGGAGAGCCTCGCGGCTCAGGCAGTGAGCTTCACCGGAACCTTGAGATAGCTGACGCCATTCACCTCCGCAGGCGGAAGTTTGCCCGCGCGCATGTTCACCTGAATGGAGGGCATCAGAAGGTTGGGCGCGGCAAGCGTCGCATCGCGCGCCTCGCGCATGGCGACATAGTCGTCCTCGCTCTTGCCGCCACCGACATGGATGTTGCGCTCACGCTCCTCCTCCACCGTGGTCTCCCACGCATAGTCGTCGCGCCCCGGGGCCTTGTAGTCGTGGCACATGAAAAGCCGCGTTTTGCCGGGCAAGCTCAGAAGACGATGGATAGAACGGAAAAGCTGGCGCGCGTCACCGCCGGGGAAATCCGCCCGCGCAGTGCCGAAATCCGGCATGAACAGCGTATCGCCGACGAAAACAGCATCGCCGAATTTGTAGGAAATGCAGGCGGGCGTATGTCCCGGCGTAGCGATGACCTCGCCCATGATCTCCCCAATATGGAAGGTCTCGCCATCCTTGAAGAGATGATCGAACTCGGAGCCGTCGCCGGAAACGTCCTCGGCGTTGAAGACGGGCCGGAAGATCTTCTGGACTTCGCGGATGCGCTCGCCGATGGCGACCTTGGCCCCGGTCTTGATCTTGATATAGGGCGCACCGGACAGGTGATCGGCATGGGCATGGGATTCCAGCACCCATACGATCTCCAGCCCCATTTCCGCCGCTTCCGCTAGAATCGCATCGGCGGAGCGCGTCGACGCCTTGCCGGACTTGTGATCGTAGTCGAGAACCGGATCGATCACCGCCGCCTTGTTCGTCTGCGGGTCCCAGACGAGATAGCTGACCGTGTTCGTCGGCTCGTCGAAAAAGGCTTTGATTTGCGGTGTGCTCATCATTCTCTCCTCAACCATTCCCAGTCTGCGGGTTCCCTCCCCCGGCAGGCTATTCTAACGCCACATCCAAGGGGGACACCCTGACATTTCTCCCTCGCAGCACGGCTGGCGCATTCATTTTCGATGCCCGCCGGCGCGATCCTTGTTGACACTTATATTCATACATTCTAATGTTAGCAACATCTAATATAGAAATCACGAGGATCGGATGCCCACACGTCCTCCCACGCGCACCGACTTGGCCGACACCGACGAACTCGCCGCAAGAGCGGGCGAAGCGGCACGGCTGATGAAGCTGCTGGCCAGCGAAAGCCGGCTGAGGATCCTGTGCGAACTCGCCCAGGGCGAAGCCTGCGTGACCGCGCTTTCCAACGCGGTCGGACTGGGCCAGTCGGCGCTCTCGCAGCATCTGGCCAAGATGCGCGCGGAAGGCCTGGTCACATTCCGCCGGGAAGGCCAGACATTGCATTATCGCATCGATAATCCCGCTGCGGAACGTATCCTGATGCTGTTGAAGGATGTCTTCTGCGGCGTTTGAGGCATCGGCCTCCCATCCAGCTCGCTTGATTGCGTGGCGCGCTTTTGCGGGCGCGCATCCGGAATATGAACGTGAATTTCTGCCTGCACGGCGACGAGGGATCGCCGTCGCGCGGACGGAACGAGGACTTGCCAATGACGCTGAAAACAATCTCGCCCACCCAAGCCCGCAAGCTGGCCGACGCCGGGGCGATCCTTATCGACGTGCGCGAGACCCGCGAATATGCCCGCGAGCGCATCTCCGGTTCGCTCTCCCATCCTTTGTCACGGATGCGGCAGGGCAATCCGGATACGCAAGGAGCGAAAAAGGCTGTTTTCCTGTGCGCCTCAGGTGCGCGCACGAACCCGAAAAACCCCGCCCTGGCGGCCTGCGTCGACTGTGACGCCTATGTCATGGAAGGCGGCATCATCGCTTGGAAACGCGCCGGTCTTCCGGTCGAAAGAGAGGAGAGAAAACCCATGTCCATTCTTCGTCAGGCCCTGCTCGTTGCAGGCGCTCTCGCCACTGCCGGTTACCTTCTCGGCACCTTCGTGAACCCCACCTGGCACCTGTTGTCCCTGCTGGTCGGCTGTGGCCTGCTGTTCTCCGGCACCACGAACTTCTGCCCCATGGCGTTCTTCGTGTCCCTGCTGCCGTGGAACCGCAACAAGCCGAAGCTTCCCGGCGCGACCGGTATCGGCCAGTTCGGCTGACGGTAACGAGAGATGACCGGAACTAACCTATGATCGAGGCAATCGCCAGCGGCTCGCTGGTCGGGCTGTCGCTTGGCCTGATAGGGGGCGGCGGGTCTATTCTGGCTGTCCCGCTGCTGGTCTATGTGGTGGGCGTCCCCGCCCCCCACATCGCCATCGGCACCAGTGCTCTGGCCGTCGCGGTCAATGCGGCGGCCGGACTTGTCGGCCATGCCCGCGCCCGCACGGTCAAATGGCCCTGCGCGCTGGTCTTTGCCGCAAGTGGCCTCGTCGGCGCAGCCATCGGCTCAACGCTCGGCAAGGCGATCGACGGCGAAAAGCTTCTCGCGCTCTTCGGCGTCATCATGGTGGTCGTCGGCCTCTCCATGCTGCGCAAGCGCAGGTCCCTCGACGATCCGGACGTTCATCTGGATGCGAATAGCGCCCGCCGTCTCCTGCCCCGCCTCGTCATCACCGCGCTCGGCGTCGGTATTCTGTCGGGCTTCTTCGGTATCGGCGGCGGGTTCCTGATCGTTCCCGGCCTCATAGCTGCGACCGCCATGCCGATCCTCAATGCAATCGGCTCCTCGCTTGTCGCTGTCACCACATTCGGCCTGACGACCGCCTCCAACTACGCGCTCTCCGGGCTCGTGGACTGGCAACTCGCCGCGGAATTCATCGCAGGCGGGATCATCGGCGGGATCGCCGGCACATGGCTCGCCAATCGGCTCGGCGCGGACAAGAACAAGCTCAGGTTCGTCTTCTCCGCCATCGTCATCGTCGTGGGTCTTTATGTGGTCGCCCGGGGGATAACGAACATCCTCTAGGCGCTCACGCCTGCGATAGATCGACCGGGTTTCCGACAAAGAACCGGTTCAGGCAACAGACGGCGCCGCCTTGCTTGCAATTGCCCGCCCCGCCCCGCCTGCCGGCTCGCAGGCGGCGGATCGGGGTTTGCAGACAGCCCTTGGCTGGCAAGCTTCCCGTTTTTCATCGACGCGCTTGCCTTTCCCGTTCGGCGGCTCGTCCGCCGTGTCCCCCGTCGTGGTGCGACCCGCGCGTTGCCGCCTGGACAGGGTGTCGATGATGACCTTGAAGATCTCCACCGGGCGGAACGGATACTCGATGCAAGCCTCCACCCCCAGCTCCTCAAGCGCCTGACGGGCGTCCTTGCCGAATTTGGACGGGATCAGCATGACGATACGCGGCGCGCTGCCGTCCTTATCCGTACGCGCGAGATATTGCAGCAGATAGTGCACCTTCTTGGAATAGACCATGAAGGCGATATCGAAACGCTGCTGCGC
The DNA here is from genome assembly GCA_963678585.2 of Breoghania sp. GTDB lineage: Bacteria > Pseudomonadota > Alphaproteobacteria > Rhizobiales > Stappiaceae > Breoghania. The sequence continues at coordinate 1,920,898 of CAXXGA010000002.1, forward strand.
AAAGGTGTTGGCACGAAGCCCCTCATCGGAGATGGGCTTCACGAGACACCCGACCTCCGTCAAGGCTGAACTGATCGGCGCGACGATGCCGGAGTTGGAGGCAACGACCGCCACGCGCATCGGCGGCTCCTCCTTCTGCGCTTCCTGATAAGCCCTTTGGAGCGTGGCAAGTTGCTGCCGGGAGTGCTCCGTCATGCGTTTCACGCCCGCCAGCCGCGCCTCGATCGTGGCCAACAGAAGATCGTAATCCACCGGCTTTGTCAGATAGTCGTCGACCCCCAGCTTCTTGCCTTCGATCACGTCCTCGCGGGAACAGCGCGCGGTCAGAAACATGAAAGGCACCTTGTCGAGCGCCGGATAAGCTTCGCGAACCGTCTTCAACAGCTCCGCCCCGTCCATTTCGGGCATCATCACATCGCACAGGATGAGGTCGGGTGTCACCGTTTTCAAAGCCCGCAAGGCCTCATGGCCGTTGCGCGCCGCAACGACGGTGTAACCGGCTTCCTCCAGCTCTTCGAACAGATCGCCGAGCAGCAGTTCTTCGTCTTCAACACATAAAATGGTGATGTCGGAAACCATGGGGTTCAAATCCTGTTCCGGCGCGCCGAAGCGCCACCTTCATCAATGCTGTCTTCGTTTCGAGGCAGAAGCGCCCGCTCCATCGGGCGCGACGTTCTTCGGTTTTCAGCGAGCGATCTCAACCGCCCCGGCGTCTTCCCTTTTGTCGCCGTCTGCATCGACCTTCTTCAGTGGCAAGCGCAGCGAGACCGTAGTCCCCTTGCCGACCTCACTGCGGATTGACATGCGCCCCTTGTGACGCACAACGATCATCTCCGTGAGATTGAGCCCGATGCCCGTTCCGGGTATCCCGCTCGATGTGGAAGCCCGGTAGAAACGGCTGAACACTTTTTTGAGTTCCTTGCGCGGAATGCCGACGCCGAAATCCGTCACATCGATACAAAGCCACTTCCCGTCGATACGGGCATCGACCAGTACCTCGTTCTCGCCGGGCGAGTACTTGATCGCATTGCCAATGATGTTGACGAGACACTGCTCGATCATCCGGCGGTCGAAACTCAGCACCAGTTTGCCGACGGATTCGGTCAGCCTGATCCTGTGCGTCTTGTGGACTTGCCCTTCCCGCTCGCAGACAGACTTCAGCACCGGAAGGAACTCGCAGTCCTGCGGCTCGATCTCCAGGTTGCCGTCCTGCGAGACGGAGAAATCGATGAACCGCTCGATCAGGTAGTTGATCCGAAGCACCGCTTCGCGGATGTGGCCGATCCGTTCGCGTCCCTCGTCCGGCGTCAACCGCTCGAAGCGCCGATTCAGGCGCTGGGCGGCCCCGTCAATGATCGCCAGCGGCGTACGGAACTCATGCGAGGCCATGGATACGAACTGGCGCTGCATCTCGTTCAGGCGCTGTTCCTTGCGCAGGTGCTTCACCAGTTGGTCCGTATGCGCGCGCAGCTTCTCGTTCTGTTTCTTCAGATCGGTAATGTCCGTGAAGACGACGATATGCCCCCCTGTCGCAAGATCGGAGACACGAATGCGATACCAGCGCCCGAATATGCTGCGCTCGCCATCGGCGGAGATGAGCGCGATGCACTCGGCGAGATCCTTGGCTGTGCCGCAACTGACGGGGAATGCCTCCATGACGAGGCTCTGCTTTTCCAGATGCGCTTCGATCTCCGGATAGATCGTCCGCATGACCGCATTGGCGAGTTTCACACGCCCTTCCGCATCCACCATGACAAGCGCATTGGGAATCGCGTTGATCGCGCAGGCGAGAACCTCCCGGTTCTCCTCCAGTTCCTGCGTGCGGGCGCTGAGCTTCCGGATCAGTTCGTCCTGAGAGGCAGTCAGACGCTGCTCCACCTCGCGCGTGGCAGTGACGTCGGAATAGACCATCACATGGCCGCTCGTCGGCAATTCCGTCGTCTGGATATGCAGAAAGCGACCGTCCTGCATGGGACGGTCAAAGGCGTGCCCGCCCGATTTCACCGAACTTGCGATGACGCGTGCTGCCAGCGCGTCCGGGTCTCCCGGCCCGTAATCCCCGCGCTCGGCAAAGAAGTGCAGGATATCGCGCAGGTTCGGATCGCTGCGGAAGATTTCCTCCGGCAGGCCGAGCAGTTCCTTTGCCCGACGACTGAAGACGAGCACTTCCTGATTGTTGTCCATCAAGCCGATGCCCTGATGCATCGAACCCAGCAAGGCTTCAATCAGAAAATGCTCGTCCGTATTTCCGCGAATGTAATGTCCGGAAAGCATAGAAAGCCCAATCCAGCGCACACCAAGGGTGAACAACCGGATACAAAGCGAGCCTTAAATAACGAATAAACAAATACAGACGATTTTTAACGTAGCGGTAAGCGCTTCGTGTCGCGATTTTTGCTTATTACATTTGCCCCATGCTTAACGCGTTACAATCATCACATACGGAATATACCGAATTTCGTCGGTTCCACCGGCGTATTCAGAGCTGCGGAGAACGCCAGAGCGAGGACCCGGCGCGTCTCCGACGGCGCGATCACGCCGTCATCCCATAGCCGTGCCGTAGCGTGATAGGGGTTGCCCTCCGCCTCGTAGCGATCCCGGATCGGGGCCTTGAAGGCTTCCTCCTCCTCCGCGCTCCAGTCCCCTCCGTCGGCCTCGATATTGTCGCGCCGCACGGTGGCGAGAACGGAGGCCGCCTGCTCGCCGCCCATCACGGAAATCCGCGCATTCGGCCACATGAAGAGGAAGCGCGGGCTGTAGGCGCGCCCGCACATGCCGTAGTTGCCAGCCCCGTAGGACCCGCCCACGATGACCGTGATCTTGGGAACATTCGCGCAGGCGACCGCCGTCACCAGCTTCGCACCGTCCTTGGCAATGCCGCCCGCCTCATAGTCGCGACCGACCATGAAGCCGGTGATATTTTGCAAAAAGAGAAGCGGAATGCCGCGCTGGCAGCACAATTCCACGAAGTGGGCTCCCTTAAGGGCGGATTCGGAAAACAGAATACCGTTATTGGCAACGATCCCGACCGGCATTCCGCAAATTCTTGCAAAACCCGTGACGAGGGTCGTGCCGTAAAGCTTCTTGAACTCGTCGAACTCCGACCCGTCCACCAGCCGCGCGATGACCTCGCGAATGTCATATTGCTTGCGTAGATCCGCAGGCACCACGCCATCCAGTTCGGCCGGGTCGTAGAGCGGATCGCGGGGCTCGGTCAGATCGGCCTCGATCCGTTTGACCCCGTTCAGATTGGCGACCGCACGCCGCGCCATGGCCAAAGCCTGATCGTCGTCGACCGCATAATGGTCGGCAACGCCGGAGATACGCGTGTGAACGTCCGCGCCGCCCAGATCCTCCGCCGACACTTCCTCGCCCGTGGCCGCCTTGACCAGCGGCGGACCGGCGAGAAAGATCGTGCCCTGCTGGCGCACGATGATCGTCTCGTCCGACATGGCCGGCACATAGGCCCCGCCCGCCGTGCATGAGCCCATCACCACCGCGACCTGCGGAATGCCCGCCGCCGACATGTTCGCCTGATTATAGAAGATACGGCCGAAATGATCCCTGTCGGGGAAGACGTCGGTCTGGTTGGGCAGGTTGGCGCCGCCGGAATCCACCAGATAGATGCAGGGCAGACGGTTCTCCATCGCGATTTCCTGCGCCCGCAGATGCTTCTTCACCGTCATCGGGTAATAGGTGCCACCCTTGATGGTCGCGTCGTTGCACACGATCATGCATTCGCGGCCCGACACCCGCCCGATCCCCGTGATCAGGCCCGCCCCGTGGATGGCATCCTCATACATGCCGTTCGCCGCCAACGGCGAAAGCTCGAGGAACGCGGCACCGGGGTCGAGTAGACGCGTCACCCGCTCGCGCGGCAGAAGCTTGCCGCGGCCGACATGGCGCTCGCGCGAACGCTCATTGCCCCCGAGCGCCGCCTCGCCGCGCCGCGCCATCAGATCGGCGACAAGTGCCCCCATTTCCTGCGACTGAGCCCGGAACAGATCGGACGAAGACGAAATTTCGGATTTAAGAACAGCCACGCCAGTCTCCCCGCCGGCAAGATTTACAAATAGGAAAGCGCCTTCTCACAAGGCTTGCAGCCCCGTACGCGAAGCTCCCTCCCCGCGCACGGCACCGCCTGAAGGTCAGTCGACCTCGTCAGCCTCCACGATCCAGGGCTCTGCACGCCCCGCCTCGCACCATTCCTTCATCGAAGGATGCGCCATGACGGCGTCCATATAGGCGCGCGCCACGTCGTCCACCGGCACCTTGTAGGTGAGGAAACGGCTGACGACCGGAGCGTAGAAGGCATCGGCCGCGCTGAACGCGCCATAGAGGAAGTTCCCGCCCGCACCGAAGCGCGCCCGCGCCTCGTTCCAGATGGCAAGAATGCGCGCCACGTCCCGGGCGGCCTGCGCGTCATGCGGACGTTCGGCGGGCTCACGGCGGATATTCATCGGGTAATGGGACCTGACGCCCGTGAACCCGGAATGCATCTCCGCAACGATGGCACGCGCATGCGCACGCGCCGCCGCATCCTGCGGCCACAGCCCCGCATCCGGGATGCGCTCGGCCAGATATTCGACAATCGCCAGACTATCCCAGACCGTGATGTCCCCGTCGATCACCACCGGCACGCGACCGGCTGCGGAATGGGCGAGGATCTCCTCATGCATCTGCGGCGTGTCGAGAAGAATCAGCACCTCCTCGAAAGGGACGCCCGTCTGCTTGAGCGCCAGCCAGCCGCGCAGCGACCATGACGAATAATTCTTGTTTCCGATGACGATCTTCACGTCCGTCATTCCTCTTCAAAACGGCTCATGGACTTCAGGCCTTCCGCTCCGCGACTTCGCTCGCACCGCCCGCCGCCGTCCACGCGCCAAACCCGCCCTCAATATGGGCGACGTTCTCCAGCCCCATGTCCTGCGCCGTCTTGGTCGCCAGCGCAGAACGCCAGCCTGCGGCGCAAAAGAAGACAAAGCGCTTGGGCTCTGCGAACACGGCGCGATGATAGGGGCTGTCGGGATCGATCCAGAATTCCAGCATACCTCGCGGCGCATGGACGGCACCGGGCATCCGCCCCTGCCGCTCAAGCTCGCGGATATCGCGCAAATCGACGAAGACCACGTCCTCATCTCCCGTGAGCGCCATCGCTTCCTCGACCGGCAAGGTCACGATTTCCGCTTCCGCTTCATCGACGAGCTGGCGGTACCCCCGCTTCATGGCCATCGCTCCCTCCCTGATTGGTGGCGGGAGTTTCGTGCGACTTACGCATTTTCACAAGGGGAGATCGTACCAAAGTGTTGAGCCCGCGCTTCCCTTTTGGGGATAGGGCATCAAAAAAGGGGCGCCCGAGCGCCCCTTCATAAGCTTGCTTTGCCGATCTACGGCCTAGTTCAATGCAACCGTAGCTGTTGCCGGATCAAATCCACCAAAAAGGTAGACGAGCAACATTGCGCCTCCAAGTGTCAGGACCGTCCAGGTCATGACCCCCCAGCAGGACTTTTGCGCATGGTCGTCCATGAAGCTCCTAATCGCTGAAACGGCGGCGCGGCGAAATCCCCGTAAACAACTTGCCCCGCACCGCAAGCCAGCGGCTATTTAACGACTTGGTAACTTCTTCGCAAGTGTCTCAATTCCCGCACCTGTGGAGGGCGCTGGATAACCGTCTTGGGCCCCGCCGGACCCGTTTCTCTAAGCCGATGAATTGATTCGCCCTTTTATTCAGCCGTCTTTGAGGACTAACCCAGGTTTCATTCGCGCGACCAAACCGCCCACAGCCGGAAATTGCATATGCAACCCCGCCCGGCCGCCCGTGACAAAGACGCGAAGGAAGATTCAGAATCAGCTAGGTTTTGCCTTTCACAACGGCTTTTGACGCAGACGCGACCGCGCAGTCAGGAAACACGCCATGCTGTTCATGCCGCTCGATCTCGCAGCCCTCGCCTGGTTCGTGTTTTCCTGGCTCACCTACAATTGGCTGCTGGAATTCAGCCGCTGGAAAAAGCACACGCTCTCCCACGCGATGGACGCCTACCGGCGCGAATGGATGCTTTCCATGCTGAGCCGCCCCTTGCGCATGATCGACGCGCAGATCATGTCCGGCCTGCAACAGGGCACCTCGTTCTTCGCCTCCACCTCGCTTCTGGCGCTCGGCGCCTGTTTCGGCCTGCTGAACGCCACCGATCTGGCGCTGGAGGTCTATGCGGACCTGCCGATCTCGATTGCGACGACCCGGCAGGAATGGGAAATCAAAGCTCTGGGCCTGATGCTGATCGCGGCCTATGCCTTCTTCAAGTTCGGCTGGTCCTATCGGCTGTTCAACTATTGCTCGATCATGGTCGGCGCGGTGCCCAACGACGAGAAAGCCCCCTCCGATCACGCCCATGACATGGCCAGACGCGCGGGCGAGCTGAACGTGCTCGCCGGACGCCATTTCAGCCGCGGCCAGCGCGCCTTCTTCTTCTCCGTCGGGTTCCTGTGCTGGTTCGCCGGTCCCCTGGCCTTCATAGCCGGCACAACCTGCGTGCTCGCGGTGCTCCTGCGTCGCCAGTTCTTCTCCAAAGCCCATGACGCGGTGACAGCCGCAGGCGTGCCGGGCGCGCCCGCCTGATATTTTTCACGAAGCTCCCTACCTGTTTTCCCGATACCCGCCGTAACACGGTTGCCGCTGCGGTAACCTATTCAACAATTAAAGTGAGATTAGTCACAGTTACGACTGCATGGAGATGATTAGCTTCTTATCGGCTGCGGGCCTTGAGCACTCCCCCGTTCGGGACCCTCGTGCAGGAAGCAATCACCCACGGGCGGTCTCATGCGGGCATTGAACGGCATACTTGCATTCACTGGACATTTTCCGGGGTATGAAATGACGACGCTCTATTTAAGACTGGGCGGACGCGAGAAAATGAGACGCTTCGCCCTTATTCTTCTCAACCAGATGAGCCATGACGACATTCTGGCCGAGGAACTCGACAAGATCGAAAGATCCTGGCTCGCCGACAGGCTGGAATCGCTTCTGGTGTTCGTCTTCGGCGGTTCGCCCTATTACGAAGGCGGCTCCATCCGCCGCGACTTTCAGGCCCTTCTGACCAGCGACCACCATTACAGCCGCTTCGCCACGCATTTCCAAACAGCCCTTCAGGCGCATTCCGTCGATCAGGCGCTGTGCAACGAGTCACAGGCGGTCATCGAACTGATGCGCGACTACGTGCTGGAACGCCAGCTCGCCTGAGACGCCTCAAACGCTTGAGACGCCCGAACGGACGTCTTGCCGCAAAACAAAAGCCCGGCAATGCAGGTCATGCAGATGACCGCCATTACCGGGCTTTTCGATTCAGATCCCGCGCGCACCGCCCGCAAGCGGCGCGCGGCATCGCCCCTTATTCGGGGCTCAGCATTTCCGCGCGGACATTGCCGACGATGTTGTCGATCTCGACCTGGCACCAGCGTCCGACGAGAAGGTCGCGACGCGCGGTGGCGTCTGCGGCCTTGCTCCAGGCGGCTACCGGAATATCCGGCTCGCACCAGTGCAGCCGGATCCCCGCAGTACCGCGGCGCACGCGCCCGGCAACCTGCGAATTGGGATCCATCTCCACATTCAGCACGAGATCGCCAAGCGCCTTGTAGCGCATGTGATAAGGCGACTGGGCGGAAGCGAAACCGGTGGCAAGAAAGAACGCAGCGATTGCCAACGCAAGGAGGGATGCAGCGGGACCTGCCCGCTGCATATCAAGCGTAGATATCATCGTAAGGCGCCGTCCTAACCCAGATCGCCTGCTTCGGTCACGACCTTGCCGACGAGGCCATACTCGATGGCTTCTTCCGGCGACATCCAGTAGTCGCGGTCGGTGTCCTTGTCGATCCGCTCGATCGGCTGACCGGTAGCGACGGAGAAGATCTTGTTGAGGCGCTCACGCATGCGCAGCATCTCGCGCGCCTGGATCTCGATATCGGTCGCCGGTCCGCCTGCGCCACCGGAGGGTTGGTGCAGCAGGAAGCGGGTGTTGGGCGTGCAGAAGCGGTCTTCCTTGGGAACCGCCACGTAGATCAGAGCGCCCGCGCTCGCCACCCAGCCCATGCCGAGAATGCGAACCTTCGGGCCAATGAACTTGATCGTGTCGTGGATCATGTCGCCCGATTCAACGTGGCCGCCCGGAGAGGACACGATCACCGTGATCGGATCGTTGGAGACCTGGGCCAAAGCCAGCAGGCGCGCGCACACATCGCGCGCAAGCTCCATCGAAATCTGACCGGTAATGAGCACCGTGCGCGATTCAAAAAGATGCTTGTCGACCTGGATGGACCCAGGCGTCTTGGTCTTTTCCTCGTCCTGGTCCTCGTCATCGAGGTGCGGAGGAACCGACGTGAAATAACTGTTCATGCGCTGGATAGGCTCCATTGATTGCAGGCGGCCACGCGGGCCGCCCCGTTTTCCGATTCCATGTGTAGGCGATGCCGACGCGCCTCGCAAACCATCTGAACCAAACCTTTTGGTCAAAAAGGTTAGCAACGGGTCTCCATGCGGGTGAAATCTGCCCCGAAGCCCGCTCGCGCGGGCCAGACGGCAAACAGACGACACTGCCGCAAGACATGCGGAGCCACCGGCAAACCGTTCCGCACACATGGGAAATCGTGGAGAGGAATAAAGGGCCCGGCGCGGAAAAATCCAGCCCGCGGCCGTTCACGCTCTAATCCACCGAAGGATTGTCCGGCAAACCGGCCTCGGCCCGTCGCCCTCACGAAACTGAGGCTGGAACAGCCCCCGATCCCGCCTGGGTGCAGCCTCCAATACTCGCCTTAGATTGCGCAGCCGAAACCGTGGATACCCGATTTCGTCCGCTGCCCTTGGCCCCATAGAGCCCGCGATCGGCGCGGTCTATCAATTCAAAAAGCGACATCCGCGTATCGCGGGTCACCGAAATGCCGAAACTCGCCGTGAGCGAAATCGGCTCACCCTGCCAGTCGAGGTTCAGGTCGCTCACCTTCTGGCGCAGCTTTTCCGCAACCTGCATAGCGTCTTCCTGCCCCGCATCGCGCAGTACGATGACGAACTCCTCCCCGCCATAACGGGCCAGAAGATCGTTCTTGCGAAGCTCGCTCTGGATCCCGCCAGCAAAGACGCGCAGCACATGGTCGCCCGCCAGATGACCGAACCGGTCGTTGACCGACTTGAAGTGATCGATGTCGATCAGGAGCAGGGCCAGCCTCTCGCCGCTTGCCACCGAATGATCGAGCAAAGCCGTCGCGGCCTTGTCGAAGGCGCGACGATTGAGAATACCTGTCAAAGGGTCGAGTTCCACCGCGCTCTGCAGGTCGTAGAATAGTCGTTCGTGCCACGACCAAAGCGCGCAAAGGGCCAGCACCGTCACAAAGACCAGCGGCCCCAGAATCGAAAGCGCCAGCCAATTGTCGCCCGTCAGCATAGTGGACGGTTCGCCCGTCTGCAGACAATAGAGAGCACGCGCCGTGAACGTGATGACGTTGCCGCACGAAGCCACAAGAAGCACGATCCGGATCGACGGTTTGATCGACGGGGCACGCCAGAACTCAAAGAAGTAACCCACGGAAAAAGCAGCGAAGATCATCGAGGCATAGACCGTGCGGAGCGAGATATCGCTCGCGAACCGTGGGGTCTGGCAAAGGACCAGCCAGCTTCCGACGGCAAGCACCAGCGGCGCGATGAGAATCTTGCGGCCCTCGACGAAACGAAAGGCGTTCCAGCCAAGAGCCATGGCCGCGAAAGTGACGGCATTCCCGACGTCCACACTGAGCACGAGCGGAATCTGCCCCCGGGCCGCAAGCAAGGAGATACCAATTCCGCCAAGACCGAAGGTCAGCGTCGCAAGACCCGGGACCGATTGGGAACGGTGCCGCCACCACGCGACACCGAAACCGGCAGCGGACAAGAAACAGATTATTGCCGTCAGAACCAAGATCGTGAAAATGTCGAGACGCATGGTACACCCCTTCCCGAGCCGGGCAGGCAACGGTCGCAACCCCATTTGACAGCGTAAAAAGAAGATTTCCGGGACTTTGTCAAATTACAGATCGGTACGATCCCGGATTGAAATACGCCGTATGCGATCAACGTCTGAGTGCAGGATTTCTTATACGCCGTTCAATCGGCAAGTGAAGCCAGGGGTTGCAGGGGAGACGTTCCCTGCGCGCGCGGCATGGTCGAGACCCTGTTACGACCAGCATGCTTTGCGCAATACAGGCCATTATCCGCTACATCGATCAGGTCGAGCAGCGAACTGCGACCTCCTTGCGTCGCAGCAACCCCTATGCTGACAGTCAGGCTTATGCACTTGCCCTCCCAGATAATGGGAGTTGCGGCGATCAGAGCACGCAGCTTCTCCGCAACGATCACTGCATCGCCACTATCCGCGCCATTGAGCAGCAGGACAAACTCCTCCCCGCCATAACGGGCGAAAAGATCACTCTTGCGTTGTTCCTTCGTCACCGTCGCCGCCAGTTCTCGCAACACATGGTCGCCAGCCAGATGCCCGTGACAATCGTTGACTGATTTGAAGTGGTCGATGTCGAATAGAAGCAACGCCATACTCTTCTGATGACGGCTGGCGTATTTCAACATATCGCCTCCGCCGCTTTCGAATGCCCGCCGGTTCAGGATGCCCGTCAACGGGTCGATTTCCACCTCGTGCTGAAGCTGGCCGACTGCGCGCGTCTGCCACTGCCAAAGCCCGCCAAAGGCCAGCGCCATCATTGCGATCGAAGGGAAGACCAAAGTAAGAGCCATCCATACGTCACCGGCCAGCGGGCTTTCAGGATGCCCATTAAAAAGACAATAGACTCCGCGAACGAAGAATATCAGAGCGTTACCCCCGGCCGACAACAATAAGAGAATCCGATTTTGAAATTGAATCTGCTCAGAACGCCAGAATTCTGAATAAAGCCCGTAGGACAAGAAGCTGATCACGAATGAAACGGTCGCGAGTTGCCACGAGGTATGCGCGTAAAAGGCGGGAACACGACACAACAGCAACCAGATCAGGCTCGGCACAACAACGGGAAGAACCCTAAACTCATGTCCATTGATGACACGAAATGAATTCCACCCCAATACCATCGCAGCGAACATTATTGCGTAGGGAAGATCAGTGGTGAAGAATTTCGGAGCGTAACCTTCCACAAGCAATAAAAAAAGCCCGAGGCTAAGCATCGCAAAGCTGCAGGCAGCCATACCGATCACCCGGTCAGAACCTGCAAGCGACCAGCCGGCACCTAAACCGAGCGACGCGAGCAAAGCGGCTGAGCCCATAAGAAACAGGATTGTGAAGATATCCAGTTGCATCCAGGTCTTGCTCCACTATTAACCCGGCGAATGCCTGGACAGCGCGTGACGATGGGCCTCGACACTCATCACCACCCCTATAGCGTGCAAGTTAAATAAACGTTTCAACCAAAGTTGCATTACACACCCGCAGTACCCTCTTAACAGGATACCGCGAGCATGCGAATTTATACTTAACGTGGAATGACTATAATTCAGACAGTTTTCTGGAAAAGCTCTCGGCCAATCAGCATGCGGCGAATTTCACTGGTTCCCGCACCGATTTCATAAAGCTTGGCGTCGCGCAGCAGACGGCCCGTCGGATACTCGTTGATGTAGCCGTTGCCGCCCAGAAGCTGGATCGCATCGAGCGCCACCCTGGTGGCGTTTTCCGCCGCATAGAGAATGGCCCCGGCGGCGTCCTCGCGCGTCGTCTCTCCACGGTCGCAGGCCTGCGCCACGGCATAGACATAGGCGCGACTGGCGTTCATCGTCACATACATGTCCGCCAGCTTGCCCTGCACGAGCTGGAACGTGCCGATGGCCTGACCGAACTGTTCGCGCTCGTGGACGTAAGGAATCACCACGTCCATCGCCGCCTGCATGATGCCGATGGAGCCAGCGGCCAGCACCGCGCGTTCATAATCGAGGCCGGACATCAGGATGTTGACGCCCTTGCCCACGGCCCCCATCACGTTTTCTTCCGGAACTTCGCAGTCCTGAAAGACTAACTCGCCGGTTTCCGAACCGCGCATGCCGAGCTTGTCGAGCTTCTGGGCGACGGAAAAGCCTGCGAAATCCTTCTCGATGATAAAGGCGGTCATGCCCCGCGGGCCCGCGTCCGGATCGGTTTTGGCGTAAACAATCAACGTATCCGCCTGCGGCCCGTTGGTGATCCACATCTTGGAGCCATTAAGAACGTAACGGTCGCCCTTCTTCTCGGCCTTCAGCTTCATGGAGACGACATCGGACCCGGCGCCCGGTTCCGACATGGCGAGCGCGCCGAGGTGCTCGCCGGAGATCAGCTTGCCGAGATAACGGGTCTTCTGATCGTCATTGCCCCAGCGCCGCATCTGGTTCACGCACAGGTTGGAATGCGCGCCGTAGGAAAGGCCGATGGAGGCGGAAGCGCGGCTCACCTCTTCCATTGCCACGCAATGCTCAAGATAGCCGAGGCCAGCGCCGCCCCATTCCTCTTCCACGGTGATGCCGTGCAGGCCGAGTTCGCCCATCTGGGGCCAAAGCTCGGTCGGGAACCAATCGTCCCGGTCGATTTTTTCCGCAAGCGGAGCGATGCGATCCTGCGAGAAGGAACGCACGCTATCGCGCAGCATGTCGGCAGTCTCGCCGAGGTTGAAATTGAACCCGGCGGGTGCATTGGGAATCATATTCGTCTTTCCTCCCTGGCGGACTGTCTCCCGTCCGCCATCCTCTGCTTGAGTTCCGGTTTCCCGGTTGTGCACGCCGATCCTCCCCGGCGCGCAGAATTGACAGGCTGCGCTTCCTCAGCGCGCGTATTTGACAGCCCGCGTCGCGTCAGCGCGCATACTTGATAAACGGCGTCAGCTTGCCGATGCGGTCATAGAGCTTTCGGGCCGTCTCGTTGAAATGCTGGGTCGTCCAGTAGACACTCTCCGCCCCCGCCTCGTCGGCGGCCTTGTAGACGGTCTCCATCAGCTTCCGCCCGACGCCGCCGCCGCGCACATCGCCGTCCACATAAAGATCCTGGATGTAGCAGGTCGGCCCCACCAGCCATGCGGAGACATGGAAGAGATAGTGGACGAGCCCGACCGGCTTCCCCTCGTCATCGAGCGCAATGAAGCCCTTGGGGTCGACCTCCGGATCCATCAGCCGCTTCCAGGTGGTCTCATAGACCTCCTCTGGCTTTTCCGTCTCGTAGAACGTCAGATAGGCATTCCACAGGCGACGCCACTCGGCGTGATCCTCGGGGGCGAGCGGACGGATCGTGATGGAGGCGGACATTCTGCAGCTCAAAGCTCCCTTTAGGTAATCACCAAGGAAACCTATGGGCCATTTGAGCCGACCGCTAGTCCCATAATGCGGGCAGACGACAAATCATGCGGACAATCCGCTCGCCCACGCCTGACGATCAGCCGTTGAAATTCGGCCAGAGCGGTGGCGCGGCCATTTCCAGAACATTGCCGTCGGGATCGTTGAAATAGAGGCTCGTGCCGCCTGCGGGCCAGGTCACCTCGCTGATGATCGCAACCCCCGCCTCCGGCAGATATGTCCGCCAGGCATCGAGATCGACTTGCGCAATTTTGAAGGAGAAATGGCTCGGGCCTTCGCAATGGTGCCCCGGGATCATACCACCCGGCGTCTCGATGTCGTCAGCCGTCGCCCCGCGCTGGAACACCAGTAAAGTCTCGCCCGGCCCCGCATCATAGGCGTCGAGCCGATCGCCCTTCACCATCCGCTCAAGCCCCAGCACGTCGCCGTAGAACGCGTGCGCGGCCTCCCTGTCGTCGACATAGACAGCCGTTTCAAGAATGCCACCGATAGCCGGAGGTTTCGCCGCCATCGCCCTCTCCCCATCCTCGTGTTTTCAAGCCCCTCTCAGGAGACCCCGAACCACCATGTGGCGAGACCGAGAAAGGCGAAGAAACCGACCACATCCGTCACCGTGGTCACGAAGACCGAGGAGGCGACCGCCGGGTCGATATTCAATTTGTCGAGCATGATCGGGATGAGAATGCCCGCCATCCCCGCAGCCAGCATGTTGATGACCATCGCCGCCGCGATCAGCCCTCCGAGATTGGCGTTGGAGAACCACAAGCCCGCCACGATGCCCATCAGGACTGCGAACAGAACGCCATTGATGAACCCGACCGCGGTCTCGCGCGCGATGATGCGCATCGTGTTGAAACTGCCAAGATCGCGGGTCGCCAGCGCGCGCACCGCGACCGTCATGGTCTGAGTTCCCGCATTGCCGCCCATGGAAGCGACGATCGGCATGAGCACGGCCAGCGCCACCATCTGCTGAATGGTGGCGTCGAACAGCCCGATGACCAGCGAGGCCAGCACCGCGGTGCCCAGATTGACCACCAGCCAGACGAAGCGGCCGCGCACCGTTTCCACGACCGAGTCGGAGATTTCCGCATCGCCGCCGACACCGGCCAGCGCAAAGATGTCCTCCTCCGCCTCCGCCTGAATGACGTCAACGATATCATCGACGGTCAGCACGCCGACGAGGCGGTCCGATTCGTCCACCACCGCGGCCGAGATCAGGTTGTAGCGCTCGAACGTCATCGCCACCTCTTCCTGATCCTCGGTGGCCTGAATGGCGTGAACCGTCTCCCCCATGATTCCGCTGATCGGCTCGCTGCGCCCCGTGCGCAGGAGCTTGTCCAGCGCCACCGTTCCCATCAGCCGGAAGCCGGGATCGATGATGTAGATCTGGTAGAAATCGTCCGGCAGGGAATCGCTTTCCCGCAGGTAGTCGATCGTCTGCCCGATGGTCCAGAACGGCGGCACGGCGACGAAGTCGCTCTGCATCCGTCGACCGGCCGTTTCTTCCGGATAATCCAGAGCCCGGCGCAGTTGCAGCCGGTCGGAATGCTTCAGCTCCTGAAGAATCGCTTCCTGATCGGCCTGATCGAGGTCTTCCAGAATGTAGACCGCGTCATCCGAATCGAGTTCGCCGATGCCCTCCGCCACGTCGCTGGCAGGCATTTCACCCAGAATGCGCGCGCGGACGGAATCGTCGAGTTCGGTCAGAACCGCGAAATCGAAGGAATCGCCAAGCAGACGGATCAGTTTCGCCTGATCGTCCGCATGAAGCGTTTCGATCAGATCGCCGAGGTCGGCCTCGTGCAGATCGCCAGCCAGCGCAAGCGTGGCTTCTGCGTCCTCAAGCTCAAGCGCCTCTTCGACGAGTGCCACGAATTCGCGCGAGACGTAGCCGTCCTCATCGCGAAACTCGAGTTCCGCAGGATCGGATTCGGCAGCATCGACAGGCAACGTCTCGGCCACAGCTTCCTCCTGCGGTTGGAGTGTCTGGGGTTTGGGTGAGCGTGCAGACGTATCTGCACGAAGCGGCAGGACCACCCCGGAAAGCTACGAAAAAATCTCCCCGGACGAAACCGCCTTCCTGCGTTTAATTCGCAGTTTCAAGACAACTTTCCGCAACGATTTTAGAGAATTGCGAGGAACCCGGTCGACGAAGGAGATGAGATATGAAAACCGACATGCGGGCGGAAGGTTCCACACCGAAAACAAAAACGGCGTCCCGAGGGACGCCGTTTTTTTGCGAGGCACCGGACCTTGTGGATCCTGCCTTCCCATCTCTTGCCCGAAGGCCTGAGCCTTGGTGGCTCAGGAGATGGTGCGGTCGAGAAGACTCGAACTTCCACGGGTTTTACCCCACAGCGACCTCAACGCTGCGCGTCTACCAATTCCGCCACGACCGCGTGTAGCTGGTAAGCCGGAGCGTGTTTTGCTCCGGCGGGCGATCATGTATCAAACCGCCCGCTCCTGTTCAAGCGCATTTCACGAAAATCAGATCCGGGCGTTCTCAGGCTGTGGACGGAATTCCGGACTGCGGGTCAAAACCTCGGTGATCGAAATGCCGATCCGGTCCCCGCGCAGCACCACCTGCCCCTTCGCAACAGGGATGTCATTGGCCAGAATCTCCACATCGTCATCCTCGGAAACGTCCAGTTCGATCACCGCGCCGCGGCCCATGCGCAGCAACTGGTGTATAGGCATTTCCGAACGCCCGAGGACGACGGAGATATGAACGGAAATCTTGTCTACGCTGGTCATTCAGATGATCCGGGCCTATGTAGGCGCAAAAGAGGACGATGTTGCGCGCCAGCAAGGTGGCATAAAGCTCGCCCAGTGGGGCGGAATGCCGCTGCGAAGCGTTAACGAAACCTTGCCCGCCAAGCGTTACCCAATGGTTAACAGGCATTAACGTATGACTGCTGAGACGCGCGATTCCCTCAATGTGTCGATGTTGCCACAGCCGGGCTCCCCGCCCGTGGAGTGGCATGTCTCCGATGTGCAGGTCGATTATCCGGCCGCACTCGCCGAAATGGAATCACGCGCAGCGGCCATCGCCGACGGCACCGCCAACGAGCGCGTGTGGCTGATCGAGCACCCCCCGCTTTACACCGCAGGCACCAGCGCGAAGGAGGAAGACCTCGTCTCCCCCGACCGCTTCCCCGTCTATCACACCGGGCGCGGCGGCCAGTTCACCTATCACGGCCCCGGCCAGCGGGTGGCCTATGTGATGCTGGATCTGAAGCGCCGCCGTCAGGACGTGCGCGCCTTCGTCGCGGCCCTGGAGCAATGGCTCATCACGACGCTCTGGCAGTTCCACGTGCGCGGCGAGCGCCGCGACGACCGGGTCGGCGTTTGGGTGCGTCGGCCGGAGAAGCCCGGCAACGCCGAAGACAAGGTCGCCGCCATCGGCATTCGTGTGCGCAAATGGGTGACCTTCCACGGCATCAGCCTGAACGTGGAGCCGGAGTTGGAACATTTTTCCGGCATCGTGCCCTGTGGCGTCACCGAACACGGGGTGACGAGCCTCGTCGATCTCGGCCTGCCGGTCACCATGGAAGAGGTCGATTCGATCATGCGGCGGGAATTCGAGGCGATTTTTGGGGAGACGGTCTCCGTCTAGAAAACACAGGCCGTCAGGCTGCGGTCTTCACCCTGAATGGGCCATCGAGAGGTTCGACCGCGCGCACGACCTTCACCCTGCTCACCCAGCACCATTTAGGTCCCTCGCCGCATTGGGCGATCATCGCCTTCACGGCCCGCTCATCGCCGCTGAAAACGGCCTCTACGCCGCCTGAACGCCGATTGCGCACCCAGCCCGAGAGCCCCAGCGCCGTGGCTGTCTCCACGCACCAGGACCGATACCCCACGCCCTGCACGCGCCCGCTGATGAACACCTCCAGCGCCGTCGCACCTGAGCCCTGTTCCTCGGTCATTGAAGCGTCTCCTGTTTCCCGGGACGGCGAATTATCGGACATCGGGCGCCTGCTCGCTCCATTCCATGACCAGCTTGCCCACCTCGGCCGATGTCTGCGCGATTGCCAGAGGCATCTCCGCGCGCAATTCCTCCACCGAACCATAGCCGTAGGTCACGCCGATGGCGGCGACCCGGTTTGCACGCGCGCCTGCAAGATCGTGCTTGCGGTCGCCCACCATAACCGCATCGAGGGCGGGAAGCTGCTCGCGCTCCAGAATGTGCGCGATCAGCTCGACCTTGTTGGAAAGGCTGCCATCGGCATTGGTGCCGTAGACATGCTCGAAAAAGCCGGTCAGCCCGAAATGTTCCACGATCCGCACCGCAGGCTCCCGCAGCTTGGATGTGGCCACGTACAGGCGAAACCCGCGCTCCGCAAGATCACGCAGGGTCTCGGGCACGCCGTCGATCACCGAATTTTCGAAAAGCCCGCCCGCGCCGTAGCGCTCGCGGTAGAAATGGACGGCCTCATCCACGCGATCCGGGTCGCCATCGCCCAGCAGGATCTGGAAATTCTCCTGCAAGGGGGGCCCGATGCACCAGCGCAAGTCCTCGGCGTCGGGGATAGTCTCCACTCCGACGCGCTCCAGCGCATATTGTATGGAGCCGGTAATTCCCTGGAAGGGATCGGTCAGCGTGCCGTCGAGATCGAACAGGACGGCACGCCTGCCATTTTCGTCGCTTGGGTCGCAGTTCATTCAAATTCCATGATCACGGCGTCGACCGCCAGGCTGTCGCCCGGCCCCGCCTTGATCGCGGAAACCGTGGCATCGCGCTCGGCGACCAGGACGTTTTCCATTTTCATCGCTTCGATGATCGCCAGCCTCTGCCCCGCGCTGACCTTCTCGCCCTCCTCCACATGGAGCGAAACGACGAGGCCCGGCATCGGGCACAGCAGCATCTTGGACGTATCGGCGGGAACCTTCTCCGGCATGAGTCGGTCCAGTTCCGCGATCCTCGGCAACATCACCCAGACATCAATCGAACAGCCCTGCCAGTCAAGCCGCCATCCGTTCTGAATGTTACGGACCTGCACCGCCACGATCTCGTCGCCCACGGTTCCCTTCCACAGAAGGTGCCCCGGAACCCAGTCGCTGCGCACCTCGTAGGTCTTGCCGCCGATCGTGGCCTCGATCTCCACCGGCAGGTCGGGATAGCCCTCCGCCAGCTCGACCGGAACATACTCCTTGCCGAGCTTGACGATCCAGTTGCGCCTGAGCTTGCCGGAATGCGGACGCAAACGTCCGGTCAACCGATCCAGCCGATCCTTGCGCACCACTTCCATGGAAAGCGCGACCGCCGCCAGCACCGCCTGTTCGCGCTCGCTTGGCACTTCCGGCACGAACCCTTCCGGATATTCATCGGCGAGGAAGCTGGTGGCCAGATCGCCCCTGAGCCAGCGCGGATGCTTCATCAGCGAGGACAGGAACGGAATGTTGTGGCCGATGCCGTTGACCACAAATTGGTCGAGCGCCAGCCCCATCGCCTTGATCGCCTCATCGCGGGTCGGCGCATGGGTGATGAGTTTGGCGACCATGGGGTCGTAATACATGGAGATTTCCGAGCCCTCGACCACGCCCGTGTCGTTGCGCACGGTGATGCCGCTGAAGGATTCTTCCTCCGGCGGGCGGTAATGCACCAGCCGCCCGATGGAGGGCAGGAAGTTGCGGAACGGGTCTTCCGCATAGATGCGGCTTTCCACAGCCCAGCCGTCGAGCTTCACGTCTTCCTGCGCGATCTGAAGCTCCTCGCCGGCCGCCACGCGGATCATCTGCTCCACCAGATCGATGCCGGTGATGAGTTCCGTCACCGGATGCTCCACCTGAAGGCGGGTGTTCATCTCGAGGAAATAGAAACTGCGGTCCTGACCGGCGACGAACTCCACCGTTCCGGCGGTGTCGTAATCGACCGCCTTTGCCAGCGCCACGGCCTGCTCGCCCATCTTCCGGCGGGTCTTTTCGTCGAGAAGCGGCGAAGGCGCTTCCTCAATGACCTTCTGATTCCGGCGCTGAATGGAACATTCGCGCTCGCCCAGATAGATCACGTTGCCATGTTTGTCGCCGAGCACCTGAATTTCGATGTGGCGCGGATTCTCGATGAATTTCTCGATGAACACACGGTCATCGCCGAAGGAGGACGCGGCTTCCGAACGCGCGCGCTCGAAGCCTTCGTGGGTTTCCGCCTCGTTCCACGCGATGCGCATACCCTTGCCGCCGCCGCCCGCCGACGCCTTGATCATGACGGGGAAACCGATCTCCTTGGCGATCTTCACCGCCTCGTCGGCATCCTCGATCACGCCCAGATAACCCGGCACGGTTGAGACCTTCGCCGCGCTGGCGAATTTCTTCGATTCGATCTTGTCGCCCATCGCCTCGATGGCGCGTTTGTTGGGCCCGATGAAGACAATGCCGTTCGCCGCCAGCGCTTCCGCGAATTCCGCCCGCTCCGACAGGAACCCGTAGCCCGGATGGACAGCTTGTGCGCCTGTCTGCTTGCAGGCCGCGATGATCTTGTCGATGACGAGATAGCTTTCGGCGGCGACCGCCGGGCCGATATGAACGGCCTCGTCCGCCATGTTCACATGCAGCGCATCGGAATCTGCGTCCGAATAGACCGCCACCGTGTGGATGCCCATACGTTTTGCGGTCTTTATGATACGGCAAGCGATCTCGCCACGATTGGCGATCAGAATTTTATCGAACATTGTCTCTCCCAGCCTAATAACGGCCCTCGGCCAGCGTTGTAAGCCGCAAGCGACCTCTAGGCAACTAGACGGATGTCCGTCCTGCCAAAGGTCGCGCCGCTACGGCATGACGGCAACACAATCCTGACGAGAGCGGGAAAACGCAGACAATGACGAAGGGTGACAGTATCGCGAAGGCCGCCCTGACGATGTTCATGGCCGGGCGGCGTTTTCATATCGATACAATAGTATAACGTGGGCGGGTTCCTGTAGGCAGTGATCGGGGAGCAAGACCGAACCGCCTGCAATTGGAGCCCGCTCATGGAGCCCGACATGAAGCGCGAAACGAACTGTCAGAACGCGCATGACCATGGTCGCGATTTCGCACATACCCCTGAAAAACCGGGCGGACATGAACATGCCGCAGACGGGCATATCGGGCACGGGCATGGAGCACACGGGCATGGACATGCCGGCCATGGCCATCACCACCATCACCACATCGATCCGGATGCCGGTGATACACGCATCATGGTGGCTATCGGTATCAACTTCCTGCTGACCTTCGCGCAGATCGCAGGCGGACTCATTGCCGGTTCGCTGGCCCTGATCGCAGACGCGCTTCACAATTTCTCCGACGCCATCTCCCTCGTCATCGCCTTCGCCGCGCGCAAGATCGCGCGTAGGCCTTCGGACGCCAACATGACCTTCGGCTACCAGCGGGTCGAGATCGTCGCAGCGATGATCAACTACACCAGCTTGATCATCGTCGGCCTCTATCTCGTCTATGAGGCCATCATGCGCTTCATCGAACCGCAGGGCGTCGACGGCTGGATTGTCGTGATCATCGCGGTCGTGGCGCTGGTCATCGACGCGGGCACCGCCCTGCTGACCTACGCCATGTCGAAAACCAGCGTGAACATCCGCGCCGCCTTCCTGCACAATGTCGCCGATGCGCTGGGCTCGATCGCCGTCATCATCGCCGGGTCGCTGATCCTGCTTTACGACTGGCGGCTGATCGACCCTGCCGTGACCCTGCTCATCGCCGGCTACATCCTGTGGCAGGCATTCGCCGAGATCGGCCCGGTCATCCGCATGCTGATGCTGGGAACCCCACCGATGATCCCCGCCCCCGCAGTTGTGGCGGCCCTGCGTGCGGTCGACGGCGTCGCGGATGTCCACCACCTCCACCTTTGGCAGATACACGAGCACGAGGATGCCGCCGACGCCCATCTCGTCATCGCGGATGAACACTGGAGCGAGGCGGACGCGATCAAGCAGCGCGCCAAGGAAAGCCTGAAGCGCGAGTTCGGCATCGCCCACACGACGTTCGAGATGGAATGCGCGAGACACGCCTGCAAGACGCCGCGCGAGATCGGTCACTAACCCGACCGGACGGACGGCCCGTCACAACAGCCACGCAAAGGCACGCTTCAGTTCCTGCGCGCCGTCGCAGGTGTACCAGCGCCCGTGCGCAAGAATGACCCGCTGCGGATCAAGCGCGATCATCCGCTCCACAGCGCGCCGGAGGTCCGGCTTGGTGGCGCGGAAGGTCAGGCGCATGTCGCGCGGCATGGAGCCATGCGGATCGACGACCCCTCCCAGCCGGTAAAGCAGCCGCATCGGCCACGGCCCGAGCTTCTTCGGCTCGAAATTCTCGATCAGGTCGGTCAGCACGAGCGTCCGGCTGGCGACGTGAAAGAAATCCGCCTCGCTCATGAAGTCGCCGGGCGCAATGATGGTTTCGATATCGCCGTCCCACGGATACCCCGTCTCCGCCTCGATATCGTGGGCTGGGAAATCGATCCGCGCGCCCGCTTGTTCGCGGATATGCGGGGCCAACCATATCTGCGCCTCGGGAAAAGCGGCGCGCCACTGCGGGATCCACCAGTAGTGGATGCGATTGGGCCCGACGATATGGCTGATCGGCCCAAGGCTCTCCACCGCATAGCGCAGATCCTCCGTCAGCTTTGTCGGCGAATGCACGAAGAGAGCGCCGCTTGAAAGCCGGATCACCGTCATGCGCGTGGGAAAGGAGAGCTTTGGCCAAGCGTATCCGAAGCGGATCGCCGGCCCATCGACGATCCACACGCCCTCAGCCACGGGCTTGAGCACATTGAGCGGCGGATAGGTATGCGAAGATCTCAACATGGCGTGCTAAGATAACTTTACGGATTTCGACGCGATGGCCGCATTTCGAGGGTCTTACTATACAGTGTCTCGACCTGCCGGTGAACCTTTTACGGCCCCGGCTTGCCCCCAATTCCAATTGTCCCAGCAAAGAGCGCGCCGGTTCGCCTGCGCGCCATATCCGGTTTCATGATTGCAGCACTTACCCTCCTTCTTCTTTGCCAGCTTGGCGGGGAGATCATCGTCCGCCTGCTGGCGCTGCCGCTTCCCGGCCCTGTGGCGGGCCTCGTTTTGCTGGCCGCCGGGCTCGCCATATTCGGCCGTGTGCCTGAGAGCCTGCGCAGCGTTTCCACCGGCATCCTGCGCAACCTCGCGCTGATGTTCGTGCCAGCTTCCGTCGGCATCATCACCCAGATCGACCGGCTGCAGACGTATGGTGTGGCACTTGCCGTCTCCATCGTCGTCTCCACCCTCGCCGCCATGACGGTCACCGCCCTCGTCTTTCGCTGGGCCACCCTGCGGGTGAACCGCTCCGAAACCCGGGAAGGACCCGCGTCATGACGAATGTCGAAAGCCTCTGGGTCTACCTCCACGAAACCCCGCTTCTCTGGCTGACCGTCACACTGGCCGCCTACACCATCGCCGACGGGATTTCCGCGCGCGCCGGGCGTCGCCCGATCGCCAACCCGATCGTCATCGCCACCGCACTGATCATCGCGGCGCTGCTCGCCACCGACACCGACTACAAGACCTATTTCAGCGGCGCGCAGTTCGTGCATTTCATCCTCGGCCCGGCCACTGTCGCCCTCGCCATTCCGCTGGTCGACAACTTCAGGCAGATCCGGCGCGCCGCCGTCCCGATCACGCTGGCGCTGGTCGCAGGTTCCGCAACCGCCATCGTCACCGCCGTCGGCACAGCATGGCTGCTGGGCGCCCCGCATGAGCTGCTGATGTCGCTGGCGCCGAAATCCGTCACCACCCCCATCGCCATGGGCCTGTCGCAGACATTGGGCGGCCTGCCCTCGCTCACCGCCGTACTCGTCGTCGCTACCGGCATTTTCGGCGCGATCACAGTTACCCCGCTGATGAACCTGCTGAAGGTCACCGACCCCGCCGCACGCGGTTTCGCCGTCGGACTGGCCTCGCACGGCATGGGCACCGCGCGCGCCTTTCAGGCCAATGTGCTGGCAGGCTCCTTCGCAGGGCTCGCCATGGGCCTGAACGGCCTGATGACAGCCCTTCTCGTACCCTTGCTGACGTTGCTGTTCTAGGGCGCTCCCGCATTTGCGCGAACGCACCCTTGCCACCGGCCTGAACGAAAAGGCGCGGGCTCTGGCCATCTGCTTCCCGATGGTTTAAGCCCGCGTTTTCCCATCCTCGCACTGGGCAGCATTATGGACCGCATCATTCTGGAAGACCTGAGCTTCTTCGCCTATCACGGCCTTCACGAGGAAGAGGCGCGCCTTGGCCAGCGGTTTCATGTCGATCTGACCGTCTGGGCCGATCTTTCGAAGGCGGGAGCAAGCGACAATTACGAAGACGCGATCTGCTATGCGGGCCTGACCCGCACGGTGGAGGAGGTCGTCATGGGCCGTCGGTTCAAGCTGATCGAAAGGCTCGCCCAGGCCATCGCCGACGCCATCCTGACCGATGAACGCATCGAGCGCGTCGCCGTACGCGTCCACAAGCCCGGCGCGCCGCTGCCCATCGCCACGGGACATGTCAGCATCGCGATCGAGCGCAGCCGCGCCTGACGGGCAGGCCCCGACGCAAACGTCGAAGCCGACGATAATGCACGCGCGGGAACCCTCCGATGCGTGACGCGCGTCATAGTCTGGACCGGCCCCTCCTCCTATTCTCGGTTTTCTGTCGATCGGAGCAAACGCCGCGCGAAGCCGCTGACAGACAACCTGGAAACAGACAATCCCGGGATGGACAATTCCGGGATGGACAAACAAGGAGCCTTTCAGATGCGCCGTCCCCGTTCAGGTCCTCTCCTTGCCGGTCTCCTCGCCGCAAGTTTTGCGGCGGTGCCCACTCTCGCCGAGGCACGCCCGGACACCCGCGCCCTGTCCTGCGAGCAGGTGCGTTCCATCGTGCAAAGCGAGGGCGCGATCACGATGAACACCGGCCCCAACAGCTACGAGCGCTTCGTGGCCGACCGCGGCCAGTGCATGTACATGGAAATCCTCGAACCCGCCTACGTGCCGACCCGCGATCTGGCCCAGTGTTTCGCCGGTTATCGCTGCATCCCCGTGTCTGTCCGCAAGCGGCTCGACTAGGACAGCCCGCCTCCGGCAAACACCTCCATGAGCGGACACGAAAAAGGGCGACCCGCAAGGCCGCCCTTTTCCCACGATCATGAACCGCCCCGCCGCCTAGAGGGGGATGTTGCCGTGCTTCTTCCACGGAATATCGCTGGACTTGGTGCGCAGCATGGCCAGCGCCCTTGAGACGCGGCGGCGCGTGGAATGCGGCATGATCACCTCGTCGACGTAGCCCCGCTCGGCTGCCACGAACGGATTGGCGAAGCGATCCTCGTAATCCTTCGTGCGCTGGGCGATCTTGTCCCTGTCGTCCAGTTCGGAGCGGTAAAGGATCTCCACCGCGCCCTTCGCACCCATCACCGCGATTTCCGCGCTCGGCCAGGCGTAATTGATGTCGCCGCGGATGTGCTTGGAACTCATCACGTCGTAGGCGCCGCCATAGGCCTTGCGGGTGATGACGGTCACCTTCGGGACCGTCGCCTCCGCGTAGGCAAAGAGCAGCTTCGCGCCGTGCTTGATGAGCCCGCCATATTCCTGCGCGGTGCCCGGCAGGAAGCCCGGCACGTCGACGAAGGTGAGGACCGGAATGCCGAAGCAGTCGCAGAAACGCACGAAGCGCGCCGCCTTGCGCGAGGCGTCGGAATCCAGAACGCCCGCCAGCACCATCGGCTGGTTGGCCACGACACCCACCGTGCGCCCCTCGATGCGGCCGAGGCCGACCACGATATTGCCCGCGAACTTCTCCTGAATCTCGAAGAAATCGCCCTCGTCGAGCGTTTTGCGGATCAGTTCCTTCATGTCGTAGGGCTTGTTCGGATTCGCGGGAACAAGCTTGTCGAGGCTCATGTCGACCCGCGTCGGATCGTCCACCACGGACACTTCCGGCCCCTCCGCCATGTTGTGCATGGGGAGGAAGTCCACCAGCCGCCGCATCTGCTGAAGCGCATCGACGTCGTTGTCATAGGCTCCGTCGGCGATGGAAGACTTGGTGGTGTGAACGGACGCGCCGCCGAGCTGCTCGGCGGTCACCGTCTCGTTGGTGACCGTCTTCACCACGTCCGGACCGGTGACGAACATGTAGGACGTGTCGCGCACCATGAAGATGAAATCGGTCATGGCGGGCGAATAGACGTCGCCGCCAGCGCAAGGTCCCATGATCACGGAGATCTGCGGGATCACGCCGGAAGCGGTCACATTGCGCTGGAACACCTCGCCATAGCCGCCAAGCGCCGCCACGCCTTCCTGGATACGCGCGCCGCCAGCATCGAAGATGCCGATGATGGGCGCGCGGTTGCGAAGCGCCATGTCCTGGATCTTGGTGATCTTCTGGGCATGCGTTTCCGACAGGGAACCGCCGAAGACCGTGAAGTCCTTGGAAAAGACATAGACCGTCCGGCCATTGATCGTGCCCCACCCGGTCACGACGCCGTCACCGGGAATGTGGCTTTCGTCCATGCCGAAATCGGTGCAGCGATGCTGCTTGAACATGTCGTATTCTTCGAAGGAATTCTCATCGAGCAGGATCTCGATGCGTTCGCGCGCGGTCAGTTTCCCGCGCGCATGCTGCGCATCGATACGCTTCTGCCCGCCGCCGAGCCGCGCCACGTCGCGCCTGCGCTCAAGCTCCTCCAGAATTTCCTGCATGGTCCGATTTCCTCCACGTACCTTCCTCTGCGCAGGCTATTAGCACGCGCCAACAAGGCGGCAAAGCTCCACCTACGTCAAAATGCCAAATCTTGCAGCGTAAGTGCGGTTCGCAACGCCCCGACGCATGCCCACCAAATAGGCAGATGTCGCAATTGATTTCTCCTTGGCGACATGGACACCATTTGCAATGATTTTAGGCACTAGGGGTTGCCGCCTCAAAAACGTGCGCCGGCCTTGGAGAACCAAAAGTCGGCTCATGCGTTCCTGAAGGAACGCTCAAGGGATGGAGACATCAGCGCTCATGGCCGATGAAGGCTTCTTCAACGAGATGTTGACCGCGGATGGCGAGCCACGCACCGCCTACAAGCAACTGGACGAGTGGCTGAACCAGATACCGAAGTCCGACCTCAAGCGACTGTCCGGCGAAGCCGAAACGATCTTTCGCCGTCACGGAATCACTTTCGCCGTCTATGGCACGGACGAAGAGACCGAACGCCTGATCCCCTTCGATATCGTGCCGCGCATTCTGGCCGCGCGCGAGTGGCGCAGACTTTCCGCAGGCATCGACCAGCGCGTACGCGCCCTGAACGCCCTCATTCACGACCTCTATCATCGTCAGGAAATCATCCGCGCAGGCCGCCTTCCGGCGGAACTGGTCGTGCAGAATGAGGCATTCCTGCCGGAAATGGTCGGCCATACCCCGGCCCGGCAGGTCTATGCCCACATCATCGGCACGGATCTGGTGCGCGTGTCGGAGGACGAGTTCTACGTCCTTGAGGACAACACCCGCACCCCCTCCGGCGTCTCCTACATGCTGGAGAACCGGGAAACGATGATGCACATGTTCCCGGAGCTGTTCCAAAGCCACCGGGTTGCACCGATCGACCAGTATCCTGAGCTGCTGCGCGAAACGCTGGAAAGCGTCGCCCCACCGGCCTGCGACGGTCCGCCGACCATCGCCGTCCTCACCCCCGGCATCTACAATTCCGCCTATTACGAACACGCCTTCCTCGCCGATACGATGGGCGTGGAGCTGGTGGAGGGACGCGATCTCTTTGTCGATGACGGCTATCTCTACATGCGCACCACGCGCCAGCCGGAGCGCGTCGACGTGCTCTACCGGCGTATCGACGACGCCTATCTCGACCCGCTCACCTTCCGGCCGGATTCAACGCTGGGTGTGCCGGGCCTTTTCGACGTCTATCGTGCGGGCCGCGTCACCATCACCAACGCGCCCGGCACCGGCATCGCCGACGACAAGGCCATGTATTCCTACATGCCGGAAATCATCGAGTTCTATACCGGCCAGAAGCCGATCCTGAACAATGTACCGACATGGAAATGCGCGGAAAAAGATAACCTCGCCTATGTGCTGGAGCATCTGGAAGAGCTGGTCGTAAAGGAGGTTCACGGGGCCGGAGGCTACGGCATGCTGGTGGGCCCGACGGCCTCCAAGAAGGAACGCGCGGAGTTTGCCAGGAAGCTCAAGGCGCGACCGGGCAATTACATCGCCCAACCCACGCTGGCCCTGTCCGGTTGCCCCACCTTCACGGGCGCAGGCATCGCTCCGCGGCATGTGGATCTGCGCCCCTATGTTCTTGTGGGCGATCAGGTCCGCATCACGCCCGGCGGCCTCACCCGCGTCGCCCTCAAGAAGGGCTCGCTGGTCGTGAATTCCAGTCAGGGAGGCGGCACCAAGGACACCTGGGTGCTGGAAGACTGATGGCCTGCCGGAAGATCAGGGGGAACCCGATGAAGACCAACCAGATCACAATGGGCGCCCTTACCGGCCGCCACGGCAAGGGAGGCGTCTCATGCTAGGCCGCACCGCAAGTTCGCTTTTCTGGCTTTCGCGCTATGTGGAACGCTCGGAGGACATGGCCCGCCTCGTGGACGTCGGCTACCGCATTTCGCTGTTGCCGGGCGTCGGCAACGGCGGCCACCGCGAGGACTGGAAGTCCACGCTGGTCAGCGCGGGCTGCGAGGGCGGCTTTTTCGATCTCTACGACGAGATGAACGAAAAGAACGTCGTCAACTACATGCTGTTCGACGAGAACAATCCGTCTTCGGTGCGCTCCTGCCTGCGCACCGCGCGCGACAATGCGCGGTCCGTGCGCACCGCCATCACCCGCGAGATGTGGGAGAGCCTGAACACCACGTGGATCGAGTTTTCCGACATCAAGCCGCATCACATGACGCGCAACAAGCTGCCGACGCTGCTCGACTGGATCAAGGAACGCTCCATGCTGTTCCGCGGCGCGATGCTCGGCTCCATCCTGCGCAACGACACGTTCCATTTCAGCCAGCTAGGCGCTTTCGTGGAACGCGCGGACAACACCTCGCGCATTCTCGACGTGAAATACCACCTGCTCCTGCCGCAGACGGAAATGATCGGCGGCGGCATGGACAATTACCAGTGGTCCACGATCCTGCGAAGCGTTTCGGCCCATCGCAATTACCGCTGGATCTACAAGGACAACCGGCCCAAGCCCTGGAATGTCGCGGAATTCCTGATCCTGCGCCGGGAAATGCCGCGCTCGCTCATCCACTGCTACTCGTGGCTTACCCAGAGTACCAGCGGCATCGAACAGCTCTATGGCGAGCGCACCCCGTCGATCGACATTACCGAGCAGACTTACAAGACCCTTCGCGAAGGCGATATGACGACGATCTTCGCCGACGGCCTGCATGAATTCCTGCAGAACTTCATTGCGTGCAACAACGAACTGACCATGTCGCTCGCTTCCGATTACAATTTCGCCTGAGGATACCTGCGGCCTCCTGAACTCTCCGTGATCTGACCTGAACCGCCCAGCCCCTTCCAAGGGCTCCAAAGGGCCCTATCGCCGGACGGACCGATGCGCATCGAAATCAGTCACTCGACCCATTACCACTATGACACCCCGGTCAGTCAGTCCGTGCAGCACCTGCGCCTGACGCCGCCCTCCGACACCTGCCAGAGCGTCCTGAACTGGCAGATCGAAACGCCGGGCATCGAGCGCGCGCTCACCTATACCGACGCCTTCGGCAACGTGGTGAACCTGATCAATCAGGGTCGCCTTGGCGACACCATGACCATCACCGCCACCGGCATCGTGGAAACACGCAACAATCACGGCGTGCTGGGCTTCCTGCCGGAGACGATGCCGACCCGCGTCTATCTGCGCCAGAGCGACCTGACCCAGACCAATGCGGGCATCCGCAAGTTTGCCTCCCTCATCACCGACAGCGCCGACACCGCCTGCTTCCACACGCTGATGAACGAGATCCGCGCAGAGGTGGACTACAAGGTCGGCGTCACGGAGACCCATATGCCCGCGGCCGACGCGTTGACCGCCGGTGAAGGCGTCTGTCAGGACCACGCCCACATCTTCATTTCCGCCGCCCGCCACGCAGGCGTTCCCGCACGCTATGTCTCCGGATACCTGCTTCTGGAAGAAACCGACCCGGCATCGGAAGCCCATCATGCCTGGGCGGAAGTAATGGTCGACGACCTCGGCTGGGTGGGCTTCGACGTCTCCAACGGCATCTGTCCGACTGACCATCACATCCGGCTTTCAGTGGGGCTGGATTCCCGTTCCGCGGCCCCGATTCGCGGTGTACGCTGGGGCGGTGCGCAGGAAGAACTGGCGGTGGAAGTCCGGGTCGACCGGATCGCCCGGCAACAGCAACAATAGCCGATGACGGCAATAGCCTTTGGCAGCGGTAGAAAAGGCCGTGGCAATTGTCATAATGCGCGAGAATGTCACCTGTTGACGGCTCGCGCGACAGCGATAGAAGCCGACCGGCAGCGGGCGTATGCTCATGATGGAGGTCCGCGGGTCGGCGCGGAAATCGAAACCCGACAGACGTTTGGACACCCGACAGAAATTTGGACAATTGACGCCACTGCACACCCCCGCGCCCGATCAGGCCCAGCGCCCGAGCCGAGCGCCCCGGACGGTTCCTGCTGGTGTTTTGAGGACTTGAAATGACCTATTGCGTCGCCTTGCGGCTCGATCGTGGTCTGGTATTCGCAGCCGATACCCGCACCAATGCGGGGCTCGACAATATCGCCACCTTCCGCAAGCTTCACATCTTCGAAAAGAAGGGTGACCGCGTCATCGCCCTGTGCGCTGCGGGCAACCTCGCCGTTACCCAATCCGTCATTTCGCTGCTGCAGGAGCGCTCTCACGACGAGACCCTGACCCAGCCGACGCTCATGAACGCGTCCACCATGTTCCAGGTGGCGCGCGTGGTCGGTCAGGCGGTGCGCGACGTGAAGGCCATCGACGGCGACGCGCTCGCCGCCAACAGCGAGAATTTCGGCGTGTCCTTCCTGCTGGGCGGCCAGATCGGCAACGAGCCGCCGCGGCTCTTCCAGATCTATGCCGCAGGCAATTTCATCGAGGCAACCGACGACAAGCCCTTCCTGCAGATCGGCGAGCACAAATACGGCAAGCCGATCCTCGACCGCGTGACCCGAGCCGACATGACGCTCGGCGATGCAGCGAAGCTCGTTCTGATCTCCTTCGATTCCACGCTGCGCTCCAACCTCTCGGTGGGCATGCCCATCGACATGCTGCTCTACAACACCGGCACGCTGGAGGTCAGCCGTCAGACCCGCATCGAGCAGGACGACGAGTATTTCCGGCAATTGTCGCTGGGCTGGTCCGACGCGCTGCGCGACGCCTTCTCCCACCTCCCGCCTTTCGACGTCTAGGCCCGCGACCAGACGAGACATCAAAGACGCAGACATGAAAAAGGCGCAGGGCCAACGGCCTCTGCGCCTTTTGATTTTCTCTCAGGCCGGGGAGGCGTTCAGGCAGAAAGCAGGGCGAGCACTTTCACTGCGGCCTGAAACTCCGCCTGCTTCATCTCGCGAAGGCGCATCGCTTCCGCGTCCTGCCCCCACAACTCCGCATTCCAGTCCTCATCCACATAGGCCGCCGCCCATGTGCGTTCCGCATCGATCTTGCCCTCTGCAAGCGCCAGCGCCAGCAAGACCGAGCCCGTCAGCGTCGTCACTGTATGAAGAGCTGCCAGTTCCAACGGTGAGTATCGGCCAACGGCCTCACGTACGGCCGCGAGGGTCTCAGCGGGCTGCTCCACCGGCATGATGCCAGCCGCCAGCATGAACCGGACGCCGAGCGTTTCCTCCGCCCACGCATGGACCGGCCCCCACATCTCGCCCTGACGCTCGACCAGCCGCTCCGGCCCGTCTGCGCGATAGCAAAGAAGATCCGTGCCCGCATAGGCCGCCACCGAATCTGCGACCTCGCCATGCTTGGCCGGAACCGCCTCAATGCCGGAATTGGCGATCCGCGTCATGTGCATGACGCCCGGATCGATCACGTCCGCCTGCGCGCGCCATTCCTCCGCCACCTCTTCCGCCAGTTCCGCAAGCGGCAGCGCAAGGGTCAGCTTTCCCGGCGTCTTGACCGGACGCCCGTCGAGCAGCACCACATGCCCCTCGTCGCGCGCCTCCACGCTCACATCCTTGTAGAACCGCTTGGGCAGCGGCGGACGCATGAGTTCCTGCGCCTTGCGCATGGGATCGGAATTCTGAACATCTTCGCGCGTCATGCAACTGCCTCCGAAGTCCAGCCGAAGCGGCGGCCGAGTTCCGGCACCAGTTCGGCAAAATCGTCGAGAATGGCGGCGGCCCCTGCCCTGCTCAGCAGCGGCCGGGCGTGATAGCCCCACGCCACGCCAAGCCCCGTCACGCCCGCATTACACGCCATTTCCATGTCGAAGCTCGTATCGCCGATCATCACGGTGCGCTCGGGCGCAGCCCCCGTCTCCGCCATGGCTTGCAGGATCATCCCCGGATGCGGCTTTGAGGGCGCACGATCCGCCGTCTGCACGGTGACGAAGCGGCCCTCCAGCGCGTGTACATCGACCATGTGGGCAACTCCCCGGTAGGCCTTCCCGGTCGCGATACCCAGCAGCACGTCATCGCGCGCATGAAGCGCATCGATTGCCGCACGCGCGCCCGGATATAGCGGATCGTACCCACCGCCTGCCCTGCGCTCGGCGATCTTTGAGATCCGGTAAGCCTCCGACATCTCCGGCACAAGATGCTGGTGATCCGGCCCTGCCAGCCGCGCGATGGCAATTTCCAGCGAAAGCCCGACAATGCCGAGGCAATCGGCGCGCGTGGGAGCCTCGAGCCCGACGGCTGCAAAGGCCGTTTCCATGCCGGAAACGATCGTGTCCTGACTGTCGACGAGCGTGCCGTCGCAATCGAAAATGATGAGATACATAAGCCTGACGCTTCCAGGGGTCTGACGGAGCGGGTGATGGAAAGCCTTCGATGTGGCGACTTTTGATCGGTCGGTCAAGGGTGACGACACAGCTTGCACGCCCGCGCGGCGCGGCCAATCGCTGCGCAAGCCCCACTTCCGTCGCCCCGCGCGACTGGACACCGGAGCGCCCGCCCCCTAAAGCTCACACTCCAGAGGGTTCACTTCAGCCAAGCGGGATATCGTGACAAAAGCCATTGCTCTTTTCTGCGTGCTCGTCGCGCTGATCCAGATAATCCGCCCCATCGGCTGGCCCGGCCTCAAGCGTCGCCGCGATGCATGGAAACTGGTCGCCGCCGGTTTCCTCTTTTCCGTCGTCATCGTCGGCTGGTCGCTGACACGCTGATGCGTAGATCCGGCCCCGTGCCGATCACACCTCCTCCTCGTCCTCCATCGGATCGTAGTCGGAGGTATCGAAACCGAGCAGGTTCCACGACTGCTGCATATGCGGCGGCAACGGTGCGGTCACGTCGAGCTTACCCGAGCGCGTCGGGTGCGGAATGATGATGCGCCGGGCCAGAAGATGCAGCTTGTTCTGCATGCCCCCGGGCAGCTCCCAGTTCTCGACTTCGAAATATTTCGGGTCGCCAATGATCGGGTGACCGATATGGGCGGCATGGGCACGAAGCTGGTGGGTGCGGCCCGTGACCGGCTTCATGCTCAGCCATGCGAGGTTCTGGCCCGCATTGTCGACCACCGAATAATAGGTCATGGCGTGCTGGGCGTCGTCGTCGCCGTGGCGCACGATCGCCATCTTCTCGCTGCGCTCCTCACGCGCCAGATAGGTGGAGATCTTGCCCTGGCGCGGCTTGGGAACGCCCTTCACCAGCGCCCAGTAGACCTTGCGTGCCGAGCGCGCCCGGAACGCTTTGGTGAGCGCCTGCGCCGACTTGCGCGAACGCGCCACCACCAGACAGCCCGCCGTATCCTTGTCGAGCCGGTGGACGAGCCGCGGCTTGTCGCCGGACTTGTCGGCGAACGCCTCCAGCATGCCGTCGATATGCCGCTTGGTGCCCGACCCGCCCTGAACCGCCAGCCCCGACGGCTTGTTCAGCACCATCAGGTCTTTGTCCTCATAGAGGATCATCGCCTCGATGGCGGCGCGGTCATTGTCGGAGACCTTCCTCGGCGCCTGCTTCTCGATCTTCTTCGGATCGACGCCCAGCGGCGGAATGCGGACCTTCTGGCCCGACGCCATGCGGGTGTCGGTCTTGACCCGGCCGCCATCCACGCGCACCTGCCCCGTCCGCACCAGCTTTTGAAGCTGGCCGAAGCCCAGTCCGGGGAAATGGCTCTTGAACCAACGGTCGAGGCGCATGCCGGCCTCGTCGGGTGTCACGGTGCGGGTTTCGATGCCGCTCATCTTGAAAGCGCTTTCGCTGGCGTTGAAATCTCGCGCCTTATAGCGATCATCGCGCGCCAGCGCCATTCCCCGCATCACAATTCGCAGGCAAAACGGGCCTTGAGCCCAAAGCAGCCTGTCGGATACCGCGAACCGCGCCTTCAGGCGGGCCGGAAGACGAGCGCCAGTCCGTTGATGCAATGACGCTTGCCGGTCGGCGGCGGACCGTCGTCGAAGACATGGCCCAGATGCCCACCGCACCGCGCGCAATGCTCCTCGGTACGGGCGATAATCAGCTTGTGATCCGTGCGATAGCCCACCGCATCCGGCAGGGTTCGGGTAAAACTCGGCCAGCCCGTGCCGCTGTCGAACTTGTCGGCAGAGGAAAACACCGCCAGATCGCAGCCCGCACAGTGGAACCGCCCCTCGCGCTTTTCATCGTTGAGCGGACTGGTGAAGGGCCGCTCGGTCGCTTCCTCGCGAAGCACCGCGAACTGCTCCGGCGTCAGGCGCTCGCGCCATTGCGCCTCGCTATAGGCGATTTCGAAAACACCCTCAGGCGTATCGCCGGCCCGGCGCACCCAATAGGCCCCGCCCGCCAGAACGATTGCAGCCCCGCCCAGAAGCAGACCGCGCCTGCCGATCCTTGTATCCGCCACCCACAACCTCCCTTACGGTGCGTCCCCCATCCATGCGCCGAGCATAAGGGATAGGTATTCAACGCGGCATCACAGCTTCGCGACCCTTTACCAACGCGGAAAGGTTCGCGCCGCATCATGGCTGCAGTCCTTGCGCCGCGGCGCGGACAGGCCCATGATCTACATGCAGTTTATCGGGGAAACTGGTCACAGCACCACGCCACGGAAACTTCCCGGCAGAAAGCAGGAAACGCTTTCATGAAGGAGATCGAACTGCGGTTGGCGCTCGTACTCTACGGGGGCGTGTCGCTGGCGGTCTATATGCACGGCGTCTCACGCGAGGTGCTGGCGATGGTGCGCGCCTCCACTACGCACCGCTCCCTCCGTTCCGAAGAAAACGCCGATCCCGCGGAAGACGACGATCCCGCCATCCTTTGTGCCGCAAGCGATCTAGGCTCGCCGGTGGAAGCCGCCTGGCGACGGGTATTCGATGCTCTGGCCCAGACGGTCGAAGTCCGCGTCGTGGTCGACGCATTGTCCGGAGCCTCCGCAGGCGGCGTCAACGCCATCATGCTGGCGCGCGCCCTCGCGCACGACCTGCCCCTCACCGATCATCGGGCCATGTGGCTGGAAAACGCCGACGTCACCCGCCTCTCAAAACCGCAGGACGGCCTCTCGCGCTATTTCAAGCGCACGGTCTCCCCCGTGATCGACCGCCTTGTCAGCCGGGCCCTGAAAAGTCAGATCGATGACGAGGAAACCCGCGAGAAGCTTCGCGCCTTCGTCCAGTCGCGCTGGTTCACCCCGCCCTTTTCCGGCGAACGCTTCGCAGGCTGGATGCTGGACGCCTGCGCCCGTATGGACGAACACTGGTGCGAGAACGCGACGCTGCTGCCGCGCGGCCAGCGGCTCGACCTGTTCGTGACGCTCACCGACTATCACGGCGAACGCCGCAAGGTTCTGCTGGGCGGAACGACCACGCTGGAAGAGACAGAACACCGCCGCATCCTGCATTTTTGCGCACAGGCCCGCGCCAACCGCATCGAGAGCAATCTGGGCCGCAGGAACGTGCCCGACGTGGTGTTCGCGGCTCGCGCCACCGCCTCCTTCCCCGGCGCGTTCCCGCCCGCAACAGTGACGGAGATGGACGCGCTGCTTGAGGAGCGCGGCGAACCATGGCCCGAGCGCAACCATTTCCTGCGCAAGACGCTTGGCATCGATCCCGAGGATCCCGTCTCCCCGGTCTTCGTGGACGGCTCCGTCGTCATGAACAAGCCATTTGCCCCCGTGATCGAGGCGATCAGCGACCGTCCGGCCATGCGCGAGGTGGTCCGGCGACTGATCTATGTCGACCCGGTGCCGGAAACCGTGCGACGCCAGATCGACCGGGAGAGCGTGCCCGGCTTCTTCCGCATCATTCTCGCCTCGCTTGCCCATATCCCGCGAAACGAGCCCATCGGCGACGATCTGGCGGGCATCGAGGAAGGCAACCGCAAGGCCCGCCACCTGAGCGACCTGATCGCGGCAAGCGAACCGCTCGTGGAGCGCGAGGTGGAGACGATTCTCTGCCGGGAGACCGACGGCTCCCTGACCGCCCGGCGCGTGCGCGCCTGCCGTCGCGAGGCCAATGAAGCCGCCCACCGACAGGCCGGTTTCATGCACATGCCCTATCTGAAGCTGAAGATGGCAGCCCTCGGCGAGCGCCTCGCAGGCTTCATCGCCAGCCTGATTTCTGACGGCGACGACCCGACCCTGGAACGGATGCTCAACGAGCGCATGACCGACTATCTGCATGCGCTTGAGGAAGCGCCGGGCGACAAAACCGGCGCTCCCGCCGTCCCTCTGCCGCTCGCCAGTTTCCTGCGTGCGCTCGACGTCGATTACCGGATCCGCCGCCTGCGCTTCGTCATCCGGCGACTGAACACGCTCTACACCCTTCCCGACCTCAACAGTTTCGAAGATACCTCCGAACAGCTCGACGATCTGAAAGGCACGCTGTACGCCCAGATCGAACACCTGTCGCAATACTGGCGTCCCTCCGCCTATGACGCAGAAACCCGCCGCGCGGCGCATCTTCTGGCGGCATCGCCAGCCAGCAGTCTGGATGCGACAAGGACCTTTCTAGAACGCCTCGCCGAGATCATGTCGCTCGACGAACTGGACCTGTTGCATGACGACATCGTGAGCGCGGTGGATCACGCCTTCATTGCGCCGCGCCTGCGCCGTCGCTTCACCGGAGCCTATATCGGCTTCGCCTTCTACGACCTGATCACCTTCCCGGTCATGCAGCGGCAAGAAATCACCGAAGTGAACGAGGTTCTGGTCGACCGCATCTCCGCGGCCGATCCGTGCGCGCTGAGCGAGGACGGGGTCAAGCTGAAAGGAGCGGCCCTCTCGCTGTTCGGCGCGTTCTTCAACCGCGCATGGCGCGAACACGATTATCTGTGGGGCCGCCTCAACGCGGCCGACAAGTTGCTGTCTACGGTGCTCGCAGCAGTGGGCGAACGCAAACCCGCCAATCTCGACACCGAAGCGCTGCGCGAAGGGCTGTTTCAGGCCATCGTGGAGGAAGAGTCCGAGAACCTGGGAACCGATCCCGACCTGATCCCCGGCCTGCGCGCCCTGATCGCGGAGACTTTTCGAAACGGAAAGATGAGCCTGAACCCGACGCCCGGCGAGGCAGAGAAGCAGGAACGGCCACCGCGCACCGCACCCGGAAAGCTCGAACCACAAGACGTCGACGATGCCCCGGGCTCAAGCGTGGAAGCTCGCGGCAATTTGCATAACGTCACCTCGTGATTTACCTTTGCTGCATTGCGGTCGCGGCAGATGTTGCGCATCGATTGGAAGGCGGCAGTCCGGCTGCCCCCAGATATCGGGCCAGGGAATTTCGGGAAAAATCCAGTGATCCATGTCGTTTCCGGCCTGCGGCTGCTCGTCGAATACGCGCTGCTCTTCGCCGCGATTTATGCCGTGACGCTGATCATCTATTTCACCACCGGCCTCGCGCTGACATGGGTGAACCGACGCTATCCCGAACGTCGTATCCAGCCGACCCGCGACGGCAGCCACCGCATCCGCCGTGAAATCCACTCCTCCATGAAGGCGCTGGCGACCTCCTGCCTGCTGCTGACAGCGGGTTTCTTCGCCCAGCTCAAGGACTGGACCATCACACCGCTGGAGGCGAACTGGTGGTCGGTGCCGCTGATGTTCGCCGTCTCCATGTTCCTCTATGACGCGTGGTTCTACTGGGGCCACCGGCTCTTGCACCTGCCCGCCTTCTACCGCTTCCACGCCCCGCACCACGCCTCGCTGGCCCCCACGCCGTGGAGCAACGATTCATCGACCACCGTCGATACGCTGATCGAGCACAGCTACTATCTCGTGGTCTGGTTCGTGCTGCCGATCCCCGCGCTTGCGCTCTTCGCACAGCGGCTCTTCGATCAGATCTCCGGCATGATCGGCCACGCGGGCTTTGAATATTTCGCCTCGCCCACCTCGCGTTGGCCCTGGCCCTTCATCTGCACGAGTTTCCACGACCTGCACCATTCCAGCTTTCGCTACAATTACGGCAACTTCTTCTCGCTCTGGGACCGCATGATGGGAACCGTCGATCCCCGCTATGACGACATGGTCAAGGCATTCGAGGGCGCCCCGGAGACCGGCAAAGCAGCCACACCCGATACGGGAGCCAAGAGCGATGGGTGAGAATCTGGTCGCCGCCGGAGAGTTCGCGCTGGGCTTCCTGCCATGGTGGGGAACCGTCTACGCGATCAATCTCTTTCTCTATTTCGCCACCGGCTGGGTTCTGGTCGCCATCCAGAACCGCTATCCCGAACGCCGCATCCAGCAGAACCGTCGCGGCGAGAAGCGAATGAAGAAGGAAATCCGCCAGAGCGTGATCTCGCTTCTGGTCACCACCGGCTGCATGGCGGGCGGGCTCTACCTGCAATATCGCGGGCTGACGCTGTTTGCCCCACTGGAGCTTTCCTGGTGGTCGGTGCCGGCGATGTTCGTCGTCTCGATCTGTGTTTTCGACGCGTGGTTTTACTGGATGCACCGCTTCATGCACACGAAGCTGATGTACCGCTTCCATGCCGAGCATCACCGCTCCGTCGCCCCGACCGTGTGGAGCACCTACAACGACGACCTCGTCGATGCCTTCGTGATGCAGTGCTATTACCTGTGGGCGCCGCTCGTGCTACCCATCCCCGCCGCCGTACTGATCGTCCACCGGGTCTATGACCACTTCAACGGCACGATCGGCCATTCAGGCTTCGAGTTCTGGGCGAGCCCGGCTGCGCGCGCGCCCTCCCCCATGGTCTGCGTCACCTTTCACGACCAGCACCATTCCCGATTCAAATATAATTTCGCCAACTTCTTTTCCTTCTGGGATCGGCTGATGGGCACCATCGACCCGAAATACGACGAAGCGGTTCGCGGTTTCGAGCGCATGGGCAGCAAGCCGGACAAGGCCGGACAGGCGGCGGAGTAGGCACGACAGGCAATCAACGCATGAAAAACGTACTTATCGTCGCGCTCGGCGGCGGCATCGGCGCGGCAGGCCGCCATCTCGTCGGCCTTCTCATGATGCGCCTCTTCGGCACCGGTTTTCCCTATGGCACGCTGACCGTGAACATTCTCGGCTCGTTCCTGATGGGGCTGCTCATCGCCACGCTTTCGCGCATGGACGGTTCATCGCATGGGTTGCGGCTGCTCGTCGCCACCGGCATGCTCGGCGGCTTCACGACCTTCTCGTCCTTCTCGCTGGATTTCGCCACGCTTTGGGAACGCGGCCAGATGGAACTGGCCGCCGGCTATGCCGCGATCACGGTGATCGTCTCCATCGCCGCGCTCTTTGCGGCGCTGTGGCTGGTGCGCACGGTCGCGGGATAAAGAGCGTTCCACTCAGGGTTTACTGTTCCGCTCACGACGCAGCTTTGCCCAGTAGTCGAGCCGCTTCCTCACCTCACGCTCGAATCCCCGCTCCACAGGCTCGTAGAAGGTCTGACGCCCCATCTGCTCGGGGAAGAACTCCTGGCCCGAAAAGGCGTCGGGGTAATCGTGATCGTAGGCGTAGCCCTCGTGGTAGCCCATGTCCTTCATGAGCTTGGTCGGTGCGTTGAGGATATGGCGCGGCGGCGGCAGCGAACCGAACGCCTTGGCCGCAGCCATCGCGTTTGCATACCCCATGTACATCGCATTCGACTTGGGCGCGCAGGCGATATAGAGGCACGCCTGTACGAGCCCGTGCTCGCCCTCCGGCGAACCGATGATCTTGTAATGCTCCAGCCCCGCCACCGCGATCACCAGCGCCTGCGGATCGGCCATGCCGACCTCTTCCGTCGCCATGCGCACCAGCCGCCGCCCGATGAAGAGCGGGTCTTCCCCCGCATCGAGCATGCGCGCCAGATAGTAAAGCGCCGCGTCGGGATCCGACCCGCGGATCGACTTCTGCAGGGCGGAGGCGAGATTATAGTGCCCCTCCGATGACTTGTCGTAGACGGGGGCCCGCCGCTGGACGATCTCCTGAAGCATCTCCGCATCGAAGATCTCGCCTTCGCGCGCCGCGCGCCAGACGTCTTCGGCCAGCGTCAGCGAGGCGCGCCCGTCCCCATCCGCCATGCGGATCAGCACACCGCGCGCTTCCTCGTCGAGAGGCAGCGGACGGCCTTCCAATTCTTCCGCACGCGCCAGCAGCTTCTCCACGCCGGAAGCCTCCAGCGACTTGAAGCTCATCACATGGGCCCGGGACAGAAGCGCGGCATTGAGTTCAAATGAGGGATTTTCCGTCGTCGCTCCCACCAGCGTGACGGTGCCATCCTCCATCACAGGCAGGAAGCTGTCCTGCTGGGCACGGTTGAAGCGGTGGATCTCGTCAACGAAGAGAAGCGTGCTGCGCCCGGACATGCGCCGCATGCGGGCGGTCTCGAACACCTTCTTCAGATCGGCAACACCGGAAAAGATCGCCGAAATCTGCTCGAACGCCAGATCGGTCTCATTGGCAAGCAACCGGGCGACCGTCGTCTTGCCGGTTCCCGGAGGCCCCCAGAAAATGAGAGACCCGAGCGAGCCGGAGTTCAGCATTCGCGTCAGCGCGCCTTCGGGCCCGACAATATGGTCCTGCCCGACCACCTCGCTCAGTTTTTCCGGGCGCAAGCGGTCGGCAAGCGGGCGCGGCGCGTTATTGGCCGGTCCGGAGGCTGCGAAGAGGTCGCTCATCGGCGCATCGTTCCTTGTTCGATACCCAAGGATATAGGCCCCGGACGGCCTTGCCGACAACACTGCCTGTGGAAAGCGAAAGGGCATGACAGCCGGTCACGCCCTTTCCCGCGCTTCAAAGTGGCCTCAACCCCTGACTGCAAAGCGCAGCACGCGCCCTTCACGGCTCACTTCCACGCGCCACACATTCGGACGCGAGCGGGACATGGAGGCCAGAGCGCGCGTGCTCGTCACATCGTCCTGATTGATCGTCAGGATGACATCGCCGGAACGCAGGCCGACGCGCTCCGCAGGCGAACCGGGCGCGATATCGACCACCACGACCCCCTCCTCATCCGACGACATCGCCAGTTCCTCCGCCACCGCGGGCGAGAGGTTTTCAACCGTTGCGCCGGTGAACGGCGAACGCCCGCCGATCTCACGCGTATCGCGCGGCACGGTCTCGGGGGCGGCTTCCAGCGAGATGTCGAGCTTTGCCTCGCGACCATCGGAAAGAACCGTCAGCTCCGCCCGGGTGCCGAGCTTCTTTGTCGCCAACCGGTAGCCAAAGGCGTTCGGGTCTTCCACCGGCACGCCATCGACCGCCAGGATCAGGTCGCCGACATGCAACCGTGCACGCTCGGACGGCGAGCCCTTGGCGATACGCGTCACCAGAACGCCACGCGGCCTGTCGAGGCCCATGCCTTCCGCAATATCGGCGGTCACCGCCTGAAGCGACGCGCCGACCCACGGACGACGCACCTTGCCACCATGTTCAGCCGCATCGGCGATGAGCTTGACCATGTTGACGGGGATCGCGAAGCCGATACCGTTGGAGCCGCCGGAGCGCGAATAGATGGCGGAATTGATGCCGACCAGATTGCCCGCCATATCGACCAGCGCGCCGCCGGAATTTCCGGGATTGATGGAGGCATCCGTCTGGATGAAAAACTGGTAGTCGGAAACGCCCACGTGGGTGCGTGCCACGGCGGAAACGATGCCCTGCGTCACCGTCTGGCCGACGCCGAAGGGATTGCCCAGCGCCAGCACGATGTCGCCCACAGCGAGTTGGTCACTGTCGCCGAAGGCGATGTGCGGGAAGTCGCCCGATCCGTCCTTGATCCTGAGCACGGCCAGATCTGTGCGCTCGTCCTTCAGCACGATGTCGCAATCGAATTCACGCCGGTCCGACAACGCCACGCGCACCTCGTCGGCATCCTTGATGACGTGGTGATTGGTGATGATGATGCCGTCGGAGGAGATGATCACGCCGGATCCCAGAGACCGCTGTACGCGCTGGCGCGGTTGACCGAAATCGCCCTGATCGCCGAAGAAGCGGCGGAAGAACGGGTCGTTGAAAAACGGCGACATGCGCCGCTGGGCCACAACCCGGCTCGCATAGACGTTGACGACCGCAGGCGCGACCTTCTTCACGATGGGCGCGAAGGAGAGTTTGATCTCGGCGGCCGACTGGGGAACGGCTGTCTCGGCATGAGCAGCAGGCGCCAAGGGCCCGGCTGCCATCAATGAGAGGGAAAGCCCGAAGGCAGCGACGGTCCGCGCCAGCGGGCGAGAAAGAGTAGAGCGCATTGTGCTGATCCCGATTATCTCGTTCCGCGCTTCACTCCCCTTGCAGAGAGACGGCGCGGTGTTCCGATCATTTCGAAGAACAGATTAAGCGATCGAATTGTGTCACGGTATGGCGGATACCGATCATGGAGGAAATTTAAGGTTTTGCGGCACCTGCCCCGGAATATGGAAATGCGCCCCTCTTCAACGCAACCCGGCTTCCACGATCCACAAGACCGCTCGCAGTTCAGGCCCCCAGCATCTCGGCAACCGCCGACAGCAGGAACTCGTCCTGATAATGCGCAGCGGCAAAGGACAGCCCTACCGGGCACCCCTCGACCGTCAACAGGGGCGCGGAAATCTCCGGCAGACGGCCAACGCCCGAAAACGCGGTCGCGATCATGGTCCGGTCGTAGAAGTCCAGAACCGCGTCAAGATTGTTCAGTGAACCCTTCAGCGGCGCGATCACGGGCGTGGTCGGGAAACAGACCACGGTCCCCTCGGGAAGACCGGCATTGATCTTTTCGAAAAGCCGCTCGCAACGGGTCAGACTGTCGAGCCTCGCGATACGGTCGAATTGCCGGACGTTGCCGTAGGCCATTGAGAAGACGTAGCCGAGTTCGGGTTTGGCGGTTTCGATCCAGTTTCCCAGGACGCTCTGGAATTCGGCGGTCTGAAGATCGCGCAAAGCCTCGAAATTGCAGTCGCTCAAGGGCAGATCTTCTCCGATGAGCTGAGAAAAGCGAACCGGCTCCGCCACAAGGCCGCAACGGCGGGAGATCGGCTCCAGGGCTGCGCGAACCTGATCCGCGACTGCCGCATCCGCAACTTCGAGCATATCGCTCAGGAGCAAAAGCCGCTTGGGAGACGCAACGGGCTTTTCCCCGCTGCGCAACAGAACGCGGGCTGCGGCGTCGAGAAAACCGAGTCGGGCGCTCAGGATCCCGACGGTG
The DNA here is from genome assembly GCA_963678585.2 of Breoghania sp. GTDB lineage: Bacteria > Pseudomonadota > Alphaproteobacteria > Rhizobiales > Stappiaceae > Breoghania. The sequence continues at coordinate 1,963,909 of CAXXGA010000002.1, forward strand.
CTCACCCCCGGCATGAAAGGAAGCACGCCCGCTTCCGAAATCCGGTGCAAGGACGGGCGCATGCCCCAGATCCCGCACAGACTTGCCGGAACCCTTATCGAGCCGCCCGAATCCGTGCCGATGGAAAAATCGGCCAGCCCGTTGGCAACAGACGCCGCCGAACCACTGGAAGATCCTCCGGGAACCCTCTCCGGCGCCTTTGCGTTGCGCGGCGTGCCGAAGAACGGGCTCTCCCCATCGAGGCTGTAGGTGAACTCGTCGGCAACCGCTTTGCCCACACAACGCCCCCCAGCCGCAAGAAGCTGATCGACGCAAAGCGCATTGTGGACCGGTGCCGGATGACTATCTCTCCAGGCAGGACTGCCATAGGAGGTCCGGTATCCCGCAAGATCGATGTTGTCCTTTACCGTGAAGGTCAGACCGTTGAGCGGCCCCGTCCCCAAAGGGGGCAGGTCCAGTCGTTCGACGAGCGAGCCGGAAGGATCGAAACGGGTGTCGATGGGCATGAAAACAGACTTTTTGTGGAGGCGGGCAAACGCACCGCGGGAGAATCGAAAGGCCGAAACAGCCGATGCCTGCCGCGTACCGTCGAGAGCCCCAATCTCGCAAAGCCATGCATCGCTTGCAAGTTGCGGCAAGCTCCGCGCGCCCGCTTCCACGCGCCCTATCGACGCGCCCAGTGGCGGATCAGATGTCCGGATTCATCCCCGTCGCTTCGGCAAGGGCACCGTCGTCCAGATCAGGCAGACGACGATCAGCGCCACACCGGTCCAGCCCGAGATAGGCAGTCGTTCTCCCACGATCACCACCGCCAGAAGGGCCGCCACGACCGGTTCGAACAGCGTGATCGTCGTGGCGAGGCTGGCTGAAACCCGCGATAGCCCCTGCCCAAAGGCAATATAACCAAGGAACATCGGCACCAGCGCCATATAGGCCCCGACCGCCAGATTGCCCGCACTCATCAGAAACGGCGCGCCGGTCGCAAACAGAACCGGCATCAGAAGCAACCCGCCGATGCCGAAGGTCGCCCCCATCGCAACGCGCGAGGAAAGCCCGCTCTGCATCATCCGTCGCGTGGTCCACGAATAAAGCGCATAGGTGCCACCCGCAACGAGCCCCAGAACCGTGCCCAGAACCACGTTGTCGCCTGAAGCGACACCCGCATGCGCGCCCTCGCCGAGGCTCAAAAGGACGATGCCGGAAACGCCGATGGCAGCACCCGAGGCCCAGCGCAAGGTCAGTCGCGCTCCCTCAAGCCGGTTCTCGATCAACGCGGAGAGAAGCGGCGCGGAGCCGAGCGAGATCACCGTGCCGATGGTCACGCCCGCAAGCCGCATGGAGGCATAGAAGGCCAGCGGATAGATCGCCACGGCCAACGCTCCGCTCAAAAGGAGCCCCCGGTGACGCCACAACACATCGCGCCCCACCCGGATGCCGGAAAGCGCGCGAGAGGCCTGCAGCAGCCCTCCAAAGCCCATGGCGGCGGCACCTATGGCAACCGCGGGCACATCGGGCGCAAAGGTCGCCGCCGTCCCGGTCGTTCCCCATGCAATTGCCGCCAGCAGGCACATGAATGCACCAACCAGATCGACGCCGCTTGCCGACGCCGTTTCCCCTGCCGGTGTGGATGCCTCCGATGTCGAACCGTTCATGACCCCTCCTGATTGGCCAGAAGGGTCTAGCGGCTTGGTCCGGGCTGTCAACGCTGTTTACGTATCGTCGCAAACAACCGCTCATCGCGAGGCCGTGACCCGCCTGCCCCTTGTCATTCGCGGCGGCGACTGCATCTTTACCGGGAATGTGGGCCAACCATGGCCAAAGACAGTTTCATCAAGATTGAGCGGAGAGCTACGTAATGACCGATTCCAAGCCCTACACGCCGCCCGAGGTCTGGACCTGGGAAGCGCCGAGCGGGGGGAAGTTCGCGTCCATCAACAGGCCAATTGCGGGCCCCACCCATGACAAGGAGCTGCCTGTCGGCAAGCACCCCTTGCAGCTTTATTCGCTGGCCACCCCGAACGGCCAGAAAGTCACCATCCTGCTGGAGGAACTGCTGGCCGCAGGACACACCGGCGCGGAATACGACGCCTGGTACATCTCCATCGGCGACGGCGACCAGTTCGGGTCCGGCTTTGTCGATGTGAACCCGAACTCCAAGATCCCGGCGCTCATGGACCGCAGCGGTAAAGAACCGATCCGCGTGTTCGAATCCGGTTCGATCCTTCTCTATCTGGCTGAAAAATTCGGTGCCTTCGTGCCGACGGACGATCCGGCGAAGCGCGCCGAATGCCTGAACTGGCTTTTCTGGCAGATGGGCAGCGCGCCCTATCTGGGCGGTGGCTTCGGGCATTTCTATGCCTACGCCCCGGAGAAGTTCGAATACGCCATCGACCGCTTCACGATGGAAACCAAGCGCCAGCTCGACGTGCTGGACCGTCAGCTTGCCGAACGCCCCTTCATTGCGGGCGACGACTACTCGATCGCCGATATCGCAATCTTCCCGTGGTATGGCGGGCTCGTGAAGGGCTGGCTTTACGGCGATTCCGCCCGCTTCCTCGATGCAGCAAGCTACACGAATGTCCATCGCTGGGCCGATGCGATCCTTGAGCGCCCCGCCGTCCAGCGCGGTCGCATGGTCAACCGCGGCTCCGGCAACCCGGCAAACCAGCTGCGCGAACGTCATGACACCTCGGATTTCGAGCTGCGGACGCAGGACAAGCTCGAAGCCGCACAATAGGCAGGCGACAACGTCCGAACGCGAAAAGGGCGGCCTTGCGGGGCCGCCCTTTTTTCTTTTGTGGGTCAGACGACGCCGCCATTGGCGCGCAATGTCTGACCGCTGATCCAGCCCGCATCGGGACTGGCGAGAAAGGCGGCGACACGGGCGATATCCTCCGGCTCGCCCAGCCGCCCAAACGGGTTCATCCGCGCGATATTGGCAACGAGGTCCTCCGGCTTTCCTTCCAGGAACAACTCCGTCGCCACCGGTCCCGGCGCAACCGCATTTACCGTTATGCCGCGCGGGCCAAGTTCCTTGGCGAGCACATGGGTCAGCGCCTCGACGCCCGCCTTCGTTGCCGCATAGACGCCATAGCCCGGCTGGTAGAGACCGACGACGCTGGAGGAAAAGCTGATGATGCGCCCGCCCGCTCCGAACCTGCGCGCCGCCTCGCGCATCCCCCGGAAGACCCCGCCGAGATTGATCGAGACCTGACGCTTAAACGCGGCATCGTTGACCTCAGCAATCGGGCCGAGGGTCATGATCCCGGCATTGTTCACAAGAACCCCGACGGGACCGAATGCGGCCTCCGCCGCATCGAACAGCGCTGCAATCCCCGCGGGCTCCGCCATATCGGCCCGGACCGCGATTGCGCGCCCGCCGACAGCCTCGATCTCACCGACGACGGCCTCCGCCTGTTCCCGGCCGCGGGCGTAGTTCACGACAACCGCAAAGCCGTCCGATGCCAGACGGCGGGCGATGGTTGCGCCGATCCCGCGCGATGATCCGGTGACGATGGCGACGGGGGAAACGGGTTTGATTGTATCGGTCATGAGCGATCTCCTTAGCTGAGCAGGGAAACTAGGAGATCGACAGGTCGGGATAATCACGCTGAACTTGCCAAGACTATTCGGTTTGAACGAATAATGGAGAATGGACCATCTCGACGCCTTGCGCCTTTTCGTGCGTGTTGCCGAGCGCGGCAGCTTCACCGCGGCCGCCGCCGATCTCGATATCCCCCGCTCCACGGCCACCGAAGGTCTGCGGCGGCTGGAGCAACGCCTCGGCGCGCGCCTTCTGGAGCGCACCACCCGCCATGTCGCGCCCACGCCAGACGGGCAAGCCTTTTACGAGCGGTGCATCGCCATTCTGGCGGACATGGAAGACGCCGAAGCCGTGTTGCGCGACGCGGACCCGCACGGGCGCGTGCGCATCGATGCGCCTGCCCTCCTCACCCGAACCTTCCTGCTGCCGCACCTGCCGGAATTCCTCGAACGCTATCCCCGCATCGACATCCAGTTCGGCCAGAGCGACCGGCTGGTCGATCTCGTACGCGAAGGCATCGACTGCGCGATCCGCGCCGGCGATCCCGTCGATAGCGACCTCCTGATCCGCCCGCTCGGCGCCCTGCACGAGATTACCGTCGCAAGCCCGGCCTATCTGGAACGCTTCGGGCATCCGCGTTCTGTGCACGATCTCGAGGGACATCGCATGATCGGCTTCGTTTCCTCGCGTACCGGCGAGGTCATGCCGCTTGAATTCACCGTGGAGGGGCGGGTTCAGGAAATCCGCCTGCCCGCACGCGCCAGTGTCGACAATTCCGACACCGCCGCCGAGCTGGCCCGGCTAGGTCTCGGGCTTGCGCAGGCTCCCGGCTACCGCTTTGCTCAGGATCTGGCTAAAGGTCGTCTGATGGAGGTCTTGCCCGACAATCGGCCGGAACCGATGCCGCTATCGGCGCTTTATCCTCGCGGACGCCAGCTTGCGCCGCGCCTGCGCGTTTTCATCGACTGGGCCAGCGAGATCTTCACCAAGACTGAAATTCACATTTGAACCATTTGCCTTCAGCCTGAGATCGGGCTATCTCCCCGGGGCCGAAAAGATTCCGAGGCCGGTCAGGTTATTCCGGCCCTCTGTTCATCAGAGATCCAGTCGCGCCCATGCGCGAACCCGCGGCATCGACCTTCTCATGATTGGTCGGTGCCGGGGAAGCTGTGGCTTTCCTGCCCGGCCGCAATATGGAATCTGCATCTCTATGTCTCGTAAGACTATTTTTCTCGCGCAATTCTTAATCACACTCATGATGGCAACGCTCATGTCGGGCACAATGTCCCTCATCGTCATGGGGCCGACAAGCGAATGGCTTGCGATCTGGCCCCGTCAGGCCCTGACCGCCTGGCCCATCGCTTTCGTTTTCACCCAGATCGTGACGCCCGTGGCCTTTTTCCTCGCCGCACGCCTCACCCGTAGTCCCTCGCAAGCCTCAGGCAGCTGACCATGGTTGCTCCCCCGGGCCAATTCCACTTCCCCCCAACATGACAAAGGGGCGGCGTCTTGCGACGCCGCCCCTTTTCTTTTTGAAGCTCAACCGTCTGAACGATCAGGCCGCACGGATCTGGTGAAGGAAGTCCCGCACCTGCTGGTCGAGCGTGCTGGCCTGTTCCGTCAGATGCCCGGCAGCGCCCACGACCTGCTCCGCGGCAGACCCCGTGTGCTGGGAGGACTGACGCACCTCTTCGATATCGCGAGACATCGAAGCCGTGCCGTCCGCCGCACGCTGAGTGTTGTCCACGATGCCCTGCGTTGCCGCACTCTGCTCTTCCACCGCGGAGGCCACCGAACCGACCGATTCGGAAATCTCGCCGATGGTGGTGCGGATTTCCGAGATCGCCTCGACCGCATCCTTGGTGGCGGAACGGATTGCATCGATCTGCTGGCCGATCTCGCCCGTCGCCTTGGCCGTCTGCCCCGCCAGTTCCTTCACTTCCGACGCAACGACCGCAAAGCCCTTGCCCGCCTCACCGGCACGCGCGGCCTCGATGGTCGCGTTGAGCGCCAGAAGGTTGGTCTGGTCGGCGATATCGGAAATCAGACGGATCACCTCACCGATGCGGTCGGCTGCTTCCGCCAGCGAGCGCACGGTCTCATCGGTGGTCGAGGCCCGCTCGTTTGCCATATGGGCAATCGCGGAGGAGCGCGTGATCAGAGAGGAGATTTCCTGAATGGACTTGAACAGATCGTCGGAGGCCCCGGCAATCGTCTGCACTTCCTCGCGTGCGGCTTCGGAAGCCTTGGATACGCTCTCCGAACGCTCGCCGGTGGAACCTGCGATCTGTGCCATGCTTTCCGCAGACTGGCGCAGTTCGTTGGAAGCGGCATAGACGCGCTGCACCACCTCGCCCACGGAAGCCTCGAAGTCGGCGGCTAGCGACGCAACGAATTCACCGCGCTGCTTGGTCCGCATTTCCTGCTCGGCCGCATCCTCGGCCGCCTTGCGTTCCTGCTCAAGCACGGCGTTTTCCTGAATCTGCAACACCGCGCGACCGATCTGGCCGATCTCGTCACGCCGCTTGGCAGCCTTGATCTCGGTATCGAGTTCACCACCTGCGATCTTGCGCAGCGCGGCAACCAGATGCCCCAGAGCCCGCGTGATCGAATAGGAATAGAGCGTACCCAGAACCGTGACCACGACCAGCACGAGAAGCGTGCCGTAGATCATGGAGTTCCGCATCTCAACGACCGGCGCGAGAGTTTCTTCCGCGCTGCGTTCCGCAACCACGCTCCATTTCGCATCCATGAAGTGCAGCGGAACGGCGGAAAGATAGACGTCTTCCCCATCGCCGTTCACGGCCACGCCGAAGCCTTCCTGTCCATTGGCGGCACCGGCGATGATCGGATCCTGCGCCGTCTCCGAGAGGGCCGTGGAGCCACCCGAAAGCGGCTTGTCGGAGCGGATGACACCATCAGCCCCCACAAGGAAGGATTGCCCCGTCCGGCCCAGCGATTCTCGGCTGGCCAGAACGCTGTTCAGCAGGTTCACGCCAACCCGGATGACCATCACGCCGCGCATCGCGGTGGAATTGTAGTCGCTCAGGTAGACCGGCTGCGCCAGAAACATGGAGGGCATCCCTCCAACCGGCGTGTAATTGGAGAAATCGACGAGCGCCTGTTCGCCGTTGTCCAGCCCCTTGGCCGCCTCGAAGGCCTTGGCCAGACCGGTACCGGCCAGGGTCGGATCGCTCACCTTTTCAAGGAAGTCAGCGGACTTCGTGACCGAGTAGACGACACGGCCTTCCATGTTCAGCACATAGATGTCGCCATAGCCGGCCTGCTTCCAGGAGGTGAGGAATGTCCCGTGAACGCCGGTGTGACGCCAGGAATACATGGTCTTGTTCTGATCGCCGGTAAGCTCGGCGCGCTCGGCCGGATCGTCGGACGAGCGGTAATAGGCGTCAAGCTCGCCCCGATCCTGCTCGATGGTCACCAGCGCCTGGTTCATCTCGTTGAGAACGATCGTGGCGTTCGCGCTGCTGACGAGACTGTTCAGATCGGACCGAGCCCCCCCGAGCTTCAGGGTAAGCGCATCGGAACGCGCATGCGCGAGAATGCGCAATTCGCTCTCAGCCGAACTTACCAGCCCGTCCCGGCCGTTCAGATAGCCGAGCACACCCACGGTGATGCACGAAACAAGCGCCAGTCCGCTCACGAAAAGCGGCAACCGCGTCGACAGACGCGACACAAAGCCAAACCTGAACCCGGCGGACTTCCCCGCAGTTCCCTCACCCTCAGCCATCAGAGCCCCCAGCTATACGCAAAAACACGATTTAATCGTTGGGGCGATGCTCACATGCACTTCCTAAAAAATACCTAAGCAGAAGTACCGTAATGGCGAGATAATTGACAAGACATGCAATACCTTCGCAAAAGGCTCCTGATCTGACCGGACAACTCGACTGTACATTGAGTTGTACCGAACCCGATTTACGTTTCCGCTCCGGCATAAAGTGACAGAAACGAAAAAAGCGGCCCCGAAGGACCGCTTTTCCTTGATTCATACACCTGACAACAGGTGCCGCAGCGCCCCGCCCCACGCCGACCCGATGACCGGCGGCAGCGACGACGCCCCGAAAGGCCGTGACTTACGCAGCCACTTCCTCGCCGGCGACCTCTTCGGCCTCGGCGCGGGCGCGATCTTCAGCACCCTTGGCGGCCGGGTCGCGATCGACGAGTTCGATCACTGCCAACGGCGCATTGTCGCCATAGCGGAAACCAGCCTTGAGCACGCGAGTGTAACCACCGTTGCGCTCCTTGTAGCGCTCGCCGAGCGTATCGAACAGCTTGGCCACCGTGGCCACGTCGCGGATCTGCGAAATGGCCTGACGACGGGCATGCAGGTCGCCGCGCTTGCCGAGGGTGACGAGCTTGTCCACGATGGGCTTCAGCTCCTTGGCCTTGGGCAGGGTGGTGACGATCTGCTCGTGCTTGATCAGCGAGGCTGCCATGTTGGCGAACATCGCCTTGCGGTGGCTCGCGGTACGGTTGAGCTTGCGACCGGACTTACCGTGGCGCATGGCCCTCTCCTTCTTAACTTCCTTGGCGGCCTGAAACCGCCGCGCGATAAAGGTTCTGGAAGCGCTACGCGCGCATCAATAGTGATGCTCTTCGTAGCGCTTGGCGAGTTCTTCGATGTTCTCCGGCGGCCAGTTGGGAACTTCCATACCGAGATGGAGGCCCATCTGAGCCAGCACTTCCTTGATCTCGTTCAGCGACTTGCGGCCGAAGTTCGGCGTGCGGAGCATTTCCGCTTCGGTCTTCTGGATGAGATCGCCGATATAAACGATGTTGTCGTTCTTCAGGCAGTTGGCAGAACGCACCGAAAGCTCGAGTTCGTCGACCTTCTTGAGCAGCGCCGGGTTGAACGCCAGCTCCGGCACGGCCTCTTCAGTCACCACCTTCTCCGGCTCTTCGAACGTCACGAAGATGGAGAGCTGGTCCTGAAGGATGCGCGCAGCGAAAGCCACCGCATCTTCCGGCTTGATCGAACCGTCGGTCTCGACCGTCAGGGTCACCTTGTCATAGTCCAGAACCTGACCCTCACGGGTGTTCTCGACCTTGTAGGAAACCTTGCGCACCGGCGAATAGAGGCTGTCGACGGCGATGAGGCCGATCGGAGCGTCTTCCGGACGGTTGCGGTCGGCAGCGACATAGCCCTTGCCCGTATCGACGGTGAACTCCATGCGGATCTCGGTCCCCTCGTCGAGCGTGCAAAGCGGATGCTCGGGGTTGAGAACTTCGATATCACCCACGGTCTGGATGTCACCGGCAGTAACGATGCCCGGACCCTGCTTGCGCAGGACCATGCGCTTCGGTCCCTCGCCCTGCATCTTCAGGGCGATTTCCTTGATGTTGAGGACGATGTCCGTCACATCTTCACGCACGCCCGGAATGGACGAGAACTCGTGCAGCACGCCGTCGATCTGCACTGCGGTCACGGCGGCGCCCTGCAGGGAGGACAGCAGCACGCGGCGCAAGGCGTTGCCCAGCGTCAGGCCGAAACCGCGCTCCAGCGGCTCCGCAACGACCGTTGCCACGCGGCGCGGATCGTTGCCCGGCTTGATGTCGAGCTTCGTCGGCTTGATCAGCTCTTGCCAGTTCTTCTGAATAGTCACGTTTAAACCCCTTCGGCTTTCCCGCCGGCTCTCGAAGTCCGGCTATACCTTGCCTGAAAGAGAGGAATCGGACGGTAAGGGAACATCGAACCCCTCACCTGGCGAATGATAGCGATCCGCGACTAGACGCGGCGGCGCTTCGGCGGACGGCAGCCGTTGTGCGGGATCGGCGTCACGTCACGGATCGACGTGATGGTGAACCCGGCGGCCTGCAGCGCGCGCAGAGCGGACTCACGCCCCGAACCGGGACCGCGGACCTCGACCTCAAGGGTGCGCATGCCGTGTTCCTGTGCCTTCTTGGCGGCGTCTTCGGCGGCCATCTGCGCGGCGTACGGCGTGGACTTACGCGAGCCCTTGAAGCCCATCATGCCGGCCGACGACCAGGAAATCGCATTTCCCTGCGCATCGGTAATGGTGATGAGCGTGTTGTTGAACGTGGAATTCACATGCGCAACACCGGAAGTGATGTTCTTGCGCTCACGGCGGCGTACGCGGCCGGGTTCTTTCGCCATTTACTTACCTTTCAAACGATCTCGTCGCCGCCGTGTTCCCAGCGGCTACACCGGATGCCGGAAAAGCCGCGCTCCATCGGAACACGGCCTTTACGGCGCAGTTTGCAGATCTTGCCCTCGCCCGAACCCGGACGAAGGGCCGATCAAACCGGCTTACTTCTTCTTGCCGGCAATCGGCTTGGCCGGACCCTTGCGGGTACGGGCATTCGTGTGGGTGCGCTGACCGCGCACCGGCAGTCCGCGGCGATGACGCAGGCCGCGGTAGCAACCCAGGTCCATCAGCCGCTTGATGTTCATCGCAGTCTCGCGACGCAGATCGCCTTCGACCAGAAAGTCCCGGTCGATCGCTTCACGGATCTGGATCACTTCGGCATCAGACAGCTCGTTGACGCGGCGTTCGGGCGCGATATTCACCTTTTCGATGATATCCTTCGCCTTGGCAGCGCCGATGCCGTGAATGTACTGCAGCGCGATGACAACGCGCTTGTTCGTCGGGATGTTGACGCCAGCAATACGGGCCACGCTCGTTTCTCCTTTTTGGCCAACGCCTCTTTGTGCGGGGCCTATCGTCAGTCGGTCTGTATCGATCGGTCGATCGCGCGTCACGGACACGACAGATCGGACCGGTTTTCTCTAAACCGGCGCCGACCGCATGATTGTCGCGATTTGCGCCGGGTATTACTGGATTTGGACGCGCGACGCAACCGTCACGTGACCGTTATCTAAAACTTCAGGCCGTAGCGCCTTCTGCGAGAAGCGCATCGATCTGACCGGCCACTTCCTCGATGGATTTCATGCCATCGACCGTGCCCAGCATGCCGCGCTCTTCGTAGAAGCTCGCCAGCGGAGCAGTCTGTGCGTGGTAGACTTCCAGGCGCTTGCGCAGGGTCTCCACATTGTCGTCGGCGCGAGCGCCGCCTGTTTCTCGTGCCCGGGTCTCGATTCGGCTGACGAGGATCTCGTCATCCACCTGAAGCTCGATCACGGCGGACAGCGAGGTGCCCTGCTTGGCCAGCATCGCCTCAAGCGCCTCGGCCTGCGCAATCGTGCGCGGAAAGCCGTCGAGGATGTAGCCGTTGGCGCAATCGGGTTCCGCCGTGCGGTTCTCGATGATCTTCACGATGATGTCGTCGGAAACGAGATCGCCGCGGTCCATCACTTCCTTGGCCTGCAGACCGATCGGCGTGCCTGCGGCCACCGCTGCGCGCAGCATGTCGCCGGTGGAAAGCTGGACAATGCCATATTTCTTGACCAGCCGTTCGGCCTGGGTGCCTTTGCCGGCGCCCGGCGGACCTAAGAGGATGAGTTTCATCGGCGCTTACCTCTGAGCTTCGATTTCTTGACGAGGCCTTCGTACTGGTGCGCCAGCAGATGACCCTGAACTTGCGAGACCGTATCCATCGTCACGCTGACAACGATCAGCAGAGACGTACCACCGAAATAGAACGGAACGCCGGTCGCGGAAATTAGAAATTCGGGCAAGAGGCAGACGAGAACCAGATAGATCGCTCCGAGCACGGTGATGCGCGTCAGAACGTAATCGATGTACTGGGCGGTCCGTTCGCCCGGACGGATGCCCGGAATGAAACCGCCGTGCTTCTTCAGATTGTCCGCCGTATCAGCCGGATTGAACATGATCGCGGTGTAGAAGAAGGCGAAGAAAATGATCATGGCCGCATAAAGTGCCATGTAGAGCGGCTGCCCGTGACCGAGAATCGCGGTCATGGTCGTCAGCCACTCCGGACCGCTGCCCGATGCGAAATTGGCCGCCGTGGCCGGTACCAGAAGCAGCGACGACGCGAAGATCGGCGGAATGACGCCCGCGGTGTTGAGCTTCAGCGGCAGGAACGAGGTGTTGCCCTCGAACATGCGATTGCCCTGCTGGCGCTTGGGATACTGGATCAGCAGCCGACGCTGGGCGCGCTCCATGAAGACGATGACGCCGATCACGACGACCGCAACAACCACGATCCCGAGAATGATGATGCTCGACAGAGCGCCCTGACGGCCAAGCTCCAGCGTGCTGGCGATGCTGGTCGGCAGACCGGCGACAATGCCGGAAAAGATGATCAGCGAAATGCCGTTGCCGATGCCGCGCGAGGTGATCTGCTCACCAAGCCACATCAGGAACATGGTGCCGCCCACAAGGGTGACGACCGCTGTCAGGCGGAAGAACAGGCCCGGATCCAGCACGACGTTCGACGAGCCCTCAAGCCCCACGGCGATGCCGTAAGCCTGCGCGGTCGCCAGGACCACGGTGATGTACCGGGTCCACTGGTTCATGACCTTGCGCCCCTGCTCGCCTTCCTTCTTCAGCTGCTCGAGGCTCGGCACGACCGTGGTCATGAGCTGAATGATAATGGAGGCGGAGATGTAGGGCATGATGCCCAGCGCGAAGATCGCCATACGGCCGACGGCGCCACCGGCGAACATGTTGAACATGCCGATGATGCCGCTCTGCTGCTGGCTGAAAAGCTGCGCCAGCGCTTCCGGGTTGATGCCCGGCATCGGGATATGAGTCCCCAGCCGATAGACAAGCAGCGCACCCAGTGTGAACCAGATACGCTTCTTCAGTTCCGTTGCCTTCGAGAAGGCGGAAAAATTGATATTAGACGCGAGTTGTTCAGCCGCAGACGCCATGCCGCACTCCGGTCGAGCCCTAGATGCCGGACCGGCCACCGCCTTCGGGCCGCGTAACGCGGCGCGGCGAACCATCCGATCGTTATCCGAAAACCACCGCGCAACCCGACCGAATCGGCCCGACAACCACACAGATGGCTCAGCAAATTGTCCCAGGCGAACGCCTGGCGCTACCGATACATTCGGCAATTGCGCCGTTTTCACCCGTTAGGTGCATTCCCGGCGCTCGACAGCTTGCCGGTTGCTGCAACCTCGACGCGGCAAAATGGAACCATTTCGCCACAAAAGGCAAGTCCGGCCCACCGGGCCGGACCATGTTTCTTGCCGTCAGACCGTCACTGGCCGGACTGACTGCCCAAGGCCTCAGGCCTCCTCGGCAGCCGCCTTCTTGACCAGAACGGTGACCTTGCCACCGGCCTTCTCGACCGCCTCGATCGCCGTGCGCGAAGCACCGGCAACCTCGAAGGTCACACCGGCCTTCAGCTCGCCGTCGGCCAGCAGACGAACACCGTCCTTGACGCGACGCAGAACGCCGGCCGCCTTGAGGGCTTCGACCGTCACGGTTTCCTTGGCATCGAGCTTGCCCGCATCGATAGCGGTCTGCACCCGGCCCAGGCTGACGATGTTGAAGTCCTTGGCGAAGATGTTCGTAAAGCCGCGCTTCGGCAAGCGACGATGCAGCGGCATCTGGCCGCCCTCGAAGCCCTTGATCGCCACGCCGGAGCGTGACTTCTGGCCCTTGACACCGCGGCCGCCCGTCTTGCCCTTGCCGGAGCCGATACCACGGCCGACGCGGGTGCGAGACGGGGTTGCACCCGGATTGTCGCGCAGATCGTTGAGTTTCATGTTCTTTCTCCCTGCGCCCGTTTACGCGTCTTCGACGACGCGCACGAGGTGCTGGACCTTCCGGATCATGCCGCGCACTGCGGGCGTATCCTCAAGGGTGCTCCGACGGTGCATCTTGTTGAGGCCGAGCCCGACCAGCGTGGCACGCTGTTCGACCGGACGCCGGATGGGGCTGCCGATCTGCTCGACCGTAATGGTCTTTTCGCTTTTCGCCATGGGAATAACCCTTGTTCAACTGGGGGCGCCGATAGACGGCATCAACCCTCGGCGCCGGCAGCGCCGGCATCATCGAGATCACGACGGCGAGCCTGGAGCGTGGACACCTTCATACCGCGGCGAGCTGCCACGGAACGCGGGCTGTCTTCCTGCTTCAGTGCTTCAAACGTCGCACGAACCATGTTGTACGGGTTGGACGAGCCAAGCGACTTCGCAACGACGTCCTGCACACCAAGCGTCTCGAAGACGGCACGCATCGGGCCGCCTGCGATGATACCGGTACCCGGAGGTGCTGCACGAAGCAGAACCTTGCCCGCGCCGTGACGACCGGCCACATCGTGATGCAGCGTGCGGCCTTCGCGAAGCGGCACCCGAACGAGGCCGCGCTTGGCGGCTTCGGTTGCCTTGCGGATCGCTTCCGGCACTTCGCGTGCCTTGCCGTGACCGAAGCCCACCCGGCCCTTCTGGTCGCCGACGACGACGAGAGCGGCAAAGCCGAAACGACGGCCGCCCTTCACCACCTTCGCGACGCGGTTGATGTGGACCAGCTTATCAACGAATTCGCTGTCGCGCTCGTCGCCGCGGTCCCGATCCCGGTTGTCCTGTCTAGCCATATTTCAGTTCCGTGTCTGCGCGCCTGAAAAGCGCCGCTCAGAATTCAAGACCGCCTTCGCGAGCGGCGTCGGCGAGCGCCTTGACGCGCCCGTGATAGATGTAGCCACCGCGGTCAAAAACGACCTGCTTGACGCCGGCCTTCACGGCGCGTTCGGCAATCAGCTTGCCGACTGCGCTGGCGGCCGAGGTATCCGCACCGGTCTTCAGACCGTCGCGCAGATCCTTGTCCAGCGTCGAAGCGGCGGCCACGGTGTGACCGTTCGCGTCGTCGATGATCTGGGCATAAATGTTCTTCGAAGAACGGAAGACGGACAGACGCGGACGTCCGTTCGCCACCGCCTTGATCGAACGGCGCACGCGATCGCGGCGACGGTCGAAAGTATTCTTGGTCTTCGCCATGGCAGCGCCCCGTTACTTCTTCTTGCCTTCTTTGCGAACGATGTACTCGTCCGCATAGCGCACGCCCTTGCCCTTGTAGGGCTCCGGCGGCCGATATTCGCGAATCTCGGCCGCGACCTGGCCGACCTTCTGCTTCTCGATGCCCGAAATCACGATTTCGGTCGGCTTCGGACAGGCCACCGTGATCCCTTCCGGGATCTCGTAGACCACGTCGTGCGAAAAACCGAGCGCGAGCTGCAGGTTCTTGCCCTGCATCTGTGCGCGGTAACCGACGCCGGTGATTTCCAGCTTCTTCTCGAAGCCCTCGGAGACACCCTTGACGAGGTTCTGAACCATCGTGCGGGACATACCCCACATCGCGCGCGCCTGCTTGCTGTCGTCGCGCGGATCAACCTTGATGCCGTCGTCCGTCATCGCTGCGACAACGAACTCATTGAGGACAAAATCGAGTTGACCCTTCGGGCCTTTCACTTCGACCCGCTGTCCGTCAATCGTTGCGGTCACACCGTTCGGCACGGGGACAGCCTTTTTGCCAATACGAGACATGTAACTTACCTGTCCGGTTCTAACTCGCTCCCCCGAAGGGAAGCACTGTGGGAAACCCTGCGCGTCTTAGAAGACGCGGCAGAGCACCTCACCGCCTACGTTCTCGTCCCGTGCCTGATGATCGCTCATCACGCCCTTCGGCGTCGAAAGGATCGACACGCCAAGGCCATTGTTCACGCGCGGGATGTTCCTGACCGACGAGTACACCCGACGGCCCGGCTTAGAGATACGCGAAATCTCGCGGATCACGGGCTCGCCGTCGTAGTACTTGAGTTCGATTTCGAACTCAGACTTGCCGCCGTCGAATTCCACCTTGCTGTAGCCGCGGATATAACCTTCCGCTTCCAGCACATCAAGCACGCCGCCACGCAGACGCGAGGCCGGGGTGCTGACTTTGGTCTTGCGCCGCATCTGCGCATTACGGATGCGGGTCAGCATATCCCCCAAGGGATCGGTGATCGCCATTAGGGTTCTCCTTACCAGCTCGACTTAACTAGGCCCGGGATACGTCCCTGGGAGCCCAGCTCGCGCAGTGCGATACGCGACATCTTCAGTTTGCGGTACACACCGCGGGGACGCCCGGTGACTTCGCAACGGTTGCGAAGCCGCGTCTTGGCGGAGTTGCGGGGCAGCTCAGCCAGCTTCAGGCGTGCGGCGAACCGCTCTTCCAGCGACAGCGACTCGTCCTTGGCAATTGCCTTGAGCCGTGCACGCTTGCCGGCGAATTTCTTCACCAGCTTTGCCCGCCGATTGTTCTTCTCGATCGCGCTCTTCTTGGCCATCGTCTCTTATGTCCTCGTCCGATCGGTCAACTACTGGCGGAACGGGAAGTTGAAGGCACGCAGCAGTTCGCGCGCTTCATCATCCGTGTTCGCCGTGGTGCACACGACCACATCCATGCCCCAGATCTGATCAACTTCGTCGTAGTTGATTTCCGGGAAAACGATGTGCTCCTTGATGCCCATCGCGTAGTTGCCGCGCCCGTCGAAGCTCTTCGGGCTGAGGCCGCGGAAGTCACGAACGCGCGGCAGCGCGATGGTGACCAGGCGATCCAGGAATTCGTACATCTGGGCGCGACGAAGGGTAACCTTCGCACCGAGCGGCATGCCTTCACGGACCTTGAAGGTCGCGATGGACTTGCGCGCATGGGTGACCACCGGCTTCTGACCGGCGATCTTCGCCAGGTCGTTCGCGGCGATCTGCGCCTTCTTGCTGTCGGCAACCGCTTCACCAACACCCATGTTGATCACGATCTTTTCGATCGACGGGATCATCATCGGGTTAGAGTAGCTGAACTGCTCCTGCAGCTTCGGCCGAACAACTTCCAGATAATGTTTCTTGAGCCGG
The DNA here is from genome assembly GCA_963678585.2 of Breoghania sp. Taxonomy (GTDB): domain Bacteria; phylum Pseudomonadota; class Alphaproteobacteria; order Rhizobiales; family Stappiaceae; genus Breoghania. The sequence goes on from CAXXGA010000002.1 coordinate 1,980,198, forward strand.
GGCTCGTACTTGGTGTCAGCCATCGATCAGGTCTCCCGAACGCTTGGCAATCCGGACCTTGCGGCCTTCATCCGTGGTCTTGAACCCGACCCGCGTCGCCTTGCCATCCTTCGGATCGGCGATCGCCACGTTCGAAACGTGAATCGGCAGTTCCTTCGAAATAATGCCGCCCTCGGACTGCGCCGACTGGCGCGTGTGGCGACGCACGACGTTCACACCGCGTACGAGAACGCGGTTGTCAGCCGGCAGGACGGAGATCACTTCACCGGTCTTGCCCTTGTCGCGACCGGTGAGAACGATGACCTTATCGCCCTTCTTGATCTTCGCGGCCATTAGAGCACCTCCGGTGCAAGCGAAATGATCTTCATATGGTTCTTGCCACGCAGCTCGCGCGGGACCGGGCCAAAGATACGGGTCCCGACCGGTTCCTTGTTGTTGTTGATCAACACAGCTGCATTGCGGTCGAAGCGAATGACGGAGCCGTCGGCGCGGCGGATATCTTTCGCCGTACGCACGACGACCGCCTTCATGACGTCGCCTTTTTTCACCTTCCCCCGGGGGATGGCTTCCTTGACGGACACGACGATAATGTCGCCGACGCCAGCGTATTTGCGCTTCGAGCCGCCAAGCACCTTGATGCACATAACGCGACGCGCGCCGGAATTATCCGCCACGTCCAGGTTTGTTTGCATCTGAATCATGACTGGCCGCCTTGTTCTTCTATCGGCCCCTCAACCAAAGGGGTCCGGATGCATGATTGGTCGTATCAGTTCGCGGGAGCTTCGGTCGTCCCCTGGACGACTTCCCACCGCTTGTTCTTCGAGATCGGTGCGCATTCCTGAATCAGGATGGTGTCGCCGACCTTGCAGGCATTCGCCTCGTCGTGCGCCTGATACTTCTTGGACCGGCGCACGGTCTTCTTCAGCAACGGATGGGTGAAGCGACGCTCCACTTTCACCACGACCGTCTTGTCGTTCTTGTCGCTGACGACGATGCCCTGGAGGACTCGCTTCGGCATCTTCGCCTCCTACTTGTTCTCGGCTGCGCGCTGAGCGCGAGCCGTGGTCTGGATGCGCGCGATATCACGACGGATTTCGCGAACGCGCGCTGTGTTTTCGAGCTGACCGGTCGCCTTCTGGAAGCGCAGGTTGAACTGCTCTTTCTTCAGCTTTTCCAGCTCATCGCGGAGCTGGTCGGCGGTCATTGCCCGCACATCACTCGCCTTCATGGCATTCACTCCTGTGTTCCGCTCACTCGGCGATGCGCTGGACGAAACGGCACCGGATCGGCAGCTTTGCCGCACCGAGGCGCAGGGCCTCGCGGGCAATCGGCTCCGCCACGCCGTCGATCTCGAACATCACGCGACCGGGCTTGACACGGGCCGCCCAGTATTCCGGGGAACCCTTACCTTTACCCATGCGCACTTCGGTCGGCTTCGACGACACCGGCACGTCCGGGAAGATGCGGATCCATACACGCCCGGCACGCTTCATGTGACGGGTGATGGCACGACGGGCCGCTTCGATCTGGCGCGCGGTGATGCGCTCCGGCTCCACGGCCTTCAGGCCGTAGGCACCGAAATTCAGATCGGTTCCGCCCTTGGCATTGCCGTGGATGCGGCCCTTGTGCTGCTTGCGGAACTTGGTTCGCTTTGGCTGCAGCATTGTTGCTCTCTCGCTTTAATAGATAACCACCGAACGATCGTCACTGCCCTCAGGCAGCGCGCTCGCGACGGCCACCACCGCCACCGGATTCATTGCCTTCCGCGCTGCGGCGCTCGGAAGCCATCGGGTCATGCTCCAGGATCTCGCCTTTGAAGATCCAAACCTTGACGCCGCAAGCACCGTAAGCGGTGTGAGCGGTCGCCGTGCCGTAGTCGATGTCAGCGCGCAGCGTGTGCAGCGGCACGCGGCCTTCGCGGTACCATTCGGTACGAGCGATTTCCGCACCGCCCAGACGACCCCCGCAGTTGATACGGATGCCGTCGGCGCCCAGACGCATCGCGGACTGGACCGAACGCTTCATGGCGCGGCGGAACGCGACACGGCGCTCCAGCTGCTGCGCGATCGAAGCGGCGACCAGCGTCGCGTCGATTTCCGGCTTGCGCACTTCAACGATGTTGATGTGCACTTCCGAGTTGGTCATCTGCGCCAGCTTGCGACGAAGCTTCTCGATGTCCGCACCCTTCTTGCCGATAACGACACCCGGACGAGCCGAGTGGACCGTGACACGGCACTTCTTGTGCGGACGCTCGATGACGACCTTGGAAACGGCCGCCTGCTTCAGCGCGTCCTGCAGGTACTCGCGGATCGCGAAATCCTCGTGCAAGAGCGAGCCATACTCGCTCTTGTCAGCGTACCAGCGGCTGTCCCACGTCCGGTTGATGCCCAGGCGAAGACCGATCGGATTGACTTTATGGCCCATCAGGCGGCCTCCTCAACTTCGCTCACGACGATGGTCAGGTTGGAGAACGGCTTCTGTATCCGTCCAACCCGGCCACGCGCCCGAGGCTGGAAGCGCTTCATGACAAGCGCCTTGCCCACATAGGCCTCGGAGACGACGAGAACGTCGACATCGAGATCGTGGTTGTTTTCGGCGTTGGCGATGGCCGACTCCAGCGTCTTCTTGACATCGCGAGCGATCCGCTTGCGGGAGAAGGTCAACTCGGCCAGAGCCGCGGAAACCTTCTTGCCGCGGATACCGGCTGCCACGAGGTTCAGCTTCTGCGGCGAGACCCGCAGCATGCGTGCGACAGCCTTCGCCTGATTGTCGGCGAGGCTACGCTCGCGCTTCGGCTTGCCCATCGTTACTTCCTCTTCGCCTTCTTGTCCGCCGCATGCCCGTAATAGGTGCGCGTCGGCGAGAACTCGCCAAGCTTGTGACCGACCATGTCCTCAGACACGAGAACCGGCACATGCTTCTGGCCGTTGTAGACACCGAAGGTCAGGCCGACAAACTGGGGCAGGATCGTCGATCGCCGGCTCCAGGTCTTGATGACCTCATTGCGGCCGGAGGAACGAGTCTTCTCGGCCTTTTTGAGGAGGTAGCCGTCGATAAACGGTCCCTTCCAGACAGAACGTGCCACGGTCGTTCCCCTTACTTCTTCCGCTGGTGGCGGCTACGGACGATGAACTTGTCGGTCGACTTGTTGGAGCGGGTACGCTTGCCCTTGGTGGGCTTGCCCCACGGCGTCACCGGATGGCGACCACCGGAGGTGCGACCCTCACCACCGCCGTGCGGATGGTCGACCGGGTTCATCACCACGCCACGCACATGCGGGCGCTTGCCGAGCCAGCGGGAACGTCCCGCCTTGCCCATGTTGGTGTTCATGTGATCCTGATTGGAAACCGCGCCAACGGTCGCCATGCAGGTGCCCAGAACGCGGCGCTGTTCGCCGGAGTTCAGGCGGATCACGGTGTAGCCCTGGTCACGACCCACGATCTGAGCGTAGCCACCGGCCGAACGGGCGATCTGGCCGCCCTTGCCGGGCTTCATCTCGATGTTGTGCACGATCGTGCCAACCGGGATCGAAGACAGCGGCATCGCATTGCCCGGCTTCACGTCGGCCTTGGCGGCGGCGATAACCTTGTCGCCGGCTGCAAGGCGCTGCGGCGCCAGGATGTAGCTCAGTTCGCCATCGTCGTAGCGGATGAGGGCGATGTAGGCGGTGCGGTTGGGATCGTATTCGATCCGCTCCACGGTCGCCTCGACATCAAACTTGCGACGCTTGAAGTCGATGATGCGGTAGGTCCGCTTGTGACCGCCGCCACGGTGCGGAGCCGTGTTGCGACCGTTGTTGTTGCGGCCACCGGACTTCGAAAGACCCTCGGTGAGGGTCTTGACCGGCTTGCCCTTCCACAGGTCGGAGCGGTCGACGATGACCAGCTGCCGGGTGCCCGGTGAAGTCGGCTTAAAGGTTTTGAGTGCCATCTTTCCTCTCCGCCCTTACAGACCGGTGGTCACGTCGATCGACTGACCCTCGACGAGGGTGACGACGGCGCGCTTGAAGTCGCTCTGACGGCCTTTGATGCCCTTGAAGCGCTTCACCTTGCCCTTGCGGACAGCGGTGTTCACGCTCTTGACCTTGACGCCGAAAAGCGCCTCGACCGCAGCCTTGATCTCAGGCTTCGTCGCGTTGATAGCGACGTTGAACACGACCTTGTCCTGCTCGGAAGCCATCGTGGACTTCTCGGTGATCGCGGGGCTGACGATCGTGTCGTAGTGCTTGAGGTTCGTCATTTGAACCGCTCCTCCAGAGCACTGACTGCCGCCTTCGTCAGAACCAGCGTCTCGCGACGGAGAATGTCGTAGACGTTGATGCCCTGCACCGGAAGCACGTCAACATTCGGGATGTTGCGGGCCGCCAAGCGGAAGTTGTTGTCGATATCGGCCCCGTCGATGATCAGAACGTTCGCGAAACCCAGCTTGCCAAGCTGCGCCTTGAGCGCCTTGGTCTTGCCGTCGGCCGACTTCACATCGTCGAGAACGACAATGTTGGAAGCCTGAACCTTGGCCGAAAGCGCATGCTTCAGGCCAAGAGCGCGAACCTTCTTCGGAAGGTCGAACGAATGGTCGCGAACGACCGGACCGAATGCCCGGCCACCGCCGCGGAACTGCGGGACCTTACGGTCACCGTGCCGCGCGCCGCCGGAGCCCTTCTGACGGACAAACTTCTTGCCCGTCGCAGCGATTTCGCTGCGGCCCTTGGTCTTGTGCGTACCGGCCTGGCGTTTCGCCAACTGCCAGCGCACGACGCGGTGCATAAGGTCGGCACGCGGGTCGAGACCGAAGATCTCGTCCGACACGTTGATCGAGCCGGCCGCGCCGCCATCAAGCGTCTTTACTGCCAGTTCCATCACTCGGCCTCCTTCTCAGCAACCGGCGCCGCCGCATCGGCAACGCGGAAGCCGCCCGGCATCGGCGCACCGTCCGGCAGGGAGCGCTTGATCGCATCCTTGACGAGGATCCAGCCGCCCTTAGAGCCCGGCACTGCGCCTTCAACCATGATCAGGCCACGCTCCACATCGGTGCGCACGACCTTCAGGTTCTGCGTGGTCACGCGGGTATCACCCATGTGACCGGCCATCTTCTTGCCCTTGAAGACCTTGCCGGGATCCTGGCACTGACCCGTCGAACCGTGCGAACGGTGCGAGATCGAGTTACCGTGCGAAGCGCGGCCACCACCGAAGTTGTGGCGCTTCATGACACCGGCGAAGCCCTTACCGATCGACGTGCCAGTGACGTCGACGAACTGGCCTTCCACGAAATGGTCGGCCGTAAGTTCGGCGCCAACCTCGATCACGGCGTCCGGGGAAACCCGGAACTCGGCGAGTTTGCGCTTGGGCTCGACTTTGGCGACAGCAAAGTGTCCCCGCATCGGGCGCGGCGTATTTTTTACTTTGGCAAGACCTGCGCCGAGCTGCAGCGCGGTATAGCCATTCTTTTCAGCCGTCCGGTGGGCAACGACCTGGCAGTTCTCAAGCTTGAGAACCGTCACCGGCACGTTAACCCCTGCATCAGAATAGATGCGGGTCATGCCCACCTTCTGAGCGATCACTCCAGAACGCATCAGCGTGTTCCTCGGTTGGTCCGCCTTAGAGCTTGATTTCGACGTCGACGCCTGCAGCGAGGTCGAGCTTCATCAAGGCGTCGACAGTCTGCGGGGTCGGATCGACGATATCGAGCAGACGCTTGTGCGTACGCATTTCGAACTGCTCGCGGCTCTTCTTGTCGATGTGAGGGCCGCGCAACACGGTGTACTTTTCGATCCGTGTCGGCAGAGGCACCGGTCCGCGCACCTGGGCACCCGTCCGCTTCGCCGTATTGACGATTTCGCGGGTCGAGGCATCCAGGATGCGGTGATCAAACGCCTTCAGGCGGATCCGGATATTTTGACCGTTCATTGCTCTGGTCCTTACGAGCCGGTGCCGCAACTGCGACGACCGCTCCTGACTTCTTCAACGTTGGAGGCGACTTGCGTCGCCCCCGTGGGATGCCGTTTAGCGGCATCCCGACTTATCCGGGTCGCTTACTCGATGATCGAGGCAACGACGCCGGCGCCGACGGTACGACCACCTTCGCGGATAGCGAAGCGCAGGCCTTCTTCCATCGCGATCGGCACAATCAGCGTCACCGTCACGGCGACGTTGTCGCCCGGCATCACCATCTCGGTGCCTTCCGGCAGATCCACAACACCCGTCACGTCGGTCGTGCGGAAGTAGAACTGCGGACGATAGTTCGTGAAGAACGGGGTGTGACGTCCACCCTCTTCCTTCGTCAGAATGTAGGCTTCGGCCTTGAACTTCGTGTGCGGGGTCACAGAACCCGGCTTGCAAAGAACCTGACCGCGCTCGACGTCCTCACGGCCGACGCCGCGAAGCAGAGCACCGATGTTGTCGCCGGCTTCGCCCTGATCGAGCAGCTTGCGGAACATCTCGACGCCCGTGCAGGTCGTCTTCTTCGTGTCGCGGATACCCACGATCTCGATTTCTTCCCCGACCTTGATGATGCCGCGCTCGACACGACCCGTCACAACGGTGCCGCGACCGGAGATCGAGAAAACGTCTTCGATCGGCATCAGGAACGGCTGGTCGACCGGACGCTCCGGCGTCGGGATGTACTCATCCACGGCGGCCATCAGCTCGAGAACCTTGTCGCGACCGATTTCCGGGTCACGGTTCTCAACGGCCGCAAGAGCCGAACCGGCGACGATCGGAATGTCATCGCCCGGGAAGTCGTAGGACGACAGAAGATCGCGGATTTCCATCTCGACAAGCTCGAGAAGCTCCGGATCGTCGACCTGGTCGACCTTGTTCATGAACACCACCAGAGCCGGCACGCCGACCTGACGGGCAAGCAGGATGTGCTCGCGGGTCTGCGGCATCGGGCCATCGGCAGCCGAGCAGACCAGGATCGCGCCGTCCATCTGCGCCGCACCCGTGATCATGTTCTTCACGTAGTCGGCGTGGCCCGGGCAGTCCACGTGGGCGTAGTGACGGTTCGCCGTCTCATACTCGACGTGCGCCGTCGAAATCGTGATGCCGCGCGCCTTTTCTTCCGGCGCAGCGTCGATTTCGTCATAAGCCTTCGCAACGCCGCCGCCCTGCTCTGCCAGCGTCATGGTGATCGCTGCGGTAAGGGTCGTCTTGCCGTGGTCAACGTGGCCAATCGTACCAATGTTGACGTGCGGCTTATTGCGCTCAAATTTTTCCTTAGCCATCGGATTTCTCCGCTCTCTCGATGTTTGCTGTCAGGCTGGTCGGTTATCAGGCGTACTTGGCCTGAACTTCCTCGGCGACCGCCTGAGGAACCTGCTCGTAGTGATCAAAAACCATGGAGTACTGCGCGCGCCCCTGCGACATCGAGCGCAGGTTGTTCACGTAGCCGAACATGTTCGCCAGCGGAACACCTGCGCTGACGACAGTGACGATGCCACGGTTTTCCGTGCCGGTGATCTGACCGCGACGCGAGTTCAGATCGCCGATGACGTCGCCCATGTATTCTTCCGGGGTCACGACCTCGACCTTCATGATCGGCTCCAGAAGCTTCGGAGAAGCCTTCTGAATGCCTTCGCGGAAGCCGGCACGACCGGCGATTTCGAAGGCGAGAACCGAGGAGTCCACGTCGTGGTATGCACCATCGACAAGGGTCACCTTGACGTCGAGGATCGGGAAGCCCGCCAGCGGACCGGAGCTCATGACGCTCTCCAAACCCTTCTGGACACCCGGGATGTATTCCTTCGGGACCGAACCGCCGACGATCTTGGATTCGAACGTGAAGCCCGAACCCTGCTCGCCCGGCTCCAGAACCATCTTCACGCGAGCGAACTGACCCGAACCACCCGACTGCTTCTTGTGGGTGTAATCGACTTCAGCGAGCTTCGTGATGGTCTCGCGGTACGCGACCTGCGGCTGACCGATGTTCGCCTCGACCTTGAACTCGCGCTTCATGCGGTCGACGAGAATGTCGAGATGAAGCTCGCCCATGCCGGCGATGATGGTCTGACCGGATTCCTCGTCGGTCTTGACGCGGAAGGACGGATCTTCGGCGGCCAGGCGGTTCAGGGCGATGCCCATCTTTTCCTGGTCGGCCTTGGTCTTCGGCTCCACTGCGATCTCGATAACCGGATCCGGGAATTCCATGCGCTCCAGGATCACCGGCTTGTTGGCATCGCAAAGCGTATCGCCAGTCGTGGTGTCCTTGAGACCCGCGACAGCAACGATGTCGCCCGCATAGGCCACGTCGATGTCTTCACGCGAGTTGGAGTGCATCTGCATCATCCGGCCGATGCGCTCGCGCTTTTCCTTCACCGTGTTCAGCAGGGAAGAACCCTTGTTGAGCACACCGGAATAGATGCGGCAGAAGGTGAGCGAACCGACGAACGGATCGTTCATGATCTTGAACGCAAGCATGGAGAGCGGCTCTTCGTCGCTCGACTTGCGAACCGTCTCTTCTTCGGTCTTCGGGTCGATACCGCGAATGGCCGGAACTTCCAGCGGGTTCGGCAGATAATCGACGACACCGTCGAGGAGCGGCTGAACGCCCTTGTTCTTGAAAGCGGATCCGCAGAACACCGGCACGAACTCGTTGGCGATCGTACCCTTGCGGATAAGCTTCTTCAGAGCCTCGATCGTCGGCATTTCGCCTTCGAGGTAGGCTTCCATGGCGGCTTCATCGACCTCAACGGCGATCTCGATGAGCTGCTCGCGGTACTCTTCGGCCTTCGCCTGAAGTTCTGCCGGGATCTCTTCGACATCCCAAGCCGCACCCAGGGTCTCTTCCTTCCAGACCAGGGCCTTCATCTCGATCAGGTCAACGCAGCCGGCGAATTCGCTCTCGGCGCCGATCGGCAGCTGAAGGACGAGCGGCTTGGCACCGAGGCGCGAGCCGATCATTTCCACGCAGCGGAAGAAATCCGCGCCCAGCTTGTCCATCTTGTTGACGAAGATCATCCGCGGCACGTGGTACTTGTCAGCCTGACGCCAGACAGTTTCCGTCTGCGGCTCGACGCCGGCATTGGCGTCCAGCAGCGCGACCGCACCGTCGAGAACGCGGAGCGAACGCTCCACTTCGATGGTGAAATCGACGTGGCCCGGCGTGTCGATGATGTTCAGACGCTTTTCTTTCCAGAAAGCCGTCGTCGCAGCAGAGGTGATCGTGATGCCACGCTCCTGCTCCTGCTCCATCCAGTCCATCGTCGCGGCGCCGTCGTGGACTTCGCCGATCTTATGGCTCCTGCCGGTGTAGTAGAGGATCCGCTCCGTCGTGGTCGTCTTGCCGGCATCGATGTGAGCCATGATGCCGAAGTTGCGGTAGTCCTCAATTTTATGCGTACGCGCCATGGCGTCAGACCCTCAGGTTTGCTTACCAGCGGTAATGCGAGAACGCGCGGTTGGCTTCGGCCATGCGATGCGTGTCTTCACGCTTCTTCACAGCCGTACCGCGGTTATTAGCGGCGTCGAGCAGCTCGCCAGAGAGCCGGTCGACCATGGTCTTTTCGTTGCGACCGCGCGAGGCGGCAATCAGCCAACGAATGGCAAGCGCCTGACGACGCTCGTTGCGGACCTCGACGGGGACCTGGTAGGTCGCACCGCCGACGCGGCGGGAGCGAACCTCAACGGTCGGCATCACGTTCGTGAGCGCCTCATGGAACACCGAGATCGGGTCCTGCTTTGCGCGGCTCTCGATAACGTCGAACGCACCGTAGACGATACGCTCGGCTGCCGACTTCTTACCGTCGAGCATCACGTAGTTCATGAACTTCGTAACGACGACATCCCCGAACTTCGGGTCCGGATTGATCTCTCGCTTTTCAGCGCGATGACGGCGGGACATCTTTTGATCCTCGGCCTTTGAACACGAATTCTATTATTTCGGACGCTTGGCGCCGTACTTCGAACGACGCTGCTTGCGATCCTTGACGCCCTGGGTGTCCAACACACCACGCAGGATGTGGTAGCGCACGCCAGGCAAATCCTTGACGCGGCCGCCGCGGATCATCACCACGGAGTGTTCCTGCAGGTTGTGGCCTTCACCAGGAATGTAGCCGATGACCTCGAAGCCGTTCGTCAGACGCACCTTGGCGACCTTACGCAGAGCCGAGTTCGGCTTCTTCGGCGTCGTGGTGTACACGCGCGTGCACACACCGCGCTTCTGCGGGCAGGCCTCCATGGCCGGCACCTTGTTCCGCTTCGGCGGGTCCTTCCGCGGCTTGCGGATCAACTGGTTGATGGTCGGCATATTAGCGCTTCACCTTATCCATCTGCTGCATGCCCGTGCATGCGCGGAATCGCGCCGCTTTCGCACCAAACTACTGGCGCGAAAAGGGCGCTGCGAAATACAGAGGACCACGAGGCTATCCCCGCGATCGTGTGCTCGACGATTTATCGCCTAATTTGAACCCGGGCAGCGTTTAAGCCGTTTGGTCCAGAGCATGTCGCTCCGAATGCAAGATAAGCTTACCGCCTGCCTTGGGAGTGCGCGGAACCTACTCACACACTGGCTCCGCGTCAAGGCCCTGTCCGATAAATCTTCAGCCTTTCTGCGGCGCGCAGGATCCCTGACAGGAGTCGGGCGAAAGCAACGGCTGAGCGCAATGTTGCGAACGCTGGATAGGCGCCGACGAAAGGATATTACCGCGCCCGTGTGGCGCGGCGGCAGCTACATTGCACCGCCTGATGTTCCCGTCATTGAGATTCTTCATAAATGGTGAATCGTTCCGCCGGAAAATGGCGGTCGGGAGACATTTGCGCAGGATTCGCTCTGCAAGCGCGACCTGCTGATTCCGGAATCGAAAAAGGGGCCGCGCGATGCGCAGCCCCCTATATCCTGTGTGGGATCATCCGCCACCTGGGCGGGATCGCCGACTATGCCGCAGCTGACCGCCGGTTCCCGCCGATCAACGCATCCAGAGACCACGCGCCCGGCCCATTGGCCACGATGAACAGGAAGCCGCCTGCCATGGCGAGGTTCTTCATGAAGCTGATCATCTGCCCCTGGTCAGCGGGGTTGTAGTGAAACAACACCGCGCTGACGATTGAGAAGCCTGCCAGAAGGAACGCTGCAATCCGGGTCTGAAAACCGACGGCAACGAGCAGGCCGCCGCCAAGCTCGGTCGCGATCACAAGCGGAAGCAGCGCACCGGGAATGCCCTGCGATTCCATGTAGGCGGCGGTACCGGCATAACCGGCGATCTTGCCCCAACCGGCAACGACGAAGATGTAGGCGATCAGCAGTCGCCCGGCGAGTTGGATCTGTGTCGAGAACTTGTCGAAGATGTCCATCGTGTAGCTCCTGCTATCGGGATCGGCATTCGAACCGGCCCTGCGGTTCGTGTTGCCCGAAAGCTAAGCGTTCCCCCCGGGAAGCAGAAGCCACGTAAGATCGGACACATCGTTCATTGGGCGTGAACAATTCGGCGTTTTATTCCCAATTGTTCATATTGACGAGACGGCGTGCCGAAAGCCCGGTCAGTCGCGGAACGTGATCACTGCGACATTGCCATCGAGCGCATCCTGATAGGCTTCTTCAAATGCCGGATCGTCCGGCTCTCCGTCGAGCGTGCCTATCTGGTCGAGTTCGGCCTCCGCATAGCCCTCCCCCGCCAGCGCTTCGAGCGCACGGCGCACGGCGCTGTCATCGTCTGCCGCCGACAGCACGATGTTCACGGTGATGGCCTCGTCCGGCCCGCCCTCTTCTTCTTCCCACACGCGGCCCACGATCACGAAGACCATCGGCTCGTCGCCATTCAGCTTGTTGAGTTCCATTTCGCCTCTCCTGCGATTGGGGGCATGATGCCCGTCCCTCCGGCGCAACGCAAAGGCCAAATCGGGACGGCGAGCGGACCACGCGCCGCTTTTGCCCGAACATGCCATCCCTCGCCAGAAGAAAGAAAGGCCGCCCGAAGGCGGCCTTTCTCAAGTCTCGATAGGTTGGCCGATTTACTCGGCCGGACCGACGTGGGTCATGTCCGACAGCATCGGGTCTGCCATCTCCACCCCCGAACGCTTCTTGCGCTCGTCGAGGATCAGGTCGTCGCGATGCGTGGCCACCTTGCGGACGCGGGTGATCGCGCCGCCGGAGCCGGCGGGGATCAGACGACCCACGATGACGTTTTCCTTCAGCCCGTCCAGCGTATCCGACTTGCCGTTGACCGACGCCTCGGTGAGAACGCGGGTGGTCTCCTGGAAGGAGGCCGCGGAAATGAAGGAACGCGTCTGCAGCGAGGCCTTGGTGATGCCGAGCAGAACCGGGTTGCCGGATGCAGGCTTCTTGCCTTCCTCGATGCAGCGGGCGTTGATCTCGTCGAGATCGACGCGATCCACCTGCTCGTTGGTAATCAGATCGGTATCGCCGGCATCGGTGATTTCGATCTTCTGCAGCATCTGGCGGACAATCACTTCGATGTGCTTGTCGTTGATGCCCACGCCCTGCAGTCGATAGACTTCCTGGATCTCGTTGACGAGGTAGTTGGCCAGAGCCTCCACGCCCTTGATCGCCAGAATGTCGTGCGGCGCCGGGTTGCCGTCGAGGATGTATTCGCCCTTCTCGATGGTGTCGCCTTCCTGCAAATGGAAGTGCTTGCCCTTCGGGACGAGATACTCGATCGGCTCCATGGACTCGTCGAACGGCTCCACGATGATGCGGCGCTTGTTTTTGTAGTCGCGGCCGAACTTGATCGTGCCGTCGGCCTCCGCGATGATCGCGTGATCCTTCGGACGACGGGCCTCGAACAGTTCCGCCACGCGCGGCAGACCACCGGTGATGTCCTTGGTCTTGGCGCTTTCCAGCGGAATACGCGCAAGCACATCACCCGAACCGACCTTGTTGCCGGCGTCGACCGAAAGAACGGTATCGACCGACAGCATGTAACGGGCTTCACCACCGCGCGGCAGCTTGATGACCTCGCCCTTCTCGTCACGGATGACGATGGCGGGCTTGAGATCCTGCGTACGCGGCGAGGAACGCCAGTCGATGACGACACGCTTGGTGATGCCGGTCGCCTCGTCGGTGGATTCCGTCACGGTGGCGCCGTCGATCATGTCTTCCAGGCCGACCGTACCGGCGACTTCGGTGAGCACCGGGCGGGTATAGGGATCCCACTCGGCGACACGCTGGCCGCGCTTGACGGTATCGCCCTCGTCCACATGCATCTTGGAACCGTAGGTCACGCGATGCACCGCGCGCTCGATCCCTTCCGCATCGACCACGACGATCGACATGTTACGGGCCATGGCGACGAGGTTGCCCTCGCTGTCACGGGCGACATTGCGGTTGCGCAGACGGATCGTGCCGTCGAACGAGGATTCGATGAACGAGCTGTCGACCACCTGCGCCGTGCCACCGATGTGGAACGTACGCATGGTGAGCTGGGTACCCGGCTCGCCGATGGACTGCGCCGCGATGACGCCGACCGCTTCGCCGATATTGACCGGAGTGCCACGGGCAAGGTCGCGACCGTAGCAGGCCGCGCAGCAACCGATCTGCGTCTCGCAGGTCAGCACCGAGCGGATGCGGATCGACTGGACGTTCGCCGCCTCGATCAGTTCGACTTCCTTTTCCTCGATCATCTGGCCGGCCGGGACGATGACTTCGCCGGTGGCCGGGTTGATGATGTCGTCGCAGGTCGTGCGGCCGAGCGCCCGCTGGCCGAGCGTCGCGATGACCTGACCGGCATCGACAACCGCCTGGACAGTGATGCCCTTGTCGGTGCCGCAATCCGGCTCGAGGATGATGCAGTCCTGCGCCACGTCGACGAGACGACGGGTCAGGTAACCCGAGTTCGCGGTCTTCAGGGCGGTGTCGGCGAGACCCTTACGGGCACCGTGGGTGGAGTTGAAGTACTCCAGAACCGACAGGCCTTCCTTGAAGTTCGAGATGATCGGGCTTTCGATGATCTCGCCCGACGGCTTGGCCATCAGGCCACGCATGCCGGCAAGCTGCTTCATCTGGGCCGGTGAACCACGGGCACCGGAGTGGGACATCATATAGACCGAGTTCATCGGCTTCTGACGTCCGCTCTCGTCGTCGTATTCGACCGCCTGGATGCGCTTCATCATCTCGTCGGCGACCTTGTCGGTGCACTTCGCCCAGGCGTCGACGACCTTATTGTACTTTTCGCCCTGGGTGATCAGGCCGTCATTGTACTGCTGCTCATATTCGGTCACGAGCGCGGAGGTCTCTTCCACCAGGTTATGCTTGGTGTCCGGGATGACCATGTCGTCCTTGCCGAACGAGATACCGGCCTTGCACGCATTGGTGAAGCCCAGCTTCATGATCTGGTCGCAGAAGATGACCGTCTCCTTCTGACCGCAGGCGCGGTAGACGGTGTCGATCATCTTGGAGATGTCCTTCTTCGTCATCAGCTTGTTGCAGACGTCGAAGGGCACCTCGTGGTGCTTCGGCAGCAGTTCGCCAATGAGAAGACGGCCCGGCGTCGTCTCGTAGATGGCGGAGACCGGGTTGCCCTCGGCGTCCACCGTCTTGAAACGGCCGCGGATCTTGGTGTGCAGCGTGACCGACTTGGTCTCCAGCGCATGATGCAGCTCGCCAAGATTGCCGAAGACCATGCCTTCGCCCGGTTCGCCTTCCGTCATCAGCGACAGATAGTAGAGACCCAGAACGATATCCTGCGACGGCACGATGATCGGCTGACCGTTGGCCGGGTGCAGGATGTTGTTCGTGGACATCATCAGCACGCGCGCTTCCAGCCGCGCTTCCAGCGACAGCGGCACGTGAACGGCCATCTGGTCGCCGTCGAAGTCGGCGTTGAAGGCGGCGCAGACGAGCGGATGAAGCTGAAGGGCCTTGCCCTCGATCAGCGTCGGCTCGAAAGCCTGAATGCCAAGGCGGTGCAGCGTCGGAGCGCGGTTCAGCAGGATCGGATGCTCGCGGATAACCTCGTCGAGGATATCCCACACTTCCGGACGCTCCTTCTCCACGAGCTTCTTCGCCTGCTTGACGGTCGAAGAGTAGCCCTTGGCGTCGAGGCGGGAGTAGATGAACGGCTTGAACAGCTCAAGCGCCATCTTCTTCGGCAGGCCGCACTGGTGCAGCTTGAGTTCCGGGCCCACGGTGATGACCGAACGACCGGAATAGTCAACGCGCTTGCCGAGCAGGTTCTGACGGAAGCGGCCCTGCTTGCCCTTGAGCATGTCGGAGAGCGACTTCAGCGGACGCTTGTTGGCGCCGGTGATGACGCGACCGCGCCGGCCGTTGTCGAACAGCGCATCCACGGATTCCTGCAGCATGCGCTTTTCGTTGCGGATGATGATATCCGGCGCACGCAGCTCGATAAGCCGCTTCAGACGGTTGTTGCGGTTGATCACGCGCCGATAAAGGTCATTCAGATCCGACGTCGCGAAACGGCCGCCATCCAGCGGCACCAGCGGACGCAGATCCGGCGGAATGACCGGCACCACGGTGAGGATCATCCACTCCGGACGGTTGCCGGACTCGATGAACGCCTCGATGACCTTCAGACGCTTGGCAAGCTTCTTCGGCTTCAGCTCGGTCGTCGCTTCCGCGATTTCCACGCGCAGCCGCTCGCTCTCCTTCTCCAGGTCGAGCGACATCAGCATCTCGCGGATCGCTTCCGCGCCGATCATGGCGGTGAAGCTGTCATCGCCATACTCGTCCTGAGCGGTGATGAACTCTTCTTCCGAAAGAAGCTGGTTCTGCTTGAGCGGCGTCAGGCCGGGCTCCAGAACGACGTAGTTCTCGAAATAGAGAACGCGCTCAAGATCCTTCAGCGTCATGTCGAGAAGCAGGCCGATACGGCTCGGCAGCGACTTCAGGAACCAGATATGCGCAACCGGCGCGGCCAACTCGATGTGGCCCATGCGCTCGCGGCGCACGCGGCTCAGCGTGACCTCGACACCGCACTTTTCGCAGATGACGCCCTTGTACTTCATCCGCTTGTACTTGCCGCACAAGCACTCGTAGTCCTTGATCGGGCCGAAGATCCGCGCACAGAACAGGCCGTCGCGCTCCGGCTTGAACGTACGATAGTTGATCGTCTCCGGCTTCTTGATCTCGCCAAAGGACCAGGAATGAATCTTCTCGGGGCTGGCGATCGTAATCCGGATCTGGTCGAACGTCGCCGGCTGAGCCTGCTGATTGAACAGGTTCATGACCTCTTGATTCATAGGTTATCTCCTTCAATGCTCGGGCGGGATGGCGCGCCGCTTCGCGCATCTGCCGTCCCGGCACTCAAACAGGATTTGCTCGCGGTCGGTCGCTGGACAGCGGGCCTGACGTTACGGGCGAAACTATGACGTTCCGCCCTGGAAGCGCGGCGGATCATTCCGCCGCGTCCGCCTGTTCTTCGTCTTCGCCTGTGGGAAGCTGCAGCTTGCTGTCCTTCAATTCGACATTGAGGCCGAGCGAGCGCATTTCCTTGACGAGCACGTTGAAGCTTTCCGGAATACCGGCTTCGAACGTGTCGTCGCCGCGAACGATGGACTCATATACCTTCGTACGGCCCGCCACGTCGTCCGACTTCACCGTCAGCATTTCCTGGAGCGTGTAGGCCGCGCCGTAAGCTTCGAGCGCCCACACTTCCATTTCACCGAAACGCTGACCGCCGAACTGCGCCTTGCCACCCAGCGGCTGCTGGGTCACGAGCGAGTACGGACCGATCGAACGGGCGTGGATCTTGTCGTCCACGAGGTGGTGCAGCTTCAGCATGTAGATGTAGCCCACCGTGACCGTCCGGTCGAACTGCTCACCGGTACGCCCGTCGTAAAGCCGCGACTGACCCGAACCGTCGAGACCGGCGATCTCCAGCATATCCACGATGTCCGGCTCCACCGCGCCGTCAAAGACCGGCGTCGCGATGGAAACACCCGTGCGAAGCTGCTCGGCCAGGCGCACGACAGACTCGTCGTCGTATTCCTTGACCGGGTCACCCTTCAGGTTGTCGCCGTAGATCTCGACGACCTTGCCCTTGAGCGCATCCATCTCACCCGACTTGCGGTACTCCTCGTATAGCTCGCCGATGCGCTTGCCCATACCGGCGCAAGCCCAGCCGAGGTGCGTCTCAAGGATCTGACCGACGTTCATGCGCGAGGGCACGCCCAGCGGGTTCAGAACGATATCGACCGCGGTGCCGTCATCGAGATACGGCATGTCTTCGAGCGGGTTGATCTTGGAGACCACGCCCTTGTTGCCGTGACGGCCGGCCATCTTGTCGCCCGGCTGAAGCTTGCGCTTCACGGCAACGAAGACCTTGACCATTTTCATGACGCCCGGCGGCAGTTCGTCACCGCGCTGCAGCTTCTCCACCTTGTCGATGAAGCGCTGCTCAAGGCGCTTGCGGCTCTCGTCGTACTGACCGCGAAGGGCTTCGATCTCGCCCATCAGCTTCTCGTCGTCGATGGCGAACTGCCACCACTGAGAACGCGGATACTCGTTCAGCACGTCGCCCGTGATCGGACCTTCGCCGCGGAAGCTCTTCGGTCCGCCGGAGGCATTCTTGCCGATCAGCATCTCGGCCAGACGGCCGTAGACGTTGCGGTCGAGGATCGCCTGCTCGTCATCGCGGTCCTTAGCGAGGCGTTCGATCTCCTCGCGTTCGATCGCCATGGCGCGCTCGTCCTTCTCAACGCCGTGGCGATTGAAGACGCGCACTTCCACGACCGTACCGGTGACACCCGGCGGCAGACGCAGCGAGGTGTCACGGACATCGGAGGCCTTTTCGCCGAAGATGGCGCGCAGAAGCTTTTCTTCCGGCGTCATCGGGCTTTCGCCCTTCGGCGTGATCTTACCCACGAGAATGTCGGACGGGTTCACCTCGGCACCGATATAGACGATGCCGGCTTCGTCGAGGTTCTTCAGCGCTTCTTCCGAGACGTTCGGAATGTCGCGCGTGATTTCCTCAGGCCCGAGCTTCGTGTCACGCGCCATCACCTCGAATTCCTCAAGGTGGATGGAGGTGAACACGTCGTCACGCACGATGCGCTCCGACAGCAGGATGGAGTCTTCGAAGTTGTAGCCGTTCCAGGGCATGAACGCGACGAGCACGTTACGGCCCAGAGCCAGATCGCCCAGATCCGTCGACGGGCCGTCGGCGATGATGTCACCCTTGTTGATGACGTCGCCCACGCGCACCAGCGGACGCTGGTTGATGCAGGTGTTCTGGTTGGAACGCTGGAACTTCATCAGCCGGTAGATGTCGACGCCCGACTTGGAGGGGTCGAGATCCTGGGTCGCGCGGATAACGATACGGGTCGCATCGACCTGATCGACCACACCCGCCCGACGCGCCGCGATTGCCGCGCCGGAATCTCGGGCCACGACCGCTTCCATGCCCGTGCCGACGAACGGAGCCTCGGCGCGCACCAGCGGCACGGCCTGACGCATCATGTTCGAGCCCATCAGCGCGCGGTTGGCGTCATCGTTTTCCAGGAACGGAATGAGCGATGCCGCGACCGATACGAGCTGCTTGGCCGACACGTCCATGAAGTTCACGCGATCGGCCGGAACCAGCATCACGTCACCGGCGTGACGGCACAGGATCAGCTCTTCCACGAAGCGACCGTTCTCGTCGGTCTCAACGTCGGACTGCGCGACGTAATACTTGGACTCTTCCATCGCCGACAGATACTGGACATCGTTGGTCGCATGACCGTCCTGCACCCGGCGATAGGGGCTCTCGATGAAGCCGTACTTGTTGACGCGCGCGAACGTGGCCAGCGAGTTGATCAGACCGATGTTCGGGCCTTCCGGCGTCTCGATCGGGCAGATACGGCCATAGTGCGTCGGATGCACGTCGCGGACTTCGAAGCCGGCGCGCTCGCGGGTCAGACCGCCCGGGCCAAGCGCCGAGAGACGACGCTTGTGGGTGACTTCCGAAAGCGGGTTGGTCTGATCCATGAACTGCGAGAGCTGCGAGGAACCGAAGAACTCGCGAACGGCTGCGGCGGCAGGCTTGGCGTTGATCAGGTCCTGCGGCATGACGGTGTCGATTTCCACCGACGACATGCGCTCCTTGATCGCGCGCTCCATGCGCAGCAGACCGATGCGGTACTGGTTCTCCATCAGCTCGCCGACAGACCGGACGCGACGATTGCCGAGGTTGTCGATGTCGTCGATCTCGCCGCGACCGTCACGCAGGCCGAGAAGCGTGCGGATGACCTCGATGATGTCTTCCTTGCGCAGCACGCGCACGGTGTCTTCCACATCGAGATCGAGGCGCATGTTCATCTTCACGCGGCCGACGGCGGAAAGGTCGTAGCGCTCGCTGTCGAAGAACAGCGACTGGAACATCGCTTCCGCGGTGTCGATGGTGGGCGGCTCGCCCGGACGCATCACGCGATAGATGTCGAACAGCGCATCTTCACGCGCTTCGTTCTTATCGATCGACAGCGTGTTGCGCATGTAGGCGCCCGTGGTCACGTGATCGATCGCGAGCACCGGGATTTCCCCGTAGCCCTGCTCGATCAGCGCCTCGAGGACCTTCTCGTTGATCTCGTCGCCTGCCTCGGCATAGATCTCGCCGGTCTGCAGGTTGACCATGTCCTCGGCCAGGAACTCGCCATAGAGCTCTTCCGGCGCGACCTTGATCGACTTGACGCCCTTCTCAACCAGCTGCTTGGCATGGCGGGCCGTCATCTTCTTGCCGGCCTCGAGAATGACTTCGCCGCTATCGGCGTCGATCAGGTCCTCGGCGGTTTTCATGCCGCGCATGCCGGTCGGATTGAACGGCTTGCGCCAGCCATCCTTGCCCTGCTCGTAGGTGAACGAGTCGTAGAAGGTGCTCAGGATCTCGGAAGGATCGAGCCCCAGCGCCATCAGCAGCGAGGTCACCGGGATCTTGCGACGACGGTCGATACGCGCATAGACGATGTCCTTGGCATCGAACTCGATGTCGAGCCAGGAACCGCGATAGGGAATGACGCGCGCCGCGAAGAGAAGCTTGCCCGAAGAATGGGTCTTGCCCTTGTCGTGGTCGAAGAACACGCCCGGCGAACGGTGCATCTGGGAAACGATGACGCGCTCGGTGCCGTTGATGATGAAGGTGCCGTTCTCCGTCATGAAGGGCATGTCGCCCATATAGACGTCCTGCTCCTTGATGTCCTTCACCGACTTGGCATCGGTTTCCTCATCGATATCGAACACGATGAGGCGAAGGGTCACCTTGAGCGGTGCGGAGAAGGTCATGCCGCGCTGGCGGCATTCGTCCACGTCATACTTCGGCGGCTCGAATTCGTAGCGAACGAACTCGAGCAGCGACGTGCCACTGAAATCGGAGATCGGGAAAACCGACTTGAAAACGGCCTCAAGGCCGTCGACCGTGCGGCCGCCTTCCGGTTCCTCGACCTGCAGAAACTGATCGTAGGAGGCTTTCTGAACCTCGATCAGATTCGGCATTTCCGCGACGTCGCGGATGTCACCGAAGAACTTGCGGACTCGCTTGCGACCGTTGAACGTCTGCGCCATTGTCGCTCCTCGTATCGCCTCAAGCACCCTCGCGCGCCGGGAGTGCTCTTGCTTTAAGTTTCTCGATCCCCGGGCCTGCGGACGGTTTCCACAGACACCGTGATCCTGTTGACGGCTAGCCGGATCGCCGGCACTTCACTTGGCCCGACGGCACGCTGGACATATAATCCAAGTAACGAGCCGCGATCTGGGTAGCCGTCCCTACTGGGACGTTCGCCCCGGTAACGGGAAGATCCCGCCGGGGCCTGAACTCGACTGGCGGATACCGCACGCCCGACCCTTGATTTCGACAGGTCGGCAACTCATCAGCGGCATCCTGAGTAGCGGTCCCGGGCGTACCCGGGACCACGGATTCTCGTAAGGACGACCTTACTTCAGCTCGACGGTCGCGCCGGCTTCTTCGAGCTTCTTCTTCAGCTCTTCGGCTTCGTCCTTCGAAGCGCCTTCCTTGACGGTCTTCGGCGCGCCCTCGACCAGGTCCTTGGCTTCCTTCAGGCCAAGACCGGTGATGGCACGGACTTCCTTGATGACGTTGATCTTCTTGTCGCCGGCGGAAGCCAGGACAACGTCGAACTCGGTCTTCTCTTCGGCAGCGGCAGCTTCGCCACCGGCGGCAGCGGCGGCAACGGCCACCGGAGCAGCGGCGGAAACGCCCCACTTCTCTTCGAGCATCTTGGAAAGCTCGGCGGCTTCCATGACAGTCAGGGTGGACAGCTCTTCAACGATCTTCTCGAGATCAGCCATTTCAATTCACCTTCGTATTCGAACCGTATTGGTTTCAGTGTGTTTGCAGCAGTCGCGTGCCTTACGCGGCTTCGTCCTTCTTGGCGTACGCCCCAATGACGCGGGCAACCTGCCCGGCGGGTGCGCTGAGAACCTGCGCGATGCGCGTCGCCGGCGTGCTGATCATGCCGACAAGCTTCGCGCGCAGTTCATCGAGCGACGGCATCGAGGCCAGAGCCTTGACACCTTCCGCATCGAGGTTGGTGGAGCCGAGCGCGCCACCCAGGACAACGAGCTTCTCGTTGCCCTTGACGAAATCCATCACTGCCTTCGGGGCCGCGACCGGGTCTGCCGAATAGGCAATGACGGTCGGACCCTGGAACAGGCCATTGATGTGCTCGACTTCCGTGCCTTGAAGGGCAAGCTTTGCAAGACGGTTCTTCGCGACCTTGACGGACCCGCCGGCTTCACGAACCTTCGCACGCAGCGAAGTCATGTCCGCGACCGAGAGACCCGCATAGTGGGCCACGACGACAACGCCCGCGTCCGAAAACACGGTGTTGAGCGCCGATACGGCTTCGCGCTTTTCCGCTCTATCCACTTGCCTTCTCCACTTGGCGAACGACAGCGTGCCGTCCGCCGGTTGGCTTTGCCGCTCCGATGAATAGCCCCATCGAAACGACGCTCAGGGTTCCTGCCCCCTCACGCACGCCTTTCAGGGGCGCGGCAAGGCCTACGGTTCGAACCGGGGACCGCGAACGGTCGAAATCGGTTCTAACCCGTCTATGCAGGCCCATCTGGCTTAAACCCGGCTCCGAGGAGCCCGATACCTGCAGTCTCGGACAGGACCGGCAAACCCGAAGGCCCGAAGACCTCCCGATAGCCGGATCCCGCCGGGCGAACCCGGCGGGAATTCTCGCCACCCTCACGGGGTGGAATTCAGCAGCGGCGCAAAATGCACCGCCATATCAATCGTCAATCAGGCGCCGGTGACGCTCGAAAGCTCGACCTTGATGCCCGGGCCCATGGTCGAGGTCAGCGCCACGCGCTTCAGGTAGTTACCCTTCGCGCCCGACGGCTTGGCCTTGATCACCGCATCGGTGAAGGCCTTGACGTTCTCCACCAGCTTGGCTTCGTCGAAGGACACCTTGCCGATACCGGCGTGGATGATGCCCGCCTTCTCGACGCGGAACTGGACGGCACCGCCCTTGGCGTCGTTGACGGCAGCCTTCACGTCCGGGGTCACCGTGCCGACCTTCGGGTTCGGCATCAGGCCGCGCGGGCCGAGGACCTTACCGAGGCGACCGACGAGCGGCATCATGTCCGGGGTCGCGATGCAACGATCGAAATCGATCGTGCCGGACTGGACCTGCTCGACCAGCTCTTCCGCACCGACGAGGTCGGCACCGGCGGCCTTGGCCTCTTCCGCCTTGTCGCCGCGTGCGAACACGGCCACGCGGACGGACTTGCCCGTGCCGTTCGGCAGGACGCACACACCACGGACCATCTGGTCGGCGTGACGCGGGTCGACACCCAGGTTCAGGGCGATTTCGACGGTCTCGTCGAACTTCGCGGTGGCCCGCTCCTTGAGGAGCTTCAGAGCCTCGTCGAGGCCGTAGAGCTTGTCGCGGTCGATGCCATCACGGCTGGCGGCTACACGCTTTCCGATCTTCGCCATGGTCTTACTCCGCAACCTCGAGGCCCATCGAACGGGCAGAACCTTCGACCATCCGCATGGCGGCGTCGATATCGACGGCGTTCAGGTCCTTCATCTTGCCTTCGGCAATCTCACGAACCTGGTCGCGGGTGACGGAACCGACCGTGCCGCGGCCCGGAGTCTGCGACCCCTTCGGCAGCTTGGCGGCCTTCTTCAGAAAGAAGGAAACCGGCGGCGTCTTCACTTCGAACGTGAAGGACTTGTCCGTGAAGAACGTGATCACGGTCGGGCACGGAGCGCCCTTTTCCATGTCCTGCGTCTGCGCGTTGAACGCCTTGCAGAATTCCATGATGTTCAGACCGCGCTGACCCAGCGCAGGACCGATCGGGGGAGACGGCGTTGCCGACCCCGCAGGCACCTGAAGCTTCAGGGTACCTTGAATTTTCTTCGCCATTTGGCTCTCCTAGACATGTTGGCCGGCCTATCCGGCACCAGAGAGGCGGTGGTCTGGTTGCTTGCGCTGGCGAGCGCCCTCAAGAAACCTTCCACCTACGAACAGATATTGAAGCCTGAAATCAGAGCTTCTCGACCTGTGCGTATTCGAGTTCGACCGGGGTAGCCCGACCGAAAATGGAAACAGCGACCTTCAGACGGGCGCGTTCGTCGTCGACCTCCTCGACAAGACCATTGAACGAGGCAAACGGACCGTCGGAGACCCGCACCTGCTCGCCGACCTCGAAGGAGACGGACGGTTTCGGCCGATCGACGCCTTCCTGCACCTGATGCAGGATGCGCTGCGCTTCGGCCTCGGAAATCGGCATCGGCCGATTGTCGGTTCCAAGAAACCCGGTAACCCGCGGCGTGTTCTTGATGAGATGATAGGCGTCGTCCGTCATCTCCATCTTTACGAGCACATAGCCGGGAAAGAACTTGCGCTCCGCATCAACCTTGCGACCGCGACGAACCTCCACGACCTTTTCGGTCGGAACGAGGATTTCCTCAAACAGATCGTCGAGGCCGGTCGACTGCGCCTTTTCCCGGATCGATTCCGCGACTTTCTTCTCGAAATTCGAATAGGCGTGGACGATGTACCAACGCTTGGCCATGAGACCCCAGTCCGCTTCGTTTGATATCGTTTACGGTTCGAGCGCTCAGCCCAAACCAACCAGAAGCTTCACGCCCGCGGCCATGATCTGATCGGCAAGCAGGAAGAAGATCGACGCCGCAGCGGCCATGATGAACACCATCACGGTGGTGACGACGGTCTCCTTGCGCGTCGGCCAGGAAACCTTCGCAACCTCCTGACGCGTCTGCTGGAGGAACGTAAAGGGATTGTTTTTCGCCATTCCGCCTGTGGCCGCCCGTGGCCTGCTTCAGCGCCATCCCGCATCGAAATCAGATGCAGGGTGTCGCCTGTTATTCGTGTTTCAGACCTGTGCGACCAGCCTCCCGGCACAGATACCCGATGGATATCCGGTCACTTGATCCCGCTTCTTTTTCGTTTCCTGCGCCGCATCGGATGGAACGCCCACCCAGCGATTCGCGGAAACGCTGCCATTTAAACGGCATATAGGCGCGCGGAATCATCCGCGCGCCAAAGCTCGCTGCGCATTACTTATAGCCGTCGAACCGATTCCACAAGAGTGAAACTGGCAGGGGCGGAGGGACTCGAACCCACGACCTGCGGTTTTGGAGACCGCTGCTCTACCAACTGAGCTACACCCCTACTGTCCAATCTGCCAATATGTGCACCGCAGCGCGCGAGCTGGCAGACCACCACTTGCAGCCGGTTCGGCTACATTGCCCGAAGCCTCACCTGAGCGGCAGCTTCAGGCAATCCCGACAGGCGGGCCCTTATAGACCCTGTCGCCGGGATTGCAAGCGCGACCTTGAGGCCGCGCCGCTTAATGCTTACTCGATGATCGAGGCAACGACGCCGGCGCCGACGGTACGACCACCTTCGCGGATAGCGAAGCGCAGGCCTTCTTCCATCGCGATCGGCACAATCAGCGTCACCGTCACGGCGACGTTGTCGCCCGGCATCACCATCTCGGTGCCTTCCGGCAGATCCACAACACCCGTCACGTCGGTCGTGCGGAAGTAGAACTGCGGACGATAGTTCGTGAAGAACGGGGTGTGACGTCCACCCTCTTCCTTCGTCAGAATGTAGGCTTCGGCCTTGAACTTCGTGTGCGGGGTCACAGAACCCGGCTTGCAAAGAACCTGACCACGCTCGACGTCCTCACGGCCGACGCCGCGAAGCAGAGCGCCGATGTTGTCGCCGGCTTCGCCCTGATCGAGCAGCTTGCGGAACATCTCGACACCCGTGCAGGTCGTCTTCTTCGTGTCCCGGATACCCACGATCTCGATTTCTTCGCCGACCTTGATGATGCCGCGCTCGACACGACCCGTCACGACGGTGCCGCGACCGGAGATCGAGAAAACGTCTTCGATCGGCATCAGGAACGGCTGGTCGACCGGACGCTCCGGCGTCGGGATGTACTCATCCACGGCGGCCATCAGCTCGAGAACCTTGTCGCGACCGATTTCCGCATCGCGGTTCTCAACGGCCGCAAGAGCCGAACCGGCGACGATCGGAATGTCGTCGCCCGGGAAGTCGTAGGACGACAGAAGATCGCGGATTTCCATCTCGACAAGCTCGAGAAGCTCCGGATCGTCGACCTGGTCGACCTTGTTCATGAACACCACCAGAGCCGGCACGCCGACCTGACGGGCAAGCAGGATGTGCTCGCGGGTCTGCGGCATCGGGCCATCGGCAGCCGAGCAGACCAGGATCGCGCCGTCCATCTGCGCCGCACCCGTGATCATGTTCTTCACGTAGTCGGCGTGGCCCGGGCAGTCCACGTGGGCGTAGTGACGGTTCGCCGTCTCATACTCGACGTGCGCCGTCGAAATCGTGATGCCGCGCGCCTTTTCTTCCGGCGCAGCGTCGATTTCGTCATAAGCCTTCGCAACGCCGCCACCCTGCTCCGCCAGCGTCATGGTGATCGCTGCGGTAAGGGTCGTCTTGCCGTGGTCAACGTGGCCAATCGTACCAATGTTGACGTGCGGCTTATTGCGCTCAAATTTTTCCTTAGCCATCGACGTCGCTCTCTGCTCGTTTGCTCGCGGAGCAAGCCCGCGGATTTCCCATTCCAGGCACGGCCGGAGGCCGCGTCACCGCGCCAGCCGGCGATGGATCAGAACCCCGGGACCGCCCCTCCCGTTCGGGAGGCCCATATATATGGCGTGACCATATATAGAGGTCGTCCGGCGACTTGCAGAGGTTTTGCTCGAAGGTTGGAGCGGGTGAAGGGAATCGAACCCTCGTCATCAGCTTGGAAGGCTGTTGCTCTACCATTGAGCTACACCCGCGCTCGTAGGCTTGAGGTGCGATGGTGGAGGAGGTTGGATTCGAACCAACGTAGGCAAAGCCAACGGATTTACAGTCCGTCCCCTTTAACCACTCGGGCACTCCTCCGTTTATCGCAACCGGTAGCCTGAAAGCCTACAGGATCGCCAAACAGAAACACCCCGCCCCGCTCTTTCCCGTTCAGCGCCCGTACAAGACAAACGCTGGCGGGAACCGGTGGGGCGGTGAATCCCGTGGCGCGTTTTATGGCGATGTCGCCCTTCAGTGTCAACGGCCTATTCGGGAAGAATTTCAAGTCCGATTGAAACAGGTGTGGAAACACTACGCTCACACGGGTCAAATCCTTCGGTTTTCTGCGGTATTTGAAAATTTGTCCCCAGCCGGAACTCCGTGAAAAACGTGCCGATGCGTCTATTTTTCCCGGACACTCCGCACCTTGCCGCCCGAGCATGCGAAGCGGTATCTGCCGCCCGCCTGCCACCCCTTCGCCCGACCTCCGCCGGAACGACCCGCAATGCAGGCCGCAAAGCAACCCCGCAGGATGGGCCCGCGAAGCCCGCTTGCGCGGCGCGCGGCGCGTCGATAGAGGTAACGTCATGAGCACACCTCCGGAGCCGCCCAGCGGCAAACCCCGCCGCCCCAGCACCCGTTCGCCCCGCCCGGGTGGGAAAGGCCGCGCCTATGGCAAGCCCGGCGCCCAGAAATACGGTGCGAAGAAATACGGCAGCCAGCGGCGCGCCGATCACGACCCCGATGCGCCGCTTCTCCTGTATGGGCTGCACACGGTCGAGGCCGCCTTTTCGAATCCCGACCGCAAGCGCCATCGCCTCGTCGCAACCCGCAATGCGCTTCAGCGGCTGGAAGAGCGCGGCGTCAAGGTGGATGTGCCGGTCGATCTGGTCGATCCGCGCTCCATCGCCCGCCAGGTGCCGCGCGATGCGGTGCATCAGGGCGTACTGCTGCAGGTCGATCCCCTGCCCGCCTATGACCTGAAGTCGTTGGGCGATGCACGCCTTGTCCTTGCGCTCGATCAGGTGACCGATCCGCATAATGTGGGCGCGATCCTTCGCTCCTCCGTGGCGCTGGCCGCCGATGCGGTGGTGACGACCCATCGCCATTCGCCGGAAGAAGGCGCGGTGCTCGCCAAATCGGCCTCGGGCGCGCTGGATATGGTGCGCCACCTTAAGGTGCAGAATATGGCGCGCTTTCTCGCCGAGGCGGGCGAAGCGGGCTTCACCCGCGTGGCGCTGGACAGCGACGGCCCGGCCCCACTGGAAGAAACCGATCTCGGCCAGCGGCTGATTCTGGTTCTGGGAGCGGAAGGCAAGGGCGTGCGTCAGGGCGTGCGCGAAGCCTGCGACACGCTCGCCCGGCTCGACATGCCCGGCAAGATCCGCTCGCTCAACGTCTCCAACGCCGCCGTGCTCTCTCTTTATGTGGCGCGCAAGAAGCTGGGGCTCTAGGCCCCGCTCCTAGCGGCAGCGCCGGTACTTGCCCGAATAGGCGAGATAGAGCCCCGTGCGCGGATTGAAGCTCCGGTATTTCGAGGCGCAATAGGCGTACCACTCACGCGTACCGGGCACCGGACGACCATAGGCCCGCGGCCGGTAATAGCGCGGCGAGGCGACCGGTCCGCGGCGATAGTAATAGCCGGGATGATAGCCATAACTTCGGTACGGCACGCCCACATAGGGCCCGACAAACGGGCCGGAGCGGAACCACACTGAAAGGCCCGGCCGGTAGGGCCGGTAGTACCGATAAGACCGGTAGCGGCGATTTCGATAATGAACCGGCTCGGCCGCGACCGCCTCACCGGCCACCGCAGCGCCTGCGCGCTTCATCTGGTGACCGGCCTGAAGCGGCATGGCCGCCGCCGTCTCCGCACCCAGCCACATCAGCGCCAGCAGACAGAGCGCCGCGCCCAGCATCGACTTTGCGGACAGAAACGTCCCGTTCGACGGTTTCATGACACGTCCTCCTGTGCCTCGCCCCGCGCCCGCGCTCGACAATCGCCGACCGCAGCCTCCCGCAGGGCCTATCAAGTTTAACACCTGCAACTGCACAAGAAGAAACCGTGCGCAAACAAAACGGCGAAAGCCGGGCGACCTGCAAAACCTACAACCGACGACACCAATTGCGGCCACCCCGCTTTGCACTTGCCCAGGGTGACCGCGAACGATGGCGCATTTTCGAGGAAACCGGATGGCTTTGCCTGTGGCTAAAGGTGATTTCCCGGGATGCAACGCCGCGCACCTTGTGCTATGGGAGCGGAAATTGCCGAACCGAAGGCGGGATCTGCCCCGAAATTCCTTCGCGCGTTCGCAAGCGCCGGTATAGCTCAGTTGGTAGAGCACCTGATTTGTAATCAGGGGGTCGCGGGTTCGAATCCTGCTGCCGGCACCAATATTTTCAATGACTTAGCCGAAATTCGATGCGAACGAAATGAGAACGCGAGGCGGTCTCACGCCGCACGTGCGAGCCCCTTTTTGGTCTCACGGGATTTCGGGAAAAACCGTCACTCGTTGCGGTCTGGTTGTGTGACCGAACTTGGGCCGCCTGCGGACTGTCGAATTTTGCTGGCGAACCAACAAAGCAGCCACTCTGCCTAGGAACCTATCCCGAGCCTAGCGCCCTCTAGCAACCATTTAATGACCGCCTCAAGCACCTAAAGTGTCGAACGATGAGAGATGTATATAACAATTATTCCACAACATATTACGTAGCGTCTCATGCTACGAGCCGCCATATTTTCTACGGACACCACAAGGCATTACCATATTATTACTTAGTATAATATATACATATTTCAATTTTTATGATCAAATAGATTAGGCAGGAGAATGGAAAAGGGAGTTCACGATGTCCCGAGCAAAAGAAATCATCCGGCGTCAACTGGATCACAGCGGAACCATGTTGTTGAACGCCGCCAAAGTGTTGAGCGACGACGAATTCTTTTGGGAACCCCCTGTTGGCGGCTCAATGGCTTGGACGATGCGGCATCTGTCGGCGTTGCAGGATTGGTCAGTCAACCGGGTTTTCAATCGGACTGAACCGAAATTGCGCCGCGGTGAACGCGAGGCGTTCAAGGGTGGGCGCGCCATCACAGATTCTGATCGCGAAATGATGCGTGACCGGGCTGCAATCGAAGGTGAATTCGCCAATGAGCAATACGAAACGATCCGGGCGCTTGATGCATTCGAAGAAGGGCAATGGAATGTGTCGACTCCTTCGGGCTGCCGGTTCCCGACTTATGGGATCCTGTGGGAGCATCTTGCCACCCACAACCATTGGCATCTGGGGGCAATCTCGGTCAGCCATCCCAAACTAACCCAATTGGTTATGGTGGCACCGCGCTATTACACCGTCGATCCGCAAGACAACTCGAACTGGGAGAAAGAAAATGTCAGCTGAGTATAATCCAAATACCGCGGCTAGAACCGAGTTGTCGAAATTCTTCGCCCTTGCAGTCAAGACCCAGCGCTCGCTGGAAATGTGGTCCGGGTTTATCGACGAAGAGTGGCATGAATTCCAACGCCAGCCTGAGTTCGAAAGCTTTTGCATAAGCGCTTGCGGGCAACACATCGGACATGTCGA
Organism: Breoghania sp.; assembly: GCA_963678585.2. Classification (GTDB taxonomy): domain Bacteria; phylum Pseudomonadota; class Alphaproteobacteria; order Rhizobiales; family Stappiaceae; genus Breoghania. The sequence continues at coordinate 2,009,984 of CAXXGA010000002.1, forward strand.
ATATCCCGGACGTGGGCAGATTCCCTGGATCGCCGATTACGAGGCCGAATTCGGCCCCGTTCCCGAAATCTGGTTTAAGGACAAACAGGGTATCACCGACCGTGCACTGTTTGATGAGTACCGCAAAACCGGTCGTGTCTATGCGTCGTGGGACTGTGGCCCACTGCAGCCCGACGATATGAGCGGCGACCGGTTGAAACGTAAAGAGGGCGGCACGCCGGGTAACGGAAAAGACAAGGGCGACAAGAGCAAGAAAGACGACAAGGGAAAGAAAAAGGACGGCTAGCGCGTGACCGATATCGGGAAAATCGATCGACCGGGCTTTGCTCGCAGCGAATTTACCCGTACTGAACAGGCGTCCTACCAAGCCTATCTTGAAAAGATCGCGCAGGATCATTGCCCGTTCCTGCGCGATTCTCTTTTTCGCGGCGGAACAGTCACCGACGTATTCCGGATAAGTGAAGACGTCTACTCACTCGACTTTCTGCGCCTTTTCCTTGCCGTGTTGCGGTGCGTCGAGGGTTTTGTGGCACAACGGCGAAAATTCACGGCGCGAGCAAAGCTGCTCTATTGCCGCAACATCGCCATGATCGGGCCGATCGGCGAGGCCGCGGAATGGAACCGGCTGATGTCTTCGTTGCATTGGCCGCTAAAGGACGATTACACGGCTTGCGGAGTGATGTTTGGCAAGTTTTGGCCCGGTGAAGCGCTGACGTCGCGGAGCGGCGTGCCGATCCCGGATCCGCCGTTTGGGTTGCTGTCGATTAGGTCGGCGCTACGCCACCGCGATCAGGCCTTTTTTGAGAGATCGCCTTGGCTGATTGGAGAATTGCAGGGTGCAGACATGAACTGCGCAGACAATACTCTCTCGCGGGTGGCGCGAGCCAAGACTGATCAAGCGCTTGAAATTCTCAAAGACAGGGTCAAGTTGTATTAGACGCGCACTGCGCGCATTGCGCCAAAAGAGGGCGCAAAGTGGCTATAGCTCAATGAATCTGCCGCTCCCGCTCCACCGCCGCGCGCAGATATTTCAGATCCGGCCACAGCCCCGCAAGCAGCTGAACCTGGCTCACGCAGTCCACCTGCCGCTCCCTCTCCGCCGTCTCCAGAGCGACCAGCCGCCGCGCGTGATCCTCCAGCGTCGAATCGAACTTCTGCCAGCCGACCGACAGGCCGACGATAAGTCCCCCCGATCATGATGAGATTGCCGACCGAGATATCCGGTCGGATCCAGCCCGTATCATCTACATCACCGAAAAACCGGGCCGCCCCCATCACGAGCGCGGCCCGGCCTTTTTCCTACCCGTGCTGATCCAGACCAAACGCCGGGTGATGGATCAGTTCGCCTTCCGGCTCGCTCCCGTCGAAAGGCAAGGCCATGACCACCTCCGGGGGGCAGCCGGGCACGTAGAGGCCGGGGAAGGTGCGGAAGCCGAAGCGGGGGTAGTAGTCCGGGTGTCCGACCAGCGCCGCACCCCGATGCGTCGGCTTCAAGCGGAGGATCGCCTCGCGCATGAGGGCCGAACCGATCCCCAGACCGTGCAGCGGCGGCACGACGCCGACCGGGCCGATCAGCCCCCAGCCTTCCTGCTCGCCCGCAAAGCCCGGCGAGACGGCCAGATGGCCGACCACCTCGCCGTCTTTTTCCGCGACGAGCGAGAGGGTCAGCGCCCCCGCCGCGCGCAGCCTTTCCACGATGGCCGCCTCCGTTCCGGTGGCGATTGCAAGTACGCTCATGGCCTGGCGAATGACATCGCCGATTGCGGGGATGTCAGCTTTGGTTTCATTGCGGATCAACATGTCATGCTCCCTGATTGTCGTATTGCGCGCGCACGGAAATCCGCCCGCGTTTCGAGATCCGGTACGGATTGCCCGAACGGGATTCGATCAGCCTCTTGGTTCGCAACCGGTGGAAGATGTTCAGGTTGAAGTCGGCAAGGATCAGCCCCTCGCGCGTAACGCATGTCACGCGCGTAATCTTGGGGCCATCGCCGCGCTCGTGCAGGATCCGGCCGCCAAGAGCCAGAACGTGCAACGCACGTTGTTCATTTCGTGAGATATTCATGGAAGTCTCGTGCAACAGACGTGAAGAAACGCTCCGGGCGCAAACGCACCCGGCGGCTCTCAGTTCACGCGGCTCTCCAAAATCCGGAGAGCCCTATCGCACAAGCTCTGACATCCAGTCTCCATTGGCCGACGGACGCCCTGTGACGTCGCCAGCACCGCTTATCTAGTCGAAGCCGACGCCGGCCTCAACCCACAGGCGGAAACTTCCCCCGCGACAGAGCGGCACAGACGCCACGTCCAAAACCGGCTCGCGCGCCCTGCACAGCGCAGCAAGGCCCGCGAATGGCCGCGGGCGTCTCCCGGCTCCGCCCCCCCCCCAACCGAAACGCATACCCATTCAGGCAAGAGCCAACAGAAGCAATAGTACAACACTCCGCGTTTAGATGTTTTCCCGTATAGTAGTACAACTATACAAACCGTTTTTTCGTCGATTTTACATCTAAGTATACATTTGAATTCATCGTTGCTTAATATGACACACGTCTACTCGGCCGAAAGCAGTTTTCGGGTGAACACGATGATGTATGGGCGACAAAAATTTTATCCCACATCCATGAAGAACAGGATCATCCTCCTGGTCTTCATATGCGTTGTCGTGAGCACTTCCATCCTGGGGGCGCAGACCTATCTGCATGTCCGCGAAACGACGCGCCGTCAGGCCATCGACAGGATTGCGGCCAAGACCGAGCTTGTCGCCGCCCGCTTCAACCGGTCCTATTCCGACATCGCAAGAGATCTGCACACCGTGGCCGAAACACAGCCAGTCATGGGACTGGGCCGCGCCCTGAAAAACGGCGGCATCGATCTGAGCGGCGGAAACACCATAGAACTCTGGCGCGAACGGCTGGAAAGCGTCCTAGCCGCCATCATGCGCGGCCATCGGGAATATTCCCAGTTCAGCCTGATCATGGCGAATGATGAGGGGATGGAACTCGTGCGCGTCAACCGGAGCGATCGTTTCGGCATCCGGCACGCCAGCCTCAACAAACTGCAGCAGAAGGGCAATGAGGCCTACTTCAGGAAAGGCCTGTCCGCGCCTCTCGGCATTGTCACATTCTCCGAGGCCAGCCACAGCCGGGAACTCGGAAAGGTTATGAAAGACAAGACGCCGATGATCCGGGCCATACTGCCGGTTGCAGATACTGACGGAGAGGTATTCGCCCTGCTCGTGATCAATATCGATTACGAGCAACTGATGAAAATTGCCTTCACAAACCTGGCGCCGGAAAATAGCGTTATCGCGCTGAACAGCGCCGGCGACTACATGGTGCACCGCCCCTTCTCGAAACCCGATGACTTGAAACTGGTGCTGCGCAACGAGACGAACCTGCCTCCGCCCCCCATCGTGAAGAAGGTGCTGAGCTTGTCGGTTCGCACAGGCATCCTGGAGATGGATGGAGTAACCGCCTATTTCCGCCGCGATGCGAGCGAGCAGGAATATCACGGGACCAATATGGGCTTCATTCTGGAGGTGGACTCCGACGAACTCTATGCCGAAGCCATCGACATTCGGGACCACGTCATTTTCATGTGCGTCATGACGACGGCCTTTTTCGCCTTCCTCTCCAGTATCGCGGCCAGCAGGTTCATGGACCCGTTGAACAGGCTCGCGCGACTGGTCGCTACCTCGCAGATCGGCGAACTGATCCCCCGCCTCCCCCTCGACCGCGAAGACGAGGTGGGCGCGCTGGCGCGGGCGCTCGAACACCGCTCCCGTGCCCTGTATGCCAGCCAGGAACGGGCAAGGACGATTGTCGAAAATGTGATGGACGGGCTTCTGCTGCTCAGGGAAGACGGCACCATCGAATCCTTCAATCCCGCTTGCGAGCGCATATTCGGCTACGCCGAGAAAGACGTTCTCGACCGCAGGATCGACATGCTGTTGCCCGAAGGCGCGTGCAAGGGCCCGGGCTGCCTGTTTGAAACCGCGCTCAAGAACACCTCCGACAACACCACCGATGCGCTGGTCGAGATGGAAGTGCGCACCCGCTCCGGCGCGCTGGTGCCAGTCGAAGTCGGGCTGCAGGAACTGGATTTCCACGGCGTGAAGAAATTCGGCGCTGTCATTCGCGATATCTCCGAACGCCGCGAGATCGAACGCCTGCGCGCCGAGTTCATCGCCACCGTCAGCCACGAGCTACGCACCCCGCTCACCTCCATCCGGGGCTCGCTGGTGCTACTCGACAGAATGCTGAGCACCAACGAGCCGGAGAAGGTGAAGAGGATGGTGGAAATGGCGCTGAAAAACACCGGGCGCCTGATCCTGCTGGTCAACGACATCCTCGACTTCGAGAAGCTGCAGGCCAACAAGACCACGTTCAACATCGACGCCATCGACGCAACCGCGGCAATCGGCAAGGCCGTGGACATGAACCAGAGCTACGCGCAGGATCGGCACGTGACATTGCGCGCGTATGCTCCGCCGACCCCGCTGCTGATGGCCTGCGACGAGGAACGCCTTCAGCAGGTCATGGCGAACCTGCTTTCGAACGCGGCCAAGTATTCCCATGAGAACGGAACCGTCGAGATACGCGCGTCGCGCAACGACGGGTCTGTCCGCATCGAGATAATCGACCACGGAAGCGGAATTCCGGCGGACTTCCAGGACAAGATCTTCGATCCGTTCTCACAGGCGAATAACGAGACGAGCCGCAGAAAGGGCGGAACCGGTCTCGGCCTCAACATCACCAAGCGTCTTGCGGAAGGCATGGACGGAAAGATCGGCTTCACCAGCACCGAAGGCAAGGGAAGCACATTCTGGGTGGAGTTCCCCGAAGTCGAGGCGCGCCCGGAAAAAGCCCCCCTTCCGCTCCTGCCCCACCAGCTCCGGGGTCTCCATCTGGAGGACGACCGTGATTTCTCCGAGGTGCTCCAGGTCGGGCTGGAAAGCGACATCCGACTGATCAACGAGACGACGCTCGAGGGTGCAAGGGAACAGTTGCGCAAGCAGGACTTCGACATCGTGATCATCGACATCGCGCTTCGCGAGGGCAACGGCCTCGACCTGATCCAGCACATCCCTGATCCGGACAAGACGCTTATCGTTGTCGTGAGCGCTCTCGACGCGCCGATCGATAACCCGTACGTGGATCTCGCCATCGTCAAATCGAGGCAGCCATCGGGCGGGATTCTGACGGATATCCTGGATCTCGTGAAGAGACGGGCCGCCGTTCCAGCAAGCGAACCCCTCAAGCTCGCGAACGGAACCTGAGGGGCGGGCACAGCCGCCCCTCGCCCATTTCCTCAGGCAAAGCGCAGGCGCGTACGGTTGGCGAAGGCAACCAGCGACAGCATTACCGGAACTTCCACCAACACCCCCACCACGGTCGCAAGAGCCGCGCCGGAATTGAGGCCGAACAGGCTGATCGCCACGGCGACCGCCAGCTCGAAGAAGTTCGACGTGCCGATCATCGCGCAGGGCGCGGCGATGCGGTGCGGCACCTTCATCAGATAGGCCGCCCCGTAGGCCACCGCGAAGATCCCGTAGCTCTGGATCAGGATCGGAATGGCGATCAGCACGATCACCATGGGTCGCGACAGGATCACCTCCCCCTGAAGGCCGAAGAGAATGCCCACCGTCACGATAAGCCCCATCGCGGAGAGCGGCTTGACCCGGGAGGTGAAGGCATCCACCGCGTCCGGCGAACCGAGGACCTTTCGCGTCGCCAATCCGGCGATCAGCGGCAACACCACATAGAGCCCGGTCGCGAGAACCAGCGTCTCCCAGGGCACGGAGATTTCAGTCACGCCGAGCAGGAAAGCGACGATGGGCGCAAAGGCGAAGACCATGATCAGATCGTTCACCGAGACCTGCACCAGCGTATAGGTGGCATCGCCGCGGGTGAGCGCCGACCACACGAAGACCATCGCCGTGCAAGGTGCGGCGCCCAGCAGAATGAGCCCCGCCGTATATTGCGCGGCATCCGTCGGCTGGATCCACGGCGCGAACACATATTCGAAGAAGACAACCGCCAGCAGCGCCATGGTGAAGGGCTTAATCAGCCAGTTGACGACGAGCGTCACCAAAAGTCCCTTCGGCTGGCGCGCCACGCCCGCGACGGCTGCAAAATCCACGCTCACCATCATCGGATAGACCATCGCCCAGATGAGCACGGCCACGACGAGATTGATGGAAGCGACTTCCGCGGCCGCAATCGTCTCCATCACCCCCGGCGCAACAGCCCCGAAAGCCACCCCGCCCACGATGGCGGCGGCGACCCAGAGTGTCAGGTAACGTTCAAAAAAGCCGAGGCTATCGCTCTCGGGCGCACACGTATCAGTCATGTCGGATCGATCCTGTCGGTCAGTTTGCGTCGGCATGGGTCTGGTCGCGGCCAATCGCATCGAGACGATTTTTCAAAGACAGCCGGTCCAGCGAGGCAATCGGAAGGCTGGCGAAGGTGGAAATCCTCTGGCGCAACATCCGGTAGGTTTCGGAAAAGGCGAGATTGATCTCGACGTTGCTTCCGCGCACGGCGGCCGGATCGGCAAGCCCCCAATGGGAGGTCATCGGCTGCCCCGGCCAGAAGGGGCATTCCTCGGCCGCCGCCTGATCGCAGACGGTGAACACGAAATCCATCTTCGGCGCATCGGGCAACGCGAACTCGTCCCAGCTCTTGGAACGAAGCCCGCTCACGTCGTGACCGAGCCGCTGCAGAAGCTCCAGCGCGTGAGGGTTCACATCGCCCGCAGGCCGCGATCCAGCGGAATAGGCATGGAACTTCCCCGCCCCTTCCGCATTCATGATCGCCTCTCCCAGAATGGAGCGTGCAGAATTGCCCGTGCAAAGGAACAGGACATTGTAGGTCTTGGTCATTTCACCCCCTCAACAACCGCAAACGATTTCCGCAAGAATGGGCGCGCACCGCTCCGCCTGCCCGCCGCAGCAATCCTCCATCAGATAAGACAGCAACGCCCGCATTCCCTCCATTTCCGCGAAGTAGCGGATGGAGCGTCCTTCGCGTACGGAACGGACAAGCCCCGCCGCAGACAGGATCGTCAGATTATTGGAGAGCGTGTTGGCGCGAACATCGAGCGCAAGCGCTATATCGCCGGCGGCAGCCCCCTGCGGCCCCGCCTTCACCAGATGACGGAAGATATCGAGACGCATCTCATGCGCCAGCGCGGACAGGGAACGGAGTACGTTTGTCTTTTCCATATTTCATGATTATTCGAATTATAAATTGGAAGCAATACAAAAAACCAGCCGGCCGTCGCTGGACGATCATGGATCTCACAAGATCGGGCTCGTCGGGCAACGTCCCGATCAATGGCGGTTAATCAGCGGAATGCGAACCCGTCACCGGACAGATCAGGCCGGAGAGCATTCGCAACAACAGGCAAAGGGTGTGTTTGGGAAAATCGTTTCAAACAGCAAGAACGCGAGCAAGGCCCTTGCGCCAGGCTCGAAAGCCAGGCGCAGGGCGGCCATCGGATGAGGAAAGACAGATCGTGCGGATGGGGAACAGAAGGCGGCTCCCCGCCCTCATGCAAATCGTTCGTGCCTGATCGCACCTACTCGAAGGTGAACGTGCCGACCTTGCAGACGTCGAGATGTTCCTGCGTCACCCGATCGCCGTCTTCGAAAACGGCAAGCAGGTCAAAGACGCAATGACCGGTGCCGTCATCGAAGTCGACATCGGCAGACCGCCCGTGCGGCAGCACCTGATCGCCCAGAATATCTTCTTCCCAGGAGTTCGTGCCGCTGTTCGATCCATAGAGTTCGACGAGCGCATATCCGGTCTTATTGACAATGGTGACAACGCGGTTTGCAGCCGTGGCAGGCACTATCGCAAGATGTGCCAGAACCAGTGCGAAACCGGCGAGTACAAGGCTCTTCATGTGAATTTATCTCCTTGAGCCACCGGGTATTTTTGACAATATCCGACAGCATGTTTGCGTGGGCGGGGGCAAACTTGCACCCATTACAAGTGCAGGAAAGCGGAAATGCCGATAAGCCCAAAAATGAGACAAGCCATAAACTATGTTATGTTAAATGAACTGATCAACATATTGTTTTAGATACACATACAGGCATGCCCTCACCTTCCCGCTCCGCGCGAACCTATGACGCTGCGGCACTTGTAAAGATGCCAAATTTCTGGGCGGGCCTTTCGTGCGCAGCACAGGATCTGCTGTCGGTCCATTCGGCCCATCCGGCGCAGGTTCATTACCTCGCATGCATCCGGCGGTGGATCCTGATCCAGATGGCGATCGCGCTGCACTTCGAACACCAGATCGATCAGACGCGCCCCCAGCTTTCCCCCAAAACGCTGCTCGGCGCGATCGACGGCACCGGGATTGCCTGCCGCAACACCGTGCAAGCCTTTCTGCGCGAGATGGTGCGCGTGCAGCTCACCGATCAGCCTTCCCGCGAAACCATTCGGCAGCGATCACCGAGAGTTTCGGAAAAATGCGAGAGGCTGATGCTTGTCTATCTCGGCATCAACCTGCATGCGCTCGATCTGATCGACCATGGCAGCCGCAGCGCCACTCTGGCGAGATCCCCCGGTCTGCTCGCCTATCTTCAGCCGAACTTCGCGCGCCGAACCTGCCTGTCCCGCGCCTGGTACGACCCTCCGACGGAGGTACGCTGCTTCACTCACTGCACCTCCGGGAGTTCCATCCTCCATAGCCTGGTGCTTGCAACTCAGGACCGGCGGCCCGATGGGGACGGCAGAATCTGGATCGGCACCGTATCCGCTGCGGACCTCTCGCAACGCTACAAGGTTTCCGCCGCACATGTGGCGCGGATGCTGAACTCGGCCGGAAGCCTCGGAGCCATAGGCTGGACCGGACCGGGGCGGCGGGGGAATGGCTGGCTTTCGACACGGCTCACCGGTTCCTATCTCCTGTGGCAAGCGGAGAAGCTTGCCGCCCTTTCCATTGCCTTTCAGGAGGCACGAACCGCTTTCAAAGTGGCGCGCAGGATATGAAGCAACCGGCGCGCCTGCCTCGCGGCCTGTGAGCCCGACACCCTGCCCGGACCGGCTCAAATCGCAATATCCACATTGTTATTTTTTTCACCCCTCACTAGGGTGGGGGTCTAGTTGATTTCGGGGGCTAATGAATTGATCAAATTGATAGTCGGCCTGCTTCTGGCAGGCAGCCTTGCCGCGTGCGGAACCGTGACGCGCGGAACCAAGGAGCAGATTGCCTTTGACAGCAGTCCGGACGGGGCGCGTGCGCAAACAACTCTGGGCGTGGCCTGCACCACGCCCTGCACGCTCGATATTCCGCGCAAGAAGGAATTCTCCGTCACCATGACGAAAGAGGGCTATGACCCGCAGACCGTCAAGGTGATCACCCGCCTCTCCGGCAAGGGCGCTGCGGGCGTGGCGGGCAACGTGCTCGTCGGCGGCATCATCGGAGCAGGCGTCGACGTGGCGACCGGAGCCGGTCTCGACCATTCTCCGAACCCGGTCTACGTGGACTTCAAAATGCCGGAGAACACGTCGAAGACCCCGGCTCAACCCAAGCCCGGTCCTTACAAGCCCAACGGGCCGCAGCCGATCACCACGCCCATGTCCTGATAGGGACCGCGGCTTCAATAACGAACAAGGCCGACGTTTCGCACGGGGCGAGACGTCGGCCTTTTCATGTCAGTCGCACCGCTCCGGACAAACGGGCGGCGCATTCGGTTCGTCAGCGGGTTTCGGTCAGAAGAACCTCGAAACCTTCGAAATGCGGACCGCCCAGATAGATCGGCTTGCGATCCCCCGCCCCCTTGTGGGCAAGGCGGAAGGCTTCCGACTTCGTCCACGCGACGAAATCGTCGTAGCTGTCCCAGATCGTGTGAGAGGCATAGAGGGTGTGATCTTCCTCGGTACCTTCCTTCACCTCCCCACCCTTGAGGAGCTTGAACTCGACATAACCGGGCACCTCGTTCAGGTGACGCTCGCGGCTCTTCCAGATCGTTTCGAATTCTTCCTCCATCCCCGATTTCACCCGAAAGCGGTTCATTGCGATATACATCTTCTGTCCTTCTCCTCTAGGGACGGTCACGGCGCCTTGTAGGCAAAAGGCACCTTCACGGATTTCGGTTTCTGAGGCATCTCGCTCGGGAAGGCCGGCATGGGCGAAACCCGCCGCACGGTTGCGAGCGCCGCCTCATCGAGCACGCGGTTTCCGGACGAGCGCAATACGCGCAAGCCGCTGACCTGTCCGCCCGGCGCAATCGTGAAGCGCACCATCACGGTTCCTTCCGCTCTGCGCGCCTTGCGCGGATAACGCTGGGCGCGCTGGAGCCGCGAGACGATGCGCCCGAGATAGGACGACGTCGCCTTGCGCCCGCCGTCTCCGAGCTTCGTCGTCCGCGTACCGACCGATTGCCCGCGCTGCTGATCGCGATCCGAATTCCCGGCATTGCTTGCGCGACTGCGGGCGACCCGCTTCGGCTTTTGCGCACGTTTGGCGCGCCTGACCGCGGGCTTGGCGTCGGGAACCGGCGCGTTCACCACATCAGCGACCGCGCTTTCAGGCTCGACAACCTCCGCCTCTTCGGCCTCGGCAGGCTCCGCAGCCTGCTCGCGCACCGGCTCCGGCTCGGCCTCCGGTTCGCTCGTGACTTCAGGCTCCGGGAGTGGTTGCTCCTCGACCAGTTCCGGAACGATCTCGCCTTCCTCAGGCACCGGTTTCTCCGGCATCGCCATCGCAGGCGTCTCGCTGTCCTGCAGGATCGGGGTTAGGGCGGCCACAGGCGCAATCGGGCCGGCGGTCTCAGGCTCGACAATCTCTTCAACCGGGGTCTCCACCGGCTGCGCTTCCGCCTGCTCGGGCTCGGTGACCGGCACATCCTCGACAGGCTCCGCCTCTTCCGGCGCGACCTCTTCAACGGGCTCGACTTCGGCAACCACCTCTTCAACAGGCTCCGCCTCAAGCGGCTCTTCCACCTCATCCACCGGCTCCGCGCTCTGCGAGGCCAGCGAACCCATGACGAGATCCTCCAACCCACCGATGACGGCGATATCGCCGCCCGGCGATGCGGCCCGGCCCTGATCGTCTTCGCTGAACCCAAGATGCGCGGCGATCGCCACGTGAATGCCCAGTGACGCCACAAGGCAAATCGTCAACAGACGCCCCTGCCTCATTGCGCTCCCTCCGTGGACGAGGCATCGGGTAAAGCGGCTCCGGCCTCGGCGCCGCCGGGCACCTGCCGCGCAACAAGCGAGATCTTCTCCCGTCCCGCCTCACGCGCCGCAGCGAGAATATCGTTGAGGGTGCTTGCCGGAAGCGCCCTGTCGGCAACGATGCGCAGCGGCTGCGAACCGAAGGCATTTTCCGCGATTTCCTCCCGCGTCCCGCCTTGGGGCACGGCCAAAGCCGCGGCCAGATCCTCAAGCACGATCTGTCGCCCGCCCAAGGTCATGACGCCGTCCACCCTCACCACCAGCGCACCGCCCGTATCGGTCTTTTCCGTTTCCATGGAAACATCCGGCGGCGTAATGTCATGCGCGTCGTTCGGCTCCACCGATCCGGCGAAGAGAAAGAAGATCAGCATCAGGAAAACGACATTGATCAGCGCAATCGTGTTGTCGGCGCGGGCGCGTTGCGGCGGTGTGTGAATGCGCATGGCTACTTCCCCGCAACCAGAATGCTGGAAAGACCGGCCGCAACCACCGCATCCATGGCGCTGACGACGTCCTGAACGCTTGCATCCTCGCCCGACCAGATCGCCACGCGCGTCGTCTCGCTCTCCTTCAGACCGGCCAGCATTCCGCCAAGCGTCTCCGTACTCGCCGACTGGCCGTTAAGGTCCATTCGCCCGTTTCCATGAATGCGCAACAGCGCAGGCCGCACGGCGTCCTCACGCACGGCAGCCGTCGCCTGCCCGCCACCGGCAAGCGGCAGGGCCTGATAATTGGAAAAGGTGGATGCCAGCATGAAGAACAGCAACAGCAGGAAGATGACGTCGATCAGCGACGTCAGACCGATGGGCCGTCGCCGTGTGCGGGCTCGTTCAATGCGCATGCCTGCGTCCATGGCTGGCGAGATCGACGACGCCCGCGTGGGCGGCTTCGGTCGGCTTGCCGGTGAAGAAGGCGGTGACGAGATCTTCCATCGCCTGCTGCTCGCGTTCGATGCGGCCGTCGCACCAGCCCACGAAAACAGAAGTCGGAATGGCGACCGCGAGACCCACGGCGGTGGTGAGCAACGCCACCCAGATGCCGCCCGCCAGAACCGACGGATCGACATTCGCCCCCGCCCCCTGCATGGCGCGGAATGCCTCGATCATACCGATGACGGTTCCGAACAGGCCGATCAGCGGTGCGGTCTGGGCGATCATGTCGAGGGGACGCAGGAAGGAACGCAGATAGGCAAGCCTGTTCAGGCACACCCGCTCGATATCCTCGCGAAGCTGGGCTTCGGTGCCGCGTCCGCTGCCCGCACCGCGCATCAGATGGGCGAGCACGTCGGACAGGACAGAACGCGTGCCGCTCATCCGGTCGCGCGCAAGTTCGCGCTCGCCGTTGATCCACAACTGCAACACCTGCCGCGCATGGCCGTAACGCCCGACGCCTGCGGCATGGAATTGCACCAGCTTCGCCAGAGCCAGCGCCAGCGTGACCACCGAGATAACCCCCAGCAGAACGACCACCGGCCCGCCCGTACGCGCAAGCTCCATCAACGGAGCGAATAATTCCGCCAGAAACGGCGGCAGAGCGAACGAATTCATGTCGTACTCCCGGTGACCGGGCCCCTTTTCCTGATCCCTGAAGCGTTCTTATAGCCCAAGGCCGATATCGATGCGGCTGGAGGTTTTCAGCCGCGACAGGCAGACCGCTGGATCGAGCCCTTCGCCCTTGCAGGCGCGCACATCATTGATCAGCAGCGATGACACCCCATCGCATCCCCGCTTTGCCACGCGGAAACGCAACACGCGGGTCTTTCCGGCAGGCATTGCGCCCAGATTGAGCGCCGTCATGTCCGAGACGCCGCCCTTTTCATCGAAAACGACGATTTCCAGCCCCAGTTCGTCGATTGCCGTGGAAAGCCCGTTGCGCACGACGAAGGTTGCCCGGCAGGCATCCGATACGGTCTCCGCGCCGTTCAGTTCAAGGGTGATGGCCTCATCGCCCTCGGCCAAAGCCGGAGCCGCAGGTACCGCCAGAAGGAGAAACGCGCCCGCAATCATGCCGGCGGACAGCAAGCTCTTCCGGGATTTCACCATGTCACCAAAGGGCACGTATCTTCCTCCTCAACTTGTTGCGTGGCGGCGGGCCGGAGTATGCAGCTCCGACCCGCCACAATATCGAACTTCCCCCGATCAGCCACCCAGCCGGGCGCGAAGCGTGAACTTCACGGCCAGTCCGGGCCCGTTGTCGGTCTCCAGGTAGGGCTCGTACTTGCGGTCGAACAGATTATCGACGTTGAGCCCGAGCTGAAGATCGTCACGCGGACTGTAGGCCGCGAACAGGTTCACCAGCCCGTATCCCTTGGCGGGCGTGTCGGACCGGGTCTGCGCATTGACCGCCTCCACCTGAAAGCCGACCGTTGCCTTGATATCCTCAAACGGACGGAAGCCGACGGTGGTCAGCAGCTTGTCGGCGGGCACCGTGTTCAGATACGCGCCGGTATCCGCATCCTCCCCGCGCTGATGCTGGCCTGAAAGCCCGACGAACATCCAACCCATGTCGTAATTGGCTTCAAGCTCGAAACCCTCGATGAGCGCATTGGAGATGTTCTGGTACTGGTAACAGAACATCATGCTCGTGCAGCCGGCCGTCTGCAGGTCCGCATCGATGAAATCGTCGACCTCATTGTGGAAGTAGGCCGCCTTCAGGCGCAGGCGGTCGCCCGCGGTGAAGAAGTCGTTGCGCCGGAAGTTGACGCCGATTTCCTTGGTGTGCGCCGTTTCCGGCCTGAGGCTCGGGTTCGGCAGGAAGTCGAAGGGGAACCCGCCGGGATGGGTGCCGGAAATCAGCGCCTCGGTGATGGCGGGCGAGCGATAGCCTTCCGCATAGGTGCCGTAAAGCTGCAAACCAGTGAGGAACGTGCCCGCAAAGGGGGAAAAACCGAGTGTGATCTTCGGTGAAACGTGATCGCCGGAAGCCTTCGTGCCGCCGCCCTTCATCTCGTAGCTGTCATAGCGCAGACCGCCGATGACCTCGACGACCTCTTGGTAGCTCAGCCGGTGCTGGACATAAGCGCCATAGACCTTGCGCTGACCGTTGGGCGTGTAGAAGGCCGCATTGCCGCCCGCAGCATCCGAAACATCGACCAGATCGAAGAAGCCGTCGAACCCGACGGTCGTGGCGTGATCGAAGCTGCCGGTGGCGAAACGCGAGGTGTTGGAGACATCGAGCCCGTAAGTGTCGATCGCGAAGCTGCGATCGCCGCCCGCATAGACGCCGGTCAGATAGGTTTGATCGAGCTGGGTGTTCGTCCAGTAGCTACCGACCCTCAGATCGAAGAGATCGTTGTCGAGCGGACGATACCGGTAGGTCGCGCTGATCGTGTTGTCGGAGACGTCGTTGTCGTAATTCGTCGTGGTCGGATCGCCCGAACGATAGGTCGAATTATATGTGATCGCGCCGACTTCCAGCGAATGCCCGTTGCCCGGATCGATCTCCGCCTTGACCATGCCGCTGGCGATTTCGTTGGAGGAATTGAACACGGTGTCGCCCGCGCCGTCCTCGTACTTGTGGTTGCGGCGATAGACCACGCTGCCCAGAAGTCCGAAGGCTTCGCCGATGCGCGCAGCCCCCGTTGCACCCTGCGCCCAGCCGTTGTTCGTGCTGTAGCGGGTGAAGCTTTCCGCCGCCCATGTCTCGCCGTCGCGCAGGAAGGTGGAAGCCTTCTTGGTCTGGAAATTGACGACGCCGCCGATTGCGCCGGACCCGTAGGCATTGGCGACGGGTCCGCGCGTCACGGTGGCGGTCTCGAGGAATTCCGGCTCGAAGAACACCGCCCCGCCGGACAGGCTGTGGCCGCTCGCCTGAAAGTTCTGGCGCGCGCCATCCACATTCACTGCCACGCGGCCATAGCCGGAAAGACCCCGGATGTTGATCGCCACACCCGGGGAATCGGCGGCTTCCTCGACCGTCGCGCCGGGGACCGACTTGAGCACATCGCCCAGCGAATTCGCGCCCATCAGGTCGACGGTTTCGCCCGTCACGACACTTTCCGAAGCCATGGCCCTGATGGCCGATTCCTCTGTGCGCGTTGCATTGACGGTGACCGTATCCAGAAGGATGGCATTGTCGCTGCGATAGGAATCATTGCGATAGGAACCGGTGGAGGATGAGGGAACCACTTCGCCTTCCTGGGCCATGGCCACCCCTGCCGCATTCACCCCGGCAAGGGCCGTGGCCGCCATCAGCGCGGCCATAGTTAAGTTCATCGGACGCATTGTCGCCTGCTTTGGTTTTTCGTGTCTGGAGACCAAAGGATTGCTGGCGATCCCGCATGTCCGGGCTCTGATTGCTCGCTACCTCATGCAAGACGAAGCGGCCTGGGAATCCGGCGGCACCCGTCTCGGTCATTGCCTTTCTATTTTAACCTGAGTATTAGAGTCAAGATAGTTGACGCCCCGGCGTTCACATTGGAATTGTTCAAGTTTTGGAGCCTGAGCCTTGGAAGCCCAGCAGCCTGCAGCACTGCGCGAGGTCGCCCGACAGCGCGCATTCAACGACGGAGAGACGGCCATGGATCGCCTTTCACACCCCTCTGATCTCAACATCGGCGAACCCCGCACCGTTGAAAGCGATGTGCTTTTCAACGGCGAACGCGAGCTTCGCATCCTGCATGCCGGTGCCTGTTACCGGCTGACCATCACCAAGCTGAACAAGCTGATTCTCACGAAATAGCGCGCGCCTCGATCTCCCCCGGACGACCGCCCTCCCCATCGCACAAGAACGAACGAGATCATGACCTTGTCCCCGATCACTTCCCGCCCGATCACCCGCCGAAAGGCATCCCGTGTCCTGGCGAGCCTCACCGCCGCCTGCATGCTGCCGTTTGGCGCGACAAGCTCGGCCCAGGACACGCAAGCCCAACGCATTGTCTCCATTGGCGGCTCGGTGAGCGAAATCGTCTATGCGCTTGGCGAGGAAGATCGGCTCGTCGCCGTCGACACGACCAGCATCCACCCGCGCGCCGCGCGCGAACTGCCCAGCGTCGGCTACATGCGCCAACTCGCCGCCGAGGGCGTTCTGGCCCTGAACCCGGATCTGATCCTCGCCATAACAGGCTCCGGCCCGCAGCAGACCATTGAGGTACTGAAAGCGGGCGCGGTGCCTTATGTGGAGGTGCCGGAGGGCTATTCGGAGGAGGCCGTCCTCGCCAAGGTCGACGCCGTCGCCAAAGCGCTTGGCGTATCGGACAAGGCCGGAGCGCTGAAGGAGAAGATTGCCGCCGATTTCAGGACGACCGGCGAAGCGGTCGCAGGCACGAAGACCCATCCGCGCGTCATGTTCCTGTTGTCTGCGGGCGGCGGACGACTGATGGCGGCGGGAACGCATTCAGCCGCCGATGCGGTGATCCGGCTCGCCGGTGGCGTCAACGCCTTCGGGGAGTTCGAAGGCTACAAGCCGATCAATGCCGAGGCGCTCATCGCCGCCGCCCCCGACTACATCATCGCCATGGAGCGCCCCGGTGCGCATCCGATCGAGGAAATCCGCAAACTCCCCGGTCTTGAACTGACACCCGCAGGGGCCGAGCCCGACCGCCTCATCCCGGTCGACGGTCAGGCGTTGCTGGGATTCGGCCCGCGCACGGCCTCCTCGCTGCTCCAGCTTGCAAGAGACCTCGGCACCGTCGCCGACTGACCCACAGGACCGCAAACCACGACCAATCGACGGAGGCCAGATGGCACTCGCAGCAAATGACAGCAGCACCGGCATGATGGAGCATCGCGACTGGCGACGGCGCATGACACCGCCCGCGCTGGTCGCCCTGCTGGGGCTTGCCATTGTGGCGTCCGTCACCGTCGGCGCGAGCGATGTTTCTCTCGCAGGGGCGGCCCGCGCCATCGGCAACGCACTCGGCTTCGATACCGGCGCGACCTTGCGCGACCGGGTGATCCTCTTCGATATCCGCCTGCCGCGCACTGTCATGGGCCTGCTGGTGGGCGCGAGCCTCGCCATATCGGGCGCGCTGATGCAGGGACTGTTTCGAAATCCGCTGGCCGACCCGGCCCTGATCGGCGTTTCCGCAGGTTCATCGCTTGCCGCGGTCTGCGTGATCGTGCTGGCGGGCAGCCTCGGGATCACGGTACCCGTCTGGCTCGCCCCGCACCTCTTGCCGATGGCGGCCTTTTGCGGCGGCCTCCTCGTCACCTTCACGCTCTACGCCATCGCCACCCGCTCCGGGCGCACCTCTGTCGCCACCATGCTTCTGGCAGGCATCGCGATTGCCGCGCTCGCGATGGCGTTGACGGGCTATATCGTCTTTCACAGCGACGACACCCAGCTTCGCGATTTCACCTTCTGGAACATGGGCTCGCTCAGCGGGGCCACATGGGCGCGGGTGGCGGGCATGCTGCCCTTCGTGGCTGTCCTGCTGATCGCCATCCCGTTTCTGGGAAACGGCCTCAACGCGCTTCTTCTGGGTGAGGCGGAAGCCTTCCACATGGGGTTTGCCCCGGAACGCCTGAAGCGCGCCATCGTGGTGCTCACCGCAGCGGCCACCGGGGCCTCCGTCGCCGGCGCAGGCGTGATCGGCTTTGTCGGCATCGTGGTGCCGCATGTCTTGCGGCTGGCGGTCGGGGCCGACAACCGCCTTCTGCTGCCGGCCTGCGCGCTTCTCGGCGCATCGCTGCTGCTGATGGCCGATATCCTGAGCCGCATCGTCGTGGCTCCCGCGGAACTTCCCATCGGCATCATCACGGCCGTCCTCGGCGCACCGGTTTTTCTCTCCATCCTGCTGCGCCGCCGTTCGGTCATCGACATCTAGGACATCTCCATGCTCGCCGCGCACGATCTCACCTTTTCCGCCGGGCACACCCGCATTCTGGACCGCGTCAGCCTCACGGCGCCCGCGGGCAAAGTGACGGTGCTGATCGGACCGAACGGGGCCGGAAAATCCACCGTGCTGAAATGCCTGACGGGCGAGTTGCAGCCCCAGCATGGCGCTGTCACGCTGGCGGACCGACCGCTCAGTTCGATCCCCGTTTCCGAACTGGCATTGCGCCGTGCGGTTCTTCCGCAAGCCTCGGCCCTGTCGTTCCCCTTCACCGTGGCGGAAGTGGTGGCGCTGGGCCTGCGCGCCGGTCAGAACCGCCCCGAACAGGAGCACATCGCGCAAGCAGCCCTTGAGCGCGTCGGCATGAGCCGTCACGCAAGGCGTCTCTACCAGACGCTTTCCGGCGGCGAACAGCAGCGCGTGCATCTCGCCCGCGTACTCACGCAGGTCTGGGAACCGATGAGCGAAAACGGCCCGCGCTATCTGTTTCTCGACGAGCCGACCTCAAGCCTCGACATCCGTCACCAGATAGAGGTTCTGGAAATCGCCGCCGCCTATGCCCGCGCCGGCGGCGGGGTCGTCGTCGTGCTGCACGATCTGGAACTCGCCGCCTCCTATGCCGAGCATCTGGTGGTGATGGAACGCGGGCGCGTGGTGGCGGAAGGCAATGATGCGGACGAGATTATCGGCCCGGACCTTCTGCAATCGGTCTACGGCCTCAACGCCGACATGATCGCCAAACGCTGGCCGACGATGGCACGGACCTGAGAAAACAGGGTGGAAAGAGCCTGCCTCTTTTCCCGTTGCCCGGAGCGAAGCGCCCACCCTTCTCTGATTGCTCAACGCAAGACGCCCATCCTTCGAGACGCCTGCTTGCGCAGGCTCCTGAGAGTCTGACTCGAAAGTGGGTTTATGTTTTCAATGCCTTGCGTGTCTCCTGACGAGCAGGATCACACCCGCGACATATATCCATGTCTGCTCGGTCTGGACGGATCGCTCGAAGTCTTTGGAGAGCCTTCTTGCGCGCGAGAGCCATGCGAAGGTGCGTTCCACGACCCAGCGTCGCGGCAGCAGCTGGAAGCCTTTGACACCGGCAGGTCTCTGGACGATTTGGATTTTCCACGGCCCGCAGTCTTGCAGGTCTTTCAAAAGCTTCTTCCCGCGATAGACACGGTCCGCGAAGATGTGACTGAGCTTTGGAAAGCGCTTGCGAAGCCGGTGCAGCAACGGCACCGCTCCGTGGACGTCCTGAATGTTGGCCGGATGCACCATCACATCCAGCAGCATGCCTTGCGTGTCGGTGACGATATGCCGTTTGCGGCCCTTGATCCGCTTGGCCGGGTCCAGCCCGCGCGGCCCGCCGCTCTCGGTGGTCGGGGCGCTCTGACTGTCGATAATGCCTGCCGAGGGGTGGGATCTGCGGGCCTGCGCACGGCGCTCCACGGCAACGAGCTGGCGATTGATCGAGCCCCATAACCCTGTGTCGCGCCACATGTAGAAGTAGCGCTGCACCGTGGATCGGGGCGGAAAGTCGTGGGGCAGCAGGCGCCACGGACAACCGGCACGCGCCAGATAGAAGATCGCGTTGACGACCGCACGAAGCGAAGTCGTGCGGGGTCGGCCGAGGCCGCTGGGTGCCGGCAGATAGGGCGCAAGAACCTGCCATTCCTCGTCACTCAGATCACTTGCATAGCCCGGACCGCGGCGCTCATATTGTCGCCGAGTGGTTTCAGTCCACATTTTGTGCCTCCTGTCAGTTCTTTTCAAAACAACGGAATCACAAACGACTGAAATCACTCAACTCATTTCGGGCCAGACACTCAGGATGACGTTGTGGGTGAAGCCGGGCTTGCGAGAAGCATCAACACGAGAACGTCATCCTGAGGAGCGGTCGCAAGACCGCGACTCGAAGGATGGGCTGCATGCTCATACCCCACGCTCCTATGGCCTCGCGCAATCAGAATGGCACGTCCGATTGCGCTCTCCCATTGCCCCCTCGACGATCCCAAGCCCGGGTTCCGGCATGCCAAACTCTGCTTTCCTTACCCCCTGCGTGCTTGCCACCCGGCCCACTTCCGGCGCTTCCCTACCCGCAATATCCGGCAGCCCCTGTTCCCGGGGCGCACCACACGTTTCACCCTCTTCAAGGTGCCCTCTCATCCAAAGCTCGGTCTCATCCAAGACGTCCTCCCCTCCAAGGATCCTCCCTCTACTCCGCCCTTTCCCGACCAACCCCAGCCCGAAAACTGCGACTGACTGACCCGTCAGTCATATCCCCCTTGCTTGCCCCGCACAGAACACCTAAGTTATGACTGACCAGTCAGTCATAACCACCATGGAATGGCCCGGCCAAGGAGTGACTGATCGCTAGGACACAGGTCAGGAGAACATCGGCCCACGGACCATGCCTCGCCAGGCCACCGGCATGAAGACCATTCAGGCCGAACACAGGAAGGACGGAGCCGTGCCCCGCAAGCCCGCAACACCCGCGAGCGGTTCACCTGACAAGCGCGAACAGGCCCCCGAGATTGGACGCGCCGCGCCCAAATCCCGCAAACGCGGCAAGAGGGCGGACGAGCGCGCGGAAATCAGGCGCAGCGAAATCCTGCATGCCGCCTTCGATGTCTTCGCCGAAAACGGCTTCACGAACACCAAACTCGACGAGGTCGCCAGACGCGCGGGCATCGCCAAGGGCACGATCTATCTCTATTTCCCCGACAAGGAGACGCTCTTCGTTGAGCTTCTGCGCGAAGCGGCCCAGCCTGTGCTCGGCGGCATGCAACTGATCGCGGCCAATCCGAATATCCCGGTGGAGACGGTCCTTCAGCGCATCCACGCAATCTTCGTCGATGAAATCCTGCTGACCAAGCGCAAGCATTTGCTGCGCATGCTGATACAGGAAGGGCCGCGCTTTCCCGCCGTCACCGAGTTCTACTACCGCGATATCGTGCACAACGCGCTGGTTGTCATCACCTCCCTTGCCCGCCGCGGCGTGGAAACCGGCGAACTCAGCGACGACACCCTCGTCCGCTACCCGCAACTCGTCATGGCCCCGCTTCTGACGAGCGTGATCTGGGATGCGCTTTTCGAGGACAAGCAACACCTCGACGTGGAAGGCATGCTTGCCGCTTTCCGCAAGACGCTGCTTGCCCCGAAAGGCGCAGGCGCGCCGAACAGGGAGGAGGCATAGCCATGAAACGTATTGTCCCGATCATCCTTCTCCTCCTCGCCCTTGGCGGCGGCTACGCCTGGTACACGCTTGAGGCAGCAGACACCTCCCGCGCATGGCAAGGATGGGTGGAGGCCGACACCCTGTTCATCGGGCCTGAGACAACCGGACGTCTGGTCTCGCTCTCCGTGCGCCGCGGGGACAGCGTAAAGGCGGGCGAGCCGCTCTTTGCCAGCGAAAGCGACGAAGCGCAGGCACAGGTGAAAGCGGCCGAAGCCACCGTGGCTCAAGCCCGCGCACAACTTGCCGCCGCAAAGGCTCCCCGCGAGAGACCCGAAGAAATCGACGTTCTGATCGCACAGGAAAAGGCGGCCCGCGCCTCGCTGGAAGCCGCCCGGCTGGAATTCGAACGCGCCCGGACGCTCACCACCAAGGGCACGGCGGCGACCGCCGTGCTCGATCAGGCCCGCGCCGCCTTCGACCGCGACACCGCCCAGCTTGAGCAGATACGCAATCAGATCGCCGTCGCCCGCCTGCCCGCCCGCGCACCCGATCTCGAAAAGGCGCAGGAAGCCCTGAGCGAGGCGGAGGCCAATCTTGAACGCGTCCGCCGACAGGCTGCAAAACTCGTCGTCACAGCCCCGGCCACCGGCACAGTGCAAGAAGTCTACTACCGCACCGGCGAAGTCGTGAGCGCAGGCCGCCCCGTCGTCTCCCTGCTGCCGCCCGAGGCGCTCAAGGTCCGCTTCTTCGTGCCTGAAGCCACGATCCCGAACCTGAAGACCGGCGACCGGGTGACAATCACCTGCGACGGCTGCACCCCCACAAGCGCGACCGTCGACTTCATCGCCGAAAGCGCCGAATACACCCCGCCCGTCATCTACTCGCTGGAGGAACGCGCCAAGCTCGTTTTCCGCATCGAGGCCTTGCCTGCAAAGCCTGAGGCGCTGCGGGTCGGCCAACCCGTCACGGTCCGGTTGCAGGAGGAGGCAGGCTCGTGAGCACGGCCCCCGGCGCACCTGACGGAAAAGCCGTCGCCATCGACGTGGAAGGCCTGACAAAGAGCTTCGGGTCCAAGACGGTGGTGCGCGATCTGACCATGCGCGTGGGGCGCGGCCAGATCTACGGATTTCTCGGGCCCAACGGCTCCGGCAAGACCACTACCATCCGCATGCTTTGCGGCCTGCTCACACCCGATTCCGGCCACGGCACGTGTTTGGGCTATGACATCGCGACCGAAAGCGCGCAGATCAAGCCGCGCGTCGGCTACATGACCCAGCGCTTCTCGCTCTACGAGGATCTTTCTATCCGCGAGAACCTTGAATTCGTGGCCCGCGTCTATGGCCTGTCCGATCCGCGCGGCAAGGCGCGCGCGGCCATCGAGCGGCTGGGCCTCAAGGGGCGGGAGGGTCAGCTTGCGGGCGAATTGTCCGGCGGATGGAAACAGCGCCTCGCACTCGGCGCCTGCATTCTGCCCGAACCGGAATTGCTGCTGCTCGACGAGCCAACCGCCGGTGTCGATCCCAAGGCGCGGCGCGATTTCTGGAACGAAATCCACGCCCTCGCGGCCGACGGGCTGACCGTCCTCGTCTCCACCCATTACATGGACGAGGCGGAGCGCTGTCACGAGATCGCCTATATCGCCTATGGCAGCCTGCTGGTGCGCGGCACGGTGGACGAAGTCATCGCAGGCGCAAACCTTGAGACATGGACGGTCTCCGGTCCCGAGATCCACACCTTGTCTGAGGAACTTATCGCTGTGCCGGGAGTGGATATGGTCGCCCCCTTCGGCTCGTCGCTCCACGTCGCCGGACGCGACCACGCCGCCCTGGAAAAGGCCATCGCGCCCTTCCGCGAAGACGCGCGCTACGCGTGGGCCCCGTCGCAGGCGAGCCTTGAGGATGTCTTCATCGACCTGATGAGCCAGTCGCAGGACAATTTCCAATGAACGCGACCGCCCGCCCGGAAGCTGCGAAAGAGCCCCGTCCCCTCCGTTCCCCGGGCGTGCAGGCGCTTACGCGGTTCTGGGCGATGTTCATCAAGGAATTCCTCCAGTTGCGCCGCGACCGGGTGACCTTCTCGATGATGATCGTCATCCCGCTCATGCAGCTCCTGCTGTTCGGCTACGCCATCAACACCCAGCCGACCCACCTGCCGACCGCCGTGCTGACGCAGGAGAACACCGACGTCTCCCGCGCCATCGTCGCCGCCTTGAAGAACACCTCCTATTTCGAGATCGTCCACACCACACAATCGGGCGCGCAGATGGACCACTGGCTGCGTGCGGGAAGCGTGCAGTTCGCCGTGGAGATCCCGGCAGGCTTCGAGCGTGCCTTGCGCCGCGGCGAGACACCTGCCCTGCTGGTGGCCGCCGACGCCACCGACCCGGTCGCTTCCGGCACCGCGCTCGGTGCCTTGAACGGCGTTCTGTCCAGCGCGCTTTCCGGCCTGCGCGGCCTGCCCGATACGACAAGCACCGCCGCCTTCGAGATCCGCCAGCACCGCCGCTACAATCCAGCCGCCGTCACCCGGATCAACATCGTGCCCGGCATTCTCGGCACCATCCTCACCATGACCATGCTGATCTTCACCGCGCTCTCCGTGACGCGCGAGATCGAGCGCAACACCATGGAGAACCTGCTCTCCATGCCCATCCGTCCGCTGGAAGTCATGCTGGGCAAGATCGCGCCTTATGTGGCGCTGGGCTTTGCGCAGGCCGCACTGATCTTCGCGGCAGGTTTTTTCGTCTTCGGCGTTCCGGTTGAAGGAAACCTCATCTTGCTCGCCGCACTGTCGGTTCTCTTCATCATCGCCAACCTGTCGATCGGCTACACCTTCTCGACGCTCGCCAGAAACCAGCTTCAGGCGATCCAGATGAGCTTCATGTTCTTCCTGCCCAGCATTCTGCTCTCAGGCTTCATGTTTCCCTTCGCAGGAATGCCCGTCTGGGCGCAATGGGTCGGCGAGGCGCTGCCACTGACGCATTATCTGCGCATCGTGCGCGGCATCATGTTGAAAGGCGCGGGCATGAGCGACCTCGCCCACCCCACCTTGATGCTGGCCGGGCTGACGCTGTTCGCCATGATGCTGGCGGTCACGCGGTTCCGCCGGACGCTCGATTGAGGGCTGAAGGGAAATCAGGTCTGAAGCGCGGGACGCTCAGTCTTCATCCGTCGCATGGCCGATATCGGGGCCGTCGGCGGCCGCTTCCGGATCCAGCGTGGAGATATAGTCGTCGGTCACGTCGCTGAGCTGCTTCACCAGCGCATTGGCGATCATGTCTTCTTCATCGCGGGCGTCTTCCGCCACGATGGCGCGGATCGCCTGGACATGCTGTTCGATCAGACGATCCGGGATCAGCGCGATGTTGCGCACCGTATCCAGCAGATGGCACAGGCTGTCGGCCACATGACCGGCCAGCGGGAAACCCAGCGTGGCGGACTGGCCCTTGATGTCGTGGCAATGGCGGAAAAGCTCGTCGCGACGCTCGTAGGTCAGGCCATTGGCGTGGATATCGTTCCACGACAGCCGGAGGGATTCGGTTTCCTGATCCATCCAGCCGTTGAAATTGTTGGAGAGCTTGGAAAGGGCGGCCTCGGCAGCGGCGACAGGATCGAATTTGGCCGCTTCGCGCGCACTAAGCTTGCGAACTTTCGTGCTCAAATTGACCGGCGGGGTGATGAGCTCGAAGTCACCGTCGGCGGCGCGGTCAGTCATGTCGCATTCCCTTACGGTGCCATATCTTTCGAGAATCGAACATTGCCTTCCCATGAGGATAGGCAACTGTCTCGTGCATCCAAGCCCGGAGTATGGGCATGTTTCGTTAACGAAGGGTGTTCTGCCGCCCGCCGAAAGCGCTCAATACCGGAACATTTCGGTCAGAATACGTTCGTCCCAGCCGTGATCGGGATCGAACATGACCAGGCTCTGGGCCTCCGGATCCTCTTCCACCGAAACCGAGCGCACGTTGCGGATCTCTATGTGGTCTGCGGCAGCACTCACTGGCCGCTTGTCGCCTTCCTGCACCTCGATCACCACCCGCGAACGGTTGGGCAGCAAGGCCCCGCGCCAGCGCCGCGGACGGAACGGACTGATCGGGGTAAGCGCCAGAAGAGGCGAGTTGATCGGCAGGAGCGGCCCGTGAGCGGACAGGTTATAGGCCGTGGAGCCGGCAGGCGTCGCCACCAGAATGCCGTCGCAGATCAGTTCCTCAAGCCGCACGCGCGTGTCCACCGTGACGCGCAGCTTTGCCGCCTGATAGGTCTGGCGCAGCATGGAAACCTCGTTGATGGCGCGGGCGGTGAAGACCTCCCCCTCCATGTCGACGGCTTCCATGCGAAGCGGATGGATGGTCGTGGTCACCGCCTTGCGGAGGCGATCCAGCAGCCCTTCTTCTGCATATTCGTTCATCAGGAAACCGACCGAGCCGCGGTTCATGCCGTAGATCGGCTTCTTGCGATTCATGAAACGGTGCATGGTCTCCAGCATGAGACCGTCGCCGCCGAGCGCCACGATGACGTCCGCATCGTCTTCCGGCTCGTTGCCGTAAAGCGCGGCGAGATGATCGCGCGCGGCCCGGGCCTCCGGGGTCCGGCTTGCGACGAATGAAAGCTTGTTGATCGGTTTCGCAAGCGGCGTGGTCATGAAACAATCCTGTACGGGCCCGATGCGGCTGGCCCGATCCTGTCTGCCGGAGCGGCGCATGCAGGTGCACGCGCGCGCCACCCTTTCGGTTTAGCCAGAACTACGCCATGCACGCAAAAGGTTTGATCGGGATTTGTGCCATGCAAATGCAGATTTCGAAACCCGATTGATCGACGCGCCCCGAACGACGATGGTCACGGGACGACAGGATCCGCAGGAGTAAGCCATGTCAGACGCCCCTCAAAAGGACACACCCGTTCTCGTCTATTCTACATTTCCCGATCTTGAAAGCGCGCGCGAGGTGGCCTCCCATCTCGTCCAGCAACGTCTGGCGGCCTGCGTGAACATGATTCCCGGCATGCGCTCGATCTATGTGTGGGAGGGAAAGGTGGCGGACGACGAGGAGATCGTCTTCCTCGCCAAGACCATGCAATCGGGCGCCGATGCCGTCGTGAAGGCCATTGCCGCGCGCCATCCCTACAAGGAACCCGCCCTGCTGGTCCTTCCCACGCAAGGCGGCTCAGACAGCTTCAGCCGCTGGATTGCGGAGCAGGTCATGCCCTGAGCATGCAGCAATCCCATCAAGGCGCGTCGCATCAGTGCATTGCAGGGATCGACTTCAGATAGGCCGCGATCGCAGTGCGGTCCTCGGCGGAAAGATGCGCCATATTCCCCTGAACGGAGGTCATGGATCCGCCGAGCGTGTCGTAGTCGGGCTTGAAGCCAGTCTCCAGCGAATAGGCGATATCCGCCTCGCTCCAGCTTCCCAAACCTTTCTCGTCTGGGGTCAGGTTCGGAATATACCCCTCCCCCTCCGGCGCGGGCCCGCCTGCGAGCCAGCGGTCTGTCCGTAGCCCGCCGATGAAATCGCGCGGCGTGTGACACTCCGCGCAATGCCCCGGCCCCTTCACCAGATAGGCCCCGCGATTGACCGCATCGCTTGCCGCAGGATCGGGTTTGAACGTCTTGCCGTCGAGATAGAGAAGCTTCCAAAGCCCCAGCCCGCGACGGACATTGTAGGGAAAGGCCAGATCGTGCGGCCCGACCGTATTCACCACCGCCGGAAGCGTATCGAGATAGGCTTTCAGATCCAGCAGGTCGGTGACCGGCATGCGCTGGTAGGAGGTGTAGGGAAAAGCCGGGTAGTAATGACGCCCGTCCGGCGAGACGCCCTTCACCATGGCGGTGACGAAATCGGCATTCGACCAGCCGCCGATACCATGGGTATTGTCAGGCGAGATATTGGGAACGCGGAAGGTGCCGAAGGGCGTCTTCAGTTCCTGCCCGCCGCCGAGTTTCAGCTTCTCCTCGCCCGAAGCCTTGGCGACTGCATGACACGAGCCGCAACCGCCCGCCCAGAAGAGGCGCTCGCCATTGGCGAGATCCACGTCATGGGCTGGGATCATGGAAGGGTAGAAGCGCTCAGGCGTCGTCAGCCAGTAGAACCCGGCCCCGCCGAGAACAGCCAAAACCACCACCAGACGTACGAACGTCCGCATGCACCTCCCCCCCGTTCAGGCGTCCATCAGGCCATGATCGGCCGGATCAGTTCTTCTTGATCCGGAAGGACTGATGACAGTCCTTGCAGGCCCCGCCGACAGGCCCCATCGAAGCGCGCAGCGCATCGAGCCCGCCGCCCACTTTCGGCATGGCCGCCGCCGCCGCCGCTGCAAGCGCGTCAGCATCCGCCTTGAATTCCTCAGGCTTCTCCCAGATCGCGGGCGAGGCTTCCGTCTCCCCCCCCATTTCCGTGCCTTCCGGGAAGAAATCCGCAAAGCCGGCGATGCTCTCGTGGATCCGGCCCATGGCCGCCTCGGCTGCACCTCCGTCATAGGGCTTCACGCCCTTGGCCATCTCGCCCAGGGTTTTCATCGACCCGCCAATCGCCTTCATGGCTTCCTGACGTTGCTGGATCGGATCACCCTGCGCAAAGGCAGCTACGGAAAAGGCTAGAGCACCAAGCCCCGTGAACAGAAACGCGGAACGCAGTCGCATGATTTTCTCCCATGGCGCAATCTCGGTTAAACTTCGACCGGGATAACGCACAGGACAACAAAACGTTATTCACGACTGAGTGAATAGCTAACGCCTTTTCATTCCGCTCCGGCACCCGGACGGGAAAGAGTTCGCGAAATCGCATCCTCCCACCCCGCGATCTTGCTCGCGCGGGTCGCCCCGTCCATGTCCGGCGAGAAACGCCGGTCCAGCGACCAGTTCGCAGCGAAGGCTTCCGGCTCGCCGTATAGCCCCGAGGCGTAGCCCGCCAGATAGGCAGCCCCCATCGCGGTCGTCTCGTTGACGGTGGGCCGGTCCACAGGCGCATCGAGAATGTCGGCCAGCTTCTGCATGGTCCAGTCGGAGGCGACCATGCCACCGTCAACGCGCAGAACCTGTTCTCCGGCGTCCGCCCCGCCGCGCCCGTCGGCGTCCCAGTCGGCATGCATCGCCTCGATCAGGTCGCGGGTCTGGAAACAGACCGCCTCAAGGGCCGCACGCGCCAGTTCCGCCCGCCCCGTCCCCCGTGTCAGACCGAAGATCGCGCCCCGGCAATCGGCATCCCAATAGGGCGCGCCGAGCCCCACGAAGGCGGGCACCATGACAACGTTCTGGTTGGGATCGGCCGTGGCTGCGAGTTCGCCCGATTCCGCCGCATTGTCGAGAATGTGTATCCCATCGCGCAGCCATTGCACGGCGGCGCCCGCCACGAAAATCGAGCCCTCCAGCGCATAGGTCGGCTTGCCGTTGAACTGATAGGCGATGGTGGTGAGAAGACGGTTCTGCGAAGTCACGGGCGTATCGCCGGTATTGAGAACGGCGAAGCAGCCTGTGCCGTAGGTCGATTTGACCATCCCCGGCTTGAAACATGCCTGCCCCACCGTGGCGGCCTGCTGGTCGCCCGCAATACCGCGAACGGCAATCGGCCCACCGAAGAGATGCGGCAGCGTGGAGCCGTAATCGGCAGCGCTGTCGCGCACCTCCGGCAGGAGTGCGCGCGGCACGCGGAAAAGTTCCAGAAGCCGGTCGTCCCATTCACCGGTGCGGATGTTGTAGAGAAGCGTCCGGCTGGCGTTGGTGGCGTCCGTGGCGTGGACCTCGCCGCCGGTGAGCCGCCACAACAGAAACGTATCAACCGTCCCGAACGCCAGCCGCCCGGCTTCCGCGGCTTCCCGCGCGCCGTCCACATTGTCGAGAATCCAGGCGATCTTGGAGGCGGAGAAATAGGGATCGAGCAGCAGGCCCGTGGCGGAGGTCACCAGTTCCTCGTTGCCCGCCTCGCGCAGCTTCTGGCAAGTGGCGGCCGTGCGCTTGTCCTGCCAGACGAGCGCAGGCGCCACTGCCCGCCCGGTCTTGCGGTCCCAGACCACGACCGTCTCGCGCTGGTTGGTGATGCCGATGGCCGCGATGTCGGAGGCTTCCACGCGCGCCGCCGCCATGGCCCGGCGGCAGGTGGAAAGCACCGTCGCCCAGAGATCTTCCGGCTCGTGCTCCACCCACCCGGAATTGGGATAGTGCTGTGCGAATTCCATCTGCGCGACGCCGCTGATCTTCATCGCGCTGTCGAAAACGATCGCCCGCGACGACGTCGTTCCCTGATCGATTGCCATAATGTGGCCAGCCATACCGCACTCTCCCTATTGTCTTGGTATCGAGGTTTTTCGCACCTCTCGCAGCTTTCTCCTTTTTGGACGTGCGCGAAGGGTCACGCAACGCCTTGTTGCAGTGCATTTCTGTCCTTCGTCTGGAAAAATATGCTCAGGCGGCCGGAAGGCTGACCTGTTGGGCAAAGAGACGCGCGGAATCCCGCGCAGCTTCGCTCTCAAGCCGCCGGAGAAGGCGGCGCAACGGGTCGAGCCCGTCATCGAAGCCCTCTTCGGGTTCGTGATTGTCCAGCACGGTCTGGATCATCCGCCGGGTGAAGGCGAAGCCTGACAGCGGATCGCCCGTCGCCGCGATTTCGCGATATGTCACCAGCGCCGTCTCGAAAGCCGAATGCAGCTTCGGCGGGAGCTTGGTCCGCTTGAACAGCGCGCGCAAAGAAGCCCCCCAGCCATTGGCCAGAACCGGTTCGATGCGCCCCACCGGCATCTCGCCAAGCACCGCCATGGCGGCAACGAAGAGCCCCATGTTGCCCGTGCAAAGCGCGCGCAACAGCAAGGTCGGCGTGAGCTGCGCGTTCTCGCGCAGATAGTCGACGAGGCTCACCATCTCCGGAAGTTCGGCATCCTGCGCCATAGCCACGGTGATGCGGTCTCGGGCCTCGCCCAGCATGGAGCGGGCGCGTTCCGCCTTGAGCCCGGTTCCGACCGTCGGCGCCCGGCACAGGCTTTCGGCAAGCTGCGCGACGAGCTTCTGCTTCACCGCCAGCGGCACACCCGGGCGGGTCATCAGCGCCCGGCGCAGTTCCGCATTGGTATCGAAACGCTCCACCAGCCGTTCCAACGCACTTCGCGTGAAGGCGGCGGACGGATTGGCCAGCAATTCAAGGCAGGCCTCAAGCGACCCCGTTTCCGCAAGCGAGGCGGAGACCACGGCAGAAACGGAGGGACGGCGCGCAACCGCCATCTGGATATCCATATCGCCCAGCGCCGCGAAATCCACGAGTTCGGCATCGAGAAACAGCGGCGAACTCATCAGCACCAGCGAGGCGATGGGCGGGATATCGGTAGCAAGACACAGGATCAGGTGGCGCGGCGCGTCCTTGCTGTCGGCCAGCGCATCGGCCAGCGCGGCGCGTACCGTGGGGGCGGGATCATCCAGCAGCCATGTGAGAGCTGCTTCCGCATCGCGCCTTTCGCAATCGTCGAGATCGGATGTCAGGAAGGATCGCGCAAGCGCATGGGTCGCCCGGGCACGCGCGGCGTCCGGAGCCGTATCCATCCAGCAAACGAGATCTCGGATAAGCATAACAATAATCCGGGAGGGACGACCTTGAAGCCGAAGCCTGCCAGCCAAGGTTTAATAATCGGTTCACCATGTTCCACCGCCCCCCTCCGGCACCCGCGCATTCACGGAAGCGCAAGCGGCCGCACCGCGAGAATAGCGCGGCGCAAGGCTGCGAAAAGCCTCGGAAAATCGGGATCGGAAAATTGGCGAGGGCCGCGGGCGCCCTGGGCCAGCCCCGAATGAACGGCAAGCCCGCTCAAGCAGGCGGCACCAGATCCTCGGGCTCCTTGAAGATCTGATACTTTAAAAAGCCTGTCAGATCGAAAGGCTGTCCACTTCCCTTCGCGCCGGAAGCGGCGGCACGGGAGGAGGAAGGGGCCGCGGAGGCAACCTGTGTGGGCTCCGCCTCGCCTTGCGTGCGCACGGCGGTGTGCGCCTCGACGGCGGCCTGAAGGGCTTCGGGCCGGGCCCGGAAAGCATTGACGAACGTGTCGTCGAAACGTTCGTTCCCGGACGCCTCGTCGTTCCTGAAGAGCGCCTGGAAGGGAGCCTGCACCTCGGTGGCGCGCCATGCGCTGGAAATGCGGGCGGATGCGCTTCCCTTGGCGAAGAGGTCCTGCGTGGCGCGCGTGGCAGCCGCAGGGATACTGTTGTCCCCCTCCGATTGGAAGGCAGTCAGTGCAGAGGCGGCTTCCGCCTCGGCGCTCTCTTGCGCGACGGTCGCGGTATTGGCGACGGCTTCGGAATCGGCTTCGGCGAGAGCCGCGGCCACCACCGCATCGAATGCGGGCTCTTCAGCCGCCACCTCAACCGCGCGTTCAGGCTTTGCAGCCGGCGGCAGCGGTGCGTCGCTCGATGCCAAAGCGGCAACGGTGACGGGAAGATCTTCCCCAGTCTCCGCGCTCCCAGCCTCCCCGCTCCCCGTCTCCGCATCGGCGGAGACTGTGGCGGCGCGTGCCGGTTCGTTTTTGCCAAGCTCCCCCAGACCGGCAAGGGCCTGCGAAAGCTCCTTCACCTGCGCCGGTCGATAGTACCGGCTGGCAATCACCGTCTGTCCGGCGGTATCGGGCACGCCAACGCCGCCGAATGTCGTTGTTCCCAGTGCCTGCGACTTGGCGACAGGCGTGGGCACGGGCTTTGCGGCAGCGACCACCGTCGCGTAATTGATGCGCGAGGGGCTGTCATGCTGCGCGACGAGCTGATCCAGCACTTGCGACACGCTGCGCGCGGAGCCGCCCTCATAAAAGATGGATCGATTGGCACGCGCCTGACGCGGGAAGACAGAGGCCGCGGAGCGGTCCGGATCGCTCTCGGCAAGACGGATGAGCTTCGACGCCCCGCCCGCCCCAAGGAAATGGGCGGCGTAAAGCTCACCGTCGGACGCCTCGCGCCCGAGCTTGCTTTCCAGATAGGTGGCGTTCTTGCGCGTCAGTTCTCCCGCCATCATCGAGGCGATTTCAGGATCCTTGCGCAGATCGAGAATTTCACGCCGCCGCGCCGCGCTGGAAACCGTGTAGCTGCCGTCGGAACGTTGCGTGATGTCATCGGCATATTCGCCAAGGCCGTGTGCTGCGCCGGAGGTTTTCACAGTCTCCAGCCAGGTGGATTCAATGAATTGAAACAAACCTGTAGCACTGGAACCCTTGGCCTTTGCGCTCGCGTCGAAATTCGACTCGCGCGATGCCGTCTTGACCAGATATGCGAAATCGGTTCCGGTCGTCGTGCTGGCCGACTGAAAGGCCAGCGCGATACGAGACGCAATCGAGGACGTGTCGGCCACTTTCATGACACCCGCCTCCTAGCGGTCTACGGGACGAACTGGGCGGCTGGCTGAACGACAAGCCGACTGCCCCATGGTTAATGTAGCTTTAACCATTGCTCAAAAATCGTTAACACCACGTTAACCACCACCTAGGCCGGAACGCTTAGGCAAATCGAATAAGGGCGGAAAACCGCCAATGGGAAGGAGAAATACCGGCATGCCGGGATTGTATTTTGACGAATTTCGCATCGGTCAGAAGATCGAGCACGAGCTTCGCCGGACGGTCACTGAGATGGACAACATGCTCTTTTCGAACATGACGCTGAACCCTCAGCCGCTCCATATCGACCGCCATTTTTGCGAAACGCAGACCGAATGGGGCCAGCCTCTGGTCAATTCCATTTTCACGCTCGGACTGATGATCGGCATCTCGGTCAATGACACCACCATCGGCACCACCATCGGCAATCTCGGCATGAGCGAGGTGAAGTTCCCGCACCCGCTGTTCCACGGGGACACCGTCAACGTGACGACGGAGATCGTGGCCAAGCGGGAGTCGCGTTCGCGCCCCGATGCGGGCATCGTGGAATTCGAACACAAGGCGTTCAATCAGAAGGGCGACCTTGTCGGCGTCTGCCGCAGGCAGGCGTTCATGAAGAAGTCGCCCAACGCCACCATGGAGGCCTGAGCCTTGCGTTCGCTTCTTTTCGTACCGGGTGACGACACCCGCAAACTCACCAAGGGCACCGCCAGCGGCGCGGATGTGATGATCGTCGATCTGGAGGATTCGGTCGCCGCCGACGCAAAGCAGAAGGCGCGCGAGACCACGCGCTACTTCCTGCGCGACACCCTCCCCTCAAGCCAGCGCCCCCGTCTCTATGTCCGCATCAACGCCTTCGACAGCGGCATGACTGAAGCGGACTTGCAGGCGGTCATGCGCGTCAGCCCGGACGGCATCGTGCTGCCGAAATCCTCAAGCGGGCGCGACGTGGCGCGCCTTCACGCCATGATGTCCGTCTACGAGGCGGAAGCGGGCACCCCGGACGGGCGCACCGGCATCATCGCCATCGCCACCGAAACGGCCGCCTCGCTCTTTGCGCTCGGCACCTATCAGGACGTAAGCAGCCGTCTTGCAGGCATGGCATGGGGCGGGGAGGATCTCTCCGCCGATATCGGGGCCGCTGCCAACCGGGCAAACGGCGGGTTCACCGAGCCCTTCCGCTTTGCGCGCAATCTCTGCCTCTTCGGCGCGGTCGCGGCGAATGTCGCCCCCATCGACACGGTCTTCACCAGCTTCCGCGATCTCGACGGTCTGCGCGCGGAATGCGAGGAAGCGGTCCGTGACGGCTTCACCGCCAAGCTCGCCATTCACCCCTCGCAAGTTCCCGTCATCAACGAGACCTTCACCCCCAACGCCGCCGAGATCGAGCGTGCGAGCCGCATCGTCGCCGCCTTCGCGGAAGCCGGCAACGCCGGGGTGATCGGGCTTGACGGGGAAATGCTGGACCGTCCGCACCTCACCCGCGCTAACAAGCTTCTGGATCGCGCAAGGCTCGCGGGCGTCTTCGCCTAAGGCCAGACCAGATATCGGAAGACAAGAAGGTCGGGACGGCTCTCCTCCGCCCCGGCCTTTATCTTTCAGCGAGCCCTGAAGAGGGTTTCAGGCGCCGCCGGCAGCGCCGCCGCCGCCCGCCGGGC
Source organism: Breoghania sp. (assembly GCA_963678585.2). GTDB lineage: Bacteria > Pseudomonadota > Alphaproteobacteria > Rhizobiales > Stappiaceae > Breoghania. Next base: position 2,044,111 of record CAXXGA010000002.1, read on the forward strand.
GCGTCATCTGGAAAACCTCATCCACGACCGAGAAGTCCCGGTAGCCCAGACGCGCCAGCGGCTTGAGCTGGGTCACGTCGATCATGCCGTCCTTGATCGCCGCATCGTCGATATAAATCGAGACGACCTGCCCCATCACCACCCACTGATCGGCAGGCTTGCCGTCGAGATCGTGGATGCGGATCGTCTGGAGATGACGGCATTCCAGCGCGATGGGCGTTTCCGCCACCCGCGGCGGCTTCACCGCGACCGACGGCGCTGGCGTCAGACCTGTGGCCTCGAATTCGGACGTGCCCGCGGGAAACGGTGCAGAGCTTTCGTTCATCTGCTCGCGCAGGTCCCAGGTCGCCAGATTGCAGACGAACTCGCCGGTCGCCTCCACATTCGCAACGGAATGCTTCCAGCCCGAGGAGGAAAACATCACCACATGGGGGTTATCGCCCAGCGCGTTGAAGAAACTGTAGGGCGCCAGGTTCGCGCGGCCTTCGGCATCGAGCGTCGAAATCCAGCCGATCGGCCGGGGCGAGACGATGGCCTTGAACGGATCGTGGCGCAGTCCGTGTTCGTTCTTGATCGCGTCGTAGTTCACTAAGCCGTTCCTCCTGCCCCTTCGGGGCTCCACCAAGTCAATACCGTTTCAATGTCGGGCCGCGGCCGGTCGACAGGCTCCTCCATCGGCGTTCCGATATGAATGAAACCGACGACGTTCTCCTCTTCCGTCACACCGAAAATGGCCTTGGCCTTCGGATCGAAGGCACACCATTCAGTGAGCCACTGCGCGGCATAGCCCATCGCATGCGCACCGAGAAGAAGGTTCATGCAGGCGGCCCCCGCCGACATGAGCTGTTCCCATTCCGGGACTTTGAAATGCTCCTGCGTTCTGGAGATGACCGCGATCACCAGCGGCGCGCGCGAAAACCGGGTCCTTTCCTTCTCGCGCTGCCCCTCGTCCAGATCGGGTTTTTCCTCCAGCCGCAATGCCAACAGCGCTTCGCCCACCTTTAGGCGCGCATCGCCGGTAAAGGCGATGAAACGCCAGGGTTTCAGCTTGCCGTGATCGGGCACGCGCACGGCGATTTGCAGAAGCGTGCGGATCTGGTCCGCGTCGGGGCCCGGCTCCCCGAGGGCTGCAGCGGGAATCGTGCGGCGGGTGGTAAGCAGCGAAAGTGCGTCTGGCATCGTCCGTTCTGGCCTTTCCTTGCCGCCCTCCCCCGAAAGATCGGAGAAGAGCCTTTCGTCAATCGTCGCGACAGCATCCGACTGAATCGCCGTCACGACGATTGATAGACGGTCCGAAACGAGATTTTGGGAAAATCAGTCGGGCACAACTTGAGCCCATGCGCCCCGCACCTGTCAATATTCGGAAGCCCGCAAGCCGGAAGCGGCGATAATAAACATCGCGTTGACTTGAAATCGCCAACCTTTTGCGGCTCTGAAAGGAGTGGCGACTGGCCAAGCGCCACTGGGCAAGGCATAACCTTGAAAAACAGATTATGGGAGCGCGCCACGCTCGCGCCGTCTCCCGAAAATACGGAACCGGTTGATGGCAATCCTGTCGATGAGGACACATCCGCTTGCAAGCCTTGCGCGCCGCGCGCTGACAGGCGTTCACGCGCTGATCCTGGCAAGCCTCGTGCTTGCTTCGGTCGCCGCTTGCGGCCTCACGGCCCATGCGCAGGAACCGGCGCCCGTGCCGCCGATGCCGATCCCCATGCCGATCGACAACCAGCCCAGCCTCGACGATCCAGCCGGCACCTCCTCCGCCTATGGCGGCGCAAGCGCCGCCCAGCCCTCGCTGGAAATGCTGCTGAACGAGAACATGCCCGCGCTGATGTCGCCGGAAGTCCTGCCCTACGCCCCCTCCGGCACGGCGGACACCGGCAAGCCGGGAGATCCGGACGAAACCGCCCTCTATATGATGGCACGCCTGACCCCGGATGGACCGCTGATCGATTCGGGCCTCGTCTGGCGGGTCTATTCCGACACAATCAATGAACAGGGCGAGCTTGACCTCGTCGCCACCTCCAAAGGCGGCGACGCGGAATTCCGCCTCAAACCGGGCAGCTATCTGGTCCACACCGCCTATGGTCATGCGGGCGTGACCACGAAGCTCTCCGTCCAGCAGGGCCAGACCAGCCGCACCGTGGTCTTCAATGCCGGCGGCATCAAGCTCAACAGCGCCGTGTCGAAAACCATCCCGCTCAACAGCGCCAAGGTGCGCTTCGATATCTACGGCATGGATTTCAACACCCGCGGCGAACGCAAGCTGATCGCGCGCAACGTCCGGCCGGGCACGGTCGTGCCGCTCAATGCCGGGACCTATCACGTCACCAGCCGCTATGGCCGGGTCAACGCCACCGTGCGCGCGGATATCCGCGTGGAGCCCGGCAAGCTGACCGAGGCGACCATCTATCACAACGCCTCGGAGATCACACTGAAGCTCGTGAACGCCTTCGGCGGCGAGGCCATCGCCAACACCGCCTGGTCCATCCTCACGCCGTCGGGCGACAGCGTGGTGGAAGGCGACGGCGCGTTCCCCACCTACGTGCTGGTCGCGGGCAAATACACCGTCGTGGCCCGCAATCAGGGCCGCCTGTTCTCGCGCAATTTCGAAGTCTCCCCCGGTCACAACACCGAGGTGGAAGTGCGCACCGAAGACGGCAACGCCGCCGGGCTCGCCACCGAATAACGCCCTGCAGTTCCCCGGTCTGTATGGATTGTGGGAGCGGTTTGTGTGGGGCTGGGAGTGGGTGTGGCCAATCCTTCGAGACGCCTGCTTTCGCAGGCGCCTCGAAGGATCGGCGCCACACTCAAACCGCGCCCCACGCTCACGCCACATGCCCCCGGAAACGAAGAAAGCGGGCCGAAGCCCGCTTTCCCGATCGTTCCGAAGCCGTGATCCGGCGCGTTACTGGATGCGCTTGAGATCCGGGGCCATCGCCTCGTCGCTCAGCGAGGCGATGGCCTCGTCCAGCGTCATGGACGCCTGATCCTTGGAGCCGAGACGGCGGATGTTCACCGTACCCTCTTCGGCCTCGCGCTTGCCGCAAACGACGATCACCGGAACCTTGGCCAGCGAGTGCTCGCGGACCTTGTAATTGATCTTCTCGTTGCGCAGGTCGAGGTCGACCTTGAGGCCCGCGCGCTTCAGGCGCGCATGTACCTCTTCGGCATATTCGTCGGCCTCCGAGGTGATGGTCGTGACCACCACCTGAACCGGCGCGAACCACAGCGGGAAGTGACCCGCGAAGTTCTCGATCAGGATGCCGAGGAAGCGCTCCATGGAGCCGCAGATCGCGCGGTGGATCATGACCGGCGTCTTCTTCTCGCCGTCGTTGTCCACATAGAAGGCGCCGAAGCGTTCCGGCAGGTTGAAGTCCACCTGCGTGGTGCCGCACTGCCATTCACGGCCGATGGCGTCGCGAAGCGTGTACTCGAACTTCGGTCCGTAGAACGCGCCCTCGCCCGGCAGGATACCGGTCTTGATGCGACCGCCCGCCTGCGCCTCGATATCCTTGAGAACCTTGGTCATGACCTCTTCGGCATGATCCCACGCCTCGTCGCTGCCCACGCGCTTTTCAGGCCGCGTGGAAAGCTTGACCACGATCTCGTCGAACCCGAAATCCTCGTAGACGGAGAGGATCAGGTCGTTGATCTTCATGCACTCGGCGGCAAGCTGCTCTTCGGTGCAGAAGACGTGGGCGTCGTCCTGCGTGAAGCCGCGCACGCGCATCAGCCCGTGCATCGCGCCCGAAGGCTCGTAACGGTGAACGACGCCAAACTCGGCCATGCGAAGCGGCAGGTCGCGGTAGCTCTTCAGGCCGTGCTTGAAGATCTGCACGTGGCCCGGGCAGTTCATCGGCTTCAGCGCGAAGACGCGCTCGTCTTCCGATTCCGGATCGGCACACTGCACGGAGAACATGTTCTCCTTGTACCAGGTCCAGTGACCGGAGGTTTCCCAAAGCGAGGTGTGCAGCACCTGCGGGGCGTTGACCTCCTCGTAGTCGTCTTCAAGACGGCGGCGCATGTAGGAGACGAGGTTCTGGAAGGTCGTCCAGCCCTTGGCGTGCCAGAAGACGACGCCCGGCCCCTCCTCCTGGAAGTGGAAGAGATCCATCTCGCGGCCAAGGCGGCGATGATCGCGCTTTTCAGCCTCTTCCAGCATGTGGAGATAGGCCTTCAGCTGCTTTTCGTCCGTCCACGCCGTTCCGTAGATGCGGGTCAGCATCGGATTGTTGGCGTCACCGCGCCAATAGGCGCCCGCCACCTTCATCAGCTTGAAGGCGGAACCGATGCGCCCCGTGGTGTCCATATGCGGACCGCGGCACAGGTCGAACCAGTCGCCCTGCTTGTAGATCTTGACGTCCTGATCTTCCGGGATCGCGTCGACCAGCTCCACCTTGTAGGCCTCACCCATATCGGCAAAGACATCGCGGGCCTCATTGCGGGACCAGACCTCCTTGACGAAGGGCGCGTTCTTCTGGATCAGCTCGCGCATCTTCTTCTCGATCACCGGCAGGTCTTCCGGCGTAAAGGGCCAGTCCTCGCGGGTGTCGGGATGGACGCGCTTGAAGTCGTAATAGAAGCCGTTCTCGATGACCGGGCCGATGGTGACCTGCGTGCCGGGCCAAAGGGCCTGCACCGCTTCCGCCATGACATGGGCCGCATCGTGCCGGATCAGCTCCAGCGCGCGGGGGTCGTCACGGGTCACGATCTCGATCTTCGCGTCCGCCTCGATGGGGTCGGCGAGATCGCAAAGCACGCCGTCCAGCGCAATGGCCACGGCTTTCTTGGAGAGCGACTTGGAAATGCCCTCGGCAACGGCCTTGCCGGTAATGCCGGGTTCGAAGTCACGCACCGAATTGTCGGGGAAAGTCAGATGGATCATCTTTGTCTCCTGGCTCACTCCTGCAAACGAGGCAGGTAAGCGGGTTGTCATACGAAGACGGGGAATAGGCTTTTCGCGCCGACACGTAAAGAGGGGACCCCCTGCAAAAGGTCACGCCCCACATGAGCGGCCGGTCACTCGACCTTGCCTCAATCCAGATCGATACGCGTCGCCGGATCGATATGATCGCCTCTCCACTGCCCGTAACGCCACGGCATGTACCAGCGCGCATTCGCCGGCAGTTCCTCCGGCACAGGGTCGTAGCCGCTGGCGCCGAACGGATTGCAGCGCATGATCCGCGCAAGCCCCACCCAGCCGCCGCGCCACACGCCGAAGCGCACGATCGCCTCCTCCGTATAACTGGAACAGGTCGGCTGATAGCGGCACGCGCGCCCGATAAGCGCCGACAGCGTCACCCGGTAAAACCGGATGAAAAGGATGGCCAGGGTCTTCATGAAGCCTCTTTCGCGAACGATGTCCCCATCGACCATGCCGGGACCGGCGGGTCAAGCATTTCACCGCCTCGCCGCATCTTCATGCATCATAATATAAACACAAACCAACCTTCCAACCAAACGGGACACTCTAACGCAAATATTGAATATAATAATATTATAGTGGAACAATCCACAATCACCACCATCCAGCGCACCAATTCCTTTCGGAGTTTACTTATCTATATACTTCAGGTACAGGAAATGTAGGCAAACAATCGCTCGCTCTGCACTGAGAGTTAATTCTATCATTTATCATCCGGAGAAAATACTATACAGTTCGCCAAATCATGTTTCCCGCTCGCGTGGAATCTTGGCGCGAAGGCGACGTTACAAACACCGATATACGGTAATTGAATACCGGAACCGACAGGGGTTACAAGATGTATCGCAAGATTATGGTCCCTGTGGACCTTGCTCACACGGACAGTCTGGGCAACGCACTGCAAGTCGCGGCAGATCTCTCGAACCATTACGACGCGCCGATCGTTTATGTCGGCATCACCACCTCCCTGCCGGGCCCTGTGGCCCACAATCCGGAGGCATTCACGCGCAAACTGAATGCCTTTGCCGAAGAACAGGCATCCCGGCACGGCATCACCGGCGAGGCCCGCACCTATATCAGCCACGACCCCGCGCGCGACCTCGACACGACGCTGATGAAGGCGATAAAGGAAAACGGCGTCGATCTGGTGATCATGGCCTCGCATACCCCTGGGATGGCCGAACACCTGTTCGCCTCCAATGCGGGCTATCTGGCCCAGCACGCGCCGATCTCGGTTTTCGTGATCCGCTCCTGAGTGCCGGGCGCCCCGCCATCCAGCCAATTCATTTCAGTTGAAAGGGACGCCATGAGCGACCAATCGCCCCCCATTTCCCTCGAGGACGACCAAACGCCCGACGGGGCCGCTCCGAGCCCCGAGGGCGAAGCCGACATCATCGAGACGGACTATGAGATCGGTCAGGACAATATCCAGACGAGCATCGGTCCCTTCGGTCTCGACATTCACAACCCGGTCTTTCTGATTTCCGGCCTCTCCATCGTGGCCTTCGTGTTCGCCACGCTGGCTTTCCAGAACAGCCTCGGTCCCGCCTTCGGCGCGTTGCGCACATGGCTGACCGGCACATTCGACTGGTTCTTCCTGTCGGCCGCCAACATCTTCGTCATTCTGTGTATCGTGCTGATCGTCACGCCTCTGGGCAAAGTGCGGCTCGGCGGCACGGAAGCCGAGCCGGAATATTCCTATTCGGGCTGGTTCGCGATGCTGTTTGCAGCCGGCATGGGCATCGGCCTGATGTTCTACGGCGTTTCCGAGCCGATCACCCATTACGCCACGTCGGTGGCAGAAAATGCAGGCACGGCGGAAAGCTGGGCCCCGTTGGCCGGTGCGCCGGGCAACGTGGCGGAGGCGGAACGGCTCGGCATGGCGGCAACGATTTTTCACTGGGGCCTGCACCCTTGGGCGATCTACGCCGTGGTGGCGCTGGCGCTGGCGCTCTTCGCCTACAACAAGGGCCTGCCGCTGACCATGCGCTCCGTCTTCTACCCCGTCTTCGGCGAACGGATCTGGGGCTGGACGGGCCATATCATCGACACGCTGGCGGTCCTGGCCACCCTGTTCGGCCTCGCCACCTCGCTCGGCTTCGGCGCGTCGCAGGCAGCCGCCGGGCTGCACTTCCTGTTCAACTGGCCGGACGACACTACGGTTCAGGTTCTGCTGATCATGGCGATTACCGGCATGGCCCTTACCTCGGTGGTTGCGGGCCTTGATGCCGGGGTCAAGCGCCTGTCGGAAATCAACATGGTGCTTGCGGGGCTGTTGCTGTTCTTCGTGCTCTTCACCGGCCCGACCGCAAACCTCATCTCCGGTTTCGCAGACAATCTCGTCGCCTATGTGGAATATCTGCCCGCACTCTCCAATCCCGTGGGGCGGGCGGACGACAATTTCCGGCAAGGCTGGACCGCCTTCTACTGGGCATGGTGGATTTCCTGGTCGCCCTTCGTCGGCATGTTCATCGCCCGCGTCTCGCGGGGACGCACGGTGCGCGAGTTCATCACCTGCGTGCTGCTCATCCCCTCGCTCGTCTCCGTGTTCTGGATGACCGTTTTCGGCGGCACCGCCATCGAACAGGTGGTCAATCAGAGTTATCAGGCGGTCACCGATGCCGAACTGCCGCTCAAGCTCTTCGTGATGCTGGAGCAGCTTCCGCTCCATCAGATCTCGTCCTTCATCGGCATTGTGCTGGTTATCGTGTTCTTCGTGACCTCCTCGGACTCCGGCTCCCTGGTGATCGACACCATTACCGCGGGCGGCAAGGTGGAAGCGCCCACGCCGCAGCGCGTATTCTGGGCCACCTTCGAAGGACTGGTTGCCATTGCGCTGCTGCTGGGCGGCGGGCTCACGGCCCTTCAGGCGATGGCTGTATCGACCGGCTTCCCCTTCACCATCGTCCTGCTACTCGCCTGCTATGCCATCATACAGGGGCTGATGAGCGAGCATCAGGTGGTCAAGGAAGCCCTGGCCGAATAGCCAAGGCGCACAGGATCGTACAAACGGAAAACGGCCCGCAGAGTTTCGCTCTGCGGGCCGTTTGCATTTCATCGTTCGCCCCGACAATCCGGGGCCGATCCACCGACCGTCGCGGCCTTGGCACTCAGGACGTCGTCGTCTCGCCGTTCTGTTTGGCCAGGACCTGATCCACCGCATCGGCCGTCGCCTCGAAGGTCAGAAGCGTGGAAGCATGGCGCGCCTTGTAGTCGCGCACCGGTTCCAGCACCCTGCATTCCTCAAAACGGCCTTCAGGCGGGCTCCCGCCCTCCTTCAGCATCGCGCGCATGGCATCGCGTACGGCATGAATTTCGTCAGCGCTCGCGCCGATCACATGTTCCGCCATGATGGAGGACGAAGCTTGGCCCAGCGCGCAAGCCTTTACGTCGTGGGCGAAATCCGTGATCACGCCGTCTTCCATCTTCACGTCCACGATGACCGTGGACCCGCACAGTTTCGAATGCGCCTTGGCGGTCCCGTCGGGACTTTCGAGACGCCCCAGCCGCGGGATATTTCCCGCCAGTTCTAGGATCCGGCTATTGTAGATTTCGTCAATCATGCTCGCCTCTGGAACCGCACCGCCTTCACATGAGAGCCCGACCCTCTATATAGGAGGCAAATCGGGGTTGTCGCTCGCCGCATCGCGGGGCCCGGCGCCCCATCAGCCCGAAACGGATCGTGCCTCTCACATATAGAGTTGCAACCGAGCCCGGTCACCCTCGGGATCGTTACCCCGACACGAAGAGGTCCGCAATGGACGCCGCCCTGACAGCCGACAAGAAGCCCGAAAACGCCGAAAAGGCCCGGCCCACCCGTGAAGAGGCGGAAGCCGCCGTCCGCACCCTGCTGGCATATGTCGGCGAGGACGTGACCCGCGAAGGACTGATCGAGACGCCGCAACGCGTCATCAAGGCCTATGACGAGTTCTATCGCGGCTACAACGAGAGCGCGGAAGAACATCTCGGCACGACATTCGAGGAAATCAGCGGCTATGACGACATCGTCCTGCTGCGCGATATCCCCTTTTATTCCCATTGCGAACACCACATGGTGCCCTTCATCGGCAAGGCGCATATCGCCTATTACCCGCGCGCCGGCGTCGTCGGCCTGTCGAAGCTCGCCCGCGTGGTCGACACATTCTCCCGTCGCCTCCAGACGCAGGAGAACCTGACGGCCCAGATCGCCGACGCCATCGAAAGCGCGCTGAAGCCGCGCGGCATCGCGATCCTGATGGAAGCCGAACACCAATGCATGTCGCTGCGCGGGGTCCAGAAATCGGGCGTCGCCACGCTGACCTCGCGCTTCACCGGCACCTTCCAGGACGACCCGGCAGCGCAGAGCCGCTTCCTGACCATGGTCAACCGCTAGGCCCCGCCGACCTCTTTTGAAAATCGAGAACCGACCGCATGACCGACACCCCGTTCGCCCCGCGCGCAGACAAGACCACCATCGAGACCGGGGCGCAGCTCAGCCCGAAATTCGATGCCGAAGGTCTGATCCCCGCCATCGTAACAGATGCCGATAGCGCGGAAGTCCTGATGCTGGGCTACATGAACGCCGAAGCCCTCGCGCGCACCATCGAGACGGGCGAAGCCTGGTACTGGAGCCGTTCGCGACAGGAATTCTGGAAGAAGGGCGGCACCTCGGGCCAGATCCAGAAGGTCGTGGAGATGCGCACCGACTGCGATCAGGACGCAATTCTGATCAAGGTGCGGGTTGAGGGCAACGGCGCGACCTGCCACGTGGGCTACCGTTCCTGCTTCTACCGCACGGTCGAGCTTGGCCACCCCGCCTCGCCGCAGACCGCGTTGGAGACGGTGGAGACCCGCGTCTACGACCCTGCGAACGTCTACGGCAAGAAATAACCCCGCGAAACGCGGAAGCCGAAATGAGAAAAAGGCAGACGCCCGCAAAGCGTCTGCCTTTATTCGTTTCATATCGATTGGCTCAAGCCTGCATTTGGCCCGGGCGCACCTGCGCGTCAGGCCATGGCGATATAGGTGCGCATCTCTTCCGCCTCGCGCTCAACCTGCTCGATCCGCCACTTCACCACGTCGCCGATGGAAATCACGCCGTGGATCTTGCCCTCGCGCATGACCGGAAGGTGCCGGAACCGGCCCTTGGTCATCAGGGACATGGCATGAATGATGGTGTCGTCCTCCACGCAGGTTTCCACCCGCTTGGTCATGAAGTCAGAAGTCTTGCGCTTCAGGGCTGGAGCGCCCTCCTTTCCGATCGCGCCCACCACGTCGCGTTCGGACAGGATGCCGGCGATATCACCGGCCTTGTCGAGCACCATCACCACACCGATGCGGTGCTCCTTCAGGATCGCGCAAACATCCCCAAGCGTGGAATCGGCCGGCGTCGAAACGACCGAGGCTCCCTTTTCATTCAAGATCGCGCCGACAGTCATCGCATCCTCCGTTACTGCTCCAAGTCGGCCACCCGAAGGATGGACCGAGATCTGCACAGACATACGAGGCTTGGCCATCAAGCTCGTTGAAACGCCGGTCGAAAAACGTCACTCCCGAATTCAACACGTCCAAATCGGGTAGCCCGTTTGCCTTCGACACCCTCACCCGGCGGATCGGAATTCCGGAACCGCCGTTACGTAAGGATTGTCGCAAAAAAGGGCGATCTCGTGAACCTCATTGTCACAACCCCGTATTGGACCATAGGCGAAGGGCCTCTCACCCGCGACGCGGAACCGGGTCGAACAGGGCGAAAAAGGCCAGTCCCGCGACGAAGCCGCCAATATGCGCTTCCCAGGCGATGGAAGGTTCGTTGCCGCCAAAAGAGATCGTGCCCATGCCAAACAGAAGATTCACGCCGAACCACACGCCGAGGAAGGCCAGCACCTGCCGGTTGCTCAAGGCCCGCGCCAGCGAGGTGGCGGGCTGGCGATAGGCAAAACTGTCATGCGCACGCATCATGGAAAGCGGCCCGCCCCTGTCGAAGGCGAAACGCGCCACGGCCGCCATGTAGCCGGAAATCGAGGCCGAAGCGCCGACCATCGGCATCGGCTCGCCGAAATGGGTCGCAAGATGGGCCGCAGCACCGGCGATCGCCGTCAGCGCGGAAAAGGCCAGAAACCGCCGCGTCCCGAAACGACGCGCCAGCACGCTGCCGAAAACGGCCATCCACAAGCCGTTGAAGGCGAGATGGGTAAACGAGCCATGCAGGAAGGCGTAGGTGAGGAAGGTCCACACCATCGCCCCCTCGCCGCCGGGCAGTTGCGCCCCGCCCAGCATCTGGCTCAACTCGCCCGCATTCACATAGCGAAGCGGCAGAAAGGCGAAGGTGAGCAGGAACTCCACGTCCGTCTGCGAAGAGAGGACGAAGACGCGCAAGGCGTGGATCGCCGCCAGAAGCGCCAGCAGTCCGATCACCACCCCGGGCAGGTTGAACAGCGGCTCCGACGGCGGGCGCCCCTGAAAACCGGGGCCATTCCCCCGGTCGGGGGGCTGATCTGGCTCACGGCGGATCGGGTCCTGCATATGGTTCAGCTCCGAAATGTGGCGCCCGTGGAAAGGCGCGGGCAAGCATCGTCCCTGCCACATAAGGGTGCGCAGGCTCTCAGACAATCACCTTGCCCATGAGACAAATAAGAATATCGCCAAATTGCCCCTGACAAAGCCGACAGGCCACATGCGTCTGTCCACAGATAGCCCCCGGTTATTAACCATAATGACACGTAAACATCGCCGCGCGGCTGTCCAAAGTGGTGCTGGCATGTAACCTGCTCTTAACCATTACGCACCGCCTGCGAGTCTCTCGATGAGCGTCAAACCGGCCCAGACCGGCACACCTCAAGGAGATTCTGGAACCGGGTGTCGTGCTGTTTTGGGGTACCGAGTGAGGCATTGAACTATGAAACACGCCACCACGCAGGCGCTTTACGATTACTGGAACCAGCTTCGCGGTTCCAGGCCCGCGCCGGAGCGCAGTGAGATAGAACCGGGCGATATCCGCACGATTCTTGGCGACACGTTCATTCTGGAATCTCTGGGAGAGGAATCCTATCGCTTCCGCCTCGCCGGAACGCGCATGTGCGCAGCCTATTGCCGCGAGCTGAAGGGCCGGGATTTCCTGCGCATGTGGGACGGCAAGGACCGCGACGCGCTGGAGACCATGCTTCAGGCGGTCACAAGCGACGCCGCAGCCGCCGTTGTCGGCATCGAGGGCCGAACCGACCGCGGCCAGAGCGTCAACATCGAGACGCTGCTTCTGCCCCTGCGCATGCGCAACGAGGGCTATACACGCATTCTCGGCACCTGCACCTTGATGGAAAAGCCCTACTGGCTCGGCATCCATCCGGTCGTTCACCAGTCGATCTCCAGCCTGCGCCTGATCTGGCCGGACGAGCAGCCGTTCTTCATGCGCAAGGTCAGCGCCGGGAACGAAGGCCCCACCCTTCCTCACGCATCGCAGCTTGGCTATCGCCGCGTCGGTCACCTGACTGTTTACGAGGGCGGCAAGGGGCAGACGGGCGCCTGATCGGCCCCGTCTTTCTGTTTCTTGCACTTTTTCCGCAAGGTTTGTTAGCGCCTTTTCATGGGTATTGGCTGAAGCAGGAAGCTCTTGCGGCCTGCTGCAAACCATTCATTACACATCGCAAATTGTGCCTTGGCGTTATCACCAATAGGAAAACGGCGTCAAAATGGCAATTAGTGACGATCTCGTCATGAGATCTAACTGCTTGTTAACGCCACCGGCGATAGTCTGAGCCCCGCGAGCGCCCGTGCATATCCGACCGGCGGTCGAACGAGGAGAGTTTTCCCACATGGCGCCCGCTCAGGCCACCCTTGCAAAAGAGGCGATAGCAACGCCCGCCACGGACAAGACCAATGACCGTCTGGCGATAATCGGCGCAAAGCGGATGGACCAGCGCCGGTTCCAGCGCGTCAAGGTTAGCCTGCTCGGTCGCTTCATGCTCGAAAACAGACGGGAATATCCCTGCCAGGTGATCAACATGTCGCCCGGCGGCGCAGCCGTGATCGCCCCGGTCACCGCAGGCGTAGGTGAGCGCGTGATCGCCTATATCGACCATATCGGCCGTATCGAGGGCAAGGTCGTGCGCATGATCGATGGCGGCTTCGCCATGACCATCAACGCCACGGCTCGCAAGCGCGACAAGCTCGCCAACCAGCTGACCTGGCTTGCCAACCGTCACGAACTGGACCTGCCGGAAGACCGCCGTCACGAGCGCTTCGCACCTGAAGAAGCCGTATCCCGGATCGAGCTTGCCGACGGTCGCGAATATTCCTGCCGCGTCATCGACGTCTCCCTGTCGGGTGCAGCACTGGCGACCACCGTGAAGCCCGCCATCGGCACACCCATCATTCTCGGCAAGATGCGCGCCCGCGTCGTGCGCCACTCCGAGGAAGGCATCGCGGTCGAATTCGCAGCCGTGCAGGATATCGAAGAAGTCAGGAAACAGATTTCCTGATCTGTCGGCCTGCCCTTGCCTGCATTTCCCGGCCGAAATTCAAAGACTTCGCCCAGGGCCGGTCGCCGCAGCCCCCCCATATGAGACGAGTTGCCCGCCCCTTTGCGCCGGTGCGCTGGTCGCTGGCTTGCGCCCGACACTTGCCGCTGGACATAAAAACGGTCGGCTCCGCTCATCGCAGCGCCGACCGTTCTCCTGTCCTCGCGACACCGTCAGGCAGCGTCGTTGGCCCTGACCTTCTCCAGGAAAGTGGCAACTTCCGTCCTGAGATTCGCGGCGTTCTCTTCAAGCTGACGCGCGGAACTGTCGACCGAACGCGCCGTATGCCGGGTCTTTTCGACGGAACTGGACACTTCGGTAATGCTCTCCGCCACCTCGGTCGTGCCGCTTGAGGCTTCGACCGCACTGGTCGCGATTTCCGATGTCGCAATGCCCTGCTCATCCACCGAAGCGGAAATGGACGCGGAAATCTCGTTCATGTTATCGATGACCTTGGAGACCGACGATATGGCCTCCACCGCGAGCGAGGTCTCGCCCTGAATGGCCTCGATCTGGCTGGAGATTTCCTCCGTCGCCTTTGAGGTCTGGCTGGCGAGTTCCTTCACTTCCGCCGCCACGACGGCAAAGCCCTTGCCGGCCTCCCCCGCACGCGCCGCCTCAATGGTGGCATTCAGCGCCAGAAGATTGGTCTGCTCGGCAATCGCCTGAATGAGCGTCACGACCTCGCCGATGCGCGTCGCCGCCTCATTGAGACCGTCCATACGCTCCTGCGTGGTACCCGCCTCGCGGGCCGCCTGCGATGCGATTTCGGAGGAGGTCTGGGCCTGCCTGCGAATTTCGGAAATCGACGTGGACAGCTCTTCCGCCGCCGCCGCCACGGTGCGCACATTGCTGGACGCCTGCTCGGAGGCACTTGCCACCCGCTCGCTCTGCAAGGTGGTGTGCTCGGCGCCTTCGGTCATTTCATTGGAGGCATCGCGCAGCTTGTTCACCGAATCCCCGATGATCCCCATCATCGTCGTGATCTCGTCGTCGAAGGCAGCCGACAGGCGCTGCATCTCCAGTGCCCGCTCCGCCAGCCTCTCGCGCTGCGCAGCCTGCTCTGCCTGAAGCTTCTTGCGGGCCTGTTCGTTCGCCACGAAGACTTCCATCGCCTTGGCCATGCGCCCGATCTCGTCGGGCCGGTCAGCGCCGTCGATCACGATATCGCTGTTGCCGCTGGCAAGCGTGTCCATGTTGTTGGTCAGCGCCGCCACAGGACGGGTAATCGAACGGAGCATGTAGAAGGACAGCACACCGGCGACGATCAAGCCCCCAAGCGCGATCCCCGCAATCAGCGTCGCCTGCTTCCAGAAGGCCGTCAGCAGATCGTCGACATAGACACCCGTGCCCACGGCCCAGTTCCACGGACCGAAACCCTGTGCCCAACTGAATTTGGGCACAGCCTTGGTCTCGCCCGCCCGTGGCCATTCATAGCGCAGCAGACCGCCCTGGCCCTTCGCCAGATCGACAAGCCCCGCGACGACCTTGACGCCGTTCTTGTCGGTCATGCTCATCATGTTCGTGCCCACGAGATCGTTCGAGGCATGCACGACAACGCTTCCGTCGTAACCGAAAACGAAAACATAGTTGTCTCCGTCATAGCGCATATTGGAAATCGCAGCTCTTGCACGCTCCTGCGCCTCAGCCTCGGACATCTCTCCGTTCAGGGCCGCCTTGTGAAAGCGGTCGGCAATCGAAACCGCGGCCACCGACATGGATTGAATGCTCGCGCTTCTCTCTGAGAGCATTTCCTCATAGAGCGTATTGAGGTTTAGCACCGCCATCGCGATGGAAAAGAGGAAAGCCACCAGAACCGGCACACCTATTTTCCAGACAAGCGGCAGTCGAGCGATCATCTGCATAGTCGTAAGCTCCCATAATTCGTCTCACAGGAGATCACCACAACAAGATAAATAATTACTGTTTTAAATACCAGACTCGGCATGTGTATGAATATCTATATATTTTTACCTACAATACTTACACCCCCACAATTCATCTGTAGTCACCTGTAGGTCACACTCGATTTGCGAGGAGATGACCTCGCTCCTCCGCCCCCATCAACGAAGCCCCTGCCATGAGCCCGGACCGCGCAGGCCCGTTTCCTGCGATAGATAAAACTTGAATCAAATTCGCAGAAAATTTCCGAAAAGTTTTTTTAAAAACAAAATAAAATACTTTTTATATTTGATTATAATTCAGATCGACTTCTATTTTCCAACTTAGCGCAACATAAAAACGGGACTGATAATGTCTAACCATCAAACGGGGATGGTTTGACATGAGATTTGGGGAATTAATATTTGCGACAATAGTCGCAGCGGCCTTCAGCGTCGGCTTTCAACTGCCAACTGAAGCAGCCGCAGGGACAGAAGCCTTCATGGCTACGAACGGCGCAACGACTGCGCCGGTCGGTCATGTGGAGTTCTGCAGAAAACGCCACTCGGAATGCGGCGTGACCGCCAAGAAGGCGAAGCTCATGCCGCTGAGCCGTGCGCGCTGGGACGAATTGCTCAACGTGAACGCGGAAATAAACCGCCGGATTCGCCCGGTCTCGGATCAGGATCTCTACCATCGGGCGGAGGTCTGGACCTATCCGGTCGATGCGGGAGACTGCGAAGACTTCGCGCTTTTAAAGCGCAAGGTCCTGATCAAGCTCGGCTGGCCCGCCTCTTCGCTGTTGTTGACAGTCGTGCGCGATATTGACGGCAGCGGCCATGCGGTGCTGACCGCCCGCACCGACCGCGGCGATCTCGTCCTCGACAACCAGATCGAGGCGGTGCTGCCGTGGTACCGCACGCCTTATCGCTACATCAAACGTCAGTCGGAAACGAATGCCGGACGCTGGACCGGCATCAACGACGCGCGCGTCGGAGCCGTTGCGAGCATCCCTCGCTGACAAGCGAGGCAAGGACACCCGGCCGGGGACGGAATACCGGGTATTCTTTGGAAGAAACGCGAACCGCATAACCAGGTCGCTTCCCCCGTCCCGTCCCCAGACCGGTTATGCGTAGACCGGCCCGCCTCCCCCAAGGCGGGCCGGTCACCCCTGCGGGGGAAAAGTGCCCCCGCCCACTGTTCGAATATCGCTCCGCTCGCAGCCGACCCTTCGCCGATCGGAAGCCCGCCCTTCGTGCCCCCTCGCAAATGATGCAAGAACCGCTCCAACCGCCGACAGATGCGAAGTCGGCGGCGCGCCGTCACTGCATGGCGATGACGTAGAAGTTCAGCATCAGAATGCCGGAAAACAGGCTCCACATGCCCGCAATCGTGGAACTTGCAACCAGCCAGCCGATCGGACGGCGCTCGATCCGGCGGCCGCGAATGGCATGCCGCATGATGATGAAGGGTCCGGCGAAGATACACATGGCCATCCCGGACGCCAGCGCCCCCATGGTCCCGGCAGAGAAATCGAAATTCGGCGGACGATTCGTAATCAACTGAAAAAAGCTGCCGATCAAACCGGCCAGGACGAACCCGGTGCAGATCGCATAGCCGATAATGAGCAGTTGGGTAACCACGGCGTTTACCTCTTGTTAACGCTAGGGGGGCAATCTCCCCTGAGACAGCCTCGACGTTTACGTATTGTTAAGCAAGAGCTATGCCTGCCGAGATGGCAAAAAACAGGCGATAACCGTGGCCGTATTGGCATGAACACCATGTTCGCCCGTCCCATCGCGGGACAACAGCATCGGATCGAGACAAAGGGCTCTTCCCGAACGCCCGGCTCACGCACGCCCGGAGCTTTCTCCTCCCTTCGCACGCCGCTGGCGATTCCCGACCCCGTTCCCGTGAGCCGCTGGCCCTTCACGGTGCTGACCTGCCTGCTGGCGTTGGCAGGCGCAGCCCTTGTCGCCGACCGGATCATGATCGCGCCGGACATGCTCCCCGGCCCGCGCTGGACGGCCCAGACGCACGCCGTCGGTCTATCGGTGGCCGGACAGGTCCTTCAGGTTCCCGCGAACTACATCGCAAATGCAGCCCAACGCGAAGGCGGCGCTCGCAAACGGCTAGATCTTGCAGCACGCCTGCCCGGGCTCGCCGGTTTCGACGAAACCCACGCCCCCCTTTTCCGGAACGAAACCGACCTTGTTCGCATCTGGCTTGAGGAAACGCCGACGTCAGAGCAGGTCCCGACGGGCACCGGACAGGATCGCCTTCGCGAAGAAGAGGATTTCCGCGCGGGCATATACCCGGTCGCAGGAGGGCTCTTTGCGCGCGCCTTCACCGCCTCCAGCCCCTATGCGAGCGAGGAAATCGTCTATGACGCGACAGGGTTGAGAGGAAAGCGGACCACGCCCTATGCGGCGCGCTGCCAGAAATGGAATGTCAGTCAGGCCACCTGCCTGCGCCGCACGCCTCTGGGCGCGGGGCTGACGATGACCTACCGTTTCCCGCGCGACCGGCTGGCCGACTGGGACCGGCTGGATAGCTCGGTCTCGCAACTGGTGCAGGGCTTCATGAAGCCGACGGCCACCGCCGCACGCTGAAAAAGGCGGTCGAAGCCGACAGGCGCGCACCGCGGCGCACGCTGTCGGCATTCGGAATTCTCGAACTGGAGATGCAGCCGGACGCTGCCATGTCGCCCAGACACGCGGCCTGAGCGCAGTGCGTCCTAGTCCAGATCGATCTCGAGGATCGCCATCTGGAAATTGTAGCTCAGATCCTCGTCCTCATCGTCGCGATACAGAACGCCGATGAATTCGTCACCGAGATACACCTCGGCGGAATCGTCCTTGCGCGGGCGGGCCCGCACCTGCAGGGCCGGAACGTTGAAGATCTTCTTCAGGTAGGCTTCGAGCTTGCGGATTTCTTCGGGCTTCAAGGTGCCTCTCCTTCAGGGTCTCGGGCAGAGTCTCAGGAGGTCCGCGACATGGCGAACCCTCTCCCCCGGACGTACATCACGTCAAAGGCCCCTTGCCAACCCTCAGGCGTCGTCTTTTTCATCCTTTTCACCGAGTAGCTGGTCCATGGACCGCGCAGGCTCGGCGCAACCGGAGTTTCCGACGATCTTCGCGGGCACGCCCGCAACGGTGGTGTGCGGCGGAACGGGTGCAAGGACGACGGACCCCGCTGCCACGCGCGAACAGCAGCCGATATCGAAATTTCCGAGAATTTCAGCGCCCGCGCCGATCAGCACGCCGCGGCGAACCTTCGGATGGCGGTCGCCGTCCGTCTTGCCCGTGCCGCCCAGCGTCACGCCCTGAAGGATGGAAACATCATCCTCGATGATCGCCGTGGAGCCCACGACGATGCCGGTGCCGTGATCGAAGAAGATCCCGCGCCCGACCGGCACCTGCGGATGGATGTCCACCTGAAAGACCTCGGAACTGCGCGACTGGAGATAAAGCGCGAAGTCATGCCGCCCCTGCCGCCACAGCCAGTTGGCCAGCCGGTGCGACTGCAGCGCATGGAACCCCTTGAAATAGAGAACCGGATCGATGACCCGGTCGGTCGCCGGATCGCGATCCACCACGGCCATGATATCGACGCGGAAGATCTCGCCCAGCATCGGCTCGTCGGCCATCGCCTGCTTGTAGGTCTGGCGGATCAGCGCGCCCGACAGCGCCGGATGGTCCAGACGGTCGGCCAGCCGATGGATGACCGCGTCTTCGAGACGGTCATGATTGAGCACGTTTTCCATGAGGAAGCCGGAAAGCCCCGGCTCGCGTTCGACCGCCTCCTGCGCTTCCGCGCGCAGCCGGTCCCATACGGGATCGTGGCTGGCGACTTCCGGCTTGGCGGAAAATCGGGTGGACTGGCTCATGCCCTGCTCCTCCTGCCCGGTCTGGATCGTCGGGATGCACCATCGCTTCTGCGCTCGCCGCTTTGCGCCGCGCCGGAAGTCGACCCCATCCAACCATGAACCGGTGCCCCGCCCTGTGGGGCCAAATCTCTTTGAAACGGGCTCTGCCCGCATCGACACACTGACGACCGATCTGAAACGACTGATCGGGCGAAGGGCTCATGCCCCTTTGAACTGCCATTTGCAACAGCAAATGCTGTCGACGTTATGTTTCCCCTAACATAGGGACTTCTTCTCGAAAACAAGGGATGCGCGCCACGAAAACAAGGGGCCTGCGTCGCAAAAACTGGGAATTGCAGGCCAGAATGCGGACGCCCGGCAACCCTGGATCGATGACCTCCGACAAATCGAAGCCCCCCTCTGCCAGGGAGAGTTGCACCGTCGCGCTCCGCATTCGCTAATCTGACGCATCCCGCAACGGGCATTTTGCCTGCTAGCCTGTCTCCGGATTTTCGACAGGCTGCCCCATGTCGCTCCCGGCGTAAATCGGTCCTTGGTGCCAGTAGCCAGCCGATTGCGACCTTTCGCAAACCGGCCATCCGTCCTATTACGTAGGGGCATTTTAACATAGGATTTGGTCTCGTAATGAATATCTCACGAAACGCGTCTGAAGGCGACGAGGCTTCACCCGGTCGTATTACACTTCTCGTTGAGCCGCCCATCGGCTGGCTCGTCATCGATAACGAGCCACGCCGAAACGCAATCTCGCTCACCATGTGGGAAGCCATCCCGGCCGCAGTCAGCCAACTGACACAAGACGATCGGGTGCGTGTGATCGTCGTGCGCGGGGCCGGCGATGCAACTTTCATCTCCGGTGCCGACATCTCCGAGTTTGCAGAGACCCGCAAGGATGCGCAATCCGCCCGCGCCTATGAGGACGAGAACTCCGCCGCTTTCGATGCGGTCCGCGCCTGCGAAATGCCCACCATCGCCATGATCCGCGGCTTTTGCATGGGGGGCGGACTCGGCCTCTCCGCCGCCTGCGACATGCGCTTCGCCACGCGCAAATCCTGCTTCTCCATTCCCGCCGCCCGTCTCGGCCTCGCCTATCCCGCCCGCGCCATCAGCGACCTGACGTCCCTGATAGGCCCGTCCCGCACCAAGGACCTGTTCTTCTCCGCCCGCCGCTTCGATGGGGAGGAAGCCTTCTCCATGGGGCTGGTGGATCGCCTTATCGACGAAAGCGACCTTGAAGCGGAGACCCGCGCCTACGCGCAATCCATCGCCGCCAACGCCCCGCTCGTGGTCCGCGCAGCCAAGGCATCCATCAATGCGGTCGCCTGCACCAACGTGACAGCCGACTGGATCGGCCTCGACGATCTCAATGACGCCTGTTTCGACAGCGATGATTTTGCCGAGGGACGGAACGCATTTCTGGAGCGACGCACGCCGAAATTCACCGGACGCTAACCATTGTCGGATAATCTTTGTGTCTGGATCGGCCATACCCACGGCCCCGATTCAGACGCTGAAGGTTCCGTTCGAGAACCGGACCGTCGGCGCGCATGAAACGCGCCGGACCATGCGCAAGCGCGGTCTAAGCATTTTCCTGTAAGGGATTCCAGCGACTCGCACTTTCACTATCCTTGCGCGTCACGCCGAAACGCGTATTGAGTTGCGCACGCCATCACGCGCGAGCCGCCGTGCTGGGCAAACATGGTAAACGGGGCCTTAACAACCCGGCTCAAGCGATTCCAAAGACTCCGCTTTTCCCGCTGAAAGCCTGACAACCCACGTCCGGCCGCCGGTTGAATCGATTTATCAACGCGGACGCCGATCATCTCAGCGTCCGCGTGTAAGTGACTCTGCCTTCGGGACTTTCCCGGATCAGGCGTCGCCCAGCGACCGTATGAACCCGACCGCCGCATCGGCGAAAATGTCGTTACGGTCACCGGCCACCATATGCCCTGCACCGCTCACGTCGCAGAAGCGCGCATGCGGAACAAGTTCCATAAAATGGCGCGCGCTTTCCTCCGAAACGAGTTCCGAACTGCCACCGCGCACCAGCATGACCGGCAGCCGCAGTCCGCCCGCGACTTCTTCCATGCGCATCATGTCAGCCTCTGCGGTGGACCCAACACTGTTCTCCCCGGAGAGAAAACGCGGATCCCAATGCCAGCGGTAACGCCCGTCGGAATGAAGCCGGAGGTTCTTGCGCAAGCCTTCGGTGGAACGCGGGCGCTTGCGATTGGGCAGATAGGCTGCGACCGCCTCCGCCGCCTCCTCGATGGAGGCAAAGCCCTCTTCCATGCGCTCGGCCATGAAACCCGTGATGCGACCAACGCCTTCGGGGTCCATGCGCGGAACGATATCGACAAGCACGAGCGCGCGCAGCAGGTCGCTCTGACCGCCCTGCGCAAGCGTGGAGGCGATGCCGCCGAGCGATGCGCCGATGGCCACTGGCCTCATGCCGTCGCTTCGCCGGATGGCGTGGGCCACCGCCGCGATGTCGTCGGCATAATCGCGGAACCGGTAGAAACCGCCCTCCACCCAGTCGCTGTCGCCATGGCCGCGCTGGTCGATGACGATGGCCGTCATCCCGTCATCGGCAAGCCTCTCGGCGGTCGCCGCCCATGAATAGCGGGTCTGCCCGCCCCCATGGACCAGAAGCACCGGTGCGCCGGTATCGCGCGCGCCCCGATAAACGTCTCCGGCAATAGTGTTACCGTGTGCACCGGTAAAGCGCACTTCGTCTCGCCTGACAGTCTTCACGTCCCCTCCCGGCCCGAGGCTCCCTCCTCAGGCTTCTTCTTTCAGAAACTCCAATACGCTCTGCTTGTAGACCTTGTTGCCGACCGCGTTCATGTGATCGCGACCGGGAAGGTCCAGAACCCGCCCGTTGGGCAGCAGATCCACCAGCGGCTGGGCGGGACCGGAAATCGTATCCTCGCCTCCAACCACCACCATGACCGGCGCGGCGATACGGCCCACGTCCTCGGCGCTGATGCGCTGACGCGAGGCGCGCATGCAGGCGGCCAGAGCCAGCCGGTCCGATTTCGTCTGCTCGGCAAACTTGCGGAACATCCGCCCCGACGTGCTGGTCACATCATCCAGCGACGGCGCCTCCAGCGCCAGAGCTATCGGTTCTGGATCTCCCGTGCCCGTGACCATGCCATAGCCCAACCCGCCGAAGATAACGTGCTTGACCCGGTCGGGATGATTGAGCGCCACAAAGGCCGTGATCCGCGCGCCCATCGAATAACCCATGATGTCGGACCGCTCGATCCCGAGGTGATCCATCAAGCGGCGCACATCCTCCGCCATGGTCGGTGCGCCATAGGCTTCCGGATCGTAGACCTTTCCGCTCTCGCCATGCCCGCGATTGTCCGGCGCGATAACCCGGCGTCCCGCCTTGAGCAACGTGTCGACCCAGCCGGTGTAGCCCCAGTTGACGTTCTTGTTGGAGGCAAAGCCATGGATGAGAAAGATCGGCTCGCCTTCCCCCTCGTCGAGGTAGGCGATATCGATTCCGTCGGAGTTGAATGCGGGCATGGAGACCTGATGTGCGGTAGGACAGTAAGTGAAATTCGTCGAGAGAATGTCCCCGGCGGATGTCGAGGCGAGT
This sequence comes from Breoghania sp., assembly GCA_963678585.2. Taxonomy (GTDB): domain Bacteria; phylum Pseudomonadota; class Alphaproteobacteria; order Rhizobiales; family Stappiaceae; genus Breoghania. Next base: position 2,066,904 of record CAXXGA010000002.1, read on the forward strand.
CTGCGTTGAACATAGGCGAAAACAGAAAATTGGCGAGAGCGCAACGGCCTCTTCGTCGGACCCGCCTGTTACGCGCCCCAAAACCTCGCCCGTTCCGGCCGGCGCGACGCCCCGTTTTCTCCCGCGCCCACAGGGCACCGCGCCCGTTGTTTCCCGCCCCTTGTGCAAATGCGCAGAACAGGCGAAATGCCTCTACCAATCGTGGCCCTGCCTCGTTATTGTCGCACCCATCTTCAAGCAGATGAGACTGGAGCAAACCCATGGCGGATCATGTCATTCCTCATTTCCAGAATGACGGCGGCGTGGAAAGCATCAAGATCGGCACGCGCGAGTTCATGTGCATCGGCGCGACGCCCCCCTTCGATCATCCGCACGTTTTCCTCGACATGGGCGACGAGACATCCATCGTCTGCCCGTATTGCTCCACGCTCTATGTCTGCGATCCGTCGCTGAAGCCCGGCGAATCCGCCCCGGCCGACTGCCTGTGGGTGGCCGCAGAAGCGGCGGAGTAGGCGCGCCGCGCCATGACAGACCACATAGACGGCGAACTCGAGCCCGACCTGCGATCCGGGCAAGCAATCCCATCCGGATCGCCTGCCCCCTCCTGCCGGACGCAGCCTGACGGACAGCCCGCCCGCCGCCGCATCATCGTGGCCGGTGCGGGAATCGGCGGCCTGACGGCGGCACTCGCCCTGGAGCGTTCAGGCTTCAGCGTGCAGGTTCTCGAGCGTTCGCAGCAGAACGGCGAAGTCGGCGCAGGCATCCAGATCTCTCCGAACGCCTGGCGCGTGCTCGACGCCCTTGGTGCGACCTCCTTTTTGGAGGAGACGACCAGCAAGCCCGAGGCGATCCAGATCAATTCCGTGCGCGCGGGCGGCAAGATCGCCCGCATCCCGCTCGGCAAGGAGGCGGTGCAGCGCTACGGCGCGCCCTATTGCGTCGTCCATCGCGCAGACCTCCACAAGGGACTGATGAAGGTGGCCGAAAGCCGCCCCAACATCGAGATCAACCGCGGCCTCGCCCTTGCCGACGGCGTGGAAGACGAAGACGGCATCACCGTGGAGATCCAGGGAGAGAGCGGCGTCTCAAGCTCCCGCGGCGAAGCCCTGATCGGGGCCGACGGCGTGTGGTCCACCGTCCGCCGCCGCCTGCTTCGCCTGCCGTCGGCCGATTATGCGGGCCGCGTCGCTTACCGCGCGACCATTCCGGTGGAGAAAGCGCCCGAACTTGCCAACCACACAGGCCTGTGGATGGGGGATCGCGCCCATCTCGTCCACTACCCCATCGGCTCGGGCCGCGAGATCAATCTCGTCGCCGTCGTGGATGATGAATGGCATGAAGAAAACTGGTCCGCTCCGGCCTCCGGCAAAGAGGTTCTGGAGCACTACAAGGACTGGCCGCTCCCCGTCCGCAAGCTACTGGCGCTTCCGCAGCGCTGGCTGAAATGGGCGTTGTGCGACATCGGCCCCGGCACGATCTGGGCGGAGGGACGCATCGCGCTTCTGGGCGACGCCGCCCACGCCATGCTGCCCTTCATGGCGCAGGGCGGAGCCATGGCCATCGAGGATGCTTGGGTTCTGGCGCGTTGCCTTGCCGAGGAACCGGACGTGGACGAGGCGTTGATGGAATATGAGCGCAAGCGCAAGCAGCGTGTGGAACGCGTGGTACGCACCGCACGCGACAACGCCCGCACCTATCACATGAAGGGCGTTATGGCGCTCGCGCGCGATACCGGCATTCGCTATCTTGGCGGGCAGCGACTGCTCTCGCGCTACGACTGGCTGTACAAATGGCAGCCCGAATAGTCGGATCTGGCACATCTGCAAAAAGTTGCAGTGAGACAAGTTCACCGGAAGACGATTTTTTGCGCAAAGCAATTCCACCGGAAGACAACTTGCTCTAAGACAACCGGCCAAACGATCCGCCAGACCTGACGACACAGGAGACCGGCAATGGGTGACGGTGCACAAACAAGCGAAGAAGAAATCGTGACCGCCGGGTTCGTCGTCATTGGCGACGAGATCCTTTCCGGCCGCACCAAGGACCGCAACATCGGCTATCTCGCCGATTTCCTCACCGCCCACGGCATCGACCTTGCCGAAGTGCGCATCGTGCCGGACGAGACCTCCCGCATCGTGGAAGCGGTGCGCGATCTTTCCGCGCGCTACACGCATGTCTTCACCTCCGGCGGCATCGGCCCCACCCATGACGACATCACCGCAGACGCGATTGCAGAGGCTTTCGGCGTCGGGATCGACTTCCACCCGGAAGCCGTCGCGATGCTGTCCAAGCGGTATGGCAATTCCGATCTGACGCAGGCCCGCATGCGCATGGCGCGCATTCCCGACGGGGCGGCGCTCATTCCCAATTCCGTCTCGCAGGCCCCGGGCTTCACCATCGGCAACGTCAACGTGATGGCGGGCGTGCCCTCCGTTTTCGAAGCGATGCTGGAGGCGCTGGCGGAAAACCTGAAGCATGGTACGCCGGTGATATCGCGCACCATCGAGGCGGGCATGGCGGAAGGCCGCGTCGCCGACGACCTGCGCCGGATCCAGAACGACCACACGGATGTGTCGATCGGCTCCTATCCGCAGTTCGACGGCAAGAATTTCACCACTCAACTCGTCGTGCGCTCGCGCAATACGCAGCAGCTTGAGCTGGTGGTCAACAAGATCGAGACAGCGCTTGAACGGCTGCGCGCCGAAGCCTGACACAAACAAGAACGACTATTGCAGGAAGGTTCGAGAACGATGGAGCAAGGGCAGCCGAAAGCCTTTCCCGTTCACTGGGAGCAGTTTCACCGCGACGCACGCGCACTGGCGTGGCGTCTGGCCAGTCAGGGCGAATGGAAGGCAATCGTGTGCATCACCCGCGGCGGGCTCGTGCCCGCAGCCATCGTGGCGCGCGAACTCGGCATCCGCATGATCGAGACGGTCTGCATCGCCTCCTATCACGATTATGAAAATCAGGGCTCGCTTCAGGTCATCAAGCCCGTCGACCCGGCGGTCATCGGCCTCGACGGCGGCGACGGCGCGGGCGTTCTGGTGATCGACGATCTGGTCGATACCGGCCGCACCACCGCAGCCGTGCGCGAAATGCTGCCCAAGGCGCATTTTGCCACCGTCTACGCCAAGCCCAAGGGCCGTCCGCAGGTCGACACCTTCATCACCGAGGTTTCGCAGGACACCTGGATCTATTTCCCCTGGGACATGGGGCTGACCTTCCAGCCGCCGCTGACCAAGGACGACGCCTGATCCTGTGTTTGGGCGGGCGCAGTTGTGCGCCCGCCCCGAATACACGTCCTGGCACACACCCTGACACAAATGTGATCCAGCATTTGTTTCCGTCAGCATCCTCAGATTGCTATCTGATTGAATATGACGCGTCGCGCAACCCGCCCCTTCCTGCACGTCTTTGCCATCGCGCTGCTGGTGGCCGCCGTGCTGACGGGCACATGGCAGCAGAACCACATGTTCCGCCAGATGGCGGGCGAGACGCCTGCTAGCGCGGGCGAGCCCGTTCTGGCGCGCGTACAGACCGCGTCACGCGTTCAGGAAAGCCAGCCGACCGGCACCTCGTCGCGCCCCTGCCCGCGGCTGCTTCATCTCGACGTCACGCTTTCCAGCCCGCCGACCGCCGTCCCGAGCACGGCCTGCGCGGTTCATTTCGAGCCCGACGCCGCACGCCGCACGCTTTTCGGCCTCGCCCCGAGCGTGGATACCCCGCCCCCGCGCGCCTGAGCCTGTTCCAGATCCGAACCCGGCCACCCGCCGTGCACAAGCCGCCTCTTCTCCGCCTCATCGGGAGATGAGCAATCGCATGGCTCAATGACATTCGGCCGGGGAAATAAACCTTCTGTTAACCATAACAGGCTCGAATCCCGTGACGCGGCGGCGCTGGAGCTATACCAGCAGCCGGCCGACGGCATGGCCGCCCCCAGGAAGTATTTCATGTCCCTCACCCGACGCAGTTTCATCGTATCCGCCTCCGCATTTGCGCTTGCCGGATGCCAGACCACAAAGAAGACAGCGGAAACCCTCAACCCGCCGCTGGCCAGCGACCCGGCCCGCATGTATGCGGCCATGCCGGACGAGCAGTTCCCGCTTCCCGCCATCAATCCGCGCAAGATCGATCCGAAATATTATCGCCAGCTCGTCGATTACAGCTCCAACGAGCCCACCGGCACGATCATCGTCGATACGCCGCAGCGCTTTCTCTATCTGACGATGGAAAACGGCCAGGCGCTTCGCTACGGCGTCGGCATCGGGCGTGACGGCTTTGCATGGGGCGGGCGCGCCAATATCGCGTGGAAGCGCAAGTGGCCGACATGGACGCCGCCCAAGGAAATGATCGACCGCCAGCCGGAACTGAAGAAATACGCAGACGGCATGGAGCCGGGCCTGAAGAACCCGCTGGGTGCCCGCGCGCTCTACATCTTCGAAAACGGCAAGGACACGCTCTATCGCCTGCATGGCACGGCCGAAGTCGCCTCTATCGGCCGCGCGGTTTCCTCCGGCTGCGTGCGCCTTCTCAATCAGGATATCTGCGATCTCTATGATCGCGTCCCGGCGAACACGCGCATCGTCGTTCGCCAGGAGGGCGACAGCCTGTTCGGCTGAACGAAACCCGGTGTGGAACGCCTGTGCCGACAAAGGCCCGGGCGTTCCCGCCCGGCCAGCCTGTCCGCCGCCCCCTAGCCTTCCACCGGAATGAGGTGCGAAGGCCGGATTTCTTCCTGAGAGATATCGCAGACGACCGCGACGGCTTCCACGCCGCGCGCCTTGGCCTCATCGAAGGCCGCGCCATAGGCAGGGTCGATATCGCGGGCAAACCGAAGCCGCTCGCAGCCCGGATACTGCACCAGATAGACCATCACCGCCCGGTGACCGGCCTCCACCATGTCGCCCAGTTCCACCAGATGCTTGGCACCGCGCGCGGTCACCGCGTCGGGAAACTCCGCCAGCCCCTTCTCGCGCATCATGTGGACGTTCTTCACCTCCACATAGGTGAGAGGCTTGCTCGCATCCTCCAGCAGAATATCGACACGCGAGTTCTTGCCGTATTTGACCTCCCGGCGCAGCGTTTCATAGCCCGTGAGTTCCGGAATGACACCCGCCAGAATGGCCTCTTCCACCAGCGCGTTGGGCCGTGCGGTGGAAACGCCGATGAGGACGCCGTCCACCTCCACCAGTTCCCAGCTATGGGAAAGCTTGCGCTTGGGATTGTCGGAAACCGAGAGCCAGACCGGGTTGCCGGGGGCGGAAATGCCCATCATGGAACCGGGATTGGCGCAATGGGCCGTGATGGTCGAGCCGTCGGCAAGCTCGACATCGGCGAGAAACCGCTTGTAACGCTTGATGAGGCGACCGGGAACGAGAGGAGGAAGTTTCATGGCCTCTGCGATAGCCCGCCCCGGCCCGTTAGGCAATGGCTTGCCGCAGACCGATGACGCGTGACTGAAAGACGGCGCACCGCTTCAAATCAAAGCAGGAGCGCATCATCCTCCAGATCCTGCCCGCGCACCTTGCGGAACATGTCGACCAGATCGTCGACGCCGAGCCCTTCGCGCTCCTTGCCCTTCACGTCGAGTACCACCTTGCCCTCGTGCAGCATGACGGTGCGCGTGCCCGCATCCAGCGCCTGACGCATGGAATGTGTGACCATCAGCGTGGTCAGGCTCAGTTCCGCCTGAAACTTGCAGGTCAGATCCAGGACGAAGGACGCCATATGCGGATCGAGCGCGGCTGTGTGCTCGTCGAGCAGCAGCACGTCGGACTTGGCAAGCGTCGCCATCACCAGAGAGACCGCCTGACGCTGACCACCGGAAAGAAGGCCCATGCGATCTTCCAGCCGGTCTTCCAGACCGAGTCCGAGGGTGGCGATACGGTCGCGGAAATAGGCCCGGCGCGAACGCGGCAAGGCGCCCGCAAGACCGCGTTTGCTCCCGCGTGCGGCGGCAAGCGCCAGATTTTCCTCAATCGTCAGCGAGCCGCAGGAGCCCGCCAGAGGATCCTGAAAGACGCGCGCGACAATGCCCGCCCGCCGGGCCGCCGGCCAGCGCGTCACGTTCTTGTCGCCGATCACGATGGAACCTTCGGTGGCCAGCGTGTCACCGGCGATGGCACCCAGAAGCGTGGACTTGCCCGCCCCGTTGGAGCCAATCAGCGCCACGAACTCGCCGGGCTCCACCGTCAGGTCGATGCCGTTCAGCGCGCGCTTTTCCAGCGGCGTGCCCGGATTGAAGACGATGCCGAGATTGGAGACGCGGATCATGACGACGCCCTCCCCTTCTTGCGCAATCTGGGCAGGATGAGCGCAATCGCCACCAGAGCCGCCGTAACGAGGTTCAGATCCGAGGCTTTCAGTCCGATCACATCCGCCGAAAGCGCAAGCTGCACCGCGATACGATAGACGACCGAGCCGATGACCGAGCCGATCAGCGCCACCGTCACCAGACGGCTCGGCAGCAGCGTCTCGCCGACGATGACGGCCGCGAGGCCGACGACGATGGTGCCGACGCCCGAGGTGACATCGGCAAAGCCGTTGGTCTGGGCAAACAGCGCGCCCGCCAGCCCCACCAGCGCATTGGAAAGCGCAATACCTGCGAAAATCTGGAGATCGGTGCGCACGCCCTGTGCCCGCGCCATGCGCGCATTCGCGCCCGTCGCGCGCATCGCAAGACCGAACTCGGAGCGCAGGAACCACGCGACCAGCGCAACCGCGATCACCACCAGCACCAGCAAGAAGGCGGGCCGGACGTAATAGTCGGCAAGCCCCTGCCCGTAGAAGGGTGTCAGCACCGTGTCCTGCATGAGAAGCGCCACGTTGGGGCGCCCCATGACACGCAGGTTGATGGAGAAAAGTGCTGTCATCGTGAGAATGGAGGCGAGAAGATGCAGGATCTTGAAGCGCACGTTGAGCGTCGCCGTCACCACGCCCGCAGCGGCACCGGCCACCATGGCAGCCCCGGTTGCCAGCCAGGGATTGACCCCGTTCACCAGCAGAACAGCGGATACGGCTGCCCCCAACGGCATGGAGCCGTCGACTGTCAGGTCCGGAAAGTCGAGCACACGGAAAGCCAGATAGACGCCGAGAGCTACAAAGGCATAGACGAGGCCCAGTTCGACGGCCCCCCAGAAGGCGATTTCGGTCACGACGTCGTCCGTTATTCAAGGCAGGGACGCCGACGCGCCCCGTAAAACAAAACCGCCGCGCAACATGGCGCGGCGGTCTTTTGGTTTAAGCGGCAAGAGCGCTCTATTCAACCACCTTCGTGGCGCGTTCGATCACCGCACCGGGGATTGTGACGCCCATCAGCTTGGCCGAAGCCGGATTGACGACGAGATTCGTACCCTTGGCAATCTCGACATCGATATCGCCTGCAGCCGTACCTTCAAGAATCTGAACGACTTTTTCGCCCGTCTGCTTGCCGACGTCGAAATAGTTGAAGCCGAGGGCGGCCAGCGCGCCGCGGTTCACGGAATCCGTATCAGCGGCATAAAGCGGCAGCTTGTTTTCCTGTGCAACCTTCACCGCAGCCTCGAAGGCGGAAACGATGGTGTTGTCGGTGGGAACATAGACCGCGTCGGCCTTGCCCACGAGGGCGCGCATCGCCTGCTGCACTTCCGAGGTGCGCGTGGCGGTGGATTCGACGACCGCAATGCCCGCCTCGCCGGCGATTTCGGTCAGAACCTTCAGCGTGGAAATGGAGTTCGCCTCGCCCGGATTATAGATATAGCCGAGGGTTTTCACGTCCGGCGTGATCTCCTGGATCAGGGCAATCTGATCGGCAATCGGGGAGAAATCGGAAAGACCGGTGATGTTGCCGCCCGGCTTCTTCATCTGCTTGACGAGCTGGGCGCCCACGGGATCCGTGATGGCGGAAAAGACGATCGGGATCGAGCGGGTAGCCGCTGCGACCGCCTGCGCCGACGGGGTTGCGATCGGCACGATCACGTCGGGGCTCTCGCCGACGAACTTGCGTGCGATCTGCGTCGCCGTGGCAGGGTTTCCCTGCGCACTTTCATAGATGAACGTGAGGTTTTCGCCGTCCTTGTATCCGGCTTCCTCCAGCGCCTCCTTCACGCCGTCACGGCACGCGTCGAGGGCAGGATGCTCCACGATGGCGGTCACTGCGACGGTCACCTTATCCTTGGCGACAGCGGCGTTGCCGACCAACATCGCCGGAACGGCGACGGCGGCAGCGAGGCTCAAAGGCAAAATAAGCTTGCGCATAAATACGACTCCCGGTCTTTGGCGCCCGGCTGGTCTTCACGGGCACTCAAGTTTTTCGAGAGACGACGATTTGAACCTTGTGTCAACGCCACCCGGCCCGGATTTTCGCCCCCCACGCGTCTATGCCGCACGGTTTCGCCATTTATCGCCCCCACACGACAATGCGCCGACGCGCAGGCTGACGTTGCGGCCACAGGCGGCATACTGGATAAACTGCGACAATCACAGCACGTACCGACAAACCCGGTTCAATTCAGACGCGATGAACGTTACGGTCGCCGCCGAACGCAGCCATTAGGGCCCCCATTGGGGCTCAGCGCATCCGTGTCGGCCAATCGAGTCACGAAGGACTGCCCCCACATGCCCCTGTCCGCTCATTACGACCGCAAGAAACTAACGACCCTTCTGGCGGCCAGCATCGCCTTCATGGTCCTCAGCCTGCTGCTGACCCAGGTCAAGGATCCCTACATCTTCGCGACCGCGCAGGTCACCTTCCTGTTCTTCGTCGGCATGACGGTTTTCGTCCTCGCCCGGTTCATGGAAAAGCGGGAGATCCTGCACATCGATGAAAACGGCGTCTTCGACCGGCGCATCGTCGACAAGACGATTCCCTGGTCCGAGATCGATCGCCTGCGCGAGATCGGCAAGGGCAAGATGCGCTTCATCTCGGTGACGGCGACCCGCCCCACGACCGACTACATCACCTCCGGCTTCAAGCGGAAGATGATGAAGGTGAACGAGTTCGTCGGCTTCCACGCCATCGGCATCAACGCCAACAGCATCGACGTCACCTTCGACCGGATGGTCGAGGCCTTCGCCGCATTCGGCCCAAGGATCGAAAAACCCGGCGAGAAGAAGGACGAGGAAAAGTCCAACGAGGCGACGGAATAGGCCCGCGCGCCACCGCACTCCGAACCGGCAGAAACACAAGACGGCCCGCCTCATACAGCGGGCCGTCTTGTCATGTGGGCAGAACTGATCTGGAAATGGTGCGGGGAAAGCCGTCGGACTTTCCCCTTTACGCGATGCCTTATTCAGGCATCGCTGCAGAGACGATGATCTCCACCAGAATATCGGGGGCTGCCATTTCGCACTGGGCCGCGGCACGCGTCGGGGAGGCCCCTTCCACGGTCCACGCGTTCCACACTTCGTTCATGGGAACGAAGTCGCGCGCGATATCCTTCACCCAGATCTGAGCGGTCAGGAGGCGACTTTTATCCGTCCCGGCATCGGCCAGATACTTGTCGATCTTGGCGAGGACCTGTTCGGTCTGGCCCTTGATATCCTGCGTGCGGTCGGCCGCCGTCATGCCGCCGATATAGGCGACGCCGTTATAGATGACGACGCGGCTGCTGCGCGCGTCGGTCTCGATGCGAACGATATTGCTCATGGTGTTTCCCTTACACTCGTTTGGAAGGTGGATTGGCCCCGGCGGAGGGAGGAACTTGAGATCCGAGGCTCCGGGCAGTTCCGGGTATTGAGAGATCCGGGCGTTTTGGCGGAAAGAATGCCGAACACAATTGGCCTTGGCGGCGGGCACACTCGGAAGCCGTGAACTTCCGACATTCCCCGTCGACCGCCTCCAGCCACGTTTTCGGCAATCGCCCGACAGCAAACCCTGCCCTGACATGGCTCATACCGGAACGCCGCACGAACTTCACCCGGTTCAGCCCCATGACACAGCAGCGAATGAACATGCGAAGGCGACTTGGCCAGACCACTCCGCGCGACAAGATCCCGCTCTGTCGTCCGCACAGTGCAGAAGACGCAACGTCCAGACAGGGTGTGCATCAATGATGATGGCGAGCCGACGTCATCCGGGGCCCTTGCTCGGGTTCAAAAATGCCGCACCCGGAGGCTCCCTCACCCCATGAGCGTTCCGCACGGCACAAACGCCTTTTGCGGCGCGAACGAACGTGTCATCCAGAGTCCGGCATCGTTGCAAAGCGGTCGATTCGAGAAAACCGGCTCCCGGCCCGGACGCTGGCAAAGGGCACGCAGAACGGCCATCCGTAGCGTGAATAGACAAAATAATCGGATTTTACGGGAAGCTATGGTGCGGGCGGCGGGACTCGAACCCGCATGACCAAAAGCCGAGGGATTTTAAGTCCCTTGCGTCTACCAGTTCCGCCACGCCCGCTGAAGCGTTGCAGGGTGTGACGAGTAGCTTGCCCCGTGGCTGCATTCAAGCCGCAAGCGCCTCCAAAACGAAAAAAGGGCTGACATGTCAGCCCTCTTTTTCATTCGCTCGACCGGTGACCCCACCGGGCCCGATCAACGTTTCCAGTAAAGCGGATGGATTTCCGGCTCGCTCGTCGTGCCCAGATAGGCATCCGGCGAACCGCTGCCGGCGTAAGACAGACCGGAGATCCCCAGCCGCTCTTCCACCTCTGCGAGGAACTCCGCCGGTTCAATATCCCGGTTGTGTTTCGGGAGCATGTAATAGCGTAGCGACCGGGTCAGAAACAGGCGTTTCAACTCCGGGTCTACGGGAGAAAACCGCAACATTTGAGAACATCCTGACGCGTTTAAAGTCCAAACGAGCCCCGAGAAATAGGGCTCGCCACCGAGGGCTGCAACCGTGACATTCAGGCGCTCTGCGCCATTTCCATCACTGGAACACCTTCGTCGCGCTCAAGAAATACGTTCATCCGCGTACGTTGCACGACATGCCAGCCGTGCTGTTCCAGAAGGGCGATACAATCGAGTTCCCAGCGCTGCGGCGTGTTCTCCATGATGATCACCTGCGGCCACAACGTTTTCGGCGCATCGCGCAGGAACCCGGCCAGAATCAGATCCTCCGCCCCCGTCACATCGAGCTTCAGCGCATCGACGCGTGTCAGCCCCTGCGCCTTCAGAAGCGAATAGAGAGACCGCGTCGGCACGTTGATCTGGGTCGCCTCCGCATCGCTCGACAAGATGAAGCGAATGCTCGCCTGTCCCTCGTTTAGTGGATCGAGAAACAGCCGGGCCGCCCCGTCGCGGTCGCTGATCGCCACCGGAACCGCATCGATCCGACCCTGCGGGTTGAAGGCGATATTGTGCATCAGGCGGTCGAAAAGCGCCGGCTGCGGCTCCACCGCGATTACCCGCGCCCCCTCGCCCACCAGATTAGCCACGAACAGCGAATAGATCCCGACATTCGCACCGACGTCGATGAAAACCATGTCCTCGCGCACATGGGCTTCCAGAAGCGCGCGTTCCCGGGCATCGAAGAACTGCGGCGTGAACAGGACCCGCCGCTCGCACACATTGGCGAAGGGATGCAGCCGCATCGCGACCCCGTAAACGGTCACATCGAGGGGATGGGACAGGAACGCCATGCCGAAACGGCGCAGGATCAGCGCCAGTCGTCGCCCGAGCCAGCCCTCCGGCAACCGCTGCGTTGCCGCGATCACCAAACGCCTGAAAGGCCCTGGCCGCAATGTTCCGAATGCGCCGTCGCGCAGGGCGATTTCACGTGGGCTCAGTGTCATGCGGAGGCCGCGCTCATGCGTTGGTCTGCTCACTTTTTCTAACGCGAGCATGAAATCTGCGCGCGAAGGGAATATATGTGGGCGAAAGCCCTGCTCTTGCCCGGCCTGCGGCCCGCCCCCGAACGAGACCGACGGGACCGGAACGGACGGCAAAAGACGAAGCGCGACATGCCGGGAGGCAACAAGTCACAATTCGCAGTGTGGTCGATTCGTTGATTTGGGGATATGCCATGGGTCACATCCGTGCAACGCGCGAAACAGGCGCAGCGGTCCCATGGTGCCGCACTTGAAAAAAACGCAACGCCGTATCTTCGGCGGAACGGGAATTCGTAATGGTAAGCTATATTGACGCGGCATCTGCGCCGTTGAAGAACACGGGCCAGATCCGGCTCTACGACAAGGCCGACTTTCAGGGCATGCACGCCGCCGGTCAGGTGACCGCACGCTGTCTGGACGGCCTCGTCGATCTCATCAAGCCCGGCGTTCGCACGGACGAGATCGACGACTTTGTCTATTCCTTCGCCCGCGACAACGACGCGGTGCCCGCCACGCTGGGTTATCGCGGCTACACCAAGTCCACCTGCACCTCGATCAACCACGTCGTATGCCACGGCATTCCCAACGAGAAGCCGCTCAAGGAAGGCGACATCGTCAATGTGGACGTGACGCTGATTCTCGATGGCTGGTACGGCGATTCCAGCCGCATGTATCCGGTCGGCAAGATCAAGCGCGCGGCCGAGCGGCTGCTGGACGTCACCTATGAATCCCTTCAGCGCGGCATCGCCGCCGTGAAGCCTGGCGCCACGACCGGCGATATCGGCGCCGCCATCCAGGAATATGTCGAAGGCGAACGCTGCTCCGTCGTGCGCGATTTCTGCGGTCACGGCGTCGGACGCATTTTCCACGACATGCCGAACATCCTGCATTACGGCCGTCCCGGCGAAGGCGTGCAATTGCGCCCCGGCATGATCTTCACCATCGAGCCGATGGTGAACCTCGGGCGTCCGCCGGTGAAGGTCCTTTCCGACGGCTGGACCGCCGTCACCCGCGACCGGTCGCTTTCGGCGCAATATGAGCACTCACTCGGCGTGACAGAGGACGGGTACGAGATCTTCACGAGCTCGCCCAAGGGCCTCGACAAGCCGCCGCTGCAGGAGGATTGAGGCGGGATCCCCTCCTCCCCCAATCGCCTGAGCGCGGGGGCACGGATGCGTTTGATCGCATCCGTGCCCTTCTTGCATCTGGACGTGGCCCCGCAAGTAGTTACCATGCGAAAATGACGCAAGGGAATTCCGGGCAACGAAAGAACATTCCAGGCAAAGACGGACGGGCGATGACGGAAACGGAGGACGGCTTTGCTGAAGCGGGTGCGAGCGGGCAGCCCCACTATCATGGACATCGCAAGAGGCTGAAAGCCCGGTTCCGGCAGCGCGGATACGACGCGCTGGCTGACTACGAGCTGCTGGAACTGCTGCTCTTCCGCACCTTCCCGCGCAAGGACACCAAGCCCATCGCCAAAGCGTTGCTGAGCCGCTTCGGCTCCTTCGCCGAGGTGCTCGCCGCCCCCCGTTCGCGCCTCAAGGACGTGGAGGGAATCGGCGACGCGGTGGTCGACGACCTGAAGGCCGTCCACGCCGCCGCCCTGTGCTATGCGCGCGGACAGGTCTCCGAACGCAAACTCCTGTCTTCGTGGAGTACCGTTCTCGACTATTGCCGCTCCGCCATGGCCTTTTCCGAGCGCGAAGAGTTCCGCATCCTGTTTCTCGACAAGAAGAACGGCCTGATCGCCGACGAGGTGCAGCAGACCGGAACGGTCGATCACACTCCGGTCTATCCGCGCGAGGTGGTCAAGCGGGCGCTGGAGCTGTCATCGTCGGCCATCATCCTGGTCCACAACCACCCCTCCGGCGACCCCACTCCCTCGCGCGCCGACATCCAGATGACGCGCCAGATCGCGGATGTCGCAAAGCCTCTCGGCATCGAGTTGCACGATCACATTATCGTCGGGCGCGCCGGACATGTGAGCTTCCGCGGCCTACAGCTTATCTGAGCGGCGTCAGCCACCAGATAGGGCCAGTCGGGCCCAGTACGCCCCACTTCCGCAACGGCACTCCACCATTGCATAACAAGTCTATCTGCCCGGCCGTTTTCGCACCTGCGAAGGTTACCCCCCTCTCCCGGCGTCGCCCCCTATAGTTCTAGATTCCCATATTGCGAATTGTCTCAATACGATCAGAAATGCTTAAGATTCTCAATTGTAGACTTGATTCATGGAGGCTTGGTACCATCAATTCCGCGCCCTGAGCGACGAACGTGACTGGCCTGATGCGTTGCATGAAAGCGCTGCGGAGGCCGGGGCCGCGGATTTGCGAGCCCAGCTCAAGAAGCGTCAGGGTCTCGGCTGGCGGATCACCCTGTCCATCGCCGGCGTCATGCTCGCGGCGGTCGCCATCGCGATAGGCGGCCTGTACTGGGCGGCCCTCAAGACCGATGAGTCCGCTATCCGTTTCGAACGCGGCCTGCTGCGCAGTATGCTCGATGCGGAGAAGGAGCGAACCGCCAAGGAAATCGAGAACTTCGCGATCAGCGACACCACCTATCACAATGTCCATGTGACCTTCGACAAGGACTGGGTGGAGACCCGCATCGGCGAACGGATGGCCGCCGTCACCCAGGACAGCCTCGTTGCGGTGGTCAAGGCCAACGGCGATCCCCGTCATGTCGCGACAAAGGGCGACTACACGAGCGAGACGCTCGACAACCGGCATATTTCCGCAAGTCTGGAGCGAATGCTGAGCGCTGTGGCCGACACCTATCGGCGCAACATTGCTCATTCGCCGGACGGCAAGACCTTTTTCGTCCACGACTACGGCAAACATCTCCAACCCACACATGCGGCAGCCTTCGATACGATCGAGGGAAAACCGGTCGTCGTCACCGTGGTGGCGATCCTGCCGGACGGCGAAGAGACGGCGCTCACCGACGGGCCGCCCAGCATGGTCGTGCATGTTCGCAGCCTCGCGGGTGACGGGCTGGGCCATTTCGGCAGTATAAACCGCCTGCAGGATCTGCGCTTCGACGCCAGCGAACGACTGGAAAGCCTGCCGCCCAACACCCTGCCGCTCTATAACGGCGCCAGCCAGTTGATCGGCTATCTGAGCTGGACGCCGAACCGGCACGGCTCCTCCATGCTGGACGAGGCGAGCCCGATGATGGTGCTGGCAATGCTGGTGCTCACCTTCCTCGCCGTCGGCGTGCTGCGCCACACCCACGTCACCACTGTCCGGCTGGCCTATTCCGAAGCCCTGGCGCGTCACCGCGCCCTGCATGACGATCTCAGCCAGCTCCCCAACCGGGTTCTTTTCAGCCGCCGTCTTTCCGAAGCCCTCGACGGCCAGAACGCGCAGTCGCCGATGATCGGCGTGATCTATGTCGATCTCGACTACTTCAAGGAAGTCAATGACACGCTCGGCCATCATGCAGGCGATGCGCTGATCAAGCAGGTCGCTCGCCGCCTTCAGGCAAGTGTTGCCCCGGATGATGTCGTCTCGCGCATTTCCGGCGACGAATTCGCCATCCTGATCCGCGGGCGCACCGAGAAGTCGGCCATCATCGACGTCTGTCGGCAGATTGAGGCGGCCATTTCCGAGCCGTTCGAAATCAGCGACCAACGGCTGCATTCCTCCTGCTCGATGGGTCTGGTGATTACCTCCAGCAAGGATCTTACTCCGGTAGAATTGCTGCGGCGGGCGGATATCGCACTTTACCGGGCCAAGGAAGAGGGACGAGGCCGCTACATTCTCTACAAGGAGAGCATGAGCGACGAGCTTCGCCTCTCCCAGAAGCTGGAACGCGAGCTGCGCGTGGCGCTGGAGGAAGACCAGTTCGAACTGGTCTACCAGCCGCAGGTCAGTGCGGACGGACGCACCACGACCGGGGTGGAGGCGCTGATCCGCTGGAACCATCCTGAAAAGGGCCTGCTGACCCCCGACCATTTCATGCCTGTCGTGGAGCGCAGCGACCTGATCTGGCAGGTGGGCGCATGGGTCATCCGCACCGCCTGCCGCACCGGCCACCAGTGGCCGGGGCTGTCGGTCGCCGTCAACGTGTCGCCCGCCCAGATCCGCCATCCCGACTTTGCGGATGCATTGCAGCAACTCCTCAAGGAGGAGGAGTTCGACCCGCACCGTCTCGAGATCGAAGTCACCGAAAGCGTGGTGATGGACCACCTCGATTCCGCAGCCCGCATTTTCGAAAGCCTGCACCGGATCGGCGTGTCGATCGCGCTCGACGATTTCGGAACGGGCTTTTCCTCGCTCAGCTACCTGCGCCGCTTCGCCTTCGACAAGTTCAAGATCGACCGCTCCTTCATCACCGCCGTGGAGACGGAGCCGGAATCGGCGGCAATCGTCCACACGCTGATCGCGCTGGCCGAGGCGCTCGGGATGAAGGTCACCGCGGAAGGCATCGAGACGGAAGGCCAGCACCGGTTCCTGCAGGGCTCCGGCTGCGATCAGTTGCAGGGCTTCCTGTTCTCGCGCCCCGTCCTCGCCGACCAGATCACCGCCCGTCTGGAAGCGGAAGCGATCCTGAAACGCGCGCCCGTTACGGGGCTGGAGAATACGCGCATCGACACTCGCCTCCGCCGGCTGCCACTGGAAGAGAGTCAGCTGGGCTGATCCGCTGTCTCATCATCGTGCCGCCCGCACGGTGCCCCTCAGACTTCTCCCGCGATTTCATCGAGGATCGGGCAATCGGGCCGCTGATCGCCGTGACAGGCATGAACCAGCCGTGTCAGCGTATCGCGCAAGGATGCCAGTTCCGCCAGCTTCGCATCGATTTCCTCGATCCGCTGGCGCGCCAGGGATTTCACATCCGCACTCGCCCGCCCCTGATCCTCGTAAAGCGACAGAAGCTGGCGACAATCCTCGATCCCGAAACCCAGTGAACGCGCACGCTTGAGAAAGCGCAGCTTGTGCACGTGCCGACCGGAATAGTCGCGGTAGCCGTTCTCCTTGCGGTCCGGAGCGATCAGGCCGATTTCCTCATAATAGCGGATGGTCTTGGCCGGAAGTTCGGTCTGACGGGACGCTTCACCTATGTTCATCTGCCCCTCGCTGAGCTTTCCTTCATCCCTTCACCAGCCGCCGGGCGACGTCAATCGGAGGTGGCGGCCAGGTTATGCGCTTCCAGTTCAAGATAGAGCGCCGCGTGGTCGAGTTCAGCCCCATCGAGATCATTTACCAGCCTGAAGAACTGATCGCGGACCTGACGGGCCAGAGGAAGGTCGACACCCGCATCGGCTGCCGCATCCAGCACATTGTCGAGATCCTTGAGCTGCAGGCGGGACGGCCCACCCGGTTCCCAGTTGCGATCCACGATCCTCTGCCCGTGGAGATCGAGAATGCGGCTTTCGGCAAAGCCGCCGCGGATCGCATCGCGCACCGCCGCCGGATCGGCGCCTCCGCGTTCTGCGAGAAACAGCGCTTCGGACACCGCCCCGATGGTGATCGCCACGATGGCCTGATTGCAGAGCTTGGAAAGCTGGCCGGAACCGTGCGGACCGACCCGCGTCGGACGCCCCATGATCTCGAAGACGGGTCGGGCCTCGTCGATATCGGCCTGATCGCCGCCCGCCATGATCGCCAGCGTTCCCGCCTGCGCGCCCGCCGTACCGCCCGAAACCGGTGCATCCACGTGGCGACATCCAAGCGCGCCCAGTTGCTTTGCCAGATCACGCGCGAGCGAGGGCTGGGCGGAACTCATGTCGATGAAAAGGGAGCCTTGCGGAGCGGCCTTGACGATGCCCTGCGCAAAATAGAGATCGGTCACCGCCGCCCCGTCGCTTACCATGGTGATAACCATATCGGCCCCCGTGGCAGCTTCCGCCGGCGTCGCAGACACCTTTGCGCCATGGGGAACAAGCGCTTCCGCCTTTGCCGCGGTCCGGTTCCAGGCGCGCAACTCGTAGCCCGCCTCCAGAAGCCTGCGCGCCATATGCGAGCCCATCAGGCCGATACCAAGAAAAGCGATGACCGGTTTGCGCGACATGTCCGTCCCTCCAGTTATTGGGAAGGGCGACCTTATAGCGGTCACATGGCATGTCCAGAGCCCCCATGTCGCGGGGGCTCGGCAAATCCGGCCTATCCTGCGCGTACGCGCTCAAGGAACATATGCGTCTGCTCGCGCATTTCCGCGGTGTGGCGCGCAACGTCGCTGGACAGCGAAAGCACCTTGCTGGCGGCAGAACTCGATTCACCCGCCGCCTGCCCCACCCCGGCAATATTGGCCGCGACCTGTTCGGTTCCATCCGCCGCCTGCTGGATGTTGCCCGCGATTTCGCGCGTCGCGGCCCCCTGCTGCTCCACCGCCGCTGCAATGGAGGTGGCAAGCTCGCTCAGCTCGTTGATGACCTGCGTCACTGATTCGATGGCCGCGACAGAGGATTGCGTCTCCGACTGGATTTCCGAAATCTGCGCGCTGATCTCCTCCGTCGCCTTGGAGGTCTGGGTCGCCAGATCTTTCACCTCCGAGGCCACGACCGCAAAGCCCTTGCCCGCCTCACCCGCACGCGCCGCCTCGATGGTGGCGTTCAGCGCAAGCAGGTTGGTCTGCTCCGCAATCGCCTGAATGAGCCCGACGATGTCGCCGATCTTCTGAACGGACCCCGAAAGCGCCTGCACCTGCCCCACCGATTGCTGGGCGGAGTTCGACGCCTTTCCGGCCCTTTCGGAAGAAATCTGCGCCTGACGCCCGATTTCTTCCACCGATGACCCCATCTGCTCGGTGGCGGAGGCGACTGTCTGGACATTGGTCGACATTTCTTCCGAAGCCGCGGCCACCGCCGTGGACTGGTTGGAGGTTTGCTCCGCCATAGCCGACATGCTCTGCGAAGCGACGCGCAGCTCCTCCGTGTTGTCGCTCACCGCCACGATAAGCTTGCCGACGGCCGCCTCGAAATCGTCTGCGAGTTGCGCCATCAGGTCATGCTTGCGCTGGTCTTCCATCGCGGCATTGCGCGCCGCTTCCTCTTCCAGTCGCTTGCGCTCGACGGCGTTTTCCCGGAACACCTCAACCGCACGGCCCATGCCGCCAATCTCGTCATGAAGGTTGCGCTCGCCGATCTCGACGTCCGTATCGCCTTGCGCCAACCGGGCCATCGTCGCCGAAAGCGACGTGACCGGCTTCGAAATCGAACGCGCAATGACGATCGAGAACACAAAGATGAACGCGACCAGCCCGGCCAGCATGATGCTCAGAACGGTCAGTTCCCGCATTACGGCATCTCTCGCGCTGTCGGAATCGGCGACGAGATCGTGCGCCATGACGTCTTCGACCTTCTTCAGTTCCTCGATCCAGTCCGTCGCCGCGGCGAACCATTCCGGGCCGGTCACCGAAGAGATGTCGCCGCCGAATGGTGCCGCGTCGGCCAGCTCGCGCAATTCCCGGATACGCAGTGCCGCCGGGCTCTTGAACGCTCCCTGCAATTCCGCCACACCGTCGCCGGGTGAAAAGCGCAGGAAATGCTCGAAATAGGATTCCTGCTCCGCCCTCAACCCGATGAACCGACGATAGATCGCAGGCGCGAATGTTCCTGCCCCGAATCCGTTGGCGCCCATCGCGCGCTCAATCCCTGCGCGTTCCTTGCCCTGCAGAATGGCGCTGTAGGCGAAGGCGTCCCGCACCACATGCGCTTCGTCCGCAATGACCGCAACGGCTTCCACCGTGTTCAGAAGGTCCGTGATGATGCCGGTATAGTATTTCGCCATTTCGCCGACCGTGGATGTCAGCCCGTCCACTGCAGCGCGTTGCTGCTCAAGCCCTTCGAGTTTCGTCAGCGCCGCACGAAGCGGCTCGGCGAAGATCCCGGAGGACATGATGGGGTCGTCGGCAGGGATCGCCCGACGCAGGGCCTCCAAAGCGCCATTTGTGTCGGCGCGGCGCTGCATGATCGTATCCCCGAACTGCTCGCCCTTGGAGCCGAGAAAACCGGCAGAGGTTCCCCGTTCCTTCTGCATCTCGTGAACGAGCGCGGAAATGACCGGCGCACGTTCGACGATGCCCGTGATCGTATTCTCGATCTCGACCTTCTCGATATTGTTCCAGATCCGCGTGCCGCCCACGAGGACTAGCCCGATCATCGGGATAAGACAGAGAATCAGGATACGTGACGCAATGGAAATACGAGAAATCGCCTGCATATCGCCGCCCATATTCGTCTAAAACCGAACACGGGAAGACTACTTCAAGAGCATAAACACTTCATGAAACAAACGATATGTAGTTCTATGTATTCACTTACTTTATCGTCGTATTGAATGTTTTATATATCAAATATCTACATTCACAATACAGAATATTGTGCAGTCGTCTTCTTCTCCGAGCGAAAGATAATGGAGCCGCCTACTAAATCGCCCCTTCAAACTGGCGATTAATCCGCAGGATGGCATGAAACGGCCGGTCTGCATCGCCTTCCTGCATGTCCGCACGGCGCAAGCCTTCGCGTCCCCACCGCTGGCGCACCGCATCCGCGACCCACTCCAGCGCCTGCGCGCGGCGGTTGACCTCAAGCCGCCCGCTCTCCTCCAACCATGAACGATGCCCTGCGACGGCCTCGGCCAGATCTTCAAGCCCCGTCGCGGCCGTGGCGCTCACCAGCACCACCGGAGCCCGCCAGCCGCCTTCCCGCGGCGCGGCCAGCGACAGTGCGCCCTGCACATCCGCCAGAGCCCGCCGCGCCCTCTCGCCCATGTCCGCCTTGGTCACTGCGATCAGGTCGGGAAGCTCCATGACGCCCGCTTTCATGAATTGCAGGCTATCGCCGGAACCGGGCTGAATACACAGAAGAACCGTGTCGGCCACGCTCGCCACATCGGCCTCCGACTGACCGATCCCAACCGTCTCCACGATGACGAGATCGGCCACCGCCCGCATCAGGACAGCCGCCGCAACCGCATGATCGGAGAGCCCGCCCAGCCGGTCGCGCGCAGCCATGGAGCGCACGAAGAGCTTGTCATCTTCCGGATCAGTCGCAAGGCGCGTGCGGTCGCCCAGAAGCGCGCCGCCGGTGCGTTGGGAGGACGGATCGACGGCAAGGACCGCTACGGAGAGCCCGCGCGCGCGCCCTTGCGCAATGAGGGCGCGCATCAGCGTGGACTTGCCCACGCCCGGAGGCCCGGTAATTCCCAGCACATGCGCCCTTGGATTGGCGCTCGCCTCATCGAGGAGCGTTGCGAGGTCGTCGCTGCCCTGTGCGGTTTCAACCGCCGCCAGCGCACGGGCGAGCGCCCCCTTGCCGCCTGCGCGAACAGCCTCGATGGTCGCTATGTTCTCAGCCAGCCGCACCTGTCATCCCCCCGGCTTGAACCCTGCGGATTCGATACCCCCAAAACAGATGCGCCGCCACCCATCCGAATGGGCAAGCGGCGCAAATGCATTGTTCAGATCGGACAGGCTCAGCCGTCCTGACGGGCCTTCAGTGCGGCCTGCGCAGCTGCCAGCCGGGCAATCGGCACGCGATAGGGCGAGCACGAGACATAGTCGAGCCCCACCGTCTCGCAGAAGTCGATGGACGACGGATCGCCGCCATGCTCGCCGCAGATGCCCATCTTCAGACCTTCACGCACGCTGCGTCCGCGCTCCGCGCCGATCTTGATGAGTTCGCCCACGCCGTCACGGTCGATGGAGACGAAAGGATCCTGCTCGATGATGCCCTGCTGCTGGTAATCGCCCAGGAACGAGCCTGCATCGTCGCGCGAGATGCCGAAGGTGGTCTGGGTGAGATCGTTGGTGCCGAAGGAGAAGAACTCCGCCGAACCCGCGATCTCGTCAGCCCTGAGTGCGGCGCGCGGAAGCTCGATCATCGTGCCCACCTGATAGACGATGGTGACGCCCGCCTCCGCCATCACTTCCTTGGCGACGGCGTCGATGCGCTCCTTCACGACATCCAGTTCCTTCTTGATGCCGACGAGCGGCACCATGACTTCCGGCTCCACCGGTGCGCCCGTCTTCTTGGCGGCGGCAACGGCCGCCTCGAAGATCGCGCGGGCCTGCATTTCCGCCACTTCAGGGAAGGAAATCAGCAGGCGGCAGCCGCGATGCCCGAGCATCGGGTTGAACTCGGCAAGCGTATGCGCACGGCGGCGCAGGCGCTCGACGTCCACGCCCATGGCTTCCGCCACTTCCGCCATTTCCTCGTCCGTGTGCGGCAGGAACTCGTGCAGCGGCGGATCGAGCAGACGGATCGTGACGGGCAGCCCGTGCATGATCTCGAAGATGTCGATGAAGTCCTGACGCTGCATCGGCAGGAGCTTGGCAAGCGCCGTACGGCGACCTTCCGGCGTTTCCGCGAGGATCATCTCGCGCATAGCGAGGATGCGGCCTTCGTCGAAGAACATGTGCTCGGTGCGGCAAAGACCGATGCCTTCCGCGCCGAACTCGCGCGCGGTGCGCGCATCCTTCGGGGTTTCGGCATTGGCGCGAACCTTCATCCGCCGCGTTACGTCCGCCCATTCCATCAACGTGCCGAAGTCGCCGGTCAGTTCCGGCTTCAGCATCGCGACCGAACCGGCAAGAACCTGCCCCGTCGCACCGTCGATGGTGACGATGTCGCCGCGCTTGAAGGTGCGCCCGCCGACGCTCAGCGTCTCGGCGCGATAATCGATGCGAACCGAACCCGCACCGGAAACGCAGGGCTTGCCCATGCCGCGTGCAACCACGGCCGCGTGGCTGGTCATGCCGCCGCGCGTCGTCAGAATGCCCTGTGCGGCATGCATGCCGTGAATGTCTTCCGGGCTCGTCTCCACGCGCGCCAGAATGACGTTCTTCTCCGCAGCAGCCGCTTCCACGGCCTCGTCGGAATTGAACACCAACTCGCCGCAGGCGGCGCCCGGCGAGGCCGGCAGGCCGGTCGCCAGCACATCGCGCTTGGCGTCGGGGTCGATAGTGGGATGCAGAAGCTGATCGAGTGCGGAAGCGCCGACGCGCAGAACCGCCTCGTCCTTCGTGATCAGGCCGTCATTCGCCATGTCGACCGCGATCTTGAGGGCCGCGCGCGCCGTGCGCTTGCCCGAACGCGTTTGCAGCATCCACAGCTTGCCGCGTTCGATGGTGAATTCCACATCCTGCATGTCGCGGTAGTGGGATTCGAGCTTCTGGCAGATGCCGTCGAATTCGGCAAAGGCTTCCGGCATCACCGTCTCGAGCGACGGCTTGTCGGACTTGGCCGCAATCCGCGCCGCTTCGGTGATGTTCTGCGGCGTGCGGATGCCCGCCACCACGTCCTCACCCTGCGCGTTGACGAGGAATTCGCCGTAAAGCGCGTTCTCACCGGTCGCCGGATCGCGGGTGAAGGCAACGCCGGTCGC
Organism: Breoghania sp.; assembly: GCA_963678585.2. Classification (GTDB taxonomy): domain Bacteria; phylum Pseudomonadota; class Alphaproteobacteria; order Rhizobiales; family Stappiaceae; genus Breoghania. The sequence goes on from CAXXGA010000002.1 coordinate 2,089,981, forward strand.
GGACGACTCGCCCATGTTGCCGAACACCATCGCCTGAACGTTCACCGCCGTGCCCCAGCTCGCCGGGATGTCATGCAGACGACGATAGGTCTTGGCGCGCTGGTTCATCCACGAACCGAACACCGCGCCGATGGCGCCCCAGATCTGGGCCTTGGGATCCTGCGGGAAGGGCTCGTCCAGTTCCTCCTGAACCAACGCCTTGAAGCGCTCGATGATAACCTTCCAGTCATCCGCGGTCAGTTCGGTATCGAGCGTGTAACCGTTGTTTTCCTTGAAGATCTCGAGGATTTCTTCGAAGGAATGATGCTCGACGCCCAGAACGACGTCGGAATACATCTGGATGAAGCGGCGATAGCTGTCATAGGCGAAGCGGGCATCGCCCGATTCGTCGGCCACCGCACCGACGGTCTCGTCGTTGAGACCGAGGTTGAGCACCGTATCCATCATGCCCGGCATGGAGGTGCGGGCGCCGGAGCGTACCGACACCAGAAGCGGGTTCTTCGCATCGCCGAAGGTACGCCCGGTCAGCGCACCGATCTGCCCCAGCGCCTCATCGACCTGGGCTGCAAGTTCTGCAGGATATGTCTGGCCGTTGTCGTAATAGTAGGTACAGACTTCGGTCGTAATCGTAAAACCCGGTGGTACGGGGAGCCCAAGATTGGACATCTCGGCGAGGTTTGCACCCTTACCGCCGAGCAGATTGCGCATATCGGCGGCTCCTTCCGCCTTGCCATCCCCGAAACTGTAAACCCACTTGGCCATCGTTCGCCCTTCCTGAAACGCCACGAACACGATGCCTGAGCGACCTCCCATTCGGCCTCCGAAGAAGCCTTCGCTGCCCTTTATTACGGGCAGTGCTGCGGCCGCACATTCACCGCTGCACGCACTCCATGCAATTTCGCTCCGCACAAAACAAGGCTTTTCTTGAAACTGTGCACCGGCGACGAACCCTTCGGAAGCTATTTAGATAATACGACGCAGGCGAATAAGGGCATCCGGGAGGCTTCCTTGCGGGTCGGTCACAAAAGGGCCATTCTGAAGCTTCATCGAAAAGGACTCACGAAGTGCGATTCGCGCGTCCAGAGAGGTAGCATGTTAAGTAAAAAGCCGATCCGGTCCCTTTTTATGCGGCACGAAGCCGCACGGCGTAACGCCAGACAGGGCGCCGCGGCGGCGCATGTCATCTCCGGTGCGAAATCCCCTTCTTGCAACTCCCCCTTTCGACTTGGGCGAGTCCTGGTACTCGCCACACTTCCCTTTCTCACGCTTTCCGGTTTCGCCAGCGCCGAAGTGAAGGCCGACGAGGTCGACTATCCGCAGACGCTTTCCGGCAACTATCTGGCCGGTGTGATCGCACATGGCGATCACGACATTGCCAAAGCGGCGGACTTCTTCGCCCGCGCACTGTCGCAGGATCCTGCCAACCAGTTCCTTCTCGGTCGCACCTTCACGCTGAAACTCGCCAATGGCGACATGGAGGAGGCAACCGCCCTGACCCCGGCGGTACTCGCGATCGATCCCGACAACCTTCTCGGTCGCCTGACATCCGGTGTCTACGATCTGAAGAAGCGGTCCTATTCGTCGGCCCGCAAGAACTTCTCGCAGGCCGCAGGCGGCCCGCTGGCCCAGCTTTCCGACAAGCTGCTCTCCGCATGGGCGCTGGCGGGCGCCAACAAGGTCGACGAGGCGCTGACGCTTTTGAACGAGCTTGAGGGCCCCGACTGGTTCGACACCTTCCGCACCTATCACGCAGGCCTCATCCTCGACATGGCCAACCGCCGCAAGGAAGCGGCGGAGCGTTTCGCCGCCGCCTACAAGGAAGACAGCGGCTCGCTGCGCGTGGTGGAGGCCCATGCCCGTGCCCTTGCACTGGCAGGAGACAGGGACGGAGCGCTGGGCGTGCTCAACGCCTTCGACCAGTCCGCCAACGGCAACCCGATCATCGCCAGCACCCGCAAGCTGATCGAGGAGGGTCGAAAGCCCGCCCCGATGGCGACCTCGCCGCAGGCGGGCGCCGCGGAAGTGCTTTACGGGATCGGCGCAGCGCTCGGCCGCGACGGCGGCGACGAGTTCCCCGCAGCCTATCTCCAGCTTTCGCTCTATCTCGATCCCAAGGCGTCTCTGGCGCTCATTCCGCTCGCCCAGCTCTTCCAGCAGATCGGCGATTATGCCCGCGCGGTGGCCGTTCTGGAGCGTGTGCCGGAGGGGTCTCCGCTTCGCAAGGGCGTGGAGATCGATATCGCGCTCAACTACAACGCCCTTGATCAGGTCGATCAGGCCCGCGCCCACCTGATGAAGCTCATCGAGGCCGATCCTTCCAATCTGGAAGCCGTCGTTGCGCTGGGCAATGTCCTGCGCGGACGCAAGATCTTCGCGGAAGCCGCCGACGTCTACACCCGCGGCATCGACACGCTGGGCGACAAGACGGGACGCGCCTACTGGTCGCTCTACTATTTCCGCGGCATCACCCTGGAGCGTACCGACCGCTGGGACGAGGCTGAGGCCGATTTCCTCAAGGCGCTGGAGCTTTACCCCGATCAGCCCATGGTACTGAATTATCTTGGCTATTCCTGGGTGGACAAGAGGCTTCACCTCGACAAGGCGCTCGGCATGATCGAGAAGGCCGTCGAACTGCGCCCCTCCGACGGCTACATCGTCGACAGCCTCGGCTGGGCCTATTACATGCTCGGTCGCTTCGACGATGCGGTGACGGAACTGGAGCGCGCGGTTGAACTGCGCTCGGAAGACCCCACCATTAACGACCATCTTGGCGACGCCTACTGGAAGGTGGGCCGCAAGCTCGAGGCAACCTTCCAGTGGAGCCATGCGCGCGACCTCGACCCGGACGAAGAAACGCTGGCCAAAATCGAGCGCAAGCTGAAGGTGGGGCTGGATAACGCCGCCAATGACGTGGACGCCCCCGAGCGCGCTGCCAACGACAAGTGACAAGCGCACGCGAACATGTGACATGAGGAGACGGCGGTCCGGCAACGGGCCGCCGTTTTCGCAAGCGCCTTTCCCGAAACGATCGAAACCGCCATGCCGAGCGAAGCCCCCCCTCCCCTGACCGAACAGGCCCCCGCCAAGGTCAACCTCGCGCTCCACGTAACCGGGCGACGCGCGGACGGCTATCACGAGCTGGACACCATCGCCGCCTTCCCGCCGCTTGGCGACACGCTGGAGGCAAGCCCCGCGGCCGAGCTTTCGCTCACGCTCAAGGGCCCCTTTGCTCGCGACCTCACGGCCGATGGCGACAATCTGGTACTGCGTGCCGCCCGCGCCCTGCGCGAGACCTTCGCCATCCAGGAAGGTGCAGCCCTCGTTCTGGAAAAGGACCTGCCGGTCGCCTCCGGCATCGGCGGCGGTTCGGCGGATGCGGCGGCCGCCCTGCGCATCCTGTGCCGGCTATGGGAAATCGACCCCGCCGTTTCACGCCTTCATGAGATCGCGGCGAACCTCGGCGCAGACGTGCCCATGTGCCTGACCTCGCGGCCCTTGCGGGCCCGCGGCATCGGCGAGGACTTGACGCCACTCGCCCCTTTCCCGCAAGCCGGGCTTCTTCTCGTCAATCCACGTATCGAGGTTTCGACGCCCGCCGTCTTCCGCAAGCTGGAAAGCCGCGAAAACGCTCCCATCGGCGACATTCCCCGGAGCATCGACAACGCAAGCCGCCTTGCGGATTTCCTGCGCACCACCCGCAACGACCTCGAAGCCCCGGCTATTCTTGAGGCCGAGCCCATCGCCAGGGTCCTGAAGGCCTTGAACGACCTGCCGGATGCTCTCCTTGCCCGCATGTCGGGCTCGGGCGCGACCTGTTTTGCGATCTTCGATGACAAGCCGTCCGCAGCCAGCGCCGCCGCAGTCCTGCAACAGGCACAACCCGGCTGGTGGATCGCGGCCACCGCGCTCAGCTAGCCTCAAACGCAAATCGCCCCGCTCCGGCAAGGCCGAAACGGGGCGACAGCTTGTTCTCTCGCTTTTCGCTTTAGTGCAGCCGCTCGATGCAGAAATCCACGACTTCCAGAAGCGCCTGCTTGTGCTCGCCTGCGGGCAGCGGGGCCAGCGCATCGCGCGCGACAGCGCCATAGTGGCGGGCGCGATCCACGGTATCGGCGATTGCGCCATGGGCCTTCATCATCTCGATGGCGCGTTCCAGATCGCCGTCTTCGATGGTCCCCTCTTCAAGGCAGCGCTTCCAGAAGCTGCGCTCCTCGTCCGTGCCGCGGCGATAGCTGAGCACAACCGGCAGGGTAATCTTGCCTTCGCGAAAATCGTCGCCCGTGCGCTTGCCAAGCTGGGCCGACGATCCGCCGTAATCCAGCGCATCATCGACAAGCTGGAAGGCGAGGCCGAGGTTCATGCCATAGGAGCGGCAAGCCGCGCGCTGGGCGGGCGTGGCATCGGCGATGATCGGGCCAACCTCGGCTGCGGCCGAGAACAGTGCCGCCGTCTTGGCGCGGATAACGGAGAGATAATCGTCTTCCGTGGTCTCGGTGTTCTTGGCAGCCCCTAGCTGCATCACCTCGCCCTCGGCGATGACGGCAGCCGCATCGGCCAGCACCGAAAGCGCGTCCATGGAGCCCACGTCGACCATCATCTTGAAGGCCTGACCGAGCAGGAAATCGCCGACCAGAACGCTGGCCTGATTGCCCCAGAGCTTGCGCGCAGCCAGCTTGCCGCGGCGCATGTCGCTCTCGTCGACCACGTCGTCATGGAGAAGGGTCGCGGTGTGCATGAACTCCACACAGGCCGCAAGCTGCGTATGCCCGCCGCCCTCGTAGCCGAACATCTGCGCGGTCGCGATCGTCAGCATGGGCCGCAAGCGCTTGCCGCCGGAGGAGATCAGATGGTTGGCGACTTCCGGGATCATCTCCACATCGGAGCCCGCCTTGGAAAGAATGATCCGGTTGACCTCGGTCATGCCCTGAGCGACCAGACCGCTCAGCCGGGAAATCCCCGCCGGTTCACCTTTCTCTTCGAATGGAACGACCACGCCCACGCCTGTCATCTCCGCTTTGACGAAATTCCGCCGGACAATAGGTCGGCTGGGGCGGATCGGCAAGGCAAGCCTTTGCGATCCGGCCAATTCCCATCGCGCGCGGCGATTCTATCCGCAGTTTTGTCGGGATCGGCCAAATGGCCCCATGCAGAACATCACCGCCAAATGCCTGCGAATCGCTGCGTCAGCTCGGAAATGCCCGCTACCTGAAGTCGAAACCCGGCGTCATTCACCCCGGACATCCCTCCCCATCGCATTTTCCGACAAATGCTCTAGATTTATCCTTCACACCGAAAGGGCGAAGAGCTTGGAAGAACTGCTGAAAACGAATGATCCGGTGCTGATTTCCTTTGTCGAGGCGCTGCTCGACGAAGCGGGCGTCTATTACATGCTGCTCGATCAGCACACGAGCATCATGGAAGGTTCGCTCGGCTTCCTGCCGCGTCGCCTTCTGGTGGCAAGCGAGGATCTGGAGAAAGCCCGCCGGATCCTCATCGATGCGGAACTCGGCCATGAGCTGAAGCCTGCTGCGGGAGAACAGCGGTGAGCGAAGGGGACGAACTCCAGCACGTCGAAGGCGGCACGGGGCTGAGGGACGAGACACCCACCCGGGATCTGTTTCTGGGCGGCAAGGTAACCCTGCTCCAGCCCGGCGGACGCCATCACCGTTCCGGCCTCGATGCGGTGATGCTCGCGGCGAGCCTGCCGGAGGATGCGACGGGCCGCGTCGTGGATCTGGGCGCAGGCGCAGGCGCTGCAGGCATGTGCGCCGCCGCCCGCCTGGCGCAGGTTTCGGTGACGCTGGTGGAGCGGGAACCGGAACTTGTGGCGCTCAGCCGCCAAAGCCTTGCGCTGGGCGAGAACGAAGCGTTCTCAAGCCGCGTAGAGGCAATCGAGGCGGATGTGACCGCCCGCGGCCCCGCCCGCAAGGCGCAAGGGCTCCTGCCAGGCATGGCCGATCACGTGATCATGAACCCGCCCTATTACGACACCCGCCACCGCGCCTCGCCCGACCGCTCCCGGGCTTCAGCCCATGTGCTGGCCGAAGGCGGGCTCGATCCATGGTTTCGCACCGCCTCCGACCTTCTGGTTTCCGGAGGTAGTCTCACGCTGATTTTCCGTGCCGACGGGCTCGCGGACGTGCTGGAGGCGATGCCGGGCCGGTTCGGCGATATTCACGTCTTTCCGCTGTTTCCCCGTGAAGGCGCGGATGCCAACCGCATTCTCGTGCGCGGCATACGGGGCTCGCGCGCCGGGATGAAACTGCGCCGCGGTCTAGTGCTCCATAATGACGACAAGAGCTTCACCCCGCCCGTGGAAGCCGCCTTGCGCGACGGGGCCGGGATCTCGCTGTAACGAAACGAAGCCCCGCCTTGCTCCCGCCCGCCTCGCTCAGTGCATCAACAGCGACACATCCACGTTGCGCCACTCCGACGGGCCGATCACGCCCTTGTGCGCGAAACGCACGGAATGAAGCGTGCCGTCCAGTTCCTTGGTCCAGAACCTCAGGAAATGGCGTAATTCGGGAAACTGAGGGGCAAGATCCCAGGTCTGCCAGAGAAAGGTCTGAAGCAGGCCCGGGTGATCGGGCATGTGATAGAGGATTTCCGCCGTCGTCAGGCCGTAACCGCGCATCTGCGCACTCAATTCCCTATGCGCCATGGATCGTCTCCGTTTCAATGCAACACGGAGACAAGTGTTCCGGCCTCTGCACTCCCCGACAAGTCGGCTTTGGGCTAATACTAAATCAAATCAATGTGTTAGCAGCAGCGACATAAGACTGCTGCTAACACTTTCCCCACCTCGCGGGAAGCCTCTCCGCTAGTCGGTCAGGGTCTTCAGATAGGCGATAAAATTCGCCACCTCTTCCGCTTCCCACTCGATTTCCGGCATCCCCTCATGGCCGGTGACGATGCCTTCGGCCAGAGCCTCTTCCAGCTGATCGACCGGATAACGCTTGTCGAGATCGCGGAAGGCGGGCGCACCTTCGGCGGCGCTTTCATCGTCCTTGCCGATCGCATGACACGCGCCGCACTGTTCCTCAGCCAGCAGCCGCCCGAGCACAGCGGGATCTTCCGTCCCGCCCGCATCGGACGCCGCCGCCATTGCCATGACCGGCGCAAAGATCGCGACAGCGAGAGCCCCCGATACGCCCAGCACCCGGACGCCGCTTTTGCCTTTGCCCATCATTCCTCCTCCCGAGCCCGCACCCATCCCCCGACGCGGACGCTGGCCTTCTGTTCTGGTTTCGCGCGCCGTCAGCCGTTCAGGAACTGCGTCAGGGCCTCGTTGAAGAGCGCGCTCTGTTCGATATTCGACAAATGCGCGGCCTCAGGGATCACGACGAGTTCGGCCCCTGCGATGGCTTCCGCGATCTGATGGCCGTAGTCGGGCGGTGTCGCCGGATCTTCCGCGCCCGCAATCACCAGAACCGGGTTCTGAACCGCGCGAATGCTCTCGCGCTGATCCATCACGGAGATCGCCTCGCAGCACCCGGCATAACCTTCCGGCGAGGTGCCGAGGATCATTTCGCGGATACGCCCGACCTCGGCCTTGTCGTTCTGCTGGAAGCTTTCCGTGAACCAGCGGTTCACCACCGCCTCCACGATCGCCCCCATGCCCTCAGCCCGCACGGTCGCAGCCCGGTGCCGCCACATCTCTTCCGTCGGCATATGGGCCGCGGTGTTGGCATAGACCATCTTGCCGAAACGCCCGCCCGCATGGGTGCCGAGCCACATGCCGACCATGCCGCCCTTGGAAAGCCCGCAATAATCGACCTTCTCAAGCCCCAGCGCATCCATCAGCGCCAGCACGTCGCGGCCCAGCCGCTCGATGGAATAAGGCCCCTTCGGCGCATCCGACTGCCCGTGACCGCGACTGTCGTAGCGCAGGATACGGCGATTTTCCGAAAAGGCTTCGGCCTGCGCATTCCACATGCCCAGATCGGTTCCGAGCGAATTGGAAAACAGAAGGACCGGCGCATCCTCGGGCCCATCGAATTCGTAATGGATCGCGATGCCGTCATCGGTGGTGATCTTGGGCATGGTTCCCCCTTGTCGTGCTTCGTTCGAGTACGGATCGGTCCCGGTCGGCCTAACCCTCGTCGCTTGCGCGGCTTTCCCGCCAATGCTCAAGCGCCCGGTCGATGAAAATCTCCGCCGAGCCTACATAGCCGAGCGGATCGAAAATCGCGGCTATGGCCGCTTCATCGAGGTGCGCCCGCACCTCTTCGCTCTCCGCCAGAACGGTCTTCAGATGCAGGCTTTCCGCCACCGCGCGCTTTGAGGCCCCTTCAAGCACGTGATGGGCCACATCGCGCCCGATCATCGGCGCAAGCTTCATCATCACGGCCTCGGCGAAGATCAACCCGTCGGTGGTATCGAGGTTGGCGCGCATGCGCTCCGCCTTCACCTCAAGCCCTTCCATCACGGGAATGAGCGGGGCGACGGCGGCCGCGGTGAGAACGAAAAGTTCCGGCACCAGCCCCCATTCCGCCTGCCATCCGCCGACGGCGCGTTCGTGCTGCTGGTCCATGATCTGATAGAGAGCGCCTGCGCGCGCCTGAGCCTGAATGGCGGCCGCACGCGCCGTGGCGGCCCCGACGGGGTTGCGCTTGTGCGGCATGGTCGAGGACCCGCCCTTGCCCGGCGCCGACGGCTCGAAAACCTCGCCGACCTCGGTCTGCATCAGCAAGACGATATCGCCCGCGATCTTGCCCATGATGCCTGCGACGGCACCGAGCGCCGACCCGATCTCGACGATCCGCTCGCGCATGGTGAACCACGGCACCGGCGGCACCGGTAGCCCAAACTCCGCGCCCAGTGCATCGCGCACCGCAGCCCCTTCGCTCCCTAAAGAGGCCAGCGTCCCGACCGCCCCGCCGAATTGCAGCGCCAACGACTGTTCTGCGACCGTATCGAGCCGCGCGATCAGCCGCCCCACCGTATCGAGCCAGCCCGCCGCCTTCAGCCCGAAAACGGTCGGCAAGCCATGTTGCATGAAGCTGCGCCCGACCATGGGCGTTGCGCGATGCGCATCCGCCAGAACCGCACAGGCCGTCCCCAACCGCACCAAATCGCCACGCAGCACGGCGATCCCGGCGCGCGCCTGAAGCATGAAGCCGGTATCGATAACGTCCTGACTGGTCGCCCCCCAATGGACGTAGCCCGCAGCAGCCCCCTCCACCTTCGCCGTCAGCGCCTTTACGAGCGGAATGGCGATGTTGCCGCCGAGCGGGGCCTTTTCGCCGATGGCGTCGAGATCGAACAGATCGGCCTTCGCCTTGGCGCTGACCGCGGCACCCGCATCCTGAGGGATCACGCCGAGGCGCGATTGCGCACGTGCGAGCGCGGCCTCGAAATCGAGCATCCCCTGAAGCCGGGCGGCATCGTCCCACACGGCATGCATGGGCGCGCTGGCAAACAGATGTCCCAGCAACCGACTGTCTATCGCACCGACGCCATTCACCACGCATGTCCTCCCGCTGTTCGCATGACGCACAAGTTTTTCGCGTCGCTGCGATTCACTCCCTGATTAGATCAACAACGTCCCGGATGGAATTGCCGACAATCGGAAAAGTCGCCATGACCGCTCAAGAACACGGATTCGCCTGACGAACGATTGCGCCGAGCCTTCCGGAACGTTAGCAACGTTGAGGGGGAAACGGACCCTGAGGCGCGCAAGGGCCGGAACAGGCGGGAGGGAATATGAACGACGAAAAAAACCTGAAGGGCGCGGCGCTGCCGCAATCGATCGAGGAAACGCTCACCCTGCTTTCCTCCGCCGACTATGTGGCCGACCGCTCGCTGGCAACGGTGCTCTATCTGGCGCTGAAGATGAAGCGCCCGCTGTTTCTCGAAGGCGAGGCGGGCGTGGGCAAGACGGAGATCGCCAAGGTACTCTCGCGCACGCTGGGCCGCGATCTGATCCGCCTGCAGTGCTACGAGGGGCTGGATGTCTCCACCGCCGTCTACGAATGGAACTATGCCGCGCAGATGGTGGAAATCCGCGTGGCGGAGGCAAGCGGCGAGACGGACCGCGCCGAGCTTGGGCAGAACATCTTTTCTGAACGCTTCCTGATCGAGCGCCCTGTGCTGCGCGCCATGCGCCCGCACCTGTCCGGCCCGCCGGTCTTCCTCATCGACGAACTGGACCGCGCCGATGAAGCCTTCGAGGCGTTCCTGCTGGAGGTGCTTTCCGACAGTCAGGTCACGATCCCGGAAATCGGCACGATCCGCGCGCCGGAGCCCCCCATCGTGATCATCACGACCAACCGTACGCGCGAGATCCACGACGCCCTGAAGCGCCGCTGCCTCTATCACTGGGTGGACTATCCGGATGCGGAGCGCGAACTGACCATCGTGCGCACCAAGGTTCCCGGCGTGAACGGGCGGCTTTCTGCCGAGGTCGTGGCCTTCGTCCAGAAGCTTCGCAGCGACTACGAGCTTTTCAAGCAGCCGGGCGTTGCCGAAACCATCGACTGGGCAACCGCGCTCACCGAACTGGACCAGCTGGCGCTCAACCCGGAACTCGTCACCGACACGCTCGGCACGCTCCTGAAGTATCAAGACGACATCGAACGCATTCAGGGCTCGGAAGCCAAGCGCATTGTGGACGAGCTGAAGAAGGAGATCGTGGCGGGGATGTGAGACAGCGTTTCGAGATTGGATGAGGCAAGCAAGGGGCCCATCCTCGCCTTCCACATTTGCCCGCGACACCAACCCGGAGACCGCGAACCGCACGATGACCGACAGCATCCCCCCACAGCCCGGCGCCCCACAGCCCGGCGCCCCACAGCCAGGCGGAGGCGCGCTTGCCGACAATATCGTGCATTTCGCGCGCGCGCTTCGGGCTGCCGGAATGCCTGTCGGGCCCGCCGCGGTTATCGACGCCATCCAGGCGGTCGAAACAGCGGGCATCACAAACCGCGGCGACTTCTACTGGACGCTCCACGCCATCTTCGTGAAAAAGCGCGACCAGCGCCCCATCTTCGACGAGGCGTTCCGCGTCTTCTGGCGCTCGCGCGGGCTCGTTGAAAAGATGCTGGCCATTCTCTCCCCCGTCGCCCCGCCGCGCGGAGAGCCGGAAAAGCCCAAGGCCGCACAGGCCCGCGTCGCGAATGCCCTGCAACAGGAAACCCTGCGCGAGGCGAAAGAGACGAAGCCCGAAATCGAGATCGACGCCCGCTTCACCGTCTCCGGCGCGGAAGTGCTTCAGACCAAGGATTTCGCCCAGATGACGGCGGCGGAAATCGCCGAGGCCAAGGCCGCGCTCAAACGCCTGATCCTACCGATCGACACCGTGCGCCAGCGCCGTCTGGTCGCCGCCGCCAAGCACCGCCACATCGACGCAAGACGCAGCATGCGCGCCTCCTTGCGTGCAGGCGGCGACATCATCGCATTGCGCTACAGAAAGCCCGCCGAGATCCATCCGCCCATCGTGGCGCTTTGCGACATCTCCGGCTCCATGAGCCAGTATTCGCGCATCTTCCTGCACTTCCTGCATGCGCTGACGGAAAACCGGCGCAAGGTTCAAACGTTCCTGTTCGGAACCCGCCTCTCCAACGTCACCCGCCAGCTCGCGATGAAGGATCCCGATGAGGCGCTGGACGCCGTCACCGATCAGGTGGAGGACTGGTCCGGCGGCACGCGCATCGCCACCGCCCTTCACGAGTTCAATCGGAAATGGTCGCGACGGGTCATGCATGGCGGACCGGTCGTGTTGCTGATCACCGACGGGCTGGAACGCGATACGCACGAGGAACTGGGCCCGGAAATGGACCGCCTCCACCGCTCCTGCCGAAAGCTGATCTGGCTGAACCCGCTCCTGCGTTTCGACCGGTTCGAGGCCCGCGCCCGCGGCATCCGCGCCATGCTGCCCCATGTGGACGAATTCCGCCCCGTCCATTCGCTCGACGCCGTATCGGACCTGTGCAAGGCGCTGGCGGGCGATACCGGTCAGACGACCGATCCGCGCGAATGGCTCAAGAAAGTGAGCTGAGGCGGCAAAATCTCAGGTCCTGAAAAACAAATGACCCCCGGCACGATGCGCGCCGGGGGCCGATGATTTGAGCCAGTAATGGCGGAACGACTTACTTCACGTAGTCGTACTTGCCCTTGGACCACTCGTAGAAGACGTAGCCCGGCAGGGTCACGTCGCCCTTGTCGTCGAAGGACAGGTCGCCGAGCACGGTCTTGAAGGTGCCTTCGTCGAGCGCGGCGATGACGGCGTCATAGTCGGTGGAACCGGCAGCCTTGACCGCATCGGCCCACGCCTGAACAGCGGCGTAGGTGTAAAGGACGTAGCCTTCCGGCTCGATGCCCTTTTCCTTGAATTCCGCCACGACCGGGGCCGCAACTTCGTTCTTGCGCGGATCCGGCGAGAAGGTCATCAGCGTGCCTTCACCCTGGTCGCCCGTGATCGCCCAGTACTCGTCGGTGACCAGCGCATCGCCGGAAACGAGGATCGTGTCCATGCCCTGATCGCGCATCTGGCGAACCATCAGGCCGGCTTCCGTGTGGTAGCCGCCAACATAGAGAACGCCGATGTTCTCCTGCTTCAGCTTGGAAACGAGAGCGGTGTAGTCCTTTTCACCGGCGGTGTAGGATTCCACCAGCGTCGGCTTCTTGCCGGCCGCTTCCATGTACTTCTGCGTCTCGTCGGCAAGACCCTTACCGTAGGCGGTCTTGTCGTTGATGATCGCAATGTTCTTGTCGCCGAAATTCTTGGCGAGATATTCGCCAGCAACCTGGCCCTGCTGGTCGTCACGGCCGCAGACGCGGAACGTGCCCGGGCCCGGACGCTCGTCGGTGAACTTCGGGTTCGTGGACGCCGGAGAGATCTGGATGATGCCTTCTTCCGCGTAGACCGCGGATGCCGGGATCGAGGAGCCCGAGCAGAAGTGACCGGCCATGAAGACCACGCCCTTGCCGACCATCTGGTTGGCAACCGCCACGGCCTGCTTGGGATCGCACGCGTCATCGCCGATTTCGAGAACCAGCTTCTCACCGTTGATGCCGCCGGCAGCGTTGATGTCGGCAACCGCCTGCTCGGCGCCGGCCTTCATCTGCTCGCCGAACGAGGCGTACTGGCCCGTCATCGGACCGGCAGTGGCGATAACGATGTCGGCAAGCGCCGCAGACGTCATGGCCATACCGAAGGACATGGCGACACCGGCCATCAGGATCTTTTTCATGCAACTACTCCCTGGTTCATGATGCAGTTGAACCTTTCTGGAAGGGGAATTTTCCCCAGTTTGCGGGCATTGTGCCCTGCAACTCGCGGAAATGGCCCCGGTAGTCGGGCCACTCCCTCCACCGAAGACAAGCCCCCTCTAGGCCCCGCCTCCGGAAGTCGTCTCACGTTCCCGCCAACTGAACGGGCTCGTGCGTTCGTAGAGCCAGCGATACTGGGTCGTCATCTGCCAGGCGCGCGTGTAACGCCATCCGGCAAAGCCGAGGGCAAACAGGATCACCAGATCGATCAGCCAATATTGAATGGTCAGCAGGCTGCCCTGGAACAGTGCGAAATGCAGGAACCGCACCGCGAAGGAGATCAGCACAAGGAACCAGGCGAGCCGCCACACCGGCCGCCAGGTCAATGCCGCGGCCCGGCCCGTGAGCCATGCCGCCCCGCCGCCGAGTATGACGGTGACCAAAAGAAAATCGCCGAGCGAGACTTCGTAGAATGCATTCATGTTTCCCGCTCCCTAATGCGCGCCGCCTTCGAGGTAGGCCGCCTTGACGTCCTCGCGTGCAAGCAACTCCTTGCCCGTGCCCGACATGGTGATCAGGCCGTTGACCATCACGTAGCCGCGATGGGCGAGCTTGAGGGCATGGTAGGCGTTCTGCTCGACAAGGAAGACGGTCAGCCCCTCGTTGGCATTGAGTTCATGGATGATCTCGAAGATCTGCTTCACCACGAGCGGCGCCAGTCCCAGCGACGGCTCGTCGAGAAGAAGCAGCTTCGGACGGCTCATGAGCGCGCGGGCAATCGCCAGCATCTGCTGCTCGCCGCCCGAAAGCGTACCGCCGCGCTGTCCCTTTCGCTTCGACAGGATCGGAAACAGGTCGAAAACCCGCTTCAGATCGTCGTCGAAATGGGTCATGTCCGTGATCGAGGCCCCCATCTGGAGGTTTTCCATCACCGACATGCGCGGGAAGATCCGCCGCCCTTCCGGCGACTGGGCGATGGAAAGCCGGGTGATCTCGTGGGTCGGCATCGTGGTGATGTCGATCCCGTCATAGCTCACCGTGCCCTCGCGCGCCTGCGGCGAGCCGCAGATCGTCATCATGAGGGTGGACTTGCCCGCCCCGTTGGCCCCGATCAGCGTGACGATCTCGCCCTGATGGACTTCCATGTCCACGCCGCGAAGCGCGACGATCTTGCCGTAATAGGTCTTGACGCCGGATACCTTGAGAAGCGGCTCCCCGGCGGGAACCGCCGCGGCCACTGCCGCTGCGCTTGCCTCGCTCACAGCCCAACCTCCTCTTCGATCTCATCGACTTCCTCGTCCGCCACGCCCAGATAGGCCGCAATGACCTTGGGATCGTTGCGGACCTCCTCCGGGGTGCCGTCGGCGATCTTCTCGCCGTAATCCAGCACGATGACGTGGTCGGAAATCTCCATCACCACCGACATGTCGTGCTCGATCAGCACCACCGAAGTATCGTGGTCCTCGCGGATGTACATGAGCAGTTCGTTGAGCTCCGCGCTCTCGCGCGGGTTGAGGCCGGCAGCCGGCTCGTCGAGGCACAACACCTCAGGATTGGTGCACATGGCCCGGGCGATCTCCAGACGACGCTGGTCGCCATAGGGCAGATCCGCCGCCGGATCGTCGGCGCGCGGAATGAGATCGACCTTTTCCAGCCAGTAGCGCGCCTTGGCCACCGCGCCCTTTTCGGCCCGGCGGAACGAGGGGAACCCGAGCAGACCCGCAATGGAGAGGCCCGAGGCGGTCATCAGCGGATTGTGCTGCGCCACCATCAGGTTTTCCAGAACGGTCATGCCTCCGAACAGGCGGATGTTCTGGAACGTGCGCGCCACCTTCGCATCGCGCGAGATCTGGAAGTCCGGCATCCGCTCCAGCAGATACTCCGACCCGTCGGCATGGTGAACCGCGATCCGCCCTTCCGTCGGCTTGTAGAACCCGGTGACGCAGTTGAAGACCGTGGTCTTGCCCGCGCCGTTCGGCCCGATCAGCGCGGTAATATCGCTGCGCCCCACATTGAAGGACAGGTCGTCGACCGCCACGAGGCCGCCGAAGCGCATGGTCAGATGTTCGACCGTCAGTGCGGGATTGTCTTTCCAGTTGCTCATCCCTGGCCCTCCTGCACCATATCGGCCGATATGCCCTTTCTTCGCACAAGTCCGATTGTGGGCTTGCGGGTCGAAATCAGACCGCGCGGCTTCCACACCATGATGATCACCATGAGGAGGCCGAAGACCAGCATCCGGTATTCCTGAAGATCGCGGAAAAACTCGAAGCCGCCGATCATCACCACCGCGGCGATGACGACGCCGATCTGCGAACCGAGGCCGCCGAGCACCACGATGGCCAGGATCACCGCGCTTTCCATGAAGGTGAAGCTTTCCGGCGAGATGAAGCCCTGACGCGTTGCGAAGAACGAACCCGCAAGACCGCCGAACATCGCGCCCGTGGCGAAAGCCGAGAGTTTGGTGTTGGTGGTGTTGATGCCGAGCGAGCGACAGGCGATTTCGTCCTCGCGCAGGGCTTCCCAGGCACGTCCCACAGGTAGCCTGCGCAGCCGCATGGTCACGAAATTGGTGATCAGCGCGAGGATCAGGATCACGTAGTAAAGGAAGATGATCCGGTGGATCGACGAATAGCTCAAGCCGAACATCGCCGCGAAACCGTCATCCCCGCGGCTGAATTCGATGCCGAAGAGCGTGGGCCGCGGAATGCCGGAAATGCCGTTCGGACCGCCCGTGAAGTCGTACCAGTTTAGCAGGACGACACGGATGATTTCACCGAAGGCGAGTGTCACGATGGCGAGATAGTCGCCCCTCAGCCGCAACACCGGATAGCCCAGCACCATGCCCCAGCAGGCTGCCAGAATGCCCGCCAGCGGCAGGCAGATCCAGAAACCGAGCCCGAAATACTGCGACAGCAGCGCAAACGAATAGGCGCCCACAGCATAGAAGGCGACGTAGCCCAGATCGAGCAGACCGGCGAGGCCCACCACGATGTTGAGGCCCCAGCCCAGCATGACGTAGGTGAGGACGAGGATCGCCAGATCGAGATACTGGCGGGACCCGCGCGAGCCGAGCCATGCAATCAGGATCAGGGGAATGGCGAAGGCCAGCACGCCCAGCAGCACGGCACCCCATTTTCCCATCGGCTCCAGCATCGCGCCGGCAGAGACTTTCGGACTGTCCTTGGACTTGCCCGCCATGGCGAACAGGACGGGCGTGATGATCGCAGCGGCAGCCGCGACCAACACGATCACCGCG
Organism: Breoghania sp.; assembly: GCA_963678585.2. Lineage (GTDB taxonomy): Bacteria > Pseudomonadota > Alphaproteobacteria > Rhizobiales > Stappiaceae > Breoghania. The sequence continues at coordinate 2,106,452 of CAXXGA010000002.1, forward strand.
ATCCACAGCCAGTTGTTGTCCGCGGCGGCCTCCGTCGGCGACACGCCGCTGAAAGTCTGCAGGAACCCGTCGCTCAGATAGAAGACGGCGGCGGCGCCGAGGATCGCCAGACCCAGCAGGCTCATGCGGAACATCGACGTGCGCGGCCCTTCGGCCCGCCACACATACATGTTGAGCAGCAGTCGGCCGAAGAACACGACCGCAATCGCGATCCCGACCAACGCCCAGCGGTAGTCGATTTCCAGACCGCCGATGGAGATCTTGGTGTGCATGCCCACGAGCATGAAGGCGAGGGCCGCGGTGATGAGCGCTGCAATGCCGGAATCCTTCACGGATGCCTTCATGCGGCTTTCGGTTACGTTGTCGGACATGGCCTCAGACCTTCTCCACTTCCGGCTTCCCGAGCAGGCCTTCCGGCAGGAAGATCAGCACGATGGCGAGGATGGAGAAAGCGGCGACGTCCTTGTATTCGACCGAGAAGTAGCCCGACCAGAACGTCTCGATAAGCCCGATCAGCAGACCGCCGAGCATCGCGCCCGGGAGCGAGCCGATGCCGCCCAGAACCGCTGCGGTGAACGCCTTCACGCCGGCGAGGAAGCCGATGTAGAAGTCGATCACGCCGTAATAGAGCAGGAACATCAGACCGGCCACGGCGGCAAGGGCTGCGCCCATGACGAAGGTCAGCGAGATGGTGCGGTCCACGTTGACGCCGATCAGCGAGGCCATCTTGCGATCCTGCTCGCAGGCGCGCTGCGCACGGCCCAGCGACGTCTTATTGATCAGCAATGTGAAGCCGATCATCAGCACCGTGGTCAGGACGATGATCAGGATCTGCAGATAGGAGATCTGTACGCCGAAGCTGTTTTCGCCCCCGCCCATCAGCGGAATACCGCCCCGGATCAGCGGTTCGACCGGCTTGTTGCGCGCCCCCTGACTGAGCTGGACGAAATTCTGCAGGGTGATCGACATGCCGATTGCCGTGATCAGCGGCGCAAGGCGGAACGACCCGCGCAGCGGCCGATAGGCAAGGCGCTCGACCGTCCAGCCCCAGACGGATGTCAGCACCATGGCGACAACGAGAATACCGAGCAATACGAGAACGAGCATCACAAGCGGCATGGCCGCCGTGACGCCCAGAGCGACGACCATGATCATCGCCAGGAAGGCGCCGACCATGAAAATATCGCCGTGGGCGAAGTTGATCATGCCGATGATGCCATAGACCATCGTGTAACCAATGGCGATAAGTCCATAAATCGAACCTAGCGTTACGCCATTGATTAGCTGTTGAAGGAAATATTCCATTTCTCTCAGCTAACCCCCGCGGAAGATGGTGAAGTCGTCTCGACCGCTCATGGCGGCGGCGACTTTTCATAATTGTCAAATTCTTAGCAAGCCCCAGCCACGCACACAATTCCGCTCGGGCACCTGATCAATGAAAAGAAAGCCATTTCGAAAATTTTCCCAAGAGGAAAAATTATTCCTCATGCCCGTTTTTTTGGCAATAGCCCGAAAAGTCTTTCTCTCCGCTACGTCAGTTTCTCCGGGCACAAATCGGCGCGACACCTTGCGCGGGGCGCTAAGGAGTTTTCGGTCTTGCCCTTCCGGCTATGGACGGGAAGAGTGTATGCGCTACCTAAAGCTGATCGGGATAACTCCCGCAGCGAGGCCCATGCGGCCGAAAGAAGGAATGAGATGTCTAACCGCGACGTTAGTGAGACGGCCTTGTCCATCGTAAACCCGAACGACTTCCGTCAGGCGATGAGCCTGCTCTCACAACAGGTTCATCTGGTGACCACAATCGGCCCCGACGGGCGTTTCGGCGTGACGGTTACGGCCGCCGCCTCGGTCTCCGACGATCCCCCGACCATGCTTTTCTGCGTCAACCGATCCAGCCGCAGCTTTCCGCATTTCGAGAACGTCGAGACCTTCTGCATCAACACGCTCACCAGCGACCAGCAGGGCATCGCAGACGCCTTTGCAGGCCGCGGCCAGCTTTCCATCGACGAGCGCTTCGCCCTTGGCGAATGGGACGAATTGGCCACCGGCGCTCCCGTCCTGAAAAACGCGCTCGCCGCCTTCGATTGCCGCCTGACCCATGCCATCGACATCGCGACCCACAGGGTGTTTTTCGGTGAAGTCGATGCGGTTGCCTGCGGTGACGACAATGCGCTGGCGCTGGCCTATCGCAACCGCGGCTACGTCAACATCTGACGGCGGCGGCACTGCGACCGGTCAAAGCCGATACCGTTACGTCGGCATATCGACTAGACTTGGCGCATGACGCAGACTCAGGCGATCCCGCAATTCCACCTCTTCGGTGAGGCGCACGACGATTCCGCCTTCGACTTCATCCATGTCGAAACGCTCGCCTCGCGCTCGGTTCGCCACGGCTGGTCCATTGCGCTGCACAGCCATCGCCACCTCAACCACATCCTCGTCATCCGCTCCGGGACGGGCACCATCCGCATCGAGGATCGCGAGACCGCCTTTCGCGGCCCCGCGGTTCTGTGCATGCCCGCCACCGTCGTCCACGGCTTCGAGTTCGAAAAGTCCATCGACGGCCATATCACGACCTTTTCCGGCGACGTGATCGCCGCCAGCGGCGATGCCTCGACCCCGCTGCGCGAGCGGCTTGCGCTCCTGTTCGCCGACCCCGTTCTCCTGCTGTCCTACGGCGCGGCTTTTGATGCCATCTGCGAACATGTGGACGCCCTTGCCGGCGAACTGACGCTGGCGCGCGATGGCCACCAGCTTGCCATGCACGCCCGGCTCAGCCTTCTCATCGTGGAAGTGGCGCGCGCAAGGGCATCGGACCCCCGGCAGCATTTCACCGCATCCTCCTTCATGGACGAGACGATCACGGCCCTGCGCGATCTGATCGAGGATAATTTCCGCGAAATGCGCAAGATCACGGAATATTCTGATCGCCTCGGCATGACGGCCGAACGGCTGAACGAACACTGCAAGCGGATCACCGGTGTCACGGTGGGCCATCTGATCCGCCAGAGGCTCGTCGTGGAGGCGAAACGGCAGCTTCTTTTCACTGAAAAGCCCATTTCGCAGATCGCCTACGATCTCGTTTTCGCGGATCCGGCGCATTTTTCGCGATTCTTTCGCACCCAAACCGGAATGTCCCCGCAGGAATTCCGGAAAGGCAGACAGTCATGAGCACTTCCGCAGGAATTCCGGCCGGCGCGCCGGCCATGTGGCCCGGCCCGCGCAATCTGATCACCGATGTGGGCGGCCTTCTGGTCGGCAACGCCTCCGATCCCCGCCTGAAATCGGGCGTCAGCGTCATCCTGCCGGAAGTGCCCGCCGTGGCCTCCGTCGCCATTCACGGCGGTGCGCCGGGCACCCGCGAAATCGCCTTGCTGGAACCGGAACAGACGGTCAGCCACGTGGATGCGCTGGTCCTGTCGGGCGGCTCCGCCTTCGGGCTCGATGCGGCGGCGGGCGTGCAGTCCCGGTTGGCCGAAATGGGCCGTGGCTATGCGGTCGGCCCCGTGCGCGTGCCCATCGTTCCCGCGGCCATCCTGTTCGATCTCCTGAACGGCTCGGCCATGGAAACCGAACCGGATGCAAGCTGGAACGCCAGTGCGCCTTACCGCGATCTTGGCCGTGCAGCCTGCGAGACCGCCTCGCACGACTTCGTACTCGGCAGCACCGGCGCGGGCACGGGCGCAACGACGGCGAACCTGAAAGGCGGCCTCGGCTCCGCCTCCACCATTCTCGCCAATGGTGCCACCATCGGCGCGCTTGTCGCCGTCAATGCGCTTGGTCGCGTCACCGTCGGTGACGGCCCCCACTTCTGGGCTTCCCCCTTCGAGCAGGACGGCGAGTTTGGCGCGCTCGGCCTCCCCCATCCGCTTCCCGGCGACGCCATGGCCGTACGCACCAAGGCCGACACGCTGAAATCGGGTGCAAACACCACCATCGCCGTCATCGCCACCGATGTGATCCTCACCAAATCGGAGGCCAAGCGCCTCGCCGTGATGGCCCATGACGGCATGGCCCGCGCCATCTGGCCCGCCCACACACCGTTCGACGGCGACCTCGTCTTCGCCATTTCCACCGGTCGCCGCCAGCTTGAAAGCCCAACGGAACTTCTGGCGCTGGGCGCAGCCGCCGCCTCCACGCTCGCGCGCGCCATCGCCCGCGGCGTCTATGAGGCAGATCCCAGCAAGGGCGACCGCGTGCCCACATGGCAAAGCCGGTTCGGCGACGACTGACGCGTCAAACCGCACCGCACCGGAAATGAAAAACGCCGCCCGATACTCACCGGGCGGCGTTTTCTTTTCATCAGTTGAAGGCACTTCTCAGTGCGACCTTACTCGGCCGCCTCAAGGAAGGCCGTACGCGGGCCGTCGCCCTGGGCGAGCGGATCGTCGCCATCCAGACGCTTGAGGAACATGCCGCGACGCTCCGCCGCCTTCGCCATTGTTTCCTCGCGCAGGACGCCATAGCCGCGGATCTGGTCCGGCACGCGGGCCAGCTCCACCAGCAGTCCGTAATTGGCGTCGGCAATGCGCCGCACGATCAGTTCCACATCGGCCATATACTGGTCGCGCAGGGCAAACTCCGCCTTGCGCTCGCTGTTTTTGGCGAAGATGTCGAACGCCGTGCCGCGCAGGCCCTTGACCGCCGCAAGCAGACCGAACGCCTTGAAGACCCACGGCCCGTAAGCCCGCTTCTTCAGACGCCCCGTCGCCGGGTCGATCCTTGCAAAGAGCGGCGGGGCCAGCATCACCTTCACCTTCTTCGGATCGGCAAAGGTTTCTTCCAGCTTCGCCCGGAATTCCGGCTCCGCATAAAGGCGGGCGACCTCGTATTCGTCCTTGATCGCCATGACCTTGTAGAGATTGTCGGCAACCGTGCGGGTCAGACGCATGGCGCCCACGCCGCGCGCTTCGTCCACGTCCCGCACCTTGTTCACCAGATCGGCGAAGCGCTGCGCGTAAGCAGCATCCTGATAGCGGGAAAGCTCCTCGGTCAGGAAAGCGATGCGGCTTTCAAGCCCCATCGGCTCGGGAGCCTTTTCAATTGCGAGACCGGCAAGCAGCGCCTCCGCATCATGCGCCAGAACCCGCCCCGCCTGGAAAGCGCGAAGGTTCTGCGACACCGCCGCCCCGTTGAGGCGGATGGCCGTGTCGATCGCCTCAAAGGAAAGCGGCAACGCGCCCGACTGCCAGGCCATGCCGATCAGCATCATGTTGGTGAAGATCGCATCGCCCAGCAGCTTCTCGGCAATGCCCGCCACGTCGCGCGCCATCACCTCGCCGGACGCCTTCTTCAGCGTGCCCATCATGCGCGCCTCGTCGAAGGAGAGCGTCTGCTTCATGACGAACTCCGCCGTCGGCGCAACATGCGAGTTGGCAAAGGTCCGGCTGTGGCCGGACTTCATCATCGTCAGCACATCCGCGCCGCAGGAGACGACCATGTCGGAGGCGAGCAGCACATCAAGCTCCGCGGTCGGAATGCGCGGCCCTTCCACCGGCATGGTGGCCGGCGAAAAGCGCACATGCGAGGTCACCGGCCCGCCCTTCTGGGCAAGGCCCGTCATGTCGAGCGTGGAGGCGTTGATGCCATCCACATGCCCCGCCATGGCGAGGACGGCGGAAACCGTGGTCACGCCCATGCCGCCGATGCCCGCAATCAGCGTGTTGTGCGTGCCGTTGAGCGCAGCAGGCTTCACCGTGGGCAGCTCCGCCACCAGCGCATCGAGATCGACGCTGCCGCCGTCGCTCTTCTTCAGGGTTGCGCCTTCCACCCATACGAAGGACGGGCAATAGCCCTTCACGCAGGAGAAATCCTTGTTGCAGCTCGACTGGTTGATCCGCCGCTTCTGGCCGAACTCGGTCTCCACCGGCTCCACCGACAGGCAGTTGGACTGGACCGAGCAATCGCCGCAGCCCTCGCACACGCGCTCGTTGATGAAGAGGCGCTTGTCCGGATCCTCATAGAGGCCCTTCTTGCGGCGACGGCGCTTCTCCGCAGCACAGGTCTGATCGTAGACCATCGCGCTCACCCCCGGATAGGCGGCCAGTTCTTCCTGCACCTGCATCAGGTCATCGCGCTCATGGACCGGCACGCCCGGTGCCAGATCGCTGCGGCCTTCGTAAAGCTCGGGCCGCTCGGAAACGAGAACGATCTTGCCCACGCCTTCGGCTGCAAGCTGACGGGTCAGCGTCGGCACGTCGAGCGGGCCGTCATGGGTCTGACCGCCGGTCATCGCCACCGCGTCGTTGAACAGGATCTTGTAGGTGATCGACGACTTCGCCGCGACGGACTGGCGGATCGCCAGGATGCCGGAATGGAAATAGGTGCCATCACCGAGATTGGCGAAGACATGCTTGTCCTTGGCAAAGGGCATCTGACCGATCCACGGCACGCCCTCGCCGCCCATGGCGATCTGGCCGTCCGTGGTGCGGTCGTTGATTTCCGTCATCGCGTGACAGCCGATGCCCGGCAGGGCGCGCGCGCCTTCCGGCACCTTGGTGGAGGTGGAATGCGGGCAGCCGGAGCAGAAATAGGCCGTGCGTACACCACCTTCCGCATGGCTCGCCGCCCACTGCGCCTGATGGGCCATCCGTTCGGCCACCGCACGCATTTCCTCGGTGATGTGGTCCTGCGGCAGGAAGGCGTTGAGCGCGACCACCAGATCGGCGGCGGAAAGCTCCAGCACATCCGGCAGGAACGGATCGCCGTCCGGCGTCTGCTTGCCCCACACCGGCGGACGGCGGTCCACCGGCCAGTTGTAGAAGAGATCCTTGATCTGCGGCTCCATGAAGGCGCGCTTGTGCTCCACCACCAGCAACCGGTCGATACCGCGGGCGAAGGAGGCAAGGCCCACCGGCTCAAGCGGCCAGGGCATTGCAACCTTGTAGATCGCAACGCCCATCGCCTTGGCGCGCTCCTCGTCGATGCCGAGAAGTAGAAACGCCTGACGCAGATCGCGATAGGCCTTGCCGGTGGCGACAAGCCCGATACGCGGATATTCCGCGCCGAAGCGGATGCCTTCCAGCCCGTTCGCACGCACATAGGCTTGCGCGGCGGGAACGCGCGCGTCGCGCATCACCCGCTCGATCTCGAGACGGTATTTCAGAAGAAGCGGCTTGGTGCGGTCGCCCAGATCATGCCCGTCCAGCATCGGCGGACGCACGAAGCGCAGCCGCTTGTCATCGACGGAGACGACGCCCGAGGCGTCCATCGTGTCGGCAAGACAGATCATCGCCGTCCAAAGCCCGCAATGGCGCGACATCTCCAGCCCGTGCAGGCCGTAATCCAGAACGTCCTGAATATCGGCGGGATTGAGCACCGGGATTTCCGCATGCTGGAAGAAGAACTCGCTCTGCGCGGGCAGAATGGAGGACTTGGCCAGATGGTCGTCACCGGCCAGCGCCAGAACGCCGCCGTTGGGATCGGTGCCGGAAGCGCTCGCCTGCTTCAGCGCATCGCCTGCGCGATCCACGCCCGGCGCCTTGCCGTACCAGATACCGAAGACGCCGTCCTTGGTGGAGCCCTGCCCGTGCAGGCCGACCTTCTGGGACCCCCAGACGGCGGTTGCGCCAAGTTCCTCGTTCACGCCGGGCTGGAAATGGACGTCATAGTCCCCCAGAAGCCGCGCGGCGCGCGCAAGCTCGGTGTCATAACCGGCCAGCGGAGACCCGCGATAACCGGAAATGAAACCGCCGGTATCGAGCCCATTGGCACGATCCAGCCGACCGCGGTCCAGCGCGATGCGCACCAACGCCTGTATACCCGTCATATAGGCCCGGCCATTTGACGACGTGTATTTATCGTCAAGGCTCACCGGCCTAATAATGGCATTCATGAAACATCCCTCCCGAACATTCCGAAGGGGCAGCCCTCTCCGTCCCGGCTGCGCGCACCTTCAAAATCAGCGAATACTCGGTAAAGATTAGTCCTACAGACCGAAAAATTCTGTGCTATTCTGACCGTGTGATACGTTCAAACAGAAAGACGGTTTCGACATTTAGGGCATGAGCGAAAAAAAGCTACTCGATCCATCAGACATTCGCGTGCTACAGATTCTCCAGCGCGACGCGTCTCAGTCCATTGCCGACATCGCCCGCGAGGCGGGAATGAGCCAGACCCCGTGCTGGCGTCGAATAAAGAAGCTGAAAGACAGCGGCGTCATCCGTCAGGTCGCCGCCGTCGTCGACCGCGAGGCCGTCGGCCTGAACTTCGTTTCCTACGCCTTCGTCAAGCTCGCCCTGCCCAGCCGGGACAACATGGAGGAGTTCGACAGGCTGGTGAACCATTGGCCGGAAGTGGTGACCTGCGAACGCATCACCGGGGCGGTGGACTACCTGATCAAGGTGGTGACCGACGACATCAAGACCTATGACGACTTCCTGCGTCTGAAGCTGCTCGACAACACACTCGTGTCCGACGTGCAGTCGCGTATCGTGGTCTCCACGGTCAAGGACACGATCGCCCTGCCCTTGCGCGAAAGCTGACGCCCGGCGGACTGGCCGACAGATCCCAAAAAACCGGCGCAAGACAAATGCGCCGGTTTTTTTTTCATTTCTCGCGCCCCCCTCGCGCGCGCCCCTCGCCTGGAACGTCTTGCGGGTCCCGGTTCAGGACTGTGAGGCCGCCTCGTCGGAGATGGTCCGGCCGACCCCGATCAGGGCATCGAGTTGACGCAGAACCTCCACTGAAGCCTTGTCCATCTCCGCCATCGCCTTCAGAGCCCCCACGCCATCGCCGCTCTCGTGACACTGCACCGCCTCGCGTGCGCAGCGGTGCACGGCCTCATGGACAGGCAACAGGGCGCGATAGGCCCCATGCCCCGTGATGCGAACGTCATCGACGCGGTCATACCACTCGCCCAGATGACACTGGTGATGATCGGACAATTCCTCGCTGCTCAGCGACTGGAAGCCCACCATCATTTCCGCAAGGCGCTTCTTCCACAAAAGGTGATCCGCCTTGGCGCGATACAAGATGTAATTGGGAATGGAGCGCGTCTCCAGATCAGCGAACTGCTCGGCGATGATGCGCTCCGAACACCCCACGGAATCGATGACATCACGCGACAACTCCGCTGCAAGACCCGAATGCTCGGCGATGGCCTGGGCGCCCGCCGACACTTCCTGCACAGCTTCGCTTTGCTGCGTCAGCACAAGCGCGATCTCGTTCATCCGCTCTCCGTTGAGCGAAACGTCGTTCACCATCTGCGATATCTGGTCGGCGGCCTCTTCCGACTGGCCGACGCTGACCTCCACGAGCTGCTGCACGTCTCGCACCGTATCCTGCATCTCGCCGACATATTCGCTCAACCGTTCGATCCGCGAGCGAATGTCATCCGTCGCCTGCTGCGTTTCCCCCGAAAGCACCTTCACCTCGGAGGCAACGACCGCAAACCCGCGCCCCGCCGCGCCGGCCCGCGCAGCTTCGATGGTCGCGTTGAGTGCAAGGAGGTTCGTCTGGCGCGACAACCCGTCGATCGTGGCGACGAACGTCCCGATCTGCTCCGCCGCCCGGGCCAGAAGATCGGCCGATTTCGTCATCCGCTCGAATGCCATCCCGATCTGTCGGCTGGCGTCCGCGGTATTCCGCGTGGCTTCCGTGCCATGCTTCATGCCATCCGAAACGGCCTCCATGGAGGAGGCCGCGCTTTTCGCCGTATCCGCAATCTGGTCGATGGAAGCCGTCAATTCCTCCACGGCTGCCGCCATGCTCTGCGCGCGCAGATCCGTTTCCCGCACCTCTCCGGTGATCCGCGCCGTGGCCGCCATTGCCTCGCTGGCCTGAATGGAAAAATCGACGGTCTGTGAGAGGTTTTCCTCGTCACGCAGGCAGATGCGCCGCGCAAGATCGCGAACAGCCGCAAGGACGGCGGGCGACAGCCCTTCAAGATCATCCCGCGCGCACCCGTTCGCGAGACCGTTCAAGACATCTACAAGTAGCTTTTCCGATCCACCCTCGCCGTTATCAGAGGGCAGAACGTCAGAATCTGGACGTTTTGCGACCTTATCCGATAGATAAGTATTTCCCACTAGCATGACCATGCCTCCATCTCAGAACAATTAATTGTTATTCCTGAATGATTAACATTTTAATTATCCCTTTAACTAATAAGCGCCACCTGCTACCACAACACATTCAAGAATCTCTAGACGAAACCTCGATTGATACTCGCCCCTCAGCCACCGCCGCCAACCTCTGTCGCGCTAAAACCCTTATGCAACCCACAATCCCCCGCGCAGGCACCCAGAGCCCCGGCTCCGGAGCGCCTTTCGACGAATTTCAACAGCGTTCCCTGCGATAATTGTCATGGATCGCACCTTTCTCTTGCGCGTTCCGCCTGCTTCCCTCTCCCCTTTGGCGATGCAATCTGCTATTGGGCAGGCCAATGCTCGGTCCCCATAAAAGTCCCGGACGCCATGATTCCCAACGACATCGCCATCACCCCGGACCTCATCGCCGCTCACGGCCTGAAGCCGGATGAATATGACCGCATTCTGGAACTGATCGGCCGCGAGCCGACCTTCACCGAACTCGGCATCTTTTCCGCCATGTGGAACGAGCACTGCTCGTACAAATCCTCAAAGAAGTGGCTGAAGACGCTTCCCACCAAGGGTCCCCGCGTGATTCAGGGTCCGGGCGAGAATGCGGGCGTTGTCGATATCGGCGACGGGCAGACCATCGTCTTCAAGATGGAGAGCCATAACCACCCCTCCTACATCGAGCCCTATCAGGGCGCTGCGACCGGCGTCGGCGGCATCCTGCGCGATGTCTTCACCATGGGCGCGCGCCCCGTCGCCTCGATGAACGCGCTGCGTTTCGGTGCGCCCGATCATGCCCGCACCCGCCATCTGGTTTCCGGCGTGGTCGCCGGTGTGGGCGGCTACGGCAACTCCTTCGGCGTGCCGACAGTCGGCGGCGAGGTCGAGTTCGACGCCGCCTATAACGGCAACTGCCTCGTCAACGCCTTCGCAGCCGGTCTGGCGGACGCGGACAAGATCTTCCTGTCGGAAGCCAAGGGCGTGGGCCTGCCGGTCGTCTACCTCGGCGCAAAGACGGGCCGCGACGGCGTAGGCGGCGCGACCATGGCGTCGGCCGAATTCGACGAGACCATCGAGGAAAAGCGCCCCACCGTTCAGGTCGGCGATCCCTTCACCGAAAAGTGCCTGCTGGAAGCCTGCCTTGAGCTGATGGCCTCGGGCGCCGTCATCGCCATTCAGGACATGGGCGCGGCGGGTCTGACCTGCTCGGCCGTTGAAATGGGCGCCAAGGGCGATCTCGGCATCGATCTCGACCTCGACCGCGTGCCCGTGCGCGAAGAGCGCATGACCGCCTACGAGATGATGCTTTCGGAAAGCCAGGAGCGCATGCTTATGGTTCTGGCTCCCGAAAAGGAGGCCGAGGCCGCGGCGATCTTCCGCAAGTGGGGTCTCGACTTCGCCGTCGTCGGCAAGACCACCGACACGCTGCGCTTCATCGTCAAGCATCAGGGCGATGTCGTCGCCGACCTGCCGATCAAGGAACTGGGCGACGAGGCCCCCGAATACGACCGTCCGTGGATCGAGCCGACCGTTCCCGGTCCGCTCGCAGCCGCCGACGTCGCCGCCCCCGCCGATTGCGGCGAGGCGCTGCTGACGCTTCTGGGCTCGCCCAACGGCTCCTCGCGCCGCTGGGTCTACGAGCAGTACGACACGCTGGTGCAGGGCAATTCGCTGGCCACACCCGGCGGCGATGCCGGCGTGATCCGCGTCGACGATTCCCAAGGCAACGCCACCACCAAGGGCCTCGCCTTCGCCGTGGACGTAACCCCGCGCTACTGTCAGGCCGACCCGGTGCAGGGCGGACGTCAGGCGGTGGCCGAATGCTGGCGTAACCTGACCGCGGTGGGCGCGGAACCGCTTGCCTCCACCGACAACCTGAATTTCGGCAACCCGGAAAAGCCGGAGATCATGGGCCAGTTGGTCGCCTGTATCCGCGGCATCGGGGAAGCCTGTTTGGCGCTCGACTTCCCGATCGTCTCCGGCAATGTCTCGCTCTACAACGAGACCTTCGGCGAGGCGATCCTGCCGACCCCGGCCATGGGCGGCGTCGGCCTTCTGCCGGACATCTCCCAGCGCGTCGGAGCCGCCTTCGTCAATGACGGCGACGTCGTCGTCCTGATCGGCGCGGCGGGCTCCCATCTGGGCCAGACCGTCTACCAGCGCGATGTGCTTGGCGAAGCCTCAGGCCCCGCCCCGCATGTCGATCTGGCGCTTGAGCGCAAGACCGGCGATTTCGTGCGCGGCCTCATCCGCTCCGGTACCTTCACCGCCTGCCACGACATTTCCTCCGGCGGCCTTGGCGTCGCGCTGGCTGAAATGGCGATTTCCGGCAAGAAGGGCGCGACCGTCAGCCTCGATACGGCGGCAGGCCCCGTTCACGCCCAGCTCTTCGGCGAGGATCAGGCCCGCTACGTGGTCACCCTGCCGGAAGGAGAGCTTGAGCGTGTCGCAAGCGAGGCGAAAGCCGCAGGCATCGCCTTCACCCGCCTCGGCTCGGTGGGCGGCGATGAATTGACAGTCGCCGACGTCCTCTCCATATCCGTTGCAAACATGACCAAAGCGCATGAGAATTGGTTCCCGGTTTTCATGGACGGCGAACCGGCCTGAGCCGGACATAACGGACAAGAGCTTGCGGGCCCGGGCCCGCAGTGAAAACGCAGGAGAGAGATGCCTATGGCGATGGACGCACGCGAAATCGAATCGATGATCAGGACGGCGCTCCCCGATGCGAAGATCGAAATTCGCGATCTTGCCGGCGACGGGGAACATTATGCGGCGACCGTGATCTCCGAGAGCTTCCGCGGCAAGACACGCGTTCAGCAGCATCAGCTCGTCTACAAGGCCCTGCAGGGCAACATGGGCGGCCAGTTGCACGCCCTCGCCCTCCAGACTTCGGCCCCCGAATAGGAAACACCGGCCGCTTGCCGCGCCGGATTTTGACGGGGCGAGCGGTCACATGACAGTATCAGGCGTACGGACAAGCTAACCATTTTCCGGCGTTTCACCGACCCTTGAAGTCGGCAGAACTGAAGGACTTTCGGACATGAGCGGAATCCAGGACTGGATCGCAAACGAGGTGAAGACCAACGACGTCGTGCTCTTCATGAAGGGCACCCCGACCTTCCCGCAGTGCGGGTTCTCCGGTCAGGTCGTGCAGATCCTCGACTATCTCGGCGTGACCTACAAAGGCATCAACGTGCTTGAGGACGACGACCTTCGTCAGGGCATCAAGGACTTCGCCAGCTGGCCGACCATCCCGCAGCTTTATGTAAAGGGCGAGTTCGTGGGCGGCTGCGATATCATCCGCGAGATGTTCCAGGCGAAGGAACTGCAGCAGGTCTTCGCCGACAACGGCATCCAGACCGGAGCCGCCGCCGAATAAGGCCGCCAGGGGCGGCGCAAGGCTGATTCGAAATGTCGCCGAGCCTTTGAAGGGCCGGTCCCGCGGGACCGGCCTTTTTCGTTTTCACAGCCCCGATTCCCGTTTTGGCGCAACGGTGACGCAAATGTGATCGCGGCAGAGCGCCCCGCAAACCTGCATCGTCGCCCTGGATCACGCATTCCCCCGGATTGCGCCGCGAGCAGCTCCAGCCTTAACTTTTCGTTAAGCGTGGGCAGAAATCGCGATTCAACCTGCGGGTGATGCGAATGGGGCAGAAACAACTGTTTTTGCTAAAACTCTTGGCGAAATCGGGAAGTCCTGCGGCTTCGATTGACGCATCGGCAGCAAAGACATGCGGCCTTTGTGGACTTGCCGCCAGGCACAAATGCCGTCATCCCTGAATGCAGGATGAACGGCGGTTTCAGGCTTCGTGCAAGCTTGGAGTGGCAAAGTTTCGTCGAAGTTTGGCCATGATGGCGGGACGCACCCGGTGCATGGACGTTTGGCAAGGGCACATCTCTCGTGCCAACCTCGAACCGACCATGCCCTTTGAGACGGGCCTTTCTGCATGAGGAGCAGGAGGCTTCGGGGAGCTCGAACATGAAACGTATTGCTGCAGCTACGACCTGTCTGCTGGCCTTCGTGCTCTACGCCTTCGCTCAATCGGGCGAGGTGGAGATGCGCCGTGTCGAATGCGCCAAGCTGATCGTCTACACGCCGATCACTTCCACCTCCGACGAGCAGGTCTGCTCCGGCTTCGGCGGGCTCACCGCCAACAGGGCCGATGAGCGCGGCAGCCTGACCATTCTCGTAAAGGACCTTTTCGTCGGCGGCGACGAGGGCCTCAAGATGGCGGCCCTGCCCGAGACGACCACGAAGCGGTAGATGCGCCGCGCGTCTTCACGCCTTTTGTCGGAAATCCGCGCAGTGCGCCCAAGCCCTTAAGGCAACAGCCGCGACACCATGGAGAGCGCCGCGCCGCATTCCCCGTCGGCGCCCGCCGGTCCATTCGCCTCCCCCGGCGCGAGGCTCGCAAAATCATAAAGCCCGGTGTCGAGCAGATGGCTCGGCCGCGCATTGGCGAGCGCGCGGAACATGATCTGCGTGCGTCCGGGCTGTTCCTGCTCCCACGCCGCCATCATGTCCTTGATCTTTTCCCGCTGAAGCCCGTCCTGCGATCCGCACAGGTTGCAGGGGATGATCGGAAATTGCAGCGCGGCGGAGAGGCGCGCCAGATCCTTTTCGGCACACGCCGCCATCGGGCGCAGCAGGATCAGATCTCCGTCCTCGTTGAGAAGCTTCGGCGGCATCGCCGCCATGCGCCCGCCGTAGAAGAAGTTCAGCAGGAAGGTCTCCACGATGTCCTCGCGGTGATGACCCAGCACCACCGCCTCGCAGCCCTGCTCGCGCGCGATCCGGTAGAGATGCCCGCGCCGGAGCCGTGAGCACAGCGAACAATAGGTCTGCCCCGCCGCCACTTTCTCCGTCACGATGGAATAGGTGTCGCGCCGCTCTATCACATGCTCGATGCCGTGGCGCTCCAGAAACTCCGGCAACACATGGGCAGGGAAGCCCGGCTGGGCCTGATCGAGATTGCAGGCAACAAGCTCCACCGGCAGAAGTCCGCGCCATTTCAGATCGCTGAGAACCGCCAGCAGCGCATAGGAATCCTTGCCGCCCGAAAGGCAGACGAGCCATTTCGCCCCTTCGCGCACCATTCCGTAATCGGACATTGTCTGGCGCACTTCACGCACCAGCCGCTTGCGCAGCTTGCGGAAATTCACGCTGTCGGGCGCGGCGGCGAAAAGCGGGGGTTCCGCGCCGCAGACCGTCGCGCTGCCGGAACTCGCGGGCGCGGCCACGCTCTGCGCGGCGCGCTGGGAAAGTGTGTCTGATGAACTCATTGGCGGCTTATAGCGAAAAGCTCTTGAGCGGAAAAGCGGGCTTCGGCGGCAAGGCTGCGGCGGCGCCTATCGGCAGGTCTTTCCCGCATCCGCAACCCGCCTTTTCTGCGTCTCCAGATGATCGCAGCTCCATTCGATGAATTCGTCAAGCGGCATTGGCCTGGCAAATAGATAGCCCTGGCCATAGGCAATTCCGGACCGGATGCAATAGGCGAGTTCCTCCTCCGTCTCGATCCCCTCGCCAATCATCGGCAGGTCGAGGTCCTCGCACACCTGCGCGATCGCATCTCCGAGCGAGTTGAGGCGGGTCAGCAGGGCCTTGTCGCCTGCAAGCTCCCGCGACAGGCTGCCCGCCTGCACGAAGCTCCGGTCGATCTTGATGATGTCCGGCTGGAGCGTCTTCAGGTAGGTGAAGGAGGAAAAGCCGGTCCCGAAATCGTCCAGCGCGACGCGGATGCCCATATCCTGAATGGCGCGGATGATATCGCCGTGCCTGTCTTCGGTGTTCAGCGCGACGCTCTCGGTCAATTCAAGCACGACATAGCGCGTATCGGACTTGTGATGCGCGATCAGGTCCCGCAACTGGGTAAGGAACGAATTGGAAAGCTGGACGCTGGAGACGTTGATGGAGAGATAGAATTCCCGTGTGGCCTCCACCGATTGCAGTTCGCGCAGCGCATCGAGCGCTTCGTCGATCACCTGCAAACCAAGCTCGGGCATCAGCCCGCAATCTTCCGCCACCGGGATGAACGCATCCGGCGACAGCGCCCCCGCGACCGGGTGATTGAGCCGCAGCAACACTTCGCCCCCGACCGGCCGACGGCTTTTCAGGTCCACGATCGGTTGAATGACCAACGCGAAATGTTCGCCGAAGAACCCTTCCTTGACCACCTGCTCGGTCGAGATGCGCGCCTGTGTCCGTTTTCCGAGATAGGGCGTATAAGCCGCCGGAACCGCTTCCGAGGACCTCTTCATCTCGTACATGGCCGCATCGGCCTTCATCATCAGCGAGGTGAGCGAATAATCCTCCGCCGTGGCGACGAAGCCGATGGAGCCGCCGGCCCGGATCCTGTGCCCGTCGACTTCGAATTCACCCCCTATTTCCCTGTGAAGCAGTTTCGCCATGGCCGGGGCATGGGACGCGGTGTTGTCTCCGGTAACGAGAACGACGAACTCATCGCCGCTCAGGCGGGCCACGAGCGCCCCCAGCGGCGCATGGGAGGCCAGCCGGTGCCCGACAGTGCGCAGCACCTCGTCACCCACCGCATGACCGTAGGTGTCGTTGATGGACTTGAAGCGGTTGAGATCGATGAACATCAGCACGACGCTCTCGTTCTCCGACCTTGCCTGAAGAAGCGCCGCCTCCGCCGCCTGTTCGAAACCCGCCCGGTTGAGGAGCCCGGTCAGATTGTCCACGCTCGCCGCGCGCCGGAGCTTGGAGTTGATGATCAGCAACGCCTGCTCGTCGCGGTCCAGCCGCGCCTGCATGGCGTTGAACCCCTCAATGAGGTAACCGAATTCGCCGTCAATCCTGTAATCGACACGATGACGCGCCCCTTCGCGACGTGTGCGGGTGATCGCCTGCGTGAGATGGCTCAGCGGCCTGATCACATCTTTCTGGGTCAAGCGCCCGGTAATGATGAGAGCAAGCCCCGTTATCGCCAGCGTCAGCATCAGGCTGTGCAACAGGACCCAAATAGCGACCTCGCGAATATCCAGGTCCGAATAGGCGACATGCAGTGAGCCGATTTCAACCGTCGCATTCGCCTTGCGAAGCATGATCGGCGCATTCACCAGCCCGGCGACGCGCTCGTGATCGAGTTCGCCCGCGCGCGCGACCTCATATCCGGTGTCATCCGTGATCCAGATCGCTTCGATCGATCCCGGATGCAGAAAGTTCTTCATCAGCGTCTCAAGGTAATCATATTCGAAATGGTTCAGCGGCTCGCCGATCGCAAAGACCAGCGCCTGGATCAGGTCGTTACGCGCAACCTCCATTTCCAGACGCGCCTTCTCCACGCCCCGATAGGCAAGTCCGCCCCCGACCAGAACGTTGACCACCACGATGGCCGGAATGAGCGTCGTGTAGAAACGGAACGCAAAGCTGTGTCGCCGACGGCGGCGGTACCAGATCAGGGTGCGCAAAGCCCGGCGGCGCATACGGCGGAACATGGAGGGCATCAGTCAGGTGTCCTCAGGCGAGAGCTGGCGGCGTCCATCAACGCGTCAAGGCCGAAATCATAGTCGGAAGCATCACCGTCCGGGCCGACCAGAAAGCGGGCATATTCGATTTCCTCGAAGGCGCCGCGAAGGATGATATGACCGACCGTCTTTTTGAAGACGGTAATGTTGTCGGCAAAGATCGGCGACATCTCTATCTGGACCCGTTTGGTCTTGCCCGCGATCCCGCCGCCGTCGAAATAGTCGCGCAACAGCACCATCGCCCACGCCCCGGCGAAAAACTGGCCGCCTTCGCTCACCAGCATGGAACCGCCTTCGACGGCATCGAACACTTCAGGAGCCCAGTTCACCCCCACGATGCCGACATCGACGCCCGGCTCCATGCCGTTCGCGCGCATGGCCCGGATCGCCCCCATCGCCATTTCCTCATTCGCGGCCCAGACCCCGACGGGGCGCCGCGAACCGGAGCGCGCGTAATAGCCCAGAACCCGATCCATGAGCATCCGGGCCTTTTCCTCGTCCCAGTCGGCCGTCAGTTCATGCTCGATCACCAGACCGTATTCGCCGTTGGAAACCACATCGTGCAACCCGCCGTTACGCTCGATGGCTGATGGCGTGATCATGTCGCCGTAAACGGCAACAATCGGGCGCAACCGGCTCTTGTCCTTCCCTCTCTCGGCGGTTAATCCCCGGCGTTCGGCAAAAGCCCCGAGGGCCCGCGCCAGACGCCGTCCGACGGCCCGGTTCTCCGCCACAAGCGAGCCGATCCAGTTGCCCAGACGCCCGCCGGGCTCTCCGAGCCGTTGACGGGTTTCCCCCACCACGTCATTGAGCAGCATCAGCACTTTCACCCCATCCGCATTCGCCGCTTCAAGCACAGCGGTCCCCGCCTGTTCCTCATTCACGATAATGAGTACATCCGGCTTGTCGAAACTTTGGATGGTGGAAAGTGCGAGCCGCTTCATCAGGTCCCGGTCGCGCTCCGACGTCTCGATGATGAGATCAATGTCGAGCTGTTCGGCCGCCGCCCGCATGGTCTGTGAGACAAGGCTCCAGAACACCTCGCCCGTAGTGCCCGGATTTATGAAGACGACGCGCGGTCGGTCAGGTCTGTCATCGGCCTGTACGGAGTGTGGAAAAGAAAACGCCGTGCCGATCCCAGCCAGCGCGAAGGCGGCGAAGATGATCAGGCCCCACCATTTTCGTATTATGGGAAACGCCATCAGCTCCCCTTGCTTCTCCACGCCTGTGCTCAGCTGCCGCCCCGACTGCCAAATCCCCGAAAACACACTCTGAAATATAGTCAAGACATATTAAAGCTCCGTCAATCGCATTACGTCGAATATGCGCATATATCGCAGATATAACAGCATTACTTAGGCCGAAATACGTATTTCAAGCGACAAAAACGCGGCCCTTTCTTGGCTCATCAACGCGCAGTTCCATATACTGAACGTGCCAGCAGGGCGCACAATATCCCCCAGCCGGAAGCTTCCGGAATATTCGGGCTATTATATGTAGGTATTTTTACTTATATACAGCCAGGGAACGGGGCTGCAACGGAGGACCCGCCGTGTCGCGAGGTTCAGGAGAGCCAGCGCCTCACACGATCACCTGCAAAGGCTCGTCCCACTCCTCAAGCTCGCAATCGTATTCGATACGATTGCGACCCGCCGCCTTGGCGGCATAAAGGCAGGTATCGGCGCGCGCATAAATGCCTTCCGAGCTTTCTCCCGCCCGGAATTCCGCGACGCCGATGGATACAGTGACGCGCAGATAGCCATCCGGGTGCCGGGCATCGCGGGCAGGCACCCGCAATGTCTCGATTGCCTTTCGAAGGCGCTCGGCGGTCTGCACCGCCCCTGCAATCCCCGTATCGGGCAGTACCACGATGAATTCTTCCCCGCCGAGCCGTCCGATCCGGTCCACCTCCCGCAAGGTCGTCGTCAAGCGACAGGCGATCTCCTTGAGAACTCCGTCGCCGGCCTGATGGCCGCATCTGTCGTTGACCTGCTTGAAGTGATCGGCATCGATGATGAGGATTGAACTGCGCGCGCCATACCGCTCGCTGCGCTCGATCTCGTCGTTGAGCTTGTCCAGAATGGAACCGCGCGACAACAACCCCGTCAGAGTGTCGCGCGTTGCAAGCAGGAACAGATCGCGCTCGCGTTGCTTGAGGTCGGAAATATCGACGCGGAACGCTACCGTTTCGCCCGTTTCCGTGCGCGTGTCGCTCACCCGCAACCAGCCGCCGTTGGCCGTCGGCTGCTCGACGTCGCCCTGAGGATCGCGGTGATACTCGAGGGCGCCCTGGATTCTGGCTTCCTCGTCCCCGACCGCATCCGGATACCAGCCGAGCATGATCGTTTCCCGGACGATCTCCTCATAGCTCACGCCCACACGAAACTTCGTCGCATTCGGCGGATAGAGGTCCCTTATTCGCCGATTGAAGAGAACGAGCCTGTCCTCCTCGTCGAAGAGCATGAAACCGCCGGGAATGGCCTCGATTGCCGCGCTCAACTGCTTGCGCGCAACCTCCGCCTCATGCGTGGACCGCCGCAGTCTGATCTCGTCCACCGCCACGCGGGAAAGATCCACCAATGTCTGGACTTCGGTTTCCGTGAAATCGCGCGGTTTCGTATCGCATATGGCGATGGCCCCGAGGCGAACTCCAGGCGCCACGATCAACGGCGCTCCCGCATAGGCGCGCACCCGCGGCATTTCCTCGATGAGGCGGAAATCGGCGAGCCTCTCGTCCTTGAGCGTGTCCCTGACCAGAAACGGCTCATCCTGCCGGATCGTATAGTTGCAGAAGGCGCCTTCGCGCGGAATGGTCGTGCTTCCAAGCCCGATCTCGGACTTAAAGAAAATCCGATCGTCACTGATGAAGGAGAGGAGCGCAATCGGGGCGTTGAAGGCAGAGCGAACCATACGCACCAGACGATCGAACTCGTCTTCGCGGCCCGTGTCGAGCACATCGCAGGCGTCCAGATGCGCAAGCCGCGCTTCTTCGGAAGCCGTCGCAGCTGCATCCAGATAGGTCTGGCAAAGCGTAATGATCGGATCCTGCGCCATGCAGCCTCTCTCGATTAAGAAAATCGCCGATCCAGCATATCGCTGGGGAAGTATTATGGCATGTTAATTAATAGGCGTTTAACCCCCGTTCATGGAAGGCCTAAAATACTGATATTTATACTTAATGAATTCAAATGTCGAATAGAATACAGGCAAACCGCGACGGCGTGACCGTGCTCGGCCGCAAGATCTCCAACTGACGCACTCATATCCGACAATGCGCGGAGTCTGCGCCCACCCGGATCGCAACGCCACGGAAGTGCCGTAAAATAAAAAAGGCCGCCCGAAGGCGGCCTTTCGTAAATGCTCGCGAAAGCTGAAATCGCTTAGCGCGAATAGAATTCGACGACCAGGTTCGGTTCCATCTGAACCGGGTACGGCACATCGGCGAAAGCCGGAGCGCGGGTGAAGGTGGCGGTCATCTTGGAGTGGTCGGCCACGATGTATTCCGGCACGTCGCGCTCGTTGGACTGCACGGCTTCCAGAACGAGAGCCATCTCGCGGGACTTCTCGCGAACCTCGATGACGTCGCCCGGACGCACGCGGTAGGACGGGATCGTCACGCGACGACCGTTGACCTTGACGTGGCCGTGGTTGACGAACTGACGCGCGGCGAAGACCGTCGGGACGAACTTGGCGCGGTAGACGATGGCGTCGAGACGACGCTCCAGCAGGCCGATCAGGTTCTCGGAGGTGTCGCCCTTCAGGCGCGCAGCCTCAACGTAGATCTTGTGGAACTGCTTCTCGGAGATGTTGCCATAGTAGCCCTTGAGCTTCTGCTTGGCGCGCAGCTGCACGCCGAAGTCGGAAAGCTTGCCCTTGCGGCGCTGGCCGTGCTGGCCGGGGCCGTATTCGCGGCGGTTGGCGGGGCTCTTCGGGCGACCCCAGATGTTTTCGCCCATACGGCGGTCAAGTTTATACTTGGAGCTCTGACGCTTGGACATTCGCGTGGTCCTTGGTTTTGTCTGTTTGTAAGGACACGCGCCCTCCTCTGTGCCGCTCAAGACGGTTTGAAACCGAAAAGATCCGCGACACTGACAGGAACGACGGCAAAGCGTTTGCCGCGTCCCGCGGGTGCGTGAAACGCCACGCGGGCCCTGATGGACCCGCATGGACGCGCGTTGATCTAGTCGAATGCGCCGCCCGTGTCAAACTACACAGCGGCCGTATCGATACAAAAACAGCCGATCAGGCGCCGAAGCGCACCGGTCCGCCTTCGTTGCGGGCCTCGCCGCGGCCTTCCCCGTGCCCCTGATGGGTGTTGGGACCGTTGCCCTTGCGGTGCGGCTTGCGCACGCGACCGGCAGCGTTCTGCGCATTGCCGCTATGGCCGTGCCCCTTGCCGCCACGCCCCTCGGACTTGCCGAAACGCTTCGCGGCGCCTTCGCCGCGCCCCTGTTCGCCGTCGCGTTCGCGACGCGGACCATTGTCCCGCTCACGGTGCGGAGCGGCACTGCGCTCGCGGCGCGGCTCGAACTCGCGATCCTGATTCCGATCCCGGTTCCGATCCTGATTCCGGTCGCGACGCTGACCGCCCTCGCCACGCGCCTCGCGCGGCGCATCGCCGTCACGGCGCTCGAAATTGCGATTGCGATTGCGGTTGCCGCCGCGGCCCGGCTTGCGCGGGCCGTTACGCTCGTTGCCCCCGCGCTCATTCCCCGCCCGGCCGCGCGGATCCGTTTCCGGATCCTCGCCCGGCATCAGGTCCAGCGGACGCTTGGTCAGGCGTTCGATATCGCGCAGATAAGGACGCTCTTCCGGCATGCACAGCGAGATCGCGACGCCCGTGGCCCCGGCGCGCGCGGTGCGCCCGATGCGGTGGACGTAGGTCTCCGGAACGTTCGGCAGTTCGTAGTTGACGACATGCGAGATGCCGTCCACGTCGATGCCGCGCGCCGCGATGTCGGTGGCGACCAGAATGCGCAAGCCCCCGTCGCGGAAAGCCCCCAGCGCACGCTGGCGCTGGCTCTGGCTCTTGTTGCCGTGGATCGCAGCAGCCTCGAGGCCCGAACGCCCCAGATCGCGCACCACGCGGTCCGCACCGTGCTTGGTGCGGGTGAAGACGATGGCGCGTTCCACGTCGCGGTTCCCCAGCAGATCGCGCAGACGCGCGGTCTTGGCGGCCTTGTCGAGGAAAATGACGCGCTGATCGACCTTCTCCGCCGTGGTCGCCACGGGCGTGACGGAGACCTCCACCGGATTGCTCAGGTAGTCGGCGGCCAGTTCCGCGATCTGCTTGGGCATGGTCGCGGAGAAGAACAGCGTCTGACGATCTTTCGGCACCAGCTTGGTGATGCGGCGCAGATCGTGAATGAAGCCGAGATCGAGCATCTGGTCGGCTTCATCGAGCACCAGCGTCTCGATATTGCCGATGGTGACGGCCTTCTGGTCGATCAGGTCGAGCAGACGGCCCGGAGTCGCCACGAGGATGTCGGTGCCGCCGGAAAGACGACGGATCTGGCCCCCGATCGACACACCGCCAACGACGACGGTGGTGCGCAAGCGCAGGTTCTTGCCATAGACCGACAGGTTGTCGGCAACCTGCTGGGCAAGTTCACGGGTCGGAACGAGGATCAGCGCGCGGGTGGAGCGCGGGGTCAGCCGCACATGGCGCTTGGAGAGCGTTTCCAGAAGCGGCAGACCAAAGGCTGCGGTCTTGCCGGTGCCCGTTTGGGCGATGCCGAGCAGGTCCTGCCCGCCGAGCACAAGGGGGATCGCCTGGGCCTGGATGGGCGTCGGCGCGGTATAGTTCTCGTCCGCCAGCGCATTCAAAATGGGGGCGCTGAGTTCGAGATCACTGAATTGGGTCAAAGATGTACTTTCGGTTTTCCCGCCCAAGTACAAGCCACGCGCAACAGAGCGCGGGCCGCTGAGCGGCTTGATAAACGCAGTTCGTCAGTTGGGAGGAACCGCTCGCGTCGATCGCCGGACACCGCGCCTAATTGCGCGATCCGCGACTGTCCCCTTGACGTGAAAGCAGCATCCGGCTGCCGGGGCGACGCGGTAACGATGGCGCCTTATGTCGGTATGCGCGCCGTAAAGTCAAGCCCTCATTCGCTGCACTGCAAAATGGGCATGCTGCGGATCAGACGTCTTCCCAGTGCGCGCCGTCATCGTAACAGGAGGGAAAGGACGCGGGCGCGCGGGTGGAAAAATAGCGTGTTTCCCCCGCACCTTGAGGCGCATCCATGATCAGCGTGGAAAGCCGTCGCGCAATGGCGGGCGCCGGGTCGATCCATGCCACGGGCCAGGGCGCGACACGCTCGAATGCGCCTTGCAGAAAAGGATAATGGGTGCAGGCAAGCACCACCGTATCGGTGCGAAGGCCGTCGCGCTCGACGAAAACCGGTGCGATCTCGCGAAGCACGGCCTCATCTGAAACCGGCTCGCCCGCAAGTTCCTGTTCCGCCAGACGCGACAACCCCTGCGCACCGACGAGGGTGATGGCAATTTGCGGCGCAAACTGGCGGATCAACTCGAACGTATAGTCGCGCCGCACCGTCCCCGGCGTTGCCAGCACCGAGACATGCCCGGAGCGGGTGGCTGCTGCCGCGGGCTTGATGGCCGGAACCGTGCCGACGAACGGCACGCGGAATTGTTCGCGTAGGGCGGGCAGGACGAGCGTGGAAGCCGTGTTGCAGGCAATGACCACTGCGCGGGGATCATGGGTCTCGATCAGGCGTCCCATCAGGTCGACCACATGGCCGACAAGCGCCGCCTCTTCCCAGTCGCTATAGGAAAAGCCCGCGTGATCGGCCACATAGACGAGATCGAGCCGAGGCTCCTGCGCCCTGACATGGCGCAGCACCGAGAGCCCGCCAATACCGGAATCGAAGATCAGAACCGGTCGGCTCTGCTTCTGCCCGACTGTCCCGCCGTCGCTCATTCGTCCTCGGCGTCGGCGGGCGTCGGCGCAGCCTCCGGTTTCACGCCGCCCAGAAGCGAGCCCTTGGGCGTCACCGCCGGGCCCTTGATCTTGGAGGCACGGGGCTTGCGGCCCTCAAGGGCGGCCACGACACCGCGCAGCGTGCGCACGTCCTGCTCGCTCAAGGCAGCCTTGTGCAGGATGTTGCGCAGCGCGCGCACCATGGCGGGCTTCTTGTCTTCGGTTCGGAAATAGTTCGCCGTCTCCAGCGCCCCTTCCAGATGATCGAAAAGCCGGATCAGTTCCTCGCGGGTCGCCGGTGCGCCTTCCATCTCGTGGAAGGGCAGCACGCCGCCGGTGGCGAGCTTGCGCCATTCATAGGCGAGAACCAGCACGGCCTGAGCGAGGTTGAGCGAGGCGTAGGTGGGATCGATCGGCAAGGTGACGATCTCGTCGGAAAGCGCCACCTCCTCGTTGTTGAGCCCCCAGCGTTCGCGCCCGAACAGGATACCCGTTGCCAGCCCCTGCGACCCGTGTTGCACCAGCGTCACCGCCGCCTCCTCCGGCCCGCGCACGGGCTTGGGGATCTCGCGCGAGCGCGCGGTGGTGGCGAAGACGAAATGCAGGTCGGCGACCGCATCTTCCACCCGGTCGAAAACCTTCACCGCGCTGATCACATGATCGGCGCGGCTGGCGGCCGCATTGGCGCGAGCGTTCGGCCAGCCGTCGCGCGGATTGACGATGCGCAGGTCCTTGAGGCCGAAATTCGCCATGGCGCGCGCCGCCGTGCCGATATTCTCGCCAAGCTGCGGTTCGCACAGGATGACGGCGGGCGGCAGGATGAGCGAGGACGGCTGAGCCTGCGCCTCGCCCCCGGCTTCGCCGGTGTTGTTTTCAGATGCGTGTGACATGAGGCACGGATTTAGCTCAACCGCGAGAACATGGGAAGTGGGGCAATTGGGGGTTATGCACCGGGCTCATGCGGTTCCGGGCCGATTTGCCCTTCTGCTTCCACACCGAACTGCGATGGATTCCGGCAACCCTGCCGTTAGGGACGCCCCGCCCGCTCGCCCATCCGTTGAGGGGTGCGACGTCTTATGCACTTGTCACGCTGGCAACAGTTGCGTGGCGGGCCGCCAATGAATAAAACACCCTCGGTCCAGAAAGGCTGCCGTTCTCCGGCGGCCATGGCGGTGGGGGAGATCCGAAGACAACAAGCGCCAGCACATTGCCGTCCCCAACGACAGGCAACCGCAGGCTCTTGGCTTACGCCGCGCCCTCCCTAATTTCCAGATCGCGAAGCCTCAGATCCACTTCTCAGGAATATTGAAGACATGGCAGACACCGGACGCCCCGACATCATCTACACCAAGGTCGACGAAGCCCCGCAGCTTGCAAGCGCCTCGCTCCTGCCGATCATCCGCGCCTTCACGGGCCAGGCCGGCATCACGGTCGGGACCATGGACATCTCGCTGGCCGGACGCATCCTGGCGACCTTCCCCGAATACCTGAGCGACGCGCAGAAGCAGTCCGACGATCTCGCCGCCCTCGGCCAGATCGTGAAGGAGGCCAGCGCCAACGTCATCAAGCTGCCGAACGTCTCCGCTTCCGTCACGCAGCTCAATGCCTGCATCAAGGAGCTGAACGCGCAAGGCTACAAGATCCCCGCCTACCCGGAGAACCCGGCAACGGACGAGGAAAAGGCCGTTCGCGCGAAATACGACGCCATCAAGGGCTCCGCGGTGAACCCGGTGCTGCGCGAAGGCAATTCCGACCGCCGCGCGCCGAACGCCGTGAAGGCCTATGCCCGCAAGCACCCGCACTCCATGGGCGCATGGCTGGAGACCTCCAAGACCCACGTCGCCACGATGGGCAAGGACGACTTCTTCGCCAATGAAAAGTCGCTGACGGTTCCCGCCGCCTCCGAAGGCAAGGCGAAGATCGAGTTCGTCGCCAAGGACGGCGCCGTCACGACCCTGAAAAACGACTTCGCCATCGAGGAAGGCGACGTCATCGACGGAACTTTCATGAGCGCCAAGGCACTTTCGAAGTTCCTGAAGGAGCAGATTGCCGAGGCCAAGGAACAGGGCATTCTCTTCTCCGTCCACCTAAAGGCGACGATGATGAAGGTTTCCGACCCGATCATCTTCGGCCATGTGGTGAAGGCTTTCCTCGCACCGGTCTTTGAAAAATACGGCGCGGATCTGAAGGAAGCCGGTGTGGACGCCGATTACGGCCTCGCCGACATGCTGGCCAAGGTCGCGGCCCTTCCCGCCGACAAGAAGGAGCCCATCGAGGCGGCCATCAAGGCGGCGCTGGACGACGGCCCGGACATGTACATGGTGAACTCCGACAAGGGCATCACCAACCTCCACGTCTCCTCCGACGTCATCGTCGATGCCTCCATGCCCGCGCTCATCCGCGCGGGCGGCAAGGGCTGGGGACCGGACGGCAAGGAACACGACACCAAATGCGTGATCCCCGACAGCTCCTACGCGGGCGTCTACCAGGCGGTGATCGACCACTGCAAGGAGAACGGCGCGCTCGATCCGGCCAAGATGGGCACCGTGCCGAATGTCGGCCTGATGGCCCAGAAGGCCGAGGAATACGGCTCTCACCCACAGACCTTCAAGGTTCCCGGCGACGGCACGGTCCGCGTTGTCGATGCGGCCGGCACCACGCTGATGGAGCATACGGTCGAGGAAGGCGACATCTGGCGCATGTGCAAGGCGAAGGACGCCCCGATCCGCGACTGGGTGAAGCTCGGCGTCACCCGCGCGCGCCTTTCCGGCATGCCGGGCATCTTCTGGCTCGACAAGAAGCGCGCCCACGATGCCGAACTCATCAAGAAGGTGGACGCCTACCTGCCGGAACACGATCTGACCGGTCTCGACCTGAAGATCATGGCGCCCGAGGCGGCCGCCAAGGTCACCGTGGAGCGTCTCGCCAAGGGTGAGGACACGATCTCCATCACCGGCAACGTGCTGCGCGACTACCTGACCGACCTCTTCCCGATCCTCGAAGTCGGCACCTCGGCCAAGATGCTCTCCATCGTGCCGCTGATGGCCGGTGGCGGCCTGTTCGAGACGGGCGCGGGCGGCTCCGCGCCCAAGCACGTGCAGCAGCTTGTCGAGGAAGGCCACCTGCGCTGGGATTCACTCGGAGAATTCTGCGCGCTCGGTGCATCGCTGGAGCACCTTTCGCAGACCACCGGCAACGCCAAGGCACAGGTTCTGGCCGACGCGCTGGATGCTGCGACCGCCACGCTGCTCGACAAGGACCGCTCTCCCCGCCGCAAGGTCGGCGAACTGGATAACCGCGGCAGCCACTTCTACCTGGCGAAATACTGGGCCGAGGCTCTGGCCGAACAGGACAAGGACGCGGAGCTGAAGGCGCATTTCACGCCCATCGCCCGCGCGCTTGCCGATAACGAGGTGAAGATCCTGGCCGAACTCAAGGCGGCTCAGGGCTCCCCGGTGGATCTGGGCGGCTACTACCACGGCGAAGACGCCAAGGTCGCCGCCGCCATGCGCCCGAGCGCCACGCTGAACGCCATCATCGATTGAGGCCGCCAAGCCTCAACCGACGAAACGAACAAGGGGGCGGCCACTGGCCGCCCTTTTTCATTGTCCCGACTTTCTTGTGCCGGGGCCCCCTTCTCCCAAAGGTTAGCCCCCCATCTGCCCCTTGCCATATCCCGGCACCACACCTACCTTCACGTGCATCACGACAGGAGACGCCATCGACATGAACCAGACCCTCGCAGCTTTCACCATCCCGACCCTGCCGCGAGAGTTCATGTCCGATGCCAGCATCCGTTTCCCTGTCCGCCCTGTCATGGTCCACGCCTGACGGCACACCGCTTCTCACCGATCTCAATCTCAGCTTCGGGCCCACCCGTACCGGCATTGTCGGACGCAACGGGGTCGGAAAGAGTACGCTCCTGCGCTTGATTGCCGGAGATCTGCCCCCGGCATCCGGACGGATCCGGGTTTCCGGCAAGCTCGCGATGATGCGGCAGGACGCCATGGAGCGCCCCGGCGACACTATCGCCGACCTCTTCGCCGCAAGGTCCGCCCTCGCCCTGCTTGAGCGCGCCGAGGCGGGCCTTGCAAGCGTCGAGGAACTGGCGGATGCCGACTGGCTGCTGCCGTCGCGGATCGAAGCCGCGCTCCTGCGCTGCGGCCTGACATGCCCGCCCCAAACGCCCTTGGCCCGGCTTTCCGGCGGCCAGCGCACCCGCGCAAGCTTCGCCGCCCTACTCTCTGCCGAACCGGATTTCCTGCTGCTGGACGAGCCGACGAACAATCTCGACCGGACCGGACGACAGGCCGTCATCGACATTCTCCGTCAATGGGCGCGCGGCGCGATCATCGTGAGCCATGACCGCGAACTGCTTGAGGAAATGGACGCCATCGTCGAACTGACGTCCCTTGGCGCAAGCCTCCATGGCGGGAACTACAGCGCATTCCGTCAAAGAAAAGACGTCGAACTGGAAGCCGCGGAACGCGATCTGGCTCACACGGAAAAGGTGAAGGAAGAGGCCGCACGCCGGGCTCAACAGGCAAGCGAACGCAAGGCGCGCAAGGACAGTGCCGGGCGCAAGAGCCGGGTGAAAGGCGATCAGCCGAAGATGCTCATGGATGCCGCAAAGGCCCGCGCCGAAGCCTCCGGTGCAGCAGATATCCGCCTGCGCGTAACCCGGTTGAAGGTCGCGGACGAAACCCTTTCCAGCGCCCGCGAAAAGCTGGAGGTCCGCCAGCCGCTCAACATGACAGTCCTGTCGACCGGCCTCGCCGCCGGAAAGACCGTGTTGCGGCTTGAAAACGTGAGCGGAGGTTATGATTCCGACGCTCCGATCCTCCGCGACCTGTCGCTGATCGTCACCGGCCCGCAGCGGATCCTCGTTTCAGGCGCGAATGGCAGCGGAAAGACCACGCTGTTCAAACTGATCATGAACAAGCTCGCGCCACAAAGCGGGCAGATCTCGGTGCCGGTCGCCCATGCCTTGCTGGATCAGCATGTCGGGCTTCTCGTCCCGGACGCGACCTTGCGCGAGAACTTCCTGCGCCTGCACCCTTCCGGCGATGCGCATATGGCCCATGCGGCCTTGGCACGCTTCGGCTTTCGTGCCGATGATGCCATGCGAACAATAGGATGCTTAAGTGGCGGAGAGCGCCTGCGCGCGGGTCTCGCCTGCACGCTCGGAACCACGCCGCCGCCGCAATTGCTGCTGCTCGATGAGCCGACCAACCATCTAGATCTGGACGGCATCGCCGCTCTGGAAGCCGCTCTGAAGGCCTATGACGGAGCCTTGCTGGTCATCAGTCACGACAAGGCGTTCATCGGCTCGCTCGCGCCGAATCTGACGCTTCATCTGGAGGATGGCCGCCTCGTCCGACAAAAGGAATGACGTCGCAGCCTTTCCCTAGAAACCCAGCGCCCTTTCCAGCGCGCCGATCTGCGCCACGGTGTCGATCCTGACTTCGCTGGTGTTCTGCAAATCGCGGTCTTCCAGTACTTCGCTGTCGGGATGCTCTGCCAGCCATGCCTCAAGCCGAACGTCGCGCTCCCTGATCAGCGCCTCGATCTGCGGCCGATACAGAACCACCATCGCGTTGAGCCACTGGTTCACCGCCCAGTTCGGGCGCGCCAGCGCGATGCGGAAATGATCGAGAAGGCCAATCACGTCGTCGGCCCGGTAAAGCGTTTCGTTGGTCACCCAGCGATTGGTCGTGAAGATGCGCAAGGGCCAGCCCGCCCCGTCCACGCTGATCGCGGCCAGATGCACGAACCGCGCCTCCGGCTTTTCCGGCACGAAGGCCCCGGGCAGGTCCCAGGGTTCCATGTCCGGCGCGATTTCCGCCGGGCGCACGAAGAGATGGAAATGGCCGTTCTCGCCGTTCAGCATCTCGTCGGGCGTATGGGAATGATAGAAATACTGGCTGTGCGTCTCCGGGTCCTGCACATCGCCCTTGGGATAGCTCTCCCAGATCAGGAAATCGCCCTGATCGCGCAGCACTTCCAGCACGACATTGCTGCCCGACTTGGCCAGAACATGCTCGCATTCAAGCACGGTGGCCGCCGCATCGTGCATGGCCTCAAGCTGCTCGCGCGGCAGGCTCGCGAAATCCGGCAGGACCGCGCCGCTACGCTCGCCTGTGACCATTTCAGTATCCGCCATGATACCACCTCGCCATAGGTTTCCTCCCCGTCGCCCCAATGCTAATGCGCGCCTGCCCCATGCGAAAGGCCGCTGCCCAACATCTTGCTGCGGGACCGGCTCTCTGCTTCGGATCGGCGTGAAGAGCGCGCCGAAAGCAATGAAGCCGGGGGATCGTCCACTATCCCCCGGCCTCACCTCGTCACGATATTCCTGCAATCGCGCTTACAGCGGGGGAAGTCCCAGCTGCTCGCGGACGGCCTTCTCGCGGCTGGTCTTCATTCCGACCGTACGGCCTTCCTGGACGGCAATCGCCGCCGGAATGCCGGAAGCCGCACGGTAAAGCGCCCAGGTTGCCCCGACGCGGTTCGACGACTCGCAATGCATCAGGATCGGGTACTTGGTGGCGTCGTTGAGGATCGCCGAGATCTCGGTGATCTGCTCAGGCGTGGGAGCCGACGTCGGCACCGGAACGTTGATGTAGGTCATCCCGGCCTGCTCCACGAGCGGACCTTCCGCAGTCGCGCCCTCATCGGCGGTGTTGAGGTTGACCACCGTCTTGAAGCCGAGCGCGGCGAGCACGCCCATGCTGGCCTGATCGATCACGCCGCCGGTGCCGATATAGGGCGTGGCACGCAGGTAGTTCTTCACGATGCCTGGCATCTTGTCGCCATAAGGCGCCTGCTTGTACTTCGTGGTGGTGTCGTAGGGATCGGCCGGAAGAGCCGCTTGCGTGGCAGCCGCCGGCTTTGCCGCGGCAGGCGCGCAGGGGTTCGCCATCGGCTTTGCGGCAGGCGCGCAAGGGTTGGCCGGACGCGCAGCAGGCGCACACGGGTTCACCAGCGCAGGTGCGCAAGGGTTCTTCGGCTGTGCATGAGCCGCCGGAACCGCCGCGCTCACCATGACGGCGGCGACGGGAACAAAGGCCGCAGACAGCAGGCTCTTTCTGGATTTCATGGACATTGGACTTCCCTCCTTGTTCAGGCGCTCACAGCCTGTCCGTGCGTCTTGACGGATTTCGTTTCTTCATCGACCGGGGTGCAGACCTGCTCGGCCGTGAACGGGCCACCACGGGCACGCTCAAGCTTGGTGCCGAGCATGTAGCCAATCGCGGCAATGACCACGAGGGCGGCCAGAATGACCCATTCCGGCAGGCCGGTCAGATCGGTCAGCCGCTCGCCTTCAGGCCCCTGGGCCGCAAAGTAGAAGTTGGTCAGCGGATCGAAGACGGTCGCAAAGAACGCGGTCCCCGCCACCATGCCGGCGAAGAAGACCACCGCATCGATGCGGCCGGACCCGACGCCCACCAGCGAGGTGCCCGGGCAATAGCCGCCCAGCGCAAAGCCCGCACCGATCAGCAACCCGCCACCGGCCATCGCCCAGAAGAACAGCGTCGGCACATAGACGGAGTTGTCCGCCATCACGCCAGCGACACGCAGCAGATAAAGCCCGATGGCCGCCACCAGAACGGCGGTGAACATCACCTTGAAGACCGAGAAGTCCTTCAGGGAAAACTGACCCGTCAGCTTGCGCGGAGATCCGAAGCCCGCTCCTTCCAGCGCAAGACCGAACAGAAGACCGGCCAGAAGGCCGCTGGCGACGCCGCCGTCATAAAAAGGAATGCTCACTGCCAGACCCTCCGCGCCAGCATGGAAACCACGAAGCCCGCGATGAAGAAGCCCGCCAGGAACACGAACCCGGCAACCGCCAGCGTCGCGCCGCCGGAAAGACCGAGACCGGACGTGCAGCCGCGCGCAAGCCGTGCGCCGAAGCCGGTCAGCGCACCGCCGACGAAGGCGAGGACGAAGCGCTGGGTGCGGGATGCCTGAGGACCGCGCTCAACCTGAATGCTGGTGCGACCCGCGGTGCGGGCGCCGATGAACGCGCCGATCAGCACGCCGATGGATTCCCACGTGATCCACGAGACGAGCGGAGCGCCCGCCGCGATGAAAGGCCCGAAATAGGAATTGTCAGCAGTTGCCTGCGGCGCAACCCAGTCGCTGACCTGAACCGCGAAACGGGTCACGAAACCCGATGCGCCGAGCCCGTGGCCGGAGACAAGAAAAGTCACGAGCAGGGCAAACCCGAGCGCAAACCCGGCGACGAGCGGCGGCCAGAACGGCCGCGGCCCCTCACGGTAGCGCCCAAGTGAACGTTGACTGGTGGCCATTACGACCTCTCCCGTTATATCTGTATATTCGTATGTAATGATATACGAAAATTTCCAAACTGGATCAATCCGCTTCGCGTGGAATTGAACCAGTTTCAGGAGCGCTGCCGATCACAAATTCGCGCGCAGTCCCGTATCCTGCACCAGTCTCACGCAGAACCGCGAGATCCCCGGCTGACGCCCCTCCCCACATCACGCAGCGGCAATTCCCGACCATCTCATCATTTGACGCGCACCGGATCAGGGATAGTTCGTAATTCTTCTGAGTACGCCGACCTGCGTCACCGCTCGCGGGCCCGGTTCAACCGCAGGCGGCAATCGCTCGCACCTGCCCCTGCGACACTTTCTGCATATCCCGTCCCCGCAAGGTTGCGGACTATCGCTGCGTCAGCCTCCTTTGCTATAGCCGACATCGGAAAAAGCTCGCATTGCATGAATAATCGTATACAACGGCACACGATTTGAGGACGCGGCCTCTCACAGACCGCGCGACCGACCCGACAAGCGAGGAGATGTGGGCCATGGCGAAGATCAAGGTTGAGAACCCGGTCGTGGAACTGGACGGCGACGAGATGACCCGGATCATCTGGCAGTTCATCAAGGACAAGCTGATCCACCCCTATCTCGACATCGACCTCGAATATTACGACCTCTCCATGGAGAAGCGTGACGAGACGGACGACCAGATCACCGTCGATGCGGCCAACGCCATCAAGAAGCACGGTGTGGGCGTGAAGTGCGCCACCATCACGCCGGACGAGGCGCGTGTTGAGGAATTCGGGCTGAAGAAGATGTGGCGTTCGCCCAACGGCACGATCCGCAACATCCTCGGCGGCGTAATCTTCCGCGAGCCGATCATCTGCAAGAACGTGCCGCGCCTCGTGCCCGGCTGGACCCAGCCCATCATCGTCGGTCGCCATGCCTTCGGCGATCAGTATCGCGCCACCGACTTCCGCTTCCCCGGCAAGGGCAAGCTCACCATCAAGTTCGTCGGTGACGATGGCGAGACCATCGAACACGAGGTCTATGACGCGCCTTCCTCCGGCGTCGCCATGGCCATGTACAACCTCGACGACTCCATCCGCGACTTCGCGCAGGCGTCCTTCAACTACGCCCTCCAGCGCCGCGTGCCCTGTTATCTCTCCACCAAGAACACGATCCTGAAAGCCTATGACGGGCGCTTCAAGGAACTGTTCCAGGAGATCTACGACGCCGAGTTCAAGCAGAAATTCGCCGAAGCGGGCATCTGGTACGAACATCGCCTGATCGACGACATGGTGGCTTCCGCACTGAAGTGGTCCGGCGGCTATGTCTGGGCCTGCAAGAACTATGACGGCGACGTCCAGTCCGACATCGTGGCGCAGGGCTTCGGCTCGCTCGGCCTGATGACGTCCGTTTTGATGACGCCGGACGGCAAGACCGTGGAGGCCGAGGCCGCCCACGGCACCGTCACCCGTCATTACCGCCAGCACCAGAAGGGCGAGGCGACCTCCACCAATTCCATCGCCTCCATCTTCGCATGGAGCCGCGGCCTCGCCCACCGCGCCAAGCTCGACGGTAACGACCAGCTCGCCCGCTTCGCCTCCACACTGGAGCGCGTCTGCATCGAGACGGTGGAAGCCGGTTACATGACCAAGGATCTGGCGCTTCTCGTCGGCCCCGAACAGGGCTGGCTCTCGACCACCGGTTTCCTCGACAAGATCGACGAGAACCTGCAGAAGGCCATGGCAGAACACGCCTGAGCGACCTTGCCTCGTTCAACTGCGAATACAAAAAAGGCGGGCCTGGGCCCGCCTTTTTCATTTGAATTCGGTTGCGCCTTACGGGCAAGCGACCCGATAGGGGTTGCCATAGGCGTCGCGCGCCCAGCAGTTCTTCGGCGTCGTCGCAGCGCCGATCATCGCACCGGCTGCACCGCCCGCCACAGCTCCGACAGCCGCACCACCGCCGGTTCCCGTCGTCGCCGCGCCGATGACAGCGCCGGTCGCCGCACCGATTCCCGCACCGCCAAGTGCACGATCGCTCTGGCTATCCGTCTGGCAACCAGCAAGCATCAAGGCCGCGGCGCCAGCGATCAGAAGCTTCTTGTACATGTCTCAGTCCTCTCAAGGTCGATAGGTCGTCTTGGCCGTCTGCAGCCACGGGCCGGATGCAATCCTCATCCGGCAGGCAGCGAAGCGACAGCCCCTTATCGCGACGAAGCCGGAGAAAAGGCCCCTCCCACCGGCTTTCCGGCATCAGCCCCCCCCCTGCGGATCGGCGGATGCCTTGCTTTATCGTCCAACCCGACACTATGCCTCGCCGCCGGACGACAAAAGCTAGTGAATATACCAGTATGAACGCGGTCCGCCCATTAACGTTCTCTCATGGAGGCAATCACGAGATTATGGCCTCTCTGCGATGCAGACTGACAGAAGATGACGGGAAATCCGCAAAATGCCCCTGTCGCTAGTCGGTCTCGCGCTCCTTGCGGGCGGTCTCCTCCCGTAACGCTTCCGGCTCCGCCTCCCGGTTCTCTTCCGTGACCTCCCCGCCGATCAGTTCCTCCGGCGACATGTCCCCCCCGTCTCCCTGCGCCCGCCGCTCGCGCGCGGCCTCGCGCACCCTGCGCGCCATCGACGGGTTTCGCCGCATGAGCCGATGCAGGTCTTCGCCGTCCAGAACCAGCAGACGGCAGCGGGACGCGGCAACCACCGTCGCAGACCGCAACGTCCGGTGCAACACGGCCATTTCCCCGAAGAAATTGCCCTCATGCATCGAGATGACGCGGTCATCCAGATGGATTTCGACCGACCCGGACGCAATGAAGAACATGCTGTTTCCCGGCTCGCCCTGACGTGAGATGATTTCGCCGCGATCCGCCGAATGGGAGTGCAAGAGCCCGCTCACCTCCGCAATGTCAGCGGCGTTGAGATCCTCAAACAGCGGCACGCGGGCGACCATGCCCCAGGTGACGACGAATTCCCGGCTGTGGATCTCGCGCGCGAAGGCGGTGGCCACGATACCGATGGGAAGCGCCAGCAGCCCGTAGCCCATCAGCATCACGACGCTGCCCACGATCTTGCCCGCCCCGGTGACAGGCACCACATCGCCGTAGCCCACCGTGGTCACCGTCGCGATGGCCCACCAGATGCTGTCGGGAATGGAGCCGAAGGCTTCCGGCTGTTCCGCTCCCTCGATGACGTGGAGAGCCGTGGCAGCGGAAAGCACGATACCGAAAATGATGACGAAGCAGGCCGTCAGCGCACGCCGTTCCGAGGCCAGCGCGCTCACCAGCGAGCGCAGCGCAGGCGAATAGCGCGCAAGCTTCAGGAACCGCAGCAGCCGGAAGATCACCAGAGCCCTGAGATCGCCCGCCAGCAACGGCAGCCAGAACGGCAGCACCGCCATCAGATCGATGACGGCGAAGGGCTGACGCGCATAAAGAAGCCGCGCCCGGAACGACCCCATGCCGCGATAGGGCGGATGAAGATCCGCAACCCAGAGCCTGCAGAAATATTCGATGGTGAAGACCAGCCCGGAGACGATTTCCACTGTCAGGAACAGCCCGCCCCACAGCCGCGACAGGCTCGCCTCCGTCGACAGGATGACGGACGCGATATTCACCAGGATGAGAACGATCAGCACCCGGTCCACGATCAGGGAAGAGAAATTCCCGATGGCCCCCTGCTCCAGAAGCTCGTAGACCCTGCGCTTCAATGGAACCCGCATCGACGCTGCCCTCGGTTTCACCGTTTACCCGCTCCGGTCGGGACGACGCATTGCACGATGCAGGTACATGCGAGAAACGGCCGGGCGAGATGAGAATAGCCGATTCCGGCGTGCCGGATCATGCCAACCGTCAACGGTGACGAATTTACGTTAGGGCATGCGCCCGACAAGAATAAACCCTCAGACGCACGCAGCGCCTGAGGGCCTGATCGTGAAACCGCTTCGTTGCGACCCGTTGCCTAGATCGCGGCCTTGAGAACCGCCTCGATGGCCTCGAGCGCAGCCGCGGCCTTGGCCCCGTCCGGGCCACCGGCCTGCGCCATGTCCGGACGCCCGCCGCCGCCCTTGCCGCCAAGCGCTGCGGACCCGGCGCGAACCAGTTCCACCGCGTTGAACTGCTCTGTCAGGTCCTTGGTCACGCCCACCACAAGCCCGGCCTTGCCGTCCTCGCTGACACCGACAATCGCCACGATGCCGGAACCGAGCGAGGTCTTGGCCTCATCGACGAGCCCCTTCAGGTCCTTCGGCGAGATACCTTCCACGGTGCGCGCCATCAGCTTGATCGGCCCGACCTCGCGCACGCCCGCATCGGCAGCAGATCCGCCGCCACCGCCAAGCGCCAGCTTCTTGCGTGCTTCCGCCAGTTCCTTTTCCAGCTTGCGGCGTTCTTCCATCAGGCTGGCGACGCGGGCGGGAACCTCGATCTGGCTGACCTTGAGAAGCCCGGCAATCTCGCGCAGGCGCTGGTCCTGTTCTTCCAGATGACGCCGCGCGGCCTCGCCGGTGAACGCCTCGATGCGCCGCACGCCTGCAGCCACCGCGCCTTCATGAACGAGATTGACCAGCCCGATATCGCCGGTGCGCCGCACATGGGTGCCGCCGCAAAGTTCCAGCGAATAAGTCTTGCCCGCCTTGTCGCCCTCAAGCGCCGTGCCCATGGAAACGACACGAACCTCGTCGCCGTACTTTTCGCCGAAGAGCGCCATTGCGCCCACCTCGATGGCGTCATCGACAGCCATCAGGCGCGTTTCCACCGGCGCATTCTGCAGGATGATCGCATTGGCGATATCTTCCACGCGCGCCACTTCCGCGGGATCGAGCGGCTTGGGGTGCGAGAAGTCGAACCGCAAACGGTCGGGCGAAACCATCGAGCCCTTCTGCGCCACGTGGCTGCCCAGCACTTCGCGAAGCGCCTCGTGCAGCAGGTGGGTTGCGGAGTGGTTGGCGCGGATGGCCGAACGACGGGAATTGTCGACCAGCATCTCGATCGGATCGTCGATGCGCAGCGAGCCCTTCTCCACGGTCACGAAATGCACGAAGACGCCGTCGGCCTTCTTCTGCACGTCCGTCACGACCGCCTTCAGTTCCGACTTTGCGCCCGACGCGATGACGACGCCCGTGTCGCCGACCTGACCACCGGATTCGCCGTAGAACGGCGTCTGGTTGACGATCAGCGCGCCCGTCTCGCCCGCGCTCAGTTCCTTGACTTCTTCGCCGTCGCGCACGAGGCCGGTCACCACGCCTTCCGCGCGCTCCGTCTCGTAGCCGAGGAATTCGGTCGCGCCCACGCGCTCCTTGATCGCGAACCACACGCTTTCCGTCGCCGCCTCGCCGGAGCCGGACCATGCAGCGCGCGCTTCCGCCTTCTGACGCTCCATCGCATCGTTGAAGCCGGAAAGATCGACGCCGACGCCGCGCGGACGCAGCGCGTCCTGCGTCAGATCCAGCGGGAAGCCATAGGTGTCATAGAGCTTGAAGGCCGTCTCGCCGTCGAGAATGTCGCCCTTGTCGAGCCCCTCTGACGCCTCGTCCAGCAGCGACAGGCCGCGCGTCAGCGTGCGCCCGAAACGCTTTTCTTCCAGTTCGATGGTTTCGGTGATGAGGCTCTCGGCGCGCTGAAGCTCCGGATAGGCCCGGCCCATCTCGCCAAGCAACGCCGGAACGAGCTTATGGATCACCGGCTGCTCGGTGCCGAGCAGGCGCGCATGGCGCATGGCGCGGCGCATGATGCGGCGAAGCACATAGCCGCGGCCTTCGTTCGACGGCAGCACGCCATCGGCAATCAGGAAGGAGGTCGCGCGCAGGTGGTCGGCAATGACCCGGTGCGAATTGCGCTTGTCGCCTTCCGCCTTGGCGCCCATGACCGATTCCGACGCCGCGATCAGCGCCTTGAAGAGGTCGATGTCGTAATTGTCGTGAACGCCCTGAAGGACGGCGGCGATGCGCTCCAGCCCCATGCCGGTATCGATGGAGGGGTGCGGCAGGTCCACACGCTCTTCCTTCGTCTTCTGCTCGTACTGCATGAAGACGAGGTTCCAGATCTCGATGAAGCGGTCGCCATCTTCTTCCGGCGAGCCCGGAGGGCCACCCCAGATGTGATCGCCATGATCGAAGAAGATCTCCGAGCACGGACCGCACGGGCCGGTGTCGCCCATGGTCCAGAAATTGTCCGAGGTCGGAATGCGGATGATCTTGTCTTCGCCGATCCCTGCGATCTTCTTCCAAAGATCGAAAGCCTGATCGTCTTCCGAATAGACGGTGACGAGCAGCTTGTCCTTCGGCAGGCCGTATTCTTCGGTGATCAGCTTCCAGGCAAGCTCGATGGCGACATCCTTGAAATAGTCGCCGAAGGAGAAGTTGCCGAGCATCTCGAAGAAGGTGTGATGGCGTGCGGTGTAGCCCACATTGTCGAGGTCGTTGTGCTTGCCGCCGGCGCGCACGCATTTCTGCGCCGTGGTCGCGCGGGAGTAGTCGCGCTTTTCCAGGCCGGTGAACACGTTCTTGAACTGGTTCATACCGGCATTGGCAAACATCAGCGTCGGATCGTTTCGCGGCACCAGCGGGCCGGAGGCAACGATCTCGTGACCGTTGCGGCGAAAGAAGTCCAGGAACGTCGATCGGATTTCGTTGACGCCGCTCATCAGATTTTCGACCTCGTCATCATGTGTTTCGCAAGCCGCTCTATCGGCTGCCCCCGTTCGCGGCAAGCCGATGGAAGCCCGCGCACAAGGTCATGTTCATAACTGCACCGCGCGGGTTTTAATGCCTTAACGCGGCAAAGGGAAGCGGTGCGCTTGGCCCCGCTTCCCTGAATATGTGCCGAAAATGGCCTGAACGCCGGGCCAACTTGCGCGCGAAGTCGCAAACTGGCTCGTTTCAGCCGTTTCGCATGCGGCCCCTAGCGCGCCGGAACGCCGTTTTCCCAGTCCGCCCAATTGTCCAGAACCGTATCGGCGAACGCCTTGCCCACGCGGTAGACGTTGTTGATGGCGGGCATGAAGCCGCCGGAATTGGCATTCAGCGAATCCTGCGGGGTCTGACCGGGATAGGGGCGATCGAAATTGGAGGCGCTTCGCAGGATGGCGACGCGATCCATGTCGAGCTTGCCGAGCCTGGCGCCGCGCGACAGGGCGGTCAGCGTGGCGTTGTCTTCCTGCTGGGTGGTGCAATAGTCGGCAGCACCGTCGGTCAGGAGCGCAGCCCAGTCGTTCATCGCTTCGCTGAGCGCAACGCCGTGCCACCACTGATCGGCGGAAACCGTATCGCAAATGCCGACTGCGGGCTTGCCCTTGGCAGCCTCTTCCGCATAGTTCGTGCGATAGGCGCCCGCCCCGTCGCTGTCGGCCAGTTCGACACCCTTGGACGCCTCGAAAGCCGCCTCAACCAGCGCCTCGTTCAGATGATAGACCTCGGTGCCATAGTGCGAAACCGGCTTCTCGCCATAGCCCTTGGAGTACATCCCGAAACCGCCCGCAACCCAACCTTCGGGAGCCTTGCGGTCATCGATGCGCCACTGCAACCCGCCGTCGACCGCGTAACGCGCCCACATCGCGGAACCGATCGTCCCGTTGGCCGGGTCGATACCCGCGATGCCTGCGATCAGAAAATAGGTTTTCGTCAGATCCAGCTTGTCGGAATGAACGAGCGCGGAAATGGAGCTTGCGGCATTCGCATAACCCATGGAGGTGGTGACGAGGCACAAGCCTCGGTCGTTGCAGGAAAGATCCGGGAATTCCTCCGACAGACCGTCAATCGCGATCTTGTTGCTCAGTTCCTCCTTCTCCAGCCAGTTGGAGGCTTCGTGCTTGAACATGGAGATGACAAGCACCTTCGGCGCGACCAGCGCATCGGCGGCAAATGCCGGAGCAGCGGCAACAAGCCCGCAGCCCAGCAGTGAGGCTGCAAGGAGAGAAGAAACGGAACGCATGGGATACCCCTTCGGTGAGATAGGAAAGGTCAGAGGGTGGCCATATGCCGAGCGGGTTTTGACCGGGAGATGCCAAACGGTCGCAGGCGGGATTCGACAGTGGGAAACGACCCGAGGGCTTCATGGTCGGTGCCGGGAAGCGGATGCCGGAACCGGCCTTGGGTTCATCGCAACTTCAGTGAAGGCCGTGGCGCGCACCTGCAGTTGGAGCCCATCCTTCGAGACGCCTGCTTTCGCAGGCTCCTCGAAGGATGGGCTCGACCGCCAGACAGGACAACGGCGACAGACGCCCCGAACATAAAAAGCCCCGCCGAAGCCAATGCTCCCGCGGGGCTTTTGAATGCTAATGCCGTTCGTTTCACTCAGCGACGCCATCGCCGGTCGGGCAATCACCGCTCAGGCGACCGACCGCCAAAGGCGCGTTCAATCGTCGACGGAACCGCTCGGGCCGTCGTCGCCGCCGTCCGGATCGGTAATCTTCTCCGCAATCAGGCCGGCATTCTGGCGGATCGCCAGCTCGATCTCATCGGCGACAGCCGGGTTCTCGCGCAGGAAGTTCTTGGCGTTCTCACGCCCCTGCCCCAGACGCTGGCTGTTGTAGGAGAACCATGCCCCCGATTTCTCCACCATCCCGCTCTTGACGCCGAGATCGATGAGTTCGCCCATCTTGGAGACGCCTTCGCCATACATGATGTCGAATTCGATCTGCTTGAAGGGAGGTGCGAGCTTGTTCTTGACGACCTTGACCTTGGTCTGGTTGCCGACAACCTCGTCCTTGTCCTTGATCGAACCGATGCGGCGAATGTCGAGACGCACCGACGAATAGAACTTCAGCGCATTGCCGCCGGTCGTGGTCTCGGGAGAGCCGAACATCACGCCGATCTTCATGCGGATCTGGTTGATGAAGATCACCATGGTCTTCGACTTGGAGATCGAAGCGGTGAGCTTGCGCAGAGCCTGGCTCATCAGGCGGGCCTGAAGACCGGGCAGGCTGTCGCCCATCTCGCCTTCCAGTTCCGCGCGCGGCGTCAGAGCCGCCACGGAATCGACCACCAGCACGTCAATCGCGCCGGAGCGCACCAGCGTGTCCGTGATTTCCAGCGCCTGCTCGCCCGCGTCGGGCTGCGAGATCAGCATGTCGTCGATGGAGACGCCCAGCTTGCGCGCATAGACCGGGTCCAGCGCATGCTCGGCATCGATGAAGGCGCAAACGCCGCCCTTCTTCTGCGCTTCGGCCACCGTGTGCAGCGCCAGCGTGGTCTTGCCCGAAGATTCCGGACCGTAGATCTCCACGATACGACCGCGCGGCAGACCGCCGATGCCAAGTGCGATATCGAGCCCGAGCGATCCGGTGGAGATCGCCTCCACCTCCACGACCTGGCCTTCGCCGAGCCGCATGATCGATCCCTTGCCGAAGGCGCGCTCGATCTGCGCCAGGGCTGCGTCCAGTGCTTTGGTCTTATCCATTCCCGTCCCCTCGACGAGGCGAAGTGAGGCCTGTGACATGTCTGGCTCCTTATTTCACGCCCGTCAGGCGGTTTCAAACTGCTGCGATGTACTGGCTTTGTTCTCCATATTTATCCCCATGTCAAGCGACTGTATTTTATGTTTTAATTTCAGTATGTTCACATGTTGTTCTCATAACCGGTGCATGGCATGTCCGACCGTTTCTGGAACGGTATCTGCCGGGAATCGCTGCATCCCTCTTGGCGGGATCTCCTTCCGGGGTGAAAATCCGGACAGATCGGCCCGCATTCGGGCGGGTAACGAAGGAGCCGCCGCGCCATGACGTCCCCACTTCCGCCAAGCGAAAGCGCAGGGCCGGTTCGCGCTACAAGCCCGGTAACGCTCATCGGCGGTCTTCATCTGGATCGCATCGCCCATGCGGACCGGCGCATCCTGCCCGACACCTCCACCCCCGCCCGCATCGAGAAACGCCCCGGCGGGGTGGCGACGAATGTCGCCATGGTTCTTGCCCGCCTCGGCGTTCCCGCCCGCATCCTCGGCTGCGTGGGCGAAGACGGAGACGGAACGGATCTGCTGGACCGGCTCGGCGCTCTGGACATCGATCTGACGGGCATCACGAGGGCGCGCGGCGCGACCGCAACCTATCTGGCGCTGCACGATCCCGACGGGCGTCTGGCCGCGGCCGTGGTCGATGATGAGATTACCGCGCAGTTTTCCCCGCAGGCTCTCCACCGAAACCACGCGCTTCTGGCCGGGGCCCGCATCTGGTTCATGGACACCAATCTGCGCGCCGACAC
Organism: Breoghania sp.; assembly: GCA_963678585.2. GTDB lineage: Bacteria > Pseudomonadota > Alphaproteobacteria > Rhizobiales > Stappiaceae > Breoghania. The sequence continues at coordinate 2,149,411 of CAXXGA010000002.1, forward strand.
GCTGGATGAACTGATGCGTCTATCCGGTGCGCGCGGCGAAGGCGCGTTTCTCGTCGCCGACGCTGTCTCCATGGCGAAGGCCCGGCGGCTCGCGCCGCTCCTGCCGCGCCTCGATCTGCTCTTCGCCAATCGCGGGGAAGCGGAAGTTCTTGTCGGCGAGGACGGCTCGGCGGAGCACCTCGCGCAGGCACTCGTCGAAGAAGGCGTCGGCGCGGCGATCATTACCGATGGCGCTGACGGCGTGGTCATGGCGCACGACCGATACCAGCCCATACGCCGCCCCGCCCTGCCTGCCCGGACGCTCGATGTGACCGGCGCAGGCGATGCGCTGACCGGTGGAACGCTGGCGGGCCTGTCAGCGAGACTCGACCTTGCCGAGGCGCTGGATTACGGTCGCGCAGCAGCAGCCCTCACATTGGAAGCAACGGGCGCCGCCCCCGAAAGCCTGAGCCTCGCGGCCCTGCATCTGCGTCTCGATGCAGCCGAGGCGGACCGGCTCGCCTGACCCGCAATCCGTTCGAGCGCCGGCAATCCGATCGACCACACGACTTAACGCTCCCGACGGGGCCTAACCTGAAAGACCGGACCGTGATTGAAGAAATCATCCCTTCGCCCGAAGTCGAAGAGGCGCTTGTCACCGGCAGGCCCGTTGTGGCGCTGGAATCGACCATCATCACCCACGGCATGCCCTGGCCGAAAAACGTCGAGACCGCGCAAGCCGTCGAAGCCGTCATCCGCGAGGAAGACGCCGTGCCCGCCACCATCGCGGTCATCGACGGCATCCTGCGCATCGGCCTGTCGCCGGCGGATCTGGAGGATCTGGGGCAGTCCGCCGACGTGATGAAGCTTTCGCGCGCCGATCTCGCCTTCGCCATCTCCCAGCGCCGCACCGGCTCCACCACCGTGGCGGCCACCATGATGGCGGCCCATGCGGCGGGCATTTCGGTCTTCGCCACCGGCGGCATCGGCGGCGTGCACCGCGGGGCGGAAACGAGCTTCGATATCTCCGCCGATCTGGATGAACTGGGCCGTACGCCCGTCTGCGTGGTTGCGGCAGGCCCCAAGGCGCTGCTTGACATTCCGAAGACGCTGGAAGTGCTGGAGACCCGCGGCGTACCGGTCATCGCCTATGGCACGGACGAACTGCCGGGCTTCTGGTCTCGCAGTTCCGGGCTCGCCGCGCCCTACCGGCTCGATACCGCGCAGGAAATCGCCCGGCTGATCTCCACCCGCGCCCGTTTCGCGGGCCATGGCGGCATTCTGGTTGCCAACCCGGTGCCGGAGGAGGCCGAAATTCCTGCCGAAGAGATGAACGGTTACATCGAGGCAGCCCTTGAGCAGGCAAGTGCCGATGGCATTCGCGGCAAGGACGTGACGCCCTATGTGCTGTCGAAGATCCTCGAGCTGACCGATGGCCGCAGCCTTGAGACGAACATCGCCCTTGTGCTGAACAACGCCCGTCTCGCCGCCCGCATCGCGGTCGCCTCCTGGGTCGCCAGTATCGAGGGCTGAAGGATCGAGGACTGACGTCCCCCGGACCTGATCGGGAAACGCGTTGCGGCGGTCAGTCCGCCGACAACGCCTCTTTCACGGCCGTGGCCAGTTCCTTCAGGGAGAAGGGCTTGGGCAGGAACGAGAATTTCTCGTTCTCCGGCAGGTTCTTTTCGAACGCGCCTTCCGCATAGCCGGAAATGAAGATGATCTTCAGGTCGGGCCGGGTCTTGCGCAGCTCGCGCAGCAGGCTCGGCCCGTCCAGTTCCGGCATCACCACGTCGGAAACCACCAGATCGACGGCCCCGTCCGTTTCCTCCATCACCTGAAGCGCCTCGGTGCCCGAGCCCGCCTCGTGGACCTTGTAGCCGCGGGATGCCAGCGCACGGGCCGCAAAGGCGCGCACCGCCTCCTCGTCCTCCACCAGAAGGATGGTGGCGGAGCCGGTGAGGTCCGTCATGGGGGTCTCGGCAACGACTTCCTTGGGCGCAGCCTTTTCCTCAGAGACATGACGCGGCAGGAAGATGCGGAACGTCGTCCCCTCGCCCACGATGGAGGAGGGATAAATGTAGCCGCCCGTCTGCTTGATGATGCCGTAGACCGTGGAAAGCCCAAGCCCCGTACCCTTGCCCACCTCCTTGGTGGAGAAGAACGGATCGAAGATCTTTTCCATGATGTCGGCTGGAATGCCCGAACCGGTGTCGATCACCTCGATCAACACATATTCGCCGTCGGGCATGCCGCGCGTGTCTTCCAGCGCGCGCGACTGCACCGCATCGATATTGCTGGTGCGGATGGTCAGATGCCCTCCGTCCGGCATGGCATCGCGGGCGTTCACCGCCAGGTTCACCACCACCTGCTCAAGCTGGTTCTGGTCCGCCATGATCGGCCACAGATCGCGCCCGTGCACCACCTTCAGTTCCACCTTTTCGCCGAGCAGCCGGTCGAGCAGGATGGAAAGATCCGCCATCACGTCGTTAAGCGCCAGTTCCTTGGGCCTGAGCGTCTGGCGGCGGGAGAAGGCGAGAAGCTGACGCACCAGACCGGCGGCCCGGTTGGCGTTCTGCTTGATGTTCATGATGTCCTGGAAGGACGGATCGGTCGGGCGGTGATTGGCCAGCAGCAGATCGGAAAAGCCGATGATCGCCGTCAGCACGTTGTTGAAGTCATGCGCCACGCCGCCGGCCAGATGGCCGATGGCCTGCATCTTCTGGCTCTGCGCGAACTGAAGCTCCAGCGCACGCTGCTTGGTCGTCTCAAGCGCATAGACGATGGCCGCCTCGCCATCCGCATCCCCGTCCTCGACCGCGGATATGTAGAAGGTCGCGGAGCGCTCGCCCTCCTGCGCAAGTTCGATATCCATCGGCAGGATTTCGCTGTGCCCATCGGCGACAGCTGCAAGCGCCCCGGCCAGCATCTCGCGCCCGGTGCCTGCCACGAAATCGACGAGCAACTGCTTGTCGTCCTCGCCCGCTCCCGGCTTGCCCAGAAGCCTGAGGAACGGTGCGTTGGAGCGCACGACCTTGCCGTCCCGGTCGACGGAGGCGATGGCGATCGGCGTGTTGTTGAAGAAGCGCGCAAAACGCACTTCCGCCGCGCGCAAGGCTTCCTGCGCCTCCTCGCCCGGCGAGCGGTTGAGGACCAACGTGCGGCTTTCGCCCGCCTTTCCGTCAGCGCCGAAGGGAACGCGATGCAGCAACCGCACCGGAACGGTGCGCCCCTGCCGGGTGACCAGATCGAGATCGATGGTCTCCGATTTCACGTCGCCCGGTTGCCCGGAGATGGAATTGATCAGTTCGGCCCCGTCGCCGCGCACGATATCGGACAGCCGCAGGGCGCCTGCCTCGAACTGCGCCAGGTCGTGCCCCAGCCAGTCCGCCAGCGTCGCGTTCAGATAGACGATGCGCCCCATCCCGTCGGCGGAGAAGAAGCCCGCCGGTGCGTGATCGAGGAAATTGATGACGCGCTGAAGCTCCTGGAAGGAGGATTCCTGCTCCACCCGGTCGCGCGTGATATCGGCCACCAGCCAGACGGTGCAGGTCCGCTTGCCGCTTTCCTCGTCCACGTCGAGCGGACGAACGCGAATGCGATACCAGCGCGGCGCGCCTTCCGACTGTCCGATCGGATAGGGAAGCCTTACCTCTTCCTGGGCGCGCATCCCGCTGCGCGCGGCCTGCGACAGGCGGAAGATGGCGTCCGCCGCATCCGGATCGCTGGCAAAGACGCGCTCCACCGTGCGCACCTCGCCCGGCTCCGCCGAGCCGGTCAGTTCCGCATAGGATTCGTTGGCGTAGATGATCCGGCCCGAGGCATCGGTGATCACCGTGCCGATATCGGTCGTATCCAGAAAGGCCTGCGCCAGAGGGTTCGCCCGCGCCTTGCCGGAAAACCTCAACAGGCCGATGGCGCCCGCAAACAGGCAGAACACGCCGACCACTGCCAGCAGCCCCAGCAGCCCCAGCACATAGGGCTGGGCCTGTTCCCGGCTCATGAAGGCGATTGCGCCCGCCGCGCCCACCAGTATCAGCGCCAGCAGGACCAGCAGCCCGATGCTGCCGGAGCGCTCGGAACGGTCGATCACCGGCCCGGTCGCCTGCCCGTTCTGCCGTCCAACGGACTGTCCAGACGGTTGAGATGAGGGTTCACTCATGGCCGCTCGTTCCCCATGAACCCACGGTCCGGCGTCCGCTGGGCTCGATCATTCAAACACATCACGTCATGCACACCGCTATTGCCCGGCGCGCACGTCGCTTCCTTGATACGGGCTCCCTTGATACGGGAACACGAAGATCCCGGATACCACGATTCCCGTGCAATCCATGCGCCTTGCGCAAAAAGCCGCCGCTTTTTGCGTTGTTCGCCCCCGTCTCCCCGTCGCGACACCTGCATCCGGCAAGAACCGGGGGCTTCAAAGCTCGCCCGTCATTCGGCCCGCCCATCAGTTGGCCCGCCCATTAGTTGGCCCGCCATGACTTGCGCTTCTTCATGCGCATGACATAGCCGATCACTTCCGCAACCGCGCGGTAATGCTCTTCCGGGATTTCCTGATCGATCTCGATCTGGGCATAGAGCGAGCGCGCCAGCGGCGGGTTCTCGATGATCGGCACCTCGGCCTTCTTGGCGATTTCGCGGATCCTCAGAGCCACGTTGTCCATGCCCTTGGCCACGCAGAGCGGAGCCTGCATGCCGTCTTCGTATTTCAGCGCAACCGCATAGTGGGTCGGGTTGGTGACAACCACCGTCGCGCTCGGCACCGCCGCCATCATGCGCTTGCGGGCGCGTTCCATGCGGATCTGGCGAATGCGGCCCTTGACCATCGGGTCGCCTTCCGCCTGCTTGTACTCGTCCTTGACCTCCTGAAGGGTCATCTTCTGGCGCTCGTACCACTTGTGCCGCTGCCACAGGTAATCGGCCGCCGCGACCACCGCCATCAGCGCAATCACGGCGCCCAGAAGCTGCAGTGCGATGGAGCGCGTCTCCGGCAGGATCATGGTGACGTCGCGCAACACCATGGTGTCGAGTTGGTCGCGCATCGGCCACAGCACGGCGAACATCAGCACGCCCACCGCCGTGATCTTGACCACGCCCTTCGTAAAATTGACCAGACTGTCCTTGGAAAAAATCCGCTTCGCCCCCGACAGCGGCGAGATCTTGGACAGTTTCGGCTTCATGTTCTCCGCCGACCACACGAACCGGTGCTGGACGAGATTGCCGGCAAGCGCCAGAACCACGACGAACAGGAAGGGCAGTCCCACAGCGGCCATGATCATCATGCCGCTGGCTTCGAAGATGTCCTGCACCCCGCCGGAATCCATCGTGAGCTGCCAGGAGTTGGCGACGATCCCCTTCATGCCCTTGCCAAGCTTTTCCACGATGGAGGGCGAGAACATCGCCACGATCAGCGCAGCGCCCACGAGGCTGAACCAGGTGGAGACCTCCTGGCTCTTGGCCACGTCGCCGCGCTTCAGGGCATCGTCGAGTTTCTTTTGTGTCGGATCTTCTGTTTTTTCCGATTGATCGCTCTCGGCCATCGGATCCCCCTATCGGACCACAAAACGGCCGAGCACCGCTTCGACATGGTCCATGTACCATGTCATCAGGGTGCCGAGCAGCAACATGAGAAGCGCGATGCCGAAGAAGATATTCGCAGGCATTGCGATGAAGAAGATCTGCATCTGGGGCATCAGCCGGTTCAGCAGGCCGAGGCCGAAATAGAAGACGAGACCGAACACCAGGAACGGCGTGGAGATGCGCATTCCGATGGAGAAGGCCGCTGCCACCGTATCGACGGCGCTTTCCGCCAGATCGCCCACCGGCATCCACTGGCCGGGAGGAAACAGCATGTAGCTGTCATGCAGCGCGGCGATCACGAGGTAATGCAGGTTCGTCGCAAAGATCAGTGTGACCGCCATCAGCGACAGGAAATTGGCGAACAGCACGCCCTGCGCCGACTGGGTCGGATCGAAGGCCATGGCCATGGCGAGGCTCGACTGCTGGGCGATGATCGCGCCTGCGATCTGAATGCCCGCCATGACGAGGCGTACAGACAGCCCGATGAAGAGGCCGATCACGAATTCACCGGCGAACAACACCATGAGCGCGGCGAGATTGTCCGGCACTGCGGTCGGGAATTTCGCAACCAGCAGCGGGTAGAGCACGAGCGTCAGAAGCAGGGCGATGGACAGGCGCAGACGCGCGGGAATGTTCGATTCACCCAGCGCCGGCATCAGCATCATCATCGTGCCGAGCCTTGCGAAGATCAGCATGAAGAGAAGAGCGACCTGCGGCAGGAAGGTGACGTTCATGCGCGCGCCCCTACCCTTGAACGACCAGCGCCATGATCTGGTTCATGTAGGCGGCGATGGCCTGCCCCATGAAGGGCAGCACCAGCATCAGCGTGATGAAGATCGCAAGGATCTTCGGCACGAAGACGAGGGTCATTTCCTGGATCTGGGTGAGCGCCTGAAAGAGCGCGACCGCAAGCCCGACCCCGAGCCCGACCAGCATGACTGGCGTCAGCATCTTGATCAGGACCCAAAAGCCTTCACGGCCGATATCCAGTACTTCCGGACCGTTCACGACGCGCACATCCGTTTCAGTTCCGCGCATCACGTTAGTGGATGCGTTTCCTAATGGCTGTTTACCATTCTAGGCAGAGTCGCCCTCTCGCGCATACGCCTTAAACCGAAGGACATGGCGCGAAACGGAAACCCTCCCCCAAAAACAAAAGATCCCCGTGCGGCCGCAAGGCCGACCGCGGGGATCGGGAACCGTCTGCCTGTCAGACTTCAAACAGTCGGTCAGGCGTCAAACAGCGAAAACCCCGCCTCAGATCGACATCCGCATGATCTCTTCATAGGCCGCGATCACCTTGTCGCGCACGGAGACCATGGTCTGCAGGGCGACCTCCGTCTCCGACACCGCGGTGACGACGTCGACCACATTGGCCTTGCCGTTCATCATGTCCACGGTCTTGGTATCGGCGGCGCGCCCCTGATCGACTACGCCCTGCACGGCGTCCTGCACCATGTCGCCGAAACTGGGCGAACCGGCATCGCCGCCCAGAGCCCCGCCGAGCCCCCCGCCCAGAGACTGAGCGCCATTACCCTGTCCGGTCAGGCGCGCGGTGTTCTGATAGGCATTTGCGGCAAGCGACGGGATGGTCATGGCCATTTATCCAATAGGTCTGGCGTGGTCGGGCGGTTCGGCTCGAAAAGGGAGTGGCGCGGTTCAAGCGCGCAGGATGTCAATCGTCCGTTGCAGCATGCGCCGCGTGGACTGGATGACGTTCAGATTGGCCTCGTAGGAACGCTGCGCCTCGCGCATGTCGACCGTCTCGATGAGCGTATCGACATTGGGAAGGCGGACGTTTCCATTGGCGTCGGCGGCCGGATTGCCGGGCTCGTAACGGGTCTTGAAGTCGGAGCGGTCTTCCTGAATGCGTCCCAGACGCACCGTTTCCGCGTCCAGTTCGCGATCGAACTTGGACTTGAAGGTCGCGATCTTGCGCCGATAGGGATCTTCTTCCGGCGTACGGCCGGTGGAATCTGCGTTGGCGATGTTTTCTGCGATGACGCGCATGCGCCCGTTCTGGGCTTTAAGCCCGGAGGCCGCGATCATCAGCGACTTCATGAAATCCATGACGACTTTGCCCCTTAGCTCCTGCCGATGGCCGTCTTGAGAAGGCCGAGGCCCCGCGAATAGAGGGTTGCGGCGGCCTGATAGTCCATCTGGTTCGCCGTGACCTTCATCATCTGCTCTTCCAGAACCACCGTATTGTCGTCCGGCGTCACCTCGAAGGATCCGGCCTTGCGGTCCATGCCGAACGCACCGTTGGAAGACGCGCGCATGTGGCCGGGCTCGGTCACGGCCAGCTTCACCGGCTTCACCCCGTTCGCCTTCTCCAGCGAATCGGCGAAGACCGGCGCTTTCAGATCGCGGCCCATGTAGCCGGGCGTATCCGCGTTGGCGACGTTTTGCGACAGCACGCCCTGACGCTCCTGATGCCACTGCATCTTTGTCTTCAGCGCCTGAAAGACGGAGAGATTGGAAATGCCCATGGGGGGCCGCTCCTCGGTGTTGCTGACGTTACCCGCAACATCGAATGCGAGTGGTTAACACAAGGCACATGTTGCCGCTCATATAGTTAACGAGGTGTTAACGGCATTAAGTTTTTGATAACCAGAAACCCGCAGAAACTTGCGTTTCATTATCCGCCTGTCGCACACAGGCACCATCCGCAATCCTTCTAACCGGCATTATTTGCCGTCATCTGTTAACCTTATGCCGCAGGCATGCCGGATTCTATGAAACACGCGAGCGCGCCGCCGCTCCCGATTGCCGGTCAGCTGCGTGCGGGACATGAGGACGAACGGGAATGCGGGCGGAGTGTCGTGAAGAGAGGCGGGCGCGAATGAGGCTGACGGCGTTGCGCCATCATTTTGCCAGGCCAAAGGAATTTGCTCGAAAATGGGACAAAGCGACGCCAAGATTGTAATAGAAAGTCCGAATAACATGCGGCGGCGATTCACGGCCACCGCAAACCGGCGCACACTGGGCAGCGTAATCGGCAGCGTAGTAAGGACAGTGAGGACTTAATGAACAACTGGCTGGAAGAGGTCTTCAACCTCGACCCCGGCTTTGCCCGCGGTCTGCAATTCGTCATCGCACTGCTGATCGTCCTCGGGCTGATCGCCGCTTTCATCTGGATCATGCGCCGTATTTCCGGTGGCGGCATGGGGCGCGCGCCCCGCAATCGCCAGCCGCGCATCGCCGTCATGGACCACACCGCGCTCGACGCGCGCCGTCGGCTGATTCTGATCCGCCGTGACAACATCGAACACCTGCTGCTCGTCGGCGGGCCGTCCGATGTGGTGGTGGAGCAGAATATCGTGCGCGTACAGCCCGCTACCGGCTATTCGCGTGCAGGCAGCCACCACCAGCCCCAGGTCCCCCCCCAACCGGTCGCGCCTCAGCCGGTCACACACCAGCCGGTCGCCCCCCAACCGGTCGCGTCCCAGCCGCAGGTCGCACCTCAGCCGACCGCGCAGCAGTCCGTTTCCACACATATCGGCACAGGCCACATGCCTTCGCCGATGCGCACCCAGCCGCCGATGCAGCCCACCCCGCAGGTGATGCCGCTCCATCCGGCAGATCAGGCCGCGCAGCGCGCAAGCCAGAGCCCGCACACCGAGCCCCATGCTCCCGCGCAGTCTCATGCTCCGGCCCAGCCGCACGCGCCCGTACAGTCTCAGGCTCCTGTGCAATCTCAGGCCCCTGCTCAGCCCGCCCCCTCGCGTCAGGCTGCTCCTGAAGCGCCCCCCTCCACCGGAGGCATGGCGCGCGCAGGCACCGCGGTCGCCGGTGCGGCTCAGGCCGTCGCCCGCTTCCGCAACACCTTGAGCGAAAAGCGCAGCGCCGCGGTCAGCCAGTTCCGCAACAAGGATGCAGGCGAGGCGCAGGACACCAAGCAGACCGACCTGCGCGCATCCGCTCCGACGGCGAGTGCGAGGCTTGCCGATAGTGCAAAGCCTGCTCCTGCTCCTGCTCCCGAAATGCGGGCCCCGAGAGGGGAAAAGGAAGCGGAGAAGCAAGCACCGAAGCCGGATCTCCACGCAGCGCCGCAGCCCCCTCAGGCGTCTTTCGGCACCAGGACGGGACCGCGTACAGAACCGCGTCCGGCAGCCATGCGCACCGAGCCCCGGCCCGATCCGCGTGAAGCTGCGCGCGCGGGCCATCGCCCGGCCCCGCTCTTCGGCACCATGAACCAGCCGCACCGCCTGGCAACAGGCCCCGGTAACGGCAATGGAAATGGCAACGGCAACACGGGCGCAGCCTCTGCCCCCGCACATGGCCAGACAGCCGATGAGCCCCGCCGCGAACCCCGTTTCGAGATGTCGCGCAGCACGCCGCGTCCGGTGAAGCTCGACATTCCGGCCCCCGGCAGGGCGGAACCTTCCATGGAAGCTCCTGCCGCCAAGACGCCCGAACCCGCGGCACCGCAAGTCCAGACACCGGTATCCAAGGCGCCGGAAGCCAAGGCACCGGAGCCCAAGGTTGCTCCCGAAGCCGGCGAGGCCGCAGAGCCTGCGCCGCAGAAGGCTCCCGAAGTGACGCCGCCGCAGGCAAAGCCTGTCGAGGCCAAGGTCGAAGAGACCAAGGTTGAGATCAAGGTTCCCGCATCCGAGAGCCACGATCTTGCCGCGGATCTGGAATCGGCCCTGCTCGGCGGGCTCGATCTGGATCTGGGCGCGCCCGAACCGGCGAAGGCCGACCCGGAAAAGGTTGAGCCTGAGAAGGCGGAACCGGTCAAGACCGAAGCTGCGAAGGAAGAAGCTCCCAAGGAGGCGGCTCCCAAGGTCGAACCGCCGAAGCTGGATGAGCCCAAGCCTGCCGCCGCCCCGCAGGTCTCCCCGAACGCCCCTCAGGCTGCCCCGGCGAGCCAGGCAAGCCCGACGCCCGGCGGTCCCAAGGCCGCGGATCTCGCGGATGCCGTGAGCGCTGCCGTAACGCCCCCTGCCGCCCCCGAGGCTCCGGTCTCTGAGGCTCCGGTCTCTGAGGCTCCGGCCTCCGAGAGCGAGGAAAAGCCGGAAGAGCCCGCGGCCAAGGCCGAAAAGGCTGAAAAGGACGAAACGGCCCAGCCGAAGGCACAGGAAAAGCCCGAGGCCAGGGACGAGGGCGCAAAGAACGCGCCTCAAACCGCGTCTCAAACCGCGTCTGGCCACCCCGCTTCTGGCCAGCAGGCCGCTGCACCCAAACCGGCGGCTGCCAAACCCGCAGCCGGCGAAAGCGACGGGGAGAGTGACGATGACGATCCCCTTCCCCTGGAGGATGTGACCATCGACACCATCGAGGAAGAGATGGCCAAGCTCCTGAAGGAGATCGGCGGAAACAACAAGTCATGATCAGTGGCAGGAGCGGCCGCCTCGGCCGCCCGGCACTCATCGCGATTGCGGCAGCCACCGTGATCGCGATCACCGCCGGGGCAGCGTTCGCACAAGGGCTCTCGATCCAGTTCGACGACAACACGACGCTCACCGAGCGCGCCGTGCAGCTCGTCGCGCTGCTGACGGTCCTGAGCCTTGCGCCCTCCATCCTGATCATGGTGACGAGCTTCACGCGCATCATCGTGGTGCTCTCGCTGCTGCGCTCGGCCATCGGCCTCCAGACCGCGCCGCCCAACTCCGTGATGATCAGCCTCGCGCTGTTCCTCACCGCCTTCATCATGGCCCCGACGTTCCAGAGCGCCTACGACACCGGCGTCGCCCCGCTGGTGGCCGGTGAAATCGATTTCGAGCAGGCTTTCGAGCGCGGCTCCGTACCCTTCCACGCCTTCATGCGCACCAACGTGCGGGAGAACGATCTCGCGCTGTTCATGGAAATGGCGAACGAGGAACCGCCCGCCACGCCGGAAGAACTGTCGCTGCGCATCCTCGTGCCCGCCTTCATGATCGGCGAGCTGCGCCGCGCCTTCGAAATCGGCTTCCTGCTCTACCTGCCCTTCCTGATCATCGATCTGGTCATCGCCTCCGTCCTCATGTCCATGGGCATGATGATGCTGCCGCCGGTCGTGATCTCACTGCCGTTCAAGCTGATCTTCTTCGTGCTGGTGGACGGCTGGAACCTGATTGCGGGCAGCCTCGTGCGCTCCTTCGGCGGCGGCTGAAGGGGTCAGCCCCTCCCTCTTCCCGACATAAACTCCTGCCTGTCGCAGCCGCGAGATCGGGGGACCCGGCATGTGCGCCGCAAGCCCATCCTTCGAGACGCGGCCTGACGACCGCTCCTCAGGATGACGTTTGTGTTTGTTGCCGGATTGGAGGAAGGCCCCACGAGAACGTCATCGCGAGGAGCCTGCGCAAGCAGGCGTCTCGAAGGATGGGCAGCCGGTTCGAACAGGGTGCCAGCGCGCGGCCGGAGAGTTGTGAAGATGTCGCCTCAGGAAGCGCTTGCGGTCCGTGCGCCCATGCCGCTGCCGCCACCGGAGCGCACCGAATTCAGGTAGTGGCGACGATATTCGGTGAGGAAGCTTTCCATCGTGTCCACGGCCGCGATGTTGCGCACGACGCCCATGAACTCCACACCCTTGGTATCGATGGGCCGGGTCACGACCTCGAAGGCCGCCCCACTCGGGCTGTTCGCCATCTTGACAGCGTATTTGGAGCGAAGCCGGTTCAGGCCGAGCTGATCGCCCGCGAAGGAATAGGCAATCGCCGCGCGCAGGACGTCCATGCGTTCCTGATCTTCCAGCGGCATGTCGTCGGCCCAGCGCACGCCATGCATGCGCTCAAGCTGTTCGCCCGCTTCCTGCCAGCGATCCGCCTGCCACAGGGTGTCGGCGCGCAGCCGGTCGACCTCGGGGCCGCGCAGGTTGGAAATCAGCTCCATGGAAAGATCGGCCCGCCCCGTATCGGCCAGCGCCCGCGCTTCCACCAGGCGGCGCTGACGGTCGAGCGTCTGGGGCAGTTGCGCCTGCCGGGTGCGGGTCAGGACGCCAAGCGCCTTTTCCGGGCTGCGGTCGAGCAGATAGACAAGTGCCAGATCGGCCGCAATCTGCGCCCGCGCGACGCCCTTCAGGCGATGATCGACCTGATATTGCAGAAGCTCCGCCGCCTGATCCAGAAGATCGACGGAAATCAGCCGGTCCGCCAGACGGCGCACCATCAGGTCGCCATCGGAGCCGATGGGCGTCAGTTCGCGGAAATCGTAATAGAGCGACAGCGCCTCGATGGGCTCCATCTCGTCGGCCTTGCCGTCCAGATAGAGCGAGGAGAACACCGCGTTCATCTCTTCCTGAAGCACCCGCGTCGTATCGGCGGCCGGATGGGCCTCCACCGCGGCCCGCATCGCCTCAAACGCATTGCGATAATCGCCGTTCTCGGCGGAAAGCTCGGCGAGGAAGCGCAGCGCCTTCAACTCCGTCTCATCGCCGCGCCAGATGGTCGTCAGACCCTCCAGCCGCTTCTTGGCTTCGGCAGCGTCGACCCCACCGTCGCGGTAGCGGATGCGCAGCGCGCGCAAGGTCGCCTCCGCGGCGCGCGGCCGATCCGCAGAACGCGCCACGATATCGAAGGCCCTGAGCGCCTCTTCCGAACGCCCGCCCGCATCCGCCACCTGCCCGCGCAGCACGTCGTAGCGTGCGGCCTGCGTCTTGGACAGGGTGGTCGGATCCAGTTCCGACAGGAACCCGGAAGCCGCACCGAAATCGTTCAGTTCGACAAGCGCCTTGGCCCCGGCAAGATTGAATTCGCCCTGGAACTTCTCAGGGTAGTTGCCGATCACCGCCTGCGCCTTGGGGATTTCCACCCGGGCGTCGGCCCAGTTCTGAAGCGCGACATTGGCCATCATCCGCCAGACAGCGGCATCCGGGCTATCAGAAAGGTTCTGCCGTTCCAGATGCGTCAACGCTTCGGCCGGACGCGAGGCCATCACATTCGCGGCCCCCGTCGTCAGATTGTAGACAGCATCGTTGACCACGGCCGGATTGTTGTCGGCCAGAAGATCCAGCATGCCCAGCGCTTCGGAGGCGAAATTGTTGGCCACCTGAAACTGCGCGAGCGCAAGGCGCGCTGGCCCGCGGGAGCCCGGCTCCATTTCGGACAGCGCGGTCTCGCGCCTTCTCAGCTCGCGCACATAGTCGTTGATGTCGGGCGTCACGAGCTGCGTGAGATCGCCGTAGCTCGGCGTGGTCATCGGCTGCCCGTTGAGCAGCAGCGCGCCGCTGCGCCCCTGCGAGTTGGAAAGCGTCAGCCCGCGATCGACCCGCTGAACCAGAACGTCATCGCCGGAAAACACGATGTCGAGGTCGTCGACCATCGGCACCATCGCAATGCCGTGGGCGGACGACAGCGTTTCCAGTTCCACGAAGGACTGTCCCTTGAGCAGGCCGCGCGCCGGGCCGAACCCGGTGACGACTTCAAGCGTATCGCCAATGACGGGATCCACGACCTTGTGACGCGACACGGGCTGGCCGAAGGGAATACGCAACAGATGCCCGCCGTCGCCGCGCATGTTGCGCTGAACCGCAAGCGGCCTGGAAGGTTCAAGGATCATTTCGCCGATGGTCAGGATCCACCCCGGCCCGTCCGTGCCGACGGTGGTCAGCACCCGGTCGCTCAACTCCACGCGCACCGTTTGCCATGAGCCGTGCTGCACCTGCTCGATGGAGCGAGCCGCGCCCTTGAGGGCAGTGCGGGCAGCGCCCAGATCGATCGGAACGTCGGTGTCGAAGATCAGCCACAGAACGTTGCCGCGCCGGAACACTGCGGAAGCCACGGGATCGAGAAAGGGAAACACGATCCGCACCGTATCGCCGATCCGCCGGGCCTCGACGCTGACGAAATTACGGACCTCGGCGAATTGATCCTCTTTGACCATTTCCGGGTTTCCGCGCGCGCCCTCCAGGGTCTCCGGCGGCGGCGCGGGCGTTTTGCTGGGCTCGTAGCTGTTTTCCGCAATGAGCTTCGACAAATCGTCTTCCGGCTGGTCGGCGGACGGCGTTTGCGCGGGCGCAGGTTCGGAAGTTGCCTCGGGCATTGCCTCGGCGACCGTCTCTTCCGCAACCGTCTCCTCTGTGGCGGCGTTTTCCGCGGGCTGCCGATCCGGCGCGACCTCGGCCGTATCCGTTGCCGTTTCCGGCGCGCGCGTCACTTCCGCCACGGCCGCGGGCGCAGCCTCCTCGGGGGCCGCGCGAAGGACCGGCGGCTGCTGCGTCACGGTCCGCACCGGATTGGGAACGGGCATGGCCGCCCCTTCGGACGCCGAAGGCTGTGCGGGCGGCTGCGTGGGCGCGGCAGCCTGGTCCGGAGCAGCCGGTTCGTCCGGCGTGGCGACAGGCACGGCGTCGGCGATCGTCGCCGAGCCGACGGGGATCGTGGCCGGTTCCTCCGCAGGAGCCGCCGCCGCTTCGGCGGACGCAGCGACATTCGCGGCAGGCGTCTGCGCGGGCGTGGCAGGCATTTCCGGCATTTCCGGCTTTTCCGGCCTTGCGGGCTGTGAGGTCGCCAGTGCGGCGTCATCGGCCAGCCTTGCCGGAAGCTGTGCCTCGGTATCCTCCGCCACGACCATGTCCGGCCCCTCTTCCACCTCGCTCTTGCTGGTAGTGGTGACGACGCCGGTCGCAGTGCCCGGAACGCCGTCCGACAGGACCTTGGAAACCTTGGCGTTGCTCAGATCGATCGGCCCGATCTGGCTGTTCACCACATCGAGGACGTAATTGGTGCCTTCTCGAAAGGCGCGGACTTTCACCGACGGCTCGACCCGGAGAAGGAAGTTCAGCCGGTCCTTGGCCTTGAATTGCGTGGCGTCGACGACGCCTTGCGGCAGGTGCACCTTCAGGTCGGAAATATCGAGATCAACCGGATGGTTGAACGACACCTTCACCACGTCGCCCTCGCGCACGAACTGGGAATCGAAGGGAACCGTCCACTGGAAGACGAGGCGCGAGAAGGTCGGATGCTCGCCCACCCGCAGATCGACTGCGGGCAGCACGCCGCTTTCCAGCGCCGCCTGCTCCAGGGCGCGCAGCTTGCGCATGGCCTTTTCGGCGCGCTGCGCCAGTTCCCGCACCACGTCGTCGGGCAGGTTCGGCGGCATGCCCACCCAGCTTGCGGGAAGCAGGTCCACGAAAAGCTTTTCGCCCGCCTCCATGGTGTTGATGCGCGCATCGCCGGAAAGCGCCAGCCGCAGGCCGGAGCCGTCCGGATCGAACCGCACGACCGAAACATAGGAGGAAAGCGCATTGGCCAGCGCGCCACGCGGCTCCAGTGTGACCGGCTCGGTGAAGGTTATGCGCAGAACGCCGCTGGAAATCCGCGCGTCATAGGTCGGCAACAGGGTACGGTTTTCGAAGGTGATAACGATCCGGCCGAAACCGTCTTCCTGACTGGCCTCCACATGAGCCACGGGAAGGTCCTGCGCCAGCACGGAAGACGCCTGCGGCAGCCAGAACAGGCTTGCCACCACCGCGAGAACGACAAAACGGGCCGCCATGGCGAACGCCGCAACCGCGCGCGCGCCAATCTTCCCGTCAGCATTCTCTTTCGCGGGCAACCGCTCCGTCATCCACTCCAAACCTATCAACCGGCCCCCCGCCTTAACGAACTACCGTACGCGAGCGGGCTTAACGCGCTGTTACAGCAATGCTCCAAAACCCGCGGTAACCAGTTAGTTTCCGTCGATTTTTGGCAAGTCTCCGACCGATCCCGGACCGCTGCCGTCACCACCGGTCGCAAGTTCGATCGTCAGCCTCTCGGCAACTTCCGGCTGCATCTTGGCCATCACATCCGCCACCTTGGCCGGTTTCATCGCGCGCGCCACCTTCACCAGAATGCTGAGTTCCAGCCGGTCGAAGATCCGCGCGGCGTCCTTGGCGCGCATCGCTTCGTACATCCGCGCAAGGTTCTTGAATTCCTGTTCTTCCTGCTTCTTCTTCTCGTCGACGGCAACGCCGATGCGCGCTTCAAGCTCCTTCAGCTCGCCGACGCGGCTTTCGATGCGCTGTTCCGCGGCCTTGAGAAGATCCTCGCGAAGCTGCTGGCGCGCCTCGCGCTCGTCCAGTTCCTTGCGCCGCTGGCGCAGACGCTCCAGCACCACGCGCTCGGAGCGCGACCGGCCCAGATCGGATCCCTGAATGATCGTGCCTTCCGGCGGCAGGCGGCCGTTTCCCAGCCCGCCTTCATCGCCCGCGCCGGGCAGCGCGCCCAGATCGCCACCAAGATCCCCTCCGAGATCGCTACCGGGCTCACCGGGCGCATCGGTCACCGGCATGCCGGAGCCGTCCGCCGGCATCCCGGCGTCGGAACCGGTGGAATTCTCGGCAGGCGCGGGAGCCTCCCCCTGTGCCTGCGCTTCCAGAACCGGGCTCAACACAAAGCCCGACTGGGTGACGATGCCGATGCATTTGAACACCAGCAGCGCACCCGTCGCCAGGAAGACCAGATGAAGGAGGCGAAGTTTCTTCAAGCCGCCCGCTCCCCGTTGCGCTGACGGAAGCGCTCCAGACGGGCGGCGGCTTCAGCGGCAGCGGCGCGCAGATCCTGCGCGGACACGCCGCGCGAGGGCTGGGGCTGCGGAACAGGTGCCGCAGCGGCCTGACCGCCCGCATTCATGCCCGAAGCCATGCCCGACGCTCTGACCGACTGGCTGTGACCGGCGGCCTCGGCGATCTGGGAGATGCGCGAGAGAACCGTATCGCCGGTTTCAAGCTGCGCGGCCAGTTCCGTGGACAGCCGCTCCGCCTGCGCCATGCGCTGACCGATCGTCTGATCGCATTCGGCGGCGGTCGTCTTGAGCCCCAGAATCGCGCGCTCGGCGATTTCCGTGGTCGTGATCAGTTCGGAGATGGTCGCGCGCAGCGCTTCCTCATCGGAACGCAGCCGCTTCAGGCGGCGGTTGAGCACCGCGCAATAGGCGATGGTGAGCACAAGAAGGCCAGCGACGAGGCCTTCAATGACCAGTCCGAGGGGTAGATGGGTCACGACAGGGACTCCGTTTCGCTTTGCATCGCCTTTTCGAAGGCGGAGAGGGTCATCTTGGGCTTGCGCAGACCGCGGCTCACCGCGATTGCGATACTGTCTTCGACACGGCCGATATTGCCTTCGGTCAACGCAATGTCGCCGACCTTGATGGTGACCGGATCCTGCGGGCCGATATCGAACATCAGCGTCTCGCCCAGCTCCATCTTCATGATCCGGCTGATCGGCACCTCGGTCTCGTAGAGAACCGCATCGACATCGATTTCGGCGGCATGGATCTCGGTGGCCAGATGGCCTTCCCAGGTGGTGTCGCGACCGAACTTCTCGCCCATGAACTGCTGCAGCAGCAGATCGCGGATCGGTTCGACCGTGGCATAGGGGATCATGATCTCAATCTTGCCGCCGCGATCTTCCATATCGATGCGAAGCTCGACGAGGATGGCCGCATTGGCGGGACGCGAAATCGCGGCGAAACGCGGATTGGTCTCCAGCCGCTCCAGATTGAAATGCACCGGCGACAGCGGTGCGAACGCCTGCTCGGCGTCGGCGAGGATGATTTCCACCATCCGGCGCACGAGGTTGATCTCGATGGTCGTGTAGGGACGTCCCTCGACGCGCACCGGCGCACCGCTGCGCCCGCCGCCCAGAAGCACGTCGATGATGGAATAGATGAGGCTCGATTCCACCGTCGCCATACAGAAGCCGTCCCATTCCTCAGCCTTGAAGACGGTGAGGATGGCGGGCAGCGGGATGGAATTCAGATAATCGCCGAAACGCACCGAAGTGATGGAATCGAGCGAAACTTCCACGTTGTCCGAGGTGAAGTTGCGCAAGGAGGTCGTGGTCAGCCGCACGAGGCGGTCGAACACGATTTCCAGCATCGGCAGGCGCTCGTAGGAGACCATCGACGAGTTGATCAGCGCGCGGATGCCGCTGGTCTCGCCGGAAATGGTGTCCTCGATATTGAAGCCCAGGAGGTTGTCGATTTCCTCCTGATTCAGAATACGGTCGGCGCCGCGCGTCGCCGTCTCAAGCTCCGGCTCGCTGGCATCGACCATGGAGGCCCAATGGGCGGCCATATCGTCGGCACTGCCCACACCCTGCTCTTCCAGCGCCGCGCCCCACGCGGCGGCGAGGTCGTCGTCGTCGGAATCTCCGCTGCCCTGCTCGGCAAGCGCATCGCCCCAGGCTGCGTCCAGATCGTCGACCATCAGGTCGTCATCGTCGTCGTCGGCCATGATCGTCACCTACTGGATCAGGATTTCCTTGAAGAGAACGCCATCGACGCGGGCGGGATAGACCGCAACGTTGATGCGCCTCAACAACTCTTCCTTGAGCCGGAACAGCCCCGCGGACCCTTCCAGATCGACCGGCCGCAACTCGCGCATGTAGACCTGAAAGGCATCCATGACACGCGGCAGGAACGGCTCGATCTGATCGGCGACCTCCCTGCTGGCAACCTCAAGCGAGATATGCACCTTCAGGTAGGTAGCCTGACCCTGTGTGGCGAGGTTCACCGTCACCTCAGGCAGGTCGTAGAAATAGACTGCCTTCTGCGGAACGAAATCCTGCGCAGCCTCACCGTCGGAGGATTGCACCGCGACCATCTCAGCATCCGAACCACCGAACACGCCGAAGAACCAGGCCGCCCCGCCGACGACAGCCAGCAGCACCACCGCAACCGCAGCGATCAGGATGATCTTTTTCTTTTTGGACGGCGCTTCGCCGTCGGCGCCGGCCTCGTCGGCCACGCCCTGTTCCGCATCAGACATATACGGCTCCCCGCCGTTGCGCGGCGCTTAAAGCTCCCCAGCTCCCCGTGCGCCCGCGTTCTTAAACATAAATTCACAATGGTTAACGAAAGGTTTCCAAATCCTTTCAGTGGTGTCCCGTATACGCCCCCGGCAAGGTTTTCCACGAGGAAGAAATGCTCGGCAATTTTTACCCTGTTGAACGGGCGCCCGATTTTTATTTCGTTGCTTTTCAATAACTTATAAATTGGCACGACTTGTGCTGATAGGAACGGGACCGCGCTGTCTGGGGAGACTTGGCGCGGCACCGGGGAGCATAAGGAACGTTAACGATGCAGAATGCGGAGCTCATCGGGCTGACGCGACAGACGGCACTCAAGCGCAACCTGTCGGTGATCGCCAACAATCTCGCAAACCTCAACACCAGCGGCTTCAAGGGCGAGAATCTGCTGTTTGAGGAATACATGATGCCGGTCGCATCGATGAGCGAGTTCCGTCGCCCCGACCGCCCGCTTTCCTACGTGCAGGATTTCACCTCCTTCCGCGACATGAGCGAGGGAGACGTGCGGATCACGGACAACCCGCTCGATGTCGCCGTCGACGGCAAGGGTTGGTTCGTGGTCGATACGCCCGACGGAGAACGCTTCACCCGCGCCGGCAACTTCCAGCTCAACGCCAACGGCGAACTGGTCACGGTGAACGGCGACACGGTTCAGGGTCAGGCCGGTCCGATCGTCTTTGCCCCCGACGAGACGAACCTGAACATCGCCCGCGACGGCACGATCTCCACCTCCGCAGGGGTGCGCGGCCGTCTTCGCGTGGTCGAATTCGAGAACGAGAACACCCTTCGCCCGATCGGGCGCAACCTGTTCGTCGCCGATGGCGAGAACAATCTGCCGACGGATATGGCGGCCCCGCGCGTCCAGCAGGGCGCGCTTGAAGGCTCCAACGTCAACGGCGTGAACGAGATGACCCGCATGATCGAGGTCACCCGCGCCTATCAGACCGTGGCCCAGATGATGAAGGACCAGAACGATCTGATGACCAACGCCATCCAGACCCTCGGCACCACCGATAGCTGAAGCCCCGGCCAACCCACAGTTACTTGAGGAGATGAGCCGATGAAGGCGCTCCATATCGCAGCCACGGGCATGAAGGCCCAGGAACTCAACGTCGAAGTCATTTCGAACAACCTCGCGAACATGCGCACCACCGGCTACAAGCGCCAGCGTGCGGAGTTCCAGGATCTGCTCTACCAGAACCTGCGCCGCATGGGCACGGAGACCTCCGATGCCGGCACGTTGGTTCCCACGGGCGTACAGATCGGCTCCGGCGTGCGCACCGCCGCCACCAGCCGCATCATGTCTCAGGGCAACGTGGAATCCACCGAGAAGGATCTCGACGTCGCCGTCAAAGGTGAAGGCTTTTTCCAGATCGACCTTCCCGACGGCACCACCGCCTATACCCGCGACGGCTCCTTCGAGCGCGACGCCGACGGCCAGCTCGTGACCGTGGACGGTTATACCCTCCAGCCCGGCATCACCATTCCCAACGACGCGCTCGACATCACCATCAGCACCGACGGCCAGGTGCAGGGCACCGTCAACGGCAACGTCCAGACCTTCGGCCAGATCCAGCTCGCCCGCTTCACCAACAAGGCGGGCCTTCAGGCCATCGGCGAAAACCTCTTTCTGGAGACGGAAGCCAGCGGCGCCCCTCAGGTCTCCAATCCCGGCGACGACAGCACGGGCACCCTGCTCCAGAAGTATCTGGAAATGGCCAACGTGGAAGCGGTCACCGAAATCACCGACCTGATCTCCGCCCAGCGCGCCTACGAAATGAACTCCCGCGTCATCCAGGCGGCTGACGAAATGATGCAGACCAGCTCGCAGCTGCGTTAAGGCAAGGGAACCGGAGCCATGATGCGCACCCTCATCCTCATCGCCGTCGCTGCGACGCTGTCGCTGGCAGCAACGCCCTTCGGCGCACGGGCGGCGGAACGGGCCTCCCTGCGCGCCCAGGTCACCGCAACCCGCTCTGTCCTGACCGTCGGCGATTTCTTCGACAACGCCGGAGCGGTCGCGAACCGGCCACTCTTCCGCGCCCCCGATCTCGGCGACACCGGCACCGTGCCCGCACTCGACGTCCTGCGTCGCGCCCGCGCCGCCGGTCTCCACAACCCGGAATCAAACGGCCTGCTGCAGATCACCGTCCATCGCGCGGCCCTCACCGTCACCCCGGACGATCTGCGCCAGATGGTGCGCGACGCGCTTGCAGAACGCATGGGCCTCGAAAACCCCGACACGCTCGATATCAGCTACGCCGGAAGCCTGCCGAACGTGAATGTCGATCCGGCAGCCCTTGAGCCCGTCACCATCGCCCGGCTGACCCATTCCATGCGCTCCGGACGTTTCGATGCGCTCTTCGCCCTGCAGCTCGGAAACCGCGTCGCTCCCTTCGCTGTTTCCGGCGTCGCCCGCGAAACCGCCGAGGTCGTCACCCTCGCCCGCCGCCTGTCGCGTGGCGAGACAGTCACGGCGCGCGATGTGAAGACCATTCGCGTTCCCAAGGCCACCCTGCGCAACGACACCATCACCGACCCGGCCGCGGTCATCGGCATGGCGCTTCGCCGCCCGCAGTCCGCAGGACGCCTTCTCGCACCGCGCGACCTTGAGAAACCCATCGCCGTGGCGCGTCGCTCTAAGGTGATCATCACCTACAAGCTCGCCGGCCTCACCCTCACCGTTCAGGGCGAAGCCATGACCGACGGCGTGAAGGGTGACGTGATCGACATCCTCAACACCCAGTCCAGCCGGGTGGTGCAAGCCCTTGTCACCGGCCCCGGCCGCGTTTCCGTCCAGCCGCGCGCCGCAGGCCGCATCGCCAGCCTCCAGGAGGCAATCCAGTGAGCCCGTATCGCACCCTTCTCGTCTGCTCCGTGGCGCTTCTCGCTGCCGGTTGCGGCACCGCCGACAAGCTGAAGAACATCGGCAAGGCCCCCGCGCTCAGCGCCATCAACGATCCCACGACCACGGCAGGCTATCGCCCGGTCAAGATGCCGATGCCGCAGCCCACGCCCGTCCATTATGCCGCCAACTCGCTGTGGCAGTCCGGTTCGCGCTCCTTCTTCAAAGACCAGCGCGCACGGCAGGTCGGCGATCTTCTGACCGTCCTCGTCACCATCACGGACAAGGCGGAAATCGACAACGCCACTGAACGCAGCCGCTCCGGCTCCGACAGCGTGGGCGCAGGCGGCGCCGTCGGCTCCATACTGAACAAGTTCGTGCTGCCCAGTTACGCGGATTCAAGCGATCTGGCCGACGTTTCCTCCACCTCCAGCCAGTCCGGCTCCGGCACGGTAGACCGCTCCGAGACCCTGGAAACCAAGGTCGCCGCCGTGGTCACGCAAGTCCTGCCCAACGGCAACCTCGTCATCGAGGGCCGTCAGGAAGTCCGGGTCAATTTCGAGGTTCGCGAACTGATCGTGGCCGGCGTGATCCGGCCTGAGGATATCGGAGCGGAAAACACCATCGACAGCTCCAAGATCGCCGAAGCCCGCATTTCCTACGGCGGACGCGGTCAAATCACCGACGTCCAGCAGCCCCGCTACGGCGCACAGGCGCTCGACATCCTTCTGCCCTTCTAAGGCCGATCCGGCTCCCGGCGCCGCCATATCCAAGGCGGCGCCCTCCCCAAGCTCCCCCGGGCTCTCCCCAGAGCCCGACCAAGGGCCACTCCCCAGGGCTCTTGCAGGCCGCCACCCCGCTCCCCGGGCTGGCAGGCACATGGAGGGCGCGGTGCAATGCTCCCCAAAGTCTGCACCGCGCCCCTCTCATCTCCCATCCGCGCCAAACGCGCCGACGCATGAGGAACCGCCAGAAGAAGAAGAGAACGCAGGAAACCGCGCCTGTGAAATCTGTGGGAACAAGATAAAGAGTGCCCGAACAGCCCCTCGGGAGGCCGCAGCATTGCCCCGGGCGCGATATTGCGACGCACACTTGTCAGCTCGCGCCATAGGACCCGCACAACCTGGCAAATGCGCCCGCCCCGCCGCCCTGACAGGAAACCGGGCAAAAAGAAAGGCCGCTCGATGGCGGCCCAATTCAGTTTCACGGAACCAATTGATTTATCAATCGTCCCGGTAAACCCGCTCGCGCCGTTCATGGCGTTCCTGAGCTTCGAGAGAGAGAGTTGCGATCGGGCGAGCGTCGAGACGCTTCACCGAGATCGGCTCACCTGTTTCTTCGCAATAGCCATAGCTACCGTCTTCGATCCGCTGCAATGCAGCATCGATCTTCGAAATCAGCTTACGCTGGCGGTCGCGCGCCCGCAGTTCAATAGAACGATCTGATTCAGAAGAAGCACGATCGGCAAGATCAGGGTGATTCTGGCTTTCTTCCTGCAGGTGAGCGAGCGTTTCCCGACTCTCACGCAGGATATCGTCCCTCCAACCGAGCAGCTTCGAGCGGAAATACTCGCGCTGCCTCTCATTCATGAACGGTTCGTCCTCATGAGGACGATAATCAACTTCGACTTCAACCGTCATGGATAACTCCGAAAACCTAACGAGGCCGCGCGGAATATAGCGATCACACTAACAAGTCGCAACGACGATATATGGAATTTTATAACGCTCTCGTGAACACCCGCGATTATGCCTGCACCCGGTTCGTGAAGCTGCCGCTTCGCGCGAAATCTATTAGTGGATTGATAGACGTAGAGCTATTGGACAAACTGCCGAGACATTCCGGCCAGCGGGGAAAAAGTCCGGCTTTTGCACAGAATTGCGCGGGGTTGGGACCTCATGACACCGTGCACGGCGCGGAAGACGCCCGCCCTAGTCCGGGAACTGGCCGAGTTTGGCCAGCTCGACTCGCGCCCTCAGATCGATCTCGTCAAAGATCTCTTCCAGCTTGGGGTCGCCCGACGGCATACGCGTGCTTACCAGGTTCAGGATACGCTCGAGACGTGCGGGCGGAATGACCCCGGCCAGAAGATCGGCCTTCATTTCTTCCAGAGCATCGAGGAGGTCGCGTCCGCGTTTGACGGCCCCGCGCTTGCGCCCGGTCAACGGGTCTTCCACTTCCTGCAAGGCCAGCAGCGCATCGACGGAATGGGTGGCGTTCACGCCGCCGGTCACACCGGCCGCGTCCGTCTCTTCTTCGGTGATCGGGGAAAACGAGGAGCCGGACTTGGCCGAGCCCTTGGTGCCTGAGCGCTTTTGAACGCTGGAGCTGGAAGACGGTCCGCCGATCCGCATGTCGCTTGTCCCGAATTGCCCCGCGCGCCCCTTGTGCCGGGCCCGCGTCGGGCAGTTTTTTCCGAATTCTCAAACCTTTTCGGCCCACTAGGCATTTTTTGCCGGGTCGCCGAAACCTCTCGAATCCTACCAGTCCCGACAGATCACTCCAAATCGCCTTCAATTTCAATCCGTTAAAGACGGGACCCGGGAACAACACGGTTTATCGCAGGGTTGGCACGCTCCTCGCAATAGGACCAATGAACCGCGCCACGAGCGTGCCACAGAATTCGTTTTGCGGAAGAACCCGATGTCCCTGGCTTCCAGTCTGCGCCTGATCGTCCTCGTCGCTGCGGCCTTCGTCGCCACGGCGGCCCAGTCCGCCTCGCGCATCAAGGACATCGCCGATTTCGAAGGCATCCGCGAAAACCAGCTCATCGGTTACGGCCTCGTCGTCGGCCTTCAGGGCACCGGCGACAGCCTGAACAATGCCCCCTTCACCAAGCAGAGCCTGCAGGCCATGCTGGAACGGCTCGGCGTGAATATCCGCGGCACCGACCTCAAGACCCAGAACGTCGCCGCCGTGATGGTCACCGCGAACCTGCCCGCCTTCACCACGCAAGGAACGCGCATCGACGTCACCGTCAGCGCCATGGGCGACGCCGACAGCCTTCAGGGCGGCACGCTCCTGGTCACCCCGCTCATCGGCGCGGACGGCGAGGTCTACGCCATCGCGCAAGGTCCGCTCGCCATCGGTGGCTTTTCCGCGCAAGGCGCTGCTGCCTCCATCACGCAGGGCGTGCCCACCTCCGGGCGCATCTCCAACGGCGCGGTGGTAGAGCGCGAGCTTGATTTCCGCCTTGCCGCCATGACCTCGCTGCGCATCCAGTTGCGCAACCCCGATCTGACCACCGCCCGCCGCATCGCGCTTGCGATCAACGAGCTGATCGGCCTGCCGACGGCCGAGCCAGCCGATCCCGCCACGGTGCGCCTGACGCTGCCGCGCGAATTCAACGGCAACATCGTCGATCTGATGACCGACATCGAGCAGCTCCGCATCGAGCCGGACCTGCCCGCCAAGATCATCATCGACGAGAAATCCGGCATCATCGTCATGGGGCAGAACGTCAAGGTTTCCACCGTGGCCGTGGCGCAGGGCAATCTGACGGTGACGATCGCGGAGAGCCCGATCGTCTCGCAGCCCCAGCCCTTCTCCAACGGTCAGACCGTCCCCCTGCCGCGCACGGACGTCACCGTCACCGACGGCTCGGAAAAGCGCGTGGCCGTGGTTCCCGAAAGCGTCACCCTTCAGCAGCTCGTGGACGGGCTCAACGCGCTTGGCATCGGCCCGCGCGACCTGATCTCCATCCTTCAGGCGATCAAGGCCGCAGGCGCGCTGCAAGCGGAAATCGAGGTGATCTGATGATGACCGCCGACACCTCCTCCCTGCTCGCCGCGATGCCCGCCTCAGGGCTTCAGGCAAGCACGCCCGCCGCCACCAGAACCGCGAACGCCTCGGCTGCGGGAAAGACGGCGAAGGAATTCGAAGCCGTCTTCCTGCAGCAGATGCTCACCTCGATGTTCGACACCATCGAGGGCGGTGGCACCTTCGGCGACGGCGCTTCTTCGGATATCTGGCGCGGTATGCTCACCGAGCAATATGCCGGAGCCATCACGGATGCGGGCGGTATCGGCATTGCCGACGCCGTTCAGCGCGAACTCTTGACCCTTCAGGAAAGCTCCCTGCGATGACATCGACATTTGACCACAAGACCGGCGCAACCGCGGGTGACGACAAGGACAACGGCAAGATCGTGACGCGCGCCGAAGCCGAAAACGAGTGCTCCGAGCTGAAGTTCACGATGGACTCTCTCCTGTCCGCCATCGAGGAAGAAACGGCCCTGGTGCGCGCGGGGAAGCTGCGTGAGGCGGGAGACCTCCAGCCGCGCAAGGCGGAGCTGATGCAGCAGTACATCCGCCGCCTCAATCGCACCCGCGACAACTCCGTGGCGCTGGGCAATCTCGCCCCCGTCGCAGTGGCGGACCTGCGTCGCGGCCATGTGGAGTTCCAGGCGGTCCTTAAGATCAACCTGGCGGTGCTGGCCACCGCGCGCGAAGTGGCCGAGAAGCTCGTGCGCTCGGTTGCGGAAAGCGTCGGCGTAGCCGAGAGCCCGAAGACCTACACCCGCGGCGGCACGCCCCCGCAGACCACCTCCACGCGCGGCATCGCCGTCAATCGCAGCCTCTAGGCTCCCACAAGGCCGGGGCCACCGCTTTTCAACACGGGCCGATTGCCTGTGAAGAAGTCGCTCCGGCCGGCTCCCCGCAGCCGAAACCCGGCAACATATTACCGAAAACACCGCCTGCGCCCGGCTGTCGCAGGCGGTTCTGACGCTGCGTTCCCAGGCGCCTGCAACAGCCTTTCACAGGGACTGATTCCCTGTTTTGGAGCCTTTGAACCGGCTTTCTTTCGCAAAAAACGATTATTATTTGTAAGGCCACGCCCCCAGCGTGAACGCCCCGGATTGCCTTGGCACTTCAAGGCTTACGCCCCCTTCACACACCTTAACCGCCCGTATGAACTAATGTTTTTCAACTAGACAGTTTCGGCAATACGGCCTGAAAGAATCAGCAACCGGGATTTCAGACAAAGGGTCAGATTAATTTTGTCTAAATTTTTACCACTTTTCTTTCCATTCCGGTCAGAACCAGACTATATACTTAGGAAATGTAAACGTGGGCGCATTGAGTTGTGAGTATTGGGCCCAAAGGAGATTGCCATGGATGCGGGAGTCCTGAAACCCGTCTCGGCATTCAGTCAGAACGCAACGGCTCAGGCGCAATACGCACTGCGCTCACCGACAGCGAACGAGACGGAACTGCCGCCTGAGCAGGTCGTTACACCGGTCACGGAAAGTGAAGCCGGTGGCCGTTCGCGCACGGACAACGAGCGGTCAAAAGACCAGCCCATCAAACGCGAAAACTTCTTCGACCAGGAAACCGACACGCTGATCTACCGTGCACTGGATCCGGAATCCGGTGACGTGATCCGCCAGATCCCCGAAGAAGCCATGCTTCGCCTGCGTCAGGCGCTTGCCGAACAGGCCGCCCCCCATGTGGCCGCCGCCGGAGTCAACATCGGCGCAGGTGATCTGGAACCGTCCATCAGCCGCACGCTCTAGGCTTTCCACCCGCGAGCGCGCGGCCTTCCTGCCTGCCGCACAGACCGCCGACCTCATATATGGCCCGGCGAACGACCCGACGAGCGCCAGCTAATATAACCTCTTGTCAGATAATATGACCTTCTGTCAGAGCCGCAGCATGCGGCTTTTTTCATTTTAGCCCTCCCCCGACCTGCACCTTCCCCTACGCCTCGCAAGACACTCTCCGCACCCGGCCGCATATGCCCCCCCCGGAGACCGCCGGACCTCATCATTCCCCTATGCGAAATAGCTCGACATCCGTGCGGACCACCACTCCGGCGACCGGACGGGCGTGCCCTCCACCCGGCATGCGGGCACGCCCTGCGGAAATGGCCGGACAACACGTAAAGCGCAACCTTCGCATACGCGTTTCAACGCATAAATACTTGTTTTAAATAAATATATCATCTTATATTATGATATTTTTACTTATTATACTGACATTTACCTCAGTGTCAAAGGCCCTCAGTTACCGCTTTTACCGATAATATTGACATGCGTGTTACTATTTACTTCCTCTCGACTATTCATTTTACTGGCCATTAACATCTTAAAACTAGTTTCTACGGCGTTCATCCAGAACGGGTGATCTGTATTTCCAGAAAAGGAAACCTGTAATGTCTGATATCACTCTCTCCGCCGGCGTCCGTCAGAACCTGCTCTCCCTGCAGAACACTGCGGACCTGATGGCAACGACCCAGAACCGCCTTGCCACCGGCAAGAAGGTGAACTCGGCTCTCGACAATCCGACCAACTTCTTCACTTCCTCCTCGCTCCAGTCTCGCGCTGGCGACCTTGATAGCCTGATGGATTCCATGTCCAACGGCATCAAGACCCTGGAAGCTGCGGATAACGGTCTGACCTCGATCACCAACACGCTTGAATCGATGCAGTCCACGCTTCGTCAGGCGCGTCAGGACAAGTCCTTTGAGACGGCCTCCTACTCGGTTGATCTGGGCACGACCCCGGACGGCACCGAGACCCTGTCGCTTTCCGGCGGTTCCGTTGGAACCACGGCGGTCGATATCAACCTGACTGAAGCCACCGGCACCTTCACCGGCTCCGGCTTTGCCGCTCTCGACTTCGACAGCGCCGCCGACGACTCTTATGCCGGCACGCTGGACTTCGACGTCTCTCTCGATGGTGGTACGGCCCAGTCCGTCGCCATCACCGCCTCCGACGCGGACACCCTGTCCCTGACGCTGGATGGCGGCTCTGCCGTGACGTTCGACGTCGCCGATGTGGAAGCGGTTACTGCTGACGAACTCTCCAATGCAGTGAACGCTCTCTTCGACGCAGAAGGCCTGGGCATCACGGCAAGCACGAGCGGTGGCGAACTGGTCCTGACGGCTGACACCGCGACGTCCGGCGATACGGCCTCCGTTGCCGTCTCCAACGTTGCCGAAACCCTGGCTGGCGCCAGCGACTCCGGCCTCGCTGCCGGTGCGGAAAGCCTGACGAACGTCGCAGCCAAGTCCGTGGACACTCTGGTTTCCGAGATCAACGCCAACTCGTCGCTGACGGACTCCGTCCGTGCTTCCAACGACAACGGCAAGCTGCGTATCGAAAACCAGTCCACGCAGGACCTGACGGTCGATGGTGTGGTTGCCAGCACCGGCACGCTTGACGGCGGTGCGGGTTCGGGCACGATTGACGGCAACTCGGTTCGTTCCGACTTCGCCGATCAGTTCAACGAACTACGCGATCAGCTCGACAAGCTGTCGGACGATGCCTCCTTCAACGGCATCAACCTGCTGCGTGGCGACAACCTGAAGATCACCTTCAACGAGACCGGCACTTCGACCATCGACATCCAGACCAAGGACGGCGAGACGATCAACGCCGGTACCCTCGGCCTGTCCGACATCGAAGCCGCCGATCTGGACAGCGACACCAATATCGACACGTTGCTGACCGGTGTGAAGGACGCGATCAACACGGTTCGTTCGCAGTCGTCGGCTTTCGGTTCCAACCTCTCGATCGTGGAAAACCGTCAGGATTTCACGACCGCAATGATCAATACGCTTGAGACCGGTGCCGACAATCTGGTGCTGGCCGACGGCAACGAGGAAGCAGCGAACATGCTGGCTCTGCAGACCCGGCAGCAGCTCTCCTCCACCGCCCTGTCGCTGGCCTCGCAGGCCGATCAGGCGCCGCTGCGTCTGTTCTAAGACGAACGCGACATCGCGAAACGATCACGAACGGCGGGGCCACATCGGCTCCGCCGTTTTCTTTTTGCCGCGCACTTTTCTGACGAATTCGCCTCCCCCATCACGGCCTTCCCGCCCAAATTCCCCTTCGCCCGAGACGGTGAAGGCACGCTGAGCCATGCGCGAACGGTCTTTTTTGTCGCAGGCATCCACCCCCTTGGATCCGGGCGTCATACCCTCGGCATTATTGCCCATGAAACAAGCCAAACGACCGGGTTCCCGCGATTCCTCGCCATTGCAGGATGCGAAACGCGGAAACAGCAACGCCACCTGTTAATACATAAGTAATACATCGCCATCTGCGCAGCCGGACGCGGATTGTAAGTATTAATTCTATGTTAGGAATTCCTAGCGAGGTTAAATCCACCCCAGAAAAGGGGGCGTATATATTCCAAGAAAGGAATGACAATGTCTGATATCACTCTCTCCGCTGGCGTCCGTCAGAACCTGCTCTCCCTGCAGAACACTGCGGACCTGATGGCAACGACCCAGAACCGCCTTGCCACCGGCAAGAAGGTGAACTCGGCTCTCGACAATCCGACCAACTTCTTCACTTCCTCCTCACTCCAGTCTCGCGCTGGCGACCTTGATAGCCTGATGGATTCCATGTCCAACGGCATCAAGACTCTGGAAGCTGCGGATAACGGTCTGACCTCGATCACCAACACGCTTGAATCGATGCAGTCCACGCTGCGTCAGGCCCGTCAGGACAAGTCCTTCGAGACGACCTCCTACACGGTTGATCCGGGCGCTACCCCGGCTGGCACCGAAGAGCTTTCCCTCTCGGGTGGAGCGGTCGGCGACACGCCAGTCGATATCAACCTGACTGAAGCCACCGGCACTTTCACCGGCTCCGGCTTTGCCGCGCTCGACTTCGACAGCGCCGCCGACGACTCCTATGCCGGCACGCTGGACTTCGACGTCTCTCTCGATGGCGCCACGGCCCAGTCCGTCGCCATCAGCGCCTCCGACGCGGACACCCTGTCCCTGACGCTGGATGGCGGCTCTGCCGTGACGTTCGACGTCGCCGACGTGGAAGCGGTTACTGTTGACGAACTCTCCGATGCAGTGAACGCTCTCTTCGATGCGGAAAGCCTTGGCATCACCGCAAGCACGAGCGGCGGTGAACTGGTTCTGACGGCTGACACTGCTTCGTCCGGCGATACGGCCTCCGTTGCCGTCTCCAACGTTGCCGAAACCCTGGCTGGCTCCAGTGATTCCGGCCTCGGCGGCGGTGCGGAAAGCCTGACGAACGTTGCAGCCAAGTCCGTGGACACTCTGGTTTCCGAGATCAACTCCAACTCGTCGCTGACAGGCTCCGTGCGTGCCTCGAACGACAACGGCAAACTGCGCCTCGAGAACCAGTCCACGCAGGATCTGACGGTGGACGGTGTGACTGCAAGCACCGGCACGCTTGACGGCGGTTCGGGTTCCGGCACGATTGACGGCAACTCGGTCCGTTCCGACTTCGCCGACCAGTTCAACGAACTGCGCGATCAGCTCGACAAGCTGTCGGACGATGCCTCCTTCAACGGCATCAACCTGCTGCGTGGCGACAACCTGAAGATCACCTTCAACGAAACCGGCACTTCGACCATCGACATCCAGACCAAGGACGGCGAGACCATCAACGCCGGTACCCTCGGCCTGTCCGATATCGAAGCCGTCGATCTGGACAGCGACACCAACATCGACTCGCTGCTGACCGACGTGAAGGACGCGATCAACACGGTTCGTTCGCAGTCGTCGGCCTTCGGCTCCAACCTCTCCATCGTGGAAAATCGTCAGGACTTCACGACCTCGATGATCAACACGCTCGAGACCGGTGCCGATAACCTGGTGCTGGCGGACGGTAACGAGGAAGCAGCGAACATGCTGGCTCTGCAGACCCGGCAGCAGCTCTCCTCCACCGCCCTGTCGCTGGCCTCGCAGGCCGACCAGGCGCCGCTGCGTCTGTTCTAAGACAAACGCGACATCGCGAAACGATCACGAACGGCGGGGCCTCATCGGCTCCGCCGTTTTCCTTTGCGCTGCGGTTCACGTAACGCGATCCTTGCGCGCCCTCATCCCGATCTCCCACATCGAAGAACGGAACGCGAGCCGCCTCAAGGCACCCGCACGACCAAATCACCGCAGCCGTCACCACGGAGCGGCGGTCATAAACCGTTTACCCTGCCGCGCGATTTCTCCGGACAATTGCGCATTTTTCGCGCCTGATTAGACATTTTTTTACGTATATGGCGTGGGAAAACACCTCAAACGGGAGATTGTTTACAAAGCATTAACCATTTCGATGCCATCCGTTAATTAATCTTAACGAACTCCTGCGTTTTCAGGATTGGATGGCGATCGTGTCTGACATTACTCTCTCCTCCGGCGTGCGGCAGAACCTCCTCTCTCTGCAAAACACTGCAGACCTGATGGCGACGACCCAGAACCGTCTCGCCACGGGCAAGAAGGTCAACTCGGCACTCGATAATCCGACGAACTTCTTCACATCGTCATCGCTCCAGTCCCGTGCGAACGATCTTTCGCAGCTGATGGACTCCATGACCAACGGTGTGAAGACGCTTGAGGCGGCCGACAACGGCCTGACCGCCATCACGAACACGCTGGAATCGATGCAGTCCACGCTTCGTCAGGCCCGCCAGGACAAGACCTACTTCACCAACGCCTACACGGTCGACGTCGGCGATACGCCCACAGGCACGGAAATGTTGTCCTTTTCCGACGGCGCGATCGGCACGACGCCGGTCGATGTCGATCTGACGGTCGCACAGGGCGTCGCCACCGGCTCCGGCTTCAGCGCAATCAACTTCGATAGCGCCGCAAGTGACGCCAACGCCGGCACCGTGGACTTTGACATCGCCATCGACGGCGGCCCTGCTCAGTCCGTCGCCATCAGTGCGGTAACTGGCGCGGGAAGCAACACGCTGTCGCTGACGCTGGACGGCGGCACCGCGGTTACTTTCTCTGTGGCTGACGAGGAAGCGGTCACCGCGGACGAAATCGCCGGCGCGCTGAACACTCTGTTTGATGCTGAAAGCCTTGGCATCACCGCAAGCACCAGCGGTGGTGAACTCGTGTTCACTTCCGATACCGCGTCCAGCAGTTCCACGGCGGCCATCACGGTTTCCAACCTTGCAGAAGCCGGGATAGCGGGCGGATCCGGCCTCGGCGGCGCGGTGGACTCGGTCACCAATGTCGAGGCGAAGAGCGTCGCCCAGCTCGTTAACGAGATCGCGGCGGATCCCGCCCTGTCGGACAAGATCCGCGCTTCCAACGATGACGGAAAGCTGCGTATCGAGAACCAGTCGACGCAGGATCTGACCGTAACCGGAACGACAGCAAGCGGCGTCGCAGACGGCTCCACCTCCACCACCCTGGTGGAAGGCAACACCGTCCGCGCCGATCTCGCAGAGCAGTTCAACGAACTTCGCGACCAGCTCGACAAGCTGTCGGACGACAGTTCCTATAATGGTATCAACCTGTTGCGGGGCGATAACCTGAAGCTGACTTTCAACGAGACGGGCACATCCACGATCAACATCCAGACCAAGGACGGCGAGACCATCAATTCCGGTTATCTCGGCCTGAGCGATCTGGAAGCGGTCGATCTGGATCTGGATACGAACATCGACAGCCTGCTGGCTACCGTGAAGGACGCCCTGAACACGGTGCGTTCACAGGCGTCCACATTCGGCTCGAACCTGTCGATCGTGGAGAACCGTACCGAATTCACCAAGATGATGATGAACACGCTTGAGACCGGCGCGGACAACCTCGTGCTGGCCGACGGCAACGAGGAAGCGGCGAACATGCTGGCCCTTCAGACCCGTCAGCAGCTGTCCACGACGGCCCTGTCGCTGGCCTCCCAGGCCGATCAGGCCCCGCTCAGCCTGTTCTAGATCATCGTCTGGCGTAAGACCGGAGAACGTGCCAAGGTGGCGGTATTGTCGCCACCTGTTCACAGTCGGCACATCCGGTAAAGATCCTTCAACCAAAGCAGGCGAAACTCTTCGTCATGGCGCTAAAAATCGAGCTAAAACCCGGCGAAAAGTTCATACTGGGCTCCAGCGTAATCACGAATGGAGACCATCGGACTCGCTTGTTCATTTCCGGTGAAGCGCCCATTCTGCGTGAGAAGGATATCCTCACCAAGGAAACTGCGGACACCCCGGCAAAGCGCATCTATCTGATCGTGCAGCTGATGTACCTCGATGGAGAATCCGGGCCGCATCAAAAAATATATTTTGACCTTGTAAAAGATATCCTTGATGCAGCGCCTAGCACTTTCCAAATAATCGACCGCATTAATAACAAGATCTTAACCGGTGCATTGTATCATGCTCTTAAAGAGGCGAGAGCACTGATAGATTACGAGCAGGAGCTGATCGGGCATGTACAATCAGGCAGCAGCGGCCTACCAGAAAATGAGTCAGACGGGGGTCAACCCTCGCGATCTTGAAGCCACGCTGTTAATGAAAGCCGCGGGAAAGTTGCAAAACATTGTGGACCACTGGGAAGAAATGACCCCGGCTGATCTTACAGAGCAGCTCACCTACAACCGTCGGCTATGGACCTATCTTCTGGCGGCCGTCAGTGAATCCGAGAACCCGCTTCCCGACCAGATCAAGACGAACATCACCAATCTGGGTGTGTTCATCTTGAACCGGACGCTGGAAGTGATGCGCGAGCCGAACGCGCAGCGCATTGCGTCTCTGATTTCCATCAACCGCAACATTGCGGAAGGTCTGCGCGGCCGCGGCTGATCCGCGGCTTGTCACGCGTCGGACGCATCCAGGATCGAACATCTGCAAAAACGCGCGCCCCATGGTGCGCGTTTTGTCGTTTCAGCCCTCTTCTTAGCCCCTCTCAGCGCGTAAGGCCGTACAACGCAAAAAGGGCGCAAGCCTCGCTTGCGCCCTTCTCCAACCCCATTGCGACGCCTTCCGGCCCGAATTCATCGCCTAAAGATAATTGGCCAGCGAGAGCTGGTAGAGGATCGACGTGGTCTGGTAGCTGAGATCCATCATATTCTGTAGCTGCAAGACCTGCGCGGCAATCTCGTTGGCATCGATGCCCTCGATCTCGTCCACCGAAGTCTGCAGCGAGTTCGCCGTCGTCGTGTGCCGGTCATCCACGCGCTGCACGGCGAGATGGGTCGTCGCCATTTCCATCTGGATCTTCTGAATGCCGGAGGTCTTTCCCTCGGCGTTCTGCAAAGGTGAACGCGAGCGCTCCGCCATCGCGGAATAGAAGGCGTGATCCTCCTCGCTCTCGCCGGAGAAATCGGCCACCACGAAGGCCGCGATGGACTGCACCACCTCGCGGATGCCGTCCTCATTGGCGCGCGCGCCGTAATTGACCGTGAAATTGTCGTCGATCACGGCGCTGGACCCGCCGCGCGGATCCGCGACCGTCTGATCGCCCACATACCACGCCACCGTGTCCGCACTGCCGTCACGCGTGGCAACGGCGGTGTTATAGGGCGGACCATCGACACGCGCCACCGCCTGCCCCTGATAGGTGCTGAAGAACGCCTCTGACGCCCTGTAGCTGGACGCGGCCTTCAGCTCGCTGGACGCCTTCTCGCCCAGGGCCTCGTTGAGCGCGGTCTGGAAGTTCGCCGCCGTATCGGCCGGCGTCGCACCGATCTCGAAGCCGTTGTTCAAGCCGGGCTCGTCGCTGGCTTTCAGCTCGATGGTCGTCTGCGTGCCGTCGGGCATGTCGAGATAGATCTTGATCGTCTCGCCCGCCTCCGGCTGACCGGTGAAATCGATTTCCTCGCTGGCGGGCGGCCCGGCCGTGTGGGTCGTGGCGACATTCGACAGGTCCGACGTCGCGCCTGCAACTTTGAAGCCGAAATCATGCGTACCGTCTTCGGCAAGCGTCACGGCGGTGCCCGCAAGCGTGTTGGTCAGACGGCCGTTGTTGAGCACACCCGCATCCGCCTGCACATATTCGTTCGTGACCTGCTTCAGCCCGGCATGGGTCAGATCGCCGTCCATGATGAGGTCCATATCGACCACCGGAGCGGTATCGACCTTGGCGCCGGAATAGAGATGGCGACCGGCCACGTCGCTGTTGAGCAGGCTCAGCAACTCCACCATCGACACCTTGGCCGAGGTCTGGCTGTTGGTGGACCCGTCCGCTTGCTGGACGAAATTGTTGGGGTCGATCGCCGTGCGGGATTCGGAGCGGATCTCGTCCATCCGACCGACCGTCTGGTCGATCACGTTCAGGCGCAGATCGACAAAGGAAACCGTCTGCTGGTAGGCGCCGACCTCGTTGACGCGCTGCTTCAGCGACAGGTCGAGGCTGCGATACTGCCCGAGCCCGGAATAGGTGGTGGAATTCTTCTGCGTGGCCAGCTGGCGCTGCAGATCATCGAAGGTCGACCGCATCTGGGTGAGCTGATCGATCAGCGAGGAATTCTTGAAGAAGACGGTATTGACTGCCATGACCGACCTCACGCGTTCATCAGAACATCGAACAGTTCGCGAACCACCGTCATCACCCGCGCGTTGGAGGTGTAGGCGTTCTGCAACTGGATCAGCCGGGCCAGTTCCTCGTCCATGTTGACGGCAGAGGAGTCGTCCAGCCGGTTCTTGAGATTATTGGTGACGACCTCCTGGCCTGCACTTGCGCTTTCCAGGTTCGAGGACTTGGCGGACTGGCGCGAAACCATCTCCGAGAGATAGTCGATAACCGTGCCGTTGAAAGGCGCGGTATCGCTGCCGATACCAGCCTTGCTGTCATAATCGAAGGAGGTCTGGGTGAGCGAATTCAGCATCGCCAGCGCACGCGTCGGATCGCCCGATTCCGTCAGCGTCCCCGTATCGAAGACCACGAGGCGCGAAATATCGGCCACCAGATCCGGGTTGATCGAGATCCGCCCCGCATAGCCGATTTTCTGGTCCCGGCCTTCCATCGCCCCGGTGTAAAGCTCGCCCCCCAATCCATCGGTGAAGAAGGGCAAGGCCGACGTGCCTTCATCTGTCAGGCTGGTGGCGGTGAAGGTGCCGGAGAGCCCGGTGACGGTGGAATTCGTCCCGCCGTCATCCACGAAGCTGAACACCGACCCGGCATCGGAAACGGTGAAGCCGGTGCCGGCAAGGGCGGTCTGCATCTGCGTTGCGGCAGAGGCGTAGCCACCGGAAAAATCGATGCCGTAGACGGTATCGTTCGGATCGGCCGTCGCATCGTTGCCGAGCGGAAGCTGGGTCGCGTCATCCACCCGGATGAAGGTGACCGTCTGCTCCTCGCCGGACCCGGCATCCGTGTAGGTGAGCGTGACCTTGTTGCCCTTTTGCAGGTCCGCCATGTCGAGGTCCAGCCCCTTCTGCGGCGCCGTCGCGCCCGCATCCGTGCCCTCGACCTCATAGCTCGACAGCGCCAGCGACATCTGGCTGGCAACCTCGTCGAGCTGATCCTGAACCTCCACCAGGTAATCGTCGCGCATATCGACCAGCGCGCCGAGACGTCCGGAGTTGATGCCCATGTCGGCGATCATGTCGATGGTGGAGCCACCCGGCGTCACCAGCGTGATCGTACCGGTCTTGCTAAGCGCAGGATCCTCGTTCCACTGCGCCTCTGCGGAAATGGTCGCCCGCCCGTCGAAACGCAGTTCGGACGGATAGACATCCAGCAGCGACATTCCGCCGGTCGTGTAAAGCCGCACCGCGCCGTTGGGATCGTCGCGAACGGTTATGTCGATCAGGCCGGACAGTTCGTCCAGATACCGGTCGCGCTGGTCTTCCAGATCGGCGGTGGACTGGCTTCCCGACTTCTGCGTCACGATCTCCTGATTGATATCGGAGACCGCACCGATCAGTTCGTTGACGCGCTGGACCGTGTCGCCGATCTGGTTTTCCGTTTCCTGCCGCATCTGCTGAACGGCGGTGGTCGCGCTGTTCAGCTCGGTGGCGACCGCCTGCGCGCTCTGCATCACCTGCAGGCGAACGGTGTAATCCTCAGGCGACGTGGTAAGCGCCGACAGATCGGACACGAAATTGGCCATGACCTCGCTGAGCGAGCCCGGATCCTCAAGCGAACCGATGAGTTCGTCGACGCGCGCCGAATAGGACGTCATAAGGTCCAGATAGGACATGTCGGCAGCGCTGGCGCGGTATTGCCGCTGGACATTCTCGTCGATGGAGCGGGTGATCTGATCGGATACGACACCGATGACCTGCCCGTTGCTTCCGTAATCGACCGAAGCCTGAATGCTCTTCTTGGTGTAACCAACCGTGTCCGCGCTGGCGATATTTGCCGCGGTGAGATCAAGTTGACTCTGGTTGAATTTGAGACCGTAGAGAGCGGTGTTTAGCGCCGAACTCAGACCCATGGCACGACCATCCTGGCGAAAAGGGTTTCTAACGCCGCCGATCCCTTCTGGATCGGCGGCTCACATGCCCGCCTTAGCGGACCATGTTCAGGGCTTCCTGGAGCATTTCATCACCCGAGGTGACGATGCGGGTGTTCGCCGAATAGGCCTGCTGCGTGATGATCAGCTTGGAGAACTCGTCGGCGATATCGGTGTTGGAGGCTTCAAGTGCATTGCCCTTGATGGTGCCGGTGGCGCTGAACAGCGGCTCGCCGGAGTCCGTCGTCTGGGCGAACGCACCGCCGTCGAGGCGTTCAAGACGGCTGTCCGCGGCGAACGACGCGATCGGGATTTCATAAAGATCGCGGGTCTGGCCGTTGTTGTAGGAAGCCACGATGCGCCCGTTGGAGCTGATCTTCACACCGGCCTGCTCGCCCGACGCATAGCCGTCCTGTGTCAGCGTCTTCACCTTTGCCGAACCGTTGGGATCGGCATACTGGGTGAGGCCGTCGGAGCCGAAGGTGAAGAGCACGTTGCCCACATTGTTGCCGTCCACCGTCAGGTTGCTCAGCGTGATGTTGGTGCCGCCCGGGGATGTCAGCGCGCCGGAGCCGTCGAATTCGAACTGCCCCGCATGGGCCCAGATCGGATTGGCACCGGTGGCGTCCGCATCGGTGAGATAATACATCTCCCACTGCGCGTCCTGCGGAACGGACGCATCCGCGTTCTGCGATTTCGCCCAGCGGATCTGCACGTTCACCGGCGAGCCGTTCTCGTCGTAGATGGTGATGGCTTCACCTGCCAGCGACGAGCGCAGGAACGCAGTCTCATCCGCGGCGACAATGTCGTTGCCCGGCGTGATCGAACTGTCCAGAAGCTCTGAACCCGCCACCGTCGCATCGGACTTCGCCGTGATCGGATAAGTCGGAAGGTTGGCGCGATACTCAATTTCGGTCGTCTGACGGGCGGCCAGGAAATCGTTGGAGATCTGAACCAGCTCCGGAACGGTGCCGGACACGTTGCCCGTCGCCTCGTCGATCGGATTGGCGAACAGATAATAGCCGGCCCCGTTGACCAGATAGCCGTCCTCGTCGATCTCGAAATCGCCGCGGCGGGTATAGACATTGGATCCTGAGTGTCTGGCCCGAAATGAGTTGAGTGATTTCAGTCGTTTGTGATTCCGTTGTTTTGAAAAGAACTGACAGGAGGCACAAAATGTGGACTGAAACCACTCGGCGACAATATGAGCGCCGCGGTCCGGGCTATGCAAGTGATCTGAGTGACGAGGAATGGCAGGTTCTTGCGCCCTATCTGCCGGCACCCAGCGGCCTCGGCCGACCCCGCACGACTTCGCTTCGTGCGGTCGTCAACGCGATCTTCTATCTGGCGCGTGCCGGTTGTCCGTGGCGCCTGCTGCCCCACGACTTTCCGCCCCGATCCACGGTGCAGCGCTACTTCTACATGTGGCGCGACACAGGGTTATGGGGCTCGATCAATCGCCAGCTCGTTGCCGTGGAGCGCCGTGCGCAGGCCCGCAGATCCCACCCCTCGGCAGGCATTATCGACAGTCAGAGCGCCCCGACCACCGAGAGCGGCGGGCCGCGCGGGCTGGACCCGGCCAAGCGGATCAAGGGCCGCAAACGGCATATCGTCACCGACACGCAAGGCATGCTGCTGGATGTGATGGTGCATCCGGCCAACATTCAGGACGTCCACGGAGCGGTGCCGTTGCTGCACCGGCTTCGCAAGCGCTTTCCAAAGCTCAGTCACATCTTCGCGGACCGTGTCTATCGCGGGAAGAAGCTTTTGAAAGACCTGCAAGACTGCGGGCCGTGGAAAATCCAAATCGTCCAGAGACCTGCCGGTGTCAAAGGCTTCCAGCTGCTGCCGCGACGCTGGGTCGTGGAACGCACCTTCGCATGGCTCTCGCGCGCAAGAAGGCTCTCCAAAGACTTCGAGCGATCCGTCCAGACCGAGCAGACATGGATATATGTCGCGGGTGTGATCCTGCTCGTCAGGAGACACGCAAGGCATTGAAAACATAAACCCACTTTCGAGTCAGACTCTGAGAAGATCGGACGCCCATCGGCTTCGCCAATCTTTTCCTGCACCACGAAATAGCCGTCGCCGTTGATGGCCATGTAGGTATCGATATCGGATCGCTGGATATCGCCGGCAATGTCATTGGTCGCGCGCGAGTTGGAGATCACCGTACCGGCGATCTGCGTCCTCTGATCATTGCCGCCGCTGGCGACCAGATCAGAGAAGCTGGTATCGAGGCGCTTGTAGCCGGTGGTCTGCGAATTGGCGATGTTGCCGGAGATGTTCTCCAGCGCATAGGACTGAGACCTCAGGCCCGAAATCGCCGCGTTGATGGCGCCATAGATGCCCATCGACTTCTCCTCACGAGTGGTCGCTTATCAGCGAGGGACACAAAAACTCCCCCTCCCTGTGGCAACCACCGTGCCAAACTGAAAAAACTGCGCCTGGCTCCAGCCTTTTCAACGTATTAGTCGTGTTGAGGGGATTTGCAGCCGAAGCCCGACCCGGTAATTTATTGCCGCCCGGGGCAAAGTTTGCCGGGCAACAGGCAAGATTGGCACTGCAAACGGCCCGCTTCCGCTTGGCGAGGACACCTTCGGCATCCTATGCTCTGCCCTCCGTAACGGAACCGGCCGCCGGATTGGACGAAAGCCCCCTTCTCGCGGGGGCGCTGCGGCGGACGAAGGTTCACCCTCAGCATCGAACAGCAGGACATACGAATGCGTTTTGAAGGCACTGCCGACTACGTCGCGACCGAAGACCTCAGGATCGCCGTGAATGCCGCCATCGCCCTTGAGCGTCCCCTTCTGGTCAAGGGCGAGCCCGGCACCGGCAAGACGGTCCTAGCGCAGGAAGTCGCCGCAGCCCTCGACGCACCGCTGATCGAATGGCACGTGAAGTCCACGACCAAGGCCCAGCAGGGCCTTTACGAATATGACGCCGTCTCCCGCCTGCGCGACAGCCAGCTCGGCGACGAGCGCGTCCATGACATCGCCAACTACATCAAGCGCGGCAAGCTGTGGGAGGCCTTCGTCTCGGAACGCCGCCCCGTCCTGCTGATCGACGAGATCGACAAGGCCGACATCGAATTTCCCAACGACCTGCTGCTCGAACTGGACCGGATGGAGTTCCACGTCTACGAGACCGGTGAGACCGTCCGCGCCGAGCAGCGCCCGCTGGTGATCATCACCTCCAACAACGAGAAGGACCTGCCCGACGCCTTCCTGCGCCGCTGTTTCTTCCACTACATCAAGTTTCCCGACGAGGAGACGATGCGCGATATCGTGGAGGTTCATTATCCGGGCCTGAAGAGTATGCTTCTCACCGAGGCGATGAAACTCTTCTACGAGGTTCGCGAGGTGCCGGGCCTGAAGAAGAAACCGTCCACTTCGGAGCTTCTGGACTGGATCAAGCTGCTGGTGAACGAGGACGTGGATCTGGCCACCTTGAAGGAACGCGACAATTCCAAGCTGATCCCGCCGCTGCACGGCGCCCTGCTGAAGAACGAGCAGGACGTGCATCTGTTCGAACGACTGGCCTTCATGGCCCGTCGTCAGGGGCGCTGAACGATGGGGCGTCGCGCGCACTTCCTTCCGGTCCTTCTCTGCCTGGCGCTCGTCGCGCTCGCCGCGGGCCTGGCCCCGGCCCGCGCGGTGAATGGCTGGAGGGAGGATTTCGGCGCGCTGACGCACTATTCGGGGCTTTCCTGCCCCGACCGTATCGGCGCGCTGGAGCGTTTCGAGGTCGCCGGCACCACCGCCACCATGCTGGCGAGCTGCACCTATCGCACGGATGAAATCTATGTCGTGGTGCAGATCTGGGAGCAGAACTATCTGCTGCGCGCCACCCGCGATTACCGGGACCGGTTCTCCGAGATCGGATTTGCGCAGGTGACCGGGGCAGGGATTGCGGCGAAGGGACTGACCTTCGTCGTCGGGCGCAGCGGCAACCTTCAGCGACGCGAGACAATCTGGCCTATCTCGATTGGACAACGCGGGCTTGTCCTCTGGATGAACTACGCCTATCCAACCGACAACAAGGCCGTTGAAGCGGCCTATAACGACATGGTGGAAACGCTGCGCTTCATGAAATGAGGGCGCGCCCCGAGACGGAGACCGGTCATGTCCCGCCTGCTGCTCTTTCGCCACGCAAAGTCGTCATGGAACGAGACGTCGCTCACCGATTTCGACCGGCCGCTCGCCCAGCGCGGCCTGCGCGCCGCCCCCATGATGGGCCAGTACATGCAGGCCAACGATCTGCTGCCCGACCGCATCCTGTGTTCTTCCGCCATGCGCACCCGCGAGACGCTGGCCGCGATTCTGCCTTTCTTCCATCACGACCTGAAGATCGAGCTGCTGCGCGAAATCTATGACACCCATGATGACGATTACCGTGCGCTGATCGCGGCCCACGGCGGCGATGCGGAAA
Organism: Breoghania sp.; assembly: GCA_963678585.2. Classification (GTDB taxonomy): domain Bacteria; phylum Pseudomonadota; class Alphaproteobacteria; order Rhizobiales; family Stappiaceae; genus Breoghania. The sequence continues at coordinate 2,192,075 of CAXXGA010000002.1, forward strand.
CGCTGATGGTGATCGGCCACAACCCGTCCATTCACGACACCGCGCTCGTTCTCGTGTCGGACGGCGATCCCGGCGCCATGCAGCGCCTGCGCGAAGGCTTTCCCACCGGGGCGCTTGCCGTGATCGATTTCGACGAGCCGACGGCGAGCACGCCGGAACCGGGAAGCGGCCGTCTCGTCGCCTTCATCAAGCCGCGCGAACTGGAAGCCATGCTGGCCGAACACGGGGTTGCGCTCAGCCAGAATTGAGGCGGACGGGTAAAAGCGTTTGCGGTGAGGGCCTTGGGTTCCTACATCTTGGATCACGAACTTCCTGCGCCCGACCTGTTGAACGGACGGCCGCATCCTCCCTGCCCGTGAGCGACAAGGCCCTTGATCAGACTGTCCAGCATTACCGATGAGGCTCTGAACACCTTCGACAACCTCGTGGACGGCGCGCAGGCGCTGACCGTCCCGAGCCTGCGCCTCGGCGTGACCGGCCTGTCGCGCGCAGGCAAGACCGTCTTCATCACCGCGCTCGTTCACAACCTGATCCACGGCGGACGCCTGCCACTGTTTGAGGCCGCGGCAAGCGGACGGCTGGCCCGCGCCTTCCTCCAGCCTCAGCCCAACGACGCCGTTCCCCGTTTCGATTACGAGCGCCATATCGATACGCTTCTGGATGAACGCATCTGGCCGCGCTCCACCCGGCAGGTTTCCGAACTGCGCCTGTCAATCGAGTACGAATCCGCCACCTTCCTCAAGACCATGATGGGCCGCGGCAGACTGCATCTCGATATCGTGGACTATCCCGGCGAATGGTTGCTCGACCTGCCGCTGCTCAACAAGGATTTCCGGACATGGTCGCGCGAGGCGCTGGAGCTTGCCCGCGACCCGGCCCGCAATGCGCTCGCCGCCGACTGGCTCGACGCGCTGGCCGCAACGGACCCCACCAAGGAGGCGGACGAGAACGACGCGCGCGATCTGGCCGCCCGCTTCACCGCCTATCTGGCGGCCTGCCGGGCCGATGAGCATGCACTCTCGCTGCTTCCCCCGGGCCGCTTCCTGATGCCCGGCGACATGGAAGGCTCCCCCGCCCTCACCTTCTGCCCTCTCGATCTGGAAGGCATCAAATCGACGGCACGCAAAAGCCTCCACGCGATGATGGAGCGGCGCTTCGAGGCCTACAAGAAGCACGTCGTGCGCCCCTTCTTCCGCGACCACTTCGCCCGGCTCGACCGGCAGATCGTGCTGGTCGATGCACTTGCCGCCCTCAATGCAGGCCCCGCCGCGGTTCAGGATCTGGAGGCCGCCCTTGCGGGCATTCTTCAATGCTTCCGGCCGGGTCGGAACTCCTGGCTTTCCAGCATTCTGGTGCGCCGCATCGACCGCATTCTCTTTGCCGCCACCAAGGCCGATCACCTCCACCACGCCGATCACGACCGGCTGGAGGCGATCCTGTCGAAGCTGGTGGAAAAGGCGGCGGAGCGCGCGAAATTCAAGGGCGCCAAGGTCGACGTGGCGGCCATCGCCGCCATCCGCGCGACCCGCGAGGCGAAGCTGAAGGAAGGCGGCGTCACGCTTCCCGCGATCCTCGGCACGCCGCTTCCCGGCGAAACGCTGGGCGAGGCCACCTATGACGGCGAAAGCGAGATCGCACTCTTTCCCGGCGATCTGCCCGACGATCCGGCTTCCATTTACGAGACGGGCAACGCACCCGCCGCCGGGCCGGATCTGCGCTTTATCCGCTTCCGCCCGCCCCGGCTGGAACGCACGGCGGAGGGCGTGACGCTCTCCCTGCCGCATATCCGCCTCGACCGCGCCCTGCAATTTCTCGTTGGAGACAAGCTCGCATGAGTGGAGAACCTCCGCGCCGCGCCCCGCGCGCCTTCCGCATTGACGGCGACCAGATCATCGAGGACGATCGCGCCCCCGACGATGCCACGACCGAGGGTGCGACGAGCGAGGCCCCGCGCCCGCGAAAGACCTCCGCGCGCATCATCCCCGAGCCGCTCCCGTCCGACGAGAACCTGCCCGCCCCCCTTCCGCCGCGCCCCACGCGCCGCTGGGGACGCTGGCTGGCGATCGGGCTCGGCGGCCTGATCTCGCTCGGCATCGGCCTTGCGGTGGACCGGCTGGTGCGCGATCTCTTCGACCGGTTCGAATGGCTCGGCTGGGCGGGCATCGCCTTCGCCGCCATCGCCGTGCTCGCCGTTCTGGCCCTCGTGATCCGCGAGATCGCAGGCCTCTCGCGCCTCAGGCAGATCGACCGGCTGCGCGCGCAGTTCCAGTCCGCCGCCGACACCGACGACAGCAAGACGGCGCGCTCCGCCCTCAACGAACTGATGGGCCTCTATGCCCCGCGGCCCGAGACCGCGCACGGCCGCGCCGCCCTTTCATCGCTCACCAACGAGATCATCGACGGGCGCGATCTCGTGGTCCTCACCGAGCGCGAATTGCTGAAGCCGCTGGATGCCCGGGCGCGCCATCTGGTCGCCAACGCCTCAAAGCGCGTGTCCGTCATCACAGCCATCAGCCCACGCGCCGTGGTCGATCTGCTCGTCGTCGCCGTTGAGAACCTGAGGCTGATCCGCGCCCTGTCGCTGCTTTACGGCGGTCGCCCCGGCACGCTCGGCGCATTCCGCCTCGTGCGCCACGTCCTCGCCCATCTGGCGGTGACCGGCGGCATGGCGGCGGGCGACAGTCTCCTTCAGCAGGTGCTCGGTCAGGGCCTCGCCGCCCGCGTCTCGGCGCGTCTGGGCGAAGGCGTGATCAACGGGCTCCTGACCGCCCGCATCGGCGCTGCGGCCATCGACGTCTGCCGCCCCTCGCCCTTCATCGGCGAACGCGGACCCCGCGTTACCGATTTCATATCGGGGCTCAAGAGCGCCGCCGACACGGTGGAGGAACGAGAGACTCCGCCGCCGGCAAAATAGCTCGGCCGCCGTACTTGACCTAACGGACGCTCTTGAGGGACTGTCGTCCCCTCAACAGGGATCAGTCATGTTCGTCCACTTCTTCCAGGAACTGAAATCCGCCGGTCTGCCGGTCTCGCTTCGCGAATATCTGCTGCTCATGGAAGCCTTGAAGGCGGATCTGGCCCAACGCCGGGTGGAGGATTTCTATTATCTGGCGCGCGCGGCACTGGTGAAGGACGAATCCAACCTCGACAAGTTCGACCGCGTCTTCGGCAACGTCTTCAAGGGCCTCGACCTGATGAGCGAGGCCGTGGAGGCGGAGATCCCCGAGGAATGGCTGCGCAAGCTCGCCGAAAAGCACCTCAGCGAAGAGGAAAAGGCCCAGATCGAAGCGCTGGGCGGTTGGGAGAAACTGATGGAGACGCTGAAACAGCGTCTTGAGGAACAGAAGGGCCGCCATCAGGGCGGCAACAAGTGGATCGGCACCGCCGGAACCTCGCCCTTCGGCGCCTATGGCTACAACCCGGAAGGCATCCGCATCGGCCAGAAGGAAAGCCGCCACCGGCGCGCGGTGAAGGTCTGGGACAAGCGCGAGTTCCGCGATCTCGACGACACGGTGGAACTGGGTACCCGCAACATCAAGGTCGCGCTGAAACGCCTGCGCCGCTTCGCGCGCTCAGGGGCTGCCGAAGAACTCGACCTCGACAACACCATCCGCGCCACCGCCCACCGCGGCTATCTCGACCTGAAGATGCGGCCCGAACGGCGCAACGCGGTCAAGGTGCTGCTGTTCTTCGATATCGGCGGCTCGATGGACGACCATATCCGCGTCTGCGAGGAGCTGTTTTCAGCCGCGCGGATGGAATTCAAGGTCATGGAGCATTTCTACTTCCACAACTGCCTCTATGAGGGCGTGTGGAAGTCGAACAAGCGCCGCCACAGCGAGATCACGCCGACATGGGACGTGCTCCACACCTACCCCGCCGACTACAAGGTGATCTTCGTGGGCGATGCCTCCATGAGCCCCTACGAGATCGCCTATCCCGGCGGCGCGGTGGAACACTGGAACGCCGAGTCCGGGGAAACCTGGCTGCGCCGCGTGACCGATCTCTATTCCCGCGCCGTCTGGCTCAATCCAGTGCCGCACAACCACTGGGGCTACACCGAATCCATCCAGATGATCCGCCAGATCATGGAAAACCGGATGTATCCGCTGACGCTGGAGGGCCTCGACGAGGCCATGAAAGAGTTGGCGCGCTAGCGAACTGAAGAGAAGAAGCCGTTGGCTCGCTAGCGAACTTGGACAGAGAAATCGCCCGCCCCTAGTCCTCGTCTTCCACGCCGCCGCGCACCACCAGCACCGAACAATCGGCATGGCGCACGACCTTGGCCGCATTGGAGCCGAGCAGGTAGCTGGAGAAGCTGTCGCCGTGCGAGGCGATGATGATGAGGTCGGCATTGAAGGCCGCGGCCTCCTCCAGTACCTCGTGATAGACCGCACCTGCGCGCACCGAAATGCTCACCCGGTCCTTCGGCACATTGAGCGAGTTGGCGATCTCGACAAGCTGCTTGCGCGCGTCGTCGGCGATACGCGCATCGAAATCCGCATCCAGCATTTCCGTGATGACGCCGCGCACAGGCGAAATGACAGAGACCAGCCGCAGCACCGAGCCGTATTGCGTGGCGTATTGTTCCGCCATCTTCAGCGCGGGATTGGCGAAATTGCTCTCTGCAGGATCAACGGGAACAAGAATGGAAGTGTACATGCGCCACCGATATCTGCGCATGGCCATTGCTGCATACGGTACAGCCCCTCAACAACCGCCATGCTCTTACAACCATGACAGGAATGTACAATCAGCCTTCGTGGTTAACAATGCAGATATCGCTGCATTTCCACTGCCTGCCCGAACGTTCCGCTTGACGCCGACCGCCGTGCAGCGCTTCCTCGTTTCCCGGATCGTTCGGGCAATTGCCCGAACGACATCCTGACAACGGGAACCCAGCAAATGATTGCCGAAGACCTCGCGACCGAAGTTACCTCAACCCCGGAAGAGGCCACGCGCTGGCTTCGCGCCGCACGGATCGACGAGGTGGAATGCATCGTCCCCGACATGAACGGCATCATGCGGGGCAAGATCATCCCGCGCGAGGACTTCATCCGCCTCATCGAGGACGGATTGCGCCTGCCGGAGTTTCTGTTCTTTCAGGCGGTCACCGGCGACACGGCGGACGAGAGCATTGTGGTCAATCCGCTGGATCGCGACATCCGCGCCATCCCCGACCTCACCACCATGCGCCTCGTACCCTGGTACGAGGAACCGACCGCGCAGGTCATCTGCGATTGCGTCTTCATGGACGGCAGCCCGGTCGATTTCGCCCCCCGGCAAGTGCTGCGCCGGGTGCTGGATCTTTACGCGGAAAAGGGCCTGAAGCCCATCGTCGCGCCCGAGCTTGAATTCTACCTGACCGGCCGCAACGACGACCCGGACATGCCGCTGACCGTGCCGACAGGCCTGTCGGGGCGCAAGGAATCCGGCCATCAGGCCTATGGCATCGAACATGCCAACGACTACGACCACGTGGTGAACCTGATCTACGACTACTGCGAGATGAGCCGCATCGAGATCGCCACGATGGCGCATGAGGCGGGCCCTGCGCAGCTTGAGATGAATTTCCGCCACGGCGATCCGATCGAACTGGCCGACCAGACCTTCCTCTTCAAGCGCACCGCGCGCCTTGCCGCCCGCCGTCACGACATGGTCGCCACCTTCATGGCCATGCCGCATCAGGACATGCCGGGCTCCGCCACCCACATCCACCAGTCCATCGTGCGGCGTTCCGACGGCACCAACATCCTCGTGGACGAGACCGGCACGGACGCGCCGGAACTGCTGCACCTGATCGGCGGATTGCAGAACTATGTGCCCGCGGCCATGTCGCTGTTCTGCCCGAACGTGAATTCCTACCGCCGCATCCGACTGGAATCCGACGCCCCCATCAACGTCCACTGGGGACGCGACAACCGCACCTGCGGCCTGCGCGTGCCGGATTCCCCGCCCGCCGCGCGGCGGGTGGAAAACCGGGTCATCGGCGCCGACAGCAACCCCTATCTCGCCATGGCGGCAACGCTGGCCTGCGGGCTTCTGGGCCTTGAGGAAAAGCGGGATCCGGAGCCGATGGTCGAGGTTGACGCCCACACGCTCGGCGTCTCGCTTCCCTGGCACATCCATCAGGCCCTGTCGGAATTGCAGGAATGCGAACCGCTCAGGAAAGTCCTCGGTCCGCGCTTCGTCGATGCCTATGTGGACGTGAAGAACCTCGAATGGCAGCTCTACAACAAGGTCATTTCCTCGTGGGAGCGCGAATACTTGCTGTTGAATGTCTGAAACACGCCCGGCCCGACCGGAACCGGCCCAGCCAAAACCCGGCTACAGCCAGATGCAAAACGGGCCCCGGCATCCATGCCGCGGCCCGTGCAAATTCTGGCGATGACGTCGCCGGCTGAAATCCGTTCGCCCGTCAGGCCTGACGTTCGGGGACCTGCACCACCAGCCCGTCAAGCTCGTCGCTGACCTTGATCTGGCAGGAGAGACGCGAGGTCGGGCGAAGCTCGAAAGCGAAATCGAGCATGTCTTCTTCCATCGGATCGGGAGAGCCGGTCGCCTCGACCCACTCCGGATCGACATAGACATGACAGGTCGCGCAGGCGCAGGCGCCGCCGCACTCAGCCTCGATGCCGGGAACCATGTTCTTGATGGCGTTTTCCATGACGGTGGTGCCGACGGCGGCGTCTACGGTCTTGCGCTCGCTGCCGTCCGCGCTGACGAAAGTAATCTTGGGCATGAAGCTACGCTGGCCTATTGAATGTGGAAGGTGGGAAGTACTCCCGACATAAGCCCTTCAACGGCCCAGTCAAGTCAAGTGATCAGTCCCGTCAGACGGCCATTTTCAACCTAAGGTCATATCCGCGCCGTCTTCGCCTCCTTTGGCCGCGCTTCCGCTGTCCTCCAGAAATGCCTTGATGAAGGTGTTGGTCTCGCCCAGCGCTTCTTCCAGATCGCGGGTCAGATCGCGGGCGGCCTGCGAGGGAACCTTGTCGCCCTCCAGCATGGACAGACGCCCGACCGTCGCCTTCCCGTCGACCTCCAGCCGCTCGGCAAGCTCGGCCACCTGCCAGGCTCCGATCCCGCGGGCGGACCCCTTGAGCGAATGGGCTGCCTCGCTCATCTCGCCGGCATCGCCCGCCCGCTTCAGCCTCTCCATCCAGATGGCCGACTGGTTTTCGAACAGCGCAAGAACCTCCTGCTGCAGACCCCGGTCGCCGAATGTGTGGCGGGCGAGATGTGCAAGGTCCACCGGCACGCCGTTTTTGCCGGAATCGCTCGAAGCACCTGTTGCAGACATGGAATCCCCCGAATGACGTAGCGGTCCTGGTCGAGAACACAGCCAGCTTCGCAGCCATCGGGAAAAAACGCGTTAAGAATGAAAGGCGTTTTCCTGTCGGGGAGCCCTGCCGGGGCCAACAAAATGAATCTTTGGTTAACGCATCTTCACACTTCCGGAGTCTTCGCATTCTGCAAAGTTTTCCGATGCCCCGTTCGCGCCCCCCGACGGCTCGTGGAAATCACTGAAAGAGACAGCCGCAAACCCTTGCAAGTAAGCAAATTTCCGCCCTCGCCGATCGAACCCGGCGGAGCTTCATTCGTTCAAATTTTATATATTATTACAGTGCGTTAAACCGCATCCTGTGGGATCGGACAGGTCAGAAACTGCAATCGGGATGCAGGATGCAGCGAGAGACCGCACCGCATTTCCCGCAAGGCCCGCGACCGGGAAAGAGGTGTCCCGGCTCCCCCCGAACGGCCATTTGAGGCACGGGGAATACGGTCGGGAAAAACCGTCATTTTCAACAATTGCCGTAACGTCGTTTTCGCCCCTTGCGGGTCCTGTAAGCCCCCTCGCCACCCCAAGATTTCTTGTCGATTTACCCTGTTTGTGTCATTACCGATACTGAGGCGGTCGTATGCAAAGAAGCTATTGTCGCCACAATGCCTTATTAAGGGTCAGTGTGGTAGCGGCGAGAGCTTGCAGAGGGCGGGGGCACCGGACGGGAACCCGTACTTTGACATGTGCTGAAACATGCGAGCGCGGGATTCGGCCGACCGGGGAGCGTCATGACGACGTCCATTCCGGCCAATCCAGGTAAACCACATGCGCATGGTGTTCGGCGAAGGCGGTCGCCGGATCCATCGGATATGGCGGCGACAAACGGCAATCTGTCGCCGGCAAGTACAGAGTACCGACAGAGGCGATCTGACATGGCGGGTAAATCGCGAAAGTCAACGGATCCGGCAGAGGCGGCCCTTTCGGCCGTCGAAGAGGCGCTGAAGCTCGAATTCGAGAGCGAGAGCGAATCCAAGAAGCCGGAAGCCGCTGAGAGCGAAAACGGGGACAGCGCAAAGGCCGCAGACGGCGATGCCGTCGATGCGATTGCGGCGGCGGTGAACGCGCGCGAAAAGGAAACTCACAGCGCGCCGCGCCGCGGACGTCGCAGCCGTTCCGCGCGCCCGAGCCCGGCCAATGACGACCGCCGCTCGATCGGCAACCTGATCTACGCGCTCCAGCGCCAGCCCTCCACGGCTCCGGTCTGGATCGCCTTCCTGCTTTCCATCGGCTGGCTCGCCATCGGCGGCGGCATCGTCTGGTCCGCTCTCAGGACCGAGATCGACGGCCTGACTTCGCTCAGCCAGATCACCCAGCATCCCGCGCTGATCGTGGCAGCCATCGCGCTTGTCCTGCCGGTCCTGTTCTTCCTCGTACTCGCCATCATGATCCGGCGCGCGCAGGAAATGCGCATCGTGGCCCACGGCATGACCGAGGTTGCCCTGCGTCTGGCCGAGCCGGAAGACATCGCCAAGGAATCGGTCCTGAATGTCGGTCAGGCCATCCGCCGCGAAGTCGCCGCCATGGGCGACGGCATCGAACGCGCAATTGCACGCGCCAGCGAGCTTGAGGTGCTGGTGCACAACGAGGTCGCCTCGCTTGAGCGTTCCTACAACGACAACGAACTCAAGATCCGCGCACTGATCGACGATCTGGTCAGCCAGCGCGAGGCCATCACCGCGAATGCGGACCGTGTGCGTACCTCCATTTCCGGCGCGCATGAGAGCCTCGCCACGCAGCTTTCCGCCACCGTCGAGCAGATCGACAGCACCGTGGGCGCGGTCAATTCCCGCCTGACGGAAACCTTCGATTCGCGCACCCTGAACTTCACCAGCACCGTCGACGAGCGCATCGAGGACATGAACGCCTCGCTGGACGCCGCCGGTCGTTCGCTGGTGGAGAGCCTGTCCGAACGCGGCGAGGATTACGTCAGCCGCCTGACGCACTCCTCCTCCGAGCTTTCGGAAATCCTGAGCCAGCGCGGCACCGAGATCAACGTGCGCCTGTCGGAGACCGCCGACAGCCTCGTGACCACGCTCATGGATCGCGGCAACGCCATCAGCCGTCTCCTCAACGAGACCGGCGACAGCGTGTCGGAGACCATCGGCCTGCGCTCTGCGGAAGTGAACGACACGCTGACGCTTGCCGGTTCGACCATCACCGAGGCGTTTGCCCGTCATTCCGAAGAGCTGACCTCGCGTCTCGACACCACCGGCCGCACCCTCATCGAGAGCCTCGACGAGAAGGTCACCACGCTCGACGACAGCATGCGCTCCAGCGGCGAAGCGGTCATCGACACGATCACCCATCACGGCAGCGAAGTCGCCGACCACATCGCGACCAAGGGCGCGGAGGTCATCGACACGATCACCAGCCGCACCAGCGAAGTGGCCGACATCCTTCAGGGCACCGGCGAATCCATCGTCGTGGACCTGTCGCTGCGCGGCGGCGAGATCGCGGCCAAGCTCGACAGCACGGCAAGCCACCTCACCGAGACGATCACCGTCAAGGGCGGCGATCTGGCCGAACGTCTGGGCTCGATCGGCGAGCGCATCCACGAATCCATCACCGTGGAAGGCGAAGAGCTCGACAAGCGCCTGGCCGCCCGCGGCGAGGCCATGGGCGAGCTTATCGCCAGCCATGCAGCGGATTTCGACGCCACCGTCGCCTCCGCGACCACCGAGATCAGCGCAGCATTGGGCGAACGCTCCTACGAGCTGGGCCAGCGCCTGTCGGAGACCGGCACCGAGCTTGCCCGCCTGATGAGCGCGCGCGGCGAGGCGATCACCGACGAACTGGGCGCCATCGGCGGCCAGATTTCCGAAACCATCGACGTGCGTGCCCGCGTGCTGCATGACAGCCTCGCGAGCCGCCTGGGCGAACTGGACCACCTCATCAACGAGCGCGGCGGCGAACTGGTCGGGGCCTTCGGCAACCGCACCGGCGAGCTTTCCACCACTCTGGAAGGTCATCTGGGCGCCATGGACGAGGCGCTGGCCGCCCGCAGCCAGGCGCTCTCCGACAGCCTCAACCAGCACCGCGAAATCATCGACGCCACGCTGGAAGAGCGCACCGGCACCATCAACAGCGCGCTGGAGCGTCGCATCGGGGCCATGGACCGCGCCCTGGAAGAGCGCACCGAAACGCTGGACGCCACGCTGGAAAGCCGCGCGCTCTCCATCGACGTGACCTTCGACAATCGCGCAGGTGCGCTCAACGAGGCTCTGGAAAACCGCACCAACGCCCTGGCCTCCACGCTGGACGCCAACGCAACGCGCCTCACCGAGGCGATGGACAACACCTCCACCCGCATCAGCGACACCGTGGAAACCGGCACGTCCCGCCTCGGCGAAACGCTGGACGGCGGTGCCGAGCGCATCACGAAGACGCCTGGAAGACGGCGGCAACCGCATCGCCGACACCTTCGACGAGAAGACCGCCATCGTCTCCGACGTGCTCAAGCAGCGCGTGGGTGAGGCCGGCGCGGATCTCGACCGCCGCACCGACGAGATCGCCCGTCAGCTCGACGAGCGCTCGCAGGCCATCGGCGAGACCATGCGCGAGAAGCTGGAAGCCTTCGACAACACCGTGGGCGAACGCATCGACGGGGCTGCAAGCCACATCGACCAGCGTTCCGATCAGCTTGTCGAAACCATGACCAACTCGATCACGCGCGTGGACGAGGTGCTCGACACCCGCGCCCGCCAGATCAGCGAAACCCTGATCGCCCGCACCCGCGAGATCGCAGGCGCCTTCGTCGTCGGCCAGAACGAGATGACCGACGCGCTGAACAGCCGTCTGGAAGAGGTGAGCCAGGTGCTCTCCCGCCAGACCCAGCAGCTCACCGAAACACTTTCGGAGCGCATTGCCGAGATCAATGTCTCGCTCGGCTCCAAGGTGTTCGAGGTTGCCGAAACGCTGGATGGACGCGCCGGCGAGATCGAGCGCATCCTCAACGAGCGCCTTTCCGCCATCACCGGCTCGCTGGCCGAGGAGAGCGAGAAGGCAAGCACCGTGGTCACCGAGGCCATGAACCGCGCCTCCTCCGTCATGGAGGGCGAGAGCGGCCGCGTGCGCGATCTGGTCCTGCAGGCCGTCGAACAGGCAGGCCGGTCCATGAACGCAGAAAGCGAGAAGGCCCGCACGCTCTACACCGCGACGCTCGCCGAGCTTGGCGGCGCGCTGTCGGGCGAAAGCGAGCAGGTCCGCGAGACCATGGCCCGCACGGTGGCCGAGGTTTCCGGCTCGCTCAACGCCGAAAGCGAACACGCCCGCATCATTCTGGAAGGCATCACGCAGCAGCTTCAGCAGCTTGTCTCCGGTGAGGCCGAAGGGCTGCGCGAGCGCGTCACCATGGCCGTCAGCGAGGCGACCCGCGTTCTGGCCGACCGCGGCCGCAGCGTGACCGACGCCCTCAAGTCGCAGGCCCACAGCTTCAATGAAGCCCTGTCGGCGCGTTCCGAAGAGCTTTCCACCCTGCTGGGGCACGGACGGCAACGAGCTTCTGAACGCCATCGAGCAGCGTTCCAACGACCTGACCGGTCGCATGGGCGAGGTTCACACCGCCATCCTCGACGCGATCACCGTCAAGGGCCGCGACGTTTCCGAAGCCATCGCCCGTCAGGGTCTGGAAACGACGCGCACCATGACCGCGACCGGCGAGGAGATCGCCAATGCGATCGAGGCCCGCTCGCGCGACGCCGTCTCGCTTCTGGGCACCACGAACGACCGCGTTCAGGCCGAGATCGCCGGCATTCTGGACCGTCTCAACCAGTCCAACGCCGGTCTCAACGAGGTGCTCAACCACGCGGGCGGACAACCTCAACGAGATCGAGACCAAGCTTACCCAGCGCGCCGGCGAGTTCCGCTCCGCGGTGGACCGCGCGGTCAACGACACCAACGAGTCGACCGCAATCATCGGCGATCAGGTGGCGGCGCTGCGCACGGTTTCCGGCGCAATGCTCACCCGACATCACCGATCTGGCCGACCGCTTCGAAAAGCAGAGCCTGTCGAACACTTCCGCCGCCCGGCACCTCGACGACACGCAGCGCACCGTTTCCAGACGGTGAGCGATCAGGCGTCCACCATGGAGAACGCGGCGGGAAAGCCTCGTCACCAAGACCGACGCCGTCGACAAGCTGATGCAGAACTTCGCACAGCTTCTCGCCGGAACGTTGTCGAGCGCCGACGACAAGGCCCGCGCCGTGGTCAACCTGCTCGGCCGCACCGCGGACACCGCGACCCAGACGCTGCACGAACAGCTCACCTCGCTCGAGGCGACCGCTTCCGCCCACGGCGAAAAGGCCCGCGACGCCGTTCGCTCCGCCCAGAGCCAGCTCATGGACCGAGGTCGGGCGCACGGTCCGGCGAGGCGTCCGAGCGCTTCAACGAAGCGACCTCGCGCATTGCGTGACGTTGCCCGCGAAGTCCAGCGCGAACTGGAAGCTACCCGCGCCGACCTGAAGCGCGGCGTGCTCGACCTGCCGGAAGAGACGCAGGAATCCACCGCCGCCATGCGCAAGGTGGTTTCCGAGCAGATCCGGGCGCTCAACGAACTGTCCGAGATCGTCTCGCGCCAGTCCAACACGCTCGACGTCTCCATACCGCAGGCCCGTCAGGCTCAGGCCGCGACCCCCCGGCTCCTGCCCCCGACGCCGGCCCCGGCCCCCGCGCAGACACGCGCAGCACCGCAGACCCGCGCCCCGCAGCGCAACGCACCGCAGGCCGCGCAGCCGAAGGCCCCCGAACCTGCGCCCCCGGCGTGCGGAACCTGCGCCTCAGCAACCCGCGCAGCCTCAGCAGCGTGCCCCGCAAGCCCGTCCTGCCCAGCAGCGTCCTGCCCAGCAGCGGCCCGCACAGCAGCAACCCGCACAGCCGCGGCAGACAGCCGCCGTACAGTCGCAAGGCTGGGTGTCCGACCTGTTGCGTCGTGCCTCCGAGGACGAACGCGAAGCAGAACCGACGCCCCGTCGCGACCGTGGCAACGGCAACGGCAATGGCGGGCGATCGCAGCTTCACATGGTTGAATCGCTGAACTCGCTGTCGATGGACATCGCACGCGCCATCGACCACGAGACCTTCATCGACCTGTGGGACCGCTACCGTGCGGGCGAGCGCAACGTCTTCACGCGCCGCCTTTACACCCTGCAGGGTCAGCAGACCTTCGACGAGATCCGCTCCAAGTACAATCGCGACCCGGAGTTCCGCTCCGCCGTCGACCGTTACATCGAGGATTTCGAGGCGCTTCTCGCGCAGGTCTCCCAGAACGACCGGGACAACATGCTGAGCGAGACCTACATGTCCTCCGACACGGGCAAGGTCTACACCATGCTGGCCCACGCCTCCGGCCGCCTCGAATAGGCCGGAACGGGTAACCGGAAACAAGAAAGGGGCGCATCGCAGGATGCGCCCCTTTTCTTTTGCCCGAATGCCGCGTTCCGGCCTGGCAACGGCAAACACTCTGCCCTTGCAAAAGGCCGATGCACGTCATTCTGTCTGAGAAAGTCAGCTATCTGGGAAAATCAACAGGTCCCGGGAAACCCGCCGCCGGAGCCGCCGTCAGATGCGCTCAAGCGTCCAGTTCACGAGATCGACGAGACATTCGTCCGTCGCCCGGTCCATCGCACTCACCGCGTCGCCCACGCTGTCGCTGGAAGCGCGCGCAAACCGCATGGAAGGTGCGAGAGGCGCGCACCCGCCCGTTACGGTCATCAATGATCTTGGCGGAAAACTCCACCCGCGCCACCCGCCCGCCATCCACGGCCAGTTCGAAGGCGCGAAGATCGGTCGCAATCTGATAGTCGATCAACAGCCCTTCGCCGGGCTGGCCGACGGCGCGCACGCGACCTGAATTTTCAAAATGATTCGATAATCTTGCGCTGCAAAAGCTGCGGAGCCCGGTCGCTCCACGCCGCTCCGCCGAAATAGCTGATGGCGATGCCATCGGAAACGACCGCGATATTATCCGTATCGAGCGCAGAAACCGCCTTGGGTGCTGCAATGAGGATCTGGGCCCGGCTGCGCTTGGCCGAAGTGCCGAAATCGCGTGGCGCGCTAAGGGTATAGATGTCGCGCGGGGGCGGCCCGCCGCTGATCGCGGCACAGCCTGCCAGCGCCGCGCCCAGCAGCACCAGCGCCGCCCCGCGTCGCGTCGCAGCCGCGATTTTCCCTCTCAGCGCCATAACGCCACCAGCTCCCCAGCCCGCATCCATCGCGCGCCTCGTTCAAAGCGAGTCTCTAAACCCGCCCGGAAATCTACAGCCTGTTGCAGCAACCGCCAAATACGCTCTGGCGGCCCGCCTCTCATTGCAGGGTGAAACCTGCCTTGTCCAGCGCCTTCAACGCCGCTTGCGGTCCCCGTCGTAGACCGGCACGCCCTCGCCGCCATAAAGGACACGGCTCGGGTTCTGGTCGAAATTGGAAAAGACCCTTCGGATCTCCACCAGGGTGACCCGCGCCTGCTCGATCAGCGTTTCCATGTTGCGCAAGCCGCGGTTGGAGAAGCGGTCCAGCCCGGCGGTAATCGGCCCGACGCGGTCCGCCAATGTGTCGGCCACGATACGGATGGACTTTGCCGCCGCCGTCGCCTCCTTGATCAGCCCCTCGCCGTCGCCTTCCACATATCCGTCCACCTTCACGAGGATGTCGTTGACCTTGGTCGATGCCTCGTCGAGCTTCCCGGAAACGGATTTCGCATCCGAGATCACCTGATCGATATCGGGCTGGCGCTCGCGAATATCGGAGGCAAATGCCTTCAGATCAGCGGAAGCGCCGCGCGCATCTGCAATCGTACCCTCGATGTTTTCGCTCTGCCCGGCAATGCTTTTGGTCACCTTGTCGACGGAGGCGAGAATGTCGCTCACACGGGTCGGCTCGACCGCGGTGATCACCTTGCCGGCATCATTGACCACTCGCTTCACCTCATCGGCCACCGCGCCCAACTGCACGGTCACATCGCTGGCGGTATCCATGAAGAGCGCGATCTTTTCAGACTTGCCCGCCACCACGTCGCTGGTCTTGCGGATGCTGGCTGCAGCCCCCTGCGCATCGCTGATCAGCTTGTCCATCGTGTCGAGCTTCGCCGTGACCCTGTTCGTCACCTCTTCCACATTGGAGACAATTGCCGCGACCTTGTCCCGGTCGACGGCGGAGATCACATCGCTGACCTTGGCAAGCTCTTCGTTCAATCCCTTGGTGAAGGCTGCCAGCTCGTCCGTCACCTGCCGGGCGCCTGAGGTCACCTGATCCACCTGGCTGAGCGCGCTGTCCAGCTTGTCGGAAGCCTTGGCCATGTTGTCGACGAAGCGCGAGACCTGATCGGGATCGACCGCGTCGATGAGCGCCTCCGCATGCGTCACCAGTCCTTCCATCTTGCCGGAGAGGCTCGAGAACGCTTTCGTCGCTTCGGAAATGCTGGCCATGAAGTCGTTGACGCCGTCTGCATTGGCGGCAAGCGCATCGGTGAAGTGGCCGACGTTTTCGACCGACTTGTCGATGGTCGGCCGGTTCGCCGCGATCAGATCGTTGATGGAGGTGAGCGACTTGTCCGCCTTGGCGAGCACGTCGCTTGCGCCTGCCATGAGATCCTGAAAGCCGGACCGGTCGGCGATGAGTTCCGGATCTTCTTCCGCGCTGAAAAGCGCGGGCTTGTCGCGCGAACCGCCCACCAGTTCCACATAGGCCACGCCGGTGAGGCCGGAGAAGCCCAGGGAGGCTTTTGTGTCTGCGCGAAGCGGCGTGTTGGGATTGATCGCGGTGATGGCGACCACTTTCGTCGGGTCGTCCTGCGCAAAGGTCAGCCGCGTCACGTCGCCCACGCGAATGCCGTTGAAGAAGACCGTGCCGCCGACCTCAAGACCGGTCACGGCCCCGGGAAACACCACCCGCAGCGTGCGGCGCGAATTGCCGTCGCCGGTCGTTGCCAGCCACCATGCGAAAATGAAAGCGGCGACAATCGACGCAAGGACGACCGATCCGATGGCGATGTAGTTCGCGCGCGTTTCCATGCCCCTAAGCTCCCTCGGCCGCAACCGTGCGCGGTTGTCGGCGGATCATGATTTCATCGGCAACCGTCACCTGCCACCCCCACCGGTCATCTCTTCCCCCGGCGCGCGCCTCTCACGCCATTGAAGTATTCCTGCACCCACGGGTGATCGAAGGCGAGCATTTCCTCGATGGTACCTTCTACCAGAACGCGCTTTTCGCCCAGAACCGCAATGCGGTCGCAGATCGAATGCAGGCTGTCGAGATCATGGGTGACCATGTAGACGGTCAACCCAAGCGTGTCGCGCAGTTTCCGCGTCAGATCGTCGAAGGCCGCAGCCCCTATCGGATCGAGCCCGGAGGTCGGCTCATCGAGGAACACGATTTCCGGGTCCATGGCGAGCGCGCGCGCAAGGCTTGCCCGCTTGACCATGCCGCCCGACAGTTCGGAGGGAAACTTCTCCGCAGCGTCGCGCGACAGACCGACCAGATCCAGCTTGAACAACGCCAGTTCGTCCATCAGCCGCTGGCTGAGATCGAGATGCTCGCGCATCGGCACCTGGATGTTCTGGCGCACGGTGAGCGATGAAAACAGCGCGCCCTGCTGGAACAGCACCCCCCAGTTGCGCTCCACATGCGCGCGGTCCTCATCGGACGCCCGATCCATGTCGGTGCCCAGCACCGAGATCTGCCCCGCCCGCTTCGGCGTCAGCCCCAGGATCGCCCGCATCAGAACAGACTTGCCCGTGCCCGACGCGCCGACAAACCCCAGGATCTCGCCGCGATAGACATCGAGATCGAGATCGCGCAGCACGATGGTCTCGCCAAAACCGACGGTTACCCCGCGCGCCTCCAGGACGATTTCACGTCCCTTGGCCGCGTCTGGCGTCTGGTTCATCTGCGCTGCGCTCTCCATGGCCCTCAGATCCCGATCGCCGCGAAGAACATGGCGAAGAGCCCGTCCATCACGATCACCATGAAGATCGCCTTCACCACCGAAAGCGTCGTGTGAAGACCGAGCGATTCCGCGCTGCCGCGGACTTTCAGTCCCTCCACGCAGGCCACCAGCCCGATGATCAGAGCCATGAAGGGCGCCTTGACCAGTCCGATCATCAGGGTCTGAAAATCGATAGCGGCGCGCAGATATTGCAGGAAGTTCTGCGGATTGATGCCGAGATAGGTCCACGACACGAGGGCACCGCCCGCCATGGAGGCGAGGTCCGCGAAGAAGGAGAGCATCGGTAGCGCCAGCATGAGCGCCACGATGCGCGGTAGGACGAGCACTTCCGTCACCTGCATGCCGATGACATGCAGCGCGTCGATCTCCTCCTGCATCTTCATGGAACCGAGTTCCGCCGTGAAGGCGCTGCCGGAACGCCCTGCCACCATGATTGCGGTCAGCAGAACGCCGATTTCGCGCAGCACCAGCACACCCACCAGATCGACGGCATAGCGGTCCGCTCCGAACTGGCGCAGATAGAACCCGCCCTGCTGGGTGATGATCGCGCCGATCAGGAAGCTCATCAGCAAGACGATGGGAATGGCCCCGATGCCCGCCCGGTCGAACTGGTGTGCGACGGAGACGAGCCTCAGCCTGCTCGGATGAACGATGATGTTCGCGATCACCGCGCCAAGCGTGCCGAGAATGTGGAGGACGGCGACCGCATCCTTGCCGACTTCCACGATCTGACGGCCGGTTGTCTCCGCCAGCCACGTGAGCGAAAGCTTGCGGCGCTTCGCCTTCCACATGGGCGGATGGTGCGCCTCCACCTCGTCGAGCAGCACGCGGAAACGTTCGTTCAGACCTTTGAAGCGCACCCGTGCGCCCGCATATTCGCAATGGCCCCGCAACCGGTGGATGAGCCACGCCCCCGCCGTGTCGAGATGGGTCACGGCCGACAGGTCGATCTCGACGACGCCCGGCTGTTCCAATTGGATACTTTGGACAAGCGCCTCCGCGGCGGCTGCGTGGGGCAGCAACCAGGGACCTGAGAGCGACAGGAACACCGTGCTTCCCGCCTGCTCGGATGAAATCGCCGGTACAGGCGAAGTATTTTGATAGGTCATCCGGTTCCGAGGATCGCGAGGCAAAACAGGGTGCCAAGGTTAACCTGTTTGCCATACCATGTCCGCACGCAAACACCCGATTCCCCGGACTTTTTCCGAAAGCTATGATCAAAATGACACGCCGTCTGACCATTCACAGGCAAGCATGGCCCCTGGCCCAGGCCTTCACGATCTCCCGCGGCTCGCGCACCGAGGCCGTCGTCGTCACGGTTGAACTTGAACAAGACGGCCACAAGGGACAGGGCGAATGCGTTCCCTATCCGCGCTACGGCGAGACCGTCGAAGGCGTGATGGCGGATATTCAGGCGCTGGAAGCCCGGCTCGCCGCAGGCATGGACCGCGAAGCCCTGCGCAACACGATGCCGGCGGGCGCCGCGCGCAACGCCGTCGACTGCGCGATGTGGGACCTTGAGGCCAAGCTCTCCGGCATTCCCGCCATTGAGGCCGCCGGTCTGACGCCCCCGCCACCCGTCACCACCGCCTACACGATCAGCCTCGGCGATCCGGAAGCGATGTATGAAAACGCCCACAAGGCCCATGCCCGCCCGCTTCTGAAGGTGAAGCTCGGCGGCGCAGGCGATCTGGAGCGCATCGCGGCCGTGCGCGAGGCAGCCCCCGATTCCACCCTGATTGTGGACGCCAACGAGGCATGGGAGGCGGAAAACCTCGCCGACTACGTGGCCGCCTGTTCAAAGGCCGACGTGAAGCTGATCGAGCAGCCCATGCCGGCGGGCAAGGACGATGCCCTGCGCAACGCCGACTTCCCGATCCTGATTTGCGCCGATGAGAGCCTGCACACCTCCGCCGACCTTGAGGGCCTGCGCGACCGTTACACCTCGGTCAACATCAAGCTCGACAAGACCGGCGGCCTGACCGAGGCCATCGACGTGCAGAAGCGCGCGCTGGAACTGGGCTACGAGGTGATGATCGGCTGCATGGTCGGCACCTCGCTCGCCATGGCGCCCGCGCTCGCCCTCACCGCCAGGGCATCCTTCGTCGATCTCGACGCCCC
The DNA here is from genome assembly GCA_963678585.2 of Breoghania sp. Classification (GTDB taxonomy): domain Bacteria; phylum Pseudomonadota; class Alphaproteobacteria; order Rhizobiales; family Stappiaceae; genus Breoghania. The sequence goes on from CAXXGA010000002.1 coordinate 2,211,479, forward strand.
GCTGCTTCTCGCCAAGGATCGCGAACACGGCCTGATCTATGACGGCAGCATCATTCGCGGCCACGACGCGGCCCTATGGGGCGGCATCGAGGGATAATTGACCATCGGCCTTTCAGGCGCTCAAAGCTCGCCCAGCGCCTTGCTTGCGGCGAAGCGCCCCCACCGGCCTTCTACAAATGCCCCCGCGCCTTGCCAGCGGCAAAGCGCGGGGCGATCAGCCCGAGCAGGACCAGCGACAGCGCGCAGCACCCGCCCATCGTCCAGAAGGCATAGGCCGGATCGAACCCGTAAAGCGGCCCGCTGGCAAGCGTGCCGCCTGCGGTCACCAGCCCCACGAAAGTGCCGCCGAGCCCTTGCGCCGTGGCGGCCCTGCGGGCGGGAATGCGCGCGGCGATGAAGCCGACGAGCCCCAGATGCGTCGCCCCGAAGGTGAACCCGTGCAACGACTGCATGGCAAGCACCGCCGCCGGTTCATGAACGAGCGGAAACAGCGACCAGCGCACCACGCCCGCCAGCGCGCCGACGGCGATCATCGCAAGCGGCGGCAGGCGCATGCCGAGGCGTGAGGACAGCATGAAGAGCACCACCTCCACCATCACGCCGATGACCCAGAAGAAGCCGATCATCGTCTCGCCGATGCCGAGCCCGCGCCAATAGAGCGAGCCAAAGCCGTAATAGGCCGCATGAGATCCCTGCACGAGGGCCGCCGCCAGCAGCACCACCAGAAAGCCGATTTCCCTGAGCCGCGGCGCGGCCGCGATCCCGCCATCGGCCTCCAGCGGCGTTTCCCGCGTCAGTTCCGGCAGCAGCATCGCCATGCCCGAACAGGCCAGCAGCGAGATGGTGATCGTTACCGGCACAATCGTGGATGAGGTCGCCTCCAGAACCGCGCCTCCAACCAGCGTGGCGATCATGAAGGACACCGATCCCCACAGCCGCATGCGTCCGTAGTCACCCTGTCCGGCACGGACCGTATCCATCGCGTAGGCGTCACTTAACGGAATGATCGCGGCATTGGTGACGGCCATGGCGATCATCACGGTCAGGATCTGCACGAAACCGTCGGCCAACAGAAAACCGGCAAAGCAGATGCCGGACAGCGCGCAAATAATTGATATCGCAGCTGATCGCCGCCCCAGCTTGTCCGCGATGGCCGCCACGACGGGGCCTGAAACGATGCGGATCGCCATGGGCGTGGCGAGAATGATGCCGATTTCCGCATCGTTCATCCCCTTGTCGGAAAGGAAGATCGCGAAGAAGGGAAGAAACAGCCCCTGTGCGAAAAATTGCAGGGCAAAAAGCAGTCCGACACGCCTTTTGAGCGCCAACGGAGCCGGGAACACGGGAGCCATGAATGCTTTCTAAACTGACGTTAACTATTCGGGGGTAGACAATGGAAACAGTAATTCGCGAGCTGCGTCGGGGAAAGGGCGCATCTTGCACGTCGCGACCTGAATCAAGGCACTGAACCAAGGCGAGAAAGCATGGCCGCACTAAACCGCACCCCTGCTCTGCGCGAAGAAGACTATGACGCGATTGAATCCGCCGTCATGGAGACGACGCGGGGCCGCTGGTTCCTTGCCGAGTATTCGCGCCGCAACCGCAGTGCCGACACCAACATGCTGCTGGACGCAATCGGCAAGCTCGAAGGCCTGATGAAGCGCGAGCGCAAGGGTCCGAAGCTTGAGCGCATCCAGCTCGACCTTGCCGACATGGCCGAGGCGATCACCCGCACCAAGCGCGAGATTGCCCAGATCAAGGCCGAATCGAACGATGGCGACCGCTTCGCCGAGGCCTCCAGCGAACTGGACGCCATCGTCACCCAGACCGAGGGCGCAACGCAGGACATCCTGCAAAAGGCCGAGCTCGTTCAGGAGATCGCCTGGACGCTTCGCGAACAGGGCGTGGATGAGGAAGCCTGCGACGCCATCGACGCGCATACGACCGACATTTTCATGGCCTGCTCCTTCCAGGACCTGACCGGCCAGCGCACGCAGAAGGTCGTGCAGGTGCTGCGTTATCTGGAATCCCGCATCAACGAGATGATGGATATCTGGGGCGTCGACGCCAAAGACATGAACGTCGATGTCGGCCCGATCAACCCGGACGACCATCGCCCCGACCGCGACATGCTGCATGGCCCGCAAAGCGAAGACAAAGCCATCAAGCAGACCACCGTCGACGAGTTGATGGACACCGAGGCCCACTACATGAACGACGAAGACGATCCCCTGGCAGCGCCGCAGGCCGCGCCGGAGATCGAGGCCGCCGAAAGCACGGAAAGCGAGATCGCGGAAATCGAGTTCGACGCAATCGAGTTCGACGCAATCGAAGTTGACGTGGAAGAGCCCGAGGCGGAAACGCTAGAGGAAGCGGAAGCGGCCGAGGCCGCCAACCCCGACGAGATCGTCTTCGACGCCATCGAGCAGGAAATTGCCGAAGACGCTGAGCCGGAAGACACCGACGCCGACATGGCCATCGATGAGCAGACCGGCGAAATCGATTTCGACAGCATCTCCTTCGACAAGATCGACAGCGACGACGATGCCGCGGACGCCGCCACCGCCGAAGACGACACGGCGAAGGACGACGCAGCCCTCGATGACATCGAGACCGAGGCTTTGCTCGCCGAGGCCGAGGCTCCGGAAGGCGCGCAGACCGTGCTGGAAGATCTTCTCGACGCCGCTGACGACGACGAGGGTGCCGTTGCCGCCCTCGCAGAAGAATCCGGCGATGCCGCAGAGGAGGCCGAAGGCTTCATGAACGAGGCGGAAGAAGCTGAGGCCGACGCCGACGCCGCCTTCCTCGACATGGACCAGACCGCTTCGACAGACGATACGGCGGACGAGGCCGATCCTTTGCGCGCCATGTCCGCGGGCGAGCGTCTGGCGCTCTTCAACTAGGGCCGATCAACCGGCCCGTTCCGGTTCATCCCGAGACTGTCGCCCATCCTTCGAGACGCGCTCTTGCGAGCGCTCCTCAGGATGACGGTCTGTGTGCGGTTGATTTCTCACGATATGACAACACGATAACGTCATCCTGAGGAGGCCCGAAGGGCCGTCTCGAAGGATGGGCCGCACATTCGAACCCAACGCCCATACCAAGGGCGCGCCGCAGCGCGCCCCTTTCATGTCAGCTGCCCCGCACTTCTAGCCCAGAGCGCGCGCCAGCATGGAAAGATCGATATTGCCGCCGGAAATCATGACAGCAATCGTCCGGCCCTTCGTCTCGATCCTGCCGTTCAGGACGGCGGCCAGCGCCACCGCGCCGCCCGGCTCCACCACGAGCTTTAGATCGCGGAACGCGAAGGCGACCGCATCGAGCGCCTCTTCATCGCTCACGACCAGACCTTGGGTTCCGCGCCTCTTGTTGACCTCGAAATTGATCGCACCGGGCGTCGGCGCCATCAGCGCATCGCAGACCGAGCCGCCGCTCGTCGGGTTGGAAAGCCGCTCGCCCGCCTTCAGCGAACGGGCGTAATCGTCAAAGCCTGCCGGTTCCACCGTGTAGACGGCGGCTTCGGGGAGGGTGCCCTCCAGCCCCAGCGCGACGCCTGCCGTCAGTCCGCCGCCGCTGCAGCACACCAGCATCGCCTCGGGTTGAAGCCCCATGGCTTCCGCCTGTTCGGCGATCTCAAGCCCGGAGGTGCCCTGCCCCGCGATCACGCCCGGATCGTCGTAAGGATGCACGAAGGTTGCACCCGTACGCTCCACGATCTCCAGCGCCATCGCCTCGCGGTCGTCCTTCTCGCGGTCATAGCGCACAATCTCAGCACCGCTCGCCGCCGTGCGTTCCACCTTCATGGCCGGCGCATCGACCGGCATGACGATGGTCGCCTTCATGCCGAGAAGGCGCGCGGCTTCCGCCACGCCCTGCGCATGATTGCCCGAGGAACACGCCACCACCCCGCGCCCGCGTTCGGCCTGCGGGATCATGGAAAGCCGGTTGAACGCGCCGCGAAACTTGAAGGAGCCGGTGCGCTGCAGGTTTTCCAGCTTGAGAAGGATGCGCCCGCCTGTGCGCTCGTCCAGCACCGGAGAATTGAACAGCGGGGTGACGACGGCATGGGAGCGGATACGTTCACGCGCGGCGCGAACGGCAGCATGGTCGGGGGGCGGCAAGGCGCTCATCGGGGAGATCTCCTGAGGACGACCGGGGCCGCGAATGAGAGACATCGGGGCACTGGCCGATCCTTCGAGGCGCGATCTTGCGATCGCTCCTCAGGATGACGTGGTGGGCGTTGCCATATCGAAACGAGCCAACAACACGGGAACGTCAGCCTGAGGAGCCTGCATCAGCAGGCGTCTCGAAGGATCGGCGGCAACCATGTTACCCGACAGCAAACGCTCTCCTGCGCCGACCCGGAAAAGCAAGATAATTATCAAAGAGGTAGCACCGGCAAGCGAGGTCGGCAAGCGGGCGGAGCGGGTTACTTGCCGCGGCGCCTCCGGTCTGCCGTCGCCTATTGCGCCGCTTTCACCTGCGCGCCGTCGCCATGGGCAACCAGAATATTGTCGAGGAACTGCCGGGACGCCTTGGCCCATGTGTAGCCAAGAGCCACCTCGCGGGCCCGCTCCCGGTCGATCTCGAGCGCCGCCAGCGCCGCCTTTTGCAAATCCTGATCGAGCGCACCAGCGCCCGTATCGCCGATGATATCGAGCGGCCCCATCACCGGGTAGGCCGCCACCGGCACGCCCGAGGCCATAGCCTCCAGAACGACATTGCCGAACGTGTCGGTGAGACTGGGAAAGACGAAAACGTCGCCCGCCGCAAAATGAGCGGCCAGATCCGCGCCGAATTTGGGGCCGGTGAAAGTCACGTCCGGATAGGTGCGCCTGAGTTCTTCCAGCTGCGGCCCGCCGCCGACCACAACCTTGGAGCCGGGAAGATCGAGCGAGAGGAACGCCTTGATGTTCTTCTCCACCGACACCCGCCCGACATGCAGGAAGATCGGGCGCGGCAGATCGCGCAAGCCTTCCGGCAACTCGTGGCGCGGATGGAAGGCCTCGTGATCGACCCCGCGCGACCACCGCATCAGGTTGAGAAAGCCACGCGCCGTCAGATCCGCCTCCAGCGATCCCGTCGCCACCATGCAGCCCGATCCGGCATTGTGGAAGCGCTTCAGCCAGCCATAGGACCACGACAGGGGAACCGGCAGGCGGGCGGAAACATATTCGGGGAAACGGGTGTGATAGCTGGTGGTGTAGGTTTCGCCCATCCCCAGCACCGCGCCCTTGGCGAGCAGCCCCAACGGGCCCTCGGTCGCCAGATGCACGTAATCCGCCCCGCTTTTTTCAATGCGGCGGCGGACCGCGGAACGTCCTGTCAACGACAGGCGTATTTCCGGGTAGGTCGGACACGGCAGGGTTCGAAATTCGCCCGGCGTCAGGAAGTCCATGTCGACGCCGATTTTCGTCAGCTCGCCCTGCGTGATTTCCAGCGTACGCACGACGCCGTTCACTTGCGGGCGCCATGCGTCTGTAACAACGAGGATTTTTGTCATGCAACAGCCCGGTGATGGGCAAGCTGAAGCGGCTCATTGGCCCGGTTCATATCTGCCCAGCGGATCAACTCGAACGTCCCGTCATGAAGCTCGGCAATCGCCGTGCAGCTTTCCACCCAATCGCCGGTGTTGATGTAGTGAATGCCGTTCGTGTCCTGATCGGCGGCATGATGGATGTGGCCGCAGATCACCCCGTCCACCCCGCGACGCCGCGCTTCCTCCGCCAGCGTCTCCTCGAAGCGGCCGATGAAATTGACCGCATTCTTTACCCGAAGCTTCGCCCAGGCCGACAGCGACCAGTAGGGAAAGCCGAGCTTGCGGCGGATCATGTTGAGCGCGGTGTTGACGTTGAGGGCGGTCACATAGGCCCAGTCGCCGAAATAGGCGAGCCATCGGGCGTGGCGCACCACCACGTCGAACTGGTCCCCGTGAATGACGAGCATCCGCTCGCCCGCCGCCGTTTCGTGAACGCAGCTGTCGACCACTTCCACGCCGCCGAAATGAGTGCCGAGATATTCGCGCAGGAATTCGTCATGATTTCCGGGCACATAGACAACGCGCGCGCCCTTGCGCGCCTTGCGCAACAGCTTCTGTACGACGTCATTGTGCTCCTGCGGCCAGTGCCAGCTTTTGCGCAGCCGCCAACCGTCCACGATGTCGCCGACAAGGTAGACGGTCTCCGCATCATGCACCCGCAGAAAGTCCAAAAGCATGCCCGCCTGACATCCGCGCGTGCCAAGATGGATGTCCGACAGGAACAACGCACGATAGTGCCGAGGGTTAGTCTGAGCGTTCATGTTCCGCTCTCCGTTGTCGTCTCGGCACTGTTATTCTCGATTCACGTCTCACTATTGTGACAGTCGGCTTTTACTCAGCCCGGTCTTGCTCGATCCACGGAGAAACTTGCCATGCGAGAAGCTTCTGCGTTTCGACCGGACTGGTCGCGACGCGGGCGCGAACTATTTCATTCCGCATGGGAATTGGGGTAGGCAGGAAGCGGCCGACACCATCAGGACAGGGAACACAGCATGGATCTGGGAATTACCGGGCGCAGGGCGATCGTTTGCGCATCGAACAGGGGACTTGGCCGCGGCTGCGCCGAAGCGCTGGCCGCCGCAGGCTGCGAGGTGGTGATCAACGGCCTTAACGCCGCGCGGCTCGAGGAGACCGCCCGCCAGATCGCCGACAAGACCGGCGCGAAGGTTATCCCCGTGGCCGGCGACGTCTCCGCCCCGGAGATCCAGAAGGCGCTTCTGGCCGCCTGCCCTGAGCCCGATATCCTCGTCAACAACAACGGCGGCCCGCCCCGCAAGGACTTCCGCGAGTTAGATCGCGTAGCCATGGCCAAAGGCGTCGTTCAGAACATGATCACGCCCATCGAGCTTATTCAGGCCACCGTCGACGGCATGGCGGAGCGCGGTTTCGGGCGCATCGTCAACATCACCTCCATGTCGGTGAAGATGCCGATCGAGGGGCTCGATCTTTCCAGCGGGGCCCGCGCAGGGCTCACTGCCTTCCTTGCCGGTGTGTGTCGCACGGTCGCCGGAAAGGGCGTGACCATCAACAATATCCTGCCGGGGAAGATGGATACCGATCGGTTGCGTGGAGGTTTTGAACGCGCCGTGGAACAGACCGGCCAATCGATGGAAGATGTCCGCGCCGCACAGGCCGCGGAAATCCCCGCGGGCCGTTTCGGCAATGCGGAGGAATTCGGCCAGACCTGCGCCTTCCTGTGTTCCGTCCACGCCGGATATATCACCGGCCAGAACATCCTGCTGGACGGGGGCTTGTACCCGGCCGCCTTTTGAACGCGTTCAACAAACAATTCGAACGCGTTCGAAACAAGCGTTTGAGCGCTCGAAAATGCAAAAAGGCCGGTGTCTCCACCGGCCTTTTTCGTTATTAGTTTCAGCGTCTTGCCTACCAGGTATAGCGCACCGCCGCGGAGACGATGTTGACCGAGGAGTCCACATTGCCGCTGTAAGCCAGGCCTACGAAATCCTGATGGTTGGCATCGATGTTCACCCGGGTGTCATTGGCGGAGAACAGATGCGAGTACCCCAGATCGACCGACAGGTTCTCCAGCGGCTTGTAGGTCAGACCGGCGCTCAGCCAGATCCGATCGTCATCCGGCAGACGCAGGGACCGGATATCGGTGTCGATCGGCGACATCTCGTAGGCCGCACCGGCGCGCAGGGTCAGCTTCTCGTTCCAGTCGTATTCCCCACCCAGGGCGAAGAACCAGCTGTCCTCGTAGTTGAAGGGAAGGCTCGTGAGCTGGACACCGTTGTCCAGAAACACCCTCGGCTCCTTCATCCGGCTCCAGTTGGTCCACTCGATCGTGCCCATGACCCGGAAACTGTCGGTGATGCGCTGCTTGGCCGACAGGGTGACCATGTCGGGCGTCGTCATATTCGCCGAGATCCCGTAGGTCCCGGCCGGCAGCAGCGGCGGCACAGCGGCCGGAGTCGAGAAATTGCCGTCGAGGTCATGGAAGACAGAAGAGCGATAGCCGAGGCCGATTTCGGTCCCCTTCATCGGAGTGAACAGAACACCGGCGGTCACGCCGAAACCGATGTCGTCCCCCTGCAATGCGCGGGTCCCGGCGCCCGGCGCAGCGGTTGTCGCTGACGTCAGGCGCACATCGATGTACTGAAACTGCATTCCGACCGCGACAGAGAGCATGTCGTTGAATTTGTAGCCGATCATCGGATTGGCGTTGACCGAGAAGACTTCCGATGTGCGCGCATAGATCTGGCCCGACCAGTCCGGCCCCGCCTTCGTGGACAGGCCAAACTGGCTGTTCAGCGCGAGGCCGAGATACCAGCTTTCATCGATCTGGTAGCCGGTGTAGCTCGCCGGTATCCATGCGTCGTTGGCCATGTCGCCGCTCGGCCCGAAGCCTGCCGTCACGACTGAAGCATCCGGCGTGATCTCGGCTTCGGGAACGATGAGCGAATGGTGGGATTCCGAAACCATTCCGATCGTGTTGGTGACCGTGGCCGGGTTCCAGAAAATCGAAGAAATCGACGCGCCCCCCACAGCATTACCCGCAAAGGACATGCCCTGATAGTAAGCACTCTGCTCTCGCAGCGCGAAGCCTCCGGCCATGGCTTCGCTCATCCCCCCGGCAAGCGCGACCATCGAAACTGATAATAAAAGATACTTTCTCTTCGTCATGAGCGTCCTTCACTCCCCCCGACACTGAAATGAGTACTTGTTTTCGTGATGGGAATTCACGTTCTTGGAACAATGGTAATGTGAACAGCGAAATCGTGACAACACGGTTCGCCGCCTCATTAAGCGCAGCCCGCAGCCGTCCCCGGCTCTCAATCGGAAGCATTTTCGCGGCGACCGATCTTCCCCTTGCGTAAAGTGAACGCGAAACCCCCTCGTCCGATCACAAAAACAGTCGGACATGATCGAACATGAATCGATTGCCCATATTTTAATCAGGGCACCGGACAACCTTGTTCGCTTGGGATATGATCCGTTTTTACGCCTATTGTTGCCAATTTGCGACACTTTGACGCCGAACCGCCGCCACAATTCAGTGCGGGGAACGGAAGGCGACGGCGTCCACCGCGCGTAAATGCGACTGCGCACAGAATCGCCCGGGCATCGTCCGGACGTAAAATATCCCTGTTGAATGACTTGAAACGCCCCGCAACCGCGCGCCATGATCCGCGCGAACCGTTTTCACGACATCAAGATGATTTGGGGGGATAGCGTCGATGAAGCTCGTTCGCTTCGGACCGACCGGCCGGGAAAAGCCGGGACTGATCGATAATTCCGGCGTCTTGCGGGATCTTTCCGCACACACCGCCGACTTTGCAGCCGAAACCGTCAGCCTTGAGGCCATCGAGCGCCTCAGCGCCATCGACCCTTCGAGCCTGCCGGAAGCGCCCGCGGGAAGCCGCCTCGGCGCGCCGCTGGCCCGCGTCGGGCATTTTCTCGCCATCGGCCTCAACTTCGCCGACCACGCGGCGGAAGCGGGCATGGCGATTCCGGCCGAGCCGATCCTGTTCTCCAAGGCCCCCAGTTCGCTTTCCGGCCCCGATGACAACGTCGTCTTGCCGAAAAACTCATCCAAGACCGATTGGGAGGTCGAGCTTGCGGTCGTCGTCGGCAAGCGCATGTGGCAGGTGAGCGAGGCGGATGCGCTCTCCCACGTCGCCGGCTATTGCGTGTGCAACGACGTTTCCGAGCGCAAATGGCAGATCGAGGGCACCGGCCAGTGGATCAAGGGCAAGAGCGCGCCCACCTACGGCCCGCTCGGCCCCTGGCTGGTGACCGCCGACGAGATCGCCGACCCGCAGAACCTTGACATGTATCTCGATGTGAACGGCACCCGCATGCAGACGGGCAACACGAAGACCATGATCTTCACCGTCGCCCAGTGCCTGTCCTTCATCTCCACCATGATGGCGTTGGAACCGGGCGACGTGGTGACCACTGGCACGCCGCCGGGTGTCGGCATGGGCATGAAACCGCCGGTCTTCCTGAAGGCGGGCGATGAGATGCGCCTCGGCGTCGAGGGGCTGGGCGATCAGCACCAGAAAGTCGTGGCCGAATAACAGGGCCGGATAACGGGTCCGGAGGGCCGGAAAAGAAAAAGGGCGCGAGACCATGTCAAATGGTCCGCGCCCCGTTGCTTGCTCCATCTCAGGCCCAAGCGGGTGGCCTCAGCTTCGGGCATTCAGATATTTCAATTCGTTGGCTCCTGTCCACGGGCCCATTGCCTCATGCGCCTTGCGGAACGAGCGGTAAACCGCCGCATCCGCGCCGCCCATGTCGGCAAATCCCTCAAGCACCTCTCCCGCCACTCGGCGCGCTGCGGCGATCATCTCGTCGGGAAACGGCAGAACCTTCACGCCGTGTTTGTCCGTCAGCGCCTTGAACTGAAGCGCATTCATCCACTCGCCTTCGGCAAGCGACAGGGCGTTTTCCGCGCGAATGGCATGAAGCACGATAGCCTTCAGGTCCGCAGGCAAGCCTTCCAGCGCCCTCGTCCCGATCAGCGCCTCGCCAGTTCCGTTGGGCTCATGCCAGCCCGGCGCGTAATAGAACTTCGCCGCCTGATGGAAACCCATGGCGAGGTCCGCCGACGGCCCGAGAAATTCCGTTGCATCGATCAGGCCCGACTGAAGCGCGGGCAGGATCTCGCCGGGCGGCAATGAGACCGGTGTCGCGCCCAGACGACGCATGACCTCGCCGCCGAGCCCCGGCATGCGGATCTTCAGCCCCTTGAGATCGTCGAGCCCGGTGACAGGACGCTTGTACCAGCCCCCCATCTGGAAACCGGTATTGCCGCCCATGAAGGGGCTCACCCCGAAAGGTTCATAGAGCGCGTCCCAGACCTCCTGCCCGCCGCCGCGCTCGATCCAGCACATGTGCTCAAGCGGGGTCAGGCCGAAGGGCACGGCGGTGAAGAACGGGGCCGCCGCCATCTTGCCCTGCCAGAAGAAGGAAGCCGTGTGGCCCATTTCCGCCGTGCCGTCGGCCACCGCGTCGAACACCTCCAGCGCGGGAACCAGTTCACCGGCGGCATGAAGATCGACCGTCAGCTTGCCGTCGCTCATGGTGGTGATGGCTTCCGCAATCCGGCGGGCAGAGACGCCCGGGCCCGGCAGGTCGCGCGGCCAGGAGGTGACCATTTTCCAGCGCATCGCCGTCTGCGCGATGGCGGGCGTCGAAAGAGCCCCCGAGGCGCTTGCCGCCACGGCCGCCGCACCGCTGCCTGCAAGCGCCAGCGCCTTGCGGCGGGAAATGAGGTTTCCGCTCATATCGCTTTCTCCCAAAGGGCATAAAAGTGATGGACCGGGCCATGTCCCTGACCGATCTCCAGCGTATCGGCGGCAGCGATTGCCGCAGTGACATAGGCTTTCGCCCCGCGCACGGCGGTGATCATGTCCAGATCGTGCGCAAGCCCCGCGGCAACGGCGGAGGAAAGCGTGCAGCCCGTACCATGGGTATTGCGGGTATCGATGCGCGGGGCTTCCAGCCAGTGCTCGCCCTCGTCATCGAGCAACAGGTCGACGCTTTCCGCAGAGCGGCCGTGCCCGCCTTTGAGAAGAACGGCAACAGGTCCCAAATCCTTCAACCGAGCCGCCTGATCGCTCATTTCCTCACGCGTCTCCGCCACAGGAGCCGCCAGAATGCGGGCGGCTTCCTGCAGGTTCGGGGTAATCAGATCGGCCATCGGGAACAGCAATGCGATCAGGCTTTCCACCGCCTCGTCATCGATCAGCGGATCGTTTGAGGTCGCCACCATCACCGGATCCAGCACCACATTGCGCACGCGGTGCCGCTTCAGCCCGTCCGCCACCGCTTCGATGACATCCGTGCGCGAAAGCATGCCGATCTTGGTGGCGGAGACCGTCAGATCCGAATAGACGGCATCGAACTGCGCGGTGACGAAATCCGGCGGCACGTCCAGTATCCCGCTGACGCCGCAGGTGTTCTGCGCGGTCAGCGCGGCGATCACGCTGGCGCCATAGACGCCAAGCGCCGAAAACGTCTTCAGATCGGCCTGAATGCCCGCGCCCCCGCCCGAATCCGAACCGGCCACAGTCACAGCGATTGCCGTCATGGCGTTACCTTCCCCCATTTTTCGTTTGAAGATGCCAAGCGCGCCCTGGACCTTGGAACGCACATGCGTTCCCGCGCCTTGCCCCTGTCAGGGCCGGCGGACGGCAGTGTCGGCGCTTTCGCGATGTTTCTTGCAGCATGGTGCATCCCAATTCCCTCCGCCGGTGCAAGCCGGATCAGGTTCAAGGAGTTGGCGCAGCGCCTCTCAGCCCTTGTCGGGCACCCCCATTGGTGATGTCGAGACCTAGAGTGTATGGCCTTGTTTGACAAGACCCCCGGGCAACGCAGCGACGGTCGATCGCTGTGCACCCGGTCAATCTGCGCGCACAGGACGCTTGCCCCGGTGCGCGCAATCCGATTGATTGGGCGCATCTGTTTCATGCGTATTCGGAGACGCCCATGACCCCCTTCTTCGTCCTCATCAAGTGCGAGCTTGGAAAGTCCTACGAGGTCGCCAACAAGCTGGCCGACGCCGAAATCGCCTCGGAGATCTACTCCACCGCGGGCGACTACGACCTTCTGGCCAAGTTCTACGTTGATGCCACCACCGATATCGGGCAGTTCGTGAACCAGAAGATCCACTGCATCGCGAACATTCAGGACACCAAGACGATTCTCACGTTCAAGGCATTCTGAGGCCTCTTGAGGCCAGCCGACCCGAGCGCCGGGTGCGCTACATCTTGCCCGGCGTGGAGGCGCGGCGCACCCGCGTACGGTCGATACCCAGACTGTGTTCGCGGTAGAGCACGAACAGACCCGCCGCGATCACCACGGTCGCGCCGATGATCACCGATATGCCCGGCACTTCCCCGAACACCATCCAGCCGATGGCTGTTGCCCAGATGATGGTCGTGTAATCGAAGGGGGCGATGGTGGAAGCATCCGCAAAGCGGTAGCTCGTCGTCATCAGGATCTGGCCGAGCCCGCCCAGAATGCCGATCAGGCCGAGGATGAACCACTGCCAGCCGACCGGCATCACCCACACCTGGCTGGGGAAGAAATAGCCCAGCGGGATCGTCGCCAAGGCGATGACCGAGGACGAGCCGGAAAACCACAGAACGATGGTCGCCGAACGTTCGCTGGTGATGAGCTTGCGCACGATGATCGCAGCCCCTGCCATGAACAGCGTGGCGAAGAGCGCGATGGACGCACCGATGGTGGTGCCCTGATCCATTGATCCGAGGCTGAGATTCGGCGCGAGAATGATGATCACGCCGAGAAAGCCGACCCCGACCGCGCTCCAGCGGTAGATGCCCACCACTTCTCCCAAGAAGAACACCGCCATCACCACCGTGATCAGCGGCGCGGCATAGGCAATCGCGGTCGCATCCGGCAGGGCGATGAAGGCCAGCGCGGCGAAATTCATCGTCATCGCCGTCACACCGACAATGGCGCGCAGGAAATGGCCGAAGGGGCGTCGCGTTTTCAAGGCGGACGGAAGCTGCCCCTGCCAAGCCATCATCACGATGACCGGGATGAGGCCGAGGAGATTGCGCGCGAATACGATCTGGCCGGTCGGAAGCTCGTCGATGATCAGTTTGATCAATCCGGACATCACCGTGAAGGCGATGGTGGAGAGTATCTTGAGCGAAATGCCGACCATCGGACGTTGCGGCGTTTCATAGACAGGCGCCTGAGACGCACCGGAGGACATGCGGGACTGCTTTCAGGCCACAGGCGCAAGGCGCGCATGCGACGGTCGGGGGGAGCACAAAAAAAGCGCTCGAACAAGGAGCGGCTACCATAAGGATAGACGCTCCCGTTCCGTTCGCAACCTGTTGCAAGCGCGACAACGGACCACCCGGCTTCCGTGTCCCCCGACTTTTCCGTTTATTTGTCCGGACAATTCATCCAGATCGGCCGGCCTCGCCTCAGGCGTGCGCCGCCCGGATCGCGGACCACACACGCTCCGGCGTTGCTGGCATGTCGATATGGGCCACGCCCGCCCCGCGGCGCAACGCATCGCCCACCGCATTCATCACCGCGCCGCAGCCGCCGATCGTTCCGGCCTCGCCCGCGCCCTTGATGCCCAGCGCATTCGTCGTCGAAGGCACGTTGCGGGTCTGGAAATCGAAATCCGGCAAGTCCTCGGCCCGCGGCAGGGCATAGTCGAGAAGCGATGCGGTGATCAGCTGGCCGTCCTCGTCATAGACGGTGTTTTCCATAAGCGCCTGCCCGATGGCCTGCGCGACGCCGCCATGGACCTGCCCGGCCAGCAGGATCGGGTTCACCGTGACGCCGAAATCATCGACGATCGTGTAGCGCAGCACTTGCGTGACGCCGGTCTCCGGATCGATTTCCACCTCGCACACATGGGTGCCGTTCGGATAGGTCGCCTCGTCCTGCTTGATGCGCGCCTGAGAGGCGAGATCGGCCGGATCGGAGGCTTCCGCTGCAATCTGCGAGAGGCTCACCGCCTGATCCGTTCCCACCACGCGCACCATACCGTCGGCCAGTTCCAGATCGCCCGCGCCCGCCTCCAGCCGGTCGGCGGCCAGCGCCTTGATCTTTTCCGCCAGTGTGCGCGAGGCGGTATCGACCGACGGCATGCCGAGGGGAATGGAGCGCGAGCCGCCCGTCCCCCCGCCGGTGGCGATCCGGTCGCTGTCGCCCTGCACCACGTCGACCTCCTCGATGTCGAGCCCGAGGATTTCGGCGGCCACCTGCGCATAGGCCGTGGCATGGCCCTGCCCGTTGGTCTGCGTGCCGATGAGAAGCGTCACCTTGCCCGAAGGATCGAGCGCCATATTGACCTCCTCGGAGCCCGCGAAGGCACAGGCCTCGATATAGGAGGACATGCCGATGCCGCGGTATTTGCCGCGCGTCTTCGCCTCCGCCGCCCGGGCCTCGAAGCCCGCCCAGTCGGCCTCTTCCATGGCCTTGTCCATATGGGCGGAAAACTCGCCCGTGTCATACATGCGGCCCGTCGGCGTCGTGTAGGGAAGTTTCTCGGTGGGTATGAAATTGAGGCGGCGGATTTCCGCCGGGCCGAGCCCCGTCTCGATGCCCGCTTTGTCTACCAGCCGGTCGATAAGATAGGCGGCCTCGGGCCGCCCCGCACCGCGATAGGCGTCGGTCGGCACCGTGTTGGTGAAGACCCCGCGCACCCGCACATGCAGCGCCTCGATGTCGTAAAGCCCGGTCGACATGGATGTTCCCACCCACGGAATGAACGGGGCGAACTGGTGCAGATAGGCGCCCATATTGGCCGTCACGTCGATCCGCAGGCCGAGGAAGCGCCCCTCCTCGTCCATCGCCACCTCCGCGTGGGTGACATTGTCCCGCCCTTGCGCGCAGGCCACGAAATGCTCCATGCGCTCGCTGATCCACTTGACCGGCCGCCCCAGCTTTTCCGCCGCCACCAGGCAAAGCGGATATTCGCGATAGACGAAGATCTTGGTGCCGAAGCCGCCCCCCACATCGGGCGTGATGACATGCAACCGGGAGGGATCGATCTTCAGGATGTCGCCAGCCACGATATCGCGCACGCCGTGAACGCCCTGCGTGCCGACCGTCAGCGTGTAGCGCCCGCCGTGATCGTCATATTCCGCCACGCAGCCGCGCGTATCCATGTAGTTGGAAACAAGCCGGTTGTTCACGATGTCGATGGAGGTGACGCGGGCAGCATCGGCAAAGGCGGCATCCGCCTTCGCCTTGTCGCCGTGCCCCAGTTCGAAGGCGAGGTTGGTGCCCGTCTCCGGCCAGACCAGCGGCACACCGTCGGAAAGCGCATCCGCCGTCTCCACCACCACATCGAGCGGATCGTAGTCGACCTCGATCAGTTCCGCCGCCGACTTGGCCGCATCCACGCTGTCGGCCACCACGAAGGCAATCGCATCGCCGATGAAGCGCACCGTATCCGAACACAACACCTCGCGCGGCGGCACGGCGTGCTTGGTGCCGTCCACCTGCGGCAACACCGCCTTTGTCGGCATCAGCCCAAGCTCGGGAATATCGGCGGCCGTGAGGACCAGATGAACGCCTTCCGCCCCGCGGGCCGCATCAACGCCCTCAAGCGTGAACCGGGCATGAGGCATGGCGGAGCGCAATACATAAGCATGCAAGGCTCCCTCCGGCGTGATGTCGCCCACATAGCGCCCGTGGCCGGTGATCAGGCTGGGATCTTCCTTGCGCCGCACAGGCGCGCCGATGCCGAACTTGGCGTTGACCGGTTTGTTCATGCCCAAAATGCCTTCAGATTTGCCGTCGCATGGAAATACGGGAGCGCCTCGTCTCCCGCGACGCCTGACGCGACGCGATGCGGAAAGTGTCGATACGTAAGCTTAAACAGTCGGACCGCGGTTATCCAAGCCCCGCCCGTCAAATCGCTACGCAAAATTGCATAAGACGGGATATCGCAAATTGTTCTCGCGTTCGCGCTGCAAGGCTATCGCTCACGCGGTGCGGAAAATTTGCGCTATCGGTCAGCCCCGGCACGGGGTATAGCCGAATAATGCCCGATACCCCGCCATTACCCGATCACGAGCAACCGGCCTCTCGCCCCCATGCGCGTTTCATGGACCGGCACGGGTTCGGCGGGCGTAACTGGATACGGTGGCTGCTGTGGTGGAGGACCCTTTCGGGCAACACGCGAGGCGCCATGTGGATCCTCGCCGCAGCCTTCTTCTTCACCATCATGACGGCAATGATCAAGGTGGTCGGCGCGCGCATTCACGTCACCGAAATCCTGATGGTGCGCCAGAGCGTGATGACACTCATCGTCATCCCCACAATCCTGAGCCATTTCCCGGAATCGCTGCGCACCGCGCGACCCAGCCTGCATCTGTCGCGCATCGTGCTGGCAAGCACCGCAATGATCCTCGGCTTCACCGCCGTCATCCACCTGCCCCTTGCCGATGCCACCGCAATCTCGTTTGCCAAGAGCTTTTTCGTCACGATCTTCGCCATCGTCATCCTGAAGGAAACGGTCGGCATCCACCGCTGGAGCGCGGTGATCGTCGGCTTCATCGGCGTTCTCGTCATGCTGAACCCGACCGGGGAAAACGTGGAGGTGGCCTACGGGCTCATGGCCGTCGGCGGGGCGGCTTGCGCAGGCATGGTCATGATCCTGATCCGGCAGATGTCGAAAACCGACCGCCCCATCACCATCCTGACCTATCAGGCCTTCGGGGTCGGGCTGGTCATGATCGTGCCGACCTGGATTTACTGGGTGCCCCCCACATGGACGGAAGCGGCCATCATGCTCGCCATCGGTTGCGTGGCGTGGATCGCCCAGATGTGCAACATCCAGGCTTTCAGGGCGGGCGAAGCAACCGCCATTGCGTCCCTCGACTACACCCGCCTGCTCTATGCGACGCTGTTCGGCCTCGTCCTGTTCAATGACTGGCCCGCCGTAAACACGCTGATCGGGGCGTTGATCATTGCAGCGGCATCGATCTACACCGTCCATCGCGAGGCGAGAAAAAAGAAACGCCTCGTGCGTGATGCCGATGGACGCGGATGGGGCAATTAGGGCCAGCCCCCCCGGCGCGCCTGGCGTATGGCGTGCCTCACGCGCCGTTGAACTGAACCCGCCCCAGCCCGCGAACGTCATAGCCGCCAAGCTCCGCCGTCATCTGCGCGAAGGCCCCGCCCCGGCAGAAGTCGAAGAGCGTCTGGAGCGGCGGCTCGAACCATGCCCGTCGCCAGACGAGAAGATCGTAACGCTCGCGCGCGACCGGCACGAAATCGAGCTGGAAGCGCCGCGCCAGCGCCGACAATCCGAATGCAGCATCGGCCTTGCCTTCGAGCACGGACAGCGCCGCGTCGCGCTCATCGCGCGCCGGACTGCCCGCTATCACCAGCTCCTCCGGCTTCAGGCCTTCCCTGGCCAGCAGAATTTCCATCAGCCGCTGACTGCCCGCCTTGGCCTGACGCGGCATGACGCGCTTTCCGCCGAGATCGCCGACACCGGTAATCCCCAGCGGGTTCCCCTTGGCCACGATGAGGCCGCGCTCGCGCCATGCCCATTCCACCAGAACCACCGGCCTGTAGCCGAACTGGTCCGATATGACGCCCGTGTTCCAGCCGATCTCTTCTTCGCGCCCGTTGACCGGTTCCGGCACATGCAGACCCGCAGCAATGCCGCCCGCATCCGCAAAGCGTTCGATGCCGTCGAAGGATCCGTCGAACAGCGAGGCGAGACCGGAGCCCGATTCTCGCAAGGCCCATTCCAGAAGCGGATCATGCGAGCCGAGCACCACGTTCGGACGGTCTTCCGCATTGGGCGCCAGCCCCTCGCCCGCGCTTTCGATCCACGCCAGCACCGCCTCGCGGGGAAACAGCAACTTGCCCGTCGCACGCGAATGCGGAACGGAGCCCGCCGCGACCAGATCGTAGACCTTGCGCTCCTTGACCCGGAGAAGTTCCGCCATCTCCCGGGTGGTCAGATAGCTCGGCATGGCAGATGTCATGAATGCCCCTTGGCTTGGAAGTCGACGCGCCCGCCGGAAGCAGTCTCCCGGTCGGTCGCCGCCGCATCGAGTGGTGAGCCTTGCGATATTACAACTGCCCCTGCGTGCGCGTACAGCCGCAAGTGGCCCCCGGATACGGCAAGGCGCATGCCGGACGAGACCGGCATGCGCCTCCATATGTCTTTGCGCCGCTGTCGGACGCCGGGAAACCGGGAAGATACGTCTACTCCGCGGCCTCGTTGTTGACCTTGGCGCGTTCTTCTTCCACCAGTTCCTTCTTGGAAAGCTTGCCCACCAGCGTCTTGGGCAGCTCATCGCGGAATTCGAAGGCGCGCGGCATTTCGATGGCCGACAGATGCCCCTTGAGAAACGCCTTCATCTCTTCGGCGGTGATGCTCTCGCCTTCCTTCAGCTTGATGAAAGCCTTCGGCGCCTGTCCGCGGTAATCGTCGTCGACGGCAATGACGATCACCTCCTCCACCGCCTCGTTCTGGTAGATCGCCTCCTCGATCACCCGCGGATAGACGTTGTAGCCGGAGCAGATGATCAGATCCTTGATGCGGTCGACGAGATGGATGTAGCCGTCCTCGTCGCGATAGCCCACGTCGCCCGTATGCAGGTACCCGTTTTCCACCGTGCGGTTGGTGTCGTCCGGGCGTTCCCAGTAGCCCAGCATCACCTGCGGCCCGCGAACGCAAAGCTCGCCCTTCTCGCCTTCCGGCATCACCACGTAAGGATCGTCCAGCGAGCGGAACTCGCAATCCGTCCATGAGAGCGGCTTGCCGATGGACCCCGCCCGCGACGGTTCGTTGATCGGGTTGCACGAGACGACCGGCGAGGCTTCCGTCAGCCCGTAACCCTCAACCAGCTTACAGCCGGTAAGCGTCTCGAAATTGTCCTTCACCTCTACCGGCAGCGGCGCACCGCCCGACAGGCACATCCGGATGGAGGTGAGATCGTAATTCTTGGTCAGCGGCGAATTGTTGATCGCGGTGTAAATGGTCGGCACGCCGGGAAACAGGGTCACGCCCTTCCGCTTGATATCATCAAGCAGCATCTTCAGCTCGAAACGCGGCATCAGAACCATTTCCGCACCGATGAGCACGGACAGGTTCTGTGCCGCCGTCATGGCAAAGACATGGAAGAAGGGCAACACGCAGAGCATCACCTCCTCACCCGGCCGGGCATCGGAGAAGAAGATCCGCATCTGCTCCATGTTGGCCGAAAGATTGGCGTGGCTGAGCATGGCCCCCTTGGGAACGCCCGTCGTGCCGCCGGTATACTGCAGCACCGCGACGTCGGTTTCCGGGAAGGTCACCACCTCCTGCGTGATCGGCGGGCCGTTCACCAGGTCGGCAAAAAGCCGATGCGCATCGTCGCGCGCGATCTTCGCCCGGTCCCCACGCTTGAAAAGCTGGAACAGGAGCTTCTTGGGTTGCGGCAGGATATCCGCCATGGGACAGACGACGAGCTTTTTCAGCCCGCCCTTGGCCCGTACCGCCTCCACCTTGTCGTAGATGACCTTGAGATCCAGCGTGACCATGATCTCGGTGCGGGAATCGCGCACCTGAAAATCGATCTCGCGCTCCACATAGAGCGGATTGTAGTTCACGATCGTGCCGCCGGCCTTCAAAATGGCGAAATAGCAGACTGTAAAATAAGGCGTATTGGGCAGACACAGGCCAACCTGAACGCCGCGCTTGACGCCAAGCTTGCGAAAGCCCTCCGCCGCACGGTTGACCAGATCGCCAAGCTGTTTATAGGTCCAGACCTTCCCCATGAAATCCAACGCCGGTCGATCCGCAAACTGGCGAACCGCTTCGTCGAGATATTCCGGCATCGGTCGTGGCGTGAAGGCAGGCTCCTCCGACGTCGCTTCGGCCGTCATTGCGTTTCTCCCTTTATTTCCCCTCCGCGCAACCGATGGGGTCGTTGCCGCGTTTGAATGCGGTGCGCACTCTTTTGGTGTGGTGCGTCAGATGCGTGACTTTGCCATGGTTTACGCGTACGTCAACTCCGTGCCGTTACGTCACTTGTCATTTTCTGTATTTGCGCGCGCGCTGACAGAACCCGAAAAACCGATTAGCCTTCTGTGCGATAGGCAAGATGGAGCACCTGACTCATGACGGCGACACATCCTTCCACGGACGAAGCGCTGCGTTCCCTGCGCTCGCACCACCATGAGCTGTCCACCCGTTCCCTGAACAACCTTTTTGAGGACGATGCAGAGCGATTCGGACGCTTCTCCTGTCAGGCGGCGGGCCTGCTGCTGGACTTCTCCAAGATCCTGATGAGCGATGAAACGCTTAAACGGCTGGTCGCGCTGGCCCGAGCGGCCGGAGTGGAGGCGCGACGCGACGCGATGTTCGCCGGCGATGCCATCAATGCCACGGAGCAGCGCGCGGTCCTCCACACCGCGTTGCGAAACCGGTCGGAGACTTCCGTTGCGCCGGGCGGCGTCGATGTGATGCCCCAGGTCCGCGCCGTGCTTCAGCGCATGTCCGCTTTCAGCGAGGCCGTGCGCAGCGCCCATCTTCGCTCCTATACCGACGCCCGTTTCACCGATGTGGTCAATATCGGCATCGGCGGTTCCGATCTCGGTCCCGCCATGGCGACCGCCGCGCTCGCCCCCTGTCACGACGGGCCTCGGCTGCACTTCGTCTCCAATATCGACGGGGCGCATCTCGCCGACACGCTGAAGGACCTCGATCCGCGCTCCACGCTGTTCGTGATCGCCTCCAAGACTTTCACCACCGCCGAAACCATGACCAACGCCGCCAGTGCGCGCCGCTGGCTGGTGGAGTCCTTGGGCGAACCTGCGGTCAAGGCGCAGTTCGCCGCCGTTTCCACCGCGCTCGACGAAGTCGACGCCTTCGGCATCGCAAGCGACCGGGTGTTCGGGTTCTGGGACTGGGTCGGCGGACGCTATTCGCTCTGGTCGGCCATCGGCCTGCCCCTGATGCTGGCCATAGGCCCTGAGCGCTTTTGCGAGTTTCTCGGCGGCGGACACGCCATGGACACTCATTTCCGGCAGGCCCCCGTTGCAGTGAACCTTCCCATGCTGATGGGGCTCATCGGCGTCTGGCACCGCAATATCTGCGGCTACCCGACCCGCGCCCTGCTGCCTTACGACCAGCGCCTGCGGCTTCTGCCCAGCTATGTCCAACAGCTCGACATGGAAAGCAACGGCAAGCGGGTCACGCTTTCCGGCGAGCCGGTGGCGAGTGCAACCGGCCCCGTCGTCTGGGGCGGTCAGGGCACCAACGGCCAGCACGCCTTTTTCCAGCTTCTGCATCAGGGCACGGACGTGATCCCGGCGGAATTCATGATCGCCGCCAACGGCCACGAGCCGCACCTGCGCGAGCATCACGCCATGCTGGTCGCCAATTGCCTGGCCCAAAGCGCCGCGCTCATGCGCGGGCGCACGCGGGAAGAGGCGGAAGAGCAACTTCGTGCGGCTGGCAAGGACGAGGCGACCGTGGAGCGGCTCGCCCCCCACAAGGTATTCCCCGGCAACCGCCCCTCCACCACGCTTCTTTACGACACGCTCGACCCGGCGACGCTGGGCGCGATCATCGCGCTCTACGAACACCGGGTTTTCGTGGAAGGAACGATCTGGAACATCAATTCCTTCGACCAGTGGGGCGTGGAGCTTGGCAAGGAACTGGCGACCGCCCTTCTGCCTGGCGTGAAAGGCGGGGACGTGCCCGCCGACAGCGACGGTTCCACCAGGGGCCTGCTGGCGGCAATCGCACAGCGCAGCCTCTAGGGGCGGCGGCGAAGACCGCTTTCGCGAAAGCCCCCGAAGCGCATAAAAAAAGGCGCCCCTTTAAGGGCGCCTGAGTTGGTTGAGCGTCTTCATGCTGGCTGCTGAAGACGGTCTGCTTGCTAGCGGCAGAAACGCTTACGGCCGCTATAGGTCGTGTAATAGCCCGTGCGCGGATTGAAGGAGCGATACTTGCGCGAGCAGTAGTCATGCCATGCCGGCGTCCACGGCTCGTAGCCGCCGCCACGCACGCGGGGAGCCCGGCCACGACGCATGCAATCGTCATAGGCCCGGCGGTAATTGCGGTTCCAGTCGCCGGAGGACTTGCCCGCACCGGCAATCGCGCCCACGCCGGAACCAATGGCCGCACCGCGCCCCCAGCTTCCCGTGACCGAGCCGATCACGCCGCCGACAATCGCGCCGCCGACCGCACCGCCGGCGACATTGCCGCCAGTGTTGGTCGCGCGGTTCGCGTAATCGCGTGCATAGGCATCGCAGCGTCTGTGCGACTGCGCCGACGCATCTACCGCCATCATTGACAGGCCCACGAAAGCGATCGCAATCGCAAGAGCCGATTTTCCAAGCTTGTACGCCATAGCCCACCTCCCATTTCTCAAGCCCCGGAGGGCCTGTTTCAGGAACAGTTTCACCGCTCATAATGGCAAAACCACGAAACATGCGTATCGGGGCTTTCTCGTAGCAAGACCGCACGAGCCCCCAGCAATGCTCATGATACTATTCCGCGTCCGGAAAACATACAGTAATGCAAGTCACCGATCATTCGGGAAGCGCGGAAACGGGAGGCGGGCTGAGGGCCTGGAACATCGGCGGACAGGGCCGCCCGGCGCAATCGCCCGCGGGCTTTGCGGATTGGCCGTGAGAGCCCAAACGCGCAAAATCGTCCGCACGGTCGCGAGGCAACCGTTCCGTACGTCTTTGATTTTCAGGAAAGAAGAGAGAGAGAATGGTGGGTGAGCACGGACTCGAACCGTGGACCCGCTGATTAAGAGTCAGCTGCTCTACCAACTGAGCTACACACCCAACCTCCGCGAAACCGCCACTCGGTGCGGCGCGGTGAGGGCTATATATCCATGCTCGAGAGAGAGTGCAAGCGCCCTGTCTCGCTTTTTCCAATCTGGGGAAAACCTTACCCCCAGAATTGCCCCCGAAAGCCGCGCATGACGTAGCGCCCCGCAATTGCACCCGCCCGTATTGCGCGCCACACTGGCCGCAAACATTTTTCATGATCCCACGCCGGACCGGCCAGCCTCCATGCCCAGCGCCCGCAAGATCGACCTGATTGCCTTCGATGCCGACGACACGCTCTGGCACAACGAGCACTATTTCCGCCTGACCGAAAAGCGATTCACCGAACTGCTGGCCGGCTACGCCGAACCCGAACACCTGCTGGACCGGCTGCTGCAGGCGGAGCGGCGCAACATTCATCAGTACGGATTCGGCATCAAGGGCTTCACCCTGTCGATGATCGAAACCGCGCTGGCCGTGACGGACAACACCGTCCCCTCCTCCGTGATTGCGGAAATCCTGAAGTCCGGACGCGACATGCTCGCCCACCCGGTCAATCCCCTGCCCCACGTCCACGAGACCTTGGAGGATCTGGCAGGCCGCTACCAGCTCGTCCTCATCACCAAGGGCGACCTCTTCGATCAGGAACGCAAGCTTGCGCAATCGGGGCTGGGCGATCTCTTCGACGGGGTGGAAATCGTCTCCACCAAGACGGTGGAGACCTATCGCACCATCTTCACCGCCATGGGCGCGGAGCCGGGGGCGGCGGTGATGGTCGGCAATTCGCTGAAATCCGACATTGTGCCCGCACTGGAAGCCGGCGCATGGGCCGTCCATATCCCCTATGAGATCACATGGGCGCTGGAACACCACGACGAGACGCCGACGGACGAGAAATTCCGCGCCATCCGCGACATGGGCGAACTGGGCGGCGTGCTGGCCGAAATCGGCTGAAGCCGCGCCCACGCAAAGAAAAGGCCCCCGCATGGCATCCATGCGAGGGCCTGTTCGTTCTTGAGCGCCTGAGGTGCTTTTAGCCGGATCAGACGCGGTTCAGAAGGCGGGCGCGGATCGTGCCGGGCACGGCGCGGATCTGTTCCAGGATCTCCACCGAGTTCTGCACCTGACCTTCGATGTCCACGACCACGTAGCCGATTTCGCCGTCGGTCTGCAGGTGCTGGGTGACGATGTTGAGATCCTTGGCGGCAAACAGCTCGTTGAGCCGCTTCAGGGAGCCCGGCGTGTTGTCGTGCACCTGAATGAAGCGTGTGGCGTCTGTGCCCTTGGGCAGCAAAACTTGCGGGAAATTCACCGTACCCATGGTGGAGCCGACGTCGGAATATTCCACCAGACGGCGGGCGACTTCCTCGCCGATGCGCTCCTGCGCCTCTTCGGTGGAGCCGCCGATATGCGGTGTCAGGATGACGTTGTCGAACTCGCGCAAGGGGCTGATGAATTCATCCGAATTCGACTTCGGCTCCGTGGGGAAGACGTCGATGGCGGCGCCCGCCAGATGGCCGCTCCTGAGCGCTTCCACGAGAGCATCGATGTCGACGAGCTTGCCGCGCGCATTGTTGATTAGGAAGGCCCCCTTCTTCATCTTGGCGATCTCGTCCGCGCCGATCATGCCGCGGGTTTCCGGGGTGTCGGGCACATGCAGCGACACGAAATCGGAAACGGCCAGCAGGTGATCCATGCTTTCTGCCGGACGCACGTTGCCGTGGCTGAGCTTGTCGACCTGATCGAAATAGATGACATGCAGGCCCATGGCTTCGGCCAGCGTGGCAAGCTGCGTGCCGATATTGCCGTAGCCGATGATGCCCAGCGTCTTGCCGCGCACCTCGCGCGCACCCGTCGCCGACTTCATCCATTTCCCGGCATGGGCGGCGGTGGATTTCGGGATGATGCCGCGCATCAGCATGACAATCTCGGCAACCGTCAGTTCCGCCACCGAACGGGTATTGGAGAACGGCGCATTGAAGACCGGAATGCCGCGCTTCTTGGCCGCGGGAAGATCGACCTGATTGGTACCGACGGAAAAGCAGCCCACGGCAACGAGCGAATTCGTGGCCGCCAGCACTTCCTCAGTCAACTGGGTGCGGGACCGGATGCCGAGGATCTGGACGCCCTTCAGCGCCTCGATCAGGGCATCCTTGTCATAGGCGGTCTGAACGCGTTCGACATTGGTGTAGCCGTTTTCATTCAGTACCGAGACGGCGGATTGCGAGATGCCCTCCAGCAGCAGCCAACGGATCTGGTTTTTCGGACGGGAGAGGCCAATGCTCATAACGGCACACACTTTCGTTTTGAACGGGCGTTTTGAATGGATGGCTATGCCGCAGCGTTCGAACCGCTGCGTGGGGCCTGACTTATACGCCAAGCCGGGGTGAGATCAACGGTCGGAGGAATCAATTTGCACCAATGTGGGCTTTGCGATGCCGCGCGAGGGGGATGGGCGGCAGCGCCCGGTCGGATAGAACGTGCGCGAGAGGGAAAGGCGGTTTCACCGTGTCGCCTTTGGGGCGTGGGGCCTTTGGGGCGTGGGGCCCTTGGCGCGTGGGGCCGATCCTTCGAGACGCCTGCTCGCGCGGGCTCCTCAGGATGACGTTTTAGAGGTTGCCGGCCTTCCAAAAACCATCAACACGGGAACGTCATCCTGAGGAGCGCCCACAGGGCGCGTCTCGAAGGATGGGCCACACACTCCCGTAAACAACGCCGCAAAGAAAAACGACGGCATCTGCATGCCGCCGTTTTTCGAAATCAGATACCGTCGCCGCCGCGCTGGACGGCGGCGATCCCCGTTCGCGAGACCTCCACCAGCCCCAGGGGCCTCATGATCGTGATGAATTGCTCGATCTTGGAGGTGCGCCCCGTGATCTCGAAAGTGAAATGATCGGTCGCGGCGTCGATGACGCTGGCGCGGAAAGCGTCGCCGAGGCGCAGGGCCTCCAGCCGCTTCTCGCCCGATCCCTTCACCTTCACCAGAGCGAGTTCCCGCTCCAGAGGCTTCTCCTGACCGGCTTTCTGCGCCCGTGCCGTCAGGTCCACCACCCGGTGCACCGGCACCAGCCGGTCCAGCTGATGGCGGATCTGGGTGATGATCATCGGCGTGCCGGTGGTCACGATGGTGATGCGCGACAGGTGCGTCTCGTGCTCCGTCTCGCTCACGGTGAGGCTGTCGATATTGTATCCGCGGCCCGAGAACAGGCCGATGACGCGCGCAAGCACGCCCGGCTCGTTGTCCACGATCACCGACAGAGTATGCGTCTCCACATGGTCGCTCACCGGAGTGAGGAAATAGGTGGAGGGTGCGTTCAGGTTCTGCGTGTTCATGTCATTCCCCCCTTCGGAGCTAGACTAGCATCTTGCCTTCATCGGAAATCGCCTTGGCGACGGCCTCGTCATTGGCCTCGTCCGGCAACAGCATCTCGTTGTGCGCCTTGCCCGAGGGGATCATCGGGAAGCAGTTGGTGAGATTGGCCACACGGCAATCGAACAGCACCGGCCGTTTCACCTTGATCATCTCTTCCAGAGCCGCATCGAGATCGCCCGGCTTGTCGCACCTGAGGCCCACAGCCCCGTAAGCCTCCGCCAGCTTCACGAAATCGGGCAAGGATTCCGTGTAGGAATTGGACAGCCGGTTGCCATGCAGCAGTTGCTGCCACTGGCGCACCATGCCCATGTACTGGTTGTTCAGGATGAACACCTTCACCGGCAATTCGTGCTGAACCGCGGTGGAAAGCTCCTGAATGTTCATCAGGATGGAGGCGTCTCCCGCAATATCGACGACGAGGCTGTCGCGATGGGCGCATTGCACGCCGACGGATGCCGGCAGACCGTAGCCCATCGTGCCCAGGCCGCCGGACGTCATCCAGCGGTTCGGCTCCTCGAAGCCGAAGAACTGCGCCGCCCACATCTGGTGCTGGCCGACCTCGGTCGTAATGTAGGTGTCGTGGCCCTTGGTCGCCTCGTAAAGCCGCTGGATCGCATATTGCGGCATGATCACGTCGGGCGAGGGTTTGTAGGCGAGACAATCGCGCGAGCGCCAGACGTCGATCTGTTTCCACCATGCTTTCAGCGCCGTCTCGTTCAGCTTCAGCGAGGACGAACGCCAGATGCGCACCAGATCCTCAAGCACATGGCCCACATCGCCGACGATCGGCAAATCCACCGCAACGTTCTTGTTGATGGAGGAAGGATCGATGTCGATATGGATCTTGGTGGAATTGGGCGAGAAGGCGTCGACGCGGCCGGTGATGCGGTCGTCGAAACGCGCGCCGATGCACACCATGACGTCGCAATCGTGCATCGCCATGTTGGCTTCATAGGTGCCGTGCATGCCCAGCATGCCGAGCCATGCGTCGCCCGAGGCCGGATAAGCGCCCAGCCCCATCAGCGTGGAGGTGATCGGCGCGCCGGTGAGCTGGATCAGCTCGCGCAGCAGATGCGCGGCCTGCGGGCCGGAATTCACCACGCCGCCGCCGGTGTAGAAGATCGGACGGCGCGCGGAGGCGATGATGTCGGCGGCCTGACGGATAGCGCCCATGTCGCCCTTGATCTGCGGACGGTAGCTCTTGTGCTCGACCCGCGTGGGACCCTGATATTCGCCGGTGGCGAACTGCACGTCCTTCGGAATGTCGACAACCACCGGCCCCGGACGACCCGTGGTCGCAACCTGGAAGGCTTCGTGCAGGATGCGGGACAGGTCGTCCACGTTGCGCACCAGCCAGTTGTGCTTGGTGCAGGGCCGCGTAATGCCGACCGTGTCGCACTCCTGAAAAGCGTCATTGCCGATGAGCGGAACGGGGACCTGCCCGGAAATGCAGACAAGCGGAATGGAATCGAGCATGGCGTCGGTGAGCGCGGTGACCATGTTCGTGGCGCCCGGGCCGGACGTCACGAGGACGACGCCCGGCTTGCCGGTGGAGCGCGCATAGCCTTCCGCAGCATGACCGGCGCCCTGTTCATGGCGCACGAGCACGTGCTTGACCTCATCCTGCTGGAAGATCTCGTCATAGATGGGGAGCACCGCGCCGCCGGGATATCCGAACAGATATTCGACGTCGTGGTCCTTCAACGCCTGCAAGACCATTGCGGCGCCAGTCATCTCCCGTGTCATATTCTCATCCTCGTCTGTTCGCCGGCATCAAACCCGGCCCGCGGCCCGCGAGAGAAGGGCCCTGCCACTCACCAAATCCGTCACCCGAACCGGCTTGCTCACGGCCGTTCGGGCAATAAAAAAGGGCCCTTTGGGGCCCTGTTGCGCACGTCACCAATCCCGTCAGCCTCAGGCCGTCGTGGCAGCGCGCGCGGTTCCTACAAGAATGAGCATCTTCATATTCGAATCCCTCGGGCGATCGGACCCCCGATCACACTGCGGCGAACCTAAGCGCGCGCGGGAAAAGGGTCAAGCTTAAAATCGCGAATATTTCGTCGCAGCCCCGCACGATTGACGAAAATTTCGCACGGCAGCGCATGATCCCACGCAGGAACGCGGAAGCCGCGATTGCAAATTCCGTCTCACGTCATGGGCACGGTAATCGCGCAATGCATACCTGAAGGCGTAAACTTGCGATCCACCTCACCCTCCAACTGCAGCGGCATCACCTCCTCGATGATGCGCGAACCGAAACCGATCCGCTCCGGCGCGGCCACGTCGCTCAGGCCATCCTCAACCCAGTCGATCCGGAGAGACCCGCCCGCCAGTCCCCATTGCACGACAAGCCGCCCGGCGGGATCGGTAAAGGCCCCGTACTTGGCCGCGTTGGTGGAAAGTTCGTGAAAGGCCATGCCCAGCGCCTGCGCCTGGGTGGAGGTGAGCTTCACGCGCGGCCCGCGGAGGGTGATGTTGCCACGGCCTTCATGGCGGAAAGGGGTCAGTTCGCCTTCCAGCAGGTCGCAAAGCTGCATCCCGTCCCAGCCGCCGTCGACCAGAAGCTGATGCGTGCGCGCCAAAGCGTCGATACGCTGGCCAAACACCGCGTTGAACCCGTCGATCGTTTCCGCCTGCGCACCGGTGCGCCGGGCAATGACGGTTATGGTCGCCAGCATGTTCTTGATGCGGTGCGCGAACTCATAGGAAACGGCGTCGCGCATCTGTTCCGCCGCGACTTCCGCCGTCACGTCTTCCGCGTGCTGGATCACGCCGCAGATGCCGCCCTGCTCGTCATGAACGGGCGCGTTGCGGCAACTCCACCACACTTCGCGTGTGCCGCCGCCGTCTTCGTCGGGAACGGGGATGGCGTAGCACTGACGCTCCAAAACAGTGAACTCGCCTTGAAGCGCACCCTTGAGCGCGTCCTCGAAGGGAGCCGTCATCTCTGCGTTTGCCGGAAAGGCGGCAAAGATGTGCCGGCCGATGAGTTCCTCACGCCTGCGCCGGGTGGCAGCGAGATAATGCGCGTTCACATCGACAAAGCGCAGATCCGTATCGAGCACCATGTAGGGCGTCGGCAGATCCTGTAGAAGACGACGGTAGTCAATCGCGCGATCCATGACGGTCATCTGCCGCTCCCGCTCCTCTTCCCGCGCAACACGGGCGAAACACGCTCTCGCAAACCCACCCGTCGGATCAGGTCCGGCCCGCACGCTTTCCCCGCTCGCGCAGCCGGTCGGAAAGAGAGACCGGCCATGAGCCGGCTCACGCCGAGCCGCCGCGATTTGGGGAACGTCTCAAGACGTATCGGAAAGGACTGCCATTGAAAAGCAGCAAGAACGCGGCGTCGGGATTTAGGAAATCCTGTTAGGTATTTTTCATTATAAATCCGGCAAAAACAACAGGTTGCCCCTTCCCCGCCGCGAGCCTCGTTCCTGCCGAAGCAAGAAGAGACCGCGGAAGGGGAAAAGAGGGGAAATCGCAGACAGCCAGATCAGCCGACCTTCTCGATCCATGCGGCAAACGTGTCGATGAAGCCCGTGAGGAACGCTTTCGTATTTTCGTTCGTCACGTTTCCGGCCTCGTCGAAAAGCTCTGCCTTGTAGGAGAAATAGACCTCCGGCTGGGTGAGCAGCGCAGTACCGACCACGGCCGCCACGTGACGCAGCTGCGACTGGGCAACCGCTGCGCCGACAGCGCCGGGAGACGTGCCGGTGATGGCGGCGGGCTTCCCGGTCCAGGAATTCTTGCCCCACGGGCGCGTTCCCCAATGGAGGGCGTTGTCGATGGCCGGCGAATAGGTGCGGTTGTATTCCGGCGTCACGAACAGAACGGCGTCGCTCGTTTCGATGTCGGACTTGAACCGAAGAACCGAGGCCGGGGGCGTTTCCCACAGGTCCTCGTTGAAAAGCGGAAGATCGCCGATCTCGACGAACTTGAACTGAAGCTTGCCTTCGGCGAGACGGCCGAGGCTTTCCGCGAACTTGCGATTGAGAGATTCGGCCCGCAGGGAGCCGACGAGCACAGCAACGGTTTTCATTGGGATCAACCCCGTATACATTGGTAACCGGCTCTACATCGGTGACCTTTTGCTGCAGTGCAAGATGGCACTTTATTCTCACCTGGTTACCTTCAGGGAACCGGGTGCCATGCGAGTTCCCTTCGAGACGACAACGACTTACGCAAAGGAAGATTCCGTCGTGCGGCTCGCCGACAGGCGGCCCGCTCCTGCACCGGACACCGAAAACATCGACGCATCGAAGCCCGGACACTGCACCCGCGCCAATGAGGTGATCTCGCTGGTGGGCGACAAATGGAGCGTCCATATCGTGATGCTTCTGGGGCAGGGACGGCACCGCTTCATGGAAATAAAGCGCGCGGTGGACGGCATCTCGCAGAAGATGCTGACGGTGACGCTGCGCGGTCTGGAGCGTGACGGCTATGTCACCCGCACGGTCTTTCCGACCATCCCGCCGAAGGTGGAATATGAGCTGACCGATCTGGGCCGGGATCTGCTGATCCCCTTGCGCGCGCTGGGATCGTGGGCGCTGGAAAACCACGCCCGAGTTGTCGCCGCCCGCCAGGCCTATGACGCGCGCGAGGAATAGGCGCGCACCCTCATCCCTTAGAAGCGAAACCGGGCGAAATTCGCCCGGTCCCTTTTCTCGCGCCTTGACGCTCCGGCCCCTGACCTGACACCGGGAAACAGCTTCAAAGACGCTCGATCTTTGCCGCAGCCTCGTCGATCAGGGCGACGAGTTCACGCAGCTTGTCTTCTTCGACACCTGCAACCAGCCGGTTCTGAATGACCTCGCGCAGATTGTGCATGGCGCGGCGCACCGGCACCGCATCGGCGCGTTCCTGCATGACGCCGACCGCCTCAAGCCGCTTGAAAAGCGCCTCGACGACCACTTCCTGCGCCTGCAGATACTCCGCCCCCTTGTCCGTGACGGCAAAAAGCTTGCGCGCGCCGTCGCCGGGGGTCTCGGAGATAAGGTCCATTTCGCTCAGCACCGTCAGCGTCGGATAGACCACGCCGGGGCTCGGCGCATAGGCGCCTCCCGTGCGCTCCTCGATGGCACGGATGAGGTCGTAACCATGGCGCGGCGTTTCGGAAATCAGCTTCAACAGCACAAGCCGCAGCTCGCCGCCGTCGAACATCCTTCTGCGACCGCCACGACGGCGGCCAGCACCACGTGGGCCGATATCCTCGTCAAACCCGCGACCACGGCCACCGCCGCGCATGCGCCTCTGCGGGCCCTCGGCGCAATTCTCGCCGAACCCGTGTTCGCCGCGCCCGTAACCACCAGCACCCCGGCCCGGCCCGTTTCCATAGCCCCGGCCCTGCCCCTCCTCACGATCGCAGACCCGACCGCGTCCAGCACCAAAACCACCGCCTGCACCGCGCCCACGATTACCGCGACATCCGCCACGCTGGCCGTACATATTTCCGTTTCCATTCACGATTGGATAGCCTCCATTCTTGTTCTTCGATAGCTCTAAGATATATCTTAGGACGGATTTTTCAAGCATATCAATGAAGGTTTTTTTCGAGAGGCTCGTTTCACGCCGGCGTGCCGACCTCTGCGGCGCGGCAACGCCTCTCTCCATGCGGGCTCTGAAAACCGCCCTTGCACCACCTCGCCCGCCGGTATGCCCGGATAACCGACGAAACCCGGCTCCCCTCCGCGCTCCCATCGCGCCAATGCCCGTTCCCGCCGCTCTCCCTTCGCAAGCTGCGGCCCCACACGTCGCCATTCCGCATGGCCTCCACCATCACGCCCCCCCGGCCCGCGCAAGCCGCCTTTCACCGCCCCCGGCCAGCGCCTGCAGGTTCTGCGACGATGGTCTTAACGATGGCGCAGACATACCGCTTGACTCCCGTCGGACTTGGCGTCATTGTTCCGAACCGTACGGTACGGTTCGGCCCTGCAAGATGATATCGGATGCAGCCCGACCGCTAGGGATGCGTACTGGTTGCAAGGGATATGAGGCACGAGCGAGAGACCGTTTCTCGCCGACAGACCCTCCGCCCGCCCCGATCGGACCTGCCCCACTGTACGAACCGGATACCGAGCCGGCCCGGGAGAGGCTGGCCGAGACGACAAGCTCTTGGGAAACGCCGATGCACCGCGCCGCCGAACAGGCCGATGACAGCCATGACAGCACCTTCACGCCCCGACAGGCGGCGGTGCTGACCTGTGCGTTGTCGCTGCTGGTGGAAGGCGGCGAGAAAGGGCTGACGACCGCTGGTCTAGCCCGCGCGGCCAATTGCTCCAAGGAATCCATCTACAAGTGGTTCGGCGACCGTGACGGCCTGCTGGAAGCCGTCGTCACCTTTCAGGCGTCCAAGGTCCGCCCGCTCGGCGCGGATGAAGCCGCCCTCGATGTCGCCGGCTACCGCCGCCGCCTCGTGACCTTCGCGCGCGAACTTCTCACCGTTCTGGCAGGCGATGTCTCGCTTGCGCTGAACCGGCTCGCCATCGGGCAGGCCTCGCGGCCCGAAAGCCCGCTCGGCACACTGCTGGTGGAGCGCGGCAAGCATTCCGTCACCGCGCGCGGTCGTGCGCTGCTCCTTGCGGGCAAGCGCCAGCGCCATCTCATCTTCGATGACGCCAACGCCGCCTATTCCACCTTTTACGGTCTCATCGTGCGCGACATTCACCTGCGCCTTCTGCTGGGCGACGCGCTGGAGCCGGGCGAGGAGGATTTCTCCGCGCAGGCCGAAACCGCGGTGAACCAGTTCTGCCGCCTCTATTGCACCGAACGCTCGCAGGAGGCGCTTTCGAACTCTTGAGAATTCCGCTTCGGTTCGCTTGGAGAGAACCTGCCGG
This sequence comes from Breoghania sp., assembly GCA_963678585.2. Lineage (GTDB taxonomy): Bacteria > Pseudomonadota > Alphaproteobacteria > Rhizobiales > Stappiaceae > Breoghania. The sequence continues at coordinate 2,244,987 of CAXXGA010000002.1, forward strand.
GGCGGCTGGAATAACGAGATAAAACAAACACGTGGAAGGAGATAACATGCGCGTTTATTACGATCAGGATGCCGACCTCAATCTCATCAAGGACAAGAAGGTCGTTGTCATCGGCTATGGTTCGCAGGGTCGAGCCCACGCGCTGAACCTGAAGGATTCCGGCGTCAAGGAAATCGTCATCGCGCTGCGCGCCGATTCCAACACCGCCAAGAAGGCCGAGGCCGACGGCTTCCAGGTCAAGAACGTCGCCGATGCCGCCGCCTGGGCCGACCTCATGATGATGGCCACCCCGGACGAGCTGCAGGGCGACATCTACAAGGACCACATCGCCCCGAACATCCGCGACGGCGCAGTCCTTGCCTTCGCCCACGGCCTGAACGTGCATTTCGGCCTGATCGAGCCGAAGTCCACCGTTGACGTGGTCATGATCGCTCCGAAGGGCCCGGGCCACACCGTGCGTTCCGAATATGCGCGTGGCGGCGGCGTGCCCTGCCTCGTGGCCGTGGCGCAGGACGCTTCCGGCAACGCCCTCGACGTTGCGCTCGCCTACGCCTCGGGCATTGGCGGCGGTCGCGCCGGCATCATCGAGACCACCTTCAAGGAAGAGTGCGAAACCGACCTCTTCGGCGAGCAGGCGGTTCTGTGCGGCGGCCTCGTGGAGCTGATCCGCGGCGGTTTCGAGACGCTGGTGGAAGCCGGTTATGCCCCGGAAATGGCCTACTTCGAGTGCCTGCACGAGACCAAGCTCATCGTGGACCTGATCTACGAAGGCGGCATCGCCAACATGAACTACTCCATCTCCAACACCGCTGAATGGGGCGAGTACCGCTCCGGCCCGCGCGTTGTCGGCGCCGAGAGCAAGGCCGCGATGAAGAAGGTTCTGGAAGAGATCCAGTCCGGCCAGTTCACGTCGGAGTGGATGCAGGAATGCAAGGCCGGTCAGGCCCGCTTCAAGGCCACCCGCCGCAACAACGACGCCCACCAGATCGAAGAGATCGGCGAAAAGCTCCGCGGCATGATGCCGTGGATCAAGCAGGGCGCCCTCGTCGACAAGACGAAGAACTAAGTCGCTCTGCCGGCCGGGGCGATCCACGGCTCTTTTTCCTCTGCGCCGGCCTGAAGGCCGGTCGCGGGGGATCAAGCAGGGCGCCCTCGTCGACAAGACGAAGAACTAAGTCGGCTCTGTCGGCCGGGGCGATCCACGGCTCTTTTCCTCTGCGCCGGCCTGAAGGCCGGTCGCGGGGGGATCAGGCAGGACGCTCTCGCCGACAAGACGAAGAACTGATTTCAAAGCACCGGCCGGGACAGTGAGACTGGCGTTCCGGCCGGGACGACCACAAAAGCAAATCACCATCTCCATCAAAACTTGCAACGGCCTGCCGGTTCCCGGCGGGCCGTTTCTTTTTGTGCCGCGCCTCCCACCCTACGCGTCCCCTGCGCAACCTTGCAGCAAAATTAACGTTTCATTAAACGACAGGCATTCCAGTGGCCCCTGCCGCATCTGTCGTGGGGAAACCGGCCATCAGACCACTGGCGAAGTCCACCCGTTCGTGCGAGTGTTTGCGCCCTGTTTAAGCTGTTGAAGAGGATGCTCGATGTCCCGTCGTTACGCCATCATTGACGTGTTCACGAACGAGGCTCTGGCAGGCAATCCGCTTGCCGTCGTGCTGGAGGCTGACGGGCTCGACGATGCGGCGATGCTCAAGATCGCGGGAGAGTTCAACCTCTCCGAGACGGTCTTCGTGTTCAAGTCGGAAAACCCCGCCCATTCGGCGCGTGTCCGTATCTTCACGCCGGGACGCGAACTGCCCTTCGCAGGTCACCCCACCGTCGGCACCGCCATCCTGCTCGCCAGCGAGCGTTTCGGCGATCTGGACCACCCGCAGGACGCCATGGTCGTTCTGGAGGAAAAGGTCGGCCCCGTGCGCTGCGGCGTGAAGCTCACCCCCAATGCCGCGGGCTTCGCCGAATTCGACATTCCCCGCCTGCCCCAGCCCGTCGGCCTGAGCATGGGCGACAAGGCGGAAGTGGCGACCGCCCTGAACCTCAACAGCGCCGATATCGGTTTCGAGAACCACCGCCCCAGCACTTACGAGGCCGGCGTTCCCTTTGCCTATGTGCCGCTGGCGAGCCTCGATGCACTGGCCCGGGCCAAACCCAATCTGGGCGCATGGGAGGCGGCTTTCGGCGACGACGATCACAACCACGCCTTCCTCTATTGCCGCGAACTGCGAAACCACCGCGCCACATTCCGCGCACGCATGTTCGCCCCCTCCATGGGCATCGGCGAAGACCCGGCCACGGGCGCGGCGGCGGCGGCCTTTTCCGGCGTGATCATGAATTTCGACAAGCCGACCGACGGCACCCACTTCATTCGAATCGAACAAGGCTTCGAAATGGGCCGCCCCTCGCTGATCGATCTGGAAATCGACGTGGAGGCCAACAAACTGGATGCGGTTCGCATCGGCGGTCAGGCTGTCATCGTGGCGCGCGGCGAACTGCTTGTTTGACGCACTTCCGTAGCGTTCAGCCCGTCAACCGGACGCAAGCCATGACAAAGTGGCTTGCGCATTCCGCAATCATCGCCTAAACACCCTCGTTAATCATTCGGCAATCACCAGCCGCGACACTGATCGCCTAAGCTGAACTGCCGATTTTGGCACAGCAGCCATTTCCGGACATGACCGGGACGCTGCAACACTGGAGAGAACCGGGACCCATGGTCGCCCGCCGCACCATTCCGGCATTAGCGATCGACGCGCGCGAGCGCGGCGCCCTCTCTCTTATTGCCCTTCTTTCCCTTTCGCTTCTCGGCGCGCTCCTCCTTATCTGCCCCTGAGCGTCGACTGCCCATTTTCAAGGGCGGGCACTCAGGGGATTTCAAGACACCGAGCCACACGCCAGAACGAGAGTTTATGCCCGGCCTCCATTTCACGCATGAGGTCCAGGCACCCGGATACCGAAGGATACGCCCAGTCATGACCGCCCAGAACAACGGCACTGTAACGACGCCCGCCACGACCGATCACATCCGCATCTTCGACACCACCCTGCGCGACGGCGAGCAGTCGCCCGGCGCTTCCATGACGTTTGAGGAAAAGCTGCAGGTCGCGGCCCTGCTCGACGAAATGGGCGTGGACATCATCGAGGCCGGGTTCCCGATCGCTTCGACCGGCGATTTCGAGAGCGTTCAGGAAATCGCGCGCCGCTCCAAGAATTCCGTCATCGCGGGCCTGTCGCGCGCCGCCTTCAAGGACATCGACCGCTGCGCCGAGGCCGTGAAGCCCGCCGCCCGTCCGCGCATCCACACCTTCATCTCCACCTCCCCCATCCACATGAAGTACAAGCTGCAGATGGAGCCGGAAGCGGTTTTGCAGCATGTCAGCGACAGCGTGGCGCGCGCCCGCAACTGGGTCGACGACGTGGAATGGAGCGCGGAGGACGGCACCCGCACAGAGTTCGAGTTCCTGTGCCGCTGCGTGGAAGCCGCCATCAAGGCAGGCGCCACCACGATCAACATCCCCGACACGGTCGGCTACACCACGCCCACCGAATATCGCGACCTGTTCAAGCGCGTTCGCGAGACCGTGCCGAATTCCGATCAGGCGATCTTCTCCGTCCATTGCCACGACGATCTGGGCATGGCGGTCGCCAACTCTCTGGCCGGTGTTGAAGGCGGCGCACGCCAGATCGAGTGCACCATCAACGGTCTGGGCGAGCGCGCGGGCAACGCGGCGCTGGAAGAGATCGTCATGGCGATCCGCACCCGCCATGACGTCCTGCCCTACACCTGCTCGGTCGATCCGAAGTACATGATGCGGGCCTCCAAGCTGGTATCTGCGGTGTCCAACTTCCCCGTGCAGTACAACAAGGCCATCGTCGGCAAGAACGCCTTCGCGCATGAAAGCGGCATCCATCAGGACGGCATGCTGAAGAATGCCGAGACCTACGAGATCATGAAGCCGGAAGACGTGGGCGTGAAGGCGACCTCGCTGGTCATGGGCAAGCATTCCGGCCGCCACGCTTTCCGCGAGAAGCTGATCGAGCTGGGCTTCGAGCTGGGCGACAATGCCTTCGCCGACGCCTTCCGCCGCTTCAAGGATCTGGCCGACCGCAAGAAGAACGTCTACGACGAGGATATCGAGGCGCTGGTGGAGGACGAAATCTCCACGCAGGGCGAGATGTCCAAGGTGATCGCGCTGACGGTCATCGCCGGGACCGGTGGCCCGCAGAAGGCCATCATCACCATGGACGTGGACGGCCAGCACATCACCAAGGAAGCCAATGGCGACGGCCCGGTCGACGCCACCTTCCGCGCCATCCGCACGGTATTGCCGCATGAGGCCAAGCTGGCGCTCTATCAGGTGAACGCGGTGACCGAGGGCACCGACGCGCAGGCCGAAGTTTCCGTCCGCCTGCAGGAAAACGGCCGCATCGCCACCGGCAAAGGCGCGGACACCGATACGCTGGTCGCCTCCGCGCGCGCCTATGTCTCCGCACTCAACAAGCTGGCCCAACGCCAGAAGCAGACCGTGCCGGACGCGCTGAAGGCAGGCTGAGCCCGACGCCGCACGACATTCGATGGAAAGGGCCGGCGCGCGCGTCGGCCCTTTTCTGTTGGGCCTCATGCAGCAGGGCGGGTTTGCATAAGGCTCATCCTTCGAGACGCCTGCTTTCGCGGGTTCCTCAGGATGACGTTGTAGGTGTGGCAGACTTTCAAAGGATCATCCCCTCACCGTCATCCGGAGGAGGTAGCACATGCGACCGCCTCGAAGGATGGGCCACGAACCCGGGCTCTCCACATCGCGCCCCGCCACACCCGCAACGTCATCCTGAGGAGCGCTCGCCAGAGCGCGTCTCGAAGGATCGGCCACCTCCCGAAAGACGAACTGCCCGATCAAGGCGGACGACAAGCACAGTTGCCCCCTTCCCCCGCACCGCGGCCCCTGCTATTCCCGCGCCAGACAATCAGGCGCATCGACAATGACGCGCAGCCCGTCAGACAGGACCCTCGCATGACCACCGGATATTACGGCAACCCGCCGCGCGATCTCGCCGATATCCCCGCCGGAGCCCTGCCGCTCTCCCCCTTGTCGCCGGGCGCCTCCCCGGTCGAGACGCTGGAAGACGGCGCGCTGGACGAGCTTTTCATGCTCGCCCCTCCCGGTACCGACGAGCGCGCCTTCGCCCTGGCGCACGGCCTTCGCGCGCTGAAGCCCGGCGCGCCCTTCACCATCCTTGCGCCGAAGGATCGCGGCGGCAGCCGTCTTGCCAAGGAACTGAAGGGCTTCGGCGTGGACTTCAGCGAGACCTCGCGCCATCACCACCGCATCTGCACCGGAACCCGGCCCGAAACGCTTGAGGGGCTGGAGGCGGCCATCGCACGCGGCTCCATGCGCTTCGATGAAAAGCTCGGCCTGTGGACCCAGCCCGGCATCTTCTCGTGGAACCGCACGGACCCGGGAAGTGCAGCACTTCTGGAAGTCCTGCCGCCACTTTCCGGCCGCGGGGCGGATTTCGGCTCCGGCCTCGGCATTCTGGCGGCCCATGTGCTGACGTCGAAAGAGGTCACCCAGCTCGATCTCTACGATATCGACCGCCGCGCGGTTGAGGCGTCCCGGCGCAACGTGGAAGACCCGCGCGCCACCGCGCACTGGGCCGATATCCGTATGGGAACGCTGCCCACAGGCCTCGATTTCGTGGTCATGAACCCGCCGTTCCATGATGCGGGGAACGAGAACCGCACGCTCGGCCAGACCTTCATCCGCCGGGCAGGCGGCGCGCTTCGCAAGGGCGGCGTGCTGTGGCTCACAGCAAACCGTCACCTGCCCTATGAAGCCCCCTTGCGCGATGTCTTTTCCCGCGTGGAGCCGCGCGGCGAGATCGCGGGCTTCAAGCTAATCGAGGCCCGCAAATGAGCAAGGCAAAGGCCGTCCGTCTCGACAAGCTGCTCGCCAATCTCGGCTACGGCTCGCGCCGTGAGATCCAGATGCTGGCGCGTTCCGGCCGGATCGTTTTCGACGGCGCGGAACTGCGCAAGGCCGATGGCCGCATCGCCATGGACGCCGATCTGCCCGAGCGCATGCAGATCGACGACGAACCGCTCGATCCGCTTCCAGGCGTCGCCCTCATGCTGAACAAGCCCGAAGGCGTTACCTGCTCGCACAAGGAAGCGGGGCCGCTGATCTATTCGCTTCTGCCGGAACGCTGGCGGCGGCGCGATCCCGCGCTTTCCACCGTCGGACGCCTCGACAAGGAAACCTCCGGTCTCATCCTGCTGACCGATGACGGCACCCTTCTGCACAGGATCATTTCGCCGAAAAACCACGTCGCCAAGCGCTACGTGGCAACGCTCGCCCGCCCCCTGAACGGCAATGAAGGCGATATCTTCGCCTCCGGCACCCTGATGCTGGAAGGCGAGGACAAGCCGCTCGCCCCCGCCGTTCTCGATGTCGTGGACGGGACGACCGCCCGCCTCAGCGTCACCGAAGGCCGCTATCATCAGGTCCGGCGCATGTTCGCCGCCGTCGGCAACCACGTGGAGACGCTCCACCGCGACCGTATCGGCGGCCTGACATTGCCGGGCGATCTGGCTCCGGGCGAATGGCGGATCATGGATCAGGCGACGATTGCCGCCATCTTCTCAGACCCACCGGCTGCCTGACCTGTCTCCCGGGAGAATGTGAGCCTAGTACTGGTCGCAATTGGCGACGTCATCCACGCCCGGATCGTCCTCACGCACGCCGACGATGGTCTCCCCCTGCCAGCACAGCCTGCGGAACGAGTAGGCAATGATCTGCTTGCCGGTCAGCTCGAATTTGCTCTCGGTGTTGTTGCCGCCTTCCACATTCGCGCTGACATCGATGGACGCGCCCTCGAAGCCACCCTCCGCCTTGCCCGATATGCTGCCGATCTTCTCGATCTTCAAATTGGTGGCATAGACGATGCTGTCGATGATCCGGAAATCTGAATCCTGAAAGCTGTGCCTGGTGACCGCATCGTCGCGCGCGTATTCCTCGTTCAGCTTCTTGAAGATCTCATCCCAGCTTTTCGGGCGGACGACGATCACCGAATAATCCGAATTCACGTCGATGGAATAGTTGCCGTTGGCATCGACGATATAGTCGCCACCGGCGACCTGCCCGCTCAGGTACCCGCTCAATGCCGCTTCGATGATGCTCTCGCCCGAAGCCGTGGCTGTGCGCGTCTCCATTTCGGGGATGACATCGAGAGAACCTGCCGCCTTGTATCCGTTCACCACGAAGGGCCCGAGCCAGCCTTTTCCCGTGACACGGCCATAGCTGCCGAGCCCGCCGACCTCCTGCGCGCCCTTCACGCGATAAAGCGTCTGATCGACCTTGAAATACGGCCCGCGGGGCACCTTGAGTTTGTATTCCACATACTCCGCCTGCTGTGCGGCAACAGGCGCAAGACCCACAATAAAAAGAGCAAACAGAACGAACAGCGTCTTCATGATACCCCCAATATCCAGCCAGGAAGGCCTCATACTGACAGAAAATCCAGACACAACCTACAGTATTTAACACTGATATTATTTGATATATATAATTGAAATGAAAGTTCGTCCTCGACAGGGCTCAAACGCGGCGCAATCACTTGGCATCGGGCCACCGCAGCAGATGCGCCGGGCAGGTTGCGCAATCCGAACTTCCGAACCCGGCAACGGGCACCGTAAAGTCCACCTCGATCAGACGGGCGACGAGATCGCATTCACTCCTGTCGAGGAATGTCGCTGCGCGCACCTCACGGGCCGCGATGGTGAGGCGGTCCACATGCCAACGGACCTTCTTGTCCTTGCGCATGTGCCTCAGAACCCTTGCCCGCACCCCGCCCGGCCCATGCGCGCTGCCGCAATAGGCATACCAGCCCGGCTCCAGAACCGGATTGCCAAGCCGCGGCAGATCGATGGCAAGGCGGCGGCCCAAGCGGATCAAAAGCACATAGGCCCCCGGAGCCTCCGACAGCCTGCGCGCGGCGGTGCGCTGCGTGATCCAGCCGCGACCGAGACATCCCGCCTGAAGCGCCTCCGGCACCCTCACCGCCCTTCGCCCCCAAGAGCTGCCGCGATACGCGCGGCGGTTTCCGCCACCTCATCCGGCGTCACGCGCGGCCAGTCGCCCATCTGGTTGCGGAACCACGTCTCCTGCCGCTTGGCATAGCGGCGGGTATCGGTCTTGGCGCGTTCGATGGCCTCCGTCAGATCGCGCTCGCCCAACGCGGCCTCGGCAAGCGGGCGCACGCCGATGGCCTTCCACGCGGGCATGGCAGGATCGAGCTGCATCTGTGCCAGCGCGCGGGCTTCATCGAGCCCGCCTTCCGCCACCATCGCCTCGAAACGGGCATTGATGCGCGCGTGAAGCCATGCCCTGTCGGGTGCGATGACGAGCTTCAGCGCCTCCTCCCCCACCAGCGGTTCACCGACCTGGGCTTGCCAGTCGGCCAGCGAACGGCCTGTCGATTCGATCACCTCCAAGGCACGCAGGATCCGCTGCGCATCGCTCGGCTCAAGGGTCGCCGCCATGGCGGGATCGCGCTGTTCAAGCTCACCATGGAGGGCCGCCGCGCCAATTTCTGCCGCAAGCCCGCGCCAATGCGCCCGCACCGCCTCATCGACCGGCGGCACCGGTGAGAGCCCTTCACTGAGCGCCTTGAAATAGAGCCCCGTGCCCCCGACCACGATGGCAGGCACGTCGCGCGCGCGCAGTTCCTCCAGAACGACCGCCGCCTCATCGCGCCAGCGGCCGACCGAATATTGTTCGCGCACGCTGACATGGCCGTAAAGCCGATGTTCGATCTCGGCTTCTTCCCCCACAGACGGACGGGCGGAAAGCACACGCATTTCGCGATAGATCTGCATGCTGTCGGCATTGACGATCACGCCCCGGCACGCTCTTGCGATGGCCATCGCGAAAGCCGACTTGCCGCTGGCCGTCGGGCCCGCTATCAGAACCGCACGCGCCCGGCCCATTGTCTCAATCGGATCCTTCATGTCACACGTCGCAACGCTCATTTCCAATCCCGCAGAACCCGCCGTCGACGCCGCCCTTCTGGCGACCGTCGCCCGGTTGCTGCCCGATGCAGGCGAGGCAGTCGCCCTGAAGCCCCGCGTGGCGACGGATATTCCCTTCGATGGAACCGGTATAGCGGACTTGACTGCCCTGACCGCCACCTTGCGCGAAGCACTGGCGGGCCAACCGGCCGATCTCTTTGTGCAGAAGGCCGATGGGAGACGCAAGCGCCTGCTTCTCGCCGACATGGATTCCACCATGATCGGTCAGGAATGCATCGACGAACTGGCCGCCGAACTGGGCCTGAAGGAAAAGATCGCAGCCATCACCGAGCGCGCGATGCGCGGCGAGATCGAATTCGAGCCCGCGCTTCGCGAACGCGTCGGCGCGCTGAAGGGCCTGCCGGTCGCCACCATCGAGCGCGTCATCGCTGAGCGCATCACGCTGACGCCCGGCGGCCGCACCCTCATCCAGACCATGAAGGCCAACGGCGCGCGCTGCGCGCTTGTCTCCGGCGGCTTCACCCACTTCACCAACGCCATCGCCAACATGATCGGCTTTGACGAAAACCATGCCAATACGCTGGAAACCGACGGCGACATGCTGGCGGGAACGGTGCAAGAGCCGATCCTCGGTCAGGACGCCAAGCGCAGCCACCTGCATCGGCTGACGAAGGAACTGGGCCTTGGCGCGCAAGAGACCATGGCCGTCGGCGACGGGGCCAACGATCTCGCGATGATCTGCGATGCGGGCCTTGGCGTTGCCTATCATGCAAAACCCGCTGTGGCTGCACAGGCCGCCGCGCGCATCGACCACGGCGATCTGACCGCCCTTTTGTACCTGCAAGGCTACGGCGAGGCCGACTTCTGCATGAACTGAGGCGCACAGAGCTTTTGAACGGAAAAGGCCGGTCCCGCGAACTGCGGAACCGGCCTTTTATTTTCAAACTTGCGCGAGCTTGTCGCGCTATTTCTCGTCGCCGATGCGCACGGCCACGAAACGCAGCTCGCCCTTTGCATTGGACAGAAGCAGAAGCGCGGTGCGCCGACCGTCCTTTTTCAGACGCTCGATCTGCTTGACCACATCCTGCGGGGTCTCCACGGGCTCCTGCCCGACCTCCGCGATGACATCGCCTGCAACGACACGCTTTTCGTCAGCGGCGCTGCCGCTTTCAACCGCATCGACCACGACACCGGTGACATCCGGATCGATCTTGTATTTCTCGCGGCTCGCATCATCGAGCGCCACAAGCTCCATGCCCAGCACGGCAGTCGCTTCCGGTTCGACCGCTTCCTGATCCGGTCCGCCCTCATCGGTTGCCGAAGCTTCTTCGCTCTCGCCTTCCTTCAGGTGGCCGACCGTGACCTTCAACGTCATCTCTTCGCCCTTGCGCAGGATGACGACATCCACTTCCTTGCCGATCTCTGTATCGGCGACGATGCGCGGAAGCTCGCGCATTTCCGGAACGTCCACGCCGTTGAAGGTGAGGATCACGTCGCCCGGCTGGATCTTGGCGGCGCCCGCGGGGCCGTTTTCATCGACACCGGCCACCAGCGCACCGCGCGCCGCGTCCATGCCGAGGCTGTCGGCGATCTCGTCGGTGACCTGCTGGATGCGAACGCCGAGCCAGCCGCGCCGCGTCTCGCCAAACTTCTGAAGCTGGGCGATCACACGGGTGGCCGTGTCGGAGGGAATGGCGAAACCGATGCCGATGGAGCCACCCGACGGCGAGATGATCGCCGTGTTGATGCCGATGACATTGCCGTGCATGTCGAACAGCGGCCCGCCGGAGTTGCCCCGATTGATGGCCGCATCGGTCTGGATGAAGTTGTCATAGGGGCCGGAATTGATGTCGCGGTTGCGCGCGGACACGATGCCCACGGTCACCGTGCCGCCAAGCCCGAAGGGATTGCCGATGGCCATCACCCAGTCGCCGACGCGCAGCTTGTCGCTGTCGCCGAAGGAAACCGACTTCAGCTCGCCTTCCGGCTCCACCTTCAGCACGGCCAGATCGGTCTTCTTGTCCCGCCCGATCAGGGTCGCCGTCAGCTTGGTGCCGTCGTTGAAATTGGCGGTGATCTCGTCGGCGCCCTCGATCACGTGGTTGTTCGTGATGATGATGCCTTCCTTGCCGTCGATCACGAAACCGGAGCCCAGAGACTGGACGCGCCGCGGCTGCTCCTGATCCTTGTTCTGACGATTGAAGAACTCGTCGAAGAACTCCTGGAAGGGCGAGCCCTCGGGAAGTTGCGGCATGGGCACGGAGCGGCGCGCCGCAACCGTCTGCGAGGTGGAGATATTGACCACCGCATCGAGCAGGTTCTCCGCAAGATCCGCCACGGAGGCAGGGCCTGCGAGCACGGAAACCGAAGGAGCTGTCTTGGTCACGTCCTGCGCAAGCACGCCGCCGGCGGCGCTGACGCCGATGGCGAGCGCGAGGCAGGCTGCAGATGCATTGCGAACCATGAATCCGGTGCGGACCTTAAAGGCCATAGGCCATTCTCCTATCCACTGAGGTGTCGTGCCGACAAGGGCGTCCTGTTCAGTGCCGGACGGGGTGCCGCCTTGAGAGCGCATCGCCTCCGGCGTCCGAACCGGCGCAGTCAATCCGAAGAGTAGAAAAGTGTCTGACGCAATGAAACCCGAAATACGGCGGAAAATCGACCTCGACTATCCGCGGGGATCAAGTCCGCGTCAACGCAGGCTTCCGCCTGCACAAACGAATTGCCCCCGCCCTGACGGGCGGGGGCAAGGAATTCAGCCGCGTACGAGCCAGACGATGAAGACCCCCAGAGCGAGGGCGGCGAGCCCGCCGAGCCTCAGCATCTGATCGGGCGCATCCTTCGTCTGAGCCATCATGCGCTTGAGTGCGCCGGGCAGGAGCGCATAGAGCGTTCCCTCTATGACGAGCACCAGCCCGAGCGCCGTGACGAAGTCATTCATTGACCGTTGGCTGCCGGAGCCGCCGCCTTGCCTTCCGGAGCCTGGAAGAAGCGGAAAAACTCGGACTTCGGCGAAATGACCATCCGCGTATCGCCCGAACCCATGCCGGTCAGATAGGCCTGCATGGAGCGGTAGAAGGCGAAGAAGTCAGGATCCTGGCTGTAGGCCTCGGCAAAGATGCGGTTGCGTTCGGCATCGCCGTCACCACGGATCTTTTCCGCATCGCGCTTGGCCTCGGCCACCAGAACCGTCGCATCGCGGTCGGCGCGCGAACGGATACGGCGGGCCTGTTCCTCACCCTGAGCGCGGATTTCCGTCGCCTCGCGCTGACGCTCGGTCTGCATGCGGCGGAACACGGCCTGACTGTTGGCGTCCGGCAGGTCCGCGCGGCGGATCTTCACGTCCACCACGGTCACGCCGATATCGGCGGAACGGCGGTCGATGTCCTTGCGGATCGCCTCCATGAGCGCGGCACGACGGTCGCGCACGACGTCGGTGAAGAGCGCACGGCCCAGTTCCGAACGCAACGACGCATCGAGGAAGGTGGACAGACGCAGGTCCGCCTCACGCACGTTGTTCACCGTCTGGTAGAACAGCACCGGGTTGGAGATCTTGTAGCGGGCGAAGGCATCCACGACGAGACGCTTCTTGTCCGCCGCGATCACTTCCTTCGGCTCCATGTTCAGGTCCAGCAGGCGGTGATCGAGGATCACCACGTTCTGGATGAAGGGAACCTTCACATAGAGGCCCGGCTCCTGCGCGGTCCGGCGGATTTCACCGAACTGCAGAACCAGCGCCTGCTGGGTCGGGTTCACCACGAAGAACGACATGTAGCCCAGCACGCCGAGGGCCACGAGGACGATGGCGAGAAAGCCGAAAATACCGTTTTTCATCGCGTGCCTCCCGCTGCCGGAGCATTGCCGTTGGTCGTTCGTCCCAGTTGTTCAAGCGGCAGATAGGGCACTACGCCGTTCCCGGTGCTGTCGTCGACGATGATCTTGTCGGTATCGCGGAACACCTTTTCGATCGTCTCCAGATAGATACGCTCGCGCGTCACGTCCGGCGCATTGCGATACTGCTCGTAGACCTTCACGAAACGGTCGGCCTGACCTTCGGCCTCCGCAATCGTCTGGTCGCGATAACCGTTCGCGCGTTCCAGAACCTGCGCCGCCTCGCCTCGCGCTTCCGGCACGATCTTGTTGGCATAGGCCTGAGCCTCGTTCTGGATGCGCTCCTGATCGGCGCGCGCGGCCTGAACGTCGCGGAAGGCGTCGATGACCTGGGTCGGCGGATCGACCTTCTGCATCTGCACTTCGGTGATGAAGATGCCGGCAGCATAGCTGTCCAGCGTTTCCTGCATCAGCTTGAGCACGGCCTGCTGGATAGGCGCGCGGTTCTCGGTCAGGATCTCGTCGATCTTGCCCGCACCGACCGCCTCACGCATGGCGCTTTCAGCCACCGCCTTCACGGTCGCTTCCGGATTTTCCACGTTGAACAGGTAGTTGACCGCATCCTTGATGCGCCACTGAACCTTGAAGTTCACGTCCACGATGTTCTCGTCGCCGGTCAGCATCATGCTTTCCTGCGGAACGTCGTTGGAGGAAATGCCGCGCGAGGTGACGAGTTCGCGCGTGCCGACATTGGTTTCACGCAGACGCGTGACCGCCGGGGTGTAGACCGTGCCGACCGGATAGGGCCAGTTGTAGTTCAGACCCGGCTGGGTACGTCCGACGACATTGCCGAAGACCAGTTCCACGCCAAGCTCGTCCTGCTCGACCCGATAGAAACCGGTGAGCAGCCAGACCGCAACGGCCACGACGACCGCGAGCAGGACGCCCTTGGCGCCCAGATTCCCGCCGCCGCCGGGGAGCACGTTGCGCAGGCGATCCTGACTGCGGCGCAGAAGCTCTTCAAGATCGGGCGGGTTTCCCCCGCCGCCACCGCCGCCGCGCTGAGGACCATTGCCCCACGGGCCCTGGCCTCCGCCGCCATTTCCCCAAGGGCCGCCACCGCCGCCCTTCCAGCCGCCCCCGCTCTGGTTACTCCAAGGCATCAAGACATCCTTTGTCGCCGGTCCGCGTCGCGTCTGACGACGCCTGATGAAAATGCGCGGGCCGTGGTCTTCGTGTCATACAAGTCTCGAGACGAGTTTATAGGCGACTTGCCATCGCCTTTCAACGAACGCCCCTCCGGCACCCATGCCGCTCTCAGCCGCGTTTTATCGGCCAAAGATTGACATAGGTTTTCGTGCAAGTGGGGTTTTTGCCGAGGAATTCAACTGCCCCGCCGCACGGTTGGGCGCAAAGATCGCACCCGCCCTCGCCCTCATCGTGAAATTGCGTTTCGCTCATAGGTGAGGAAGGTCACCGCGGCGCTGTCGCGCTCCGACTTTTCGCCGGCCTCGCGCGACACTTCTTTCCAATAGGCCGTATCGATTTCCGGAAAACGCGTATCCCCTTCCGGTCGCGCATGAACCTCGGTGATATAGAGCCGGTCGGCGACCCCCATGGCCTGCGCATAGAGATTGCCGCCGCCGATCACCATGACCTCGCCCGCACCTGCCTCCGCGGCCAGCGCCCGCCCGCGTTCAAGCCCCGCTTCCAGCGAAGACACGACCTCGATGCCCTCTGCGGAGAAATCCCCGTTGCGGCTCACCACGATATTGGGCCTGCCCGGCAGCGGCCGCCCGATGGACTGGAACGTCCTGCGCCCCATCACCACCGGCTTTCCAAGCGTCACCGCCTTGAAATGCTTCAGATCCGAGGGCAGACGCCAAGGCATGTCGTTGTCGTGCCCGATCACCCCGTTTTCGGCGACCGCTGCAATGATGGCGACGGATACGCTCATCCCGTTTCTCCCCTGTTCGGCCTATGACCCAGAAGGCCCGCCACATGATCGCCGATGGCCAGCGATGCGGTCAGACCGGGCGATTCAATTCCGTAAAGCGCAACGACGCCGTTGATCCCATGATCCTGCGGCCCGTGAATGGCGAAATCGCGGGCTGGCTCGCCGCGCGCCGAAAGCTTCGGGCGTAGCCCCGCGTAATCGGGCAAGAGCGCGCCGTCGGGCAGATCCGGCCAGTAGCGCCTGACACTTTCATAAAAGCTTGCCGCGCGCGCGGGATCGACGTCGTAAGTCTCTGCCGCGCCCTCATCATCATCGAGCCATTCGACATCCGGGCCAAACTTGACCCGCCCGCCGAGATCGAGCGTTGTATGGGTACCGAGCCCACCGGCCACAGGCACCGGATAGATGAGGTGCGAAAAGGGCGCCTTGCCGGTGAGCGCGAAATAATTGCCCTTAACGCGGGTGAGCGGCGGGATCGTGTCCCGCGGAAAGCCCGCAAGGCTCATTGCCGCGTCCTGCGCACCGAGCCCGGCGGAGATCACCACCTCCCGCGCCAGAAGCTGCATCGGGACCTCGCCGCCAACATCGAGTTCGACGCCCTCGCCCGTGATCCGCCCGCCCTCAAGCGGCGCGTTGAAGGCGACCATCGCACCCGCGGCTTGCGCATCGCCCTGATAGGCGAGCATCAGCCCGTGCGCATCGATGATCCCGGTGGACGGCGACAGGATCGCGCCCGCGCAGGCCACGTCCGGCTCCAGTTCACGGGCTTCTTCCGCCGACAGGAGCCTGAGATCGTCCACACCGTTGGCGCGTGCGCCTTCCACGATGCCCTGAAGGCGGGCGACCTGCTCGCGATCGGCAGCGACCACCAGTTTGCCGATCCGCTTGTGCGCGACGCCGTGGCTTTCCAGATAGGGATAGAGCGCCTTGCGCCCTGCGACGCAGAGCCGGGTCTTCAGCCAATCGGGCTGATAGTAGAGCCCGGCATGGATGACTTCGGAATTGCGCGCGGAGACTTCGGAACCGATGAGGCCGTGGCGTTCCAGAACGATCACCTCGCGCCCGGCCTCCGCCAGCGCACGGGCGATGGACAGGCCGATGACGCCTGCGCCCACCACGACCGTTTGAACCCGCTCAGCCATCGCTCCTCCGGCAGTCTTTCCCGTATCCCTAGACCGCGACGGGCGCCTTGATATGCGGGTGCGGGTCGTAGTCGGTGAGAGTGAAATCCTCGTAGCGGAAGGCGAAGAGATCGGTCACATCCGGGTTCAGCAGCATCTTCGGCAGGGGCCTCGGCTCGCGCGAAAGCTGGAGCGCGGTCTGTTCCATGTGGTTGGAATAAAGATGCGCATCGCCGAGCGTGTGAACGAAATCGCCGTATTCCAGCCCCGTCGCCTGCGCCATCATCATGGTGAGAAGCGCATAGGAAGCGATGTTGAAGGGCACGCCGAGGAACACGTCTGCGGAGCGCTGATAGAGCTGGCAGGAAAGCTTGCCGTCCGCCACATAGAACTGGAACAGACAATGGCACGGCGCCAGCGCCATGTCGGGAAGATCCGCCGGGTTCCACGCGGAAACAACGAGACGGCGGCTGTCGGGCGTGCGGCGGATATCCTCAAGGATCTGCGTGATCTGGTCGATGGAGCCGCCACCGGGCGCGGGCCACGAGCGCCACTGCGCACCGTAAACGGGGCCCAGATCGCCGTTCTCGTCCGCCCACTCGTCCCAGATGGAAACGCCGTTTTCCTTCAGATAGGCGATATTGGTATCGCCTTTGAGGAACCACAGCAGCTCGTGAATGATGGAGCGCAGATGCAGCTTCTTGGTGGTGACCAGCGGAAAGCCCTTCGCCAGATCGAACCGCATCTGGTGGCCGAAGACGGAGCGGGTGCCGGTCCCCGTGCGGTCGGTCTTCACGGCACCCTCGTCGAGAATGCGCTGCATCAGGTCCAGATATTGCTGCATGGAGCGTTTCTTTCGATTCGTTGGAGGCAAAGGGTCGGAGCCTGAGCCCCTCATGGCAAGGAAAACCCGCCCGGTTCCGCACTTTCCCCATTTCCCGCCACCATGAACACCACCCCCGCGCCGCCTTCAAGAACCGCCCGAACGACCGGCAAGTCTTTCCCCGTCAAACACACCCTCCCCGCGCGTCGGGCCTTTTCATCGGCATGGGCAATCCCTATATTCGTCGTGCCGGGGCAACCCGGCTATGGCGATAAACAGTCAGTGCAATAAGCCTATCGGACCCGGGGGCGGTACCCGGCGCCTCCACCAGAGCTCATCGACGTCTCGACGCGCAAACAGCGCTTTCCCGAGCGAAAACGGTGGGTTCCGGCGGGGGCGAAACAGGATCGACGAGGGTGTAAAGACTGCGCTTTTGCTCGGCATGGTACCGCCGTTATCGGGCCGAAACAGTAGTTGCAAATGACAACACTGCTATGGACAACGCTGTCGCCGCGTAATGCGGTGCCGGTAGTCCTTTCAAGTCCTGTCGGTTAGCCCCGGCAGGCGGGGTTCGGAGGCACCTGGCAACAGAAGCCTCCACTTCTCATTCAACTAACGGACGAGAAGATAAGGAAAAGCCCGTCCTTTACGGGTTTGGCTGCTTTTCTTTTCCCGCGTGACGTGTCTATGGTCGCGCGATTACAGTCATCTGAACCGAATCCGCATCCAGCCGGATGCCCAATTGGAACGGCACGCAGGCACTCTGCATCGATCCGCCCGCGTGCCCCGGAATGTCGAACAGCCATGCCCGAAGACCTGATCCGATACGACATCATCATCCAGGACGCTCTTCGCAGCGCCGTGAAGAAGATCCTGACCGAGGTGGCCCGCACCGGCCTTCCCGGTGAGCATCACTTCTATATCGCCTTCGACACCACGGCCCCCGGCGTGCGCATTTCCAACCGCCTGCGCGAACGTTACCCGCAGGAGATGACTGTCGTGCTCCAGCACCAGTTCTGGGATCTCGTGATCACCGAACACACCTTCGAGGTTGGCCTGTCCTTCGGCGGCGTGCCGGAGCGGCTGCTGGTTCCCTTCTCCTCGATCAAGGGCTTCTTCGATCCCTCCGTCCAGTTCGCGCTCGAATTCGAGCCCGGCAAGACGGCCGAGGAACTGCCCGCTGACGTGGTCGCCGCAGGCGATGCCGCGCGCACGCTTACCGACGTCGAAAAGCTGACGCTGGCCAATGCGGAAGACGGAGCGGACGAAGACGTCACGCCGATTGCCGCCGCCCGCGCCGCATCGGACGACGAAGCGGCAAGCGACGCCGACATGGAAACCTCCGGCGAAGAAGGCGAAACCAAGCCCGACGCCAAGCCTGACACTGGCGCCGATGTCGTCTCGCTGGACGCGTTCCGCAAGAAGAACTGATCCCCATCGGGTTCACGAACCGGATATGCAGCAACGTGTGACGCGCCCACAAGGGCGTGCATGCGATGCTTCTTTGCATGTTTTGATGCAAAGCCTTGACCCCGCAGCGTTGGGCCCCAGATCCTAGGTTCCCCTCCGACGCCCGCGCCCATGCGAGACGTCATTCCACATCGGAGCCTTTCCCGTGGCCACACGTATCGAGACCGACACCTTCGGTGAAATCCCCGTTCCCGCAGATCATTACTGGGGCGCGCAGACCCAGCGCTCCATCGAGAACTTCCCCATCGGCGACGAGCGCATGCCGGAACCGCTGGTGCGCGCGCTCGGCATCGTCAAGCAGGCGGCGGCCCGCGTGAACGCCGATCTCGGCCATATGGACGGCGAACGCGCCGACGCCATCGTCAAGGCGGCTGGCGAAGTCGCGGGCGGCAAGCTGACGGGCGAATTTCCGCTGGTGATCTGGCAGACCGGCTCGGGCACCCAGTCCAACATGAATGCCAACAAGGTGATCGCCAATCGCGCCATCGAGATACTCGGCGGAACGATGGGCTCCAAGTCGCCCGTTCACCCCAACGACCATGTGAACATGGGCCAGTCGTCCAACGACACGTTTCCCACCGCCATGCATATCGCCGCGGCGCAGGAGATCGCGCACCGGCTGATCCCCGCCCTCAAGGTTTTGCACGCGGGCCTCGACGCCAAGGCGACCGCGTTTGCCGACATCATCAAGATCGGCCGCACCCACACGCAGGATGCGACGCCGCTGACACTGGGACAGGAATTTTCCGGCTACGCCGCGCAGGTGGCTTCCGCCATCGCCCGCATCGAGCAGTCCTCCGACGGGCTTCTGGATCTGGCGCAGGGCGGCACCGCGGTCGGCACCGGGCTCAATGCAGCGAAGGGCTTTGCAGAAGGTTTTGCAGCCGAAGTCGCGCGCATCACCGGCCTCGCCTTCCGCACTGCGCCCAACAAGTTCGAGGCACTCGCCGCCCATGACGCCATGGTCCATGCCCATGCAAGCGTTGAGACGGCGGCGGTGGCGCTCTTCAAGATCGCCAATGACATCCGCTTTCTGGGCTCTGGCCCCCGCTCCGGCCTCGGCGAATTGATCCTGCCGGAAAACGAGCCGGGTTCCTCGATCATGCCGGGCAAGGTAAACCCCACGCAAGCCGAGGCGCTCACGATGGTGTGCACACGCGTGGTCGGCAATCAGGCTACTATGGCCTTTGCCGGTTCGCAGGGACATTTTGAACTGAACGTCTACAAGCCTGTGATGGCGGCAACCCTGCTGCAATCGGCGCGACTTCTGGCCGATGCGGCCGTCTCGTTCACCGAGCGGTGCGTGGACGGGATCAGGGCAAACGAGGCGCGCATCACCGAGCAGATGGAGAAATCCCTGATGCTGGTGACGGCTCTTGCGCCGACCATCGGCTACGACAAGGCGGCGAAAGTGGCGAAAACCGCCCATGCCAACGGCACGACATTGCGCGAGGAAGCGGTGGCTCTGGGATATGTGACGGGCGAGGAATTCGACAGGATCGTGCGCCCTGAGGACATGCTGGGACCAAAATAACGCCGTTGCCACAGAAAAGTGCGTTTGTGACCGCAACTATAGGCGCGAAGCCGCGTTGCGGTAGTGGGCTGCATCGGAACGGTGTCGGGAAACCGCGCCGGTGCTGATTGAAACGGGATCGGGGGATTCGCGTCGGAGACATGACATGACAGCCGACATCATCAATCTGCGACAGGTCCGCAAGGCCCGACGGCGTGTCGCAAAGGAAACAGAGGCCGCCGAGAACAGGATTCGCTTTGGCCAATCCAAATCTCGCAAGGACGAGGCGAAAGCCGAGGCCGAAAAGGCTGCCCGCACGCTTGAGGGACATCGGCTGGATAAACCCGGTCGCGATGACGACGGCGCATGAGATTACACAAACGCTCCCTGACCCTGCACGGCCACCGCACGAGCCTCGCGCTCGAGCCGGAATTCTGGTCGGCCCTGGAAGAGATCGCGCGGACCCGCTCGCAATCGCTGGCGGCGACGATCGCGCAGATAGACGACAACCGCGCAAACGACGCGGCCCTTGCTTCGGCCGTGCGTCTGGCGGTGCTCGCCCATTACAGAAACGCCAGCCTGCAATAGCAGGCCGGAACGAGACGACGCGAAAGGCGCGATGAACAGGCTTCATCGCGCCTTTTTTCGCGCAGGCTACCGACAAAGCAGCAAAACTTCCCCGCCCGGGCAAGACGCTCGTCAGGTTTCGAAGAAGGCGTGCTTCAGTTGCCGGGATATTCCGGGTTCGGAATGACACGGTTGTTGGGCCCGTCGATGTAGCGCGGGATGCGCTTCCTGGGCCGGGGCCGGACCGGCTGGGGCGGCGGCGCGGGCGCAGGCTCGGCCGCGCCGGTAGCGAGATCATCGGCAAGCGGGCGATCTATGACGATCGGCTTTCCAAGCTCTCCGTTGAGGTTCATCGGCCCGCCACCCGCATCACCCGAAGCATCCCCCGCCCCGTCGATGGCCGGGCGAATGCGTTTGATGAAGTCCTCCATCGACGATGGCTGAGGGACGTCCGTCGTCTCTTTCGCGGCAGCGGCGGCGGCAGCGGCGGCGGCAGCTGCGGCGGCTTCTTCCGCCTTGCGCTTGTCTGCCTCCGCCTTGCGCCTCGCCTCTTCGGCTTTGCGCTTTTCCTCTTCGGCCTGCGCCTTCTCGCGCGCGGCCTTTTCCGCCTCGCTACGCACCGCTTCTTCCGCCTTGCGGTGTGCCTCGGCTTCCGCCTGCTCCCTGGCCGCACGCTCGCGCTTGGCCTTGTTGCGGCGTAGCTGGCGCAATTCGCGCATCAGACGGTCGCGTTCGTTGATATCGGCCTGAAGATCCTCCACCCGTCGCACTTCCTTCTCGAACGCGCGAAGCGTCAGGAAGGCGGTGAAGGGCTGGATATCGATTTCGCGGGCAGGATCGTTAAGCGATCCACGGAAGAGAACGCCGACCTGCGGCTCCGCCCCCGTCACCGCGTTCTCGCCCGGATCAACCTTCAGCGACCAGTCGCTGGTCAACTGCCAGCGTTCAAGCCCGATCTGCGCTGAACCGAAGGCGGTCGCGCTGTCGCTGTCGACGGTCACATTGCGCGCCCGCGCCGTGCCCGCCGCAATCACCAGCGCCCCGTCGATGCGCTGGAAGGGCAGCGAACCGGCATCGAGATGGCTGGCGAAGACCCGTGAAATCTCTTCCGGCTTGAGGTCCAGCCCGGCATCCACCGCCCGGATGACGGAGGCGAAGGCAGCCGGGTTGATGGCGCGGACCTCGCCGTCATGCACGGTGAAACTGCCGCCGCCGGCAAGCCCAGCCACGATGCCCGAGATGGTCCGTCCGGTGCCTTCGAAATCGGCCTTGGCGTCGAGAAGCCCGCTGGCGACCGGCCTGTCGTTGCGCGCCCAGACCAGATTGTCGAGGCTCACCCCGTTCAGGCCCAGCGTGCCCGAAACCGCGGCCTGCGCGCCGGAACGCTTCACCAGCAGCGAGCCGACCGCGCGGCCGCCTTCGAAACTTCCCGAGAAATCGTCGATCGCCAGCTCGTCGCGGCGGATCTGCAAACCGAATGCCGCCTGCCGGACCTCACGCGAAAGCCCGACATCGACCGAGCCTGCGGTGACGTTCAGCGAAACCGTGCCGTCGCCCATGAGCGGCGCGCCGAAGGCGGCATTCGGCCAGCCCGAGCCGCTCGCGCCCCCCTCCACCGAAGTCCATGCGTCCGCACCCAACAGCACTTCCGAAAGCCGCGCCAGCGAGACCTGCGAGGCAGCCACATCGCCACTCACCCGCCGTGCCGGGCCGCCCAGAACCGCTTCCAGATCGCCGCGCAACGTCACATCGCCAAGCCGCGCGCTCAGATCGCTGAGCGCCAGCGAATGCCCCGCCCCGTCGAGTTTCGCGCTCACATCGACCGGGATCTCCCCGCTCATCATCGGCAGCAGGCGTCCGGCCAGCATGCCGATGGGAGAGACATCATCGCTCTTGAAGGCGAACGCCCCCTTGTAGAGAGGAGCGCCGTCACCCGGCGCATCGGGCAGCGTCAATTTACCGTCGAAGGAGGCGGAGGCGTCGAGGCCGTCGGCGACCACGGTCAGCGACAGCCCGTCGCCCGCCGCACCGGTGACTTTCAGCGTGACCGAGCCCGCCCCCATGCCGGGAAGCGGCACCACGTCGATGCCGAGCTGGCCCAGAACCTGAACCGCATCGTCGGATTTCAGCGATACATTGGCCGCCACATCCGCCTCACGCCAGCGATCGACCGTGCCGGAGGCTTTCAGCGCCGCATCGAGCTTGCTGTTGGCGAGCGTTCCGGCAAGCGACATCTCCACCTGAGAGCGGTCATCCGCCTCCGCCCGCGCGACGATGGAGGCCGCGATATCGATGGGCGCGAACTGATCCCCGCCCGCAACGAGCCTGTTCACAAAGACATTGTCGGGAAAGGCTTGATGCAGAACCGCAATCAGCCCGTCCACCTCGCTCGCCTTCACGCTGGCGGTGAAAGCCCCGTCGGGCGCGCTGGAGAGCTTCGCGATATGACCGCTGGCATCGATGGCGGCACCCGCCAGATCCCGCGCGGAAAACCGCTGGACCTTAAGATCGTCGCCCTCAAGGCTCGCTTCCACCCTGACCGTATCCGCCTGAACGCCCGCATAGACCAGCGTATCGGCATCGAGCCTGAGCGAGACATCCGCATCGAGCCCGTAGGATCCTTCATCCGACTTTGAGGCCGTGTCGCCGCGTTCCCCGCGCATGACCGCGCCGAGCAGAGCAAGCTGGTCGAGATCGAGCCGGTCGGCCTCCAAGTTGGCCGCCACCCGTGCACGGTCCTGATCGTGCGCGGCGCGCCATGTCACGTCGCCGCGCAAGGTGGCATCGCCGAACGCACCTTTCATCCCGTTGAAGGCGACGCCGTCGGCGGCCGCTTCCACATGGGCTGCAAGCGAAAACGGAGCCAGCGCCAGCGGAGCGGCGCCGCCCGAGCCGCGCCACCAGGCGGCGAAACCGGATGGTTGCGCGCAGGCGATCTCCACATGGCCGGAAAAGGCCGGTTCATCGGAGACCCGCAACTCGCCGCGCCCCACAAAGTGCGTCTGGCCGGGAAGCCGCGCTTCCAACGTCTCCACCTTCCAGCCGCGCGGCAACGTACTCGCTTCAAGCCGGATATCCTGCGCCAGACCGCCCGCCGCCACGAGGGCGGGAAGATCGAGCCGGAAAGAGCCCGGCACAGGCGGCATCGGCAGCATCTTGAGCGCTGCCATGATCGCCTCCGCCCCGCCCGCAATGCTCACCGGCGCGCGCGGGCCTTCCCCGGAAAGCCGGTCCAGATCGATCTGCTTGGCCGCAAGGCGTGCGGCGAAGGAGGGAACCGCACCGAAATCCATGCCGCCGTAGCCTTCAAGGCGAATGGAGCGGTCTTCCGGGCCATAGCGCAAATTCGCCTTGTCGACCTCAAGCCGCCCCGGATCCAGCGTGAACGTGCCTTCGCTGCGCCAGAGCTTGGCCGCCGGTTCCAGCGATGTCCCCTCCGCCCCTTCTTCCGCCGGCATCACGCTTTCGGCGGAAAAGGCGCCCGCATAGACGGGCTTGCCGTCTTCGTGGGTCACGATGCCATCGGTCTGGAGGGTGGCGGCAATATTGGTGGGCTGGATATCGGCCTTGACGCGGATGCCTTGCGCGCTGTGACGTCCGGTGGCGATGCGTACGCTTTGATGGACGCCCGCGATCAGCGCGCTGCCGTCGGCCTTGAACGGGCCTTCCAGCGAGCGGGCCGAAACCTGCAGGTTGATATCGTCGGCGCGGTAGGTCTTGCCGGTGCGCGCATCGATCACCCGCACGGAGCCGTTGCGGATCTCCACGTCCTGAAGCTGGACGTCGTCGGGGTCGAGATCGGTGCCGGAGCCGGGAACGCGCGCGGTCAGCCAGTCGATGCGGCCCAATTCATCCAGAGACAGGTTGATCTCGGGCCGCTCAAGCCGCATGTCCACGACCTGGATCTTGCCGGTCAGAAGCGGCGGCAGCTCCACCCGCACCTTGAAGTGCGAGATGACCATCAGCGGATCTTCCGCCTCCCCCACCCGCACGTCGGAGAAGGTCAGCGTGGGTGTCGGCAGAAGCCGCGCATCGGCGGACCCCAGCACGCTCACCCGCTGTCCGAGCGCCTGCCCCGCATACTCCTCGAACGTGGTTCGATAGGCGCTCCAGTCGATAAAAACGGGCGCCACCAGCGCCGCGACCAGCGCCAGGATCAAGGTTATGCCGACGGTGATATAGATCGAATTCAGCGTTCGTCTCCGTGGCGATGCGGGCCCGGCCTGCCATCGGCGACGCTCTGTGCGGATGCGCCGACGATATATGGCCGGACATGATTACCCCCCGGCCGACGCCATCTGCGCCGCCGGGGACGAATCGTTTCAGGTCACATGGTTATGATCTTACCCGGATTCATGATGTTCAACGGATCAATGCCCTTCTTGATCGCGCGCATCACGTCGAGCGCATCGCCGTGTTCCCGCTTCAGGTACTTCATCTTGCCCTGACCGACGCCATGTTCGCCCGTGCAGGTGCCTTCCATCTCGATAGCACGCCAGTTTAGCCGCTCGATGAACCCGTAGGCGGCCTCGATCTCGGCCTCGTCCTCCGGGTTGATCAGGATGGAGACATGGAAGTTGCCGTCGCCCACATGGCCGACGATCGGCGCGATCAGGCCGGTCTCATCGATATCCACGCGCGTCGCTTCCACGCATTCGGCAAGCCGCGATATAGGGACGCAGACATCGGTTGTGACCGATTTGGAGCCCGGACGAAGCTCCAGACAGGCCCAATAGGCCTCGTGGCGCGCATGCCAGAGCTTCGTGCGATCCTCCGCCTTGTCGGTCCATTCGAACGGGCCGCCTTCGAATTCGGCCGCGATCTCGCCGAACAGCTCCGACTGCTCCGCAACACCCGCCTTCGTGCCATGGAATTCCAGAAACAGCGTCGGAACTTCCGGAAGCGTCAGCTTGGAGTGGAGGTTACAGGCCTTCACCTGCAGCGTGTCGAGCAGCTCGATACGCGCAACCGGGATGCCGGACTGGATGGTCATGATGACCGCGTTGCAGGCCGCCTCCACGCTCGGGAACGGGCAGATGCCGCCGGAAATCGCCTCCGGAATGCCCTGAAGGCGCAGCGTGACCTCGGTGATGATGCCGAGCGTGCCTTCCGATCCCACGAGAAGACGGGTCAGGTCATAGCCTGCCGAAGACTTCTTGGCGCGCGAACCGGTGCGCACGATGGTGCCGTCCGGCATCACGGCCTCAAGCGCCAGCACATTGTCCTTCATCGTGCCGTAGCGCACCGCATTGGTGCCCGAGGCCCGCGTCGCGACCATGCCGCCGATGCTGGCGTCCGCACCCGGATCGATGGGAAAGAACAGACCCGTATCGCGCAGATACTCGTTGAGCTTGCCGCGGGTAATGCCCGGCTGGACCACGCAGTCGAGATCCTCGGCATGCACCTTCAGAACCTCGTTCATGCCGCTCATGTCGATGCAGACGCCGCCGTTGGGCGCGTTCACATGGCCTTCGAGCGACGTGCCCGTGCCGAAGGGCACGATGGGTGCGCCATGGGCGGCGCAAATCTTGACCACCTTCGAGACATCTTCGGTGGACTGGGCGAACACGACCGCATCCGGCATCTGATTGCCGAGCAGGGTCGTCGTGTGACCGTGCTGTTCGCGTACAGCCTTCGATACGGCACATCGCTCACCGAAAAGGTCGCGCAGTTCCGAAACCGCAGCCTCGATACCGCTGCTGTTGACCGCGCCTTCACGCCCCGCCGTCGCCAACCCCATTATTGTACTCCTGCTTCTTTTGTCTCTTCACTCGGGCCCGTTCGACACAGCCCCTTTCGCCATCAGCGATGTTCTTATCTGACTATCCCCGCACGGCAAAGCAGCCGCCACAGGGCATTCATGCTAGCATTCCCCTAGGGAATCATTCTTCACTGTCGGCAATCGCGCTTCCATCGCACTGTCGCGTCCGAAGGATTGCGCGCCCCGCAAGGATATCGTGTGCCCGTCGCGAAACGGGCTCAAACCCGTGAGGCGACCCTCGCCCACATTGTCCAGCAAGGCTCATGACGCCCGACCATTTGCCCTGCCGCTCCGGGCATCCGCCCGATCGTGTGCAACAATGGCAAGCCTGAGCCTGACACGGCGCCGCCAGCCGGACGCCGTACAACCATCAGCCGTTTTTCACGAACCGCCGGAAAGCCCTTCATGACCAACAACGATGCGCCCTTCCAGTCAAGCCAGATGCGCGTTGAAGACGACTGGATCGACTATAACGGCCACCTCAACATGGCCTATTACAATGTTCTGTTCGACAGGGCCATTGACGAAGCCTACACCGCGCTCGGTCTCGGTCCCGATTACATCAAGACCGACAACGCCTCCTATTTCACCGCCGAAGTGCATCTGTGCTACCTGCGCGAACTTTCGGCGGGCGACGTCGTGACCGTGAACACCCGCATCCTCGGCTTCGACGCCAAGCGCATTCACGGCTTTCAGGAACTGATCCATTCCGATGGATGGGTGTCGGCCACCTCCGAACAGATGACCCTTCATGTGGACATGGGCACGCGCAAGGTCACGCCCTTTCCCGAAAAGATCGCGGAAAAACTCGCCCACTATGCCTCCTTGCACAAGGCGTTGGGCGTTCCCGATCGCGCTGGCCGCCGGATCGCAATTCCCGCACCGCGTCACGCTGTGACCTCCTAGATTCCCACACCAGAAGTCACCGGGATCGATCTTCTCACGCAGACCGGTCAGACCCGATATTTCAGGTGGATGAGCGGATACGGCCTGCCCTGTCCGTCGGTCGGCGAGCGGCCTATCTCCTTGAACCCCATTCGTTCATAGAAGCGAACGGCCTGATCGTTCTGCGCGTTGACGTCGGTTGTCATTTCCGGATGGAGGGCGAGGCCGTGTTGCACAAGCGCGGCACCGACCCCGCTTCCGCGATGGGCGGCATCGACGAACAACGCCTCCATATGTCCCTCGTCGATCAGCATGAAGGCCAACGGATAGTCGTTTTCGTCAACCGCCAGCCAGAGAGGCGCCTGCGGAAGAAAGCCGCACACCATTTCGTCAATGTCGAGACGATCATCGGGCGCAAGAAAATCGTGAGTGGCATCAACCGCGCTGCGCCAGATCTCGATGGCGCGATTGCCTTCATCGCGGCGGGAAAGCCTGATCCTTGTCATGCCCGAAAGCCTACAATGGCTCGATCGGACGCGGAAGAGAGCCTCTGAAAAGCGCGTCATCCGCACAGTGCGCCGCGGGTCGATGATCGCCGTGTACTGAACGCCACCTACCGAGGTATCTCGACCCGGCACAACTGGCTGCGCCCCCCGGCTGAGGGCCGGTGCAGGGCGGTGGGCCCGTCAACGGGCCCACGCCTGTCTGCTCGCGTCTCCGGTTTCTTCCGGCTCAGGCGTAGTGATTCGCAACCACCGCCGAGGCGATTTCCGACGTGTCGATAACGCCCACCACATCATCCGGCCGCGGCACGACCGCGTTCCCGTCAACGATGATCGCATAGGAGCGGTCGCGCTGGTTCATGCGCGCGATGATGGAGTTGAGGATGTTGTTCTGCGGCGCGATCACGTAATCGCTCGACATGACGTCGTGCAGCGTCTGGGCGCAGTCGGGATCGGGCGCGTAAGGAATGGTGCCAAAGCGCACAAAGCCCGCGATGCGCGTTCCATCGGCGACGATGACATGTTTGGCCCCGCATTCGTCCAACAGTTTGACCGCTTTGCAAAGCGGTGTCTCCGCGGGCAGGATCATGAAGTTGCGCGCCATCAGCTCTTCCGCCTGCCGCACCAGATACATGTTGGTGTGGCGCATCGTGGGGATCGGCTTGCCGCGATTGCGCAGCTTGATCGTGTAGATATTGGCCGCCACCAGCCTGCGGCGCACGCCGACGGCAATCGCCACGGCCAGCACCAGCGGCACGATCACGTTGTAGTCGCGGGTCATCTCGAAGATCATCACGATGGCGGTCATCGAGGCACCCGTGGCGCCGCCGACCAGCGCGCCCATGCCGACAAGCGCGAACTCCGCAGGCGAGAAGCCGTGCTCGGGAAACAGCATCGCGCCGATCACGCCAACAGCGCCGCCAAGCGTTGCGCCGATGAAGAGCGAGGGCGAGAAGACGCCGCCCGAAGCCCCGGAACCGAGGCTGATGGAGGTCGCCGCGATCTTCGCCAGCAGCAGCACCGCCAGCAGCAGGAACGTGTAGGGCGTGCCGTTCAGGATGTCCTGAATGGTCGCATAGCCGACACCCGCCGTATGGTAGTTGCCCGTGGTGAGGAAGAAGGCATAGCTCAGGCAGCCGATCATCAGCATGCCGACGATGTTCTGCGTGTATTCGTTGCCCGGCAGGGCGGGGAAGATATCCTCGCACCATGCAAGGAACTTCACGAAGGCCCAGGACGCCACACCCGCGAAGACGCCAAGCACCGCATAGGCCACAAGCTGCACGGCATCGACCGCCTGATGCACTTCCAGCGCCGCGACCGGCACGATGAAGGCCGGATCGAGGCCCAGCGCGATGCGCGCGATATAGGTGGCGGTCGCCGTGGCGACGACGACGGGAAGGAAGGTGCGCGAGGAAACTTCCGGCAGCAGCATCTCCACCGCAAAGAGCACCCCGCCCAGCGGGGTGTTGAAGGTCGCCGCGATACCCGCGCCTGCACCGGCGGCAAGGAGCGTGATCTTCTGCCAGCGCACGAGGTTCAGCATACGCGCCAGCGTGGAGCCGAAGGAAGCGCCGATCTGGATGATCGGGCCCTCGCGGCCCACCGAAGCCCCCGAGCCGATGGAAATGGCCGAAGCCAGCGACTTCACGATCGCCACGACACCGCGCACGTTGCCGTTCTTGTGGTAGATCGCGTACATCACCTCCGGAACGCCGTGCCCCTTGGCTTCAGGCGCGAAGGTGCGCACGAGGAAGACAACGATCAGCCCGCCGATAACGGGGGCCAGGATGATCAACGGGCCGAACGAACTGGGCGCCTCGAACTGGTTCGCGTCATAATAATAATTGAACGTTCCATAATAGAATAGATTGTGTACCGTCGAGATCAGATATCGAAAGACCACAGCGCCCGCTGCAGCAACGATACCGATAAGAAAAGCAAAAACGCACAATCCAGGGATCGAATAGACCCGCTGTTCGGCATCGTCGGAGGGATTTGTGTCGGCAGAGGCGGCACCGGTTACTTCAGAAGCGGACATGACTACGCAAATTCCGTGGACAAGACTGTTCAAAATCGGCCAGGGAGGGGTCGATACGGACAATCACGCCAATGACGGGGTCGTCGGGGAACCTGCAGTCCTCACTCGATACGACACATGACGGGGCGCGAATGGTGCAGTCCTGAACCTGCCGGCATAGAAAATCAAGGGTATACGCCACATTTTCTCCTTGCGGCGTCACCTCCCCTCGCCTCGCCGGACATCTCGGCTTATGCTTGCCCGAGTAATGTGAATCTGCACCATCAAGTATTGGCTCGACCCCGACCCCATGGCGACAGTTTCTGATTTCCTGGCCCGCGTATTTTCTCCACTGAAAAGTGGATACACCTATGTTCGCCACGAAATCGTAACGAACACGGCCGATTTTGTCGCGGGGCGTCAACCTCTGGTCTGGTTACTGGCTTTCGGCGTCGGGGTTGTTGTGGCACTGGCGGCGGTTATGTTTCGCCTGGCGATTGGTCTAGTCCAGTTACCGTGGCTGAGAACCATGTCCGAAAACGTGGTGACAGCCACAGAAAAACTCCACTTCTCCTTAATTCTTGGTGCGCCGATTGTTGGCGGGCTCATTGTCGGGCTGTGCCTGAAATACATTCCCCGCCAACGCACCTCATCCGTGGCGGAAGTGATGGAAGCGCGCGCCCGCGGCGGGCGGGGCCTGCCGTTCTGGCACGGCCTTTCCTCAGCGCTTCTCACCGCCGTATCGCTGGGCTCGGGGGCGAGTGCGGGACGCGAAGGCCCGGTCGTGCATCTGGGCGCGACGCTTGCCACCGCCCTTTGCAACCTGTTTTCGCTGGCCATAACGACCCGGCGCGTGATGCTGGCCTGCGGCGTGGCCTCCGCGGTCTCCGCCTCGTTCAACGCGCCGATTGCCGGAGTTCTCTTCGCCCATGAAGTGATCCTCGGCCACTATGCGCTCTCCGCCATCGCGCCGGTCTGCATCGCCGCGGTTGCCGGAACCCTGATCACCCGGCTGGCCTTCGGCGATGTGGCCGCCTTCATCATCCCCGAACACCAGATCACCTCCTATCTGGAATTTCCCGCCTTCGCGCTTCTGGGCGTCACCTGCGCGGCCGTTGCGGTCATCTTCCAGTTCGCGCTGACCGGAACCGACTGGGTGGCCCGCAACGTTTCCATGCCTCTCTGGCTGCGTCCGGCGGTGGGCGGAGCCGCTGTCGGGCTGATCGCGCTCGCCTATCCGGAAGTGCTCGGCGTCGGCTACGAGACGACGGACGCGGCGCTGAAGAACAATCTGCCGCTGATGCTCATGCTGGTGCTGCTGGTCGCCAAGACCGCTGCGACCGCCATCACGCTGGCCTCACGCTTCGGCGGCGGGATCTTCTCGCCCACCCTCTATCTGGGCGCGATGGCGGGCGGCTCCTTCGGACTGATCGCGGCGGGCGTCTTTCCCGAATTCGCTTCGTCGGAAGGCCTTTATTCCATCCTCGGCATGGGCGGCGTGGCGGCCGCCGTTCTGGGCGCCCCCTTTTCCACCACGGTCATGGTTTTCGAGCTGACCGGCGGCTATGCGCTCTCCATCGCGCTGTTGATCACCGTCTCCATTTCAACCGGCCTGACACTCGCCGTGCATGGCCGCTCCTATTTCCATTGGCAGCTTGAGATGCGCGGGCTGGAACTTCGCGAGGGCACCCACCGCTGGCTGATCCATAACGTTCATGTCAGCGAGTTCATGGATGAGCTGACCGAAGGCGATCCGCGCGAGTTGTCAGAAAAGGAAGATGCGAAGATCCCGCGCCTCCTCGCGAGTGACGATCTTGAGACCACACTGCGCCTCTTCGACACTTCCGGCACGGCGCGCCTGCCGGTGATGCGGGACCGCGAAAGCTTCGAGATCATCGGCTTCGTCCGCCATGTGACCGCGCTCAGCCGGTTCAACAAGGTGCTGATCGAAGCAAGTCGCGAAGAACACAAATAGCCCCGCCGGGAACACGGGAGCAATTGCGTCCAAGACACCGCTGCGTCGAGCCGCTACAGTTTTTTCATGACGACGACGACGAACCAACCCGAAACGGTCGAGCTGACGCGGATGAGCACGGGCGAATGCGCGCGCTTCTGGCGCGAGCCGCGTCACGATGCGCTCGAATGCCTGTCGGCGACCTTCCGCACCCACGTCTATACCCCGCATACCCATGAGACCTATGTGGCAGGCGCCATCGTCGCCGGATGCGAGGGCGTCAACATAGTCGATTACCGGGGTGCGGCGCGGCCCGGAGATATCTGCTTCGTCAATCCCGGCGAGTTGCACGACGGTGCGCCCGTGGAAGGCGGCTATACCTATCGCATGTCCTATCCGGAAGCCGATTTCATCGCCGGGATCGCCGAGGACATGCTGGGCCGCCGCCCGCGCACCCAGCCCCGCTTTCGCGCTCCCATTGTCCGCGACCCCGCCCTTGCGATGACCTTCGCCCGCGCCCACCGCCGACTGGAGGCGGGATACGGCGACCTCGAGAGCGACGAGCTTTTCCATCGCTTCTTCACCGCATCGCTCGCCCGCTTTGCGGATCTGGAACCGGCCGTCTGCACCGTGTCGCAGCATCCGGGCCTCGCCCGGGCCCGCGACTACATCGACGCGCATCTGGGCGAGGCCATAGACCTCGCCACGCTCGCCGCGATTGCCGGGCTCAGCCGTCATCATTTCCTGCGCGCCTTCCGCAAGATCTACGGTCAGGCCCCACACGCCTTCCTGCTCGACCGCCGGGTCCACGCCGCGCGCCGATTATTGCTTAACGACGTTCCCCCGCCGCAAGTGGCCGCCGCCTGCGGTTTCTACGATCAAAGCCACCTCAACCGCGTCTTCAAGGGCCGTATGGGCATCACCCCCGGCGCCTTCCGCACCGCGGCCTGAATTATCACCGAGCCGACCATGTCAAACGCGTCTCCCGGCCCCGGCGATCCCCGGGCCGAATTCACCGCAGGCATCCTGCGCGCCGTCCCGGTGATCCTCGCCACGGCCCCCTTCGGCCTGCTGCTGGGAGCCGTCGCCTCGCAAAAGGGCCTGTCGCTTCTGGAAATCGGGCTGATGAGCACGCTGGTCTTTGCCGGAAGCGCGCAGTTCGTCGCCGTGGAGATCTGGTCGACGCCCGCCCCCTGGCTGGCCCTCGGCTTCTCTGCGCTGCTGGTCAACCTGCGTCACGTGCTGATGGGAACGTCCATCTCGCCCAAGCTCGGGCTTTTCCCGCCCGCCGTCCGCCCCTTCGCCATGTATTTCCTCGTCGATGAGCTTTGGGCCATGGCGGAGGCGCGCGCCGCCGCGCAGCCCCTCACGCCCGCCTTCTATTTCGGCATGGGCATCGTATTTCTGATCGGCTGGAACTTCTGGTCGCTTCTGGGCGGCATCATCGGGCCCGTGCTGGGCAATCCCGCCGATATCGGCTTCGACTTCGCCTTCTCCGCAATTTTCATCGTGCTGATCGTGGGTTTCTGGAAAGGCCCGTCCACCGGCGCGGTGCTGATCGCAAGCGCAGGCACCGCGGCGCTCGTCCATGCTCACGTGGACGGCGCATGGTACATCCTCGCAGGCGCAATTGCCGGAATGATCGCCGCCGCCGTTACATGGCGGCCCGCGGAGGAAACACCGGTCACGGCAACCGGCGAATGGAGCGTGGACATGCCCGGTCCGCACATGGAAACACCGCTCACAGACGGGCCCGGTGAAACACAAGTCGCAACACCCGAGACCGGGGAGCCCCAGCCATGAACGCGCTCAACCTCGACCTGCACACGCTGGCGGCCATCGTCGCCATGGGTCTTGCGACCTACGCCACGCGGCTGGCCGGGCTCATTCTCGTGCGCCACATGCCCTCCACCGGCCGCTTCAAGGCCGCCCTTGAGGCCGTGCCGCCCGCGGTGCTGATGGCGGTCATCGCGCCGATGGTCGTCGCCACCGGCTGGGCAGAGACCATCGCCGCCGCCGTCACGGCGATTGCCGCCACCCGCCTGCCGCTCTTCGTGGTGGTGGTGATCGGCGTCGCCTGCGTGGTCGGCTTGCGCGCCGTCCTCGGATAAGGCGCGCCGCTCAGAACTCCACTTCCAGCTCGATGATCTCGTCCGGTTCCGCCATCGCGCCCGCCGTCCATTCCTGCATCAGCGGCCAATTGAGAATCGTCTGGCAATAGTCGGCAAGCTCAGGCTCAAGCTCCACCGCATATGTCACGAACCGCGTACAGACCGGGGCATACATGGCGTCCGCCATGGTGGGCTTGTCGCCGAAGAGATATGGCCCGCCGTAGGTTTCAAGGCATTCCGTCCAGATCATCCTGATGCGCTCCACGTCGGGCCGCGCTCCGGAGAAGATCTTGAAGCTTTTGTGCCGCGCCTTGAGGTTCATCGGCAGCGCCGAGCGCAGATTTTGAAAACCGGAATGCATCTCCCCGCATATGGAACGGCAATGATTGCGGGCGACCTTTTCGTCCGGCACCAGCTTGGCGTCCGGATATTCCTCCGCCAGATAGGCCGCGATCGCCAGTGTGTCCCAAACGGCCACATCGCCTTGGGTCAACCGCGGCACCAGCACCGATGGCGACAGAAGAAGCAGCTCCTGACGCGCTTCCTCATCGAGATCGACATTGATTTCCTCGAATTTTACGCCCGCCATCCGGCACAAAAGCCATCCACGCAAAGACCAGGAAGAATAGTTCTTGGATGAAATCGTCAATGTCGTCATGATATTGGCCCATCTTTACGCAGCTTCCGCAACGCGAAAAAATTCTCTCGCATTGCACAATATATCGCATTGGAGCATTTTGTGGAGATGGGTTGTTGGGGGGAAGACAGGACGAACCATGATGTATCAGGCATACCAGTTCCAGGATGATCTGATGGAGCCTGTGCGCTTCTTCGCACGGCAACTGAAGGCGACAACAGACGCATTTCTGTGGAATTGGCCGGAAGAGGCGCGCCGCCGGTTCAAGGCGGGCCTTGAGATGGTGGAACGGTTCGAGCTGGGCCACAGTCGTCCTGATTTCGGCATCACCGAGGTGATGAGCGGCAACCGGCTGGTGCCGGTGAAGGAAGAAATCGCGCTCGACCTTCCCTTTGGGCAACTTCTGCATTTTACCAAGGACGTGGATACGCCGCAGCCGCGCGTGCTTGTGGTCGCCCCGCTCTCGGGCCACTTCGCGACCCTGCTGCGCGGCACGATACAGACCCTGCTGCGCGATCACGACGTCTACATCACCGACTGGACGAACGCGCGCGACGTGCCCGTGGAAGCCGGATCCTTCGGCGTCGAGGACTATATCGGCTACCTCATCCGCTTTCTGGAAGAGATCGGCCCCGGCGCGCACGTTCTCGCCGTCTGCCAGCCTTGCGTTCAGGCGCTCGCCGCAGTTGCCGTCATGTCGGAGGAAAAGCACCCCGACACGCCGCTTTCCATGACGCTGATGGCCGGGCCCATCGACCCGCGCGAAAGCCCCACGGAAGTGAACGAATTCGCGGTGGCGAAATCGCTTGCCTGGTTCGAGCGGTCCGTCATTTCCACGGTCCCCTCGCGCTATGCCGGCGGCGGGCGGCGGGTCTATCCGGGCTTTCTCCAGCTTACCGCCTTCATGGCGATGAACATGGACCGCCACTCCAAGGCGCACGAGAACCTCTACGAGCATCTCGCCCATGGCCGCGAGGCGGAAGCAAAGAAGATCAAGGACTTCTACGACGAGTATTTCGCCATCCTCGATCTGACGGAAGAATTCTACATCGAGACCATCGACCGGGTGTTTCACAAGGCCGAGCTTGCCAAGGGCGAGTTCACCTACAAGGGCAAGCTCGTCAATCCCGGCGCGATCACGCGCACCGCTCTGCTGACGGTGGAAGGCGGGCGCGACGACATCTGCGCGCTTGGCCAGACGTCTGCGGCGCACGAGCTGTGCAATTCGCTGCGCCCCCACCTGAAGCGCCACCATATGCAGGCCAATGTCGGCCATTACGGCGTCTTCAACGGCAAACGCTGGGAACGCGAGATCTATCCGGTGGTGCGGAACATGATCCTGTCGATGGAGTAGCGGCGGGGAGATTTTGCGGGAGCGTTTCGGGCTTGCGGCCCATCCTTCGAGACGCCCGCTTTCGCGGGCTCCTCAGGATGACGTTGAGGGTGTGGAAGCGTTCGTTGATCGAGCTTCACGCTCAGTGGATCAAGAACTCTCTTCGCTGACCACCGCCCCTCTCGCTCCCCCCCCCTCTCTTTGCCGGTCAGACCTCGGCTTGCCCTCCTCTCGGCTGATCCAGCCCCACCCACAACGTCATCCTGAGAGTCTGACTCGAAAGTGGGTTTATGTTTTCAATGCCTTGCGTGTCTCCTGACGAGCAGGATCACACCCGCGACATATATCCATGTCTGCTCGGTCTGGACGGATCGCTCGAAGTCTTTGGAGAGCCTTCTTGCGCGCGAGAGCCATGCGAAGGTGCGTTCCACGACCCAGCGTCGCGGCAGCAGCTGGAAGCCTTTGACACCGGCAGGTCTCTGGACGATTTGGATTTTCCACGGCCCGCAGTCTTGCAGGTCTTTCAAAAGCTTCTTCCCGCGATAGACACGGTCCGCGAAGATGTGACTGAGCTTTGGAAAGCGCTTGCGAAGCCGGTGCAGCAACGGCACCGCTCCGTGGACGTCCTGAATGTTGGCCGGATGCACCATCACATCCAGCAGCATGCCTTGCGTGTCGGTGACGATATGCCGTTTGCGGCCCTTGATCCGCTTGGCCGGGTCCAGCCCGCGCGGCCCGCCGCTCTCGGTGGTCGGGGCGCTCTGACTGTCGATAATGCCTGCCGAGGGGTGGGATCTGCGGGCCTGCGCACGGCGCTCCACGGCAACGAGCTGGCGATTGATCGAGCCCCATAACCCTGTGTCGCGCCACATGTAGAAGTAGCGCTGCACCGTGGATCGGGGCGGAAAGTCGTGGGGCAGCAGGCGCCACGGACAACCGGCACGCGCCAGATAGAAGATCGCGTTGACGACCGCACGAAGCGAAGTCGTGCGGGGTCGGCCGAGGCCGCTGGGTGCCGGCAGATAGGGCGCAAGAACCTGCCATTCCTCGTCACTCAGATCACTTGCATAGCCCGGACCGCGGCGCTCATATTGTCGCCGAGTGGTTTCAGTCCACATTTTGTGCCTCCTGTCAGTTCTTTTCAAAACAACGGAATCACAAACGACTGAAATCACTCAACTCATTTCGGGCCAGACACTGAGGAGGCGTTGCAGACGCCGTCTCGAAGGATGGGCGACATCCCCGGGGGCTACATCGCCTCCGAACGTGATCAGTCCCTTTCCCCATGAGTGAGGCGAACCGGGTTCCCCGTACCCTCGAGACATCCCATCCCCTCACCCGGACCTGCGGTCCGACCTCTCCCCATGGGAGAGGTGAGTGGAGTGGGCCGCACCTATCTTTGCCGTCCCGCGCAGCTTTCCAAAACCAAGCCGCATCCTCCCCCTCTCCCATGGGGAGAGGGCCGGGGTGAGGGGTTACAGGTTCTCGTGGTTACTGAGAAGTCTTAGCCAATCGCAACCTGATCAGGCCGAGGAAGCCGGCTCGCTCGCACGCGCGAGCCACGGGGGCGGATTGGGCCAACCGGAATAGATTTCGGGATCGGCATAGAAACCCTCGAAATAATCCTCCGGCTGCGCCATCTGCCTCGCACGATCCGTCATCGCGATCTTGAAATCGCAGCTATCGAATTCCCAGGTCAAAAGCACGCCCGGGTCCGGCAGATGGATTGCATAGGGACGATGGTTCGAGTTTGCCTCCGCCAATTCATAGGGCGGTACGTCCGGCGAGAACACGGCCAAAGGTTCCGTGAAGACATTGAACCGAAATTCATCATAGATTTCGATCTCGGGTTGCCCGAACTGCGACAAAAACTTGAATATGACAGGCTCAAGCACCGGAGACATATTGTCGTCCGTCGGGAAATAGAGATCTTCCGCCTCGCAGAAGTTCAGTATTTTTTCCAGCAAGGTGCAGACAATTTCGGAACGTTCTGACGGTCGTACCATGCCACCGACCACCAGAAGCCAAGCTGCCTCATAGAACAAATGCATGCAGCTTTCCGGCGCTATCGCGACGCGCATGTCTTCCCACGAAACCGGCACTCCTCGCGCCTTCGCCTTCGCCAGTTCGTAACCGGTTCGGTCGATCTGTTCCTTCCCCTCGTCAGATCGTCGGCTGACCCGGGACCCATCTGTCCCGGATGCGAGCCAATAGAACGGCTGAAACGCGATGAAGACATGGTCGTAGATGCCTTCCCACCAGTCCAGCAACGGCGTATCGAGGTCAGCATCCCGGATCTCGCGTGGAGGCTTGGCCGCCAGCCCCTGATCGTAGGCGTACCCTGTTTTCATGCCTTCTCCCCCCGCCACCTCACCGGCGGATCGAGCGGCTTCACTGCGCCAACCGGCGGCTGTCCTGTCCTGCCCTTCCTGTGCTTCCACGTGTTGATCGCATCGTGGATTTCCGCCTGCCGACCGCTCAGGCCCGGCAGGGAGAAGGGATCAAGCCCCACAAACGGCAGGAACGGATTGCGCCGGAGCGAACCATAGATGCCAAGCCGCACGGTCGCCTTGCTGGAGACGCCGCGCGCGTGAAAGCCGTGCGTATCGGCCACCACAAGCGTGTTTGCGGGCACCGCCACGCTGACCGGTGCATTGAAGCCCAGATCCTTCAGTTCCTCGTCCGAAATGCGGAGCGAACCCAACGCATGATGGACGTTCTCGTGCTCATGCGCCGTGAGCGACTGTTCGTATTCCCAGCCGAGCCGCTGCGGCGTCATGCGGTGTGAACCGGGCACATATGTGAAGGGCCCGCCGTCCGCGCTCACATCCTCAAGGAAAAACCACGCCTTCGCGGTCGCATGGAACGTGTCGGAGTGAAAGACCGTCTGCGGATCGCGCGGGCCGCGGTCCGGCTCGGCAAAGACCGTGTGAAAGAACACGATGGGGTCGGCATTGGCAGACGCCACGTAGCGCAGCAGCCCCTGAAAGAGCCCGCCGTTCACGAAGTCGCCGATTTCGGGATGTTCGGCACATATGGCGCGGGTGACGGGCGTGAAGCGGGTGACCGCGTTGCCCTGCCACATTTCCTGCGCCGGGAAGGCATTGTCCTCCACTGCCCGGCGAAGGGCCTGAAAGGCGGCTTCCGGCAGCACGTTGCGGCGCATGACGAAGCCGTCGCGCACGTAGTTCTCCGCGTCTTGCGGATCGACCAGATGCGAAAGCCGCCTGCGCCGCCAGTCGGCCATGCGCTCGGCCAGCCGCGCCCGCTTGGTGTGAAGGCCTCGCCCGTTCAGTGCGGGACTGCCGATGATGGGATTCCCGCGAAACGATTTCGCGCCCGTGGCAAGCTCCGCCGCCCACAGCGGCGCGCGCAGCACGTCGAGAACCTTCATGCTTCCTCCCAGATAGCCAAAGGCAAGACGATGCGTGCGGAGCGACCCTCAGCCCCGCACGCACCGGGATTTCATGTCGCCCTTCAGCCCTCGAGCGGGGCCGTGGCCCCCTCAAGCCAGACGCGGGTGTCCTCATCGACCAGCGGCCCGATCTCCTCAAACACGCGCGCATGATAGGCATCGACCCACGCCCGCTCTTCCGCGGTCAGATCGCCAACCTCGATCAGCTTCCGGTCAATCGGGATAAGCGTCAGCGTCTCAAGGCTCATCATCGGCCGTTCGCCGCCGTCGATCTCGGTTGCGGGCGAGACCAGTTCAAGGTTCTCGATGCGGATGCCCCACTTGCCGGTGCGATAGGTGCCCGGCTCGTTAGAGACGATCATGCCCGGCTGAAGCGGAACCTTGTTGGTCTTGGCGATGCGCTGCGGCCCCTCGTGAACCGAGAGATAGGAGCCAACGCCGTGGCCGGTGCCGTGATCGAAATCGAGCCCGCCCTTCCACAGCGGAATGCGCGCCAGCGTATCGAGCTGCGCGCCCGATGTGCCATGAGGAAAACGGGCGCTGGAAATCCCGATATGGCCCTTCAGCACGAGTGTGAACTCATGCTTCATGGCCGCACTCGGCTCGCCCACCGCGAAGGTGCGGGTGACGTCCGTGGTGCCGTCCTCGTATTGAGCGCCTGAGTCACAGAGATAAAGATTGTTCATCTCGATCGGGCGACACGTATCCGTCGTCACACGGTAATGAACGATGGCCCCGTTGGGACCGGAACCGGAGATCGTGTCGAAGGAAATATCCTTCAGCTTACCCGTCTCCGCGCGGAAGCTCTCAACCGCCTTGGAGGCCGAAATCTCGTCGAGCCCGCCCTTGGGCGCCTCTTCCGTGAACCACTTCAGGAACCGCGCATAGGCCGCCCCGTCGCGGCGATGCGCGGCGCGCGCGCCTTCGATCTCAGCTGTGTTCTTGAGCGCCTTGGGAAGCAAGACCGGGTCTGACCCGTAGCGCAGCTTCGCGCCCGCCGCCTCAAGCCGGTCGGCAATGGCCTGCGCGCCCCAGTCGGGATCGACCAGCACGCATTTGCCGGAGAACGCGTCAAGCGCAGGCATGAATCCATCCGGCTCCGCAATTTCGGCCAGACGTCCGAGCGCCTCGGCCACATCGCCGGAAAGCTTGCGGCCGTCGATGAAAAGCTGCGGGGCCGCATCGGCGCGCAGGATGGCGAAGGCGAGCGTTACGGGGATGCGGGCAATGTCGCCACCGCGGATATTGAAAAGCCAGGCGATGGAATCGAGCTGCGCAATCACGGCCGCATCGGTGTCGGCCTCGCGAAGCTCAGCCTGAAGCCGGGCGATCTTGGCGCTTGCCGCCTCGCCTGCAAAGTCCAGCGGATGCAGCACCACCGGGGCGAGCGGCGGCTCGGGCCTGTCGGCCCACACCGCATCGACCGGATTGCCATCAACGGCAACAAGCTCCACGCCTGCCTTCTCGCAGGCCATCTTCAGCGTCTTCACGCCGTTGACCGTATGCAGCATCGCATCGTAGCCAATGCGCATGCCGGCTTTCGCTGCCGCGGCGATCCACGTGGAAGGCGGCGACTCGATCAGGTGCAACGGCTTGAAGGCCTCTGTATCGACCTGATTGCGGACCTGAAGCGTGTAGCGACCGTCCACGAAAATGGCGGCCTTGTCCTGAAGGAGGACCGCCGCGCCCGCAGAGCCGGTAAAGCCGGTCAGCCAGGCAAGACGCTCTTCGCAAGGGGCGACATATTCGTTCTGGTGGGTGTCGGTACGAGGCACGATGAAACCATCGAGACCGCGACGGGTGA
Organism: Breoghania sp.; assembly: GCA_963678585.2. Taxonomy (GTDB): domain Bacteria; phylum Pseudomonadota; class Alphaproteobacteria; order Rhizobiales; family Stappiaceae; genus Breoghania. The sequence continues at coordinate 2,285,723 of CAXXGA010000002.1, forward strand.
GTTCGGCACGCAGGGCGGCCAACCGGTCACCGCGCGCACCTGATTCGGAAGGGGGATCATAAGTCTGGAACATCCTGCCAAGTTACTCCTAAGCGCAGCCAACGCCATACTGCTTTTTGGCGCCGCCACTATTTGGGGTTGTGCTTGAGAAATATGCACAATCCAGCACAGCAACCCCGCCCCGACGCCCCCGCCGATGGGTGCGACCAACCAACGCGCGCTCAAACGCACACGTGCAAATACCAACTATAAATACTTGCTATATTAAGTAATTAATTTCTTTAACAAACAAAATTGTCTCCACTTATCAAGCGCTTGCGAAGACTATCAGAAACACGCCCTGCCCTCTATTTGATGCGCCGCACAAGTTTTGAAACCTACATGCCGAAACGGCGGGGCAGCTATGCGCTGGGCGCAGTTACTCCGGGTCAGACCTGCTCATATCTTCCCTCTCGTGAGCGGCGGACACGATGAAACTGCCGCATGTGATCCAAGGAGACCTCATCATGGCGACTGCCACTGCCTCCACCGCAGGACTTCACGGGGGTGCTCGTCACGGCCTTTTCCGCCGCGCTTTCGACCGCATGGTCTGCGCGCGCGAACGTCAGGCGAAGCGCTACGTAAACGGCTATCTGCTGATGCTCGACGACACGACCCTCAACGCTCAGGGGTACGACCGCTCGCAGCTGGAACGCGAAGGCGCGATGACGTTTCCTTACTGAGCGCTTCTTGCTCGGACGAATTCGAACCGGCACGTAACGGCGATTAATGAAGGCCGCCAGTGCCGTACACGCTGGCCCGACATGGGGCCAGCCGGGAAGGCGAAAGCCGCTGGATTACCGGGCGGCCGGAGCGACATCTACCGGATAGCGCCAATATCGCGCACCTCAGATCGCGCTCCGCCTTCCTAACGACTGAAACGTGCACGAAGCGCGTGAAAATAAAGAAGTGCTGAACTGATTGCGCTCACGGTTCATCCCTCAATACCGGGATCAACCGTGAGCGCATTTTATTTTCCAGATACCTTCAGCGGGATCACAGATCGACCGGCGTATTGGCAAACGTCAGCGTCAGCCAGTCATCGCGCTCAAGACGATGGATGAGCCGGAAGCCCTGATTACGATAGGACGCCAGCACCCGCGGCCCGTCTGCGACGCGAAGGCCGGAAAGCACCAGCGTGCCGGGCCTGGCCACGAGTTGCGAAATCGGGTGGGCGAGCGCCATCAGCGGCCGCGCCAGAATATTCGCCACGATCAGATCGAACGGTGCCCGTGCCCGGATGCGCGAATGATGCACGCCCGTTGCCGTCACGCATTCGATCAGTCCGGGCACTTCGTTGAGCCGCGCATTGGCCTTGGCCGCCTTCGTCGCGATCGGGTCGATATCGGTCGCCAGAACGTGCGCCTTGGCAAGCTTCGCCATGGCGATGGCAAGCACGCCGGAGCCGGTACCCAGATCCAGAATGCTGGAATACTGATGCCGCTTGAAAAGCCGTCCCAGTTCCTCAAGGCAACCCGCCGTGGTTCCGTGATGACCGGTGCCGAAAGCCTGCGCCGCCTCGATCTCGATGCCGATATCGAAACTCTCGATCTTGTCGCGGTCATGCGAGCCGTGAACGATGAACTGCCCGGCGCGCACCGGCTTCAGGCTCTCAAGGCTTTTGGCAACCCAGTCGATCTCCTCAAGCACATCCGTTTCAAGCGGCGCGGCGAAGGCGTCCGCGCCCACCTTGTCGAGGATCTCGGCCTTCACGGCCTCAGGCTCGCCGTCATAGAAAAGGATTTCCGCCACCCACGGCCCGTCCATCACCGTTTCATAGACGGAGACGGGATAGCCATCCTCCTCGAAGGCGACTTCGAGAATGCCGGCGATACGCCGGGCTTCGAGTTCGTCCGCCGTCGCGCGGGCGCGGATCATAGGCATGAAACGTGGTCCTGACAGAGCGCCGCCGGAAAGGACGGCGCGGAAAACTGAGCGATTGCGCGCCTTATACGGCTGAAGGCCGCGCCGCGAAAGAGCAGAACGGGGATTGAGACGGGAGCAGGTTCAGGTCGCTTCGACGAAGTTGTCGAGCACCTTCTTGGTGCTCCCCTTCTCGAAATCGATGGTGAGCTTGTTGCCCTCGATCCCGATCACCCGGCCATAGCCGAATTTCTGATGGAAGATCCGCTGGCCCATTGAATAGTCGGAAGCAACCGAGGTCACGCTCTTGGCAACCAGTTCACCCTCGATGGTCTTCGCCCCCCTCTTGCCACCGCTCTTGCCATAGGACCCGCGCGAATAGGACCCGCCGCCCGAATTCGCATTCTCGCGGCTGCGCTGCGCGCGCTGCCAGCCGGGCGTTGAATAGCTGCCCGAGGCGAAAGGATCGCGCGTATCGAACCGGCTTGTGCCATACCCACCATAGGAAGAAGAAGCTTCCGCGATCTCCACGTGTTCGGCGGGCAGTTCATCCAGAAAGCGCGAGGGCAGCGAGTTCTGCCACATGCCGTGGACCCGGCGGTTGGCGGCAAAGGTGATGCGCGCGCGCTTTTTCGCCCGCGTGATGCCGACATAGGCGAGGCGACGCTCTTCCTCCAGCCCGGCACGACCAGATTCATCGAGCGCGCGCTGGTGGGGAAACAGCCCCTCCTCCCAGCCCGGCAGAAAAACGGTGTCGAACTCCAGACCCTTGGCCGAATGCAGCGTCATGATGGAGACCGCATCCGTGCTGTCGCCGGAATCCCGGTCCATCACCAGCGCGATATGCTCCAGGAAGCCGCCGATGGATTCAAACTCCTCCATGGAGCGGATCAGTTCCTTGAGGTTTTCAAGCCGCCCCGGTGCGTCCGCCGAGCGATCGTTTCGCCACATCTCCGTGTAGCCGCTCTCGTCGAGAATGATCTCGGCCACTTCGGTGTGAGACGACGCCGTTTCAAGCTGCGCGCGCCAGCGGCCGAAATCCATCAGCAGGCTCTTGAGCGTCTGGCGCGCCTTGGGCCGCAGCTCTTCCGTTTCCACCAGCATGGAGGCAGCCTGCATCAGCGGAATGTTCTGGGCCCGCGCCAGCGCATTGATCGGAGCCAACGTCTTGTCGCCAAGCCCGCGCTTCGGCGTGTTGACGATGCGCTGGAAGGCAAGATCGTCTGCGGGCTGCACGGTCGCGCGGAAATAGGCCAGTGCATCGCGGATTTCCATGCGCTCATAGAAGCGCGGGCCGCCGATCACCCGATAATCGAGCCCGAGCGTGATGAAGCGTTCTTCGAACTCGCGCATCTGGAAGGAGGCGCGGACGAGGATCGCGATATCGTTGAGGGCGTGGCCATGACGCTGGAGATCCTCGATGTCCTCGCCGATGGTGCGGGCTTCTTCTTCCGAATCCCACACCGACTTCACCCCCACCCGCTCCGCATCCGGGTCGTCATGGTCGGTGAAAAGCGTCTTTCCAAGCCGCCCCTCGTTCTTCGCGATCAGGTGGGAGGCGGCGGCCAGAATATGCGAGGTGGAGCGATAATTACGCTCCAGCTTGATGACCTTGGCACCGGGGAAGTCGTGCTCGAAGCGAAGGATGTTATCGACCTCCGCCCCGCGCCAGCCATAGATCGATTGATCGTCATCACCCACACAACAGATGTTCTTGTTGCCCTGCGCCAGAAGCCGGAGCCACAGATACTGCGCGATGTTGGTGTCCTGATACTCGTCCACCAGCATGTAGCGGAAGCGCTCATGGAACTTCCTGAGTACGTCCGGCTGTTCGCGGAACAGGCGGATGGGGAGCAGCAGCAGATCGCCGAAATCCGCCGCGTTCAGGACCTTCAGGCGCTCCTGATAGATCTCATAGAGCTTGCGGCCCTTGCCGTCCGCGAAGGAGCGCCCCTCGCCTTCGGAAACCTGTTCCGGCGTCAGACCGCGGTTCTTCCAGCTGTCCATCAGCGAGGCGAACTGGCGGGCGGGCCAGCGCTTGTCGTCGAGACCTTCGGCCTGAATGATCTGCTTGATGAGGCGAAGCTGGTCGTCGGTATCGAGAATGGTGAAATCGGGCCTCAGCCCCACCATCTCCGCGTGACGGCGCAGGATCTTCACGCCGATGGAGTGGAACGTGCCGAGCCAGGGCATGCCTTCCACGCCCTCGCCGACCAGCGAGGAAATCCGCTCCTTCATCTCGCGCGCGGCCTTGTTGGTGAAGGTCACGGCGAGGATCTGGCTTGGATAGGCCCGACCGGTTGCGAGAATATGAGCGATACGGGTGGTGAGAACACGGGTCTTGCCGGTACCCGCACCCGCCAGCACCAGAACCGGCCCGTCCACGGCCTCCACGGCCTCGCGCTGTTCCGGGTTCAGGGCGGAGAGATAGTCGACGGCCATCGGAGCCGGACGCATGGCGGCCATGGCGCGTTCCGCAATGCCGCCGGTGGCAGGGCGCGCGGGCGCTGGTTCATGCGCGGCAGGCCACTTGGGTTCCGGCAGGTTCCAACCGTCCAGATCGTCGTCATCCATGCCGCCGGGAGTATTCATTCGTCCACGATTCTCTTGTGTCATTGCGGAACAATATAGCAACAAAGGTGGTGATTGCGAGGCTGGCGGCCCGGTTTCTCGGGAGCGGAGAGACGAGAAGCGTCCACCTGCATCCCCACGCAGCGCCTCCGTATACACCACCCTCTCCTCGTCATCCCCGGCTTGACCGGGGATCCACTCTGATCTCCGCTTGTGTCGGCGTGGATCAGGCAAGTCGGCGGTGCGGCCTTGTCCGCGGCAGTTGGATCAATTCGGCACACCAAAGGCCCCGTGTACCGAATGGAAAGAACAATGGATCCCCGATCAAGTCGGGGATGACGGCGGAGGGATCTGTGATGTCTCCCTACTCGCCCACCAGCTCGAACCACGCATCCTCGGAAATGACCTCCACCCCGAGATCCTCCGCCTTTTTCAGCTTGGAGCCTGCCCCCGGACCGGCGACCACCAGATCGGTCTTCTTGGAAACGGACCCGGCAACCTTCGCCCCGAGCCGTTCCGCCATGGCCTTGGCCTCGTCGCGCGAAAGCCACTCCAGCGAGCCGGTAAAGACCACCGTCTTGCCGACAACGGGTGAGCCATCGCCGCTGGGCGCTTCCATGTCGAGTGGGGTGACCTCCGCCAGCAACGCGGAAACAGCCTCCCGGTTGTGCTCCTCGGCAAAGAACTGGACCACCGCTTCGGCCAGGATCTCGCCGATGCCGTCGATATTGTTGAGGTCGATCCACGCCGCACTTGCGTGATCGACCGCCTCTTCCATCGCCTTGGCAAAGGCCTCCCACGAGCCATAGGCGCGCGCCAGAAGCTTGGCGTTACCCTCGCCGACATGACGAATGCCGAGCGCATAGATGAAGCGGTTGAGATCGATTTCGCGCCGCGCATCGATGGCCGCGAAAAGGTTCTTGGCCGACGTCTCGCCCCAGCCGTCGCGGTTCTTGAGCTTCACCAGCGAGGCCGCATCGCGCGCCTGAAGCGTGAAGATATCGGCAGGTTGATGAATGCCGCCCTGATCGAGCGGGATGTCGTGGAAGAACTCCACCTGCTTGTCGCCCAGCCCCTCGATATCGAAGGCGTTGCGCGAGACGAAGTGTTTCAGCTTTTCCTTGGTCTGCGCAGGGCAGATGAGACCGCCCGTGCAACGGCGGATCGCATCCAGACGCCCCGTCTTGGGATTTTCCTCACGCACCGCATGGCTGCCGCAGGCCGGACACACGGTCGGATAGACGAAGCTTTGCGCATCCGCGGGCCGCTTGGCGAGATCGACGTCCAGCACCTGCGGGATCACATCGCCCGCCCGCTGGATCTGCACTGTGTCGCCGACGCGGATATCCTTGCCGCCGCGCAAGGGCTCGCCGTCCTGCCCGATGCCCTTCACATAATCCTCGTTGTGAAGGGTGGCGTTGGAGACGACCACACCGCCCACCGTGACCGGCTCCAGCTTGGCGACCGGCGTCAGCGCGCCCGTGCGGCCCACCTGTATCTCGATATCGCGCACGATGGTGAAGGCTTTTTCCGCCGGGAACTTGTGCGCGATTGCCCAGCGCGGGCTACGCGAGACGAAGCCCAGCCGCTCCTGAAGGTCCAGCCGGTCCACCTTGTAGACCACACCGTCAATGTCGTAGCCGAGTTCCGCACGGCCTTCCTCGATGGAGTGATAGACCGTAATCAATTCCTCGACACTCTCGCAGCGCTTCATCAGCGGGTTGGTGACGAAGCCCCAGTCGCTGAAGATCTCGATCATGCCCATCTGCGTATCGGCGGGCATGGCACTCATCTCGCCCCACGCATAGGCGAAGAAACGCAGGGGCCGCGAGGCGGTGATTTCGGGGTTGAGCTGGCGCAGCGATCCCGCCGCCGCATTGCGCGGATTGGCAAACGGCTTGCCGCCATTGCCGATCATGCGCTCGTTCAACGCCGCAAAATCGGCATGCGCCATGTAGACTTCGCCGCGCACCTCCACCACCTCCGGCACGCCGTCCGGCAGGGACTGCGGAATGTCTGAGATGGTCTCGGCGTTGCGGGTGACGTTTTCGCCCGTCGTGCCATCGCCGCGGGTGGCTGCACTGACGAGCTTTCCGCCCTCGTAACGAAGAGACAGCGAGAGGCCGTCGATCTTCGGTTCCGCCGTCACCGCAAGCGCGCCGTGGAGCGGGTCGTAGCGCAGGAACCGGCGCACGCGACCCACGAAATCCGTCACGTCCTCATCGGAAAACGCATTGTCGAGCGACAGCATCGCGACGCGATGGGTGATCTTGCCGAAGGCCTCCTGCGGGGCAGCACCCACCGAGACGGAGGGAGAATCCGCGCGCACCAGATCCGGGAACGCCGCCTCGATTGCCGCATTGCGCTGGCGAAGCGCATCGTAATCGGCATCCGAGATTTCCGGATCGTCTTCGCGGTAGTAGAGCGCATCATGCCGAGAGATTTCCGCCGCCAGCCGCGCCAGTTCCGCCTTTGCCTGATCGGCGCTCAGCTTTTCAACGGGAAGGGAAGCGATCTCGAACATGGTGATGCGGTCTCGGATCAGGGGATTCGGCAAGCCGCATTATGCCGCCGGAAGGGGGCTCTTCGAAAGCATGAAGGCGGCCCGCGACAGACAGACAGCGGGGTTGTCCTCAACCCACGACTGCCGTCACCTGAATCTGAGGCCCTGCGAACCGCCTCAGGCCACAGGGCGCGTCTCTTCCAGCGCACGCAAGCCGAGCTTTTCCACGATCAGCGACAGGATTTCCGCTTCGAGTTCGATTGCGAAGTCTTCGGCAAGAAGGCGCATCAGATCTTCCTCGTCACGAAGCTCGCGCACGCGCTTCACCCCGTCACGGACTTCACTCACCTTCGTGTTGAACACCCCGATGCGACCGTTCTCAGTCAGCCGGTGAAGCATCATGTTGGAAGGGAAAGGCGCCTTCTCCCATGTCGCGCACAGGTGATTGGCGGCCTCCACGTCCACCGGTTCTACGCCGGAACGCTCGAACCCGTAGAGGCTGTACCACTGTCCCTCGTTGAGGCGCTGAAGCACGGTCTCCCCCGTGCCTGCATCGCGGATGATGCGATAGACCTCACCGGGCTGGTAATCGAGGCGGTGGCATTCCACCGGCACCGGCCAGCGCGATCCGCCGCCGCCGAAGCCGACGTCTGCCAGCCACTCGCGGCCTTCCAGGTGAACGACATGGGCCAGATGGGTGCGCGCCCCGCCGCGCGGCCCGCCGTTGCGCACGCGCGCCAAAACGGGTGTCGCCTGAAACCCGAGGGCTTCCAGCGCCAGTGCAAAAAGGCCGTTCTGTTCGAAACAATAGCCACCGCGTGCACCGCTGACGAGCTTGGCCTGCAAGGCATCGGGTGCCAGCGAAGGAACGCGTCCCGTCAGGGGATCGAGGCTTTCAAAGGCAATCGAACAAAGATGCGCTTCCTGCAGGCGGGAGAGCCCCGCACTGGTGGCCGAAGGCGCATCGATCCCCAACCGCGCCAGATAGGCGTCGAGATCGAAGGTCAAAACTGTCACTCCCATAAACGTGCGTCGATCGCGCATCGCCCGCATCGGGCGCGCAGGCGGGGCAAACGCCCCTGCACGCACACGCCGCATCGTCCCTGCACAAAACGAGTGGGAACCGATTGCGGCGGCTTTCAGATAAATACCGCACGCCTTAAAATTCCGAAAAGTCCAATCTGTCCGCTCTGCCCGCGCGGGAGAGGAAGTGCGCTGGGCCCATCCTTCGAGACGCGCTCAATCGAGCGCTCCTCAGGATGACGTTGCAGGTGTGGCGGATCCAGGAGGACGTTCCGGCTGGGCCCGATATGAGATGACGATGTGGGTGGAGGGATTTTTCCAAAACCATCAACACGGGAACGTCATCCTGAGGAGCCTGCACCAGCAGGCGTCTCGAAGGATCGGCCTCTTGCTCAAACCGCTCTCCGAACACACGAAATCGCAGCCCGAAGCGAGGTCAGCCACCCGCCATCAGCTTGGCCGCCGCAGCCCGCGCCTCGTCGGTGATGACGGCACCGGCAAGCATGCGCGCGATCTCCTCCCTCCGCGCATGATCCTTCAACGGCGCGACACGGGTCGCCACGCGCTCCGCATCCACCTTGTCCTTGGCAATCAGCAGATGCCCCACCGCCCGCGCCGCCACCTGCGGGGCATGGGTGACCGTGAGAACCTGCACCTGTGCCGCCAGCCGCGCCAGACGAATGCCGATGGCCTCCGCCACCGCACCGCCCACGCCGGTGTCGATTTCATCGAAAACGAGCGTCGGTGCCGACCCCTTGTCAGCTAATGAGACCTTGAGCGCTAGCAGGAAGCGGGAAAGCTCGCCGCCCGACGCCACCTTCATCATCGGCCCCGGCCGGGTGCCCGGATTGGTCTGAACCCAGAATTCCACCTGATCGATGCCTTCCGGCGCGCGTGCCTGAGGATCGCTGGAAATCTCCACGATGAAGCGGGCATGTTCCAGCTTCAGTTCCGGCAATTCACCCGCAACCGCGCCCTCGAGCGCCGCCGCCGTCTTCCGTCGGGCCTCGCTCAGAGCACCCGCCTTGGCATCGTAGCCGACCTGCGCTTCCTTCAGCGCGGCCTTGAGCGCGCCGAGCTTTTCCTCGCCCGCATCGAGATCGACAAGATCGGCTTCCATGCTCTTGCGCAACTCGGCCAGATCATCGACGGGAACGGAAAATTTTCGCCCCGCAGCTCTTAGCGCAAAGAGGCGTTCTTCCGATGCCTCAAGCTCGCGCGGATCGAATTCTGTCTTGCGGAAGGCGGCCTCAAGCTCGCCGCGCGCCTCTTCCAGAAGATCCAGCGCCTGCCCCATGAGATGGACCGGCTGATCGACCAGCCCGCCCGAGGCTTCCGACTTGCGCTCAAGCCTGCGCATCAGGCTGGCGATTTCCGGGATCGGCGAGGCCGTGCCGTTCAGCGTTTCCACCGCCTCGCCCAGATCGCCCGCGATCTTCTCCACGTGCATCATCGCCTGACGACGTTCGGCAAGTTCCTCTTCCTCGCCGGGCTTGGGATCGAGAACGGTCAGTTCTTCGCAAGCGGAGCGCAGGAAATCGGCCTCGCGGCGCGCCTTCTCCACCCGCTCCTCATGTTCGCGAAGCGCCCGCTGGGTCTGACGCACGGCCTGATAGCTCTGAGCCACCTCGCCCGCCTGCGCTTCCAGCCCGCCGAAGGCATCGAGAAGACGGCGGTGGCTCGCCGGATCCACCAGCGCACGTTCGTCGTGCTGTCCGTGGATTTCAACGAGCCGCGAACCGATATCTCGCATCAGGCTTGCCGAAACCGGCCTGTCGTTGACGAAGGCGCGCGTGCGCCCGTCCGCGCTTTGCACGCGGCGCAGGATGATGTCGCCGTCGTCGTCGATATCGTTTGCGGTGAGAAGCGCGCGGGCCGGATGGCTCATCGCGACGTCGAAGGCCGCGGTTACCTGCCCCTGATCAGCGCCGTGGCGCACGAGCCCGGCATCGCCGCGCCCGCCAAGGGCCAGCGTCAGAGCATCGAGAAGGATGGATTTGCCCGCGCCGGTTTCACCGGTCAGGACCGTCATGCCGCCGGTGAAATCGATGTCCAGCCGGTCGATCAGAACGATATCGCGGATCGAGAGAGCTGCCAGCATGGTGTGGTCGGTTCGACAAATCCCGTGGGGTTGAAACCTGATGCGACGTTCCGAAACCGCTGCGTTCCGGCCCAGAACCGCTCCGTCAAGCGCACCATGAAACCGGGCTCACCCGGCCAGGACACGCCCGACGCCACAAGCGGACATGGGCCGATCCGTCACCCGCGCGGACCGAATCATGGCCCGGCGACAGCGGATTAGAGAACCTTGATACTTTCAAATGCGCGGGTGATCCAGCTTCCCGGATGCGCCGAAGGTTCATACCCGCCCTTTTTCAGCAGCGAATAGGAATCCTTGTACCACTGGCTTTCCGGGTAGTTGTGGCCGAGCACGGCGGCAGCCGTCTGCGCCTCGTTGACCACGCCCATCGCGTAATAGGCTTCCGTCAGGCGGGAAAGCGCCTCTTCGATGTGGCGGGTTTCCTGATAGTTCTCGACCACATAGCGGAAGCGGTTGATGGCAGCGACATAGTTGCGGCGCTTCAGGTAGTAGCGGCCCGTCTCCATCTCCTTGCCGGCGAGCTGATCGACGGTCACGCGGATCTTCTTGCGCGCGTCGCTGGCGTATTCGCTGTCGGGATAGCGCTGCACCAGTTCGCGCATGGTCGCCAGAGCGCGCGCGGTCACCTGCTGGTCACGCGTCACGTCCGGGATCTGGTGGAAATAGGAATTGCCCATGATGTAGAGCGCATAGGCCGCGTCGGGCGAGCCGGGATAGAGCGTGGCGAAACGCTTGGCAGCCGTAATCGCTTCGGGGTACTGGCCGCGCGAATAATGCGTGAAGGCCAGATTGATCAGCGATTTGCGCGCATATTCGGAATAGGGGTGAAGCCGGTCGACTTCCTCGAACTTCTTGGTGGCCTCTTTCAGGTCACCCGCGGCGCGGAAGGCCAGACCTTCGTTGTAGAGCTGATCGGCAGGCGTATCGTCCAGCGCTAGATCGTCGGGCTTCTTGGACGCGCAGGCCGTCAGGGCTAGCACGGCCACGAGGGGCATCACGCGCAGGATGGCCCGAGCGCGGCTGGTTCCGGCATGCCCAGCGGCATTCCGCCCCGTCCGGTTCGATACGGAAACACGTCCCAACACTAAAATCGCCTCTCTTACAGAAGTCGCTGCAGCCCCCGCGGCGGCCACGTTCTTCTAGCGCGGTTTCCCCTCAAAGGGAAAGGGGTTACCCGCAACGAACGCAGCGCACACGCCGACCGTGTGTCCCAAGCGCGCCAGACGGCACATTCGGAGGATGCGACATCGCGCGGATTTGCAACTTTTTTGTGGCGAAACGGCCCGGTGCGGCGTTCAGGCGACTTCCGGGCAATAGGCGGGCACGGCGATCTCACCGGCGAAATCGACCGGTGCGGCCTCGCGCTGGGGACGACCCACAACCAGTTCATAAGCATCTTCGTCGGCGAACAGGGCGACAAGCATGGAGTGATTCATCTTGTGACCCGGCTTGTACGAGCGATACTCGCCGAGGATCGGATATCCGGCGAGGCTGAGATCGCCCACCGCATCCAGAGCCTTGTGGCGCACGAACTCGTCCGGCCAGCGGGTGCCTTCCGGGTTCAGAACCCGGTCATCGGCGATCGCCACGGAATTCTCAAGCGACGAGCCCTTCGCAAAGCCCATCTTCCACAGCTGCTCGACCTCGGAAACCTTACCGAAGGTGCGGGCGCGGGAAAGCTCGTTGCGGAAGACATCCGGCGTCATGTCGCTGGCGAAGCGCTGGCGACCGATCAGCGGGGTGTCGAAATCGATGGTGACGTCGAAACGGGTGCCCGGATAAGGGCGAAGCTCGCTCACCGAGCCGTTATGCTCGATGCGGACAGGCTTCAGGATGCGGATATAGCGGCGCGCCTTGGTCTGCGTGAGGAGGCCGACCTGATCGATCGCCTCCACATACTGCGCGGCGCTGCCGTCCATGATCGGAACTTCACGCGCATCGACTTCCACCACGACATTGTCGACACCGAGGCCCATCAGGGCGGCCATCAGGTGTTCGATCGTGCCGATGGATTCAGGATCGCGGCCGATGACCGTGCAAAGCGAGGTCGCGCAGACCTCGGACCAGTGCGCTTTGATTTCGGTATCGGAAGAGCCGTCTGCGGTGGGAATGAGGAAAGTGATGCCGTTGTCGGCAGGGGCGGGATGAAGGGTCATCGAAACGGGATTGCCGGAATGAACTCCGATGCCGTTCACCGTTACGTGGCCGGCCAGAGTTTTCTGCCTGTCGTTCCGAATTCCCGTCATAATTCTGTCCTCTTATGGCCTCGCGGCCATTCGTCCCGGCTTCTTCTGGCGTTCCGGCTTCTTTCGGTTCAACGCTTCGTCCCGGTATTGTCCGGGGAAGCGGACCCGAGGTCGGTTACGCCCCGTCCATCACGTCGGTTACGACCCGTCGGTCGTTCGCAACTCTGTTCCGAGACCGCCCGCTTTCGCGAAATTCTGCGGATGCGCGTCATCCGCCGCAGTATCATCGGAACCACGCGGCGAACACTACCCGCAGCCACTGACGGGCTGAAATAAAGCTTTATTACGCATTGTAACGGTTTCCCAACCTTTCGCCGAAAAGCCCGGCGCAATCCGTCCCACACCCGATTGACGGAATATGAGCGTTGCGGTTGCGAACGCCGGAAATCCGCTGCGACAAACGGATATTCGCGTGTAATTGCACACCGTCGCCCCCTGGCCGCGGTCGGTAACATCCGCTCACGAAGTGTGTAACAAACAGGCTGTGCGTAACATCATGTGAGATGCGGCGCGGCTCGCGTTACAGCAACCGCATTACCCTGCGCCGGGCAGAATCGCAGTCGAATCATGGTTTACCGGGACTGTCGCTCCCCGCCGCCCGACGGCGAGGAAAGCCGCACCTGCGCAGGACCGCGCTTCAAACGACAAACGGCCCGGCTGATGCCGGGCCGCTGCCACGAGGAAGTCGAGGAAGTATTGCGTCGTCAGTTGGCCTGACGGCGCAGGAAGGCCGGGATTTCCAGCTGGTCATCCTCGGCCTGCTGGCGGGCCTGCGGAGCAGGACGGCCATGCGGATCGAGACGCCCGGCAGCGCCCTGAGCGGGCCGCTTGGCGTACTCATTGTGTGCGGGCTGCGGAGCAGCCGGACGCTGTGCCGCCTGGGGCGCGACGGGCTGCTCGTAAGCGGCCTGCGGCGCCTCGTAGGCATGTTCGTCATGCCCGTATTCGTCATGCTCGTCGCGACGGCCGAGACCGGAGGCCAGACGACGCAGCAGGCTCATCGGACGATGGTCGTCCTCTTCGTCATAAGCATGCTCGTGCGGTTCGCCATGAGCCTGCCCTTCGCCCATGGCAGTCATCGCCTTGGTGCGGATCTCGTCATGCACGATCGGGGGAAAATCCTCGATTTCGGGCATGCGCGGGGCCGCGATCGTCTCCGCGGTGGGCGGGATGTACGGCTCGGCGGCCGGTTCGTCGATCGCAACGGGAGCCTGCGGGACCTCGTCCAGATCCAGCGGCATGTCATGCTGCGACACGACGCCGGCATTCGGCTGATACGCCTCGATGGTCACGGCCGGATCGGACGCGACATGCGTCGGCTGGTGATGACCGGAAAGTTCCGCCTCAAGCGCATCTTCGGTAATGATCGGGGCCGGACGGCTTGCGACCGGCTGGGAGATCGTTTCCTGCTGGCGGGAAATCGGCGGCTGAGCGGTCGCCGTCTTCAGACGCTCGGTCAGCTGGGCCATGCGGGTTTCGGCAGGCGTGGTGTTCTCCAGCAACTCGCGGTCGATGCCCGTCGCCACCACGGAGACGCGCACCGTGCCTTCGAGGCTTTCGTCGAAGGTCGCGCCCATGATGATGTTGGCGTCCTCGTCCACTTCCTCGCGGATGCGGGTCGCGGCTTCGTCCACCTCAAACAGCGTCATGTCGCGGCCGCCGGTGATCGAGATCAGCAGCCCCTTCGCGCCTTTCATGGAGGTTTCGTCGAGCAGCGGGTTGGCAATCGCCGCTTCCGCCGCCTGCATGGCGCGGTTGTCGCCGGTCGCCTCGCCCGTACCCATCATCGCCTTGCCCATGCCGCGCATGATGGAGCGCACATCGGCGAAGTCGAGGTTGATGAGGCCTTCCTTCACCATCAGGTCGGTGACGCAAGCCACGCCGGAGTAGAGCACCTGGTCGGCCATCGCGAAGGCGTCGGCAAACGTCGTCTGATCGTTGGCGATGCGGAACAGGTTCTGGTTCGGAATGACAATCAGCGTGTCCACCGACTGCTGCAGTTCCTGAATGCCGTGGTCGGCAAGGCGCATGCGGCGCTGGCCTTCGAAGTGGAAGGGCTTGGTGACCACGCCGACGGTCAGGATGCCCTGCTCGCGGGCTGCGCGGGCAATGACGGGCGCCGCACCGGTGCCGGTGCCGCCGCCCATGCCGCCGGTGATAAACACCATATGCGCGCCGGACAGGTGGTCGTTGATTTCATCCAGCACCTCTTCGGCGGCCGCGCGGCCAACCTCGGGCTGGGAGCCTGCACCCAGGCCTTCCGTCACCGCGACACCCATCTGGATGACACGGTCGGACTGGGAGAGCGTCAGAGCCTGCGCATCGGTGTTGGCGACGACGAAGTCGCAACCCTGAAGGCCTGCCTGGATCATGTTGTTTACGGCGTTGCCACCGGCACCGCCCACGCCGAAGACCGTAATTCTCGGCTTCAGCTCCGTGATATCGGGGATCTGGAGATTGATGGTCATGACTTCCTCGTAACTCGATCCTTGGAACGCCCGCTTGCGGGCGATCCGGCTTCCTCGTCTTTATGACCGGCATCTCTGCCGGTTTTGCGGATGCAGGCGGCCACTTCCTCGTCGGCTGCCTGCGTCCCCCTCAGCCTAGAAACTCTCCCGGATCCAGCGGCCGACACGGCCGAAGTACCCGGTCCCGGTCATCCGCCATTGCCTCTGGCTGTCCGGTTCGAACTGTTCGATCTGCGCAACCTGCGGATAGATCAGCAGGCCCACCGCGGCTGCAAAAGCCGGCCCCTTGGCCGCCTCCGGCAGTCCCACGATACCGAGCGGACGACCGAGGCGGACATTCCTGCCCATGACCCGGCGCGCCTGTTCGGCCATTCCGTTGAGCTGGCTCGCCCCGCCCGTCAGCACCACGCGCTTGCCGACCTGTCCGGCAAAGCCCGACGCGTTCAGACGGTCGCGCACCAGTTCCAGTATCTCTTCCACCCGCGGGCGAATGATGCGGGTGAGCACCGAGCGCGGGATCTGCTGCGGCACGTCGCTGTCGGCATCGACCGGCGGCACGGAGATCAGATCGAGATCGTCCCCGCCGCCCGGCAGCGTGTTGCCGAAAAGCGTCTTGATGCGTTCCGCATCGCGCAACCGCGTGGAAAGCCCGCGCGCAATATCCATCGTCACGTGGTGGCCGCCGACGGCGATGGCATCCACATGCACCGCCTGACCTTCCACAAAGACCGAGAGCGTCGTCGTGCCGCCGCCCATGTCGATGCAGGCGACGCCGAGTTCGGCCTCGTCATCGACCAGCGTAGCGAGCCCGCTCGCATAGGGCGTCGCGACCATGGTCTCCACCTTCAGGTGACCGCGGTTGACGCAAAGCTCCAGATTGCGAAGCGGCGGAAATTCCGCCGTCACCACATGCATGTCCACGCCCAGCTTGCGCCCGATCATGGCGCGCGGGTCGCGAATGCCGCGATTGCCGTCCAGCGTGTAGGAAATCGGCAACGCATGGACGATGGCTCGGTCATTGACCGCGAAATGCTCGCCACCAGCCGCCAGAACGCGCTGGATGTCGGCCTCGCTGACCGCATCGCCCGCAAGCGGCACGCTCGCGCAGAAAATTTCGGACGCCAGCCGCCCGCAGGTCGTGTTGACGATCAGCGACTCCACCGTGACGCCTGCCATGCGCTCGGCGGAATCCACCGCCTGTCGCACCGCCTGTTCGGCATGATCGAGATCGACCACCACGCCCGATTTGATGCCGCGGGCGCGCTGGTAGCCGTAGCCCAGAACTTCCACCGAATGGGTGCGGCCCGGCAGCACGTCGTTGTCTTCGCGCGGTGTCAGCTTGGCGATCAGGCAGCACACCTTGGTGGAGCCGATATCCAGCACCGACACGATGACGGAACGGCGTGCCGGAAGCGGCTTCATGCGCGGCAGATAGGGAGACGACACAGCCATCAGGTATCCGCCTCCTTGCGTGTGATGGAAACACCCGCCCCGCCGCTGTTGCGGTTGAGTTCGGTGCCCTTGTCCAGTTTGACCACGATCCGGTCCTTCAACCTCAGATCCACAGCCGTGATGGCGCGCGACAGCAGGCCCTTTTCCCGGTCCAGCCTGACCAGATAGGCAAGCGCCTCGTCGACCCCCTCTTCCGGCAGGCGCACCGTCACCTGGTTTTCCAGAACGAGGTTCCAGCGACGCTCCGCGATCAGCACCAGCGCCCGCACGCGGGAACGCAGATCGGGCTGCTTGTCGAGCGTGTTGAGCATTTCCGGCGCAAGCTTCTGCGCCCCGTGCCCCACCACCAGCGGCAGGCCCGCATAGCGTTCGCGCACCTCATCGGTGATGACGTTGCCGTCATGGTCGATGATCGAAACGATCTTGCCGCGCTGCCACAGCGCAAAGGGCTCGCGTTCCGACAGCGAAACCTTCAGCGTGCCGGGATAGAATTTCTGGATGGAAACATCCTCCACCCACGGGTTGCGCTGAAGCCGCGAGCGCGCAGCCGCCACGTCGAAAAGCAGGAGCGAAGCCCCGTTCGGGATCTCCAGCTCTTCCAGAATTTCGAATTCGGTGGTCTCGCGCTGGCCGGAAAGCTCGATCGCCTTGATGGAGAACCCGGCCTCAGCCGTCAGCGCGTCCGCGGCGGCTTCCGTGTAACCGCCCAGCACCATGCCGTAGAGCCCGGTCACGCCCAGAAAGCCGAGCGCGCCGACCGTGCCCGTCCAGCGCGGCAGATGTGCGAGAAAGCCCGCTTCGCGCCACACCGGACGACGACGCAGACGCGAGACGCCGCGGCGCGGCTTGTCGCCCGCACCGGTCATCTCGTTCCGCATTTCGTTCCGACGCTTGATTAGCGAGCGCAACTTGCATCCTCCACGATCCAACGCACCAGCTCACCGAAATCATGTCCCGCATGCGCGGCCATATCCGGAACCAGAGAAGTCGGCGTCATGCCGGGCTGGGTGTTCACTTCCAGGCAAATCAGTTCCCCGGTGCCGTGAAGCCTGTCATCGAGGCGGAAATCGGCACGGGAGACGCCTCTGCACCCAAGTGCTTCGTGCGCCTTCAATGTCAATTTCTGTACTTCGTGGTAAATATTTGGTGAAATTTCCGCCGGAAGGATGTGTTTTGAACCGCCCGGTGCGTACTTCGCATCGAAGTCATAGAACTGGTGCTTGTCCGCAACAATGTCGATCACGCCAAGCGCAACATCACCCATTACCGCACAAGTCAATTCACGGCCCGCTACATAGCGTTCAACCATGATCCGCTCGCCGTAGGGCCAATCGGCAGAATAAAGCTGTTCCGGCGGATAGGCTTCGCCCTCGCCCACGATAAGCACGCCGAAGCTCGATCCCTCGTTGACCGGCTTGACCACATAGGGCGGCTTCATGGGGTGTTCGCGCGCGACGTCTTCCCGGCTCATGATGCGATGTTCGGCAACCGGCACGCCTGCGGCCTTCATCACCGCCTTGGCGCGATCCTTGTTCATCGCCAGCGCAGACGCCATGACGCCGGAATGGGTGTAGGGGATCTGGAGAATTTCCAGCAGACCCTGAATGCAGCCGTCTTCGCCGAAGGGGCCGTGCAGTGCGTTGAAGGCGACGTCGGGACGCAAATCGGCCAGCACGCGCGCGACGTCGCGATCGACATCGACCCGGCTGACGCGATAGCCGCGCTCTTCCAGCGCATCCGCGCAGGCATTGCCGGAGGAAAGGCTCACCGGCCTCTCCGACGACCACCCGCCCATCAGCACTGCGACATGCTTCGCCATGACCGCACTCAAGCTCCCGTGTTCGCGACCCCTTATTCGGGTCTTCAGGGATATGATGCGGTTAAAATTCGTTAGAAAGTGTTAACCTAACCGGGAAGTGAACGACTTCTGTCGCTTTTTATCTTCGCTTAAGGTCTGGCCGCAGATTTCTGCGAAATTCTTCCAATTGCAGGAAAAAACAAGCCCGCGACCGGTGCCGGACGCGGGCTTTGAGGGCAGTTTGGGCGGCTTTTGGCGTTAACCACGTCCCAGGAACGGCTCCACCGTTTCACCGGGGCGGAAATTCCCCAGCCGCTTGATTTCCCATTCCAGCCGGATGCCGGAATTTTCCACAACGCGGGCGCGAACCGTCTCGCCCAGCGTTTCCAGATCGAGCGCGGTGGCCTCGCCCGCATTGATCATGAAATTGCAGTGCATTTCGGACATCCGCGCCCCGCCGACGGTCAGCCCCCGACACCCGGCCGCATCGATAACTTTCCATGCGGAATTGTCGGGCGGGTTCTTGAAAGTGGAGCCGCCCGTCTTCTCGCGGATCGGCTGGGCCTTCTCGCGATGGGCGTTGACTGCATCCATCTCCGCCTGAATAGCCGCGCGCTCACCCGGAACGCCCTCGAACACAGCGCCGGTGAAAACCAGATCGCCCGGCTGGCCGGAATGGCGATAGGCGTAATCCATGTCGGCGTTGGAAAGCGTGACGATCTCGCCGGAGCGGGTAACCGCGGTGAGTTCCACCATACGCTCGCGCGTCTCCGTGCCATGGGCGCCAGCGTTCATGCGAAGCGCGCCGCCGACCCCGCCGGGAATTCCGGCATAGAACGCAAATCCCGAAAGCCCGGCCTCAAGGGCCGCCTGCGCCAGACGCTTGTCGGGCACCGCAGCGCCAACCTTCAGCGCCTTGTCACCGGCGGCCTCGACCTGCCCGAAACCCTTGCCGGTCAGGCGAATGACAACGCCTTCGACGCCGCCATCGCGGATCAGCAGATTGGAGCCGAGCCCGATGGGCAGCACCGGCACATCGTTGGGCAGCGCCTTCATGAAGGCGGCCAGATCGGCCTCGTCCGCGGGCTGGAACAAAAGCTGCGCCGGTCCACCCACGCGCAGCCATGTTACGGGCCCGAGCGGCTGATTGACGAGAAGACGACCGCGAATGCCGGAAAACCGATCCGGCCCCAGTTCTTCCAGAAGATCGGGAAAACTCAAGCCTCGCCCTCCCCGCCGGAGGCAGCGGCAGCGTGTGCCTCAAGCTGGCGCGGCAACGCATAGGCCCACTGGCTGATGGAGCCAGCCCCGAGGCAGACGACGAAATCGCCCTCCTTTGCAACGTCGGCAACAAGACCGGCAAGCGCCTCCGGTCCTTCCAGCGCATGAACATTGCGATGCCCGCGCGCGCGGATACCGGCAGCCAGAGCATCGCGGTCCACGCCCGCAATCGGCGCTTCGCCCGCCGGGTAGACCGGCGCGACGATCACCGTATCGGCGTCGTTGAAACAGGCGCAGAAATCGTCGAAGAGGCTTTGCAGCCGCGTGTAGCGATGCGGCTGAACCACGGCCACGACCTTGTCATGCGCACCGGCGCGGGCCGCGGCCAGAACGGCGCGGATTTCCACCGGGTGATGGCCGTAATCATCAAAAACCTCGATGCCGTTCCACGAGCCCGTCGGGGTAAAGCGGCGCTTGACCCCGCCGAAGCCCGCAAGCCCCCGGGCAATCGCCTCGCCGGAAATCCCCAGATGATCGGCAACCGCAATCGCGGCGACCGAATTGGAGACATTGTGCAGGCCCGGCATGGGCAGCACGAGATCCTTCAGTTCAGCCGAACGACCGGAAATCCGATCCTGAATGACCACGTCGAACATGGTCTTGGAGCCCTGCGGGCGCACGTTCTCGAAACGAACATCGGCCTGAGGGTTGGAACCATAGGTTATGATGCGGCGATCCTCGATGTGCCCCACCAGCGCCTGCACTTCCGGGTGATCGAGGCACATGACCGCGAAACCGTAAAAGGGCACGTTCTCCACGAACTGCATGAAGGCGGCGCGCACGGCGTCGAAATTGCCGTAGTGATCGAGATGCTCGGGATCGATATTGGTGACAACCGCGATGTCGGCGGGAAGCTTGACGAAAGTACCGTCGCTTTCATCCGCCTCCACCACCATCCACTCGCCTTCGCCGATGCGCGCATTGGTGCCATAGGCGTTGATGATGCCGCCGTTGATGACGGTCGGATCCATGCCGCCCGCATCGAGCAGCGCGGAAACGAGCGAGGTGGTCGTCGTCTTGCCGTGGGTGCCGCCGATGGCGATGGCCTGCTTGAAGCGCATCAGTTCCGCCAGCATCTCCGCCCGGCGCACCACCGGCAGGGAGCGTTCGCGCGCAGCCACCAGTTCGGGATTGTCGCGCTTGATGGCAGATGAGACGACCAGAACCCGCGCGTCGCCGAGATTCTCGGCCGCATGACCGACATGAACCTCGATGCCGTTTTCACGCAGGCGCTGGACGTTGGCGCTTTCCGACAGGTCGGA
The DNA here is from genome assembly GCA_963678585.2 of Breoghania sp. GTDB lineage: Bacteria > Pseudomonadota > Alphaproteobacteria > Rhizobiales > Stappiaceae > Breoghania. Next base: position 2,306,330 of record CAXXGA010000002.1, read on the forward strand.
GCCCTGCACGCGGTAGCCCAGCGTATGCAGCACCTCCGCGATGCCGCTCATGCCGATGCCGCCGATGCCAACGAAATGCACCGCCCCGATATTACGCGGCATCTTCATGCCCGTTCTCCTTGTTCGCCCCTGGGGCGTATTCCCCCGAAAGTGGCAGCGTTATCGCAAATCCGACCGCTTGTCGCCACCCCGGCCCAAAGCTGTTCCCTCAAGCCCGCTTGCCGATCCGCTCGACCAGATCGGCCAACCGTTTCACCGCATCGGGCCGCCCTTGCGCGCGCGCCGCTTCCGCAGCCCCCGCAAGCTTTTCGGGCGCATTCATCAGCGCGGCGAGTTCGCCCGCCATGCGCTGAGGCGTCAGCTCCGACTGCTGGATGCACCACGCTCCGCCTGCAGCTTCCAGAACCTGCGCATTGGCGGTCTGGTCCTGATCGAGCGCATGTGGCAGCGGCACGAGGATGGAAGGCCGCCCGATCACCGAAAGCTCGGCAACCGACGAAGCGCCGGACCGGCAGATGACCAGATGGCTCTCAGCGATACGTGCGGGCATATCGACGAAAAATGGCGCAAGATCGGCAGAGGTCCCAAGCGCGTCATAACGCGCACCTACGCGCTCCATGTCTTCCGGCCTGCACTGCTGGACAAGCTTGAGCCTGCCGCACAAGGCCGGATCGAGCGCCTCCAGCACATCGGGCATCAGATCGGAGAAAAAGCGCGCGCCTTGCGAGCCGCCGAAAACCAGAAGCCGGAACTCGCCGCCTGCCTCAGGAGCATCATAGGGCCGGCCGGACGCCTCGATCACCGCCGGGCGCACCGGGTTGCCGGTATGGGTGGCGGTGGCTGCGAACTCCTCCGCAAGCCGGGTCTCGTTGAAGCTCTGGGCAATGCCGGTGACGCGGGGCGCGAGCATGCGATTGGCGAGCCCCATCACCGCGTTCTGCTCGTGCAGGATGGTCGGAATGCGCAGGAAGCGCGCGGCCATCATCGGCGGAAAGGTCGGATAGCCGCCGAACCCCACCACCGCCTGCGGCTTCAGCCTGCGCAGGATGGAAACGGAATGGAGAAACCCGCGCGTCAAGGCAAAGGCGGTTTTCGCCAGCGAGATCGGATCCTTTCCGCGCGTGGTGGCGGAGGAAACGATATGGATCTTGCGGGCCGGGAATGTTTGACCGTAGCGGTCGGCGCGCTCATCGGTGGCAAGCTCGACCGCGTAGCCGCGCGCCTGAAGCTCTCCGGCGAGCGACTGCGCGGGAAACAGGTGTCCCCCGGTGCCGCCTGCGGTCAGCAATATGCTCTTTTCCATGATTTCGAACTCACTTGGCAGGATCGACCGGGGTGCGCGCCACGCGCCTGACTACGACCGGAGCTGTGCGGCTGGGGCGCGGGCGACGGCGGGTGAGCGCCAGAACCATGCCCATCGACAGCGCAACCGCCACCATCGACGAACCGCCATAGGAAATGAAGGGCAGCGTCATGCCCTTTGCGGGCATCATGTTCAGGTTCACCGCCATGTTGATGGCCGACTGGATGCCGAACATGACCATCAGCCCGGCTGTCGCCAGCCGCATGAAGGGATCGGGCTCGCGCCGCGCATGCCCCAGCCCGCGCAGCACCACGAAGGCGATGATGGCGAGCAGCACGAGGCACAGGATGATACCGAATTCCTCCGCCGCCACCGCGAATATGAAGTCGGTATGGCTGTCGGGCAGGATGCGCTTGACCGTCCCCTCGCCCGGTCCCCGGCCGAGCCAGCCGCCCTGCACAATGGCCTCAAGCGCGGTATCGACCTGATAGGTATCGCCGGAAGACGGATCGAGGAAGCGGTTGATGCGCGCGGTCACATGCGGCAGCAGCATGTAGGCCGACGCCATGCCCATCATGCCGAGAATGCCGAGCGCGCCAATCCACACCCACGACAGCCCCGCCATGAAGAACAGTGCGGCCCACACGATCAGAACCAGCATGGTCTGCCCGAAATCGGGCTGCGCCACCAGGAGGGCGGCGACCATGACGAACAGCAGGATGGAGAAAAGCCTGCCGGGCACTTCCGGGCGTTTACCCGCTTCCGACAGCAGGAAGGCGATCAGCACGACGAAGGCGGGCTTTATGAACTCGGACGGCTGGACGGAAAAGCCCAGCACGTCGATCCAGCGCCGCGCGCCCTTCACTTCCACACCCGTGAAAAGCGTCAGGACCAGCGCCACCAGTCCCATGCCGAAAAGCACCAGCGCCACCCGGCGCACCATGCGCGGGCTCAGCATGGACGCCCCCAGCATGACGCCCAGCGCGGGCACAAGGAACAGAGCCTGTCGCTTGACGAAAAAATAGCTATCAAGACCCAGACGCTCGGCAACCGGCGGGCTGCCCGCAAAGGACAGCACGATCCCGCCCAGCATGAGCGTGACGAAGCCGGCAAGCAGCAGATGGTCGACGGTCCACAGCCATTCGGAAAAAGCGCTGCGGTCCACGCGGCTGGCCATCGGTGTCCCTCTTCATGATCGGGCCGGAACGCATGTCCGGCCGTTCACTGGTTTTCGTCGTTCAACAGGCAGGGCCACCCCTGCGAGCAGCCTCGCCACTCAGGCGGTGACGCCATCAATCGCACGCACGGCGGTGCGGAACGCATCGCCGCGCTTTTCGAAATTCGCATATTGGTCGAAGCTGGCGCAGGCTGGAGACAACAGCACGACCGGCTCGCTGTCCGGGTCTTCATCCGCCGCACGCACGGCCTCGGCGAGCGCAGCTTCCAGCGTGCCGCTCATGGTGAAAGGCACGGCATCGCCCAAGGTGGCCGCAAAACGGTCGGCGGCTTCCCCGATCAGATAGGCATGGGCGATGCGCGAAAACCACGGGCCCAGCGCATCGATGCCGTCGGACTTGGGCCGCCCGCCCGCAATCCAGTAGATGCGCGAGAAGGAGCCCAGCGCGCGTTGCGCGGCATCCGCGTTGGTCGCCTTGGAATCATTGACGAACAGCACCTTGCCGCGCCGCCCGACAATCTCCATGCGATGGGGAAGGCCCGGAAAGGATGCGAAACCGGAGGCAATCTTTTCCTCCGCAACGCCGAGCTTGCGCAGCACGGCAAGAGCGGCGGCCGCGTTCTGCGCGTTATGCGCACCGCGCAGCGTGTCGATCCCCGTCAGATCGGCCACCTTGTGCATCTCGCCGCCTTCAGCCTCGTAAAGCGCGATCCCTTCCGCAAACGCCCCATTGTCCACCTGATAGAAGGCGGAAACGCGACGAACGCGACCGAAACCGTCGTCAAGCTGATCCGCGATGGCCGCGCTCAGGTCGTCGTCGACACCGATCACCGCCGCGCGCGAGGCTGCGACGAGCCGGGTCTTGATGGCAGCGTAATTGTCCATCGAGCCGTGACGGTCCAGATGATCGGGGGCGAGGTTCATCAAAACTCCGATATCGGGCGCCAGACCGGGGGCGAGGTCGATCTGGTAGGAAGAACATTCCACCACATAGACCCGGTCCGGCATGGGCGGTTCCAGCGCCAGAACCGGCGTTCCGATATTGCCGCCAAGCTGCACGTCGTAACCTGCGTGGCGCAGAAGATGCGTGATCAGCGTGACGGTGGTGGACTTGCCGTTGGTGCCGGTGACCGCGATCAGCGGGCAATCGACCGGACGCGCCCTGCGTTCGCGGGAGAAAAGCTCCAGATCGCCGATGATCTCGATCCCGGCATCCTTGGCCGCCTGTACCGTCCAATGGGGCTCTGGATGGGTGAGCGGCACGCCCGGCGCGAGCACCAGCGCATCGAAATCCGACCAGTTGGCCTCAGACAGATCGGTGAGCGCAATGCCCTCGACCGTGGCGCGCTCACGCGAACGAAGCGCATCGTCCCATGCGGCGACATCCGCGCCGCCCGCCAGAAGCGCGCGCGCCGTGGCGAGCCCCGATCCGCCGAGACCGAACAGCGCGACCTTGCGGCCTGCAAATGAGGTTATCTCGATCATCGCCCTATCTCAGCTTCAGCGTGGCAAGCCCGACGAGCGCCAGCACCACCGCGATGATCCAAAAGCGGATCACCACCTGCGATTCCGTCCAGCCCAGATGTTCGAAATGGTGGTGGATGGGCGCCATCTTGAACACCCGCTTGCCGGTGAGCTTGAACGAGGCAACCTGAATGATCACCGACAGCGCCTCCAGCACGAAGAGACCGCCGACGATGGCGAGCACGATCTCGTGCTTGGTAGCAACCGCGATGGAACCCAGCATCCCGCCCAGCGCCAGCGATCCGGTGTCGCCCATGAAGATGGCCGCAGGCGGCGCGTTGAACCAGAGAAAGCCGAGCCCGGCCCCCATCACCGCGCCTGCAAGCACCGCAAGTTCGCCCGTGCCGACGACGAAATGGATCTGCAGGTAGTTCGCAAAGACCTGGTTGCCCGACAGATAGGCGATCAGGCCGAAGGAGCCGCAGGCGATCATGACCGGCACGATGGCCAGCCCGTCGAGCCCGTCCGTCAGGTTCACGGCATTGCCCGCCCCCACCATGACGAAGACGGCAAAGACGATGAAGAAATAGCCGAGATTGACGACCGTATCCTTGAGAAACGGTAGCGCCAGCCCGGTGGACAGGCCTTCGGGCTGAAGCAGCGAAATGCTCACGGCAGCTATTGCGGCGATCAGCGCTTCCAGAGACAGCCGGAAACGGCCGGAAAAGCCCTTGTGGCTCGATTGCGTGACCTTCAGATAATCGTCGTAAAAGCCGATGGAGCCGAAACCGATGGTGACGAAGAGAACGATCCACACATAAGGATTGGCGAGGTTCGCCCACAGGAGCGTGGAGACCAGCACGCCCGACAGGATCATCAGCCCGCCCATTGTGGGCGTGCCCTTCTTGGTGAGAAGGTGCGAGGCCGGACCGTCGGCGCGGATCGGCTGTCCCTTGCCTTGCCTGAGGCGCAGGGCGGAGATGATGGCGGGTCCGAACAGAAAGACGAACAGCAGCGCCGTCATGATGGCGGCCCCGGTGCGGAACGTAATGTATCGGAAGACGTTAAAGGCGGAGATTTCGCTGGAAAGTTCCACCAGATAATAAAGCATTCAATCGCCCCAGTTCGTTATGACGCCGCGCGCGCGCGTTTCGCGCCGTAGGCGTCAATGAGGGCGGAGACCAGCGGTCCCATTTTCGTCCCCAGCGAGCCCTTGATCATGACCGCATCGCCCGGTCGGATATCGCCGACGAGGGTCTTTTGCAATTCCGCAGACGTTTCGGCCCAGGCCCCGCGCCTGTTTTCGGGAAGTCTTTCCCACAATCCACGCATGGTCTTGCCCACGCAATAGACGCGATCGATCCGCGCCGCCTCCAGCGGCTTGGCAAGCCCGCGATGAAGAGCCGCCGAGGTCTCGCCCAGTTCCAGCATATCGCCGATGACCGCAATGCGACGACCGCCGCGCTCAATGGAGGTTTCCCCCAGAACGGTGATCGCGGCGCCCATGGACGCCGGATTGGCGTTGTAGCTCTCGTCGATCAGCGTGGCGGTTCCGTCCTCGAATGTCAGTTCGTGGCGTTCGCCGCGCCCCTTGGGCGCGGACATGTCCGCGAGCGCCAGCGCGCCCAGTGCCAGATCGGCCCCCATAAGCTTCACCGCGGCCAGAACCGCAAGCGAATTGTTGACCAGATGCCGCCCCGGAGCCCCGATCTTCCACACCAGATCCTCGTCCAGCACCTTGCCGGTCACGCAGGAGCATCCGCTCTGCGGCGCGACCTGCGTCGGGTACACGTCGAAGGACCGATCATTGCCGAAGGTCACGATATTGGCGACACCGGCGGCGAAGGCGAGAAAGCGCAGCAGATCGAATTGCGCGTTCGAGGCGTTGAGAATGGCGGCGCCGCCGGGTTCCAGCCCCTCGAAAATCTCCGCCTTGGCCCGTGCGATCGCCTCCACGGATTCAAACGCCGCCAGATGCACCGGCTCCACGGTGGTGATGATCACGAAATCGGGGCGCACCATGCGGGTCAGCGGCGTGATCTCACCGGGATGGTTCATGCCGATCTCGAAGACGCCGTATTCCGTATTCGCCGGCATACGCGCCAGCGTCAGCGGCACGCCCCAGTGATTGTTGAAGGAGGCGACGGAAGCATGCGTGCGGCCCGACTTGGAAAGCGCGATGCGCAGCATTTCCTTGGACGAGGTTTTGCCAACGGAGCCGGTTACGGCGACGATCTTCGCATTGGTGCGTGCCCGCGCCGCACGTCCCAAGTCTTCCAGCGCACCGAGAACGTCGGACACCACCACGTAGCGGCCTTCCGGCGGCACTTCGCTCAGATGCCCCTCGCCAACCACCGCCAGCGCCGCGCCGCGCGCAAGCGCGGCTTCCGCGAACCTGTGCCCATCATGCAAGTCACCCTTGATGCAGAAGAACGCCTCGCCCGGCTGGATGGTGCGGCTGTCGATGGAGATGCCGGTGATCGTCGGCGTCGGATCGCCCACGATACGACCGCCGACGGCCTCCACCAGCGCATCCAGCTTCCATAGGACTTTGCTCATGCGACGGGTTCCCCGGTTGGACTGGACGATCCGAGACCGGCCAGAGCGGCTTCAACCGACTCATGGTCGGAGAAGTGCTGAACCTCGTCTCCCACGATCTGGCCCGTTTCATGGCCTTTTCCGGCAACGCACAGAACATCGCCGGGCTGAAGCATCGTGACGGCCTTTTCGATGGCCGCGCCCCGGTCGCCGATCTCCAGCGCGCCGGGCGCTGCCGCCAGCATCGCCTTTCGGATAAGTGCCGGATCTTCGCTGCGCGGATTGTCGTCGGTGATGATCGTCACATCGGCGAGCCGCGCGGCCACCTCGCCCATGATCGGGCGCTTGCCCGCATCCCGGTCGCCGCCGCAGCCGACCACCACGATCAGCCGCCCCTTCGCATAGGGACGCAGCGCCGACAGCGCATGTTCCAGCGCATCGGGCTTGTGGGCGTAGTCGATGAAGATCAGCGCCCCCTCATCGGTCACCGCAACCTTTTCAAGCCGCCCCGGCGCACCTTCGAGGGTCGCCAAGGCGGGGATTGCGGTCTCCGCGGGCACGCCCACCGACATGGCAAGGCCCGCCGCGATCAGCGCGTTGGAGACCTGAAACCGCCCGACGAGCGGCAGGTCGATGTCATAGCTCTTGCCCTCGGCCACAAGCTTCAGCCGCTGATGAAAGCCGTCGATGACGAGACTTTCCAGCCGGATACCGGTCCCGCTTTCGCCCACAGTCAGCGTGTTCAGGCCGCGCGCCTCGGCAACCGACGCAACACGCTCCGCATATCGCTCGCCCGGATCGAAAACCGCGGTTGCGCCATCGGGCAGCAGGGCCTCGAACAGGCGCAGCTTGGCGCGCAGGTAGTCTTCCACCGTGGGGTGATAATCGAGATGATCGCGGCCCAGATTGGTGAAGGCTCCGGCCTTGAGCTGCACGCCATCGAGGCGGCGCTGGTCGAGACCGTGGCTCGAGGCTTCAAGGGCTGCATGGGTCACGCCGTCGCCTGCAAGCCGCGCCAGCGAGGCATGGAGGGAAACCGGATCGGGCGTGGTGAGCCCGCCGTAATGCGCGCCGCGCGAAGTGACGACGCCGATGGTACCGATGCTGGCGGCATGGTGGCCGGCAGCATCGAAGATCTGGCGGGCGAAGACGGCGACGGAGGTTTTTCCCGCCGTCCCCGTAACGGCGACGATGGTTTCCGGCTGGGCGCCTGCGAGCCTTGCGGCCAGAAGCGACAGAACGCGGCGCGGATCGCTGGCGCGAATGACGGGAACGTCCAGATCCGGAAGGTCGGCGTCGGCGGCGGCGAGAATGGCTGCGGCCCCGGCCTTCACGGCGTCGGCGGCGAAACGCGCGCCGTCGACTTTCACGCCCTTCAGCGCCGCGAACAGCGTGCCCGGCCCGACTTTCCGGCTGTCGGCGGTAATGGCAGCAACTTCGATCGGATTTGCGTCATCAGCCTTGCAGGCGATATCAGGCAGGTCGGCGATGAGAGTATTCAGCAGCATGTCGTTTCCGCTTCGCGTTCAAGGCTTCCCCCCGAAGGAGCCCCCCCGCTCCAACTCCCAGGCCGTTTTCCAAAGTCTGCAGGCTTCAAGATCCCGCAAGCCGCGCCCCGCTGTCCTGCAAGGCATTGAGTCGGAGCCCGGTTATATTCCCTCCTATTCCACCTTTTCCCCCACTTCCACCCCGACGCGTGCGGCTCAGTAGGAGACGAGCATCTTGTCGCTGCCCTCGGTGACATTCGGAACGACGCCGAGCATCGGCGCGATGCGCGCGATGATGTGGGAGACCGTCGGGGCCGCATTGTAACCGGCGGTCGCATAGCGGTTGCCCTCTTCCGGATGCGGCTCGTCGATGGTCACCAGAACCACATAGCGCGGATCGTCCATCGGGAAGGCGGAAAGGAAGGAGTTGCGCCGCTTGTCGTGGGCGTAGCGGCCATTGACGATCTTGTCGGCGGTACCGGTCTTGCCGCCCACCATGTAGCCCGGCACACGCGCGTTCTTCCCCGATCCCTCAACCGCGTTGAGCCGGAAAAGGTAACGCATCTGGTCGCTCACCCGCTTCGACAGGACCCGGACCGCATTCTTTCGCGCCTCGTCGCGCGTGCGCGGCAGGAAGGTCGGGTCGATCAGATAGCCGCCATTGACAAGCGCGGCACCGGCAACCGCCGTCTGCATGGGGGTAACCGAAATGCCGTGCCCGTAGGAGATCGTCATGGCCGAAAGATCGCCCCACTTGTGCGGAAGCAGCGGCGCGGCGACCTCGGGAAGCTCCGTCTTCGTGCGCTCCAGAAGGCCGAGGCGGCGGAAGAATTCCTGCTGCCGGGGAATACCCACCGACATGGTCATGCGGGCGGTGCCGATATTGGAGGAATGAACGAAAATCTCCGGCACGCTCAGCGGACGGCGCTCACCGTGGAAATCGTTGATCGTGAAGCCGCCCATGCGGATGGGCTTTGAGGCGTCGAACTTGTCTTCCAGCGAGACCTTGCCGGAATCCAGCGCCATGGCGATGGAGAAGCTCTTGAACACCGAGCCCATCTCGTAGACGCCCGCCGTCGCCCGGTTCAGGTTTTCCGGCTTCAGCGCTTCCGCCGGGTCGTTGGGATCGAAATCCGGCAGCGACGACATGGCCACGACCTCGCCCGTGTTCACATCGAGCACGATGCCGACGGCGGCAATCGCCTGATAGCGCTCGATGGCCTTGGCGAGTTCATCGCGCACGATATGCTGGGCGCGCACGTCGATGGAAATCGGGATCGGCTTCATCGACTGGCTGGTGGCGAAGCCGAATTTCTGAAGATCGGCAATGCCCTGCCCGTCGAGATACTTCTCGATACCCGCGATGCCCTGCTCATCGACATTCACGAGGCCGAGAATGTGGCTCGCCGTGTGACCGCCGGGGAAAAAGCGGCGGTTTTCGGTGAGAAAGCCGATACCGGGAAGCCCGAGACGGTGGATTTCCTCACGCTGGCGGGGCGTGATCTCGCGCTTCAGCCAGACGAAGCCCGCGTTGCCGGAAAGCCTGTTGCGGATCGTCTCCGTGCCCAATTCCGGCATAACGGCGGAGAGTTTGTCGATAACCTCGTCCACGTCGACGATCTTGCGCGGCTCGGCATAGAGCGAAGGCGCCTTGATGTCGGTGGCGAGCAGTTCGCCGTTGCGGTCGACCAGATCGGGGCGCGAGGCGGTGATCGCCTGCTGCGCGCCGATATAGGCGGAAGAAGGGGTCTCGTCCGCCATGCCGAGATCGATCAGGCGCAGCGCGATCGCGCCAAAGACGAACATGAACATTGTCATCGCCATGACCACACGACCCGGCGTTCCGGCATCGTCGCTCATGGAATTGGTGACAAGAGAAGAGACACGCGGAGCATGCAGGCGAGAACGCGCGGATGCGGCAAGCGGGGAGAAGTCGCTGGCATCGGCAGTCATCTGTTGGCTCCTTCGGGCGGCCCGGCTTCGGGCCTTGTCTCGGTTTTTGCGGGCGCTGCGCCCGCGTCGTCGTGTGCCGGCCTTTCAGGCCGAGGGAAATACATCAGCGGATGACGCCGGCGCCGCCCGCGTAACCGCCAAGCACCGGCTTGGCGAAGGGTTCAAGTTCGATGGGTCTGGTCGGCAGATCGTCGATGGAGGCGATCTGCTCCACCTTGAGCGGCTCAAGCTGGAGATAGGTGTTGTAGCGCTCGACAAGCTGCTGGATGCGGGCGGGCTGGGTCAGCACGCTCCATTCCGCCTTCAACAGCGCAATGCGCTCTTCTTCCTGCGTGATGGAGCGTTGCAGGTTCGCCACCCGCTCCGCCGCGTCTTCCGCGTCGTGCTTCATGTTGTAGACGACCGCAGCGGCCACAACGACCGCCAGGATCAGCACTGTGTTGATGATGCGAAGCACGGTCACTCAGCCTCCAAGGCTTTGGAATGCGGGCAGATTGGGCTTGCCGAGATTGTCCGGCATCCCGTCGCGGGCCGCGGTTTCGGTTCGAATGGCTGCGCGCAGGCGCGAGGAACGGGAGCGCGGGTTGGCCGCGATTTCGGCCTCCGACGGCTCCACCGCTCCCTTGACCTTGAAACGGAAGGTCGGCGGCGGCACGTCGGCCTCCGGCATATGGCGCGAGCCGCCCGCATGAATGCGACAGCGCTCGGCAAAAAAGCGTTTGACGATCCGGTCTTCCAGCGAATGAAAGGTGACGACGACGAGCCGACCGCCCGGCTTGAGGCACCGTTCGGCCGCGCTCAGCGCCTCCACCACTTCGCCAAGCTCGCTGTTGACGAAGATGCGCAGCGCCTGAAACGTCTTGGTGGCGGGATGGGTCGCCTTGCCGGGCTTGCGCCCGAGCACGCGCTCGATGAGGTTCGCCAGTTCCAGCGTGCGCGTGAAGGGCTTCGTCTTGCGCGCATCGACAATGGCACGAGAGACGGCGGAGGCGCGGTTTTCCTCGCCCAGCAAGCCGATGATGCGGGTCAGCTCGCGGCCTTCCATCTCGTTGACGACATCGGCCGCGCTCGGCCCCTCCTGCTCCATGCGCATGTCGAGCGGCCCGTCCTGTCGGAAGGAAAAGCCGCGGTCCGCCTCATCGACCTGCATGGAGGAGATACCGAGATCGAGCACGACGCCGTCGACAAGCTCATGGCCGACACCGGCGGCGTGGGCATCGAGCCCGGAAAACCGGCCCGGCACGAGCGTCAGACGCCCGTCGAATTCGCGTACCATCGCCTGCCCGTCGCGGATCGCATTGGGATCGCGGTCGATGGCGATGACGTCGGCTCCCGTCTCCAGAATGGCGCGGCTGTAGCCGCCCGCCCCGAACGTGCCATCGACGATCACCTGCCCCGCGGCAGGCTCCAGCGCGGCCAACACTTCGTGCAGGAGAACCGGGATATGGCGCGCCGGAGCTACCGGCTGAGCCGCGACAACGGGTGGCGTGTCAGCGTCCTTGTGACCGGTCATGATTGCGCACTCCCCGTCGGAGGCGTCTGCGGCGGCGCGGAAAGCACCGCAAGCGCGCGCTTCAGCGCCTCCGCGCGATGCTCCGCGAAACGTTCCGGATTCCACATCTGAAACTTGTAGCCCTGCCCCACGAAGGTCACCTGATCGGTGATCCCGGCATGCGTGCGCAGGGTTTCCGGCAGGATGACCCGCCCGTCGCTGTCCAGTTTCAGGTTCTCGCTCACGCCGAAAAGAGCCATGGAAACAAAGTCGTGGTCCGGTGTCAGTGTGGTGAAACTGTCGACGCGCTTCTGGATCTCGCCCATCAGCGCCAAACCGCCCGCATCCACGGCGGGAAGATGTGCGGAGGGGAAGCAATAGACCCCCTCGTACCCTTCGCGGGAAAGCGCGGCACGGAAGGGCGCAGGCACGGAAACCCGCCCCTTGGCGTCCAGCCGGTTTGTGAAGTTCGACACGAAGTCGGCCATTCATCGCCTCGCCCACCGCAGCGCCCGCACGCGTGCGATCCCATGCCATCCCGGCCAGCCTCAAAACCCCGAGAGCCTGACCCGATCCTGCTTGCCGTCGCCATCCGCAGCCCGCCCTCCGGGCCATGCGGATACGCAAATGTTCGCCGGAAACACGACAAGCCCTGACGCCGACATCCCCATCGACTGCCCTTGCGGACTGCGTACGGGGCCGCCCCGGAGCATGCGCAAGGAAGGGCGCAGACATCCGGTTGATGACTGATTTCTCTTGTTTTTTAAGCCCGGGCTCGGCAGCCGCTTCTGTCTCATCCGGGATAACATGGGATATCATGGGCGATCACGGGCGTCAATGGAATGGACATGGCTGTACGGGCTCAATCCCCCCGGACCAGAGCCATTAAAGCCCCATTAGGCTTAACGCCGCGTTGCCAGACGGAGCGCGAGACGCCCGCCTTCTCTCAAGGGTAAGTTATGGTTAACAAATGGTTTTCAAAGGCGACCCGAACGCCTTGAGCGTTAACCGGAGGGGATTGTGCGGCCTTCGCCCCGCGCGCCCACGCCGCAGGGACGCTTGCGCGCGACAAATGTGGAAAAGAGGGGAAATGTGCCAGTCGGCCTGTAAGCCGGGTTCTGTTCGGCGGGCGAACCCGCCGCGACGACCATTCATCTGGGACGCCCGTTGCCGGACGCCTCTCGCGACCTACCCGGACAGTCGGTGTGAAAACACACCCGGGGCCGGAGCCCCTGCGCTGTCCCTATTCGGTCTTGCTCCCGGTGGGGTTTACCGTGCCGTCTGCGTTGCCGCAGCCGCGGTGGGCTCTTACCCCACCCTTTCACCCTTACCCGGCCACGACCCTTTCGGGTTCGGCAAGGCGGTTTGCTTTCTGTGGCACTTTCCCTGGGGTCGCCCCCGCCGGGCGTTACCCGGCACCGTGTCTTCATGGAGCCCGGACTTTCCTCCGCGGCGGCCTTTCGGCACTTGTCGCAGCGGTCGTCCAGCCGACTGGCCCGCCGTCAGTAGGCAGGGCGGCCGATAAAATCAAGGCCGGAAATCTTGCCCAGGAAATCTTGTCCGGCCAATTCGATGTCATAGCCGGGTCCGGCCGGGAGCCCCTGATGCGGCCTGCACGCGCAGGGACCGGATCGGGGCTCCGCGCCGGATCAGACCAGATCGCCCATCAGAGCGCGAACCCGCGTGCAATAGCGCTTGCTGACCGGGTTCATGCGCCGTGCGTAGTGCCCGGCATTGTAGCGAAGGATGGTGCCGCAGGTGTCGCCGTCGGCAAGCTCATGCGCCTTGGCCAGATACCGCATGCCCCATTCCAGATTGGTCGCGGGATCGTAGAGAGCCTTGATCGGACCGCGATACCCGATACCGCGCGCCGTCGCCGGCTTGATCTGCATGAGACCGACCTCACCGGCGCTGCCGCGCGCACGGGGGTTGTAGTTGCTCTCGACCTTCACGACCGCCCTGGCAAGGCTGACCGGAACGCCATGCTTGCGTGCGGTGGAAGCGATAAGGGCGGAATACTTGGCGTTGGTCCGGGCCTTCGCCTTGGCCGTGGAGCCCACTGCGTCGGTAGAGACAGTCTGGAACTTGGCATCCTTGCCGAACTTGGCTTCATAGGCGCGAAGCGCGGCCAGCGGATTGCTTCCGGCATTAACCGGCAAAGTCGTCGCGATGGCCCCCGCCACCATGACCAAAGAGACCCAAAGTGCACGTCCGTTCATTTAAGGTGTCTACCCGTTTCTGTTTTCAAGACGGGCGGCGGTATGACGTCGGGACCCGACCAAAATCGGACCCGCCAAATCACGAATTGTTACGGAAAACCGGCAGTTTTTCGCGAAATTGCCGCTTGAAACATCGAATTTAGGCACCTTTCCGACAAAGCATGACGAGACCTTGCGGGAAGTGTGATGGAACCGTGGCGGCAATCGGGCAAACACAGCCCGGTCGCCTCAAGGCGCAACAGCCACTTACGACCGGAAGAACGCATGAAGGCCCTCCCGGTTCCCCAATTCGCCGCTCGCGCAATTCGGGCAACCGGTCACAGTCAGGCCGAGCGATCAGCCCTTGAGGCTCGACAGAAGCTGATGAAGCGTGGTGATCGTGGAAGCATCGGCGACACCGTCCACCCGCTCGGGCCGGAAATGACGCTGGAAGGCCTCGACCACACTGGCTGTCTGCTCGTCATAGACGCCGTTGACGTCCACGCCGTATCCGTAAAGTGCCAGCATGGTCTGCAGCGCCTCCACCGGCTGGCCGATGGCGCCTTGCTGAAAGAACCTGCCGGAGACGATGGGCGCAGGCTCCACCCAGTGCCCCACGCCCGAGGCCGCAAGCCGGGCCCAGGGAAATCTCTCGCCCGGATCGATCTTGCGCCCCGGCGCGACGTCGGAATGCGCCAGCACCCGCTCCGGCGCGATGCCATGCCGCTCGATGATATCGAGACACAGCGCCGTCACCGCTTCGATCTGTGCGTCCGGAAAATCGACATAGCCGTATTCATGGCCGGGATTGACGATCTCGATGCCGATCGAACGGGAATTGATGTCGCTCTCGCCTGCCCAGAAGGACTGGCCCGCGTGCCAGGCGCGCCGCGCCTCGCTCACCATGTGGACGATCCGCCCGTCCTCGTGGACAAGATAGTGGGCAGACACCTCGGCTTCAGGGTCGCACAGCCGCTCCAGAGCGACCTGCGCATTCGCCATGCCCGTATAGTGCAGCAACACCATGTCGGGCGCGCCCTTGCGCTCGCCATGATTGGGCGAGGCGTGAAGCTCGCAGGTCAAACGGGTGTCGGCTGTCGTCACGAGCTATGCTCTCCCTCACCGGAGATGTTGTTTCTGTGGCCACGTTCGAGCGAGATCTTCCGCCAGGCTTCATTGAGAGCGGCGACCCGGTCATTGGCGATACGCACGAATTCCTCAGGCACCCCACGCGCGATCAGCCGGTCGGGATGGCTCTCCATAACCTGCTTGCGATAGGCGCGCCGCACGTCTTCATCGGACGCGCTGCGATCAACGCCCAGAACCTTGTAAGGATCTGCGCCCGCAATGACGTGACGTTCGCAGATCTGGTCGAAGCAGCGCTGTTCGATGCCGAAGATCTCCGCCACCGTCTCCAGATAGACGAGTTCCGCCTCGTGGATATAGCCGTCCGCCTTGGCGATGTGAAAGAGCCCGTCGAGGATGTCGACCAGCGTCTCCTGCTGGTCGGCGAAGAGCCCCGCGATACGCCGCGCATAGGCGTCGAAGCCCGCCACGTCCTGTTTCGCCAGATCGAAGACCCGCGCCACGTTGCGCTCTTCTCCCGGCGGAATGTCGAAAAGGGAGAAGAAGGCGATCTCCTCGTCTGTGGTCACCACGCCGTCGGCTTTCGCCATCTTTGCAGAAAGCGCGATCATGGCCGCGGTAAAGGCGACGGAATTGCGTCCCTCCCCGCCGCCCACGAGCGCGGCGAGACGGTCGAACAACTGCGCGCCACCTGACTGGATGGCGGAAACGGCGGCAGCAAGGGCGGACCAGAGACTCATGAAACCAAGCTTATAGGGAGAGCGCCGCCCGGCGAATACGGAATTTTGAGGCAATGGAGAACCGGGAGGCCACGAAAGGCGGGGCGCGATAAAATCGGGTGCGGCCAACAGACCGGGCAGCCGAGGCCGCACCCGAGCCCGGGGCAGGAAGCCAACGCCTCTGTCCCGACGCCTTCTTGCAATCGACCATCCCGATGGGATGTCTCAACGGTCGACTTTTCGAACACTCTGAATTGCGGAGGACATGCGGCCTGTCCGGTCGATCCGGCTCATGGTCCGAACCGATACCCGGCGCGCTCACCCTCCCCTTGTCGGCTCCAGTATCGCCTTCAGTGTCGCAAGGGATGTGCCAAGCGACGAAATCGCGCACTCCCGCAAGCCGTCACACAGGCCGACGAACAGATTTGACGACTGTCCGGATGGGCAGGAATGCCTCGCGTTCAAGCCGTTCCCCGCACGGATTGAACGCGAACGACAGTACAACCACGGATACGACAACATCCGCCCCTAAGGGACGTGTCAGCGCCGTACGGGCAGCACAAGGCTTATGCAAATGCAAAGGGGATCGGCAGGATCACATGGCGGCTGCGGAACGTGCGGCCTGATCGTAGTGGCCGGAAACCGACCGCATGACAGCCGCCAGCCGCGACAGTTCCGCCTCATCGAGACCCAGCGTCTTGACCGGGCCGACCAGCAGCGCCTCGCGGATGCTGCGATATTCCAGACACGCTTCCTCGCCCCGGGCGGTGATCTCGGCGGTCTTTTCCTTGCCGCGCTTGCCGGTTTTCACCAGCCCGCTCTTTTCCAGCTTGCGCAGGGAATAGGTGACCGTGTGCGTATCCTCGATATTCAGCACGAGGCAGATATCAGCCAGCGTCTTGGGCCGCCCGCGGTGATTGACCGAATGAAGCACCATCACGTCGAGCGGGGCCATGCCCGGCTGCCCCGCCGCCGTCATCGCCCGGACCATCCAGCGATGATAGGCGTTCACCATCATGGTGACGGCGAACTCGATTTCAGACAGCGCCGGCATGGCTCCTGCCGCCAGATGCGCGGAGGAAACGACAGGACCGATCCCGGCGGTCGGAGAAGGGGTTTTGGTCATCGGATCGGTGCCTCCGCTTGTGCGTGTGTCGCGTCTGCCATCGTGCGTCCTCACACGGGATACACCGCCCCCGCGCCGCAGTCACCCCAGCGCGAGGGGCCACACCCTAGTGCGCCATCATGTTGTTGGGCAGCCACAGGGCCACTTCCGGGAAGACCGTCACGATGACGACCGCCACCACCATCAACAGGAAGAACGGCAGCGCCATGCGCGCCACCTTGAAGATGTTGTGGCCGGTCATGGCCTGCAGCACGAACAGGTTGAAACCGACCGGCGGCGTGATCTGGCTCATCTCAACGACGATCACGAGGTAGATGCCGAACCAGATCAGGTCGAGACCCGCCTGCTCGATCATCGGCAGGATGACCGAGGTGGTCAGCACCACCACCGAAATGCCATCGAGGAAGCAGCCCAGCACGACGAAGAAGACCGTCAGAGCGGCCAGCAGTTCGAACGGCGTCAGCCCCAGCGAACCGATCCAGCTTGCAAGCTCGCGCGGAATACCCGTGAAGCCCATCGCGACCGTCATGAAGGCCGCACCCGCCAGAATGAAAGCGATCATGCAGGAGGTGCGCGTCGCCCCCATCAGGGCGTCGAGAAAGGTCTTGCGGGTGAGCGTGCCCGCAAACCAGGACAGAAGCAGCGACAGCAGCACGCCGACGGCGGCGGCCTCCGTGGGCGCGGCAAGCCCTGCATAGATGGAGCCGACGACGCCGACGATCAGCAGCAGGATCGGAAACAGGCGACGGGTCGCCATGATGCGTTCGATGAAGGGAACCGGCGGCTCCTTGGGCGGCATCTTGGAGCGGTTCATCACCGACCACAGCGCCACATAGCCCATGAAGAGCACGCACAGCATAGCGCCCGGCAGAACGCCCGCGATGAAGAGCCGCGCAATCGACTGTTCCGTGGCAGCCCCGTAGACGATGAGAATGATGGAGGGCGGGATCAGCAGTCCCAGCGTGCCCGAGCCCGCCAGCGTGCCGATGGCCAGCCGCTCGTCATAGCCGCGCTTTTTGAGTTCCGGCAGCGACATCTTGCCGATGGTGGCCGTGGTGGCGGCGGAGGAGCCGGAGACGGCGGCGAAAATTCCGCAGCCCAGAATGTTCACATGCAGTAGACGACCGGGAAGATTGCGCATCCACGGCGAAAGCCCTGCGAACATGTCCTCCGACAGGCGCGAGCGGAACAGGATCTCGCCCATCCAGATGAACATGGGCAGTGCGGTCAGATCCCAAGAATTCGAAGCGCCCCAAACGGTGGTCGCCAGAACGGTCCCGGCGGGCACCGAGACCAGAAGAACGATGGCCGCAAGCGCGACCGAGAACAGCGCCACGGCAACCCAGATGCCGGTGGCCAGCGCCGCCAGCATGCCCAGACCGAGGGCGATGGCAATGATCGTGATATCCATCTACTCGGTCCCCTCGATGCGCTCGGAAGCTTCCGGCTCCATGTAGCTCGGCTCCCCGCCGCTCAGCGTCACGATGAAGTCGTCCACCAGCGAGATCAGGAACACGATCAGCCCCCCGGCCATTGCGGCCTGCGGGATCCACAGGGGCACCGGAATAATGCCGAAGGAAACCTCGTTGAACTTGTAGCTGTCGATGACGAGCAGCACGGCGTTCCACGCGAAATAGCCCACCAGCGCCGTTGCGACTGCCAGAACCCAGATTTCAAGGGAGCGCGCCACGGGGCGCGGAAGCTGCAGCAACAGAATGTTCACGCGGATATGGTCGGCGTTGCGCAGCGTCGAGGCCAGCGCCAGAAAGGACGCGGCGACCAGCAGGAACCCGGCGATTTCCGAAAGGGACGGCACGAGAAGGCCATAGGGTTCGTAGCCGAAAGCGGAGCGCAGGCCATCGGTGACCCGGCCACCGACCTGAACGACGACCATCGTCGCAATGATGACGAGGGAAAGCGCCGCGAGACCGGCGGAAAGCCGGTAGAGCGCATCGAGAGCCTTGCGCATGATGACCTTTTGATGAAATCGACGGCGAACCGAGTAAAACGGACGCCCGCGCGGTGTTGCAGGCGATAGAGCCTGCCCCGCACCATTTTCTGACTGGATCGGATGACGGGCGGGCGAAAAGACGCCGCCCGCCCGTCATCCGTGTTTTCGAAAACTTACTTGGAGAAGGCCTCGATGACGGCCTTGCCGTCGTCTCCGGCCTGCTCTTCCCACTCCGAAACCATCGTCTTGCCGATGGCCTTGAAGCCGTTCTGCAGATCCTCGGACGGCGGGCCGACCTTGATGCCGTTGTCGATCAGCATCTGGGTCTTTTCAGCCGTTTCCTTCTTGGAAGCTTCCCAGCCGCTGGCTTCCGCCTTTGCCGCGGCTTCCAGAACGGCGGTCTTGACCTCATCCGGCAGCGCCTCGAAGGCGGCCTTGTTGACGATGACCATGTTCTTCGGCAACCAGGCCTGAGCGTCGTAATAGTAGCTCAGATAGTCCCAGGACTTGGAGTTCGCGCCGGTCGACGGCGAGGTGATCATCGCCTGCACGCGGCCGGTGGAAAACGCGGTCGGAAGATCCGGCACTTCCACCTGGGTGGGAACCGCACCGGCAAGCTGGGCTATCCGCTCGGTCGACGCGTTATAGGCGCGGAAACGCAGGCCCTTCAGATCATCGATGCCGTCGATGGCTTCCTTGGTGTAGATACCCTGCGGCGGCCACGGCACGGCGAAAAGCAGCATCAGGCCCTGCGCTTCCAGCTTCTTTTCCAAAACCGGCTTGGACGCCTGATAGAGCTTCATGGACGCGTCATAGGACGTCGCCAGGAAGGGCACGGAATCCAGCGCGAAGACCGGGTCCTCGTTGGAGAGCCGAGAGATCAGCACTTCGCCGATCGGCACCACGCCCTTGCGCACGCCGTTCTTGATTTCCGGATGCTTGAGAAGCGAGCCCGCCGAATGGATCTGGATCGTCAGAGCGCCATCGGTGGAGGAGGCCACGTCCTCGGCGAACTTCGCGATGTTCATCGTGTGGAAGTTCGTATCGCCATAGGGCGTCGGCATGTCCCATTTGGTCTGGGCCGAGGCGGCGAAGCCGATGACGGAGGCGGCAACAAATACCGCGCCCGCCGCGAGAAGACGGTTCGTTTTCAGCATAAAGATGTTCTCCCTGTCGGAGCGCCGGGCTTTTACCCTTGACGTCCCCATGAGGCCATACGGACCGTGAATGCAGATACGGACCGTTTCACTGATCGCACTACATCACTTCGCGAACGTACAAGCTAGACTCCACAATTTGCTACATCAACGATTTATCGACATTTTATCGGTACGTGCTTTCAACTTGCGCAGTTGACCATGTTTTACGCGCCCGGACGCAACGCCATTGGGCAGCAGAAACCGGCCAGCAGAAATTGCCGCAACGTTCTCGCGCATCCCGCTGCGCGCCCTTCATTGCACCCGTCCCATCCCTCTGCCGAAGCCCGCGGCTCTGGCCATCGGCGAGAGACCGGGGCAAGCTGTCGCGACAGCGGCATCCGATTCCGGAGGCCATCGACCTTTTCCAGCTTTCGCCCGTCAGGAAATCCGCATGTCCAAAGCCAGTTTCGACGTTCTCGTTCCCGGCTCCAGCCTCGCCTTCAACGGAGGTTTCTTCGGCATCTCGGCCATCGTGATGGTGGAGGCAGGCGGAAAGCGCGCGCTCTTCGACGTGGGCCACGGGGTGACGCGACGCATGCTGCTTGAGGCGCTCGCAGCGCGCAGCCTCACGCCGCGCGACATCGACATGCTGATCTTCAGCCACGGACATTTCGACCATGTCCTCAATCTCGATCTCTTCCCGGATGCGCCGATCCTGATGGGCCGCGACGAGCGCGAGTACCTCGACGCAATCTTCGAGACCGACACGGTCACCCCGCGCTATCTGGCGGCACTGCTAAACCAGCGCAACGTCTCCATGATCGACGGCGAGGCGGAAGTCATGCCGGGCGTCACGCTGCTTCCCACCCCCGGCCATTCGCCGGGCCATGTCTCGCTTGAACTCGACACCGCCGACGGGCCCGCGGTGCTCGCAGCCGATGCGCTGAAGACCGCACGCGAAGCAACGACCGGCATCCCGGATCTGGAATTCGACCCTGAGAAGCGGGGGGCAGCCTCCATCGGACATGTGCTGCGCCGCGGCCGCACCATCGTGCCGGGCCACTTCCCCACCCTCCACAGGGAAGAAGACGGACGCCTGTGGTGGGATGAAATTCAGGAGATGCCGCTGCTCATCCGCTAGACCTTCTGGGAAAGCCCCCTGCCCGGCCTTCGCATCTACTTGGCGGCGGGCGGCGTCGCCGTCACCTTGATCGCGGCGAAATAGGTCGCGACATTGTTGATATCATCGTCCGACAGCCCTTTTGCGATGATCGACATCTGCGCGTGATTGCGCTCGCCTGCGCGAAACGCCTTGAGCTGCTTGGCGATATAGCGGTCGCTCTCGCCCGCCAGATTGGGCACGGTCGGATTGGTGCCGATGCCGTCGATCCCATGGCAGACCCGGCAGGTGCTGCGAACCTTCTTGCGCCCCGCCTCAAGATCGCCCGCTGCGGCCTTCGTCACGGCGAGCCCCAGCACCGCCGGAATGAAGACGGCCAGCATAATGGCTCCCGACAGAGCCCGCGCCCCGCGAGCAACCTTCAATACACCCATGCAATTTTCCTCCTCGCGCAACCGGCTCCCGGCCGATGCGCGCGCCCCGCGCCCTGAGCGCGGTTCACTCACCCGTTTTTTTGGAAATCGAAACCGGCGGCGGCCCGCCGTGAAAACCCCGGCGGGCCGCCCTGCCCTCAAAGCCTAGTCGACCTTCTTGTAGGAGATGCGATAGATCGCCCCCACCAGATCGTCGGAGACCAGCAGAGACCCGTCGCGCAGCTGGGCGACATCCACTGGACGGCCCAGATACTCGCCGTTCTCGTCGATCCAGCCTTCCGCAAACGGCTTGGCTGTGGCCTTGCCGTCGGCGTCGATGGTGGTGACCATCACGCGCGCGCCCACCGGGGTGGTGCGGTTCCAGGACCCGTGCTGTGCGGAGAAGATCGCGCCCTTGTATTCGGCCGGGAACTGGTTGCCGGTGTAGAACGCCATGCCGAGATCGGCGGCATGGGCCGTCATCTCCACCGCCGGGAAGACCACATCGGCGGGCGGCTCGTCGTTCTTGTACTCGTTGGTGCGCACGTCACCGCCGCCATACCAGGGGAAGCCGAAATTCTGGCCCGCGGCGGTCGCGTGGTTAAGCTCGCCCGGCGGAATGTCGTCGCCCATGCCGTCGACCTGATTGTCGGTGAACCACAGGTCGCCCGTGGCGGGATCGAAATCCATGCCGACGGAATTGCGGATGCCACGCGCATAGACTTCGCGGTCGGTGCCGTCGGTGTTGACGCGAATAATCCCGCCGATACCCCACTTGGTGTAAAGCTCCGCCTTCTCCGGAGCCGGCACGTTGAAGGGCTGGCCAAGCGTGATGTAGAGCTTGCCGTCCGGCCCGACATCGCACACGCGCGCGGTGTGGTTGTAGCTCTCCTCCTCCGTCGGGATCAGCTCGCCCTGCTTGACCACCTCAAACGCCGCCACGTCCGGGCTTTCATAGAAGAATTCGGCAGCCGGGAACCAAAGGACCCGGTTCTGCTCGGCCAGATAAAGGTGGCCGTCCTTGGAAAAGCACGGGCCGTTGGGCACGGCAAACTGCAGCGAGGGCGCGAAATCCTTCACCTCGTCGGCGACCCGGTCCTTGTTGCGGTCGGTGACCGACCAGACCTTGTCCTTGCGCGTTCCCACGAAGGTCACCACGCCCTGCGGTCCCACCGCCATGTGGCGGGCATCCGGCACAACCGCATAGAGATCGATGGAAAAACCGTCCGGCAGCTTAATCCGCTCCAGCGTCTTGCGGATCTGGGCGGCATAGTCGCCCCCCTGGTCGATATACTGGAACTCGGTCGTGCCGGTGGTCTTGAAGCCGGAGAGCTTCTCAAGGTTACCCGCATTCTGGGCCATGACGCCCGTGACGCCGGAACCGACCATCACCGCGCCCGCCAGCAACGCGGTCAACATCTGCTTGTTCATTCGTATTCCCTCCCAGTGAAAGCCGCCCTTTCCTCCCAAGCGACCCTACGGGAGATTGCAGATTCAAAAACTATTCATCAAGTCAAAATGTACTCGCTCCAATATTCACTATATTTTTATTTTGCATCGCACAATATACTTTGTAGCAGTCACCTACCACAAAACAGTCTCGCACGGAAATTTCTTTCACTATTTGAATTACCCTGCCCAATTGACGCGCAAAATGCAAAAAGCCGCGCCGGGATACCCGGCGCGGCTTTTTGAGATGTATGCATCGCACTTATCGAAAAGCCCGATCAGCGGGCGCGGCAGAAGTGGTAGCGACCGTCATAGCCGAGGAAATACCCCGTCCGCGGATTGAAGCTGCGGTAGCGCCTCTCGCAGTAGCGATACCATTGCGGGCTCCATGCCGGATAGCGACCGCCATCGTAATATTGGCGCGGCGCGGTGGCGTTGCCGATGGCGAGACCGGCCCCAAGGCCGAGGATGCCGCCAAGGATGGCCGCCGCTGCATCGTCATTGCGACGCCGGTAATGCCGATGACGACGGTAATCGCGGTAACGACGATAATCGCGGTGACGGCGATAGTCGGCGCGCGGCGGTCGCTTGCGATAGTCGCGCCTGTAATCCATCCAGGCGGGGCGACCCGTCATTTCCGGGGAATTGTCGGAATCGCCCGCGAATGCAGGCGGCACGAGGATTGCGCCGCCGAGCGCCAAGGCGAGCGCAACCGACAGGGATTTGAACACGCTGCTGTGTGTCTTCAACATTTCAATCCTCCGCACTTAAGCGTCAGGCGGGCCGTAGGGCCATTCGTGCCATATTCAGCCACCAAGACTTTGGCAATTTAACGTCTCAAATGCCCAACGCGTTCCTCTTCATACGCATTTATGCAGATTAGCGGCAGAAGTGATACTGGCCATCGTAGCCGAGGAAGTACCCCGTGGAGGGGTTGAAGCTGCGGTAGCGGCTGGCGCAAGAGGCCCGCCACTGGGGTGTCCAGGGCCGGTAGCTAGGGGCATAGGCAGGCGGCGGGGGCGGCGGCGCGGCATAGCTCGGCGTTGCAAGCGCATTGCCGATGATCAACCCGGCCCCGAGGCCGATTATACCGGCGACAAGGCCATTGTCCCGGTTCTTGTTGTTGTGATGACGGCGATTGTAGTGATGATGATGGTGGTGGCGGTTCCAACCGCCGCGCGGTCCTGCATCGGCGCTGACGGTCGTGACAGCCAGCATGCTCCCGAGCGCGAGAGTGGTGACTGCGGCGGTGGTGATCTTCTTCAATGCGGACATTGAACACTCCATTCGTCTGCGGCCCGAAAGGGCCTGCCCCTTGAATTGCAGCCACCTTAAGACGCCCCGTCTGAACCCCTTCTGAGATTGCCATTCATCCGGCATTCAGGTTCCCGGCAAACGAAAAACCCGCACATTCCGGCGGAATGTGCGGGTTTCGATGGTGCCTGAAGCTTTCGTTCCGTCCCGGCTCAGGCCGGACGATGGATCTTCCTGAGACGCTCAAGCGCGAAGGGCTTGGGATCGACGCAGGTGGGCTTGCCCGTCATCATTTCCGCAGCCAACTGCCCCGCGCCCGGCCCGATGCCGAAACCGTGGCCGGAAAAACCGGTCGCGATGTAAAAGCCGGGAAGGCTCTCCACCGGCCCGATCACCGGCACCGCATCGGGCGTGGTGTCGATATAGCCCGCCCAGCGCTCCACCACCGGCACATCCTTGAAGGCCGGGAACGCCTCGACGAGATCGCGCCAGGCGGCATTCAGCGTGGAGGCGACCGGCTTGGGATCCAGCACGCGTTCGCGCTCGAAGACCGTCGGCTGATCGAGCGCCCAGCGGCTCTTCTGCGCAACGCTTTCAAAGAAGCGCGCACCGAAGCTCAAGGGCGTGCTGCGCCATTCGTTCATCAGGATCGGCATGAACTTGAAGAAATAGCGGAAGCTGTCGAGCGTGATATCCGCCGTCGAAAGCCCGCCATGGGCAATCGTGTAGCCGCCGTCATCGCGCCGCCTCAGCGAGAATTTCGGCGTCCACGCCCCGCCTTGCGTCAGGTCCGGCCCGGTCTCGGTGCGCATGACCGAAGAGCGCACGGTGAGCTGCGGCAGGTCGATGCCGAGCGAACGGCAGAAGAGCGTGGACCACGCCCCACCCGCCAGAAGCACGTTCTGCGTGGCAATTGTCCCGCGCTCGGTCACGACGCCGGAGACCCGCCCCGCCGACTTCTCGATCCCGCGCACCGCGCAGTTGGTGAAGATATGCGCGCCCTTGGCCATCGCCCCACGCGCCATGGCGGAAGAGGCAAGCGCGGGTTCCGCGCGTCCGTCGGTGGGCGTGACCATACCGCCCAGCCATTTCTTCGTGCAGCCGGGAAAGATCTCCGAGGCTTCGGCGGAAGACAGCAGCCGGGTGCCGAGTTCATACTCGTTGGCGAGCGGCAGGAAATCCTCGAAATACTTCATCTTGGCGGCATTGCCGGCGAAGTAGTAGATGCCGGTGCGGCGATATCCGACGTCTTCGCCCAGATCCTCCGCCATGGTTTCCCATTGCTTCATGCTGAGCTTGATGAGCGGAAGCTCGGCCGGATCGCGGCCCTGCTGGCGGCAATAGCCCCAGTTTCGCGACGACTGCTCGCCGCCGATCACGCCTTTTTCGCAAAGCGCGACGGAAACGCCTGAGCGCGCAAGATGCCATGCGGTGGCAACGCCGATAATCCCGCCGCCGATGATGACGACATCGACACTGGCGGGCATTTTCTCACTTGGTGAGACAGGGTCTGTATAGGGGGACATTTATGTGCATCCGGAAGGTGTTTTCTTTCGCCATAGCACGCCGGATGCGCAGGGGAAATTGCCATTTGCGAACAGTGGGCCAATCCGCCTCACCGGCCATTGCGCCCATGAAGCAAAACATTGATAATTGTGACGATTATTCATCCAGACCGCTACGCGATGCCTCGCGCTGCGGCAGCCATTATCTTTGAAGTCAGGGATTTCGACGTGACCGTAAAGCTCGATTTTTCAACGCCAAAGAAGAAGATAAAAGAGCCACTCGTGGTGCTGGCGGAAACAGCCGCATTCGCGATCTCGGGAAATTATCTGCGCGCAGGAGCGTCCTTGATCAAGGCTTGGTCTGTCTGGACGCCGAAAGACATGACGGTCGGGCAGGCGGCCGCCGCATTCTGGCAAGTTGTCTTTACGGAAGCCCTCACTGGCGCGCTCCGACGCAATCACTGGGCGCGGATGACAAATGAAGAGAAAATCTCCAAGGAAATCGGGAACCTGTTCTCGGAGGTCTTTGCATCTGACCAGACAGAGAATGCCGAAGTCACACAACAGGATCTAATCGAGCCGACGAATTTCTGCCTCTATCCGGCCCTGCGTGAACGGTTCGCCGCTTTCGTCAAGACGCTTGAGCCGGAACCACTCATGGACGATGAGACCGTACGGCGCGAACTCGACAAGGCGTTAAGGGCAGCTCTGGAACGCACATGGCTGAATGCACCCCACGATCGTTACAAGGAATTTGCCGACCGGCTGGAAGGCCCGGTCGCGGAAGGTGTGGAGCGCCGCCGGGCGTGGGGACGACATGCGAACTGGATCCGCAAGAAGATCGACCATGAGCCGATGTTCGGGCAGGAAGAAACCGGCATCACAGTGCGCGACGTCTATACCCCTCTACGTTGCTGCTGGCACACGGAAATCAAGCCTGAAAAAGCATCCGAGGCGGACGACGACCTGCCGGATGCACGCCACCCCAAACGGGCCCATATCCGCTGGTTCGAAGACACTCTGCACGAATGGCTGGACGACGATAGAGCCAGCCCCTTGCGAGTCATCGCAGGGTCACCGGGAAGCGGGAAATCGACCGTGGCGCGGATCTTCGCCAGTTCCGTTGCCGAGCGCGGGGACTGGAACGTCTGTTTCGTGGAATTGCAGCGCTTCTCCCTTGAGAAGATGAGCATCGAAGAGGCATATGAAACGAACTTCAAACGGGAGCGGGAGGGGCGCGGTCTGGGAGGGGATCCACTCAGGTGGAGCGAGGAAGATGGACGCAAGCTCCTGATCGTCTTTGACGGCCTGGATGAACTCGCGCGCACCGACAAGGCGTCGGAAGACCTCGCCCGCAGCTTCATCGGCGATCTCCAACGCTTCCTGAAGGATCAGGGAACGAGCGGCCGCGTGCGCGCCATCGCACTGGGGCGTCAGGCCGCCGTTGAACCCGCCTGTAGGGAGGCAAAACTGGAGGCAGAAGCCCTGCTGCATGTTCTGCCGCTCTGCCCCCTGACGGACGAGATGTTGCGTACAAAGGACAGGTATCATCCTTGGGAAAATTCGGAGGCACGAGTTGATGACCCGAAGAACCTGGAAAGGAACGATGATCGCCTTCTGTTCTGGACAACATGGTGTCGGACGAACGGAAAAGAACCGTCGGAAGAACCTCAGGCGCTCAGCATCAACGCGCTGGATGAACTGACCTCGGAGCCCTTGCTTTTCTACCTTCTGACGATTTCGGGTTTTGCCCATGAGAAAGCCGGTAAAGCGGCAGAAAACCGAAACGCCGTCTATGCGGAAATATTCAAGCAGGTTTATGAGCGAGACGCACGCCGGGCTAAGAAAGAGCAAGATCGACCGCTCGGGACTTCAGAAACCGATTTCTTCTGGTTGATGGAGTGTTTCGGACTGGCGACATGGCATGGCGGCGGGCGCAGTGGGTCTGAAGACGCCTTCAATGAAACACGCGAAGAATATCTGCCGGTTCCTGTCGCAAAGAAATTCAGATCAGAAGATGCAGCCCGCGTCAGTTCGGTTGCCATGCAATTCTACACCCGCTCCGATCTTGAGGACGGACAAGGTTTCGAATTCGTCCACAAGAGTTTCGGGGAATATATGGTTGCCCGCGCGCTCCTTTCCGCGGCAAACCGCTTTTCGGAAAATTTGAACGAGCAGGAGTTCGCCGCCAAATGGCTCAAACTGACCGGAAATGCGGCAATCGATATCTGGATCATCAATTTCCTGCGCAATCAGGCTCGTTTTCTCGACACCGAAAAGGCTTGTGAGATCAAGGACAGACTGACGGAAATCATGAACTGGGTGATCCGCCATGGCATGCCTGCCCACAAGCTTGAACTTGGTTCATGGAATGCTGCAGATCAATGGCAGCGTCAGGCGACGGTCGCCTTGCTTGCCGTACTCAACGCATTGTCGAGAGCTATTGAGGAACGGCTGGAGCAAAAGGATGATCCAACCTGCGACACCGCCTATGTGCCGAAGATCAATCTCCGCTGGCCATCGCCCGACGCCCCCAAAAGATTTCTGGAAACCATCCGCTGCACTGCCTTACCTCACGGTGTCCCCGGAAGGCTTCTGGAGTGGCTTAATCTCTCCAATCTAGAAGACAGTCGCGGAGACTTTGAGGCGACTCGTCGGACAGATCTGGGCTTCGTATCCCTCCCTGGAACCGCTCTCAGGAACGCGGACCTACGAGGGGCGAACCTGAGGAGAGGGTACCTGCCATTTGCAAGCCTGATAGGGGCGAACCTGCTAGGGGCGAACCTCCAAGGGGCGGACCTGCAACACGCGAACCTCTTGGGGGCGGACCTGCAAGACGCGGACCTGCGAGGGGCGGAACTGCGAGGGGCGAACCTGCAAGGAACGGACCTGCAAGGGGCGAGCCTGCTAAGTGCGAACACCAGCAGCGTCGATTTTTCGCGCTCGCTGCTGGTATCCGCTGATCTGACTCATGCTCTTTCGCTCGAACAAGACCAAATCAATTCTGCGTTTGGGGATGGCTCTACCAGGCTGCCCGATCATTTGAACAAACCGGAGAAATGGCCTGCACACTGGCCCTGCGAAAAACTCGCTCCCGAGGACATCCATAGACTCTGGCACGAGTGGCTCGAACAGAACGATTAACCTATCGTCTCAACGAAAAACCGGAGCGACATTTTCTGCCGCTCCGGTTGGTTTCTCGTTACTCAGCCTTGCCGTAGCCACCGCCTGTCGGCGAGACCACGATGACCGCCTCGCCGGGCTTCAGGATCGTCTGATCGCATCCGCCGAGTTCCTCGATCTTTCCATCGCTGCGCCGTACCAGCGTCTGGCCGCATTCGCCGGGTTCGCCCCCTTCAAGCCCGTGCGGGCGGATCGTGCGGTGCGACGACAGGATCGCGCAGTCCATTTCCTCAAGGAAGCGCATGGTGCGCCGCGTGCCGTTGCCCGCGTGCCACTTGCCCCTGCCGCCGGACCCGTGGCGGATGTGGAAATCCTCCAGCAGGACCGGGAAGCGGAATTCCAGCACTTCCGGATCCGTCAGGCGCGAGTTCGTCATGTGGACGTGAACGCCGTCGGTGCCGTTGAAACCGGGACCGGCGGGCGAGCCGGAACAGATGGTCTCGTAGTACTGGTAGGTATCGTTGCCGAAGGTCAGGTTGTTCATCGTGCCTTCGGATGCCGCCATCGCCCCCAGCGCCCCGAAGAGCGTGTTGGTGACGTGCTGCGAGGTCTCCACGTTGCCCGCAACAACGGCCGCCGGATATTTCGGCTTCAGCATGCAGTCGTCGGGGATGACGATGTTGATGGGACGCAGGCAACCCGCGTTCATCGGGATTTCGCCATCCACCATCACACGGAAGCAGTAGAGCACGGCGGCGCGCGTCACCGGTTCCGGTGCGTTGAAGTTGGAGGACTGCTGCGGGCTGGTGCCCGTGAAGTCCACCGTCGCTTCGCGGGCCTCCTTGTCGACCGAGATCTTCACGCAGATCTTCGCGCCCTGATCGGTCGTGGTGGTGAACTCGCTGTCATGCAGCGCGTCGATCACCCGACGCACGCTTTCCGCCGCATTGTCCTGCACGTGGCCCATATAGGCCTGCACCACGTCCAGCCCGAAATGGGCGACCATCTTGCGAAGTTCCTGAACGCCCTTCTCGTTGGCCGCGATCTGGGCCTTGAGGTCGGCGACGTTCTGCACCGGGTTGCGGCAGGGGTACTTGTGATCGGTGAGGAGATGGATCGTCTCTTCTTCCCGGAAGCTGCCCTGATCGACCAGCAGGAAGTTGTCGATCAGCACGCCTTCCTCATCCACGGTCGTCGCACGCGGCGTCATGGAGCCCGGAGCGGTACCGCCCACGTCTGCATGGTGACCTCGGCTTGCCGCCCAGAACAGGATCTCCTTGCCCTCATCGTCGAAGACCGGCGAGACGACCGTGATATCGGGAAGGTGCGTGCCGCCATTGTAGGGCGCGTTGAGCGCGAAGACGTCGCCCGGACGGATCTTGCCCTCGTTGAGACGGATCACCGTTTCCACCGAGCGATCCATGGAGCCCAGATGCACCGGCATGTGCGGGGCATTGGCGACCAGCGTACCGTCCTTGTCGAAGACGGCGCAGGAGAAGTCCAGCCGCTCCTTGATGTTGACCGAATAGGCGGTGTTCTGGAGCGTCACGCCCATCTGTTCCGCGATGTTCATGAAGAGGTTGTTGAAGACCTCCAGCATGACCGGATCGGCCTCGGTTCCGACGGCCTGCGCGCGTTTGGCCGCGACCACGCGCTTCAGGACGATATGGTCCTTGATGGTCAGTTCCGCCTGCCAGCCCGGCTCCACGACGATGGTCGCATGCGGCTCCATGATGAGCGCAGGGCCCGCAATCGTCATGCCCGGCTGAATGGCGTCGCGGCGATAGATGGCCGCCTCGTGCCATTCGCCATCGGAGAAGAAGCGGGTCGTGGCGGTAGCCGCAACAGCAGCATCGCTCAGAGCGTGATCCGGCTCCTCGATGCCAGCACCGCCGCCGATCGTCTCCACCTCGAGCGCTTCCACCACGACGGGCTTCGCCTCGTAGACGAAACCGAACTGCGCCTTATGGGCGGCCTCGAATTCGGCCATCATGGCCGGAATGTCGGCAAGCGTGACGGGAAGCGGCGTGTCGGTGCCCTCGTAGCGCAGATGCGCGCGGGCATGGGTTGCGCACTCGGCCGCCGGAATGCCCTGACCGACAAGCTCGCCCTCGGTCTCGGCAGCCAACGAAGCGCGCAAGGTGTCCAGATCGGCAAGAAGCGAGGCCTCGAGCGTCTTCACCACCGCCTGCTGGCGGGTCGCGCGGATATCGGCAAGGCCCATGCCATAGGCCGACAGGATGCCCGACAGCGGATGGACGATCACGGTCTTCATGCCGAGATTGTCGGCCACCATGCAGGCCGACTGCCCGCCCGCGCCGCCAAAGCAGGTCAGCGCATATTCGGTGACGTCATAGCCGCGCTGGACGGAAATCTTCTTGATGGCGTTGGCCATGTTGGCCACCGCGATCTTGAGGAAACCGTCGGCGACCTCCTCAGGCGAACGCCCGTCGCCGATACCGGCGGACATCTCGATGAATTTCGTCTTCACCGCGCCTTCGTCCAGCGCCTCGTCGGCATTCGGGCCGAAGATCTTCGGGAAGAAATCGGCGGAAAGCTTGCCCACCATCACGTTGGCGTCGGTGACCGCAAGCGGGCCGCCGCGGCGATAACACGCCGGGCCGGGATTGGCGCCTGCACTATCGGGGCCGACCTGAAAGCGGCCGTCGCGGTAATGCAGGATGGAGCCGCCACCGGCCGCCACCGTGTGGATCATCATCATCGGCGCGCGCATGCGAACGCCCGCGACTTCCGTCTCGAACGCGCGTTCGTATTCGCCGTTGAAGTGCGAGACGTCGGTGGACGTACCGCCCATGTCGAAGCCGATGATCTTGTCGAAACCGGCGATCTTCGAGGTTTCCACCGCGCCGACGACACCGCCTGCGGGACCGGAGAGGATCGCGTCCTTGCCCTGGAAGAGATCGGCCGCCGTGAGGCCGCCCGAGGACTGCATGAACATCAGACGGCAGTCGGTGCCCTCGATCTGAAGTTCTTCGGCCACCTGCTCCACGTAGCGGCGCAGGATCGGCGAGAGATAGGCATCCACCACCGTGGTGTCGCCGCGGCCCACCAGCTTCATCAGCGGCGAGACCTCGTGGGAAATGGAGATCTGCGGGAAGCCGATTTCGCGGGCGACCTCCGCCACCTGCTTCTCGTGTTCGGGGAACGCATAGGCGTGCATGAAGACGATGGCGAGCGAGCGGATACCGTCATCAAAAGCTGCCTGAAGCCCGGCGCGCACGGCGTCGAGATCCGGGGTCTTTTCCACCGTGCCGTCGGCGCGCACGCGCTCCTCGCACTCCACGACCTTCTCGTAGAGCATTTCCGGCTTGATGATTTCCTTGGCGAAGATGTCCGGCCGGTCCTGATAGCCGATCTCCAGCGCATCGCGGAAACCCTTGGTGATGAGCAGCAGCGTGCGATCGCCCTTGCGCTCCAGAAGCGCGTTGGTGGCGACCGTGGTGCCCATTTTCACCGTGGCGATGTTTTCCGCCGGAATGCGCGCGCCCGCCTCGACGCCCATCAGTTCGCGAATGCCCTGAATGGCGGCGTCACGATAGACTTCCGGGTTCTCAGACAGCACCTTGTGGGCACGAATCTCACCGTCTGGCGTACGCGCCACGATATCGGTGAAAGTGCCGCCACGATCGATCCAGAAATCCCACTTGGCCGTCATCGGAAAAGCCTCTTGTCCGGTGTGTTCGTTGGAAGGTTCGTCGTGCCCCACAATTGGGCACCGCTATTATTGAGGCAAGACACTCACAATTTATCGACAAAATGTCAACGTAGTTCATGCCGAATTAGCACGTCGCTGCGGAACTTTCTTGCTGGCGCCCCCGCCTGCCTCACATCAGGGATACCCGCAAGGAAGCCGCTAGTCGGCCATAGTCTCAATGGAAGCAAAGCTTTCGGCGGGTTTGGCCGGATCGTCGAAGGGACGTTCCACCTCGACGATGGTGTCGGGATAAAACCCGTTGAAATGGGTGCGGAGCGACAGCGAATAGGCCCCGATATGACCGATCTCGATCCAGTCGCCCGTATCCACCGTCTCCGGCAGCCAGAAGGGCCGTGACAGGATATCGACGCTGTCGCAGGTCGCCCCGCACACCTTGAAGGGCACGATATTCCCCGCATCGCCCGTGCGCCGCTTGCGCGCCGGATCGGGAATGTGGCGGGCGGGCAGTGTGATCTTGCCGGTCCAGCTGTCTGACAGCGACGCCCAGATGCCGTCATTAATGTAGAGACGGCGGCCCTTCTTCAAAAGCACCCGCACCACGAGCGAAATCGATCGCGCGCAGATGGCGCGACCCGGTTCCGCGACGATGGGCAAGTCTGAGAAGCCCCAGTCATCCAGATCGAGCTTCAGTTGCTCGATCAGTTCCGGCGTTGTGGGCACCTGCGGGGCCTTGCGGCGCGGATCGTGGCCGTAGGTCGCCGGAAAGCCGCCGCCCACATCGAGCGCGACAAGTTCCACGCCCGCGCGCGAGCGCACCCAGTCGGCGGACGCCAGCGCGCGCTCGTAGGTCTCCGCCTCTTCGATCTGCGAGCCGACATGGAAGCACAGGCCGCATTTGAAGCCGATCCGGTCGATACGCTGCAGAAGCTCCACCGCATGACCGGGGGCCGCGCCGAATTTCTTGGAAAGCTCGTAGGCCGCATGCCCCTTGGTGGCGATGCGCACGAAAATGGTGATGTCGGCCGGATCGAGATCGAGCGCGCGCACGACCCGCAGCACCTTCGCCACCTCGTCTTCGTGATCGAGCGACATGGTGCGGATGCGGTAGGTCTCAAGCGCCAGCCGGATATCGGACTGCGCCTTGACCGGGTGCATGTAGAGAAGTTCCGCCTTGGGCGCGACGGAGCGCACGGCCTCGAATTCTGCCGGAGAGGCGACATCGAAACAGGTGACCCCGGCTTCCGCGACCGTTTTCAAAACGAATGGCTCGCCATTGGTCTTCACCGCATAGGCGGTCTTGCCGGGAAAGGCGTTGAGGAACGCGCGCGTATCCTCCGCCAGCACTGCGGGGTGGAAACAATAGACCGGATGGTCCGGCCGCAGCGCCAGTGTCATGTCGCGTGCGGATGCATATCGTTCCATCGTGAGACTTCCCCTTGATCGCGTCTTGAAAACCGAAAATCGCGCAAAGACTTGAGGCAGAGCTTTACCGCAAAGTCTCCTTGCGTAAACCCCTGTCGGCATTCACGCCTTTATGAACAGATACGGTAGGTGCAGGTCTTGCCGTGACAGCCCTGATCGAGATGCAGGTGATCCTGATGATAGGCGTCGCCCTCCGGCGAAAGCACGGTCAGGAACCGGTCGCAGGCGGCCTTGCGCACCGAAAGCAGAAACGCCTTTTCCGCCCCGTCGCCCTTCCAGCCCTCCTCCACGCTCACCTCCCGCCCGTCAGCGAGCCGGAAGGCGGAGATATCGACCGCATTGCCCTTGGCATGTTCGGAAAGCTTGCCGTCCGGCAGGTTGTTGCGCCGCCTGCAATGGAAGGAGGCGGCGATCCGCACGCCGCTGACGGGAGAGCCCAGATGCTCAAGCGCGGCAGGCACGACGACCTCGCGCATCCATGCCGCGAATGATCCCGCAAGCGCGCAATCGAGCGTGGCGACGGGCGCAAGCGCGATATCGCCATCCTCTCCCACCGCAGAGACCTCCACCGGCACGGGGATCTGGCAGGCGGGCACATCCGGCAAGGGCTGGACGGCACGCTCCACCGTCGCGCCGGCGATGGTGCAGGCAACCGGATGCTCCGGCTGTCCGTCCGGCGGCTCGGGAGCCCTCCGGGCGAAGAGATCGTCAGACTTTTCCGGTTTGGGCAGGGGCAAGCGGTCGGGACCGGCCTCGGGCATGGGCGCAGGCGCAGCTTTCGGCATGGCCTTGGCAACCGGCGCGCGCGGCCGCTCGCGCGGCACGGCAGGCGCATCGGGACCGGCCTCAGCCGACCTTGACGCCGCCCCCTCCTCCATTGCCTGTCCAGACAACGGGGAAGCGACACCGCCCCCGCCTTGCGACGCGGCAAGCCCGTCTCCCGCCCCCGGCACAAGGGCCAGGGCCAGGGCGGCCAGCATCACAGCCTTGGCGAGGATCGTCCGCATCCCGTATTCCCGAAAGCCTCCCTTCGAAATTTCACATTGCCATCTTCAATACGGCAAACATGCGACGCAGCAGCCCGTCGCTTGCCTGTTCACAACGCGCGCCGGGAGGAATAGGTTTCACTGGATACCGCAAAGGAATGCGCAATGACCTGGGAACTCTATTCGGCCTATCTGGTGGCGACCCTGATCGTTCTGGCGATCCCGGGACCGACGATCATGCTCGTCGTCTCCTACGCGCTGGCGCAAGGAAGGCGGACAGCACTTGCCTCGGTCACAGGCGTGGCGCTGGGCGACGCAACCGCAGCGACGCTTTCGCTCGCAGGTCTCGGCGCGATCCTCGCGGCCTCCGCCATGCTTTTCACCATCCTGAAATGGGTCGGCGCGGCCTATCTGATCTGGCTCGGCTGGAAGATGTGGCGCACCTCGCCCGCGCCCTTGCAGACGGTCGCAACCGCGACCCGCGACAGCCGCACCATCCTGCTTCATGCGTGGATCGTGACGGCGCTGAACCCGAAGGGCATCGCCTTCTTCATCGCCTTCCTGCCGCACTTCATCGCGCCGGACGCCCCCGTCGCGCCGCAGCTGGTGCTGATGGGCGTCACCTTCGTGGTGCTCGCCATCATCAATGCCGCAATTTATGCGCTGGCCGCCGCCGCCGTTCGCGAGAAGATCAACCGCCCCTCGACGCTGAAGGCGATCAACCGGCTCGGCGGCAGCGTGCTGATCATGGCAGGCGTCCTGACGGCGGCCATGCGCAGGGCCACCGCCTGAGATTGCCCGGCAAAGGTCAAGCCCCCCTGAAGCGCAGGGTCAGGGCTTGACCACCTCGCCGTCTTCCTTGGTGAAGGCCGCGACGGGGTTGTCCAGAAGCTCCAGCACCGCTTCCGAAGGACGACAGAGCTTCACGCCCTTGTCGGTGACGACGATGGGGCGGTTGATCAGGATGGGATGCTCCATCATGAAATCGATCAGCTCGTCATCGCTCCACTTCGGATCATCGAGGCCGAGCTCGTCATAAGGAGTACCCTTCTGGCGCAGGAGATCGCGGACGGGAATGCCCATCGCCGCGATAAGCTCCACCAGCCGTTCGCGGCTTGGCGGGGTCTTCAGATATTCGATGACCTCCGGCTCCTCGCCGCTCTCGCGGATCATGGCCAGAACGTTGCGCGACGTTCCGCATTTCGGGTTGTGGTAGATGGTGACGGGCATGGAAGTGACCTTAGAGGTGAGTTCATCAAAGGCATATATCGGAAAATCCGAGTCTAGGGAAACATCTGAGTTATCTGACGATTTTTCTATATTTCAGCAATCCCGAGTGACTCTTTCATATCTGAATAATACCAGAAAAATTCCAAAGCAGTTTCATAGCACGGAAGAAGATCATTTTGATTGAGCTCTTTTCCTAGATGCGCAAAATCCCCTCTTCTTGCGACAATCCTGTTCTCAATCTTCTTTTTTAGTGGACGGAGTACATTTGCTATATCTGACGAACATCGATCCAATTTGTTTATCACGGTCAACATACGCGATGATACCCGACCATCATCACGCCCAGATAAAATCGTCACAGCCGACTCTATCGCTGCAAAAAGATATATTATTGCAAAACTAGCTCTATTTTTTGAGAATTCATCGATCGACTTATGCAGTAATTTCACTGCCTGATCTTCTGGTGGAAATGAAAGATAAGCCGTAAATGGAATTGTTGGAGAATAATCAGAAGGACATCTATCAAAAGCCGATGAAGTTATATTAATTTTATTTTCACCAGTATATTGAAAGTGAGGGAATACTACCTCACCTTTTTGGGCATCTCCAGAAATACATACACATAAAGGATGTGCTATGATTACCAGATCCTGTCCTAAAAACCCCTCAGGCAGCACCTCATCAAAGTCAACCCGAGATATCCGCCCTATTCTTGATGGAACAAAAAAACTGATACTAATATTAGAAAACGCCGCATAAACCCCATGACTTCCAAAAAGGCAGCATTTTTTTAATTCATCTAATAATGAATATTCCACATCTAAACCGTCTACTTTATAAGTACCACTTTCAGTAAATAGAACACTTTTCCCATCATATTGACGCAATCCACCTTCCGCCAACACAGACCCATCACTACGGACGGTCTGCTTTGACTCTCGCACGACCGGATACCACTTCCTTGTGATAAAATTCACCGCCAACAACTCTCTAAAAGTCTAGATTACTCATCAGCCAAAGAACATTTTCTTACCATGGCAATTCAATCAATTCGTCGCAAGCTATGGCCTTAGCCCTCTCGGGTCTTACCCCAAGCCTTTTTGAGCACCTACGAGAGAGAAAAGGCCGTCAAAGGGCATATAAGCGTATACCCCTTCACGCCGAGCACAATCTCGAAGCACGCGGCATTATCGAGCTCAGAACCCACTGCGACACAGAGAGACAGCACCTTACAAATGCGGTGACAGAACGGTTAGACGCATGCCCCATGACTTAAAAGGCCCCTCCGCGACTTCTATTGGGTCGTTTCAACCGGTAGGCGATTAATACGCCCTCTCCTCGCAACAAATCTCAGCAGCCCCTACCCCAGCTTCTCCTCCACCACCAGCAGGGAGGCGGCGTCGAAGCCCTTGGTGTCCATCATGTCAGCTACGCGCTGCATGGCGGTGAGGAGTTCCCGGCGCTCTGACGCAGGCAGAGCCGCGAAGCGTTCGCGGAAATCGTCGTGCAGCATCGGCGGGGCCGACCCAAGCACCTCGCGCCCGCGTTCGGTTACACGCGTGTGCACGATCCGGCGATCATCGGCGGAGCGATAACGCTCGACGAGCCCCTTCGCCTCCAGCTTGTCGAGGATGGTCACCACCGTGGCCGCGCTGAGATCGGAAGCTTCGGAAATCGCCCGCGTGGTCAGCTGCCCCATGTCGTGAGCGGCCTGAAGGACCACGATTTGCGGGATCGTGAGACCCACCGCGCGCGAAACCTCGCGCGAACGCAAATCGATGGAACGCACAATCCGGCGAATTGCCTTGAACATTGTTGCCGTTTCGTCAGCTTTCTCGGGCAAATTTCAAAAGCCGGTCTCCCGGCCGCTCCCTGTGTTTTGAATGCGGCGCACAAAAATAACGCACATATCGTTTGAACTCTAATCGATATGCCCCTAATTATATCACGTCAAATCAAAAAGAGAGGTACCTGAACAACCATGTGTGGACTTTGCGGCGAGATTCATTTCGACGGTGCCCCGGCTTCCGCGGCCCGGCTGGAACGCATGACCGATGCGATGGCCCCGCGCGGGCCAAACGGCGCCGGCATCGTCACCCGCGGGCCTGTGGGGCTCGGCCACCGCCGGCTGAAGATCATCGATCTGTCGGAAAAAGCCGCCCAGCCCTTCGTCGATACCGGCCTCGGCCTGACCATCGCCTTCAACGGCTGCATCTACAATTACGAGGAACTGCGCCGCGAGCTTCAGGCAAAGGGCCACGTCTTCGCCTCCACCGGCGATACGGAAGTGATCCTGAAAGCCTGGGCCGAATGGGGCCCGGCCGCCGTGCCCAAACTCCACGGCATGTTCGCCTTCGCCGTTCACGACCGCGAAAGCGGGCGGGTGACGCTGGTGCGCGACCGTTTCGGTATCAAGCCGCTCTATCTGGCGGAAACCGGGAAAACCCTGCGTTTCGCCTCCACCCTGCCCGCCCTTCTGGCCGCAGGCGACGTCGATACCGACATCGACCCGGTGGCGCTGCATCATTACATGAGCTGGCATGCGGTCGTGCCCGCCCCGCGCACGATCCTCAAAGGGGTCCGGAAACTGCCCGCCGCCACGATCCGCGTGATCGAGCCGGACGGACGTTCCACCGACGAGATCTACTGGAAACCCGTTTTCGAGCGCTCGGCCGAAGATCTCGCCCGCTCCGGCGAGGAATGGCGCGACATGGTGCTGGAGAGCCTGCGCACCTCCGTCGACCGCCGCATGGTCGCCGACGTACCCGTCGGCGTGCTGCTGTCGGGCGGCGTGGATTCGTCCATGATCGTCGGCCTTCTCGCGGAGGCCGGGCAGAAGGGGCTGACCACCTTCTCCATCGGCTTTGAGGAAGCCAATGGCGAGAAGGGCGACGAGTTCGTCTATTCCGACCTCATCGCGAAGCACTACGGCACCAGCCACAACAAGATCTTCATCCAGTCCTCGGAGATGATGGAGAACCTGCCGAAGGCGATCGCCGCCATGTCGGAGCCGATGGTCTCCTACGACAACATCGGCTTCTTCCTGCTGTCGCGCGAGGTCTCCAAGCACATCAAGGTCGTGCAGTCCGGTCAGGGCGCGGACGAGGTCTTCGGCGGCTATCACTGGTATCCGCCCATGTCCGGCTCCACCAACCCGGTCGCCGACTATGCGGGCGCCTTCTTCGACCGCACCCATGAGCAGATGGCGACCCATCTGCAGCCGCATGTGATGGCCAATCGCGACGAGAGCCTTGCCTTCGTGGAGGCCCACTTTGCGCAAGCAGGAGCGGACGACCCGGTCGACAAGGCGCTGCGCCTCGACACCAACGTCATGCTGGTGGACGACCCGGTCAAGCGCGTGGACAACATGACCATGGCGTGGGGCCTTGAGGCGCGCGTGCCCTTCCTCGATCACGAGCTTGTGGAGCTTGCGGGCCGCATCCCGGCGAAGTTCAAGCTCGATCAGGGTGGCAAGGGCGTGCTGAAGGAAGCCGCGCGCAAGGTTGTGCCGTCCGACGTCATCGACCGTCCCAAGGGCTATTTCCCCGTTCCGGCGCTGAAATACATTCAGGGGCCGTATCTTGAAATGGTCCGCGACACGCTGACCAACGAGAAGGCCCGCTCGCGCGGTCTCTTCAAACAGGATTATCTGGACGCGCTGTTCGCCAATCCGACCGAGCACATCACCAAGCTGCGCGGTTCGGAACTCTGGCAGGTCGCCCTTCTGGAGACATGGCTGCAGGCGCAGGGGGTCTGATCATGGCTGAGAAAAGAAGGCGGCAAGCCAAGGCGGCTTTCGATCACCGGCTGCGCCGTATGCGCGATCAGGGCATGAAACCGCCGCTGGAACAGACGGAGGGGCGCAAGAACGCCTCCATCGATTGCGGCTGGGGACGACTGATCTTCGCCGAGACCTTCAGCGATCCTGAAGAACTCGCCGCGATCTTGCGCGATGAGGGGCCGGACCGGCGTGATATCGCCTTCTACGTGCGCGATCCGCATGTGCTGCTTTCATGCGCGCCGCAGGAGCTGTTTCTCGACCCTTCCCACACCTACCGGGTCGACCTCTCCACCTATCGGCCTGCGCGGCGTTCCCACAAGGGTTTCCATATCCGGCGCCTCGCCACCGAACAGGATGCTCAGGCGGTCAACGTCATCTACCAGTCGCGTGGCATGGTGCAGGTTCCGCCGGAATTCTTCTGGTCCAAACGCTCCGCCCAGGCAATCACCGTTCTGGTGGCGGAAGACGCGGAAACCGACGAAATCATTGGCACGGTCTATGGCATCGACCATCGTCACGCCTTCGGCGACCCGGGCAACGGCTGCTCGCTGTGGTGTCTTGCGGTCGCCCCGCAGGCCCGCCACGGCGGTATCGGCGAGGCACTCGTGCGGCATCTGATCGAACAATCGCAAGCCCGCAGCTGCGCCTATCTCGATCTCTCCGTCATGCACGACAACGAGCAGGCCATTGCGCTTTACGAAAAGCTGGGCTTCGAGCGGGTGCCCTTCTTCACCGTGAAGCGCAAGAACCCGATCAACGAAAAGTTCTATGCCGGTCCCGCCACCGAGGAAGAGCTGAATCCCTACGGCCAGATCATCGTCAATGAGGCCCGCAGGCGCGGCATCCACGTGGAAGTGACGGACGCGGAGGGCGGCTTCTTCCGCCTCACCTATGGCGGACGTTCCATCCATTGCCGCGAAAGCCTGTCGGAGTTCACCTCCGGCGTCGCGGTCTCCATCTGCGATGACAAGGCCGTCACCCGCCGGGTCGTCTCCAAGGCGGAAGTGCTGGTTCCCGACCAGATCGAGATCGGCCTGGACGAGAACGAGGCCGTCGCAGCCTTCCTTGAGAAACACGGCTCCGTCGTGGTCAAACCGGCGCGCGGCGAACAGGGCCGCGGCGTGGCCATCGACCTGAAGACCATGGACGAGGTGAACGAGGCCATCGCCGCCGCACGCACGCTCTGCGACCGGGTGATCATCGAGGAATTCGTCACCGGCAACGACCTGCGCCTCGTGGTGATCGACTATCGCGTCGTCGCCGCCGCCATGCGCCGCCCGCCGCTGGTGGTGGGAGACGGTCAATCGACCATTGGTGAACTCATCGCCCGGCAAAGCCGCCGCCGGCAGGCCGCAACGGGCGGGGAATCGTCCATTCCCGTCGATGGGGAGACCGAACGCTGCCTCGCCTCGGCGGGCCTGAGCCTCGATACTGTTCTGGAGGAAGGCCGCGATGCGATCGTGCGCCGCAGCGCCAATCTTCACACCGGCGGCACCATCCACGATGTCACCGGCGAAGTTCACCCGACCCTGATCGAAGCTGCAATCAACGCGGCCCGGGCGATTGAAATTCCTGTGACCGGCATCGACCTGATGGTTCAAAGTCCGCGCCAGCCGGATTACCGTTTCATCGAGGCCAATGAGCGACCGGGCCTTGCGAACCACGAACCACAGCCCACGGCGGAACGCTTTGTCGATCTGCTGTTTCCGCTGTCGATCCCGCAAGCGGCCCGCGAAGCAAGGAGGAAATAGACCCGACATGACCCTGCTTTCCGTCGATATGGATTATCTCGCCAAGACGCTCCGCGATCTTTTGAAGATCCCGAGCCCGACCGGCTATACCGACGCGATTGCCCGCCACGTGTGCGAGGAACTGGGTCGTCTGGGGCTGGACTACGAGCTGAGCCGGCGCGGCGCGGTGCGCGCCATGCTGCCCGGCAAGAGCCGCCGTCCGGCTCGCGCCTTTGTCAGCCATGTCGACACGCTGGGCGCACAGGTCAAATACCTCAAGGACAATGGCCGTCTGGAACTTGTGCCCATCGGCCACTGGTCGGCACGTTTTGCCGAAGGCGCGCGCGCCACGATCTTCACCGAGAAAGGGGCCTATCGCGGCACCATCCTGCCACCCAAATCCTCCGGTCACACCTTCAACGAGGAGGTGGACACCGCACCCATCGGCTGGCGTCATGCGGAAATGCGCATCGACGCGCTGGCCCGCAACCGAGCCGACGTGGAGCATCTGGGCATCGAGATCGGCGACATCGTCGCCATCGACCCCCAACCGGAGTTTCTGGATAACGGCTTCATCGTCTCGCGCCACCTCGACAACAAGGCGGGCGTGGCGATTATGCTGGCGGCTGCCAAGGCGCTCATCGATGCGGATGAAAAGCCCCCGGTCGATATTTTCTGGATCTTCACCATCGCAGAAGAAGTCGGCCACGGTGCGTCGTCCATCCTGACGCCGGACATTGCCTCACTGATCGCCATCGACAACGGCACCACCGCGCCGGG
Organism: Breoghania sp.; assembly: GCA_963678585.2. GTDB lineage: Bacteria > Pseudomonadota > Alphaproteobacteria > Rhizobiales > Stappiaceae > Breoghania. The sequence goes on from CAXXGA010000002.1 coordinate 2,348,432, forward strand.
TCAGAATTCCGACGAATTCGGCGTGACCATCTCCATGGCGGACCAGAGCGGCCCCTTCGATTTCCACCTGACGCGCAAGCTGGTGCAATTGTGCAAGGACAACGACATCCGCTACCAGAAGGATGTCTTCCGCTACTACCGCTCCGATGCGGCTTCCGCCATCGAGGCGGGCGCGGATGTGCGCACCGCGCTGATGACCTTCGGCGTGGATTCCAGCCACGGCTACGAACGCATCCACTTCCACGCCCTGCGCTCGCTGGTGGAACTGACCACCTGCTTCGCCATGAGCCACGTCGCCATTCGCCGCGACGCCAAGGAACATGCGGGCCTGAAGGGCTTCACGCGTCAGCCCATGGCCAAGGCGGAACAGCACCTGACGGCGGAAGTGGAAGAGCCGGAAGACGTGGAAAACGAATACGAGAACGAATCGGAGAGCTGAGCTTCCACGTTTTTCGCGACGTGGCGCTGCCTGATACTATTCGGCGGCCTTGCGGCCGCCGGCGAGGATATCACGGGCCCGCTCCGGGCTCATTTCCCCAAACTGCGCGAGACTGTCCTGCGCTTGCTGGCCAGTCAGGCGAAGGCGGCGCGAACGCATGCGCACGATATGACCGAAAGCCTCCGGCGAGAGCTCCAGCGCCCGGCACAGCAGGATCAGCGGGCCATCGTCGCCCTTGAGCACGAGACGCGTGGTCACCGTTTCCGACACGTTGCCCACGCGCGAGAACAACAGGGCCAGATCGACCGGCTTGTCGTTCTTGGCGAAATAGGTTGCGACCTCGTCGAGCTTCGCCTTGCCTTCCACCACGGCGGCGATGGCGCTCTCGGTCTGGGCCTGCGAGGCTCCCAGATCGCGAAGCTGCGACTTCACCTCATCGGCCATGCACTGGGTCAGAAGCTGCAAGAGCCCCGGATGACCGGCAATGCTCTCCAGCTTTCCGCGGATCTGGCGCGACAGGAACGGGATAAGCCGCTTGGCGGGATCGGGCGGAAGATCGTGGCGGCGAACCAGAGCTTCCTGAAGCTCCTCGTCCTTGCGCGACTTGGCCACCAAAGCGTCGAAACTGTCTCCGGACAGGGAAGCGGACTGGTTGCCGGTCACCGCGCGCAACACGTCGCTGGCGCCGCGGCGCACGATGATGTCGGTCACCGGCGTGGTCAGCCCTTCACGTTCGGCCAGCGCCTTGAGATGCGGCTGCGCCTTGCGTTCGGCCAGGGCCACCAGATCATCGGTTTCCAGAACGGGGGAGTTCAGAAGGATCTTCTCGGCGATTTCGAAAATCTCGTCATCCGCCAGCCGCATCGCCACGTCGCGCGGCAAGAGCTTGTGATCGCTGACCCGGTTGGCGAGAGACAGGCGGGAAGAATCCTCAAGGCGATTGAAGAAGCCCAGAACCACACTGCCGAAAACCTGTGCCAGCTCCTCGGCCTTCGCACCCTCGACGGCCAGGAACAGGTCCGTCAGAACGTCGACGAGCACATTCCGGTCGACTTCGTCGCCGCTCTGCGCCATCGCGGTCAGTCGCTCAAGAGCCTGCATTCCAAACCCGCACTTGCGAAACAAACATCAGGAAACCGCCGATCGCACTTCCATCATGGAAGCGAAAAAGCTCAGGCCGATTTCATTCCATCACGCTACCGCCAATGACTTCAGGAAGGATTAACATCGTCATCAGATTTTTTCGCGTATTCGGAAGAGAAATTTTATCGTCAGATATGACGGTGATCATATTTTTAGAGTCTTGATTTTCTGCCGCTATCTGCAGAAAACGACCGGCGTTTCCACTAGACGTGCTGCACGGCACAATCATTTTCGCTTCTCATGCGACCTTTGTCTAAATAGTCTGTACTCCCGTAAGAAGCACGACAGGAGGCATAGACATGACTCTGGACCGTAGCATCAGCCTTGTGATTGTTTGCGTGGCGTTTTCGTTCGTCTGCGCCGTCGTATTCGGCGTATTGTAATTTTTGAGCCCCCACCCGCCGGTCGAACGCTCCCTCCAAAGGGCAGGTCACCGGCCAGTTTGAACAAGGGGCGGGAAATCTTCTCGGATAGATTCCAACCGACCCGGCTGGTCCGGGATCAGGTAGCATCCGAAAGAGCGACAACGCTTTTGAAAATCCGGATGTGCGCAGCACCAGACACGGGCTGCGCAGCAGATATCGTGGCCCAAATCGCTGCCATACCGACGCGGGCGCATCTCAGACCGCACTGACAGGCTCAGTGCAATCAGACGAATACAATGGCGGGCCGGGAAGCCCCCGGCCCGCCATTGTTTCAAGCCTGTTCGCGCGGCCTATTCGGCGGCTTCGCGCGCATGCGGGTTGTAGTTGAGGATAGGCGCGAGCCAGCGCTCCGCCGTGTCCAGATCCCAGCCCTTGCGCTCAGCATAATCGGCGACCTGATCGCGCTCGATCTTGCCGATACCGAAATAGTGGCTGTCAGGATGCGCGAAATAGAGCCCCGACACGGAGGACGCAGGCCACATGGCATAGCTCTCGGTCAGTTCGATGCCCGTGCGTGCCTCAACATCCAGGATCTCGAAGAGCGTCGCCTTCTCGGTGTGATCGGGCTGGGCCGGATAGCCCGGCGCGGGCCGGATGCCCTGATAGGTCTCCGCAATAAGGTCCGCGTTGGAGAGACCTTCCTCCGGCGCATAGCCCCACAGTTCCTCACGCACCTTCTGGTGAAGCCGTTCGGCGAAGGCTTCCGCCAGACGGTCGGCAAGCGCCTGCGACAGGATCTTTGAATAGTCGTCGTGCTTGTCGGCAAAGGACTGCGCCAGCACGTCCTCGCCAAGACCGGCCGTGACTGCAAAGCCGCCGACATAATCGGCGACACCGCTGTCGAGCGGCGCAACGAAGTCGGCCAGCGCATCGTTCTGACGCCGCCCGCCCGAACGCGCCATCTGCTGACGCAGGGTGTGAAGCGTGGCAAGCCTCGTAGTCCGGCTTTCATCCTCAAAGACCGCAATGTCGTCACCGTCCGCCGCCGCGGGCCAGAAGCCAACCACCGCGTTGGCCTTGAGAAGCTTCTTTTCCACGATCTCCTCCAGCATGCGCTGGGCATCCTCAAAGAGCGTGCGCGCCGCCGGGCCGAAGGTGTCGTCGGTCAGGATCGTCGGATAGGTGCCCTTCATCTCCCACGACGAGAAGAATGGAGTCCAGTCGATGGCCGTGACCAGATCCTCAAGCGGATAGTCCTCAATGGTCTGCACACCGAGGAAGGACGGCTTTTTCGGCGTGTACTCGGAGAAATCCGGTTTGAAGCGGTTGGCGCGCGCATCTTCGATGGTGGCACGCACCTTGGCGTTCTGCCCGCGGGCATGGGCGTCCGCCGCCTTGGTGTAGTCGTCGCGGATCTCCGTGTAGTAGTCGTCGCGGCCCTTGCCCATGAGACGCGAGCACACGCCCACCGCACGGCTGGCGTCCGTCACATAGATCGCCTGCCCGCGCTGGTAGTTCGGGTGGATCTTCACCGCCGTATGGATACGGCTGGTCGTCGCCCCGCCGATCAGCAGCGGCACGTCGAAACCTTCGCGCTCCATTTCCGCCGCCACATGGCACATCTCGTCGAGAGACGGCGTGATCAGGCCGGACAACCCGATCAGATCGACCTTCTCCGCCCTGGCGGTCTCGAGGATCTTCGCCGCAGGCACCATCACACCGAGATCGATCACCTCGAAATTGTTGCACTGAAGCACGACGCCGACGATGTTCTTGCCGATGTCATGGACATCGCCCTTCACCGTCGCCATCAACACCTTGCCCGCATTGGAACGGTCGCCTTCCTGCTTTTCCTCTTCCATGAAGGGCATCAGGTAGGCCACGGCCTGCTTCATCACGCGAGCCGACTTCACCACCTGCGGCAGGAACATCTTGCCCGAACCGAAGAGATCGCCGACCACGTTCATGCCCGACATGAGCGGGCCTTCGATGACATGCAACGGGCGCTCCGCCTTCTGGCGCGCCTCTTCCGTGTCGGCCTCCACATATTCGGTGATGCCGTTGACGAGCGCATGTTCCAGCCGCTTTTCGACCGGCAGTTCGCGCCACGCGAGATCGACCACACGCTGCTTGCCGCCCTCGCCGCGGAACTTCTCGGCAATCTCAAGCATCCGGTCGGTCGCATCATCGCGTCGATTGAGAACCACGTCCTCGCCGCGCTCGCGCAGTTCCGGGTCCAGATCGTCATAGATGGCGAGCTGACCCGCATTGACGATGCCCATGTCCATGCCCTTGCCAATCGCATGGTAGAGGAAGATGGAATGCATCGCCTCGCGCACGGGCTCGTTGCCGCGGAACGAGAAGGAAAGGTTCGACAAACCGCCGGAAATATGGGCGTGCGGCAGGTTTTCGCGGATCCACTGCGTCGCCTCGATGAAATCGACGGCGTAGTTGTTGTGTTCCTCGATGCCGGTCGCGACCGCGAAGACGTTCGGATCGAAGATGATGTCTTCCGGCGGGAAGCCGACCTTCTGCGTCAGCACCTCGTAGGAGCGCTTGCAGATCTCGATCTTGCGTTCCTTCGTATCGGCCTGACCGTCCGTGTCGAACGCCATGACCACCACGGCCGCACCATAGGCGCGCGCCAGCCGGGCGTGTTCGATAAAGGCTTCCTCGCCTTCCTTGAGCGAGATGGAATTGACGATGCCCTTGCCCTGAATGCACTTCAGACCCGCCTCGATAACCGACCACTTGGAGCTGTCGATCATGATCGGCACGCGCGCGATATCGGGCTCCGCGGCGACGAGGTTCAGGAAGGTGATCATCGCCTGTTCGGAATCGAGCAGGCCCTCATCCATGTTGATGTCGATGACCTGCGCGCCGTTCTCCACCTGGTTGCGCGCCACATCGAGCGCGGCGGCGTAGTCGCCCTCGCGGATCAGCTTGCGGAAGCGCGCCGAGCCGGTGACATTGGTGCGCTCGCCCACATTGACGAAGTTCACCTCCGGCGTGAGCACGAAGGGCTCCAACCCGGACAACCGCATCAGGCGTTCGATATCCGGCAGCTTGCGCGGTGCATGGGGCGCGACGGCTTCCGCGATGGCGCGGATATGATCCGGCGTCGTGCCGCAGCACCCGCCCACGACATTGACGAGACCGGAGGCGGCGAACTCGCCGATCATCTCCGCCATCGCCTCGGGGCTTTCGTCGTATTCGCCGAATTCGTTCGGCAGGCCCGCATTGGGATAGGCACAGATGAAGGTGTCGGCATTGCGCGACAACTCATCGATATGCGCGCGCATTTCCTTCGCGCCCAGCGCACAGTTGAGCCCCACCGTGAAGGGCTGGGCATGGCGAACCGAGTACCAGAAGGCAGACGGCGTCTGTCCCGACAGCGTGCGCCCCGACATGTCGGTGATCGTGCCCGACACCATGATCGGCAGGCGCACGCCCTTTTCCACGAACACCTGCTCGATGGCGAAAAGCGCCGCCTTGGCGTTGAGCGTATCGAAGACGGTTTCCACCAGAATGATATCGGCCCCGCCGTCGATCAGCCCGCGCGTGGCTTCGCCATAGGCGGTCGCAAGATCGTCGAAGGTCACCGCGCGATAGCCCGGATCGTTCACGTCCGGCGAAATGGAGGCGGTGCGGTTCGTCGGGCCAAGGCCACCAGCGGTGAAGCGCGGACGCGAGGGATCTTCCTTCTCCATCCGGTCGCAGGCGGCGCGCGCCAGTTTCGCGCCTTCGAAATTCAGCTCGTAGGCAAGCTCTTCCATACCGTAATCGGCTTGCGCGATGGTCGTGGACGAAAACGTGTTCGTCGCCACGATATCAGCGCCCGCAATCAGATACTGGTAGTGGATCTCCTCGATATCATCCGGTCGGGTGATGTTGAGCAGATCGTTATTGCCCTTGAGGTCCTGCCCCCAGTCGGCGAACCGGTCCGCCCGGAAGTCGGCCTCTTCCAGCTTCAGCGCCTGGATCATCGTGCCCATCGCGCCGTCGAGCACGAGAATACGGTCTTGCGCCAGCGCGCTCAGGCGGGACAGCGTCGGATTTTCTGTGGTCATAATATAATGCAGGCCGCTCAGGCGGCTTCCTGTTCAGAAGATTTCGGGCGCAGGCCGAGAAGGTGGCAGATCGCGAAAACCAGATCCGCCTTGTTCATCGTGTAGAAATGGAAATCGGTGACGCCGCGGTCCACCAGATCCATCACCTGCTCCGCCGCGACCGTGGCGGCGACGAGTTTGCGGGTCTCCGGGTCTTCATCCAGCCCCTCGAAGCGATGGGCCAGCCAGTCCGGCACGCTGGTGCCCGTCTTGGCGGAGAAACTCGCTGTCTGCTTGAAGGATGTGATCGGAACGATGCCCGGCAGGATCGGAATGTCGATCCCGGCGGCGCGCACCCGCTCCAGATAGGCCTCAAAGAGATCGTTGTCGAAGAAGAACTGGGTGATCGCGCGTGCCGCGCCCGCGTCGACCTTGCGCTTCAGATTGTCAATCTCCACGCCCCAATCCGCGCTTTCCGGGTGCTTTTCCGGGTAGGCGGAAACCGAGATATCGAAATCCGCGATCCGGCGAATGCCCGCAACGAGATCGGCGGCATTCACATATCCATCCGGGTGAGGCTGATAGGCCGTGCCGATACCGGCGACGGGATCGCCGCGCAGCGCCACGATATTGCGCACGCCGATCTCCCAATAGGCGCGGATCACCTCGTCCACCTCATCGCGCGTAGCGTCGACGCAGGTGAGATGGGCCGCGGGGCGCAGCTTGGTTTCCTTCAGGATGCGCGCAACCGTGTTGTGGGTGCGCTCGCGCGTGGACCCGCCCGCCCCGTAGGTGACGGACACGAAATCCGGGCAAACCGGGGCAAGCTTGGTGATCGACTGCCACAGCGTCTCTTCCATCTTCTCCGTCTTCGGCGGAAAGAACTCGAAGGAGACCTTGATATCGTTCTCGCCGGTCAGGCGGGCGTGTCGTTCATTGGCATGTTCGATCATGTCAGGCGACTTCCTTGGCGGGCTCGGCGGCGACATCGGAGCGGGAAGAAGCCCCGGGTTCGCGGGCAAGCCAGAGGGTGACTGTCAGGGGATCTCCGGCATCGTCCGGCCGTTCGGCCGGCGGCGGAAGATCGCGTACGGAAACGAGTTCAAGCCCGGCGGCTTCCAGCCAGCCGGCCATCTGCTCGTGAGAGAAACCGAGCCGTCGATGCGCATGGTCGGTACGCAGGAATTCAAGCTCATGCGGCGCGAAATCGACGACCAGCAACCGACCGCCGGGCTTGAGCGCACGCGCAGCTTCCACCAGCGCACCGGGCGCATCCTCCAGGTAGTGCAGCACCTGATGGAAGGTTACCACATCGAAGCGCTGACCCGTCACCGGCAGCGAGTAGATATCGCCATGGCGCACCTGTGCGGCCTGCATTCCCGCGCGCTCGATATTGGCGCGCGCGACGCGCAGCATGTCGTGGCTCGTGTCCACGCCAAGCCCGCTGTCATAGAGGTCGGCGAAAAGCTCCAGCACCCGACCGGTGCCGGTGCCCATATCGAGCATGGACCCGAAATGCTCCTCGCCCAGAGCCTCGCGCATGGCGCCTTCCACCGCATCTTCCGCGATATGAAAGGTCCGCAGGCTGTCCCACACTTCCGCATGGGCGCGAAAGTAAGCGGCAGCCGCCTCCGCCTTTGCATGCTTGATGGCGTCCAGACGCTCCCGGTCCCGCGCGACGATTGCATCATCGTAGTCGAGGCGGGAAAGAAGCGCCTCCACCAGACCGCCCTGCGCATTGTCGGCAAGGCGGTAATAGACCCACGAGCCTTCCGGGAAGCGCTGCACCAGTCCGGCCTCGGTCAGAAGCTTCAGATGCCGCGAAATACGCGGCTGGCTCTGGCCCAGAATGGTCGTGGCATCCTTCACGGTCAGTTCGCTCTGGCGCAAAAGCGCCAGCAACCGCACACGCGTCGCCTCACCGGCGGCACGAAGCCCGTTCAGAAGATCGTCTAGCGGCAGAGACAGCTTGTCAGGCACGGTGCTTTCATTCCATAGATGGATATAAAGATATCTTTATACCTGAACAAAGCCTCGTTTCAAGTAACAATCCCGGCTCCCCGTTGTCTGACCGTGCGGAACCAACGGGATTTGGCCGTTTTCTGCGCATTCAGCTGCAAGTCTGCCTACCGCAAACGGCATGTTTGCGGGCATGGAAGCCCCTCTGCCGCCCATGGAGGGAGGATCGAAATCGGGATTAAGGGGGTACAGATTGCCTGTGGATGGCTCGGCTAGACGCCCGCCAGCGCCACCGCAGGATTTCCGGCATCCGCGATAGTGACCGCGCATTTCGCAGCGCAATGGGTCTCCATCAACATGCAGAGATCGGCGACCGCCGCCTCCAGATCGCCAGCCCCGTTATATTGCACGGTGATCACCGCACGCGCCGTTTCCGGGGTGACCAGAGAGCGTGCGTCCTGCCGCCAGTTCCAGCGACGGCACAGCACTTTCTCGCTGTCGGCATAGACGACCTCGCCGTCCTTGGGCGGATCGGATACCGGAACCCCGTCCGCATCGAGCACGCCCATATCGCGGAAATCGTCGCCCGCTCGCGAAAAGCGGAAGGCGATATCGCCGACGAGGTTATCGAGGTCGTCGGCGCCAAGCGGCATCACATGGGTGAGCGAGACGGCGTTATAGGCGTCCACGAAGGCGTTGATCTGCGGCATCGGGCGCCCGGCTTGCGCGTTCTTGGCAAGCCGCTCCACCGAGCAGCGATAGCTGGTCTTCTTGATACCGAAGGCGCGATAGGCCGCGCGCCAGACGGCGATACCGGGGATGTCGGACAGTGCCACATCCCCCCATGTCTCGCGAAAGGCCGCCTCGCGCGCGGCAATCGCTTGCGACAGTCCGACGCTGCGCGAACCTATGCTTGCGCCGGTGACCACCACCGCAGCCACTCGAAAATCGGGAAAGGTTTCGCTGAGATCGCTGATATCGAGGTTCATGCCCCCATGCATAGCCAAACGGCCCGGCGAGGGAAAGCTCCCTGCCGGGCCGTCATGACTTTATGTGGCATGCAACAGGATGCTGCCGGAAAGCTCTCAGCTTGCCATGCGCTGATCGCGCCACAGCGCAACCATGCGCCGCGCCTTGTCGCGATTGAGGTGCTGGAACTTGTTGAAAGTTTCCATGCGCATGTCGGCGGAAAGGCGATGCCGCCAGGGGCCGATCTTCAGCAGCGCCTGCACGGTCATCGGCGTCAGCCCGCAGGCGCGCGCCACCACCACGAAGGGCTGGGTATCCACCCGCACCATCCAGTGCTTGGCTTCCGAAAGCCCGATCCCGGCAATACCGGCGAAGGTGACGACCGCTTCGGGGAAGCGATCCTCCTCCGCGAAACGCCGCAAGAGCTGCTCGGACAGGCCATTGCGACCGAAACGCCCGAGCACGGCCTCCTGTGCCGATTCGAAATCGTAGCGGCCGAGCCAGTACTCATTCGACATGCGCTGCGCGGCGAGACGGGCTGCCTGCGGAATGCGCGAGGCCGTCGTGCCCTCGCCCTGCTCCACCAGACGCTGACGCACCGCTTCCGAGGCAATCGCGATCAGGCGCACGATGTAATCGTCGTGCAGATCCCCGCGCAGGCCAAGATTGAGCTGAAGCTCCTGATCGTCTTCCGCCGCCTGCAGCAGCGTGTTGACGCCGCGATCCGAAAGTGTCGCGCCGTGGTTGCCCGCAAGACGGCGGCGCACCGGTGCATCGCCCTTTTCAGCCAGAACATCCGTAACCATTTCAGACAGCACGTCGCGACCGGCAATCGCGTGGAGGTGCTCCTGGCTGAGCTTCTGGGCCATATCGATGAGATCGGCATCGCGCAGCACCGTCGACTTCTCCAGAAGCGGACGGGCGACATCGATGATGTCGCAGGCAAGCTTGATGACGACAGCTTCCGGCGCCCTGCGCAGCTTCGACAGCGTCTCCGCCATATGCGTGCGACCGTCGTCGGACACGAGATCCGCAAGGCGCATCAGCACGGCGTCATAGATGTCGATCTGTTCCTTGGAAATCGTGGCCGACGTCAACGAGTACAGATTGACGACGTTGCGGGTCAGCTCCTCGCGCTGCTCCTGCGTCGCCGCTTCCTCGAGCATTGAGAAATTGACCAGTTCCGTTTGGATTGACTCGTTCATATTGCACTCTGCCGCAAGGGTTCAAATGGCCACGCTCACATACATTCAAGGTCTTCTTTCTACGTCGGGACGGATTAAGTATTCCGCCAAGCGCATTCGTTTTTTTGAATCTCATTTGAGCGAAACTTGAAGCAAGTTCGACGCTTGTTTTAATCGAATTTGACTAAAATTTTATCTAGCTCCCCAATCAGCCGCCCACGCGCTTCGCCCGAAGCCGCAAACTCAAAATCATGCACTTGATTTCGCACATGATTTTTGCAGACAAGCCGATCGGGCGCCAATCGGCGCCCCCAACCCTCGGAGCCGGGCGCATGCAGCCGCCGCGCGCCGGGAGGGCTCGCACGAATGACTTGCGGAACCTCCCTGCCCGAGTGCTAGTTTTCGATTTTGCTAATTCACCCTTCGCAACCCTGGTCAGAAGCGCCCCATGAAAAAACGCCCCGGCGAGATCGCCCTGCCCTTCGATCCTGCGCAAACCGCCAATGATGCCGCCGTTACTTTCATCGGCAGAATCCTCACACCTTGGCCCACGCGCAAGGAATGCCCGCGGCGCGGCGCAGGGAATCAGGAGGTGTGCCGAATCGAACTGGACGAGCCCTATCACCCGGGTCTCAAATCGGTGGAAGGCTGCTCGCACCTCTACATTCTTTACTGGATGCACGAAGCGCCGCGGAACCTGATCATCCAGTCCCCGGCCTTCGATCAGAACACCCACGGTGTCTTCGCCTTGCGCTCGCCCGCCCGCCCCAATCCCATCGCCCTATCGGTCGTGGACCTGCTGAAGATCGATGGCGGCAGCCTTGAAGTACGCGGCCTCGATTGCGTGAGCGGCACCCCGCTCCTCGACATCAAGCCCTATTTCTCTGAAACCGATGCGCGGCCGGAGGCGACGGTCAAATGGCGCGAACACTCAAGGCCCTATCCCTGCACGAGGCCTGAACCGTCCGGCCCAAGCGAAGAAGACGACAATAACGGGCAGATTTGAACGACGGGAGCGGAGCAGAAAAAAGAGGCCGGAGCCCGCAGGCACCGGCCAGTTGCACCCTCCCGGCCCTCCCAAAAGGACCGGGAATCAACAACCGGATGCGGAGATCTGACAAACGCCCCCGGTCGAATTGGCTATGACGCCCCAAACATCTGAAGCGCAGTGACATCTGAAGCCCGGAGGCACGCGCTCCGTCTCGCGCAGGCTTGCCGCCTTTGCGTAACCTGAAAGCCGCTCTACCGCCCCGCGGATCCGGCATCATTGAACGTTCAATGCAGAAGCACGCGATCCGTTCCCGAGAAAACGACGGATCGCAGATCGAAAATTCTCGCCCATCGGGCATCCGGCGTCGCAAAGGCGAAACCGGCGGGAAATCCGGTGAGGCGGACGGAGCCGTGGCCCCGTCCTCCCGTCGTGTCTTGTCAGGCCGAAATCAAAACCGCATCGGCCCGCATCCCGTTCGCGCCAATCAGGCGATATCGAAACGGTCCGCATTCATGACCTTCGTCCAGGCGGCCACGAAGTCCTTCACGAACTTCTCCTGACCGTCGTTCTGGGCGTAGACCTCGGCATAGGCGCGCAGGATCGAGTTGGAGCCGAACACCAGATCGATGCGCGTCGCCGTCCACTTGGCCGCACCGCTCTTGCGGTCGCGGATTTCGTAGGTGCCGTCGCCGACCGGAACCCACGAATAGGCCATGTCGGTGAGGTTGACGAAGAAGTCGGTCGTCAGGGCGCCTTCGCGATCCGTGAACACGCCGTGCCTGGTGCCGCTGTGGTTCGTGCCGAGCATACGCATGCCGCCGACGAGAACCGTCATTTCCGGCGCGGTCAGGCCCATGAGCTGCGTGCGGTCGAGCATCAGCTCTTCCGGGCTCACCACATAGTCCTTCTTGAGCCAGTTGCGGTAACCGTCATGGATCGGCTCCAGAACGGAGAAGCTGTCGGCGTCGGTCATCTCGTCGGTTGCATCACCGCGACCCGGCTCGAAGGGAACCGTCACGTCGTGACCGGCGGCCTTCGCGGCCAGCTCGACACCGACATTACCGGCAAGCACGATCACGTCTGCGATGCTCGCACCGGCTTCCGCCGCAATCGGTTCCAGAACGCCGAGTACCTTGGCGAGACGGGCAGGCTCGTTGCCTTCCCAGTCCTTCTGCGGAGCAAGGCGAATACGAGCGCCATTTGCACCGCCGCGCAGGTCCGACCCGCGGAAGGTGCGCGCACTGTCCCAGGCGGTGGAAACCATCTCACCGATGGTCAGGCCGCTTTCCGCGATCTTGCGCTTCACGCCGCCGATGTCGTAGCCGATCGGGCCTTCCGGCACGGGATCCTGCCAGACCAGGTCTTCCTTCGGCACGTCCGGACCGACATAGCGCGCCTTCGGGCCCATGTCGCGGTGGGTCAGTTTGAACCATGCGCGAGCGAAGGTGTCCCTGAAGTATTCCGGGTCCTCCATGAACTTCTCGCAGATCGCCCGGTAGACCGGGTCGACCTTCATCGCCATGTCGGCATCGGTCATCATCGGATTGTTGCGCTTGGTCGGATCGCTGGCGTCAACAGGCTTGTCTTCTTCCTTGATGTCGATCGGCTCCCACTGCTGGGCACCGGCAGGGCTCTTGCGCAGCTCCCACTCGTAGCCGAACAGCAGGTCGAAGAAGCCCATGTCGAACACGGTCGGATTGGTCGTCCACGCGCCTTCCAGACCGGAAGTGACCGCCTTGCTGGCCAGACCGCCCTGGTTCGGGTTCGCCCAGCCAAGGCCCTGCATCTCCGGACCGGCAGCTTCCGGATCGGCCCCCAGCGCACCGGCGTCGCCGTTGCCGTGGGTTTTGCCGACGGTGTGGCCGCCTGCGGTGAGCGCGACGGTTTCCTCGTCGTTCATCGCCATGCGGGCGAAGGTCTCGCGGACCTGGGCTGCCGTCTTCATCGGATCGGGAACGCCGTTTACGCCTTCCGGGTTCACATAGATCAGACCCATCTGAACCGCGGCCAGCGGGTTTTCCATCGTCTCCGGCTTGTCGAGATCCCCGTAGCGGCTGTCGGACGGCGCAAGCCATTCCTTTTCAGCACCCCAGTAGGTGTCCTTTTCCGGGTGCCAGATGTCTTCGCGGCCAAAGCCGAAGCCGAAGGTCTTCAGACCCATGTTATCGTAAGCGACGGTACCAGCCAGAATGATCAGGTCGGCCCATGAGACTGCGTTGCCGTACTTCTTCTTGATGGGCCACAGCAGGCGACGCGCCTTGTCGAGGCTGACATTGTCCGGCCAGGAATTGAGCGGCGCGAAGCGCTGGTTGCCCGTTCCGCCGCCGCCGCGGCCATCGGCCAGACGGTAGGAACCGGCCGCATGCCAGGCCATGCGGATCATCAACCCGCCATAGTGTCCCCAGTCGGCCGGCCACCACTCCTGGCTGTCGGTCATCAGGTCGTTGAGATCCTTCTTGAGGCTCTCCACATCCAGCTTCTTCAGCTCCTCGCGGTAGTCGAAGTCCTTGCCCATCGGGCTGGGCTTGGTGTCGTGCTGATGCAGGATGTCGAGGTTCAGCGCATTCGGCCACCAGTCCATGACATTTGCACCCGAAGCGGTGTTGCCGCCGTGCATGACCGGGCACTTGCCCGCACCGTTGTTCATATCTTTGAGTTTGGAGTCCATCGCAGCTCTCCCATTTTTTCTGTTTGCCGGGCGCAAGCCCTTGTTCTCGCCTTCCGACGCCGAGCCGAATGGCTCCACATCGCAAATTTCAGTTGCCGGGTCAGACCCGGATATCCAGACGACCCCGTCAGGAAAGATCGTGGAGTTTCATGAACTGCACACCGCTCTCCCTTGTCTCCACTCCGGGCAGCCAACTACTTGCCGGACAACAGATAAATAAATTCAATTTGTTACACTTATAAAATAAAATACTTATATTAAAGCGACTTTCCCGTAAGTAATAGCAATCCATGAAAGAAATCTCTAGGTCACTTTCACGGAAATTATCGCGATTCAGACCCATCAATACAAATTGGATTGCATGCCATATTCGATAAGAATATCTTATCGCGATGTTCACCCTGAAACAGCTCCGCTACTTCGATGCGCTGGCGCGCCACGGCCATTTCGGCAAGGCTGCGCGCGCCTGTTCGATCAGCCAGCCCGCTCTTTCCATGCAGATCCGCGAACTGGAAGCCCTGCTGGAAGTCACCCTGGTGGAACGCCGCCCCGGTGAGGTGCACCTGACCCGCGAGGGCCGGGAGGTGGCGCGCCGCGCACAAGCCATTTTGTCGGACGCCCGCGACCTGCTCGATTACGGGCGCCATGCCGCGTCGGTGCTGAACGGCACATTGCGGCTGGGCATCATCCCCTCCATCGCGCCCTACCTGCTACCGAAGATCCTGCCTCATCTGGAACACGCCTATCCCGATCTCGACCTGCGGCTGCGCGAGACCTTGACCGACACATTGCTGGACGAACTGGAAGCCGGGGATCTGGACGTGGTGCTACTCGCACTGCCGATCGGCAACCGGGATCTGGAAACCACGCCGCTTCTGAACGACCGCTTCCTGCTGGCGACCCGCGCCACGCCGGAACTCGACGAGCGCCGCCGGGTGGAGCCGGGCGAGATCGCCCCCGACAAGCTGATGCTGCTGGAGGAAGGCCACTGCCTGCGCGATCAGGCGCTGACCTACTGCTCTCCGCTCGGCGTGGGACGGTTTTCCAATTTCGGCGCGACCAGCCTGACCACGGTCATGCAGATGGTGGCCGCAGGCTATGGCGTCACCTTGCTGCCGGAAATCTGCACGGACGTGGAGGTGCGCGACGAACGCATCGCGCTTCTGCGGTTCACGGAGCCGCAACCCGCCCGCACCATCGGTCTCTCATGGCGCAAGAGTTCCCCGCGCAAGCACGACTTCGAGGCGCTTGCGGCATTGATCCTGAGCGCACTGAACGTGCCCGCCCCGCCTCGCTCTGTGATTCCCTCCGCCTGCGCGAGGAATGCACCTGAGTCTGCATGAGGTGTCGAACGCACGGTCTTCATGTCCAACGTCACTGCGAGAACATGTCAGATCCTGACATCTGCTTGCCCGCTGTCTTACATGCAGAAAGTTCAAACGCTTCGGCCCCTTCAAGGGGCGCAGGATATCTACATGAGGAGAAATAACCGCGCCCCTCCCAAAATGTCGGTGCGAATTGATACTTAACATCGTAATCTCTTGCCACTGCATTACCCGCTTCTGATTTCGGAAAGAAGGTCATGGCAAGATCCGGCCGTTTTCTGGTTCATCTCGCTGCGGGCGCGGGCCTCGCCCTGATGCCCGCCCTGTTCGTTTCTCCCGTGTCCGCCCTTGCGGCCGACTACTCTTCACCGGAAACGGTCATGATCGGTGATGTCACAGTCACCTTCGGCGGGGGCACGGCCATCCTGACCCTGCCCGACGTCGGCAGCACCCTGACGCGAACGACCAACGTCGCGCCTTTCACCATCTTCCAGGGCTTCAACTATTCGGACGATTTCGGCAGTGAACTCGGCTGGAACGTGAGCGGCGGAGCCTCGATCCCGCTTGAGGGCGCGGGATGGGCGCCCGATGCCGTTTCAATCAACGGCTTCTGGGCCCGCATCGACGGCAGCAACGGCTTCACCTGCGCAGGCGGCGTTGCGCCGCAAGTCAACTGCCTCATCACGCCTCTCGTTGACGACCCCGCGACACAGCAGCTCGGCGGCACGCTCGGGGCAACCTCGATCACCTCCAATGCGGAGCGTGATGTCGATCAGTGGGGCACGAACCTGGAACTGCGCTGGAACGTGGGTTCGGAAGGCTCCGCGCCCATATCGGTCAACTATCTTGCCTTCGGCCCCGACCTGCGCGGCATCTATCAGGACACCGACGCGCGCATGACGGCATCGACCGGCGCCGTCATCACCTATGACGAAAGCCTCGACAGCACCTATTACGGCGCCTTCGCCGCGGTGGGCGGCAACTATACCCTGCCCTTCCTCGGCTGGCTGTGGAACCGCTGGGGCCTCCAGTCGTCCTACCGCTTGCAAGGCGGCCTCTACTGGGCGCGGACCGATTATGACGGCGCGATCACCCACACGGCCCCGTTCCCCGGCGGCGGCGGCGACCCTTCCGGCTCGCTGTCGCTTTCCAGCAACGATTTCTCCTTCATCGGCGGTCTGAGCACGGAGACCCGCAAGCAGTTCAGCAAGCGCGTTGCGCTGTCCCTGAAGAGCGATCTGGAGTTCTATTCCTTCGTGCCGGAGATGTCCTACAATCAGGTCGATCTCGGCCCGGTCGACATCACCGGGGGCGGTCGCGTTGCGGGCACCCGCATCGGCAGCAGCTCCGCCTTCTCGCTGCGCTCCGCCCTGCGGCTGACCATCGGCCTCGGGCCGGACTCGCTTTACAGGTAACCGATCCCGGACAGGAACGAACAAGGCCGGGGCGGCAACCGCCCCGGCCTCGTCTTTTTTCGAAACATCTTCCGACACCCGGCAGATCGCGCTGGGCTCATTCCACTGTAATCGTCACCTTCTCCGACATGACCGGCGGATTGTGGGGAATGTGGTTTGCATCGCCCATGACCAGTTGCAGCGTGTGCGTTCCGGGCGAAAGGTCGATTGTCGCCTCCGTCTGCCCGCCGCCGAAATGCCGGTGCATGTCGTCGGAAGGCACCGGCTCGCTGAGCGCATCGCCGCTCAACTCCGCGTCGATCAACAGATGATGGTGCCCGGTCCTTTCCTTCGCGACGCCTGCGGGCGCAACGCCCATCCCTTCAAGCCCGAAGAGAACCTTCACCGGTCCCTTCACCTTCGCGCCGTCCTTCGGCGATATGATGTAGGCCTTCGCGCCTTCCGGCGCGGGCGTCTCACCGGCGAATGCTGCCGCCGGCAGCAGACCCAGCGGCATCGCGATCGTCATGGCTGCTAGAATTCGGTTCATGGCATCCTCCCAAAAGTGCCCGCCCAGGTTGCAATCCTACCTCGGAACCGGACAAGATGACAGAATGGGAAGAAGCGATAGGCCGGACGCGCTACACGGCGAGTCCGTCGCTTATCCTTCGTAGATCCACTGTTCGGGAACGAAGGCCGTCACGCCTTCACCGGCGGTGACGACGCCCGGCTTTTCCACCCATCCCACCAGCCCTCGCAGGCGGGCAGCGACCTTCGGAAACATGAGATCCAGCCCCTCGCGCTCGGGGAAATTTGCCGCAATCGAGCGCCCCGCCACCCGGCAGGGCGCATTCTGACCGTCGATGCGCAACACCGCGCCGCTTTCGAACACCAGACGCGTGCGCGGCGGGATCATCGAAAGCCGCGGCAGACCCACAAACACCAGATTGCCGCCGACCCACTCCGGCTCCAACCGCTCGATCTCCATGCGCTGTGCGATTTCGGAGAGTTCCTCCACGCTCAGGATCGAGACCTGCCGCTCGTTCCGCATTTCCGTTCCGCGCGGATACCACGGCTCGCGCCCGCCGGATTTGCGCGTCGCGCCCGCATGGATATCTCCCTCGATCCCGTCAAAGGAGAAGGTGAGGCTCTCCACCGGCTCGGTGACGAAGGTGTCCCCCGCCGCCTTCAGCACACGGGCGACGCGCCCGCTAACCTTTTGCGCGGGCCGGATGGTTGCGACAACATCGGGCAGAAAGCCGTTGGCCATGAATTGTTTCCTTCTTCACCGAAACGCTCGCTGAACGCATATCCGGCCCGCACGCCGCTGTCGAGACAGCATGGACCGCAGCCCTGAGTTGCGCTATTTTTCCTTACGTTATTTTTGCGCCTTATCGGCGCGTTTCGCGTTTTTTGCAGTCATATTCCTTGAGGTGGTTTTGATGAGACGCTTTGCCTTTTCCGCCCTCACCGGCCTCTTTCTGTTGGCTCAGGCCCTTCTGTCGGATCCGGCATCGGCGCAAGGACTGCGCCCGCCGCCGGAAGCGGACGCCTTTCTCTACCCCACCGCCTTTCTGGCCTGTGACAACAACCCCTATGCCCTCTGCTACTACTCCGGCCCTGATACGCCGACCCCGCGCTATCCCAATGTCGACGCCACGCCCTTGCCCTGCACGGTGGAAGGTGCGGAGCCGGGAACAGCCGATTGCGTCTGCTATGCCATCACGGAAAAGCAGGTCGGGCCGCTTGCCACCAATTTCGTGCTGATCGGCTCCATTCTGGATGACACCGTGCGCGCGGCGACAATCGAGCAATGCGGGCCGCGCGGGAAGAACTGCCTGAATATGGTCAACATGCAGGCCTGCAAACAGGACCCGGACCACGAAGCCTGCCAGCGGGCGAAGGTCTGCGACACGCTTGGCACTTTCGCGGAAGGCTCCACCACCGAATATTCACGGCCCACGCTCTACGACAACCATCCGGACGGCGACGAAGTGGAACTGATTTCCACCTTCTCCTTCACCTATTCCTTCAACCACCCCTTCGGCTCCACCAATTGCGCGGAGACACCGGGCATTTATGCAGGCTGCATGACTGCGCCTTGCAAGCAGACGGAAGAGGGCCTCACCACCTGCGCCTGTCCGCTCTACGAGGGCAAATATCAGGTCGGGCAATCGGGCGACGTGCAGTGCGACATCTCCCCGAACGTCTGGTCGGCAGCCGACAACCTGCTGCAGAACAGGTGAGCAACAGGCCGTAGGGTCCGGAATGGCTCCGGGGAGACTGAAGTGGGATACCGCCCATCCTTCGAGATGCGGTCTTGCGACCGCTCCTCAGGATGACGTTCTCGTGGTGAAGCGTCGTGCGAAGGCAGCCACCTAAACGTAGGCGATCGGCCACACCCACAACGTCATCCTGAGGAGCCTGCGAAAAGCAGGCGTCTCGAAGGATGGACCCCACGAGCCATCGCGGGCCAAAGCCTCGCACAAGACGTCATTGCAGACGCCCAGGGTGTACGCCCTGAAGGACGGGCGGGCGGCAAGACCTCGCCGCCGCACGCTTCAGGCAAACACCGTCCGGGCGTCTGCGACTGGATCTCCGCATCCCTTTCCCGCGCCAGATCTCCGGAACCCGACAGTGCGCCGCCTATTCCGCAGCCACCCCGGCGCGCGCCGCTTTTCGCAGTTCCTTGTCGCGATGGGTCTTGGCCACCGCCGCCTGACCGCCCGCGGTCTGGGTGAACATTTCCAGTTCCTCCAGATCCATCTCTTCGCTGGAAAGCGCCCGGTCGGTGTAATTGCGCCGGTTCGGATCCTTCTTCACCCGGCGATAGCGCACATAGGCGCGCAGCAGGTCGTTGCCGTAGCCCAGATGCTTGCCGATCGTCTCCGCCACGAAGCGCGGATAGAAGACGAGCGGGTTTTCCAAAGGCAGCCCGGAGCGGCGGTCACGGCGATGCTTGAGGCGGAAATAGCCGCCCTCCAGCGGATGGACGCCCTCGTATTTCACCATCAGGTAGAACCAGAGCATCAGGAACAGCTTGTTGCCGGGCCGCCCGCGCGGATGGGCGGCGGCGCGCTTCAGGATCGTCTCGATATGTTCGGGCGAATAATAGGCGTCCCACGCCTCGCGATAGACCTGCTCCCATTCCTCGTCCGACATCTTGCCGTGATGGGAAACGCGGTGATTGAGGTCGTACTTGTTGAGATCCGGATCCATCCACTCGCCCTTGCGGTAAAGATTGAGATGGTCCTCGGAACCGGGAAGCGGGGTGAGGAAGAAGAACTCCAGCAGATCGAGCGGCAGTTCCTTGCGGATGATCGCGATGTCGCGAAGGATCGTCTCGCGGGTGTCGCTCGGAAAGCCGAGAATATAGCCCGCATAAGTGGTCGCGCCGCGTTCGCGCCACGCCAGCAGCATGTC
This sequence comes from Breoghania sp., assembly GCA_963678585.2. GTDB lineage: Bacteria > Pseudomonadota > Alphaproteobacteria > Rhizobiales > Stappiaceae > Breoghania. Next base: position 2,368,341 of record CAXXGA010000002.1, read on the forward strand.
GCGATATTCGGTGATCTTGTTCTGCCGCTTCTTGGCCGCCAGAAGGTTGTCGGGATTGATGTTCTCAAGCCCGATGAAGACGCGGTTCACGCCTGCGCGCGTCGCCTTGTCGATGAAGCCGTCGATCTTGTGACAGAGCGTATCGACCTGGATGATGAACTTGATGTCCAGCCCCTCGCCCTCGCGCAGCGCGATCATCCGGTCGAAGAAGGCTTCCCACTCGCGATTGCGGGCGAAATTGTCGTCCGTGATGAAGAAGCGGTTGATGCCTTGCGCGAGATTGTCCCGGATGATCCGCTCCAGATCGTCGGGAGAACGGAACCGGCTCTTGCGCCCCTGCACGTTGATGATCGTGCAGAAGGAGCACTGGTAGGGGCAGCCCCGCCCGAGATCGAAGGAAGAATGCGAGCCCGCCGTGCGCATGATGTGCTGCGAGGGCAGGATCGGCGTCGGCTCGTCCACGAGCCCCGGCAGATCCTTCATGTAATTGTAAAGCGGCTCGATCTCGTCGTTATAGGCGTCGCGCATCACCTGATCGAGCCGGTGCTCCTCCGCCTCGCCGGCGAAAAAGGCGATGCCTTCCTTCTGGGCCGCAACCATTTCCGGCGGCATTTCCGGCAGCATGGAGATACAGCCGGAAACATGGAAACCGCCGATCATCACATTGAGGCCGAGCCCGCGGAAGCGACGCGCCAGATCGAGCGCGCGGGGAAACTGGTTGGACTGCACGCCGACGAGCCCGATCAGCGCGCGACCGCCCTGTTTGCGGATCATCGCCGCGATCTTGTCCGGCCGCACCCGGCGGTTCGTCTCGTCGAAGGTGTGCAGGCGAATATCGACGCCTTCGCCCAGAACATGGCGTGAGCGCGCATCTTCGGCCAGACCGTTGAGACAGGCGAGCGTATTGGAAGGAATAGCGGATCTGAGCCACTGGATCGGATAGCCCTGATCATCGTAATGGGTGGGCTTGATCATGACGAAGTGGAAGATATCGGGCCGCGCCTCCTGCGCAGCGCCTGCCGTGGAAGGACGGTCCGCCTGTGCGTTCGCGTTCTCAGTGCTCGTCTCTGCGCCAGCTATGGCCATATCGTCCCCTGTTCCCATTTCGGGCACTTCTGGAAATGTATTGTCTTCCTTGCATTTGCGCCGTACGGGAGCGCTCTCTACCCCCGCCGGCAAGCTTGCGCGGGATGGTGTTCTGCCTCCACAGTTGGGAAGAAATACAAAAACACCCACTGCGCGCCGCTAATGGCGGCAACGCTCAGATCCACCCCGGTTGTCCGGTCAGTTTGGCCACCGTCGCCGCCCAACGCAAGCCCCCCACTTACGCAAAGGCGCTCACGTCGCAGGCAAGCAACACCCACGCACCGCAAACGCAACCCGGAAGTGAAGACGCACAACCTTTAGAACTGTAGAAAGTCTATTTCATGGCACGCGGCACAAAACGACAGCAGACTATTCGACGCCTGCTTCGTGCAACCATCCCGAGCGCCCCCATGGCCGATGCGGAAATCATCTTCGAGCACGCACTGGCTGGGCACCTGCGCCACCTCCCCCCTTCCACCGCCCTGTGGCTTGCCACCACCTCGCGCGTGCGCCATGCCCATACCGATTACGACACCCTGCTGGCTGACGGATACGAGCCCGATGCCGCCCGCTTCTTCGTCGTCGGCGACATGGAGGAGGTGCTGGCCGACTGGGGATGCTCGAAGAAGATCGACCTTGAGGGCGAAGAGCCCGCGTGACCTGACGCGCCTCCTCTGCTACGCGGACAGCGGATAAGGCAAGCCGCACGCACAGGCACCGAGCAGAAGAAGAGCACGCAATGAAGCGTTACGACGTGGTGATTATCGGGGCAGGCGCCGCGGGCATGATGTGCGCGGTGGAGGCGGGCAGGCACGGACGCCGGGTGCTGGTGATCGAGCACGGCAAGAAGCCGGGCGAGAAGATCCGCATTTCCGGCGGGGGGCGCTGCAACTTCACCAACCTCTACGCCAATGACGGCATCACGCAAGGCACCGGCGGCTACCTCTCCGCCAATCCGCGCTTCTGCGTCTCCGCCCTGAAACGTTACACGCCGCAGGATTTCATCGCGAAGATCGAAGCCCACGGCATCGCATGGCACGAAAAGACCCTCGGCCAGCTTTTCTGCGACGGCCCCGCCACGCAGATCGTCGACATGTTCCTGGCCGAGATGCGCGAGGCGGGCGTGGAACTGCGGCTTTCAACGACCGCCCGCGATATCGAGCGCAGCGCGGATGCGGCAGCGGGCGGCTTCACGCTGGTCGCGGGCGAGGAGCGCATCGCCTGTTCCTCGCTGGTCATTGCCACGGGGGGCAAGTCGATCCCCAAAATGGGCGCCAGCGGTTTTGCCTTTGAGGTCGCAAAGAAATTCGCCATCCCCGTCATCGAGCCCCGCCCCGCCCTCGTGCCGCTGACCTTCGAGCCGGGCTTTCTGGAGCAGACGAAGGCGCTGTCGGGCGTCGCCATCGATGCGCGGGTATCCTGCGGCAAGCGGCATTTCGACGAGGCGGTCCTCTTCACCCACCGCGGCCTTTCCGGCCCTGCGATCCTGCAGATCTCGTCCTACTGGCGCGAGGGCGACGCCATCACGCTGGACATGGCTCCGGGCACGGATGTGTTCGAACGTTTACGCGCGGCGCGCAGCCAGTCGGGCAAACAGGCCGTCCAGACGGCGCTTGCGACGATCCTGCCCAAGAGCCTCGCCCAGGCCATCGCCACCCGCACGGCCGCAAACGCCCAACTCGGCGCGCTGTCCGACAAGGCCCTGCGCGAAATCGCGAATGCCGTGAACGCCTGGACGGTGAAACCCGTCGGCACGGAGGGCTACCGCACGGCGGAAGTGACGCTCGGCGGCGTGGACACCAGAGCCCTCGACGGCAAGACCATGGAAGCCCGCGACGTGCCGGGGCTCCATTTCATCGGCGAGGCGGTGGATGTGACGGGGTGGTTAGGCGGGTATAACTTTCAGTGGGCTTGGGCGTCGGGAGTGGCGTGTGGATAACTATCGCCACCATGCATCGAAAGTCGGGGCGAACCCACTTCCAATTTCCATTGTCAAACCCACAATCAAGCAGCCCAATATAGCATCAATAACGCATTAATATATTTTATTAGCCCTCTATACTCTCCATAATCTCATTAACATTCTTTGGCTGCAAGGCCCAACGATAAGCCGGATGAACCTCCCATTTGTAACCAAAATCAACGAACTGACTCTGAAGCATCCTGTTTTGATCGAAATGAGTCCAGACTGTTTGTCCTTTTTCATTTTCATGTCGGGCAATTATGAAATCTATTTTATATAAAAACTCCGCGATTGCTTTCGGCGTCGGAATTGTTTTATTCCTAAAGGATATATTATGGTTTTGTTGTATGTTTTTGATTTTTGTTAAGAGCTCATCTCCTGTATAAACCCACCTTTTTTCTTTCGCCTGCTGGCTCTTTCCAGATGGCTTCATGTTATAAAGTAGTTTTTCAATTTCAGGAACCTCTGACTTAAATTCCAAACACAAATCCGTAATTCTTCCATGAGAATAATCAGAAAATACACCTTCAAGATCACTCGAAAGTATTTTAATATTATTATTCTTATAGGCCTCTTTCGCAGCTGAGGTTAATAGTTTCACAAGATCCCTAGGTCGATTCCTATTAAGAGAAAGTAACACTATATGTATAGGAGCCCCCTCCCAATGACCCTTACCGACAGAAAATCTACCCTCCAATACCGGGTGTATTTCTTTTGCTAACTCCTTTTGACTAAGCTTATATATAGTCTCGACATCTATAATCTTCCCAAAATAACTAGCAACTCGAAGTGCCATGACTGTAATAACATCATGGCGCGTCCAAGAGAGCCTCACCACGTTGCCTTCAACCTTATCTGTGCTTTCGTCTGACGTTCTATACAGATAATACGCATCACTTCTGAGGCCAATCCTTATTTTCAGTCGCTGATCTTCATTAGTCAAATCCCTAGCGGCATTCACCAACGCAGAAATATTATTAATATCTTCTTCAGAAGCCTTCCATCCACGATCTATATCATCAATGTATATCCTTATTTCCCCACCATGTACAAATAGCTCTTGCAGTCGCTTAGTCTCCTCGTCAACATTAGCACCAGACGCTGAAATAACCTTGCTTACTAATGATGAGATAATATTTCTACCAGCATCCTGAAGATAATTTACAAAGGAGTTTTCCGTATCTATTTTTAAAGTTGATATAGCTTTTTTATAAATCGCCTCAAGCAGTAGCTTTTTATATCCATCTATTTTCTCAAGAAATGTTTTATTTAGTGAATTTTCTAGAATTAAGTCATTTGGCTGAATCCATAATGAAAGGATACCTGCCTCCTTATCTTCAATATGCGACATCCTCAAAAGAGCGCTTTTCCCTATCCCCTTATGCCCCACCAAGATCCTAAGAGGTAAATTCGAACGAATATTTTGATAACTCTTATTTCTAAAAAAGTACTCCTTTAGACGGGCGGGATCTTCGTCTTCAGCCGTATCAGTCCCAAATAGTTCTCTTATTGTCTCATCGTCAAATTGCTCAACCTTATCTCTCATTCTGCTCCCCATTAATTTGAACATGAATCATCGAAGAATGAATTTATATTCCCCAAACATATTTACACTGAATATTATATTACAATGACTTTTGCTGTAAAATTTTCCCCCTGCATTTTGATCTCCCAATCGCTCAACACAATGCAAATTACACCTGCGTAATGATAGAGAATAATTCTATGGACACCTACTCTCTAGCCACAATTTTGCATTTTCGACAACATAGACCGCAGACTCGGGACGGCACCCAAAGACCGACCAACAGGGTGCGCTTTGCCCAGACCTATTCAAACGCATGGCCCACGTCCTGCCTCTCCCCTATGGAGTGCGATCTTCCTCAACATTAGGGGCGAGGCAGAGGTAAGGGGTGTCGGGCTCTCGGGGATACGGTGATATCTCCCCCCTCACCCGGCGCACGCGCGCCGACCTCTCCCAATGGGAGAGGTGATTGCACGGGCTCATTTACTGGCCAGCAACGGTGCAGAACGCAGTCGCTTCGCCCGCCCCACCCCCAAACAAAAACGGCGGCCCACTTCCGTGAGCCGCCGTCCTGAATTCTCGTAATCTCGCGCCTTTCGACGCCGCGACTTACCGCGTCAGCGGCTTGTACTTGATGCGGCGCGGATCGGCGGCATGCGCGCCGAGGCGGCGGACCTTGTCCTTCTCGTAATCCTCGAAGTTGCCCTCGAACCACTCCACGTGGCTGTCGCCCTCGAATGCCAGCATGTGCGTGGCCATGCGGTCGAGGAACATACGATCGTGCGAGATGATAACGGCGCAACCGGCGTAGTTTTCCAGCGCGTCTTCCAGCGCCGCCAGCGTCTCGGTGTCGAGGTCGTTGGTCGGCTCATCGAGCAGGAGAACGTTGGAGCCGGTCTTCAGGACCTTCGCCAGATGCACGCGGTTGCGCTGACCGCCCGAGAGGTTGCCCACCTTCGCCTGCTGGGCCGGGCCCTTGAAGTTGAAGGACGAGCAATAGGCGCGCGAGTTGATTTCCTTCTTGTCGAGGTAGATCACCTCCGCCCCGCCGGAAATCTCTTCCCACACGGTCTTGTTCGGGTCGAGCGTATCGCGCGACTGGTCCACATAGCCCATGTGCACGCTGTCGCCCACGGTGACGGTGCCCTGATCCGGCTTTTCCTGACCCGTGAGCATCTTGAACAGCGTGGACTTACCGGCACCGTTCGGGCCGATCACGCCGACAATGCCGCCGCGCGGCAGCTTGAAGGAGAGATCGTCGATCAGCAGGCGGTCCTCGAAGCCCTTGGAGACATGCTCCACATCGATGACGTTGGCGCCGAGACGCTCGCCCACCGGGATAAGGATCTGCTCGATGGACGGCAGACGTTCCTCCTGCGCCGACAGCAGGTCTTCATAGGCCTTGATACGCGCCTTGGACTTGGTCTGGCGACCCTTGGGGCTCATGCCCATCCACTCGCGCTCGCGCGACAGGGCGCGGTTGCGGGCCATGTCTTCGCGGCCTTCCTGCTCCATACGCTTGGCCTTCTTCTCCAGATAGACGGAGTAGTTGCCCTCGTAGGGAATGCCGTGGCCGCGGTCGAGCTCGAGAATCCAGCCCGTGACATTGTCGAGGAAGTAGCGGTCGTGGGTGATGATCAGGACGGAACCCTTGAACTCGCGCAGGTGACGCTCCAGCCAGTGGACGGTTTCGGCGTCCAGATGGTTGGTCGGTTCGTCGAGCAGCAAGAGGTCGGGTTCGGACAGCAGAAGCTGGCACAGCGCCACGCGGCGGCGCTCACCACCGGAAAGGTTCGTGACATCGGCGTCCGACGGCGGGCAGCGCAGGGCCTCCATCGCCATCTCCACCTGGCTCTCCAGGTTCCACAGGTCGCCTGCGTCGATCTCGTCCTGAAGCGATGCGGCCTCCTCGGCGGTCTCGTCCGAGTAGTTCATCATCAGTTCGTTGTAACGGTCGATCTTGGCCTGCTTGTGGGCCACGCCTTCCATCACGTTTTCCATGACGGTCTTGGTCGGATCGAGCTGCGGCTCCTGCGGCAGGTAGCCGACCTTCGCACCCTCGGCGGCCCAGGCCTCGCCGGTATAGTCCTTGTCGAGGCCCGCCATGATCTTCAGCAGGGTCGATTTACCCGCACCGTTCGGGCCCAGAATGCCGATCTTGGCGTCCGGGTAGAAGGACAGGTGAATGTTGTCGAGGACCTTCTTGCCCCCGTCATAGGACTTGGACAGTCCGTGCATGTGATAAATGAACTGGCGCGCCATGGGCTGGGCGGTGCTCCGTATCCGTGAAATCAGGGAAATAGCTGTTGGCGGCCTCAATACGCGAACCAGCGCCCCGGGGCAATGGCCGGCGTGGTTTTCGACATCGTATCAAGCGGTGCGTTGACGCCCTGCCTGCCCCTGCGACACCGCCGATCTGCGGGCTTCCGGACATGCGGAAGCGTGGATTTTACCGAAAATTTAAACACTTGCTTCACCCTGATCGGATGTCGGCTGACATGCCCATAGGGTCATGAACCTCTCCCCCCGCTGAGACCCGGCGGTCCATATTAGTAAGGAGTTAGGCCCAATGCGCACCTGCGCGAAATTCCTCGTCATACTCGCGGTCGCAGGCAGCCTTGCCGGTTGCGGATCAACCCCGACCCAGCGCGCCGTTTCCGGTGCGGGTATCGGCACCGCAGCAGGCTTCGGCGTCGCCGTGGTGGCAGGCACTCCCATTCTCGCCGGAGCCGCCATCGGCGCTGCGGCCGGTGCGGTTGCCGGAGCGGTGACCAACGAGTGCCAGATCGATCTCGGCCCCCACAGGCAGAAGAACTGCTGAACGGGACAAGATCGGCCCCATGACAGGGCCCGCCTCTCCCGCTCGGGGAGAGCAGAGAAATAGGATACGAAAACGGCCGGTGGAGCGATCCACCGGCCGTTTTCGTATCTGTTGGTGCCCCCCCCTGGATCAGGCAGACAGCACCTTTTCGAAAAACGCTTTTACATCGCGCCCCATCTGGTCCGACTGCGCCTTGAGCCCCGACGCCATGTCCGCGATGCTTTCGGCTGAGGTTTGCGTCGTTTCCGTCTTCGACCGGATATGCGCCATCTCGTTCGATACGGTCGCGGTGTTGCGCGCCGCCGTCTGCACGTTGTTGGCAATTTCGCGGGTCGCCGCGGTCTGTTCTTCCACCGCAGACGCGATGGCCGTGGCGATTTCGGAAACCTGATCGATGGTCTGGGTAATCATCTCGATGTCTTCCACCGACTGGCGCGATGCGCGCTGGATGTTGGCGATCTGCTCGGTGATCTCCTCCGTCGCCTTCGTCGTCTGCCCGGCAAGTTCCTTGACCTCCGCAGCCACGACCGCAAAGCCCCTGCCCGCCTCGCCTGCGCGCGCCGCCTCGATGGTGGCGTTGAGGGCCAGAAGATTGGTCTGTTCCGCAACGTCCGAAATCAGGCTGATCACGGAACCGATGGTCTCCGTCACTTCCGCCAGCGTCTGGATGGAGACGTTCGTTCGCTGCGCGCCTTCCACAGCCGTGCGCGCCACATCGCGCGAGCGCGTCGCCTGACGCCCGATTTCGCTGATTGAGGCAGTCATTTCCTCCGTGGCCGCAGCACTCGACTGGACACCGTCCGAGGTCTCCGAGGCGTTTTCTTCCATCAGCGTCACGCGGCTGTTGGTCTCCCCCGCAGCCTCCATAAGCCCGCCTGCTGTAGTTCCGAGAACCGAGGAAGCCTCGCCCAGCGACAGGCTCGCCTTGTTCATCACCACATCGAACTCGCGCACCGCCGCCTTGATGGAATCCTCGCGTCTGTTGGCCTGCTCGATCATCACATCATGATAGGTGGAGATCGCCATATCCATGTCGAGCATGACGATCTTGTTCATCGAGGCGATGATCTTCGCCGCCTTGGTGGCGGAAAACCGGTGCTTGCGGCCGATCGCGGCAACCAGCCGGTTGGAGATGAAGGCATAGCCGCCGATATACCAGTTGGGTTCCAGCCCGATCTTGACGTGCGCCAGCCCGATGCGGCGGGAGCTTTGAACATATTCGTCATCGAGACGGCCGGAGAACAGCCGTGACCAATGGCGCTTCTGCGCCTCGCTCAGGCGCTCCGACTGCCCCCTCGCAAGGTGCGATATCTGATCGAACCCCGACAGATGGGCATAAAAGGTCCGCATGATATCGTCGATCTCTGGCTGGATCAGCGCCCAGACCTGCTGAACAACGGCGAGATCACCTGCTTCGATCTGAAGAAACTCAAGCCGCTCACCAAGCGTAACGTTGGACATCGAACCTCCGACAGGACCTCGACGGCGCATGCAGCCGGGCCAAATATTCCTTTAAAACCAAACCGAAAACCAAGTTTTACAGGCAACTTTATCGTAAGTTTGCCCCTAAAAATCGGTTAATTCGATTGATCAGCGAAGTTGCGATTTGCATATTTAACAAAGGAATCGCTGCATAAGATTGAATTAACGAGCGATTGTTAGTTTTTTACACTTATGCGACCACACACCTCCCCTAAGCATACCAGGTATAATACCTACAATTAGAGGAATTTATTTCATCGACAAATCTCTCGATAATACAAACGGCGCGACCCGGCACCCGCGATCTCCGGTCGAGCCGGGCGACCAACTGTTTTGATGCCCGCCGACCTCGCCTATGCTGGGCGCAAACCGACACGCAAGCCAGACACGATGCGCGCAATATCGGTCGAGGTTCCCGCAGGAGGAAGAAGACGATGATGCCCCGCCAACTCACCTTCGTCCTGACGGGGGCGCTTGTCCTGCTAACGCTAAGTTTCGCCACGTCGGCGCAGGCCGGTGTAAACAAGCCCGCCGTGGAACGGGCGTTTCACACGTGGATCGAGCACGATCTGTGGCCCAAGGCTGCGGCGCGAAACGTCTCGCGCGCCACCTTCCGAAACGCGACCCGCGCGCTCCGCCTGCAATGGAAACTGCCCGACCTCACACCGCCCGGCGCGCCCGAGATTGCGCCGACCCGGCAGCGCCAGTCGGAGTTCCGCTCGCCCGCACGCTATTTCTCCGAAGGAAACCTCAACACCCTCGTAGCCCTGGGGCGCGAGCGGATGGTCCGCTGGAAGGACACGCTTTCCCGCATCGAGGCCCGCTACGGCGTGCCCGCGCATATCGTCGTCGCCATATGGGGCCGCGAGACCGGCTATTCGCGCGCAAGCCTGCCCCACAATGCGCTGGAGGTTCTTGCCACGCAGGCATTCATGGGCAGACGCAAGCAGATCTTCGAGGAGGAAACCCTCGCCGCGCTCGTCATTCTGGAAGAGGACCACTTCCCCGGCGCAGCCCTGCGCAGTTCCTGGGCGGGCGCACTTGGCGGGCCGCAATTCCTTCCCTCCAAGTTCCTGCGTTACGCGGTCGACTTCGACGGCGACGGCAAGCGCGACATCTGGAACTCGGTGCCCGATACGCTAGCCTCCATCGCCAACTACCTGAAGCAGCATGGCTGGAAAACGGGCCGCGACTGGGGTTTTGAGGCAAAGATACCCCCCGCCATTTCCTGCAAGCAGGAGGGCCCGGAACAGGGCCGCCCGATCAGCGCATGGATCGCGGCCGGTGCGCAGCGCATTTCCGGCCGCCCCTTTCCCGCCCACGAGACCGGGCAGACCGGCTTCCTGCTGATGCCCGCCGGGCGCTACGGTCCCGCCTTCATCTCAACGCCCAACTTCTTCGTGCTGAAGGCCTATAACGAATCCGACGCCTACGCCCTCTTCATCGGCCACTTGGGGGACCGGCTGGCCTACACCAACAAGCCGTTGGTGGCCGGCTGGCGCGATCCGGGCGATTTTTCGCGCCGGGCGGTGCAGAAGATGCAGGAACGTCTGGAGACGGCCGGTTACGACGTCGGCGGGGCGGACGGTCTGGTCGGGTTCAAGACACGCACCGCCATCGGCCTCTGGCAGGAGCGCAACGGGCTGCCCCCCACCTGTTATCCGGACAAAAGTCTGCTGGCCCGCATCCGATAGGACAACCAGGGATCAAGGGATCAACAGGATCAGGCAAAGGTGTTTTGAACCGGCGAGCCGATATTCGCCAGATAGACCTGCGCCTCCAAGCGACGCAACGGCCGCGAGACGAGGTAGCCTTGCCCCACATCGCAGCCAAGTTCGCTGAGGAAGGCGCGATGAGCTTCGCTCTCCACCCCTTCCGCCACCACGCTCTTGCCAAGACTGTGGGCAAGGTTCACCACCGTACGAACGATCACCTCGTCGTCGGGTCGCTCGCCGATCCCGGAAACGAACGAACGGTCGATCTTCAGCCGGTCCACCGGCACCCGCTTCAAATGCGACAACGACGCATGGCCGGTCCCGAAATCGTCGAGCGCAATGGCAACGCCCAGCTCCTTGAGACTGTGGAGACACCGCTCCACTTGTACGGACAGCCGATCCAGCAGAACGTTCTCGGTGATCTCGATTTCCAGCATATAGGCAGGAATGTCATATTGCCGCAGCAGCTGGGTAACCTGATCAGCGAAGCCGGGATGCTTGAGCTGAGCCGCCGCCGCGTTGACAGCGACGATGCCCGGCTGCAATCCGGCATCCAGCATGTCCCTCAGGATCGCAAGCGAACTCTCCAGCACAGCCTGACCCAGCGGCACGATCAGACCTATTTCCTCCGCCACGGGAATGAAATCGGTCGGCGGCACGTCGCACCCCTCATGCGTCCACCGTGCCAACACCTCAAAGCCCGTGTGGGCGCCGTCGGCAATTGCGAATTGCGGCTGCAGCGCCACATCGATCCGCCCCTGTTCGAGCGCCGCGCGCAAGGCCTCCACAAGATCTCCGCGACGTTGCAGACCGTCTCGCAGATTGGCGCTGAAGAAACACAGCCGCTCGCCCCCCTGCTGGCGCGCAAGATAGAGGGCATTATCGGCGAATTTCATCAGATCCGCCGCATCCGCGCCGTGTTCGGGAAAGAGACAGACCCCCATGGACGCGGTCGGCCGCAAGATATCGCCCTTGAGCGCCATCGGCTCGCCAAGCAGTGTTTTCACCCTTTGCAGAACAAGTTCCAGCGTCTCGCGGTCACGGACTCCGGAAAGGATCAAGGCGAACTCGTCGCCGCCCAGTCGCAACACATCGTCGCCAAAACGCAAGACCGCCTTGAGCCGACGCGCAACCTCGATCAGGAACTCGTCGCCCGTCGCATGTCCCAGCCGATCGTTGATTTCCTTGAGCTTCACCAGATCCAGCAAAACCAGCGCGCCCGCGCCGCCGCTGTTTTGATGCAGATCGATCTGCATCTGCAGCCGGTCCAGCAGCACCGTGCGGTTCAGCAGGCCCGTCAGGGGATCGCGTTCCGCCTTGTTGTGAATCTGGCTCTGCGCTTCCTTGAGCGCGGAAACATCCGTTGCAACCCCAACCGTGTTGCCGGACATGTGGCATCTTTCACGCCAACGCAGCCAGCGCCCGTCGCCCATCTTCTGGGTCCAGATCCCGCCATAGGAACGATGCATCTTCAGTCTCTGGCGGATCCAGGTCTCTTTCCAGTCGCCTTGCGCAGCGCTGTCCTTTGCAGCCTCGCTATCGGGCGACGGAGGCACGACCTCGCCCGCGTCCACCGCGCGACGCAACAAGGTCTCGAAGGTCGTATTGCGATCAAGCGCCGTGCAGGTAATCGGAAAAGCGCTCCGGAAGGCGGGATTGCAGATCAGCAAACGTTCATTGGCGTCAAAGGCGACGACGGGATCGCCTAGCGTCTCCGCAATATCGCCGAGAAGGGCTTCCAGATCGCCGCTGCGCTGCTGCTCTTGCTCAAGCTGCACACGCGCTGCATCGAGCTGCATCAGCAACTCGCTCTTCCCGTCGTCTCCCTGATTCGAATTCACGGCACGTGAAACCCGTTTTCGTTACCCGCAAGGATCGCCAGACGCGCCCTGCACTTCATGACGGAGGAGATCCAAAAGCCCGCTGTTTCTGCACCACAACGAGTTACGCATTATCCAGCCTCGTCCCCCGGCACTTCGAAAGACGGGATTACCAACAGACCGGGCTTCCCCCCGCAACGTATTCCTGACCGGCCATTACGAATCTTCGCAGGACAGGATATTAATCTATCAGATTCTTGTACCTGATTTTTCTATGTACGAAAACGTACTTATATAACATCCACCAGTTTTGGTGGTGTAGCACCTTCCTCAGCTTGTCCGGCCAAGTGTTTTCCACGTAACATACCGCGCATGTCAGATTGCGCTCCAATGCCTATCGTCAATCGCGTATTGCGGGCCATGCGTCCCGAGGCGCAGGCATTTCTGGCCGAGCGCATGACCATCCGCGAACTGGTCATGGGAGAGATCCTGTATCGGGCGAACCACCCCTTCGAACACACCATTTTCCCCCATCGCGGGATCATCTCGGTTCTGGCCGAGCAGGAAGACGGTTATTCGGTGGAAAAAGTGTCGATCGGAGAAGAGGGCTTCACAGGGTTCACTGCCTTGCTGGGCGGCAACATGGCTCTCGGTCATGCCGTGGTGCAGATCGGTGGCTACGCCTCGTTCATTCGAATTCAGGATCTGGACGAAGCCTTGAACAACTTCGCCTGCGTGCGAAAAGTGCTGTTGCTCTATTCCCGCGCCTTGATCGGACAACTGATGGAACTGGTGGCCTGCAACAGCCTCCATTCAGCCACCCAGCGGGTCAGTCGCTGGCTGCTTCACGCCGATGAACGCATGGAAGGTTCGGAGTTTCTGCTCACTCAGGAAACCCTCTCCCACATTCTGGGCCTGAGGCGTGCCACCGTCAGCACCGTGTGCTCGCAACTGCTCAAGAGCGGCGCAATCCGCTATTCCCGTGGAACGATCTCGGTTCTCGACAGGCAGCTCCTGCGCGGCTTTGCCTGCCAGTGTCACGACCGCATCGCGGCCATAAACCTGCCGCGAATACCGAATGGCAAATGCGAAGCTGCCCCTGCGCAATGCGCACCGCGACAAAACGAACCCTCAGGGCCTTTGACGAACCGGCCCGGCTCATGATCACTATGCCCTGAGACATTTTCAGGGAGACGCGAACGTGAGCACTGCCAATGACGGGCGCATCATGAGCGGAGGCGAGGCCATCGTCTCCGCCCTGATCGCCAACGGGATCGATACGCTTTACGGCCTGCCCGGCGCGCAGATGTATCCGCTGTTCGATGCGTTGCATGCCGAAAGCGACCGCATCCGCACCATCGGCGCCCGCCATGAACAGGCCTGCGCCTACATGGCTTTCGGCCACGCCCGGTCGACCGGCAGGCCCGGCGTCTTCTCCGTGGTGCCGGGTCCCGGCGTCCTCAACACCATGGCCGCACTTTGCACCGCCGCAGGCTGCAATGCCCCCGTACTGATGGTGACGGGTCAGGTGCCCACCCCCTTCATCGGGCGCGGCCGCGGACACCTGCACGAACTGCCCGACCAGCTCGCAACAGTCCGCTCCGTCGTCAAATGGGCGGCCCGTATCGAACGCCCCGCCGATGCTCCGCGCATCATCAACGAAGCATTTCGACAGATGCTGTCGGGCAGGCCCGGCCCCGTAGCGGTGGAAATGGCGTGGGACACGATGGCAACGTCGGAACATGTCCGCCCGCTCAGCCCTGCCCGCCCCGACGATCCAGTGCCACCGCTGCCCGAAGCAATCGCCCACGCGGTGAGCCGGATCAGCGAGGCCCGCAACCCGATGATCATGGTCGGCGGCGGCGCCCAGCATGCGGCGGCTGCCGTGCGCGCTCTGGCGGAGGAGATCGGCGCGCCGGTCGCCGCCCTGCGTTCCGGCCGGGGCATCATGCCGGAAGACCACCCCCTCGGAGTTTCCTCCTATGCCGCCTATCGCTACTGGTCGCAGACGGATCTGCTGATCGGCATCGGCTCGCGGCTGGAAATGCCCTACATGCGCTGGGCGGGCATGGGCAAGCTGACCGACGAGCCGGAGGGCCCGCCTGATCTCATCCGCATCGATATCGATCCGGTCGAGATGAACCGGCTCAAGCCCGACATTGCCATTGTCGCAGACGCGGAAGAGGCCAGCGAAGCGCTCCTGAAGGCGCTCGACCATGCCGGGCACACACCCCGCCCGGTCCCCGACGCGGTGGCGACCGCCAAGCTCAGTGCGGCAACCGAAATCACGCGCGTGAAGCCGCATGTCGATTATCTGCACGCGATCCGCGAGGCGCTGCCGCTGGAAGGCATCTTCGTGGAGGAACTCTGTCAGGCAGGCTTCACCTCCTATTTCGCCTTCCCGGTCCTGCGTCCGCGCAGCTACATCTCCAGCGGCTATCAGGGTACGCTCGGCTTCGGCTTCATGACCGCGCTGGGCGCCAAGGCCGCCAATCCCGACCGCCCGGTCGTCTCTATCACCGGCGACGGCGGCCTGCTCTTCGGCGTTCAGGAGCTTGCAACCGCGAAGCAATACGGCCTCGGCGTGGTGACGGTCGTCTTCAACAACGGGGCCTATGGCAACGTGCTGCGCGACCAGCAGACGGGTTACGAGGGACGCGACATCGCCTCGCGACTGGAAAACCCGGACTTCATGGAACTGGCGAAAGCCTTCGGCATCACCGGCCACCGGGTTACCTCCCCGGAGGAACTGCTCCGCGTGCTCGAAGAGGCGCTCGTTGCGGACGCTCCGGCACTCATCGAGGTTCCGGTCGATCCGGCCGACGAAGTGCCGCCCTGGCCCTTCATTCACCCCAACGGCTAGCCGTCAAAACGGATGAAAAGACCGCTGCTGCCGGAAAATCAGGCAGCAGCGCCCCGCCCGGCTTCCGGTTGCGTGCAATGGATCATGACGCATGCCGGGCACAAACGCATTGCATGTGGGCGCCATGAAACCCCGCCCCTTCCAACCGGAAAACGCGGGCCGCGAAGATTCGCACCGCCCGTTTTCCGGTTTCTGGGCCATGCCTGAAGTTTGAGCGTGTACGGTCGCAATATTGGGCTGGCCAGCCGCTACGGGATTATCCTAGTCTCCTCAAAAGTCCCTATGATGTCATGCACCCCGCCGGGCAGCGGGCGCGTATGAAGACCATCGAATATCCAGATAGAAGAAAGGTGGATCGGAGAGCATTTCAGGTTGCGCGTGAATTGCCGTAGGTCCCGTCTCCCGTTTATTCAGGCCCCTCGGAACGGGGTGCTGACTTCCCATCGGTCAGCTTCGTCCACCCGCACGCACGGCCCGCCTGCCTTCCCATCCAGATTGTCTCGTGGCAGCGAACCCGGCGATTGAAACGCAAAACCTCTCCAAGATCTTCGGATCGGGCTACGGAGAGGTCAGAGCCCTTGACGACGTCTCGCTCGTGATAGGCGAAAACGAGTTCTTCACGCTGCTGGGTCCGTCGGGCTGCGGCAAGACCACCCTCTTGCGCCTGATCGCAGGCTTCGAGACGGCGACGTCGGGCCGCCTCATGCTCTACGGCAAGGACATTTCCGACGAGCCGCCCTACCGCCGCTCCATCAACACCGTCTTTCAAAGCTACGCGCTCTTTCCTCACCTCACCGTCGCCCAGAACATCGCCTTCGGGCTTGAGATGCTGGACCGGCCCAAGGCGGAGATTTCCAGGACGGTTGAGGAAATGCTGGCCATGGTGCGAATGGAGCCCATGGCCAACCGCAAGACCGGCGCGATTTCCGGCGGCCAGCAGCAACGCGTGGCGCTTGCCCGCGCGCTCGCCCCGCATCCCAAGGTGCTGCTTCTCGACGAACCGCTTTCCGCACTCGACCTGAAACTGCGCAAGGAAATGCAGCGCGAGCTGAAACGGCTGCAGGTGGAAACCGGCATCACTTTCGTCTTCGTCACCCACGATCAGGAAGAGGCGCTGACCATGTCGGACCGCATCGCGGTCATGAATGCGGGCAAGCCGCTGCAGGTTGGCTCCCCGCACGAGATCTACGACACGCCGTCCAACCGCTTCGTGGCGGGCTTCATCGGGGAATCGAATTTCCTCGACGCCATCATTTCCCAGGCCGACGGCGAGCGCGCACGCGTCGTCATGCCGGGCGGCACGGAGGTCGAGGCATTTCTGCCCGCCCACGCCCCCAAAAGCGGCGCAGTGACGGTGGCCATACGCCCGGAACATATCGAACTCCTGCCCGAGAACGCGCCGGGCACGATTTCCGGCACGGTGACCGAGACCGTCTATTTCGGCACCGACACCCACACACACCTGCAGCTTGAAAACGGAGAGACCGTCGTCGTGCGCCAGCCCGCCACGCGGGAGGGGCAGGCAACGCGCGAACAGGGAGAAAGGGTCGGCATTCGCTTTGCCGAAGGCGCGGCCCGCGTGATGGACGACACGCCATGAGCGTTCCCGGCCCAACACACGAACCGCTGACCGACGAAGCCCGGGCGCAGGCCCGGCAGACACGGCGCAGCTGGCTTTTGTCGATCCCGGCGCTCGCCCTCCTGATCTTCGCGGCCTCCGGCCCGCTGGTGATCGTGCTGGTTTATTCCTTCCTGACGCCCGGCGACTACAGCGGCGTGAAATGGGAACCCACGCTCGATGCGTGGATCAGCATCCTCTTTTCCGTCGACATCTTCGACGGCACGCTCGGCCTTGCCGATGCTCATCTGTCGATCTTCTGGCGCTCGGTGACCCTGTCGGTGCTGACAACGCTCATCACCTTCCTACTGGGTTTCCCCACCGCCTATTTCATCGCCACCCGCGAGGCCTCCCAACGCAACATGTGGCTGTTCCTCATCACCATTCCCTTCTGGACGAACCTGCTCATTCGCACCTTCGCCATCATGGAAGTGATCCGCAACAACGGCCTCATCAACACGGCACTGATGAAACTCGGGCTGATCAGCGAGCCGATCCAGATCCTCTACACCGACACCGCCGTCCTCATCGGCATGGCCTATGTCTATCTGCCGCTGATGGTGCTGCCGCTCTACGCCGCGCTGGAACGTTTCGACTTCCGCCTCGTGGAGGCGGGGTACGACCTCTATGCCAACCGCTGGAAGGTGCTGCGCAAGGTGATCCTGCCGCTGGTGAAGCCCGGCATCGTCGCTGGCTCCATCCTCGTCTTCATGCCCTCGCTCGGCGCATATGTGACGCCCCGCGTGCTCGGCGGCGGCAAGCACATGATGATCGGCAGCTTCATCGAATTGCAGTTCGGACAGGGCCGCAACTGGCCGCTCGGCGCCTCGCTGTCCATGCTGCTCCTGCTGATCGTCGCCGTGGGCCTGATCTTCTACGTGCGCACCATGTCGCGGGAGAAGACCCATGACTGACATCCAGAAACCCACGCCGGGCGCAAAAAAACGCGGCTTCTCCGTGCGCGACATGCCGGGCTTCACGACAATCGCACTCTTCTCCTTCGCGGCGCTCTACGCCCCGATCCTCGTGCTCGTGGTCTTCTCCTTCAACAAGGGCAACTCCATCGCGCTGTGGGAAGGCCTCTCATGGCACTGGTACGTCGCTGCCTGGCAGAACGATACGGTGCAGGAGGCGACCATCCGCTCCGTGGCCATCGCGACGCTCGCTTCCGTCATCGCAACGACCGTCGCCACGCTGGCCGCGCTGGGCACCACCCATTCGGGAAATTTCCGGGGCCGGACCGCGATCTATATGCTGATCAACCAGCCGCTGATGGTGCCCGAAATCGTCACCGCCGTGGCGCTGCTGATCTTCTTTTCCATGATCCGCATCGCCACCGGCTATTCCGGCCTTGCCTATCTGGTCATCGCCCATGCCGCCTTCTGCGTGCCCTTCGCCTATCTGCCCATCCGGGCCAGACTTGAGGGCATGGACACCACCCTGGAAGTGGCGGCCGCCGATCTCTACGCGACGCCCTGGCGAACCTTCAAACGTGTGACCCTGCCGCTCATGGCACCGGGCATCGTGGCGGGCGCCATGCTCGCCTTCGTCATCTCGCTCGACGACGTGATCATCACCGAATTCGTGAAGACCGCCGGTCAAGACACGCTTCCCACCTACATGCTGGGCCAGTTGCGCCGCTCCATCACGCCGGAGGTCAACGCCATCTCTACCGTGCTGCTTGGCATCACCATTTTGCTGCTGACCCTGTTCTTCATCCTGACCAGAAAACGAAGCGCCAAATCCTGAGACGAGCCACCTGAAGAGGAGACCCAATCATGAAAGCATCGAAATTGCTTTTCGCCGCAGGCGCCCTGCTGGCCGCAACCGGCCTCGCCCACGCCGAGGGCGAGCTGAACATCTACAACTGGGGCAACTACACCAACCCCGAGCTGATCAAGAAGTTCGAGGAAACCTACTCGGTGAAGGTCACGGTCACCGACTATGACTCCAACTCCACCGCGCTCACCAAGGTCGCCGCCGGCGGCCACGGTTTCGACATCGTGGTGCCTTCGGCCAACTACGTGCCGATCTTCGCGGAAAAGGGTCTGCTGCTGGAATCGCGCCCCGACCAGATGGAGAACTTCAAGCACGTCAGCGCGCGCTGGAAGGATGTGCCGTGGGATCCGGGCCGTCACTACTCCGCGCCCTGGCAGTGGGGCACCACGGGCGTCGCGGTCAACAAGAGCGTCTATTCCGGCAACATCAACACCTCCGCCATCTTCCTCGATCCGCCGGAAGAGCTGATCGGCAAGGTCAACGTCGTGCCGGAAATGTCGGACGTGATCGCCATGGCCGTCTGGTATGTGGACGGCGGTGTCTGCACCAATGACAAGACGGTTCTGAAGAAAGTCCGCGACCTGCTGGTCGAGGCCAAGACCAAGTGGCTGTCGATGGACTACGGCATGACGGAAAAGATGTCGAACAACGACGTCGTCGCGTCCGTCAACTGGAACGGCTCCTCCTACCGCGTGCGCAAACGGAACCCGGACGTGGCCTATGGCTACCCGCAGGAAGGCTACCCGGTGTGGATGGATTCCGCCGCAATCCTTGCCGACGCCAAGAACGTGGAGAACGCAAAGCTGTTCCTGAACTTCATCATGGATCCGGAAAACGCCGCCATGATCTCCAGCTTCGCAGGCTATGCGAACGGCATCGACGGTTCTGAAGCCTTCATGCCGGAAGAGATGCGCACCGCGCCGGAAATCGTGGTCCCGGCCGAACTTGCCGATGCAGGCCAGTTCCTGCCGACCTGCCCGCCGGACGTGCAGAAGCTCTACACCGCTGTCTGGACCGAGGTCATGAAATAAGACGGACTGACAGGGGGCGGGGCCTTGTGCCCCCCTCCGCCTTTCCGTCATCCTTGCCCGGTTTCGGGATGGGCCACACCCACGAAAACCAACTCGCCTCCGCTCAGGCAGCCCCAACCGCAAGCCCACGTACCGCAGCAGCGCTTTCCTGCTCCAGCGCGCGCACGGCCAGCGCCTCGCACGCAGCCCGGCCGAGCCCCTTGAGCGTCAGCTTGAATTCCGCCACATCCGATGCGGACATGCTGAATTCGTCAAGCCCGAGCCCCAGCAGGATGGGAACCGCCTTCGGGTCTCCCGCCATCGCCCCGCACATGCCGATCCAGATCCCGGCCTCCTTCGCCGCCCGGATGGATCTGGCGATCATCGCCAGCACCGCCGGATGGAAGGGATCGCACAGACCCTGAACCTTGGGATTCGCCCGATCCGCCGCCATCACGTATTGCGTCAGATCGTTGGTGCCGATGGAGAAGAAATCGACCAGCGAAGCAAGCCGATCCGCGATTTCGGCCGCCGCCGGAACCTCGATCATGATGCCGACCTCGATGCCCGCATCGAAGGCCTCGCCTCGCGCGGTCAGACCCGCCATGGCCCGTTCAACCGCGGCCTTGCCAGCCTGAACCTCTTCCACGCTTGCAACGAGCGGGAACATGATCCGCACGGGCCCGTGCGCGCTCGCCCGCAGGATCGCCGCCAGTTGCGTTTCGAAGAGATCGGGCACATCCAGCGAATAGCGGATGCCGCGCCAGCCGAGATTGGGGTTTTCCTCCGACGGGCGATCCATATAGGCGACGGGCTTGTCACCGCCGATATCGACGGTGCGCACGGTGAGCGGCCTGCCTTTCAGACCCTCCACCATCTGCCTGTAGATGGCGTACTGCTCATCCTCGTCCGGCGCGCTTTCCCGGCGCATGAACAGGAATTCGGTGCGAAGCAGCCCGACCTCCTCCGCACCGCTGTCGACAACCGAGGCCAGTTCTTCCAGCGAGGCGAGATTGGCTGCGGCACGCACCTTTTCGCCATCGACGGTGACAGCCGGATCGTGCCTGATGGCCTGAGCCTTCGCGCGGCGCGCCTCAAGCGCGGCCCGCGCCTGCTCCATCTCTTCAAGGAGCGTGGCATCGGGCGCAACGGTCAGTTCCGCCTTGCCGCCGTCGAGCAGGCATTCGGTTCCTTCCGCAATGGAGAGCAGACCTGTTCCAAGCCCGAAGACCACAGGCATCGGCAAGCCGCTTGCGAGAATGCCCGCATGGGATGTCGCCCCGCCATAGGCGGCAACGATGCCCAGAACCTTGTCGCGCTCAAGCGTCAGCACATCGGATGGCCGCAACTCGTCAAAGGCCAGAATGGCGGGCGCATCGCCCCCCGTCTCGCCGTTGGCGCCCGTCAGATGACCCAACACGCGCAGACCGACGTCGATGACGTCCTCCCCGCGCGCCTTCAGGATCGGATCGCCAAGCCTGCGATAGGAGGCGGAAAGCTCATCGACCGCATCGCGCCACGGCGCTTGGGCCACCACCTTGCGGGCCGAAATCGCCGTCTCCACCGGCTCGATCAGAGCCGGATCGTGCAGGAAGGCGATATGGGCGTCGAAAATCTTGCGGTCATAATCGGCAATCGCCTGGCCTTTGGCCGCAAGGGCTGCGGAAAGCTCGGCTTCAGCAGCTTGAAGCGCGGCACGGAACCGCGAAAGCTCGACCTTGGCATCGGAGACGGACTTTGCCTCCACCATGTCCGGCAGCGCGCGGCGGATCTGGCGGATCGGGCCGTGTGCAAAGCCGCGCGCGATCCTTGCGCCTTCCAGAACGCCGCCGGTCACCGGCTCGGTTACGGTCGCTTCGACAGGTTCCGGCTCGGGCGTCGCTTCCACGTCGGGCGCGCGTTCCGCCTCGCCGAAATTGGCCGTCACGAGATCGTCGATGGCCGCAAAGAGTTCCCCGGCTACAGCCTCTTCAGCCGACAGACGGATGACGTCGTTTCCGCCGACTTCCGACAGCATCACACCGTTGATGCTCTTGGCGTTTGCGGGTGGCCTGTTGCGGGTGAGATTGGCGAGATAGACCGGTCCGTCGAAACGGCTTGCGGTCTGGACGAACTGGGCGGCGGGCCGGGCATGAAGGCCGTGGACGGTGCGGATACGGAACTCGCGCGAGACGAGCCCTTCCAGTGCGCCCGCCGCCGCTTCTACCGAAATATCCTCCGGCATATCGTCGATAAAGGCGCGGGCCGTGGCGCGGGCTTCCGCAATAGCCACGTCCATGCTCTGCCCTGCCGCCGCCTGCACGGCGGCATTGAGCACGCCTTCCACCAATGGGGCTTCGCAGATGCGCACCTTTTCGCGCGCCTCGTCGTCGAGCAGATCGAGCGCCATTTCCGCGTTGAGCTTGGCCGACCCCAGATCGAAGAAAACGAGAACGCCGTCGTCGTTCATCACTTCGTTGATTGCATCCAGGATGCGGATCGCATCCGTTCCCAGCGGGCTGTCGGGGTCGTCAATGCCACCAGCCGACACGATGGGCACGGGTTCCATGCTCATCGTGTCTGCCAGTTCCTTGAGACCGTCGGCAAGCTGCTGGCTATGCGAGACGATCACGATCCCAATCATCAGGCGGCCTCGCTCGCAGCATCGCGCAAGGCCTTGATGATCAGGTAGCTGGACGTGGCGCCGGGGTCCTGATGATCGCGGGAGCGCTCGCCGAGATAGCTCGCGCGGCCCTTGGTGGCGATCATCGGGATCGTGTCCTTCATGCCTTTTTCGGAAGCCGCAACAGCCGCCTCCAGACCGTCGGAAACGGAGCCCGCCGCACGGAAAGCTTCCGCCGCCGGGACCAGTGCATCCAGCATGGTCTTCATGCCGACATCCGCCTTGCCGCGCATCTTCACGCCCGCGACCGCATCGTCGAAGAACTGCGCCAGTTCATCGAAACCGATCTCTGACTTGCCCATAAGCGGTTTGGAGGCCTGCAGGAACATTGTTCCGTAGAGAGGTCCGGCGGCGCCGCCGACCTTGGAGATCAAGGCCATCGACACCGCCTTCAAAAGCGCTCCCACGTCATCGCCGTCAGGCAGCTTCTCGATGACAGCCTTGTAGCCGCGATCCATGTTGTTGCCGTGATCAGCATCGCCGATCGCGGAATCGAGTTCCGTCAGATAGGCGCGATTTTCCGCCATCACTTCGGCGGTCTTGCCGATCCAGTTCCGGACGATGTCACAGGTGAGCGCATCCGCCATTTTCAGCACCCCCAACGCAGCGCGGGCGTGTTGACGGGAGCGTCGTAGAGCCTGAGAAGCTCCTCATCGACCTTCAAAAGCGTGATCGAAACGCCCGCCATTTCCAGCGATGTGATGTAGTTGCCGACAAGATTGCGCACGATCTTGATACCGGCCGCTTCAGTCAGTTCCGCGAGCTTGCCATAGATGGTGTAAAGCTCCGAAACCGGCGTGCCGCCCATACCGTTGACCAGCGCGATCACCTCGTCGCCCTTCGCGAAGGTGATGTCGGCAAGTTCGACATCCACCCAGTCGCCCGACGCCGGGTCCCATTCGGAAAGCTTCCGCGTATAGGCCTCGTCCTCGAGGATATGGCGCGTCAGGATCTCCGCCGTTTCGTCTGCGGTCTTGATCTTGGTGCGCTCCACGCCGGGCTCGCCATGAATGCCGATGCCGATCTCGATTTCGTCTTCCGCCAGTTCGAAGCTCGGCGTGCCGTTTTGCGGGGTCATGCAAGGGGTGAGCGCCATGCCCATGCTCTTGCCGTTGACATTGACCTTCTTGCAAAGGGCGGCAAGCCGGTCGAGGTCATAGCCTTCCAGCGAGGCCGCGCCGCAGATCTTTTCCGCAAACACCGTCGTGCCGAGGCCGCGGCGTCCGGCGGTGTAGAGCGAATCCTTCAACGCCACGTCGTCATCGATGATGATGTTGCGAACTTCGATGCCCTCGTCGCGCAGCATGTCGGCGGCCATCTGGAAGTTCAGCACGTCGCCGGTGTAGTTCTTCACGATCTGAAGAATGCCCTTGCCGCCGTCGATCGCCTTGCCCGCCTCATACATCTGGTCGGGCGTGGGCGAGGTGAAGACGGGGCCCGGGCAGGCCGCATCCAGCATGCCGACGCCCACGAACCCGCCGTGCAGCGGCTCATGACCCGATCCGCCGCCCGACATGACGGCCACGCGATCCTTCACGCCGCCGGCCACATTCACGAAGGTCGGATCGATATGAACCTCGATTTCGGGATGGGCCGCGCCGAATCCCTTGAGTTGCTCGACGACAACGTCCTCGGCATTGTTGATGAGTTTTTTCATCTGGTCTTCTCCTGCTCAGACGCCGGTGCGTGCAGTTGTTTTAATGCATACACCGGAAGTTGCCACATTGGATCGGATCGGCGACGCATCCGTCGTCGATCTCCGAAAGGCGAGGAGAACCTCGCCGCCCTTGCAGCCGGGCCATTGGCTTTCGTCCCAGCCAGAAATTGGAAAACCGGCGCTCTTCCGCCATTCGAAGCCGCGCGCCGTCCTCCCGAAAACTCCCTGAACTGCCTCGAAAGAGGCGACGATCACGGGATCTGCCGACCCCAAATCGTCCGACCGATGAAAAGGAGCAGTTGGTGCGGCATTCCTCTCCGCCCACCACGCCTTGCAAAGCCGGATGATCCGAGCATGACGACCCGTGCGCAGACCTTCCGGCCCCATCGCTTCTCGACGGTTCGTACAACCCTCGTACCATTCAGATCCCCTCACGGACCGTCGCCTGCCCGCAGCATGAGATCAAGGCGTCAGTGGGCTCGCAATCGCACCGCGCCGGACAATGGGCTCGACCCGCGAAGCAATTGCAGAGACAAGGATGAGCCCACCACAACTCGCCACGTTGAGCAAAACCCCGTTACGCGGCATCCGGTCGCACGAAGGGATAACGGCTACGCGTTTCTTCACGCCGCCCGCCACATTCACGAAAGTCTGATCGATATGAGCCTCGATTTCGGAATGGGCCGCACCTGATCCCTTGAGTTGCCCAACGACAACGTCTTCGGGATTGTTGATAAGCCATTTCATCATGCCTTCTCCTGCTCCGCGGTTTCTTCCGTGTCGTATGCCTTGAACACGGACTGATAAATGCCGCGATAGAACGCGCCGCTTGCGAGACCACCAATGATCGTGGAAGCGGTGGGGATCCACCAGCCGCCGCGGGGACCGGGTAATGCCATTTCCCCCCAGCCAAAGAAGTACGACATGATCCGGGGACCCAGATCGCGTGCCGGGTTCATGGCGGTCATCGAAATCGGAGCCTCATAAGCGACAAGCGCTGCAACGAGCAGGCCGATGAAGAATGGGACGAGATTCGCAGCCGGCGCAGCGGTATTGTGGGGATCGGTCAGATAGAGCACACCGAAGACCAGAATGGCGGTAGTGAAGGCCTCCGACAGGAACCATTTCGTCAGCGATACCTGCGCGAAGGCTTCCGCCGTTGTGCCGAAGAACGCCGGGTTGGGTGCATAGGTTCCGAACCCCATCGCCGAGAGCTGACTACCGGGCTGACCGCGCACGATTTCCTTGCCTGCCTCGAAGACCCCGATGATATCTGCATAGAACCAGTATATGGCCGCAGCAGCCAGCATGGCGCCGATGAATTGTGCAATGATGTAGGGAGTGACCTTGGACCACGGGAAGCCCATGAACACCGCCATGGTGATGGTGACTGCCGGATTGATGTGACCGCCGGTCACCTTGGCAGACACATAGACGCCGAAGGCAACACCCAGGGCGAACATCATCGAAACCGGCCAGAGACTAAGACCTCCCGTCCAGACCGATACGGCGACGGATCCGACGCCAAAGAGGACGAGAATGAACGTGCCGAGACCTTCGGCGACCATCTCGCTGACTATTCCTCGTTTCATGTTGGTTCTCCTCACACTTTCCGGCAGCCCCTGCAGGCGGCAGGCTCTGGCGGGATTCAGCCATCGAGACAGCGAGGCAAATGCGAGGCCCGGTTTGAGCGGACACAGATACGGCGCTTCATCGAGGACCGTTTCAAGCTACCGATACGGCAACCAGACAATCAAAACTTTCGACAGTGGACAAAGTTCATATTTTGCGACATCTCGCCGCATGGCAATCTAGTCAATTATTTCATGCGGCTTCCCGGGTCCAGCAGCTACATGCGTGCCGCGCAGCCGTTCACCGTTCTCCAACGCCCGCCTCCCACTTGGCGCAACATCGTAACTCCGACCGCAGTTTTGTATCTGCCCGCGAACCTGAGCAGGCGACTGCTGCCGTGCCGTGGCACCTGTAACAAAATGGATCGGAACTGCCCGTTCCCCACCACAATGGTCCGGTTTGAGTATCAGTACATCGCGTCCGATACGCTTGTGCGTTCGACCATTTGAATAAAATGAACCGGTACAGGCAGATAGCCTACAAGCCGACCCGCAAGATAGGCAGGTCCGCGAAATGCCCTGTTTTTCTCCTCTCGTTCAGCCAGTGAGACAGCCCGAGGAAACTCTCCCGAAAAATCAATGGATCAGAAGAGAAATGGTGGGCCCGGCAGGCCCACCGAAGACAAATGATTTCAATAGGTTAGATCAGAGCGGGACAAAACGGCCTCCCTATAGTTTTCAATGGCTTACAAATGCCTCTGTCCCACTTCGCAAGCCGAACCCATACCTACAGATAGCCGTTCCCGGCGCGTGCACAGCCCATGATTTTGCTCATCCGGGAGCCGCATCATGAGCGGTGTTCTTTCGCATGGCGGCCTTTCCGGCATCTCCTCGCGCGGAGAGCTTCTGGATCTGATTGAGCGGACCGGAGCCGGGTTCGGGCTGAAGGGCAATCGGCTTCGGGTGCTGCGCTACTGCATCCGCCTCATCCGCGATCCCGACGATCTTCAGCCCGATCGCATCTGTGCGGTCTGGGCGAAGACGGAGACCATCGCACGAGACCTCGATGTCGATCCCCGCGTGGTACGTCGCGCGGTGGAGGAACTAGAGCGAGCCGGGTTCCTGATCCGCACCAGTGGGCGTTTCCAGCCGCGGTGCGGCAAACGGACGGCAGGCAACGAAGGCCCCATTTTGCGGGCCTTCGGTCTCAACCTTCAGCCGTTGATCGACCACAAGGTGCCGGAGCTCTTGGAGGCGTTGGCGCAGAAGGACCAGGATCGCAGAGCGGCGTGCGCCTTGCGCGAACGGCTCAAGGACCTCTGGACGCAGGTCAAGCAAATCGGCGCGCCGGGACTTTTGCTTGATGCGTTGGAGATCATCCCACAAGGCCGGATCTCGCGGATACTCAAGCTCGATGGGTTGCGTGACGCGATCGAGCGCCTCAAACGGCTTCTGTCCACCTTCGCGGGCCGGACAGAAACACCTGCCGGGGCGGACAAAACCGTCCGCCCAAATACAAACCCTGAATCTAATTCCAAAACCTGTAGCGCTGAGGCGGGCCAGAAGCACCAGGCCGTAACGGCTGGAGATGTGCTCGAAGCCGCTTCACCTGAGTTCAGAGATTTTGCCGAATGCCAGGACCGCCCCGGCTGGCCGGCTATCATTGAGACCGCTTCTCTTTTCCTGTCGTCACTCGGCATCGACCGGCTGCATTGGGCCGAGGCCTGTCATCGTCTGGGACGCAAGCAAGCCGCCTGTCTCATCACCATCATCGATCGCAACGCCAAGCGGGAGAGCGGTGATCGATATGCCCTGAGAGCCAGACCGGAGGCAGCCTTCCGAGGCTTGGTCGCAGCCTCCGCGATGGGGCGTGAGAGCGCCGTGCGGATGCTGCGGAAGAACCTCGCAAGAGGTGCCGCATGACCGGGCTTCAGCGGCAGAGAGCAAGGCGACCCATGTCATACGACACGGGGCCTTGCGAGGGGTGGCAAGCCTCCCCTTCGAACCCCACCAAAGCAGCTCGCCCCGGTCTCTCGGAGACCGTCGTGCTGCGCTGTACGACAGAAGAGAAGAGGCGCCTGAAGCTCTGCGCGGAGAGCTCCGGCCTCAGCATGTCGGAGCTGCTGCGTGGCTCCCTCGGCTTGATCAAGCTCTCGCGCCGCCGCCCCGCGCCGAAGGCCGATCCGACCCTGATCGCGGGACTCAGCCGACTTGGCGCGAACCTCAACCAGATCGCCCGCGCCATGAACACCGCACGGGTCGCAGGCGCCATGCGCCAGCTCGATGCGCTTGAGATCGCGGCAAGCCTCGTCAGTCTCGATCGGCAGCTTGGAGTGCTCCTTGCCGCTCATACGGCGACCGAGGGCACGACCGGAGAGTCGCGCGATGCTGATTAAGCTCTTCCGCAATGGCCAGGGCGGCGGCGCAGCCCCCGTCGACTATCTCATCGCCGAAACGGTGCTCGCCTATGACGGTAGCCGCAATCTCATGCGTGACGAGGCGGGGCGCGTCCTGACCAAGACCCGCGATCCTCTGCCGGAGGTGCTTGGCGGAGACCCGGAGCGCACTCGTCTGCTGATCGACGCCAATCCTCACAAATGGACCTACCGCGCCGGTGTCATCAGCTTCGATGCGGATGACGATCCGAGCGAGGCACAACAGGCCCAGGTGATGGAGGCCTTCGAGGCAGTGGCCTTTGCCGGGCTGGAGCCGGGCCAGAGGGACATCCTCTGGGTGCGCCACACCCATGAGGGCCGGGTGGAACTGCACTTCTGCACCCCGCGCATGGAGCTCACCTCGGGCAAGAGCCTCAACATCGCACCGCCCGGCTACGAGCGGACCATGGATGCGCTCAGGGACATGCTCAACAAGCAGCATGGCTGGGCCGATCCGCAAGATCCCGCCCGCATGCGTGACAGCGGGAAGCTCTGCGAACAACAGGAGCGCGCCCAAGGTCGCGAGGCGATCCAGAGCTGGATCGAGGATCTGATCGTCGCCGGCAGCATCCATGACCGCGCCAGCATGGTCGAGGCGTTGACCTCAGCGGGCTTCAGCCTGCCCCGGCAGGCCAAGACCACCCTCACCGTTGCCGATCCGGATACGGGCGCCCGCTGGCGCCTGAAGGGACACATCTTCCATGCAGACTGGACACGAGAGCAAACCCTTGAGCGCGCGCCTCAGCGATCAGATGCAGGCGCAGCAAAGAGATCAAGCCGCCTTGCTGGGCGAAGCCTCGAAGAGCTTCGAGAGCGCTATCAGGACCACATTCGACGACGCGCTCGCTACAACCAAAGCCGATATCCGAACCCATCACGCGAAGCTGCGGCAGAACCTCGACGCGGAGCTGAGCACGGCAAAGATGCAGCTCAACGCCGCGCGCCGGATCATCCGCTGGCGGCCGGTGACATTGGCCGCGACGATCCTCCTCTCCAGCGCCCTGACGCTCGCAGGCAGTTGGCTGTGGGTGCAAAGCCTGCCGATCATACCGGGCCAGAGCGCCCCGGCCGGGATCGATCCCAGCCACCCCTATCTGCTGATCGATACGCAGACCGGCAACATCACCCGTTGCCGGAGCACGCCGACGAGCTTCGTCTGCGGCCAGAACAGATGATTCCCCCCGAAGAGAGAACCCCGCATGCCCCATCCCGACAGTCAGCGGCTGACGCCGCTGGAGCGCGAGCTGCTGAGCTTGGTCGAGCGCTTGAACGCGGCCTTCGAACAAACCTCGCAACAGCTCGCCGATTTGGAGCAACGCTCGACGGCCTTGCTGAGCGAACGGCTCACATCGCTCGAAGCCTCGCTCGGCAATTCCATCGCTGCACAGACACACTTCAACGAAGCCTTGGCCGACTGGCTCATGCAGCCGGCCGCCAACGGACCATCCCCCGTCCTCATCCAGGCCCTCAACGATCTAAAGGCCTGCAACCCCGCGCCGACCAGCTGCTAAAGCCGCTGATCCGGCGCACTCCCACCCTCGAACGATGAAGGAACACCCCATGATCGATATCCCGGACTGCTTCAAGCCGAAGCCCTCGACCTTCAGCCAAACCCAGGCCAAAGAGCTTGGGATCAACGTTGAGGATTACCCTTATGAAAACATGCCCAAGTCACTCACATCCGTCTGGCTAACTGCTGGCATTTGGCAGATGGATGGCTCGCTCAGGTGCTTGCTGAAGACAAAGGATGACGTGCGCTTCTCCGCGCGAGCCACCTTCCACGACAACTTCCGTCTCAACAGCCTAAATGTGCCGGTGATGTTCCTCAATCCAGAGGACCACTTCGCGTTCGAGCCCAGGTTGAGATTCAAACCACCCGAAAACAATCGCGCGAGCTAGTTGTCGCTGCGAAATAGCGCTCCCGATCGTGCTTCGGGAGCGCTTCAATCTTCGATCCATCTCGGAACTTCGATATGCCTGACACACCGACTGCCGAGGAACTCGCCATGATCTACGCCGAGGCGCAGGCCGCCGGGATCGACGCCGCAATTGCAGCGTTGCGGCTCAAGCCTATTCCGGATCCTTGCAGCTCCGCCCACCTCATCCTGGACGATGCCCGCACTCGGTTCGCGCGCTATCTGAAAACGCAGGGGATCGGGCATCTCAACAAACGCGGAGGATGGTTCGTGCCGCTGCTGCCGGAGACAGCGATGAAGGACGCTGCGGTGGAGGCGTTTTGGCGGGCATTACAGGAGTGGGAAGGCGGCTGATGTCCTAGTGTTAGGGTAAGGGCTTGTGGATTTGAGACCGCGAGAAAGAGCTAGCATTCGAAGGGATGACCGAAATGGGGCCGACTGCGGACTGGCAGCTTCATGGCGACGAATGCAAATAAGGAGACATCCCTCTTTGCCATGGTTCGGTCCGCCCGAAATTCTACACCTAGGGAGCGGTGCATTGGACAGCCCCTTCCCCGGTGGACAATCCCCGCCTCATGAAGTGGGGTTGGATGGGTGACGCCGTTGTCTTGCTTTTGTCAGCTTGGTGAAATTAACGCCTTTGCAAGCATAAGTTTTGTGTCAACCGGCGACGAATTCACCTTCCCGAACACAATTAATAATTGCTATCATGTGCGCAACTTATGGGGGATTGGATGCGCCTAGGTAGTATATCCATTCGGCACTTTCGGCGTCTAAATGATGTTTCCGTTGATTTCGAAAGAAAAGAAACTGTTTTTGTCGGCCCGAACAACAGCGGCAAGACTTCTGCGACGGCTGCCATTCGCAGTTTTCTCGGGAACCGGGAATTCAAAATTCATGACTTCTCCATTCTCGCAATTGCCTCTATTGACGCCTACGCTCCCGGGAACGAAACCAGCCTACCTCAAATAGAACTTGATCTCTGGTTTCACATCGATCCGGACTCAATTGCGTTCGGTCGAGTCTTTGCCCTAGCAACGAGCCTTTCCGCTGATTTCTCGGAAATCGGGATGCGCTGCGCGTTCGCCGCGGATGACGCAGCAGAACTCTGGAAGCATTACGATGCAGCTTTCCCGACAAAAGAAGATGGCACCCGCAAGCGCCCCTTGAGCTTCTTCCTTGGAATGGAAGGCAACTTGAAAAAGTATTTCGGCATCAAGGTGTCTTCGCTGGAAAAGCTCGAGGAGGAACTCGTGGCAACGCCACTTTCCGCGCAAGAAGGCAAGAAGATTCTCAATTCTCTGCTGCGCGTCGATTTCGTTGATGCCCAGCGGAATATTGACGACGAAAACGCCGCCAGGAGCAACAGGCTGTCAGACGCCTTTGCGACGTATTACCGGAGAAACCTGGAGCAACCGGAACTGGCCGAAGAAGCTATCGCGGTCATTGAACAGAATAATGAAAATCTGACCAAGCACTACGACGAACGCTTCAAACCCCTAATGACGATGATCGGAGGTCTCGGCCTTCCCTCCGACAACGACCGCGCGATGAAGGTTGTTTCCACGCTAAGTTCGGAGGTCGCGTTACGCGGTAATACCGAACTCTTCTACGTCGATGCCAGCACCAGACATGAGCTTCCCGAGGCCTATAACGGATTGGGTTTCAAGAACCTGGTGTTCATGGCCATTCAGGTCGATCATTTTTATCGGCAATGGCTCGCAACCGAGGACAACCGTCCGCTTTGCCAGATGATCTTTATTGAAGAACCGGAAGTGCATTTGCATGCTCAGGTTCAGCAGACGTTCATTCGCCAGATGTGGGACGTGCTCACCGCCGACGCGCCAGAAGGCGAAAGCAAGCCCCAGCTCACAATTACGACCCATTCGTCGCACATCTTAGACACAGTCGATTTCTCAAAAATCCGCTACTTCCGCCGGTGCCAGATCAACAGTGAACAGGAGGGAGTGACCTATCAGGGAACGACCGTGCACAGCCTTCGGCAATTTCAACCGGAGCCACTCGAATTGGGCGACGATGTGATCGAGCCAGAGGAAGCTCTTTCTTTTCTCAAAAAATATCTGAGACTTACGCATTGCGACCTGTTCTTCTCCGATGCTGCCATACTCGTTGAGGGGTCTGCTGAAAAACTGCTTTTGCCGCGCATGATCGACATTTCGGCGAAGGAACTGAACAAGAAGTATCTGACAGTTCTGGAGGTAGGTGGAGCATACGGGATGCGCTTCGCTGGATTGTTGGAATTCCTCGAAATTCCCTATTTGGTCATCACCGACATCGACTCCGTTGATCCCGCTAGAAACCGGGCAAATTGCGTCGCCACCCATCCGCGAGCCGTTTCGTCGAATGCGACTCTCGGATATTTCTTTGGAGAGACTGGAGTCGCCGCACTCTCCGCCAAAACCTTTGCCAATTGCCTGCAAGCTGAAGGGATGCGTTTTGTCGCTTATCAAAAGCCGGTAGAAATTAACCGTCAGGGCAATCCCCAAACCTTCCACGGGAGAACCCTTGAAGAAGCCTTTGTCTACGAAAACCTCGACCACTTCCATGCCGATGGACTCAGTATCGGCATTGACTTGCCGGATGGTCGAGCCGAATTGCAGGAGGCCGTCTGGCAACGCATTAAAAGCGATACTTTCAAAAAAACCGAATTTGCCATGGATGTCCTTGCCTTCGAAATACCGGCAGGCGAGGACGAAGAAGCTAATGCGGGACAGAACAAGGACTGGAATGTCCCCCACTACATCGCCGAAGGCCTAAAATGGTTGGAGACACGTCTCTCCCAAAACCAGGGAGCCGGCGAATGACAGCAAAACTCAAGCCAACTGAGGCCGATACGAAAATTGCTGAGTGCATCGCCAAGGACGTTTCTTTTTCGGTTATCGCAGGCGCCGGGTCAGGCAAGACCACATCGCTCGTTGAAGCCCTGAAAGGAATTCAGAAGTCCCGTGGAAACGAGCTTCGGAAAAACGGTCAGCGCGTCGTGTGTATCACATACACAAACCGTGCGGTCAGAGTGATTTCGTCGCGTCTAGGTTTCGATGACCTTTTTTACGTTTCCACTCTGCACGGGTTTCTTTGGGCAGAAATCGCGCGCTTTCAGGATGCTATTCGGGAGGCCCTTCGTGATGCGACCATCCCGCAGCATATGGGAAAGGCCCGCGAGAGAGACAACGGCGGGACGTCTCAGACCGCTCAAAAAGCGAGGAAAGACCTTGAGCGCCTGACCGCCCAGCTTACTGCGCTAAACGCGAATAAGCCGCCAGTTTCATACGAAGAAACCGTTATCAGCGACTATTCCAAATGTGTCCTGAACCATGATGATGTTATTGACGTCGCGGCCTATCTGATCACAAACAAACCGCTTTTGCACAAAGGCCTCGGGTTCAAATACCCCTATATCTTCGTCGATGAAGCTCAAGACACATTCCCGCAGATCGTAGAGGCTCTCAACACTGTTTGCGCGGGTGAAGGGTTACCCGTCGTCGGATATTTCGGCGATCCGATGCAGCAGATTTACGACAAGCGAGCCGGAGATTTTGCCGGTCCAGAAGGCTCCGAAAAGATTCCGAAGGAAGAGAATTTTCGTAGCTCGACCTCCGTGATCAACCTTCTCAACAACTTCAGAACCGATCTGAGGCAGGTTGCGGGTGGGAAGAACGCCGATGTTGAGGGCAGCGTCTTGATTACGGTCGCGCAGGCTCCCGACCCAACCGGTCCACGGAAAACCTATACCGCTGAACAACTCGATGAAGTAACGGCGAAGTTCGAGGAAGCCGTCGAACAATGGGGATGGACCGATATCACTCCTGTAAAGAACCTTTTTCTGGCACGCCAAATGATCGCTCGGAGGCTCGGATTCGTCACCCTGCACAAGCTCTTTACAGGTGATTATTCGTCGTCCAGATCACAATCCGACTATGAAGACGGCACGCACTACCTTCTCAAGCCCTTTGTGGACTGCATTTTTCCTTTGGTTAATGCATCCCGCAACAACGATCCTAAGAAGCTGATTGAAACACTCCGAAGAATAAGCCCTGCTTTTGACGACACTGGAGCGAACAAGAGCAAAACCCTCAAACAGATGCTCGAAGAGGCCTCAAAACACGCCGCTGCTTTGGCGGAAAAATGGGAAGGCAATACGGTCAAAGAAATTCTGGAATACTGTAGCGCGAACGCGCTTTATCCAATTTCGGACCGCCTTGCAGGTCAGTTGGCTCGCGCTCCTCGCGAAGCTTATGACTCCGGCGATGAGGATCACCAAAGGGAAAAAGGCGATTGGCTGGCTGATGAATTCTTCAATCTGAAGGCTGGCGAACTCGAAAAATACATCGATTTTCTGGATGAAAATTCTCCTTTCAGTACGCAGCATGGCTCGAAAGGCGAAGAGTATGAGAACGTGTTGGTCATGATCGACGATATCGAAGCAGCTTGGAATATCTACAGCTTTTCGAAAGTTCTGACCCCTGGCATCGCAGGCGATCCAACCGACCGGCAGAAAGAACTCACTCAAAAATTGGCTTATGTCTGTTTTTCACGGGCGGAAGTGAACCTTAGGATCTTGATGTTTTCGAGAGACGCAGAAGCGGCCCAAAAAGAACTGGTCGCGCACGGTCTGTTCCAGGATGGCCAGGTTTCAATTTTGTAGGTTCCGGACAGATCCTTATGCAGATTCACTTTTTCACATCGATCGTTTTCAGGAAGATTTGAAATCTATGCGCATTCTCGTTTCAGCCGACATTCATCTGGGTTCGCCGATCCGCTCGGCCGCGATGCGCAATCCGGATCTGGGTGATCATCTGAAACAGGCAAGTGGGGATACGTTCATCCGCATTGTCGATCTAGCCATATCGGAAAATGTCGAAGTTCTGGTTCTCGCCGGCGACATATTTGATAATGACCAACCGGACCTGAAGTCGCGGGCATTTCTGATCTCGCAGTTGGCACGCGCCGCTGACGCGGGTGTTCCCACAGTACTGATCCGTGGCAACCACGATGCCCTTCTCGATCACGGAGCCCACGGTAATCTAGGCCCGAATATTCATCTGCTGCACAAGAACAAGCCCAGCGTGGAAATCGGTGGCGTGTGGTTCCACGGACTTTCTTTCGACACGGCGCATGTCTCAAAAAGCTTCCTGCCCGACTACCCGGCGCCGGTGACTGGCCGGAAAAACGTCGGATTGATGCACACGTCCCTTGATGGATCTCCGGGACACGATCCCTATGCTCCCTGCTCCGAGCAAGATCTGCTGGCGCATGGCTATGACCTTTGGTGCCTCGGCCACATTCATGCGCCGTTCGAGCGCGCATCAGGCCCAGTTCTCGCTGTCATGCCGGGCATTCCGCAGCCACGCCACTTCGGGGAACGGACCGGCGGCACCGTCGCGATTGTCGAGCTTGATGACGACACTCCGAATATCGAACGGCATCACGTTGGACATCTGAGATTCACCGAATGCGCTCTGGACCTCAGTCAATCTTCAGATGTTCAGGAGGTGTTGAGCGCGCTTCGGTCTGCACTCCAAGGGGCACAGCATCACGAACACCACACAGCGGTGCGCCTGCAGGTGACCACAGGCCATCATACCGCTGAGACGCTGACAGCCCTTGCGAACGAATTACTCGAAAACATCGAGCGAGTATTTATCGACAAAATCAAAGTGGCAGCCCCTAAACAGCAGGTCGAAGCGAAGGCGGATGACCTGGTGCGCCTGATGCGGGCCGAGTTCACCGAACCAGGCTTCCAGCTGGCCACCAAAGAGATCCTCGAAGATCTCAGAAACGCATTGCCCCGTGAAATTGCCGACGAATTATCTGAAGACGCCTTGGATGACCTTTTGGAAGAGGCCATCGCTGAAGTCACGCTGTCTTTGCACTCAGGAGCCGCGGAATGAGACTGAACCGGCTTGATCTCATTCGCTATGGCCGCTTTGACGGTGCCGAAATCGTGCTCCCCCGTCCTGCCGACGGAACCCCGGATGTCACCATAATCTACGGACCGAATGAATCGGGAAAATCCACGGCCTTTAACGGGTTTCTGGAACTTCTCTTCGGTATGAAAGCAGGAACCCATCCGTACGCTTTCAGGTTTGAGCGCAATGACCTCCTTGTCGGAGCTGAGCTGGGTATCCCGGGACGCGATGTGACGGTTTTGCGCCGCAATGGCAAACGCACCCAGTCCCTGCTCGATCATCAGGACCGCCCGGTCGACGAAGCCATCCTCTCGAGTGCGCTCCATGGCCTATCCATGGAGGGCTATGTCGAAAGGTTTTCGCTGAACGACGAAGGCCTCCGCAAAGGCGGTGAACGGATTGCCCAGGCAAAAGGCGACCTGGGCCAGCTTCTGCATGCAGGTGTGTCGGGCCTGACCAGCATGGCAGCAACTATGGAAGACATGACGGCCAGCGCCGACAAGTTCCATAAAAAGGGCGGCCGAGGCACAGCGCTAAAGACCGGCAAGGACCGCTTGAAAGAGATCAATCAGGCACTGCGAAC
The DNA here is from genome assembly GCA_963678585.2 of Breoghania sp. Lineage (GTDB taxonomy): Bacteria > Pseudomonadota > Alphaproteobacteria > Rhizobiales > Stappiaceae > Breoghania. Next base: position 2,404,777 of record CAXXGA010000002.1, read on the forward strand.
GGAACGTCTCACGCCGGATCGGGAACGCACCCTTCGGAAAGACAAAGAGACCGCGCAAAATGCATTCGAACAGGCGGACGCCGATCTTACGCGGGCCAGAAAACGACAGGCAGCGGGAGCGGCGGCGCAGACCTGGTACGACAAATCAGAAGAAATTCGGAAAATCGACGAGTCTCTTGCCGGTTTTCCGGAAGGTCCGAGTTTGAAGAAGGGCACGGATGGGCAAGTCGCCACACTCGTGACAACCCTGTCAGAGAAAGCAGAAAGTATCGCAAGCGCCGATGACAGAATTGCGCGCCATGAAGCGGTCATTTCAGAAAACGAGGCTGACCCGGCTGCCGGACTTCTCGTTTCGGAACTCGCAGAGCTGGATCAAATCAGGATCGATGGGGCTTCCCTCACCTCCCGGGCGGACACGGCCAGATCGGATCTGGAAAAGCGCACCGGTGAGCGCGATGACGCCGCACGCCAGATAAAACAGCTTCTGACAGCGTTGGCAGTAAGTGACGGGCCTCCAGAGGCCTTGGTCCTGACGACCGAACAACTGGAGACACTCGCAGATGCGGTACAGGCGTGTCAGACAACTAAAGGAGAGCTACGAGCGGCTTCAAACGTGTTGAAGACCGCACGCGATCAGTTGGGTGTTGCCCCAACCGAACCGAAGGATCTGTCCCACCTGCTGATCGCGTTTAACGAATGGCAGAAAGTGTCAGACGCGTCAGGCCTTGAACATAACCTCGCATCGGAACGCGCGCGGCTTGCAAAAGCGGTGTCCGGCCTGCCTGCCTCCTGGCAGACACTTATCGAGAACGGCCTGCCTGCCCGTGAAAGTCTCGATGAAATTCTCAGGGAATGGAACACCCTGACTGCCAACATCGCTTCCGCCACCGAAGATTTGGAAGGTCGCGAAGCGGAATACAAGGCTGCGCGCACGAAACGCGAAGCCGACGAAAGCGCACCGGATTCGATTGACGCAGCAGCCACGGAAGAAACCCGTCGTCAGCGTGATACAGCCTGGCAATCCCATCGTGGCAGTCTCTCCGACGAAACGGCAGAGCGTTTTGAGAAGGCCATGTATGCTGATGATGGTGCCCGAACGAACTATCTGATGGGCACGGAGGCGCGAAAACAGCTTGCAAACTCGCGCGCACAGGAAAGCACCGCAAAAGCCGCACGTGATACGGTAAAAGACAAACTCGAAGCACTGACCGGGAAACACGACGCCTTGAAGAAGCGGGCGGAGTCACTTGCGACGACCCTGGGCCTTCCCGCCGATACGGGGCCGGTTGCGTTTGCTGCGAGACTGATCGACCTGACGGCAGCGGCAGAGATCGCAACAGATGTCACTATTGCGGAGAATGCCTTGGAAGAGCGCACCAAGCGCCGCAAGGCAGCCTTTAGCGATCTGCTCGCCGCAGCCCGCCTTGTCGACATCAAAGGTGAAGAAAGTGACCTTCCTGAGCGGGTTGGCAAGGCTCTCACACTTCAAGAGACCGTCCGTCAGACATGGGAGAACTGGCGTCGTGGAGAACGCAGTATTGCCGACTACGAAAAAGCCGAAACCCAAGCCGAGACAGATCATCAGGCAGCCTTGAGCCGACTGGAAACGCTGACCTCGGCGTTGTCTCTTCCTGATCGCTCAGCCACCGGCGTAAAGACAGTGCTGCCGCAGCTGCGCACGCTGCAACAGCTTCACAGCAATCACAAAAGCCTGGCGGGAAGTGTTGAGGCTCTCGAACGCGCCGTTGCCACCCTGGCAAAGAGCGCCGCACGATTGGCGGAGATCCTCGGGGAGACTTTCGATCCGAAAGACGACCCCCTTCCCGTGATCAATCGCGCTCGTGCGCGTGTAACCAAAGCCGCTGAAGCGGATCGTTTGAGAAAACGAGAAGCTGAGCTTCTCGATAAAGAGGTCACAGACCGAAAGCGTGCGCTCACCGCGCGAGACGAAGCGCAAAGCCAGCTGGAAAACCTGTTTGAAGGGCAAGGCGGTGACGGTCTTTCACCAACGGAGCGCGTGGGGATTCTGGCCGAGCGTGACAAGTTGCGCGAAGACCGGGCCAGTGCGGACACGAGCCGCAATCAGGCGCGCGACGGCGTGGATCGTACGCTCTTCGACGAAGAGCTGACGCGATTGCCCGATGTAACGCGAGAAGCCGAACTGCAACAAGAACTTGACGATGCGCAAACGGCACGAGATGCCGCTTTGAGGGAATGGAATGAAAAAGAACGCCTCTACGAGGAAGCTTTTCATACGGCTGACAAAAGTGATCTGATCACCGAACAGGCCACGATCCTCGAAGAGTTGCGAAGCGGTGCAAGGCAGGCGGCTGTCGCAAGGCTCGGTATCCTGGCAGCGCGAGGCGCCTTGAAGCGCCTGGCTGCCGAACGAAGTAGCGCAATGCTCAAGGACGTGGAAGAAGCCTTTGTCACGATGACATCCAAGGAATGGGAAAAAGTCGCGGTCTGGAGCGAAACCGAGGGCGAGAAGCTGGTCGGCATCAAACCCGGCGGCGACCATGTGAAGGTGGAAAACATGTCTACCGGAACCATGGGCCAATTGTATTTTGCCCTGCGCCTTGCCGGTTACCGCAGCTTCGCGCGCGATCCGGGCCCCCTCCCCATGGTTCTCGACGATATTATGGAAACCTTCGACGATACCCGCGCATCTGCAGCATTGAATCTCTGTGCCGAGATAGGACGGAGCGGGCAGGCAATCATTTTCACGCACCATGCGCACCTGGTGGAGCTTGCTCGCAAGAGCATTCCGAGTGTTTCCGTCGTGGAGATGCCGCATTAGCATCCCGCTGTTCACTCTTTCACCTGAAGTCTGATGACTGTGAAACAGCTCTTAAAAAAATATGGACCGCTTTGGTTGTCGGCAAAGACCTGGACGATTGTCAGAGGCGCTGCCGCGATTTTCTCGCGGTTGTTGAGCGCCATGTTCTTCTACTCAGGCGCTGCACAGACAAAGCGCACGCTGATATCAGGGCTCGCACTTTAAGCTCATGAAGACGTTTACAATTTTCTTGCCCAAGTGAACGAACCCTACAGCGGAAATCGCGATTCCGAAGGTCGGTTTCTTGTCAAACCGGGGGATAACATCGCGCCGGAGATTCGCATTGCGCTTGTCCAGGCAGAAGGAGCAGTCGCACGGGCAAAGATTATCGACGATGCCGATATCAGTGCCTGTCTTGATGCAATTGGCCTGCTGTCGGTTTCGTGGGCGCCGAGTTTAGCTAGTCCCACATTGTTTTCAAATTCCATTGGCTTACATAGGGACTGTCCGCTTTTGGGGCTCAGGTCAGGGCCCTTCCCTGCCCCATCAAACGACTGAAATGGGCGCACAAACAAGCCATCTCTGTGATAGCCTCCAGAAGCCCTAGACAAGTCCTGAGCTGCATCAGATTTCGAAGAACGCCTCTCCCACGATATCTTCCAGTATCGAGATTTCCTCGTCCGAGAGCTTCGAGAACGGTTCCCGGTCGCGCCTCCGCTTCGGCAACTTCCCATCGTTCTGGTGAATGAACAGGATGATCTGATCCGCCATGCTGTCCGGCATTTCTATGGCATTCATGATGCCACGCATCGCTTCGTCATGGCGTTTGAGATAGTCGATCTCACGCGGCAGATCCTCGGTGACCGTGTGCTGTACGCACTCGTACAGGAACTCAGCTTCCGCCGTACAATCGTAGTAGCGATAGAGATCAGCGGTTTCGTTCAAGACCTCAACATTGCCGTTTGGCAACGCCCGCCATTCGATGAACGGCATCAGCGGGCCTGAATGCCCTTGGAGTACTGCGCGATATTCGTCAATGCGATCCAGCATGGCTGAAGAAACGGGGAAAACCATGCCCGGAGGCGTGAACTTCCGTTCAGCGAGGACATGATGCACCAGACAACGATGCAGACGGCCGTTTCCGTCTGTCAGCGGATGGATATAAACAAATCCGAACGCAATGGCCGCAGCCTGCAAGACAGGATCGACGTCTTCGACATCAGACATACGCAAACGGTTATTGCACTCGTTCAGCCCCGTCATCAGATCCGGAAGGTCTTGTGGGCGGGCGCCAATAAACTCAGGTATCGGATCATTGTTCGCATCCCGCTCACCAAGGAAGACCCCCTGCTCCCGGTAACCAATCGGAGTAAAACGGTCATCACCAATCAAAATGTGGTGGAGTCGGTAGATTTCGGTCTGATTTAGAGGACGTTTTCCCGCCTCCAGGACAGCGCGTCCCCACCGCTCCAGACGATTGACCGGCGCCCGCTCTCCCTCGATCTCGAAGCTAGCTCGGCTATCGGCGAGCAGCATGAAGCTTGCAGCTCTTGCAATGACATGACCGCCTGTCCTGCCGATTGTTTCTTTCGCCAGCCCGGCCAGATCAAGTGCGATGAGCGCCTCAAGTTTTTCTGTTCGCCGAATGATGGGACAAAAGGTCCCGGAACCCAGAAGATTATCACGCACACGGTGTCGTTGAGACAGCCGCTCCTTACCGGTGAAATAGCGCTTGGGATCAAGCGCCGGAATGGCTGTGATCTTTGACGCATCCTCAAGATCCAACCTTCTCCCGGTCAGCGTCTCAAAGAAGAACCATAAACGTCGCGAGAAAGAGCCAGTCGGCGCGGCCCTGACAATCGCTTCCACCGAGCTTTGCGGAACCGCATCAAAAACACGCCTCAACACAAGAAGATTGATGTCCTCGTGCCGAAGCGCAAAATTCAGATGACCTTCCAGCGTTTGGTCCGGCAGATAGCGCTTGTCGAAGATCTGCCAAACACCCTCCCTTCGCATGTTGCCGCCCACATGCCTTGAGGAGACACAGGCAGGCGATCGCACTGGCGCGGGGATATCCAGACTGCTGATGAGTGCAGACCACCCTGCAAGGCTTGCCTCATCGGGAAGAGGCTCATCCAGGAAAAACCGTGGGGTCAGACTTTCCAGTTTCAATGGTCGAATTTTCCTCACAAACATCGAAAATAGCACCACTTAAACAGATAATATCGAAAATCAACGCACATGTCATTCACATTGAAAATCAATCACCACTATCGAAAACCAGCCCAACCGAACTAGAAACGTCGAAAAACAATTCAAAAAGTTGATTGCAGATAAACTCTGGGGCGAAAAGGAAGCCGATTGCTCCTATGTCTCCGTGCGTTTTTCCGGCAGGACGTATTCCCAGCGCTCATCACCTGCCTTGCGAGCGCGGCGGATAGAAAGAGCCTTCCAAGTTCCCAAAAGCCCCTCCAAGCCTTGGAGGAGCCAGAGCTGAGTAAGGGCATAGGCGGGAAGAGCAAACAGGAATGCCCAGAGCGAGCTCTCCATCTCGAAAAAGCCAAGCTGGCGTCTGCCCGGCGCGCGCCGAAAATACAGGATGCAATCGCCATATCTTGATGCCGATGGCAGCGTCACACAGGCCTTCGCAGATGAATACAATCGCGTCCGCGCCGGAGAAACCGACCCGCAGCCTTCAAAGGCTGCGACCGAATGGCGCCCAGGGACGATTGGCTGGCTGTTCCAGCGATATCAACGATCAAAGACCTTTCAAGAGCACGAGAAGACCACGCAGCGCGACAAATTCAGCGTTTTAGGTCGCTTCTGCGCGAACGTCGGCCATCTGGAATTTCAGAAACTCCGAAAATCGGACGTGGAAGCCAGTCAGATGCTGCGTCTCAAAACTCCAGCGGCGGCCGACAAACTCGTCAAGTGTCTGAAGGCACTCTTCCACTGGGCTATGGAAGACGAAGAGATCCAACGCCGTTATCCATTGAATCGAAATCCCGCAAAGGGAATCTCCAAGCTCAACAAGTCCGATGGCTTTCACACTTGGACAGAAGCAGAAATTGCCACTTTTCGCTCAGAATATCCCTTGGGCACGACGGCACGCCTCGCGTTCGAGCTCCTGTACAATCTGGGTGTCCGAAGGTCCGATCTTGTTGCGCTAGGTCCTTCCAATGCCCAAGGCAACAATATCGTGTTCGTTCCCCAAAAGGGATCGAAAATGGAGACGTTGGTCTTGCCGATGTCTCCCGCGCTGAAGGAAGCGCTGGCGCTCGTGCCCGCAAGCCAGAAGACATTTGTCGTCACCGAATACGGCAAGCCGTTCAGTTCGAACGGATTTGGCAACAAAATGCGAGATTGGTGCAATCGAGCCCAGCTTTTCGAGTGCTCCTCCCACGGACTTAGAAAAGCGGCCGCAACCGTGCTCGCGGAGGCAGGAGCCACCGAATACCAGCTGATGGCCGTGTTCGGATGGAGCGATCCAAAGACTGCCCGTATCTACACCCGCAAAGCCCGGCAACGCTGTCTGGCAGCTTCCGCGTTCGACCATTTGAACAGAAAAAATCCGATCCAGGCGGACCGCCTACAGGCCGCCGGATAAGACAAGCAGGCACACAAAAATGTCCCACGTTCTCCCCCCCTCGTTCCGCCAGTGAGGCAATTCGAGAGAATTCTCTTGAAATATCAATGCTCGGCGGAAGGGGTGGTGGGCCCGGCAGGACTCGAACCTGCAACCAGACCGTTATGAGCGGTCGGCTCTAACCATTGAGCTACAGGCCCCTGAAACGCCCGGGAAAGCCGTGGCATTCCTGCCTGACGCCGCGGACGCAATCCCGATGTCCGAAGCGAGCAGAGACTGTTTCCTATACCAAGGTGCCGCCCAGGCACAAGGCCCGCGAGCCGGCAACCCACGACCACCAGTACAAACACTCAGCCTTGCCGCATGCCCGCCGCATTCCAATGCAATGAATGAAGTAACCGAATACTCGATACCCCCGCGCAAGCCCTTGATTCGCATCGAGGGAAATCCAGTCACGAGGAAACGTCATGTCGCCTTCGTTCCGCCCGCTCGCCGCAACCCTCATGCTGGCGTCGCTCGTCGCCTTCGCGCACCCTGCCTGGGCCTCAGACGAAGACAAGACTGCCACCATGAAGCTCAGCGGATATGGCGAGGTAACGGCGACACCCGACATGGCGATGGTGACCTCCGGCGTCGTATCACAGGCCGATACGGCCCGCGATGCGCTCACCGCCAACACCAAGGCCATGACCGCCCTCATCGACCAGATCAAGAAGGCCGGCATCGAGCCGCGCGACATCCAGACTTCTGGCTTCTCCATCTCCCCGCGCTATGCCCAGAAACGCATCCCGAATGGCCGGGACTGGGAGGAAGAGCGCAAGATCATCGGCTATCAGGTCAATAACGGCGTCACTGTCCGCGTGCGCGACCTCAAGGGGCTCGGCGCCCTGCTCGACGCCATGGTAAGCGAAGGCGCGAACCGCATCGGCGGCATCAATTTCATCGTGTCGGATGCAAACAAGCGGCTCGACGAGGCGCGCGTCGCGGCGGTGGAGGACGTGCGGGCAAAGGCGGAACTCTATGCGAAGGCCGCAGGCGTGAAGCTTGGCCGCATCCTTTCGATTTCCGAAAACTCCGGCGGCATGCGCCCTCAACCGATGCTGATGACCCGCTCCAAGATGATGGCCGAGGCTGCGCCCGTACCGGTTGAGGCGGGCGAGGAAACCCTGAGCTCGGAAGTCACGATCACCTGGGAATTAGAGCAGTAAGAGATATTCGGCGGCCCAGGCTCGGCCCTGCGTAACAGGGGAGTTGCAGCCCCTAAACATGCCTTGCGCCGCAAACGACTTTAAAACCGTGAGACGAACTGAAGCGGCGGGCTTTCGGGTCCGCCGCTTCCTAGTTTCAACATTGCGATTTACGACGTATCGATACGCGCTCAGGCCCCGCCGGTCAGATCGATGACCTCGGCAACCGGAGCCGAGCCACCCGCCTTCAGGCGATCCCGGAAAATCAGCACGTCGCCATCCTCGCGCGCGCTCTTTACCAGCCCCGCATCGAGATCGGCGAAAACCCACTGCGCCGCGTCCATTTCGCCGACAGCCATCAGCCCGGTATCCGCAAACCCGTTATCGGGCGGGCAGACGACGCGCGCCGCACCGCGATTGCTGTCGACTGCAACGGACCAGGGCGCGCTGCCCGATGTCGGCGCGGTCGCCACGTAGCACTGGTTTTCCAGAGCGCGCGCCGCAGCGCCGATCGCCACGCGGCTTGCACCCATCATCCCTTCCGTCGCACTGGGTGCGAGAATGAGCCACGCGCCCGCCTCCGCCTGCGCGCGCGCAATCGGCGGGAATTCCACGTCGTAACAGATGCTGATGCCGATACGCCCGAGCGTGGTCTCGAACACGCGCACCGGTCCGCCGCCGACCATGTTCCAGCGCTCGCCTTCAAACCGCGTCATCATCACCTTGGGCTGCTCCCCGCACAGGCCCTTCGGCGTGAAGATCCGCGCCACGTTGCGCACGGTTCCCGCCTCATCGCGCTCGGGAAAGCTCGGCGCGACGATATGAACACCCGCCTTCACGGCAAGCCCGCGCCAATGTTCGATCACCTCCGGCAGCAGGCCCTGCATGGCGTCGAAGGAGGCGAAAATATCCTGGGAGACCTGTTCGCCGAAGAGCGAGGCCAGTTCCATGGATCCATATTCGGGAAAGAGCAGCAACTGTGCGCCTTCGGCAACGGCCCGCTCCACCCAGTCTGAGGTCTTGGCCTTCCAGGCATCCAGGTTTTCAAGCCAGTCGATAGGGTATTGCGCGGCGGCGATGCGCGTGAGCATGGATGACATCTCCTGAAAAGCCGAAAGACGCCGTCAAACCGGCGCGCCCGAGCAGTAACACAGCTCTGCCCGCAGCGAAAACGGACAAGTGCGACCTTGCGTAATGCGGCTCGGGCGAGCGCAACGCCGACCGAGGTCGCAGCTTTGCCCAATTATAGGCATAAACACAGACTGTCGCGGCGCTCCGAGGCGCCAGTTCAAGGGTTCAAGATGAAGAAGCACCTGATCATCGCGGCGGCCGCGCTCCTCGGCGCCGCACCGCTTGCCCACGCCGAGCCCGCCTCCTGCGGACGGGCCGCCTGGTATGAATACACCACCCGCACCGCAAGCGGCGAGATGGGCAATCCCAGAGCCATGACCGCCGCCCACCGCACCCTGCCCTTCGGCACGAAGGTGAAAGTGACCAATCTCAGGAACGGCCGCAGCGTCGTGGTGCGCATCAATGACCGCGGCCCCTACACCAAGGGGCGCGTCATCGACCTGACCCGCGCCGCCGCGGAAAAACTCGGCTACATCAACGCCGGGACAGCCCCCGTCGCCCTGACATTCGCCGACGATCCGACCGGCAAGCCGGTTCCGGGCTGCCCCCGCTAGAACGGTCCGGCAACGGCGCGATCAATCCTGCAGGCCGATCAGTCCTGCAGAAAAGGATTTCCCACCCGCTCTTCGCCGAGGGTCGAGCCCGGGCCATGGCCCGGCAGGAAAGCGACGTCGTCGCCGAGCGGCAGCAGCTTTTCCTTGATGGAGCGCATCAGTTCCGCATAGTCGCCGCCTTGCAGGTCGGTCCGCCCGATGCCGCCCTTGAACAGCACGTCGCCGACAATCGCGAATTTCGCAGGCTCATTGTAGAAAACCACGTGCCCCGGCGCATGACCCGGGCAATGCAAAACCTTGAACTCGAACCCGCCCACATCGACCGTATCGCCTTCATCGAGCCAACGATCCGGCGCGATGGGTTTGATCGGTGCGTTGATACCGAACTGGGCCGCCTGCACCTGCACCAGTCTTATCAGCGGCTGATCCGCCTCATGGGGGCCTTCGATGGGAACGCCCAATTTCTCGGCCAGATCCGCAGCCCCGCCGATATGATCGAGATGGCCATGGGTGATCAGGATGCGTTCGACCGTAACGCCATGCTTGTCGATGACCTCCTGAATGCGCTCTATCTCGCCGCCGGGATCGATCACCACGCCCTTCTTGGTTTCGTCGTTCCACAAGAGCGTACAGTTCTGGGCGAACGGCGTGACGGTGACCACCGCAGCCATCAGTTGGTTTATCTGGGTCATTGAAACCTGCCGAAACGTGAAAATCACTGTCTTGACAGACCTATAACACGCGACGATGCCTGGAAACACCCGAACCCGACAAGCGTCACGGCCGTAGAAAGAAGCATGCTGTCGGAGGGGCCGCGCGCCCGAACGGCCTGCCCCGGCTAGTGCTGAAGAGCCCGGGAAATCTCGCGAATGGCCTTCCGGTTGTCCTGCACCGTGCGCAGCAGCCGGTCATAGTTGCGCTGCCTCTCGCGCATATCCTGCCGCAATTCGCTCGCGAACAACACAACGTTGTGCGCGCTTTGCTGCACGCTGCGAACGACCGGATCATAGGTGCCAGGTTCTGTGAAAAGGATAGAACCGACAAACAGACCGACAATCGTCATAAAACCAAGGCGGTCGTCAAAACTCAGCATTTGGCTGCCTCGCAAAATTTGCATTGTTAACAGATCGTAAATACTAACAGGGTGTTAACAATTTGAACCCAATTGTTCAAAGTCTCCTTCATGTTAAGATTAACGAGGGAGCATCATGAGTTCGGGCAGGGCGGCAACGAATACGGCGATTTGCAAGTTAGGGGTGTGCGCGCCACCGGCGCCGCTTCGCCGGATTGATTAGCGGGCGCATAATTGTTTTTGACGGATCAAACAATATCCGCTCGTCATGCAAGACCATCGGGCCACGGACTGACCGATTTTGTCGCAATTGAAGACGTATGACTTGCTCTACGATCAATTCTATTCTTAATATGGCGCCGGTCAGGGTGAGGCGCTTGAACGGACAGGGCGCGACGGACGGCTGAAAAGCGCCGACGCGTCACCATTTTCCCGCTCCATCCGACTGATCGGAAAGGACTTTCGTTTTTCATCCGCGCGGATGCAATCGGAAGTAGATGATCGATATCCGCCTTGCCCTGCATTGCCGACGGGAACCGTCGGGGATGGAGAACGAGGTGGCGCGTCAATTCGACGACGCGATGGTGAAGGGTCGAAAGTGACTGGGAAGAGGCAGGAATACGATGGCTGATTGGCGCAGCCGCAGGGGTGGCGATCCGGACATGGACGACGAGCCGGAACGTCGCAGCAAAGGACGACGCGGTCACGGCCGCGGATCCCGCGGTTTTGACAGCCGACCGGACTTTGGCGGTCCGGAAGATTTTGGATACCCGGCCGACTTCGGGGGCCCCGCCTTTGGCGATCAGCCTTCCGGACGCGAATTTGCCCCCCGAGGCGACTACGGTCGTGACCGGGACGGCGACGGCGGAGGATATGGCGACCGGCGCGGCAATGGCGGCGGTGGCGACAGAGGTGGAGACCGCGGCGGCCGAAACTTCGGCGGCGGTGACCGCAAATATGGTGGCGGAGACCGCAGCGAGCGGAACTTCGGCGGCGGCGACCGCAACTATGGCGGCGGCGACCGTGGCGGCTACGACGGCGGAGATCGCGGCCCACGCAACTTCGGTGGAGGAGACCGCGGCGGTGACCGCAGCGGCTTCCGCCCGCGTCCCGACGGCCCGCGGCCTGACGCCCCCGCTGCAGAACGCGGCCCCCGGCAATCCGGAACGGTCAAGTTCTTCAAGGGCGACAAGGGCTTCGGCTTCATCACGCCCGATGAGGGCGCGATCGATGTCTTCGTGCACATTTCCGCGGTCGAACGCTCCGGTCTGACCGGGCTGGAAAGCGGCCAGCGCCTGTCCTTCGAAACCGAGCCGGACCGGCGCGGCAAGGGCCCCAAGGCGGTGGAACTGCGCATCGAAGAGGCCTGAGCCGAAAACGGCGCGGGACGGGGCACGGGGGTGCCCGGCTTCCTGCGCTTGAAACAATGATCGAGGCGGCGCGTGCGGCAAATCCGGCGCGCCGCCTTTTCATTTGCGCCTGAAGACCGGCACCCTTCGCGACGAGGGTCGGCCTTCGCAACACGGACCGCTCTTCGCAACACGGGCTGGCATCGTCGGCGAACATATCTTTCACCGGCGAATTCCGGTAAACGAAGGCCAGTGCAATCCTCTGCGAGCCGTATGACGGCCACGCGGAACCCTTTCCGACGGATCCGATGAATTATCGCCACGCCTATCATGCAGGCAATTTCGCCGACGTGCTCAAGCACGCGGTCCTTGTCGCCATTGTCGAGCACCTCAAGCAGAAGGACAAAGCCTTTCGCGTGCTCGACACCCATGCGGGCATAGGTCTTTACGACCTCTCCAGCCCCATGGCCCAGAAGACCGGCGAATGGCGCGACGGCATCGGCCGGATCATCGACATCACTCCGTCGAAGCAGGCGGCTCCGCTGATCGCGCCCTATCTGGAGATCGTGCGTGAAATCAACGGCGAGGGCCCTCTGACCGCCTATCCCGGCTCGCCGGAAATCACCCGCCGCCTCATGCGCCCGCAGGACCGCCTCACCCTGACGGAGTTGCACAGCGCCGATCACGCGACGCTTGCCAGACGTTATGAGGGCGATCATCAGGTGCGCGTCGTGGAGTTGGACGCCTGGCTCGCCATGGGCAGCTTCGTGCCGTTCAAGGAAAAGCGTGGGCTCGTGCTGATCGACCCGGCCTTCGAGGAACCCGACGAGTATCGCACCCTAGCCGCCGGTATCTTCAAGGCCACGCGGCGCTGGATGAACGGTACCTATGCCGCCTGGTATCCGATCAAGGACCGCAAGGCGCTCGACCATTTCTACCGCATGATGATCGACACCGGCCTTCGCAAGATGCTCAAGGTGGAGTTCAACGTCGCGCGCAACACGCCCGACGGGGCGCTGAAAGCCTGCGGCATGCTGATCCTGAACCCGCCCTACATGCTTGAGGAGCAACTGCAAGGCGCCCTGCCCTGGCTCACCCGCATTCTGGCGCAAGGCCCGGGGGCCGCGGCAAGCGTGGACTGGCTGGTGCCGGAATAGAGCCTCGCATCCTCCTCACTCAGAGGTCGTACTTGACGGAAGCCGCGCGCTAAACCATCGTTTCGCCACACGAACAAAGGTGAGCGAGCGGATTCGCGTCTGCATGCGCCTGTTATTCGTATTCTTTCCTGCCACGTGCCGCAGGGGCACGACGCGATACGAAACGGAGGACGCAATGTCCGCTCTGTTCCGCCTTCTCTTGCTGAGCGCCGCGTTGGCGAGCGCATCCTTGAATACGGCGTTTGCCGGCGGCGTTTACTTCGACATCAACATGCGTGATCCCCGCTTGCCGGTCTGTGACGCACCTTCGGTGCTGAGCGCCGTGAAACGCACCATCGCGCGCGCGGATCACGTCTATCGTGACGGCCTGACGGTGAAAGCCATGGATCTCATCGGAGAAACCAGCTTCACCCGGAACCGGAAAAGCCCGGTCGCCCGGCGCTATTGCCGCGCCAGAGCCTATCTTTCCAACGGTCGTGAGCACCCGATCTACTACATGATCGAGGAATATGCGGGCTTTGTGGGTCTGTCATGGAATGTCGAGGCCTGCCTGCCCGGCCATGACCCATGGAAGGTGCATGACGGGCATTGCCGCACGGTGCGCCGCTGACGAAGCCCTGCCGGCCTGTCGGCAGGATCTCCACCTGCCGCCCGGTTCGCCCGCGCGCACCATTGCGCTCATCGTGAAACCATGGACCGGCGCAGCCGAAAGCCGCAGCCGACAAGGTGCTGCGCCCATCCGGCAAGCCGTTCCGCAATATCTCTCCCAGAATTCCCAATCGCGAGGTCTCCACGGCGCTTGAAAATCGCCAGCGCCTGAAAGCCTGCGTCGCTGTCTCGTCAAAAGAGACCGGGACAGCCCCCATCCCCGTTCCCTCCCCGAGCCGTCATCCGATGGCCTATCCCGGAGCCCGTTCCATGCTCGTCCTTCACTCTTCTCCCGCCTCCCCTTTCGGCCGCAAGGCGAAGCTTGCCGCAGCCGAGCTTGGGCTTGAAGGCCTCCTGCTCATTGAGAACACCGAGACCGTCGTCCCCGACGAGGCTTTCCTGCGCCAGAACCCGCTCGGCAAGATCCCCGTCCTGATCACCGAAGACGGGCAAGCGCTCTATGACTCCCGCGTGATCCTTGAATATCTCGACCACCGCGCAGGCGGCGGCAAGCTGCTGCCCGCCGACGCGCGGCGCTTCGATGTGCTGACCATGCAGGCTCTGGCCGACGGCATCTGCGAAGCCTCGGTCCTGATGACGTATGAAAAGCGGTTCCGGCCGGAGGAAAAGTGGCACCAGCCCTGGCTCGACCGCCAGCAGGGCAAAGTCTCGCGCGCCCTTGCCGTCGCCAATTCCCGGCCGCCGGAAATGGGCACGACGCTCGATGCGGGCTGCATCGCGCTTGCCTGCGCGCTGGGATATCTGGACCTGCGCTACGAAGGCGCATGGCGCAAGGATCATGCGAGCCTCGTGACCTGGCTCGATGAGTTCTCCGCCCGCCAGCCCGCTTTCGAGCGCACGAAAATGAAGCCCTGAGCCGAGCCGGCTCCGACACGAACCCGCCGACGTTGGCGCAAAAGAAAAACGGCCCGGCCTTTTCCAAGGCCGGGCCGTTTCGTATCGAGTGTCAACCGATCCCGCTTGCGGATCAGAACTTGTAGCTCAGGCCGACGCGGCCGAGATGCTCGTCGAAGTCGGAACGTACGGTCGTGCCGCCGAGATTGAAGGTCTCCTTGCCGAAATCGGCATAGATGTATTCCGCCCGCGCCGTCAGGTTCGACGTCAGCATGGTCTCGACGCCTGCGCCCAGCGTCCAGCCGAAATCGACGTTGCTGTCGGAGCCGCCGCCGGACCACTTGCGATCAGCCAGCGCGAAACCGCCCGTGCCGTAAAACAGCACGTTGTCCATCACGTAACCGGCGCGTGCGCGGTAGGTCGAGATCCAGTTGGAGGTCGCGCGCAGGGCGGTACCACCCGGCGCACCACGTTTGGACTGGTCGGAATAGGAGAGGTCGCCTTCGACACCGATCAGGAAGTTCGGTGCCATCATGTGATTGTAACCGGCATGAACGCCGACATTCACACCGCCGGAATCCAGATCGAAGTTGCCGGCGCCGCCGCCGCTGGCGTCACGCTGCCCCCAGCCGTAGCCGAGGGTGCCGCCGAAATAGAATCCGGTCCAGTAGAACCGCTCGGCCGGAACCGGGGCCGACGCATAAGGGTCCGAGTTGCCCATGGGCAGATCGGCAGCCATCGCAGGCACAGCCACCGCTGTGACCATGGTGCCGGCGAGGAGAGTGCCAAGAAGACGTTTCATAAGAAACACTCCGGTTTATACGCAAATACGCGAGAAATCTGTGTGCTTTCGCTGAGAATGAAAATGGTGATCGAATGTGGCGAGATCACATGGCAATTGAGGAAAATTAGCGTCAAATTGGAGATAGTTCGGCGCATGGTTAGGAATATGTGAACGTTCTGCGCCGTATTCGTACAGAAGATACTGACGATCCTCTCTCGCCCCTGGCATGCCACTCCGCCACAACCGCAATCGGTGGACAAAGGTTCCTTCAGACGCTCTGATCAGTCCGCGATGTAACTCCTGCGATTCCCGTCCAAGGCCAACTCCGCGAACCACGATGCCCCCGATCCCTCTCTCCATTTTCATCATCACCCGGAACGAGGCCGACCGGCTGGGCGCGACGCTCGACGCAGTCAGGGACCTGAGCGACGATATCGTGGTGGTGGATTCCGGCTCCGACGACGAAACCTGCGCCGTCGCCGAGGCCCACGGCGCGCGCGTCATGGTCAACGCCTTTGAAGGTTACGGCCCGCAAAAGCGCTTCGCCGAGGACCAGTGCCGCCACCCCTGGCTCCTCAACATCGATGCCGACGAGGTCTGCCCTCCCGATCTGGTGGTGGAAATCAGGGCGCTTTTCGCCAATGGCGAGCCCGCAGCCAAAGCATATGGCGTCCCCATTGCGGAGCAGTTTCCCGGCGAGGGAACGCCGCATCGCCTCAGCTACACCATCGCGCCGGTGCGCCTTTACCGGCGCGATGCGGGCCGCTACTCCGAAAGCCCGGTCCATGACCGGGTGGATCTTGTGCCCGGCATTACGCCTGCGCGCCTTAAGCACCGCATCCACCACCGCTCCATCCGCTCCCTGAGCGACGAGTTGCGCAAGCTCAACGCCTATTCGGACATGCAGGTCGACGATCTGGAGGCGCGCGGCAAAGAACTGCCCGCCTGGCGGATGATCACCGAGTTCCCCTTCGCCTTCATCAAGGCCTATGTCCTGCGCCGCCATTTCCTGCGCGGGCGCTACGGCTTCCTGACTGCGATGAACCACGCCATTTACCGGCACATGCGCATCGCCAAGCACCTTGAACGGCGCTGGCGCAAATGACCGCACCGGCAGGCGCGCCGCCTGAATGCGCGGATCGATAGGTGGGACTTTTTTTCGCAACGGGTTACACGCGGGCGACGCCATACCTATATGAGCGACGACCGAGTGTCCCGCGCATGCTCCCCTGAAGCGTGCAGCACGGATATCCAGGGATCGGCTCAACGGGTTTTCAAAGCATGCTCGACTATTTCAGCCTTGCCGGCGGACTTGTCATTCTTCTTCTGTCCGGTGACGCACTGGTACGCGGCTCCGTATCGATCGCCCGGAAACTGGGCATCCCCTCTCTTGTCATCGGTCTGACTATCGTCGCCTTCGGCACATCTGCGCCCGAACTGGTAATCTCGCTGAAATCCGCCCTCAATGGCATATCGGGCATCGCGGTGGGCAATGTGGTCGGGTCCAACATTGCGAACGTGCTGCTGGTTCTGGGTGCCCCCGCCCTCATCGCCACTACCTCATGCGCCGACAAGGGCGTGCGCAAAAACGCGGTCTTCCTCCTCGCCGTCACGGCCATCTTCATAATCATGTGCGCCTTCGGCACGCTGGAGCGCGCAATGGGCCTCGCCCTGCTCGCGATGCTCGCGCTGTTTCTCGGCGATTCCTTCCTCGAAATGCGCCGGCATCAGCGCCGCCGCCAGAAGTACCGGAACGGCGAAACAGACGGCCTCGACGAATACACGCTTGAAGAGATCGAGGAACTCGGCGACACGCCCGGCGGCATGCCGATTGCCGCACTGCTTGTGGTCGTCGGCCTGATCGGGCTTCCGCTCGGAGGGCACTTGTCCGTTCTGGGCGCGGTGGAGATCGCAAAGGACTGGGGCGTGACAGACGCCGCCATCGGCCTCACCGTCATCGCGCTGGGCACCTCGCTTCCGGAACTCGCCACCACCGTCATGGCGGCCTTCCGCAAGCACTCGGCGGTGGCGCTGGGCAATGTGCTGGGCTCCAACGTCTTCAACATCCTGGCGATCCTCGGCACCACCTCCCTCGTCAAGCCGCTTGTCATCCCCGATGCGATCATGCGCTTCGATATCTGGGTGATGCTGGCGACGACCGTGCTCCTCTCCATCCTCGCCTTCACCCGCTGCCGCCTGCGCTGGCCGGCGGGCATCGCCCTTGTCGGCGGCTATTGTCTCTACATCTTCCTTGTGCTGGGCAACTGAAAACTGCTCTGATTGCAGAGGCCCACAAGAAGGCTCGACAGCCGGCACATGCACAAGAAGCTGGAGGAGACGGAGTGAGCAACCATCGCGAAGGCGCAGCTCTGGTCACAGGCGCAGCCCGACGCATCGGCAGCGCCATCGCGCGCGATCTGGCCGATGCGGGCTGGCCCGTCGCGATCCATGCCAATACATCGGGCGAAAGCGCGGAGGCGCTGGCCGAAGAGATCCGCGCTGCGGGCGGCAAGGCGCAGGTATTGCTGGCGGATCTCAGGGACACCGATGCTCTGGCCGACCTAATGACGCGCGCCGGGACCGCGCTCGGACCGGTGACGCTGCTGGTCAACAACGCCTCGATATTCGAGCACGACGATATCGGCACGCTCGACGAGACCCGTTTCGACGATCACTTCGCCGTTCACGTGCGTGCACCTTGCTTTCTGGCCAAAGCCATGGCCGCGGCGCTGCCGGACGGCATGACGGGCAATATCGTCAATATCATCGACCAGCGCGTCCTCAAGCCCACGCCGCATTTCTTCTCCTATCAGCTCTCCAAATCGACGCTGTGGACGGCGACCCGCACACTGGCGCAGGCGCTGGCTCCGCGCATCCGGGTCAACGCCATCGGCCCCGGCCCCGCGCTCGCAAGCCCGCGTCAGCAGCCGGAAGATTTCGAAGCCCAATGCGCCACGCTGCCGCTTGAACGCGGTCCCGCACTTGCCGAATTCGGGCACACGATCCGCTTCATCGTCGAAACGCCTTCGCTCACGGGCCAGATGCTGGCACTCGACGGCGGCCAGCACATTGCGTGGCAAACGCCCGATGTGACGAACATCGTGGAATAGGCGACCGCGCTTTGCATTTGCAACTTGGCCCGACTCTGCCCAGATATCGCCCATGACCGATACGGAAGGCACATCACCCGACACTGGGCCAGAAACGGGAACCGCACCCGAGGCCGAGGCCGCTCCCACGCTGAAAGGCGTGGAGGTGATCGCCGCCTTCGTGCGCCAGCTTCCCAATGCGCCCGGCGTCTACCGCATGATCGGCGCAGACGGCGATGTCCTCTATGTCGGCAAGGCGCGCAGCCTGAAGAAGCGGGTGACCAACTACACCCGTCTGATCGGGCTTTCCAACCGCATCGCCCGCATGGTGCAGGCCACCGTGACGATGGAATTCGTTACCACCCGCACCGAGGCCGAGGCCCTGCTGCTTGAGGCGAACCTCATCAAGCGCCTTCGCCCGCGCTTCAACGTGCTGCTGCGCGACGACAAGTCCTTCCCGCATATCCTGATCACCGGCGATCACGAGGCCCCTGCGATCCTCAAGCATCGCGGCGCCCGCAACCGGAAGGGCCATTATTTCGGCCCCTTCGCCTCCGCCGGCGCGGTCAACAACACCATCAACGCGCTCCAGAAAGCCTTCCTGCTGCGCACCTGCTCCGACAGCTATTACGAAAACCGCTCCCGCCCCTGCCTGCTTCACCAGATCAAGCGCTGCGCGGCCCCCTGCACCGGCGAGATCAGTCTGGAGGACTATGCGCAGCTGGTGAAGGAGACCCGGGATTTCCTGTCGGGCCGCAGCCAGACCGTGCGGCAGGAACTGGCGGAGGCCATGGAGAAGGCCTCCGACGCGCTCGATTTCGAAACCGCCGCCATCTACCGCGACCGGCTCGCCGCCCTCTCCCACATCCAGCAGCATCAGGGCATCAACCCGCAGCATGTGGAGGAGGCCGATGTCTTCGCGCTCCACCAGGAAGGCGGACAGTACTGCATTCAGGTCTTCTTCTTCCGCACCGGCCAGAACTGGGGCAACCGCGCCTATTTCCCGAAGGCCGACAAGTCGCTTGAGCCTGAAGCCGTACTCGGCGCGTTTATTGCCCAGTTCTACGACGACAAGGAAACGCCGAAGCTGCTGCTGCTCTCCCATGAGCCGGAAGAACGCGAGCTTCTGGCGCAAGCCTTCACCGGACGCGCCGGTCACCGCATCGAACTCGCCGTTCCCAAGCGCGGCGAGAAGCGCGATCTGGTGGAACATGCACTGACAAACGCACGCGAGGCGCTGGGCCGCAAGCTCGCCGAGACCTCAAGTCAGGCCCGCCTGCTGGAGGGCGTGGCCAAGGCCTTCGATCTCGTACGCACGCCGCGGCGCATCGAGGTCTACGACAACTCCCACATCATGGGGACCAATGCGGTCGGCGGCATGATCGTGGCGGGCGCGGAAGGCTTCGCCAAGAACCAGTACCGCAAGTTCAACATCAAGTCGCAGGACATCGTGCCGGGCGACGATTACGGCATGATGCGCGAAGTGCTCGCACGACGTTTCTCGCGCCTGCTGAAGGACCATGCGGATGAGCGCCCTTCCGCGCAAAAGCCGACGGATGAAGCCGAGGCCGACACCGAACCGCAGGCGGCCATTCCCGCATGGCCCGATCTGGTGCTGATCGACGGCGGACAGGGCCAGTTGAAGGCCGTCACCGAGACGCTTGCGGAACTGGGCATCGACGACGTGCCGCTCGTAGGCATCGCCAAGGGGCCGGATCGCGATGCAGGGCGCGAGAAGTTCTTCAAGGCGGGTCGCCCCTCCTTCATGCTGCCGGAACGCGATCCGGTGCTCTATTTCGTCCAGCGCCTGCGCGACGAGGCCCACCGGTTTGCCATCGGTACGCATCGCGCCCGACGCAAGAAGGAGATGGTCACCAGCCCGCTCGACGAGATCGGCGGCATCGGCCCTGCCCGCAAGCGCGCACTGCTTCACCATTTCGGAACCGCAAAAGCGGTCTCCAAGGCTGGCATCGACGACCTGATGGCAGTGGAAGGGATTTCCGAAGCCACGGCCCGCACGATCTACGACCACTTCCACGAGTGACGGCGCCAGCGGCGTGCATCGACCCGTTCCCGTCAGAGCGCAATGCCGCGCACAGAAATAACAGGACTGGCTTGCGAGCTTCGCAATCGATCGTGTCGGGCCGTTTTTCTGCGACATCGCATCGGGATTGGAGCTGTTTCTTGTCGCCCGGCGTTCCTCCAGAGCGCAAAGCCCTCTAGAGTGCCGCGCTCCACGACGGATTCTTACACGCCAGGAAGGACTGCGGCATGACCGCAGACATGCCCAATGCAAGCTATCCAGGCCCAGGCCATGTTCCAGCGAGCCCTCGATCTGCTCGAGGTCAATCGTGTCGATGACGCGCTTCCCATGCTTGAGGACCTGCACCGGACGAATCCCCGCGATGCGCGTGTGAATTTCGCTCTCGCCATAGCGGCTCGCGATGCCGGTGACGATCATCGTCGGCTTGAGTTACTGAAAAAGGCTGCCCAGGTGGCCAAGAAGAAGGGCATCGTCTTCGAAGAGCTGTCCCGGGCCTTCGCCGCCTTCAACGAGACGGAGGAAAGTATCGCCGCCGCGCGCAAGGCGGTCAGCCTGGAGCCAGACAACCCCGACATGCATGCGGCATTGGGGACTGCCTATCACCACGGCGACCGGCTCAAGATGGCCGAACAGTGCTTCCAGCGAGCCCTCTCCCTTCAGCCCGACCACATCGCCACCTTGACGGCCAGAGGCGAACTGCAATTGTCGCTCGGCGAAACGGCCGAAGCCGAAACTTCCTTCCGAAAAGCGATCGCCTCGTCCAACGGCGACGTTTCCGATGCCTTCGTGCCACTTTCGCAGCTTTCCGGTCGGGTTCGCGATCCGGAAGACCTGCCGCGCATCGAAGAACTCATCGCTGATGACAGCATGCGTCGTAAACGCGAGCTGGGCCGTTTGCATTTCGCCGCCGGTGCGATGTGGGACGATGCCCGCGACTACGCCAAAGCGTACGGACATTTCGACAAGGGTCACGATCTTCTCTACCCGGAATACGACGTGGAGGAATATCGCGCTCGGATCGAAGCGATGAAGGACTTCTTCACGCCGGAGTTCTTCGAGGAACGCCGCGACATTGGATCCGACAGCGACAAGCCGGTCTTCATCGTCGGCATGCCGCGTTCGGGTACGACGCTGACCGAGCAGATCATCAATCGTCATCCCATGGCCACCGGTGTGGGCGAACTGAGTTTTTTCAACCAGATCTCGCAGGGGATGCGCTTCGGCCATGGTCGGCCCGGCGACTTCATAGACAACGTCCGCGCGCTCACCGAGCGAGACCTGCGCCGGGCCGCCCGCAAATATCTGGCTCATCTTGAAAAGCTGGCTCCGCGCTCGCCGCGGGTCGCCGACAAGATGCCCCACAATTTCGAACGGCTGTGGCTGCTGGCCCTGCTCTATCCGAATGCCAGCTTCGTCCATTGCACCCGCGAACCGGTCGATTGCTGCGTCTCGATCTATTCCAAGGCGCTCAATACCGCGCACCGCTACAACCGCAGTCAGACAACGCTTGGCCAGTATTACCGGATCTATCGGGACCTGATGGAGCACTGGAAGAAGGTGCTGCCGGTGACAATCCACGAACAGTCCTATGAAGCCATGGTCGCTGACCAGGAAGGCCAGAGCCGCGAACTGATCGCCCACATCGGGCTGGAATGGGATGAGGCTTGCCTCGAATTCTACAAGGGTGAGCGTCAGGTGCGCACCTTCTCCAAGGATCAGGTGCGTCAGCCCATCTACACCGGCAGCGTGAAGCGCTGGAAACGCTACGAGCCGCATATCGGCCCGCTCCTCGACGCCCTCGCAGATCTGGCTCCGGCCGACCGCAGTCCCGACGACGCTCCGCCGCAGGAAGGTAAATAGATTTTGGAAATGCACAGTCCAAGTCTTCATGAAGACGCAATGCAATAATTTACTATTCCAGTGATATACCCAATCAAAATGAAGGCCTGTCCGTATCCCGACGCCGCGTTTGGTCGCTGGCGGGCCTCAACAATCCGATATCCGGCGGCGATCACGGGGGAGCGCGCCGGTTATTGCGGTACACAGGCATCGCGGAGCGCGCCTTGATCGACAAGAACATCCTTCTGCTGCTATGCGAGGCGGTCGTCTATTTCACGGTAATGGCTGGGCTCCTCTATGGCCGCCGCCGTTTCGGCCTCGGCCTGTTCGTGTGCGCCATCGGGGTTATGCATTTCCTCGAAACCTATCTGGCCAGCGTCTTCTACATCCAGCTCCCGTTCGGCCAGCTTTCGCCGGGCTCGACGATTCTCTTCTCCGGCAAGCTGATGATGATCCTGATGCTCTACATCAAGGAGGACGCCCGGATTGTCCGCCAGCCGATCTACGGCCTGCTGATCGGCAATTTCTTGATCGTCGGGCTGGTGATGATCCTGCGCAATCACACCGTGGCGGCCCTTTCCCCCGAACGCCTGCCGGACATGAGCTTCATCGACGAGATAGGCTGGCTGATGGTGTGGGGAACGGCGCTGCTTTTCATCGACTCCATCGCCATCATCCTGCTTTATGAACGTCTCGGCGGATGGCTGCGAAACCTGCCCTTCCTGCGGCTGAGCATTTCCGGGGCCGCGGTGCTGAGCTTCGATCAGCTCGGGTTCTATACCGCGCTTCATATCTATTCCGGGGCTCCCTTCGAGGCCATGATCGGCGGCTGGGCGGCCAAGATGGGCGCGGCCCTCGTATTCGCCGTGATGATCATCGCCTATCTGCGTTTTGTAGAGCGGGAGAGCCCGGCAGCAGACCATCCACTGAAGGACCGCAAGATCCGGGAGGTGTTCCACACGCTCACGTTCCGCGAACGCTACGAGGATCTTCTCCAGCAGACCGGGCGCGATACACTGACCGGCGTTTTCAATCGCCGCAAGCTGGAGTACATCACCGCACGCGCCTTCGACCGCGAGATTTCACCCAACACTCCGCTCAGCCTGCTGGCGATCGATGTCGACCGGTTCAAATCGGTGAATGACCAGCACGGCCACAAGACCGGCGATGAGGTGCTGCGCCGTCTCGCACAGACCCTGTCTGGCGGCTTACGCGCAGAGGACCACCTGTTCCGGTTCGGCGGAGAGGAATTCGTCGCCATCTGTCCGAACCTCAGCCCCGCCGCAGCCGCCGTTGTCGCGGAACGACTGAGAGATGCCGTGCATCGGCGCTCCGAAGGGGATCTGTTCGGCGCCACCATCTCCATCGGCGTTGCCACCGCTCCGATGGAAGCCAAGGATTACGACACACTCTTCACCTGCGCGGACGAACGTCTTTACGCCGCCAAGCGTCGGGGTCGCAACCGTGTCGTCTCCGCCTACAGCCCGCTTGACGAGCCGGCAAACGCAGACGCCTAGGTCGCCATTTCCCTGAAACGGCGGCATCCGTTCGCTGCAGAATTGACGGACAGCAAGCGCCGTGCTTGTCTCGCGTTGCAGCATTGCCAACTTGCAAGAGCTGCCGCTTTCCTGTAGCTGGCAAGCGGACCGGTCGCCAACGCTTCAGGCCCTCCCAGCTCCCAAAGACCTGCCGCACGCCTTCCGCGCGATGGCAGTCCAGCCAGACGAGCCGCAATGTCCGCTTCCGTAGCCTTGTCCTTGCCGAACCTGTTAACCTACGGGCGCATTCTGGCGGTTCCCGCCGTTGCCGCCTGTTTTTACGTTCCCGGCAATGCAGCCCGCTGGACAGCGCTCGCCATCTTCATCGCCGCCGCGATCACCGACTTTTTCGACGGCTATCTGGCGCGCATGTGGAAGCAACAGTCGGCGCTGGGCCGCATGCTCGACCCGATTGCCGACAAGCTTCTGGTGTCCGTATGCCTGCTGATTCTGGCCGCCGAAGGAACTGTGGGCAACTGGTCGCTTATCCCGGCCATCGTCATTCTGTGCCGCGAGATCCTCGTCTCCGGCCTGCGTGAATTCCTCGCCGAGCTTCAGGTGAGCGTCCCGGTGACGAAACTCGCCAAGTACAAGACCACCGCGCAGCTCGTGGCCATCGGCTTCCTGCTCGCCGGACCGGCAGGCGATGAAGTGCTGCCGGGGACATCGCTGATCGGACTTGGCCTGCTCTGGATTTCCGGTTTGCTCACCCTCTATACCGGATATGATTATTTCCGGGCTGGCATCGGCCATCTGATCGAGGAAGCGTCATGAAGATCCTCTATTTCGCATGGGTGCGCGAGCGCATCGGCAAGCCGGAAGAAGAGATCGACCTGCCGGGCGACGTCAAAACCCCCGCCGACCTGCTGGCCTTCCTGCGCACGCGCGGGCCGGAATACGAGTCTGCCTTCGAAGAGCCGGACGTGATCCGCGTCGCCGCCGACCAGACCCATGTCGAGCATGATATGCCGATCACGGACGCCCGCGAAGTGGCGCTCTTTCCGCCCATGACGGGTGGCTGAACCCATGCCCGCTGCGCCCAGGTCGCCTAAGCCCATGGACATCACGGTTCGCATCCAGCCGGACGATTTCGACGCCGCAGCCGAAATCCGCAAGCTCACCGAGGGCAACGGCGACATCGGTGCGGTCGTGACCTTCACCGGTCTTTGCCGGGATGAAAAAGGCACGCTCGCCGCGCTGGAACTGGAACATTACCCCGGCATGGCGGAGGCCGAGATCCGACGCATCGCCGATGAGGCAGGCACACGCTGGCCGCTTGACGGCGTCACGGTCATCCACCGTTTCGGCAAGATCGCTCCGGGCGCGAATATCGTGCTGGTGGTCACCACATCCGCGCATCGCACCGCCGCCTTCGAAGCCGCCGAATTCCTCATGGACTTCCTCAAGACCCGTGCCCCCTTCTGGAAGAAGGAATGGCTTGCCGACGGGACGTCCGGCGACTGGGTGGAAGCACACGACCGCGACGACAGCGCCGCGGAGCGCTGGAAAAACATCTGACGCGAACTATCTTGCCGGACGTGCCACCGGTCTGCGGCAAGCAGCGCGCAAGCACGCGCAACCCTGCCCTGCGTGCAGGTTGTTTGAGATTGATCCAACTCTGAACTACAACCGCGTCTCGCTTTACCCAACAGCAGGTCGGCTTCGGCAAGCTGTCCGAACGGCAATCCTGTCGTTCTTGCAAGGATCCCCGAATGAGCTCGCAAACCCTGGACGCGCAAGCGCGTTCCGCCCTTCCCTACGCCGAATTCATAGGCTTTATCGCGGCGTTGATGATGCTGAACGCTCTGGCGATCGACATCATGCTGCCGGCCTTGCCCGATATCGGCCAGGATCTCGGCGTCACGGACGAAAACAACCGCCAGCTCATTCTCTCCGCCTATCTGATCAGCTTCGGTGTCTCCCAGCTCGCCTATGGACCGCTGGCCGACTGGCTTGGCCGCAAACCCGTCCTTCTCGGCGGACTGGCGATCTACGCGATTGCCAGCATCGCCTGTTCGATGGCGCCGACCTTCGAGTTGCTGCTGACCGCCCGCTTCATTCAGGGCATCGGCGCAGCCGCCCCGCGCGTGCTCTCGATCACCATCGTGCGCGATTGTTACGAGGGCCGTCAGATGGCGCGGGTCATGTCGCTCACGATGATGGTCTTCATTCTGGTGCCGGTCGTCGCCCCCAGCATCGGTCAGCTCATGATCATGATGGGGCATTGGCGCTGGATCTTCGGTTTGCTCACGGTGGGAAGCTCGGCCGTCATCCTGTGGTCGGCCCTGCGCCTGCGCGAAACCCTCAGCTTCGAAGATCGCACGCAGCTCTCCTTCGGCACCATCTTGAGAAACTACCGCATCACCCTTTCGATCCGGCAGACGGTCGGCTACATGACGGCCGCCGCCCTGATGTTCGGCGGCATGTTCGGCTTCCTGAATTCAGCCCAGCAGATCATGGTCGATGTCTATGACATGGGCGCGGCCTTCCCGCTGATCTTCGCCGCCATCGCCCTGTCGATCGCCGTTGCCTCGATTCTGAATTCGCGCCTCGTCATGCGCTACGGCATGCGCGTGATCGCCCACTATGCGCTGGCGGTGATGATGGTGACCCACATCATTCACGCCACCATCGCCAATCTTGGCCTCGATTCCATCTGGACCTTCGTGCCCCTGATGGCAATCGCCATGTGCTGTTTCGGCCTTCTGGTCGCCAACCTCAATGCGCTGGCCATGGTGCCCGTCGGCCACATCGCCGGCTCCGCCGCCGCACTGATCGGTTTCGTCGGCACCACGGGCGGCGCGATCCCCGGCTATTTCATCGGCCAGGCCTTTGACGGCACCGTCATCCCCTTCACCACCGGCTTCGCCATTCTCGCGATCTCGTCCTTCATCGTCATCCTGATCACGGAACGCGGACGCGTCTTCCAGTCGGGCGAAGGCTAGAACGCCGGGAAAGATCCCAACGCCGGGAACGTACCGGTTCCGGCAATGCGCGTCGCAGACGAAAAAGGCCGCCCGCAGGATTTTCCCGCGGGCGGCCTTGTCATTTCAGGTCAGCCGCATGAGCGGCGGACGATCACTCGGCCGCGATGGCGGCCGCACCGGCGGCACGCACCAGCGTGTCGTAATCGTGCATGAGCTGCTTGGAAAGCTCACCCGGCACGAATTTGTACGGTCCGATCTCGGAGACCGGCGTCACTTCGGCAGCCGTGCCGGTCAGGAAGCACTCCTCGAAGCCTTCCAGCTCTTCCGGCGTAATCGTGCGCTCGTTCACCGTCAGGCCGCGCTTGTGTGCCAGATCGATCACCGTGCGGCGCGTGATGCCGTCGAGGAAGCACACCGGCGTCGGGGTGTGGACCTGACCATCCTTTACAAAGAAGATGTTCGCACCCGTCGCTTCCGCGACATTGCCCTGCCAGTCGAGCATCATCGCATCCGCATAGCCCTTGTTCTCCGCCGCATGCTTGGACAGCGTGCAGATCATGTAGAGGCCGGCGGCCTTGGAATGGCTCGGCGCGGTGCGCGGATCGGGGCGACGATATTCGGCGATATCGAGACGAATGCCCTTCAGACGCTCTTCCGGCGCGAAATAGCTCGGCCATTGCCACGCGGCAATCGCCACGTGAATGGTGTTCTTCTGGGCGGAGACGCCCATCATCTCGCTGCCGCGCCAGGCGATCGGGCGCACATAGGCGTCGGTCAGACCGGCCCGCGAAAGCAGTTCGATGGTGGCGTTGTTGATCTGTTCAGCCGTGTAAGGAAGCTCGAAACCCAGAATGTTCGCCGAAGCGTGCAGACGCTTGGTGTGTTCTTCAAGCTTGAATACATGGCCGGCATAGGCACGTTCGCCCTCAAACACAGCGCTTGCATAATGCAAGCCGTGCGTCAGCACGTGCACCTTGGCATCCGCCCACGGGACGAATGCACCGTCGTACCAGATTTCCCCATCGTGTTGATCGAATGTGGGACCGGCCATTTCCTTGTCTCCAGAATTATCTACTTGTTGATGCTCGTGTGAGCCAAATACGTTACGAGTTGCGGTCCGACCGCGGCGCAATGACATTCACCAAATGGGACCTCCCCAAAAAGGGACCTCCAATGAGGCAGCTTTGCGTCGCAGCGAAAGTGTCGATATCTTCCCACCTGCCGATCCGCTCAAAAGCAACGGATCGTACTCTGGCGGGGGTGAAACGTTCGATCGTTTCGTCGAAACCGCAATCTGTGTAACAATCGGTCTGAAATAAGTCAATATGGCTGACGTAAATTTCAACGCGACTAAATCATGGGCATCCGGCGATGCCGAAACGGGCGAAACCGGAGGCACGCAGGAGCCGCCGGTACTGCACTACGAGCTGATCGAACTGCTGTTTTTCGCCTATCGCGATTTCATCTCCGACCCGGACGCAATCCTGGCGGAGTACGGATTCGGGCGCGCGCATCATCGGGTGCTGCATTTTGTTTCGCGCAATCCCGGAATACGCGTGACGGAATTGCTCGACATCCTGAAGATCACGAAGCAGAGTCTGGGGCGAGTTCTGAAGCAGCTGGTGGACGAAGGTTTCATCGATCAGCGCCCCGGTTTGCAGGACCGCCGCCAGCGACTACTCTATCCCACGGCCAAGGGGGAAAAGCTGAGCCACGAGCTGTCCGTCCCCCAGTCGCTACGACTGGAGAAGGCCTTGAGCGAATTGCCTGAAAACGGTCGGGCAATTGCGCGAGAGTTCCTTTTTCACATTATCGACGATGCGGAACGGCCTCACGTGGCGCGCCTTGCCAGCAAGCCTTGAGGAACCTGCCGACAGGCCCCGGCTCGTCTGAAAGCAAGCCTTGGGTAACCTGAAAGCCTCAAGCTGCACGCGAAGCTCCCTTCATCCGGAAGGACCACCGAAGTCACGATGCCTGCCCAGAACCGATCCATACCGGCCGACGACGCCGCCCACCTGCTGATCGTCGATGACGACAATCGCATCCGCACGCTGCTGTCGCGATTTCTGGGCGAGAGCGGCTACCGCGTCAGTCTGGCGGCCTCCGCGGCCGAAGCGCGCGGGCGCATGCGCGGCCTCGACTTCGACCTCCTGATCCTCGACGTCATGATGCCCGGCGAAAGCGGCTTCGATCTCGCCCGCGACATTCGCGAGCATTCGCAGGTGCCGATCCTGATGCTGACAGCGCGCTCTGAATCCGGCGACCGTATCGAGGGACTGGAACTGGGCGCGGACGACTACCTGTCCAAGCCCTTCGAACCGCGCGAACTTCTTCTGCGCATCGGCAACATCCTGAAGCGGGGCCGCGTGAACGAACCCGAACCATTGCCGGAAATCCGCTTCGGACCCTATGTGTTCCAGACGGAACGTCAGGAGCTTAAGCGCGGCGACGAGCTGATCCGGCTGACGGATCGCGAAAAGCAGATCCTCTCGATCTTCGCCGAAAGCCGCGGCGAGACGGTTCCCCGCCACATGATCGTGGGCGGAGAGATGGGCAAGGGAGAGCGCACCGCCGACGTGCAGATCAACCGCCTGCGCCGCAAGATCGAGGCCGATCCCTCAAACCCGATCTACCTCCAGACAGTGCGCGGCATCGGCTACCGCCTGTTCGTCGACTGAGCGCCATGGCATTGGCGGGAATACGAGACACCCTCCTGATGATCCTCAAGGCCCCACTGCGCGCAGTGGTCAAGATCCCGCCGCTCGGGCAACTGATCCGCATCTACCGGGTTTCCGGTCAATGGCTGCGCCGCCACATGCCCAAGCGGTTGTTCCCGCGCACCATCCTGATCATCGTCGTGCCGATGATCATCCTGCAGTCCCTGATGGCCTATCTGTTCATGCAGAAGCATTGGGAGACGGTGACGAAGCGGCTGTCGCAGGCGGTGGTCGGCGAGATCGCGGCGACCATTTCGATCATTGAATCCTATCCGCAGGACGAGAACTTCGAGACCGTCACCGAGATAGCCGCCCGGGACATGAAACTGTCCATTTCCGTGCTGCCGCTCGCGCCCCTTCCCTCCCCGCGGCCCAAGCCCTTCTTCTCGCTACTCGACCGCGCGCTCAGCGAGGAAATCCGGGCCCAGATCGGCCGACCCTTCTGGATCGACACGGTCGGGCGCTCGCAATTCGTCGAGATCCGCATCCAGCTGAAGGAAAACGTACTGCGCGTGATAACCCGGCGCAGCCAGACCTACGCTTCCAATTCCCATATCTTCCTTGTGTGGATGGTCGGCACGTCGCTGGTGCTTCTCGCGGTCGCGTTACTGTTCCTGCGCAACCAGATCCGCCCGATCCAGCAACTTGCCAACGCCATGGAGAGTTTCGGCAAGGGCCACCCGGTGGAGGACTTCCGCCCCCGCGGCGCCGAAGAAGTCCGCCGCGCCTCCACCGCGTTCCAGCGCATGAGCCGCCGCATCGAACGCCAGATCGAGCAACGCACCATCATGCTCGCGGGCGTCAGCCACGACCTTCGCACCATTCTCACGCGCTTCCGCCTGCAGCTTGCGCTCATCGGCGACAACGAGGATACGGAAGAACTGAGCCGCGACATAAGGGAAATGAACAACATGCTGGAGGCCTATCTGGCCTTCGCACGCGGCGACGGCGACGAAATCGCCGCCGACGTGGATATTTCCCGGATCATCGACGACATGGAGGCCGATGCGGGCGCAGGCGGAGTGGAAGCTGCCTCAAGCTTCGCCGGAGAGCCTGTCGCGCGGGTAAAGGAAAGCGCCTTCCGCCGCTGCCTCACCAATCTCGTCGCCAACGCCGCGCGCCACGCCACCCGTGTGGAAATCACCGGAACGCATGAACACGGCTGGCTCACCGTCACCGTCGATGACAACGGCCCCGGCATTCCCGAAGAGGATCGCCCGGCCGCCTTCCGGCCCTTCCACCGTTTCGACGAGGGGCGCAATCTCGACCAGAGCGGCACCGGCCTCGGCCTCACCATCGCGCGCGATATCGCCCGCGGTCATGGCGGGGACATCACGTTGGAAGACAGCCCGTTGGGCGGCCTGCGCGCCGTGGTGCGTCTGCCGGACTAGGGTGTGGACTCATAAATGAGATAGGAATGGTTTGGCTGAGCGGTTCGAATGCAAGGCGCAACCCCGCTGGAAACCATTCGGTTTTCAAGGGCTTGCAACGGCGCAGTCGGATCGCTCAGCCAAATCCGACAGGACGGCGAAAGGGCTTCGACCTGCTACGTCGTGCCGCTTGAGCGGGCACAAAGCCCGCTCTGCCCGTCTCTCCTTGCATCTCTTCGCCCTTTCGCCGCCATTCCTGGCTCATTTATGAGTTCACACCCTAGGACCGAACGCGGCAAAGCCCTCTGACGCTAGAACATGCGCATGCCGTTGGGCACCGGTCTGTCGGGCCCGGCGAGCACCACTTCGCCGTTTTCATCGGGAAAGCCCACCGTGAGGACTTCCGACTTGATCGGCCCGATCTGGCGAGAGGGAAAATTGACCACGGACATCACTTGCCGCCCGACAAGCGTCTCCGGCGTGTAATGACGGGTGATCTGGGCGGAACACTTGCGCACCCCGATCTCCGCTCCGAAATCGATATGCAGGATATAAGCGGGCTTGCGTGCCTTCGGGAAATCCTTCACCGCGATCACCGTCCCGACGCGGATATCGACCTTCAGGAAATCGTCGAACGCGATCTCGGCGGCGCGCTGCGCCGTCATGTCCTTGTGCATGGATGTTGCCCCTCCGAAAAACACCACTGCCATGACAGAACAGGCATTTGCCCGTGCTGTCGAGCAGCTCCGCGCATTCCTAACGGAAAGTTTTCAGAAAGCCCCGCCTCAGGCCGGAGCGGAAGCATCCGGTGTGGAGGAACCGGCGTCGGGCACCGCATCCTCGGCACCTGCCGCGCTATTGCGCTCGCGACGACTACGGGCCTCGCTGAAGGCGCGCCTGAAGGGTCGGCACCAGCGCTCCGCGCGGTCGATCCGCTCCATGATTCCGGCCCCGCGCTTCAGTTCGCGATCGAGCGCCGCCATCGTGGCCGCCTGACCGGGATCCTCGTCCTTGAACCAGACCTTCAGGACCCGGAGGAAGGCGACGACAAGCGCCTGCGTCAGCGCAAGCCCGCTGAGGCCACTGACGGTGATGCCCGCCGCGGTCAGCATCCAGCGCTGCGAGGTGAGAGCCAGGGAATTGAGCTCCGCCGCCAGAACCGGCTCGCGTCGCGCCGCGCGAGCCAGCGCACGAAGCGCGGATTTGTGTTCCTCAAGTGCATCGAGGCGACGCATCAAGACATCGAAGAGACGGTCGACAGCCCCCTCCTCTGCGAGATCCGGATCGCTTCCGTCGAGCACTTCCGCATCGATCCGGCGGAAATAATCGGCAAGGATCGCCATGCGCCCGTCATAGGTCTTGCGCAAGGCGGACGGCTTGACCTTGGCACGCTCGGCCACCTCCGCCATGGTCACATCCGGCCACGGCTTTTCGGCAACCAGCTCCATGAAGGCATCGAGGATGGTCTTGCGGGTCTTTTCGCTCGTCATGGCAGGCTCCTCCCTTTGACCGGAGAGATAGGCCGCCAATCGGGCAAAGGAAAGGCCCCACCGCTCCGGCGGGGCCCCATAATCAGCACGGTTCCGGCGTCAGCTCAATTCCTGCGACCGCTTCGCCGCTGCCGCAACCGCCGCATCGAACAGCGGCTGGAAGCCGTCATCCGCCATCAGGACGTCGAGCGCCGCAGCGGTCGTGCCGCCCGGAGAGGTCACGTTCTTGCGAAGCGTACCCGCCTCGAGGTCCGAGCGGTAGAGAAGTTCACCGGCTCCCGCCACTGTCTGACGGGCAAGCTTGGCCGCCAGTTCCGGCGACAGCCCCGCCTTGCGCCCGGCTTCCGCCAGACATTCCGCCACCAGGAACACATAGGCGGGCCCGGAGCCGGAAACGGCGGTGACCGCATCCATCTGGCTTTCGCTCTCCAGCCAGGCCACCGCGCCGATACCGGAAAGAAGCCCCTCCACAAGCGCCTTCTGATCTTCGGAAACGGCAGGGTTGGCGAAAAGCGCCGTCATGCCGCGCTGCACCTGTGCGGGCGTGTTCGGCATGGCGCGCACCACCGGCACCTTGCCGAAGGCCGCCTCATAGGTCGCGATCATCTTGCCGGCCGCTACCGAAACGATCAGCGTTTCAGGCCCGACGATGGGTTTCAGCGGCTCAAGCGCCGCGTCCATCATCTGCGGCTTGACCGCCACCAGCACCACCGCGGGCGCCACATCGGACGGAGCCTCGGTAACGTGGCGGATGCCTTTTTGAGAAAACAACGCGGCCATTTCGTCGGAAGGACGGGGGTCGCAAACGATGAGAGCGGCCGGATCGATCCCCTGATCGACCAGACCGCTGAGCATTGCCCCGCCCATCTTGCCGGCACCGACAAGAAGAAGGGGGTTTGATTTTGAGAGATTCATGCTTCGCCGACAGTCTCGAACATGACCGTTTCCAGCGCCTCCGCGGCGCTTTTCCCGGCCCAGACAACAAACTGGAACGCCTGATAGTAGCGTTCGCAGGACTCAAGAGCATTATTCAGCAGGCCTTCGATCTGCTCCGGATTGGCCTCGGCACCGCCTGCCAGAAGCAGGGACTGGCGGAAGATCACGACGCCTTCGCGGTTCCACAGATCGAAATGGCCCATCCAGAGTTGCTCATTGACCAGCGCCAGCAAGCGAACCACCTCGGTGCGTCGCGCGTCGCCGACCTTCAGGTCGAAAGCGCAGGCCAGATGCAACGCTTCCACGTCTTCCATCCAGGAGAAAGAGACGTGATAGTCGCACCAGTTGGCCGCAACGGAGATCGTGATCTCATCTTCGCCCGAGCGTTCGAACGCCCAGTCGTTGATGGCTGCGATCTGTTCGATTGTGTCGACGGGATTTGAAGGCCGGTCGGCTTCGATTTCGATCAGGCTCATGAGCGATCTCCGCGCCTGGCATCTGAAAGAGCCAACTCATGCCGCTTAAGCGGGCTTGAGCGCCCAATCAGGCTGAGTGTGAAAGATAAGGACTTAAGCAGTCAAAATCTTCCGGACGATTCCACACCGAATTTCATCGTAAGGCCGTGACGACCTTGTGACAATATCTACGAATCTATCTTTGTATTCAGTATAGATCGAGAATGCCGCAGTGCGAAATCATTCCTTTGTCGCGCCTTCACGATTCCTTGTGGAGAAGCCTCGGCCGAAACCGGCCGCCGCCATGGAGGAATCGCCGGGAACCGGCCTTGTGAAGCCGTGAAACCATGCCCTGCCCGGGCTTGCCTCACCGCTGTAACGCCAATCCGGCAGGCCGTATCGGCGGTAAATCCGCGGTGGATCAGGGACGATGCGGGGCCTTTTCGCGGCCCCGCGATTACTCAACCGTCAGGACGCGTCCGCGCCCTTGGCGGCGGAACGACGCGAAGACGCGGACTTGGACGAGGATTTCGCCGCAGGCTTTTCTGTCTCTTCAGCGCTGCCTGAAAGCGCCTTTTCGAGCGCCTCGACGCGGGCTGCGAGAGTGTCGGCCTCCTCGCGGGCGCTGGCGGCCATTTCCTTCACCGCCTCGAACTCCTCGCGAGAAACCACGTCCATGTCGGCTAGGAAGCGCTCGGCCTGCGCCCGGAAAGCGGTTTCCACTTCGCGGCGAACACCCTGCGCCATACCGGCGGCATCGGTCATGAGCTTGGCGAAATCGTCGAAGACACGATTGTTGGATTGGGTCATGGCGAACTCCTTGGCCATCGGCGATTCAAATTCGGTGCGATCCGCCCAAAACGATCAGGTGACGATCAGATCTGGCAGCATCCGGGCGATCCTGTCCCCTCTAGTTATGTCGGTTTGCACCCCACTGCAACATCTGCTCCGGCCACCACCCCCTGCACGATGGTGTGAGTGGACTTGACTACGCCTGCGCAAATGCCCAACGTCCGCCGCGAACCGGCCCGGCAGCGTTCGACAAGCCCGCCGGCACGCGTCATTACCGACGCCGTTTGTGCCCGATACGATGAGGCCCGATGCCCCTTCTCGCCATCCCCTTTCCCGCCATCGACCCTGTGCTGATCGAACTGGGTCCCTTCGCGCTGCGCTGGTATGCGCTGGCCTATATCGTCGGCATTCTGCTTGCCTGGCGTTACATGATGCGGCTGGTGCGCCAGGAGCGGCTGTGGAACGGCACGCAGCATCCGTCCGTCGCAGATATCGACGATTTCGTGCTCTGGGCGACCTTCGGCATCGTGCTGGGCGGCAGGCTCGGCTACGTCGTCGTCTACAATCTGCCCTACTTCCTGGAGCATCCGGGTGAGATCCTGCATGTCTGGCAGGGCGGCATGTCCTTCCACGGCGGCTTTCTAGGCACCGTCGTCGCCATGATCATTTTCGCCCGCCTGCGCGGAATTTCTCTGCTGACGCTTTTCGACCTCGCCGGAACCGCCGCCCCAATCGGCCTCTTCTTCGGGCGTCTGGCCAATTTCGCGAATGCGGAGCTTTGGGGCCGGGTGACCGACGTGCCCTGGGGCGTGGTCTTTCCGAACGCCGGGCCGTTCCCGCGCCACCCAAGCCAGCTTTACGAGGCGGCCCTTGAAGGCGTTCTGCTCTTCATCGTGATGCGGCTCCTGAGCCACCGCTTCCGCCTGCTCCAGCGCCCTGGCTTCATCGCAGGCGCCTTTTCCGCCGGTTACGGCGTCACGCGCACCTTCGGGGAATATTTCCGAATGCCCGACGAGCAGATCGGCTTTCTCTCCTTCGGCACGACCATGGGCATGCAGCTTTCGCTGCCGATGGTCATTGCAGGACTGGCGCTGATGATCTGGGCCGCCCGACG
Source organism: Breoghania sp. (assembly GCA_963678585.2). Taxonomy (GTDB): domain Bacteria; phylum Pseudomonadota; class Alphaproteobacteria; order Rhizobiales; family Stappiaceae; genus Breoghania. Next base: position 2,440,190 of record CAXXGA010000002.1, read on the forward strand.
CCAGCCGCAAAAGGGCGCAAAATGACCGAAACGCCCTTCAAGACCCGCATCCGCGAACTGATCGAGACGACCGGTCCGATCACGGTTGCCGACTACATGTCCATGTGCCTGTCGGACCCCGACCACGGCTATTACATGACCCGCACGCCTTTCGGCAGCGAGGGCGACTTCACGACCGCGCCGGAAGTAAGCCAGATGTTCGGCGAACTGATCGGCGCATGGTGTCTGGAAGCATGGGCAGGCATCGGCAGGCCCGAAACCGTCCATCTTGTGGAACTGGGCCCCGGTCGCGGCACGCTGATGGCCGACATGCTGCGTCTCGCCCGGCTAGAACCCGCTTTCGCCAAGGCTGTCCGCGTCCACATGGTGGAAACGAGCCCGCATCTGCGCGACCTCCAGCAACAGACTCTCCACGCCGCCCCCGTCGCCTGCGCATGGCACGAAACGCTGGCCAACGTGCCCGAAGGCCCGACATTGCTGGTTGCCAACGAGTTCTTCGATGCGCTGCCCATCCATCAATATGTGCTCACCCGCGAGGGCTGGCGCGAGCGGATGGTCGGGCTGAGCCCGGAAGACGGCAGCTTCATCTTCGCGGCCGGCCCCGGCCGTCTCGACACCGATGAACTGCCCGCAGATATCGCGAACCCGGCAAGCCGCAATATCGGCCCCGGCGCGATCCTCGAGACCCAGCCGCTTTCCAATGCGATCATGTCGGAAATCGCAGCCCGTCTGAAAGCCCATGACGGCGCGGCGCTCGCCATCGATTACGGCTATGAGCGCACCGCCATCGGCGACACCCTGCAGGCGCTGGAAAAACATGCTTTCGCCGATCCGCTCGCCAATCCCGGCGCAGCCGACCTCACCGCGCATGTGAATTTCGAGGCGCTCGCACGCGCCGCAACCGCAGCCGGGGCCACCGCGCACAGGCCGATGACACAGGGCGACTTCCTCGTCGCGATGGGCCTTCTGGAACGCGCCGGACGCCTTGGGTCCGGCAAGGAACATGCGGTGCAAGAACGCCTGCGCGATGACGTGGAACGCCTTGCCGCCCCCGACCAGATGGGCACCCTTTTCAAAGTTCTGGCGGTGACCGGCCACGCCTCTCCGCCCCGTCCCTTCAAAACCTAATACCCCTCCCCTTCAAAACCTGATGCCCTTCCCCTTCACGACCCGGCACCGCGTCTTCCCTTACGACAATGTTTGACAGTCCCCACGCCACGCCGCAGGATCGCGTGCCGCGGTTTTCTGTTTCGATGAGGCCCCAGATGATTTCCGCCCCCGATCTCGCAGACCTTCCCGGCATCGCCCACGGCTATTTCACCCGCAATGGCGGCGTCTCCGAAGGCATCTATGCAAGCCTCAATATCGGCCCCGGCTCCGATGACGCACGCGCCAACGTGCGTGAAAACCGCGCCCGCGTCGCTTCCCGCTTCGGTCTCGACGCCGACCGTCTCGTCAGCCCCTATCAGCACCATTCGGCCATTGCGGTCACCGTACGCGAACCCTGGGCCGTGGGTGAAGGCCCGAAAGCGGATGCCATGGTCACCGACCAGCCCGGCATCATCCTCGGCGTATCCACCGCCGATTGCGGCCCGGTTCTCTTCGCCGACCCTAAAGCCCGGGTCGTGGGCGCGGCCCATTCGGGCTGGCGCGGCGCACTGGGCGGCATTCTGGAATCGACCATCGAGGCGATGATCGCGCTCAATGCCGCACGCGACCGCATCGTTGCGGTCCTCGGCCCCTGCATTTCGGCGAAAGCCTATGAGGTCGGCAGCGAGTTCGTCGACAGCTTCAAGGCACATGACCCGGAGAACGGACGATATTTCACGCCGTCCGAAAGGCCCGGCCACGCGATGTTCGATATGCCCGCCTATATCGTGAAGCGCCTGCAGGCCGCAGGCATCGCGCACGCCGCCAGTCTGGGGCGTTGCACCTATTCGGAAGAAGACGATTTCTATTCCTATCGCCGTATGACCCACCGTGGCGAAGGCGACTATGGGCGTCAGGTTTCCGCCATCTGCATCAGGGAGTAGTGACCATGGCATTGCATTTCGAGCGCAGCGAGTTCAACGCCCGGCTGGAAAAGGTTCTGGCCGAGATGAAGAAGCGCAAGCTTGATGCGATGCTCATGTTTGCGCCTGAAAGCCACTATTGGCTGACCGGCTACGACACCTTCGGCTTCTGCTTCTTCCAGTGCCTCGTGGTGCTGAAGGACGGCCGCTTCGTACTTTTGACCCGCGCCCCGGATCTGCGGCAGGCCAATCACACCTCCATCATCTCCGATATCCGCATCTGGGTCGATCTCGGGGAAGCCTCGCCCGTCGGCCAGTTGAAGGACCTGCTGTTCGAACTGGACCTGCTGGGCTGTGATCTTGGCGTGGAATACGACACCCACGGCATGACCGGGCGCATAGGTCGCGAGCTTGACGAGGCGCTGCGTTCCTTCGCCGATCTCCATGACACCTCCGATCTCGTCCCCCGCCTGAGGGCGATCAAGAGCCCGGCGGAAATCGCCTATGTGCGCAAGGCGGCCGAACTCGCCGACGAAGCCTATCGCGCCGGCGAAGCCGAAATCCGGGCGGGCGCGGACGAGGGCCGCATTCTTGCCGCCATGCAGGGCGCGGTTCTGGCCGGAGGTGGCGACTATCCCGGCAACGAGTTCATCGTCGGATCCGGCATGGACGCCCTGTTGTGCCGCTACAAGAGCGGACGACGCAACCTGAGCGCACGCGATCAGGTCACGCTGGAATTTGCAGGCGTCTACCGTCACTACCATGTCGCGCTGATGCGAACGGTGCTGACCGGCGAAGCCACGCCGCGCCATATCGAACTGCACGAAGCCGCTATCGCCGCCCTTGAGGAGGTGGAAAAGACCCTTCGTCCGGGCAACACCTTCGCCGATGTCTTCGAGGCGCACGCCCGCGAGATGGACCGCCGGGACCTGATGCCCCACCGGCTGAACGCCTGCGGCTACTCGCTCGGCGCGCGCTTTGCGCCTTCGTGGATGGACTGGCCCATGTTCTACCGCGGCAACAAGGTGGAGATCGAACCGAACATGGTGCTCTTTGCGCATATGATCCTGATGGATTCGGAGACCAACACGGCCATGACGCTCGGCTGCACCTACCTGACGGGCGAGAACGAGCCGCACCCCCTGTCGCAATTGCCCCGCGATCTGGTTGTCAGGTAGCGAACAATCAGATCACCGGGTTGTAACAGGCGGCTGGATTCCGGAGCCAAATACGGCTAGAGCAGACCCGATGCGGCGTGGAAGTCTCTCGCAGACTGACTGCGCACCAGACACGATGAACGAAACGGCGCCGAACGAAACGCGCCCATTGCCGACGGATGACAGGCGAAAGCTGGCATGAACGAGCGACGTTTCCTTTCAACCCGACACACCGCACTCAAGGTCTTTTCGAACCATCGGCGTCATGCGGCCCTGTTTGCCGGGCTCCTGATGGTTTCTGGCTGTGCGGGAAGCCTCCCCCCCGGCCTCGTCGGAGAAGGCGGCGGCAACACCTACACCCCGCCCCCGATGGCGGAAACCGTGCCGGCCAGCGAGGCGACCTTCGCCTTTGAACCCTTCAACGGAGTGCCCGGCAACACTGCCGATTCGCTGTCCAACCGGCTTGGCAACGAAGCCAAGCGACAGGGGCTGACCCTCGTGCGCCGAGTCGGCGCGCCCTCGACCTATCGCGTGAAGGGGCACCTGTCGGCGGCAGGCGACAACTCCTCTTCGACCATCATTTACGTTTTCGATGTCTACGATGCCAACGGGCGGCGAGTTCACCGCTTCTCCGGTCAGGAGACCGCCAGTGCAACCAGTGGCGACCCGTGGACCGGCATCAGCGGTGAAACGCTCAACCTGTTGGCGGAACGCACGATTCTGGCACTGAAGTCATGGCTGAGCGGCGCCTCCGGATAAGCGGAATAGCGGTTGCGCGATCACGCTGCACACGGCAAGCGCGCGCGCCTTGGAAGACGGAGAACACGCGGCGGTGCAGATTCAGCTGAAAACCGCCACCGCAACAGTTGTCGCGGCGCGTCGCCATTGGTAAAACGCCGCCGCCCGGCCCAATGCACGCATCAGAATGCGAAGCGTGACCGGGTGCATCATTGAAATTCTCGCCTGTCGCTGACAGGCGTTCTGGACGTCCGATCTGCGCATGTGTGCCGGAAGCAGCAACTGCGCACCGAGGACGTCGTAGCTGCGCAACAAAAAGGAACGCGAGCATGAAAATCGTCGCGGGCAATTCGAACCGGGCGCTGGCGGATGAGATATCCGGGTATCTCGACGTTCCGCTGGCCCAGTGTCAGGTACGGCGCTTCGCCGATCAGGAAATCTTCGTCGAGATCCAGGAAAACATGCGCGGCGAAGACGTCTTCGTTCTTCAGTCCACGAGTTACCCCGCCAACGATCACCTGATGGAACTGCTGATCCTGATCGATGCGCTGCGCCGCTCCTCCGCGCGCCGCATCACCGCGGTGCTCCCCTATTTCGGCTATGCCCGTCAGGACCGCAAGCCCGGCCCGCGCACGCCGATTTCCGCCAAGCTCGTCTCCAACCTGATCACCCACGCAGGCGCCGACCGCGTTCTCACGCTCGACCTGCACGCCGGGCAGATCCAGGGCTTCTTCGACATTCCCACCGACAACCTGTTCGCGGCCCCCGTCATGACCCGCGACATCAAGGAACGCTACCAGCAGGGCAACCTGATGGTCGTTTCCCCCGATGTCGGCGGTGTGGTGCGTGCGCGTGCGCTGGCCAAACGCATCGATGCGCCGCTGGCAATCGTCGACAAGCGCCGCGAGCGTCCGGGCGAGTCCGAGGTCATGAACATCATCGGCGACGTGGCGGGCCGCGACTGCATCCTCGTCGATGACATCATCGATTCCGGCGGCACCCTGTGCAACGCCGCCGACGCGCTGCTCGCCAAGGGCGCCACTTCCGTAACCGCCTACATCACCCACGGCGTCCTTTCCGGCGGCGCGGTGGCTCGCATCACCGCCTCCCGGCTGAAGGAACTGGTCATCACCAATTCCATCGAGCCGACCGCCGCGGTGGAATCGGCCCCCAATATCCGCTGCATCTCCATCGCCCCGCTGATGGGTGAGGCCGTGAACCGCACGGCGCTGGAAAAGTCGGTTTCCAGCCTCTTCAACTGATCCGAAACCGAATTCGGGTCCCGGCGACGACGGGACATCCCATAATCGGCACAAATCCGGCATCCGCGCGAGGTTTCCTCGGCGCGGATGCTTGCCCTTTGGGCCCTACTCCTGTATAGCAGCGGCCACGCGCCTACCCCCCTGGAGGAAGCGCTGAACGGAGGCCGACCTATCGGCCTCTTTTTCTTGAACGAAACACTTAAGGAGACGAGCCATGGCTCAGACCTATGAGCTTCAGGCGACGTCGCGCGAGCGTGTGGGAAAGGGGTCCGCACGGGCACTTCGCCGCGACAACAAGATTCCGGCCGTGATCTACGGCGGGAACAAGGAACCCCTTCCGATCGCGCTCGACGCCAAGGAAACCACGCTGACGCTTCACGGCGGTGGCTTCATGACCAAGCTCGCGACGATCCACGTCGACGGCAAGAAAGAGCTTGTCCTGGCGCGTGACTATCAGCTCGATCCGGTTCGCGACACGCTGGTCCATGTCGACTTCCTGCGCGTCAGCGCCAAGACCCGTCTTGCGGTGGATGTGCCGGTGCACTTCATCAACGACGAGCAGTCGCCCGGCATCAAGCGCGGCGGCGTTCTCAACGTCGTGCGCCACACGGTCGAGCTGGAATGCCCGGCCACCGAAATCCCGGAAAAGATCACGGTCGATCTCGCCGGCGTGGACCTGAACGGCTCCGTTCACATCTCGCATGTGGACCTGCCCGCGAACGTCACCCCGACGATCACCGACCGCGACTTCACCATCGCCACCGTCGCCGCTCCGGCCGGGCTCAAGGAAGAGCTGAAGGCTGAGGGCGAGGAAGAGGAAGGCGAAGCCGAATAATTCGGCTTGCAAACCTCTCGCAACGACTTGCGATTATGACTTGCGAGGGGCGGTTTCCGCCCCTCGTTCCAATTTCGGACCCAATTGTGTCTCGGCCGACAGGGCCGGCGATCAGGCGACCGCCTCACGCGACCCAGGCTCACGCGACCCAGGAAAACGGCCATGCATGTCATCGTAGGGCTTGGGAATCCCGGATCGAAATACGAGTTCAATCGCCACAATATCGGCTTTCTGGCGGTCGAGACGATCCACCGCCGCAATCCCTCCTTTTCCCCCTGGCGCAAGCGCTTTCAGGCAGAGACCAGCGAAGGCACCGTCGCCGGTGAGAAGGTGCTGCTGGTCAAGCCGATGACCTACATGAACGAAAGCGGTCAGGCGGTCGGAGCCGCGCTGCGCTTCTTCAAGCTGGAAGCGGGCGACGTGGTCGTGCTCTACGACGAGCTGGACCTGCCGCCGGGCAAGGTGAAGATCAAGACGGGCGGCGGCGCAGGCGGCCACAACGGCATTCGCTCCCTCGACGCCCATATCGGCAAGGACTATCGCCGCGTGCGCCTCGGCATCGGCCACCCCGGCTCCAAGGACCGGGTCACAAGCTACGTGCTGGGCGATTTCGCCAAGGCCGACCGCGACTGGCTGATCCCGCTGCTCGATACGGCAGGCGACAATGTCGACTTGCTGGTCAAGGGCAATGACGGCGAATTCATGAACCGCCTGCATAAGGCGGTGTTTCCGGGCTCCGGCAAGGCGAAAGCGGAGGCCGAAAGCAAACCGGGCGACCGGACAGGCGCGAAATCCGGAGCCAAGTCCGGCGAGAAGTCCGGCGCAAAGGCAGGCGGCGGGGGCCGTAGCCACATCCGTCAGGCACGCCCCAAGGCGAAGCCCGACCTGCCGAAGGAAGGCCCGCTGGCGGCCATGCTCAAGAGCCTTCTGGGCTCCAACGATACGAAGTAGAGAAAGACGAAAACGATGGGCTTCAAGTGCGGTATCGTCGGACTGCCGAATGTGGGCAAGTCCACCCTGTTCAACGCGCTGACCAAGACGGCCGCCGCACAGGCGGCGAACTATCCCTTCTGCACCATCGAGCCGAATACCGGCGACGTGCCCGTGCCCGATCCGCGCATGGCCCAGATCGCGGCCATTGCGGGCTCCGCCAACATCCTGCCCACGCGCCTGTCCTTCGTGGATATTGCGGGCCTTGTGCGCGGCGCATCGAAGGGTGAGGGCCTCGGCAACCAGTTCCTCGCCAATATCCGCGAAGTGGACGCCATCGCCCATGTGTTGCGCTGCTTCGACGACGGCGACATCACCCACGTGGAAGGTCGCATCGATCCGGTCGCGGACGCCGACACGGTGGAAACCGAACTGATGCTTTCCGATCTGGAGAGCCTGGAGCGCCGGGTCATCCCGCTGCGCAAGAAGGCCCAGAGCGGCGAGAAGGAAGCCAAGATCGCCGTTGCCCTGATGGACGGCGTTCTGGAGCTTCTGCGCGACGGCAAGCCTGCCCGTATGCTCGACGTCTCCAAGGAAGATCGTCCGGCCTTCGAGGCGCTGAACCTGCTCACCTCCAAGCCGGTCCTCTATGTCTGCAACGTCGATGAGGCGTCGGCGGCGACCGGCAACGCCTTCACCGAGGCGGTGAAGACAAAGGCGGAAGCTGAAGGCGCAGGTATGGTCATCATTTCCGCGGCCATCGAGGCGGAAATCGCCCAGCTCGACGATGAGGAAGCGCGAGAATACATGGAGAGCATGGGCCTTGAAGAGCCCGGCCTCGACCGCCTGATCCGCGCCGGGTACGAACTTCTGGGCCTGATCACCTATTTCACTGCAGGCCCGAAGGAAACCCGCGCCTGGACGATCACCGAGGGCACCAAGGCTCCGCAGGCGGCAGGCGTCATCCACACCGATTTCGAGCGCGGCTTCATCCGCGCGCAGACCATCGCCTATGAAGACTATGTCGCCTGCAAGGGCGAGACAGGCGCCAAGGAAGCGGGCAAGGCGCGTGACGAAGGCAAGGAATATGTGGTGAAGGACGGCGACGTGATGCTGTTCAAGTTCAACACGTAAGGCCCGCAAGACGAAGGGCTGGCGTACCCCGCGCAGAACGCAAAAACCCGGCAACGCGATACGTTGCCGGGTTTTTTTGTTTCACCAATGAGCCAAGCCTCAAGCCTCCGGCTTGCGTCCGCGCACCATCATCGTCATGCCCGGGATCATTTCCGAAACTTCCACATCGACAAAGCCGGCCTTTTCCATCTCTTGCTTGACGAAGCCGCCGGTAATCGACTTGGCCGTCGGGTTGAACGCCACATGCTGAAGCTGCCAGAGCGCGGCCAGCTTCGGACCCGTGCGGTCGTCGGCAACCATGAAGTCGTGGACGATGTAATGGCCGCCCGGATTGAGAACCTTCAGCGCATTGGCGACAAGCCCCGGAATGGTCTCGCCGGGCACGCCGGAGAAGAGATAGGACATCAGCACCACATCGACCGGCTGCGGCCACTCGCTTTCAAGCGCATTGCCGCCCTGAAAGCTTATGCGGTCGGAAAGCCCTGCGGCGGACACGAAATCCTCCCCCACCTTCACAACGTTCGGGAAGTCGAGCACCGTGGAAGTGAGTTCCGGGTAGGATTTGCAAAGCGAGATGGAGAACGCGCCGGTACCACCGCCCACATCGAGCATCTTGCGCGCTGCCGAAAGATCCACCGTCCGCGCCAGCGACCGGCCCGGGCCGAGCGAACCGGCATGCTGGCTTTCCGAATAAAGCCGGGCTTCCTTGGGATCGGAGAACCAGTCCGCATAGGAGGACACCTGATCCTGATCGAGTTCGCCCGTCAGCGCGCCCTCAAGTTGCGTCAGGAACGGATACATCTGCTTGTCGATCTGCAGGCGGAGATAATCGCCGAAATCGTACTTGCGGCCATTGACCAGAAAGGCTTCGGCAGCGGGCGAGTTACGGTAGATTTCGCCTTCGCGTTCGACGAGACCGAGGCTGGAAAGCGCTGTCAGCAACGTGGTGGCGCGATCCGCATCCAACCCCGTCTTTTCGGCGACGCCATCGAGCCCGGCCCCATCATCCGCCAGAGCTGTGAACAGTCCAACATGCAGCGCGGTAAACAACGCCTTCGATCCCATAAACGCGAAAGCAATATCCGAAATCTGCTCCGCTGTTTCCAGCGGCTTAGGACTGACCATTTTTCTGTAACCTCTCAGAATTAAAGACACAAAACAGCTTCATACAGCCGCGGGAGGCGGTTGCACAAACCTATTTCTGACATTGATTGAAGCCGCATTATATTGGCATTCAGGCGATATGCAAACGCCCATAAGAGTTTTTTATTTTGAGACTTTTATCTAGTCTTTTGCAGCAGATTTCGCCAACCGGGGCAGCTCCGCTTTCGTCACTCGACAGGCCTGCTTAAATCTGCAAAGAACTGCTTTCATGAACAAGCAGAGTTACTTCGAAGATTTCTCTCCGGGAGGAATCATCCCCCTCACGCCGCGCACCCTCCAAGCCGCGGAAATGATCGAATTCGCAAGCGAGTACGACGCTCAGCCGTTCCATCTCGACGAAGAAGCAGGCCGCAACTCAATTCTTGGCGGGCTTGCGGCGTCGGGCTGGATGACCTGCGCTGTGACCATGCGAATGATCTTTGACGATTTCCTCAAGGATTCCGCCTCCATGGGCTCGCCGGGCATCACCTCCGTCCAGTGGCGCCGTCCCGTACTTGCGGGCGACACCGTGTCGGGCCTCGTGGAAATCCTCGACGCCCGCCGCTCCACCTCAAAGCCGGAAATGGGCATCGTGAATTTCCGTATCACGCTGACCAACCAGAAAGCCGAGGTGGTCATGGTGCAGGAAAATCCGATCATGTTTGCGTGCAGGGAGGCGGCGGCGTGAAGCACTACGAGGAAATCGAGATCGGCGTGGAAGCGCAGCTTGGCTCCCACACGTTCACCGCGGACGAGATCAAGAAATTCGCCGCGAAATACGACCCCCAGCCCTTCCACATGAATGAAGAAGCAGCCGCCCGCAGCCAGTTCGGCGCGCTGTGCGCCTCAGGCTGGCACACGGCCGCGATCTGGATGCAATTGATGATCGAGTATCGCAAACGGCTGCTCGCCGAGGACCCGACGCAGAACAGCGATCATATGGGCCCCTCGCCGGGTTTCCAGAACATGAAATGGACGAAGCCCGTCTTCGTGGGCGATACGATCACCTATTCGACCAAGCCGATCGCCAAGGAACTGGCGCCAAAGCGGCCGGGCTGGGGCTTTGTGACCAGCGAGAACGCGGGCGTGAACCAGCATGGCGAACGCATATTCGAGTTCACCTCGCGCGTGCTGGTCGGCTGCCTGAAATAGCAAAGGGGGCGCAGCGATGCGCCCCTGATCCCTTTCAGACTGTCTCTGTCCGAAGGCCCGGCGGTCTGCACCGATCCGGGCCTTTCCGTCTTCGGCTATTCGCCGTCGAAACTAACAAGCGTGCGCACCGGCACGCCGAGTTCCTTGATCTTGGCCGCCCCGCCCAGGTCCGGCAGATCGATGATGAAACAGGCTGCCACCACTTCGGCCCCGACCTTGCGCAGCAACCTGATAGCCGCGGTCGCCGTGCCGCCGGTGGCAATCAGGTCATCGCACAGGATGACCTTCTGGCCCGGTGTGATCGCATCCTCGTGGATTTCCGCCTCGTCCATTCCGTATTCCAGCGAATAGGCTTCCGAGACGGTCTTCCAGGGCAGTTTGCCCTTCTTGCGGATCGGCACGAAGCCGGCGGAAAGCTGGTGAGCCACCGCACCGCCCAGAATAAAGCCGCGCGCCTCCACGCCTGCAATGTGGTCGATCTTTTCCCCCGCCCACGGCTGGACCAGCGCATCGACAGCCATACGGAACGCCTTGGCATTGCCCAGAAGCGTTGTGATATCGCGGAACATCACCCCCTTGGCGGGATAATCGGGGATGGTGCGGATCGCCTCGGCAAGTTCTTTGGCTACGGTGACATCGGTCATCGTTCGTGTCCTTTCATTCAAAAGGCCCAATCATTTAAAAGACTTGGGGTTCAGCCGTCATTACGGTTCAAGACACGCCCAGCAATGGCGCCGAGCTTCTGGAGAAGTTCCGGATCGCGCTTGTCCGGCGCCGTCATCATCGCATGTTCCAGCGCCGTGTCGGAACCGATGGGACACACCGGGTGCTCTCGCGGAAAATCACGCGCGATCCGCGAGACGAGACGCTGCGCATTATGCGCGTTTTCCTGAAGGACCCGAATGATCATGGTGATGTCCACCTCGCCGTGATCCGGGTGCCAACTGTCATAGTCGGTGACCATGGCCACCGTCGCGTAGCAGATCTCCGCTTCGCGGGCGAGCTTGGCCTCCGGCATGTTGGTCATGCCGATGACGTCGCAGCCCCATGAGCGGTAGAGATGGCTTTCCGCCAGCGATGAGAATTGCGGGCCTTCCATCGCCAGATAGGTGCCGCCGCGGCGATAGGGGATATCCTCGGCGCGCGCAGCACCCTCGATGGTGTCCACCAGCTTCGGGCTGACCGGATAGGCCATGGAGACGTGGGCCACGCAGCCCTTGCCGAAGAAGCTGCTGGGCCGCGTCACGGTGCGATCGATGAACTGCTCCACCAGCACGAAGGTGCCCGGAGCCAGTTCTTCCTTGAGGGAGCCGACGGCGGAAACCGACACGAGGTCGGTAACACCCACCCGCTTCATCGCATCGATATTCGCGCGGAAGTTGATGTCGTTGGGCGCGTATTTGTGACCGCGGCCGTGGCGGGGCAGAAACACGACCTTGAGGCCGTCGATCTCGCCGATCCGCAATTCGTCGGACGGCTCTCCCCAGGGGCTTTCAACCTTGACCCATTCGGCGTTTTCCAGTCCGGGCAGCTCGTAAATACCCGATCCGCCAACCACCCCCAGCACTGATTTCGTCATCAAGACCCCCTTAAAGCCGTCATATGTGCAGCATGTCCCGCTTCAGCCTTTTGTCAACGTGGGGTTTTATGCATCGCACACGAAAACGCCGCGCGATTGCTCGCGCGGCGTCTAACAAGGCTATGGCTCTGTGGCTCAGTGAGCCACGTTGCGCCAGATCTTCTTCTTCGTGAAGTAGAGCAGGCTGGCGAAGATGATCAGGAAGATCATCACGCGGAAGCCGATCTTCTTGCGCTCTTCGAGCTTCGGCTCAGCTGCCCACATCAGGAAGGCCGAGACGTCCGTGGCATATTGATCCACTGTCTGCGGCGTCCCGTCGGTGTACTCCACCAGTTCCTCGGAGAGCGGCGGCGGCATACCGATCGCATGGCCCGCGATGAAGCCCGTGTTGTAGTACTTGCCTTCCGGGATCTCCACGTCTTCCGGAATGTCTTCCGAATAACCTGTCAGCAGACCGTGGATATAGTCCGGCCCCAGTTCCTGATATTGGGTGATGGCATCTAAGATAAACCAGGGCAGGCCGCGCTCGACGGCGCGCGCCTTGGCAATCAGCGACAGGTCCGGCGGATAGGCGCCGCCATTGGAAGCCTGAGCCGCCTGCTTGTTCGGGAACGGCGCAGGAAAGCGATCCGACGGCTTGGCGGCGCGCTCGAACATGTCGCCTTCGTCATTCGGGCCGTCTTCCACGGTGTATTCCGCGGCCAGCGCCTTGATCTGGTCTTCGTTATAGCCCAGCGCGCCATGCTCACCGAGGTTGCGGAAGGCAACCAGGTTGAGGCTGTGGCAGCTGGCGCAAACCTCGCGATAGACCTTGAAGCCGCGCTGCAGCTGGGCCTTGTCGTAGTAGCCGAACGGTCCGGAGAAGGTCCAGGACTGACGCTCGACATGAGGTTGGTCCCCCGCGGCGAAGGCCGGAGCAGCGCCCGCAACGAGTGCGGCGGCTACGACTGCGCGGACGGACGTGGCGATGAGGGTCTTCATGGCTAAATCTTCCTCGTCTTTCCGTCCGTCAGCCGCGGGTCTCGGGCGCGGAAACCGCACCGGAGGGCTGAGCAGATCCGTTCTTCCCCAGAACCGCCTCGTTGATGGAGGACGGCAACGCAGCAGGCTTCTCGAGGAAACCGAGCACCGGGAGAATGATCAGGAAATGGGCGAAATAGTAGGCCGTGCAGAGCTGCGAGGCGATGACGTAGCCGCCTTCCGCCGGGCGTGAGCCGAGCCAGCCGAGCGCCACACAGTTCACCGCAAACAGCCAGAAGAAGATGCGATAGGCCGGGCGGTAGGTGGCGGAGCGGACCCGCGATGTGTCGAGCCAGGGCAGGATGAACAGCATCGCAATGGCGCCGAACATCGCCAGCACGCCGCCGAGCTTGTCGGGGATGGCGCGCAGGATCGCGTAGAACGGCAGGAAGTACCATTCCGGCACGATATGCGCGGGCGTCACCAGCGGATCGGCCTCGATGTAGTTGTCCGGGTGGCCCATGTAGTTCGGCAGATAGAAGGTGAACCACGCGAAGAGCAGCATGAACACCACGATCGCGAGCAAATCCTTCATCGTGTAGTACGGATGGAAGGGAACCGTGTCCTTCTCCGACTTGGGATCCACGCCGGTCGGGTTGTTGTTGCCCGTGGTGTGAAAGGCCCAGATGTGCAGCAGAACCACGCCGAGGATCATGAACGGCAGCAGGTAGTGCAGCGAGAAGAAGCGGTTCAGCGTCGGGTTGTCGACCGCGAAACCGCCCCACAGCCAGTGAGTGATCGTCTCGCCGACCAGCGGGATAGCGGAGAACAGGTTGGTGATCACCGTCGCGCCCCAGAAGGACATCTGGCCCCACGGCAGCACGTAGCCCATGAAGGCGGTGGCCATCATCAGAAGGAAGATGACGACGCCGAGGATCCAGGAAATCTCGCGCGGGGCCTTGTAGGAGCCGTAATAGAGACCGCGAAAGATGTGGATGTAGACGGCGATGAAGAACATCGACGCGCCGTTGGCGTGCAGATAGCGCATCATCCAGCCGTAATTCACATCGCGCATGATGTGCTCGACGGAATTGAACGCCATATCCACATGCGGCGTGTAATGCATCACCAGAACGACACCGGTGACGATCTGGGCGATCAGCATGACGGCGGCGATACCGCCGAACGTCCACCAGTAGTTCAGGTTCTTGGGCGTCGGGAAATCAACGAAGCTGCCGCGCACAAGGCTGATGATCGGCAGGCGCTGTTCCAGCCACCGGGCAGCCTTGGTCTGCGGCACGTAGGTCGAATGTCCGGCCATGGTGCTTCCTCCTCGCAACTCGTGCGTCAGCCGATCTTTACGACCGTTTCCGAAGTGTATTCATAGGGCGGGATCAGAAGGTTCTCCGGAGCGGGACCCTTCCGGATACGGCCGGCGGTGTCATAGTGCGACCCGTGGCACGGGCAGAACCAGCCGTCGAAATCGCCGGCCTCGCCCAGCGGGATGCAGCCCAGATGGGTGCACACGCCAACCATGATGATGAGCTTTTCGCTGCCGTCCTGACCGGCCGCGCGGTTCGCGTCGGTGGCCGGTGCATTGGCCTCGAGATTGAGGTTGCGCGCCAGCGGGTCGCGCAGTTCCGCGACATCGACCGCGTTCGCCTCTTCGACTTCCTTGTCGGTCCGGTTGCGGATGAAGAGGGGCTTGCCGCGCCACATCACCTTGATCTGCTGGCCTTCGGCGACGTTGGAAACGTCCACCTCCACCGATGCCAGCGCGAGAGCGGATGCGTCCGGGTTCATCTGATTGATGAACGGCCAAGCCAATGCCCCCACACCGACAGCACCTACGGCACCGGTCGCGATATAGAGGAAATCGCGACGGGTCGCTTCTCCCATTTCCGTCGTACCCAAGGTCTGGTCCTCTCCATACGTGTAGCAGCGCCAGCTATTACAACGCTCCGCGTGCATCTCTAGTTGAGAAACGCACCGCCTCCCGTGCTTTCACTTGGCGCCTCCTGCGGCCAGGCCGCACATTCCCAAGCGGAGGGTCTTTTTGCACCCTTCCCAGCCGTTGTCCAGATGGGCCATACGTTAAAGACCCAATTGTTGCCATCAAGGCATGCACGGCTTGCTCCGCCACAGGGAAACTGCGCTGCATTTTATAACAATTCAAGAGAACTGGTGCTCACCGGTGGAAAAAATGTCAGGAGACATTCTGTCGCAAGGATTTCCGCGCACGCCGGCTGCTCACAGACTGGAATCCGCGGACAGGAACCCACCCGACTGGCGCTCCCATAGCGAGGCATAGAGCCCGCCCTTTTCCAGAAGCTGCGAATGCGTGCCCTGCTCGATGATTTGCCCCCCATCCATGATGACGAGCCGGTCCATCGCGGCGATGGTGGACAGGCGATGGGCAATCGCCAGCACCGTCTTTCCCTCCATCAATGCCCGGAACTGCTCCTGAATGGCCGCCTCGACTTCCGAGTCGAGCGCCGAGGTCGCCTCGTCGAGCACGAGGATCGGCGCGTCTTTCAGGAGCACGCGCGCGATCGCGATGCGCTGGCGCTGACCGCCGGAGAGTTTCACGCCGCGCTCGCCCACCAGCGCGTCATAGCCGGTGCGCCCGGCCCGGTCACGCAGATCGGGGATGAAGGTCTCCGCCTGCGCACGCTGAACCGCCTCCGCAATGTCATCGAAGGCGGCGTCCGGCTGGCCGTAGACGATGTTGTCGCGCACCGATCGATGCAACAGGGAGGTGTCCTGCGTGACCATGCCGATATGCCGACGCAGGGATTCCTGCGTAACCTCGGAAATGTCCTGCCCGTCGATGAGAATGCGGCCGCTCTCCAGATCGTAGAAACGCAGCAGCAGGTTCACGAGCGTGGACTTGCCCGCCCCCGACCGTCCGACCACGCCGACCTTCTCGCCCGGCTTCACCGTCAGCGACAGATCGTCGATGACCCCGCCCTTCTTGCCGTAATGGAAGCCGATTCGTTCAAACCGGATCTCGCCGCTTGTGACCGCTAGTTCACCCGCATCCGGTCTGTCCACCACACTTGTGGGACGCGACAGGGTCTCAATGCCGTTCTGCACCGTGCCGACATTTTCAAAAAGCGAGGTCACCGTGCGCAGGATCCAGCCCGACATCTGGTTGAGCCGGATCGACAACCCGTTGGCGAGCGCCACCGCCCCGACACTGATCGAGCCGACACTCCACAACCACAGAGACAAGGCCGCCACGCAGAAGATCAGCGCGCTGTTCAGCACTGTCAGGGCGACCGTCATGGTCATGATCGAGCGAATGAGACGGCGCATGGCGGAGAGTTGACGCTCGAAGCCTTCCAGCACGAAGGCGTCCGCCCGCTCGCTGTCGGAGAAAAGCTTCACCGCCTGAACATTTGTGAAACTGTCCACCACCCGGCCCGACAACGAAGAATTGGCCTCCGCCACCGCAGCCGAACGCGCCCTGACGGGCGGCACGAGAAACCAGATCGTCGCGCCATAGCCGATGATCCAGAAAAGGAGCGGAATGCTCATGCGCCAGTCGAGGCCGAGAAACAGCGTCATCGTGCCCGCGAGATAGATGAACAGGAACCAGATGCCGTCGACGACGTTCACCACGCTTTCGCGCACCGCCATGCCGGTCTGCATCACCTTCTGGGCGATGCGGCCTGCGAAATCGTCCTGAAAGAAGGAAAGGCTCTGGCGCTGGACATAGCGATAATTGCGCCAGCGCACGAGCGCGGTCAGCCCCGGCACGAGCGTCAGGCTCGTCATGCTGCGCGCGGCAATTGACAGGATCGGCCTGAGCAGGAGGACAACCGCTGCCATTGCGATGAGCGTTATCCCGTTTTCCGTAAAAAAGACCTCGGGTCCGCTCGCGTTCATCAGGTCGACCAGATCGCCCATGAAGACGAAGAGCGCCATTTCCGCCAGAGCTGCCAGAAGCGAGACCGTGAGCGTCACGGTCAGCAGCTTCCACAGCGGCTTGAGGAAATAGACGTAAAAGGCGCGCACAGTGTCGGGCGGGCACTCCACCGGATGCGCATCGAACGGCTTCAGCAGGTTTTCGAACCAGGAGAACATCGCTATCCCGTCTCCTGCGGCTTTGAGAGAAACCGAATCGGAACCGCAGAAGCTAACGCCTGAAGATAGTTCCCGTGGGTCAGGGATCAATCGCTCATCGCGCGCTTCGCCCCTTTTGAAACCAACCACCGCCGGGAGAACGGTTTCATGCCGGATATTGCGCTTTACCAACCGGACATTCCGCAAAACACGGGCACCATCCTGCGCATGGGGGCCTGTCTGGGTCTGACCGTCCACCTGATCGAGCCCGCGGGATTTGCGCTTTCCGACAGGAACCTGCGCCGCGCCGGTCTCGATTATCTCGATCAGGCCGCCATGCAGCGCCATCTCGACTGGAACGCCTTCGAGGCTTGGCGCAGGGCCGAGGGGAGAAGACTGTTGCTGCTCACCACCGCCGCCGACAGGGCCTATGCCGATTTCGCCTTCGAGCGCTCCGATATCCTGCTTCTGGGCCGCGAAAGCGCAGGCGCGCCGCAGGACGTGCACGACGCGGCCGATGCTAGGCTGAAAATCCCTATGAAGCCGCCTGCCCGCTCGCTCAACATCGCCCTTGCCGCCGCCATGGTGACAGGAGAGGCCTTGCGGCAGACCGCGCAATTCCCCTAAAGCAGGGGCCGAGGAGTTACAGGAGGAAACATGAGCGAACGCGGCGGTCCGATCCCTGAGGGCATCGAAGACAAAAAGCTTGAGGCGGCGGCGTGGTTCCGCAGCCTGCGCGACAAGATCTGCGCGATGTTCGAGGAACTGGAAGACGAGGTCGGCACGCGCGGCGGGCCGCAGGGAGATCTGCCTGCCGCCCGTTTCAAACGCGAACCGTGGGAACGCATCGACCATTCCGGCGCCAAGGGCGGCGGCGGCGAGATGTCGATGATGACCGGCGGCCGCCTCTTCGAGAAGGCGGGCGTTCACATCTCCACCGTTCACGGCGAATTCTCGCCGGAGTTCCGCGGCCAGATCCCCGGCGCATCCGAAGACCCGCGGTTCTGGGCGTCGGGCATTTCGCTGATCGCCCATCCGCACAATCCCAATGTGCCCGCCGTTCACATGAACACGCGCATGGTCGTCACCACCCGCCAGTGGTTCGGCGGCGGCGCGGACCTGACCCCCATGCTGACGGCGCGCCGCACGCAGGAAGACCCGGACACCAAGGCCTTCCATGCGGCGATGGAAGCGGCCTGCGCCGATCACGCGGCGGTGGACTACCCGCGCTACAAGGACTGGTGCGACGAGTATTTCTTCCTCAAGCACCGCAACGAGCCGCGCGGCGTGGGCGGCATCTTCTACGATTATCTAAATTCCGGCGACTGGGCTGAAGACCTAGCCTTCACCAAGGATGTGGGCCTCGCCTTCCTCGGCATCTACGCGGAAGTTGCGCGCAACAACTATCTGAAGGACTGGTCGGAAGAACAGCGCGAGGAACAGCTCGTGCGCCGTGGCCGCTACGTGGAGTACAACCTGCTTTACGACCGCGGCACGATCTTCGGCCTGAAGACCGGCGGCAACGTCGCCTCCATCCTGTCGTCGATGCCGCCCGTGGTGAAGTGGCCCTGAGCATCGGTCGCTTGTTTTTTTGAGCTGTGCAAGCGGCAGTTCCTTGCCAGGAGCCAATCCTTCGAGACGCGCTCGCCAGAGCGCGTCTCGAAGGATTGGCTCCTGGCCCTGACCGCCTTTCATTCCCCGCCCGATCAGCGGGGCGAGCCCGGCTCCCTGTCGAACCCGTCGAGCAACCCGGTCCGGCTCAGCGTAAAGCCGGAGGCAATCCAGCGCGCCTCGATCTCGCGCAACTGATCGCCCATCTGCGGCCCGGGCTTCATGCCCAGCCCCAGAAGATCGCGCCCCGCCACGGGAAAGACCGGCACATCCGAATTGCGCAACGTGACGATCAGCCTGCGCCAGCCCTGATCCTCCGGCCCTGCCTCGTCCCTGCACCATGCCAGAAGGGCGGCATCGATCGCCGTGCGGTGACCGAGCCGGTAGAGCCTTTCGCGCGCCGCCAGCTCATCGAGCGCGGGCGAGAAGCCGTGGCATGCAGCAAGCGCGTGGGCCATGCGCTTTTCCTGCGCATTGGAAAGCCGAAGACGGTCGCTGAGACGCTCCACGTCCTCTTCGACGAAACAGGCAAGCGCCGCCAGCCGCAGGATCGCATCATGGGCCTCGGGCGCGAACTCGGTCAGATGATCGAGATGGGCGAAATCCTCAAGCCGCATCACGCCGCCCGCCACGATCTCGATGATCCCGGTCTCCGCCATCGCCTCCACGGTCTCCACCGCATGGAGAGCCGGCAGGATCTTCAGGATCTCGTGGCCGACGCGTTCCGCCGACAGTTTGCGCAAGCCATCGCGCGCGGCGATCACAGCCGAGAGCCCCGCCGCATCGATGGCCCCGGAACCGTAATGGGCGTGAAAGCGAAAAAAGCGCAGAACCCGCAGGTAATCCTCCGCGATACGCGCCGCCGGATCGCCGATGAACCGCACGCGCCGCGCGATGCAATCCGCATGGCCCTGCCCGGTCGGATCGTGAATTTCGCCGTGCCTGTCCACATAGAGCGCGTTCATCGTGAAATCGCGTCGCGCGGCATCGGCGGCCCAGTCGCGCGAAAAACGCACCACGGCGTGACGCCCGAAGGTTTCCACGTCCTCGCGCAGTGTCGTCACCTCGTAAGGGACGCCCTCGCTGACAACCGTGATCGTGCCGTGATCGATGCCCGTCGGAATAGCCTTGAGCCCGGCCGCCTTGGCCCGTGCGGCGACTGTATGCGGCTCAGCCGTGGTCGCGATATCTATATCGCCGACCGGCTCGCCCAGAAGCGTATTGCGCACCGCGCCGCCGACCACGCGTGCCTCGTCGCCATCGACAGCGATGGCATCAAAGACCGCACGAACGCTCGCATTCACGAGCCATGGCGCATCGGAAAGGTGGACGACCAAGACCCTATTCCAGCTTGCCGGGGACGAGCTGGCCGTCCTTGAACTGCATGGGCGTGTAGGTGGCGTCGGCATTCTTGTCATCGAAGGACGCCAGCATCACGAGGCTGGCGATCACGACGAGGCCGCCCGCCATTGTCAGCCACAACAAGGGCGCGTCTCGCCAGTTTTCCGCCGAGGCCGAACGGCGGACCACCGCCAGCCAGATGGCATAGGCGATGAAGGGCAACAGGAATAGCAAAGCGTGAACGACAATGATCCTGATCATGACTTCACGCGTATATCGTATCGTAGAGGCTGCGCAAGATCCCAGCTGTCACACCCCATATGTAGTGACGCTTGTAGGGCATCGCGTAAAAGTAGCGACGCGCGCCGTTCCACTGGCGCGACAGCTTGAGGTGATTGCCGGGCGACATCAGAAATTCCAGCGGCACTTCGAAGATATCCGCCACCTCTCCCGGCTCGGGACGCAGGCTGAAACCGTCGCGGACATAGGCGAGCACCGGAGTGATTCGGTAGCCGGACCCGGTGAGATAGGGTCCCAGATGTCCGATGGGGTCCACGAAGTCCGCGGACAGCCCGATTTCCTCCTCCGCCTCGCGAAGCGCCGCATGGGTCGCGTCGCGGTCTCCTTCGTCGATCTTGCCGCCGGGAAAGGCGACCTGACCGGCATGGCTTGCCAGATGATCGGTGCGCCGGGTCAGCAATACGCTCGCCTGCGGCCCGCGATCCACCACCGGGATCAGCACCGCCGCATCGCGCAGCTTCACCCCCGACGGATCGGGAAAGATCGTGGGGTTGAGAACATGATCGCCGGCTTCCTTCAGGCAGGTGCCTTGCGCAAGGCATCCCGCATCGTCCGGCGAAACGCCTGCGTTCAGGCGCTGAAGGACGCGGTCGCGGAACGCCCCGGCGCTGAAGGAAACTTCATCCGGGCAAGCGGCGTCGAGCACATCTGCCTTCATTGGTCCCTGTCGTCTCCCGTTGCCCCGTCATCCGTCGCAAGGCCATCCGTTTCATGGCCGTCCATGGCGAAGAAGCTTCCGCCGCTCCACACGCCGAACCGGGTTTCGCCGGTCTCATCTTCCCGCTCGACGGCGAGTTCCGCCAGTTCGTAAAGAAGCGGGCGGGCGAGCTTCGCCTCAAGCCGTCCCCGCACATGAATATAGGGCTTCAATCCACCGGTGTCCGCTTCAAGCGCAAAGCGGATCGGATGCTCCGCCCCCGTCACCACGACATCGCCGACATTGGTGCGAAAGGTCAGCGTCTGCCCCTTTCCCGTCCCTTCCGCATGCATTTCCACCGCCATGAAGGGGGCGTCTTCCACCGTGATGCCGATCTTCTCGACCGGCGTCACGAGATAGAAGCCGCCATCTGCGTCATGGCGCAAAACCGTGGAGAACAGCCGCACCAGAGCCTCCCGGTTGATCGGCGTGCCCATGTAATACCAAGAGCCGTCGGCGGCGATGCGCATGTCGATGGCGCCGCAATAGTCCGGCTCCCAATTCTCGACCGGCGGAAGCCCGCGCCCGGAGGGCGCAGCCCGCCGGATGAGTTCCTGAAGCCCGGTCGGGGTCACATCAAAGTGATCTGGCATGGCTCCCTCCTCGCCCTGTTCTTTTCGCAGCGTCTATTCTTGCAAAATCCTACGCACTCAAGCGGATATCTCCGCCATGTTTCTGTCAGTATTGGCTCATCAAATCCAGTCAGGGGATGCAAAAGTGACCATTAGGAGTGATGGGGCATGGCGCGCGGGGGTTGCGATTGCGTAAACTGTCGGGACGCGCCAACGGGTGCGGGAACAATTTGAAACATGTCTCGGGGCTCCCGTTTTCCTGTAGCTCCAAACTTCCGGCCTGATCGGGCGAAGTTTCCAGCCCGGTCTGGCAAAAGCGATCGATACCGCGATTGGTCGCCTGACCCGTTTTCTCGCCGCGCCGATCCGCGGCCTCACTGCCGGAGAAACGAATGAGCGCCATCATGACCACCGAATCCGACGCCATCGTCGCTGAAGCCGAGGCCGCCGTCGCAAAGCTTGCCGCCGCCCGAGAAGAGATCGGGCGCGTCATTTTCGGCCAGCAATCGGTCGTGGACAATTCGCTCGTGACGATTCTCGCAGGCGGCCACGGGCTGCTTGTCGGCGTGCCGGGTCTCGCCAAGACCAAGCTTGTCGATACCCTGGGCACGGTCATCGGGCTCGAGGCCAACCGCATCCAGTTCACCCCCGACCTGATGCCCTCCGATATTCTGGGCGCGGAAGTGCTGGAACAGGCCGCAGACGGCAGCCGCTCCTTCCGCTTCATTCCCGGCCCGGTCTTCGCCCAGCTCCTGATGGCGGACGAAATCAACCGCGCCAGCCCGCGCACGCAATCCGCGCTGCTTCAGGCCATGCAGGAATATCACGTCACCGTGGCAGGCTCGTCCCATCCGGTGCCGCGGCCCTTCCACGTGCTGGCCACCCAGAACCCGTTGGAACAGGAAGGCACCTACCCCCTTCCCGAAGCCCAGCTCGACCGCTTCCTGATGCAGATCGACGTTTTCTATCCCGATCTCGATGCCGAGCGCCGGATCCTGCTGGAGACGACGAGCGCCGAGGAGGCCGCTGCCACGGCCATCCTGTCGGCGACGGAGCTTGCCTCCTTCCAGAACCTCGTGCGCCGCATTCCGGTCGGAGATTCCGTCGTTGAAGCGATCCTCAAGCTGGTCCGCTCCGCCCGTCCCGGTGACGAGAACAATCCGCAAACCGACCTCATCGCCTGGGGCCCCGGCCCACGCGCCTCTCAGGCACTGATGCTGACGGTGCGCGCCCGCGCCCTTCTGCAAGGCCGTCTCTCGCCCTCGCTCGACGACGTCATGGCGCTGGCGGAGCCCGTCCTCCAACACCGCATGGCGCTGACGTTCGCTGCCCGCGCCGACGGGCACACGGTCAGAAATATCATCGGGGAATTGAAGGCCAAAATCGCCTGACCCCGCTTGCTCCTGTTTCAGGCATGACGGTGCATTAACAACCCCGGCACGGCAGCACGCCTCACGGCGCAACGGCCGGGCCCGACACGGACCACAAATGCAGGCAAGACCCGAGCAGAAAACGACCTCTGAAGAGACCTGGCCGAACGTCGTCGGCGAGGCCCGCACGGTGGCGGAGGCCCTGCCGGACCTGCTCGTGGAAGCGCGCCATATCGCCAACACGGTCGCAGCCGGCTGGCATGGCCGCCGCCGGGCCGGGCCCGGCGAGACCTTCTGGCAATTCCGTCCCTTCAACCTCGGCGAACCCGTCAAGCGCATCGACTGGCGTCGCTCCGCGCGCGACGATCATCTCTTCGTGCGCGAACGCGAATGGGAGGCGGCCCACACGGTCTGGCTCTGGTCGGATCTCTCCTCCTCCATGACCTTCCGGTCCCGTCTTGCCAGCGCCACCAAACGCGACCGCGCGCTGGTGTTGCTGCTCGGCCTTTCAGAACTTCTGGCGCGCGGCGGAGAACGCATCGGCCTGACGGGACTGACGCGTCCCACCTCCAGCCGCAATGCGGCGGAAAAGATCGCCGCCACGCTTGCCCACACGTCCCAGCCGGTCTCCCTGCCGGATACGCACGGCATCGGCCGGTTTTCGGAAGTGGTGCTGATCGGCGATCTGCTCGACCCGATCGAGGAAATCGCCGACTGGGTCCGACGTGTTGCGGCGACAGGCGCGCGCGGGCATCTCGTCCAGATCATGGATCCGGTGGAGGAAACCTTCCCCTTCGCAGGCCGCACCGAATTCCGGGACCCGGAAACCGGCCTCCGGCTTACCGCGGGCCGCGCCGAATCCTGGCGCGAGATCTATCGAAAGCGTCTGGCGCAGCACCGCCTGGAAATCGATGAACTGACCCGCAAGGCAGGGTGGACCTTCCTGATCCACCACACCGACAGACCCGCCAGCGAACCGCTTCTCTCGCTGCATGCCCGGCTGGCCGACAATGCCGAAGGCGCGCCGCGCGGCGCTGCATCGGCAATGGGAGGTGCATGATGTTCGGCTTGCCGCTCGCCTTCACCGCCCCCTTCGTACTGGCCGCCCTCGTGGCCCTGCCCGCCATCTGGTGGCTTCTGCGTTTCACCCCGCCGCGCCCGAAGGAAATCGCCTTCCCGCCGACGCGCCTGCTTCTCGATGTGGAGAAGCAGGAGGAAACGCCGTCGCGCAGCCCCTGGTGGCTGACGCTGCTGCGCCTTCTCATGGCCGCCGCTCTCATTTTGGCGCTTGCCGGTCCGATCTGGCGGCCCCTGACGGAAATGCTGGGAGGCAACGGCCCGCTCTGGCTGCTCGTCGACAACGGCTGGACTGCGGCGCCCGACTGGGAAGCCCGCCGCATCACCGCCGAACGCCTGATCGACCACGCGGAAGAGGACGGCAGGCCGGTCCTGCTGGTCACCACCGCCGATGGTCTCGGGCAACAGCTCGTCCCGACAAGTGCCGCGCAGGCCCGCGAGCGACTGCGTGCGCTGGAGCCACGCCCATGGGCGGCGAACCCCGATGAATTGCAGCCCGCCTTGCGCCGGATCGCCGATGAGACGCCCCCCGGCTCGCTCACATGGCTACAGGACGGCCTTGGCGGCGATGCCGTCAGCCACTTCGCAGAAAGCCTGAGCGATTTCGCCGACGCGCCGACGACCCTTTACATGCCGGACACCCTGCCCCTCGGGCTGAAGGCTGCGCGCAACGACGCCGACGCCCTGACCGCAACCGTGGTGCGTGAAAGCGAAGACGGCGTGCGCAACGTCATCGTGCAGGCGCTGGACCTGAAAGGCCTCGTCATTGGGGAGGCCTCCACGGTTCTTGGCGAGGGAGACACCGAGGCGTACGTCCGCTTCGAACTTCCGGTGGAACTGCGCAACGAAATCGCCCGGCTCCAGATTTCCTCTGAAGGGACCGCAGGCGCCGTCCAGCTCATCGACGAGCGCTGGCGGCGGCGCACCGTCGGCCTGATTTCCGGCGAAGCGCCGGGTCGCGCCCAGCCGCTTCTGGCCCCGCTCTATTATCTGCGCCGGGCGCTGACGCCCTTTGCCGACCTGCGCGAGCCGCGCGCGCCCGATCTCACCGGAGCCGTGCCGGAACTGATCGAGCAGAACATCTCCGTGCTGCTGATGGCCGATATCGGCAATGTGTCGCCGGAAACCTCCGAGGCGCTGCGCCGCTGGATCGGGGCCGGTGGTGTTCTGGTGCGCTTCGCCGGACCGCACATGGCCGCACGCTCGGACGACCTGATCCCCGTGGACCTTCGAAGCGGCGGCCGCGCCCTTGGCGGAAGCCTCTCTTGGGAACAACCGCAACCGCTCGGCAGCTTTTCCGAAAACGGCCCCTTTGCGGGCCTGCCCGTACCCGAAGACGTCTCCGTGCGCCGTCAGGTTCTGGCCGAACCCGATGCGACGCTGCCTGAAAAGACATGGGCGAGCCTTGCGGACGGCACGCCGCTCGTCACGGCCATGGCCATCGATCGCGGCTGGATCGTGCTCTTCCACGTGACGGGCGACACGAGCTGGTCCAACCTCCCGCTGTCGGGCACCTTCGTGGACATGCTGCGGCGCATCCTGTCCTTCTCCGTCGCCACGACCTCAACCGCCCAGGGCGAGACGGCGGACAAGGCGACGCTCGCCCCGATGCGGCTGCTCGACGGTCACGGCCGCTTTGCCAGCCCCACCGTCACCGCAAAGCCGGTCGCCGTCGCAGACATAGACAGCATCGAACCGGGCCGCGAGCATCCCCCCGGCCTCTACGGAGCCGATGACGCCTTCAGGGCGCTCAACCTCTTGAAACCCGATGCGGAAATCATCCCCTTCGACCCCGCCCTGCTGGGATCGGGCGTCACGGTTGAAAGCTATCACCGCGCCGGTCCGCTCGATCTGCGGGCAGGCCTCTTCGTGATCGTCTTGCTGCTGCTGATCGCCGATGCCCTCGCCGTGCTCGTTCTGGGCGGCGGCTGGCGGTTGTTGCATCGCCCGGCGGGGATGACGGCCGCGCTTCTGGCGGGCCTGCTCGTCATCGTCGCGATGCCCGCCGACAGCCACGCCCAGTCAGATGAGACCGCCGCACCAAACGAACGCACCGTCCCGGACGAGCAATGGGCTCTGGAAGCGACCCTGAAGACACGGCTTGCCTATGTGATCACCGGCGACCCGCAAATCGACGAGACGAGCCGGGCGGGTCTTCTCGGCCTTTCCTACTATCTCGGCTCGCGGACGGCGCTTGAGCCCGGCGAGCCGATGGGCGTGCAGGTGGATACGGACGAGTTGTCCTTTTTCCCCCTGCTCTACTGGCCCATCGACGAAGCCGCTCCAAGACCGAACGCCCAGACCATGGCGCGCATCGATGCTTATATGCGCAGCGGCGGTTCCATCCTCTTCGATACCCGAGACCAGATGGGCGGAACCGCGGCAACCGGCGGCTACGGCGCATCGCCCGCCACCTTGAAGCTGCGCGAGATGCTTTCAAGCCTCGATATTCCGGCCCTTGAACCCGTGCCTTCCGACCACGTCCTCACCAAGGCGTTCTATCTTCTGGAGAGATTCCCCGGCCGCTGGAACAGCGGTGATCTGTGGGTGGAAGCCTCCCCGGAGGCAGAAACTATGTCGGATCGCCCGGTGCGTGGCGGCGACGGCGTTTCCCCCATTCTGATCACCTCCAACGACTTTGCCGGTGCATGGGCCATCGATGAAACCGGCGCGCCGCTCTATCCGACCATTCCGCCTGACATGACACAGCGCGAGCTTGCCTTCCGAGCGGGCGTAAACATCGTGATGTACACGCTCACCGGCAACTACAAGGCGGATCAGGTCCATGTCCCCGCCCTGCTTGAACGTCTCGGTCAATAGGAGGGCCACCGCCAGATCATGACCTGGAGCATCGATTTCGCGCCCCTCGTGCCGAATTGGCTCATCATCGCGCTGGGCCTTGTCGCGCTCGCCATCGTCGGGCTGTCGCTTTGGCGTCGCCAGCGCGGCGCCCTCGTGCGGGCCGCAGCTTTTGCAGCCCTCGTCATCGCCCTCACGAACCCCGCCGTCCAGCGCGAGGACCGCGAGCCCCTGACCTCCGTCGTGGCCATCGTGGCCGACCGCAGCCAGAGCCAGGATCTCGACGGACGCAAGCAAACGACGGACGAGACCGTCGCCACGCTCGCCGAACGCATCCGCAACCTGCCGAACGTGGAGCTGCGGGTCGTCGATGCAGGCCGCAAACGCAACAACCTGCAAAATGACGGCACCACGCTCTTCGATGCGCTGGATCAGGAACTGGCAGACGTCCCGCCGGATCGTATCGCCGGCACGATCATGGTCACCGACGGACAGGTTCACGACATTCCCGAAGAGGCCGACAAGCTCGGCTTCAATGCCCCGCTCCATGTTCTAGTGACCGGTCATGCGAAGGAGCGCGACCGCCGGATCGCCATCGACCGCGCGCCGCGCTTCGGCCTCGTCGGCAAGGAACAGCAGGTGCGCCTCAGGGTGGAACAGGCAGGCGAAGGCGTCGACAACGCGCCCGTGCGCCTGACCGTCCGCCGCGACGGAGAGGTCATCGGCACCCGCCGCCTTCCTCCGGGTGCGACCGTCGATATTCCGGTCGAGATCGCCCACGGCGGCAAGAACATCTTCGAGTTCGAGGCGGAGACCCTGGACGGCGAACTGACCCCGCTCAACAACCGCGCGGTGGTCACCATCGACGGCGTGCGCGAGAACCTGCGCGTGCTGCTGGTCTCTGGCGAGCCGCATGCGGGCGAGCGCACCTGGCGCAATCTTCTGAAATCCGACGCCTCGGTCGATCTCGTCCACTTCACCATCCTGCGCCCGCCGGAAAAGCAGGACGGTACGCCGATCAGCCAGCTTTCGCTGATCGCCTTTCCCACGCGGGAGCTGTTTTCGGTCAAGATCGACGAGTTCGACCTGATCATCTTCGACCGCTACAAGCGCCGCCGCGTGCTGCCGATCCTCTATTTCGACAATATCGCCCGCTACGTGCGCGACGGCGGGGCCCTGCTGGTGGCCACCGGGCCGGATTATGCGCAGGCCGGAAGCCTCTACAACACGCCGCTGGCCAACGTCATGCCCGCGGAACCTTCCGGCGACATCATCGAAAAGGCCTTTCTGCCACGCATCTCAAGCCTCGGCGAACGCCATCCGGTAACCCGCGGCCTTCCCGGAAGCCGCAGCGAGGTTCCCGACTGGAGCCACTGGTTCCGCCTCGTCGACACCTATGACCATCACGGCGAAGTCGTGATGAACGGCGCGCAAGACAAGCCGCTCCTGATCCTCGACCGGCAGGGAAAGGGCCGTGTCGCGCTGCTGCTTTCCGATCACGTGTGGCTGTGGGCGCGCGGCTATGAAGGCGGCGGCCCGCATGTCCAGCTTCTGCGCCGCCTCGCCCATTGGCTGATGAAGGAACCCGATCTTGAGGAAGAGGCCCTGCGCGCCTCCAGCCGCGGCCATGAGTTGACGGTGGAACGCCAGACACTCGCCGACACCGTGGCCCCGGTGACGATCACCACGCCCACGGGCGAGACGCAGACCCTGCCCCTCACCGAGACCGAGCCGGGCCTGTGGCGCGCCACCCTTCAGACCGACGATCTCGGCCTTTATTCGGTAACCGACGGGGAACGCACGGCGCTTGCCAATATCGGCCCGGCGAACCCGCGCGAGTTTACCGACGTCCTGTCCTCCCCTGCCCCTCTCACCCAGCTGGCGAACGCCACGCAAGGCAGCGTCCGCAGGCTTGAGGGACGCGGAGACGCCCCGGTGGTTCCGCGCGTCGTCGCGCTCAACCGGGCGTCGTCCTATTCGGGGAATGGCTGGCTGGGCCTGAAGATGAGCGAGGCAAGCGTACTGAAGGGCATCGACCGGATGCCGCTCTTCATCGGTTTCCTCGGCCTCGCCATCCTGCTGGGCCTGCTGTCGGCCACCTGGTACCGCGAGGGGCGTTGAGCCCCGCGCAGACCTTTGCCGACGGACCTAGGCTGTGGCCGCGGCCGCGGCTTGCGATGCGCTCTTGTGGGAGCCCGCACCTCCGCCATGCACCATGCCGGAGACGCCATTCAGCGCATCCTCATGAAGCTCCGCGATGAGCAGCCGCGCCGGATCGACCGGACCGGGCAACGTGATCCGCCCTTGCGGCACGCGGACGAAGCCGGACGGGCCATAGTAGGACAGGTCGCCCACCAGCAGCACCAGCCCCTCGCCCAGCCGCGCGGCCTCTCCCATCGCATGGCCCATCAGATTACGCCCGATGCCGAGTCCGTTGTAAGAGGCGACGACCGCCAGCGGCCCCAGAAGCTGGGCCTTGGTTGCGCCGATGCAAATGGGGGTGAGCCGCACGGACCCCAGAAGCTCACCCTCGCCGCTTTCGGCAACGAAGCTCAGGCGCGGATCGTGCGGAACGCTCTCGCGGATGCGGAATGCGGTACGGGCAAACCGACCGGGCCCGAAGGCCCCCGCGTGAAGGGCTTCGATGGCATCCTCGTCGGACGAGCACTCGTGCCGAAGGGTGTAGGAGAGCGTGGACATTTCAAGATCCTGCCAGAAGGTACGTTCAAGCAGTCCGGCCTGTCATGCCGAGGCCCCCTCTTCAGGTCCCGGCACAGGGTCATGGTGTGGAATGTCGAAAAAAGACAAACAGGCAGCGGACAAGACAATAGCGGTCGATGCGCTCACGGGCGCGGTATCAGACCTGTCGTCGTCGCAGCTGGATCGCCATGGATGCCTGCCTCAAGATGTCCTTCGCAAGGATCAGCACTTGCGCGAAATTTGTGTGGCGAAGGCGATACCACGCTCCCAAGCCGGCGTCCAGTCGGATCTCGTCACAAGTTGCAAAGCCTCCCCCGGCAACCCATACCCCTCGCTTTCCAGCACAAAGCCGCATCGCAGAAGCTGCCGGTGAACGATGCGTCAACTGGCACCACATTGCGCCCGAGCGATGCTAGTTTTCCTTCCAACACAGACATTTTGCCGGAACTCGCGGGCAAATGGGCGGTTGATATTCCTCAGACCGCTGCACCGCCGAGGCAGAAACGGATTTGGAAAGGACCTTTGTGATGGGACTTCTCGTTGAAGGGAAATGGCAGGACCGCTGGTACGACACCAGCAAGAACGGCGGCAAGTTCGTGCGCGAGTCCTCGCAGTTCAGAAACTGGATCACGCCCGACGGTTCCCCCGGCCCGAGCGGCGAAGGCGGCTTTGCGGCTGAAGCCGGGCGCTACCACCTCTATGTCTCCTACGCCTGCCCTTGGGCCCACCGCACGCTCATCTTCCGCAAGCTGAAGAAGCTTGAGGACATGATTTCCGTATCCGTCGTGGAGCCCTTGATGCTGGAAGAGGGCTGGACCTTCGCCGAGCCCGAGCCGGTCCATGGTGCAACGAGAGCCTACGAGATCTATCTCGCAGCCGATGCGAATTATACGGGCCGCGTGACCGTTCCGATCCTGTGGGACAAAAAGCGCAAGACCATCGTCAGCAACGAGAGCGCGGAAATCATCCGCATG
Organism: Breoghania sp.; assembly: GCA_963678585.2. Classification (GTDB taxonomy): domain Bacteria; phylum Pseudomonadota; class Alphaproteobacteria; order Rhizobiales; family Stappiaceae; genus Breoghania. The sequence goes on from CAXXGA010000002.1 coordinate 2,470,601, forward strand.
TTCAACAGCGCCTTCGACGGCTTGGGCGCGGCGCGGGGCGACTTCTACCCCGAGGCGCTGCGAAGCGAGATCGACGAGATCAATGCCACCGTCTACGACACGGTGAACAACGGCGTCTACAAGGCGGGCTTTGCAACCAGTCAGGAAGCCTATTCCAAGGCGTTCACAGAGCTTTTCGACAGCCTCGATGCGCTGGAAAGCCGCCTCGCGCGGCACCGCTATCTGGTGGGCGAAACGCTGACGGAGGCCGACTGGCGTCTCTTCACCACGCTGGTGCGCTTCGATGCGGTCTATGTCGGCCACTTCAAGTGCAACCTGCGCCGCATCGCCGACTATCCGCACCTGTCCAATTACCTGCGCGAGCTTTATCAGGTGCCGGGCATCGCGGAGACGGTCCACATGGACCACATCAAGCAGCACTATTACGGCAGCCACAAAACCATCAACCCTTCAGGCGTCGTGCCCGAGGGGCCGGATCTGGACTTCCTGCGTCCCCATGACAGGACCCGGCTGGCGGCGGCCTGACGGCTTCGAGCATCTGACCGCTTCTGCCGCCCCCCGTCCCTACCAGATGTCGCCCTGCTGCACACCGACGGCAATTTCATCGAGCCGTCGGCGTGTCGCGGCTGTCAGCTCTTCCGGCAGATCGGTCAGCGCGAAGAAACCTGCTTCCGCGATTTCCTTGCTAGGCCGGCCCCGCTCAGACGAATACGACCACTCGCGAATCACATAGAGCGCCACGTGATTTCGTCGCGAGAGCTTCCTGTTCAGATAGAGCCCGAAGAGCTGCGGCGTGCCGACAACCTCGATATTGCCTTCCTCGCGCAACTCCCTGATCACCGAAACCTGCGCGCTTTCCCCCGGATCGACGCCTCCGCCCGGCAGATACCAGCCTGGCAGATAGGTGTGGCGCACGAGGAAAACCCGGCCTTCAGCATCGAAAACCGCGGCCCGGACCCCGACCGTCATGGGCCTAAGGACCAGCGTGCCAAGGGCAATCATCCGTTGCGTCAACGGCTTAAGCAGGTGGACAATCGACTTGCTCATATGGTGACCACAGCCCTCTCTCTAGGCACTTTACTTAACTCGCAAAAGAAGTGCCTGCACAACACGAAGATTAACGGTTTCTTTCATGCAGTAGACGCATGCCGGACACGCGCATTACGCACTTCTAATGAGAGCGCCCCGATGCCATCTAAGCATCGCAAAGCAAGTGGGCCCGCAAGCGGGGCCGCGCCGAAAGCCCCCGAAAACCGGAAAGGCGCGCGCCCTGCAAGCCCATAACAGACAACCCAGATCAGAAAACCCGAGAACCGAGTAAATCTCATGTTCGCCTCGCTGTATGCCGTAGCTCGCCGTCGTCGCTTCCACTGGAAGCCTGCCCTTTCCAACGATCATGGACGTCACTCGGTGGTGCTGACCACCTTCCCGTTCAACTGATCTGTTCTTTGCGCGCATCCCCTCCATGCGCAAGCCACCTTGCGGACCGGTCCTATCCGGCCCGCAATGACGAGATGAGACGCGCCTGACGCGTTTTATCGCCGCCCCGAGAACCGGCGCACCTTGACGCCGGGTGAATGGCGAGGATGATGGCGGCGTCATGTTCAAACTCGCCCATCTTTCCGACCCCCATCTCGGCCCCCTCCCCAGCCCCACGTTGCGCGAGCTCGCTTCAAAGCGTGCGCTCGGCTATCTGAACTGGCAGCGAAACCGCGCCTCCAAGTTCACCACCGCGCATCTGGACGGGCTTATCGCCGACCTCAAAGACCAGTCCCCCGATCACATTGCGCTGACTGGCGATCTCGTCAACATCGCCATCGACGCGGAGCTGGAACCGGCCCGCCGCTGGCTGGATGCACTGGGTCCCGGCGAGGACGTCTCGGTCGTGCCTGGCAACCACGATGCCTATGTTCCCGGTGCGCTGCGCAAGGCCGCCGAAATCTGGGCGCCCTACATGCGCGGCGACGGCAATGCCGGCACGGTCAGCTACCCTTATGTCCGCCGCCGCGGCGACGTCGCGCTGATCGGCGTTTCAAGCGCGCGCGCCTCCGCCCCCTTCATGGCAACCGGCCATGTCAGCACCGGCCAGGCGGAACGGCTCGCCGCCTGCCTTGAAACCCTCGGGCGCGAGGGCCTTTTCCGTGTCGTGATGATCCACCACCCGCCGGTGCGCGGCGCAACCCACTGGCACAAACGCCTCGTCGCCGGATCGCGCGTGCGCAAGGCCATCCAGGAAAGCGGCGCGGAACTGGTGCTCCACGGCCATACCCATCTCAACAGCCTTTACTGGCTGAAAGGTCGCGACGCGCCGGTCCCGGTCGTCTGCGTTCCCGCGGCCTCCAACGCCCCCGGCGGCAGCAAGCCGGGCGCGCGGTTCAACATATTCGAGATCGAACGCGCAGGCGAAGGCTGGCGCTGCCACTGGCGCGAGCGCGGTTACGTGAAGCCGGGCGAAGGGATCGTGGAAATCAGCGCGCAGGACCTGACCGGCGATATGGCCGCGGCAGCCGAATAGGCCACTCCTCGGAAGGCGCGCGCGATATGAAAAACCCGCCTCAATCGAGCGGGTTGAAGAACCATGCGTAGCTGATCAGCCCGCCGACGCCGATGGCGAGCCCGACAAGGAAGGTGCTGAGGGTCGAGGCGATGCCCGACCTTGCGCTCCTGACCTCGCTCGCCGCACCGGCCTTGCGGCGTTCCTCCGCCTCCACCAGCGCCTTGTCGGCATCCGCGCGAAGCCGCTTCAGCAGCCAGTCGGATTCCAACGCCCGCTCGCGGTCGATCATCCGTTCGGCAACATATTCGGTGACGCAATCGGCCATGGCGGCGGCGGAATCGGTTTCCAGCAGCACCGTGCGGCCAAGCCGCGTGTCCTTGGAAAAACGATAGGTGCGCCGGTCGCGCGCCATTACCACATGGCTGGTGACATCAACCCACAGCCGCGGCGGGTTACCCGGAACCACCTGAAGCATGAACTGCTCGTCGTTTTCCGGGATCTCGCGGCAAACGCCGTCCAGTTCCTCAGCGAGAATGTCGAGCCGGGCCTTTTCGGTTTCCTGCAGATCGATGATGACGTCGGTGCGCTCGGCTTCCGCCAGCCGGACCTTGCGCATTGCCTCGCGCAGGCTGCGCACCTTGGCATGCGGCACAACATTATCGGCCCGTTCGCTCATCGCCGTCACTTCCCCGAGGTTGAGGCCGCCGACAATCTTTGCGATCTGTCGTTGCGGAACCTTCCACGTCTTCGCGTCCGAATATATTAATACGTCATTAAGTAACACGGCGAGAGATTCGTTTCAGCGTCACGACAGTCTCGACAAGGGTCTTCCCCGACTAATGTCCCCAACATGGTAAACGAGCGCTAGGAAACCACATGACGATATTACCGTCTGCTGCAGAAGTGGTTAGAAATGCAGCACAATTAGCCGGATTGGCGATCCACATCGTGGAAGTGCCCGGAACCGCGCGTACCGCTGAGGAAGCCGCGGACTCCGTTGGAACCACTGTCGGCCAAATCGTTAAATCGCTCGTATTCCGCGGCAAGGAGAGCGGCAAACCCTACCTGCTGCTGGTCTCAGGCGACAACCGGGTTCACGAAAAGGGAGTCGCGCGGGATCTTGGGGAATCGCTCGAACGCCCCGATGCCGATTACGTGCGTTCCGTCACCGGCTTCGCCATCGGCGGCATCCCGCCCTTCGGCCATGCGGAACCGATGGAGATCTACTTGGACGAGGATCTCGTGACCAAGGGAGAGATCTGGGCGGCTGCGGGCACGCCGCGCTGCGTCTTTCCCACCAGCGCTAAAGACCTGCTGCGCGTCACCGGAGCCAAAGTCATCAAGGTGACCAAATAGAGCAGGTAAAAGGCGCTCTTGCGGCTTGGCAAAGCAGGAGCGCCAACCCCACAATGCCTGCATGAGGCCACCGGAGGGAGAAACAGTATGCTGGTCGATGGAAAGCCCTACCGCACCATTTGGCTGAACGAGGACGGTCGTTCGGTCGACATCATCGATCAGACCCGTTTCCCGCACGTCTTTTCGCTCATTACCCTGAAGACGATGAAATCCGCAGCCGTCGCCATCCGCACCATGCAGGTGCGCGGCGCGCCGCTGATCGGGGCGACGGCCGCCTACGGCATGGCGCTCCAGATGGCGGGCGACGACAGCGATGCCGGGCTCAAACATGCCTATGAGACGCTGATGGCCACGCGCCCTACCGCGGTGAACCTGCGCTGGGCGCTCGATGAGATGCACGCGCTCCTCAGCCCCCTGCCGCGCACAGAACGCTGCGAACGCGCCTATGCCCGCGCCGCCGAAATCTGCGACGAGGACGTGGAGATCTGCGCCTCCATCGGCCGCAACGGTCTGGAGATCGTCCGCGAGATCGCGCGCACCAAGGCTCCCGGCCAGACGGTCAACATTCTCACCCACTGCAACGCGGGCTGGCTTGCGACCGTCGACTGGGGCACCGCCACCGCGCCGATCTACATGGCCCATGACGAAGGCATTCCGGTCCATGTGTGGGTGGACGAGACCCGCCCGCGCAATCAGGGCGCAGCACTCACCGCCTGGGAGCTTGGCCGCCACGGCGTGCCGCATACGGTCATCCCGGACAATTCCGGCGGCCACCTGATGCAGCACGGTGAGGTGGACATGGTGATCGTGGGCACCGACCGCACCACCGCCTCCGGCGATGTCTGCAACAAGATCGGGACCTATCTGAAAGCGCTCGCCGCCAAGGATAACGGCGTACCCTTTTACGTGGCGCTTCCCTCCCCCACCATCGATTTCACGCTCAATGACGGCCTGCGCGACATTCCCATCGAGCAACGTTCGGGCGACGAGGTCTCGCGCATGACCGGCATGACGAAGGACGGGCGTATCGAGACGGTAGCCATCGTGGCGGAGGGCTCGCCGGTTGCGAACCACGCCTTCGACGTGACCCCGGCGCGTCTCGTGACCGGCCTCATCACCGAGCGCGGCGTGGTCGCGGCCGACAAGCAGGCCATCGCCGCCATGTTTCCCGAACGCGTTGCTGAAGCCGCAAGCCAACCCGCCACCGCCACAACGGCCTGAACGCCTCAGATCTTAACCAACCCTTAAGGCGCGCTACCTGATACTGACTGCGTGCACCTTGCGTCATGCCAGCAAGCAGACGCATCGTCTTGAACAGGCTTTCGGGAACCTGGCCATGGTTGGCTCAGTCGGCGGTTATCAGAAGCGTTACTCGCTTACGAACGTGAAGAAGTTTTCCTTCGCGGATAACAACGCGACCTGGAAAGCGCGCCGCGCGGCTTCCAACGAAAAGTTCTTCGCTCAGCAGACAGCCACTACCAGCCTGTTCTCCACCAGTTCCAACTTCTTCGCCGGGCAGGTCGACCTGACCACCCAGCTCGTTCAGACCCGTTTGCAGAACGAGATGAACGAGCGCATCGAGGAACAGCAGAAGAAGCTGGACGACGTCTACTCCGGCCTCGACCTGACGGTCTGACCACAAGGTCGGATCCCGCCTCGCGCGGTCTGTCCCTCTTCGGCGGCGCGCGAACGTCATTTCCCTAGATGGATCCGATGGTCTTCAGCTTGGCGCGGGCGTGGATCTCGCTCTGGCTCATGACCGTCGTATGCGCGCGGAACCGTTCAACGATGGAACGCACAAAAGGCCGCGCCCCTGCGGAGGTGAGCAGCACGGGTGCTTCGCCGACCAGAGCCGCCTTCTCGAAGGCGTCGCGCACCTGGGCAACGAATTCCTGAAGCTTGCTCGGCGGCATCGCCAGATGACGATCGTCGCCTTCTCCCACGATGGATTCCGCAAACGCCTGCTCCCATTGCGGCGACAGGCTGATCAGCGGCAGATACCCCGCAGGCGAGGCATTGGCCGAGCAGATCTGACGGGCAAGCCGCACCCGCACATGCTCGGTTATCGTCTGCGGATTGCGCGTGAAGCCGACAGCTTCGGCGATGCCTTCCAGGATCGTGGAGAGATCGCGAACGGAAACGCGTTCCGCCAGCAGCATCTGCAGCACACGCTGGATGCCGGAAATGGTGATCTGCGCGGGAACGATATCCTCCACCAGCTTCGCCTGTCCCTCGGGCAGTTCGCCCAGAAGCTTCTGCACATCCGCATAGGAGAGAAGCTCGGAAACGTTGGCGCGCAGGATTTCGGTGAGATGCGTGGACATGACGGTGGCCGGATCGACGACCGTATAGCCCTTCAGCGTCGCGTCCTCGCGAAGCGAAGGATCGACCCATGTCGCGGGCAGTCCGAACGTCGGCTCGATGGTGTGGGTACCCGGCAGCTTCACCTGCTTGCCCTGCGGATCCATGACCATGAACTGGTTGGCGTGGATCTCGCCCTTTCCGGCCTCCACTTCCTTCACCTTGATGACATACTGGTTCGCACCCAACTGCACATTGTCGAGAATGCGCACCGGCGGCATGAGAACGCCGAGATCGAAGGCAAGCTGACGGCGCAGGGCCTTGATCTGTTCGGTCAGCTGATCGCCCGTCACGCTTTCGGAGTTGATCAGCGGCAGCAACGCATAGCCAAGCTCGATGCGCAGATCGTCCATCTTGAGCGCATCGGTGATCGGCGGCTCCGGCGCGGGCGCGGGCTTGGCCGCTTCCACTTCCGCCGCCACCTTCTCCATTTCCTGCACCTGCTGCTTCTTGTTGCCCTGCGTGGCGAGATAGCCCGCAAGACCGCCAAGCGCCAGAAACGGGATCATCGGCATACCCGGCAGAAGCGACATGATCACCATGACGCCGGACGACATGCCCAACGCCTTGGGATAGCCGGAGAGCTGGGTCATCAGCGCCTTGTCGGCCGCGCCCTTCACACCCGCCTTGGAGACAAGCAGGCCCGCAGCGGTGGACACGATCAGCGCCGGGATCTGCGAGACGAGGCCGTCGCCCACCGTCAGAAGGGTGTAGGAGCGGCCCGCATCGGCAAAGGACATATCGTTCTGGATGACGCCGATGATGATGCCGCCGATCACGTTGATGAAAGTGATCAGCAGCCCCGCAATAGCGTCGCCGCGCACGAATTTCGATGCACCGTCCATCGCACCGAAGAAGGAAGATTCATCCTCCAGCACCTGACGCCGCTCACGCGCCTGAGCTTCATCGATGAGACCGGCGGAAAGATCGGCGTCGATCGCCATCTGCTTGCCGGGCATGGCATCGAGGTTAAAGCGCGCGGCCACTTCAGCGATACGGCCCGAACCTTTGGTGATGACGACGAAGTTCACGATCACCAAAATGCCGAAGACGATCATTCCGATGACGAAATTGCCGCCCATCACGAAGTTGCCGAAGGCCTCGATGACATTGCCGGCCGCATCTGCCCCCTCATGTCCCCCGGCCAGAATAAGCCGCGTGGAAGCAAGGTTCAGCGCCAGCCGCAACATGGTCGCGATCAGCAGAACGGTCGGGAACGAGGAGAATTCCAGCGGCGTCTGAATGAACAGAGCCGTCATCAGGATCAGCACCGACAACGTGATCGACAGCGCAAGAAAGAGATCGAGCAACACCGGCGGCAAGGGCAGGATGAGCACCACGAGGATGGTCATCACTGCAATCGCCAGCGCGAGATCCGGCCGTCGGAGCAGGTTCAGGGCGGCAGCGAGCCCGGCGCCCCGACCGCCGCCTGCGGGCGGCGAGCCTGCGCGTTCGACTACCGAATTTCCTGCAACACTTGGGACGTCGCTCATCAAATGGCCTCGATCAGGTGCGCGTCGGCGCAATCAGACATGCGTTCACGCCCCTAGTAGGCGGCAAGACGGCTTTCGCCGGGAGACGGGATCTCGGTGCCTTCACCCGCATAAAGGTTGAGCTTGTTGCGAAGCGTGCGGATGGAGATGCCGAGAATCTTCGCCGCATGGGTGCGGTTGCCGAGGCAATGATCCAGCGTCTCCAGAATGAGCTGCTTTTCGACGTCCGCCACCGTGCGACCGACCATCGTGCGGCTGACGGCCTCCGCCGTCATCGCCGCCTGTTCCGCCATACCGCCGCCGCGCATCGAACTGCCGTCCGGCATCAGGATCGCATCGGCGGAGATTTCCTCGTCCTGCGCCAGCAGCACCGCGCGATGCATGGTGTTTTCAAGCTCGCGCACATTGCCCGGCCAGGGGTTCGCCGCAAGAGACCGGCGCGCATCCGCGCTCAGGGGACGGGCGGGCACGCCGTTGATCTCGGCGTATTTGCGAATGAAGTGCTGCGCCAGTTCCATGACATCGGCGGGGCGCTGACGAAGCGCCGGGATCTTCAGGTTCACCACGTTGAGGCGATAGAGAAGATCCTCGCGGAAACGCCCTGCGCGCACTTCCTCCGCCAGATCGCGGTTGGAGGTGGCGATGATGCGGATATCGACGGGAACCGGCCGCGTGCCGCCCACACGGTCGATCACCCGCTCCTGCAGGGCCCGCAGAAGCTTTGCCTGAAGGCGGATATCCATTTCGGAGATTTCGTCCAGCAGCAGCGTGCCGCCGTCGGCTTCCTCGAACTTGCCGACCCGGCGCGCCACCGCCCCGGTGAAAGCGCCCTTCTCGTGTCCGAAGAGTTCCGATTCCAGCAGATTGTCGGGAATGGCCGCGCAATTGATGGAGACGAACGCCTTCTTGGCACGCTGGGATTTCTGATGAACGTGGCGGGCCAGCACTTCCTTGCCGGTACCGGATTCACCCGTGATCAGAACAGATGCTTCCGAAGGCGCGACCTGCTCGGCCAGCTTCACCACAGCTGCCATCGCCTCGTCACGATAGATGAGGTCCGACTGGTCGGCGGCGACGGCGTGCAGAACCGCCGCGATCAGGTCCGGATCCGGCGGCAGGGGGATGTATTCCTTGGCGCCTGCGCGGATCGCCTGCACCGCGGCGCGTGCATCCGACTGGGTGCCGCAGGCAACCACCGGCACGTGGATGCGCTCGTGTTGCAGATGTTCGATCAGGGTTTCAATATCGAGCCCCACATCGATCATGATCAGGTCCGCGCCCTTGCCGGAGCGCAACGTCTTTAGGCCGTTCTCGACCGTCTCGGCGAATGTGACGCTGGCGCCCGTTTCCATGGCGATCTTGGAAGCCACGGTAAGCTGTCCGCCGAGCGTGCCAATGATCAGAAGGCGCATGTCGTCTCTCTCGTCCTGTCGCCGACCGTCACCGGTCGGTCTTGATGATTTCCGTCATGGTCACGCCGAGCTTGTCTTCCACGAGGACCACTTCCCCGCGCGCGACCAGCCGGTCATTGACATAGATATCGATTGCTTCGCCGACCTTGCGGTCGAGTTCCAGAACGGTTCCCGCCGAAAGGCCCAGCAGATCGGAAACCTGCATGCGGGAATGCCCCAGCACTGCGGCCACGCGAACCGGCACGTCGAAGACGGCCTCCAGGTCCGCGGCGGAACGCGCGTGGTGGTTGTTTTCGTCGTCGTCGCCGCGCCGCTGCTGACCGGGTTCGAGTTCCTCGAACTGCATGCCGCCGGGATCGAGTTCAGGTTCGTCGTTATCGCTCATGCATCACGCTCCCGTACTGTCGGCTGCCGGCTGACGCGCGGCAAAATAGCGTCTGACAGAGGCTTCGATTTGTTTCTCAAGCGCCTTGCGGTCACGGACGAGGCCACCATCGGCCCATTCCAGACGGCAATCGCCGCGTTCGATATCGGGTTCGCCGAGGATCACGATGCGGCCCTCGAAACCGCGTTCATAGGCGATCTTGTCGACCTGGGCCTTCAGCGCCTCGCTGTCGCGCTCGCAGACCCGGATCACCACATGGGGCGCGCGGCGCAGCGGTCCCAGACATTCCGAAATCAGCGCCACAACCTCGCCCAGCGGTTCGCGTGCCACCAGATGCCCGGCGAAACGGCGCGCAATCAGGAACGCAAGACCGACGCTGTCCTGCTCGATGGTCTCAAGCTCGCCGTCGATGCGCAACAGAAGCTCGCTCGCGTTGTTGGCGAGCCTGGCAGCCTCGTCGGCCAGCACATGCATGCCTTCCTCTGCAACCCGGGCCTCGGCTTCCGCCTTGCCGCGCTCATAGGCTTTCTTTTCCGCCTGCTTGAGCAGCTTTTCATGCTCCGACACGAGCATGGTCGGCTCGACCGGTTTCTCTTCCGTTTTCGCAGCCTTTTCCTTTGCGGGCGCCTGAGGCGCCGCAAAATCGCGGTCGAAAAGGAAACGAGCCGGGTTGCTCATGCGTGTCCTGCTAATAGACGAGTTCATCGTCGCCCTTGTTCTTGGTGATCATGATCTCGCCGCGCGCGGCCAGATCCTTGGCGACATTCACCATTTCAGACTGCACTTCATCGACGTCGCGAAGGCGCACCGGTCCCAGCGCATCCATGTCGTCACGCAGCATCTTGGCGGCACGCGCCGTCATGTTGCCGAAGAAGAATTCGCGCACCGCTTCGTTCGCACCCTTGAGCGCGATAGCCAGCCTGTCCTTCTCCACGTTGCGCAGCAGCGTCTGTGCGCTGGCCGCATCGAGCTTGCCGAGATCGTCGAAGGTGAACATCAGCGTCTTGATGCGTTCCGCCGATTCCCGGCTTTCCTCTTCCAGCGCCGCCAGGAAGCGCGCTTCGGTCTGCCGGTCGAAGTTGTTGAAGATGTCGGCCATCAGTTCGTGCGAGTCGCGCCGGCTGGTGTGCGAGAGGTTCGACATGAACTCCACGCGAAGCGTCTGCTCCACCTTCTCCAGAACGTCCTTCTGAACCGCCTCCATGCGCAGCATGCGGTTCACCACCTCCAGAGCGAATTCCTCCGGCAGGATCGACAGGACCCGCGCCGCATGGTCGGAGCGGATCTTCGACATCACCACCGCGACCGTCTGCGGATATTCGTTCTTCAGATAGTTGGCGAGAACGTTCTCCTGCACGTTGGAGAGCTTCTCCCACATATTCCGACCGGCCGGACCGCGGATTTCCTCCATGATGAGGGCCACGCGGTCATCCGGCAGGAAAGTGCCGAGAAGCCGCTCCGTCGCATCCACGTTGCCCGTCAGCGCGCCGGTGGAGGTCAGCTTGTGGACGAATTCGCCCATCAGCGATTCCAGCATGCGCGGCGTGATCGGGCCGAGCTTGGACATGGCGGCGGAAACCTGCCGGACTTCGATCTCGTCGAGACGTTCCCATATATGGCGACCGTGTTCCTCGCCGAGCGCGAGCAGAAGCACCGCCGCCCGCTCCGCCCCGTCGAGGCTGCGTTCATTCTGGTCGTCGACGACCTGAAGTTCGGTGCCTATTGCCATTTAAGCGGCCTCATTCAGCCAGCTACGCACGATGGACACGGCTTCACCGGGATATTCGCTGACGATCTCGCCAACCTTCTCGACCGACTTGATGTGCTCCTTGCCCGCCGCCTGAGCATCGAGAAGCCACTGGATGCCCTTCTCCATATCCTCCGCGGCCCCGTCTTCGGCAGCGACTGGGACGCCGTCGGCGCCGATCATCATCTGCTGCTCACCGGCGGGAAGCGCCTCTGGCTCAGCCTTCTCTTCCTCGCCAACCACCTTGCGAACCAGCGGACGAACCACGAACAGCAGGGACAGAAGCGAGATAAGAATGATCGCTCCCAATTCGGCGAAATAGAGGATGTCATCCTTGGTGAAATCGAACAGCCCCGGCTCGCTGGTAGGAATCTCGGCAACCGGCCCCTGGGCGAAGCGCAGATTGACCACTTCCACCTGATCACCGCGGGTCTCGTCGTAGCCGACCGCGGAACGCACCAGCGTGGCGATCCGTTCCAGCTCTTCCGGCGAGCGCTCCGTATAGACAAGATCGCCCTGCTCGTCGGTCTGATAGATGCCGTCGACCAACACCGCCACGGAGAGCCGCTTCACCGCGCCCGCCTCCACCACCGTAGTGCGGGTGGAGCGCGAAATCTCGTAATTGATGGTCTCGTCCGTAACCGCAGAGTTTTCGCGATCACCGGCGCCATTCTGGTTGACCTCGGCATTGGGCAACTGGTTACCGGCGGTCACGCCACCTTCCTGCGAGGTGCTGGAGGAGCTTTCTTCGCGCGACTGGCTGGAGCGCACCACCTGACCGTCGGGGTCGTAGGTTTCGGAGGTTTCCGTCACGCGGTTGAAATCGAGATCGGCGGCGACACGAACCCTTGCACGCCCCGGCCCGACGATGGAGGACACGATTTCCTCCACCTGCTGACGCAGCCGCGTCTCCACCTTGGCCGCACGCTCCTGAAGGGAGGAGGAGACCATGCCGTCCACATCCTCCTCGACACCGCTGGCCAGCAGCGCGCCGCGCTCGTCTACAATCGACACATGTTCGGGCGAAAGCCCCTCCACGGCGGTGGCGACAAGGTGCTGGACGGCGCGGATCTGACCGGCATCGAGCGTGCCGCGGACTTTCAGCACGATGGAGGCAGTGGTCGGCTCGCGGTCGCGCTGGAAAAGCTCACGCTTGGGGATCACCAGATGGACCCGCGCGCTGGTCACGCGCGAGATGGACTGGATGGTGCGCGCCAACTCGCCTTCCAGCGCACGAAGCTGGTTGATGTTCTGAACGAAGCTTGTGCTTCCCAGCGTGTCGGTGCGGTCGAAGATTTCATAACCGACGGAACCGCCGGTCGGCAGGCCCTGCTCGGCCAGCGACATGCGGATACGCAGAACCTGATCCTGCGGAATGAGGATCGCCGCCCCCTCGTTGCGGGTCTCATAGGCGACGCCCATGCTTTCCAGCTGGCGAATGATGGCGGAGGAATCGTCGAAGGTCAGATCGGTATAGACCGGTGACATGGTCGGCGTGGTCACGCGAAGGATGATGACGGCAAACATGCCGACAAGCATGGCGGCAACAACACCCATGGCGGCCAAGCGGCCGGCACCCAGTCCTTTCAGGAATTCGAACATACCGTTCACGAAGTGCTACCCATCGACCTGTTTGCGCAAAGTTGGACGGACCGCCTGGAAGGATGAGGGTTCTGGGTGTGCGGTTTCCTTCCAGACGGCCCGCTAGGCAAAAATTGCCCCCGCCATGGTAAACAACTGGTTAACGAGACGTTTACGACCGCTTAACACCCTTGGATAACTGCGACTTACGGAACCCGCCCACGGCGGAAATGCGGCAAAAATCGCCTATCTCGTTAATCGGATGCGCAGGAGTGCGGATACGTCAAAGACCCGACATGGAACCTGCAAAACGGCATTCGGCAATAATGACGGGGATAAAAAGTGAAATGGAAACGGAAAAAGCGGGCCGGCAGAACCGGCCCGCATTAACTCGAATGGGCAAACGCGAAAGAATGCCCAGTCTGCTTGCGGCTCCTGCGGGGCGCGGGCGTCAGCGACGCCCGCCCGTCAGGGCCGGTATTGCTGAACGCGCGTGGCTCGCAGCCCCGCAAGCCCGTGCTTGTCGATGGAACTCTGCCAGGACAGGAATTCCTCGACCGTCAGGGTGTAGCGCTGACAGGCCTCATCAAGAGACAGCAACCCTCCCCGAACCGCAGCGACGACTTCGGCCTTGCGGCGAATAACCCATCGCTTGGTCGTGGTCGGCGGCAGATCTGCCACCGTAAGCGGGCTGCCATCGGGCCCAATAACGTATTTGACCCTAGAACGCACTTGTTCGGTCATCGTACTCTCACACTAAACGTGACCAGCGAAGTCAGGTCCTTCCGTCCGTTTCCGACCGAAATTCTGACCTTACCTTCAACAAATATTTCCAGACGATCCCCGACGCCTTGTAGACACCAAGTTGAACGGAAAACGCCTCAGACACGGCATGACGATACCGAAGCGGATTTAAAATTTACCTAAGCCATTAGCAACAATTCGGTAAGAGTTAGCCCTACTGTTCTTCCGAACCGCAAGCGACCAATCGCCGAATTGGAAAATTCATAAAAAAACGGCGGGAAACGGCCAATATCCGCATCCCGCCCATTCGATATCCGCGCTATTCACATGCCCCTGTCCCGTCGCCAGCCGATCGTCGTCGCCCGGCCCGAATGAGAAACAGGGTTAACAAGGTGCGTACAAGTTTGCCGACTTCGCTCCTCCGGTGGAGACGATTCCTTATCAGTCGGCAGACCGATTCCTAAAGCACCGCCGTCACCGAGGTCACCGCCGACAGCGGGACCGCCAGATCGCCCATCTTGAGCACGGGCTCCGAGCCGCTGAAATCAATACTGTCCACGATGCCGGAAGCCTCTGTCGTCACGTTGACTTTTTCGCCCGCCGTATCCTTCGCATCGAATTTGATCGAGTAGGTCCCGTCGAGTGCGGTGCCGCCATTGTCCATACGCCCGTCCCACACATATGCGCCCGATCCCTTGACCAGATCTACCGTGTCGGTGAACACCACCGTACCGGAGGAATTGCGGATCGTGACCTCCGCGCTGTCGACATCCGACGGCGACGAGAACTCCCACGTGGCGTACCCGTCGGAAAGCGCACTCTGCACGCCATCCGCCGTCACCCGCTGGCCGATATAGCCGACAAGATTGGTTGCATTGGCAGTATTTGTCTTCTCGATCAGCATTTCCAGATTGCTGTTCATCTGGATCTGCTGCTCGACCGAAGAATACTGAACGAGCTGGTTGGTGAACTCCTGCGCCTTCAGCGGGTCGAGAGGATCCTGAGCCTGAAGCTGCGACGTCAGCAGCGAAAGGAACATTTCGTAATTGTCGGACAGGGCGTTCGTACTCGCCGAACCGGCCCCAGAGCGTGAGGATGACGAACCCGAAACAGCGTCAACCATGGCGTTATCTCCATCATGTGCGCGCGCCCGCCTTGCGGGCCCGACACGATTTAGATCCTGATATCGATGCCGTTTGCGCCATTCCGGCTGTAGGCCGAAATATGCTCAGGCAGCGACGTCTGTTCCGCGACCTCACCCACGGCCGCGTCATTGTCCAGGCCTGCGGCCTGGGTCCCATTCCCATCCGGATTGCCGTTCGTGCCGGCAGAATTCTGACCCTGATCCTTCAGCGAGAACTGAAGACCGCCGTCCGCATTCGTCTTGAGGCCGGCATTTTCCAGAGCCCGCTCCATGCCCCGCTGATCGCGCATGAGCATGTCGAGCGTATCGCGCCGCTCCACCACCAGATGCGCCTGGACCTTGCCGTCGTCGTTGATCTTCAGATGCACATCGACCCGCCCCAGTTCCGGCGGATCGAGACGAATTTCGAACCGGCTCACCCCACGCTGTGCGTTGCGCGCAATCTCCGCCGCCACCATGGCGGTCGGCAGGCTGGAGGCAGTTCCCTGCGCAGTCTGGGCAAGGCGCGCCGCCTGCGTATCCATGGAGCGCGAACTTGTCGCCGCCGGATCGATCGACGTGCCGAGCGTCAGCGGATCCATCGATTTGGTCTCATCGCCATCGACATTGGCCTGTGTGGCGGCACCTGCCATCGCGGTCAGTGAAGTGAGTACATCCGCCGTTTTCCGCGTCTCGCCGCTCGCGCTGGCACTCTCCGGAGCGCCCTTGTCCGAGGTCTTGAGCGAAACCTCACCCTCCTCGCTCACGTCGCTGGCGGAGGAGAAATTGCTGATCCGCGGATCCCCCTCACCGGCCAGCCGCTCGCCAGCCGACACGACCTTGCCGGATGCAAGCTTTGCGGCCGCCTGCTCGTCGGTACGCAGCGTCACGCCTTTCAGGCGGGCGCTCGCACCTTCATCCGCGGCATCGCCTTCAGGCGCATCGTCAACAGGCACGTCGGCCTCAGTTTCACCGGCCTGCCCGCTGACAATGCGCTGTATGGCTTTGGTTGCCGCCGCCTGGAGCGCGTTGTCATCCGCTGCCGCGCCGCCAGCCGTGCCGGTCGCCGCAATCCCGGCAGATCCGGCGCCGGTTGTTTCCGTGCCAGCTATTTTTGTGCCGGCCGTCGTCGTGGCCGCAGTGCCGTTGCTCCGCGTTGCCTTCACAGAAATGATCGCCTCGTCCACCGCATCGCCTTCAGCGTCAGCAGCGGCTCCCTGCTCAACACCGCCGACAAGACGCTGGGAAGCGCGCGCGGCCAGATCATCGCCACCACGCGCAACAGCACCTGTTCGCCCATCGGCGGCCGCCTGTTCGCCCGTCGCCACGCGGGCCGAGGGTGCATCGGATGTCTGCCGTCCGGCGGTTCCCTTGCTATCCGCCAGAAGCGCACGAAGCGCGGCATCCGTTTCCGTATCCGTCTCGCTGTCGGTTGCGGCATCTGCCGCCGCCGCAACTTCATTTGCCGACAACGCGGTCAGTTCCGCCCGCGCCTCCGCCTTGGCCGGCCCCGGTGCGTTCTGCCCATCCGTTACAATCGGCTCGCCATCCTTGCCGACGGCGGCCCCGTCAGCCGCGGCTCCGCCCGCCGCGCGATCACCTGAGGGGAAGAAAGTCGGCAATTCAAGCTCGCCGTCGGCATCCGCCGCATTGACCTTGCCCGCCGCAAGCGGATCCGCCTCTTCACCGGCCCCATCGGCCATGGAGGCAACGACAATCTCGCCGTCAGCATCGGTAGGCGCAGGTTCCGCGGTCGTGACGACCCCGGAATTGACCGCCAACCCCGACGCCAGCGCGGCAGCCAGATCCTCAGCCGGAGTTTCGCCCTCCGCAAGCCCATCGCCTTCGCCAGCGCCCTCGCCATCGGGGGCCGCGAAATCGAGGGAAATATCGCCGGGTTGAACGACGCCTTGCACGAACACCCCCACCGAAGTTGCCGGGGCGCCCGCCTCATCGCTCATCTGCAAGGCAATGTCGAAGCCCGCGGCAGCCGCCTTTCCGGCGCTCACTGAGCCTTCGGTCGCAGGCGCGGTCTCGCCGGGCGTGCGCACACCGCCTGCGTCCTGACTACCGTTCGACATCACACCGGAGAGCTGAGCAGCGAACTGGCCCGAAGCCGCCGCAGGATTGCCGCTGGCAGCCGCTCCAACTCCGGACGCGCCCGCACCGGACGCAAAACCACCCATGGCAGGATCGAACGACATCATCGGTTCAAATGTCAGCACGGCAACCTCACACTCCATCTCCGGCCGCAACTGGGCGAACGGAATGACCCACCCCCTTGAAGCAAGTGGGGGGCCAACCTGAAAAAGGGCTGGTTTCTGCGATTTATCGAGATATCAGGGAGGCAAATACGTCCGCTGGAGCGGAAAACTTTTCCCGGACCGGCAAAGGTTGCCGGGCAGGTAAGGACGCAATTGGCGTAGCGCACGACATTGAGTATAGTGCGCCCAAACGAGCCGCCCCTATTGAGAAAACCCCGACTTTTCCTAAATAAGCGGCAAATGCGCATACTCGCGCCTGGAACGAGCAGACGAGCGCCAGCAGAGATCGCCAGCTGCGTCGCGCCGCCATGAGGCGGATTTCGTTTAACCGGCCGAAAACCCACGGAGTGGCCACGGATGCTGAACAGCCTGGATCTTCCCGGCCGGCCAGAAGATACTCGTGTCGTCGTCGCGATGTCCGGCGGCGTCGACAGTTCGGTCGTCGCCGGCCTTCTCAAGCGTCAGGGATATGACGTCGTCGGCGTGACGCTACAGCTTTACGACCACGGCGAAGCGATCCACCGCAAGGGGGCCTGCTGCGCCGGTCAGGACATTCACGATGCGCGCCGCGTCGCCGAAACCATCGGCATCCCGCATTACGTGCTCGACTACGAGCAGCGCTTCCGCGAAGCCGTGATCGATCCCTTCGCCGCAAGCTATATCGCCGGCGAGACCCCGATCCCCTGCGTGGCCTGCAACCAGACGGTCAAGTTCCACGACCTTCTGGACACCGCGCGCGAACTGAACGCCGACGTTCTGGCGACCGGCCACTACGTGCGAACGCGCCTCGTCAACGGTCGCCGCGCCATGTTCCGCCCCGTCGATCTGGAGCGCGACCAGAGCTACTTCCTCTTCGCCACGACGCCCGAACAGCTCGATTTCCTGCGCTTTCCGCTGGGCGGCCTGACGAAGCCGGAAACCCGCGACCTCGCCCGCGAACTGGGACTGGAAATCGCCGACAAGCACGACAGTCAGGATATCTGCTTCGTGCCTCAGGGCCGCTACACCGACCTCATCAACAAGCTGAAGCCGGGCGCCGCGGAAAAGGGCGAGATCGTCCATGTCGACGGGCGCGTCCTCGGCCATCACGACGGCATCATCAACTACACGATCGGGCAGCGCCGCGGCATCGGCGTCGCTGCTGGCGAACCGCTTTATGTCGTCCACCTCGATGCGGAACGCAGCCGCGTGATCGTCGGCCCGCGCGAAGCGCTGATGACCCACCGCATTCACCTGCGCGACGTCAACTGGCTGGGCGACGAGCCGCTTGACGCCCTGCCCGCCGAGGGCATGGAACTCTTCGCCAAGGTGCGCTCCACCCGCCCGCCGCGCGAGGCCCGCCTCCTGCGCGAGGGCGACGATATCGTCGTGGAACTCGACGGCGGCGAACACGGCATAGCACCGGGTCAGGCCTGTGTCTTCTATGACAGCGACGGCGACGCGGCCCGTGTCTTCGGCGGCGGCTGGATCGACCGGACCGAGCGCGCCCGCGACGCGGAAGAAGCGCTCGCTGCCCTGAACGGCGCACCGGTCGTGGTGGCCCACGGATGATGAGAAGCGATACCCTGCCCGACAGGCTCCGCAAGTTGCGCCAGCGCCTGAAGAACACCATCGACGACCGCAACAGCGGGCTTGATGACGCAGCCATCCGCACCGCCTATGCGCGCTGGGCTCCGGTTTACGACATGGTGTTCCGCGCACCGCTCTACTGGGGCCGCCGCGCGGGCGTGAAGCGCGTGAACGAGTTCTCCGGCTCGGTTCTGGAGGCGGGCGTCGGCACAGGCATGGCCCTGCCGCATTACGGCAAGCACCTCAAGGTCACCGGCATCGATCTGTCGGAAGCCATGCTCGCCAAGGCGGAAAGCCGCGTGCGCGGCGGCGGGCTGGACAATGTGGACGGTCTTCTGGCGATGGATGCGGGCAATCTCGCCTTTCCCGATGCCTCCTTCGACGTGGCCATCGCCATGTACGTGATCACCGTCGTGCCGGATCCGGTAAAGGTCATGAAGGAACTGGAGCGCGTCACCAAACCGGGCGGCCACGTGATTCTGGTGAACCACTTCTCCGCCGAGGAGGGCTTGCGCGCCCAGGCGGAAAACTGGCTGGAACGTTATGCCGACAAGGTGGGCTGGAACCCGGTTTTCCCGAAGGCGCGCGTGCTGGGCCACACCAATCTGGTTCTGGAAGAAGACAGCAGCATCCCGCCCTTCGGTCTCTTCACGATGATGACGTTCAAGAAGCCCGGGCTTTGAGGCATCGTGCCGCGGGGGCGAACGCAATCCGAGAGAGAATCCCACCGGGCCAGAAGGACGAGATCTCTCGGTCTCGGCGGGCATTTCGTGAACAACTTGGGTTCAATTCAACCCGGCGCTTGACAGGCAAAGCACGCCTCCCGTATATGCACGCACACCGTCGGTTCACCCGGCGGCCACGACGCGCCCACCGTTTCATTTTGACGGCACAGCGGCGCTGGATGGCGGAGTAGCTCAGCTGGTTAGAGCAGCGGAATCATAATCCGCGTGTCGGGGGTTCAAGTCCCTCCTCCGCTACCAACTTCTTTTCCAGATGAAACCGATCTGCATCCGAACGTGGCGCGCTGCGTGCGATGGAAATCGCGCACCATCAGCCTCCCGGGTGCCATGCATTTCCCGGTGACGCAGACGGCCCGCCATCGTGAACAAAGCCGCCAAGCCCCCGCATTCGGTGCCCCAACCGTCCGGCTGCCCCCAGGTCGAGAGGCTCGCCTAAACGACTTATCTGACGCCAATCAATAGAGCTGCCCGCCTCTTCGCGTCGAAGGGTCATTACCTACGATCAAATCATAGAACCCCATCTTCTTGCCTAAATAGCGAGAGCCTTCCGACGTGAGATGATTGGAATCGGCATAGAGATAAACGTCTCCAACCGTGGCGTGGCACGTCGTCTGGTCGCACAAGCCATTCTCCAGCCAAACAACCTTCATGTTCGCGTCCAGAAAACGGTAAAATTCTATGCTGGCCGCTCGTGACCTGATGACGTCGTCTAGCGGCATAGAGCACTTTTCGAGTTTTCCGCCATAAAGTCGCGTCCGATAGATACAGCGCCCCAATGCCGCACCAGTGGTAGGCGGTGAGGTAAACAGGACGGGCTTCATACCTTGGCGGCGGATCCAGTCGGCCGTTCGCATTAGCTCGGCGCGTTCATCTACTTCCCGACTGAATGCAGATGCCTCTTCTGGAACGGAATTGAACTTCGAGGCGTGCGAACTCAAGCGCATGCCTAGCACAACGTGGGTAATGGTGGTCTGATTGGCAAGCCACTCCTTCACGCGCCGATTGAAGTCTCGGCATGCCAAAACCTCGCTTGATCCCGAGGTACTGGGAGGATTCGCATCCGGAGGGCAACTGGGCC
Organism: Breoghania sp.; assembly: GCA_963678585.2. Lineage (GTDB taxonomy): Bacteria > Pseudomonadota > Alphaproteobacteria > Rhizobiales > Stappiaceae > Breoghania. Next base: position 2,490,954 of record CAXXGA010000002.1, read on the forward strand.
TGACCAACTGGATTAATGATACATCCGGATTGGAAGCCAGAATACCGTCCACCAAGTGCCGCGCATGAGAATCTCCCCAGACGGCAACCACAGGAGCCTCACCGGTTTTGCAGGACGAGAGCGTGGCAACTTTGCCATCGCAATTCTCATTCAACCCCGCTGACATTCGCAATCTTCGATCAAGCTCCACCATAGTCGGATTGCGCAGCGGCAACCCATACTTGCCCTGAATAACCGTGAAACGTGCGCCAGCGATCAACAGGACAGTTGCGGCAAGCGCGACACCGGCCACCTTGAGGGGTGTCGCGAAGCTCTGCCGCCGGATCGGACGCTCCAGCACCAGATAGGTCGCCCAGGACAGCGCAAGCGACAGGCCGATCAGGGCCAGATAGTCGCCCGTGGAAAGGTTCTCCTGTCCGAAACGAAGCCTCGCAAAAGCAAAGACCGGCTGGTGCCAGAGATAGAACGAATAGCTGAGCAAGCCGATACCGACGAAAGGACGGCTGCCCAGCACCCGCCCCGTGATCGTGCGGACATCGGCAAGGGCGATCACCAGCACCGCGCCTGCGACAGGAACGGCCGTCCACAGGCTCGGATAGCGATACTCTTCGCCGAGAAGAAACACCGACACGAGAATGAGACCGACGCCCAGCCCGGTCCCGGCTTCCGCCATCCCGCGGGAGACAGAGCCCGGTCGCGCGCCCCGAATGGCAAGCACCGATCCGGCGAGAAGTTCCCAGGCCCGGGTCGGCAGCAGGTAGTAATTCAGCAGGGCATCCGTACGGGACATGTACTCCGCGAAAGCGAGGCTGACCGCAAGTAGGATGAGCATGATCGGCAGCAGGCGCGCCCGCCACCAGCGCCAGACGGCGAAAAGCAGCAGCGGAAACACCACGTAGAACTGCTCTTCGATGGCAAGGCTCCATGTGTGGAGCAGCGGCCGCAATTGCTCCGCGGCATCGAAATAGCCGCCGCCCGCCATGTAACGGATATTCGACACGAACAGCGCGACCGCCACCACGTCCTTGGCAAATTCCCGCAGTTGCTGCGCCGGCATCCACTGGTAGGCGAGCACGAATGAGGTCAGCAAGACCGCAACAAGGGCGGGAATGATCCGGCGAATCCGCCGGTCATAGAACCTGAGAAGCGAAAACGAGCCTTTGGAGAGATCGGCCAGCAGGATGCTCGTGATCAGATAGCCGCTGATCACAAAGAACACATCGACGCCGACAAAGCCGCCCTTGAAGGGCGCAAGGCCCGCGTGGAACAACACGACGGGAACGACAGCCAGCGTCCGCAAGCCGTCGATTTCAGGGCGATAAGCCAGCTTCATCGGCGATAACTTCCAACATGCACGAACCCCGCCTTTTACGGGATCGCCACGTGATCTTCTACCCTTACAGAAGCTCCAAGCGCTAATTCAATGCCATCCCCCAAAATGGAAAAGGGGCGCCCCTTCTCACCCGTCGGATTTCCCTTTCGAGCTTGAAAGAAAGAGGCTTATGAGTTAATCCCAGCGTGCCGTCCACGACGGCCTGCTTCACTCGTCGCATCGGGAAAAGGCCACAAGGATCAAGCCGCCCCTCAGCCACGGTGACATCATGCGGAAACCCGCGAATATCGACCAATCCGATAACTGCCAAAATCCCGAACTGCTTACGCAAAACCATGCAAGCAGTACGCTCTCAGCGTTCTCAGGAAATGCGACACAGACGTTCTAACCGCCTGTATCCAATGGAATCATAATCCGCGTGTCGGGGGTTCAAGTCCCTCCTCCGCTACCAAACTTTGTTCTCGACAAAACCGGCCTGCATCCGAACGTAGTGCGCTACGGCGACGGCGATCGTTGTCCCCCTCCTGATCGCAGTGCGTTTCCCCGATGACGCAGCCAGTCCGTCATCGCGATGCAAGCCGGGAAATTCCATCATTCGGCAGACAGACCTGGGGAGCATGTCATCTGATCACGATGACGGGCAGGCTGCGGCCTCTCTTTCAATCACCTCATGCATAGGGTGCGAAAGCATCTCCGCCAGAATTGACTGGGTCTCCTGCCAGAAGGCCGCGTCGTCAATCAGATCCGGCGCAGCTATCCCCAACACGGGAACCGCCGCAACAATCGCTTCGGTCGACTTGTCTCGAAACGCAGCCGTCAATGCTTCGGCGCGGGGATCGCGCAGCGCGTAGGGCTCGCAGTCGTGCGTCGCGCCACTCGCATGGCGCAGCCAGGCTGCAGTGGCAAAGGCAAAGCTGCGAATGTCGGCTCCCTTGCTGCGCGCCTGCGGCACGGCTGCAAAAATGCGCTGAGGCATTTTTTCGGATCCGTCCATTGCGATCTGGAAGGTCTCATGCGCGATTGCCGGATTGGAGAACCGTGCCACCAGCGCCTCGGCGTAGTCGGCAAGGTCGATGCCCGGCAACGACGGTAAGGTCCCCGCAGCGGCGTCAAGATGGCGGCGGACAAGCGCCGCGAGCGCCGGATCGGCCATCACGTCACGCACGTAGCGTTTCCCGGCATGGAACCCTGCATAAGCCAACAGCGAATGACTGCCGTTGAGCATCCGCAGTTTCATTTCCTCATAGGGCGCAACATCCGCAACGAACAATGCTCCACCGGCCTCCCATGCCGGACGGCCGAGCGGAAAATTGTCCTCGATCACCCACTGAAGGAAAGGTTCGGTCTCGATCGCCGCTAGGTCGGTGCACCCGGTCAGGCGCTCAGCCTCGGCGCGGGTTTCATCGGTGGGTGCAGGCGTTATTCGGTCGACCATCGTGGCCGGGAATGCCGCCTCCGCCGCAATCCACTGAGCGAGATCCCGTGACACCCTGCCGGCGAGATCGAGCACCGCGCCACGCAACAGCGGTCCGTTTTCCGGAAGATTATCGCAGCAAAGAACCGTGAAGGGAGGAAGTCCGCGATCCTTGCGCATGCCAAGAGCGCGCACCAGAAGCCCAAGCACGCCATGCGGCCGGTCGGGATTGGCGAGGTCGGCGGCGACGGCGGGATGTGCCGGGTCGCAGCCGCGCGTTGCCCGGTCCAGCCCATAGGCCTTCTCGGTGACCGTCAGCGTCACAATGCGACAAGCCGGGTCCGCCATGGCTTCCAGCGCCGGATCGGAATCGTCCGCCGAGCAGATCGCCCCGGACAAGGCCCCGATGATCCGCGCCCGCGCCCCATGACCATCGCGTTCGATCAGCGTGTAAAGGCCGTTCTGCGGTGTCAACTCATCGGCCGGGCGAGCTGAGCGCAGCGAAACACCGAGGATACGCCAGTCGCCCCCGCTCGAAGCCAGCGCGGCATCGGTGATCGCCGCCAGATGCGCCCTAGCAAAGGCACCGAGCCCGAGGTGAACGATCCCCGTGCCGTGATCCTGCGGGCGATAGCCGGGAACGGCGACGTCCCCGGGAAGGTCTTCGGTCGTTGACAGCCGTTTGCTCATGCGCTGATCCCGGGTTCCAGTGCAGCAATGATCCCGCGCAACTCCGCCAGCCCCTTGAGCCGCCCGATGGACGGATAGCCCGGCTGGGCCTGTCGCGTCAGGTCGTCGAGAATATCCTGCCCGTGGTCGGGGCGGAACGGGATCGACCAGTCTGCACGACCCGCCGCGCGGCGTCGCGCTTCTTCTTGCAGGGCCGCGCGGACAAGGGCCACCATGTCGGTATCGCCGGTCAGATGCTCTGCCTCATGAAAAGAGCCGCGAATATCGCCGGACTCGCGCTTCACGTTGCGCAGGTGCAGGAAATGCACCCGGTCACCCAGTCTCTCCATCATGCCGGGCAGATCGTTGTCGGGCCGCGAGCCCAACGAACCGGAGCACAGCGTAATGCCGTTTGCCGGGAGATCGACGGCCTTCATCACCGCAGCATAATCGGCCTCGGTCGACATCACGCGCGGCAGGCCCAGCAGCGGCACCGGCGGGTCGTCGGGATGGCAGCACAGGCGCAGCCCCAGGCGTTCTGCCGTAGGCGCAACCTCGGAGAGAAAATCGACAAGGTGGGTGCGCAACGTCTCGGCGGCCATCCCCGCGTATTCCGCAAGATGTTCGCGAACATCATCGAGCGAGAAGCTCTCGGCTGCACCGGGCAGACCAAAGACCACGTTCTTTGCAAGCTGCTCGCGCCGGGCGTCATCCATACCTGCGAAACGCTCCGCAGCGGCTTCGCGCAGCGCCGGTTCGTAATCCTCCTCTGCGCCCGGCCGGCAAAGGATGTGCAGGTCGAAGGCCGCGAAATCCGTCAGATCGAACCGCATGCAGGTCGCGCCACTCGGCAGCCGCCAGGCAAGATCGGTGCGTGTCCAGTCAAGAACCGGCATGAAGTTATAACAAATCACCTCGATCCCGGCGGCCGCAAGGTTCTCAAGGCTCTCGCGATAAGCATCGAAATGCGCGCGCCAGTCTCCGCTCTGCTTCTTGATGTCCTCCGACACCGGAAGGCTTTCGACCACGTCCCACGCAAGACCAGACGGTGCGCCATCGCGCAGCCGGCCGACTTCATCCTGACGCTTGCGAATTTCCTCCCGCGTCCAGACTGCCCCGGTCGGCACGTGGTGAAGAGCGCTGACCACGCCTTCGGCTCCAGCCTGAGCCACATCGCCAATCGATACGAGATCCCGGGGGCCGAACCAGCGCCATGTCCGCTTCATGGTGTCCTCCTTCAGGACGATTCTGTTGTCGATCCCTGATAACATTCAGCTCGATTGCTGACTAGTATGGAAGTATGGTAGTTACCGTCCCTCTGGGAGGACGAATCATGTTGATGGAGAGGCAGACAGCCTGGACGTTGGATCCTGTGGCGCCGATTGCGCCGCAGATCACGTTGATGCTGCGCGAGCGCATCATCCGCAACGAGCTCACCCCCGGACACCGCATTTCCGAGACCGAGATCGCACGGTCCTTTAACGTCAGCCGCCAACCCGTTCGCGAAGCTTTCATCAAGTTGGCCGAACACGGGCTGCTTGCGATCAGGCCGCAACGTGGCACAATCATATCCAAGATCGACTACCGCGCCGTTCTGGACGCAAGGTTCCTGCGCGAGGCGATCGAGGCGGACATCGTCAAGATTTTGGCCCGTACGCCCGACCCTGCCGTCATCGCCGAACTGGAACGCCAGATCGAAGTGCAACGCAGGCTGCCGATTGAGGATGCTCACGACTTCATTCGTCTCGACGAACGCTTCCACCGGACACTGGCCGAGGCCGCGGACAAGGCCGGAACGTGGAAACTCGTCGAGGGACTGAAATCGCAGATGGACCGGGTCCGCTTTCTGGCGCTCGGACAGTTCCCTCGGGAAAAACTGGTTGAACAACACGCGACCATTGTCGAGCGCATCGCGGCCGGAAAACAGGCCGCAGCAGAAAACGCAACCCGAAGCCATCTTCGAGAGGTCCTGTCGGACCTGCCGGAAATCGTGGCCGCTTGCCCCGATTTTTTCGACCTGCCGGAGGGGGAGGTAGCTCCAACGGTCAATGCACCGTTCACAGAAGGAGGAGAATGACGATGGAGATTACACGCAGAACTTTCGGACTTGGAGTGGCGGCTTCGGGCGCTGTTCTTGCCGCACCGGCGATCGCCGCCTCGACTGAGGTGACGCTCAAGCTGGGACATCTCGCCAACGAAAAGAACCCCTGGCACCTGGCTTCCCTCAAATTCGGCGAGGAACTGGCCAAGCTGACCGACGGCAAGGTCAAGGTCGAGGTCTACCCCAACGAGTCGCTGGGCAAGGAGATCGATCTGATCAACGGAATGCAACTTGGCACCGTTGACATGACCATCACCGGCGAGAGCCTTCAGAACTGGGCCCCGAAAGCCGCACTTCTGGCCGTGCCCTACGCCTTCAAGACCCAGGAACAGATGGACGCCTTCGCCACCGGCGAAACCGGCAAGATGATCGAAGAACAGATCATCGAGAAGGTGCAGATCCGTCCGATCGGCTATTTTGCGCGCGGTCCGCGCGAGCTTACTTCGAACGAGCCCTTCAAGTCCCCCGATGACCTGAACGGTCTGAAGATGCGCGTTCCCAACGTTCCGCTGTTCATCGACGTCTGGAAGGCACTTGGCGCCCGTCCCAGCCCGATGGCCTTCTCCGAGGTCTTCACCGCGCTGCAGAACGGCACCATCGGGTCACAGGAAAACCCGCTTGCGCTGATCCGCTCCGCCAGCTTCTACGAGGTTCAGAAATACGTGAACCTCACCGATCACGTGCGTTCTTGGATCTACACCACGATTTCCGAGATCGCCTGGAAGAAGCTTTCGTCCGAACAGCAGCAGGCCGTCATGGAAGCTGCCAAGACCGCGCAGGCCTATGAGCGCGGGTTGTTCGAAAAGAGCCTGGCCGATGACCGCAAGTTCCTCGAGGACCACGGCATGACCTTCGTGGAAGTCGACAAGGCGGCCTACCAGAGCAAAGCCAAGGACGCGGTGCTGTCCAACGTCAACGACGAGATCAAGCCGATCGTCGAGAAGTTGTTCTCGGAAGGCTGACCCGCACGGCCGGCGTCATTTTTGGTGGCGCCGGCCACCCCATCAAGATCCCCAACGGTATCCTGCGATGCGATTTGCCTCAGGCTTGATCGGCCTCTTCACAGCTCTCGCACGTTTCGGCACGGGTCTGTCCTTTGCGGTGCTGATCGTGTCGGTCCTGGTCCAGGTGATCGGGCGGCTGATCGGCGATTCCCCTGTCTGGACGGAAGAACTGTCACGCTTCGCCCTGCTCTACCTCGTCGCCTTCGGGGTCGGGCTGTCGCTGCGCTCGGGTGACCTCGTCAACGTGGACGTGATTAGCGAGTCCCTGCCGGGCCGTGTACCGTGGCTGTTACGCCTGCTTTCAGCCGTCATCACCGTGGGGATGGCGCTCTACGTGTTGCCGCAAGCTTGGCGATATACCGTGATCGGCGGGATGCAGACCTCGCCCGCGCTCTACGTGCGGATGGACCTGATCCACCTCACGATGTTTCTCCTTCTCTTTATCCTGGCCCTGTTCGGGGGCCTTCGCGTTATCGGTATGCTGTCCGGCACCGTCGATGGCCGCCCCCACAGACCCGAGGAGGAATAAGTGGGAGTCACCATTCTTTTCACCGTTTTCGTCGGCGGACTGATCATCGGGCTGCCGGTGGCGATCACCCTCGGCGTCTCCTCACTGGTCTACCTGCTGGTTGCCGGTATCCCCGTCGTGGTCATGCCGCAGAAGATGTATGCCGGGATGGACAGCTTCGTGTTGCTGTCGATCCCGGGCTTCATTCTGGCGGGCAAGTTGATGAACCAGGGCGGGATCACCCACCGCATCATCCGCTTCGCCTCCGCGCTGGTCGGCTGGATCCGCGGCGGGCTCGGGCTGACCAACATCGCCGCCTCGATGCTGTTCGGCGGTATCACCGGAACGGCGGTTGCCGATGCGGCTTCGATCGGCGGTGTGATGATCCCGGGCATGAAGAAGGCGGGCTACCCGCTCGATTTTTCGGCTGCCGTCACCGCCGCCTCATCGACCGTCGGGCCGATCATCCCGCCCTCGGTCCCGATGATCATCGTCGGGGCGCTTTCCGGGATCTCGGTCGGCCAGATGTTCCTGGCCGGTGCCATTCCCGGCATCCTCATGGGCGTGGCGATGATGATCACCGCCTACATCATCTCCGTCCGGCGCAAGTTCCCGCGTGAGCCCTGGGGCGGAACGTCGGAAGTTCTTCGCGCCTTCGGCGGCGCGTTCTGGGCGCTGGCGATGACCTTCCTGATCATCTACGGGCTCCTTTCGGGTCTGGCCACACCGACCGAGACCGCGGTGGTCGCCAGCATCTACGCCTTCGTCGTCGGGGCCTTCGTCTACCGTGAACTGCCCCTTCGCAAGATCCCCAAGATCATCGTGGAAAGCGCTGTCGCAGCTGCCGGAATTCTCGCCCTTGTTGGGTTCGCCAACGTCTTCGGCTGGATACTCGTGTCCGAACGCATCCCGCAGGCCATTGCCGAGGGCGTGCTGTCACTGACCCAGAACAAGTTTCTCGTGATCCTGATCATCAATCTGGTGCTTCTGTTCGTCGGCATGTTCATGGAAACGATCGCTGCGCTGATCATCCTGTTCGTGCCACTGCAACAGCTTGCCCAGGCGGTCGGCATCGACCCGGTCCATTTCGCGACCTTCGCCGTTTTGAACCTGATGATCGGCTTGACCACGCCACCTGTCGGCGTATGCCTGTTCGTCTGCTCGGGGATTGCCCGCGAACCGTTGACCCGCGTCATCGCCGCCATTTTTCCGTTCCTGGTGACCAACATCCTCGTCCTGCTGCTGGTGTCCTACATACCGGCAATCTCGACCTGGCTGCCCACGGTCCTCATGCGATAGGAGCAAGACATGACCACCCGCATCTGCCGTCTTCACGGCCAGAACGACCTTCGCGTCGAAACCGAGGAAACCGCGGAGCCCGGACCGGGCGAGGCGCTCGTCGCAATCGGTGCGGGAGGGATCTGCGGCTCGGACCTGCATTACTTCCAGGACGGCGGTTTCGGCCCGATCCGCGTGCGCGAACCGATCATCCTCGGGCACGAGGCAGCGGGCACGGTGCTGGCGGTCGGCCCCGACGTGCAGGGCCTCGAGCCCGGTGCCCATGTTGCCATCAATCCCAGCCGCCCGTGTGGCACCTGCAGCTACTGCCGCGAGGGGCTCACGACGCATTGTCTGAACATGCGCTTCAACGGGTCGGCCATGCGCGTTCCGCACGAACAAGGCCTGTTCCGCGACCGCATCGTCGTGCAGGCCGCGCAATGCGTGAGCGTCGGCGATGACGTGACGCTGACCGAAGCCGCCTGTGCCGAGCCGCTGTCGGTCTGCCTGCATGCCCGCTCCATGGCCGGAGACGTGGCGGGCAAACGCGTTCTGGTCTCGGGCGCAGGCCCTATCGGAGCACTCTGTACTGCGGTCGCGGCTGAAGCGGGCGCGGCTGAGATCGTGACGACCGACCTGCAGGACATTCCTCTGGACGTGGCGAAACAGATGGGGGCCACGCGCACCATCAACGTCGCGCACGATGCCGAGGCACTTGAGGCCTACGCAGCCGACAAGGGCTATTTCGATATTGTCTTCGAATGCTCCGCGGCCGCCCCGGCGATCCGTGCAGCCATCGCAGCCATTCGCCCGCAAGGCCGCATGGTGCAGGTGGGCGTGGCAGGCGACGTTCCGGTGCCGCTCAATGCCATCGTCGGCAAGGAGATCACCCTTCAGGGCACGCAGCGGTTCCTTGGCGAGGATTTCGAAAAGGCTGTGGCGCTGATTTCGTCCCGCCGCATCGACGTCCGCCCCATCGTAACGGCAACCTTCCCCCTGTCCGAGGCCCAACGCGCCTTTGAGACGGCAGGCGACCGGCGAGTTGCGGTAAAGGTCCAGTTGTCTTTCGAGGCGGGCTGACCACTCCTGTCCAAGCTCGCGACACCCAAGAAGCTAACCGGGGCAACGCTCAGGCGCCGCCCCGCTTACTCATCACCACTGATTGTACGGCAGGAACTTGCCCGACATGGTGACCTGAACACGGTCGCCCTTGGGGTTCGCCACGCGGTCGACCTTCAGATCGAAATCGATAGCGCTCATGATGCCGTCGCCGAATTCCTCGTGGATCAGTTCCTTGATCGTATCGCCGTAGACGTAGGTGATCTCGAAGAAGCGATAGATCAGCGGGTCCTTGGAGACGGTTTCCGCCTCCTGGCCCTTTTTCGGCGGGAATTGCAGCGCGATCTCCACGTCCTTGGTCAGATTGCCGAGACCGAGAAATTCCGCAACCTTGGCCGCAGCTTCCTTCGGCAGCGAGTTCTGGCCCAGACACGCGGAGACGACGAATACGTCCGACATCCCCGCGGCCTCGGAGATTTCCTTCCACGACAATCCCTTGGCGAATTTCGCGGCCATGACCAGTTCGGTCATTTCCAGCTTCGACATCAACGGGATCGGACCGGCGTCCGCGGCATTCAGACTGGCAACGTTCGACATTGTTCATTCTCCTCTTGAGGGTGATCTGGTGTTTCCGGTTCCGATCAGGCGACCTGCCGGGGCGTCGTCTGCGGGGCCTCCTGAGAGGCGAGTATCTTGCGCGCCATCATGTGCTGGCGCGGAGAATTGACCGTATCGACGGCCAGCAACTGGTCGCCTGCGAAGTAGGAGAGCGAAAAGCGTCCCTCCTCCGGCGATCCCTCGATCTCGGTGCGGTCATACCCTTGAGACAGTCCGACGATCTGCAGCTTGACGTCGTACTGATCCGACCAGAACCACGGCACCGGGTCGTAGGCGACGTCCTCGCCCAGCATGGCTGCTGCCGCCGCCTTGGCCTGATCGCAGGCGTTCTGCACGCTTTCCAGCCGGATGGTTCGTCCAAAGCGCGCAGAGGGAAAGACCGTGCAATCGCCCGCGGCATAGATATCGGGAGCAGACGTGCGACACGCCGCATCCACCGCAATGCCGCCATCGACCTCCAGTCCCGCGGCCAACGCCAGTTCCGTGACCGCCTCCGCCCCCACCGCGACCAGAACCAGATCGGCGGGCACCGTTTCCCCGTTCGCCAAGGCAACCCCCGAAACGGCTTCCTCGCCGTCGATCCGCGCCACGCCCGACCCCAGTTCCAGCCGCACGCCGTTGGAACGATGCAGATCCTGCAGGAATTCTGAAATTTCCGGCGCAACCGAGCGTTCCAGAACACGCTCTTGCGCCTCGATGACGGTGACCTCCTTGCCGAAACCGACGGCCACCGCCGCGAATTCCATGCCGATATAGCCGCCGCCGACGATTGCAACCCGCTCCGCCGCCTCAAGTGCGGCTCGGATCGGCGCAATATCGGCCATGGTGCGCAAGGTGAAGACACCGGGCAGGTCCGAACCTTCGACAGGCAGGGCCCGGGCCCGCGTCCCCGTGGCGATGAGAAGCTTTGAGTAAGTCAGGTTCTCGCCGTCGTCGAGCGTCACGCAGTGCACGGCGGGGTCAATCCGGTCGACCCGCACGCCGCTGCGCAAATCAACCGCGGCCGTCGCGAAATAGGCGGGCGGACGCAGGAAAAGCCGTTCCTCATCCATCTCGCCTTTCAGATAGGCCTTGGAGAGCGGCGGACGCTGATAGGGATGGAACGGCTCGTCCCCGATCATGATCAGATCGCCCTCATAGCCCTTCTGGCGCAACGTCTCCGCCGCCTTCTGACCGGCCTGCCCCGCACCCACGATAATGATCGGGTCGTTCATGTTCCTGCCCTTTCGTCTCGGGCGGCCGGGACTACATTGTCCCGGCCGTATTGTTGATTGAGCCCGGCCTTCTTCGGCCTAGTAGGGCAAGCCTTCCTCGATCGGCAGTTCCGGATCGCGGGACCACTCGTTCCAGGACCCGAAGTAGATCTTCACGTCCTTCACGCCCGCTTCCTTCAGCGCGAGATAGGTGTTGGAAGCGCGCGCACCCTTGAAGCAATAGAGATAGACGGGCGTTTCCGGCGTGATGCCGACGCTTGCGCATTCGGCAAGGATTTCCGGCTTGCTCTTGATCATCGGACCGGTCGCCGTCGGCTTCATCATCCGGTACCACTCGATCCACTTCGCCCCCGGGATACGCCCCTTGCGCGGGCAGAAATCCTTGCCGTAGGGCGAGGAGCTTTCCGCGATCCATTCATCGATATCGCGGACATCGAGCTTGACGATGTCGTCCGTCTTGATCGCATCCATCATGTCGGCAACATCGAGCATGAGGTCAGCGCCGGTTTCGGAAACCGGGAAAGTCTTCGGCGTCGGCGCAACGGAGTCCGCGGAAACCGGAAGCCCCGCCGCTTCCCAGGCGGCGAAGCCGCCGTGCAGCACCTTCACCTTCGGATAGCCGAGATACTGCAGCAGGAAATACCCGCGGCACGACTGGCCGAAGCCCGTGGCCATGGACTGCTCGTAGATGACGGCGGTCTCTACCCCCGAAAGCCCCGCCGCGCCGAATTCCTCGGCAAACTTGTGGCGCAGCTCCGCGACCCCGTCCGCCGAGGACGTGGCGAGATAGGTGAAGATGTCGTGCATGTCGACCGCACCGGGAATATGCCCCGCCGCATAACTCTCCGGATCGCGCGTATCGATGATCACGCAAGGCTCGCTTTTCATGAATTCCGCAAGCTCTTCCGGCGATAACAGGCTCTTGTCCGTCATGATGTGGTCCTTTCCACGTCTGGTCCCTCTGGTGAAAACGGCAGAGCCGGGAGACGTCGTTTGTCGCGCCGCCTCGTCCCCGCCGGAAACGCTTAAGCCCCGCCGAAATCGGCGAGCATCTTTCGCAATTGCTTGGTGGCGGGCGTCACGATGGCGACGAAATAGGCCTCGCGCAGACGCCGTTGCGCCGTGCCGCGCTTGACGTAACCGCGCGCCCCGCAATGGAGCATCGCGTTGTGGGCGGCCGCCACCGTCGCTTCGCCGGCAGCAAGCCGCGCCTCGATCACCCGCACGAAATACTCCTTGGAGAGATCGAAAGGTGTCTGGCACAGCTCGAAGACCTCGCGCTCGAACCCGGCAAGCTGCTCGCGGAAGTCATCCGGCTGATCGGGCAGATGACAGTTCACATGCGACAGCGACTGCCCCGCCTGATCCATCAGATCGATGCAGTTGCGGATGAGACCGAAGGCCATGCCCGCCTGAAGCAGGATGAAGCCTGCGCGAATGCGCGGGATATAGTCGTCGATGGGGTCGGCCAGAATGGCCGCGTCGGGAATGAAGGCCTTGCGGAACTGCACCGCAAAGGTGCGCGTGCCGTCGAGCGCGACGAACTCGTCGTTTTCCACGATCTTGAGCCCGTCCGTGGCGCAGTCGGCAACCGCCATCACCATGCGCCCGTCGGGAAGGGAGAAGACCACGCCGAAATAGTGATCCTGGCCCAGATTGGAGACCCACGGCAGGATGCCGGTAACGACATAGCCGCCGTCGACCCGCTCGCCCTTGAGCCGCAGCTTCTCGATGCCGAAAAGCGACTTCATCGGGTTGGAAAGCCCCGTACCGCCGAGCGCCTCGCCGGTCAGAAGCTTCGGACCCAGCGTCGTTTTCAGCGTCTCGTTTTCCGAATTTGCGATGTACCAGCCCAGCGCATCCTGACACCACACGCAGAAGCCGGTCGAAAGGCAGTGTTCGCTCACCGCCGACATGGCCCGGATGGAGCTTTCCAGATCCGGCGTGCCGCCGTTCAGCAGCGCGTGCGGCGCATAGGCGCCGGCCTTGCCGAGATCGCGCATCACGCCTTCCGGATAGACGCCGGAAAGGTCGATATCGTGCACCTGAGGCGCGAGATCGGTTCGCGAAATCCGCGCGACCTCCTCGATCATGGCAGCGGAGTTGAGGGCGACGGGGCCTTTGGATGCGCTCAGCGCCTCGTCAGAGGTCCGGATTTTCGTCTCAGTCGTCATGGTCTCGTTTCCTTGTGGTTGGAAGCCGCGGGAGCGGGCCCGTCCCCTCTCCCGCGGTTGGTGCCACTGGCGGCACTTGGGCCCAATCAGGCCGACTCTGCGACCATGTTCACGGGCCGCGAGAAGGTGTTGAACACCGGCGACCACTGCGTGACATGCGCGATCAGTTCGTCGACCGTCTCCTGCGGCGCATCCGCGTCCATGTGGACGATGATGCGCACGTCGGTGAACCCGACCGGCTTTTCCGACACATCGCCCGTTCCCCACACGGCCGTGATGTTGAGGTCGCCCTCAAGCTCCAGTTCCAGCGAGTTGATGGTGATGCCGCGATGGACCGCATTGGCGTGCAGACCGACCGCTATGCAGGACCCCAGCGCCGCAAGCGAGGCTTCCGAGGGGTTCGGCGCGGTGTCGTCGCCCAGCAGGCCCGGCGGCTCATCGACGATGTAGGGCTGCAGGTCGCGAATGTAGTTGGCATGACGGAAGCGCCCCTCGGCGACCGTCTTGCACTTGAGCGTCTTGACCGCCTTCGGATCGGCCTTGCCCTTTTCGATCAGGTCGTCGAGACCACCCTTGTCGATCGGGGCAAGACAGCCGGTAAGGGCCGTTGCAGGTTGACTGGACATTTCACTCTCCTTCACTGAGTGGTTTGAAAATCGAGTTGGCCGGGTCAGTCGTCCCGATGCCAGCTCAATCGGGTAATCGCCTGCTGGCAGACGAAATCGAGGGCGAAGCCGATCACGCCGATGATCACGACGGTGGCCGCCAGACGGTCGTATTCGAGGGTGTCGCGGGCATCGTTGATCGCGTAGCCGAGGCCCGATGTGACGCCGAGATATTCGGCTGGCACGAGCACGATCCACGCGACGCCCAGCGCAAGCCGGATGCCGGTCAGGATGTCCTGCGAGATCGCGGGCAGGATGATGGTGAAGAGCATGTGCCAGGGCCGCGCGCCCAGATTGCGCGCCACCCGGAACCATGCCGGGTCCACCCGTTTCAGCCCCGCAGCCGTTGAAAACAGCACCGGCCAGACGGCCGCGACCGTGATCAGGAAGACGATGGCCCCGTCCCAGGTGGCGAAGGCCATCACCGCAATCGGCATCCAGGACAGCGGAGAGATCATCCGCAGGAACTGGAAGGGGATGTTGGTGATCTCGCGAAGCGCAGGTACGCGACCGATGGCGATGCCGACGGGCACGCCGATTGCCACCGCAAGGGCAAGCCCCTGCATCACGCGGGCAAGGCTGGGCACCATCATCTGCCACGCTTCGCCCGTCACCAGCATCTCGAAAAGTCGCGCCAGCGCCGGTTCGGGAGCAAAGTCGGCAAAGGCCATCAGCGCGGGGTTCGTCTCGATGACGAGACCGCCGATCCACCACGCAAACAGCAACAGCGCCATGCCGAGACAGGCGAAGCCGACGCTCCTGAGCGCCGCCTTCCACTGGCCGGTCCGGCGCTCTTTCAGCGCCTCCCCGTCCCCGTTCCCGGTCAGGAACGCATCGGCCGTAAGGTCGGTGCTCACAGCTCAAGCACCTCCTCGCGATTGAACGGGTCGCTCGCATTGACCGACGGATCGTTCTTCCATTCCGGATATTTCTCGAGCGCCTTCCTGACGTATTCGTAGTCGACCAGATCGTCGGCCACGTGCTGCGGATCGAGCCCGTCGAGGAAGGTGCGGTCGCCGCCGACCACCGTCTTGTTCATCTCTTCGACGATCAGCTTGGTGGCGGACGGATAAGGCCAGGGCTGGAAATCGATGCGCCCGTTGCCCCATTCGGCGGCATGCTTGATGGCGCCGGTTTCCAGATAGTTGGCGTCGTCCGTGTAGAGCGTCATGGCGCGCTCCACGACGCCTGCGGGCATCGGCAGATAGCCCTCGCCGTCCTTCGACATCAGTCGCGCGACTTCGGCCTTGTTCTGCGAGGCGTAGACCTGCGCGCGAACCACCGCGTTCATGACCTTCTGGGTCCACTCCTTCTTCTCGGAGGTGACCTGCTCATGCATGCAGATGACGCAGCAGGGATGGTTCTTCCAGATATCGCCGGTAAAGCGCAGCATCCGCGCCCCGGCCTTCAGCTCACCCATCGCGGTGAACGGTTCGGCGACGATGTAGGCATCGATCTTTTGGACCGCAAGCGCGGCGGGCATTTCCGGCGGCGGCAGGATCTGGAGGTTGCACTCGTCCGCGGCCAGCGGCTCGGAGGCCGACTTGATGACCGGCTTGATGCCCGACTGCCTCAGCGCGTACTGCAGCACGATATTGTGCATGGAGTACCAGAACGGCACCGCGACCTGCTTGCCGCCGAGCTGAGAAAAATCCTCGATGTCGGTATGCCCCCCGACAACCAGACCGGAGCCGTTGGTGTGCGCCCAGGCCATCAGCTTGACGGGGATCTTGTTGTTGTAGCGCATCCACACCGGAATGGGCTTGAGGAAGTGGACGAGGTTGAACTTGCCCGCGACGAACCCTTCCACCAGCGGCGACCAGCCGCGGATCAGGGTCGGCCGCGCCACCTTCAGGCCCTCGGCCTCGAAGTAGCCCATACCGTGCGCCACCAGCAGCGCGGTGGCATCGGTGATCGGCAGGTAGCCAATGCGCACGACCTCATCGTCGGCGGCTGCAAAGGCGGGCTTGCTCATCGCCCCGATCAGGGGACCGAGCGCCGCCATCAATCCGCCAGCGGCGAACATATCAAGGGTCTGACGGCGGGTGAAATCGCCTGCGAAATACTCGTCGTCCCAGTCCGTGCCATCGGTGCGGCTCTTGTCGTGATCGCTCATCTCGGTTCCCTTTTCCGCTCGTTCATCGAGGTGAATTCCATCAGCGCGCCGCCGGGCGCGCCGCAGTCAGTCCGTGATTGTCGGAAAGTCCGGCGTCGTCCGCCGCCTCCGGAGCGCCCAGTTCGCGCCCTGCAGCGCGCTCATAGGCGGCCGCCAGCCGGGCCCGCGCCTCCGCGTATTCCGGCGATCTCAGATCATCGCGATTGGCGAGATCGATATCGACGATGTCGGCAAGCCGCCCCGGATTGGCCGACAGCACCAGCGCCCGGTCGGCCATCACCACCGCCTCTGGCAGATCGTGCGTGACCAGCACCAGCGTGATGCCGAGTTCCTTGGCAATGCGCCGCACGTCACGCTGCAGCGTCCCGCGGGTGAAGGCGTCGAGCGCGGAAAACGGCTCGTCGAGCAGCAGCACTTCAGGAGCAGGTGCCAGCGAGCGGGCAAGCGCGACGCGCTGTTGCTGACCGCCGGACAGGTCCTGCACGTTGCGATCCGCATAATCGGTAAGCTCCACGAGCCGCAGCATCTCCGGCACGCGGGTGGCGATCTCGCGCTTGCGGCCGGTGAACTTCAGCCCCAGCGCCACGTTCTGCGCCACGCTCATCCACGGATAGAGTGAAGGCTGCTGGAACATCACGACCCATTTCGGCGACGGCCCCGTTATGTGCAGCCCGTCGATCAGAACCTTGCCTTGCGTGGGAAGGATCAGACCGGACATGATGTGCAACAATGTAGACTTGCCGCATCCCGACCGGCCGACCAGTGCCAGCGCCTCGCCGGGTTCGACCTGAAACGTCACATCACATACGGCCGGTGCCCCGGCGCGGCGGTAGCTGTGCGTCACCGCCTCCACTGCCAGATGTGCTCCCTTCATCACCGACCTCCTGCAACGTGTCGCCCTGAAAAATTGGGCAGGAAACAAACCGTTCTGTTTCCCCTATAAGCAGAAGGCGTGCCAACTCCGGAAATCCGACATAGGCAATTGAAACGACTTCGCATTCCTTTTCCGTGAATGCGTATTCGCGTTTTCTTCCGCTGCGCAAAGCAACGCCGGACGCCTACGGTAACCGCCTAATTTATGGACGTGCGTACTTGAAGTGCACTCGATGCCGGCGCGTGAGGCCGAGGCGATAAAACGGAACACGCACGGTGCGGACTGTTGTGCGGGGCACCGGACAAGCGGTCGACTGGGCCTTACATCCCGGAAAGCGGGAGCGCGGACAGCGTTGCAGGCAAGAACCGGTGCCAAGGCTGCCAGCCCGGGAGCCGCGCGCGGTTGCCCCATTTCCCGTAGCGCCCTCTGCGAACAATCTGCGGGGGCGCTGCACAACCGGACGCGGCACCCGGCACAATCGGCAGTAGCGAGCCGCTCCTTCATTGATCCCCGCCCTTCCCGGCCTGTGCCCCCCATTGCCCACCCGCAAAAACTGCGCTAGGCAAGGCAACAGATCGGTCGGTACACCCATCAAGCACACGTATCACGAGGTCCGCATGGCTTCTCACAAAAGCACCGCCCCCCATTCCGCGGGCCCGCACCATGCGGTCGCAACCGAAACCAGCGCCGCGCGGGAGCGTCTGCTGATCGCCGCCTCGGATCTCTTCTGCCGCCATGGCATCAACGCCACGGGCGTAGATGCCATCGTCGCAGCAGCCGGTACGGCCAAGACCACGCTCTACAAGGCGTTCGGCTCAAAGGAAGGTTTGATAGAGGCAGTTCTGGAACGCGAAGGCAGTGCCTGGCGCGACTGGTTCATCGCAGAGGTCGACGCCCTGCCCGGCGATGCCTCGGCCAAGCTCGTCCATCTTTTCGGCGTTCTGAAAAAGTGGTTCGCAGAGGAGCAGTTCTACGGCTGCCCCTTCATCAACGCTGTCGGTGAATGCGACAAGGACGACGATCGCATGCGGATGATCGCGCTGAAGCACAAGGGCATCGTCATGGACAAGATCCGTGAACTTGCCGAGGCCGCACGCCCCGACGATGCCGAAGGGCTCGCGCATGAGATGGCGCTGCTGATCGACGGAGCCATCGTTTCCGCCCTGATTACCCGCAACCCCGATGTTGCCGATCACGCCCACAACGCAGCTCAGCGCATTCTCTCGCAAGGCTAGGCCTTGTTGCCAGAGCGGATATGATCGCAGCACCGCTTCAGGATGAACGCCTTCTGCGCCTCCGTGAACTTCGATGCCTTCATCGCTTCCGCTCCTTCTCCCAGCCGGAATCCTAGCGCGGAAAACGCGACTCAAAAACGGTCCAGTCGGCGGGGAGCAGAGCAATGTGACGCCTGATAGTGCAGACGGCGCATAATCGTGATTCAAATGACCAACATCCCTGCAAGTCGCCGCATGCCGTTCCCCCGACAGGCCAATCATCACGAACAAGGCTCGCGGGGCCATGTTCGTCGAGGTTCAGGTCTGTCTATGGATGGACTTCCTTTCAGTGGGGAGGCCTTCCGGAGGCTATCGCAAGATGATGCTCCTGGTGATGCGCGCCAAGTGTCATGACCCCGATGAACCCGAGGCCAGCCAGCATCTTCACGTCGGCCGAATTGGTTGCGTGGACTGTCAGAACCGCTCCATCCAGCGTCTCCTCCGCCTCATACTCGAAACCACGTATACCGTTCATGGTCCCGGCATGGGCAACAACCATTCGTCGGATTGAATCCCGCACCGCGCCCTCGCCCGTCACTGTAAAGCGCACACCATCGTCTGTCGGATCGCTTTCAACCTGCGCATAGAGGGTGACGTTGTTCATATCGATCAGGTGCTTGCGAAGCGCGGGAATATCGACTCTGGACCAGTCGGTTTGCGGATCCGCGTCAAGGATCTGCACGATTTCCTGGATGGCTGCGAACGCTGATTGCCCAGGTTGGCTCGGTGTCTGCCGTTCAGGCGCCGAGGCAGTCCCGCGCATCTCGTGATGCATGCCGGAATGACCGGACCGTTCGGACGCCAAGACTTGTCCTGACAGGACATCCGCAGCAAGGATCAGGGCGAGAACATACCGGACCATCTATTTTCCTTTCGAATTTCCTCGACTGCTTTGCTGAAACACGATCTCCCATGAGATGATTGTTATCATCTCGGTCGATATCCTGAGCTGTTACCGGATCAAAGGGCGACTTCCGGAGTAAACCGATCTCGGTGCCTGCTGATCAGATCGGTGCCAGTCGATTACCTGCCAATAGCTCACGACAGAAGGCTTACCGCCAAGGGTGGTGCGTGGGCGTTTCCCATTGTGGGAATTCATCCACTTGCGATTACCGACCCTCGACTGACGCTTTTTGCGACCGGCAACACAACCGGCAGACAGAGAAGCCCCAGAGATGAAACAGCTACCTGCAGGACGATACAATAAAGGTACCTAATTCCTGGGAGTAGATCGTTAGTCCATCACTGCTTCGGGCGACGAAAAAACGGGTTTTCTGCGGGATGTCTTCCAGCTTGCACTCTGCATCGTAAAGCGCGGCATCCATGCGCGCGACATTCACCGACTTGCCGAACTCGCACTCCAGATGAGCAAAGGACAGGCCGTTTCCGGTCATGATGAGCTGCTCGCCCTCGGATCTCGGATCTGAGCAGCTTCCGCCCGGAAGGACATAGGTCCCCGCCAGATCCATAGCCGAAACGGCGGTAGACAGGAAAAATGGCCCGGCAATGGCAATCAATCGCAACATGTCATTCCTTCCAGGCCCTGCATGTATTTGGTTTTCCATTGGAACCATGATCCGCATATCGAGGCTTCAGGTCTCTCTTCCGCGACCACCTTCCAAACCGCATTAATCAGCCATTTCTAAGCCACCCAAGGCTAGAAACCCGCGCATTCTTTCGGACGTCCGCTGCAGCTTTGGGCATCATAAAAACGCAATAAAATCAATGCGAGCGTTGAGCTGCGGCGCCCAAAAATCCGCGCCCCTTCTTCACAGTGTTTTTCTTAGAGAAACGCCTCTCCCGCCCCTTGCAATAGAAGACAGAAATTCGTGACCGACACCTCCCTTTAATAAAAGAGGAGATCTCGACGTACGATCTATTTCTCAATCAGAACATCCTCGACAAGCACAGCATCGAGACCAGAAGTCATAAACACAGCCATGGCATCCTCCACCGAGTGGATGATCGGTTTTCCCATTACATTGAAACTTGTATTGAGTACTATAGGCACTCCGGTTCGTTGCCCGAAGCTTTCAACAAGCTCATGAACCCAAGGGTCGCTGGCGGAAGTGACCGTCTGTAACCGCCCCGTCCCGTCCTCATGCACGACGGCCGGCACGCGTTCGCATTGGCCCTTGCGCCAGGGCAGTGTGAAGGACATGTAGGGGGACGGCTGCGCACCTTCGAACCATTCGTCAGCTCTGTCGAGCGGCACGATAGGGGCGAACGGGCGATAGGGCTCACGGCCTTTCACCGTCAGATTAATTCGATCCTTCATGTCCGCATGACGCGGATCGGCCAGTATCGAGCGGTGCCCCAACGCACGAGGCCCGAACTCCGCCCGTCCACGCATCACGCCAACAATCCGACCTTGTTCGAGAAGACCGGCGACGGCCTCGGCTGAATTGCCCGACACATCTGAAATGCGACCGCTGCCTGCCGTATTTATGGCCTTGGCGAGCGTCCTGGACTGCGCCGCACTACCGAGGTAGGGCGAGCCGTCACTGCGCGGTATGACCGTTGTTCCGCTATCCTTCATCCATGCCAGAATGGCTGCGCCGACGGCGTTGCCGTCATCAGCCGGCGCCGACGGCACGAATACCCGCTCGAAACCGGCTCGACCCGAGATCGTTCCATTATAGGATGAATTGAGAGCACAACCTCCCGTCAACACAAGATTCGACGGGCAGGAACCAGCCAGCGCGCCCAGCATGCGATCCACAAATTGCCCATAAACCGCCTGCCCCGTAGCTGCGAGATCCGCAGCCTGTCCGATAGGGTCGGCTGCAGTTCGAGAATAGCGGGCAGCGACTTTGTCGGCGGCGTCGATCACATTCTGGTCGGCTAACCGAAGTCGGCCGTTTTCGACGCGGATTATCGTGGCCAGCGCCTCGGCAAGATCGGGAATGACCTCGCCATAAGCGGCAAGCCCCATGACTTTCCATTCTTCCCCGATCCGCCAATCAAAGCCGCATTGCATCGTCAGCCACGCATAGAATGTGCCCAAGCTGCCTGGCCCCCACGAACGCCAGCGACGCCGGAGTTCACGCCCGCTCATGTCATAGAGCGAGGCGGCCCCGACTTCCCCCTCACCATCGATAACAAGGCATACGGCATCCTCCATCGGTGATTGAAAGCACGCCGCGGCCGCATGACAAAGGTGGTGGTCAAAACGCATCACCTCCGGCATCTCGCCAATCAGGCCCAGCCGCAACAGCGAAGCGCCCGCATTTGCCTGTACCTGAGCTTGAAGAGTGCGCAGCCACAGCCCATCGGTCATCGGCAGCATCGCGTTGGACATCTGCACGGGAATGTCGGCTTTGACCTGTGCCCAGCTGCTGGCCACAACGATCCGATCCCGCAACCGGTCGAAGCCAACAGCTTCCAGCGCGCATTCGAGGTGCGACACGTGATCCGGTGCGATCCCCCATGCCCGCTTGTCCTGAATGAAGCGTTCCGTTGCTTCAGCAAAGACGAGCGCGCCCGTCTCATCCACGAGAGCGAGGGCAGGATCATGTCCCGAGGTGGAAAGTCCGAGGTAAAATGTGCTCATTGGTCCTCAAAACGGGCGAGGACGGTTTCCACGAAATCTGCAAGCGTTTCGTTCTCAAAGATACTGCTGGGATCGAGTTCTACGTGAAAATGGTCCTCGACCTCACCGCACAGAAGCACGGCGTCTGTCGACTGCAGGCCTAGATCGATCAGGCCAGAGGACGATTCGATCTCAGCTGAAGGCACCTTGGTAACTGCAGAAAGGCGCGTTCGAACAAAGTCTAGAACTGCGGCTTTACGATCATTGATCATATTGTCTTCTGGTCCGATGGAGTGGATTTCGTGAAACGGCATGGCAACCGCGCCAAGGCGACGGTCTGCGACATTTCGTGGTAAACATGTGCCTGTGGCACGAGGGAGATCGTCGGCAATCGCCGGAACAACGCAGGTATGGCACGACGCAACAGAAGGCGCGTCAAGGCGGCGCCAACACAATGATGCAGACCGTGGCCGAACGCGAGATGCCCGGTGGAGACCCCCCGGTTGATCGACAGAAGCTGCAGACGCGCAGTGTCATTCTCAGTCAACTCGAGTGGCCCAAGCGCGACAGGCCGACGGGTCATCCGGTAGATAAATTTGGGTGACGCACAGAGCGAGATGAGGCGCTCCAGATTTCCCTCTATCCAGTGCGGCTCGGCAATCTCTCGACGGTCTTCCGGCGGCTGAATCAGAAGCCAGTGCAGCACGTTGCCAAGAGTATGGGACAGATTGAAGCTCGCCCCATACAGCACAAGCACAAGCGCCTTGATATCCTCGGTATCGAAATCGGGAAGATCTGCGGCGAGCATTGAGGCGAGCAGCGATCCGCCGGTTTCGCGTTTTTTGGGCACCTCGGGCACCAGCATCAGCTCCAGGAGCTCGTCGAAGACTTCCTGAAGGCGCAGAAGCTCACGAAGCGGGAGCCAGGGTTCCAACACATCCTGAAGCCGGGGGGCCAAGGCGTCGAAACGGGCGTCGTCGCAGGTCGCAAGCCCGAAGATCGGCTTGGTGACATTTCGAAACAACGGATCGGCGAAATCGTGGATCAGGTCAGGCTTGGCAGAGCCCATAAGGCCGTCGACCGCACGCTCGATCTGTTCATCGATCAGACCATGCCAGACCGCGAGCCGGTTGCCGCCGAGGCATTCCGCGACCGCACGTCGGGCGGCAGCGTGCCGCTCGCCCGACATGAAGAACATGGCATTGCGGGCGATACGGATCGCCTGCGACAGGTCCTGCCCCTTGGCGGCAGCCAGGGCCCTGAGATGCGGCTCCATCACCGGCGGCGAGAAATCCTTGTCGTTGTTGACGATTTCCCGCGCCGTTTCGATGTCCTTGACCTCACAGAGCCGGGCCGACAGGCGGCGCGACTGGCCGCCCGGCTCACACGGCAGAGCGACCGGGGTTTGGATCATGGGCGTGCTGCGGAACTGGGCCAGGTCCTTGTGAAGCGCCAGCTTCGGGAACCGTCGTGCCAGCGCCGGAACAGCGGCACCGATCATCAGCCTGGCCAATTTCTCGCCCGGACACTTGTGCGCCCCCGATCCGAAAGAGAGGCTGCGACCCGACTGCCCGCACTCGCCCGCAGCTCGCAATCGGGCATTGGCGGCCACGACGTCGATTACCGCACCCTCGCCCTTGGCATAGGGACAGCCGCCCACCTCGATGTCCGTCGTGGCGATCCGCACCAGGGTCAGGGTTGAGGGATAGAGGCTGAGAAAGCGATCGAGGCCGATTTCCACCCAATCGGGCCTCGCGGCGTCGCTCCATAGGCTCGCATCGCCCGTCAGAAGTCCGTAAAGGCCAAACCCGAGCGTCTGCGCCGTGGTGTTCGCGGCCAGCACCAGCGCGAGGGCAAGACTGCGAAGGTTGATCGCGTCCGGCGCTGCATCACGCTTGCGCTTGAAATAGGCCAGCAGAGTTTCGGGGGCTTCAGACTGAAGATCGTCGAACTCGGGCAACGCGTCCAACAGGCTGATGACCGCCTTGTTGATTGCGCGCAGATCGCGCAGCGCCAACATGGGCTCCGACACGCGTTGGGCCTGCACAAGCAAGGGGTAAAGCTGTCCCGAGCCATCGTCGCGAAAACCCACGATACGTGTGATCATCGACAGGAAAAGAGGCGTCACGAAATCGCGCATCAGGTCGGGCTCGCGCGCCGCCTGCAGCTGGTCAAGGCATTCGGAAATGCTTTCGTCCAGTAGCCCCCGCCATTGCCCCATTGATTGTTCGCTGAAAAAGCGTGCGATCAGCTTTCGCGATTCAAGGTGCTGCGAACCCGACTGAAAGACCAGAGCATTACCGCTGAACTCACGCAGAACGCTAAAATCCTCGCCTGTCGCGTCCTCGATCTTCTGCAGATAGCCCTCCAACGAGCCGAGGGTGAACGCCGGTGATCGCAGCAATTGCTGGATATGTGCAGGATCGGTTTTGAATTGGGACGGATCTGCCCAGCTTGAGTATTTCATAGGGGCCCTGCCGTTGCTGCTGCTTCGTCATAGGCTTGCGGAATTCGGCCGCCACGATAGGCATCGGCGATGGCCTGCCGACGAATTTTGCCACTGCTGGTCCGCTCCAGCTTTCCTCTAGGCAAGATACGCACGTCCTGCAAGCGGATGCCCCACTCCCCCATCACCGCCCGTTCAATCGCGGCGCAGACCGTTGCCGGACGCTCGGGAGCCGAACGACCAGGCTTCAGTTCCACGAACAGCACACCTGTTCCACTTGCCGTCTGGTCCGGCATGAAGGCGGCCGCGGCCAACGGGTTCAGAGCGTCATCCAGGCTCGCCGCCAGCCACTCCAACTCAGGCGCCGAGACCTTGCGACCGTATGCGATCAGTGTGTCCTTCGATCGCCCGGTGACATAGAGAAGATCGTCGCTGATCACGCCAAGATCGCCGGTCCGTAGCCATTCGCCCTTTTCCTCGCCGACGACCGCGGCTTCGAATGTCATGGCGGATTCCTCGGGCAGGTTGACATAGCCCTTGCCTTTGGACGGACCGCGCAGCCAGATCTCGCCCGGCAAACCATCGGGCATGATCGTCCACCTTTCGGGATCGACAATCCGTATGTCGGCGCGGGTTGTGTCGGTCAGCAGGCAGGGGTGAACGGCGGAACATCCCGGCGGAGGCGACGGCAGCGTTTTGCCGGTCTCCGGCGCACCCGCCGCGAAGAGTGTAATCTCAGCCATTCCGTAGCATCCGAACACGGATTCAGGGGGCAGCCCATGGGATGCGAACCGGGTTCGGAACGTCGGCAACAGCCCGGCGGGGATCGGCTCGGCTCCGCAAAATGCCCTGCTCCAGCTGGAAAGATCGAGCCCGTCGCAGTCTTCGGATCGGATGCGCCTCAGGCAATCGGCAAAAGCAAAGGCCGGACCGCCGCTGAACGTGGCCTGATGGTCTGAGATGGCCCATAGCCAGGAGGCAGGCCTGCGAACCACGTCGAGTGGGCTCATTTGCACCGAATAGCCACCCGTCAGCAACGGATACAGGATGCCGCCCATGAGGCCCATATCATGATAGTGTGGCAACCAGTTCACGAAACGGGTCGATGCATTCATATCCCAGCTGCGTGCCACGAGATCGCAATTGGCGATGATCTGTTCGCCAAAGATGCGCACCCCTTTGGGTCGACGCGTCGAGCCCGAGGTGTATTGAATTATGGCAGGCCTTGAACCTGCAGCGGCGTCTGCCTCCGGCGGCACGGCCGCGATCGACGCGGGCGCTTGCGACGGTTCGTCCAGAGAGACCACCGGACAGACGGGGGCCGCCAGGTCGTCGGAGGTCAGGCAGCGAACGAGCGCAGGCCGCAGCACCTGCGTGCACAGCACGGCTGTGGCACCACAATCCTGGACGATGTGCCGGAGATGACTGGATTGCGAACCTCCTCTGGGCGGAGCTACGGGAACGATGGTATGCCCGCCCAGCAATCCGGCCAGCAGGGCCGACAGGAATATCTCTCCCGGCGGAAGCGCCAGAACAAATGTGTGTGGTCCCGTCCCAAACCAGCTACGCCACTGAGTGAGCAGCGATGCGGCAACCTCCTGCAGGTCATGCCCGCACAGGTTCCGGCTTCCGGCAGAACGCTGCAGAACTGTTATCAGTGGCGTGTCGTACCGTTCGAGAAGCCGTTCTTGGACAGCGTCTGGGAGCGAACTCATTCTCGATCTCATCTTAATTGGGCTGCCGCACGGCGGCTATAATATACGTTACGGCAATTCTCCAGGATCTGTTCGAGGTTGCCCTCGACAGGGTTCAGCCAACTCTGCCGAGCGCTCTTGGAGAGCGCAATTTCTCCGCATGCTCCGGCTGTCTGACGTAGCTGTTCAGATACAGTCCCAGCGCCTGCATCAGGTCGCTGCGGATCTCGGGCCTCTGCTTGCTGAGATCGTTGACGCAGTCGATGACCCGCCGGGTCCGGGGATCCCGCGCCATATACCCCATCAACTCAAGAAACGGAGCGGCCTTTTTCGAGGGGCGGCGGGGCACGTTATCAACCAGATGTGCGGGCCGTGCACCGAGGACGCGCGCGTAATGTTCGAACCTCAAGACCAGATTGTCGGGATCGAGCAACGACCGTCGGAGCCACTCGGCTCCTTCGGCCAACTGTTCGCGCGTCATTTGCATCGGCTGGATATTCGTCAATGAGCTTCCACTGGCGGCAAGCGATGCCTCTGGATCTACGACGATCCGGCCTTCCGCCATCATTTGTTCAAACAAAGGGGTGGCAAGCGGAGCCATAAGCACCGACAGCCGGTAGACGATAATCGGCAGCGCCATCGCAAACTCGAGCTGACGCTCGAAACAGGAAAGATCGTCGCTGTCAAAGCCGACGATCAGCCCAGCCTGAACGGAAACGCCTGCACCAACGATTTTTTCGCATTGGGCGACCAGATCGATTTTGAGGTTCTGCCGCTTGCGGCTTTCCTTGAGCGCCTCGGGGTTGCTCGTCTCCAGTCCGAGGAACGCAAAGCGCAGTCCTGCCTGATTGCAGAGTTCCAGAAGTTCCGCTTCTCGCGCGACGTCGATCGACATCTGGGTCAGGAAGTTGACGGGCTCGCGGCCATCGGCTCCGTTCCAATCGGCGATTGCCTTGAGAAGCTCATAGGTGCGCTGGCGGTAGACCGTGAAATTGTCATCTGAAAGGTTGATCTGGCGATAACCAAGGTCGTAGAGCGCCTGTATCTCGCGGATCACGTGCTCGGGCGGTTTGTGACGCTGCACGCGACCGAGATACTGGATCACGTCGCAAAAATTGCACTCGAACGGGCACCCCCGGCTTGTCTGAACGACACCGGCCAGGGCGCGATCGTTCGGATAGAGATCCCAGCGAGGCGGGGGCGACTTGGCCAGATCGGCCTTGCCGCCCCGATAGCTCGGCTTCAAGGCGCCTGCTTGCAGGTCGGCCATGAACTCGGCCGCAACCGTTTCGAACTCTCCCACCACCAGGCAGTCCGCATGCCCCTCGAACAACTGCGGCGCAAGCGACACGTGCGCTCCGCCCAGGACGACTTTTTTGCCCTTCTCGCGAAAGGCATGCGCCATCCGAAGCCCGCGAGGAGCCTGCGCCGAGTTGATGCTGATCGCGATGATCGGCGCCGGGTCGTCGTAGTCGACGGGCTCGATGATCTCGTCGCACAGCCGGAGGTCGAAGCCGGCTGGAAAAAAGGCGGCAACCGTCGCAATGCCCGCCGCTGCGCTCATCGCATAGGCGCGTGCAATGCCAATCGCGCAGTCATCATTCAGCGTTCTGTCACCGAAGTCCGGGGATGGGGCGATCAGATAGACGCGCATGATGAAATCACCACTCCACTTGAAGGCGACATTTAGGGGCAAGATTGGCGGCCCACGATACCGGCCCCGCATTCTCACGGCAGGCAAAGATATGTAGGTCCCAAGGCCCGGCTTTCTCCGGCGCCTCGATGAAGACGGTCATCGTCTCTGCATCTCGACCGGCATCGACTGCGAAGGACTCTGTCGTTTCACCATCAAGGGTGCCGTGTTCGCCCGAAACCCAGAGGAAGCAGATAGTCACCTGCCCTATATCATTCGTGTCTGCGGTTGTTTTTGTGATTGGGCGGACCTGAATCGGCGTTTTTGTTCCCGCTTTCACCGATGTCGGTGGGGCCACCAGATCCAGCGAAATCTCGACAGGCAAAGAGGCCGCTGCGTCTGTTTCTGCAGGGCGATCAATGATCCTCGTGATGGCCTCACAGAGGAACGGACAGTTTTCGTTCTCGAAATATTGCCCGTGCGAACCTGGTATGATTTCAACAGCGACGTCGGCGAATAACGTACGCCATTTCTTCTCCGGGGATTTCCCTTGAAGAAACGGGTTATAGTCCTCACTGCTTGCGCCGAAAATCAGGCCAACGCGGCCGGGAAACGGTATTGGGGATTCTGCCTCCATGGTGATCAACGCCCCGATGCGCTTGCCCATCAGGAGAAGATTGGAAGCGATATGCATGGCGACCCATGCGCCCTGACAATTCCCCCCGACATGGCAATCATTCAGATCGAGGCTCGATAACAGCGCGTTCGTATACTCGCTGGCTATGAGTTCATCGTTTCGAAATCGGGTGCCATCATTCGGTGCAACCATATGAAGCGAACGCAACCCGATAACCGGCTGATCCTGCCCCAATCCATCGGCAAGTATTGGGAACTCATGCTCGGAGTTGAAGCACCATATCAACGGAGGCCGCCTCCCCTCGGGATTGATAATGCGAACCAAGCCCCCCTCATCAAGGGGGTCGCCTTCCCAATTGGACGTCAGATGCTTCAGGAGCCGCATACGCTTGGCCGAGATGTTCACGACCGAAAACCTCAAGACGGATCGCCACGCACCTCTGCACGCCACTTCCGGCATGGTGGAGCGAGGATCGAAAAGGACAACCAATGATGCTGAACGTGTTCGTAGCGGCTTAGAGAGCAACCCTCACCGTAATTCTAACAGCGTCATTTTGAGCAATTCCCATCAGACCGGGTCACTCCAGACAATGTTTAATAAGTCTAATTAATACAAGCAACTGATTTTCTCTATACTTAGCGCCAAATGCAACTCTCACACGTCCAATCTCACCTTTTCTTGAACGCCTCCAAGCCTGCAAGCACGGGTTTGCGGATGTTCCTTGTCTCTCATGGCTTGGCTTGCGGCACTAAATAGCCCCGCATTTTCTGGACGCCTTCGTAATTCGCTTCCTGTGGACTCGACGCGTGATAGAGCCCCGCCCCTGACGCCCGCTCACTCGGATCGAACTGCTGGCATGGCTTTACGCGAGCAGTTCACTTTCGGCACTCTCAAAGAATGCGACACAGACACACAAAACATCTGCTTTCTAAGGGAAACACGATCCGCGTGTCGGAGGCCCAAGTCCCTCATCCGTTATCAAAACTCTCCCGACAAAAGCCATCACCATCAGAACGTGGCGCGCTATGTGCCGCGGCCACTCTCCAGTGTAACCAACGCCAAAGCTGCCCTACGGATGGCCTGCGTTTTCCGATCAGTTCTCCCGCTAAGAATTCAGGACATCACATTGGTCAGTCCTTGTTGCCGCACCTCGCGCCGCTTCGCCTCTGCGATCGTCACTGGCCACTTGCGGCGGCGATGGACTTTGCCTTGGCGAGGAACGCGGCGGCGGCAGCCGGCAGCGGGCCGCGCCGGACGCCGACGGCGATGCCAACCGTAGGCCCATCGACGAGCCGCTTGTAGACGACCCCGTCGAGCGCCAGCTTGCTCATTGATTCAGGCACCAGCGAAAAGCCGAGCCCTGCGGCCACGAGTGACAGGATCGACATGATCTGTGGGGCCGGCTGACCGATGACGGGCTCGAAGCCTGCTGCCCGGCAGGCCTCAATCGCGGAGCTGCGCAGGCTGATGCCGATTTTCTGCGGCGTCAGGATCAGCGGATGCTCCGACATGACGGACAGGGGGATATCGGACGCTTCGGGCAAGGGATCGCGGCCGAGGGAGACAGCGGCCACGAGCGCCTCGCGGGTCAATTCGTGGCAGACGAGTTCCGGCGGATCCGTCCGGTTCGGCCTCAGGATGGCGAGGTCGAGCCGTCCCTCCACCGTTTCGGTACGCAGGCGGATCGAGTTCGCCTCCAGCAACTGCAGCGCGATGCCCGGCCGTTCCTTTCGGAAATCGCGAATGATGCGCTGCACGATTGGGTTGATCGCGGCAGCGCCGGTGAATCCCATGCGCAACTCTCCGCTTTCACCGCGAGCAGCGCGCCGCGCCGCCTCCATTGCATCGGCGACCGCCTGTGGCAAGGCGACAACCTTTTCGCGGAAGATCCGGCCTGGCTCCGTCAGAACCGCCCCGTGGGGAACCCGGTGGAAGAGTTGGACACCGATCTCCTGCTCCAGATCGCGGATCTGTTGGCTGAGAGGAGGCTGGCCGATGCCGAGATGCGCAGCCGCGCGGGTGAAGTTGCCTTCCTCCGCCACCGCCAGGAAATAGCGGATATGCCGAAGCTCCATGGCGCACACGCTCGTTATCTGTTTTGCCTATGATAATCGCCAGCATCATATATTAGACGAATGGTTGTGACGGGTCTATGAGCAATACGAAAGGTTGACCCCGTCATGAGCACCACAGTCCCGCCCGCCCGATTTCCTGTTGCAGCAGAGGTGGATGATCACCACGTCCATCGCGGGACGGCCGTTTACAAACGCATCCGGCTAGCCCTGTTTCTGGCAGGTTTTTCCAGTTTCGCGCTGATCTACTGCGTACAGCCGCTCCTGCCCGAGTTTGCTTCTTCCTTCAACGTTTCCCCGACCAGCGCCTCGCTGGCGCTGTCGCTGACCACGGGCTTCCTGGCGCTGGCGATCATGGTGATCGGGGGATGGTCGCAATGCGTCGGGCGCAAGTGCGTAATGATGAGTTCGATGTTCGCGGCCGCCGTGCTCAACCTGATCTGCGCCTTCTTGCCCGGCTGGAATGCTCTGCTGCTGGTCCGCGCGTTTGAAGGGATCGTGCTGGGCGGCGTGCCGGCCGTGGCGATGGCCTATCTGGCGGAGGAGATCGCGGTGGAAGATCTCGGCAAGGCGATGGGTCTCTATATCAGCGGCACGGCCTTCGGCGCGATGATGGGCCGGGTGGGCATGGGTGCGCTCACCGAATTCGGCTCCTGGCGGATGGCGATGGGAACGCTGGGCGTGCTCTGCTTCATCGCAGCACTTGGCTTTGCCTCCCTGCTGCCGCCCTCGCGCAATTTCGAGGCGAAGCCCGGCGGCGGCCTCGGCTTTCACCTCAAAACATGGGCCCGGCATCTGAAAAACCCGTCGCTGCAGCGGCTTTACGTCCTGGGCTTCTGCCTGACCAGCATCTTTGTGACCGTGTTCAACTATTCAACGTTCCGGCTGCGCGGCACGCCCTACGACCTCAGCCAGTCGGCGGTCAGCATGATCTTTCTCGCCTTCGGCTTCGGCGTGGTGTCGTCCACGGTTGCCGGCGGACTGTCCGACAGGTTCGGACGCAGGCCACTTCTGGTCGTCGCCTTCTCCACGATCCTCCTCGGTGTGCTCGTGACGCTGGCCGAACCGATCGCGGCCATCTTTGTCGGCGTGGCGCTGATCGCGACCGGTTTCTTCATCGGCCACTCGGTCGCAAGCGGCGCGGTTGGAGCTGCTGCCGACGGAGACAAGGGACACGCTGCCTCGCTCTACCTGTTGTTCTACTACATCGGCTCCAGCGTGGTCGGCTCCCTCAGCGGCTGGTTCTGGCAACACGGCGGCTGGACGTCCGTCGTCGAACTGACGGCAACGTTCTCTATCGCGGGCATACTCGTCTCTGCGTTCGGGCCGCGCGTGGATGCTGCCCGGCGTGCAAGGCAGGCCGCCTGAGCGGGCCGGATCAGGGCCGATCACGGCACCGACAAGGCATTCGGCCGATCCTGAAGCCAGCCCCTCCGCCGTCCTTCAAGCTTGCCTTCTGCCGTTTTCGCGCACACCGAGATTCGATCATTCCCCCTGCCTCAGCGCCCCACTCGCCATGAACCTTCCGGACTGCGTGTATGAAACCACGCAACCGGCGCGCCTGCAGCGCTCTCAATGAATGCGACATAGACGCGCCAAAGCCTATTTCCAAAGGAACCATATTCCGCACGTCGTGGTTTCAAGCCTCTCCTCCGCTGCCAGCTTTTTCCGGCTTCCATAGCCGGCCCGTCATCGTGATCTAGGCTTGGAAACTTAGACATCCGACGGCTCAGGATCGGGGAGGCAAGTCACGACATCTGCGACGACGTTGCCGTTATCTGGCACGGCAAACTCATTGAACGGGGACCGGTGAACGATATCTTCGATCAACCGCAACACGACGACACCCGGATGTTGCCGGATACGATGTCACCCCCGAACACGAAAACGTCGCCATTCCGACAGACGTCCCCAAAGAACACAGAAAACACATGACTTTCTCTCCCTCCTCCCCGGATGCCCCCTCTTCCCTCGACGCCATTGCTGCCAAGGCCAGTACGTGGCGGCAGCAGATCCACCAGTCACCCGAAGTGCTCTTCGATCTCCCGCAGACCGCGGCGCTTGTCAGCGAAAAGCTTAAGGAGTTCGGGTGCGACGAGGTCGTGGAGGGGATGGCCCGGTCAGGGGTTGTTGCCGTCATCAAGGGTAACAGGGGCCACGGTCGCACCATCGCGCTTCGCGCCGACATGGATGCCCTGCCCATGTCCGAACAGACCAACCTGCCCTACGCCTCGAAGGTCGAAAACCGGATGCATGCCTGCGGTCACGACGGCCACACGGCCGTGCTTCTGGCGACGGCGGCAACCCTCGCGGAACGTCGCGATTTCGCCGGGACGGTCGTTCTCGTTTTCCAGCCAGCCGAGGAAGGCGGCGCGGGCGGCGGTCGGGTCATGATCGAAGAAGGACTGCTGGAGCGGTTCGGCATCGAGGAAGTCTACGCCCTGCACAACCAGCCGGGCCTGCCGGTCGGCAGTTTCGCCATCCGGCCCGGCGCGCTCATGGCCAGCGGCGACCGTTTCGTTGTGACCATCTCCGCCAAGGGCGGACACGCGGCCGAACCTCACCTGACCGCCGATCCGGTCCTGACCGCAGCCCAGATGATCGTGGCCCTGCAGGCCATCGCATCGAGATTTACCGCCCCTTCCGCCCCGGTTGTCGTCTCCACTACCTTTCTGGAGGGCGGCAACGATGGCGCGCTCAACGTCATCCCCGCGTCGGTGCGTGTCGGCGGGTCCATCCGTTCGATGGACCCCGCCATCCGCAAAAGCGTCGAGGCCCATTTCAAGGAAATTGTGGAAAGCTCGGCCAGAATGTGTGGTGCCGACGTCGAGATCGACTGGCGTCCGGGCTATCCCGTAACCATCAACGATCCCGAAAAAACGGCGCTAGCCGTGCAGGCTGCCGTCGCTGCCGTGGGACAGGATCGCGTGGACCCCGAGTGTCCCTTGACGATGGGATCGGAGGATTTTTCCTATATGCTGGAGAAGCGCCCCGGGGCTCTCATCTGGCTTGGAAATGGTGACAGCGCCGCCCTCCACAATCCCGCATTCGACTTCAACGACGATGCGATCATCCACGGCCTTCGCTACTGGCTGTCACTGGTCGATCAGCGTCTGAATTCCACGCAAGAGCGAGAGTGACATGACCGAGACCGAGACCGAGACCGACGTAACCCTTTTGCCCTTTGCCGATCTCGTTGACCTGCTCAAGACGATCTTCATCAGGCACGGTGTCTCGGACCATAATGCCACGATCCTTGCGGAGAACTGCGCCGGGTGCGAGCGCGACGGCTCGACCAGCCACGGCGTTTTCCGCATGGCCGGTTACGTCTCGTCCCTCAAAAGCGGCTGGGTAGACGGCAAGGCCGTCCCGCAGGTGGAAGATGTCGCCCCGGCTTTCGTGCGCGTGGACGCAAAAGGCGGCTTTGCCCAGCCCGCCTTTTGTGCGGCCAAGCCTCTGGTCCTTGAAAAGGTGAAGCAAAACGGCGTCGCGGTTCTCGCCATTCGCGGCTCCCACCATTTCAGCGCCCTTTGGCCCGACGTCGAGCCCTTCGCCGAACAGGGCTATGTTGCCCTGAGCGTCGTCAACAGCATGTCCTGTGTCGTGCCGCATGGCGGCAAGACGCCTGTATTCGGGACCAACCCCCTCGCCTTCGCCTCGCCCCGGGCCGGTGCGGCGCCTTTCGTCTTCGATCAGGCGTCCTCGGCGATCGCCCACGGAGACGTCCAGATTGCAGCCCTTGCAGGACATGACCTGAAGCCGGGCATGGGTGTCGACAGCGACGGTCAGCCGACGACCGATCCGAAAGCCATCCTCGATGGCGGCGCCCTCCTGCCTTTCGGCGGGCACAAGGGGAATTCCATCGCACTCATGGTGGAGATCCTGAGTGCAGCCCTGACCGGCGGCAACTTCTCCGGTGAATTCGACTGGAGCGGCCACAAGGGCGCCCAGACGCCCTTCACCGGTCAGTTCATCCTCGTCATCGATCCCCAATGCGGCGGCAACGACGCATTCGCCGATAGGGTCGCAGGCATCTGCAATCTCGTGCTGGAGGCCGGTCAGGACCGCCTGCCCGGCGAACGTCGCCACGAGAACCGGGCAAAGGCGGAAAAGGAAGGCATCCGTCTCTCGCAAGAGATCCTTGAAAAGCTCAAGGCCCTTTCTGAGGGCTGACTGCGCGCAGAGCCGCGACGAATTCGGAGACCTGAAACTCGTCGCCCTATCCCGACTGTCACTGGTCGATTTCGCGCTGGAATTCCATCAGGTCCGCACTCTGGTTGGCAATCGAGGCAATCAGACTGCCGGCAAGCGCGATCAGGCCCGTCATGGAGTTGGACAGCAGCCGACGGAATGTCTCTGCATAAAGGGTCACATCCGCGAGCCGCGCCAGCGGGCTGGTCGGGTGGTCCGTCAGGGCGATGATCGTTGCGCCATGCTTTTTTGCAAGCTCGGTAAGTTCGATCGTGTCGGTGGCATATTTCGGCACGGAGATCGCTATGAAGACATCGCCGGGCCGGCAATTCACCAGTTTGCGGCGCGCAGCGATTGCACCTCCCGCCGCCCCCACGAATGACGCATCACCCCGGCAATAGGGCTCCAGCCCGTGGACTAACAACCCTGCCACGAAATAGCTGATTCCGCTGCCGAAGACGAAAAGCCGGTTCGCATTGAGAATGAATCGGGTTGCCTCCTGGCAAAGATCGTCATCGAGCCCGTTCTGAATTTTCTGCAGGTTCTCGATGTCCTGAATTATGCCGTTGCGCATCACCTCGCCGTCTGAGGCATCGACGTCGATTTCCGCACTCAGGCGATCCGCGTGAGATGTCAGATCCCGCATGGCCGCAATCTGTGCCGTGCGAAACTCCGCAAATCCCGAATAGCCGATTGCCTTGGCGAACCGATTGGCCGTGGCCACCGAGACCCCGCAGCGCTTCGCCAGTTCGACATTGTTGAGGGAGGCCAGTTCCAGCGGCTTTTCCAGCAGCAAATCGGCAATCTGCCGATGGCCGGGGCTCAGATCGTCGTAGTGCTGACTGATCCGCTGAGCCACATCCGAATTGTAACTGTGAGGCATCTTGTCTCCCTTGGCGAAGGCGCTTGACCGCCTTCTTTTATCGTGATTTTCATAGATTTGAAAAATAATTATCACATGCCCGGGAATGCCCGGGCGTACTCCAGTACTCCACCACCATCACCAGGGAGCGGAAACGTGAAATTCAGGACGCTACTCTTCTGTTCAGCCATGATGGCCGTCGCCTCGGCCATACCGGCAAATGCCGCGCATCTTCGCATCGGCCTATCCTCTGAGCCGACCTCCACGGATCCGCACTACCATGATCTGGGACCGAACAACGCGCTCGCGCTGCAAATCTACGCAACGCTGACGGCGCGCGACAAAAACCAGAATGTTCAGCCAAGCCTGGCCGAATCCTGGACGAACACCGATGACACTACGTGGGTGTTCAACCTGCGGAAGGGTGTGAAGTTTTCGGACGGCAGCGATTTCAACGCCGACGACGTCATCTATTCCTTCTGCCGCATCATGAACAATGAAAGCTCCGTGGCAGGATCCTTCCAGGGCTACATCAAGAACATGGCTTCGGTCGAAGCGCCGGATCCGTACACGATCCAGATCAAGACCAAGACCGTCGACCCCTTGATGGCGGAGAAGCTGGAAAGCGTCTACATTATCAGCGATACGACTGCCGAGCACGGCAAGATCGTCTTCGATGAAGGCTACAAGTGCGGCGTTACCGGCAATTGGCCGTCCCTTGAGGACTTCAACAGCGGCAAGGCCGCCATCGGCACCGGCCCGTTCGTCCTGAAAACCTTCACCAAGGGATCCAAGATCGAGCTGGAGCGCAACCCGAATTACTACGGCGAACCCGCCGCGTGGGACACCGTCGACATGATCCCGGTGCCCTCGGCCGGGCCGCGTCTCGCCGGCCTGCTTTCCGGCGACTACGACCTGATCGAATCCCCATCCGCTCGCGATATCAAGCGGATCGAGGATGACAAGAACCTGACCTACTCGTCCATGTCTTCCAACCGTGTCATCTTCCTGCAGATGGACGTCGGGCGGGACAAGAGCCCCCTGATCAAGACCGAAGACGGGTCCAACCCCTTCCAGGACATCCGGGTCCGCCGCGCCGCCTCCATGGCGATTGACCGTAAGGCCATCGTGGCACGTGTCATGAACGGCTTCGCGGTTCCCGCAAACCAGTTTGCACCCCCGGTTCTCTTCGGTGCGCTGGAGGATGCTCCAGACCTTGAGTACAACCCGGAAAAGGCCAAGAAGCTCCTCGCAGAGGCAGGCTATCCGAACGGTTTCGAACTAACGCTCTCGGCGACGAACGACCGTTACATCAACGATAGCCAGGTCGCACAGGCGGTTGCCCAGTTCCTGACGCGCGTCGGCATCAAGACCAATGTCGATGCCATGACCCGCTCGCTCTTCTTCACGCGCCGCTCAAAGCGTGAATTCAGCTTTTCCATGGGCGGCTGGGGTTCGACCAACGGCGGCGCGGAGCATTTCCTGCGCCAGTATGTGACCACCTACAATAAGGATCTCGGCATCGGCGCATCGAACTACGGCCGCTGGTCCGATCCCGAGTTCGACAAGGTGCTGATCGAAGAACTCCACACCGTCGATCCTGCGAAGCGGAAAGAGCTTCTGCACAAGGCCGGCGAGATGGCCCTCGACAAGCTCGGCTTCCTGCCGCTGCATTTCGAAAGCACGCTGTGGGCCTTCAAGAAGACCGTGCACTACGACGGGCGCATGGACCAGTACACGCTGGCCTATGACATTCACCCGGTCGACTAGGCCTTCGATCTCTCTGCCGAAGGGGCCGTCGCGCGCGCGGCGGCCCCTTCATCTTTCAAGCTTGCGCTCAGCCGCACGACGTCAGGTTCCTTGATGTTCCTCTATTCCTTGCAACGCCTGCTGCAGAGTCTTGCCGTTCTGCTGGCCGTATCGGTCGTCGTCTTTTTGGCGGTCTATGCGATCGGCAACCCGGTCGATCTGCTCATTTCCCCGGAGGCAACCCAGCAGGAACGCGCGGACGCAATCATCAGGATGGGGCTCGACCGGCCGGTCTGGGCCCAGTACGGAACCTTTCTCTGGGGCGCCTTTCATGGCGACATGGGCACATCCTTCGTCCACGGCGAACCGGCGTTGCGTCTCATCCTCAGCCGTCTGCCCGCGACCCTCGAACTCGTCGTCTTCGCCCTCACACTTGCCAGCATGATCGGCATTCCGATCGGGCTGTGGGTCGGGCTGAACGACACCACCCGCTGGGCGCGCGCCGTCATGACCGGGTCGATCCTCGGCTATTCGCTGCCAAGTTTCTGGAAAGGCATGATGCTGATCATGCTGTTTGCGGTGGTGCTCCACTGGCTTCCCGCATCGGGGCGCGGCGATACCGTCACCCTTCTGGGCATCCCCTTCAGCTTCCTCACCACCGACGGCTTGCGCCACATGACCATGCCGGTGATCAACCTGGCAATTCCCCAGACCGCAATGCTGATCCGGCTGACGGCTGCCGGGGCAGCGGAGGCAGGACGGCAGGATTATGTCCGCTTTGCCCGCTCGAAGGGCGTCCGGCGCAAGCGCATCGTCAACCGCCACATCCTGCGCAACATCCTGCTCCCCATCGTGACGGTGGTCGGCGTGGAATTCGGCACGTTGATAGCTTTCTCCACCATCACCGAAACGGTCTACGCGTGGCCGGGCATGGGCAAGCTGCTGATCTCCAGCGTCTACCACCTCGATAGACCCGTCGTCGTCGCCTACGTGATGCTGATCACCTTCATCTTCATCACGGTCAATCTCGTGGTCGACCTGACCTACGCCGCTCTCGATCCGCGCGTGAAACTCTCAGAGAGCATGTCATGACCGTTTCATCGCCCAAGACACGCCAGCCGGTCGAAAAGACCGCGGGCCGCCGCCGGGCGCTCGCCTTGCTCAAGAGCCGCCCGAGCCTGATCGGATCGCTGATCACCTTTGCAGCCGTCATCCTCATCGGGCTCGTACTGCCCTCGCTTGCACCGCAGAACCCCTATGACATGACGTCCTATTCGGTCATGGACAACCTGCTGCCGCCGGGCTCTCAGAGTTTCGACGGAACCACCTTCTGGCTCGGGACCGATCCGCAAGGGCGCGACATGGTTTCCGCCATTCTTTACGGAATGCGCATCAGCCTGATCGTCGGCCTGCTGTCCACCGCCGCCGCCATGATCATCGGCGTCTGCGTCGGCCTCACGGCAGCCGTCTTCGGCGGTCTGGTCGAGACGCTCCTGATGCGACTGGTGGACTTCATCCTCGGCTTTCCCTCCATCCTCGTCGCCCTCGTCCTGCTGACCGTGCTCGGGCGCGGCGTCGACAAGGTGATCCTCGCCATCATCATGGTCCAGTGGGCCCATTACGCCCGCATCATGCGGTCCTCCGCCCTGACCGAACTGCGCAAGGAATACGTGGAGGCGGCGAGGAACCTCGGATACTCGAAGCTGCGCATCATGTTCCGCCACATCATGCCGAACAGCCTGAGCGCCGTTCTCGTCGTGTGCACCATCCAGGTCGCCAGCGCGATCACGCTGGAAGCGACGCTCTCGTTCCTCGGCGTCGGCGTGCCGGTCACGCATCCCTCCCTCGGGCTGCTGGTGGCCTCGGGCTTCGATTACCTGCTTTCCGGCGAATACTGGATCAGCTTCTACCCGGGCATCGCCCTGGTGTTCCTCGTCTTTACCCCCAACCTTGTGGGAGACCGGCTGCGCCGGTCACTGGATCCGAAATGACCCGGCAGACCTCAAAAAACACGCCGGTTCTGGAGATCGAGAACCTGTGCACCGTCTTTCATGCGGAAGACGGCGCCTGGCCGGCAATCAACGGGCTGAGCCTGACGCTTCAGGCAGGCGAAGTGCTCGGACTGGTGGGCGAAAGCGGCTCGGGCAAATCCGTTGCAGGCTTCTCCGTCATGGGGCTCATCGATCATCCCGGCGAAATCGTCTCCGGCTCCGTCCGTCTGAAAGGCAGAGACCTTCGCGAGATGAGCGAAGAGGAATTGCGCCGTATCCGCGGATCGGAAATGGCCATGATCTTCCAGGACCCGCTCACCACCCTGAACCCCGTTCTCACCATCGGGGAACAGATGGCGGAAGCCATTTTCGAGCACCGCTCCGACGTCTCGAAAGCCGCGATCCGCGACCGCTGCGTGGAGTTCCTGCGCAAGGTGGGCATCACATCCCCCGCCGCGCGCCTCGAGCAATATCCGCATGAGCTTTCCGGCGGCATGCGCCAGCGTATAGCCATCGCCATCGCCCTTCTGAACGACCCGGACCTGATTATCGCCGATGAGCCGACCACCGCGCTCGACGTGACCATTCAGGGCCAGATCATCGCCGAGATGCAGGCCCTGCAGGCCGAAAGCGGGACGGCACTCATCTGGATCACCCACGATCTGGCGGTTGTCTCCGAACTCGCGGACCGGGTTGCCGTCATGTATGCGGGCGACATCGTGGAACAGGGGACCACCGACGAGATCCTCGACGATCCCCGCCACCCCTATACGATCGGGCTTCTCGCCTCCGTTCCCGGCGATGCGATCCCCGGCGAACCGCTGCACCAGATCTCCGGCATGGCCCCCTCCCTCGCCGCCCGTCCGACGGGCTGCAGTTTCCATCCGCGTTGCGAGCGCGCGAGCGACCTCTGTCGCGAAAAGGATCCTGCACCGACGAGCGACGGCAACGGACGGATGTGGCGCTGTCATCACCCGGTTCAGGCCTCCCCTGCAACAGATGGCGAGGCCGAGCGATGAGCATTGACCTTCAGACCACACCGTCGAGCCCGCCGATCATCGAACTGGAAAAGATCGGACGCGTGTTCACACGCTCGCCGGTGGCAGCAGAGCGGCTGCTTTCCCTCTTCGGACGCGATCCGGAAATCCCGGTCCTTCGCGCGGTGCGTGCCGTGGACCTGTCCGTCCAGAGGGGCGAAGTCCTCGGTCTCGTCGGCGAGTCCGGCTGCGGCAAGTCCACCCTCGGGCGCATCGTGACCGGTATCCTGCCCGCAAGCAGCGGCAAGCTCAGCTACGAGGGTCAGGACGTCCAGACCCTCACCGCGCAGGAAAAGAAGCGCTTCACCCTATCGGTCCAGATGATCTTTCAGGATCCCTACGCCTCCCTCAATCCGCGCCAGAAGGTCGGCGACATTCTCGCCGAGCCCCTGAAGGTGCATGGGCTCGCCAAGGGGCGTAGCCAGATCAAGGCAAGGGTGAAAGACGCGCTTCTGGAAGTCGGCCTCGATCCCGCTTATGCGGATCGCTATCCGCACCAGTTCTCCGGCGGCCAGCGCCAGCGGATCGGCATTGCCCGCGCCCTCATCGTGGAGCCGGATTTCCTCGTCTGCGACGAACCGATCGCGGCGCTCGACGTTTCCATTCAGGCGCAGGTCATCAACCTGTTTCTGGAACTCAGAACAAAGCGCGCGCTGACCTATCTCTTCATCAGCCACGATCTCTCCGTGGTGCGCCACATCGCGGATCGCGTGGCCATCATGTATCTGGGCGAGATCGTGGAACTGGCCCCGGCGGCGGACCTGTTCGCCTCTCCGGCCCACCCCTACACCCAGACGCTGCTCGACCAGATCCCGTCGGTGCGCAACCGCAAGCGCAAGTTCCACGCGGTCAAGGGCGAGCTTCCCTCCCCGCTTTCACCGCCCTCGGGCTGTGCCTTCCACCCCCGCTGCCCGCATGCCACCGAGCGCTGCCGGAACGAGGCGCCAAGCCTCGTTTCCATCGCGCCCGGCCGTACCGCGTCCTGCCACCTTGTCAAAGAAAGCAAGTGAAGAAAATGAGCTTCGAGATCCTCCTGGAGACCTCCGGAAAGAACTGCCTGCCCTATCGGTTCAAGGGCCAGCCGGACCGCGAGATCTTTCTCAACACCTACACCTCGGCAGGCTACAAGCCGGGCAACGAGGTCGTCTTCGTCCAGCATGGGATGATGCGCAACGGAGACGATTACCGTGATTTCTGGATTGCCGCTGCCGACAAGCACGACCTTCTGATCGTCGCCCCGACCTTTCCCTCCGAAGGCTTCCCCGAGCAGGAGGGCTACAACAATGGCATGATCCTGAGTTTGGAGGACGGCTCGGTCACGCCGCGCGAAAGCTGGATCTTCCAGGTGCCGGGTCTCATTGCCGAGGAAATGATCGCCGAGGGCATCATCAAGGAAGGGTGCGTGCGCATCTTCGGGCATTCCGCCGGCGGCCAGTTCCTGCACCGGATGGTCTCCACCTTCGGCTTCGGTCCGTTCAAGGCGGTCGGGCCGGCCAATGCGGGCTGGTACAGCCTTGCCACGCTGGAAGCGGACT
Source organism: Breoghania sp. (assembly GCA_963678585.2). Lineage (GTDB taxonomy): Bacteria > Pseudomonadota > Alphaproteobacteria > Rhizobiales > Stappiaceae > Breoghania. The sequence goes on from CAXXGA010000002.1 coordinate 2,532,634, forward strand.
TCCCCGCGGGTCTCGGCAACCTCGGACTTGGAGAAGATGCCCTGCGCGCCCTGTTTGCGACCGACATGCACATCTTCGCAGGCCTTGGGGACAGCAACGCGGATGCCGACAACCTGCCGACGAACCCCGAAGCAATCGAACAGGGCCCCGGTCGCCTTCAGCGCGCGCGTAACTATTTCACCAAGGGCAAGGCCATGGCCGAGAAGCTTGGCTGCCCCTTCAACTGGCAGATGACCGAAGTGCCCGAAATCGCCCATGACGGCTGCGCCATGTCGGCTGCCGCTGCGGGCCTCTGGTTTGAAGGACGGGTTCCCGCCGCCGAGGAGCTTGGGGCCGGCGGCTTCAACGCCTGATCCAATACGCAAACCCCTTGCCTGCGGCAGGTCGAACAACTGGAACAAAAAGCATGACCAACGACGTCACAACCATTCGCGCCAGCGAAAAGTTCAAGAACGCCGCCGAGGCGCTGGCCTCGGGCCACGACCGTTTCGTGGAAGAGATCATCACTCTCACCGAGATCCCGGCCCCTCCTTTCAAGGAAGAAGTCCGCAGCAAAGCCTATGAGGCCATGTTCACGGCGCTTGGCCTTGAAGAGGTGGCCCGTGACGGCGTGAACAACGTGACGGGCCTGCGCCGGGGCAAGGGCAATGGTGCGCTGGTGGTGGCCGCCGCCCATCTGGATACGGTTTTCCCGGAAGGCACCGACGTGAAGGTCCGCCGGGACGGCACGAAGCTGATGGCGCCGGGCGTCGGCGACGACACCCGCGGTCTTGCCGCCCTGCTCGCCTTCATCCGCGCGCTCGATGCGGCAGGCATCGAGACCGAGCAGGACATCCTGTTCGTCGGCGATGTGGGCGAGGAAGGCCGGGGCGACCTGCGCGGCATCCGCCACCTCTTCACGCAAGGCGCCTACAAGGACAAGATCGGTTCCTTCTTCACCTTCGACGGCATCGAGCCTTTCGACCTGACCACCGTCGCGGTCGGTTCGCTGCGCTACCGGATCACCTTCAAGGGCCCCGGCGGACACAGCCTTGCCTCCTTCGGCACGGTGAACCCTGCGTATGCGCTCGGTCATTTCCTGCTTGGCATGTCCCGGATCAAGGTGCCTGAAGCACCGCGCAGCGCCTATTGCGCCAGCGTCATCCAGGGCGGCACATCCGTGAACGCGATCCCCGAGGACATGTGCGTGGAGATCGACCTGCGTTCGGAAGACGCCACCATTCTGCAGCGCCTTGACGGCGAGATCCACAAGCTCATCGAGGACGCGGTCGCCTATGAGAACGGTCGCGGCAAGACCGACAAGGGCGAGATCTCCGTCGAGATCGAACAGATCGGCAACCGTCCGGCGGGCAAGACCGACGAGAGCGCGGATATCGTCACGATCTCCAAGGCGGCCATCACTGCGCTCGGCTTCGAGGTCAAGACTTCCGCCTCCTCCACCGATGCCAATATTCCGATGTCGCTCGGCATTCCGGCGGTGAAGTTCGGCCATGGCGGCACGGGCGGCAACGCCCACCGTCTCGACGAATGGATCGACGTGGAACCGACGGAGAGCGTCCGCGGCCTCACCGCAGGTCTTCTTGCGCTTGTGGCAACCGCGGGCATGCACGAGGCCTGATCCCGGGTTCCCCTGGTCCTGGTTTCCAAAGACATACGAGGCGCCATGCGGCAACACTGTCTGCCGCATGGTGTCCCCATAGCCGCGCACATGTCTTGCGAGTGATCGGAAAGCTCGGCGGCCTTGATCGCGATGGGCCCAGTCACCGTGAGGGACTGTGGCCCCAGAAACATCGCTGCGCGGAGACGCCGGGGAGCGCGTCATCATGCGCCAGTTGCCGCGGCGTGGGCTGATCGCAGCTCTCGCATCTCAGAGTGCGCCCAACCCCGACATCGTCGTCAGGGGCCTTTCCGGAAGCTCCTTTGCGCCGGGTGGAGATCGGCCACACGTAAGCCAGTCATGAACACCAGGTCGGCGGCCACCTGTTCGAGAGCGTCAGGGACGAAGTTGATCTCTTCGCCAAGCTCGAACCCGGTATCAAGGCGACGTACGCCGGGAGCGAACCTCGCAACCAGTTCCTGCTGCTTTCCAAAGGAAACATAACCCGCGTATCGGGTTTCAAACCCTTCCTCCGCCACCATCCTCTCCCGTTTTCATGATGAATGCTTTGGCGGAAACGTCGGCTTCCCCCTTCCCCCTTTCGAGGGCCTGTCATCGCCTGAGGGGGCGAAAGCCGGAAATCCGCGAAACTATCGCTGCCCAGAGCGCGCACATTGTGATATTCGGCGGCTTTGAAAGATGGTGACCATGACGCCGAGTACCGACTCCCCCCACGCATCCCCGATCTCCGCCATACATCCGGCCCTCGCTTCCGCCCTTGAGGCGAAAGGCTACAGTCAGCTGACTCCAGTGCAATTGGCGATGACGAACGCCGAGTATCGCGAGGCCGATCTGCTGGTATCAGCGCAGACGGGCTCGGGAAAGACGGTCGCCTTCGGCATTGCGATCGCGCAGACACTGCTTGGAAACGCCGAGCGCTTTGACGATGCTGGCGAACCGTTTGGCCTGATCATCGCTCCGACGCGGGAACTTGCCATTCAGGTCCAGCGGGAACTCGCCTGGCTCTATGCGGAGACGCAGATCAGGATCGCAACCTGCGTGGGTGGCATGGACATCCGCAACGAACGCCGGGCTCTGGAACGCGGCGCTCATCTCGTCGTCGGCACGCCCGGGCGCCTGCGCGACCACATCACCCGTGGAGCGCTGGACCTGAGCGCCATTCGTGCGGTGGTGCTTGATGAAGCCGACGAGATGCTGGACCTGGGTTTTCGCGAAGATCTGGAATTCATCCTTGCTGCAGCACCGCAAGAGCGCCGGACGCTGCTGTTCTCCGCAACCGTACGGCGCGGCATCGCCGAGTTGGCCAAGACAGTGCAGACCGACGCGGTGCGCGTCACGACAACCGCGTCCACCGAACAGCATGCCGACATCGAATATCAGTTGATGCTGGTGCGGCGCGACGAGCGGGAACACGCCATCATCAATACGCTGCTGGATTCCGACAGCAATAGCGCTTTGGTCTTCTGCCACACGCGCGAAGCGGTTCGCCATCTCACGGCGCGTCTCGTCAATCGCGGCTTCTCGGCGGTCTCGCTTTCGGGCGAGATGGCGCAATCGGAGCGGTCGAATGCGCTGCAATCCATGCGCGACGGGCGCTCGCGTGTTTGCGTGGCGACCGATGTCGCAGCGCGCGGCATCGACCTTCCGAACCTCGACCTCGTGGTCCACGCCGACTTGCCGAGCAACCCGGAAACCCTGCTGCATCGCTCCGGGCGGACAGGCCGCGCGGGCCGGAAGGGCATCTGCGTGCTCATCGTTCCCGAACACAGGCGTGGCGCAGCCCAGCGCGTACTTGCACTGGCGAAGCTGACAGCGACCGTGCGAGCGGCTCCCGGCATTGAGGAGATCGAGGAGCACTACCGTCGCAGGATTCTGGATGCCGCCGCCTCGGCCTCAGAGCCTGACGAGCAGGAGGCGGATTTTATCGCCGCGTTGCTGGACCGGGTTGGGCCGCAGCGCATTGCGGCGGCGTTCGTCCGCCAGCAACTGGCTTCACAGCCCGTGCCCGAGGAACTCTCGCCGCTTCCCGCAGAAGCCTTGCAGAGCCGAAGCTCCGGTCGTGCCCGGCGGTCGAAAGAGGACCGCGCCGCGCCGCGTGAGCCGCGAGGCCCGGACATGCAGGACGGCGTCTGGTTCACCATCTCGCTCGGGCGCAGGCAGCGCGCCGATCCGAAATTCCTGCTGCCGATGATCTGCAATGCTGGCGGCGTGACGAAACGGGATGTCGGCGCGATCAGGATCGATGACACCGAAACCCGTTTCGAGATTTCCGCGGAAAAGGCCGCCAGCTACGCCTGGCAAATCGGGCAGCCGGGCAGCCTTGAGAAAGGTATCAGGATCGCGCCCGCCGGCGAGATACGCGGAAAGCCGAAACACGCGAAACCGAAATTCAAACAGGACGGCAAGCCGCCTCGCAAACACAAGGCCCCGGCAGCCGAGCGCGACAAACCGTCGAAACACAAGAGCCGCAAGCCCAAGCGCCCCAGCTGATCGAAGCGATCCGGCACCGCACCTCTTTGAGGCCCGGCTTGGACGCTCCTGCAGACACCCTCGGCCAGAACCGGCGACTCCGCATCGGAGTCATCCTGCGATTTTGATCGAGTAAATGGCGCCGAACCGGGCAAAACTAACGAATTATCTTGAAGATTCTTGTGAAATTTCCTCATATGCCGCAGAGTTTGCCCAATAAAACAAATATGCGGGAGGGGCGAAATGGGCGGAGGATCTGCGAAAAGATCTGCCGAAATCGCTGTTGGGGCACGGGCCGGCGAACCCGAATTCGGGCCGTGGCTGCAACAGGCCGCGATCCTGATCGTCGATGACGAACCGGGAATGCGGAATTTCCTGGTCCGGACACTGAAGCCGCACTGCCGAAAGGTGGAGGAGGCGAGCGAAACCGCGGAAGCCTCTGCCAAGCTCGACAGTCAGCATTTCGATGTCGTCATCCTCGACAACATCATGCCCGGCAAGACCGGCGTCGAATGGCTTTCCGAACAACGCCGGATCGGCTTCTTTGCAAACGCCATCCTGATGACGGCCTACGCCGATCTGGAAACGGCCATCGAAGCGCTGCGGGCCGGCGCCGTCGATTTCATCCTGAAACCGTTCCGCACCAACCAGCTCCTGAACTCCATCGCCCGCTGTCTGGACCGCTCGACGCTCTTCCGCGAAAATCAGGTTCTTCGGCACCAGTTGCTGGCAACATCCGATCATCTTCTTCTGCGGGACAAGCTGATCGGGCATTCCCGCCAGATATCGGATGTGCGGGAAACCATCGCCCGGGTCGCGCCACTGCCGACATCCATTCTGATCACCGGCGAATCCGGCACCGGCAAGGAAGTCGCCGCCCGTTCCATCCACGAACTCTCCGACCGGTGTAACGAGCCTTTCGTTCCGGTCAATTGCGCGGCCATCCCGAGCGACATGATCGAGGCGGAGCTGTTCGGACACCTGAAAGGTGCTTTCACGGGAGCCGCATCGGATCGGGACGGATTGTTCATGCATGCCCATGGCGGCACGCTGTTCCTCGATGAAATCGCGGAGTTGCCGCTCGCCTTGCAAAGCAAGCTGCTCCGGGCCATCGAGGACCGCCGAATTCGGCCTGTGGGATCGGCGCGCGAAGTGCCGGTTGATCTCCGGTTCGTCTTTGCGACAAACGCCGATCTGGAAACGGCGGTCGAAGAGGGTCGGTTCCGGGCGGACCTCTTCTACCGCATCAACGTCATGCAGATCGAAATGCCGCCGCTCCGCGACCGGGGAACGGATGTGGAGGAACTGGCGGCTCTGTTCATGCAGAAGCTCGCCAGGCAACTCGGCATGCCGCCGGTGCCGATGGGCGATGACGTCGTCTCGGGGCTGCAGGCCTACCACTGGCCGGGAAATGTCCGCGAACTTCGCAATCTGGTCGAGCGCTCGCTCATCCTGGGACGTTTCCCCGACGAAGTCCGTCAAGTTGAGGCAACGGGTCCGGTGGCCAGTGAAACGCTGGAGAACGTGGTGAAGCGCCACATTCTGACGGCCCTTGATCTGAGCGGCGGAAACCGGGCCGAGGCGGCACGGCGGCTTGGCATTTCGCGCAAGACAATCGATCGAAAACTCGTGGACTGGAATGTCTGACGCCGCTCGGGAGACCCTGCCACCACGCAAACAATTGTCGGTTCGCGTCCGCCTGCTTGCCATTGCCCTGTTGCCGACGCTGGTGGTCCTGCCGGTTTTCCTCGGCCTCGCCATGGCGCGCTGGAATTCCAAGTTCGACTCTCTCCTGAAGACCAAGGCGAACGGCGACCTCACGATTGCGCACCAGTATTTGTCGCGCATCCTTGAAAACTCCGGCGAACGAATAGATGCGCTGGGCAAGTCGGCCGAGTTCCAGAATATGGCGGATCAGGGGGACGCGTCGGCGCTCTCACGGCTGCTGGACCGCCGTCGCGAAGATCTCGGACTGGATTTCCTTTACCTCGTCTCCGGCGACGGGGTCGTTGAAGCCGCCTCCCCCGCCCGGGCGCGACCGCCGCTGTCCAGAGATTGGCCTGTGATCGTCAAGGCCCTGAACGGCGTCCCGGCGACAAGCATCGACATATTCGAAAACAAGGACCTCGCCGCGATATCAGAGGAGCTTGCGAAACGGGCAAGGCTGGAACTGATCCCCACGCCCAATGCCGTACCGAGCGAGCGCAAGGTCGAGGACCGGGGCATGATCGTGCATACGGCAAGTCCCGTCCGGCTGCCGAACGCCCCGGCGGCGGCATTGGTCGGCGGATTGCTGCTCAATCAGAACCTGGTTTTCATCGACACGATCAACGATCTCGTCTATCGCGAAGCCAGCCTGCCCGAAGGCAGTCAGGGCACGGCGACGCTGTTTCTGGACGACGTGCGGGTCAGCACCAACGTGCGCCTGTTCGAAAACCGGCGCGCACTGGGCACACGCGTTTCCGCAATCGTGCGCAAGCGGGTTCTGGACGAGGGCAAACCCTGGCTCGACCGGGCCTTCGTGGTCAATGACTGGTACATCTCCGCGTACGAACCGATTGTCGACAGCGGCGGCGTACGTGTGGGCATGCTCTATGTCGGCTTTCTGGAAACGCCCTTCACGATAGCCAAGCTCCAGACCCTTGCCGCGCTGATCCTGGGTTTTCTGGTCGTCACCGCCGGCAGCGTGCCGTTGTTCCTGCGTTGGGCCCGAGGGGTGTTCGAACCGCTGGAGCGGATGACCGACACGATCGGGCGCGTCGAACAGGGCGATCTCGGTGCGCGCACAGGCTCGCAAGGCATCGGCGACGAGATCGCGCGCGTTGCGCAGCATCTCGATCACCTCCTGGATCAGGTGCAGGAGCGCGACCGGAAACTGCGCAGCTGGAACGAGGAACTGAACAGCCGGGTGGAGGAACGCACCCGCGACCTCAGGATGGCGAACCGGCAACTGGAAGAGACGACCCGACAGCTGATCATGTCGGAGAAGCTTGCGGCAATCGGCGAGATCACCGCCGGTGTCGCGCATGAAATCAACAATCCGATTGCGGTGATCCAGGGAAACCTCGAAGTGCTGCGCATGCTGCTCGGCGAGCACGCCGATGTGGCAAGCACGGAAATCCGGCTGATCGACGAGCAGATCGACCGCATCAATCAGATCGTGATGAAGCTTCTCCAGTTCGCCAAGCCGGATGAATATGCAGGTTATGCTGAGCGGCATGTGCCCGACGAGGTGATATCCGACTGCATCCCGCTCGTGCGCCATCTGTTGCGCAAGAGCGAGATCGACGTCGTGAGGGAGCCCGGTGCGACCGGTTCTATCCTGATGAGCCGGACCGAGCTGCAACAGGTGCTGATCAACCTGCTCGTCAACGCCATTCACGCCATGCCGCATGGCGGCAATATCATCGTGAAGACACGAGACGAGGAGCACGCCGGACAATCCGGCGTGAGCGTTGAAATCACAGACACGGGCGTCGGCATGCCCCCCGAGGTGGTCACCCGCATCTTCAATCCCTTCTACACGACCAAGAGCCGGCAAGGGACGGGGCTGGGTCTGTCGATCACGCAAACCCTCGTCACGCGTCAGGGCGGAGATATCAAGGTCGACAGCGCGCAAGGTGAGGGCACGACCTTCACCGTCTGGCTGCCGGAAGCCGCCGATGCCTGAGGCAGGAACAATGAGACATGGACAAAATGTCCATCTCTCTCGGCCGGATTGCGCTGCGATATGGACAAGATGTCCTCGCCCAGCAGCCAGCACAGGTCCAATCAATTGATAAATATAATGAATTTGCATTGGCTTCGAACTTGCGAAGGGACACGCGCTGCCCGGAGGTGCGCGGTTATCTGAGCCGTTGCCCTGGGGGGGATACGGTCAGTCCGACGAAGCGGGAGGCTTCGCCGGTTCCGGCATATCCGGCAGCAGGGGGCATGTGGCCAACAAGCCGCCACCGGGGAGATGCGCCGCCATCCGGCGTGTAATCCGCCTCGGAGGAATGCCCGACAAACAATGCGTGGGAGGACATAGTGCATGTTTGATCGGCTAAAGAAGGAACACATCGTCGCTGAAGACGGTTTCAACCGCTGGAAGGTTCCGCCAGCATCCATCGCAATTCATCTTTGTATCGGCTCCGTCTATGCGTGGAGCATCTTCAATCCGCCGCTGATCAAGCAGTTCGGCGTTGTTGCGGCGTCTGCCGGCGACTGGTCGCTGTCTTCGGTCGTGTGGATTTTCTCGGTCGCCATCGTTTTCCTCGGGCTGTCCGCTGCCTTCGGCGGCAAGTGGCTGGAGGAAGTCGGGCCGCGCATGGTGGGCGTCGTCGCGGCGATGTGCTGGGGCGGCGGCTTTATCGTCGGCGGCCTCGGCATCATGACGCATCAGCTCTGGCTGGTTTACCTCGGCTACGGCGTCATCGGCGGCTGCGGCCTCGGCCTTGGCTACGTGTCGCCCGTGTCAACGCTGATCCGCTGGTTCCCCGACCGTCGCGGCATGGCGACGGGCATGGCCATCATGGGCTTTGGCGGCGGCGCCATGATTGCCACGCCGATCAAGGAAACGCTGCTCGGCCTCTTCTACAAGGCGCCGCAGTTCCTTGGTGCCGAAAGCGCGGTGAACCTCATCACCGAAGGCGGCAAACGCATGGCCGAAGTCAACGGCCAGCTCGTGGAAGTCGTCGTCGCCAGCGCCAAGCAGCTGGCTTCGGCTCCGGTGCCGCTGCAGGAAGGCGTCTACGTTGTCGGCACCGGCAACACGGGCACCGCGGGCACCTTCTTCACGCTCGGTGTCGTCTATTTCATCGTGATGATGATTGCGGCCTTCTCCTATCGCGTGCCGCGTGAAGGCTGGCTGCCGGCAGGCTGGACCCCGCCGACGGCGGATGCAGCATCGCGCAAGATGATCACGCACAACCACGTCCACATCGATCAGGCGCTCAAGACGCCGCAATTCTACCTGCTGTGGATCGTGCTCTGCTTCAACGTGACCGCGGGCATCGGCGTGATCGGCGTCGCCAAGACGATGATGACGGAAATCTTCGGCACGACCCTGCCGTTTATCGTGAACTCGGCCTTCGCGGCGACCTATGTGTTCATGATCTCCGTCTTCAACATGGTCGGCCGTTTCTTCTGGGCCTCGGCCTCCGACTATATCGGCCGCAAGAACACCTACTACTGCTTCTTCATCCTCGGCATAGCTCTCTACCTGTCGATCCCCTTCGCGGCTCAGCAGGTGAGCGTGAACCCGGCGGTAACCTGGCTGGTGATGTTCTACGCAGCGACCATGATCATCTTCACCATGTACGGCGGCGGTTTTGCGACCATTCCGGCGTATCTGGCGGATATCTTCGGCACCAAGTATGTCGGCGGCATCCACGGCCGTCTGCTGACCGCCTGGAGCACGGCCGGCGTGCTTGGCCCCCTCGCCATCACCCAGTTGCGCAACGCATCGCTGAACAGCTCGATCACCGACCTCGCCTCCAAGGTGGATCCGTCGGTCTTCGCCCAGAAGTTCGGCGCAGGCATCGAGCAGCTTGACCAGCTGGTGGCCGCCAAGACGGTGACGATCGCCCGTTTGATGGAAATTGCCCCGCAAGGCACGGTCGATCCGACACCAAGCCTCTACAACACCACCATGTATGCGATGGCGGGGCTTCTGGTAATCGCGCTTGTTTCCAACTTCTTCGTGCGTCCGGTGCATGAAAGGCACCACATGGAGCCGAATGTCGGTGGCGCGGCTGCAAAAGCCTGACCCTCAGGTTTGTTTGCTTCATGAAAACAAGGGGCGCGGAGAAACACACCGCGCCCCGTATTGCCATGTCTCAGCGCGTCAGAGACCGGCACAGACCGGCGATCCGCGCCACCGCCTGCTTGAGCATCTCGTCATCGACAGCATAGCTCAGCCGCAGGAAACCCGGCGCACCGAAGGCCGTTCCCGGCACGGTCGCAACGCCCGCCTCTTCAAGGATCACCTTGGCGAGATCCACATCGGTCTCGACAGCAACGCCTGCAGGCGATTTCGTTCCCAGAAAATCGCTGCAGCCCGCCAGCACATAGAAGGCGCCGTCTGGCTTGCGGCAGGAAAGACCGGCCTCCGCCAGAAGCGGCATCAGCAGATCGCGACGGCGGCAGAACGCCTCGCGATTGGTGACAAGACAGTCCTGCGGGCCTTCCAGCGCGGCCAGCGCACCGGCCTGACTGATGGAGGACGCGCACGAGGTGCTCTGCGACTGCAGCTTGCGAACCTCGCGCATGATGTCCGCCGGACCGCCGCCGTAGCCCAGACGCCAGCCCGTCATGCAATAGGCCTTGGACACACCGTTGACCGCAACCGTGCGCTCCGCAAGCTTCGGCTCCACCGCGATGATCGAGGTGAATTTCTGACCGCCGAAAATGATGTGTTCGTAGATGTCGTCGCTCAGGATGCCGACCTGCGGATGCTTCAGCAGCACGTCCGCAAGCCCGCGCAGTTCGTCCGCGGTGTAGACCGCGCCGCTCGGGTTGCACGGCGAGTTGAGGATAAGCCAGCGCGACTTGTCGGTAATGGCCGCTTCAAGCGCTTGCGCGGTCACCTTGAAGCCGTTTTCCGCCGCCCCGTCCACTATCACCGGCGTGCCGTCCGCAATCCGGGTCATTTCCGGGTAGGACACCCAGTAGGGCGCCGGGATGATCACCTCGTCGCCGGGATCGACCGTCGCCAGCAGCACGTTGAAGATCACCTGCTTGGCGCCGGTGGAGACGACGATCTGGTCGGATGCGAAATCGAGACCGTTTTCGACCTTGAACTTGCGCTGGATCGCGGCCTTCAGCTCTGCGGTGCCGTCGACATTGGTGTAGCGCGTCTTGCCCTCGGCCATCGCCTTGTTGGCGGCCTCGATGATGTGGGCGGGGGTATCGAAATCCGGCTCGCCGATGGCGAGGCTGATGATGTCCCGGCCTTCTGCCTTGAGGACCCTGGCACGACCGGACACTGCGGAGTTGGCGGACGGCTTGGTCGCCAGCATACGCGACGAGATCTTGTTCATTGTTTTTCTCTGCGGAGGTTGTGGAGCGGGCGACGGCTCATGACGAGCCGTCTTCCTGCTCGATGCGTCTGCCGCTTCGTTGGCGAAGGCGCGAGATGAAGGGGTAGGCCAGCGTCAGCACGATCAGCGCAATGATCACGTAGGACAGCGGAGAGGTGAAAAAGATCATCCAGTCGCCGCCGGAAATCTGCAGCGAACGCCGCAGATTGGTTTCCAGGATCGGCCCGAGCACCAGAGCGATGACGAGAGGTGCGCCGGGAATGAGCCAGCGATCCATCATGTAACCGAGCACGCCGAAGCCGAGCACCAGCCAGACGTCGAACATGCTGTTCCTGAGCGCGTAGGACCCGATGACCGAGAAGATGATGATCGTCGGCCCGAGGATCGTGCTGGGCACCTTGACCACCCGCGACACCCAGGGGGCCGCGAAAAGCCCGATGGCCGCAAACGCGAGATTGCCGAGGAACAGCGACAGGATCAGCGTGTAGACGATCTCCGAATGCTCGGTGAACAGACGCGGACCCGGCACCAGTCCGTGAATGGTGAGCCCGCCGATGAAGACGGCGGTCACCGCATTGCCCGGAATGCCGAGTGTCAGCGCAGGAACCAGCGAACCGCCCGTCACCGCGTTGTTGGCAGCTTCCGGGGCAGCGACGCCCTCGATCTCGCCCGTCCCGAAGGCGTCCGGGTTTTCGGACCGCCGCCGCGCCTCGTCATAACTGATGAAGGCCGCGACGCTGGTACCCGCCCCCGGCAGAATGCCGATGATCGAGCCGATGAACGAAGAGCGGACCAACGTGCGTGCGCAACGCCTGAGAACCTTCAGGCTCGGAAGCGTCTTGCCCTTGGCCGAGATCATGTTGGCCGTGCCGATCTTGGCCTCGCCGGTACACAGCGAAATTGCCTGCGACACGGAAAAGATGCCGATCAGCGCGGGCAGAAGCGGCACGCCCTCGAACAACTCGTCATAGCCGAAGGTCAGCCGGGGGTAGCCGGTGAACAGATCGAACCCGACAGTCGCCATCAAAAGGCCGAGCATGGCGGAGATGAGCGCCTTGACCGGAACGCCGCCCGATACGCCGAGGATGGAGATCATCCCGAAGATCGTCAGGTAGACATATTCCTGGGGGCCGAACAGAAGCGCCAGACGCGACATGGGCGGAGCCACGAACAGCAGCACGACAACGGAGAACAGGCCGCCAATCAGTGAGGCGACCAACGCCATGCCGATGGCTTGCGCGCCTTGGCCCCGTTGCGCCATCGGATAGCCGTCGAAGGTCGTGGCGATGGACGCGTCGGTACCCGGCGTTCTCAAAAGGATCGCGGTCACGGATCCGCCGAAAACGGAGCTGGTGTAGATCGCGCCCAGCAGGACCAGAGCGTTCGCCGGATCCATGGAAAAGGTGATGGGAATGCACAAGGCAACGCCCATCGTGGAGGAAAGCCCCGGCAACGCTCCAACGAAAAGACCGACGACGGTGCCGATAATCAGCACCATAAGCGTCATCGGCTCGAAGATATGAACGGCGGCAGCCAGTATCGTATCCATACGGTTGTTCCGTCGACTTGACCGGGCTCTACGAAAGGAGCTCGATCAGCGATCCGGGAGGAGTGGGCACCTCCATGAGGACCGAGAAAATCACATAGATCAGCACAGTGAGGACAATCGCCGTCACGAAACCGTGGCGCGGGCGCAAGTCCGAAAACAGGCTGAACATGATTGCCAGGTAAAGGAATGTCGCCGGGTAGAACCCGACCCAGGGGACCACGGTCGCGAAGAGCGCCGTCATGACGAAGAGGCGCACCATCGGCTCCCAGAGGAGCGGCCGCTCGTCATATTCGCCGTCCTCGTCCGGTTCGTCCGTCACGACCGGCCGCAACGCGGTTACAAACAGGAGCAGACCACTGATGAACAGCCCCGTCGATGTGATCAGCGGAAAGAGGGCTGCTCCCTGCTTCAGACCCCAGACATTCCAGGCGGCAAAGGCCGCGGTCGCCATTACGGCGACCGCGATCCCTAAATCACGCCAGTTTAAGGCGTCTTGCCGGAAGCTTACTGCCACGGGCTTTCGGCCCACAGCTTCTTGTAGCCGTCATCCTGCTCGGCCATGAAAGCCTGGTATTCGTCACCGACGAGCACGTCGAGCGGCATGTTGAGCTTCTTCAGCGCGTCGAGGAATTCCGGATCCTCGGTGATCTTCACCATCGCATCGCGCAGCTTGCCCAGCGCTTCCGCATCCATGCCCTTCGGGCCGGCCAGACCGCGCGAGGAAGCAGCGATGATGTTGTAGCCGAGTTCCTTGCCGGTCGGGACATCGGGCAGATCCGAGTTGCGCTTGGTGGCCCACACGACCAACGCCTTCAGCTGACCGTCCTGAACGAGTTCCACCTCTTCGGAAACGTTACCCTCGATCGCGCCGATATGGCCGCCGAGAAGCGCCGCCTTGGCTTCGGCATCGCCGTTGTAGGCAACCATGCCGAAGGACACGCCGGCAGCCTGTTCGAACTGCAGCACGGCAAGGTGGTCGCCACCGCCGATGCCTTCATGGCTGATCGTCACCTTTTCCTTCTTCGCCAGGGCGATCAGGTCTTCCAGCGAGTTGAGCTTGGAATCGCCGGACACGGACAGGATGCCCGGGTCAGTCACGATGTTGGCGACATAGTCATAGGTGTCGATGTTGAAGGTCACCTCGGGACGCACGATCGGGCTGGTGAGAATGCCGGAATTGACCCACCCGATCGTATAGCCGTCGGGCTTGGCGGCTGCGATCGCCGAGAAGCCGATCTGACCGCCGGCGCCCGGACGGTTCACGACGACCATCGGCTGACCGAGATACTTCTCGCCGTATTTGGCGATCAGGCGGGCGAGCACGTCCGTGCTGCCTCCAGCGCCGTAAGGCACGATCATTTCAACGGGCTTTTCCGGGAAGGCCGCCTGGGAGGGGGCGGCCAGCAAAGCGACGCTGGAGGCCGCAAAAGCGAGAGCGGCCAGACTGGACTTGACGTTCATGTTAGTACTTTCCTCTTCCTTCTGGACAGGTCTTCGGATTGGCTCAGGCGGACGTGCCTTTGCGAATCTTCTTGCGCCTGATAAGCGCCTCGATGGCTTCAAGCGGCGCGCCGTCTGCGAGCGCTTTCTCCTGATCCTTTTCGAGTTGCTCGATGTCTGCGATCTCCACGAGGACTTCCTCGATCCGCTCCTGCGGGATGACGACGACGCCATCGGCATCGGCCACGAGGTAGTCGCCCGAGCACACGCGCGCACTGGCGCACTCCACCGGCACGTCCGTATCGACAAGGACGATGGCGGGCGGACGGGCGGAAATGCCCCGCGTGTAGACGGGGAAATCCATTTCACGAATAAGCCGCGCATCGCGCGACAGGGAATCAGACACAATGCCGCTGAGCCCCTGGTAGTAGGCCGCATGGGCGACGTTTTCGCCCAGGATCCAGCTATCCGCGCAACCGGTGTCGAGAACCAGAATCTGGCCCGGCTCGGTGCTGCGAATGACCGAATAGATCGACTGCTGTGCCTTGGCGACGCCGTTCCTGGGCGCGTATTTGACGGTGCGCGCACGGCCGACGACATGGTCGGCGGGACCGAGCGGCAAGACGCCGTCCATCCACCCGCTCAGACCCAGCCGGACGAGCGCATCGGTGGCCGCGCCGGATTCAACATCCTTGAGCCGGTCCAGGATCTGGGCTGGCGTCTGGGGCTTGTCAGACATTACAGGTTATCGCCTTCTGCATTTCGTTTTGGGCATATAAAGCCCGTAGTTTTGGTGATAAATGCAGAGTGAGATGACAAACATGCGGCTTGCAAATATAAATAATCCATACCTCCATGAACTGAGGTTATGGGCTCGGACATGAATTTCAGGCAGCTTGAGATATTCCGTACGGTGATAGAAGCCGGCTCCATGACGGGGGCCGCGCGCAAGCTGAACATCTCACAACCCGGTGTAACCAAGGCGATTTTGGCTCTGGAGGAGTCCTGCGGTTACCCGCTTTTCATCCGGCAGGCGGGCAGCATCACGCCGACGCCGGAAGCCTGGCAGCTCAACCGGTCGGTGGAACGCGTCTTTGTGGATATTGACGAGGTGCGTCGCGTTTCGCTGGACATCCGCGACAAGATAGCCGGGCACCTTTCCATCAGCGCCTTTCCCTCTCTCGCCGCCCGTTTCCTGCCGCGACTGTTGTCGGATTATCTGCGTCAGAGACCGGACGTGAAAATCTCGCTCCAGGCCTCCGCCTCCCGCCAGATCGTCGCCACCACGATTGCCCAGCAGACGGACATCGGGCTGTCGGTGCTGCAATCGGATGATGCGAGCATCGAGACGGAACATCTGCACAGGGTGGAACGCGTCTGCGTCCTGCCGCCGGGACACAGGCTCGCATCGGCAGAGGCGATAAGCCTGTCCGACCTGCGCGACGAACCCTTCATATCGCTGCACGCCTTCGACCCCGAGCGGATCGCCATCGAGCACGCCTTTTCTACTCTCGGCATCGGCCGGAACGACCGTATCGAAACGCGCCATTCCGAAAGCGCCTGCGCTTTCGTGGCGAACGGTCTTGGCGTGACCATCGTCGACCCGTTCACCCCCACCGCCTTCGGCGATGCCGTCGTCACGCGGCGGCTGGATCCCCCGGTCTATCTGAACCTTTGGCTGCTGTGGCCACGCCACCGTGTCCGCTCCAAAGTGGCGGCAGAATTCGCCGAGACCCTGCGCGCATCGTTACAGGCCCGGTTTCCCGGGACCGCTTCGGACACGCGTTCCCAAACGGGGCTGACCGCACCTCAATGGCCCAGCAAATTGCCGTCCGGGGGTGAATTTGGCCGGGGCGTTCTTGACCGACCATGAAATGCTCTCGCAGCCCTGACCGCTCAGACGTCAAGGTCGAGGCATCGCTTGGACAGGCGTACACGGAAGCCCAAGGCCGCCTGCCTCTTCCCCATCCCTACCGCAAGTCGTCCGGCTTCAGGAGATCGGTCCGCAGCGCCTCATAATCGGGGTCGTCGCGATCGATAGCCGGGCGCTGCAACACCTGCCCGCATTCGCGAAGATACAGATCTTCAAGCGGCACGCCATCGGGCTGCGGTAGCTTTTCCATCTGCAGGACAAACGTGATCGGCAGGTTATCGACCAACCCCCGGTCCGTCAGCCCCCGCCCCTTGAGCCAGAAGGGCTTTCGCCGCCGCACCAGATGATGCCGCAACGGGTCGATGAGCAGGGCATAGCCCAGTTCGAACCCATTCTCGCACAGATAGTGGACGTGCAGGTTGTTGTGCCAACGGAACATGTCGGCGTTGAAGGGGTTTTCGACGCCGAACATGCTGAACCGGCCGCGCATAAGCAACCGGTAGGCTTCAGCCCTGTGAATCCAGAGGGTGCAGTTATGGATTTCGTCGATCCCGGACAGCAGATAGCGCATCCGGTACACCCCCTGCAGGAGGCCGAACAGCTCGCGAATGTAGTGTTCCGGATTGTGCTCCAGATAGCGTTCCGGAAACCGGTCCCGATATCCCGATACCTTCGACGGCGCCCGCTCCCTGCCCGGAACTGGCACGTCAAGCACCGCCAGAATGTCCGTTTCCGATGAGACCAGCGCCCCGGCCGTCAACTCCAGACAGCGGGCATAGGCGGCAAGACGGGTGTTCGGAATACCCTCCCGGATATCCTGGTCGATAGTCGTGGCGCTGCGTGGCAACCCACAATCTGTCCAGCGTTGCCAATGGTGTACATGGGTGGGGTTATCAGTGTCCCGGCGCCATGTCTTGCCCAGCAACTTCAGGGCAAGACCGAGATGCTTCCCAGCTATCGCGTTGCGCTGCAGAGACGGCCGCCCGGCAAGACCTGTTTTCTTCATGGGAACGAACGGAATTCTTACGGTCACTCTATCCGCGATCAGAAAATCGCACACTTGACCGTGTCACAACCCGGTCGAGTCGGCAAGCGCAGGTCAGCCATGCCCCTGCTTCCGGATTATCTGGTGCAGAACTGTGTTTTTTGGCGCCCACCCGCGTTTCCAGAACACACCAAATCACAGGAAAAGATGTTATTTTTCAACATGTTGATTAATTTACTGCAAATGCTATGACGCTTCTACCGGGCGTTGTCGGACCGCACTGGCGACATGGTGGCGAACGGGCAAATGAGTTTCTGACTGGAGTGGGCCGGTCACGGAGAGTCGAGGCACCCAACGGGGACCCATCGACATCGAAGAGGCAGATCAATGAGAAAGAATAACCGGCCGAGAACCGGAAACGGGCTTGTAACGGCGGCGGGGGAACTGCTGCTGGCGTCGGCGCTGATCACGGCATGGCCTGCAACCGTCTGGGCCGCCACCTACACGGTCAGCAACCTGAACGATTCCGGGGCGGGCTCGTTGCGCGACGCGATCAGCAGTGCGGCGGACGGCGATACCATCGCCTTCGCCGATGGACTGTCCGGAACCATCACGCTTGCCTCGGCGCTTCCGAGCCTTGCCGCCGTCACCTTCGAGAACGGGGAAAGCATCGCTCTGGTCGGGTACGACGGTTCCTCCTCCGTGGGGCTGACAGTCGCCGGATCGACCCTGTCCGGCGAACTCCCGGCCAGCATAACGGCCACCACATCCACGACGAGCGCTTACGCCTACGGCCTCAACACCGGCACCGTAACGATAGACGAACTCTCCGGCTCGATTTCAGCCGACGCGTACTACCGTTATGCGCAGGGCATCTACACCAGCGGCGACCTTGTGGTGACCACACTCTCCGGTGACATCTCGGCCACGGCGGACGGTTACGCCCACGGGATGTGGGCTTACTACGGCGCAAGCATAACCGTGGGCACGCTCTCCGGCTCGGTGACCGCCACGGTGGACGATGTGGGAGCCTATGGATTCCGCAGTCAGGGAACCATGACTTTGGGTACCTTGACCGAAACGGGTTTGATCTCGGCCACAGCGAACACCTTCGCGACAGCGATCGAGGTTTCCGGAGATCTCACCGTCACCGATCTCTCCGGCACGGTCCAGGCAATCGCGAAGGACCATGATGCTTACGGAATCTACGGCAGTGGTGTTATGGGCACCGTGAACATAGTGACGCTGTCCGGTGCCGTCACTGCCAAGGCGACCAACGATGCCGCCACCGCCATCGGCGGCTTGAACGCCGTGACGCTGGGAACGCTTTCGGCCTCAGGCAGGATTACAGCCACGGCTGGCGGCGATGATGCCTATGGTATCATCGCCGAGTACGGCGACCTGACCGTGAGCGATCTCTCCGGGACGGTTTCGGTCAGCGCTGGCGGCGACACCGCCTATGGAATCGACAGCGGATACGCCACCCTGACCCTGACCGACCTGACCGAGACGGGCGTGGTTTCTGTCACGGCGGGCGGATCCGACGCCTATGGAATCTACAGTAGCGGCGCGATCAAACTGGGCTCGCTCTCGGGCACCGTCAACGTCTCGGCCGGGTCCTCCGGCGCGTACGGGATATATTCAGCGAGCACTCTCGACGACGGCTCAGGCGGGGCAGCAGAAATCAGCGGCACGGTCAGCGTCGAAGCCAATGGGCTGGCCGTGGCGGTGAGCGCCGCTGAGGGCATGAACCTCTTGGTCACCGGCACCCTGAGCGCCACGGACACGTCCGGCTCCGGCGAGGCTTATGCCATCGCCGCAGGCACGGTCAGCGGCAGCACCTGGAGCACGGGCGGCGCCTATGACGATACCGTGACCCTGGGCGACGGCGCTTCGGTCACCGGCAACATCGACCTCGGCGGCGGCACCAACCTGCTGACCCTGCTCGGCACCGGCACGCTCATCGGCGACATCACCAGCATCACCACGCTGACCAAGTCCGGGTCCGGTACCTGGAGCACCACCGGCAACATCACGACCGATACGCTCACCGTCAGCGACGGCACTCTTTTGGTCAATGTCACGCAGACAGCCACACCCACGGTGACCATCACCGGCGCCGCGACCAATGACGGCGTGATCAGCTTCACCCTCGATGGGACGGTCGCCACAGGTACCTTCACCGTCCTCGATGCCGGAAGCCTTGCCGGGTCGGGAACCTACACGACCTCCTCCGCGTTCCTTTCGGCAACCGTCGATACGGTCAATGCCGACGTTATCCTGACCAAGCTGAGCTTCTCCGACGCCTTCGCCGGATCGTCTTCCAACACCAGAAAGCTTGCAGCGGCCTTCGACGCCAATTCCGCCACTGCCGATGCGGAACTGAGCGAGCTAATTTCCGCCGTGGAGAGCACCTCCACCCGGGCCCAGGCCAACGCCGCCATGGATGAGTTGAGTGCGCTGCTTCTGGGCCAAAGGGTCAAGACCAACGTCGCCATTGCCCAGTTCCAGACACTGGCCACCCAGTTCCGCATGGCCGGAGTGCGCGCGCGTGAGACCGCCGACGGGAGCCTCGATCCCATGCCCCAGATCGCCGCCCATGGCGACATCTCTGGCCTGCTCGCAGGCTCGCCCGACGGCGATCCCAACGGCCTCTACCTGAACATTGTCGGGCGCGGCGGATCCATGGACAGCCAAGGCGGCCAAAGCGGCTACGACTACCGAAGCGTCCTCTTCTCCGGCGGCTTCGACCGCTTGGTCAGCGACAATCTTCTGGCCGGCGTCAACCTCGGCTACGCCTCCACCGGCATCGATTTCGACGATGACGGCGGCAGCGAGACCAGTAGCGACACCTACACGCTCGGCGTCTACGCAAGCCTGTTCGACCGGTTCTGGTATGTCGATGGCCTGCTCTCGGCGACCTACAACAGCGACAACACCGACCGAGAACTGCCCGCCCTGTCGGCCACCGCCAGTTCCGAAAGCGACGGCTATTCCCTGTCGGCCAAGGTCGAAAGCGGCTACCGTTTCGAACTCGGCGGCTACGCCCTGACCCCCGCCGCCTCGCTCGAATACATTCACCTCCATCAGGACGGCCACACCGAGACCGGTGCAGGCGCCGCCAATCAGGTCGTCGGCGGCTACAACGCCAACTTCCTTGAAAGCGGCATCGGCGCCAGAGTGAGTCGCGTCTGGCAGACGGAACACGGCCTGCTGGCACCCGAGATTTCGGCGATGTGGACGCACGAATGGCTGAGCCCGGACCGGAATGTCACCTATTCGCTGACCGGCCTTCCGGGGACCATGCTCTCGCAAACCCTGTCCCGGACGCTCGACGACGCCCTGAGCCTGGGCGCCAGCCTGCGCTACATCACCGAAGATGGCGTCGCCCTGACCGGTCGCTATCAGGGCAAGTTCGAACCCCATGGCAGCAGCCACAGCCTCCTCGCCGAGATCCGATACGCGTTCTGAAGAAAGCTCGCGACCGTTCGTCCGGCTTTCACCGGTTGGGCGATCCCGTCGCGACGACGGCAGTTGCAGCCAACCGGACAGACAGACAAAACGGTCAACCAGAAAAGCAGGCGAGATCTCATCTCGTCTTTCTTACGATTATTCAAAGGTGAAATCTGACACACAAAGTACCCATAATCGTCACAGCAATACGTACTTGTGAATCGTCTCTAACCGCTCAATACTTTCCTGTCGGATAAAGGAGAACGGTGATGGGAATGAAGCGGGGATATCGCCAACTTGTTGAAGAAGCAGAAGCGGAGGTCATCGCCTTGTCTGTGAAAGAGGCGATAGATTTGCTGGACCGGGATGACACGGTCTTCGTGGATCTGCGGGACGTTCGCGAGCTTGCTCAGCAGGGGAAGATGCCCGGCGCCTTCCATGCGCCGCGTGGAATGCTCGAATTTTGGGTCGATCCTGAAAGCCCCTATCATCACGATATCTTTGCGCAATCGAAGCGTTTCATATTCTTCTGCAATGAAGGATGGCGTTCGGCTCTGGCGACCAAGGCGGTTCAGGATATGGGGCTGGAAAACGTGGCGCATATTGCCGGGGGCTTCACGGCTTGGCAGGCAGCCGGCGGGCCACTTGATCTGTCCGGGCTCTAAGCCCGAACCAGCGTCGACGAACATGCATTGGTGAGGTGCTGCGATGGCCTTGAGGAGGACCATCCGTAACATCGAAAGCCGTTTCGGCATCCACCTTTGCATCCGCGCATCGCTGTTGCCTGACGCCGGGATCACCGCACCCGCACTCCTGATTTTCGGCTCCCGTGGCAGCGGGTTCAGCGGGTCTGGGGTTTCAACGAAGAGCCCATGCAGCAGAGACCATTTCGAGTTTTCCTTCCCCCCGAATGAGCGGTAATGTCCGCTCCATGCGCTTACGCACGCCCCATACGAGCAGCTCCCGCCTTCAAGAGGATCATAGATGAAAGCCATTATGTATGAGGTCTTTGGGCAGGAACCCAAGGTGGTGAGCGTCGACGATCCCACGCCGCCCCCGCATGGGGTCGTCGTCAAGGTGGAGGCAACCGGCGTCTGCCGCAGCGACTGGCACGGCTGGATGGGGCATGACCCCGATATCGTGCTGCCGCATGTGCCCGGTCATGAACTTGCCGGAACTATCGCCGCCGTGGGCAGGGATGTTTCGCGCTGGAAGATTGGCGACCGGGTGACGGTGCCTTTCGTATGCGGCTGCGGCACCTGCCCCGAATGCCACGCGGGTCATCAGCAGGTGTGCGAGAACCAGTTCCAGCCGGGCTTCACGCACTGGGGCTCATTTGCGGAATATGTCGCGATCCATTTCGCCGATCTCAATCTCATTGCCTTGCCCGAAGACATGAGCTTCACCACCGCCGCCAGTCTGGGCTGTCGGTTCGTCACGTCGTTCCGGGCGGTGGTCGATCAGGGCAGGGTCAGTGCGGGGCAATGGGTGGCCGTGCACGGGTGCGGCGGCGTCGGCCTGTCGGCGGTGCTGATCGCTTCCGCCGCCGGTGCCAACGTGGTGGGCATCGATATTGCGGAAGACAAGCTCGCGCTCGCCCGCGAACTCGGCGCGGTGGCGAGCGTGAACAGCACCACTGTCGCGGACGTGCCGGAAGCCGTGATGGAAATCACAAGGGGCGGCGCGCATGTCTCCATCGATGCACTGGGCCACCCCGATACCTGCTTCAATTCCATCCGGAACCTGCGCAGGCGGGGAAAACATGTGCAGGTCGGCCTGATGCTGGCCGAGCAGGCCAAACCGCAGGTGCCGATGGACAGGGTCATCGGATGGGAACTGGAAATTCTCGGCAGCCATGGAATTCAGGCCCATCGCTACGACGCGATCTTCGACATGATCCGCTCAGGCAAGGTCGATCCCGCGCGCCTTGTCGGGGCCCGGATCAGCCTTGAGGAAGCGCCGCAGGCGCTGATGGACATGGCAAGGTTCCAGTCGATCGGGGCCACCGTCATCACGCAGTTCTGACGTCTGCCTCACGCAATCTGCTTGCGGCGGATTTCACGACCGTGACGACCCCGCCCCTGCGCATCCATTATCTGCAAGTGGCTGCAAGCCACCTTTGCCCGGCAACTTGCGCCGGTTCCGCACGCATTCTCCGGGATCCCGATCACCGACCCCGTCTTTATGCACGCGCCTGAGAGTTTCTCCATTCCAGTTGCAGTGATCGGCCTCAACTCCCGTAGTGTCGCCGGCCGGTCGATGCAGAGCCGGAGAACGACTTGTCCCTTCATCCCGCCGCACCTGCGGTCATTCGGAGATAAAAGCCGAAGGTGCCGGGAAAACGCCGGTCTATTTAGATCTGAAGCGCGCCCGAAACTGTTGCGCTGCGGCTCGAAATCTACAAGTTTGTAACCGTAGATTGCACCGCCGCACGCAGAGGTATTTTCATGGCGCTCAAGACGATCATGTCTCCCGCAAAGGACGAACTATACCCGCTGCGCATTTCCGATGTGCGTGTGGCTCACGGAGAGATCGTCGCGGCGGATACGGTCGCCTTGGTGGCGGAAACCGCAAGGGGGCAGCGCATCGCCATCAAATGCGCGCAGGCGGGCCGCGTCACCCATCTTCCATCGCAAGGCGTCCTGTTTGAAAGGCGCGAGATGCTGCTGGTGATAGAGACATTCGCCGATGCCGCCTCAAAGGCGGCGCCTGACAGCGACACGGCGCACCACAGCCAATCCGAACAAGCCACCGAGACCGCGCAAGCCACCGCCTATGCCAATGCCCGCGGCCAGCAGGAGCGCATCCGCCCGGAGACAGCGACGCCCGAGGCTACTCCGACGCCGGAGGAGCCCACCGTCGCCGCCCCCGACAAAGAAGCAACAGCCGCAGGCCCCGATCGGAAAGGCCGCGTCGGCAAGCTGATGTTCGGCGGCGCGATCGTCATCGGTGTTTTTGCCGGTCTCTACGCCCTCACATACACCGACGCCTTCGGCCCCGCGGCGATGACCCCCGGATCGCGAACAAGAGCCGACGTTGCCAGCACCCCGACCGGCTGGATGAATGCCCCTGCCATCCCATCCCCCGACACATTCACCTACAAGGCCCCCAAAGGCGCGCGGTTCTTCGGCATCGACGTCGATTCACGAGGCAACACCCTGCTCGTTGGCCGCGTCGCCTCGAAAGCGATCCTCTGCGCATTCACCTTCGACGTCGGCAAAACGGATTGCAGCGCATCGTTCAGACTCCCCCTCAAGAGCGAGGACAACGAGACTTCGGACGACGGCTTCGGCGCACGCCGGGACGCCCCCCACTTCAACTCCCTCGCCAAGGCCTATGAGGCCATACTCGGCAAGAACTCCGCCGATGCCAACACCACCTATCCGGACCACGGCTTCGTCATCCAGGACGCCTTCGCCAATGGCGACGCTCTGGCCGGGTTCACGCCCGTTCCCTCTGACCAGCCCTCCGCCTTCTATCGCTATAGCCCGGCCGACAAGCGCATGACGCGTCTTGATGATCTTGCCATTGAGGCGCGTTACGTGGCCGTCGGGCGCAGCGGTCGTTACGTCGCAATGCTGGGTCAGCAAATCTGGAAAAAGCGTCAGGCGCTGCTGCTCCTCGATCACGACGGAAACAGCGACACCGTGCACATCGAGCAAAAATGGACCCCCGCCGGAGGGAACGAGATTCTGGAAAGCCGTCTGAGAACCTTCACCCAGATCTCCGTCGCCGAAGACGGCAACACCTCCCCGCGGATCGATCTCGGCGGCGAAACCGACGACAACTGGGGCGGCCTCATCTTCACCCGCATCCCCTTCGAAGGCAGCGGCGATGGCTTGCAGATCATTACAAAGGTCAAAACCAGGATAACCAACGCCAAGAGGCTACTGCCCGAGAAGGACAGCGACCGATATGTCTACAACCGCTTCGAATTGACAGCGAGCGCCCATAACCCTGCCACCGGCGTCACCGCCTCAGCCGCAACCATGGTCGCAAAACTGGCGGGCCCGCAGAAATACAGGATCAACAGCGACGGCAAGACGCGGACGACCGATATGCGCGCCGACGTGCTGCTCCTGATCGAAACGGCGGATGGGGAGATGCACCGCCGAACATTCGTCCGTGGCGGCGAATTCCCCGGCGCAGGACTGAAGGTGACCAGGATCGCACCGCTCCCGGATGGGCGTTTCGCCCTGTTGCTGCGCGAAGTCAGTGGCGGTCACCCGCTTTCCGCCATCCTGATCGTCGATAGCGCGGGTGCGCCGCTGCGACAGATACGGGCGTCGGGCAATCTGCGTCTCGAAGATCTCGCCCTGTCCGACAACGGCAATCTCTATGCCGTCGGCGACATCAAAGTCGACGGCATCAGACAGGCCGTGTTGCAGCGTTACCGTTCCGGCCGGTACTGAGCCGCTCCGGGGGGCGCTACAGGTCGACATCGTCAGTGGGCGCTCGATGTTTCGAATATCTGGCAGGACGGATCGTCTAACCGTTTCCCTGCTTCTCTTCGTTTTCGTCCATTTCGATAAGCTCCCTGTAGAGCTTCTTGTTGGTGTCTGACAGGGCTTTATCGAGGATCGGGCTGAACTGCTCGGCCCGCGTCTCAAGCACCGGCCCGAGAAGCTCGACCAGAAAGAAATTCTGATTAACGTTCAGGAGTTCGTTGAATACGCGGGCAAGTTCCCTTGCCAATTGAGGGGACCAGTCCCTTGCCAGTTCGGTCGAGGTGTCGCTGATCAGGACCAGCAGCTTTTCATCGCCGTTACCCGGAATGCGATGAATACGGGCAAGCCGAGAAAGATAGTTTTCCCCAAGCTCGGACGCCTGACATGGATAAAAGCTCACCAACGCCAGCAGTACGACAAACAGATACCGCGCTCTAAGCTCGATCATTTTGCGGTCACCGTCATATCCGTGGTGTGAAATTGCAGGTCCCTCAGCCCCGTCGGGCGGATGGAAGACGTGGCCGATGATAATCAGTGTCCGGATCGCTTCGACACCGATATCTCAGATCGGACTTTCCCTAATTCGCGTATCGGAGGCACAAGCTCCTCCATTTCGCCCAACACGGCCCCGAATGACCACGGTTGCATTCGAGATTCCCCCTCGCAATACGTCCCGGCGTCAATCCACCTCACCGATCATACTGACAGACTAGCGATGTCCTGAAACGCAGATCGCGCCGCTCTGGTTGGACCACCGGGCATGTCCAAGTTGACAGCCGGCGTTCCCGATCCAACATAGAAAGCACGCCAGCGCGAGTGGACCCGACATGGACAAGCCGTCCCACATCAACGACTCCACCTTCGACTTCCTGCTGCAAAGCTTTTCTTCGGAAGGCGACACCCCGCTTCCGGCGGTGATCTGGCGCGCGGATCTCGTCAAGAACGAGATCGATTTCCTCAACGATCATGTCATTCCGGGGCTGGAGGAAGGTGTGGGGCAACTCCTTCAGGACGCCACAGCTGCGGAAAGGATGCTCGCCGCAGACGACCGATCCGTGTTCGCGCGCTTCCAGAAGCGACTGCATCAGAACCAGCCGGTCTCCGAAGTGTTGCGCGCCCGCGGTCGCGACGGCGTCATGCGCTGGCTCTACATTCTCGGCTCCCCCGATCCGGAACGCAGCTTCTGTTACATCGGGCTCCTCGCCGACTGCACATCGCTGGCGAACGCCATTCTCAGACGCGGTTCGCACGCGGGACTGGCGGAACATCTGGAACTGTTCTCCAACCCGGTCTTCATGGTCCACGTCGGCAGCGGCGAGGTGGTCGCGACGAATGGCGCGGCACGCAGGCGTCTGGGCATCGACCCCGGAGGCCGAAGCATTTCGCTGGCTGACCTTCTGGGGGCAAACGCCGAAGCGTACCTGCGCGACATCTACGAACGCCTCCTCTTCGATCTGAGCTGGAACGGACTTGTCGAAATCCGTACCACGACCGGAGACACGTTGACCTGCACGGCCCGGGTGCGCGCCTATGATCGCGACGGGCGGCACCTCTTGTGGTTCTCGCTGACACCCCGGGTTCATGCGCCCCCGACCGATGCCTTCCGTCGCCCGGCATTGCCCAAGGATTGCGAACGCCGGCTCGCAGCGGCTGCGAGCCTCGATGATCTGTTGAACGTCATTGTGGACTGCCAGCCGGAAACCGGCCGGGTCGACGCTGCGCTCATGTCTCAGATCTTCATATCGCGAGGCCAGGTGGTGGTCACCGGTGTCGGTGCTCCGTTCAATAACCTGTACGAGAACCACACGCATTCCTATACCGGTTCGATTGCCGAGAACATCGATCTCTACAATCTCGATCACCTGATCGTTTCCGACACCTCAAAGAGCATAAAGCCGATCGACTGGGCGCTGTTCATTCCCTGCGGCATCCGCTCCTATTTCGCAGTTCCCTTCTACTACGAACACGTTCTGCGCGATGTCATGATCTTCTGCTCGACAACGCCCAATGCCTTTGCATCCGACGATGTCGTCCCCTATCTGGCGCTTGCCGAAAGCATCTGGCCCCACCTGTCGCGTGTTGTCGGCGATCTGACCCAACAGACGACCCCGCACTGAGCGGCCAGCGTGCGCCCAATACCCGATAGAAATATCAATAAAACGGCTAGCTGCGAGCCACCCCACCCCGGAAAATGGCGGCTCATTTTCGCGCAAGTCGCGCGCCCCTGCCTTCAATCGATTAGTCGATACAGCGCCTCAGCAACGGAACAATTCCCCGATTGAGGCTCTGCGACAATCTGGTCCAACAATACGCAAGCAAGAGAAGGGCCCGAATATTCCATATATATCGGCACCTTACCGGTCACAACCAACTAAAGTTGAGTTTTAGGTTTCAATTGGCCCGACCAGTTTGCAATTCAACGTTGCGGCACGCACCATCTGTGGTCTAGCCGTTAATAAAGAAGCCCCGCACTGCCCCGATCATCGGGAATTTGGTTGGACCAGAAGGGCAACAATGATGGCGCACCCGTGTCTCGACAGTCTGCTGACCGTGATCGACACCCTGCACCTGAAAGAAGGTGACAGACTGCCAAGCGAGCGCAATCTCGCTGAGCGGCTTTCCGTTAGCCGCAACACGGTTCGTGAAAGCCTTATCTCCCTTGCCGCCGCCGGCCACATCGAAATCCGCGGACGCAGCGGCTGTTATCTGCGCACCGCGTCGGCAATCACTTGGGAATCCCTTCGCAAAAACGCGGCCCCGATTAACGCTCTCGAAGCCCTTGACTTCCTCTTCCCCCAATTGGCGGTTAGCGCCGCCGAACGCTGCACACCGGAAACCGCGCAAGCCCTCCAGGACCTGACAGCGCGCCTCGGGCGGGCTCTCGTTCACCGAGACGGAACCCTGACGGCGCAGATCTTTCTTCTCTTCATCAACATCTTCGTCGATCTCGCCGGCAATCCTTATGTCGCACTTCTGTTGCGCGAGATCGATTGCAACGACCGGTTCCGCACGACACTCGGCAGGCTGGATCAACCGCGTATCGACGCCTTCTTCCCGATCCACGTGGGGCTTCTTCAGGCGGTCCAGAACCATGACCGCGAGCGCGCGAGGGCTCTCGCGAGCAACTATCTCGACGCGTTTGCCAATCTCCTCGGCTTTTCCTCAAAGGCGTCACCCGACACCAGGAGCAAGAGCTAATGAACAGACGCGATTTTCTCTTCGGACGCCTAACCGCCGACAACGGCGAATCGTCCGTCATGAGCGAACAGGATGAACGTGAAAGTCGGGACCGCCTGTTCCGCGCAGCAATGGCTGCGGGAATAGATCCGGCCACGATGGACCCTGAACGGCTGTACGAGTTGTTCAACCACGAAGAAGGGAGCGCCGTGAATATCTGACAATCTGAAAGGAATAGAGAGGTGCGGGGGCCGGACCGGCAAGTCGTCCCCCCGCACCGGACCATCCACAATAAAGGAGGGTTGATCCATGAAAGTGGACAATCAGACCGTAAGCTACCTCGACAGCCGCAAGCTCGTCAAACGCTGGCGAGGGCCTATCCCCGCTATCGTTAACACGTTGATGATAGGCGTATTTTTCTATGCCACATGGTGGATCTTCCAGGATCCCCGCGGCATCATGCGGATGTACACTCCCTATGTCGGCTACATGGTCTGCCGGTGGTTGCTGATCCTGTTCATCTGGGTCGCCTACATCTTCGATTTCTGGCCTTTCAAACGCACCTGGCTCAACAAGACTCATCCCCTCATCAAGGGAACTGTCCTGACTGCGGTCAGCGTCGCGGCCATGGTGCTGCTCATCAAGGGGTTCTTTATCGAGTTCCTCGGCAACCTGGGCATCGCCTACTTCAATTCCGAAAGCCTGATGGCGATGGGTCTCACCGACTTCTACTCCATCGAGTATTCGGCGGAAGCGATCATGATGTTCGCTGCGATCGCCTCCTGGCTGTCGCCGAGCTGGGTCGTCGCCTGCGAGAACGCGCCCTGGCAGAACCTGCCTCAGCCGACCCGCGGCATCACCATCGCGATCGTCACCTTCTTCCTGTCGATGATCGTCTTCCTGGTGACGATGCATTCGCACATGGCGATCCTGTTCTATCCCTGGCAGCAGTACACGGCGATCACCCCGCCCTATTGGGAGAACTTCGCCAACACCGTTTCGGGTAACTTCCACATCGCCTGGATCATGTGCTGCACGGTGGTCGTCTGGGTCTACGAAAGCATCTGGCAGCGTTATCCCTTCAACCTGATCCAGAACGATGTCCTTCGTCGCACCGCATCCTTCTTCGGCATCATCCTCGTCGCCCTGTGCATGTGCTTCTTCCTGTACTACGCGCAGGATCTCGTCTGGGGTGAAACGATCCGCGGCACGCGGCGCGAAATGGCTCCCGACTGGCGTTGGCTCCATGTCGGCGAAACCGCGATCTTCTGGCTCGTGGGCGTCCTGTTCCTGTCGTTCTATTGCGACAACTGGCCGACCAAGTTCAGCCGCCCGGTGAACGTGTTCCTGCGCACGGTCATCAGCCTGGCGATCGGCGCAGCCATCTACATCGTCTACTACAAGACTGCCCACCTCTTCCTCGGCACCCAGAAGGGGTTCTCCCATCCCCAGCAGTTCCCGATGATCCCGACGATCTGGCTGATCAACATCTTCCTGATCAACATGTGGTTCATGGACGGATGGCCGGGCTGGAAGGCCGTTCCCAAGACTGCCGAAGAACTGGAGGAAACACGTGACGAGGTCGTTGCTCACGACGTCCGCTGGACGCCGAACTTCGGCAAGGGCCTCATCGCGGGTGTTGTCGGTGGCGTCGCCGCCTATGTCGTCGTCATCGCCATCCTTCCATGGATCGGTCAGACCGTGACGATCATCAAATAGGGCTCGCGAGGAACACCATCATGACCGAACAACATACTCCGAACCGGCGCGATTTCGTAAAAGGCGCCGCCACCGGTGCAATCGGCGGTGCTCTGCTGGGCATGGGCGCATATTCCTACTCGCCCAGCGCCTACAGCCGGATGCCCAAAGTGGAACGCAAGCAAGCGGATTTCGGCGCCTGCCGAAGCGTCAAGGTGACGTCGATTTCCGAAACGAGCTGGTTCAACAACGCCCATCTCGTCGGCGACATCCACGCCGCAGGCGGCCTGCTGGTCGACCAGTACTCAATCAACTGGCCGCCCTTCGGAAACGGCAAGGGCGTCGCCAACGGATCCTATGAGGATGGCATCAACTCCATCCGCAAGATGATCCCCCACGACCTCGAAGCTGCCTGGGCCACCCAGACGAAGCTGTCGCTTCATCCGGAAAATCCCGGCGGCTATTCGTGCCTCATCGAGGTCGAGGATCTGGACGGCTCCAAGCACAAGTACCTGCTTGATGCCGGCTGGTCCTATGACTGGATGGATCAGAGCTTCAAGCGCGAGGCCATCGACCAGATGCTCGCCGCGAACGAGATCGAGGCCCTGATCCTGAGCCACGAGCATTTTGACCATTTCTGGGGCTTCCCGGTGGTCATGAAATACAACAACAAGATCCCGACCTACGCCCATGACGGCTTTTACAAGGAGGGCATGCAGTACATCAAGGACAGTGGCTACGAGGGCGATCTCAAGGTCATTGAAAAGGAACTGACCCAGATCCGTCCCGGAATGATGGCGATCAAGTTCAACGTGCCCATCATTACCCGCGTCTACGGCGAGGTCTCGCTGGCCTTCAACGTGAAGGACAAGGGTCTGGTGCTGATCTCGGGATGCAATCACCAGGGCATCCTGCAGATGACCAGCACCGCCTATGAGAAGCTGAAATACGACAACGACCGCTTCTACGGCATCTACGGCGGGCTCCACATCTCGCCGTTCGAAGACTGGGACCCGAAATATGACGACCTCGTCATCTCGCTCGGCAAGTGGGACTTCGAGAAAGTCGGATGCAACCACTGCACCGGCCACCTGACGGCGAAGAAATTCGTCGAGGCCGGCTACCCGGTGATCAAGGGCACGGCCCGCTTCAGGACCTCCTCACCCGACTATCTCGGAAATGGCGACACCATCATCTTCTAGGTGTTCGCCATTGCCGACGGGGGTCGCGCCTCACGGTGCGGCCCTTCCCCGGCCTCTCAACGCCCGTCTTTTTCCTCCTGCGGAGGTTTGCCATGACCGCCCTGTCGCCCTTCTCACGCCTGTTCGGCCCCTCCGGCCCTCGCGGCCTCACCCCGGACGCCCTGTCGGACCTGCCGCGCACCTGGATGACGGCCGCCTGCATGAATGCCCGGTTTCGCCGTGCGGAAGGCTGGCTCGGCCTTTGCCAGTGCGACAGCGATCCGCGCGCCTTCACCTGCCGTCTGGAAAGACAGGCCGGTGTCTACGGCCTGATCCCGACGCGTAACGATGCCGAGGGCACGCCCCGTGTCGTCGACTACGCACTCTGCTATTTCCCCTCGAAAGATGATCCGTTGCTGGACGATTTCGCGCTCCACTCCGCGATCCTCGCCAGCAACGACGACACCCAGACACGCCTGCGCGACTTCCCCCTCCACGACGAACTCCATGCGGCCTTCACCATTGCGGCCTTGCGGGTCGCCGTTGCACCGGACGGCACGGGCATCGGATTGTCCCTGACCGGCGAACGTCGACGCCGCGTTCTGATCGAGGCGGGCGTCCCCGCACCCGGCGGAGGCTGGCTGATCACACCGGACGGCGCCGATGAGGATCTTCCGGCCTTTGCGCTGGCGCGCGATCTTTTTGCAACCCTTGCCGCAGGGCTGAGGGTTGCGACCGGCGTTTCCCCCAGCTTCGTGGAGAGCTTCGAGGCTCCCTCGCATTCCCTTCGCCTCGGCCTCGACGGCATGCTCACGGCCATGGCAGCCCGCGATGCCTCACGCGATACCGATTGCCTCATATGGGGTGAGGTGTCCGACTTTGCCCCGGCACTGGCTCCCGAAAAGGCCGCCCCACGCCCCGATAAGGCGGACCTCGAGATCTACCGACGGGACCCGATCTCGGTAGCCCCGGTGCGAGAGCGCCCCGATGATCCGAATGACAGACCCGGCCTGACCCTGCTGTCGGGCTTCCTCGGCTCCGGCAAGACGACCTTCCTCAACCAGTTCATCGAATATCACACCGGGCACAACGAACTCGTCACCGTGATCCAGAACGAGCTGGGCGAAACGGGCGTCGATGCGATGCTGCTGGAAGGCGACGATTCCGTGATCGAAGTCGATGCGGGATGCGTGTGTTGCACCCTGTCAGGCGCGCTTGAGCCTGCGATCCGCACATTGCGCGACCGTTACCGCCCGGATGTCATCGTCCTTGAGACCACCGGGCTCGCCAACCCGCTCAACATGGTGGAAGAACTGAAGGACCTCGATCATCTCGTCCGCCTCGATGCCGTCGTCACCATCATTGATGCAAGCCGGTTCCACGAGACACTCTCCACCTCCGACATCGCCGCCGGTCAAATCGCGGCCGCGGACACGCTGATCCTCAACAAATGCGACCTCGCCGACGAGGCGACGCTTTCCGCGATCCGTGACAAGCTCGCTCAGGTCAGTCCGGACGCCCGCGTCATCGAGGCTTGTCAGGGCCGGGTCAATCCCAAACTGCTCGAGACCGGCTTCAAGCGGCTCCTTGCCGAACCGGAAGAAACCGCCCCGGAGGAAGGCCATTGTTGTTGCGGCCATGAGGGGCACGACCACTCCCACCACGCACATCATGACCATGATCCCGGTCACTGCTGCGGCTGCTGCGGAGGAGAATGCGAGGAGGATCATCATCACGATCATCACCATCACGACCATTCGGACCACTCGTCCCATCTCGGCGAAGGCTTCGGGTATCTGAAACTCACGTTGCCCGAGGCTGTCGACGGTGACGTTCTGACCCGCCTTCTGGTCGAGTGCCCGAAATCCGTGGAGCGCATCAAGGGCGTCGTGCGGCTCGAGGGGGATCCGGATCTCAGGATCCTGCAATTCGTGCCCGGACACGCCGAATTCGTCATGCCGGAACGCACCATCACCGAACCGCCCTTCCTGATCGTCATCGGCAAGGGGGTGGACAGTCCGGAGCAAAGCGCCCACTGGGCTCAACTGACAGAGACGTCCGCACATGCAACTCATTGAAGAGGGCGGCCTCGTCATGTGGCCGCTGATCGCGATTTCCGTTCTGGTCGTCGCGGTCATTCTCGACCGGCTTCTGGTGTTCACCACCCAGCCGCTCGTCGACCCGGAACTTGAAAGCCGCCTCGTCGCAGCTGGCCGCGGCGAGGCGACAAAAGAGACGCTTGCAGCCGCGCTTGAACTCAGGCCGACCCTTCGCCCGCTTTTCGAAGCGTTGTTCGGCGACGGAACGAAGAAAACCCGCGAGGGACTGGCGGCCATCGCAATCGAGGAGATCGTCCGCGGGCTCGACCGGCGCATCGGCGTCCTCGGCATGGCGGCCCGTGTGGCGCCGCTGCTCGGCCTTCTCGGCACGGTGATCGGCATGATCCAGACCTTCTCGCGCCTTTCAGCAGCAAGCGGCGCCATCGACATGACCATGCTTGCCGACGGCATCTGGCAGGCATTGCTGACAACCGCGACCGGGCTCCTGATCGCCATTCCCGCAGTGATCGCACAAAGCGGCTTCCTGCGCCGGGAGGACCATGTGAACTTCGCCCTCGCCCGGCTCGCCAATCGCGTGCTGATGGCCGATGCCGCGCCAGGGGACGAACCGGCATGATCGCGCTGAAAAGCAAGGGTCGGCAGGCAGGTCTTCCCGACGTCACACCGATCCTCGACGTCGTTTTCATTCTGCTGATCTTCTTCGTCATCGCCGCCGCCTTCACCACGCACGGCGTGGAGATGAACCTGCCGAAGTCCGAACATTCACGCACCTTTGCCGGGCGCTCTCTGGAAGTCGTCCTGGCCGCCGACGGTAGCCTTCTCGCCGATACCGAAGCTATCGATCTGCGCGAACTCGGGTTCAAGGTGCGCGCCGCCAAGGAAACGCCGGGCGGCATGCAGATCGTTCTCAAGGCCGACCGCAAGGCCTCGGTCGGCATGTTCCTCACAACAATCGGCGCGATACGCGACAACGGCGGCGACCGCCTCGTCATTGCCACGCGTCCCGCCCCGGTTCAGGCCTTGCAGCCGGACGTGCAACCATGACGGACAGCGAACGCATCGCCGCGGCGATTGCCATTTCGCTCGCCGTTCACTGGCTTGTTTTCAAGGGCATCACGACCCCGTCGCTCGATACCGGTTCGAACGACATGATCGTCGTCGATTTCACGCCGCCCGCCGCGGCTGTCAGCCTCGCCGCACCAATGACGCTTGAAGAGGCGGGGCCGCCGCAGGAAAGCCGGGAAAACCGGGCCGACCGCCGCCGCCAGGCACTCGCCGCCTATCTGGAAGCGGTCTCCGACGCCGTCCACGCCCGGCGCATGACGGCAGTCGGCGGCTCTGCCATCGGCAACGCACGCATTTCCCTGGCGATAGACGCAAGCGGCGGTTTCACCGATGTCCACCTCCTGCAGAGTTCCGGCAATGCAGCGCTGGACCGGGATGCTCAAAACGCGGCACGTGCCGCCAGCGGAGCCGTCCCCCGCCCCCCGATCCTTGGCACAGCACCTCTCCGGCTCGATCTTCGGGTCAAGTATCAATACGGGCTCTAGCAGCCTGTTGGAGAGGTCTCGCGATTATCGTGCGCGGAGGTTCTTCCCCGATGCGACAGGCGAATGTCATCTGCCCCCGACCGGCATTGGGCAATTCGGCCCAGCCCGACGCAATCGCCGAAAGGTGGGTGTAGAACGCACCCATAACATCGCATCCAAGACAGCACCGGCAGCCCTAGTCGACGGGCAAGCCGCTGGGCACCGTTTCGGGACGACCCAACGGGCGCTTGAGCGCGGTTTCACCGGTCAGCGCATTCAGAAATGCAACGATATCGGCGATTTCGGTGTCCGTGGCGGGCGGCAGATCTATATCGATCCTGGACAGGATCCGATTGTTCTCCACCTTGTTGTCAAGCAGCGCGAAGTCACTGGAGGCAAGCCATGTGACCGACGGCAGCATCGCCATCTTCGCGCGCCATTGGGCGTTGCTTTCGAGCGGGAAGAAGTGGTGGCGGACCATCGCCTCAAGCGTCGGCATGGCGCCATTGTGGCCATAGGGCGCCGTCAGCGCGATGTTACGCAGGAACGGCACGCGGAAGCGGTAGGCATCCTCCGGCACATCCGATACGGCCACCCGCCCCACATCGCGGGAAATCGGATCGTTCAGCAAGGTTCGTCCCGGACCGAACGGCGGCAGCGCCAGCGCCCGAAAGCTCTGATCCGACATAAGCGGCCCCGAATGGCAGCTGGAACAGCGCGCCTTGCCGTAAAACAACGTCATCCCGCGCTTTTCTGCATCGTTCAGAGCCGTCTTGTCACCCTCAAGGTATTTGTCGAACGGGCTATCGAAGTTCCGGTATTCGGTTCCCTCGAAGGCGGCAATGGCATTCGCGATTTCGACGATCGTGATGTCGGACGCCTCATTCACATTGTCGAAGGCGTCGATGAACATCTGGACGTAAGGCTCGATATTGCGGATGCGGTCGACGACCAGCGGCCAGACATAATGCGCGCCTTCGAAAGCGGCCCCGGCAATCGGGTTTTCGCCGGGCTGTCCGGCCATTTCGATTTCCGAAGCCATCGGGAACAGGACTTGAGCAGCCAGCACGGAATTCAGCCCCTTGGGCAGAAAGATCCAGGCCGGTGTTCTGAAACCGTTGCCGTAATCGTTGGAGACCGAGACCCGCCCGTCCAGAAACATGACCCGGACATCCTTGTGGCCCAGGTTCCACAAGCTCGGCGCATTGCGCGGAACGCGTTCGAGGATCTTGTCGTGCCCGGCTCCGCCGGTGCGATCCATCCCGAGCCCGGCCCCTCCCTCGCCGATGCCAAGGCTCACGCCGTCGCCACCGTGGAATTTCTGATGATGACAGGTGGCGCATTCGATGTTCCGATTGCCGGACAGAATCTTGTCGTAAAACAGCAATTGGCCGAGTTTCACCTGCGCCGGCTCGAACTGGATAAAATCGTCAAGCGTCAATGGATCCGGCAAATCGAGAGCCATGGCCGGGGTGACCAGAGCCAACGACAGCAGACACGCGTGCAGTTTTGCTCGAACGGAAAACATCGGGCACCTCTGATTTGAAACCAATTTCCCGTCAGTTGCGGGTAATGCGATAGCTGGCACCGGCCGCAATGGAACCGGTGATTTCAGTCTTTCCGCCGTCCGCCCAATGGACGGAGAGGCGCGTGATTTCAGCTGCCTCGCCAAGGCCGAAATGGACCACCGGCGCATCGAATGACATGAAGCCGCCGCCCGATTGCACCTCCCGCATCATCCGCGTGCCGTCAGGCAATTCGGCGACCAGCCGCGCCCCCAGCCCGTGGCTGTTGCCTTTGGCGTCGCTCAGCTCGAACTCGATGGCATTGCCGGATTGCGACCCGTTGACGAACAGCGAGACCGGGCCGTTGACCGGCTGGGTGATGATATCGAGATCGCCGTCGTGATCCATGTCGAAGGCCACGGCGCTGGCGGTCATCAGATAGTCTTCCAGCCCGAAGGGGCCGGATGACTCGGTGAAGGTTCCGTCGCCCATGTTGCGGTAGAACAGATTGGACGGACTGACCTCGTTCGGCACCCACGTCCCGTTGACCACATAGACGTCCTGCAGGCCGTCATTGTCGAAATCGGCGATCTTCGTATCCCAGGACCAGCCGCCGATCTCCAGCCCCTCGTCCGGAGCGGTGTCGGTATAGGCGCCGTCCTTCAGGGTCAGCAGGACGTTCGTGCGCATGATCTGAGGGATCGTGGTGTCGAAATCCGCCTGCTGCGGCAACTTCCAGGGCTTGAAATGGACGTCGCAGAAGGCGCGCGTGGTTTTCTGGTCGGCCGGGATCAGGGCGCAGATCGTCGGATCCTGTTTCTGGATCGCCAGATCCTTGACCAGCATCGCCTTGCATTCGGCCTGCAGCGCGCCGGTAAGCTCCTGACACTTCTCTGCATAGGTCGGATCGAACCGGTTGCCGGATTTGTACCAGGTCTTGATGCCCATGTTGCGGATGCAGAGCGCCTTGGACGCGGCGTCTTCGATACCGTCGCAATATTCCGACAGGGGCTGCATTTTCAGCCGCTCCGACACGAGCGACGACCGTCCGGCGATCTGGGCGAAGAAAATTTCCGGCGTCCCGTCATTGTGCAGATCCGCCGTCTTGATCGCCATCGTGGTGGTGGTTGTGTGCGGGATCATCTCATCGGCCCGGGTGATGGCGGTAAAGCCGCCCTTCCCGTCGCCTAGATAGACGTAATCCGGCATTTCGAAATCATTGCCGACCAGCAGGTCGGCGGTGCCGTTCAGGTCGATATCGCTGAGCAGAATGACCAGCGTTTCGCCCGGCAACCCCGGCAACTCGGCGAAATGGCTACCATCCATCTTGCCGTTGTCGTTGAAGACCACGCGATTGCGCGATTCCTCACCCGGGATGCGCCTGTACCAGCCGGCAGTCCAGTTCCCCAGGGCGGCGTCCAGATCGCCGTCGCGATCGACGTCGGCGAAGCTCAGGGAAATCGACAGCATCGCATCGTCGCGATTGGCGACCCGTTGCGGCGCGTCGGTGACGAAAACGCCTTCCCGATTGTGGACGACGTAGTTGCCGTCCATGTAAGTGGCGAGAAACAAATCGAGCCAGCCGTCATTGTCGATATCGACCAGCGCGGCGTTGAAGACGTCGAGGTCGGAGACCGGTCCGACATCGTGAGGCGACCGGGTAAATCCGCCTTTGCCGTCGTTTTCATAGATATAGACACCGCGCTCGGTGGAGGCGATCACCAGATCGAGATCGCCGTCATGGTCGATATCGCCGGTCGTCAGGCTGCGCCCCTCCCAGAACGGCGGCCACATGTCCTTCATCGACAGCTCTACCGGCTTGTCGATGCCGTGGGTCCATGCCTCGACACGCCGGAAGACCGTCTCATAGCCGGGCGAGCGCGGCGCGAACGGACGAGATGTCATGGTAACCGGGCGGTCGGACGCAATTTCCGCGGCATCCGCGGCGACCGGCAGGAGCGCCCGTCCCGTCAGCGTCAGGGCTCCTCCGACCAGTATCAAAGCCCCAACCAGTCTCAAGGCCCCGACGAATCTCAAGGCACAGACTACGTGCCCCTCGGCACGTCGTGCGACTGCTCCGGTCATCAATCCCCTCCCCACCGGCTGGCGCCAGATCCGGCAAGGCGCGCCGCGTGTCATTGGCAATCTCGCGATCATTCGTCAATCGGACAGGCATTTCAACCGGACTCCGCCCCCTGAAGCGAAAGAGTGAGAACCCACAACCACCCGATGCGATCCTCCGGGTATCTTCAGCCGCCCTCAAGAACCTGCCGCATCGTAATCAACACGATACCGATCACCGCAAGCGGGCGCCTCGCAGCCGGTCGCGTCCATGCGGGCAAAGATGGCGGCGCGGCCCCCTTGCCAATACCTGCCGAGGATCGACCCAACTTTCGGAAAACAATAGGATCGTCGCCATGTTGGCCTGCACGAACGAGGATGCGTCCAGGCGCTTGCGCGCCATCCCGCGCCGCATGCATCGAACACCGGCAAGGCGGCCCCACACAGGTCGAGAAGCACGCAGCCATCAGCCCGAAGCCGGCATCGATTCAAACTCTGGCTTGAACCGCCCCATCGCCACTCGTTTTTGTTGTGGAAAGCCAAACACGAGGAACCGGGGAACCTCGCATGCTTCAGGCGGAATCCGATTGCGCGCCTCCGGATGCGAGTTCGATGATCTCGTTGGTGATTTCTTCCTGCCGTAGCCGACGCGAACTGGCGATGAGTTCTTCCAGCGTCTGCGAGACATTTTCATGGGCCGCAAGCATGGCCCGGATGCGGGCTTCGTTTTCGGCCGCAAACGACAACATCACCGCTTCGCTCAGTTCGGCGAAGACATACTCTTCCGCCAATTGAGTGAACAACCGATCCGGCGGCAGCGTCAGACGCGGTTCGATGGTTTCGCGGGCAACGTCAAAGCGCGAGAAATCGAAGGGCACGAGGCGCTTGGTGAGTATATCGCCCGTTCCGCCGGGTCCCGGCACCGTGTGGACGACGGAAACTTGCGAAATCTCGCCGCTCGCCAGACGTTCATAGATCGCCTCGGTGATCCGCCCGGCCAGAGCGCCGGTCTGCGAAGGGTGGGAAATCATCGGCGTGGACCAGGAGATCGTCAGCCCCTTTTCCTCCGCCGCACCTATCCCCCGGCTGCCCACAACGAGAAGATCGCGCCGCGTATCCGAGGGAATGCGCGGCGTGAGCGTCGCGGCATCGAGAGCCCTGTGGCTGAAGACGCCCGCAAAGCCTTGCTCGGCGCATAGAACGATAACCGCCTCTCCCCCACCGACATCTTGATGAGCAGGCGGCGCGCTATCCTGTGGCAAGCAGGCAAGGGCCTGCCCGATGCCTGCACCGATGGTCATGGCGTAAGTGCGGATACTGTCCAGATGCCCGCGGGCTTCCTGCGCCCGCGAGGCGGCAATGCCCCGCATGGCGTTGATGACTGCCGAGAGTTTGCCGACGGTCTCGATCCGCGCCTCGACATGCGCCAGCCGCCCGGTCATGAGCCCGCATCCCCCGGCATGATCGTATGCGCGAGATCGGCGACCATCGCGCTGAGCCGTGCGCGATCTTCATCGCCGAGTTCGCCGGTTTCCGTCACGCTCGCAACGATTTCCGACGCATGGGCGTTCAGCCACGCAGGCAAGGCGTGACGGAGATTGTCGAGCCTGGAGACGGGGATGACGTCGAGCACGCCCTCATCGAGCGCTGCCAGAAGGGCCACCTGATCGACACCGCGCAGGTTTGCGAAACGGGGCTGGGTCAGCAGCGCGCGGATGCGTTCGCCGCGGGTGATCTGACCCTGAACGCGTGGGTTGGTGATGCCCCCGAAGCGGGTGAACATTTCCAGTTCCTGAAACTGGGCGTATTCCAGACGGATCCGGCCCGAAACCCCGCGCAACGCCGGGCTCTGCGCCTTGCCGCCCACGCGGCTGACGCTCAGTCCCACATCCACGGCAGGGCGCTGACCGGCGGCGAAAAGGCGGGTGCTGAGCGCGATCTGGCCGTCGGTGATCGAGATAAGATTGGTCGGGATATAGGCAGAGAGATTGCCCGCATCTGTCTCCGCGATGGGAAGCGCCGTCAGTGAACCGCCGCCCTCCTCCTCACTGAGCTTTGCCGCCCGCTCCAGAAGACGTGCGTGGAGATAGAAGATGTCGCCCGGATAAGCCTCGCGACCGGGCGGCTCGCGGGTGAGCAGAGACAATTCGCGGTGGGTGGCGGCGTGGTGGGTGAGATCGTCGATCACGATCAGCGCATGCTGGCCCCTGTCGCGGAAATACTCCGCCATTGTCATGCCGGCAAAGGGCGCAAGCCACTGCAAACCGGGTGCTGCTGCGGCGGCTCCGACGACAAAGATGCAGCGTTCCGGCGCGCCATGCTCGCGCACCGCCGCGATCACGCGTTCCACGGCGGTGGTATGCTGGCCGACCGCCACGTAGACGCAGACGATATCGCTGGCCTTCTGGTTGATGATCGTATCGACGGCCAACGCCGTCTTGCCGGTCGCCCTGTCACCGAGGATCAGTTCGCGCTGGCCGCGCCCCAGCGCAAACAGGCTGTCGACGACGAGCACGCCCGTTTCAACCGGATGGGAGACCTTGTCCCGGGCAATGATCGCAGGCGCCGGACGTTCGACCGGGAGCCGCTCCAGATCCTCCAGCGCCGCCCCCTGATCGAGCGGGCGGCCGAGCGGGTCGACGACCCTCCCCAGCAGCGCCTCGCCCACGGGAACCCGCAGAACTTCGCCCGTATCGGTCACCCGGCTTCCGGCCGCAATGGTGTCGGCGTCATCGAGCATGACCGCCTCAAGCGTGTCCCGATCAAGCGTCTGCACGAACCCGGACAGGCCGTTCTCGAAGTTCAGCAGAGCCCCCAGCGCGGCATCGGGCAGGCCGGAAACCCGCGCAATGCCGTCGGCAAGATGCACCACGCGGCCAATGGCTTGCGCGTCGGGACCGAGGTCGGCGCGCTGCAGTCTGGCGCGGCCCCTGTCGAGCCAGTGCGCGAGCGGTTGTCCCTCACTCATGGCGGCACAACTCCTGTCGGATGCGGTCGAGATCGGCGCGCAGGTGATTGCGAACGACAGCCTTCGGCGCATCGAGTTCAAGCCCCGCGAGAAGGCTCTCATCGACGGAGATGGCAAGATCGACCGGATGACCGACCGCTTCACCAAGGCGCGTGGTGACAAGCGCGGTTTCCTCCGCGCTCAAGGCCCGTGCAGCGCGAAGCGGAACCGGCCCGCCCGAGCCGACCCCTTCGCGCGTCGTCTCGGGCAGATCGGCGACGGCCGCCGCCAATCCCCTGATGAAGCCGGTGATCCGCGCCTCATCGGGCAAACGCTCGAGCAACCGGGCGGAGATGTCGATGGCGAGCGCGCTGGCAGCATCGGACAATGCCTGCGTCTGCCCGGCGCGCATTCGTTCCAGCTCGCCGCGCGTGGCGTCTCGTGCAGCTTCGGCCTCTGCGTTCGCCGCTTGCAGTAGCGCCTCCCGCTGGGCCTTGGCCTCCTCCTCGGCGCGGGTGAGGATTTCCGCGCGCTTGGCGGCGGCGTCCTCCGCCTGTTTGCGCAGCGCCTCGCGCTCGGCCTCTGCCTTGGCGTGTTCATCCTTCGCGCGCTGGAATTCCGCTTTCGCCGCCGCCTGACGCTCGGCGATGATCTTTGCGACCGGACGGAACAGGAAACGCGACAGGATCCACAAAAGGATCAGGACGTTGACCGTCTGAAGCAGCAGTGTCCACCAGTCCAGTTGCATGACGAGGACCGCTTCCTATTGAACGAAGGGATTGGCGAAGAGCACGAGCAGCGCGATGACCAGCGTATAGATCGCCATGGTCTCGATCATGGCGAGGCCGACGAAAAGCGTGCGCGAGAGTGTGCCCGCGGCTTCCGGCTGGCGGGCGATGGCGTCCATGGCCGCCGCGACCGCCCGCCCTTCCGCAAGCGCCGGTCCGATGGCCCCGAAGGAGACCGCGATGGCCGCCGCGAGGATGCTGACGATCTGGATGAGATTGTCCGTCATGGGGTTGGGTTTTCCTTGTGAGAGGCTTGAGGAGGAGCCTCGCCCGCTGCGGCTCCGATGAAGACGGTGGCGAGTACCGCGAAAATGTAGGCTTGCACCGCGCCGGTCAGCAGATCGAGCGCCATCAGCGGGATGGGCACGAGAAGCCCCGCAAGCGACAGAATGATGCCGACCACGAAGACGCCGCTCATCACATTGCCGAAGAGGCGCACGACCAGGGAGAAAGTGCGGGTGATCTGCTCCACCAGATTGAGCGGGATCATCACCCACGAGGGCTCGGCGAAGGTGGAGAGATATCCCTTCAGCCCGCGCGTGGAGATGCCGAACCAGATGGTTGCCGCGAACACGATGAGGGCGAGCGCGGCATCCGTTTCCAAATGCGCGGTGGGCGGCTCTATGCCGGGGATGAGCGAAGACCAGTTCGCCACTAGCACATAGAGAAAAATCGTCCCGATCAGCGCCCGATAGGGCCCGGGAGGAAGTTGCATCGTCTCGCGGACCTGGCCGTCGACGGTGGTGACGAAAAGCTCAAGAACCGTCTGCACTTTGCCGGGCATGAGGCTGAGGCGCTGCGTGGCGAGCTTGCAGGCAACGGCCAGCCCCAGCATCAGGACCCAGGTGATGACCACCGGTGCAGTGATCGGCACCGGACCGACATGAAAAAGCGGCTGGATGAGGAGCGGGCTTTCCATCACGCGGCCTCCCTCGTGAAGCGCAGCACGAGTGCGCGCGCGATGAAGATGCCCAGCGCTCCGGCCAGAAGCGGCAGCGCCCCCATGAGCGCCAGCAGGACCAGCACGGCGATGACCAATGCAAAGCGCGCGATGTGCAGCGCCACCGTGCGCGCAATCGGCCCGCCCCCGGCATAAAGATCGACCACCCGCTTCAGACTTGCGAAGTGCGCCAGCCCCGCAACAAGGCCCAGCAGCAGGCCAAGAAGGCCGCCTGCGACGGGGGAGAGTGTCTGAAGGGGTTCGAGCAGGGACATCATTGGCGGTGCATCCATTTCCAGGCGGAGTAGAAGCCGATGACCGCGCCGATCAGAATTGCGGGCGCGGTGAAGAAAATGCCGGTCGAGAAAGCCCGGTCGGCGGTGCGGCCAAGAACGACGCCGAGCAGCATCGGCATCACGATGGCCCAGCCCAGAATTCCGATCTGACCGAGCCGGTTTCCGAGCGAGGGTTCCGGCGCCTGCCGGTGCATCTCGTCGCGTTTGGCGGAGCGCCGGGCAGCTTCGGCCATGTGGTCGCGCTCTTCGCCGGTCATGCCTCGCCCCCTCCCTTTCCGGAACCAGCATCGGGACCGGTGGAGATGGAGGGCGGATGGTCGAAGCCGCCCGTGTCGCCGGGGCGCAGATAACGCATCAACTGGCGCACGGCCTGCGCATGAAGCCGCATGTCGGCGGCACGCGCATTGCGGGCGGCGTCTACCTCCTCCGCACGCAGTTTTTCCACTTCCGCTTCCAGCTTGTGGAGGTCATCGCCCAGAAGCCCCTCACGGCAGGCGACAGACACTTCGCGTCCGCCGCGCACCGTCAGCATCCCCCCGCGCAAGGCGCAGAAATGTTGGCCGCCTTGCGCATCGCGCCAACGCATCACGGAAGCGGGCAGCACGGTCAGAAATTCGGTGTGCCCCGGCAAAATGCCGAACCCGCCGCTTTCATCCTCAGCGCGCACGGACGCGACGCCCGTCTCATCAACAAGCACCTCCATCGCCGTGGTGACGGTGAGATGAAGCCCCGCGCTCATTCGGCTGCCTCCCTCTTGCGGGCGGCGTCTTCCTTGGCGCGGGCTTCCTCCAGCGTGCCGATCATGTAGAGCGAGCTTTCGTTCCAGTCGTCGGTCTCGCCGGAAAGGATCGCGGCGCAGCCCTTCAGGGTGTCTTCCAGCGGCACCGAACAACCGGGAATGCCGGTAAACGCTTCCGTCACAGTGAAGGGCTGGGTCAGAAAACGTTGCAGCCGCCGGGCGC
The DNA here is from genome assembly GCA_963678585.2 of Breoghania sp. Lineage (GTDB taxonomy): Bacteria > Pseudomonadota > Alphaproteobacteria > Rhizobiales > Stappiaceae > Breoghania. Next base: position 2,576,635 of record CAXXGA010000002.1, read on the forward strand.
GACCCACGAGCAGGCGGTCCTCCTGCCCCAGTTCCTCCATGCCGAGCAGCGAGATCACATCCTGCAATTCGCGGTAATGCTCAATGGCGCGGCGGACCTCGTTGGCCACCCGCTCATGTTCCTTGCCCACAATCAGCGGGTCGAGCAGGATCGAGGACGAGGCGATCGGATCAATGGCGGGATACATGCCGTCCGCCGCCATGCCCCGCGACAGAACCACCATGGAATCGACATGACCCGCAATGGTGGTGACCGCCGGATCGGTGAAATCATCGGCGGGCACATAGACCGCCTCGATGGCGGTGATCGAATGACCGTTGGCAGTGGCGATGCGCTCCTGAAGGGCAGCGACCTCGCTCGCCAGTGTCGGCTGGTAACCGACCCGGCTCGGCATCCGCCCCAAAAGGCCCGACACTTCCGAGCCCGCCTGAACGAAGCGGAAGACATTGTCCATGAGCAGGAGGACGTCGCGATGTTCTTCGTCGCGAAAAGCTTCAGCAATTGTCAGCGCGGTCATCGGCACCCGCCAGCGCGCGCCGGGTGGCTCGTTCATTTGCCCGTAAACCAGAACCGTGCGCTCAAGCACGCCAGTTTCGCGCATGTCGCTCAGCATCTCGTGGCCTTCGCGCGAACGCTCTCCGACGCCCGCAAAGACCGAAATTCCCTGATACCCCGCCACCATGGCGTGGATCAGTTCCATCACCAGCACGGTCTTGCCGACGCCCGCGCCGCCGAACATCGCCGCCTTGCCGCCGCGCGCCAGCGGCGTCAGCAGATCGATGACCTTGATACCCGTCCGGAAAAGATCCGTGTTCTCGTATTCGTCGATGGAATCCGGCGGGGCGCGGTGAATGGGCAGTTTCGGCAGGTCGTCGGGCAAGGGCGCGCCGCCATCCCCGACATTGCCCACCATATCGAGCAATCGCCCGAGAACGGCAGTGCCGACGGGAACCTCCAGCGGGCGACCGGAATGGGTAACGTCGCTCCCGCGTCTGAGCCCCGTCGTCGCCTGCAAGGCAATACTGCGCACGGTGGAGGTATCGAGGTGGGCCTTTACCTCAACGAGTACGGCCCCGCGCTCCCGGTCATTGATGATCAGGGCATCGTTGAGGGCGGGCAACGCTCCGGCTGCGAAGGCGATATCCACCACCGCGCCCCGGATTGCGACGACCTTTCCGCTCGTGGCAATTGCGGACATCGACACCTTGTCCCTGCGTCAGCCAACTCTCAATGATCGCGAGTCGGATAGTCTATGAAACGCTTAAGACGCGCTTCCCGCAAGGGCATGCTGACTGCCGATCGCTTTCGACGGGCCTGACGACCGGCTTTCCTCCGCTTGACCGGAGACTTCGGAGTTCGGTTTACTGCCTTGCGTCGCCCTGTTTTCCCGCGCCGTTTCCATGAGTGGCGTCGCGCTGTCCTCAATCCTGCTCGATATCCACGCGCAATTCCTCCGCCTGACGCACGGAAGAGGGCGCAACGATTTCAATGGCGTTCAGATGCGAGCGAATGCGCCACAGATGATAGGCAGTTCGATGCAACCAGCGCAGGGCGTCGAGCCGGTCCAGCGCCGTTTTATCGTCCAGCGCACCGGATACAGCCGCCTCGATAACCCGGTCGCGCGGATGCTTGCGTTGATCTTTCATCAATTTGCGCAGGCGGTTGAGAAAGGCTTCGGCTGCCCCCCTGTCGCCGGGCCGGGCTTGCCGCACCGCGCCGGAGATCACCAACCGACGAAGCCGGCGAAGCCTGGGCGTACCGCCGAGCGCGGAGATACGTTCGGACTGAGCGCTGCGATAGAGCAGCCGCGACAGGTGATCGAGCGCATGAAAAACGCTGCTGATCGTGGCGGAGAGATCGGTGCGATCGCGCGGCAACTGGATGCGGTCCAGATACGCACGCAATTCCTCAAGCGCAGCCTCCAGTTCCTCAAAGCTGTAACACCTGGTGTCGGCCGGAGGCTCCGCTCCGAGAACGCAGCCAAGATGATCGCAAACGCCCGTATTAAGGCGCTCCAGCGTGGCGACGGCGAGGTCGGCGGCCAGCTTGGGCTCTTTCAAAAGGGCGGGATCGAGGCCGCGCGTTAGCGGCAGGCCACGGTCGGGGACAAGCCATTCGATCAGTCTGGCGAAGACGCGCGCCAATGGCAGCATCACGATCACGCCGAGCCCGTTGAAGAAGCTGTGAAAGGACACGAGCGCGATCTGCCCGCTGTCATCCGCGATCAACGGAAGCGCGAAGGCGGTAAACGGGGTGAGCAGGAAGAACGCCATCCCTGCGGTGATCATGTTGTAGAGGACATGGGCAAGCCCCGTGCGCCGGGCCATGACGCCGCCGCCGACCGTCGCCAGCAACGCGGTGAATGTCGTGCCCACATCCATGCCGATCACCAACGCCGCGGCTTGCGGAAAGCTGACCGCCCCCGCCCCGAGTGCGGCGAGAGCCGTCGCCACCCCGACGCTGGAGGATTGGGTGATGATGGTGATCACAAGCCCCAGGCCGACGAGCTGAAGACGCCCGATGGTCGTGTCGGATGGAAAGTCGGACGGAGTGACGACCCCTTCGAATGAGGCGAGGCCGTCCTTCATGTAGTCGATGCCGACAAACAGCAGGCTGAACCCTGCGAGCGCCTGACCGATGAAGACCAGACGCGGACGGCCCGAAAGATGCAGCAGCGCCCCGATGAAAATCAGAGGCAGCGCGGCGTTGGCGAGATCGAGTTTGAAGCCGAGCGTCGCAACCAGCCAGCCCGTGACCGTGGTGCCGACATTCGCGCCGAAGATTATCCCGATGGCCTGTGAAAAGGTGAGAATTCCGGCTGCGACGAAACCAACGGCTGTGACCGTCGTTGCGCTGGAGGATTGTACCAGCGCGGTGGTCAATGCACCGGTCACAGCGCCGCCCAGCGGCGTGCGCGTGAAACGCGCCAGCACAGACCTCACCTGTCGACCGGCAAGCCCCTTCAGGCCGGTCGTGAGAAGCAGCATCCCGACAAGAAACATGCCGATGCCGCCAAGTGCGAAAGAGATATTCCCGATCATGCCTGATGGATATCACCTTACCTGTCAGCCCGTCAGCTTGCATCGTGCAATGACGGGCTCGGAAAGGCGAAACCTCTGCACGGGAACCGGCCAGACGAAAGGCCCCGGCTCACTCGTTGTTTCAACCGGCGTCAGTTGGCGGGAAGGCCAACCAGACGCCGGTCGTAAACGGGCAAAGATCCGGCATCACGCAGTCCGGACGGAACTCCGGCCACGTGGCTCCGGTGGACGTCAGCCTTCCCCTTCGGCATCGCTGCCGACGGAGATCAGTTTCGAGCTGTAGGTCTTCTCGCCGAGGCGTTCGATCAGATCGAGTTGAAGTTCCAGCCAGGCCTTGTGGCCTTCCTCGTCGATGACGATTTCCTCAAACAGGGCCTTGGTCCCGATATCACCCACTTCATAAGCTTCCTTAGAAGCCTTGGTGTAGACCGAGATTGCATCTTCTTCATCGGCCAGATCGGTCTTGAGAAGTTCCACGAGGCTGTCGTGAAGGATCGGAGACTTCTGGAACGCAAGCTCCGGAACGCCTTTGAGGAAAAGAATTCTCTCAATAAAACGATCCGAGTGTCCCAACTCTTCCTGCATTTCTTCGCGCATCTGGTTGGCAAGCTTTACCAATCCCCAGTCATCAAGCCTTTGGGCATTGAGCTGGTACTGATGCGCGGCAGCCATTTCCATTTGCAGCGCCTTGTTCAGGTTTTTGATTGTGTTGTCATTCGACATGCGAACACCTCCTGATTCCAAAAAGATCCGAACGGGGGACGCTAGCCCGAGCCAGCGCCGATCTTAAGGAGCCATGCGTATGAAAGGCAATATGTCGCACAAGGCGGGCTCAAGAAAAAAACGCGACTCTCAAGTCATTCTCATACGGCAATTAAATTCTCAACCAATCCTGCGCACACTCATATCATATTATTGCAGCATAAACTGATATATAGTTCGATCTCTCGGCACATCAACCGACACGAATACATTATTCCCGTTTCTGGCAAATGACCCCGCGCTTCACGAGAAACTCCATCCACATACCGCCGGAATGCTCGCCATCGGCGGCTTTCTCGAGCTGCTGTCTGTATTCGTTTCTCTGGCGATCCTTTGGATTGATATGCGCATGCGCTTCCCGCCCGACAAGGGCGGCGCACAATCCTCGGTCATTGTTTTCGCGGCGCGTGGCCTCCGCCGGACTTGAAGTCTGATTGGAAGAACGCCCCCCGCTATCCGGGATGCATGGATGCGCGGCGCTCCTGCCGGAAGGCGCCCGGCGTCAGCCCTTCCCACCTCTTGAAGGCGCGCGTAAAGGCGCTCTGTTCCGAAAACCCGGTGAGGAAGGCGATCTCGGACAGCGAATAACCGGATTCCTTCACCAGTTCATGCGCCAGCTGGCGTTGCGCCGTTCCGACCAGCGTCAGGTAATTGCGCCCGCCTTCCGCAAGGCGACGCTGCAAGGTGCGGGTTCCCATGCCAAGGCGCGCCGCCACCTCGGCAAGCTGTGGAACCCCTTCGCTGAGCATCGCGGCAATCTCTTCGATCACCTGCCTCGCCAGTCGGTCCTGTTCGCTCACCGACGGCGGCAACATCTGTTCCAGATGATCGGAAAAGAACTTCCAGATGCCTGCATCGCCGACCGGATTGGGCCGGTCGACGTCCTCCAGCGCGAACTGCATCTTGTCGACCTCGACACCGAACTCCGGCTCGATCCCGAAATGTTCGACCAACCCGGCGATGTCCCCCTCGCGCCGATGAGCGAACTGCACCCGCACAGGTTTCAGGTCCGCCCGGCTGGCTTCCCGGCAAAGCGTCAGGAACGTCGCGAGGGCCGCCTCGTTCGAAAGAAAATTTCCCAGCCGGGCCGGTTCGGGCCTCCGATGCGTCCAACAAAAGATGTCTTCGTTTTCCTCGACGGCGAAATCGGAGGCTCTGTTGTAAAGGCGCGCATAGCGCCCCATGCGCCTGAACCCGTGGCGAAGCGTCGGCGCGGATTTCAGCGCCAGTCCGACCGCGCCAAACTCCTCGCACCGCATCTGCGCGCACACTCGCATATGAAAACGCAAGGCGGGCCATTCGCTCTCGGCAATCGTTTCCAGCAGGCCATAGTAGGCCTCGGCCGACACGCGCATCTCCGGAAGAACTGCCGCCTCCTCGCTCAGGCCGACAGAAGCATAAAGCGCCGCCTTGTCCGGCAGATTATGCGCTGCATCGATCTGCTTGCGCACGAACATCGCTGAGATATCCGTCACATTCCCTTCCCCCGAAAGCGCGATGAAATCGCCGTCGCCGCATGCCCGCTCACGCGACTGTGAGCATTGATCCCCGCTTTGTCACGCAGCGTCAAGGCCTTGACGGCGGCGGTCAATACCACATGCCGCCCCCCACAGTATCCAGTCCCCGTTCAGAGACAAACGAAGCGGCGCACCGGACAACCGGGCCCTTCGAGCAAACACACAGCGAAACCCGCCAACATGGCGTGAAATGAGGAACATCAACATGGGATTGAAGCAACAGGCCCTCAAGGTCAGCATGTCGGTCATGGGCGCCGGCCTCGGCGCAGGACTGACCATCGTCGCCGGCGCACTCATCCTGGGCCTTGGCGCCAGCCAGGCTCCGGCGCAGGACAAGGAGGCACGCGCCGCAACCGCGACCATGCCCCCGATCAATGACGGTCTGCCGATGCCGGGCTTCGAGATCACCCAGGGCAACACGGCGCTTGTCATCACCGATCCGCAGAACGATTTCCTTTCGCCGGACGGCGTGACCTGGGGCGTCGTCGGCCAGAGCATCACCGCCAACGGCACGGTAGGAAACCTCGAAGCGCTCTTTGAAGTCGCCCAGCGCACCGACATGCCGGTCTTCGTCTCGCCACACTACTACTACGAGCACGACCACAAGTGGCACTTCGAGGGCACACTGGAACGGCTGATGCACAACATCGGCATGTTCGACCGCCCGACCGCGCTGAATCTCGAAGGTTTCGAGGGCTCGGGTGCGGACTGGCTGGAGCGCTACAAGCCCTACATCAACGACGGCAAGACGGTGGTGACCAGCCCGCACAAGGTCTATGGCCCCGACAGCAACGATCTGGTGCTGCAGTTGCGCAAGGCCGGGATTGACAAGGTGATCCTGGGCGGCATGTCCTCCAACCTCTGCACGGAATCGCACATGCGTGCACTGATCGAGGCGGGCTTCGAGGTCATGGTGGTCACCGACGCCACCGCCGGTGCGATCACCGAACACTATGACGGTTACGCCGCCTCGCTGACGAATTTCCGCATGATCGCCAGCGCTGTCGACAACACCGAAAACACCGTGCGCGCCATCGAGGCCGCCCACGCGATGTAACCCCCGGGCGCTCCCCCGCGCCCCCGGCCAACCACCGGATGAGGCCAGCGACCTTGCACGCCGCATGAGGCCCCCGCCTCCGGTCGCTACCCCTCCCGTCCGCCATCCCGTGGTTGGCCCCCTTTTCACTTCGAGCCTGCGGCGGCCCGCATGCGCGCCGCCGCGCCAACCGAAACTGCGGACAATCCCCGCAGGCTATCGCCTCCTTGAGGCCAGACCAGAGGAATTCCCGATGACCGCCAGAACCAGTCTCAAATTCGCATCCGTTCTCTTGCTGACGACCTTTGCCGCCGCACCGGCCCTTGCCGAGGACGAATACAACGTCACCAATGGCCTTACACTGGAAGGCGCTCCTCTTGCCCTGCACGGCATGGATACCGTGGCTCTTTCGACGCTGAACGCCGTAACGCAGGGTGCAGCCACTCACACGGTCGTGCATGACGGCGTGGCCTACTACTTCTCCTCCGAAATCAGCGCGGAGAAGTTCAAGGCCGCCCCCGAGCGCTACATGCCCCAGTATGGCGGCTTCTGCGCCCTTGCGATCGGTCTTGGCAAGAAGCTGGACGGCGACCCGCGCTATGCCGACATCGTCGACGGCAAGCTGTATCTCTTCGTGAATGCCGCGGTCTTCGAGAAATACAAGCAAGACCCGGAAGGCACCCTGAACAAGGCAGCCGAAACCTGGCCGTCCATCCGCCATGCCGCGGTCGATAGCCTGTAAAGACGCAAAGGCCGGCAGTCCCCCTGCCGGCCGAAATCGTCTCAAGAACTCGCAACTCCCCACGCCCTGCGAAAACCCGTCCCCCGTCATGCACATCAATTCGGCTATTGACGCGCATCAATAAACGCCCCTGCGCACGTCAAGTTTCCGTAGCGCGACCGTCAATGCGCGCTCCCTCAGAACTGCAAGTATCCGCCAACGCCACTGAAAAGGTGACGGCTCGGAAGCAGCCCGAAGGGAGAATCTCATGCACTCGTTCTCGCGCAAGATAGCATTGGTCGGCGCGACGGCACTCGCCGCCAGCATGGCCGCCACGGCATATGCTCAAACCGGAGATTCCCCGGCAGGGCTGCGCGCAGCCGCCGCATCCGCAGCTTGCCAAGCGGCATTGGCCGCAAACACTGAGGAAGCCCTACGCGAGTTCCTCAGCAAGTACCCCGCCGCGCATACGGCCTGCAACGCATTGGCCATGACCGCAAGCCCTTCCTCACCTTCGAACACGGACAGGGGTGACGATAACGAACGTGGCGGGTTGGCCGGCCTCATGTCTGGCGGTTCCAGCAATTCCGGCAGTTCGTCGAATGGTCACGGCCACGGTCATGGCCACGGCGGTCATGGCCACGGCGGTCATGGTCACGGCGCGCCGGGCCATGGTGGATCAGGTCACGGTGGACCGGGTCACGGTGGACCGGGTCACGGTGGATCGGGCCATGGCGGATCGGGCCATGGCGGATCAGGTCACGGCGGATCAGGTCACGGTGGATCGGGCCATGGCGGTTCGGGCCATGGTGGATCGGGCCATGGCGGATCGGGTCATGGTGGATCGGGTCACGGCGGATCGGGCCATGGCGGTTCGGGCCATGGTGGATCGGGCCATGGCGGATCGGGTCATGGTGGATCGGGTCACGGCGGATCGGGTCACGGCGGATCGGGCCATGGTGGACCGGGCCATGGTGGATCGGGCCATGGTGGATCGGGTCACGGTGGATCGGGTCATGGCGGATCGGGTCATGGCGGATCGGGCCATGGTGGATCGGGTCACGGCGGACGTTAAGAACGCCTGATGTTGAACAGGAAGTCGGATTGAAAGCCGCAGAACAAACCGACCGGCCGGTTCAACTGAAAGGGGCGGCACACCCCGCCCCTCGCCCGCAACTTGAGCACGAATGGCCGCCCGGCGTGAGCGCAGATCGTTCCACCGAAATGCGTGCGCCAATGCCCCGCCAGTTCAAGGGAGGAGTTGCGGAAGAGGCAGTCGCGTCGACAAGGTCGACATCGACTTGGGCGCGGCTGCCTGTCTTGCGGTGGAATTTATGTATTGCGGACGAATGACACGGGGAGGATCAACACTCGGGAATGAAACGCCGCGCGTAGGAATAGGGCATCGTCTTCAGACTGGACGTCAAACCGCCGTTCTTGCGTATCCAACTGCGCACCCAGCCGGGATAGCTCTTGAGCATATAGTTGCGTGCAACCGCGGCCTCCCGGCGTGCAACCCCGTAAGGCAGATGGAAACCGAACGCGGAATGAGGTCCGACACAGACCTGCCGGGACGAAAGCCCGAGATAGAGCGTGCAGGCGGAATCGCAGCGGCCAAGAAAACGCACGAGCCCCTTTTCTCGCTCGATCTTCTTCTTCGCCAGCGCGTATCTGACAATCATTCCGCCATGATCGGAACGGATCGTAACGACCTTACGCTCGGAAGTTCTCCCATGCGGAGACAACGAAGAGGCATGCGCCGCGACCGCGCCCAGGCAGAGCGCCGCGACAACCCCCCATCTGATCAAATTCATGCGTGGACCTTCCTCAGAGAGCGGAAATCAGCAATCTCGCCCTCTGTCGAGACGATTGAGGATCGCCTCCAGTTTTATGGAACGAAACTTAATAAATATAATATATGTCCCAAATTAGCACGCGCGACCTTTTGATGAAGGCACATGTGCCCGCCATGCACAAAGAACTGACGCTGGAAAGAAGCGGGACCGGATGACGAAAACGCCCGCCGGTCTCTCATGGACGGGCGGGCGTGAATGGAGGGTCTATCCGACTGTCGGCGCTGACGGTCGGGCTCATCAGGAGCATCAGATCCGCTGCGTGACTTCCGCCGTAAGCGTGCGGTGCCCGTTCGACAGTATCTGCAATTCGTCTCCGCTGTCGGCGGCGATCCGGGCGAGCTTGGCCACATCGCAAATCAGAACGCCGCCCCGCTCCAGCCTTTCCAGAACCCGCATGTCCAGCAGTTGATGAAAGCTGCGGCACAAGGTTTCTCGCGTCGTCCCGAGATAGGCGGCGAGGTCTCCCCTTGGCACCGGCACATTCAGCCTGACGGCCCGGCAGTCCTGCGCAGAATCCAGATCGCGATCCAGATCGCGGCTCGCCAGCGCATAAAGATAGCCCGCCAGCCGTTGCATGACCGTCCGCCCGCTGAAAAGCGTCAGCCATTCCTGAACCTCCTCCGCCTGTCCCTGTGTCAGTTCCAGCGCGCGGTAGGCCACCTCCCCACGCTCTCTCGCAACCCGCATGAACGTCCGGCGCGGGATCATGCAAAGGCAGACCCGCGACGCCGCCTCATACGCAAAACGCGAGTGCGCCCCGATCACGCTTCCGATCATGCCGCCGGCCTCCAGCAACCCCACAACGACATGGCGGGCGTCGCGGGTCGTGTTCACCAGCTTCACAACACCAGACTGGATCACGCAGACATGCGTGATCGGATCCCCCTGAATGACGATCGTGGAGCCCGTGGGAAAAACCGCGGTTGTGGATGCTCCGGCCAAAGCGGACAGCGCCGCGTCGCTGGCATATCTGCACGGACCGGTGTTTCTGGCGGGGCAGGCCTGACATTTGGAACTCGCCTGCGCTGCATACGCTCCCATGACCGGAACTCCCTGTACTGAACGCAGCAAGGTCTCTTCGCGCCGCCCCAAGCCCTGTTCGCTCGCCCCAGCCTTACGAACCTTCGGTGCAGCACCGTGTCCTACGGCATGACGAGCCGTTGCCCGACGTCAGAAAGATACCTTGACCACGACGCTGCCTCAGCCGGTTCGTGCCTCCCGCCCCCACCTTCGGCCAGCGCCTGAACGCCACATCGTTACTCCATAAGCGGCTTGATCGAGCGCCGTTTACGTATCATTAATTATATCCAGCCAAACGGCGGCGGTTTGTATCGAAATGAATCAGGCGCAGAAGCCACGCCGTACGATCTGGTGAAGTGCCGCTTCTATTCCCGTAAATGCATGTCGGGGCATTATTTTCGGGGCAACAACAACATGCTGAGGAACTGTCAGGCACCTGAGCGGAGGCCGCACGCAGTCGTCGTTGAAACCGACGCCGAGATGCGAAGAACGCTGCGGCACTGCCTGGAACAGGAAGGATATTGGGTCAGCGAGGCTTCCAGCCGGGAAGAGTTGCAGGCGAGGCTGAAAGCCAGTCCGGCCACTTTCATCACGCTGGCTCTCAAACTCTCTCCGGACGACGGCCTCGCCGTGGCGCGCGAAGTCCGGGCCGTTTCCGACGTGCCGATCATCATGATCTCCGACAAGGGCGACCCGCTCGATCGCGTCGTCGGGTTCGAGGCGGGGGCGGACGACTACATCGTCAAGCCGTTCGACGTGCGTGAAGTGCTTGCGCGCGTGCGCAACGTGCTCCGCCGCCATTACCGGGCAACCATCCTGGAGCGCCCACTCGAAACCGGCGGCATAGAGCATTACCTCTTCGACGGCTGGATACTCGATTGCTGCCACCGCATCATCGTGTCGCCTTCGGGAAACATCAGCCACCTCACCGCATCGGAATTCAAGCTCCTCACGGTCTTTGTCGAAAACGCGAACCGCGTACTGACCCGCGAGGAGATCGTCGCCCTCATGAACGGCCCGAGCTGGTTCGCGAACGGCCGCATCGTCGACAACCGGGTCGGCCGCCTCCGGCGCAAGCTGGAAAGCGTCGACGGCGGCTATGACATGATCAAAAGCGTGCGGGGCGAAGGCTATATTCTGGCCGCGCAGATCACACCGGCCCTTCCGAAAGAACCGGCAGGCTACCGACACGAGCACCTGCGCGGGAACGCGTGAAATCCGCCAAATGCGCACCACGGGAACACGCCAGGCTGCAACCGCAACCGCGCAATGCGGCTGCGTATCCAGCCCGTCATCGCAACTTGGGCCGGAAGTCTCGATCATCCTGCGAACCGAGGTCGCAGAGCGGTGCAGGTCGGGTTCGCAGCTGTCGTCGAACTCCACCTCAAGCCTTTCCGATCCCTGTGATATAAGCCCCTCTTGCAAAGGGGCAGATCATGAGAGAGGCGGCGTATGAGCTTGTGGGCTGATTTTCAGAACAACACCGGACGGCTAATTCACAAGCCGAAACATTACCTTCCCATCTACGAGAGACATCTCGCACGGTTTGTGAGCCAAACCGTTACGCTTTTCGAGATCGGCTGTGGACACGGCGGATCCGTTGCGATGTGGAAACGATTTCTCGGTCCCAACGCTCGGATCGTCGGCATCGACATCCGTGAGGAATGTACTGCCTTTGAAGAGAATCAGATCTCAATCCGCATCGGGAGTCAGGCCGACACCCGATTTCTTGGCAAGCTGGTATCCGAGTTCGGCCAGCCCGACATCGTGATCGACGACGGCAGTCACCAGATGAGCCACATCCGCGCAACATTCGACTTCCTCTACCCGAAGACCGATCAGCGAGGCGTTTACATCGTCGAGGATCTGAACTTCGCCTACAATCCCAATCTGGGCGGCGGTTATCGCGAGCCGCGTTCGTTCATTGAATACGGCAAGGAACTGATCGACCGTCTACATGCCAGATACACGGACGAGGTTGCGGAGGACGAATTTACACGCACCACGCTATCGATGCATGTCTACGATTCAATGATCATTTTCGAGCGCGGCCGACACGATCCGACAGTCCACCTGCATCGCGGCCGACAGCCGCCCAAATAGCGTCGGGAAGTCTCATCCTGCGCAACCATCCAGAATGCTCTGCCTGCAAGCGCGGCCTGTCGGCTTCGTGATCCGATATCCGATCCCGGATCGCATCCGCAATCTTCTTGTAACCATGCCGATTGAGATGCTCTCCGGCAACGACATCCTCTCGCTCGATGAGGGTATCGATGTCGATCGCATAGACGTCATCGTTCCGCGCCGCAGCCGCATCGCAGAAGCGGTTATATGCGGCCCGGATCGCCTCACCGTACGGGCCGGGGTTGTGGAACGTGTTCTGTTTCAAAAGGAAGACCGGTGACGTTTGCTTCTTGCGATTCATGATAGCCCTGAACACGCGCTTCAGCATCTTCACCCGTGCCCTGGTGCCAATTGCCACATTCCGGATCTTGCCGGTTTCGAACAACTCGGGCCGGCTTTTCTCAAGCCACTCGAAGTTCGGCAGTATCTGTCGCAACAACAGCCCGTCGGCGGTCTTGATATAACGGCCGCCGAGGAGCCCGCCGAGCGAAAGCAGCAGGGCGTCGGCGGAGCCGAGATCCTGTTGTAAAGCGTGATAGTCAGCCCCGCGCCACGCGGGAAGATCGGTGAGGATCGTGGAACGGTCCACCCGTTCTGCATCGCTCAGGATGAGGCCCGGACAGTCGGAACGGATCATCAGGCCATCGCGCGCATAATTCACATACTCCGCCACATTCGGCCCGAAAAACGCGCTCACCTGAAGCAATTCGCACGATCCGAGAAGGAAGAGACGTTCTTCCCGCTCGCAAGTCCCCGGCCCCTCAGCGCCTGTCTCGTCAGAGATCCGAATCCAGTCAATCGAGGGGTATGCCGACAGGTCTCCCGAAACCGGCTCGGCAATAGTGATCTCCGGCCTGCCAAGAAAGTCGTAGACGAACTGCTCGACCCCCATATTCATCACCCGGCACGAGAAGACGAAATGAGCGAGCCGTGAACCGAGATAATTCTTGCGCAGGAGATAGAACCCGACGATCCCGTAATCGCCGTAGTCGTCACGGCACCGGATGCACGCCGCAGAGGTGCCGAATTTGGCGAGAAGCGCCAGCAATTGCGCCCGCGCACCCGCATCCTCCAAGCGCACCTTCGTGAAATTGAGTTGATTGGTTCGCTCGATCAACTCCAAGACGCGATCCAGATTGGCATCGATGTCATGATCAAAGGAGATCCGGATATTGCAGCTGCGCAGGAAATCCGCGTTCCCCACCTCGTGCCCGGCCCGAGCCCCGATCTTTTTTTCGATCAGCTTGTATTGGTTCAGTCGGCTCAGCGAAGAGTCGTCCTTCCCGACCAGACCTGGCAAGTTCAGCAGCCCCGGCAGCACCTCCTCCGGAAGGGCCGTCTGCAGGCTTGCGTTGAAAAACTCCGCCTCCGACAGATTAACCGGGTTGTCGTCTATAAAGAGACAATTGTCGGCTCTCAGCCCGAAATCGGCAATCAGTGCAGCAATGGTTTCGCCCTTCGGCGCCCACGCAATTCGAGGCATGACGAAATAGTCCCAAACGCCCAGATCGCGTAGCGCCTTCTCAGCGGCTCCATGGTCGTTTTTGGACACAATGGTCGACAGGATGCCGCGACGCGCAAGCGTCTCCACCATCGAAATATTGGCAGCAATCGGCGTGATACCCTCCTCCGACAACGTGCCCTGCCAGAAGGTCTCGTCGAGATCCCAAATTATCAACTTTACGGTTCTGATGCCGTCGAGAGCCATATTTCATCCGCAGCCGGTATGAAAATTCGCTTACGCCCCCCAAAACACATGCCGCTGCGTTTCGCCCCGAGGCCATAGATCTATATTCTTATAACCGCACTTCTTCGCAACATGAAGAACTACCGCGCATTTCGTGATCTGGGTATACGTTACAAGAGAATTCAGGCTCTTCTTGTAGAACTCGCCAGGATAGGCGTCGTCGCGAACGAAGGCTGTGTTGGCCGGAGCGTAACCGGCATTCTCAACTATAAGCTTCTGGCCGACGGGGCGGTCACGCAGGCGATATCGTCCCACGAAAGCAATGTGCGGCGGATCGATCCGGATATGCGGATTGGCGTCGTCGACCCAGATGACGGCCGGCGCCGTTGACGTGGCGTCGCCCATCGCCTGCCGCACCTTGTGCGGCAGGGCATTTCAGGTCAGGGCTCTTTGAGCGTCAGGCACTTTCCGTGATCTGATCCGCGGCCTCGCTGGCCGCCTTGCGGTCGACCGCAAAGAACGCAGCCGCGTTGGCCGCAAGGCCGACGATCAGGCCGTCGATACCGGCCGGAGAATTCAGGATATAGCCCCAGATCACCATACCCAGAACACCGGCCACCGCCCCGAACACGAACCGGCGCTTGCTGACCTGGCAACCGAGGATGGCGGCTCCCAACGGCAGCAGAACGGTCGGCGCCCAGAAGGTGTAGGCGTAGATCAGGATGTCGAGAATGCTGTCGATCGAGATGGCGAAAACGATGGAAAGAATGCCGACGATCAGCGTCACCCACCGCGCAAGCCTGAGTTCGCCGACTTCGCTGAGCCGCTCCTTGCGCAGCGGATGAACGATGTCGTTGGTGAAGGCGATGGCGGCCGCGTTCAGGAATGAATCCGCGGACGACATGATGATGGAGACGATGGCAGCGATCACGATGCCTTGCGCGAACGGCGGCAGGGCTTCCTGAATGACAAAGGGCATCGACATGTTCGCATCGATCTGCGGGTTCATGGCCAGCGCGACAAGCCCCAGGCAGCCGGTCACCGCGAAGAAGGGAACCGAGAACAGTCCGCTGAGAAGCGTGCCTCTGGAAATCGCATTTCCCGAACGCCCGATCATCAGGCGCTGAAGATACGGGGGCACAAGCGTCTCACCGAAGACGAAGGTGAGAAAGAGCGAGCCCAGTGCAATGAGCGAGGCCGGATCGGTGGGAATGGAGAGACGTTCCGCCGGGATCGCCTGAACCATCTGGTCCCAGCCCCCGACATGCTGCACACCGGCATAAAGCGCATAGGGAATACCAACCGCCAGAACGATGAACTGGAAGATGTCGGTCCACACCACGGAACGCATACCGCCGAGCGTGGCGTAGATAATGATGATACCGCAGCCCAGGAAAATGCCCCAGATGCGATCGATGCCGAAAAACAGGTTGAAGATGTAGCCGGTCGCACCGACCTGCGCGCCAAGGATACCCGCACACAGCATCACGCCGAAGATCCCGCTGAACAGCCGCGCGGAAGGCCCGTAGTGCGTCTCCATGATATCGCCGACGGAGATGGCGTCGGGATAGTTCTCCATGCGCGGCGCGATGAACCGGGCGACCAGAACCTCTTTCAGGCTGAAGCCCCAAAGCGCGACGATATTGGAAATGCCGACGAGAAAGACCTTCTCCGCATTGCCCATGGAGAACCCGCCGCCGATGAAGGAAGCGGACAGGGTCGCGAAGATCGCAAGCATACCGAATGATTTCCCGGCGACGGCATAGTCCTTGAGACCCCTGATACCGCGTCCACTCCAGATCCCGACCGCGAGAATTAAACACAGATAGACGACCAGAACAGCCGTTTGCATGACAAAGCTCCCAAGAAAACAAAACCATGGAAGCCCGCACCACAGAGACGTCCATGATCCGACCTCTGCGCCTGCGCCATAAACATGAAGTTAATTTCAAATATCCATTCGCCGGAAGCTTGCGTTCATTCCAGAGGAAAACGGAATTCGAGCTGACGTAACGGTATTCCCTGCGCATTCACCACAGATCAACGCACATAAATTATACTCTTTCATGGATTTAATAGGCCGCCGAATATGGCGCCTCAAGATCGATTTCTATTCTTCCTTCGCAATAGATTTATGCCCAACAAACCCATATCTACACGCAACAGTATACATACAATAAAACGCACAACTTGACTAGCTCAGGGCCGCCGATCGCTCTACTTGAACTCATTTCGACGTCTGTAAAGCAAATACGCAACCTTGCGCGGACAAATTGGAGCGAAAGACGGAGGCAGGGCGACACTTGAGACAAAAGGGCACACCGCCTGCATTCCTCCCGCAAAACGCTCGTCGGCGTGGCCTACGCAATCGACATCGACGAAGCGATACAAGGGGCATCATGGCGGACGGGCCGACGACGATTATTAATATGTTAATTTATTGCCTCCGGCGAAGGCACTCCTATAAATTGCATACCCCTCACCGGAGTGCCCTATGAAATATCTGACGAGCCTGATGGCAATCGGGGTTCTTGCGACGATGAGCGCAACAATACCCGCAAAATCCAGCCCCGTTTCTCTGTGCAGTTCCAACGCAGGCTTTTACTCGAGAGAGTTTGCAGCCGAATTTTGCAAGAAAGTCGTGAACGTCTCGGACAGCACAACGGCGGTCGAGTTCATAAATGCTCAAAGTGCCGAAGATAACTACATCATCAACATAGCCACCAACATATCCCCCGACACCAACCCTAAATACAAGGGCACCCCACCTGCTATAGCCGCATATATGATCGCACAGGATTTGTCCGGAAGGATTTGCGCGCTACTTCCCAAACCACCTCGAAATCAGAAATATGACATGGACGGCATCGTCGTGCTCCGACTTTACGCCAATAACCTCTATGAGGCGTCCGGTCGGGATTTCGACAAACTGCTCCGCGCCTATGACATGTTGCCTGAAGAAAAATTCCAGGTTCATTCCTGCAAGAAGTTTCAGGGCGATGGCTGAACCGTCCTTTATTCAAGCGCCCGGCCTTCTTCCGGCCCCTCAATAAAAAGACCCGGGCAATTGCCTGCCCGGGCCACAGTCGTCTGGCCATCGGCACCGATGGCCGCATCATCTCACGCCGGAGCGTGACGACTTACTTCATGCCAAGCTCGGCGCGCACGTTCTCCGCCGTTTCCTTCATCGTCTTCGCCGGGTCGGCGCCTTCGCGCACTTCCACCAGAGCGGCTGCGATCTCGTCGGTCACGGCAACGCCGTTCGGGCCCGGATAGGCGTACCAGGGGCCTGCGTGGTTCGCGATCTGGGTGTGGGCCACCAGCGAATTCGGGTTCTTCTTGTAGAACTCGCCGAGATAGGCGTCGTCGCGAACGAGGATCGCGTTGGCCGGAGCGTAGCCGGTGTTCTCAACGATGATCTTCTGGCCAACGGGGCCGGTCACGAAGGCGATGTATTCCCAGGCCGCCTTCTGCTTGGCTTCGTCCTTGCTCAGCATGACGATGCCGGAGCCGCCGGTCGGGAAGTAGATGCTGGCCTGATCCTTGGCCACGAGCGGAACGCCCTTCACGACGACCTTGAACCGGTCGCCGGCAGCTGTCTCGAAACGGGCCTGCAGGGAGGAGCTTTCCAGCATGATGCCGAGCGTACCGGCCGGGAAGGCCTGACGGGCGTCGTTCGCACCGTAGGGCTTCATGCCCGCTTCCTTGGTGAAGCGCTGATAGAGGCCCGCCGCCGCGATGCCGGCTTCGCTGTCGAAGGTGACGTCGCTTTCGTCTGCATTCAGCGGACGACCGCCATGGGCGCCGAGCAGGGACTGGTAGCGCCAGTCATGCGGCTCGATCCAGATCCCGTCGATGGTGCTGTCGAGTGCGTTGATCTTGGCGGCCAGGTCGATGATTCCGTCGAAATCGGTCGGGAAATTGTCCATCGATCCCCCGGCCTTCTTCACCAGTTCCGGGTTCACATACATGACCAGCGTGGACGCGGAGGTCGCAAGACCGTGCTGCTTGCCCTTGTAGGTGCCCAGCGACAGCAGCGCAGGCGTATAGCCCTGCTCTTCCGGATTGTCGCCGATGAAGGCGTCGAGCGGCTGAGTCATGCCGCGGTCTTCCAGAATGCGCAGACGGTTCAGGCCCACATAGGCCACGTCCGGCGTGTCGTTGGCCACGTTCTGGCGCAGCAGGCGCTGCACGCCTTCCGCGTAGGTGTCGGCCGGACCGTCGAGCTTGATGGTCACGTCCGGATGAGACTTCATGAATTCCTCGGCGAGGATTTCCTGCGTCTCGGTCCAGATATTCGGATTGGCGTAATCGACCCGGATGGTGGTCTGCGCCATGGCCGCGGTAGACGCCAGCGCGATGGCTGCGGCAACGAATGCGGTTTTCATAGGAACGCTCTCCTGTTTGCTTTAGCTGGCCTTGCGACCGGCTATCGAACCCATCGACACGGTTGGCTCCGTGTTCATTGCGGTTATCAGTCCATCAGCCCTTGAGACCGGCGGTTGCCAGCCCTTGGGTGAATTTGCGTTGCGCGATCAGGAAAGCGACGACGAGCGGCGCCGTGATGATCACGGTTGCAGCCATCAGCGGGCCGACCTGATTGCCGGCCTCCTGATCGCGGAAGTAGAGGATGCCGCGCGGCGGCGTCGCCAGATGCGGATCGCTGGTGGCGATCATCGGCCAGAAAAGATCGTTCCAGTGCGCGGTGACGGAGAAGATCGCAAAGGCCGTGGCCGCAGGCAGCACCAGCGGAAAGGCGATGCGCCAGACGATCTCCGTCTCCGACATTCCGTCCACCCGCGCGGCTGCAAAGAGTTCCGAAGGCAGCTGCGAGATGGCCTGACGGAAGAGGAACAGACCGAAGGCCGTCGGCATGAAGGGCAGGATCAGCGACCAGTAGGTGTTGAGAAGATGCACCTTGGCCATCCCGAGGAAGACCGGGATCGCGGTCACCTGGAACGGCACGAGAAGCCCGCCCAGAACCATGGCGAAGAGCACTGGCTTTGCCCGGAAATCCCGCTGTGCCAGCGCATAGGAACACGGTACCGCGAAAGCGATCTGGAAGAACAGGATGCCGCCGACCACGATCAGCCCGTTGAGCAGGTACCGCGGAACGTCCGTCTGCGTCATCGCGACGACGTAGTTAGACCACTCCGGCGACGACGGGAGCAGGTGAATGACGGGCGCGAAGATCTCGTCTTCGGGTTTCAGCGACAGCGAGACCATCCACACGAAGGGCAGGAGGATGAAGGCCGCGCCCACAAGCAACAGCACGAGCGGTATGGCGCGCACCACGAGACGACGCAGGCGAACCAGCGACGAACTGGAGGAAAGGTGCTGGCTCATCTGTAATGCACCTTTCGTTCGACGATCCGGAACTGGGCGAAGGTAAGAACGATAAGGAAGACGAACAGCACGACCGTGATCGCACTGGCGTAGCCTGCCTTGAAGTAGAGGAAGCCTTCCCGGTAGAGCGCATAGACCAACGTATCGGAGGCATAGGCCGGGCCGCCCTTGGTCAGGGTCGCAACCGTCTCGTAAACGCGGAAGGCGTTGGATGCGGTGACCACCATGACGAAAAGCGTGGTCGGCCCGAGCATCGGCCATGTCACGGTCCAGAAGCGGGACCACGCATCGCCCGCCCCGTCCACTTCCGCCGCCTCGTAGAGATCCTTGGGGATGGCGACGAGACCGGCCAGGAACAGCACCATGTTGTAGCCGACGGTCTGCCAGATGCCGATCATGGCGAGCGTGTAGAGCACCAGCCCCCGGTCGGAGAGCCAGTTCTCCGGCGTACCGCCGAGCGCCGCCAGCATGTGGTTGACGATGCCGAGCGAGGGATGCAGCACCATCTGCCAGGCGACCGACATGGCGACCAGCGTCGCGGTGACGGGCAGGAAGTAGACCGTTCGCAGCGCGCTGGCGAAGCGCGGCGCCCAGTTCACCATACGATGCAATCCCATGGCGACGAGCAGGCCGAAACCTACGGAGAACGGGATGACGATCGACACATAGATCAGCGTGTTGACCATCGCCCGCCGCCCGATGCGCGAGCCGAACATTTTCGCGTAATTGTCGAAGCCGATCCAGTTGAAGGACGACGCGCCGAACTGGTAGTCGGTGAAGGACAGGAACGACACGACGGCGACCGGCAGGAAGATGAAAAGAACGAGCACGCCGATCCCGGGGCCTGTCAGCCACGCGGTCGTCAGCGCCTCGCGCCGGTCGATGGACATTCGCGGCAAGAGCGCCATCACACCGCCCTCCCCGCAATCGGCGCAGGCTGCTCTTCGACCGCCACGGCGATCCGCTTGCCGGTTGCCGGATCGAAGGCATGGAGACGGTGCGGCTCATAACCGAGGCGGATACGGCTACCTGAGGCAGGAACTTCGTACTCGCCGTCCGCGATGGCCCGAACCTCGTCGCGATTGTCCAGCCGCAGCATCAAAAGCGTTTCCGCCCCCAGATATTCCACCGCCTCCAGCACGCCTTCCATCTGCCCGTCCTCGACCGGGGTCAGATGCTCAGGACGGATACCGTAGACCGCGGTTTCAGCCGGCAGGCCCGCGGGCAGATTGTCCGCCTCGAAGAAATTGATGGCGTTATTGCCGATAAAGGCCGCGACCTCGCGCGAGGCGGGCTGCTCGTAAAGCTCGCGTGGACTTCCCGCCTGCGCGATCTTGCCCGCGATCATCACCACGATCTGGTCTGCCATGGCCATGGCTTCGGACTGGTCGTGGGTCACATAGACGAAGGCTTTGCCGGTGCGCGCATGAAGCGCCACAAGCTCGGTGCGCATACGCACCCTGAGCCGGGCATCGAGATTGGACAGCGGCTCGTCGAGCAGGAAAACCTCCGGATCGCGTACGAGCGCCCGTCCGAGAGCGACGCGCTGCTTCTGGCCGCCGGAAAGTTGCGCAGGCTTTCGCTGCAACAGCTCTCCAAGGCCGAGGGTCTCTGCCGTCTCCTTCACCTTGGCGTTGATCTCGCGGCGTACGCGCCGCACGCCCGGAGACAACAGCCCGGCAAGCGGCAACCGTCCCCACACGCTCAGGCGACGCATGGCCAGCGGCAGGGCCATGTTTTCCGCCACCGTCAGGTGGGGGTAGAGGGCATAGGACTGAAACACCATCGCGATGTTGCGCTCATGCGCCGTCTGGCCGGAAACCTCCTCGCCATTGAGGCGAACCTCGCCGGAGGTTGGCCGGTCGAGACCCGCCATGATCCGCAAGCTGGTGGACTTGCCACAGCCGGACGCTCCGAGAAGCGCGGTAAAACTGCCCGGAGGCACGTTGATGCAAATGTCGTCCAGAACCAGGTTGGTGCCGAAGCTGCGGCTCACATGGTCGAATGACAGGGCAGGCGTCTGTGTCAAAGCGGGGTCCGTAACGGGGGATTCCATGGAAATTTTCTAACACTCTGGCGAAGTTGAATGTAAGTTTTATGACACCTGTACGGATTGCAGCATGTGCTCCGCAACAAGTTCGACGGCCTCGTCCACAGACGCTGCATGCTGGACGCCTTCCACATCCGCAGCACCTTCAAGTCCGATCACCGGCTTGGAGAAATGCAGGCCGTAGGCGACCTCCGACAACGTGCCGTAGGAATTGCCGACGGCGACCAGAACCTGACAGGATTTGGCGATAATCATGTTGCGAGCCTCGCTGAGGCCCGTGGCGATGGGTACGGCGATGAAGTCGTTCGCATCGCGCCAGCTGTGATCGGGCACGAGTCCGATCGTAAGGCCACCCGCTTGCAGGCATCCCCTCGAAACCGCTTCCATCACGCCGCTTTTTCCTCCACACATCACGGTCAGGCCAAGCCCGCCAAGCGCCGTTCCCAACGCTTCGGCAGCCTCAAGCTGCGCCGTGGTCGCCTCCCGCGGACCAATCACGCCGACCGGAACACGGCGCGCCTTGCCACTTTCACCAATGCACTTCAACGCAGTCCTTGCGTCGACTTCGCGCACCGATTCCGGCATTGCGACATCCGGCTTCCAGCACCAGCCCCAGGGATCCAGCTCTCCCGAAGCGCTGAAGATCCGGGTGCCATCAACCCCGTAGAGCCTTGTAGCCATCAGGTAACTCCATTATCGTTGTGTAAATTTTCTTCCAACTCAACGGGCGTCTTAACACATCCTTATGACAGTCGTGGCCCTTTCCTCCCGCCAGGAGCGGATACTCGGTCTGACCGAGAAACAAGGCTTTGTAACTATTGATAATTTGGCTCGTGCCTTTGGCGTTTCTGCCCAGACAATACGTCGCGATATAATTGCCCTGTCGGAGGCCGGGAGGCTGCAAAGGTTCCACGGCGGAGCCGGTCCCGTCGATGCGCAAGAAACCTTACGACTCGATCATCATCAGAAGACTCACATCTCGGTGGAGGCCAAGCGCAAGGTCGCCGAGCGCACGGCGACAGTCATCCCCGACGGGGCCAGCGTCTTCATCGACGTGGGCACGACGATGGAGTTCACAGCCGAGGCGCTCGACCGCCGTTCCGGCCTGAGGGTCTTCACCAACAGCGTGCGCGCGGCCCTTGCCTTCGACCCCGCCCGCCATGACGTAAACGTTCTGGGCGGGCGCATGAGCGGGCGCGACGGATCGCTGACGGGCGAGGAAATCATCGCCGCCCTGCACGGGCTGCATTTCGACTACGCGCTGATCGCCTGTTCGGGGATTGAGGAAAACGGCCGCGTGATGGACTTCGACATGTCCAAGATCGCGGTGAAAAAGGCGGCCATGGCTGCCGCCCGGCAAAGCTTCCTGCTCGCCACGCCCAGCAAGTTCGGCAGAAGCGCACTGGCGATGATCGCGAAACTGTCGGAATTCAACCGCGTCATCGACGGCGAGGACTGAAGCCGCCAGGGCCCGACCTGAGAGCCGGGCCCTTATTTCGATATCAGTGGACCTTCACCTTGGCGGCGATTTGCGCCGCGCGCTTGCGCATGGCGTCCATCGTCTCTTCACCGCTGCGGTCATAGGCGAGTGCCACGCCCATCCGGCGATAGGGCCGCGTCGTCGGCTTGCCGAAAATCTTGATGTCGGACTGCGGACAGGCGCAGGCCTCCTCAAGACCGGAGAAATTCGGCACGCCTTCTTTTGACGCCAGGATCACGGCGCTGACGCCGGGATAACGCTGTTCGATCTCGGGAATCGGCAAGCCCAGAAGGGCGCGGGCGTGAAGCTCGAACTCGTTGAAATTCTGCGTGCCCGCCAGCGTCACCATGCCGGTGTCATGCGGACGCGGGCTGAGTTCGGAGAAATAGACCGCATCATCGGCCAGAAAGAACTCGATACCCCAGATGCCTGCCCCGCCCAGCGCGGAGGTGACCTTGGCGGCCATCTCCTGACATTCTGCCAGCTGGCCCGGATCGATGGCGCAGGGCTGCCAGCTTTCCTGATAATCGCCGCGCTCCTGCCGGTGACCGATGGGCGCGCAGAAGAGCGTCTCGCCGGATTTCTGGGTGACCGTCAGCAGCGTGATCTCGGTATGGAAGTCGATGAAACCCTCGACGATCATTTCCTTCAGATCGCCGCGCGAGCCTTCAAGCGCATAGTCGAAGGCGGCCTGCATGTCCGCTGCCGTCTTCACCACCGACTGCCCCTTGCCGGAACTCGACATCAACGGCTTCACGACGCAAGGCATGCCGACCTTTTCGACCGCCGCCTGAAATTCGTCATAGGTCGTCGCATAGCCGTAAGGCGCGGTGCGAAGACCCAGCTCCTTCGCGGCGAGATCGCGGATGAGCCTGCGGTTCATCGTGTAATTGGCCGCCTTGGCGCTGGGCGTCACCTGAATGCCCTGCTCCTCATAGGCATAGAAGCGGTCGGTGCGAATGCTTTCCACCTCCGG
The DNA here is from genome assembly GCA_963678585.2 of Breoghania sp. Classification (GTDB taxonomy): domain Bacteria; phylum Pseudomonadota; class Alphaproteobacteria; order Rhizobiales; family Stappiaceae; genus Breoghania. The sequence continues at coordinate 2,600,251 of CAXXGA010000002.1, forward strand.
CACGATGATGTCGGGCGCATGTTTTGCGACAGCCGCATCGAGGGCGTCGCCATCGAGCATGGAAAACACCTCGAACCCGTCGGCGACCTGCATCGCCGGTGCACCTTCATAAGAATCGCAGGCAATCACGGTATGGCCAAGCCGCTTCAGCGCGATCACGACTTCTTTTCCCAGTTCGCCGGAGCCGAGCAGCATGATTTTGGTCATTCGTCTCTTCCTGATTGCTGGCCCATTTTCTGGCCGGATTTCTAGCGTCCTGCCCGTGTTCCGACAGGCTTTACCTCGATTCCTGCGCACAATAGGGCCAATCGGAGATTTTCCGAATAGCGAAAAGCATCGCCCTCACAGGATACCCGCCGAGCGTATATCCTCCACGGCGAAGTCGATCAGCGCACGCACCTTGCGCGGCAGGGCACGGCCTTCCAGATAGACCGCGCTGAGCGGACTGCCCTCACCTTCATAGTCTTCCATCACCCGGACCAGCCTGCCCGACGCAAGACCGTCCCGCACGGCAAAGCGCGGAGCATTGGCGATGCCGAGCCCGTCCGCCGCAAGTCCCGCGGCCGCGCGGGCGGAGTTCACGCGCAGCTTCCCCTCCACGTTGACGACAATGTCTTCCCCGTCACGCCGGAAGGCCCAGCGACGGGAGATCCGCCGGTTCGTATCGACGATGCAATTGTGCTGCAGAAGGTCGTCGGGCGAGAGCGGCGCGCCATGGCGTTCCAGATAATCCGGGCTCGCCACCACTACGGTCTGGAACGTGCCGAGCCTGCGCGCCTTGAGAGACAGCATCTCGCTTGTCCCCAGCCGGAAGGCGACGTCGATGCCCTCGCTCGCCAGATCGACATACCGGTCGTTCAGCCTGAGATCGAGTGTGAGATCGGGATTGAGCTTGGCGAAACGCCCCAGCATCTCGCCCACATAAATCTCGCCGAAGGTGACCGGCGCGGAGATGCGGATGACGCCGGAATATCCCTGCGAACTTTCAGCCACATCGGACAAAAGTTCGTCCAGATCGTCGAGCAGCGCGGGCGCGCGCGACAGCAGGTCCTCGCCCGCGGGCGTCAGGCCGACCCGGCGGGTCGTGCGCTGAAACAGCCGAACCCCGAGGCGGGTTTCCAGTTCTGCGACGTATTTCGACGTCAGCCGGTTGGAAACCCCGAGCTGCTCCGCCGCAGCCGTAAACGACCCCGTCTGGGCGGTGGCGACAAAGGCTTTGAGTTCGTCGACGACATCCATGGCGCATCCATTAGGAACAAATCAGAGATAGTCATTCTATAACTTCGCCATTTTGTTGAAAAGCATCAAACCCTACCTTCGCTACAGAACAACGAAGGCCGCCACGGCGCGGCAGCAAGGGACAAGAAACATGAACATCGCAATCATCGGAAACGGAAACATCGGCTCCGGTCTCGCCGGCGCCATCGCCAAGACCGGCCACACCGTCGCCGCTTATGACCGCAACGACGATCTCGCCGTCGCAGTGCGCGACGCAGATCTGGTGATCCTCGCCACACCCTATGGCGCTGCCGCCAGCATCGCTGGACAGGCCGATTTCAAGGGCAAACTCGTCGTCGACGTCTCCAACCCGGTCACTGAAGATTTCTCCGCGCTTCAGCTCGGTCATGACACCTCGGCCGCCGAAGAGATCGCCAGCCTCCTGCCCGGCGCATCCGTCGTGAAGGGGTTCAACACGATTTTCGCGCAGCACTACGCATCCGATCTCACGGTCGGCGGCGAACCGATCCAGACCTTCCTTGCCGCCGACGACGAGGTTGCCAAGGCGAAGGTCACGCGCCTTGCAACCGACATGGGACTTGAGCCGGTCGATGCCGGTCCGCTGAAGAACGCGCGCTACCTCGAGCCGCTCGGCTTCATGAATATCCAGTTCGGCTATGTGCTCGGCAAGGGCACGAAGGTCGCCCCCGTCTGGCGTACGGCCTGAGCGCCGGTCCGAACCTGAGGGCCACCCGAACGGTGGCCCTTCAAAGCCTTATGAAAGGAGAACGGCATGAGCACCGCACAAGATCTGAAGAACCTGCATGACCGCCTGTCGCCGACGGACCGGATGCCGCTCGTCTTTCTGGGCCACGGCAGCCCGATGAACGCCATCGAGGACACGACCTTCAGCCGTACATGGACGGAACTGGGCCGCACCCTTCCCCACCCCAAGGCGATCCTCGTCGTCTCCGCCCACTGGATGACGCAGGGTACCACGCTCGTCGATGTCTCGGCCATGCCGCGCACCATCCACGATTTCTACGGCTTCCCGGCGGAGCTTTACGCCCAGACCTACCCGGCCGCAGGCGACCCGAAGCTTGCCCGAGAGGTGGTGACGCTGCTGGCAAGCCACCACGCGGAGGAAGACGAGACATGGGGCCTCGACCACGGCGCGTGGACGGTCCTCAAATATCTCTACCCGGAAGCGGATGTACCGGTCTTTCAGGTCTCCATCGACATGGGCCGGGGCCTCGACTACCAGCTTGAGGTCGGCAAGGCGCTTTCGGCGCTGCGCGACCGCGGCGTCCTGATCCTCGGTTCCGGCAACGTGGTGCACAACCTGCGCGCCATGCGCTTTGGCGGAAAACCGCAGGATTTCGCGGTGGAATTCGACACGCTCTTCACCGAGCGGCTGACGGATCGCGACTTCGCGACACTCGCAGATCCCCGCAAGCTGGGGGCCCTTCTCCCGATGGCGCACCCCTCGGTCGACCACTATCTCCCGGCCCTCACCGTCGCCGGTGCCTCCGATGCGCGCGACGACCTCACCTTCATGACCGACAGCATCGATCTTGGATCGGTGTCCATGCGCTCTTTCGTGTTCCACGCAGCCTGAAAGGAGTGACCCCATGCTTGTCGAAGGCAAATGGACGGAAAACTGGCAGCCGGTCCAGAAGGCTGACGAGAAGGGCCGCTTCGTGCGTCAGGTCTCCAGCTTTCGCAACTGGATCACGCCCGACAGCAGCCCCGGTCCGACCGGCGAAGGCGGGTTCAAGGCCGAGCCGGGCCGTTACCGGCTTTACGTCGCCCTGATCTGCCCGTGGGCATCGCGAACCCTCATCGCGCGCAAGCTGAAGGGGCTTGAGGATCTGATCCCGGTGACGGTTCTGAGCCCTGTCACGACTCCGCAGGGCTGGCAGTTCGGCGGATATCCAGGTGCCGACAAGGATCCTCTTTTCGGCGCCACTTACCTGCATGAAATCTACACCCGCGCCGATCCGCTCTTCACCGGGCGCGCCACAGTGCCTGCCCTTTGGGACATGAAACGCGGCGTGATGGTCAACAATGAAAGTGCGGACATCCTGCGCATGTTCGACAGTGCCTTCGAACACCTCGTGCCATCAGGCTTGCGTCTCTATCCCGAGGATCTGGCCAACGAGATCGACGCGCTGAACCCGCGCATCTACGACCGCCTCAACAACGGCGTCTACAAGGCAGGCTTCGCCTCCTCGCAGGAAGCCTATGAAGAAGCGGTCGACGGCGTTTTCGAGATCCTCGATGAACTGGAAGAGCGGCTGACCGGCAGTTTCCTGTTCGGTGACCGGCTGACTGAAACCGACATCCGCGCTTTCGTTACCCTGATCCGTTTCGACGCCGCCTATCACGGTCTGTTCAAGACCAACCGCCGCCAAATCGCGGACTACCCGCGCCTGTCGGCCTATATGGCGCGCATCTTCAAGCTTCCCGGCGTGGCCGAGACCGTCGATATGGAGCACATCGTGCGCGGTTACTATTCGATCAAGGCGCTGAACCCGACCGGCATCACGCCTGCGGCCCCGGCCCATGTCGAAAAGCTGCTGAAACAGGCCGCCTGAGCGATCGTCACCTCGTTTCAGCGTCTGGAAACCGGCTGGCGCGTTTTCACCGCGCCAGCATCAGATTCGGCAGATAGGTGACGATCCCCGGGAACATGGCGCACAACGCGACACCCATCACCAGAAGGCCGAAAAACGGAACGGACGCCTTGGTGACCGTCCACATGTCCCGCCCGCTCATTCCGTGCAGCACGAACAGATTGAACCCGACCGGCGGCGTCAGCTGCGCCATTTCCACCACCAGAATGAGATAGATGCCGAACCAGATCGGATCGAACCCGGCGCCCACCACCATCGGCAGGGCGACCGAGGTCGTCAGCACGATCATGGATGCGCCCTCCAGAAAGCAGCCGAGCACCATGTAGATCAGCGTGAGCAGCACCAGCAGCATGCCGGGCGACAGCCCGAGGCCGGAAACCCATGCAGCAAGTGCTGCCGGAATACCCAGAAAGGCCATGCCGACGGAGAGAAACGCCGCGCCCAGAATGATCGCGGTGATCATGCAGCTTGTCCGCATCGCCGCCATCAGGCTTTGCGTGAAGCTCTGCCACGAAAGAGCGCCGGTGGCCCACGCAAGGCCGAGCGCGCCGAAGACGCCCAATGTCGCCGCTTCCGTCGGTGTCGCATAGCCGCCATAGATCGAGCCGATCACGCCCGCGATGAGGATCAGGATCGGAATGAGCCTGCGCGAGCGCCTGAGCTTTTCCATGAGCGGCAGAGGTTCATCGGCGGGGGGCACGGCCCCGCGATTGAACGCCGACCAGATCATCACGTAGCCCATGAAAAGCGCCATGATCAAAAGCCCCGGCACGATGCCCGCGATGAACAGCCGCGAGATCGATTGCTGGGCGGAGATGCCATAGACGATCATCATGATGGAGGGCGGGATCAGGAGGCCCAGCGTGCCGGAACCCGCAAGCGTTCCGATGGCCATCGTCTCGTTGTAGCCGCGACGCTGAAGTTCCGGCAGGCTCATGCGCCCCACCGTGGCGCAGGTAACCGACGACGAGCCCGCCACCGCCGCCATCACCCCGCAGCCCACGATATTGACGTGCAACAGGCTCCCCGGCAGCCGGTCAACCCAGGGCGCGAGACCGGAGAACATGTCCTCCGACAATCGCGAGCGGAAGAGGATTTCGCCCATCCACACAAACAGCGGCAGCGCGGTCAGCGCCCAGCCCCAGCTGTGATCCCACACGGTTGTGGCCAGAAGCGAGCCCGCAGGCGCCGGAGAAAAGACATCGATGGCGAGATAACCCACCGCCATCAGCGTGACGCTGATCCACAGCCCTCCGCCAAGCAGCACGATAAGCGCCAGTCCGAGAACCCCTGTCGTGATCAAGATATCCATGCCCGTTCCCCGCTCAGCCCTTCACTCGCCCTCTTCGATGCCGTCGAGCGCCGTTTCATGCGGCGTGGCATAACCGGGCGTGTGTCGGCCCAGAACGAGGAACAGTTCATCCAGAAAGGCGATGGTCAGGATCGCCAGACCCGCCAGCATCACCGATTGCGGGATCCAGAACGGCACCGCCAGAAGGCCGGGGCTCAGATCGCCGAACCGCCATGAATCGTGGACCATCGACGCGGTCTGCCATGTCAGGTAACCGCAGCCGAAAGCCGCAAAGAGGCAGATCCAGATATCGGACAGCCACGCCAGAGGCCCCTTGAATTTCGATACCAGCAGCGACACCCGCACATGGTTGCCTGCCTTCAGCGTGTGCGCCATGCCCATGAAGGTGGCGCCCGCCAGGAAGAAGCCGCCGCTTTCCGTTGAATCGATGGTGAACCCGAAGAGACGCCCGGCGATCTGCGCAACGATGGTCGCCGCGATCATGAACAGAAAGAACGCCGCGATCCCGCCGCTGACGCGATAAAGAAGATCCAGCCCCTTGCGCATGCCCGCGCCCTTCAGGTTCGAAACAGGAAAGGGCCCGCCTCCGGCATGAAACCGAAGGCGGGCGAAGTTGCGCGTTCGCTGTCAGAGACCGGCCTGATAAGCCTTGAGCACGGCGATGGCTTCCGGCGAGGCGGAACCCTTCCATTCGGCCATCATCGTGCCGCCGATTTCCTTCAGCTTGGCGATCACCTCATCGGGAGCGTCAGCAACTGTCATGCCATTCGACTTCAGGGTTTCGAGCTGCTCGCCGTAGACGGCCTTGCTCATTTCCCAGCCGCGCTTGGTGGCGGCCTCGCCCGCCTTCACCAGCGCCATCTGCACATCTTCCGGCAGCGCCTCGAAAGCGTCCTTGTTCACGATGATCGCGTTCTTGGTGTAGATCGCACCGGCCGCGGTGAAATGATCGGTATTGTCCCAGGCCTGAATGTCGATGCCGGTCTGCGGGCTGGTGAAAAGCGCATCGATCAGCCCGGTGGCGAAGGCCTGCGGGATTTCCGCAAAGGGCAGGATCGTGGCTTCGAAGCCCAGCGCATTGCCCATGTCCTGCGTCGCCTTGGAATAGATGCGCAGCTTCTGGCCCTTGAAGTCGGCAAGCCCCATCACCGGGAACTTGGTGTAGAAACCCTGCCCCGGCCAGGGCTGATAGGCCAGCGCCTTGAAGCCGATCTTGCCGAACATGTCGTCGAAATAGGGCTTTTGCGCCTGCATCAGCTTCCACGCGCTGTCATAGTCGCCCGCAACGAAGGGAAGCCCGGCAAGATTGTACATCGGATCTTCGTTGGAATAAGAGCCTAGACGGACCTCGCCGATCTGCACCTGCCCCGTCTGAACCGCGCGACGGATGCCATCGAGCTTGATCAGCGTGCCGTTGGAATGAAGCGTGATGGTCAGCTCCCCCTCGGTCACCTCCTTCACGTCCTCGATGAACTTCTGGATGTTCTGGGTCATGAAGTTTGTGTCGGCGTAACCGCTGGCCATGATCCAGTTCGTTTCCGCCGCCGCTGCCATGGCGAACGCGCCTGCGGCCGTTGCCGTGATCGCCGCCGCCGCGAGCAGGTTTTTCGCTCCGTGCCTGATGTTCATGCCTGTGATCCCCTCGTTTCATTCACTCTGGTTGTGCCTTGAATGTGACGCTCAATGCAACCTCTTGGGATCTTATTTGCAAGGTAAATCGTATACGATTATAAGATTCAGGCAGAATCCGGCACCGCTACGGCAGTTTGCACGATAAAGAACCACCACTTGCACACAACCTACGCATTTCTGCGCTTCTTTTCAGTTTTGCAGAATAGAGAATGGACAAGACAGCGTCTCTCGCAATATATGATAGGAAAGCTCGCAAGAGCCGGACTCGATGAAAAGCGCGTCTTGGTGAGCTAATATCGTATACTATACCGGGCACGAAATGGACGACACCAACAAGCTTCCGGCGCTGAGCGACGACGACATCCATCGTGAGATCTACAACGCGATCATCGACGGTCGGCTGCACCCGGGCGAAAAACTGGGGCAGGACGAACTCGGCAAGGTTTTCGGCGTCTCCAAAACCCGCATCCGCCCGATCCTGCACCGCCTGTCGGACCAGAAGATCGTGACCATCGAGCCGATGCGCGGCGCCTTCGTCGCCCGTCCTTCGGTGGAGGAAGCGCGCGAGGTCAACGCCGCACGCCAGATCATCGAGGAAGGCGTGATCCGCGCCGCCACCCGCGTCGCCAAGCCGAAACACCTGAAGATGCTGCGCAGAATCGTGGCGGATGAAAACGAAGCGCGCCAGAGCCAGAAAATGGGCTGCGCGCATCGCCTGACGGGCGAATTCCACTGCGAACTGGCACGCATCATCGGCAACGAGGTGGTGGCCGACGTGGTGCGGGATCTCGTCTCGCGCGACAGCCTCGTCGTCGGCCTCTACCAGCGCCCCAATTCGTCCGCCTGCTCGCTGCACGGCCACAGCCAGTTGATCGACCGTATCGCAGACGGCGACGAGGATGCCGCCGCCCACGCCATGCGCCACCACCTTCAGGATGTCATGGCGAGCCTCGACCTCGGCCCCGGCCAGCCCGCCGCCGTATCGCTGAAATCCGCCTTTCCACATCTCGGGAACAATCAATGACGCCGCAATCCAGCGCACCGCAGCGAGACTTCATGGGCTACAATGGCCGCACGCCAGAGATCATATGGCCGGAATCTGCGCGCATCGCCGTCTCCTTTGTCGTTAATTTCGAGGAAGGCGCGGAGCTTTCCATCGCCGACGGAGACGAGCGCAACGAGGCCGTCTACGAGGTGAAGGACGAGGTGGTCGGCGCGCCCGACCCCTGCATGGCCTCCCATTTCGAATACGGCCCGCGCGTCGGCTTCACCCGCATCCTGAACCTGCTGGAAGCCTATGGCGTGCGCGCCACGATCAGCACCTGCGCGCGGGCGGCGGAACGTGCACCGGAGTTAATCGCAGAAGCCGCAAGGCGCGGCCACGAGATCGCCTGTCACGGCTATCGCTGGGAATGCCATGCCGGAATGGACTGCGAAAAGGAAAGGTCCATCATCGAGCGCTCGGTGGAGAGCCTGACCCGCATTACAGGAACCCCGCCGGTCGGCTGGCATACCCGTTCCGCCGCCTCCCTCAACACGCGGCAACTGCTGTGCGAGCATGGCGGGTTTCTCTACGATTCAGATGCCTATAACGACGACCTGCCTTACATCGTCAGCCCAACGGGATGCCCGCACGTTGTCGTGCCCTACAGCTTCGATACCAACGACATGCGCTTCGGCCCCGGCGGCGGCTTCGTCTTCGGCGAGGATTTCGCCCGCTACTGCGCCGACGCTTTCGACTGGCTGCGCGATGAAGGCATCGAGAGACCGAAGATGATGTCCGTGGGCCTTCATCAGCGCATCATCGGTCGCCCGGGCCGGATTGCGGGGCTCGCCCGCCTCCTGCAGCACATGAGTGACAAGGGCGGCGTCTGGTTCGCCACGCGCCGGGAAATCGCCGAGACCTGGCGCAAGATCGAAGGACTTGAACCGTGGCGCCGCGAAAGCGCCGCCACGGCCGATAACGCACTGTGAGCGACAGGCCGGGCCAAAGGCCCGGCAGCCTCCATGGCAGGCGTGAATTTCAATAGCTGAAATTCACGCACTCCAATTAGAGTGCCAGCAAGACCGCCCGAGCCAAAGAGACTAATTTTCCGAAGCCCGCAGAGACAGGCCAGATTATTGATTTTTAACGACTTTCTCACATTTATGAGGGATATTCATAACTACTATCGACAAGAAGCCATTCCCTGACAGATTGTCGCACCTATCTTACCCTGACGCAGGGTTTCCAACTCTGTGCGAAAGCCATTGACGAACAGACGATCCTGCAGCCGCCATTTCGCGGTTCCGCGCGCGCCGCAACCGAGCGCGCCGTTTCTCCGCCAACAGCAGGATCGACACCCCAAGCCAGCCGGATGAGTGAGCCATGGAACTTGAAGTCAACGACCAATCCTATGAGATCCAGTCAGACGGCGAGACGCCCCTGCTGTGGGTCATCAGAGACGAACTGGGCCTGACCGGAACCAAATACGGCTGCGGCGTTGCCCAGTGCGGCGCCTGCTCCGTTCTGGTCGACGGTGTCGTGACGCGCTCCTGCGTGACCCCGGTGGACAGCGTTATCGGAAGCCGGGTCACCACCATCGAGGCTATTGAGGAAGACGAAGTCGGCAAACGGGTTGTCGACAAGTGGGTCGAGCACCAGGTGCCGCAATGCGGCTACTGCCAGTCCGGGCAGGTCATGGCCGCGACCTCTCTCCTGAAGGAAACCGCCACCCCGAGCGAGGAGGACATCGCGGCTGCTATGACCAACCTGTGCCGCTGCGGAACCTATAACGCGATCAGCGCGGCGATCCACGATCTTGCCGACGAGACGAAGGAGGGCTGAACGCATGCTCGACAAACAGGAACTCGACCGCCGAACGCTTCGATCCGCGTCCCCCTCCAATATTTCCCGCCGGGGCTTCCTCCTCGGCTCCGCAGGCGCGGCCGCAGGCGCCTTCGTGCTGAGCGTCGGCCTGCCCACGCGTGCCGCGCGCGCCGCAGGTGAAAACCTTCCGGCAGGCACCCGCGTGCCCGCTTTTCTTGAGATCCATCCCGACAATACCGTGCGCCTTCTCAGCCCCTTTAACGAGGGCGGCCAGGGCGTTTTCACCGCCATGGCACAGATCGTGGGTGAGGAACTCGACGCCGACCCCGCCACGTTCGTGGTCGAAAACGCTCCGGCGGGCGACGACTACAAGGTCATGGGGCCCCCGTTCGGGCGCATCACCGGCGGCAGCATGTCGGTGCGCATGAGCTACGACGTGATGCGCCGCCTCGGCGCGCTGGCCCGCCGGATGATGCTTCAGGCAGCGGCGGAAAGCCTTGAAGTCCCCCTTGACGAACTGACGACAGAGCCCGGCCAGGTGGTCCATCCCGCGAGCGGGCAGAAGTTGAGCTACGGCGAGCTTGCGCGGGCCGCCATGGACCTGCCCGTCCCCGATCCCGACAGCATCACGCTGAAAAGCCCGGATGACTTTTCCTGGATCGGCAAGCCGGTGGAACGGCTGGACGTGCGCGAGAAATCGACCGGCAAGGCCATCTATTCCATCGACGTCAAGGTGGACGGCATGCTCCATGCCGCCGTCCAGCACGCCCCGCGCCTCGGTCTCACCGTCGGCACCATCGCCAATGAGGATGAGGTCAAGGCGATGACCGGCGTTCACTCGGTTCATCGCCTCGACGGCGCGGTCGCCGTGGTTGCGGAACGCTGGTGGAACGCCAAACGTGCGGTCGAGACGCTCGACGTTCAGTGGAACGATCCGGGCGCGGACGGCTCCGATAAGCGCTACATGCCCGCGGATTTCTCGACGGAAGCCTTCCGCGAACGACTGGCGAACGAGACGGGCAACGGCACGACGGCGGAAGAGGAAGGCGACGCGCCAGACATCCTTTCAAAGGCGGACAACGTGATCGAGGCGACTTATTTCGCCCAGTATCTGCATCACGCCCAGCTAGAACCGCCTTCCACCCTCGCCCGGTTCAACGACGACAGCACGCTCGACATCTGGCTTCCCAATCAGGCGCCGGAAATGTTTGAGGGCGCCATCGCCAAGGTCGCAGGACTGGAACCGGCTCAGGTGAACATCCACTCGCCGATGCTTGGCGGCTTCTTCGGCCGCCATTTCCTTTATCCGCAGGCCAATCCCTATCCGCAGGCCATCGCACTTGCAAAGGCGGTGGGCCGCCCGGTCAAACTGATCTGGAGCCGTGAGGAAGAGTTCCTGCGCGATCCCTTGCGCCCGATGGCCGCCGTACGCATGCGTGCAAGCCTCGACGGTAAAGGCATGCCGGAAGCCGTTGAAATCATCAGCGCCTGCGAAGGCCCGACGGAGGCAAACTTCGGGCACAATCCCGATAGTGTCGATCCGACCGCCGTGGAAGGTCTCTCCGGCAAGAGCTACGCCATCCCCAACCGCCGGATCGCGCAAGTCTACGTCCAGAACCCGGCCACGCTCGCCTACTGGCGCTCCGTCGGCAATTCCATGAACGACTTCATCTACGAGGCGTTCCTCGACGAGATGGCAGACACCGGCGGCCTCGATCCGTTCGAACTGCGCATGCGTCTCCTGAAGGATAACCCGCGTCTCACCACCCTGCTCCGGCATGTGGCTGACTTGTCCGGCGGCTGGAGGCGCGGGCCTTTCGAGGCCGAGGACGGAACCACGCGGGCCCGCGGCATCGCCATGGCGTCGCCCTTCGGCAGCCACACCGCCGCGATTGCCGAAGTGTCCCTGCGCGACGGTCAGGTCGTGGTGCATGACATCTGGGAGACGATCGATCCGGGCTCCATCGTGAATCCGGCTATCATCGAGGCACAGATCCGATCCGCCGCAGCGCTTGGCACATCCCAGGCGCTTGTGGAGGATACGGTCTATGAGAATGGTATGCCGGAGGCCCGCAATTTCGACGAGTACCCGATCCTGCGCCCCGACAGGATGCCGCGCGTGCATGTCGGCATCCTCGAGAGCGGCGAGAAAATGGGCGGCATTGGCGAGCCGGGCCTGCCCGCGGTCCCCCCGGCCATCGCCAACGCGGTCTCGCACCTGAGCGGCAAGCGCGTGCGCTCGATGCCGCTTTCCAAGATCGCGTTCGACAATTAGGACGCCCCCCTGCCGGGCCTGACCGGGTCCGGCAGGGGCACGCAACTATGCCGCAGGGCGAACCTGTACGAAACTCAGGTGCCGCGGAGGTTCCGGCCCAGCTGCCCGATATATGCGAGCCGCCCTGTTTCAGCCAGCAGCAACAGCGGCCTCCTCCCCCGACATCCATCCCACCTTACTTTCCCATTCGGGGAGTTTCCGATCACCTGCTCTTTGGCACAGCCAAGAATTACGTCAACAAACTGTAATATTTTACAATGTTTAATACGATTCAACTTTAGGTCGAATACACTGTATTAAGCTTCCCGAACTGGCAACTGCCATGAAACAAAGGCATTAAAACGCCTATTTTACGCAATCCATAAAATCAACAGACAGCACTCACTGCACGTAACGGTATATGCGCCTCTCTCTTATTTGGCACAACCCACCTATCGTTACGATATTTTTGAATGCGGACGCCATATAACCTAGTTGTTATGAACGACAAAACGAACAATAACTATATTTTTAATATGTTAAAAATATAGTTATACTGTATGTATTGATGACTGTTGTGCCACACTTCACAGAAGTGATAAACGTTGTAAAGTCCTATTCAATGAATCACAGGTTGAAAGCGACGCAAACGTGAAACCCATTATTTCTGCACAGGAAGCGGTAGACTTCATCCCCGCAAAAACCTCACTGATGATCGGCGGCTTCATGGCTGTCGGTTCCCCACTCAAGATCATCGCCGCCCTGGAAGAGGCAGGCGTTCCCGAGCTTGAGATCATTTGCAATGACACGGGCCTGCCCGACAAGGGATGCGGCCGTCTGGTGACGAACCGTCAGGTCGCAAGGGTCGTAACCTCGCATATCGGCCTGAACCCTGAAACCGGCAAGCAGATGAATGCGGGCGAGATCGAAGTGGAACTGGTTCCTCAAGGAACCCTCGTCGAGCGCATCCGCTCCGCGGGCGCGGGTCTCGGCGGCGTACTGACACCTACGGGCGTCGGAACCATCGTCGAAGAGAACAAGCAGAAGCTCACGATCAGGGGGAAGGACTATCTGCTTGAAGAGCCGCTCTCGGCACAGGTATCGATCATCAAGGCAAGCATCGTCGACAAGGCGGGCAACTGCATTTTCAACAAGACGACGAAGAACTTCAATCCGGTCATGGCCACGGCAGCCGATCTTGTGATCGTTGAAGCCGAGAAGATCGTCGAAGTCGCAGAAATCGACCCGGACCGCTTCATGCTTCCGGGCACTTTCATTGATTACATCGTGCAGTGAGGGCGGATCATGGACAAGAAGCAGCTCAGAGACCGCATTACCTCACGCATTGCCAGGGAGCTCAAGCCGGGCAGCCTGGTCAATCTCGGCATCGGCATGCCGACCCTCGTCGCGAGCCAGGTGAACGCTGACAGCGGCATCCAGTTCCAGTCCGAAAACGGCATGATCGGCGTCGGCACGGTGGAACCGTGCGACGAGAGCGTCGATCACGACATCACCAACGCCGGCGGCAAGCCGGTCTCCGCAACGCCGGACGCCACCTATTTCGACAGCGCCATGTCCTTCACGCTGATCCGCGGCGGCCACGTTGATGCCTCCGTGCTCGGCGCACTGGAGGTCGACGCTTCCGGCAACCTCGCCAACTGGATCATTCCGGGCAAGATGGTTCCCGGTATGGGCGGCGCGATGGATCTCGTAACCGGAGCCCGCAAGGTCATCATCGCGATGGAGCATTGCAGCAAGGACGGCAGCCCGAAGATCCTGAAGGAATGCACCCTGCCGCTCACCGCCGCAGGCGTGGTCGACCTCATCGTGACTGAGCGGGCCGTCATCAAGGTGACCGAGAACGGCCTCGTTCTGGCCGAGAAAGGCGAAGGCTTCGAGGTCGATGACATCATCGCCGCCACGCAAGCGCCGCTAACCATAGCCCAAGACCTGAAAACCTTCGGCTGAACCCGCGCTGCATCCGGCGGCGACACGACTCGCCGCTCATGCAGCAGCCCCATCCGGTTCGGGAGCGGCCGAGCGCCTCTCCCGAACACCCCTCTCACTCCCCGAACAGCGCGCCAAACCGACACAGACGCAACCGATCGGCCGGATGAGATCAGCCCCCACCCGGCGATCCTCCCAATTGTACGAAATCACTTGAAATACCCCGCCACAACAGCCCTGCGATGACCGCGCGCCGCCCAGCACTACCGCTCGACAGCAAAGCTTATCCATCGCATTTGGCCGGCAAGGGAAAATATTTTCCACACAAACAACGAAGGGCCATTCGTAATTTTAATTTCCTATTTTACAAACTCGCAATTTCCTCTGGCGCTTTTTTATTTATAAATTACAGAAAAGAATAACAGATCCAAAGAACAAAATATTTTATATTGCTTATTCTAGATTCACGTCCGGAAATAGAAAAACTATCCTTCTCTTGATCGCATCATGAAGATCGTTTAATCAGCAACGTCAGAGTGCTTGAGGCTGTTTCCGCCCCTCCCAAATGCGGAACCGCTTTCAGCACTGTCCGGCGGCACTTCCCGAAGCACCCTCCCCTTGCGGGCGACCCTCTTCGCAGTGCGCCGGAACCAACTTCCGGATGGTGCAGGGTTATCGGCCCGACACCTTGATGACAGACCGTGGCATCACAGCATCTGCGGCGGGCTGCAGAACATGAAAGCGTCAGCTTTCATTTACAGCTCCCCCGCAAACCGATGCCGCGACCCTGTCGGACCGGAATTGGTCGAAGCCAACCTTTTCACGTACGGCGCTCATCCGCCGCACGCCACGTATGAGTTCCTGATGGCAGACGAAAATACGTCGACCAGCACCGACCCCATGGTCGTGTTTGAAAACATCACGAAGGAATTCCCGGCCTCCACCAAGGGCGGCGAAGCCTTCAAGGCGCTGGATGACGTCACCTATACCGTACCGCGCGGCACGATCACCGGCATTATCGGCAGGTCCGGCGCGGGAAAATCCACGCTGGTGCGCCTCGTCAACGGGCTGGAAATGCCGACGAGCGGCCGCGTCCTTGTGGACGGCGTGGATGTCACGAAACTGAAAGGCGCGGCGCTTCGCGAGCTTCGCCGCTCCATCGGCATGATCTTCCAGCACTTCAACCTGTTGTCGTCGCGTACCGTTTTCGACAACATCGCCATGCCGCTTGAAATCGCCGGGCTTTCCAAGGCCGACATCAAGGCCCGGATCGACCCGCTGATCGACATGGTCGGCCTGAGCGACAAGCTGAACCACTACCCCGCCCAGCTTTCCGGCGGCCAGAAGCAGCGCGTCGGCATTGCGCGCGCGCTGGCCACCGAGCCCAAGCTGCTGCTCTCCGACGAGGCCACATCGGCGCTCGATCCGGAAACGACCCAGCAGATCCTCGAGCTTTTGAAACGCATCAATCGCGAACTCGGGCTGACGGTGCTGCTGATCACCCACGAGATGGAGGTGGTGAAGACCGCCACATCGCGCGTGGCGGTCATGGACAAGGGCGCAATCGTGGAAAGCGGCTCCACCTTCGACGTCTTCATCGAGCCGCAGCACCCCACCACCCGGACCATGCTGGCCTCCATGCCCGGCACCAGCCTGCCGGAGTGGATCACCAGCAAGATCAAGGATGCGCCGTCGGAGGGCGACGATGTGCTGGTGCGCATCACCTTCCGAGGCGTCACGGCGGACGAGCCCCACATCGCGCGGCTGACGCGGGAACTGGAGACCGAGGTGCGGATCATGTCCGGCACGGTCGATGAGATCGCAGGCGATCCCTTCGGTCACCTCGTCGTCGCCTATTCCGCGAAACCTGAGATCATGGAAAAAGCCCGCGCCTTCTTCAAGAAAAACGGGCTGATTTTCAAGGAGGTCGGTTATGGCGCCTGAGATGCTTATGAACCTGCTCGCCAAGGGCCTGTGGCAGACAGTTCACATGGTCGTCGTCTCCGGCGTCATCGGCACGGTCATCGGCCTGCCCATCGGCGTTTTTCTGGCGACCAGCGGCAAGGGCGAGCTGTTCCCCGCCCCGACCTGGAACCGCATTGTCGGCCTGATCGTCAATGCCACCCGCTCCACGCCCTTCATCATCCTGGTGGTGGCGATCATTCCCCTCACCCGGATGATCGCGGGAACCTCCATCGGGACCAAGGCGGCCATCGTGCCGCTGACCATTGCGACCATTCCCTTCGTCGCGCGTCTTATCGAAGGCGCGATCCGCGAAGTGGACAAGGGACTGGTCGAAGCCGCCCGCGCCATGGGCGCAACGCCGCTCCAGATCGTGCGCAAAGTCCTTCTGGCGGAGGCGCTTCCCTCCATCACGCTGGGCATCACGCTCACCATCGTCAGCCTGATCGGTTACTCCGCCATGGTCGGCGCAGTCGGCGGCGGCGGTCTGGGCGACCTCGGCATCCGTTACGGCTACCAGCGCTTCATGCCGGAAGTCATGCTGGCGGTGGTCGTCGTTCTCATCGTTCTCGTGCAGGCGGTGCAAAGCGTGGGCGATGCCCTTTCGCGCCGCTTCGACAAGCGAAACCGCAATTCCTGATCCTCATCAATCAAGGACGACACACATGAAGAAACTGATCGCAGCAGCCTCCATCGCCGCCGCCCTGTTCGGTGCAGGCTACGCACAGGCCGAGACCCTGAAGGTCGGCGTCACCCCCGGCCCCCACGCCCAGATCATGGACAAGGTGAAGGAAGTCGCGGCCGCCAAGGGTCTCGATCTGGAAATCATCGAGTTTTCCGATTACGTCATGCCGAACCAGGCGCTGTCGGACGGCGATCTCGACATCAACTCCTTCCAGCACCAGCCGTATCTCGATAATCAGGTCGCCGACCGCGGCTTCGATCTGGTCACCGTCGCCCAGTCGGTCAACTTCCCCATGGCCGCCTATTCCAAGAAGGTCGGCTCCAAGGAAGAGATCGCCGACGGCGTCTCCATCGCGCTGCCGAACGATCCCAGCAACGGCGCACGCGCGCTCCTGCTGCTGGAAGATCAGGGCCTGATCAAGCTGACCGAGGGCGTCGGCATCAAGGCCAGCGTCGCGGATGTAATCGAGAACCCGCACGGCTACAATCTCATCGAACTGGACGCGGCCCAGCTTCCCCGCTCCCTCGACGACGTGGACGTCTCGGTGATCAACACCAACTACGCGCTCGATGCGGGTATGAGCCCGGTCAACGACTCGCTCTTCCGCGAAGGCCCGAAGGCTCCCTATATCAACGTCATCGCCGTTCGCTCCGAGAACAAGGACAAGGACTGGGTGAAGACCTTCATCGAGTGCTATCACAGCGATGAAGTGAAGGCCTTCATCGAAGAAGAGTTCAAGGGCGCCGTCATCGCCGCATGGTGAGGACGGCGGGAGCCCGATCTCCCGTGAAATGACGCGTTTCAGAAAACTCCCTGTCCCCCCGGGCAGGGAGTTTTTTGTTGCGGCCGCGCCTTCGCGAGGGCTCGCGCAAAACGCGTTTTCCAGCGTCTCACAATCGTCATGAGACCATCACCATAGTGTCAACCGAACACGTTAGGAGAGCTGCATCACAACAAGACGACCTTGGGGGTTTTGAGAATGAAGACTTTCGCCTTCGCGCTGGCTCTGCCCTGCGCATTGCTGACGACCGGCTTTGCCGCGACCGGCGCTGTCGCCGGCATGAACGACGTCATCGAGGTCGGCGTGCGCCCGCTCTACCTGATCGACCGCATGGAAGACGGCCCGCTCAAGGACAAGCTCGCCGCCTGTGCAGGCCAGCCCGTCCGCCGCACCGCCTTTTCCATCGGCCACCGCGGCGCGCAGATGCAGTTTCCCGAGCACACCGTGGAATCCAACGTGGCTGCCGCCCGTCAGGGCGCGGGCATTCTGGAGTGCGACGTGACCTTCACCAAGGACAAGGAACTTGTCTGCCGTCACGCACAGAACGACCTGCATACCACCACCAACATTCTGGCCACCCCGCTGGCGGAAACCTGCGTCACGCCGTTCAAGGCCGCCACTGGCGACGAAAAGGCGAAGGCCGAGTGCCGCACC
Source organism: Breoghania sp. (assembly GCA_963678585.2). Lineage (GTDB taxonomy): Bacteria > Pseudomonadota > Alphaproteobacteria > Rhizobiales > Stappiaceae > Breoghania. Next base: position 2,618,141 of record CAXXGA010000002.1, read on the forward strand.
TCTGAACTGACGCTGGCCCAGTTCAAGACCCTGACGCCGAAGATGGACGCCAAGGATGCAAGCGCGACCACGGTGGACGGCTACATGAACGCCACCGCCCATTGGCGCACGGACCTTTACGGCGTCGAGCCCACCAAGCTGATGAGCCACGCGGAATCCATCGAACTCTTCAAGAGCCTCGGCGCGAAGTTCACGCCGGAGCTGAAGACGCCTTCCGTGAAGATGCCCTTCGACGGCTTCACCCAGGAAGATTATGCCCAGAAGCTGATCGACGAGTACAAGGCCGCGAGCATTCCGGCGTCCGACGTCTTCGCCCAGTCCTTCAACCTCTCCGACGTCCTCTACTGGCTCAAGGCGGAGCCGGAATACGGTGCGAACGCCATCTATCTGGTGGAACTGGACGACACCTTCGACGGGCAGGATCCCTCCACCTGGAAAGAAGACTTCGGCAGCCTGAAGGAGCAGGGCGTGAACTACCTCGCTCCCTCCATGAACATGCTGGTAGCCGCCAAGGACGGCCGCATCGTCGCCAGCGAATACGCCAAGGCCGCCAAGGCTTCCGGCCTGAAGCTGATCACCTGGTCGCTGGAGCGTTCCGGCCCGCTGGCCGCCAGGGGTGGCGGCGGCTGGTACTACAAGCCGCTCAACGACATCATCCACACCGACGGCCAGATGTACGAACTGCTGGATACGCTGGCGCAGGATGTCGGTGTGGTCGGCGTCTTCTCCGACTGGCCCGCCACCGTCAGCTACTACGCTTCCTGCATGGGCCTCGACTGATCAAAAGCCGAACCTTCGATACCTGATGGAAAGGAGCGTCCCGAAGGGGCGCTCCTTTTTCGTATTTCCCCTTGGCCAGCCCCTCTCCTGAGCCGGCTTCGCCCCCGCTCAGGGCCCGGTTTTGGCCCTTCTGCAGCCGATTTGCGGCCCGCCCCGCCCGCGCGCTACCTGCCGTGGGGACACGTACTCATACTTTCGTTGCAATTATCACAACCGTTGATTGAACGAGCTTTGCGGGAACATTCGTCGGCCCACCGAAACTTGGTGTTAATGCTGAAACCGAATGTCGCATTAAATTGCGGGCCGGCGACCCCAAATTTGATCCAGATCCAAACTGAAGCAGTGCAAATGCGCTATATGGAGGGCAACAGCCGGTCGGTCGTCACAACCTCCAACAGGAGACGGATGTGGCCGACCGCTTTTGTTCGATGGTCCGGGGCCTCTTGGTCGCCCGCTTTTCAATGAGACGCCGCCACAACAGATACGTGTGCCACAGGACAGAGTGACAGCGACGAGGGAATTACGCGCATTGAGATATTTCATTGACACAAGCCGGTGCAGCGCCACCCGCGAAGCGATGAAATTCGAATCTGCCGCAACGTCGTGGAATACCGGATTGCACACGATGCCCGGCTGTCTATTTGCAAAGCCCATCGCAGCCCTGACGATTCGCCGTTCTTCCGAGAAACGAGGATAAAATAATGAACGTATATGCAGATCCCACCAGCCTGTATGCCGATCCCTGGGCCGGGTTCAGCGAAGGCCAATGGCGACAGCAGACAGACGTTCGAGGTTTCATCCAGGAGAACTACACGCCCTATGAAGGCGACGACACCTTCCTGAGCCCGGCAACGGAGCGCACCAAGGCCATCTGGGCCAAACTCGGCGAACTTCTGAAGCAGGAACGCGAGAGGGGCGTTCTGGCCGTGAGCGCCGATCGCGCCTCCACGATCACCGCCCATGACGCCGGCTACATCGATCAGGATCAGGAAGTGATCGTCGGCCTGCAGACCGACGCGCCGCTCAAACGCGCGATCATGCCGAACGGCGGCCTGCGCATGGTGGAAACCGGTCTCAAGTCATACGGCTTCGAGCTTGCCCCGGAAGTCAGGGAGATCTGGAGCAAGTACCGCAAGAGCCACAATCAGGGCGTCTTCGACGTCTACAGCCCGGAAATCCTGGCCGCCCGCAAAAACGGCGTCATTACCGGCCTGCCCGACGCCTATGGCCGTGGCCGCATCATCGGCGATTATCGCCGCGTCGCGCTTTACGGCACCGATTTCCTGCGCGCCCAGAAACAGGCCGACTTCCACGCCATTGACGACACCGTCTTCGACGAGAAGACGATCCGCCTGCGCGAGGAAATGTCGGAACAGTTCCGCGCGCTCGACGAACTGCGCGAAATGGCGGCGAAATACGACTGCGATATCTCGCGCCCGGCCGCAAACGCTCTTGAAGCGATCCAGTGGACCTATTTCGGCTATCTGGGCGCGGTGAAGGAACAGAACGGCGCGGCCATGTCGCTCGGCCGCATCTCCACCTTCCTCGACATCTACATCCAGCGCGATCTCGACGCCGGTTTCATCACCGAAGAAACCGCGCAGGAAATGATCGACGATCTGGTCATCAAGCTGCGCATCGTCCGCTTCCTGCGCACGCCCGAATATGACGCGCTGTTCTCCGGCGACCCGACCTGGGTAACGGAAGTACTGGGCGGCATGGGCGAGGACGGTCGCACGCTCGTATCGAAATCGAGCTTCCGCTTCCTCAACACCCTCTACAACCTCGGCCCCGCCCCCGAACCCAACCTGACGGTTCTGTGGAGCACCCAGCTTCCCAAGGGCTTCAAGAATTTCTGCGCCAAGGTTTCCGCCGACACCTCCGCCATCCAGTACGAGAACGACGACCTGATGCGTCCGCATTGGGGCGACGACTACGGCATCGCCTGCTGCGTCTCGGCCATGCGCATCGGCAAGCAGATGCAGTTCTTCGGCGCGCGCGCCAATCTCGCCAAGGCGCTGCTCTACGCCATTAACGGCGGTGTCGACGAGAAATCGCAGAAACTCGTCGCACCGGGCTTCGAGCCCATCACCGCCGACGTGCTTGACTACGACGAGGTTCTCGCCAAGTTCGACAAGACCATGGACTGGCTGGCCAAGACCTACGTCAAGGCACTCAACATCATCCACTACATGCACGACAAATACGCCTATGAGCGTATCGAGATGGCGCTGCACGACCGCGATATCCTGCGCACCATGGCCTGCGGCATCGCCGGACTTTCCATCGCGGCCGACAGCCTCTCGGCGATCAAATACGCCAAGGTGCATGTAGTACGAGACGAGAACGGCCTCGCCGTAGATTACAGGATCGAGGGCGACTACCCGGCCTTCGGCAACAACGACGACCGCGTCGACGACATCGCCGTGTGGCTGACCAAGACCTTCATGGACAAGATCAAGGCGCAGCCCACCTTCTATCGCGATGCCATGCCCACGCAGTCGATCCTGACGATCACCTCCAACGTGGTTTATGGCAAGAAGACCGGCAACACGCCGGACGGACGCCGTGGAGGCGAGCCTTTCGCACCGGGCGCCAACCCGATGAACGGACGCGACAAGAAGGGCTTCGTGGCCGCGGGCGCATCTGTCGCCAAGCTTCCTTACGAATCCGCTCTCGACGGCATCAGCTGGACCGCCTCGGCCACGCCCGGTTCCATGGGCAACACCGAGGAAGAGCGCATCGAGAACCTCTCCAATTGCCTTGACGGCTTCGTCGCCGCCAACGGCTTCCACGTCAACGTCAACCTGCTGCAGCGCGAAACCCTGCTCGACGCCATGAAGCATCCGGAGAATTATCCGCAGCTCACCATCCGCGTCTCCGGCTATGCGGTGAACTTCATCAAGCTGACCCGCGAACAGCAGCTCGACGTCATCAACCGTACATTCCACGCATCCATGTAACCGCTTCCAGGAGCGAGGGAGACGCCGGGCCGGAATATCCGGCCCGCCGTGAGGCCGCTCTGATACGTATGGAAGCGATCTCGGGAGGACCTATATCAGTCCCGTCCGCAACCGGTTTGCGGACGGACCGGCGTTTCTCGGCCCGCATCCATAAGCGACAGGGCCGACAGGAACCGTGAAAGGGACAGCATGACGGCCACCCTCGACCACATTGCCCCCGTACCCGGATGTCACAACGACCCGGATTTCGGCTTCCTGCATTCGGTTGAAAGCGGCGGCGCGGTCGATGGACCGGGCATGCGTTTCGTCTTCTTCATGGCGGGTTGCCTGTTCCGCTGCCTCTATTGCCATAACCCGGATACCTGGAAGCTGCACAACGGCCGCCGCGTCGACGTCGATGCGATGATCGCCGAGGTCAAGCCCTATGCGAAATTCCTGAAATTCGCCGGTGGCGTCACCTTCACCGGCGGCGAACCGCTCATGCAGGCTCCGTTCGTGGGCCGCGTGATGAAGCGCATCAAGGCCGACCTCGGCCTTCACATCGCGCTGGATACGCAAGGCTTCCTGAGCGCCCGCCTGCCGGACAAATGGTTCGACCCGGTCGATATCGTGCTTCTCGACATCAAGCATATCGACCCGGAGAAATACCACGCGCTGACCGCACAGCAGCTCCAGCCGACCCTCGATTTCGCCGAACGGCTCGCGCGGATGAACAAGCCGAGCTGGATCCGTTACGTGCTGGTGCCCGGCTGGACCGACGATCCCGACGACGTGGCGAAACTTGCCGATTACGTTGCCACTCTGGGCCCGAGCGTAGAGCGCGTGGAGGTTCTTCCCTTCCACCAGATGGGCGCTTCCAAATGGGCGGAACTGGGCATGCCCTACCAACTCGCCGATACCAAGCCGCCGACGCAAGCCGAGGCCGAAGCCGCCCGCGACATCTTCCGCGCCCGCGGCCTCAAGGTGGCGTGAGGCTGCTCCCCCCCTCTGTGAGACTCCTCCGGTCCGATTGCGAATTTTCGTGTACATTTCTGACATGTGAAGAATGTGGCAATGCCGAAGGATAAGCTTGGCCGCGAGGGAGACGCGGCGGTCGCCGAAGTCGGTGCCCACGATGCGGGGTTACCCCCGCCGGACGCGGGCTGAGAGCGACCCGGGGAGATACGTGAACCATGACGACCGTTATGGGCTGCATTACGGACGACTTCACCGGCGCGACCGATCTGGCGAGCCAGCTTGCGCGCTCCGGCGTGAAGGTATCGCTGCGCATCGGCCTACCTTCGTCCCGCCCGGCAAATACCGCCCCCATCGAGATCATCGCCCTGAAGATCCGCAACGCCCCCGCACACGAGGCCGTCTCGCAGGCCCGCTCGGCGCTCCAATGGCTGCGAAAGGCCGGTGCTCAGCGGTTCTTCTGGAAATACTGCTCCACCTTCGACAGCACGGAAGATGGCAATATCGGTACTGTGGCCGAAGCCCTGATGGACGAACTGGATGCGGCGCAGACCATCTACTGCCCGGCCTTTCCGGAAAACGGGCGCAGCGTCTACATGGGCAATCTCTTTGTCGGCCAGCAACTGCTCGACGAAAGCCCGATGCGGCATCATCCCCTCACCCCGATGAGGGACAGCAACCTGATGCGCTTGCTGGAGCCCCAGGTAACGCGTCCCGTCGGCCTCATAGACCGCACCACCGTGGCGCGCGGCCCGGACGCGATCCGCGGCGCGTTGGAAGGACTTCAGACCCAGGGCATCGCGCATGTCGTTCTGGACGCGGTTACCAACACGGATCTGGAGCTGATCGCGCAGGCCTGCTGTTCCATGCCGCTTCTGACCGGCGGCAGCGCCATCGCATCTCCCCTGCCCCGCTTCTGCCTGAAATGCGGCCTGCTCTCGCGCGATGAACCCCGAAAGCCCGCACAGCCCCCGGTTTCCGCAGGCAAACCCAAGACCGTAGTCCTGTCGGGAAGCTGCTCGGCCATGACGCAAAAGCAGGTGCGCGCCTATAGGGCCCGCGGCGTACCCTGCCTGCAACTCGACCCGCTGGAACTGGCTGAGGACGGCCCCGTCGCCGCCGTCGGCTGGCTCAAGCTGCAGGACCTGACGCAAGCCCCGCTCGTCTATGCCACGACGGACGCGGAAACGGTGCGCGACGCTCAGGAAGAACTCGGCGTGACGCGCGCGGGCGATCTTGTAGAACATGCGCTCGCGGCCTGCGCACAGGCAGCCCTTGAGGTGGGCGCGCGCCGCTTCATCGTTGCCGGTGGAGAGACCTCCGGCGCGGTCACCCGGGCCCTTGGCGTGACCCGCATGGAGATCGGCGAGGAGATCGCGCCCGGCGTTCCATGGACCTTCGCGCGCACCGGCGGCCGCGCCATCGCAATGGCGCTCAAGAGCGGCAATTTCGGCGCAGAGAGCTTCTTCACCGACGCGCAGAAAAAGCTGGACGCAGCATGAGTCCGCGCCTCGTTACAAGCGTGCAAGCCTCAGGCCTCATGACGAAATTCTGTGTGGAGTGGGATCGATGAAATTCTCGGCCAATCTGGGCTTCCTGTGGACCGACCGCGCCTTGCCCGAGGCTATCCGGGCAGCCAAGGCTGCGGGCTTTGACGCGGTGGAATGCCACTGGCCCTATGACGAGGACCGCCAAGCGGTGAAGGTCGCGCTTGAGGAGACGGGTCTTGCCATGCTCGGCCTCAACACGCGCGGCGGCGATGTGGCGGCGGGCGAGAACGGACTTGCCGCACTCCCCGGCCGGGAGGCAGAGGCGCGCGCGGCAATCGACGAGGCTCTCGCCTATGCGCTGGCGATCGGCGCAAAGAACATTCACGTCATGGCGGGCAATGCCTCGGGCCCGGAGGCGCATACGGTTTTCATCGCAAACCTGCGCCATGCCTCAGCCAAGGCTGCCAAGCATGGCGTCACCATCCTGATCGAACCGCTGAACGCCTATGACGCACCGGACTATTTCCTGAAAACGACCGCGCAGGCCCGCGCGATCATTGAGGAAGTGAACGCGCCCAATTGCAGGCTGATGTTCGACTGCTACCACGTCCAGTTGACCGAGGGCGACCTGACCCACCGGCTGGGCGATCTGATGCCGCTCATCGGCCACATCCAGTTCGCCTCCGTGCCGGAGCGTGGCACGCCGGACAGGGGCGAGATCGCCTATGCCCACGTCTTCAAGGTGATCGAAGATCTCGGCTTCACCACGCCGCTGGGCGCAGAGTACAAGCCTGACGGCCCCACCGACGAAAGCCTCGGCTGGCTCGCAGAATATCGTTAGCCGTCGGCGGCAATGCCATCCGACGCGAGCGCTCGCGCCATCCACCGGGCAGCGGCCGAAACCGGATCGAGAAGCGGCAGGGCGGTGCGGCCCCCGATGCGCAACCTTGCATCGGAAAGCGGCCCGCCGCCGATGCACACAACCTCCGCCCCGGCGGCCTTCGCCCGCGCAATCGCCTTTTCAAGCTCGGCATCGAGCCGGTCCTTGTCCGCCATCAACGCAGCCACATCCTCAGCCGCCGTCAGATAGGTGCCACAATAGAGCGCGCCGTGGCCAAGCTCCCCGACACGCGCCTCGATGCGCGCGACCAGATCGGGCGTCGTGGTGGCGACCGCGAAACGGCCGATGGCGGCGGCTTCGGCAAAACAGGCAGCCGCGATCCCCGTCACCGGACAGCCGACGGTTTCCGCAAGCTCGCCCGCCAGCACATCCGCGCCCGGGTCGCCAAAGGCGGAAACGATGACCCCGGCGGGGTTCATCCCCGCAACTTCACCGCCCAACGCCGCGACCTCGCGCGCTGCCCCGTCCAGTTGCTCTTCGTTGGTGATAAGCGGCGGACCAGCCCGCACCGTCAGGCCTTCGATGGGCAAACCGGGCTGCGCCGTGCGCGCAACTCCCACCATCATCTGCGTGGTCTCGGCATTGGTGTTGGGATTGATCAAGATGACGGGCCGCACGGCCATGATGTTCCGCCTTTCGGGTTTTGAACATGAAGGCCGAACGTGAAGTTTGCCGCTCCGCGGACAGGGTTCCCCGCCCAACTGCCTTGGCGTGCAGCTTGGCCGGAAATCTCTCGCCTTTCAACAGGTTCCCGGCATCAACGACGCCAGAACGCGGAAAACGGACGGGGGCGAAAACCTCGCCCCCGCAAGATCAGGCAAGGCCCGTCTCATTCATCAGATCCTGCATTGTGGAGCGGAACCGGGCGGAGATATCCGCACGCGCCACATGACGCCCGCCTTCCACCACCTGCCGCCCGCGCGCCCATACCGCATCGGGGCGGAACGCACCGCCGAAGATCCAGCCATCGATGAGCCGGTCCTGTGTGAGCCAGGGCGCATCATCGTTCCTGAAGGTGACGAAGCTTGCAAGCCCGCCCGCAACGAGATCGGTGGACCGGCCGAGCGCCGTCCCCCCGCCGGAGCGCGCCGCCTCGAACAGCTCCCGCCCCGTGGACGCCCCCTGCCCGGCCAGAACCGCGCGATTGCCATGGGCCAGACGCTGCGAATATTCAAGCTGGCGAAGCTCCTGCGCGACATCGATCAGGACGTTGGAATCGGTGCCGATGCCGAAAGCCCCGCCCTGCTCGAACAGCCCCTTGCAGCGTGAAATGCCGTCGCCGAGATTGCCCTCCGTTACCGGGCAAAGCCCGACGGTCGCCTTGGAAAGCACGATGGCGTCGAGTTCTTCCGGCGTCAGATGCGTGGCATGGATCAGGCACCAGCGGTTATCGACCGGCGCATTATCGAGAAGCCATTCCACGGGCCGCCTGCCGGACCATTGAAGGCAGTCTTCCACTTCCTTCACCTGCTCCGCCACGTGAATGTGGATCGGCCCATTTCCGGCCAGTTCCACGACAGCGGAAAGTTCGTCGGGCGCTACGGCGCGCAGGCTGTGCGGGGCGACGCCCACAGAGACGCCCGGCTGAGCGGCAGCCAGTTCCCGGCACCGCTCCACGATACGGGTGAACCCGTCGACATCGTTGATGAAGCGGCGCTGCCCATCGACGGGTGCCGCACCTCCGAAGGTGGAATGGGCATAGAAGGAGGGAAGCAGCGTCACATCCATGCCCGTGGCGCCCGCGGCCGCTGCGATGCGATCGGAAAGCTCGCCGATATTGGCATACGGGCTGCCGTCGCGATCATGGTGGAGATAGTGAAATTCGCCCACATGGCAGAAACCTGCCTCGACCATCTCCATGTAGAGTTGGGTGGCGACCGCCTCCATCTGGTCCGGGTCCATGGAGAGCGCGAAGCGATACATCACGTCCCGCCAGGTCCAGAAGGTATCCGTTCCGGAACCACGGGTCTCCGCCAGCCCCGCCATGGCGCGCTGGAAGGCGTGGCTGTGATGGTTGCTCATGCCAGGCAGGAGATGATCGATGCGGACGTCTCCGCCTTGCGGCTTTGCACCGGGGGTGATGCTGGCGATTATCTCGCCCTCAAGAGTGAGACGCACGTCCTGCGCCCAGCCACCGGGCAGAAGCGCGTTTTGCGCATGAATGGTCGTAGTAGACATGATCCGGTTGTTCTCGTTGTCTTTCGCCTGAATGCCCGGCACCGCAGATGCGCCGCCGGGCTGGCTGTCTCTCCAAAATAGTGGATCCGGCAGAGCGTAATCAGGCCGCGCTCGAAACGCTCAGCGCATGGGCTTCGATCCGCGCCAGCATGTCGGCGAGCGTCTTGCGCAGCTTCTCCGCCTTTGCCGGATCGTAGTCGAAGGGCAGTTCCTCGCTCACCAGATGCGTGGACTGGGCAAGTTCGAGCTGGATCGAATGAATGCCCTCTTCCGGACGTCCGTAATGGCGGGTCGTCCAGCCGCCCTTGAAGCGCCCGTTGAGAACGCTCGTGAAGTCGGAAGCCTCCGCTGCCTCCACCGCAGCCGCCTCGATTTCCGGCGCGCATGACGCTCCGCTGTTCGTGCCGAGGTTGAGATCCGGCAAGGTACCTTCGAAGAGGAAGGGAATATGTGAGCGGATGGAATGGCAATCGAACAGCACGGCGATACCGTGGATTGCCTTCACCCGCTGAAGCTCCGCCTCCACGGCGGCATGATAGGGCCGGTGATAGGCGGCCACGCGCTCCGCGATATCCTGATCCGTCGGCTCTTGACCCTCGATCCAGATCGGGTTGTTGTCGAAGTCGGTATTCGAGATCAGCCCGGTGCTGTTCTGCCCCGGATAGAGGTTGCTGCCTTCGGGATCGCGATTGGCGTCGATCACGTAGCGGCTGAAGAGCGCGCGCACCTTGGTCGCGTTCGGCAGCAGGCCGTCATAGAGCCGGTGAACGTGCCAGTCCGTGTCGCTGACGGTTCGGCCGAGGTCGTTCAGCCGGGCCATGATGGCGGGCGGCACAAAGGTGCCGGTATGGGGCATCGCGAGAACGACGGGAGAGGTGCCGTGGGTTACTTCGAAGACGGCATCGGCTGGCGATTGATCGCTCATTTTTCGTATCCTGTTGGGGGCGGTATCAGGAGGGGGCAGCGGCCACCGCCTGACCGCTCCCCGGGATCAGACGGTCGGCTCAGTTGCTCAGGATCGACCGAAGGAAATTCTGCGTACGCTCATGCCGGGGGTTGGAGAAGACCTCCTCCGGCGTGCCGTGCTCGATGACCGTACCATCCATCACCAGCACCTCGTCGGCCACCTCGCGGGCAAAGCCCATCTCGTGGGTCACCACGATCATGGTCATGCCCTCTCTGGCGAGCTGCTTCATCACCTGAAGTACTTCGCCAACCAACTCCGGATCGAGCGCGGAGGTCGGCTCGTCGAAGAGCATGACCTTGGGCTCCATGGCGAGCGCGCGCGCAATGGCGACGCGCTGCTTCTGACCGCCGGAAAGCTGTGCCGGATAAGCGTTCGCGCGGTCCTTCAGGCCGACCTTGGCCAACAGGTTGAGCGCAATCTCTTCCGCCTTCTTCTGGCCCAGCCCCCGCAGCTTGCGCGGGCCGACGGCCACATTGTCGAGAACGGAGAGATGCGGAAACAGATTGAAGCCCTGGAACACCATGCCGACCTGCATGCGCAGCGCGTTCAGCTCGCGCTCCGGCAGCATCACGCCATCGACCACCAGATCCTTGTCGCAGATGCGGATGGAACCGCGCTGCGGCACCTCAAGGCAGTTGCAGCAGCGCAAAAGCGTGCTTTTGCCCGAGCCCGACGGCCCGATGACAACCACCACCTGCGAGGGCATCACCTCAAGCGTGATGTCGCGCAGCACGTTGACTTCGCCGAAATCCTTACCCAGATCGCGGATTTCAACAATGGGTTTCACGGTCTCGCTCACTGAACCATCCCTCCAAGGCGCATACGCCTTTCAAGAAGCCGCAGGGTCATGCCCGCCGCGCTCGTGAGAACCAGATAGATCAGAGCCACGACGAGATAGACCTCCAGCGAACGGTAGGACACGGAAATGATCTTCTGACCTTCATGCATGAGGTCGGAGATGGTGAGCAGCGAAACCAGCGCGGAATTCTTGATCAGCGCGATGAACTCGTTGCCCAGCGGCGGCACCATGCGCAGGATCGCCTGCGGCAGGATGATGATCCGCATCGCCTGCACATAGGACATGCCCATGGAGCGGGCCGCTTCCATCTGTCCGCGGTCGATGGACTGGATCGCGCCGCGCACGATTTCCGACACGTAGGAGCCGGAATAAAGCCCCAGCCCGATCACGCCGCAAAAGAAGGCGGGCAGCATGATATCGAACCGCGGCAGGCCGAAGAACAGCAGGAACAACTGCACGAGAAGGGGAGTTCCCCGAAAGAACAGGACGTAGGTGGACGCCACGCCGTAGATGATCCGCCGCTCGGGATTGAGCCGGGCCATGCCGATCAGAAGACCGACAATGATGCTGAGCACGAGCGAGGCGACCGTCACTTCCACGGTCGTCAGCGCACCGTGGAGCAGATCCGGAAACCCTCCCCAGACCGGCGAAAAATCGAATTCCATCAGAGAACTCCCACAAGATACTCGTGTCTGCTACGGCTTATTTGACGCCGCCGAACCACTTGTCGACGAGCGCATCATAGGTGCCGTCGGCCTTGATCTCCTTGAGAGCCTTGTTGAAGGCCTCGGTCACTTCCGGCAGGTCCTTGCGTACCGCGATGCCGTACTGCTCGGTGGTCACCTGTTCCGGGATCACGCGAATGGAGGGATTCTTGCTGGCAAACAGAAGCGCCGCCGGCTTGCCGGTGACAGCCGCGTCGGTACGCCCGATCAGAACGAGATTGAACATCTCCTCGTTCTTCTCCACCTCGACGAGCTTCGCTTCCGGATGGTGCTCGCTCAGATAGGCGACGGACTTGGTGCCGACCTGAACGGAGACCTTCTTGCCGGCCAGATCGGCAGGGCTCTTGATGTCCGTATTATCGGACTTGGTCAGCACGACCAGACCGCCCGGATAATAGGTGTCGGAGAAATCGACGACCTGCTTGCGCTTGTCGGTGATGTAGATGGCGGAAACCGCCACATCGAAACGCTTGGCCACGAGGCCCGGAACCAAACCCTTGAAGTCGATCTGGGTCCACTTGATCTCACGGCCCATCTTTTCGCCCAGCGCCTCGATCATCTCGATGTCGAAGCCGGTCATCTTGCCGTTGTCATAATATTCGAACGGGGGGAAGGTCGCATCCGTGGCGACATTCAGAACCTTGGCGTCCTGCGCCTGGGCAAAACCTGCCAGTGAAAGCGCACATGCAGCGCCGAGCGCCATTTTTTTCCAGATTTTCATTGTCATTTCCCTCTTTAGTGATCGCCGCTTCCTGCCAGAAGCAGGCTGATATCTGCCGCGGCCCGAACCGTTGCCGCGACAAATTCCTCTTGCCGGTCCCCAACCCGAATGATCGGAACCATCAGCGTGAGACCGCACACAAGCCGCTGGCCGGGTCCGAAAACCGGCGCGCTCACGCCCCAGACGCCGAAATCGACCTCGCTCTCGCTGATGGCGTAGCCGCGCGCGCGGATCGTCGCGAGTTCCGCCTCCAGCGCCTCAAGCTCCGCACCGCGCGGAAGGGCCTGAAGGGCGAGACGGCGCGTATCTTCGGGCATGTGAGCGAGAAGAAGCTTGGCCGATGCCCCCTTGTGCAACGGCTGCGCCCGCCCCTTGGCAAAGGAGCAGCGCAAGGGCTGCGCGCTTTCGATCATGTCCACGCAGAACACATCCGCGGCCATCGCCTGCATCAGGCCGACGCTTTCCTGCGTCACGCGCGAAAGCTCCAGCATGACCGGGCGCGCGAGCGAGGCGATCATTTCCATGTTGTCCATGGCCTGACCGAGCCGCCAGCAGGCTGGCCCCGGCGCAAGCCCCGCATCGCGCCCCAGATCGACGATCAGGTCGTATTTCTTCAAAAGCGAGATGTGGCGATAGGCGGACGACAGCGGCACATCGAGCGCCTGCGCCAGCTGCGCAGCCGTCATGGGCCGCGGGGCCCCGGCAACGGCAATCAAGGCATCAAGGACACGCTCGGCAGCGGACATTTATATTTTCTCATTTTTTGAGAGGTTAAAAGCTATAAAATAAGAATTGACTAGAAAATATACCGTGTCAACAAACTATGCAGTCGCAGACCCTGTCCGGGCGGAATTGACCGGCCCACCCGAACCGTTACCGCGGCCGCCTCACGTTGCGGGACCGATTGCCCGACCGCGACGCCTCATTGCCTTCCGCCCCGGTTTTCAGCCATTCCGGCGTTGCAATCGACCGCGATAGGACCGACTATGCGAGCCAGACGGTTGTCGCCGACCCGACGCCCGCCCCGGGCGAAAGCGCGCAACCGATCCGCAAGGATGACATGCGCTACGATCTGACCACCTTCCTGAAGCGCGGCGAGTCGACGGGCACCCTGCTCGCTCGCAGCGGCCGCCATGCCGCCATCGGCGACGTGCCCCTCCCCTTCGCCCCCTTGAAATCGGATCACCGAACAGCACGAGGCTCCCGATGATCGACAACCCGGTACTGAAGACAGGTCTTGTCATCGCTCTGGCCGGCGGCCTGGCCCTTGCCCCCATGGCCGCCCCCGCCCCGCTCGCACGCTACGTCTCAGGCGAGGCGCATGCCGACGCGATCGGCAACTTCTTCAAGAAGGCGAACAAGCCCAAGAGAAAGGGCACGAGCAACGATCCGAGACTGGGCATCAAGGTGCTTCAGGGCATCGGCGTAGGCCTTGCCGTCGTGGGCATCGCACGCGGCAACGCAGGCGCCATCATCATCGGCACGGCTCTGGCGGCGGCGCCCATCGTGTTCCGCGAGGAGCTTGAGCGGAAATACGGCCCCGATCAGGGCTGGGCCGGCTGCCTGGCCTGCAACCAGAAGCGCGTTCTCGTACAGCCCGGGCGCATGGTCTCCGACGACGAGCAGGAGTACATCCTGGCACAAGTCGAGGAAGACGTGATGGACATCCAGCGCGCGCTGTGGACCCTCGGCTATTATCGGAAGGGTATCGACGGCGATTACGGCCCCGGCAGCCGCCGGGCCGCGGCGGAATTCCAGAGATCGCTCGGCACCGAACCGACCGGCAGCCTCACCGCGCGCGAACGCGCCGAACTGTTCCGTCTGGCCAGCACCGAGGGCTTCGTCCCGCAGTCCACCATCGGCGCCACCGCCCTGATGGGTGTGGAAACGGTGCCTTTCATGGACGCCGATGACGGCGATACCATCAACGTCTTTGCGCCGCAGGAAAGCGAGCCTGCCGCACCGATGATCGCCGAATACCGGCTGGCGCAATCCCAGCTGGAGAAATTCACCAATGAAGTGCTCCGCAAGGGCGACCTGAGCGAGGTCGAGAACGCGATCCTTCTGCCCGACGGCCTTCTGGAAATCGAGGTCCGCGATCCGTCCGCGCCGCGCAAGATCGTCGGCGGCGTGGAGACCATCGCAATCGCCCCGCACGATCTTTCCGACGAATGGCTGCGCGTCTCCATGCCCGATCCGGCGACCGGAACCGACGTTGCGCTCAACACCATCGACAGCTTCACCTCCAAGGCGGAAGCCGATGACTGGCGGGCGAAGGCGGAGAAGCTGATCGGCCTTTTGACCAAGCTGACCGAGCGCGACGTGAGCGATGAGCCCCCTATGGTCGTGGCTGAGGCCGAAAGCGAACCGGAAAGCGCTCCCGCACCGGCAAAAGCAGATCCCGGAGCCACGCCCGCCGAGGCCGATCCCGCAGCTCTGCTGGAACAGGCCGAAGCGGCTCCTTCAGAGAGGCCGAACGACGGTGCGGAGCCGGTTTCGGCGAGTACCGCCCCCGTACGACCTGCACAGTGCGGCGAAAGCCTCTACGTGTCGTTCAGCTTTCCGGAGGATTACGACGACATCAATCACTTCAATATCTCCACGCCCGAAAGCGCGATCATGACCGACAATGGCGACGGCACCGGCTATCTCACCGGCTCCTGCGTGCAGGGCGAGTACCAATACAAATACGTCGTCATTCATCACGACGAGGCGAGCAAGAAGTGGAGTTCGTCCGTTCAGGAAGGCTCCTTCGTGATCGCCAGCCTCGCCGGGCAGTGCGAAATCGACCTGAACGACCCGGCCGGATCGGCAACGCTCCACTGCTACTGAGAACCCCCGGACGGTTGCGCCCGACAGATAGCACAAAACAGGGGCCGTCCCGCATCGGCGACGGCCCCTGCAAACAGATACTTCTGACACACACCGACCGCCCAGCCCGGATCGCGGAACGAGGCCCGTCCGGGCCTCGCTTTTTGCAAACCTCAATAGCCGCGGGTGCGATCGACCTCGTTGACCACCGCCTCACCGGCAAAGGCCCGGCGGATATTTTCCACAAACTGCGAAGCGATCACATCCGGATCGGCCATGGACGCGATATGCGGGGTAACGAACACCCGCGGATTGACCCACAGGGGGTTATCCTCGGGCAGCGGCTCCTGAACGAAGACGTCCAGAACCGCCCCGCGCAGGTGCCCGGCATCGAGCGAGGCCAGAAGATCCGGCTCATTCACCAGTTCCCCGCGCCCGATATTCACCACGGCTGCGCCCTTGGGCAGCCCGGCAAAAAGATCGGCGTTGAGGATGCCGTTCGTCCCGGCGGTCAGCGGCAGGAGCGCAATCAGGATGTTCGTACCTTCAAGAAAGGCCGCGCGCTCTCCATCGCCCGCGAAGAACTCGATGCCCTCCTCTTCGTGCGCCGTACGCGCCCAGGCGCGTACCGTATAGCCGAGCGCTTTCAGCGCCCCGCCGACGGCCCGCCCGAGATTGCCCCAGCCCATGATGCCGACCGTGACATTGGCCGCCCGGCGCTGGCGCGGCTGAACCCATGCACGCTTGAGCCGGTTGCGCTGGAACACGTCGAAGTCGCGATGGAAGAACAGGGTCGCCCAGCTCGCATATTCGACGATGCCGCGGGCATGATTCGGATCGACCACCCGACAGACGGGAACATCCGGGAGATCCGGAAGACTGAGAATATTGTCGACCCCGGCACCGATGCCGTGGACCAGCCGCAGGCGCTTCATCTCGCCCAAAACATCGTGCGGCGGACGCCAGCACAAAGCGACATCGGCCTGCGTGACATCGTCCTTCGGCCAGAGGCGGATGTCCGCCTCTGGCATGGCCTTGGCAATCGGCCCGCGCATGAAACTCATGTCGATATGAGCGCTGATCAGCGCCACAACCGGTCGTTCACTGTCGGATTCTACGGCTGCAGCTGCTGTAGGTAGCGGAGCTTTTTTGGTCATTTAGTTGGCATTCGCTCTGATGTGTTCTGTGCAAGGTGAATTAATTTTAGGCGTACTGAGAGTGAAGGCAATTTCTGCTTTCTTCCATGCTTGACGCATCTGAGGAGGGTGCGTCAAGTTGTCAGCGATATATCGATATATCGCAAACTGTCATCAAGAACAGCCGCCTGCACCGAACCGCACCTTCCAGAGGTAACAGCCAATGCGACGACTGCTTTCAATCCCCCTTGCACTCACCCTGTCGCTTACCGCGTCTGCCGTACTCGCAGAGCCGGTAAGCGGTGGCAAGCTGGACCTCGTTGTCCAGCCGGAACCGCCCGGCCTCATGCTCGGCATCATCACCAACGGCCCGGCTATTCTCGTTGGCGGCAACATCTATGAAGGCCTGCTTCGCTACGACGAGAAGCTGAGCCCGCAGCCCTCGCTGGCGAAGTCCTGGTCCGTCTCCGAAGACGGTCTCACCTACTCCTTCAAGCTGGAAGAAGGCGTGAAATGGCACGATGGCGAGCCGATGACGGCCGCCGACGTCCTGTTCTCCGCCAACGACTTCCTGCTCAAGACCCAGCCTCGTCACCGCAACCTGATGAGCCATGTGGAAAGCGTGACGGCGCCTGACGACTACACCATCGTCTTCAAGCTGAAAGAGCCCTTCGAGGCCTTCATCCGCGGCCTCGCCTTCTACACGATGCCGATCCTCCCCAAGCACATCTATGAAGGCACGGATTACACGACCAATCCGGCCAACGAGAAGCCGATCGGCACCGGCCCCTACAAGCTGGCCGAGTGGAAACGCGGCAGCTACATCAAGCTCGTCAAGAACGAGGACTACTACCTCCCCGGCAAGCCCTATATCGACGAGCTTTACTACCACGTGATCCCGGACGGCGCCTCGCGCGCGGTCGCCTTCGAGACCGGCAGCGTCGCGGTCCTGCCGGGCGGCTCGGTCGAGAACTTCGACATCCCGCGCCTTGCGGAAGGACCGAATGCCTGCATCACCGAAAAGGGCTGGGAATATTTCGCTCCGCTGTCCTGGATGTGGCTCAACAACCGCAAGGCCCCGCTGGACAATGTGAAGTTCCGCCAGGCCATCATGTACGCGATGAACCGCGAATTCGCCCGTGACGTGATCTGGAACGGCTACGGCAAGGTCTCCACCGGCCCGATCTCCTCCAAGATCCCCTTCTACGCCGACACCGGCGCGAGCTATCCCTACGACCCGGCGAAGGCCAAGGCCCTGCTGGAAGAGATCGGCTACGACGGCACCCCGCTGCGCTTGCTGCCGCTGCCCTACGGCGAAACCTGGCAGCGCTGGGCGGAAGCCGTGAAGCAGAACCTCGCGCAGGTCGGCATCCCGGTCGAGATCGAATCCACCGATGTCGCGGGCTGGAACCAGAAGACCTCGCAGTGGGACTACGACATCGCCTTCACCTATCTCTACCAGAACGGCGATCCGGCCATCGGCGTCGGCCGTAACTACAAGTCCTCCCAGATTTCGAAGGGCAACCCCTTCAACAATGTGGAAGGCTACTCCAACCCGGAAGTCGACAAGCTCTTCGAAGAAGCCGCCGTCGCCTTCCCGGCCTCCAAGCGCCAGGAGCTTTACAACGAGGTGCAGGCCAAGCTGCGTCAGGACGTACCTGTCGCGTGGCTCCTCGAGCTGAGCTTCCCCACGATCTACAACTGCAACGTCCAGAATCTCGTGTCGACCGCGTCCGGTCTGCCGAACTCGATCCGCGATGCGTGGATCAAGCCCTGACCGGCCATGATGCAACGAAGAGCGGGCGACTGCCCGCTCTTCCACTTCCCGTCTGACCCTTTGGTCCGGAGACCGAGATGACCCGTTTCATCACCGGCAGGCTTGTGCGCGCCGCCCTCATCCTGCTCGTCATCACTATCGCAAACTTCTGCCTCATCCATGCGGCTCCGGGCGACCCCGCCGCCGTCATGGCCGGCGAAGCGGGCGACGCCGATCCGCAGTTTCTGGAACAGCTGCGCGAACGCTTCGGCCTCGACAAACCCTTCCACGTCCAGCTTTGGGTCTACGTCTCCCACGTCGCCCGGCTCGACCTTGGCTTTTCCTATCGCCAGCAGCTTCCCGTTCTCGACCTGATCCTCGACCGTCTGCCGGCCACCCTGCTCCTGTCCTTGTCCGCCTTCGCCGTCTCCCTCGCCCTCGGTGTTCTGGCAGGCGCTCTCGCCGCCGCCCGGCAAGGACGGTTCTCCGACACGCTGATCTCGCTTTTCGCGCTGATCTTCTATGCGACGCCGCTCTTCTGGCTGGCGCTGATGGCAGTGCTGCTGTTCTCCATCCAGCTCGGCTGGCTGCCCGGTTTCGGCTATGAGACCGTCGGCGCCGGCTTTACCGGCTTTGCCCTCGCTCTCGACATTGCGCACCATCTCGTGCTGCCCGCCATGACGCTCGGCCTGTTCTTCATGGCCGTCTACGTCCGCATGACCCGCGCCTCCATGCTGGAGGTTTCGCAGATGGATTTCGTCAAGACCGCCAAGGCCAAGGGCCTGCGCCCCGGCGTGATCCAGCGCCGCCACGTGCTGCGCAACGCGCTTCTTCCCGTGGTCACGCTTGCGGGCCTTCAGGCCGGACAGCTTGTCGGTGGCGCGGTTCTCATCGAGACCGTCTTTGCATGGCCCGGCATCGGGCGGCTGATGTTCGAGGCGCTCTCCCAGCGCGACTACAACCTGCTGCTCGGCGTTTTCGTCGTCTCCGCCGCCATGGTGCTCCTCTTCAACCTGATCACGGACGTGCTCTACCGCTTCGTCGATCCTCGGATTCGGGTGACGTCATGACCGATTTCTGGAAACGCTTCTCAAAGCATCGCGGCGCGGTCGCCGGGCTCCTGATCCTTTTCGCGATCGTCCTGCTCGCCGTCCTTGCCCCCGTTCTCTTCCCCACCTCGCCCTGGGCCATGGTCCAGCGCCCCTTCATGCCGCCCTTCCAGAACGGGGAGTTCTTCCTCGGAACGGACACGATGGGCCGCAACCTCGCCTCCGGCGTGGCGCACGGGGCCTATATCTCGCTGCTCGTCGGCCTCGTCTCCACCGTCGTGTCGCTGATGATCGGCATCCCCATCGGCGCAATCGCAGGCTATTTCGGCGGCTTCATCGATGATGCGCTGATGCGCTTCACCGAGCTTTTCCAGTCCGTGCCGAGCTTCGCGCTCGCCGTTGTGCTGGTGGCCATCTTCCAGCCCTCCATCACCTCCATCGTCATCGCCATCGCCATCGTGTCCTGGCCGCCCGTCGCCCGTCTGCTGCGCGGCGAGGTCATGGCGCTGAAGTCGCGCGATTTCGTGGATGCCGCGATCCTGTCGGGCCAGAAGCCCGCCACCGTCATCTGGCGCCAGATTCTGCCGAACACGCTCTCGCCGATCATCGTGCTCGCCTCCATGATGGTGGCCGCCGCCATTCTCGTTGAAAGCGCGCTGTCCTTCATGGGCCTGGGCGATGCCAACATCATGTCGTGGGGCTACATCATCGGCGCGGGCCGCACCGTTATCCGTCAGGCATGGTGGGTGAGCTTCTTTCCCGGCGTCCTGATCCTGCTGACCGTGCTGGCCCTCAACCTCGTCGGCGAGGGCCTGAACGACGCCCTCAACCCGCGCCTCAGCCGGAAGGGAAAATGACCATGAACGCTGAACCTCGCGAACCGGCCTTCTTCCATCCCGGCGCAAAGAACCGGCCCAAAGGCGACCCGATCGTCCAGATCCAGAAGCTGAGCATCGCTCTGCCCGAAGGCGCGGATCGCGTCTTCGCCGTGGACCGCGTCAGCTTCGATATCTATCCCGGCGAGATCGTCTGCGTGGTGGGCGAAAGCGGATCGGGCAAGTCCATGTCGGCCAATGCGCTGATGGGGCTTTTGCCCGACATGGTCCGCGTCGCCGCCGGCCGCATCCTGCTGGACGGCGAAGACCTGCTGGAAATGTCCCCCAACGCCTTCTACGACATCCGCGGCCGGCGCGTGGCAATGATCTTTCAGGAGCCGATGACCGCCCTCAATCCGCTGATGAAGGTGTCGGCGCAGATCGAGGAAGTGTTCGAGGCCCACAACGTCCTCACGCCGTCTGAGCGCAAGGCCCGCGCGCTGGAACTGCTGACCGAGGTCGGACTGCCAGACCCGCAGCGTGCGGCACAGTCCTATCCCTTCCAGCTTTCAGGCGGCCAGCGCCAGCGCGTCATGATCGCCATGGCGCTGGCGCTTGAGCCGGAGGTGCTGATCGCGGACGAGCCGACCACCGCGCTCGACGTGACCACGCAGGCCCAGATCCTCGACCTGATCCGCAACCTGCAGCGCACACACAACATGGCCGTGATGTTCATCACCCACGATTTCGGCGTGGTGGCGGAAATCGCGGATCAGGTGACCGTGATGCAGCACGGGCGGATCGTGGAACAGGGCACAGCCGACGAGGTCCTGCTCTCGCCGCAGCATTCCTATACGCGCAAGCTCATCGACGCCATTCCCAGCGGCACGGCAGAGGATGCCGGTGCAGCGGCGGGCGAACAGGCCCCGCTTCTGGAAGTCGACAAGCTCTCCAAGATCTATCGCATGGGCGGCGGGCTCTTTTCCAAGCCGCGCGAGGTTCACGCGGTCAAGGAGGTCTCCTTCACGCTGGCGCGCGGCGAAACGCTCGGCATCGTCGGCGAAAGCGGCTCGGGCAAATCCTCCGTCGGGCGCTGTCTCGTCCGCCTTCAGGACCCCGACGGCGGCCGCGTCATGCTGGACGGCGAGAATATCGCCAACCTGAAGGGCGAGGCGCTTCGCACCATGCGCAAGCGCATCCAGATGATTTTCCAGGACCCCTATTCCTCGCTCAACCCGCGCGAAAAGGTCGGACGCATCATCGCCTCCGGCCCCATCGCCTTCGGCGAAGATCCGGCGGCAGCCCTCAAGGAGGCCGCACGCCTTCTGGAACTGGTGGGCCTCGACGCGTCTGCCACAGAACGCTTCCCGCACGAGTTTTCAGGCGGCCAGCGCCAGCGGATCGGCATCGCTCGGGCGCTTGCCCTGAAGCCGGAAATCATCGTGGCCGACGAGGCGGTTTCCGCGCTCGACGTGTCCATTCAGGCGCAGGTTCTGGAACTGCTGGAAGAACTGAAGCAGACCTTCAATCTGTCCCTTGTCTTCATCACCCATGATCTGCGCGTTGCCGCCAAGATCTGCGACCGGGTGCTGGTCATGCAGACCGGCGAGGCCGTAGAAATGGGCAGCGCAAGGACCATTTTCGAAAACCCGCAGCATCCCTATACGCGCAACCTCATCGAGGCCATTCCGGGCCGGGAGAAGGAAGCTCGCATGGCGGAACTGGCATCAGCCTAAGCCGCGTTTCCCCCTTACCGGCCATTGAGCCGCGTGCATAACGGAGCATTTCTCATGACCATCATTCCCAATTCTGTCGAAGCCCGCGATGTCGCCTACCAGATGCATCAGAACGTCAACCTGCGCAAATACGAGCGCGACGGCGGTCTGGTGATCGAATCCGGCGAAGGCATCTATGTCACCGACAACAACGGAAAGCGCTACATCGAGGCGCTGGCGGGCCTTTGGTCGGTGGCACTCGGCTTCGGCGAGAAGAGCCTGGCCGAGGTCGCCAAGCAGCAGATGGAGAAGCTGCCCTACTATCACACCTTCGCCTACAAGACCCACGGCCCCTCCGTGGATCTGGCCGAACTGCTGATCAAGCTGGCCCCGGTGCCCATGTCGAAGGTGCATTTCACCTCCTCCGGGTCCGAAGCCAATGATCTCGCCTGCAAGATGGTGTGGTACCGCTCCAACGCGCTGGGCAAGAAGGACAAGAAGAAGATCATCGGCCGCGAGAAGGGCTATCACGGCGTGACGATTGCTGCAGGCTCGATCACCGGCATCACCCGCAACCACGAGAGCTTCGACCTGCCGCTCGACCGCATGGTCCACACCTCCTGCCCCTCCTACGTCCACTACGGTCAGGAAGGCGAGACGGAAGAGCAGTTCACCGCGCGTCTCCTTAAGGATCTTGAGGACCTGATCGAGCGCGAGGGCGCCGACACCATCGCCGCCTTCTGGGGCGAGCCGGTGATGGGCGCAGGCGGCGTGCTGGTTCCGCCGGCCGGTTACTGGGAAGGCGTGCAGAAGATCCTGAAGAAGAACGACATCCTGCTGGTCGCCGACGAGGTGATCTGCGGCTTCGGGCGCATCGGCACCATGTTCGCCTGCGAACGCCTCAACATCGAGCCGGACGTGCTGGTTCTCTCCAAGCAGCTCTCTTCCTCGTATCTGCCGCTCTCCGCGATCCTGATGAACGACAAGTTCTACCAGCCGATCGCCGATGAATCCGACCGTATCGGCTCGTTCGGCCACGGCTTCACCGCCTCCGGCCACCCGGTCGCCACCGCCGTCGGCCTTGCCAACGTCAAGATCATCATGGAACGAGATCTGGTCGGCAACGCCGCAGCGCTGGAAGAGAAGTTCCTCTCCGGCCTCGCCAAGCTCGCCGAGCACCCGCTGGCCCATTCCTCGCGCGGCATCGGCCTGATCGGCGCGTTGGAAATGAAGCCGCTGGCCGACGGCAAGCCCGGCGATGCCGCCGCCGCTCTCCAGTTGGCTTGTGAGGAACAGGGCGTCATCACCCGCAATATCGGCGAAGCCATCTGCTTCTGCCCGCCGATGATCATCACCGCAGAACAGGTCGACGAGATGTTCGCAGCCGTCGCTCGCGCGCTCGACAGCCTCGCGGCGAGCTGAGCGTGAGGAGACAGCGAACATGAGTGCTGCTACCCCCACCAAGACCGATCTCGGCGAGATGACGGCGGCGGAGCTTTCCGACGTCTTCGCCTCCGGTGAGGCCTCCCCCGTGGAGGCTGCCAAGGCCTCGCTTGAGCGCATCGACCGCTTCAACCCGGTCGTCAACGCCTTCGCCTATGTGGTCGCAGAAGAGGCGCTTGCAGAGGCCAAAGCCTCCGAAGCGCGCTGGCAGAAGGGCGAACCGCTCAGCCCCATCGACGGCGCGCCGACGACGATCAAGGAACTGACCGCGGTCAAGGGCATCCCGTTGCGCCGCGGCTCCGTTCTGGGCGACACCGAACCCTGCAACCGCGATCTGGAAATCGTCCAGCGCCTGCGCGGGGCCGGTGCCACCATTCTCGGCACCACCACCTCGCCGGAATTCGGCTGGAAGGGCCTGACCCACGGGCCCCGCTTCGGCAACACGCTGAACCCCTGGCACACGGGCCGGGCGTCGGGCGGATCCTCCGGCGGTGCGGCGGTCTCCGCCGCGCTCAACATGGGCGTCCTGCATGAAGGCTCCGACGGCGCGGGCTCCATCCGCATCCCGGCCTCCTTCTGCGGTGTCTTCGGCATCAAGCCGACCTTCGGCTGGATCCCGGCAGACGCGCCTTCCGCGCTGTTTGAGCTGGCCCATCGCGGCCCGCTCACCCGCACCGTGGAAGACGCGGCCCTGTTCCTCAACGCCACGACCGGTTGGTCGCCCCACGCCCTTTACGGCCGCTGCCCGAGCCCGGTTCCGGACTGGCGCAAGGTCGTGAAGGAAGCTGGCAGCCTGAAGGGCCTGAAGATCGCCTACAGCCGCACCCTCGGCTACGCCACGGTGGACGCAGAAGTCGCCGCCGCGGTGGACAAGGCGGTCGCCCGCCTTGCCGAACTGGGCGCGACCATCGAGGAAGTGGATCCCGGTTTCGCCTGTCCGCAGGAAACCCTGCTGACGCTCTGGTACGCCGCGCAGGCCAAGGCCATCGGCGCCTTTGCCCCCACCGACGCGCAGAAGAAGGACATGGATCCCGGGCTCCTGAAGATCGTCGAGGAAGGCCAGACCTTCTCCGCGCTGGACTATATCGCCGCCCGCCAGGCGCGTGCGGACCTGACCGTCCACATGGAGCTGTTCTTCCAGAAATACGACGCGCTCGTGCTGCCGACCATGCCGCTCACCGCCTTCGAGGCGGGCATGGACTTCCCCGGCAACGGGACGGGTCGTGACTGGTCGGACTGGTCGCCCTTCACCTATCCCTTCAACCTCACCGGCCAGCCCGCGACCACCGTGCCCTGCGGCTTCGACGCGGACGGCCTGCCCATCGGCCTGCAGTTCGTCGGCCCGAGTTTCCGCGACGACGTGCTGCTTGGCATGGCGGCCGCCTATCAGGCAGCCTTCCCCGAGGAACGCCTCGCAGGGCCCCGCAAGGGCTGAGGCTGACATAATCAATCCGGCCGGTGGATGCGGACAGCTTCTTCCGGCCGGAATTGCCCCCGCCATGATCGACGAGGCGCTCGACGCGATGAATGCTGCAACTGCAACCACTTCCGGACTGGGCGCTGAACTTCAGACCGCCTCCACCCTTATGGCCGACAGGCAGGTGGAAGACCTCGTCGAGACCCATTACGGGCTGAGCGGCAAGGCGGAATTCCTTTGGGGGGAAAAGGATTCCAACCATCGCCTGACGCTTGAAGACGGCTCGACCTGTCTGGTCAAGGTGCTCAACGCCGGGGAAAAGCCGGAAACCACCAGCCTGCATTCCAATGCCCTGCTGCATGTCGCCCATGTGGATCCCGGCATTCCCGTGCAGCGGATCGTGCCCGCGCTGAACGGCGCGCCCGACATTCGCATCCCGACCGAGGATGGCGGCACCCGCGCCGTGCGCCTTGTCACCTTCCTGCATGGCATGGCGCTTTCCGGCGCAAAGCGCACCGCCCGCCAGCGTTCCAACATCGGCCTCATGATGGCCCGCATGCAGAAGGCGCTGGAAAGCTTCGATCACGCCTCGGCGAACCATAAGATCACATGGGACATGGCCCATGCCCCCGATCTCGCCGCCGTTCTCCATTGTCTTCCCAATGAGGAGGAACGCCAGCGACTGGCGGCCTGTCTCGACCGTTTCAAAGCGGACGTGCTCTCCCGCCTCGACGAATTGCCGACGCAGGTGATCCATAACGACTTCAATTCCGAGAACATTCTCGTCGATCCGGACAATACCGACGAGGTGAGCGGGATCATCGATTTCGGCGACATGGTCCGCGCACCCCGCGTCTTCGACGTGGCCGTGGGCGCCACCTACATGCTCGACGAGGAAAGCGAGCCGGTCGATTGCGTCTTCGACATGCTGGCGGGCTACGCCAGCCTCCAGACGCTGAACGGGGCAGAGATCGCGGCGCTCTATCCCGCCATGCTGGTGCGCACCCTGATGCGGATCGTGATCCCGCACTGGCGCGCCAGCATGTTCCCCGAACATGCGACACGTATTCTCTGCCGCACGGATCTTTCACGGCGTATCTTCGCCCGCCTGAGCGCCTACTCCGAAGAGGAGTTCGTCGCCCGTTGCCACACCATTTTCATGCGAGTCCCCGAATGACCGCTCCCCGCGCCACCATGATCAACGGTTTCGACGTCTCCCGCCTCACCTCCATGCCGGAGCATGAGCGCAAACTCATCGAGCGCCGTCAGGCCCTGCTGGGCCCCTCCTACCGGCTCTTCTACGAGGAACCGCTGCATCTGGTGCGCGGCGAGGGCGTCTGGCTCTACGATCACGCAGGCAAAGCCTATCTCGACGCCTATAACAACGTCCCCTGCATCGGCCATTGCCACCCGCGCGTGGTGGAAGCCATTGCAGAGCAGGCAGCGGTGCTGAACACCCACACCCGCTATCTCGACGAAGCGCTGCTGAATTACTCCGAACGCCTGCTGGCGACCTTTCCGGAGGAGCTTTCGCGTGTCATGTATACCTGCACCGGCAGCGAGGCGGTGGATCTGGCGCTGCGCATCGCCTGTTTTGCCACCGGCGGCACCGGCATCATCATCACCGAAAGCGCCTATCACGGCACGACGCGCGCAGCCGCGGAAATCTCCCCCTCACTCGGCGAGAACATGCCGCTCGGCCAGCATGTGCTGACCATCCCCGCCCCCGACAGCTATCGCGGTGCGGGCGAGGACGTCGGCGCAGCCATGGCGCGCGACGTGCGCGCGGCCATCGCCTTCTTCCGCCGTCGCAACATCAGGCCCGCCGCCTTCATCGCCGACAGCATCTTTTCAACCGACGGCATCTTTGCCGAACCCGCAGGCTTCCTGAAGGAAACGCTGGAAGCGGTGCATGAAGCGGGCGCGGTTTATATCGCAGATGAAGTCCAGCCCGGCTTCGGGCGACTGGGCGAAGGCATGTGGGGCTTTGCGCGCCACGGGATCGTTCCCGACATGGTGGTCATGGGCAAGCCCATGGGCAACGGCATGCCCATCGCAGCCGCCGTCATGAAGCCGGAGCTTCAGGAGGAGTTCGGCCAAAAGATCCGCTATTTCAATACCTTCGGCGCAAACCACGTCTCCATCGCCGCCGCCTCCGCCGTATTGTCGGTGATCGAGGATTACAAACTCATCGAGAACGCGAAGCTCTCCGGCGACGCGCTGATGACCGGCATGCGCACCATGCAGGAGAGCGACGAGCGCATCGGCGATGTGCGCGGCGCAGGGCTCTTCGTGGCGCTGGAATTCGTGCGCGACGCCGAGAGCAGGACGCCCGACGGCGAACTCGCCTCGAACGTCGTCAACGAGATGCGGCGGCGCGGCGTGCTCATCAGCGCATCCGGCCCCCATGCCAACGTGCTGAAGATCCGCCCGCCGCTTCCCTTCTCCCGCGATGACGCGGGCCATTTCCTTGATGTCCTTTCCGGCGTTCTCGCCGACATTCCTTTTCGGAGTACCTTGTGAAGCAACCCGGACAATATTCCCCCCCCGACGAGACGGACCGCGGCAAGCCGAAGGCGGAACAAGCCTATGAGTACCTGCGCGATGCAGTGATCAGCATGCGGCTTGAGCCCAATTCCATCATTGCGGAAAAGGAGCTTTGCGCGGAACTGGGCATCTCCCGCACGCCCTTGCGCGAAGCGGTGCTGCGGCTCGCCCACGAAGGGCTCGTCTCGGTGGTGCCCGGCGACGGCACCTTCGTGAGCCGAATATCCTTGCGCGGCGTCCTTCAGGGCTACCTGGTTCGCTCCAGCATCGAATTGCGCATGGTACGGCTCGCCGCGCGCTATTACACAGAGGATTTCGACCGCGATTTCAACATCCTGCAGTTTCTCCAGCAGGACGCGAACAAGCGGCTCGACTACGGCCTGGCCCTGCGGCTCGACACCGAATTCCACCAGTTGATCTGCCGGGTGGCCGGATTTCCCGACATCTGGAGCGCGGTTCACAACGCCACCGGCCAGCTCGACCGCCTGCGCTACCGCGCCTTCGACAAGCAGGGCATGCGCAAGGAAATCGAGGAAGAACACGCAGCCATTCACAAGGCTCTGCAGGCGCATGACGAGGATCTCGCCCATGCGTTGATGCGCAAGCATCTGAACGACATTTCCGACGTTATCGACTTTGTGAAGGGCTACAGCCCC
The DNA here is from genome assembly GCA_963678585.2 of Breoghania sp. GTDB lineage: Bacteria > Pseudomonadota > Alphaproteobacteria > Rhizobiales > Stappiaceae > Breoghania. The sequence goes on from CAXXGA010000002.1 coordinate 2,645,964, forward strand.
GAAATCCTCTTCCTGGAAGAGGAACTCGATCTCGCCACGCTACTCGACGCCTGAAACGCTCCCCCCTCCCATCCAAGGACCGCTCCCATGACCGCCCCTCTTCCTCCCATTGATGCCGAGCGCCTGTGGTCGGACCTGATGACGATGGGGGCCATCGGCGAGACGCAAGGAGGCGGCTCCTACCGCCCGGCGCTCAGCGACGCCGACCGCGAGGCGCGCGCCCTTTTCCGCTTCTGGGCGCGCGAGGCGGGGCTCACCGTCACAACCGACGCCATCGGCAATATCTTCGCCCGCCGCGAGGGCTCCGATCCGAACCTGCCCCCGGTCGTCATCGGCAGCCATCTCGACACCCAGATGCCCGGCGGCAAATTCGACGGCGTGCTCGGCGTTCTGGCAGGTCTCGCGGTCGTGCGCGCGCTCAATGCGGGCGACATCCGCACCCGCCACCCGATCGAGATCGTCGACTGGACCAACGAGGAAGGCGCCCGCTTCCAGCCCGGCGTCATGGGATCCGCCGTCTTTGCCGGAAAGCTGCCGCTCGAAGAGGCGCTCTCGCGCACGGATCCGGAGGGCAAAGTGCTGGCGCAAGAACTGGAGCGCACCGGGCAGGCAGGTGACGCCCCCGTCGGCGGCCGCCCGCTTCACCGCTATCTGGAACTGCATATCGAGCAGGGCCCGGAACTTGAGACCAGCGGCACACAGATCGCCGCCGTCAGCCGCACGTCCTTCATGTGCTCCGGCTATGTGACGGTGAACGGCGAGAACGGCCATACCCAGACGACGCCCATGTCGGCGCGACGCAACGCGCTCACCGCCGCCGCCCGGCTGATCCTCGCCATCGACGAGATCGGCGCGGAAGAAGAACCGCTTGGCATGGTCTCCGCGTCCACCATCAACAATTGGCCGAATAACCGCGTGAACATCCCCCACCGCACCGAGCTTGCCTATGCCGTGGTGCATATGGAGGAGGAAGGGCGCCGCAGGATCATGGACAGGATCGAGGCGGCGGCGAAGCAGATCGCGCAGGAAACCGGCCTTGAGATCGACCTTCAGCACCGCCATTTCCGCGACGCCTTCGACTTTTCGCCGGAGCTGCGCAGCGCGGTTCGCGAAACCGCGGACGGCCTCGGGCTATCATCGTGCGAGCTGCCGACACTCACCGCCCACGACGCGCTGTCCACGCAGGAGTTGTGCCCCACTGCGCTGATCTTCGTTCCCTGTCGTGATGGTATCTCTCACAGCGAGCGCGAATGGGCGGAGCCTGAACACGTGAGAAACGGCGCGGAAGTTCTGCTCCACATGGCCGCACATGAGGCCGGGCTCGCCTGAGAGGCCTCAGGCGCGCTCCATCCGCACGGGTTTCCCGCGCAGACGCCTCAAAGATGCATCAGGCCAAATCCGCACCTTTCGTGATTGGTGGCCTGATGTGCGGCCGAACGCCCATAGACCGCCACCGCGACCCATACGCCGTTCTGCACGATTGCCGCCTTGAATTTGACTGAGCATTCCCACGCCGTAATCAACGGCGTCACCCCGTGAAATGCCTCCAACCCGGCATGCACCACCGCGTGGACCTGGCCCACGTCGGAGTTGATCACACCGTTTTCCTGTGCAGAGGCAACAAGCGCACGTATGAAATTCGTCCGCACCGATCCCAGGTGGCCGGCGACATAAGTTACTCCGATCTTGATCGGACCGACAGCGAGCTGCTCTCTTAGCCGCGCCTCCTCAGTGTCGCATGACATCGCCACCAGCATGGCCATTTTGCCGAGCTGGCCTTCATCGACCGTGAGTGAATCAATCTGCATGGCTTAGACTTCCATACCAGTTGCCTTGGCATGGTAGGAGCCCCCCCGCAAAATCTCCATGACAAACCCGTAATATTCGCCCGGTTGCGTCCCTGCGCCGCGGGCCACAACCGGACTGTTCGTGGAACACCTCGAAAATAGTGACTTTCTCTCCACCCTTTTTTCGAAGGTGAAGAGAAAGTCGATCACCTCATCCCCTTGGATCAGAAGGGATTGCGTGAGCAGTTGAACGGAGGTTGCGACGTTTTCTCTGCTGCACGCGCGAGATGATTTTCTCGCAAGAACATCACTGGAACCTGCCCTTGCGAGATACCGTCGGGATATGCGCGAGGCATATCCGCTTAGCCTCCGAAGATAGCCAGGATCGCGAAATAGCCGATCGACGGACACACCAGGCAACCGAAGCCGGTGTAGAAAGTTGCCGTCGTTGCACCATAAGGCACGAGGCGGGGATCCGTGGCCGCGAGGCCGGCAGATGTTCCGCTCGTGGTGCCCATCAGTCCGCCATAGACCATGGCCGCGGCAGGCGTCTTCAGACCGAAGGGCTTGGCGAGGAAGGGGGTCAGCACCATGACCGACACCGACTTCACCACACCGGCGGCAATCCCCAGCGCGATAACGTCGGAGGTTGCACCGAGAGCGGCCCCCGTGACCGGGCCGACAGCGAAGGTAACAGCGCCCGCGCCGATGGTCGTCAGCGAGATCGCATCACGATAACCGGCAGCATAGGCCGCAATAACGCCCACGACGAAAGCGATGACCGTGCCAACGACAAGAGCGAGACCGCCAGCGAGGCCAGCCTTCTTCAATTCTTCGATTTTTGCACCATAGGCGGTGGAAATCAGCGTGTAGTTGAGCCACATGCCGCCGCCGACAAATCCCATGCCTGCAAACAACGTGACGTCAGAGATGCCGCGCTTGCCACCGGTAATCGAGCCGCCGATATAGGCAAGGATGAGGCTCATGATGACCGCCAACGCGGAAGGATCGATACGTCCCTTCAGAACGTTCTTCGAAAGATAAGTCGCCACGTATGTCATTACGCCGATCACGGCAAAGGAGAACACCATCCCGTTGCCACCGACGATCTTCATGACCGTTGCTGAGAAAAAATCCATTTTACGTCTCCATTACTCTGCAGGCATCTTGGTTCCATCGTCGTCGAGAGAACTCTCGCCAGCGAGAGCCGTAAGAGGCCGGATGAAAACGAAGCAAAGCACGACAGCGCCAATGCCGGCGACGAAAGCCAGCCAGCCGCCCGAGAGCGCGGCAATGACGTTCTGACGCGACACCAGCGCAATCACCACGGGGATGAACATCGCGCGCCAGAACATGATGCCCTGCTCGGTCTTGGGATCCATAAGCCCCTTGTCCTGCAGCTTTCGCGTTACCAGCAGAAGCATCAACATGCCGAAACCGACACCGCCGACATTCGCGGAAATGCCCAGCGCCGCCCCCAGGCACATGCCCAGAAAGGTCCCGACGATCAGACACCCACTCATGATCAACAATCCATAGATGACCATAATCAGTCTCCTTAGCGTAATGGCGCAAGAAATCCACTAAACATCGCTACTCGCTGCCCAGTATTCCGCGCCTTCCTTTCCGATCATGAAATCCGGATCTGCCTCAGACGTCCCTTGTTGATCTACTCTACTTGAGATCAAAACATTCATGACCGTGACTTAGAGCTGCACACCACTCCTTTTCGAAGTTGTCTTTCGTTTCGGGATGACCGGCACGGACGATCCGTGCCGGTTGCCGTACCCGCCGACAGGTGCGGTCGGCGGGTACGGCTGCCTTGCGCAGTCAGGCTCCATTCAGGGCTCCCATCAGACCGTCGACATCGGATCACGGCGCGATGCCGGAGATCCTTTTCCAAACGCCCAATGAGGTCTCACCGCCTCTTCCTTGCCCGCTCCAGCCAAAAAGGGCTGGCAGCGTCGGCGGTCGCTCCGGCTGGATGATCGAAGCGGCCGCCTCGCCGGCTGAACGTGGATGGAGCCCTGCCGGTCTCAGGCTGCGCCAGGCATGTACTTGTCGGCGACCGCGTCCACTTGCTCCTGGACCATCGCCACGACCTTCGGCCATACGATCCGGCCGCCGCGCTCGGCGCCGAGATGGCCCCGGCCCCACGGCCCCAGCGTGTCGTATTCGCCGCGCTCCTTGCGCTCGCGGATCTCCGCCACATGCTTGATCACCATCGGCCGCATCTCTTCGATGGAGGGGATGATTTCCTCAATCCCGCCAAGCCGGTAGTAGAAGGTCGGTCCGGGCGCAAAGACGGGATTGTCCTTGGCCAGCCCTTCCAGCATCTCGATATCGAGATTGGTGATGCGCGAGATGGAGGTGATCGGCATGACGTGGATCATCGTGCCGAACTTGGAGTCCAGCGCGAGGATCTGGTCGGCATGCATGCCGTGGCACACGAAGGCGCCGGAGATTGCGCGACCGACCACCACGGCAAGAACCGGATGACCGACGATGCGGGCTTCCGCCAGCGCCAGCTGATAGGCGCCGGTTGCCTTGTTCATGCCGAAGATTTCCTCAAGCTTGCCGGGACCGTTGCCCGGCGTGTCGACGATGAGGATCAGCGGACGCTTTTCGGCAACCGGCTTTTCTTTGTCGGCTTTGATGCTCGCATAGACGGCCTGCGCCATCTTGTAAGCTTCTTCCATGCCGATCACGCCCGCGTAGACCACGGGGAACTTCTCGTTCATGGCTTCGCCGTCATTGGCGATGATCGTGACGTCGGTTCCCTCAAGCTGGGCCGTCCCCACAATCGCGCCGGGACCGAAAGTCGGATCGTCGAAGCTCTTCTCGCCGACGACATTTTCCTTGAAGCTGTCGGTATCGCAGATCAGGTCGACCGCCCTGCGCCCCTGCCCCAGCAACGTGCTTATTGAATTCATGTCCAACATCAGACACTCCTGTTCGTTTGTTGCAGGCGGAGACCGTCAGATCTCCAGACGCTTCGCCGTTTTCATGAAGTCGTCGAAGGAAATGCGGATCAGTCCGCGGGCATCTTCGTTGCCCGCATAGGCCCACACGTCCGAGGCGTCCTTGGGGTGGATTTTCTGGGCGAGACCGATGCAGCGGATCTGCTTTTCGACAAGCTCCGGAGTACCGATCCGGCGGAACGACGCGAACTGGTCGCGCGGCATCTTGCAAAGCTCGATCACCTGTCCGCGGAAGAGTCCGATCTCGTCATCGACCAGGAAGTTGCAGTCGCCCAGAATGTACTTGTGGCGGCCGCCCGTGGTGCGGAAGACAAGGGCGCGATCGCTCGCATCGAACTCGTCCTTGCCCATTTCCTGTTCGATCACTTCCGGACCGGTGAGCCCCATGCGGCCCAGTTCGCTCATCACGATCACGTCGGAGGAGGCGGACACGAAGCCCATGCCGCCAAAGGCGCCCACGCGAGAGCCGATCAGCCCGATGACCGGGACCTTGCCGCGCGCCATCTGCAATTGCTGCATGACCTCGGCATGGTAGAGAAGGCCCGCATTAGCCTCGTGAAGACGCACACCGCCACTCTCGAAAGAGATAACGAGGATCGGCTTTTCTTCTTCCGCCGCGTCGGGGAACTTCTCGGCGAGTTCGTCCGCAAAGGAGATGGCGGCCTTGACGGTTGCGACCATCTTCGCGCCGCCGACTTCGCCCACCGCGCCGCCGTTGAAACGGCCTTCTTCGGAGATGACGAAGACCGGCGTCTTTCCGATCTTGCCGATACCCGTGACCATGCCGTCATCAAAGGCGACGGCCTGTCCCAGCACCGGAAGGTGCGGGCTGGTCATACGATCGAAGGGTCCTACGAGTTCGGTGAAGGTGCCTTCATCGACGATACCGATGGCGCGGTTGCGGGCGCCGGCTTCCAGGAAGCTCCGATTCTGGAGATCACTCCAATTCGACATGCTTTTGGCTCCTTGTCGCTTCAGCTGGTCGCTTGCGTCAGGGTCTGCTGCAGGCGCAGCATCACCACCGCGGGCGTTGCGTTGTTGTCGTTGATCTCGACGCGGACATCGCCGAGGTTGCTTGTTTCGATGAATTTCCCGAATACGCGGTGCCAAAGCTCGTCGAAGCCGGAAACCGGGGTGACGATCTTCACGGTTACGCCGCCGCCCAGGTCGGCGGGCTCCATCAGGACTTCAAGATCGCCCGAACCGACGACACCGAAATGCTGCCGGGTCTTGAGCAGCTGTGCGGGCGAGGCGCTTTTGCATTCAAATTCAATGGTGTTGAGAGCCATGTCTCGTGTCTCCTCGCTTACCAGTTGCGGAACCGTGCCGGCGGGTTGTAGAGACCGCCCGACCAGGCCACGAGTTCACGCAGGCTCTTTGCAGCCAGCAGATCGCGGGTGGCGTCCTCGCGCTTGATGCCGAGGTCTGCGGGGGTCTTGAAGATGCCGGCTTCGCGCAGGCGTTTCGTCTCTTCCGGCTTTGCCTTCAGGCCCACTTCCGTGACGCCGGCGACGGCGCGGATGGCCGCCATGCGCGCTTCCATGCTCGGGCAGCGCGAGAGGTAGGCGATGCCTTCCTCGGTCACGATGTGGGTGACGTCGTCGCCGTAGATCATCACCGGCGGCAGGTCGAGCTTGGCGTTTTCCGCAAGCTTCCAGGCGTCGAGTTCTTCTACGAACGTGGGAGCACGCTTGTCGCCGAAGGTTTCCACGCCCTGCACGACCAGCTTCTTGCCGCGCGGCATCCGGCCGATCTGGCCTTCCATCTGCGGGAATTCCTTGCCGCATTTCAGCCAGGAGCCGGTCACGTGACGCCGTCCCTTGGCATCGCAGCCAAGGTTCGGCGCACCGCCGAAGCCGGCAACGCGGCTGGCCGTTGCGGTGGAGGAGTTGCCCCAGGGATCGATCTGCAGCGTACCGCCGATGAACATGTCGAGGCCGTAATGGCCGAGCACATGCGAATAGGCGCGGTTGTTGCGCATCGTGCCGTCGGCGCCGATGCAGAAGACGTCGGGACGCGCGACGACGTATTCCTCCATGCCGACTTCACCGCCCGGACCGTAAATGACTTCCGTCCAGCCTTCCTCGATCGCCGGGATCATGGTCGGATGGGGATTGATCATCATGTGCGTGCAGATCTTGCCCTTCAGATCGAGCGAAGCGCCGTATGTCGGCAGAAGCAGTTCGATCGTGGCGGCAAGGAAGCCGGCGCCGTGATTGACGCGTGTCGTCCCGTATTCCTTGTAGATGCCCTTGAGCGCAAGCATTCCGAGCAGGATCTGGCCTTCGGTGATGAGATTGGGATCACGCGTGAAGAGCGGCTCAAGGAAAAACGGCTTGGGAGACTCGACAACCGCGTCGACCCAGTCGGCGGGAATGTCAACGCGCGGAAGCTTGTCGACGATCTTGTTCACCTGGGCAATGACGATGCCCTTCTTGAACTTGGTTGCCTCTACGATGACCGGCGTATCTTCGGTGTTGAAGCCGGTATAGAGATTGCCTTCGCGGTCGGCTTCATAAGCACAGATCAGCGACACACGCGGCGTAAGGTCGAGGAAATAGCGTCCGAACAACTCAAGGTAGGTATGGATCGCACCAAGCTCCAGCGTACCTTCGCGGATGAACTTGGCGATGCGCGCGCCCATCGGCCCGGCATAGGCAAAATCGAGTTTTTTCGCGATTCCGTTCTCGAACAGGTCGAGGTGAGAAGCCAACGGCACCGACGACTGCACCATATGCAGGTCGTGGATCTTTCCCTTGTCCACCTTGTTCAGGCATTCAGCCAGGAAATCGGCCTGTTTCTGGTTGTTTCCTTCGATATTGAGGCAATCGCCGGCGCGAATTACCGCTTCCAGCAATGGGACCACGTTGTCAGGATGAACTTCCTTGCCCTTCCCGATGAACGGAGCGGCTGCCGCCATTCGTTCATCGGTGTCTGCGGCAATGGTGTTCCATTTCTTATCTACTGTCATAAGCATGACACAGACCTCTTGTGATTGGGGTCGATCAGCGGAACGCACAGGGGCGTGCGCTGGTTATTTTCGGAGCCGGGCTCTTGGCTCGGGCCAGGCTCCCTTTCGAATGCCAAGGCAATTGAAAAGGTCTTCCACCAAGCTCCAAAATCCGACCAGAGCGTTGGTTTCACGTAATAATCTTGGGTGAGAGGCCGGACGGCCGCGCGCAATGCGAGCGAGGCTGACAGAGACCGGCTGGAATGGGAGGACAGGTTTCGCGGGCCTTGCAGCGCAGCCGGGGAGACGGCTGCAGCTACGGGCTGGCCAGCGCCGTTGTGCACATGCGGCATGCAGCCCCGACCGCGAACGGACAGGGTTCTCGGGCCACGCCCGACAATGCTTGGACCGGAAAGACGGAAGCGTCGCCACGCACCGCAAAGCGCGAGACCGCCTGCCTTGTCGAGGGCTGTCGCCGACCTTGCGGCGGACACACCTCTCCTGTCTTTCGCGGCGAGCCGCGAGAAAAATTCCGACGAGAAATCCATAACCGCGCCCTTGGGACGCGCACGGTCACACAGGACCGCACGGACCTCGCTCAATCACACGCACCGAACGCACGAAAGCGTTCGTCACGGAGATTGACGAAGTCAGGATTCCACCGTCACCGGATCACTGGATGCACATGGTGCTCTTGCTGCTCCAGGCCTGCGGTTCCATTTTCACTCGGACCCCGCGCCCGCCCACGCCACGAAAGGCGAAAAGCAAAGGAGCAGCCATAAAATGCGGTTCATGCACGATTTCCACGCTGCACAGCCCAGAACCGCAAAGGCCATTCATGCGAACGAGTGCATTGTAAGAGCAGTTTTCTTCGAACTGTCAACAACCTTGAGACCGAGCCGGGCGGCTTCGTGCATTATGAAGGTAATCAGGCCGTTTTCCCGGTGAAAGCAATCCGGCATGACAACCTGTGATAGATCTCCATTTTGGCATTTATCGGCAATCCGAAGTCGAAAACGATGGCGGACGTTCGGTCGCAGACAACCTGTCGTTGTACCTTGGAGCGGATAGTTCCAAATCGACGCACCCCACCCTGAAGCGGTGTTTTTCGCCTCGTGGACACGCCTAGATAGCAGAATCAGAGCGCCTCGAGCTTTGGAAAGTCGCGTTCGGAAGGCTTTCGCCCGCATCCTGAAGCGCCTTCACGAAATGCTCCGCCACCGGCGACAGGCTCCCCGAAGCCTTGCGGATGAAGCCGATACGCCGGTTGAGCCAGGGGGCATCGATGGGGCGATAGCCGAGGCCTTGCGCATTGCCCGCGTCGATCGCTGACATCGGCAGGATGGCGACCCCCATGCCCGCGCGCACCATGCCGAGCGCGGTCGACATGTAATTCGCCTCTCCCGCGATATCGACCTCCACCCCCTCACGCGCCATGGACCGTTCGAACAGCACGCGCACGCTGCTGTTCAGGCTCGTCAGGATAAGGGGGTAACGCACGCAATCGTTCAGCTTGAGGTTTCCCGCCGCCCCTTCAAGCGGGTGCCCCTTCTGATAGAAGGCACAGATATGGTCGGTCAGAAAACCTTCCACCTTGATTTCCCGGTCGGGTGTCAGGCGCGCACCGATACCGAAATCGACGGCGTTCATCTTTACCATATCCACGATTGCCTCCCCCAGCACATCGCGCACGTGCACGCGGATATTGGGATGGGTCTCACGGAACCTCGCCATGGCTATGGGAACGATGCGCGCAGCCACCGAAGGAAGACAGGCGATACGCACCACGCCGCGCCGCGCCTGGTGAATATCGGAAGAGGCCGCCATCACGTTGTCCATGTCCGACGCGATGCGCTCGAACAGCGGCAGAAGGTCTTTCCCCGCCGCCGTTAGGGAGACTTGCCGCTTCGTCCGGTTGAACAGCTTGATGGAAAGCGCCGCCTCCAGCTGGTTGATCTGGACCGTCAGAGCGGGTTGGGAAACATGGAGTTCTTCCGCCGCTTTCACGAACTTCAGATGTTCGGCGACGGCCAGAAAGGCTTGTATCTGACGGAACGTTGGGGCCATGCTGAAACAACCTCCGATAGAACCGAGTGGCGCGACACCCACCGATTGATGAAGAACTGGGCAGAGAGTGATCGAATCCCGGTCAGTTTGCGGGTGCGACAATCCGGCCGCCACAGAACGGAGAATCCCGGACGACATTGGCACGAATTTTAAACCATTGGTCGTAAGGGCATTTTTTCGCTTATAATAAATTTTCGTTATAAGTCAAATATATATATTTCATTTTATTAAATGAGCGCCATCCCTGACACTATGAGCGTCGGTCAAGAAAAACACCCGACAGCAGCATGAGAGGCAACAAGAACTAATCCTATTTTCTGGGCATAAGACCCTTTGATGTCTCTTATGCTGCATTCTGGATCAACAAAACACACACCACACCAGCACTCGACATGCAAAGTCATGATCGTCGCGGGTGGTATGCATAGTTGAGGTCTGATATGCTGGCTTTTCTCGGACTGGCGACGATACTTCTACTACTCGTCTCCATCATGACCAATAAACTCTCCCCGCTGGTCGCACTCATCACCATTCCGCTCCTTGCCGCGCTTGTCGGCGGATTTGGATTGGAGACCGCGGGTTTCATGGTTGCAGGCCTTAAGAAGATCGCGCCTGTGGCTGTCATGTTCGTGTTCGCCATCGTGTTCTTCGGCATCCTTTCGGATGCAGGCATGATGGACCCGATCATCGATCGCATCCTCAAGGTCGTCGGCATGCGCCCCTCGCGCATCACGCTCGGCACCGCCCTCCTCGCCACCATCGTTCATCTTGACGGTTCCGGCGCGGTTACCTTCCTCGTCACGATACCGGCGATGCTGCCTCTTTATGACCGGCTGAAAATGCGCCGCGTCGTTCTCGCGGCAATCGCGGCCATGGCCGCCGGTACGGCCAACATGCTCCCCTGGGGCGGCCCGACCCTGCGCGCAGCTTCCGCGCTCCATGTGAACGTGACCGAAGTCTTCAATCCGATGGTGATCGTTCAGATCACCGGCCTGATCGCCGTCTTCGCAATCTCCTACTTCCTCGGCCTGCGTGAAGAAAAGCGTCTTGGAAACGAAGGCCATCTGGAAGGCATCGATCATACCGAGGTTCACACCCGCGAACTGACCGATGACGAAAAGGCTCTGCGTCGTCCGCACCTTTTCCTGGTCAACGTAGCCCTGACCATCGCCGTGCTTGGCGCGATGATCTCCGGCTACCTGCCTGCGGCCATCTCCTTCATGCTCGGTACCGTTGTCGCATTGCTCGTCAACTACCCCAAGCCCGGCGACCAGAAGACCCGCATCGACGCCCATGCCAAGGCAGCGCTGATGATGGCCACCATTCTCTTCGCCGCCGGCGCCTTTACCGGGATCATGCGTGAATCCGGAATGCTGACAGCCATGGCCCAGACCGCTGCAGGCTTCGTGTCGGAAGGCTTCGCCTCGCGCATGCCGGTCCTCGTCGGCGCACTCTCCATGCCCCTCAGCCTGCTGTTCGATCCCGACAGCTACTACTTTGGCGTGATGCCCGTCATCGCGGAAGTCTACCAGACCTTCGGCGGCGATCCGATCGCCATCGGTCAGGCTTCGATCATCGGCCAGATGACCACCGGCTTCCCCGTGAGCCCGCTCACCGCCTCGACTTTCCTGCTGATCGGTCTTTCGGGTGTCTCCCTCGGTGAACACCAGCGCTTCACTATTCCGCTGGTCTTCGCGGTGTCTCTGATCATGACGGTCGCTGCCGTGATCTTCGGGGTGTTGCCTCTATAGGCGCCCAATCCCGATCCCAAAATAAGAAGCGGAATGCAAAGACATGAAAACCATTCGTATTGGTACAGGGGCCGGTTACTCCGGCGACCGTATCGAGCCTGCAGTCGAAGTGGCCGAAAAGGGCAACATCGACTACCTGGTCTTCGAATGCCTGGCGGAACGCACGATTGCCATCGCGCAGAAGGCCAAACTCAACAACCCGGAAGCGGGTTACGACGCACTCCTGACAGCGCGCATGCGCGCTGTCCTGCCCGCCTGCAAACAGAAGGGCATCAAGCTCATCACGAACATGGGAGCGGCCAATCCTTTGGCCGCCGCCAGGAAGACCGCGGAGATCGCAGCGGAACTCGGCATCTCCGGCCTGAAGATCGCCTGCGTGGAAGGTGACGACGTCCTGAAGGTGCTCGCCGACAAGGACATCGACATCACCGAGACCGGCGCCCCGGTCTCCACCATGGGCGACACGCTTCTCTCCGCCAACGCCTATCTGGGCGCAGCTCCGCTGGTGGAAGCTCTGGAGAAGGGTGCAGACGTCGTGATCACCGGCCGTGTCGCCGACCCGGCCCTGTTCCTGGCCCCGCAGATCTTCGAGTTCGGCTGGTCTTTCGACGACTGGGACAAGCTCGCCAAGGGTACGGCCGTCGGCCACCTGCTGGAATGCGCAGGCCAGATCACCGGCGGCTACTATGCCGAACCCGGCCTCAAGGACGTCGAAGGGCTCGCCCGTCTCGGCTTCCCCATCGCCGAGGTTTCCGAGGATGGCGAATTCGTCATCACCAAGGTCGCCGAAGCCGGCGGCAAGGTGACCCCGGACACCTGCAAGGAGCAGATCCTGTACGAAGTCCACGATCCGTCCAGCTATCTGACCCCGGACGTGGTCGCCGACTTCTCGCAGATCACCTTCACCGAGGAAGCCCCCGACCGCGTCCGCGTCGCCGGTGTGACGGGCCGCGAACGCCCGGCAACGCTCAAGGCGTCCGTCGGCTATGTCGACGGCTATATCGGCGAAGGCGAGATGTCCTATGCCGGACCGGGCGCGCTCGCCCGCGGAAGGCTGGCGCTCGACATCGTCAAGGAGCGGCTGGATATCATCGGCCTTGAAGCCAGCGAGCTGAAGTTCGACCTGATCGGCTACAACGCCATTCACGCCGACGTACTCGCCCCCCAGCCGGAACCGACCGAAGTGCGCATCCGCGTCGCCGGCCGCACCGCCTCCATGGCGGAAGCCGTGCGCATCGGCAACGAGGTAGAGACGCTCTACACCAACGGCCCGGCCAGCGGCGGCGGCGCAGCCAAATCCGCCAAGCAGGTCGTTGCCATGCTCTCCGCGCTCCTCCCGCGCGAAGACGTGATCCCCACCGTTCAGTTCATCGAGGCATAAGACCCATGAAACTCTATGAATGCGCCCACTCGCGCACCGGTGACAAGGGCGACATCTCGAATATCTCGGTGATCGCCTACGACCAGAAGGACTACGAGCATCTCGTCCGCCATGTGACGGCCGAGAAGGTTCGCGCCCACTTCAAGGGCATCGTCCACGGTGACGTGGTTCGTTACGAGATCCCGAGCATCGGAGCCCTGAACTTCGTCATGCAGCAGGCCCTTGGCGGCGGCGTGACCAAGTCTCTGGCGCTGGACCCTCACGGCAAGTGCCTGGCCTCTGCCCTGATGGCCATGGAAATCCCCGAGAAGTCCGCGTAGCGACCCGGTCTGGAGCGGGCCGACCTGCCCCATTTCGGGCCCGCTCCAACTCTTCTCAAGTTCCCAAGGAAGGATCCGATGTCTGAAATCATCTCTGCCGCGGACGCCGTCGCACAGATCCAGGACGGCGCCGTTCTGATGATCGGTGGCTTCATGGGCGTCGGCACGCCCCCGCGCCTGATCGATGAGCTCGTTCGTCAGGGTCAGAAAGATCTGACCGTCATCGCCAATGACACCGCCCGCCCGGGCGTCGGCATCGGCAAGCTGATCGAAGCCCACCAAGTCTCCAAGGTCATCACCAGCCACATCGGCACCAACCCGATGACCCAGAAGCAGATGATCGACGGCGAAATCGAGGTGCAGCTCGTGCCGCAGGGCACGCTTGCCGAACGCATCCGCGCAGGCGGCTACGGCCTTGGCGCCGTGGTCACCCCGACCGGCGTCGGCACGCTTGCCGCCGAAGGCCGCCAGACCATCGAACTGGAAGGCAAGACCTACCTGATCGAACTGCCGATCAAGGCCGATTTCGCCCTCGTGAACGCCAAGCTCAGCGACTATCGGGGCAACCTGATGTACGCGCTGACCGCCCGCAACTTCAATCCGCTCATGGCCATGGCCGCCGAAACGGTGATCGCGGAAGCGGAATCCATCGTGCCCGTCGGCGTCATAGCCCCCGACATGATCGTCACCCCGCACGTCGTGGTCGACTACCTGGTCGCAAAGGAGAACCGCAATGGATAGCAAGGTCCTCATCGCCACCCGTGTCGCCCGTGAACTGAAGTCGGGCAGTCTTGCGAACCTGGGCATCGGCCTGCCGACCCTTGTCGCCTCCTATCTGCCGAAGGACGTGGAAGTGTCCTTCCAGTCGGAAAACGGCATCATCGGCATGAGCACGCTGCCCCATCCGGGCCTGTTCGACGAGGATCTGACCGATGCCGGCGGCACGCCCATCGGCTCCGTTCCCGGGGCCTGCGCCTTCGATTCAAGCTTTTCTTTCGGCCTGATCCGCGGCGGACACCTCGACGTGACCGTTCTGGGCGGGCTGCAGGTCGACGAGCGCGGCCTGCTCGCCAACTGGATGGTTCCCGGCAAGATGGTGCCGGGCATGGGAGGGGCCATGGACCTTGTGGCCGGTGCCAAGCGGGTGATCGTCGCGATGACCCACACCGCCAAGGGGTCCCCGAAAATCGTGAAGGAATGCAGCCTTCCGCTGACTGCCGTGCGCCGTGTCGACCTTGTCGTCACGGACCTGGCCGTCATCGAACCGACCGACGAGGGTCTTGTGCTGCGCGAAGTCGCCCCGGGCGTCAGCGTCGAAGACGTGCTCGAAGCGACCGAAGCCACCCTGATCGTGCCGGACGATGTCCCTGAAATGGCTCTCGAAGCCTGACCTGATCGGATTGATCCAATGTTAGCTGAACAAAAAGAAACCGCGGTGACCGCGCAGGTCACCGTCACGCTCGAAGTCTCGCTTGAATCCCTGCCGGGCAGAGCGCCGCTGAGCGCGGAACAGGCCCGTGACTTCGCCCGCCAGGCGGCGGAAAGCTTCACGGCTGTGAGCTACGAACGACGCAACGCCTTCAACCAGATCACGCAGCTGCGCCGCGGTGCGACCAGCCAGGTGACCGCAGTGGAAGCGACCTGCTCCAATATCTCGGTTCCGCAATTTGAAGGGAAAGCCGCCAATGACTGACGTGGTCATCACCTCTGCGGCCCGTACCGCCATCGGCAGCTTCAACGGCGCGCTATCTGCCGTGCCCGCCGCCGATCTCGGCGCAACCGTCATCCTTGAGCTTCTCAAGCGTTCCGGACTGGAAACCTCCGACGTCGATGACGTCATTCTCGGCAATGTCCTGACGGCGGGGCTCGGCCAGAACCCGGCCCGTCAGGCAGCCCTAAAGGCGGGCCTGCCCGCCTCATCAACCGCCATCACCATCAATCAGGTATGCGGATCGGGCCTGCGTGCCGTGGCAATGGGCTTGCAGTCGGTCGCCTGCGGCGACGCCTCCGTCGTCATCGCGGGCGGTCAGGAGAACATGAGCCTCGCACCGCACGCCATGCATGTGCGCAACGGCATCAAGATGGGCCCCGGCACCATGGTCGACACCATGATCAAGGACGGCCTGTGGGACGCCTTCAACGACTACCACATGGGCATGACGGCGGAGAACGTCGCCAACATGCACGGCATCACCCGTGAGGCCCAGGACGAACTCGCCGCCCGCTCGCAGAAGCGCGCCGCCAATGCCCGCGAGGCCGGACGGTTTGCCGACGAGATCGTTCCCGTCACCGTGCATGGCCGCAAGGGCGACACTGTTGTGACGGAAGACGAGTTCATCCGTCCCGGCACCACCGCGGAAAAGCTCGCGAGCCTCCGTCCGGCCTTCACCAAGTCCGGCACCGTGACCGCAGGCAACGCCTCCGGCATCAATGACGGCGCAGCCGCCGTCGTGATGATGAGCGTGGAAGAAGCGCAAAAGCGCGGCCTCAAGCCGATGGCCCGCGTGGCCGGATGGGCGACCGCGGGCGTCGATCCCGCCATCATGGGCACCGGCCCCATCGCGGCATCGCGCAAGCTTCTCGACAAGCTCGGCTGGGCCTCCGCCGACATCGACCTGATCGAGGCCAACGAGGCTTTCGCCGCCCAGGCGGCCGCCGTGAACGCCGAGATGGGCTGGGATGCGGAGAAGGTCAACGTCAACGGCGGCGCGATTGCTCTCGGCCATCCCATCGGCGCATCGGGTGCCCGCATTCTGGTGACCCTGCTGCACGAGATGGAGCGTCGCAACGCGAAGAAAGGCCTCGCCACGCTGTGCATCGGCGGTGGCATGGGCATTGCACTTGGCGTGGAACGCGCCTGATTATTACGCAGCGTAATTTTCAATCGTGACGACGCCGCCCGCCCCGGTGGCGTCGTCAAACGGATTAACGGACATAGAACCCGGCCCCTTGTCCCGCCCACGACATGAAGGACAGGCGCGGTTCGCCAAGCATACGGGAACGCACGCTTCGATGAACGCATTGCACCTGTCTTCCGGGAATGGCGTGGAACTGACGAGCCTCACTTACGACGAACTTGAGGTGGGACAGAGCGCGAGCGTTGCCCGGGAACTCACATCGACCGACATCAACCTCTTCGCCACCGTTTCGGGAAACGTGGACCCGCTCCATTTCTCCGGCGGCAGCGCCTTGCACTTCCGCCAGCCCGTGGGGCACGGCATGTGGGCAGGCTCGCTGTTTTCCGGACTGCTCGGCACCAGGCTTCCCGGTCCCGGCACCATCTACCTGAAGCAGGACCTTGAGTTCCTCGCCCCCATGTATCCCGGCGACACGATCACTGCGACCGTGCGCATCGCAGGCAAGACCCGTGACGAGAAGGGCCATGAGCGCGTAACCCTCGCGTGCGAATGCACCAACCAGAAGGGCGAACGCGTGATCGGGGGCACGGCGGAGGTCATTCCGCCGTCGGAACATGTCAGCCAGGCGGGCGTCGGCCTGCCGGATCTGCATCTGGTCGCCCACGATCAGCTCGACAAGCTGACCGCCCAATGCGCCTCCTTCCCGCCCCTTCCGGCGGCCATCGTCTATCCTTGCGACGAGACCTCACTGCGCGGCGCCATCATCGGCGCCCGGATGGGCCTGATTACGCCGGTTCTCGTCGGACCTGAAAAGAAGGTGAAGGCGCTGGCAGCGGAGCTTGACCTCGATATCTCTTCCTTCCGCCTCGTCGATGCCTCCGACGCCATCGATGCGGCCATGAAGGGCGTCGATCTCGCCAGACAGGGCGAGGTCGGAGCCGTGATGAAGGGCGCGCTTCACACCGATGAACTGATGAGCGCAGTGGTTCGACGCGACAAAGGCCTGCGCACCACGCGACGCATCAGCCATGTCTTCGTCATGTCGGTGCCGACCTATCCCAAGCCGCTGCTGATCACCGACGCGGTCGTCAACATCTCCCCCAATGCCGACGACAAGGCTCACATCATCCAGAACGCCGTCGAGCTTGCGAATGTTCTGGGCGTGGAAACCCCGCGGGTGGCGATCCTTTCCGCGGTGGAGACCATCAATCCGAAGATCCAGTCCACGGTGGATGCCGCGTCGCTATGCAAAATGGCCGACCGCGGACAGATTTCAGGCGCCATCGTCGACGGGCCGCTCGCCTTCGACAATGCGATATCGGCGGAGGCCGCGCGCACCAAGGGTATCCGCTCCGAGGTCGCCGGTCAGCCCGACATCCTGCTCGTGCCGGAACTGGCTTCCGGCAACATGCTGGTCAAACAGCTCTCGTTTCTGGCGCATGCGGACGCTGCGGGCATCGTGCTCGGCGCTTCCGTACCCGTCATGCTGACGAGCCGCGCCGACAGCCTCCCCTCCCGGTTGGCTTCCTGCGCTCTCGCCGTACTTCTGGCAAACAAGAACGCCGCTCGCTGAAGCATTTCCTTGAAGAGGATAATTTCCGTGACCGCATTCCATTCGCTTAAGAAAGGAGCTTTGCTTGTTCTCAACAGCGGCTCCTCTTCCGTCAAGTTCACCGTCTTTGCCGTTGAACCGGAAGAAAACAGGATTGTCCCGTTCTTTGCCGGTCAATTGAGTGAGATCGGCACCGACGCCAAGCTTTCCGCCAAAACCGAAGCCGGAGAAAAGATGGCGGAGGAATCCTGGGCCGATCGCGACACCGGCGGCGTGCCGCCGCTGCTGCCGCATCTGATCTCATGGATCGAAACCCGCCTGCCGGAGGGCATGCCGCTTCTGGCCGCGGGCCATCGCGTCGTCCATGGCGGCTCCAGCCTGCATCATCCGGTGATGATCAACGAGCACCTGATGAAGGAGCTGGAATCCCTCATCCCGCTCGCTCCGCTGCACCAGCCGCAGAACATGGCCGCAATCCGCGTTCTGTCGGAAAGCCGTACAGAGCTGCCGCAGGTGGCCTGTTTCGATACAGCCTTCCACCATACGCAACCCACCACCTCGACAACCTACGCCATTCCGCGCGAGCTGACCGAGGCGGGCATCCGCCGCTACGGCTTCCACGGCCTGTCTTACGAGTATATTTCCCGCCACCTGAGCGAGGAAAAGCCGGAGCTTGCCAAGGGCCGCGTCGTCGTCGCGCATCTGGGCAACGGGTCCAGCCTGTGCGCTCTGAAGAACGGCCGCAGCATCGACACCACCATGGGCTTTTCCGCGCTTGAGGGTGTGCCCATGGGCACCCGCTGCGGCAATCTCGATCCGGGCATCGTCATCCACCTGATGCGCGAATACAAAATGGACGTGAACGATCTGGAGCAGCTGCTCTATCACAAGTCCGGCCTGCTCGGCATGTCGGGCATTTCCAACGACATGCGCGCGCTGCTGTCCAGCAACGACCCGCACGCCAAGGAGGCGGTCGATATCTTCTGTTCGCGCGTCGCGGAGGAAATCGCACGGCTCACCTGCGTCATGGGCGGCATCGACGCGCTGGTCTTCACCGCAGGCATCGGCGAACATTCCGTGCCGGTTCGCTCCATGATCTGCAAACACCTCAAGTGGCTCGGCATCGAGCTTTGCGAGGAAAGCAACGCCAGCCGCCAGCCGCAGATTTCGGCGGAAAATTCGCTGCCGGTTCACGTCATCCCGACCAATGAAGAGCTGATGATCGCCCGCCACACGGTCGATCTGCTGACCATGCGCAACGCCGCCTGACGCAGCCTGCGTCACCTGCTACGTGAGATCCGGCGGCTTTCGCAGCCGCCGGGTAGCGTCCCAACAAGGCGGCGTCCCGGCCGAGCCCGGTCTCTTCAGACGGATCGACTGCCCGTCTCCTCCATCGCCAGCAGGATGGAAGTGGGTTCGTCTGTCCGAATATGAAGCGACCGGGGCTCGCCGGAAATTCACGGCCCCGAGACAGGGCCGCACAGTCCTATTTCGAAGCGCGCACCAGCGCTTCAAGCAGCGCGAAGTCGCCGGTATCGAGGAAGATGTTCAGAGCCTCGCGATAGGGCTCGATATCGAACTTGTTCTCTTCCAGCCACTTCGCGTTGTAATAGGTGTCCTCGTAACGCGCGCCGCTGTCGCAGATGACGGAGACCAACGAGCCTTCGCGGTTTTCGCGCATCATCTGCCCGGCCACCCAGCACAGACCGAAGAAATTCGTGCCCGTGGAGCCGCCGACCCGGCGGAAGATGCGTTCCGACAGCACATGCATGGCCGCAAGCGAGGCCGCGTCGGGGATCTTGATCATGTGATCGATGACCGACGGCAGGAAGGAGGGTTCCACCCGCGGACGCCCGATGCCCTCGATGCGCGAACTCGCCTCGCAGGTCTTGTTGCGATCGCCGGTGCGGTAGCCGTCATAGAAGACGGAATTTTCGACATCCACCACGCAAAGCCGCGTGTGCAGGCCGCGATAGCGCAGGTAACGCCCGATGGTCGCCGAGGTGCCGCCTGTACCCGCGCACATCACCACCCATTCGGGAACCGGATGCACCTCAAGCTCCATCTGGCTGAAGATGCTCTCGGCAATGTTGTTGTTGCCGCGCCAGTCGGTCGCCCGTTCCGCATAGGTGAACTGGTTGAGATAGTGCCCGTTGGTTTCTTCCGTGATCTGACGCGCCGCGTCATAGATCTCGCAAGCCCGGTCCACGAAATGGCATTTGCCGCCGAAGCGTTCGATCTCGGCGATCTTCTGACGCGAAGTGTCCTTCGTCATCACCGCCACGAAAGGAAGCTCGAGCAGATGCGCGAAATAGGCCTCCGACACGGCCGTGGAACCGGACGAGGCTTCCACCAGCGTCGTACCCTGCCGGATCAGGCCGTTGCAGATGCCATAGAGCACCAGCGAGCGGGCGAGGCGATGCTTGAGGCTGCCGGTGGGATGCGTGCTCTCGTCCTTCAGATAGAAGGAAATGCCGCCGAGGCCGGGAAATACCGGGTTGATCAGATGCGTGTCGGCGGAGCGTCTCGCGTCGCCCTGAAGCAGGTTGACGGCATCGCGCGCCCAGGCGCGTTCCGCACAATCGGGAAGCGGGAGGCATTCGGGAGAGAGCGGTTTCATAGTGTGTCTTTCTTTTTGGATGGCCGTCTCCTCCGAACGAGCCGTCTCATTCCATCGTCTTGCCAAAAAAGAACCATCGCGCAGCGGTTGCGCGCCGGTCGGCGATAGCGGCGAAACAACCATTCATGACGCCGATACGCATTGACGTTCTTCAACCTGTGGTGGGTCAGAACGTCCCGGGATAGCTCCCGCCGTCGATCAGCAGGCTCTGACCCGTGATAAATCCTGCATTTTCCCCACACAGGAACGCGAAATAGGCTCCGATCTCCTCCGGCCGCCCGTAACGGCCAGCCGGGTTGGCCGCTGCACGCGCCGCCCAGATCTCGTCGAAGCTCTGCGTGGAGCCGTCCTTGATCATGCCTTCGATATGCTCGCGCTGGGCGTCGCTGTCGAAAATGCCGGGAAGCAGGTTGTTGATCGTCACGTTGCAGCGCACCGTCTGGCGGGCAAGCCCGGCGGTAAAGCCGACAAGGCCGGACCGCGCGCCGTTGGAAAGCCCCAGTTCGTTTTGCGGGATCTTCACGCTGCGCGAGACGATGTTGACGATGCGCCCGAAGCCGCGCTCCATCATGCCGTCCACAACCGCCCGCATCATCATGATCGGCGGTAGCATCATCAGGTCGATGGCCTCGATCCATTCCTTGCGGTCCCAGTCGCGGAAATCGCCGGGAAGCTTGCCGCCCGCGTTGTTCAACACGATGTCGGGATCGGGACAGGCCTCGAGAACCGCCGCGCGGCCTTCCTCGGTGGAAACGTCGGCGGCAACTGTCGTCACCTTGACGCCGGTCTCCGCCCGGATCGCGTCTGCGGTTTCCTCAAGCGTCGTCCGGTTGCGCGCCACCAGCGTGACGTCGACGCCCTCGCGCGCCACGGCGAACGCGCAGGCGCGTCCCATTCCCTTGCTCGAACCGGTCAACAGAGCCTTGCGGCCGCGAATTCCAAGATCCATCAGTGTTCCTTTCGCGAGGGCCCCTCGGGGTCTCAGGCGGGCTTCCCCGCCCCTTCGATGCGTACCAGTGCGCTCAGCGCCGCGCAGGCCTGAGCGAGTTTCGATGTGCGCCGATCGGCTGTCAGCACATTCGGATTTCCGTTCTGTTCGACACCGTCCGCACCGGGCTCAAACCATGCCCCCGTCGGCATGACGAGAACACCCGGCCTCAGACTGTCGTCGATATGGGCAAGGCCGAGACAGCTCCCGCGGGCATTCCACAATCTGACGCGCTGGCCTTCGGAAATCCTGCGTTTTTCGGCATCTTGCGGGTTGATGCGGACCCGTGCCGGACCGGCCTTTTCATGGGCCTGATAAAGCTGGCTGTGGAGCTGCTTGGCGGGCTGGTTGGTGACGAGATGAAGCTCGTCCTCCGCCGCCGCGCCCAGCCATTCCGCAGGCTCCAGCCATGTGGCGTGCGGCGGGCAGTCGTCATAGGCAAAGCCGGCGATAGTTTCGGAATAAAGCTCGATCCGGCCCGACGGTGTCGCCAGCGGATGGGCATCCGGATCGGTGCGGAAATCGGACAGCAGAACCTCCGGCTCGTCGGGCAGCGGAACGCTCCACATGCCTTGCGCCCAAAGCATCTCGAAATCGGGAACGACCACGCCTTCGCGCGAACCCCGCTCCTCAGAGCCATGCCAGAGCCTTTTCAGCCAACCGGCCTCATCGAGCCCCTCATCATATGCGGCCCGGCACCCGAGGCGGTCGGCCAGCGCACAGAAGATATCGAAATCGTTGCGCGCCTCGCCCACCGGCTCGATCAGCTTCGGCATGGCGAAGACATGCGGATCGCGCGAGGTGCCGCCAATATCGTTGCGCTCCATGGTCGTGGTCGCGGGCAGCACGATATCAGCGCGAAGGGCCGCGGGCGTCCACCACGGCTCATGCACGATGACGGTTTCGGGCCGCTGCCAGGCTTCTTCCACCCGGCCCAGATCCTGCGCATGATGGAAGGGATTGCCGCCCGCCCAATAGACAAGCCGCACATTCGGATAGCGCACGGTGCGCCCGTTGAAGGCGATCTCCTTGCCCGGATTGAGAAAGGCCTCGGCAAAGGAGGCCACCGGGATCGCCATGCCGCCCGAGTTGGGAAGGCCCGGCATGGAGGGCACGTAACCGGAGCGCGCAGAAACGCCGACGGAGTTCATCGACCCATAGCCGAAACAGAAGCCGCCGCCGGGAAGCCCGATCTGACCGAGCATGGCGGCAAGGCCGATCAGCGCCCAGAAGGGTTGTTCGCCATGGTCGGCCCGCTGCAGGGACCAAGCCGCCGACAGCATCACCCGGCCCTGCCGGACCGTCTCCCACAAGGCCTGAAGCTCGGAAAGGTCGAGCCCGGAAACCCCGGCCGCCCATTCAAACGTCTTCGGCTGACCGTCTTCCTTGCCGGTCAGATAGTCGATGAAGATATCGGCCCCGACGGTGAAGCGGTCAAGGAAGGCGCGGTCGGCGCGCCCCGTGCGCACCGCCTCGTGGGCGAGAGCCAGAATGATTGCGGTATCGGAATTGGGCCGCGGGCGGATCAGCGTTGCATCGAGGCCCGGCGGCACATCGTCGACAAGCGGCGAGACGATGACGAACTTCACACCGCGCTCGCGCGCCTTTTCAATCTCATTGGGAATGTGATGATGACCGGCCCCGCCCGACGTCACCCGCCAGTTCTTCGGGTTGAGCCCGCCGAAGGCGACAACCGCATCACCGTCGCTGGCAATCGTCTGCCATGCGGTGGCGGCCTTTGAGACGGCATCGGCCGATCCCACCACATGCGGCAGGATCATGTGCGCCGCTCCCCAGCTGTAATTGCTGATCTGGTCGGTGAAACCACCGGCTGCCGCCAGAAAGCGCCGGATCTGCGTGCGCGCATGATGAAAACGACCCGCGCTCGACCAGCCGTAGGAGCCGCCGAAAACGGAGGTCGGCCCATGATCGCGATAGACGCGGGAAAGCTCGCCGGAGACGAGATCGAGCGCGGTTTCCCAATCGACCGGCACGAAATCCTCGCGCCCGCGCCCCTGCCCGCCGGCGGCCATCCCGTGTTCGAGATAGGAACGGCGGACATAGGGGCGGTCGATGCGCTGGTCGGAATGGATCATGGCAGGCATGGCGCCGATCATGTCGGGATCGGCGCCGCTGCCGGGCAGCGGGACCGCCTTCGTC
Source organism: Breoghania sp. (assembly GCA_963678585.2). Taxonomy (GTDB): domain Bacteria; phylum Pseudomonadota; class Alphaproteobacteria; order Rhizobiales; family Stappiaceae; genus Breoghania. Next base: position 2,669,379 of record CAXXGA010000002.1, read on the forward strand.
AGACGGCCATCCGTAACCGTCGCCCGGAACGGGCCCCAATGGGTGAGAGAAATGCGGTCTTCGCTTGTCATGGGATCAGGCCGCCACCGCCGATGCGGACACCTTGAAGCCGTACTTCTTGTCGAGCCCCAGATCCTTCACGGCCTTGAGGCCCGCATTGAGGATCTCGGGCGCGGCAGGCTGAAGCGGCTTGCGCAGCGGACCTGCCGGAAGGCCGACAGCCCGCAGCAGCGTTTTCATGGAGACCGGATTGATCGTGGAATAGGCGTAATGCAGCATCGGCAGGTTGGTCAGCCATGCCTCGCGGCAGTTGAAGGCATCCTCGCCCGTTTCCCACGGCTTGGAGATGACGGCCATTTCCTGCGGGATGATGTTGCCGGTCATGTTCGCCGTGCCGTGGCCGCCAAGCGCCATGGTCGGAATGACGAGGCCGAGGTTCGGCGAGCAGCAGCACATGATCGACATGTCGGGCTTCGCCGCACAGACCTGCGCCACCTGACCCACACGCGTGGTGGATTCCTTCAGGACCACCATGTTCGGGTGCTCGGCCAGCTTCAGCAGGTTCGTCCAGTGCAGGTCGGTCTTCACCCGCGGCGGGTTGTTGTAGAAGCCCATCGCGAGATCGGTGCTGTCCAGCACTTCCATCGCATAGTCGGTGATGGCCTCGTTGTCCGCGCAGATATAGGCGGGCGCGGCGATGATCGCACCGTCCGCGCCTTCCGCCTTGGCGTAGCGCGCATAGTCGATGGTGGTCGCCGTGTTGTTGCCGGTGATGCCGTAATACATCAGCATCTTGCCCGGCTTCATCTTGGCGGTCTGGGAGATGATCGCCTTGCGCTCATCGACCGACAGCATGGAGACCTCGCCCGTGGAGCCCATGATCAGGACCGCCTCGGTGCCGTTTTCGGCATGCCAGTTCAGCAGGGTGCGGAACCCTTCGAAATCGATGCTGCCGTCCTCGTTCATCGGCGTTACGAGAGCCACGAACGAGCCTTTGGGTTTGATGTGAGCCATGGAAATCAGCCTCCGGATGGAATGAGTTCGGGCACCAGAAGCTTTGGCAACCCGAGAATGATGTCAGGGAAGATGAGAGAAAGCAGGCCGACCAGGATGGTCAGCGCGCAGATGGGTGCGGCCGCGAGCATGGAGCGCCCGAGCGAGGCCCCGCCGATCTGGTTGGCCACCAGAAGGCAAATGCCGTAGGGCGGGGTCACCAGTCCAACCGACAGGGTGATGGTGCTGAGAACGCCCATGTGAATGGGGTTCATGCCCGCCGTATCGCCCAGCGCCTGAATGATCGGCAGGAAAATCAGCGTCGCCGAAATCGGGTTGAGCACCATGCCCACCAGCAACAGGAACCCGATCAGGAGGATCATGATCAGATAGCCGTTGTCGGTCACCCCGAGGATGAAGTTCACCACGATCTGCGAGGCGCCCAGATAGGCGATGAGCCAGCCGAAGATACCTGCGCCCGCCACGGTGAACATCGGGATCGCGAAGTCGATCACTGCATCGGAGAACAGCTTCGGCAGTTCGCGGAACTTGATGTCGCGGTAGATGAAGAGCGACAGGAACAGCGCCCACAGCACAGCCCCGATCGCACCTTCGGTCGGCGTGAAGAGACCGGCGATGATGCCGCCCAGAACGATGATCGGGATCATCAGCGGCGGCGCGCCGCGCACCAGCACGCGGGCGAGCTTGCGCATGCCCGGGAACGGGTTGGCCGGGAAATCGTAACGCACCGCGAGAATGTAGGTGTAGAGCATCATGAAGAGCCCCACGAGGATCCCCGGCACGACGCCGCCGACGAAGAGCGCGCCGATGGAGACGTTTCCGAAGGCCCCGTAGACGATCAGGATGATCGAAGGCGGGATGATCACGCCGAGCGTGGAGGACGCCGCCGTCAGGGCCACCGCGAAGGGCGCGGGATAGCCCGCCTTCTTCATGGCCGGGATGAGGATGGAGCCCACGCTCGCCGTATCGGCGGCGGCCGAGCCGGACAGGCTCGCAAACACCATCGACACGAAGACGTTCACATGCCCCAGCCCGCCGCGAATATGGCCGACGGCACCGTCCGCCACCTCAAGAAGCCGCGTCGTGATGGAGCCCGCATTCAGGATGCGGCCCAGCAGCATGAAGAAGGGAACCGCCAGCAGCGTGAAGCTGTCGATACCCGCAAACATCTGGTTGACCACCGAGACGAGCGGCAAATCCTGCAGGAGGATGACGAAGGCCGACGACAGGATCAGCGAGAAGCCGATATTCACCCGGATCGCGATAAGAACGAAAAAGGAGAGCAGCAGAACGACAAGCGGGTTCATGCGTCCCTCCGGATGAACAGGTCCCTGGCGATTTCGGCAAGAAACAGCAGCATGACCGCTCCGCAAAGAGGAATGGGCAAGTACATCCAGAAGCGCGAGATCCCGACGGACTGGATGGGCGCGGCGGACCGGATGACGGCCAGTTCCCAGCCGTTGACGAGCATGATCAGCGCGACCAGCACGCCCGAGATCAGGCCCGTCCAGCCGGTGAACGCCTTGACCAGCGGCCTGTGCATCGGAAGCAGGTCGACCGTGTAGTGGGAACCGGTGCGAAGCCCTGCCCCGGCGCCCAGAAAAATCAGCCACGTAAAGAGAAGCTGGGCGATGTCGCCCGTCCAGATCATGGGCTCATGAAGAATGTTGCGCGCCAGAACCTGAAGGCCAACGGTCACGATGAGGGCGGCAAAAGCGATCCACGCGAAGACGCGCAGGATCGCAGCCATCCAGTCGCAGAGACGATGGAGTAACATGATCATCTTCCGTTGAAGGCCCGCCCCGGGATGGGGCGGACCTTTGGAGGCATCACTTCTTCACGAGAGCGTATTCTTCAGACAGGCCGAGTTCCTTGGCCAGTTCGACCTGCATCGGGGCGACCTTCGCGATGAAGGCGGCGCGGTCCGGACGGGTCACATTCACGCCGTGCTCCTTGACGAGCTTCTCGACAAGGTTGGTGTCGTAGAAGATGGAGCGCTCCACGCCATAGGCGTTGGCGACGATCGCCGCGTCCTGAACGACCTTCTGCAGATCTTCCGGCAGCTTGTCCCAGGTGCGCTGCGAGATCGAGGTGTGGTTGACCTGGATCGTGTGAGCGGTGAGCGCAAGGTTCGGCGCGACTTCATAGAGCTTGGAGCCGGTATAGCCGGGCAGCGAGCTTTCCATCGCTTCCGCCACGCCCGTCTGCATGGCGGCGTAAAGCTCGCCCCACGCAACGGTGACCGGCAGCATGCCGAAGGCCGACCAGGTCTTGGCGTCCATCGGAGACGGCGGCGTGCGCATCTTCAGGCCGGTCAGATCGTCCGGCGACGTCACCGGCTTCTCCGCCGTGGACATGTTGCGCGTGCCGGAAGCGCCCAGCGCCAGCAGCTTCATGCCCGCACCGTTGGTCTCGTAGATCTTGGCGAAATGCGCGTGAACCGGCGTGCCGGGTCCGACCGTGTCGAGCACGCTCTCCATGCTGTCGAACAGATACGGCATGGTGAAGATGGAAAACTGCGGGATGACCGGCACGGAATTGGAAACCGTGGAGATCATGACGTCGATCGTGCCGAAACCCAGTTCGCCGATGACGGCGGGGTCCTGCCCGAGCTGGCCGGAATCGAAGACCTTGACGGCGATACGACCCGCGCTCTTCTCCTCCACCTCCTTTTTGAAGGCATCGGCCATATCGTTATACGGATGCGGCGACTTCACCAGCGTATGAACGCGAAGCGTGTAATCCGCAGCGGATGACGCAACGTTAGTAAATGCAAGGCCGACGATAGCGGCCGACATGGTCAGAAGCGTACGACGTGCAATTTTCATTGGTTTTCCCCGGGTGGTGCCCTTGTTTATGGAAAGATCATCCGAAGAGCGGGCGATAGAATCAAATATAAAAACCACAGGGGATTATGCGCAAATGTTATGGATGGTTATTCCATAATCAGAACGTGCCTTAATAGTCGTCATAAATTCTAATAAAAAGCGTTCCCCCACGCGTGAAAGTGGAACGTCTGACGGCTTTAAAACTTGGAAATCAAAAGGAATTTTCGGCTCGAAAGGAACCACGGCAACAGCCGCGCCGAAGATGCCCGGAGAGATCGGATCGACGATAGCGATACCGAGCCCCTGCGCTGCCAGGCCGCATGCGGCGTAGGAAGGGCGCGTTTCGGAGACGATTTTCGGCGCAATCCCGGCTTCCGCGAACTTCTGGCTCATGTAGCTCCAGGTCACGGTTCGATAGGTGAGCGCGATCAGCGGCTCGTCCTTGAGGTCCTGCGGGCGCAGGGCGGAGCGCGTGGCGAGCGGGTGGTCGGGCGACATCACGCAGACGCAGTCGGTACGAAACGCGGCCAGCACATCGAGATTGGGCGTGTTGGAATAGCATTGCCCGATGCCGAGATCGATCTGATGCGAGGCCAGCAGATCCAGAATGCGCGGTGAGGTGTGCACGTCATGGGTGATGGAGAGCCCGTGCGAGGCGTCGCTCAGCCGCCGGATCGCCTGCGGCAAGATTTCGAAACTCACCATCGGCATGGAAGCGACCTTGAAGGAAACGCGCTTCAGGTCGCGAATCTGCTCGGCCACGCTTGTCAGCCGGTCCAAGCCGTAGAACATGCGCTCCACTTCCTGAAAGAAGTCGTGCGCCTCCGGCGTCGGCTGCGCCTTGCCACCGAGCCGCAGCAGAAGCGGAAAGCCGATCGAGTTTTCAAGATCCGCCACCAGACGACTGACCGCAGGCTGGGAGACATTGAGCGCATTGGCAGCCGCGGTGATGGAGCCGTAGCGCATCACCATCCGGAAGGCATTTATCTGCTTCTGATTCACGGGCGTCATCCAGACCATGGAGAGCAGCATCGCCATGCGATACCGGCCGGGAAAGGGCTTGTCAGCCTACGCTTTCATCCCAACTCAGGATAGATAACGTTGCCGCATTCAATTCTGAATGCGTAAAATCCGTAGGTGCTGCACTCTCAGCAAAGGGCGCAGCGCAGAGGAACTCCAGCCGTGGAATGGCGGTTTCCCGGAATTGTGACAGAGGAAAACGTCCACCTGTTACCGCCGGACCTGCGCCACGTCGTTCCCGGTCCAATGAAGAGGCAATGCACCAAAGCACAATCGTGCGACTTCATGCCCCGTTACGCACTCTTCACGCTAGGACATACGGTTTCTCACGCAGGCGTTGATCTGGCTATGGGAGATGGATGTGAAAAGACTCTATATCATTGGCACCTTTGATACGAAGGCGCCGGAACTGCAGTTTGCAGCCAAATCCGCTCAAGATACCGGGGTTGAGGTCGTCCTCGTCGATGTCAGCACCCAGAAGACGCCGGGCGGCGCGGACATAACCCCGGAAACAGTCGCCTCTTTCCACCCCGAAGGCGCTAAGGCCGTGCTCGGCCTGACGGATCGCGGCGCCGCGGTCGCAGGCATGGCGGAAGCGCTTTCCGCCTTCCTCAAGACCCGCGACGACATCGGCGGCGTATTGGGCCTCGGCGGCAGCGGCAATACGGATCTGGTCACCCATGCGATGCGCACCCTGCCGATCGGCACGCCGAAGCTGATGCTGTCGACGGTCGCCTCCGGCAACACCGCCCCCTATGTCGGGCCCAATGACATCGCGATGATGTATTCCGTGGTCGACATTGCCGGGCTCAACGCCATATCGCGGCGCGTCATCGGCAATGCCGCCCATGCAGCCGCAGGCATGGTGAAGGGAGAGGTCCCCACATCGGAAGCGGACAAGCCCGCCATCGGCATGACCATGTTCGGCGTCACCACCGATTCCGTGACCCAAGCCCGCAAACATCTTGAAGACCGCTTCGACGTCGCCGTCTTCCATGCCACCGGCATCGGCGGTCAGTCGATGGAAAAGCTGGCCGAAAGCGGCTTCCTGCATGGCATGCTCGACGTCACGACGACCGAAGTGCCCGACCATCTGGTCGGCGGCGTCTTCCCCTGCACGGATGACCGTTTCGGCGCGGCCATCCGCACCAAGCTGCCTTGCGTGATCTCGGTGGGCGCGGTCGACATGGTCAATTTCGGCGCGATGGATACGGTGCCGAAGGAATTCCGCGACCGGAACCTCTATGTGCACAATGCGCAGGTGACCCTGATGCGCACCACGCCGGAGGAAAACCGCGCCATCGGCAAGTTCATCGTGGAGCGGGTCAACAAGATGGAAGGCCCGGTACGTTTTTTCCTGCCGCTGAAGGGCGTCTCCGCCATCGATGCCCCGGGCATGCCCTTCCATGACCCGCAAGCCGATGCAGCCCTTTTTGATGCGATCCGCGAAGGATGGGTGGATGCGCCCAACCGCGAGCTGATCGAACTCGATAACAACATCAATGACAGCGCATTCTCCGACGCGCTCGCCAACGCATTCCTCGAAATGATCAAGTAGGATCAAGCCATGACAGAGATGTCCAGAACCGCCATTCTCGCGAAGCTGAGAAAGAAGATTGCCGACGGACTGCCGATCATCGGCGGCGGCGCGGGAACCGGATTGTCCGCGAAATGCGAGGAAGCCGGTGGAATCGATCTGATCGTGATCTACAACTCCGGCCGCTATCGCATGGCCGGACGCGGATCGCTCGCCGGCCTGCTCGCCTACGGCAACGCCAACGAAATCGTCAAGGAAATGGCGATCGAGGTGCTGCCCGTCGTCAAGAACACCCCCGTTCTGGCGGGCGTCAACGGCACCGACCCCTTCATGATCACCGACCACTTCCTCGATGAACTGAAGCAGCTCGGTTTCGCAGGCGTGCAGAACTTCCCGACCGTCGGCCTGATCGACGGCACCTTCCGCGCCAATCTGGAAGAAACCGGCATGGGCTATGCGCTGGAGGTCGACATCATCGGCGCGGCGCACAAGAAGGACATGCTGACGACGCCCTACGTCTTCTCCACCGAAGACGCCAAGGCGATGACGGAAGCGGGCGCAGATATCGTCGTGTGCCACATGGGCCTGACCACCGGCGGCGCCATCGGTGCGGAGACGGCTGTCACGCTCGACGATTGCGTGGAAAAGATCGCCTCTTGGGCGGACGCCGCGCGCTCGGTACGCGACGACGTCATCGTGCTGTGCCACGGCGGCCCGATCTCCATGCCCGACGATGCGGCCTACATCATCAAGAACGTGCCGGGCATCGACGGCTTCTACGGCGCAAGCTCCATGGAGCGCCTGCCGACGGAAGTCGCCATCAAGGAGCAGATCGTCAAGTTCGGCAAGATCCGCCGCTGACGCGCTCCCGCTCGAAAGAACGACAAGGCCGCCGGGACACCTCCCGGCGGCTTTTCTTATGCCCGCCCGATCAAGCCTCCGCCAGCCGCCGGTTCAGGGCGAGCGCGATCAGCGTGCACAACGCCCCCGACAGCAGATAGAGCCCCGCCGTGGCGATCCCGAAGGCGCTCGCCAGATAAAGGGCGGCGAAGGGGGCGAAGCCCGCTCCGAAAAGCCAGGCGAGATCGGAGGTCAGCGCCGCCCCCGTATAGCGGTAGGCGGGAGAAAACCGCGACGCGACCACGCCTGCGCACTGGCCGAATGTCAGCCCCAGCAGCGCAAAGCCCACCACCATGAAGACGATGTCGCCGGTGCCGGAGAGATCCAGAAGCCCCGGCGCGAGCGCACTGAAAAGCGCGATCCCCACCGCGCTCAGGCCCAGAAGCCGCCGCCGTCCGATCCGGTCCGCAATCCAGCCCGATGCGATGATGGTCGCCAGCCCGACAAGCGCGGCGGTGGCCTCCACCGTCAGGAACCTCGCCGTATCGCGACCGGAAACCAGATGGATCCACGACAGCGGGAACACTGTCACCATGTGGAAGAGCGCGAAGCTCGCAAGCGGCGCAAAAGCCCCCACGACGATGAACCGGCCCTCCCGCCTGACGGTCTCGACCACCGGCCTTGGCTGAAGCTCGCGCCGTTCGAACAGATCCCGGAAGGCATCCGTATCCACAATCCGAAGCCGCGCAAACAGCGCAACGACGTTCAGCGCGAAAGCCACGAAGAACGGAAAGCGCCAGCCCCATGCATAGAAGTCGGCGGGCGAAAGCGCCGCGATAAGATAGGCGAAAAGCCCGCTCGCCACGATCAGCCCCAGCGGCGCGCCCAGTTGCGGCACCATCGCATACCAGCCGCGCCGCGCCCGCGGCGCGCTGAGCGACAGCAGCGAGGCGAGCCCGTCCCAGCTTCCGCCAAGCGCCACGCCCTGCCCGATGCGCAACAGGGCCAGAGCAAGGATCGTGAACCCGCCCGCCGTCACATAGCTCGGCAGAAAGGCGATGCCCACCGTAGAGGAACCGAGCACCAGAAGAGCGAGCGTCAGCTTGGCCACCCGGCCATGAGCCCGGTCGAGCGTCATGAAGAGCGCAGATCCGACAGGCCTTGCAACAAAGGCAAGCGCAAACAGAGCGAAGGAAAACAGCGTACCGGTGAGAGAGTCGACGAAGGGGAACACGTACTGCGGGAAAACCACAACCGACGCGATTGCATAGACGAAGAAATCGAAGAATTCGCAGGTGCGACCAATCACCACACCCACCGCAATATCGCCCGGCGAGACACCCCCATGCCGCACCTGCCCTTGACTACGTGTTATCCCTTTGTCGTAGATGGGGATTTCCATTGTCATGCCCCTCTCCCCTCCCGGTATCCCGTTGCCGCGCCTTGTCGATCACGGCCAGTATCGAACGCTGCGTAAGGGCTTGCAACCACTTGTTCGGGCCCTTCTCCCGGCATTTTTGCCGCCCTATAACAGCGCGACAAACCGTCACGATTGAGAATTGTCAAAGACGGCTCGCATCTGTCCTGCCTGCCCGCCGCGCCTGACATATCGCCCGATCCGGCCTCCCCGCGATCTGCCGAAACGTCAAGAGCGACCCGCCCGCCGAACAGGCCCGCCGCCTTCTCAAAACCGAACAGCGAGTAACGTCTTGAGCCGGTTTCGCGCCCTCCTCGTCCTGCCCGCCCTCGCCCTGCTGGGCGGCTGTAATCTCGTCATCCTCGATCCTGCCGGCGACATGGCCATACAGCAGCGCGATCTGATCGTGCTCGCCACCGTGCTGATGCTGGTGATCGTCCTGCCGGTCATGGCCCTGACAGTCTGGTTCGCGTGGCGCTACCGGAAGGGCAACGACGCCCCCTACGAGCCCGACTGGGACCATTCGATGAAGATCGAACTGGTCGTGTGGGCGGCGCCGCTGGCCATCATCATCGCGCTCGGCTCCATCACCTGGGTCGCCACCCACATGCTGGACCCCTACCGCCCGCTCGACCGCATCGCCGCCGACAAGCCCGTTCCGGCAGACGCAAAGCCACTGGAAGTCGAGGTCGTGGCGCTGGACTGGAAGTGGCTGTTCTTCTACCCCGAATACGGCGTCGCCACCGTCAACGAACTGGCCGCCCCCGTCGACCGGCCCATCACCTTCCGGATCACCGCCACATCGGTGATGAACTCCTTCTTCATCCCCGCACTCGCAGGCCAGATCTACGCCATGCCGGGCATGGAGACGAAGCTCCACGCGGTCATCAACCGCAAGGGCATCTATGACGGTTTCTCGGCCAACTACTCCGGCGCGGGCTTTTCCGGCATGCGCTTCAAGTTCCACGGAATGAGCGAGAAGAACTTCGAAAGCTGGATCGCGAATGTGCGCGCCATCGGTTCCGATCTGACCCGTCCGGTCTACAAGGCGCTTGAGCGCCCGAGCGAGAACGAACCGCCGACCTATTACGCGGGCTACCCCGACGATCTCTACAACCGCATCCTGAACATGTGCGTCGACCCGGCCAAGATGTGCATGAGCGAGATGATGGCGATCGACCGCGAAGGCGGCCTCGGCGTCGCGGGCATCCACACCGTCCTGCCGCATGACCGCGACAGCGTGCGGGCCGAAAGGCCCAGCGCCGTGCTGGCCCCGCACCCCGGCTACCTGCCGACGCTGTGCACCAGTGAGGACCCCTTCGGTCTCACCGCAGGCTTTGCAGGCTCCGCATCGCCCGAGGCGGTGAGCCCGCCGGTCACGCCCATCTCGGCAAGCCCGACGTCACGCACTCCCGCGCCCGACACACTCGGTTCCGGCCCACTCGGTTCCGACACGGGCAAGCCCGCCGACATCTGAGCCCGCCCCGGTTTCACGATCAAAGAATGCAGGCAAGCATGATTGACCATCCAGTCCAGACATCGTTCCTCCTCGGCCGTTTCGGCCTCGATGCGCTGCCGCTCCACGAGCCCATCGTCGTGGCGACCTTCGCCGTCGTCGCCCTTGGCGGGCTGGCGCTGGTTGCCGCGCTCACGCATTTCAAGCTTTGGGGCTACCTGTGGCGCGAATGGTTTACCACCGTGGACCACAAGCGCATCGGCATCATGTACATGATCCTCGGCCTGATCATGCTGCTGCGCGGCTTTGCCGACGCCATCATGATGCGGCTTCAGCAGGCCATCGCCTTCAACGGCTCGGAGGGCTATCTCAATGCCCACCACTACGACCAGATCTTCACCGCCCACGGAGTGATCATGATCTTCTTCGTGGCGATGCCCTTCGTGACCGGCCTGATGAACTACGTCGTGCCGCTGCAGATCGGCGCGCGCGACGTCTCCTTCCCCTTCCTGAACAATTTCAGCTTCTGGATGACGGCGGGCGGCGCGGTTCTGGTGATGATCTCGCTCTTCGTCGGCGCATTCGCACGCACCGGCTGGCTCGCCTATCCGCCGCTTTCCAACATCGGCTACAGCCCGGATGTCGGGGTCGATTACTACATCTGGGCGCTCCAGATCGCGGGCGTGGGAACATTGCTTTCAGGCGTGAACCTCGTCGCGACGATCGTGAAGATGCGCGCGCCGGGCATGAAGCTGATGCAGATGCCCGTCTTCACCTGGACCGCGCTTTGCACCAACGTGCTGATCATCGCCGCCTTCCCGGTTCTCACCGCCGTCCTCGGCCTGCTGACGCTGGACCGCTACGTCGGTACGAACTTCTTCACGAACGACTTCGGCGGCAACCCGATGATGTACGTGAACCTGATCTGGATCTGGGGCCACCCGGAGGTCTACATCCTGATCCTGCCGATGTTCGGCGTCTTCTCCGAAGTTACCGCCACCTTCTGCGGCAAACGCCTCTTCGGCTACACCTCCATGGTCTACGCCTCCATCGTCATCACGGTGCTGTCCTACATCGTCTGGCTGCACCACTTCTTCACGATGGGATCGGGCGCGAGCGTCAACGCCTTCTTCGGCATCACGACGATGATCATCTCCATCCCGACAGGGGCGAAGATGTTCAACTGGCTCTTCACCATGTACAAGGGCCGCATCCGCTTCGAACTGCCGATGATGTGGACGGTCGCCTTCATGCTGACCTTCGTTCTCGGCGGCATGTCGGGCGTCATGCTGGCGGTGCCGCCCGCCGACTTCGCCCTCCACAACAGCCTGTTCCTGATCGCCCACTTCCACAACGTCATCATCGGCGGTGTGATCTTCGGGGCCTACGCGGCGATCAACTACTGGTTCCCCAAGGCCTTCGGCTTCAAGCTCGATCCCTTCTGGGGCAAGCTCTCCTTCTGGTTCTGGGTGGTCGGCTTCTACTTCGCCTTCGTGCCGCTCTATGTGCTGGGCCTGATGGGCGTGACACGGCGCATGCGCGTCTTCGACGACCCCTCGCTGCAGATCTGGTTCGTCATCGCAGGCTTCGGCGCCGTCCTGATCGCCTTCGGCATCGCCAGCTCGCTGATCCAGTTTGCGGTCTCGATCATGAGGCGCAGGAAACTGGCCGAGACGACCGGCGATCCCTGGCAGGGCCGCACGCTGGAATGGGCGACCTCCTCGCCCCCGCCCGCCTACAACTTCGCCTTCACCCCCGTCGTGCATGACCACGATGCGTGGTGGGACATGAAGAAACACGGCTACCAGCGCCCGCTCACCGGCTACAAGCCGATCCACATGCCCGCCAACACCGGGACAGGCATCATCCTGTCGGGCCTGAGCGTCCTCACCGGCTTCGCCCTCATCTGGTACGTCTGGTGGCTGGCCGCACTGGGCTTCCTCGCCCTTCTCGCCACCGCCATCGCCCACACCTTCAACTACAAGCGCGACTTCCACATCGACGCCGAAACGGTGACGAGAACGGAAGACGACCGCACGCGCCTTCTCGTGCAACAGGGGTAATGACATGAACGCAATCACCGGCGTCACCGCAGAAGCCCCTGCGCGCGCCTACCACCTCGAGCACGAGCCCGTGCATCCGGAGGGAAGCTCCACGCTTCTGGGCTTCTGGATCTACCTGATGAGCGACTGCCTGATCTTCGCAGTCCTCTTCGCAACCTATGGCGTGCTGGGCACCGCCTATGCCGCGGGGCCAGCGCCCAAGGATCTGTTCGATCTCCACCTCGTGGCGATCAACACCTCCATGCTGCTGTTCTCCTCCATCACCTACGGCTTTGCCGTGATCGCGATGCAGAACCGGAACCAGCGCGGCACGCTTGTCTGGCTGGGCGTCACCGCGCTCTTCGGCTTCGCCTTCCTCTCCATCGAGCTTTACGAGTTCGCGGAGCTGATCCATCTGGGCGCAACGCCCCAGCGCAGCGCCTTCCTGTCGTCCTTTTTCGCGCTGGTCGGCACCCACGGCCTGCACGTCGCCTTCGGCCTGATCTGGCTCTTCACCCTTGCGGCCCAGATCGCCCGCCACGGCCTGATCGAGGCCAACCGCCGCCGCCTCATGTGCCTGAGCATGTTCTGGCACTTCCTCGACGTCGTCTGGATCGGCGTCTTCACCTTCGTCTACCTGATGGGAATGCTGCGATGAGCGCCGATCCGCACGCCTTGGAGCACCACGACACGGCCCCCTCCCACGCCACCGCCGGCGGCTATATGGCGGGCTTCGTCCTGTCCGTCATCCTCACCGCGATCCCCTTCTGGTTCGTGATGAGCGGCACGCTGGACACGCAGACCACCGTCTTCGTCATCATGGGCATGGCGGTCATCCAGATCTTCGTCCACATGGTCTTCTTCCTCCATATGGACGCGAAATCGGAAGGCGGCTGGAACCTGCTGGCTCTGGTCTTCACGGTCATCATCGTGGCCATCACGCTCGCGGGCTCCTCCTGGGTGATGTACCACCTCAACACCAACATGATGCCGACCCACGACATGAGGCAGTTGCCGTGAGCATCGCCGGGGTTGCCGATTTGCACGAAAACGAAGCGACGGGACCGCATCGCCGGTCCCGCGCAACGCTCGCGCTTGTCACAAGCCTCGTCGTGACCGGCATGGTCGCAGGCACCACGCTCGGCATCTGGCAGGTGAAACGGCTGGGCTGGAAGCTTGCCCTGATCGAACGGGTCGAGACCCGCATCCACGCCCCCGCCCAGCCCGCACCGGGCCCTGAGGACTGGTCGGCGATCACCCGCGAGAATGCCGAATACAGACCCGTCACCGTGACGGGCCATTTCGACAACGCCCACGAGACGCTGGTGCGCGCCACGACGGATCTGGGGTCCGGCTACTGGGTGGTCACGCCGTTTGAGACGGAGCGCGGCTTCACCGTTCTGATCAATCGCGGCTTCGTTCCGCCGGAGAGAAAAGACCCCGCCTCGCGTCCCGCACGGGATGCCGCCAAACCGCTGACGGTTTCCGGTCTCCTGCGCATCAGCGAGCCCGGCGGGGCCTTCCTGCGCGAAAACGCCCCCGGCGAGAACCGCTGGTATTCGCGCGACGTGGCGGCCATCGCAGGCGCGCGCGGTCTTGGAAAGACCGCGCCCTTTTTTCTGGATGCCGACACCGCTTCATCGCAGCCCGGCACATGGCCCGTCGGCGGCCTGACCGTCGTGCGCTTCCACAACAACCATCTCGTCTATGCGATCACATGGTTCTCGCTGGCGTTGATGTCGCTTGGCGCGGGCCTCTATATCCTGCGCGAGGAGCGCCGCGCACACCGCGCCTGACGACCGTATCGTTCCGGGTTCGTGGCCGATCGAAGCTGACGGAACGCCCCTCGCTCAGGGATATGGAAGCCAAGCCCTCACAACGGCAGGCGCTTTTCCACGATGCGGGCCATGATCGACGCCCCCACCGGCAACATGCCGTCATCGACGATGAACCCCGGATTGTGCAGCGGCACCCCGCCCTTGTTGCCGACCCGGCAATAGGCGCCGGGGACCACGGCCAGCATGTCGGAGAAATCCTCGCTGCCGGTGATCAGCTTGTCCGAAACCGAAACCTTCTCCTCGCCCAGAATATCGCGGGCCGCATCCAGATAGGCTTCCGACAGGGCCTCGTCGTTCTTCAGAACCGAAAACAACGGCGTGACCTTCGCGTCGATCTCGACGTCGAAGCTGCGGGCAAGACCGGCGCAGATGGTTTCCACCCGCTCGTGCATCATGTCGCGCACCCCTTCGGAGAAACAGCGGATCGTGCCGGAAATCGTGGCCTTGTCCGGCACCACGTTGAAGGCGGAGCCCGCATGGATCTGGGTCACGGAAAGAACCGCCGGATCGGTCGGCTTCACGTTCCGGCTGACGACCGATTGCAGGGCCTGCACAAGCTGGGTCGCGACCATGATCGGGTCATGCGACTGGTGAGGATGGGCGGCATGGGAGCCGACACCGGTGATGGTGATGTCGAAGATGCTCGCACCGGCCATTTCCACGCCCGGCTTCACCGAGCAGGTGTTCTCGCCCATAGAGGGCTCGTTGTGCATGCCGTAGATCTCGTCGCAGGGAAATCGCTCGAAAAGCCCGTCCGCGATCATCGCCCGGGCCCCGCCGCGGCCCTCTTCGGCGGGCTGGAAGATGAACACCGCCCGCCCGTCGAAATCACGGGTCTCGGCCAGATAGCGTGCGGCCCCCAGCAGCATGGTGGTATGGGCATCGTGGCCGCAGCCGTGGAAGCGGCCCGGGTTCTGCGAGGCGTAGGGAAGGTTCGTCAGTTCCTCCATAGGCAGCGCATCCATGTCGGCGCGAAGGCCGATGGAGCGGGAGCCGCCGCCCTTGCCCTGAAGCACGCCGACAACGCCGGTCTTGCCGATGCCGCGATGGACCTCGATGCCCCATGAGGCGAGCATTTCCGCAACGATGGAAGAAGTGCGCTCCTCCTCGAAACCGAGTTCGGGATGGGCGTGGATATCGCGGCGTACCGCGGTCAGTTCGTCGGCAAAGCTTTCGATCCGGGGCATTACAGGCATGGTCATAACTCCGTGGAAGGTGGGGGTCACGCCTCCTGCTCTGCGGCAGGATTGAGTGCGCGGAAATTGGCGAAGTCCCACTCCCGACCGGGGGCCGCTTCGATCAGTTGGCGAGTATAGGCATGGCGGGGCCGGGACAACACGTTGGTTGCCGTATCGTACTCCACAATCACGCCTTCCTGCATCACCATCACCTCGTCGCAGATCTGCGCGGCGACCCGGAGGTCGTGCGTGATGAAGACAATGGCGATGCCGAGTTTCTTCTGAAGCCGGTCGAGCAGAGCGAGCACCTGCGCCTGCACAGAAACATCGAGCGCGGAAACCGCCTCGTCGGCCACCAGAACGTCCGGCTCCATGGCGATGGCGCGCGCAATGGCGATACGCTGGCGTTGGCCGCCGGAAAACTGGTGCGGATAGCGCTCCACCGCATCCTCCGGCAGACCGACCAACGCCAGCAATTCGCGCGCCCGCGCCATGGCCGCTCTTTTGTCTTCGCCGCAATTGAGCGGCCCCTCGATCAGACTTTGCCCGACGGTCCAGCGCGGGTTGAGCGAGCGGAACGGGTCCTGAAAGACGATCTGGATATGTTTTCGATGCGGCCGTAACCCACGCCGCGAAAGCCGGGCGATCTCCTTGCCCGCAACCCGGATCGAACCTTCGCTCGGATCGATCAACCGCAGAATACAGCGCGCCACGGTGGATTTGCCCGAGCCGCTTTCCCCCACGATGCCGAGCGTGCGCCCGCGCGCGATGGAAAAGCGCACGTCGCGCGCCGCCCGCGTCGGCTCCCGCCGGTTCAGCCAGTTGCCCTGCGCATAGACCTTGCCGAGCCCCTCCACCTCCAGAACCGGCGCAGCTTCCCCCGCCGCGCGCGCAGGCCGCGGCTGAAGGCTCGGCACCGCCCTCAGGAGATCGCGGGTGTAATCCTGTTGCGGGGCGCGAAGAACACCGCCCACCGGCCCCGCCTCCACGATCCCGCCCTCGCGCATCACATGCACCGTGTCGGCGGTTTCCGCCACCACGCCCATGTCATGGGTGATGAACAGCACCGCCGTGCCGTGCCTTTCTTGCAATTCGGCAATCAGGCTCAGGATCTGCTTCTGCGTCGTCACATCGAGCGCGGTTGTCGGCTCATCGGCAATGAGAAGCTGCGGCTTCAGGATCAGCGCCATGGCGATCATGATGCGCTGGCGCTGCCCGCCGGAAAGCTGGTGCGGAAAGGATGCATGAATGCGCTCCGCATCCGGCAGGTGAACCTGTTCCAGAATGTCGAAAACCCGCTGCCGCTTCTCCGCCTTCGAAAGCCGCATATGTGCGTCGAGCACTTCCTCGATCTGATCGCCCACGCGCATGACCGGATTGAGCGCGGTCATCGGCTCCTGAAAGACCATCGAGACCCGGCTGGCCCGGATATCGCGCATGGCCTGCGGATCGAGATCGAGAAGGTTCTCGCCCTGAAGGACGATCCGCCCGTCCGTCACCTCAAGCGCTTCGCGGGGCAACAGTCCCATGGTGGCGAGCGCGGTGACGGACTTGCCAGACCCGCTTTCGCCGACGAGACAGGCCGTCTCGCCCGCCCGGATCGACAAGGACACACCGTCGAGGATGGCCGGGGCGTCCGCATGGCCTGCGAGCCGGACGCGCAGGCTCTCGATTTCCAGAATCACCGGCCGGTCGTCGAGATTGCGGGATTTGAACATCGCGCTCACGCCTCCCGCTTTCTCAGCCGCGGATCGAGCAGATCGCGCGCCGCATCGCCCAGAAGATTGATCGCGAGAATGCAGGCCGACAGCATCATCCCCGGCCAGAAGATCAGCATCGGTTTGATCTGAAAATAGAGCCGCCCCTCCGCCATGATGTTCCCCCAGGTCGGGCTCTCCGTTGAGACGCCCGCCCCCAGAAACGACAGGATCGCCTCCACCAGAATGGCCGATGCACAAATGTAGGTGCCCTGCACGATGAGCGGCGCGAGCGTGTTGGGTAACAGGTGCTGGATCAGGATCTTCGGCATGGAGGAGCCAAGCGCGATCGCCGCCTCCACATAAGGTTCCTCGCGCGCCGACAGCACCACGGATCTGACCAGCCGGACGACGCGCGGGATTTCGGAAATGGTGATCGCCGCAATCACCGACCACAGGCTCGGCCCGTTGAGCGCGACGAGCGCAATCGCCAAGAGAATGGAGGGGATGGCCATGAGGCTGTCCATCGCCCGCATGATGATCGCATCGGCAGTACGGAAGAAGCCGGAGACGAGCCCGATGCCAAGCCCGAGCGCTACGCTTATGAGTGCTGCGCCAACCCCGATGAAGAGCGACACCCGCCCGCCCATCATGACGCGGGAAAAGATATCGCGGCCGAAATTGTCGGTGCCCATCGGGAAGGCCGCGCTGGAACCTTTGAACCGGTAGAGAGGATCGATGGCGAGCGGATCGTGCGGGATGTAGAGCGGCGCGCACAGCGTGGCCAGAACGATCAGGCCCAGCAGGAGCGCAGCAATCGTGGGGATCGCGCCCAGCCGCCAGCGCTTCGGCAACGACAGCAAGCCGAGCACGGTCTGCATCCCGGAAGCGGGTTGGGGCGCGCGGTTCATCAGTATCGGATTCTCGGATCAATGAGGCTGTAGGAGAGGTCGATCACGAGATTGACCAGCACATAGAGCGCGCTCATCAGGAGAATGACCCCCTGAATGACCGGATAGTCGCGCGCAAGAATGGCGTCGACGGTCAGCCGCCCGAGACCGGGAATGTTGAAGACGGTTTCCGTCACCACCACCCCGCCGATGAGCAGCGCAAAGCCGGAGCCGATGACGGTGAGGATCGGCACCGCCGCGTTTCTCAGGCCATGGCGGAAGAGAACGAAACGCTCCTTCACCCCCTTGGCGCGTGCGGTGCGAATGTAATCCTCGCCCAGAACCTCCAGCAGGCTTGCCCGCGTCATGCGCGCGATCAGCGCCACATAAATGGCGGCGAGCGTCAGGCACGGCAGGGTCGCGCGGGCGAGGAACTTGCCGAAATCCTCGCCCGGTGCGGTGTAGCCCTGCACCGGCAGCCAGCGCAGATGGATGGAGAAGACCTGTATCAGCACATAGCCGATGACGAAAACCGGCACCGAGAACCCCAGCACCGAAAAGCTCATCACCGCATAGTCCACCCAGGACCGGTGCCGCCAGGCGGCGACCACGCCAATCGGCACCGCGATCGCGACGGAGAGCAGGATCGTCAGGGTGGCGATATTGAGGGTCGGCCAGATGCGCTGGCCGATCATCTGGGTCACGGGCGTGTTGGAAATGAGCGAGATGCCCAGATCGCCCTGCAACAAGCGGCCCACCCACGTGACGAACTGTACGGGCAGCGGTTCGTTGAGCCCCAGCGAGGCGCGGATTTTCTCAAGCTGGGCGGGCGTCGCCGCATCGCCTGCAAGGATCGCCGCCGGATCGCCGGGCGTCAGCCGCAGCAACAAGAAGACGAACACCGCCACGATCGCCATGACCGGGACAACCGCCAGAGTTCGTCTCACGATATAGCCAATCATCGACCTGTTGGTCCTCGGCAAGGCGACAACGCATGAGGGGATACAAGAAGGGTGCGCGCCCTATCCTCTAACCAGAAAAGACCGCACCGATAAAGGTCGCAACCGCGAACTTCGTCCTGTCTGACGGATTTGCCTGCGCGAGCAGGCGTCTCGAAGGATAGGCCACACGGCACAAGCCCGGCCACACCGCACAAGCCCGCCCCCGGTAGGCCCTCCGCGCAGATCCGCGCCCCTACTCCACCTTGTCCATGCCCCAGAACACCGGCACCGGCGAGGGGATCATGTCGACGAGCTTGCTGCTGCGCCCCTGCGGCGAGAGCAGCTGGCCGAGCGGGATGTAGTTGACCACATCCAGCGCATGCGCCTGGATCTCCTGGGCCACCGCCTTCTGCTCTTCCAGCGTACGGGCCGCGATATAGTCCTTGCGCAGAGCTTCCAGCGTCTCGTCCGTGGGCCAGCCGAACCACGCATCCTCCCCGCGCCCGTTGAGCATGGGGTTGATCAGCGGCGTGCCGATTTCCGGCACCGACCAGTTGGTGAAGAACAGGTTCCAGCCGCCCTCGGAAGGCTTGGCCCGGCTGGCGCGCCGGGCAACCAGCGTCTGCCAGTCCATCGCCTGCATGTCGACGGTGAACCCCGCCGCGCGCAGCGCCTGCGCCGCCACGATGGGCTGGACGGCGATCATCGGAATGTTCGTCGGCTGCATGAGAACGACCGGCGTACCGTCGTAATCGCTTTCTGCCAGAAGCTTCTTCGCACCCGCGATATCGCCGCCCGTGATCAGCGTCTCCGCGCCGCTCTCGTCCTCAAGCGGCATGCCGCAGCCGAAGATCGCGCCGCAGATCCGGTAATAGGCAGGTTCCCCGATCAGCGTGCCTAAGATGTCCTGCTGGCTCAGCGCCATCATCGCCGCTTTGCGGATCTTCACGTCATCGAAGGGCGGATAGAGGAAATTCATCCGGCCGATGGCCTGAAAGCCCAGCGGATCGCGAACTTCCGTCACCACGTTGTCATGCCCCTGAAGGATCGGCAGCAGATCGACCGGGATCTGCTCCACGTAGTCCACCTCGCCCGCAAGCAGCGCGTTGATGGAGGTCATCGCGTCGGGCATGGTCACCCAGGTCACCTTGTCGACATGCACGACCTTGCCGCCCGCCATCCAGCTTGCAGGTTCCGGACGCGGCACGTAGCCCTCGAATTTTTCGTAGGTGACCCGGACGCCCGGCTGGTATTCGCTCTCCACGAACTTGAACGGGCCGGAGCCGATGAAATCGGTAATCGCCTCTTCCGCCGGGGTCGCGGCCACGCGCGCGGGCATGATGAAGGGCGGGATCGCCGACTGCTTGGCCAGCGTGTCGATCAGCGGCGCGTAAGGCTCCTTCAGCGTCCACACGAGCGTCTTGTCGCCCTGCGCCTCAAGGCTCGCGGTCACGTCGAAAATGAGCTGGCCGCCGGAATCGCGCGTGCCCCAGCGCTTCAGCGAGGCAATCGCGTCGGCTGCCGTCACCGGCGCGCCGTCATGGAACACCAGGCCGTCGCGCAGCGTGAACGTATAGACGAGCCCGTCGTCGGAAATCGTCCAGTCGGCCATCTGCGGACGGGCGGTGAACGTGTCGTCCTGCGCGACCAGCACGTCATAGATCATATAGGCGTGGTCGCGCACGATATGCGCCGTGGTGATGATCGGATCGAGGCTGCGCAGGCCGGAATTCATCACCGCGGTGACGACCTTTTCCCCTGCACTTGCCGCCTGCGCGCAAACCCCGCTCAGCATGGTCGCAGCGATCAGCCCCGCAGCGAGCCTCCGCACCATCCCTCGCAGAGAACGCCCCCCGACCAGACCCGCCTTTGCCTGACACCTGTCCATATCACTCACCATTATGTTCCTCATACCGAGTGAGGTGGCTTGCGCCGTCCCTGCAGAAAATACCACCCCCCTTACTGCCGCAGGCGGCCGTAGTTCCGCAAACGACCGATCCCGGAACGGGAGCTGCAAGGCCCGCAGACTTGCAGACCGCAAGGATCCCGGCAATCGATTCGCCACCGAAATCGGGCCGCCCCCTGTCGTGCGCAGCAAAAGGCGCGGCGACAACACGCGCAACCGGCACCAAAGGCCCTCAAGACAACCGTCCGTCACACCGGCTATGCTCCGCACATCTTTGCTATCCCGCATCACCCCGCCCCCGCGCGCAGATCCGTCAGGCCCCGCGCGCAGACCCGACAGGACGGAGCATTCGGCCCCATGATCGACAAGCTTGAAATGTTCATCGCCCTGGCGAAACAACGGCATTTTGGCCACGCGGCAGAAGAATGCCGCGTTACCCAGCCAACGCTTTCCGCCGCCATCAAGCAGTTGGAGGATCATCTCGGCGTCATGCTCGTCCAGCGTGGCTCGCGTTTTCAGGGCCTGACGCCGGAAGGCATGCGGGTGCTGGAATGGGCCCGACGCATCGTCGGCGACAGCCGCGCCATGCAGGAGGAAATGCAGGCCGCCCGCTTCGGGCTCACCGGGTCCGTGCGCATCGCCGCGGTTCCAACAGCCCTCACCATGGTCAGGGATCTGACCGCCCCCTTCTGCGCCCGCCACCCGGATGTGCGCGTCACCGTTCTGGCGCGCTCCTCGGTGGAAATCCTCTCCCTCGTCGTCAATCTGGAGGTCGATGCCGGGATCACCTATCTCGACAACGAACCGCTGGGGCGGATGACCACGGTCCCCCTCTACAAGGAGCATTATTCCTTCATCACCACCGAGGGCGGCCCGTTCCCGGACAAGGAAAGCGTCACATGGGCAGAGGCGTCCAGTGCTCCTTTGTGCCTCTTGACCGAAAGCATGCAGAACCGGCGGATCATCGAGAAACAGCTGAGTGACGCAGGGGTAACAGCGTCACCGACACTGGAGTCCGATAGCATCATTGCCCTTTTTACGCACATTCAGACTGGCAAATGGTCGAGCATAATGCCCTCCCGGCTCGCAGAGACCTTCTCCCACATGCCCGGCCTGCGCTCGCTGCCAATCCGCAACCCGCGCGCCTCCCATACCATTGGTATTGTTGCGAATTTCCGTGAGCCGCACACCCCTGCAATCTCGGCATTATTACAGCAGGCGCGAGCGATCTCGGCCCTGTGACGTTCGGCTTGATAGATATGTGCAATCGCTCAACGGCACGGCTTTATTGAACGAGCCTGCGGCGCACCGGCATATTCCGGGAAAATATCACATAATCGACAAGTACCGGAGACGCCCCATGCTGCATCAGAACCCGACGGATCGGGTCACTCAACGTGTGACCGAAATCGTTGCTGATCACGCAGATCGAGAGGGTCCGCTGTTGCCGATCCTGCATGACGTACAGGAAGAATTCGGCCACATACCGGAGGAGGCGGTGGTCGCAATCGCCGGGATCCTGAACCTCTCGCGCGCCGAAGTGCATGGGGTGGTGAGCTTCTATCATGATTTCCGCGCCCGGCCCGCAGGCCGCCATGTGATCAAGATCTGCCGGGCGGAGGCCTGCCAGTCCATGGGCGGCGAGGCCCTGTCGGAGCGCGCCCGTGCGCTGCTCGGGATCGGCTGGAACGAGACAACCGCCGACGGCGCGGTGACGCTCGAAGCCGTCTATTGCCTCGGCCTGTGCGCCTGCGCACCGGCTGCCACCGTCGACGGCAAGCTTGTCGCCAAGCTCGATGAAAAACGAATTGACGCCATTGTTGAGGAGGTACGCGCATGACCATCAGGCTCTTCGTCCCCCTCGATTCCGCCGCTGTCGCGCTGGGAGCCGACGATGTGGCCGCAACGATTGCGAGCGAGGCCGAAAAGCGCGGCCTCGATATCGAGATCGTGCGCAACGGTTCGCGCGGCCTCTTCTGGCTGGAGCCGATGGTGGAAGCGGAAGCCGACGGCGTGCGCATCGCCTATGGCCCGGTTCAGCCCGCCGACGTGGCGAGCCTCTTCGATGCGGGCTTTGAGACGGGCGGCGCGCATCCGCTCAGCCAGGGCCCGACGGAAGAAATCCCCTATCTTGCGAAACAGACCCGCCTCACCTTCGCCCGTTGCGGGATCATCGATCCCCATTCACTGAGCGACTATGAGGCCCATGGCGGCCTGACGGGCCTTCGCAAGGCCACCAAGATGACGCCGGAAGAGATCGTGGAGACGGTTACCCGATCCGGCCTGCGCGGCCGCGGCGGGGCGGGCTTTCCCACCGGCATCAAGTGGAAGACGGTTCTTGATGCGCCTGCGGACCAGAAATACATCGCCTGCAACGCCGACGAGGGCGACAGCGGCACCTTCGCCGACCGCATGATCATGGAGGGCGACCCCTTCATTCTCATCGAAGGCATGGCGATTGCGGGTCTCGCCACCGGCGCGACCAAGGGCTTCCTCTACACCCGCTCCGAATACCCCGACGCCATCCGCATCATGAACGAGGCGGTGGAGATCGCGCGCAAGGCGGGCATGCTGGGCCCGGACGTGCTGGGCTCCGGGCGCGCCTTCGACATGGAGATCCGCATGGGGGCGGGCGCCTATGTCTGCGGCGAGGAAACTTCCATGCTCAACTCGCTGGAAGGCAAGCGCGGCATCGTGCGCGCCAAGCCGCCGCTTCCGGCCATCGAAGGCTTCCTCGGCAAGCCCACCGCGGTCAACAACGTGATGACGCTGGCGAGCGTGCCGATCATCATGGATCAGGGCGCGGAGTTTTACCGCGATTTCGGCGTCGGCAAGTCCCACGGCACCATCGCCGTGCAGATCACCGGCAACGTGCGTCACGGCGGATTGTTCGAGACTGCCTTCGGCCTGCCGCTTCGCGAGCTGATCGAGGATATCGGCGGCGGCACGGCGAACGGTCGCCCGGTGCGCGCGGTACAGGTCGGCGGGCCTCTGGGGGCCTATTTCCCGACCTCCAAGTTCGACACGATCTTCGACTACGAATCCTTCACCGAGGCCGACGGCCTGATCGGTCATGCGGGCATCGTGGTCTTCGACGATACGGTCGACATGCTGAAACAGGCGCGTTTTGCGTTTGAATTCTGCGCCATCGAATCCTGCGGCAAGTGCACACCCTGCCGCATCGGCCCGGTCCGCGGCATGGAGGTGCTGGACCGGATCGCCGCAGGAGACGATGTCGAGGCCCAGATCGAACTGGCGCTGGACCTTTGCCAGACGCTCAAGATGGGCTCCCTTTGTGCGCTTGGAGGCTTCACCTCCTTCCCCGTGAAGAGCGCGATCAACAATTTCCCGGAGGACTTCCGTCCCCGTTCGATCCAGGAGGCGGCGGAATGAGCAAGACCATGGAACTCATCAACGAAAAGGATTTCGGCACCCCCGAAGTCAAGTCCGACAAGACCGTCTCCCTGACCGTCGACGGGTTCGAGATCACGGTGCCCGAAGGCACCTCCGTGATGCGCGCGGCCTCTGAAGCGGGCGTCGAGATCCCACGCCTTTGCGCCACCGATCTGGTGAAATCCTATGGCTCCTGCCGCCTGTGCCTTGTCGAGATCGACGGGCGGCGCGGCACGCCGTCTTCCTGCACCACACCCGTTTCCCCCGGCATGGTGGTCCACACCCAGACGGACCGGCTCAAGAAGCTGCGCCGCTCGGTGATGGAGCTTTACATCTCCGACCATCCGCTCGACTGCCTGACCTGCGCGGCCAACGGCGATTGCGAATTGCAGGACATGGCGGGCGCGGTGGGCCTGCGCGACGTGCGCTTCGGCCAGACCGGCGCAAACCACGTCTTTGCCCGCGAAAGCGACGGCAGCGACAATTTCCGCTGGATGCCGAAGGACGAGTCCAACCCCTATTTCACCTACGATCCGTCCAAATGCATCGTGTGTTCGCGCTGCGTGCGGGCCTGCGAGGAGGTTCAGGGCACCTTCGCACTGACCATCGAGGGCCGCGGGTTTGAATCCCGCGTCTCCGCGGGCATGCACGAAAGCTTCCTCGGTTCCGAATGCGTCTCCTGCGGCGCCTGCGTTCAGGCATGCCCGACCGGCACGCTTCAGGAAAAGTCGATCATCGAGATCGGCCAGCCGGAGCATTCGGTCGTCACCACCTGCGCCTATTGCGGAGTGGGCTGTTCCTTCAAGGCGGAGATGCGCGGCGAGGAACTGGTGCGCATGGTTCCCTACAAGGCGGGCGAGGCCAACCGCGGCCATTCCTGCGTGAAGGGCCGCTTCGCCTATGGCTACGCCAACCACGGCGACCGCATCCTCAACCCGATGATCCGCGAAAAGACGTCCGATCCCTGGCGCGAGGTTTCGTGGGAGGAAGCGCTCACCCACATGGCGAACGAGTTCCGCCGCCTGCAATACCAGTATGGCCGCCAGAGCATCGGCGTCATCACCTCGTCTCGCTGCACCAATGAGGAAACCTTCCTCGTACAGAAGCTGGCGCGCGCGGTCTTCGGCAACAACAACACCGACACCTGCGCCCGCGTCTGCCACTCGCCCACCGGCTACGGCCTCGGCCAGACCTTCGGCACCTCGGCAGGCACGCAGAATTTCGACAGCGTGGAACAGTCCGACGTGGTGCTGGTGATCGGCGCAAACCCCACCGACGCCCACCCGGTCTTCGGTGCACGACTGAAGAAGCGACTGCGCGCAGGCGCCAAGCTCATCGTCGTCGACCCGCGCAGCATCGATCTGGTCAAGAGCCCTCACATCAAGGCCGCTCACCACCTGGCGCTGCGCCCCGGCACCAATGTCGCCGTGCTGACCTCGCTCGCCCATGTCATCGTCACCGAGAAGCTCTATGACGAGGCCTTCATTCGCGAGCGTTGCGACTGGGACGAGTTCCAGGACTGGGCCGATTTCGTCACCGACCCGGCCCACGGCCCGGACGAGGTGGCGAAGCTCTCCGGCGTTCCGGCTGAGGAAATCCGCGCCGCCGCCCGCCTCTTCGCCACCGGCGGCAATGGTGCGATCTATTACGGCCTCGGCGTGACCGAGCACTCTCAGGGGTCCACCGCGGTGATGGCGATTGCAAACCTCGCCATGGCGACCGGCAACATCGGGCGTCCGGGCGTGGGCGTGAACCCGCTGCGCGGCCAGAACAACGTGCAGGGCTCCTGCGACATGGGCTCCTTCCCGCACGAACTGCCGGGCTACCGCCATGTCTCCATCGACGCCGTGCGCGAAATCTTCGAGACCGCATGGGGCGTGACGATCGACAAGGAACCGGGCCTTCGCATCAACAACATGCTGGATGCGGCGGTCGATGGCTCCTTCAAGGGCATCTACATCCAGGGTGAGGACATTCTCCAGTCCGATCCCGACACCCACCACGTCGCCGCCGGGCTGGCCGCGATGGAATGCGTCGTTGTCCACGATCTCTTCCTGAACGAGACCGCAAACCACGCCCATGTCTTCCTGCCCGGCTCCACCTTCCTTGAGAAGGACGGCACCTTCACCAATGCCGAACGCCGCATCAACCGCGTGCGCAAGGTCATGACCCCGAAGGCGGGCTACGCCGACTGGGAAGTGACCCAGCTCGTCGCCAACGCCATGGGCGCGAACTGGTCCTACAGCCACCCGAGCGAGATCATGGCCGAGATTGCGGCGACCACGCCGGGCTTCGCCAATGTCACCTACGAGATGCTGGAAGAACGCGGCTCCGTGCAGTGGCCCTGCAACGACGCCGCCCCCGAGGGCACGCCCGTCATGCATGTCGACGGCTTCGTGCGCGGCAAGGGCAAGTTCATCCGCACCGAATATGTGGCGACCGACGAGCGCACCGGTCCGCGCTTCCCGCTGCTTCTCACCACCGGTCGCATCCTCTCGCAGTACAATGTCGGCGCACAGACCCGGCGTACGCAGAACGAGGTCTGGCACGACGAGGACCGTCTGGAGATCAATCCGATCGATGCGGAAGTGCGCGGTGTGAAGGACGGCGACTGGGTGCGCATCGCAAGCCGCTCCGGCGAGACGAGCCTGCGCGCCCTCATCACCGACCGGGTGGCCGCGGGCGTGGTCTACACCACCTTCCACCACCCCTCCACGCAGGCAAACGTCGTGACCACCGACTATTCCGACTGGGCCACCAATTGCCCGGAATACAAGGTGACCGCGGTGCAGATCTCGCTTTCCAACGGCCCGAGCGAGTGGCAGGTGGAATATGAGGAGCAGGCCCGCAAGGCCCGCCGCATCGCCCACACGCTGGATGCCGCCGAATAGGCGTGTCGTCATGAGCCGGCGGCGGACAACGTTCCGCCGCCCTTCACTTCCCGCTATCCTGACCACGCCCGCCCGAATGTTCCGGACGCGGGGGCTCGGATGACAACAAGACGCCTCATCGAGGGAGAGAACCCCAAATGTCGGTAGAAAAGCTCGTCTATCAGGCCAACCAGATCGCGACCTTCTTCGAGACCCAGCCCGGCGACGATCCCGCCGCAGGCGTCGCATCGCATATCAACAAGTTCTGGGAACCGCGTATGCGCGGCCAGCTTGCGAAAATCCTCGCCTCGGACGACAGCGCCCTCAATCCGCTCGTGATCCGCGCCGCATCCCAGATCCACTTCCCCGAAGCCGCCCACTGAAGTTTCACCAAAGAAACCCCTGCCCTCGCGGGCTCCCGACGACCTCCGATCGCAGCTTCTCCTGCCGCAGGCCCCACGCCTGCCCCTGCGCCGCCTAAACCGGCATTTTCCGCCCTGAAAGCCCCCGACACACGTGCCGGGCCCGCACATCTGCGCCATTCGTCATCATTTATGGAACCAATGGCGGCGTATGGGCGTTTGAATCGCGAGCGCGAAGGGAACCGGACCGGCTAGATCCGGTTTCCCGAAGGCTCGGATGCGAGCTTTTCCGAAGACAGAGAATCGAGGTGGGGGCAATTGAAAGCAATGCTGAAATATCGCGGATCACCGATCCTGACGGCTCTTGCGGCAGTCATTTGCACACGTGCGCATCAAAATCGGTCGGAGCAAATCGCGCGCACACTTCCCTTGCGGAATATTTGACCCCATCCCCCTTGGACATGCCCGGCAAAGAGGCTTCCAACGGCGGCGCAATGGGTCCATGATTTCACGCGGAAAACAGATCTTTGCGGCGATATCGAGGCCAAATCGCCTCGTTAGACATGCCGCA
Source organism: Breoghania sp. (assembly GCA_963678585.2). GTDB lineage: Bacteria > Pseudomonadota > Alphaproteobacteria > Rhizobiales > Stappiaceae > Breoghania. Next base: position 2,697,179 of record CAXXGA010000002.1, read on the forward strand.
TACGGTAACCGGATCCCCTTCTTGTTCGCAGGTCTGTCTTAACACGTATTAAGACATTCTCTCGGACAGTAATCGTTTTGGATAAAGCGTATTTATCCAAAACTCAAAGGTCACACAGGCGAGAATGACAGTATTCACCCTGTCAGGCTACGTATCTCGTGGAGACGCCGAGATTCATCGGTCATTCAAGGCACGACACCGCGGCCATATGACAGCGCGTTTGCCGTCGTAGAAACCTTCTCTATGGTTTCCTTTTCTGTTCAGGCAGGCTACTAAGGTCACATGACTGTAAAACTGATCGTCAAAAAACTCTCCAAGCTCTTCAATGATCCGAAGGGTGAGGGACTGAAGCGCCTGCAACGCGGTGAATCGAAAGAGCATATTTTTCGGGAGACCGGCGTTGTCGTTGGCGTGAACGATGTCAGCTTCGAGGTCCAGGAAGGCGAAATCTTCGTCATCATGGGCCTGTCGGGGTCGGGCAAGTCCACCCTTGTGCGCATGCTCAATGGCCTCATTCCGCCGACATCCGGTGAAATCTGGATCGACAAGGACGACATCGCTTCCTGCGGCAAGGCTCGCCTTCGCGAGGTCCGCCGTCGCAAGATCACCATGGTCTTCCAGCATTTCGCCCTCTTCCCGCACAAGACCGTCGGCGAGAACGTCGCCTACGGATTGAAGGTCAAGGGCGCCGGCAAGGAAGAGCGCCGCGCCACTGCAATCAACGCGCTCGCCAAGGTCGGCCTTCAGGATCACGCCGACAGCCTGCCCTCGCAGCTTTCCGGCGGCATGCAGCAGCGCGTGGGCCTCGCCCGCGGGCTTGCGACCGACCCTGAGATCCTTCTCATGGACGAACCCTTCGGGGCGCTCGATCCGCTGATCCGCCGCGAGATGCAGGACGAGCTTGTCGCCCTTCAGAAGGAACTCAAGAAGACCATCATCTTCATCACCCACGATCTCAACGAGGCGCTGCTCCTCGGCGATCGCATCGCCATCATGAAGGACGGTTCCTTCGTGCAGGTCGGCACCGCGCAGGACATCGTTTCCGAGCCTGCCGACGACTATGTGCGCGCCTTCGTGGCCGATATCGACCGCAGCCGCGTCTACACCGCCTCCGACATTCTTCAGGAGGCGTCGCAGGTGCCCTACACCGGAACCGCGGCCGATGTTCTGAAGGTCATGGATGAGAACGAGATAGACACCCTCCACGTGGTGCAGAAAGGCAAGGCCATCGGCTTCGTCACGCGCTACGACGCCCTCTCGGTCGATCCGAAGACCCCGGTTCGCAAGTTAATGCAGGCCGAACCGCCTTCGGTGACCGAGGACGTCTATCTGAACGAGCTTTTCTCCGCCGCCCAGAGCGGCGTGCCCGTTGCGGTGACCGACGAAAAGGGCCGGCTGCTTGGCGTGATCGCGCCTGAATCCATCTTCGAGCACCTGATCCCGGATGAAGAGCCTGCGGAGGACGACACCGACGACACGGGGTCGCCAGATGGCGACGAACCGGAAAAAACTCCCGAACCGGCAGTCCTCGCCGATGCCGGCGAAACTGAAAAAGAAGAAGGGAGGGCGTGATGTTCAGTCCGCACGATCTCGTCACCATTCCGTTTGACGACTGGATGAACACCTTTGTGCGCGGCTTTCTGGTCCCGTACTTCCGTCCGTTCTTCCGCGCCCTTCAGGTGCCCGTCACCGAAGTCCTGAACACGCTCGACGCCCTTCTGGCATGGGTGCCCATGCTGGTGGTTACGGCCGTCTTCGCCTTCATGGCCTGGCGCATCGTCAGCCGCAACATGGCGCTCCTCGCCATTCTCGGCTTCGCCTTCGTCGACATGATCGGCCTGTGGCCGGAAACCATGACGACGCTCTCGATGATCATCACCTCGGTGCTGTTCTGTACGGTCATCGGCATTCCGACGGGCATTCTCGTCGCCCGCAACGACCTTGCATGGAAGATCGTTCGCCCGATCCTCGACGTCATGCAGACGGTTCCGAGCTTCGTCTATCTGGTGCCGATCGTCATGCTCTTCGGCGTCGGTATGACGCCGGGTATCATCGCAACCATCATCTTCGCGCTGCCGCCAATCATTCGCATGACCAATCTGGGCATCCGCAACGTGCGCGCAGACCTGATCGAAGCGGCGGAAGCCTTCGGCTCCACCTCCTGGCAGATGCTGTGGGAAGTGCAGATCCCGCTCGCCATGCGCACCATCATGGCCGGTCTCAACCAGACCCTCATGCTGGCGCTGTCCATGGTCGTCATTGCCGCGCTGATCGGCGCGGGCGGTCTTGGCCTCGTGGTCAATACCGGCCTTGGCCGACTGAACGTCGGACAGGCCATGTCCGGCGGCGTGGGTATCGTTATTCTGGCCATCGTTCTCGATCGCATAACCCAGGGGTTGGCGGAACCGCGGACCGGCGGTTCCTCGCTGCGCGAGGCGCTGCTGTCCTTCTTCCGGGGCCAGAACACGGAAGCTGCAAATTCGGCGACAGCCGGAACCGTGGCACCGCAAGACAAGGCGGCCTAAGGGCCGTCTTCGCCGGGCCTTGAGAGCCCAGCACACCGTGGGCCGCGCATCCGTGGGAGGGTCCGGCCCCGCATTACCATTCTAAAGACGGAGAGACATATGCCTCATCTATTGCGTTCCCTGACAGCCGCGGCCGTGATCGCGGTCGGCCTCTCGCCGATGGCTGCCATGGCCGAAGAGCCCGGCGATGGTGTCACCGTGAAGATGTCCCAGGCGACATGGGACACCGGCTGGTTCCACTCCGAGATCTACAGCCAGCTTCTTCAGAAGCTCGGCTATGAGGTCAAGGGTCCGACCACGCTCGACGTGCCCGCCTTCTACCAGTCCGTCGCACAGGGCGACATGGACCTGTGGGTGAACGGCTGGTTCCCGCTGCATGAGACCTACAAGGACACGATCGACCAGGGTGCCGAGATCGTCGGCGCGGTCGCCAAGGGCGGCGCTCTGCAGGGTTACCTCGTCGACAAGAAGGCAATCGAACAGTTCGGCATCAAGTCGCTGGACGACTTCAAGCGCGAGGACGTCAAGAAGGCGTTCGACCGCAACGGCGACGGCAAGGCCGATCTGGTCGCTTGTCCTCCGGGCTGGGGCTGTGAAGTCCGCATCTCCGAGACGCTCGAAGAGCTGAAGCTGACCGACGACATCAACCAGATCAAGGCCGGCTACTCCGCGTCCATGGCTGACGCCATCGCCGCCTATCAGGCTGGCGAGCACGTGCTGTTCTACACCTGGACCCCGAACTGGACGGTGAACGAGCTGTCCCCAGGCAAGGACGTGATGTGGATCGAAGCCACCGCCGACGACAGCATCGAGATGCCGGAGCCGGCCGTGGGCCTCGACACCTGCGTTTCCGATCCCTGCACCATGGGCTTCCAGGCCAACGACATCGTGCCGGTCGCGAATTCCGAGTTCCTGAAGGCCAACCCGGCTGTCAAGAAGCTGCTTCAGGAAGTCAAGATCCCGCTCGCAGACATCTACGCTCAGAACTCCGCGATGAACAACGGCGACGACGACGTGAAGGCCCAGGCCGCCGCGTGGATCGAAGCCAACAAAGCCGCCGTCGACGGTTGGCTGGACGCTGCGCGCGCCGCCGCGAAGTAAGCCTCATCACGGCTGAGCCTTATCGGGCTTGTGACAGGACCGGGCGCCCCGTGCGCCCGGTCTTTTTCGTTTTCGCGATGGTTTGGGAAGATGAACGCAGATCCACTGCGGGTTATTGCCGTGTCGCCCATCCTTCGAGACGGCGTCAAAGACGCCTCCTCAGGATGACGTTGTCTGTGGTGGGGGAGGTTCCCGAGAAGCATCAGTGCGGGAGCATCATCTTGAGGGGCGCCGGAAGAGAGCGTCTTGAAACCTCATCCCGACGGGGATCCACAAGGCCGCCGAATAGCATCCATTCGCGGCCCGACAACACGCACAACGTCATCCTGAGGGGCCCGCATGAGCGGGCGTCTCGAAGGATCGGCCACTTGCACCAATCCCACACCCCGCCCCTTGGCTACCTGTCGATCACCACATCGGATGTGGGCTTCGAGCAGCACAGCAGGATCTGGCCCTGATCGATCTCGCGCTGACGGATGCCGCCGCCGTGTTTCATATCCACGGTGCCGGATATCATGTGGCTCTTGCAGCTTCCGCAAAGCCCGCGCGCACATGATGACGGCAACCGCAGCCCGGCAGCGCGCGCCGCGTTCAGGATGGTCATGTCCGGCGCGCATTCCAGCACCTGACCGCTTCTGGCAAGTTCCACGCGGAAGGTGTCGTGCGCCACCTCCTCCATCGCCTGGAATTCGTCGAGCGGGATTTCCTCGTCCTGCGCTCCGAAATCGAAGCTTTCCTGGTGGTAGCGCTCCATGTCGAAGCCAAGTTCGCCCAGCATGATGCAGACCGCTTCCATGAAGGGCGCAGGCCCGCAGCAATAGATATCCCGCTCGTCGAGATCGGGCGCGATGAGCTGGAGCATGACCGGCGACAGCCGCCCTGTGAGGCCGGGCCAGCTTTTTTCTGCCGAGAGATTTTCGCAGATGAGCGCCAGCCGCATGCCGTCTTGCTGGCGCGCCATCATGTCGAGTTCCTGCCGGAAGATGATATCGGCGGGACTACGCGCGGCATGGACGAAGATCATGTCGCGATCCTCGCCCAGATCCGTGCTGGTGCGCGCCATGGACATGAGCGGCGTGATCCCGCTTCCCGCCGACAGAAGCAGCCATTTGCGCGGCGAGGCGAGATCCGGCGTGAAATCGCCCATCGGCCCCGTGACGGAGATTTCCATGCCCGGCTTCAGGTTGTCATGTAGCCAGTTGGAGGCGATGCCCCCCGGCACGCGCTTGACTGTGATGGAGGCGCGAAAGGGCCGCGCGGCGGAGGCCGAAATCGTATAGCACCGCTGGATCGTGCCGCCGGGAACGGGAAGATCCAGCGTCAGGAACTGCCCCGGCCGGAAGCGAAACTGGGCGGGCGTACGCGGTGCGAAGACGAAGGTCTTCACGTCATGGGTCTCGTCGCGCACCTGACGGCAGACCAGCACCTCGTCCACATCCGCATCCCAGGCGGGCAACACGGTCTCGATATCGCCCACAAGCGCAGGCGGGGTCGGCATGAGCATGGCGATCTGATCCTCGTTTCCGCGCGCGAGCCGTGCCGGCCCTGGCGATTGATCCGTCACTCCGCCGCCACCGTCTCGTCAACGAGCGTGAGCGACTGCCCGAGCCCCGCCGCGACACGGGCCCCGTACCACTGGCAGAAGCTCTCCACGAAGCTCTCGGTGAACTGCGAATAGGGCCCGGCCTCATAGGCAGGCTGTGCGATGCCGCTATGGGCCAGCGCCACCAGATCCGCATCCTGCCGGTTGGTCATGGTCCACACGCGGGTGAGGTTTTCCAGGTCGTAATCGACACCCTCCACCGCATCCTTGTGAACGAGCCATTTGGTGCGCACCAGCGTGCGGTCCGGCCCGAGCGGCATGCACATGAAAGTCACCGCGTGGTCGGCCATGAAATGATGCCAGGAATTGGGGTGCGTCCAGAGGGAAAGCCCGCCGAGCCGCGCATCGGTGAAGGAACCGAGCAGCTTGTTACAGGCGCGGCGCGTATCGAGCGTGTGGGATTCGCCCGCCCCCATCAGCACCAGCCGCTGCGTGCGATAGCCGGTCGGCGCGGCGAGGTTTTCAAGTTCCTCAGACGGCAACCCCATGGCCGCCCAGCGCGCATAGGCGACATCGAGTTCGGCCTGATATTTCGCGACATCGGCCTTTCGGTAATCGTCCAGTTCGTCGGGCGAAAAGCCGAAACCGTATTCCTGCAAGGGGACGGTGAGTTCGGGATGGTTGCCCGCGCAGTGATAGCACTCGCGGTTGTTCTCCATCGTCAGCTTCCAGTTGCCGTCTTCGATGAGATCCCAGGAGTGGGCGACCTTCGAATTGGCGAGATCGTGCGGCGCGATATAGGGCGAGATATCCTGCGCCATACGGTCGAAATCATCCGGCGCGTCCTCGGCCAGACAGATGAAGATCAGCCCCGCGAGCGTGCGCAGGTGAACCGGCTTCAGCCCGTGGCAGGAGCGGTCGAAATCCGGCCCCATGTGTTCGGCGAAGAGCAGTTCGCCGGTCTCGCCATAGGTCCAGCCGTGATAGCTGCACACGATGTTGCCGACGGTGCCCTTCGGTCCGCTCAGGAGCCGCGCGCCGCGGTGCCGGCAGACATTGTGAAAGGCGCGGATTTCCTGATCCTCGCCGCGAATGACGAGCACTGAGCTTGGCCCCACCTCCACGGTCATCACGTCGCCCGGTTCCGGCACGTCGGGCGTCACGCCAACGAAAATCCAGTGGCGATGGAAGATTAGATCCATATCCAGATCGTGCGCGGCCGCACTCGTATAAAGCGGCGCGTCGAGGCTGTAGCCGGGCGTGCGCCGACGCAGCATGTCCATGATCGCGTGTGCGTCCGTCATGACGATCATCCACTCCCTGAGAGGGCTTCTGCGACCACGAACGGAACGGGTCCGGCGAGGCTGACCGGCGCGAGGCCCCGGGCCGCAGGAGAATCTGCAATTCGCCAATTGTCTGCCTCGCCGCAAAGCCCGGCGTACTGATTTGCGACAGAGAGTTTTCTCAAACCGACAAGATTACGCAAAAGCCCTGAGGCCGCGGCGTCATTTTCGTCCATTCTCCGTGGGCTCGCGCCCTTGAAGGTCGAGAAACCGATGCTCGACGAGATAATCGTAAAGGGCGGCAGCGGCCTCATCGGGCGTGGGGCGAACCATCACCTGCCCCTCGCCTGCGCGCGCCTCCGTCATCGCCTTCATGCGCTCGGCAGCCGACGCCCCGGCGGGAAGCCCCATGCGTTTGGGCCGTGGTCTCCAGGGCTTCGTCTCGCAAGCCTCCAGAAACGCATCCGGCACGCTTTCCGCCCTGTGCCGTTCGATGCTCCCGCGCCGCGCCCGTGCGAAGGCCGGTGCGCGCGGCTCCGGTGCGGCGGCATTGACCGGCAGCACGGCGGGAAGCCTGAGCCTCACCTGCCTGCGGCGCCCACGCGGCAGGGCCTGTATGACGGTGGCCTCATCGGCCAGGTCCGTTATCCCGGCCACATCGGCGACGAGCGAAGCCCCCAATGCCTCGGCGACGAGATAAGGCACCATCCCGCTCCCCTCGCCCGCTTCGGCGCGCATGCCGGTCAAAACGAGATCCGGCCGGATCTCGTTCAGACACCCGATGAGCGCAGGCACCGGATCTGCGCCATGCGCCACATCCAGCACGTGAAGCCGTTCCAGCCCCATGCCGAGATAATCGCGTAAAGCGCCAGCATCCGGATCACCGGCATGAACCGCGTGGATTGCCACATCCGGCAGGGTCTCCGCCAACCGCAAGGCCATTTCCAGCGCCCTGGCATCAAGGTCCGCCCGCCGTGCGCGACCGCTCGCCGGATGACTGCCGAGAGAAAGAAGAACCGCGATCCTCATTCCGCCCTCCCCCGCTTTGACGCCAGAAGCCGGAGAAGCGCAGGCATGACCTCTTGTGCATCGGCAACGATTGCCAAGTCGGCGCGCTTGATCATGGCCGCGTGAAGATCGGTGTTGACCGCCACGACCCGCCCCACCCTCTGAATGCCCTGAAGGTGCTGCGGCGCGCCCGATATGCCGAGCGCGAAATAGCAGCCAGCGGTGACCAACGTGCCCGAGGCCCCGACCTGTCGGTCCCGCGGCAGATGGCCCTGATCGCAGACAACCCGGCTCCCTCCCCGCGTCGCCCCCAGCAGGACGGCAAGCTCCGCAAAGGCCTCCCAATCGCTCACCCCATTGCCGCCGCTCAAGAGGAAGTCGGCTTCCGCCAGCGCAATCGTGTCGGGATCGACCGGTACGGCCCTCGCCTCCATGATGCCGTTTCGAAGGGGCTCAAACCCCGGCCCCTCGATGCGCCGAGCCTCATGCGGTGCGCCCTCGTGCCGGGCAAAGGCGTCGGCGGCAATGGTCAGAAGCCTCGGCACGGCAACGCTCATCGCGTCGCGCCCGCCATTGGCCCGCCGGATCGCACGTCCGTCTCGGATATCCTCAACGCCCGCGAACAGGCGCTCTCCCAGCCTCGCCGCCACCCGGCGCGCGACAGCGCCGCCCTCCGGTGTCTCCGCAAAGAGAACATGGGCGGGCTCCAGCGTGGCGATGGCCGCGAGCACCGCGCCCGCATGGACTTCCGGATCGTAGGTCTCAGCCTCAACGCCCGAAAACGGCATCACCCGATCCGCTCCGGCATCAGCCCAATCCTCAGCCTCGGTGGGAGAGGCGACACAGACTGCGCCGCCGCCCGCATCCGCGATCAGGCGCGCCGCGCCGATCATCTGCCGGTCGATCTCGCCCGTCCCGGCAATGACGAGCACATGAAAGGCTGGCTCCGCAATGATCCGAACCTTCGGAGTACCCCTCGGCGCGGGCGCATCCAGTGTCCCCGCCTGAGGCGCGACACCGCCCTTCCACGCAATGCGCAGACGCGGGGTTTCGGTCACCGTCGCCGCCTTGCGCTCCGCTCGCGGATCGCGGCGCAGGCGACCGCCCTCACCCGGCACCGCCTTCAACCCGTAACGCGGGCGCGCACTTCCCGGCAGGAGCCTTGCCGCCTGCTCGGCCCTTGGATCGCGACGCTCTCTCATGTCGCGGCCTCCAGCACCAGTTCCGCGATCTCGCGCACGTCCGGGCGCGGCTCCACCACGCCTTCCAGCATGGCGGTGCAATTGGGACAGGCAACCGCCACGCAACTAGCCCCCGTGGCGCGCGCCTGATCCATACGCTGATCGGCGATCCGGAATTCGCCCGCGATATCGGTGACCGGCGCCCCGCCCCCGCCGCCGCAACAGCGCGAAAAGAGGCCTGAAAATTCCATTTCGCGCCGTTCCAGCCCCAGCGCATCGAGAAGGCGGCGCGGGGCCTCCGTCTCGCCGTTGTAACGTCCGAGATAACAGGGATCGTGATAGGTCACCGTGCCCGTCAGCGCCTTCAGCTTCAGCCGCCCGGCCTCCACCAGATCCGCCAGCAACGCCGTGTGATGCAACACGGGTCGGTCGAGCCCGAAGGCCGGATATTCGTTCCGCAGGCTATGAAGCGCATGCGGGTCCATGGTCACGATGCGGTTGAAATCGAGCCCCGCCAGTTGCACGACGGTGCGCGTGGCAAGCCCTTGAAAGGTCGCCTCGTCCCCGAGCCTGCGGGCGAGATCCCCGCAATCAAGCTCATCCGCGCCAAGAACCGCGAAATCCACCTCCACCAGCCGAAGCAACCGGATCAGCGCCCTGAGTGAACGCTGCCCGCGCAGATCAAACGCCGCATCGCCGAGCCACAGGAGCACGTCGAAACGTTCGCGCGTTGCTGCGAGCGGCAGGGCCAGATCGGACGCCCAGTCGATGCGGCGCGAAGCTTCCAGTCCGCCCGGATTATCCGCATGGCGCAGCGCCTCTAGCACCCCGCTTGCCTTGCCGGGGGCCGCGCCCAGTTCCAGCGTCTGGAACCGGCGCAGGTCGATCACCGCATCCACATGCTCGATCATCATCGGGCAGGCTTCGACGCAGGCCCGGCAGGTGGTGCAGGCCCACAGCGTATCGGGGTGGATCGCCGCGCCGTCGCCCACCAGCGCCAGATCCGGCCCGCTTATGCCGACCGGCCGCTCGCCCGGATGATCATGTCCCGCATAGTTTGACGGGCCGGTTGAAAGCGCGCCCGCGATGTCCTGAATGAAAGCCTTGGGGTTCAGCGGCAGACCCGCCGCAAAGGCCGGGCAAAGCGTCTCGCAGCGCCCGCACTGGACACAGGCCTCAAAGCCCAGAAGCCGGTTCCACGCAAAATCGCGCGGCGTCTCAACCCCGAGCTTATCCGCCTCCTGATCGAGCGGCATCAACGCGCTCTGGCGTTCGCCGCCGTGATCGGAAAACCGCAAGGGCCGCGGATGGGCGATCAGGTGCAACGCCCCGTTGAGTCCATGTTTCAGAGGCCCGCGCCCGATGCCGAGCAACAGATCCGCCGCACCGAGAAGCCCTATGCTCGCGAGGATCAAGGACACCGGCACCGACAGGACACCACCGAAGGCCGTATCGAGCGCGACGACCAGAAACCCGAGCGAAAACACCAGCAACGAGAGAGGCAACCGCGCAAACCGTCCGCCGGAAAGCTCAGTGGGCCTTTGAACCCGCCTGCGCCAGCCGACCATCCCCGCCCCGCCGGTCATCGCCGCAAGAAACACGGCCACGAGCCCCCAGAGCCATGCCCCGCCAAGACCCGGCACCACCGCAAGAACGATCAGGCCGAGCGTGGCGAGGAACCCGCCCGCCGTCAGCGCATGAAAGCGGGCATTGAAGGGCTTTCGCGCCACCACGTCATGCACATCGCGAAGATAACGACCCGGCAGGGCCTTCAGCCCGGCGGCGATATCGACAGACGCATCAGCCCCCGTCCGCCAGCGCCGCGAGGCGTGAAGCGCGAGTCCCGCCGCGCACGCCAGAACCAACAGCAGGCCGAAGCTGGCGAGCCCCGCGGCCATGCCTCAAAGATCCTTGCAAAGGCGCGCCGCGTCATAGATCGCGGCATGGATGTTGCGGCTGGCGACCGCATCGCCCAGCCGGAAAAGCGCATAGCCGCCCGCCCCGTTGAGCCCTGAAACCGATGGCTGCGGCCGACCTGCCAGAAGCGCGTCGATATCCAACTCTCCGCGATTGACGGACGCGTCCTTCAGCTCGCGATAAAGCCCGTCCACCGGCAGCGTGCCGTATTCCACCACGATCTGATCGACGAGCCGTTCCTCCTCCTCGTGGGTGAACTCGTTGCGCAGCACCGCAACGCGCTTGTTGCCCTCCGCATAGATCTCCACGAGGTTCAGGTTCGGCGAGAGGATCACGCCCGCGCGGTAAAGCTCGCGCAGGTGAATGGGCTGGTTGGTGCCGCCGATTTCCTCGCCCACCATCCGGTCGAGCGTGGCGATCTCCACAAGCGCACCCTTCTTCGCCAGCGCCTCGGCGCAGGACGGTGCCTGATGTTGGCCGGTCCCGTCGTAAACAAGAATGCTTTCCGCCGGCTCCACCTGACCGCTCAGCATCTCCCACGTGGTCTGCGCCAATTCTGCCCCCGGAATGGAGCCGCGATTGGCCGTTCCGCCGGTGGCGATCAGCACCACGTCGGGGGAAAATTCCGCAATCGCCTCCGCACTTGCCTCCGTGCCGAGGCGCAGGTCCACGCCCTTCTTCTCGACCTGTTGCGCGAGCCAGCGGGTGATCCCCGTCAGCGCCTCGCGCCATGTGGCTTTGGCCGCAATCGAGACCTGCCCGCCCGGAGCGGCGTTTTTCTCAAACAGCACCACCTCGTGCCCGCGCTCCGCACAAACACGCGCCGCCTCAAGCCCGCCCGGCCCACCGCCGACGACCGCGACCCGCAAGGGCTTTTCAGCCTTGGCGATCACGTGAGGCATGAAGGCTTCCCGCCCCGTCGCCGCATTCTGAAGACAAAGCGCGTCATTGCCCGCATAGATCCGGTCGATGCAGTAGCCCGCGCCGACACACTGGCGGATATCGTCGGCACGCCCTTCCATCAGCTTCTTCACGATATGCGGGTCCGCGATATGGGCGCGCGTCATGGCGACCATGTCGATATGGCCTTCATCGACAGCGCGCGCGGCGGTCGCCAAATCGGTAATGCGCTGGGCATGAAAAACCGGCACGCCCACCTCGCGCTTGATCGCGCTGGCGAGCGCCAGAAAGGGCGCGACGGGAAAAGACATGTTGGGAAGCGAGATCGCATGGGCGATGTGATCGCGCGCCTGCCCGCCGATGAGATTGACGAAATCGACCAGCCCGCGCTCCGACAGCGTACGCGCGATGGTCAGGCAATCCTCGTGGCTGAGGCCGTCGTCAATGAGCTCATCGCCCGACATGCGGATGCCGATGATGTAGTCGTCGCCCACCGCCTCGCGCGCCGCCGTCAGCGCCTCGATGGAAAAACGCATCCGGTTCTCAAGGCTGCCGCCATATTTGTCGGTTCGCCTGTTGGTGGACGGGCTCCAGAACTGGTCGATCAGGTGGCCGTGGGCGGCGGAGAACTCGCAGCCATCGAGCCCGCCTTCCTTGCAGCGGCGCACGGCCCCAGCAAAATCCGCCACGATCCGGGCAATGTCGGTCTCTTCCATCTCCTTCGGAACGGAGCGGCTTGCCGGTTCGCGCTCGGTGGAAGGCGAGACGGTCGCCAGCCAGTTCTCCGTATCCCAGCGCGTGCGCCTGCCCATGTGGGTCAATTGCACCATGAGGGCCGCGCCGTGGGAATGGATGCGGTCGGAGAAGGTCCGGAAATGCTCGATCACGCTGTCGTCAGCGACCGAGATCTGGTTCCAGGGCGTTGCCGGGCTATCGGGTGAGACGGAGGAAGACCCGCCGAACATGGTGAGCCCGATGCCGCCGCGCGCCTTTTCCTCGTGATAGAGCTGGTAGCGTTCCTGCGGCTTGCCGTTCTTGCCGTAGGAGGGCGCATGGCTGGTGCTCATGACCCGGTTGCGGATCGTGAGCCCCTTGATGGTGAGCGGGCGCAGCAGGGCATCATGGGCAGCGGACATGAACGGCTTCCTTCTCCTGATTGGAGAGTTTGAAAGCCTGACAGCCCCCCTTCACATCCCGTTGCGACAGCTCTTGCACAAAATGCGACAGGATGACGCAAAGTCAGCGATATTCCGCCATCGCATCATCGAGCCAGCCCCACAGATATTCCGCGAACGAACGCCGGGGCATAAGGTCGAAAGTCGGCACGTCATCCACCTGATGCAGGATCACGCCTGCACGAACGACAAGCGTCTGCGCGCACTGGCCAGGTCCAAACTTCGAGGGATGCAGATCGAGGCTGCATCCCTTGGCAAGAAGCAGCCGTGCGGGCACGCCGGAAAGCCGGAACAGCGCCCGGTTGCCGGTTACATCGGTGACCGCGCAAAGGAAATCCGAAAGCGCATCCCGAAGTTTCGCGACAAGCGCGTCCTCGCTACCCGGCTCGCCCCGAACCAGCCATTCATCCGGCCCGAGCCAGAGAACGGTGATCCCGTCCGCCACCATCGTGCGGTTCGGTTCCAGCGGCAGGGCGCAGGCCAACGCCCCCGTCACAGCTTCCAGAAAAGCGGCATCCTTCGGATCGCCGCGCAGGTTGATCTGCGCCGGAACGGGCATTTCCCTCACAGTCAGCAGACCGGCCTCAATCGTGGCCTCATCCGCCCCGAAGAACCGAGCCATCGCGCCTGCGCGCGGCAATGTTGCTGCATCAACCATCGAGGCGCGTTCCTTCCTTGTCGAAGAACACCGGGGCGACCACCTTACAAGGCACGGTCTTGTCGCCCAGCGGGGCATGGACGCTCTGATCCATCCGGTTGCGCCCGTTCTTGATCATGGCGAGCGCGATGGAGCGGCCGAGCGTGGCGCTGTAATAGCTCGACGTCACATGGCCCAGCATGGGAACCGGCGGGGTGCCGCCTGCAAGCTCGGTGATCTGAGCCCCTTCCGGCAGCACCTCTTTTGGGTCGTCCGTCAACAGCCCGACCAGATGCTTGCGGTCGCTGCGTGCCGTATCGGGCCGCGCATAGGAGCGCTTGCCGATGAAATCCGGTTTCTTCTTCGAGACGATCCAGTCCATGCCGAGATCGAAGGGCGTGACGGTTCCGTCCGTTTCCTGACCGACGATGATGAACCCCTTTTCCGCGCGAAGAACGTGCATCGTCTCCGTGCCATAGGGCGTCAGATCGTATTTCTCGCCCGCCTCAAAGATCGCTTCCCACAGCGCCATGCCCATCTGGGCGGGCACGTTGATCTCAAACGATAATTCGCCGGTGAACGAGATCCGGTAGACGCGCGCAGGTAGCCCCGCGACCGTCGCTTGCCTGAACGACATGAAGGGAAAGGCGTCCGCCGAGAGATCGAGACCGGGCGCAAGTTCGGCCACCAGATCACGCGCCTTCGGCCCTGCGACGGAGGCGGTCGCCCAGTGCTCGGTGACGCTGGTGAGATAGACCTTCAGGTGCGGCCACTCGGTCTGGAGATAGTCCTCCAGCCGGTCCATGACCATCGCGGCATTGCCGGTGGTGGTGGTCATCAGGAAGTGGTTTTCCCCGAGACGGCTGGTCACGCCGTCATCGTAGATCATGCCGTCTTCCTTGCACATCAGACCGTAGCGACACCGCCCGATGCCAAGTTTCGACCATGCGTTGGTGTAGACGCGATTGAGGAACTCCGCCGCATCCGGGCCCTGAATGTCGATCTTGCCGAGCGTTGAGGCATCGAGAATGCCGACGCCGCTTCGAACCGCGAGACATTCCCGGTTCACGGCATCGCGCATGGTCTCGCCCCCGCGCGGATAGTACCAGGGCCGCTTCCACTGCCCCACATCCTCGAACTTCGCGCCGCGCGCCACGTGCCATCCATGCATCGGCGTGGTGCGGGCAACATCGGAGAGATCGCCCACATCGCGCCCGGCGAGCGTCCCGTAGGTCACCGGCGTATAGGGCGGGCGGAAGGTCGTGGTTCCGACCTGCGGGATCGGACTGGCCAACTCGCGCGACAGGATCGCCAGCGCATTGACGTTCGACGTCTTGCCCTGATCGGTGCCCATGCCGGTCGCGGTGTAGCGCTTCAGGTGTTCGACGGAGCGATAGCCCTCGCGCGAGGCAAGCTTCACGTCCGTGACGGCGACATCGTTCTGGATATCGACGAAGTGCTTTGCCTTGCCGAAACCCACCGGCTTCAAGCCCGGCACGATCCACAGCGGATGGATCGGGCCAGCCTCCGGTTCCTCGGTAATGGCGGGCAATGGCGTTTCGTCCGCAGGCGTCAGCCCTGCGGCTTCCACCGCCGCACGCCCCGCCGCGCGGCCCTCGCTCAAGGCGCCCGCAAGCGTGAACTCGCCACGGCATGCGCCCGCTGAGACCTCCACCTGCACGGAGCGATCGGGCACGAAACAGGTCTTTTCCTCGTCGTAACGAACCTTGCCGCCCGACTGGGACATGAGATGCACCGAAGGCGTCCAGCCGCCGGAAACGGCCACGAAATCGCAAGCAATGCGCTCCACCGGCCCGCCGACGGTCTCGCCGTCGGAGGCAAGCGCGGCCACATCGACACCCGCCACCCGCTTGCGACCCTTCACGCCCGCAATCACGTGACCGGCAATGACCCGAAGCCCCGCCGCCTTCGCTTCCTCGACAATCGCCCCCGTCAGCTTTGCGCGCACATCGATCACCGCCACAACCCGACAGCCTGCGCGCGCCAGATCGATGGCCGCGCGATAGCCGCTGTCATTGTTGGTGAAAACGACGCCGCGGTCGCCCGGCAGCGCGCCGAAGCGGTTGGCATAGGTGCGCGCGGAATTGGCGAGCATCACGCCGGGCCGGTCATTGTCGGCAAAGACCAGCGGCCGCTCATGCGCGCCGGTCGCGATCACCACACGCTTGGCGCGCACCTTCCACAGCCTCTGGCGCGCACCTTTCGTGCCGCGCGCCAGATGATCGGTCCGCCGCTCTGTCAGGATCAGGTAGTTGTGGTCGAAATAGCCGGTCACCGTGGTACGCGGCAAAAGCTGGACGTCGGCATAAGAAGCAAGCTCGGCGCGGATCTTCTCGATCCATTCCGTGGCAGGCACGCCGTCGATCTGCGTGTTCTGCCCCAGAAGATCACCGCCGAATTCGCTCTGCTCGTCGGCGACAATCACCCGCGCCCCCGCCTTCGCCGCCTCAAGCGCCGCCATCAGACCCGCCGGTCCTGCACCCGCGATGAGCACGTCGCAATGGGCGTGCATCTTGTCGTAGGTATCCGGATCGGCCTCGGTGGGGGCAACACCATAACCCGCGGCCTTGCGGATCATCGGCTCATAGAACCGCATCCAGAAGCTCTTCGGATGCATGAAGGTCTTGTAGTAGAAGCCCGCCACGAAGAGCTTGGAGAACAGCCCGTTCACCGCGCCGATATCGAACTCGACGCTCGGCCATGCGTTCTGGCTCGACGCGATCAGCCCGTCGTAAAGCTCGATCTGGGTGGCGCGGATATTGGGTTCCGAAAACGCCCCCGTCTCAAGCTGCACCAGCGCGTTGGGTTCTTCCGAGCCTGCCGAATAGATCCCGCGCGGACGGTGATACTTGAAGCCGCGCGCAACCAGATGCACGCCATTGGCAATCAGCGCCGAGGCCAGCGTATCGCCCGCAAAGCCCTGATAGCGCTTGCCGTTGAAGGTGAAGCTCATGGGGCGGGACCGGTCGATCCGCCCGCCATCCGTCTTGCGGAACTGCGCCATCACTTGCCCTCCTGAACGGGCGTGCCGTCGCAGTGATAGACCCGCGTGATCTGATAGGTGAGCGTGTCGCGCTCCACGTTGAACCAGCGCCGGCAGCCATGGGCATGGTTCCAGCGTTCCTTGTGCGCGCCCTTGGTATTGGTGCGCATGAACAGGAACTCCGCCCATTCCGCATCGCTTAATTGGGAAGGGTCTTGCGGGCGCGCGATATGCGCCTCCCCGCCATAGGAAAATTCGATCTCGTCGCGCGGCCCGCACCAGGGGCATTGGATCAGCAGCATGTCACATCCCCTCAGTGCGCCACGGCGGCAGCGCCGTGTTCGTCGATCAGATAGCCGGTGGTGAAACGCTCCAGCGAGAAGGGCGCGTTGATCTCATGCGGCTCGTCGCGCGCAATCGTATGGGCAAAGACCCAGCCCGATCCCGTCGTCGCCTTGAAGCCGCCCGTACCCCAACCGCAATTGATGTAGAGATTGTCGACCGGCGTCTTGGAGATGATCGGGCTTGCATCCGGGCACACATCCACGATGCCGCCCCATTGGCGCATCATGCGAAGCCGGGAAAAGATCGGGAACAGCTCCAGAAGCGCGCCCATCTGATGTTCGATCATGTGGAAGGACCCGCGCTGGCCGTAACCGGTATAGGCATCGATGCCCGCCCCGATCACCAGTTCGCCCTTGTCGGACTGGCTCACATAGACATGCACCGCGTTCGACATGACCACGCAGTCGATCACCGGCTTCACCGGTTCGGACACCAGCGCCTGAAGCGGATGGCTTTCAAGCGGCAGGCGGATGCCCGCCATCTCCGCCAGCACGGACGAATTGCCCGCCGTGACGATGCCGACCTTCTTCGCCCCGATGAAACCCTTGGCGGTCTCGACACCGACGACCTTGCCGCCCTCGCGACGGATGCCGGTCACCTCGCAATTCTGGATGATGTCGACGCCGCGCGCACTCGCCGCCCGCGCCAGCCCCCAAGCAACCGCGTCGTGACGCGCCGTGCCGCCGCGCCGCTGCAAGGTGCCGCCCATGATCGGGTAACGCACATCCTGCGAGATGTTGATGATCGGGCAGAATTCCTTCACCTCACCCGCATCCAGCCACTCGCTGTCGATGCCGTTGAGGCGCAGCGCATGGGTGCGCCGCTGCGCCTCGCGCACATCCGAGAGGTTATGCGCGAGGTTCAGCACGCCGCGCTGCGAGAGCATGATGTTGTAATTGATGTCCTGGCTGAGCCCCTCGTAGAGCTTCAGCGACTTCTCGTAGAGCGCCGCGCTCTCGTCCCACAGGTAGTTGGAGCGGATGATGGTGGTGTTGCGGCCCGTGTTGCCGCCGCCGAGCCAGCCCTTCTCGATCACCGCCACATTGGTGATGCCGTGTTCCCTGGCAAGGTAATAGGCGGTGGCAAGCCCATGCCCGCCCGCCCCGATGATCACCACATCGTATTCGGACTTCGGCGCGGCATCGCGCCAGGCCCGCTCCCATCCCTGGTGATGGGACAAGGCATTCTTCGCCAGCGCGAACAACGAATAGGACGCCATAGCGCAAACTCCCCTCGGCACATTCGGTAACAATGACGGGGAACGCCAACCTTACGCTAGAACAGGTTAGCCATCGGATTTGAATGAATCCGACATCTCAAGCACGTCGCAAAACGACATGATGCATGCGCGGAACGCACGCGAAAGGAACCCGTTCTCAGCCGTAAAACCTAGGGTCATGCTGCGTTTTTTGAGCGACCCCGCCACTCATGGGCAGGATCAGATCCGCATCCACCGTCTCGGCCTGCTTGCGCACTTGCGACGGATTGATCCCGAAGACCTCTCGGAAATGGCGGGAGAAATGCGCGCAATCGGCAAAGCCCGCCTCATAGGCAACATCGGTTACCGAACGCGGCGAGGTTTTCAGCATCCATAGCCCGTAGCGAAGCCGCAGCAACCGGTAGAACCTGTTTGGGCTCATGCCGGTGGCCGACTGGAAAATACGCTCGAACTGCCGGGTACTGATCGCAAGCCGCGCGGCAATCTCTTCCATGGCGAGCGGCTGACCGAGGTTCTGTTCCATCATCAGCATGGCCCGGCGCACACGATCATCGACGACCGGCCCGCCCACCGGTGGCGGCGGCTGCGACTGGCTCGCCGCCCTGCCCGGATCTACCTGAAGAATGTGCATCGCCTTTTGTGCAGCCGACGCCCCCAGATGCCGCTCGATCAGATGCGCCGCCAGATCGACGACCCCCGCCCCGCCGGAACAGGTGATGCGGTCGCGATCTTCCACGAAAAGCTGTTCGGCTACCGGCACGAGATCCGGGAATTCCTCGATAAAATCGCGAAAATGATACCAGCTCACGCAGCAGGCCCGGTCCTGCATGAGCCCGGAGCGCGCCAGCACGAAACTCCCCGTACACACGCCGACCAGCGGAATGCCCGCCTTCGCCGCGCGCGCCAGACAGGCTGCCCCTTGCGCATCGAGCTGAGGCCCGCGATGGAGAAGCCCGCCCACCACGACGAGATAGTCGAGGCCGGAAAGATCGAAATCGTATGACGCATCGGGGCCGACCGCGATGCCGCAGCTCGATTTGCGTAGCGCATCCGGCTCGCCCAGCACGTGCCAGCGGCAGCGGATCGGGCGGCTGCCGTCGCCCTCGTCGGCGGCAAGCCGCAGCGCGTCGATGAAGCTTGAAAGCGCGGTCAGCGTGAAATTGTTGGTCAGCAGGAAGCCGACGGAAAGCGCCGGTCGCCCGGATCCGGCCAGCCTGTTGCCTGCCCGCCTGTCGCCCGCCTTGTCGTTCCTCGCCTTTCGCCCGGTTACTGCGCTCACCACGCCTCCCGTTCATCGCCAAGGTCGTCTTCTGCGGAAGCAAGCAAGGCCAGCGCGGCCACCGCCTCATCATCGGCCAATGCGACCGGCGCGCCTGTCGCCGCTTGCGTGCCGGCAAAGGCGCTCATGCGGTAGCGGTTGGCGATCTGGTCGGAGCGCGGTGGCACGCCGTAATGATCGCGGTAGCACCGGCTGAAATGGGCGGCGGAGACAAAGCCGCAGCACACCGCCACCTGCTGCACGGTCTTCGAGGTCTGGTGCAGGAGCTGGCGGGCGCGGATGAGCCTGAGGCCCAGATAATATTTGCCCGGCGAACAGTTCATGTAGGTGCGGAACAACCGCTCCACATTGCGCCGCGACTGGCCGAGCTGCCGGGCCAGCGTCAGGAGATCGAGCGGCTGCTCGATGGTCGCCAGCATGAGCCGGATGGCGGCCTGAAGTTCCTGCCGCTCCACGCCCAAAGGCTGCTGGATGACCGCGTTCTGCTGCATCGCTGCCGGACGGATCTTGTCATGCAGCATCTGTTCGGAAATGCGCGCGGCCAGATCTTCGCCATGGCGCGCCGCGATACGGTGCAGCATCATGTCGGCCGCCGCCGTCCCGCCCGCGCAGGTGAAACGCTTGCGATCCACCGCGAAGATCTCGCCGGTCGCCACCAGATTGGGGAAATTTTCGGTGAAGCTTGCAAGGCTGTCCCAATGGACCGTGCAGCGATAGCCGTCCAGAAGCCCGGCCCGCGCCAGAATGTGGCTCGCCGTACAGATCGCCCCCAGCGCCATGCCCTTGGCAGCGGCACGCCTGAGCCAGGCCAGGACCTGCCGGTCGTCATACCAGTGCCCTTCGACACCGGCGCAAACCACCACCGCAGGCAGGGCCGGAGCATCGCTGATGGAATGGGAAACACCGACGGGAACGCCGTTGCTCGCCTGCTCGCTCCCGCCGTCGCGCGAGATGAGCACCCAGTCGTAGAGCTTCTTGCCGCTCAGATGATTGGCGAGCCGCAACGGCTCGATCGCGGACGAGAACGCGATCATCGAGAAATTGGGGATGAGCAGGAAACCGACGGTTTCCGTCATATCCGGGTTCGCTGAATAGCCCATATCCGTGAAGCGGCTCACGACTCGTCGGCTTTCACGACCGCCTGCCCGCAATTGCAGACGCACCGATATGCAGTCCGACCGGTCGCCCCTCCGCGCCTCCGATCAAAGCGCCTGTGCGGATCATCGGCTCCCTCAAGCCGAAGTGGGCCGCAACGGCCCCGATCACACCCGGCGCTTGCCTCAATCGCTTTCCGGATAAAAGCCTTCCGAAAAGCCCGAAGAACCCTGCGTGTCGCATCCTCCCCGACGGCCCTCGCAATTCCGGCCGGTTCGCGCCTCTTGTCCCGAGGCTGTCAATTCCTCAACGCTAGCGCGATCGCGCAAGCCATGCATCAAATATCTGCCCGCACGAATACGGTTGTAAAGCTGCTCTTTTATACGATCTTCCCGGAACAAAGCTGAAATTTGAAGCACACTGCCGCTTCGAACTTCCGTAAAGGCGTGCTAGGAAGACGACCGCTTCCTTCGCTCCTCACAGGCAAACAGGGAGGCCACGTCTTATGCAAGGCAACGGTTCTTTGCGTTCCGCTGCCGGGCACACCCCATCACTTTCCAGAAAGGACGGGCTGGAACGACCGGGACGCCTTCAAGGTTCGGGCTGACAAATGCCAGCCCCCGACCTTCAGCTCCACTTGAGCTTGATGGACGGCCCCCTATTTTCGGCCTCGACAACAAGCCGTCGCCAAAGTCGGCGGGATCAAAGAGAACCCGGAGTTACCCATGACGACCTATCCAAGCGTTCAGCTCTTCATCGACGGAGAGTGGTGCGATGCCGCCGACGGCCGCACGCTGGAAATCATCGATCCGGCGACGGGTCAGGAGATCGGTCGCCTCGCCCATGCCGGCAAGGCCGATCTCGACCGCGCCCTTGAATCGGTTGAACGCGGCTTCAAGGTCTGGAGCGAGACCTCGGTCTTCGCCCGCTACAAGCTGATGCGCAAGGCAGCCAACCTGCTGCGCGAGCGCGCAAGCGACATCGCCTGGATCATGACGAAGGAAAACGGCAAGCCGCTGGCGCAGGCCAAGGCCGAAATCCTCGGCGGCGCCGACACCATCGACTGGCTCGCCGAAGAAGGTCGCCGCAGCTACGGCCAGACCATCCCCTCGCGCTTCCCCGGCACCATCCAGATGACCATGAAGGTGCCGGTCGGCCCCGTCGCCGCCTTCACCCCGTGGAACTTCCCGATCAACCAGATCGTGCGCAAGCTCTCCGCGGCGCTCGCCACCGGCTGCTCGATCATCGTCAAGGCTCCGGAAGAGACCCCGGCTTCGCCCGCCGAACTGATCCGCTGCTTCGTCGATGCGGGCATCCCGGCAGGCGTCATCAACCTCGTCTACGGCATTCCGGCGGAAATCTCCGAGTACCTGATCCCGCATCCGACCATCGCCAAGATCTCCTTTACCGGCTCCACCCCGGTCGGCAAGCAGCTGGCGGCCCTTGCGGGCCTGCACATGAAGCGCGCCACCATGGAGCTTGGCGGCCACGCCCCGGTCATCGTCTTCGACGATGCGGACGTGGAAAAGGCAATCAAGCTGATGTCGGTCCACAAGTACCGCAATGCCGGTCAGGTCTGCGTCTCGCCCACCCGCTTCCTCATTCAGGAAGGCGTCGCCGACCGCTTCACCGAGGGCTTCATCGAAGCTTCCAAGGCAATCAAGGTCGGCAACGGGCTTGAAGACGGCGTGGAGATGGGCCCGCTCGCCAACGAGCGCCGCATCCCGGCTCTGGAAGGCATGATCAACAACGCCGTGGAGGCGGGCGCAACGCTGCAGACCGGCGGCAAGCGCATCGGCAATCAGGGCTATTTCTTCGAGCCCACGGTGCTCACCGACGTGCCGACCACCGCACGCATCATGAACGACGAGCCCTTCGGCCCGGTCGCCGTGATCAACCGCTTTGCCGATGACGAGGAAGCCTATACGGAGGCGAACCGCCTGCCCTTCGGTCTGGCCGCCTATTCCTTCACCGGTTCCTCCGAGCGCGCCCATGCGCTCGGCACGCGGGTGAACGCAGGGATGATGACCATCAACCATCTGGGTCTTGCGGTTCCCGAAGTGCCGTTCGGCGGCATCAAGGATTCCGGTTACGGCACCGAAGGCGGCTCCGAGGCCCTCGAAGCCTATCTGGAGACCCGCTTCGTCAGTCAGATGCAGTAAGCATCCGCCGTCCTCTGACGGTCCGAAAAGCGCAAGCGCCCGGCGGGAACACTCCGCCGGGCGCTATTTTCATTTTATTTACCCTGTTTTTCATCAAATTGTCTTCAATGGCGCGCTCTGCCCGGGCAGTCATCAATCTGTAAAATATCCCGTGCGATTAATGCCGATCATTTCCTCCCCGCAGACGACGTCCCAGTTCTGCGATCACGGATCCGGCCTTGAAGCACGACACATCAGATCACCTGTCCGAAGCGCTCGCCCAAACGCTGTCTCCCGCGTCCCGGCGCGCAATCGACTACCTGTTGCTGCGCTGGCGTTCCGAACGCACCAAGGCGGACGCACTGCCGCCTTACGAGAATGTGGCGCTCGGCAATCTCGGTCATTTCGCCGACAGCATGGCCCTCGTCGTCCAGACATCGGCGGGGGAATACAATCTGGCGCGCGTCGGCTCCGCCTTCGGCGACTGGGGCGAGATTTCGCGCGACGGCGGCTCCTTTTCCTGCCTGCGCCCGGACCGCGCCCACAGCATGCGCGACGCAATCCGCTACAGCCTGCAATCGAAGGAACCGGCCCGCGTGACGACCCATCAGGTCGCGCACGGACAATTCGAGACCTACGACCTGTGGGCCCTGCCGCTTTCGAGCCTGTGGGGGCCTGAGGTCTTCGTCCTCGTCCTCGACCGGCGCGAGACCCAGCATGACGTGGTCGACACCATGTTCGGCGCGACCAACGAGGGCATGATCGCCCTCACCGCCATCATGGACGCGGACAACGAGGTCGTCGACTTCCAGTTCGTCGCCTTCAACGAGGGCGCCACCAGGCTCCTGAACCGGCCTGCCGAGCAGCTTCAGTGGAGCCGATTGTCCCAGCTCAATCTGGAGCTGGAGGAATCGGAGGTGGTGGCGAACCTCGCCCGCGCGACGAAGCTGGGCGAGCGGATCAATTTCGAGGTGAGCTATCCCGGCGGCGCCGCCGAGGTGCGGCATTTCAAGGTCAGCGCCTCTCCCGCGGGCGAGCTTCTCACCGTAACCCTGACGGACATCGCCGATATCAAGAACCGCGAGCGCTCCTTCCGCATCCTGTTCGAAGGCAACCCGTTGCCGATGTGGCTGGTGGACAGCGAGAGCCTGCGGATCCTGCAGGTGAACGAAGCCGCGATCCGCCATTACGGCTATTCCGCCGGGCAGTTCCTGAACATGACCGCACTGGAAATCGTGCCGCGGACCCGTCGCGACGACTTCAAGGCCTTCCTGAACGACCTCGAAAAACCCTATCAGGGTCGCGACGTGTGGACCCATGTGCGCAGCGACGGGACCATGATGGAGGTCTATCCCTATGTGCGCCGGATGGATGTCGGCGGCAGCCAGACCTTCGTCATTTCCGTCGTCGACGTGACCGAGCGGCGCAAGGCGGAAGCCCGCATCGAACACATGGCCCACCACGACGCCCTGACGGGCCTGCCCAACCGGGTGCTGTTCCGCACGCGCCTGAACGAGGCGCTGGATCGGGCCCAGATGTCGCAAGGCATGGTGGTCGTCTTCTGCCTCGATCTGGACCACTTCAAGGGAGTCAACGACACGCTCGGCCACCCCGTCGGCGACAAGCTTCTTCAGGAAGTCGCCAGACGGTTCACCACCACCCTGCGGCGCAGCGACTTCGTCGCCCGGCTGGGCGGCGATGAATTCGCGATCATCCTGAACGATATCGAACAGGTCGCAGAGGCCAGCCGCCTCGCAAGCCGCCTCATCGACGTGATCAGCCTGCCCTTCGAGATCGAGGGTCATCAGGTGGTGGTGGGAACAAGCATCGGGATTGCGGTTGCCCCCCATGACGGGCAGGAGCCGGATCTTCTGCTGAAGAACGCGGACATGGCGCTCTACCGCTCCAAGAACGACGGGCGCAGTACGTTCCGCTATTTCGAAACCGAGATGGACACCCGCCTGCAGGCCCGCCGCGCGATGGAACTCGACCTGCGCCGGGCATTGAACGCGCGGGAATTCACCCTCCACTACCAGCCGCTCGTTTCACTCGAAAGCGGCCGGATCTGCGCGTTCGAGGCGCTTTTGCGCTGGAACCATCCCGACCGCGGGCTCGTGCCGCCCGATGAGTTCATTCCGCTAGCCGAAGAGATCGGCCTGATCATCGATATCGGCGCCTGGGTCCTGGAACAGGCGTGCCGGGAGGCCACCCACTGGCCGGAGGACGTCAGGGTCGCGATCAACCTGTCTCCGGTGCAGTTCCGCGGCAACCGCATCGTGCAGGCCGTCTCCAATGCGCTGGCCGTATCGGGCATCGAGCCCGAACGGGTCGAACTGGAGATCACCGAATCCGTTCTCCTGCACGACAGCGAGACCAATGTGCGCTCCCTGCGCGCCCTGAAGGAGCTTGGCATCCATATCGCGATGGATGACTTCGGCACGGGCTATTCCTCGCTCAGCTACCTGCAGAAGTTCCCCTTCGACAAGATCAAGATCGACCAGTATTTCGTCCGCACCCTCGCCGACCGCCCGGAGGCCTCGGCCATCGTGCGGGCGGTTACCGGGCTTGGGAAAAGCCTCCAGATCGCCACCACCGCCGAAGGCGTGGAAACCGAGGAGCAGCTCGTGCACCTGCAAAAGGAAGGTTGCACGCAGGTTCAGGGCTATCTGTTCAGCCGCCCGCTTCCCGCCGACCAGCTTGCCGGATTGCTGGGCCGTTCCTTTTCGCTCAGCGACGAGGCCGAGCCGCTGGAGCTTGAGCGCAAACTCGCGGGCTGACCCCGCCTCCTCGTCTCACTTAGCCCAACGCGCAGGCAGGCAGCTCTAAGGCTCCTTGCGCCCCGCGACCGACTGGTGCCAGGGCGTTGCGAAGCGGCGCAGGTACACCACGATGAAATAGAGCACCAGCCCCAGCACCGTCAGCAGCACGATCACCGCGAACATGCCTTTCACATCGAAGGCGTTCAGCGTTGCGACCGCCATGTAGCCGAGCCCCTGGCTGCCGCCCAGATATTCACCCACGATCGCACCGATGGTGGAGAGCACGATCCCCACTTCCATGCCGGTCAGGATGAAGGGCAAGGCATTCGGGAATTCCAGTTCCCGGAAGGTCTGCCAGCCGGATGCATTGATGCAGCGCATCACGTCGCGGTGGCCCGCCTCCACCGATTTGATGCCCAGCACCGTGTTGGTCATGATCGGGAAGAAGGCGATGACGGCAGCCAGCACCACTTTCGACGTCAGCCCGAAGCCGAACCACACGATGAAAAGCGGGATGAGCGCCACCTTCGGCATCACCTGAAGCCCGACGATGAGCGGGTTGAGCGTCTGCTCCAGCCAGCGCACCTTGCCCAGAAACCCGCCCAGCACCACGCCGAGAACGGTGGCGATAATGAAGCCCAGCACGGTTTCAAACAGCGTCACGCCGATATGCCAGTAGGTCTTGCCGTCGGAGAGGATTTCGACAAGCGCAGCACCCACCTCGGACGGTGAAGGCAGGATGAAAGGCGAGACCTTGAAGGCCGTGACATAGAACTGCCAGACCAGCACGAGGCCCACCACCAGAAGCGGCGTCGTCACCCAACCGAGATAACGGATCTTCATCGCTCGATCTCTTCTTCTTCAATCTCAGGAAAACGTGTCGAGGCGCTTGCGAAGCTGACGCTCGATGGACTGGAAGGCCGCGGTGGTCTGCACGTAGGTGTCGCGCGGACGCTCAAGCTCCACGTCCTTGAACGTGTCCATGCGGCCCGGACGCGGCGAGAGCAGCAGCACCCGGTCGGCGAGGAACACCGCCTCGCGGATGGAATGCGTCACCAGCACGATGGAGCAGCCGCTTTCCATCCAGATGCGCTGCAATTCGAGGTTCATCTGGTCGCGCGTCATGGCATCGAGCGCGCCGAAGGGCTCGTCCATCAGCAGGATGTTGGGATTGCAGCTCAGGCCCCGCGCGATGGCCGCGCGCTGACGCATGCCGCCGGAAAGTTCCCGCGGCCAGCGCTTTTCGAAACCGTGGATGCCGACAAGCTCGCAAAGCTCGTTGGCGCGCCTGCGCCGCTCCGCCTTGCCCACGCCGCTGAGCTTCATCGGCAGCGCGATATTGTCCTCGATGGTGAGCCAGGGGAACATGTTGGCGTCCTGAAAGACGACGCCCAGCTCCGCCATCGCCTTGTCGTTGCGACGGCCCTTTTCCCAAAGCGGGCGCCCGTGGATGGAAACGGCGCCCGCGGTCGGCTTCTGAAGCCCCGCGATGATGCGCAAAAGCGTGGTCTTGCCGCAGCCCGAAGGCCCCAGCAGCACCAGGAACTCGCCGTGTCCGATTTCCAGATCGACGCCCGTCAGCGCAAGGACCTCCGATTGTCCCGCCCCGTAGCGCTGTTCGATGCCTTCAAGCTTGATGCGGGGGATGGTGTCGCCCGCCTCAACCGCAACCGCGGCTCCGGCCTTCGCCATGATGTCTCGTCCCTGCTCGCCGTCCCGATGCGCCGCACTCAGGGGCGGCGCGCAGGCGGGTGCAATCTTGTCAGGTGAACGTGGTCGTCACGCGCAGGCCCGCGCGCCACGGACCGCCGATTGCCAGATACCCGCACCCGCCCGGTGAGGGGCGGATGCGGAACTCCGGATCGGCGGTTTGCGCGATGAGGGCCTGAGTGCTGTCTTTCGTGTGGCGTCAGCCCTTGAAGGCGATTGCGCGCACGCTGTCGTCGAAGAAGCCGAAATCGTCGATAGGGTCGATCAGCTTCGCCTTGACCATCAGCTCATAGGCCGACTCCCACTTGGCCGGATCGGTCGCCAGCTTGTCGGCATAGGGCTTCTCGTAGGCCTTGATGCTCTCCTTCAGGACAGAGAGACCGCCATCGGGACGCTTGGATTCCGCGATGTCGTATTTCTCCGCCATGGAGGCGACGACCGGGGCCAGATCGTCCGCGCTCAGCAATGCGCCGAGGCAGTCCTCGACGCCGGACAGGAACTTCGCCGCCGTCTCCTTCGACGTCTCAAGCTG
The DNA here is from genome assembly GCA_963678585.2 of Breoghania sp. Taxonomy (GTDB): domain Bacteria; phylum Pseudomonadota; class Alphaproteobacteria; order Rhizobiales; family Stappiaceae; genus Breoghania. The sequence goes on from CAXXGA010000002.1 coordinate 2,724,533, forward strand.
CGCCTTGGAGGTCATATAGACCTGCCCCGGGCATGGCGCGAACTCGTCGGTCGACCAGGCATGGATCGGCTGCTTGTCGACATTGAGCTGGAAGACGGTGTTGCTGGTCGCGATGAAGGCGGCGATGCGGCCCTGCTGAACAAGCTGGAAGGCGGCGGGCGCATTGCCCACGGCCTCGCGCGCAACGCTGTCTTTCTCGATATCTTCGGCCGCCAGCATCATGTCGAGCAGGTTTTCCGTGGCGCCCGCAGCCGACACGATGCCGATGGTCTTGCCGACCATGTCTTCCGGTTTTTCGATCGGGGCGTCCTTGGACGAAATCACGTAGAAGAGATCCTTCTGCACGATCTCGGCAATCGCCACGATGGAGGGATCGGCCGCATAGGCCTTGATCAGATCCGTGCCGCCGGTGCGCGAGACGAGCGCGCGCTGCGCGGTCACCTGCTGCACGGCCATGGACGAGCCGCGCCCGCCCTCGATGTGAACCGACAGGCCGTTCTTTTCAAAGAACCCGCCGGTATCGGCATACATCGTTTCCACGAAACTGATCAGGTAGCCGAAGGGGGTGAGGTAGGTCATCTCCGTCAGTTCGGCGGCGAATGCCGAACGGCCAAGAAGCGAAGGCATCATGGCGGCAGCGGCAACGGCAGGAACGCCCTTGAGCAGCCGGCGACGGTCGAGAATCAGGTCTTTCATTGTTCCCACTCTCTCTGTGTGCACGAGCGAACATGTGTCCGCGGAAGGATGTCGGGGCCGGTTTTTTGGTGGCCCTCGGTTTTGGTTCAGTCTTCAGGTCTGGGCAGTCTTCAGATTTTGGCAGTCATTCTGGTAGTCGTGGAGCAACCGGGCCTGAGGCGCGGTTGTCCAGCCGCGCTGATAGGCAAAGCCGCCCGTGACTTCGAGTTCGCCGAGGCCGGCCAGTTCCTCATCCGGGGCCTCGGCAAAGGACAGCGTGCCGTCACCGGCACGGATTTCGCGGGTTTCGATATTGCCGAGCGGCAGCTCCAGAAGCTGCTCCACATCCGGCACGTCCGGACCGGGGCTCGGGATATATCGATAGAGAAAGGTGGATCCGGCGTGCCCCGGCAGCGCGTCGATCACCGGCGCATCGCGCTCTAGCGAGACCGACAACTTCATCACCGGATTGCCATGGCGCGAGACCGTGCCGCCCAGCGTGAAACGCTGCGCATCGCGAAAGGCCGGATTGGAAAGCTGAAGCCGCGTGCGGTCCACATCGGCAAGGCGCTTCGACCAGCCGAAAATCGAGCCCATGCCCATCGACCAGTCGCGGTTGACCCACACATGGGACGAATAGCGCCCGATCCGGTCGCCGAAGCGGCAGTAGAAACCGACCAGTCCCTCATTGTAGGTGGAGCGGCACGGATCCTGCCACGCCTGATCGGGATTTTCGGCGGAGACCTTGGCCATCTCGGCGATCATCGCCCAGCCCTCGCCGCTTTCAAGCGGCTCCACGCCCGGCGGCAGGAACTGCGCAATCGCATCAGGATCAGCGCGGAAATTCACATGCAGCGCATCGCAACTGATGTGATGGGGCAATGGTTCGACAAGCGACGAGCAACCCGTCGCCGAACGCGGCGAAAACTGGCCCTTCCAGGTCCTGCTCCAGCTGTCGGTTCCCATCGTCGACCCGAGCCCGCCTCCATTTGTCATATACGTATACCATTATGCAGAATGCCGGGGCGTCATCAAGCGCAGATTGCCCGAAAAGAAGGCGTGCCTAACGTTTCCGCAAACCGCACATGTAACGTCGGGGCGCGCCCCGTTCACTCCGCCGCAAAAAGCGCCACGAGATCCTTTTTCAGCACCTTTCCCGAGCTGTTCTTGGGCAGCCCGTCGCGCAGGATCACCTCGACCGGAACCTTGTAGGGCGCAAGCCGCTCCTTGCACCACGCGATCAGCTCGGCAGGCTCCACTTTTCCCTTCGCGATGACGAAGGCGGCAACCTCCTCGCCCAACACCTTGGAAGGCCGCCCGACAACGGCCGCCTCACTCACCTGCGGGTGAGTGGAGAGAATTTCCTCCACCTCGCCGGGATGAATATTGACCCCGCCGCGAATGATCATGTCCTTGGCGCGCCCGCGCAGGAAAACGAAGCCGTCCTCGTTGCGCTCCGCCAGATCGCCCGGATAGAACCAGCCATCGCGGAAGGCGTCGCGCGAAGCTTCCTCGTCGTTGAAATAGGCGGTCGCCACGCCCGGCCCGCGATAGCGTAGCCGTCCGATCTGACCGGCGGGCAGGGCTGCGTGATCCTCACCGACAATCTCGATATCGACCGCAAAGATCGCGCGACCGACGGAATCCCCGTGGCGCAGTTGATCCGCCGGCTTGGAGATCGACACCCCGCCCCCTTCGGTGGAGGCGTAATATTCGATCAGGTTCGGACAGATCCGCTCGCGGATCTCCACCCGCTCTTGCGGAAAGAGCGGCGCACCGCTGGAAATCAGAAGCCGCAGCGAGGACATCGCGTCCAGCACGCTCGCGTCTTCCTCAAGCAGTTTGCGAAGCTGGGTCGGCACAAGGAAGATGCTCGTCGCCTTCACCCGCTCGATTTCGGGAGGAAGGTCGTGAACCTTGAAGGGCGGTGGGAAAAGCACCAGCGTACCGCCTGCAAACAGCACCGACATGGCGAAGGTCCGCCCGCCACCGAAATAGAGCGGGGTTGCGGAGACATAGCGATCATCGGCGTTGAAGCCGAGATTGATCCAGTGCGTGCGGAAGCGGCACAGCATCTGTTCATGCGTGATGCGCGGCCCTTTGGGACGCCCGGTCGTGCCGGACGACAGCGACATCAGGAGCGGCAGATCGGGCCCGGCGGCCATCGGCGCGTCATCCGCCGCTTCATCCGCAAGCACCTCGCCCGCAACCGTATCAATCGAAAGGCAGCGGCAACCGGAAAGCTCCTCTGCGCCCGGTTCGACAATCACCGCCGCGGGCTTGAAATGCGTGACGAGGCGCTGCTTTTCCTCTTCGTTCCAGCGCACGTCCATCGGCAGCATGACGACGCCGAGCCGCGCCAGCGCGTAGATAACCGTGATGTGCCCGACCGTATCCTTGACGCAGACGCCAACCAGCGCACCAGGCTCCAGCCCCGCCGCATGCAACCGCCGCGCGCAGCCGCGCACCCGGGCCGCGAAGGAGCGGTAATCGATAACCTCATCGCCCTTGATCAGCGCAACCTTGTCGGGTTGCGAGCGGGCATGGAAGTCGAGGGCTTCAGCGAGGTTCATGTCACACGTCCAGCTTGTAAACGCGCAACGCATTGTCGCGCAGGAACTTGCGCTTCGGCTCGGGCCTCAACCCGAGCTCGTCGATCTGTCGCATCGTCTTTTCGAAATCGAGCACCGGAAAGTCGGTGCCGAACAACACTTTGTCCTGCCCGTAAGTGTTGATGTAGTGAACGAAGGATTGCGGCCAGTAGCGCGGGCCGTGAGCGTCCGATCCGATGAACACGTTTTCGTGTTTCCACGCCATCGCGATCATCTCGTCGGTCCAGGGAATGCCCACATGGATGCCGATGAGCTTCAGTTCGGGGAAATCGCAGGCCACCGCATCCAGCGTGATCGGCCGCCCGACGGAACGCCGCGGATAGCTCTTGTCGTAAACCATCGACTGCCCGACCTGCAGCTGGATCGGCACGTCAAGCTCCACGCACTTGGCGTAGAAGGGATAGTTGCGCGCGTGATCGGGGGCCAGCTCGAACCAGTGCGGATAAAGATGCGCTCCGATAAACCCATATTCGCGCACGGCTTTTTCAAGCTCGCGCACGCCGCGCATGCCCTGCGTAGGATCGACCCCGGCCAGCCCCCAGAACCGGTCCGGGTACTTCTGAACCGCATCGGCCACAACCGAATAAGGCACCTCGTAGCTGGCGCGATGCCCTTCCGGGCCCACCTTGGCGGCGATCAGCATGGAACGCTCGATACCGGCGCGGTCCATCCGCTCCAGCATCTGCTCAAGCGTTACGCCCTCGAAGGTCTCCCGCGCGACATTGACCTTTCCGGTGTAGAAATCCGTCCGGTCGGGACGCCCGGCAAGGGCCTCCTGCGTCCAGATATTGACCACCGCATCGATTGCCTTGACCGCCGGATCCGCCACGCTGACCTCCCGCCCTGCTACTTCTAATAGTAAGATTGGTATATCTTTATATCGTTTGCCGCAACAATTTTCGGAGCTCACGGCTTTTTACGAGGTTGCAAAGGCTGCACTCGCCGTGGTTGCATGGGCGCTCGGAAGGATCTAGCCAGGGGGGAGACAAAAAGGCCGATAGCCACGACGCGATATTGCGCAGACAATTGAAAAGGTCGGCGCAATGCGTGGCCGCAGCCACCCTTGGACGGAACAGGTGGCTTGCCAGCATGACATCAAAGATGGCTTGCCAGGCTCCCGAGCCAAGCCACCCCCTGACGCCGAGCCGATTTCAACGTGCCCGAAGGTCCCTTATATGTCCCTATCTTTCGAAGACGCCCAGACAGTAGGCGAGGCTGCCGCCGTCGAGAACGCAGCCCCGCGTGCCACTGCCACCATGCCTGAGCTTCCTTCCTACATGAAGGAAATCTACGACTGGGCCTACGTCAATCCGACGCTTGTCGCCCTGCTCGACCGACAGATCGTCGTCCAGACGATCCTGTGGGGGAACGCCAACCGTCTGGTGAAAACAGCGGTCGAGGAATTCGAACCCGGCGACGACGTTCTGCAGACGGCCAATGTCTACGGCTACCTGCCGGCGACGCTGGCGAGAAAAGTCGGCCCGACGGGCCGCTACGAAGTCCGCGACGTCACGCCGATCCAGGTCAAGCGCGTGCGCAAGAAGCTGGAAGGCATGGACCACGCAACCGTGATCCACGCCAACGCGATCGAGCCCTATGGCCGCATCGTCGACAAGGTGTGCTGCTTCTTCCTGCTGCATGAAGTGCCGGACGACTACAAGTACCGCATCGTCAACAACGTGCTGGAAGCCACCCGTGTCGGCGGCAAGGCGGTCTTCGTCGACTATCACCAGTGGAACCGCTTCCACCCGATGGGTCCGATCATGTGGGCGGTGTTCCGCTATCTGGAACCCTTCGCCGCCTCGCTCTGCGCCTCCAAGATCCAGGACTACAGCGAGCTTTCCAGCAAGTTCACCTGGACCAAGAAGACCTTCTTCGGCGGTCTTTATCAAAAAGTCGTGGCGACCCGCGTCGAGGAATAGACGCGCGTCTCAATGCCCCTCTTTCCGGTTCTCCGTCGGCACGCATCGCGCCTGACGGGGGACCGGAAGATCTCCCAGCATCCGCTATTCCTGGTCAACGACAGGCCCAATGGGACGGGCGCACGCACCAGCGACACTGCGCTTGTCAGACCCTCTTCTTTTTCCGCAAATCCAGCAGCGGGCGCACCCGCCAGCCGCGTCCGGCCAGCATGGGATCCTGCGCCGAGGTCAGCTCGATCAGGGGCCGCACCTCGAAAACCGCTTCCACATGTTCGGCCAGCATCTTTGAAAGCCCCGCAAGGCCCGGCCCCGTGGGCGCCACCCGGATGCGCAGGCGATCGCGCACCGCATTCTTGCCCGCACCCTTGCCCCCAACGCCACCGCCCCTGACGCTGACGCCCCTGACGCCGCCATCGGGCTTGTCCTCATATTCGACGACGGCCTGAAAATCGGCCACCTCGTCGGTTGCCAGCAGCAGATCGGCCAGCGCCTGCGGATCGATGAGCCGCCCGGCGACCTTCACGAACCCGTCGTGATGGCTGGGTTGCCCGATGATGCGCTCCGTCAGCGCCCCGCAATGCGGGCAACGCTCGCGGGTCAGCCGCCCCATGTCGCCCGTCGCATAGCGCAGCATCACCGTGCCGCGCCGGTCCAGATGGGTCAGAAGCAACAGGCCCTCCTCCCCGTCCTCAAGCGGCTTGTGGGTATCGGGATCGACCACCTCGAAACAGAACTGGTCGGGAGCCGGATTGTGGAAGCCGGTTCCCCTGGCGCATTCCACCATGCTGCCCTGCATTTCGCTTGCGCCGTAGGAAACGCTCACCTGCGGATCCTCCGCCCCGACCCGCCGCAGATCTGCCGCCAGATCCGCGCGCATGCCCTCGCCGAACCCGTCGACGGAGGCAAAGACCAGCCGGACCCATGGGAGCTTGACGCCCTTCTCGGCCGCCCGCGCCACCAGTTCGCGAATATAGGACGGCACGCCCCAAAGGATCGTGGGGCGGGTCTGCTGTGCGATTTCCAGCACCTGATCGAGCGCGTTGCCGATGTCGGGCTGGCGGGCGTTGGGCGCGCCGGGCATGGCGGCGGTAACCGGCAGGTTGAAGGCCGCAGCCGCGTTCATGGTACGCGCGAAGGCCCCGTGCGGGTGACGGGTAAGCGGAAAGAGGTTCAGGATGCGGTCGTCCTCGCGTGCGCCGCGAAGCCGCAGCATGTTGCGATTGAGCGCGAGGATGTTGATGAAATCGTAGCTGGTGGAGGCAAAGGGCGCGGGCGCACCGCTCGGCCCGCTCGTATACATCACGTCCCACACACTGCTTTCATCCGATGTCGCCGCATCGGGCCAGGTCAGGATGAAGGCGTGGGGATTTTCGAGGTAATCCTTGCGCGTGGTCACCGGCAGTCTGGCGAGATCGGCCACGCCCTTGATATCCCGTCGGCGCAGCTTCGCGCGCGCCAGAAGGTCCTTGTAGAAAGGGTGATAGGCGAATACCCGGTCGAGCGTCGCGGCGAAGCGTGTGTCGCGTTCGCGGGTCAGAGCATCCCAGTCGTCGAGAAAAAGCGTATCAACCATCGGATTCGCCTTCGATGTCGTGGTCAGTTGTCGTGCTCAGGCAGGCCCTGCGCCGGAAACCTCCTCCGGGCTCCACATCGAGGCGCTGTCGCCTTCGATCCGGGCCATCCTGATATGATACTCGTAGATCTCGGGCCTGTAGAGGGCCTGAAGGAACTCAACCGGAACGCCCGCATCGTCGCGCACCAGACGCTTCACCCAGACCAGCGCGGTTCCCGGTTCGATGTCCAGAAGCTGCGCCACGATCGGGTCGGCGAGCTTTGCCGAAATCGACTGCTCCGCCTCCGCCACTTTCACCCCGGCAGTCTCCAGGAGCGTCAGCAGCGGTTTTTCCGCCAGTTCCGCCTCACCGAACATCCGCCCCACCGCGGGTGGCAGGTAGGTGGTGAGATGAGAAAACGGCACCCCCTCGTGGGACCGGATGCGCACCGCGCGCTGCACATCATCGCCCGGCTCGCACTCCAACGCGAGTGCTACTTCCGGCGAGGCCGGAACATGCCCGAATTCAACCAGCCGAACGGCGGTCTGAAGCCCCATCGCGACAAGGTTTTCGAAGATCCCGCGCAGGTTCGCCTTGATCGGCGGACGCGGAGCCACCGGCAACGGGAAGGTGCCCCGTCCCCGTGCCCGGGAGACGAGCTTCTCGCTCTGTAGCCGGTCCAGCGCACGGCGCACGGTGATGCGCGAGACGCCGAACAGCGCGGACAGTTCCATCTCCGACGGCATCACCTCGCCCGGCGGATAGTGCCGTTCAAGGATCTGCTGGCGCAGAACGATATAGACATGATGATGGAGGGGAATGACCAGTTCGTGCTCGCTGGCCGGTCGCATCGACAAAACCGTAATCTCCCCCGAAGGTTGTAATTCCCTTATATCCCGCTGCCCCACCCCCTGCAATCTTGGGGTTGCCCCGTAAGGCGGCACTCAACCGACGAACTGCCGCACCCGCCGATCTTTCCCGGCCCCTATCAGGCTCATATCAGGCCCACGTCCGACCCAGGAACCCTCCATCCGCCTCCCCGACTATGGCGTGTTCATATTCTTGCCAAATCCGCCTGCCTCATTACGTTACGGTAATTCCGATGCACGGCCCGCGTGCATCCGGATGCCGTTTCCGCGCAAGCGGAAGATCCACGGGGAGGAAGCAATGCTCGATCTGACGGAGAAGCCCGGCGCGCTGCGCGCAGTGCCGACCGGCGAGACTGACGATGCGCAGGACTGGCGTCTCGTCCTCGACACGCTCTACGCCCGCGTGCGCGGCGACACGGAGGCCCTTGCCGTCCCCCTCTCGCCGGAAGACCAGACCATCCAGTCCATGCCCGACGCCAGCCCCACCAAGTGGCACCGCGCGCACACGACATGGTTCTTCGAGACCTTCCTCCTGAAACCGCACCTGCCCGGCTATCGCGAATTCGATCCGGCCTTCGGCTATGTCTTCAATTCCTACTATGAGGCCGTCGGCCCGCGTCATCCGCGCCCTTCGCGCGGGCTCCTGAGCCGACCCGGTGTCGCCAAGGTCACCGAATACCGCGCCCATGTCGATCAGGCGATGCATGAACTGATCCGCTCCTGCGACCGCGAGATCGCCGATCTCGTGGTGATGGGCCTGCACCACGAACAGCAGCATCAGGAACTCCTGCTGAGCGACATCAAGCACGCCTTCTCGCTCTCGCCCATCGCGCCCGCCTATATCCTGGACAAACCCCGGCGCCCGGCTGCCGATCCGTTACCGCCGGCAACCTTCATTCCGCTGGAACCGGGCCTTCACGAAATCGGCTGGCAACCCGACGACAGCCCCTTCCCCTTCTGTTTCGACAACGAACTGCCGCGTCACGAAACGCTGATCCGCAACGTCGCCATCGCGGACCGCCCGGTCAGCAACGGCGAGTTCATGGCCTTCATTGAGGACGGCGGCTACTCCCGGCACGATCTCTGGCTCTCCGAAGGCTGGGCGACGTGCCGGGCCCGTGGCTGGGAAGCGCCGGGATACTGGTATCGCGACGAGGACGGCGGCGACTGGAGCGTCTACACGCTCTATGGACCGCGCGCCGTGGATCCGGCCGAGCCCGTGTGCCATGTGAGCTACTTCGAGGCCGCCGCCTACGCCCAGTGGGCGGGCCATCGCCTTCCCACCGAGATGGAATGGGAACACGCCGCCGCAACGCTTGACGCACCCGCCCCCCACGCTCCCGCCACCGGCGCAAGTTCGCGTCCCCACCCCGGACGTCTCCGCCCCGGCATGGCGCAGGATGTCTGGGAATGGACCATGAGCCCCTATTCTCCCTATCCCGGCTACCGTCCGCCGGAAGGCGCGATCGGCGAATACAACGGCAAGTTCATGATCAACCAGATGGTGCTCAGGGGCAGTTCCTGCGCCACGCCGCGCGGTCATGAACGCCCCAGCTACCGCAATTTCTTCCCCCCCGATGCTCGCTGGCAATTCTCCGGCTTCCGTCTGGCAACCGACCTGTGAGGACGACCGTGGCTCAACCGATTGCACTGCACCCGCAGACCTCTCTCGACCCGGCAACCGAGCTTTTCCGCAAGGACGTGCTCGCCGGACTTTCCGCCCGGCGCAAAAGCCTGCCGACCAAGTACCTCTACGACGAGGCCGGCTCGCACCTGTTCGAGGCAATCTGCGATCTGCCCGAATACTACCTGACACGGGTGGAAACCGCGCTTTTGAAGGCGATTGCGCCGGACCTGCGCGCCGCCATTCCCAAGGATGCCGCGCTGGTCGAACTGGGCTCCGGCGCAAGCCTCAAGACCCGCATTCTGCTGGACGCGGCCCCGCAGATCGCCGCTTATGTGCCGGTCGATATCTCGCCCAGCGCCCTTGAGGCGGCCGCCGCCTCGCTCGCCGACGACTTCCCCACGCTCGCCATCGTGCCGGTGGAGGCCGATTTCACGAAAAACCTTCACCTGCCGCCCGAAGCCACGGCGCGCCCCTGCGTGGGCTTCTTTCCCGGCTCCACCATCGGCAATTTCTCGCCCGATGATGCGGTCGAGCTGCTAACCTCCGCCCATGACGCTCTTGGCGCGGACGCCCGCTTCATCCTCGGCGCGGATCTCGCCAAAAGAACGGATATCCTGATCCCCGCCTATGACGACGCGCAGGGCGTAACCGCTTCCTTCAACCGGAACCTGCTGACGCGCATCAACAGCGAACTGGACGCCGACTTCAACCTCGATGCGTTCAAACACCGCGCGGTCTGGAACGAGAAGGAGAGCCGCATCGAGATGCATCTTGTGTCGGAGGCCGACCAGAGTGTCCATATTGCAGGGGAAACCGTTAATTTCGCTCCCGGCGAGACGATCCACACCGAAAACTCCTACAAGTACACCTATGCGATGCTCGCGGAACTGGCCGCACGCGCCGGATGGCACATCGAGGACAGTTGGGTGAGCGACCCTTACGATTTCGCCGTCCTGCTCATGAAACCGGTCTGATCCTGTCGCAGACGGAAAAACGCGCGCCGGAATTTCAAAAAGATACGTTTTCCGGCGCCCCCTGACGCAACGGCCAGCCCCTTGTCCCGGCAGGTCTTTTGGCGCTCGCTCGCCCCACAGCCGACGGTCCGGCGCGTTCAAATCATCAAACAGCGGATTGACCGGGGCCATAAGCCTTGCCATGACTGCGCCCTGCTCTACATCGATTGCGCGCCCACTTATTCTCAGGCAGAGCAAAAGATCAAGGATTGCGGATGCCCGATTTTCGGCCCACCTCCACCGATTGCCTCGTGGTGATCGATGTCCAGAACGACTTTACGCCCGGCGGCGCGCTTGCCGTTGCCGATGGCGATGCCGTCGTGCCGGTGATCGATGCGCTGCTGGATCGGTTCGCCCATGTGGTCGCCACGCAGGACTGGCACCCCGCCAACCACTTTTCCTTCGCCTCCGCGCAGGAAAACGCTCAAGCCTTCGAGACCATCGAGGCCGCATACGGCCCCCAGACGCTCTGGCCGGATCATTGCGTGCAGGGCACGAAGGGGGCTCAGTTCCACCCCGGCTTTCGCGCCGAGCGTGCCGAACTGATCCTGCGCAAGGGCTACCGGATCGGGATCGATTCCTATTCCGCCTTTTACGAGAACGACCGCCAGACGCGCACCGGCCTTGCCGGTCACCTGCGTGAACGCGGCTTCACGCGCCTGTTCTTCTGCGGGCTGGCCACCGATTTCTGCGTGCGCTGGTCTGTGGAGGATGCGCTGAAGGAAGGCTTCGACGCGATCCTGATCGAAGACGCCTGCCGGGCGATCGATCTGGACGGATCGCTTGATGCGGCACTTGCCGCCATGGATGAGGCCGGCGCAAAGCGCATCGCCGCATCCGATATTGCTGCGTGAGACCCATGGCAGACACTCTCTCCGATACCGATTTCGGCCACTCCCTGCTGGTGACCGACCTTTATCAGCTCAACATGCTGGAGGCCTATCGCGCCGCCGGGATGGAGGGCACGGCCGTGTTCGAATTCTTCGCCCGCAACATGCCGGACAACCGCGGGTTCTACATGGCCGCGGGCCTTGAACAGCTCGTCGGCTTCCTGCAAGGCGCGCGCGTCGATCCGGCGGAAATCGAATGGCTGCGCCGCACCGACGATTTCTCCGAGCAACTCGCCCGTTTCCTGACGGAGTTCCGCTTCACCGGCCATGTGGACGCCGTGCCGGAAGGCACCATCGTCTTCGCCGACGAGCCCATCGTGCGCATCACCGCGCCCGTGGCCGAAGCCCAGCTTGTCGAGACCCGGCTCATCAACTTCATGCAGTTCCAGACGCTGGTCGCCACCAAGGCCGCGCGCATGAAGCTGGCCGCCCCCGGCAAGGGCATCGTCGATTTCGGCTTGCGCCGGGCGCATTCCGGCGAAAGCGGCGTGCTGGCCGCCCGCGCGGCCTATCTGGCAGGCTTCGACGGCACCGCAAGCGTGCCCGCGGGCCGTCATTTCGATATCCCGCTCTACGGCACGATGGCCCATTCCTTCGTCCAGACCTTTTCCGACGAGGTGGAAGCCTTCCGCGCCTTTGCCGTTGCCCGGCCCGACCAGACGGTCTTCCTGCTCGACACCTACGACACCGAGCGCGCCGCCCGGCGTCTGGTGGAGCTTGCGCCGGCCCTGCATGCACAGGGCATCAAGCTGAAGGGCGTGCGCATCGACAGCGGCGATCTCGCCCAGATGGCGCACAAGGTCCGTGCCATTCTCGACGAAGGCGGGCTTGGCCATCTGGCCATCGTCACCAGCGGCGGGCTCGATGAATACGAGCTGGAAAAGCTCACCGCCAAGGGCGCGCCCATCGATCTCTATGGCGTGGGCACCGCGCTCGTGACTTCCGACGACCAGCCCTCGCTCGATTGCGGCTACAAGCTGAAAGCATACGACGGCTCCGCGCGCCGCAAGCTCGCCGAAGGCAAGACCTACTGGCCCGGCGCCACGCAGGTTTATCGCCGCCTCGACGCCGACGGCCTGATCGCGGGCGACCACATCACCAGCGCCGACGAAAATGCGCCGGGCGAACCGCTCCTGAAGCCGGTCCTGCGCAATGGCGAACTGGTGGAACCGCTGCCGAGCCTCACGGAAATCCGCGCCTATGCGGCCGACCAGCTTGAGCGCCTGCCGGAAGGTCTGAAGCGTCTTACGGGGGCGGACAGCTATCCCGTCACCGTCTCGCCCAAGCTGCAAACCCTGGCTGAAGACCTCAAGCGCAACGTGCTGGCAAAGCCCGTACAAACCGCCTGAGGCGGAGCGATCCCGCCAGTAAATTCCCCTGCAAGACACAGCATCCCGCAATCGCGGGGTGCTTTTTTGTGAACATGTTCCCGCTGCATACCGTAAGGTTTGCGGACGTGATATTGTGCAGTCCGACTGATCGATCATGAAACCGCCGCGTGGCGGAACAAGGCCGGTCGGGGCCCCCAAGCCCTGCCCATCCGGCCGCATCGCAGGACGGAGTTCGCGCATATGAAGCGTCCCACGAACCGCTGGCTCTGGCTCGTCGTCATCGTACTTGCCGCCGCCGGTTTCGCCCTCTGGCAAAGCCTCTCCACCGAAACGCTCCCCGAAGGCATCGCCAGCGGCAACGGCCGCATCGAGGCGACCGAAATCGACATCGCCGCCAAGGCCGCCGGTCGGATCGCAGAGATTCTGGTTTCCGAAGGCGACTTCGTGGACAAGGATCAGGTGCTGGTGCGCATGGACACCGCCCAGCTTGTCGCCCAGAAACGTCAGGCGGAGGCAGAACGGCGGCGCGCACGCATCGGCATCGACACCGCAAAAAGCCTCGTCGTGCAACGCGAGGCCGAAAAGCGCTCAGCCGAAGCGATCGTGGAGCAGCGCCGCGCCCAGCTCGTGCAGGCCGAACAGAAACTCGCCCGCACCGCACATCTGGTGAAGACCGACGCCGTTTCCCGGCAAGTGCTGGATGATGATCAGGCGAGCGAACGGCAGACGCGCGCGGCGCTGGCTGCAGCCGAGGCATCGCTCGCCGCATCGGATGCGGGCATCAACGCCGCCCGGGCACAGGTCGTGGATGCGGAAGCCGCGGTGGAAGCGGCGGGGGCTGCGCTTGAATACATAGAGACCCAGATTACCGACAGCACGCTTCGCGCCCCACGCGCAGGCCGCGTCCAGTATCTGATCGCCCAGCCCGGCGAGATCGTCGCCGGCGGCGGCCGCATCCTCAATCTGGTCGACCTGACCGATGTCTACATGACCTTCTTCCTGCCCACCGCCGACGCAGGCCCGCTGACCATCGGCTCAGAGGTTCGCATCGTCCTGGACGCAGCGCCCAAATACGCCATTCCCGCCTCCATCAGCTATGTCGCGGACGTGGCCCAATTCACACCGAAGACGGTGGAGACCTCGGAGGAGCGCCAGAAACTGATGTTCCGGGTGAAGGCGCGGATCAACGAGGCCCTGCTCGAACGCCATATCCGTCTGGTGAAGACCGGCCTTCCCGGCATGGCCTATGTGCAGGTGAGCCCCGACGCGCCCTGGCCCCCGCGGCTTGAGGAAAATCTCGTCAAATGACCGGAACGGCCCCCGCACTCTCTGCATCTGACAGGACGGACAAGGCCGTCAGCATTGATGGCGTCTCCCATGCCTATGGCAAGACGCGGGCGCTCAAGGGCATCGATCTCACCATTCCGCGAGGGGCCACCATCGGCCTGATCGGGCCGGATGGGGTCGGCAAGTCTACACTTCTATCGTTGATCGCAGGTGCGCGGGTCATTCAGGAAGGCGCGGTGGAAGTGCTGGGCGGCGACATGAAAAGCGCCCTGCATCGCAATGCTGTCTGCCCGGACATCGCCTATATGCCGCAAGGGCTCGGCCGCAATCTCTATGCGACGCTTTCCGTCTTCGAGAACGTCGATTTCTTCGGCCGCCTCTTCGGCCATGACCGGGCAGAGCGCAAGCGCCGCATCGCCGAACTTCTCCAGGCCACCGGCCTCGCCCCCTTCGCCGAACGCCCCGCAGGCAAACTGTCGGGCGGCATGAAGCAGAAGCTCGGCCTGTGCTGCGCGCTGATCCACGATCCGGATCTCCTGATCCTCGACGAACCGACGACCGGCGTCGATCCGCTCTCGCGCCGCCAGTTCTGGGAACTGATCGAGGAAATCCGCAAAAACCGCCCCGGCATGACCGTCATCGTCGCCACCGCCTACATGGAGGAAGCTGCACGCTTCGAATGGCTGGTGGCAATGAACGCAGGCTCTGTCCTTGCGACCGGCACGCCCGACGAACTTCTCACCCAGACCGGCACAGCCGATCTCGACAGCGCCTTCATCGCGCTTTTGCCGGAAAGCGACCGCGCGCAACACAGCGAGGTCGTGATTCCGCCGCGCGACGGCGACGGCGAGATCGCCATCGCGGCCGATCACCTGACCAAGCGCTTCGGCGACTTCACCGCGGTCGAAAACGTCAGCTTCCGCATCCGCAAGGGCGAGATCTTCGGCTTTCTGGGGTCGAACGGCTGCGGCAAGACCACCACCATGAAGATGCTGACCGGCCTTCTGGAGGCAAGCGAAGGCACGGCGACGCTCTTCGGCAATCCGGTCGATCCGCGCGACATGGATGTGCGCCGCCGGGTCGGCTACATGTCGCAGGCCTTTTCGCTCTATGGCGAACTGACCGTGCGCCAGAACCTTGAGCTTCATGCCCGCCTGTTCTCCATGGCGAGTGAAAAGATACCGGGCCGGGTGAACGAGATGCTCACCCGTTTCGATCTGGTGGAGGCGGCGAACGCCCTGCCCGATGCCCTGCCGCTGGGCCTGCGCCAGCGCCTGTCGCTCGCCGTGGCGATGATCCATTCGCCCGACATCCTGATCCTCGACGAACCGACTTCCGGCGTCGATCCGATTGCCCGAGACGCCTTCTGGCAGGCGCTTGTGGAGCTTTCGCGCCGCGATCACGTAACGATCTTCATCTCCACCCATTTCATGAACGAGGCGGAGCGCTGCGACCGCATCTCGCTCATGCATGCGGGCAAGGTGCTGGTGAGCGACACGCCGCAAACCATCATCGAGGGCGCGGCCGCAGCCGATCTGGAAGAAGCCTTCATCGGCTATCTCGATGCGTTCCTGGAAGAGCCCGCAACCGAGCCCGAGGCGCTGGACACTCTTGCCGCGAAGGCTGCCGCCGCCAGCCCCGGCGCCGCGCCTGCAAACGAACGACAGCCCGAGAACAGCTTTTTCTCTGCCCGCCGCATGCTCAGCTACAGCCGCCGCGAAGGTCTGGAACTGAGGCGCGATCCCATCCGTGCGACGCTCGCCATTCTCGGCTCCGTCATCCTGATGTTCGTGATCGGCTACGGCATCAACATGGATGTGAACGACATCGCCTTCGCCGTGCTCGACCGCGACGACACCACGCTCAGCCGCGAGTTCCTGCTCGACGTTTCCGGCTCGCGCTATTTCGTGGAACACGCGCCCATAACCGATTACGACGATCTGGAAGAGCGCATGCGCAGCGGCGAGCTGAGCCTCGCTCTGGAAATACCGCCGGGCTTCGCCCGCGATGTCATGCGCGGACGGGACGTGCAGATCGGCGCGTGGCTCGACGGGGCGATGCCGATGCTGGCAGAAACCGCCCGTGGCTACGTACAGGGCGTCTTCGCGACATGGCTGAAGCGCAAGGCCGCAGAGATTTACGGCCCCGCGGCGGCAGCCTCCGCATTCACCATCGAACTGCGCTACCGCTACAATCCGAACGTGGAAAGCCTCGTGGCGATGGTCCCTGCCGTCATCCCGATGCTGCTGATGCTCATTCCGGCGATTCTGACCGCGCTATCGGTGGTGCGCGAAAAGGAACTGGGCTCCATCGTCAATCTCTATGTGACCCCGGTCAACCGACTGGAATTCCTGCTCGGAAAGCAGCTTCCCTACGTCCTGCTCGGCATGGGCAATTTCGCGCTTCTGCTGTTTGCCGCCATCGTGATCTTCCGCGTGCCGTTCACCGGCTCCTTTCTGGCCTTCCTTGTCGGCGGCATCCTCTATGTCATGAGCGCCACGGCCATGGGGCTGGTCATCTCCGCCTTCCTGAACAGCCAGATCGCAGCGCTTTTCGCCACCGTGCTTTTGACCCTCATTCCCGCGACCCAGTATTCCGGAATCACCGACCCGGTCTCCTCGCTGCAAGGCATGGGCCGCTTCATCGGCGAGATCTTTCCCACGACCTATTTCGTGATGATCGCCCGCGGTACCTTCTCCAAGGGGCTTTCCTTTGCCGATCTGGCAGGCTCTTTCTGGCCGCTGATCCTGGCCGTTCCGGTGCTTGTCGCAGTCGGCGCTGCCCTTCTCAAGAAGCAGGCGAGGTGATCCCATGGGTTTCAAGAACACCTGGAACCTCGGCGTGAAGGAACTGCGCGGCCTGTTGCGCGATCCCGCACTCCTGATCCTGATCGTCTACGCCTTCACGGCGTCGGTCTACACCCACTCCAAGGCCATGCCGGAAACGCTCGCCAAGGCGGCCATCGCCATCGTCGACGAGGATCGCTCGCCCGTCTCCGCGCGCATGACATCGGCCTTCTACCCGCCCTATTTCCTGCAGCCGCAGCTGATCACTCAATCTGAGATGGATGCCCGCATGGATGCGGGGCTCGACACGTTCGCCCTCGGCATCCCGCCCCATTTCCAGCGCGATCTTCTGGCCGGAAGGCAGCCCGCCCTGCAGCTCAACGTGGACGCCACCCGCATGTCGCAGGCTTTCACGGGTGCCGGCTACATCCAGTCCATCGTCACCAGCGAAATCGATGAATTCCTCGCGCACCATCGCTCCGACGAGGCCCTGCCGGTCTCGCTCGCCTTCCGCGCCCGTTTCAATCCCGAACTCAATCCCGGCTGGTTCGGCGCGGTCATGTCGATCATCGAGAGCGTGACCATGCTCGCCATCATCCTGACCGGCGCAGCCCTCATCCGCGAACGCGAGCACGGCACCGTGGAGCATCTGCTCGTCATGCCCGTGAAACCATGGGAGATCATGCTCTCCAAGGTCTGGTCGATGGGCGTCGTGGTGCTGGTAGCGACGGGCTTTTCCCTGACCGTCGTGGTCAACACCCTGCTTCAGGTTCCCACCGAAGGCTCCCTCGGGCTCTTTCTGCTGGGAACCGCGCTGGAGGTCTTCGCGACCACCGCACTCGGAATCTTTCTGGCGACCGTCGCCGGTTCCATGCCGCAATTCGGCATGTTGATGGTGCTGGTGCTGCTGCCGCTTCAGATCCTGTCGGGGGCGATGACCCCGCGCGAGAGCATGCCGGAGGCGATCCAGTGGATCATGATGGCAGCCCCCAACACGCATTTCGTGATCCTCGCCCAGTCCATCCTCTTCCGGGGAGCGGGACTGGCCGTCGTCTGGCCGCAGCTTCTCGCGCTTCTGATCACCGGTGTGGCTTTCTCGGCAATCGCCCTCAACCGCTTCCGGGCGTTCCTCAGATAATTCGGGCCGTCCTTAGATTATCGCTGCGTAATACCTACATATGAGAAGGCGGATCCGACCGGCCGATCGACCGTATCCGCGAAGCAGTGACCGAGACGGAGACGCGATCACGGAGGTAGCCAAGCGATGACCCGGCGCTCCCTGCAAACAGAAGACGACAGACCCGATCTGACTATTGCGCTTGAGGCGGCCTGTTTCATTGCCATCAAGGCGCGCGAACTCGACGTGACGGTGGAAAAGCACGACCCGGACGACGGCTCGAAGCCCGCCGACGACTATCAGGTCGCCCTCGTCGAGGAGGAAGACGAAAATCCCGCTCTTGAGGAAATCTCGGCCTTTATCGACACGCTTTCCGTGGACGCCCAGACGGATCTGGTGGCGCTCATGTGGCTCGGCCGCGGCGACTACACCGCCGATGACTGGGAAGACGTGCGCGAGGAAGCGGCCAACGCCCACAACGACCATACGGCCGAATATCTGTGCGGCACGACGCTGCTGGCCGACTACCTCGGCGAGGGACTGGCGCTCCTGAACTATTCCTGCGCCGATTACGAGGAACAGCACCTCTGATCGGCACGCCCTAGCCGCGATCCATCAACGCCATGCAGCGCATGATGCGGCGACGCAGTGGCGGGATGAAAAACAATCCGCGCAAGCAGGCGAACCAGCCACGCACGCGCGCAGATCCGCCGCCGAACACAAGCCACAGGGCCATGTCGGCGAAGGGAAGAGATACCCGCTCCACCGCGCGGCGGCGGCTGGCGACATATTCCGCCAACGGCTGGGGATGATCCACCGCCACCGCCTGCTCAAGCGCCAGCGTCAGCAATTCCGCATCGCCCATGCCGCTGTTCAGTCCCTCCCCGCCGACGGGGCTGTTCACATGGGCCGCATCGCCCGCCAGCACGATCCGGCCATTGAACCAGCGGCTTGAAATCCGCCGCTCCAGCCGGAACTCCCCGCTCCATACGGTCTCTTCAGGCACCTTTCCGAAAAGCGCCCTGCTCGCCTCGCCCACCCGTTGCGCCAGCTTGCGCTCCTTCCTCGAAAACCCGGGATAGACAAGCCGCCACAGATCCTCGCCAAGCCGCACGGCGAGTGCGGGGCGCGGAGTGCCGGTGAACCGGGGAAAGGCGAGATCATCGCATCCGGGCACGCAGATATCGACGACATGAAGCTTCATCGCCCGCGCCCGTCCCTCCATCGTGCCGCCCAGATGGGCGCGCACCGAGCTTTCGGCCCCGTCGCACCCGGCCACGAATTTCGCGCGCACGCGTTCTTCATGTCCGAAGCGTCGGCAGACCACATCCACCCCGAAGGAATCCTGCACGAAATCGGTCACATGGGTGGCGTATTGCACCTCCACCCCGACCGTGTTGCGGATTTCCTCGCTAAGCAGCCGCACCGTTTCCGATTGCGGCAGAAACAGCATGTGAGGACACGACGTCTCGCGCGAAAGCTCCGCAAGCGGGAAGGACAGCAGAACGCGATCATGATCGACATCGAGGACTTCGGGATGGACAAGCGAAATGCCCTTTTCCTGCGCGCGCTCCAGAAGACCGAGCCCCTCCAGCACCTCCTGCGCCCCCGGCCACAACAGCGCCTCGCCGGGGTACCTGCCCGGCCCGTCCTCGCGTTCCAGCACCACAACATCGAGCCCCGCACGCGCAAGCCCGAGCGCCAGCGTCAGGCCCACGGGCCCTGCGCCGACAATCGCCACGTCATGAATATCGCTTCGACCGGTAACGCCGGTCATCGCCTGCCCCCGTTCATTCCGCTCCCTCCCCGAAGCCCCCGCACGCAAGCGGGACCGCGCAAGTGGCCCATCCTTCGAGACGCGGTCTGGCGACCGCTCCTCAGGATGACGTTGCCGTATTGTCATATCGTGCGATACCAACCGCACACACAACGTCATCCTGAGGAGCCTGCGAAAAGCAGGCGTTTCGAAGGATCGGCTCCACGCGCAGATCGACTGACAGCGCCGCCCCTCAAATTCAACGCCGCATTCCCTGCAAACGGGGAAGCTTCGCTCCGGTTCCGATTTTTTGATCGAAGCCGCCTGCGACATGACGTTATAGTAGTTCGACCATGAGCGATGCAGACACAAGTTGCTCGCTGGAACAGGAGCAATTGCCCGCTCCCGCCAGCGAATTCCCCACGGTAAGCTGGAACCGGGAAACGCCGCCCTCGGGCGCGCGGGCCGTGCCGGAAGAAACCGCCGTGGCCATCACCTATAACGGCACCACCCATGCCGTCATGATGGCGACCCCGACCGATCTGGAAGATTATGCCATCGGCTTCTCCCTGACAGAAGGCCAGATCCAGACAGCCGACCAGATCCGCTCCATCGACATCGCCGCCTTCGAGGAAGGCATCGACCTGCGCATCTGGCTCGACACCGAAACCGCCGACAGTTTCCGCGACCGCCGCCGCCGCATCGTCGGGCCCACGGGCTGCGGATTGTGCGGCATCGAAAGCCTGATGGAGGCCGTGCCCGCCCCGAGACAGGTCGTCAGCGACGCCCGCTTTTCCGCAAGCACAATCCTGAAGGCGCAGGCGGACATGTTCGCCTCCCAGACGCTCCATGCCGTCACCAGCGCGGTCCACGCCGCCGCATGGTGGACGGAAGAAAACGGGCTCGTCGCGGTGCGCGAGGATGTCGGACGGCACAACGCACTCGACAAGCTCACCGGCGCGCTGGCGCGCGGGCTTCGTCCCGATGCCCCCGGCCTGTTGCTGCTCACCAGCCGGATTTCCGTTGAAATGGTGCAGAAGGCCGCCGTTCTGGGCGCGCCCGTCATCGCCGCCGTATCCGCCCCCACCGCGCTTGCCATCCGCGTCGCCGAGGCAGCCAGTATCACGATTGTCGCGACAACCCGCAATGATGCCTTCGACGTCTATACCCACCGCGAACGCATCGTGATGGAATGACCGTCGCGCATCTCGTCCCACGCGCAAGCGCACACGAAACCCAGCGAAACGGCACGCCCCATGCCTGACCTTTCCGATCCCGATCAGCAACCCGAGACCGCAGATCTCTCCTGTCTTCTTGCGGCAATCGTCTTCGAGCCGGGAGAGGACGTGGACACGATCCTCAGTGAGATCGCGACGGAACATTCCGCCTTGCGCCTTGCAGGCGTGGTGCAGACCGGCGGCAACAAGGACGGCTGCGATGTGCGCGAAATGGCGCTGAAATCCTTACGCGACGGCTGGGAAATCCACATTCTGGAAGACCGCGGCTCGCAATCGCAGGGCTGCCGCCTGAACCCGCATGCGATCACCGAGGTCGCCGGACGCATCGAGAGAGAACTGGAAGCGGGGGCTGACCTCCTGCTGGTCAATCGCTTCGGACGCGCGGAATCGGAAGGCTACGGCCTGCGCCCGGTCTTCGAGCGCGCCGTTCTCGACGGCGTGCCGGTGCTGACCGCCGTGCGATCCGATTATCTGGGTGCCTGGGAGGAATTCCACGGCGGGCTGGGCACCGCCCTGCCGCGGGACAAACAGGCCGTGCGCGATTGGTCCGCCCGTGCCTGCGCCGACAGGACGCCCGCCTGAGGCGGCCCATCGCTGCACGTCCGTCAACGCGCCCCGAAGGCTCACTCCGTTCCGCCCGCATCTCCTTGCGCGCCCGGTTGAAGCTGCCCCCACGCCTCATCCTGCCTGGGCAGATAGAGCGCGATGCACAGGCCGTGCCCGCCCGCACCTGCCTGCGCCATAACATGACCACCCACAGCCTCGACAAGCGCCCGGCACACGGCAAGCGCCAGCCCGTTTCCCGCCTGAAACCGCATGGAGGCGAAATAGGGATCAAACAGGCGGGACATATCCCCGCCCGGCAATTGCGGACCGTCGTCGCTCAGGCTCATGCAGACATAATCGGCGGGCGGCACCGGTCCGCCATCCACCACCGTGACGGCCCCTGTCGCGATGGCCATCGTCCCGCCCGCCGTCATGCGTGCCCGCGCCTCCCGGCACAGGCCCAGCAGAGCCTCTTCGATCTGATCGCGCCCGCCCGCGGCTGAGCCCGTATCCCTGTCGGCAACGAATGTGAGATTCACCCCCGGCCCGAGCGCGGTTTCAAGCGCGGGGCGCAGGTCCGCAAGCAGATCCGCCGCGTCGAAGCCTTGCGCGGAGGCGGGCACATACCCGGCCACCACCTGCAGGGCCTGCGTGATGTCGTTGACGCGTTTCACCGCGCGCAGGATCTCGCCGCAGTCCCGCCGAACGGCCTCATCCTCCACCTGCCGCACGATGATGTCCGCATAGAGTTGGATGGCGAGAACGGCGTTGTTGACGTCATGCGCCACACCGCGCGCCAGAAGCCTCACGGCCTGCTGAACGGCGCTCTCGACGCCGGTCGCATCCGCCGGGCCGGTCAGCCCGGTCTGTCCGGAAATGGCGCGCTCGACAGTGGAATGGACCTGTCCCATGACACTCGCTCCATGCGCCCCGTTCAGTCGCCGCTATTGTTCATTCTGCGTCAGTGCGGAAGCCGATGGCGCGCGGCGCGCGTGATCCCGCTGTATCGGCCCCAGCCGTCAGGAGCAGGCGCCGCAGGCGGGAAATTCACGCGCCGCCCCGACGAAAGGGCCGGAACGCCCGCCGTCGGTTGCGGAAAGGCAGTCATCCACCACGTCCCACAGTTCGTCCGGCGAGAACGGCTTTTTCAGCGTGTGAACCGCACCGAGCGCCCGCGCCATGCGCAGGTAATCCGGCGGCTGGCTATCGCCGTTCAGGAACGGCATGCAGACATTCATTCCCGACATCACGATGACCGGCATGGTCCCGTGGGTCTTGCGCAAGGCGCGGATGAATTCGAAACCATCCATGGTGGGCATGAAAATATCCACGAAGATGAGATCGGCCGCTTGACGGCGAAGTTGCGTCAGACCTTCCACGCCATCCTTTGCCTCACGGACTTCAAAGCCCTTACGCTCCAGAATTGCCCTCAAAGCGGATCGAATCAGTTCATCGTCATCGACAACGAGAACACACGTCATTCGCCTGCATCCTGCCAATTGCGAGCATATGGACAATTCTTACCAAGTAAGCAGCCGCAGAAACTCGCCCCCAGTGGAAATTTATGGTTAACGTAAATTAATGATTGGAGAACGTCCATAGATTTCATCGATATAGAAACACTAAACAATGAACTACTTAGGCAGTTTATACAGTAAAACTGATGAGCTTGTTAAACACCCAGATAGCGATCGCAGATCTCATCACTGAGACCGGCGGGCACACCGGTCCATTCGCTCTTGCCGCGCTCCAGTATGACGAAGCGGTCGCAAAGCGCCTTCAGATCGCGAAGCGACTTGTCAATGATGAGGATCGCAAGACCGGATTTCTTCAGTTCCGAGATGGCGCGCCAGATCTCCTGACGGATCACCGGGGCGAGCCCTTCGGTGGCCTCGTCGAGGATCAGAAGCTTCGGGTTGGTCATCAACGCCCGCCCGATGGCGAGCATCTGCTGTTCGCCGCCCGAGAGCGTGCGCGCGGCCTGCTTGCGGCGTTCCGAAAGACGCGGGAAAAGCTCGCCCAACCGGTCCATGGTCCAGTCCCCGGGTCGGGCCGCGCAGACGAGGTTCTCCTCAACGCTCAGCGGCGCAAAACACCGCCGCCCTTCCGGCACAAGCCCGATGCCGAGCCGAGCGGCCTTGTGCGACGGCAGATCGTTGAGGCTTTTTCCGGCGAAAGTAATCGCGCCGCGGCTTGAGGCCATCATCCGGCAGATGCAGCGCACCGTCGTAGTCTTGCCCATGCCGTTTCGCCCCATCAAGGCCACGACCTCGCCCGCCCCGACACTGAGATCGACACCGAAAAGCGCCTGCGAGGAGCCATAGGAGGCCGTCAGTTCACGGACTTCCAGAAGCGCGCTCATGCTTCCTCCTCGCCAAGATAGGCGGCGCGCACGAGCGGATCGTTACGCACCTCGTCCACCGTTCCGCTGGCGACGATCCGGCCATAGACCAGCACGGATATGCGATCCGCCAGCGCGAAGACCGCTTCCATGTCATGTTCCACCAGCAGGATCGGCGCTTCCATGCGAAGCTCGTCGAGAAGCTCCGTCATCTGCTTCGCCCCGTCCGGCCCCATGCCCGCCATCGGTTCATCCAGCAGGAACACCTTGGGTTCCTGCGCCATGGCGATGGTCATTTCCAGCGCGCGGCGTTCGCCGTGGGAGATATCGGAGGCGCGCATGTCGGCGCGATAGGCAAGATCGACCCGCTCCAGCGCCGCCATGGCCGGTTCCACCAGCCGCGGATCGGATAGCGCGGGCCGGAAAAACCGATAGGTCCGCCTCAGTCGACCCTGCACCGCCAGCATGACGTTTTGAAGCACAGTGAATTCACCGGCAACGGAAGAAACCTGATAGCTGCGCGCAAGGCCTGCACGGGCGCGCGCCACCGCATCGAGGCCGGTCACATCGCGACCCGCCAGATGGATCGAGCCCTCGTCGGGCGTCAGTTCGCCCGCGATCTGCTTGATCAGCGTGGATTTGCCCGCCCCGTTCGGCCCGATCAGCGCATGGATTTCGCCGGGGCGCAGATCGAGGCTGACATTGTCGCTCGCCTTCAGCGCGCCGAAGGTCTTGGAGATGCCGCGAATATCGAGAACCGGCTCACCCATGGCGACGCTCCCCGGCAAAAAGCCCGACGAGCCCGCCGCGCGCAAACAGCACGACCAGCAGCAGCAACCCGCCCAGCATGAACTGCCAGTATTCCGAAACCCCGCCGAGGCTATGTTCCAGAACGATATAAAGTGCCGCCCCCGCCAGCGGCCCGAAGAGCCGCCCCACCCCGCCCAGAATGACGAAAACCATGATCTCGCCAGAGGTGTGCCAGGACATCATTTCCGGTGAGACGAAGCGGTTGAGATCGGCATAGAGCGCGCCCGACAGCCCCGTCACCATGCCCGAAAGCGTAAAGGCGGTGAGCAACACGCGCTGCGGATTGATGCCGAGGCTCTTGAGCCTTTCCGCATTCTGCCGCGCCCCGTTCAGCGCCAGCCCGAAGCGTGAGCGCGCCAGCAGCGCCGACAAGCCCAGTACCGCCATCAGCAACCCGTAGCAGATGAGAAAGAACGTCAGCGGATCGAGCGTGTTGAGCCCCGGGAACCCGTTGCGCAACCCCAGCGACAGCCCGTCCTCGCCGCCATAGGCGGGCCAGGAAATCGCGAAATAATAGAGCATCTGCGCAAAGGCGAGCGTGATCATGATGAAGAATACGCCGGTGGTCCGAAGGCTCAAGGCCCCGATGACAAGCGCCACGAACCCGCTCGCCGCAATCGCCACCAGCCAGATGATCGGCATGGACTGCGTGCCCTCCACCTCGAAGGGCCATGTGAGGACCGGCTCGTAATACATGGCATGCGTGGCGAGGATGCCCGCCGCATAGCCGCCGATCCCGAAGAAGGCCGCATGGCCGAGCGAGACGAGCCCGCCGTGACCGAGCGCGATGTTCAGCCCGGCGCCTGCAAGCGCGAGGATCGCCGCCTTGGTCGCCAGCGTGATGGTGAAGGTCTCGCCGCTGGAACTGGCATAAAGCGCCACCGCAAGAATGCCGAAACCGATGACGGTGTTGAGGATGGTTTCCCGCTTCATCGCGCGCCCGCCTTGCCGTAAAGCCCGCCGGGCTTGAAGACCAGCACCGCCGCCATGAGGATATAGATCGACATGGAGGCAAGCGCCGAGCCGATGGAGGTGGCGCGCGAGGGATCCATGAAAAGCCCGAAGGCGGCGGGCAGCAGGAAACGCCCCAGCGTATCGGTGACGCCGACGAGGATCGCTCCGACAAGCGCGCCCTTGATGGAACCGATCCCGCCGATCACCACCACCACAAAGGCGAGGATCAGCACCGGCTCGCCCATGCCCACCTGCACCGACTGCACGGTGCCGACCAACGCGCCCGCAAGCCCCGCAAGACCTGCCCCCAGCGCAAAGACGACGGTGTAGAGCCGGGTGATATCGACGCCGAGCGCCGCGATCATCTCCCGGTCCGCCTCGCCCGCCCGGATACGGATGCCGAGCCGCGTGCGATTGATCAGCGCCATCAGGAAGAAGGCGACCGCCAGCCCCACCGCGATGAGCGCGAGCCGAAAGAGCGGATAGTCGATCCCGCCGGGAAGATGCACCGCGCCGGAAAGTGCTTCCGGCAGGTTCAGGAACAGCGGGAAGGAGCCGAAGAGATAGCGTGTTCCTTCCGAAAACATCAGGATCAGCGCGAAGGTCGCCAGCACCTGATCGAGGTGATTGCGATCATAGAGCTTGCGGATGACGAGCACCTCGACGATGGCCCCCGCCGCTGCCGCCGCGATGAGGCTTGCCGTCAGCCCCAGCCAGTAGGAGCCGGTGGCGGCCGCCACGGCCGCACAGGCAAACGCGCCTGCCATATAGAGCGAGCCGTGGGCGAGATTGATCAGCCCCATCACGCCGAAGACCAGCGTCAGCCCGGCCGCCATCAGGAACAGCATGACGCCGAACTGAAGACCGTTGAGGATCTGTTCGAAAACGAGAGCGCCCGTCACGCCGCACTCCGCAAACTCGGATTGAGACCCGACGAGGATACCGGGCCGATCAGGAAAACGGCGCGAGCGGTCGAACCGCCCGCGCCCCGATTACACCGTCTCCCGGCGCTTACATCTTGCAGTCGGCGACATAGGCGTTGTCGCGATCGACCAGCGCGGTATCGACGATCTTGTTGGTGTAGATGTCGCCTTCCTTGATCACCTCGCGGACATAGATGTCCTGAATGGGATGATTGTTGGAGGCAAAGGAGAACTTGCCGCGCACGCTGGCGAAATCGGCTTCCTTGAGCGCCGCACGGAAGGCATCCGCATCCTTCACCGAGGCCGTCTTCATGGCGGACAGCAACAGGTTGCCGGTGTCGTAGCCGTAAGCGGCATAGATCGACGGCAGGCGGCCATAGGCCTTCTGGAAGCCCTCCACGAAGGTCTTGTTGGCGGCGTTGTCGATGTCCTTGGACCAGTTGGCGGAGTTCTTCACGCCAAGGGCCGCATCGCCCACGGCCTGCAGGATCGCCTGATCGAAGGAGAAGGCCGGGCCGATGAGCGGAAGATCGACGCCCGACTGCTGATACTGCTTCATGAAGGCGATGCCCATGCCGCCGGGCAGGAAGAAGAACACGCTGTCGGCACCCGAAGCGCGGATCTGCGCGATTTCAGCCGCGTAGTCGGTCTGGCCGAGCTTGGTGTAGACCTCGCCCGCAAGCTCGTCGCCATAAAAGCGCTTGAAGCCGGTGAGCGAGTCCTTACCGGCCGGATAGTTCGGCGCAAGGATGAAGCTCTTCTTGTAGCCCGCCTTCTTGGCGTAAGCGCCTGCGGCTTCGTGCAGGTTGTCGTTCTGATAGGAGACGGAGAAATAGTTCGGATTGCAGCCCCGGCCCGCAAGCTGCGACGGCGCGGCGTTGACCGAGAGATAGAACTTGCCCTGCGCGGTCGCGGCAGGCACCACCGCCATGGCAAGGTTCGACCAGATGATGCCGGTCAGGACATCGACCTTGTCGCTCTGGATCATCTTGTCGGCGAGCTGCACCGCCACGTCGGGCTTGCGCTGATCGTCTTCCACGACGACCTCAACATCGCTCGTGCCCGACTGCTTGATCGCCAGCAGGAAGCCGTCGCGCGCATCGAGCCCGAGGCTCGCGCCGCCGCCGGAAAGCGTCGTGATCATGCCGACCTTGACCGGCTCCGCGAAAACCGGCTGCGCACAAGCGCCGGCAACCATCACCGCGGCGAGCGCCGCGATCCCCAGTTTGGAAGATGTCATGTCCTGTCCCCCGGCTTTTCGCCTTTTGGTTTGCAACGTCAGTCCGCGTTTTGACTGAAGGGCAGTTTTAGCCCGCGAAATTCAACATGTCATCGCCGCGCGTGAAAAACGTCCCGCAAAACCGGCGAAGAACAACCAGCCTCCCGCCTGCCCGACTTTCACGCGAGGTCGAACCCGGCTAGAAATGACCATCGAAGATCATTCTTGCAGCCCTTTTGCACGAGACCCTTCCAGCCCCGAAAAGGCCCGCCGCCCTTGCCGTTCCGCTTCATTCACACCGCCGACGTCCACCTCGATTCGCCGCTGAAATCGCTGGCGCTGAGAAATGCGGATCTGGGCGCGCTGATCGGAGCCGCCACCCGCGCCGCCTTTTCCCGCACCGTCGATCTCGCCATCGAGGAAGACGTCGATGCGTTGCTGATCGCGGGCGATCTCTATGACGGCTCGCAAACCTCCATGAAGACGGCGGTCTTTCTGGCAACCGAGCTTGCCCGCCTCGATGAAAAGGGCATCCGGACCTTCCTCATTCGCGGCAATCACGACGCCATGTCGCGCATCACCCGCGAACTGACGCTGCCGGAAAGCGTGAAGACCTTCTCAGGCCGCGCCGAAGCCGTGAACGTGGAGGCGGATGCGCCCTTCGAGGTCGCGATCCACGGCATCAGCTTTTCAAACCCGCATGCGCCGGAAAGCCTGCTCGACAAGTTCCGCCCGGCGGTTCCGGGCGCGGTCAACATCGCCATGCTGCACACGAGCCTCGGCGGTGCGCCGGGCCATGACCCTTATGCCCCCTGCCAGCCGGGTGAGCTTGATGCACTGGGCTTCGATTACTGGGCGCTCGGCCACATCCATCAGCGCTCCGTGCAAGGGGCGAAAGGCTCCATCGTCATGCCCGGCATCCCACAGGGCCGCGATATCGGCGAGGCGGGTGCCGGCACGGTGAGCCTCGTCACCATCGCCGATGACCGGACGCTCATCATCGAGCCCCGCGTTACCGCCATCGCTCAGTTCGAGCGCGTCAGCCTCGATCTGACCGGCCTCAATGACTGGCCCGCGGCCATCGACGCGATGGGAAGCGCCCTGCGCAATGCCCGCCGCGAGGCCGAATGCGACCACCTCGTCGCGCGGCTTGAGATCTCCGGCGAGACCCCGCTCAGCTGGCGGCTCAGGCGCGACGCGGATCTTCTTCTGGGCGAGGCGGAAGCACAGGCCGCCAGCATCGGCAAGACGTGGATCGACAAGATCGCCAACACCGCCCCCCCGCCTGCAAGCCTCGACCCGGCCAATGCGGAGGAGACCGGCGCGCCGGTCCATGAATTGCGCTCGCTGATCCTCGATGAGGTCATGCAAAGCCCCGGCTACCGCGAGGCGCTTTCCGAGCTTTCCCGCGATCTCATGAGCCAGCTTCCCGGCGAGGTCCGCGCCGCCTTCGGGGAGGATGAGGCGGAGAACGAGGCAACCCTTGCCGCACTGGCGCGCGAGGGAGCGGATGACATTCTCGCCCGATTGCAGACGACCTCCGGATCGGATGCGGAAGGGGTAGAGAGCTGATGCGCATCGAACGCCTCGACCTCATCCGCTATGGCAAATTCACCGATCACACGCTCGATTTCGGCACCCGCGCGCCCGGTGACGAGACGCCCGATTTCCATGTCGTCTTCGGCCCCAATGAGGCGGGCAAGTCCACGCTCTTCAACGCCTGGCTCGATCTGCTTTTCGGCATCGAGCCCCGCTCCGCCTATAATTTCCTGCATCCCTACCCCACCATGCGCATCGGCGCGCGCCTTGCCCTTGGCGACGGTGCGCAGGAACTCGCCCGCATCAAGAAACAGAGCCAGAGCCTGCTGGACGACGGAGGTCTCGCGCTGCCGGAAGGGCTGTTGCAGGGCGCGCTCGGCGGTGTCGATCGCGACGCCTACCGCACCATGTTCTCGCTCGATGACGAGACGCTGGAAGCGGGCGGCAACGCCATTCTCGCCAGCGAGGGCGATCTCGGGCAGATGCTGTTTTCGGCAAGTTCCGGTCTCGCCGCCTTCTCGCAAGGGCTGAAGTCCCTGCGCGACGAGGCGGGCGAAATCCACCGCAAGAACGCGCGAAACAGCGAGTTGCGCACCCTGCGCAAGGCGCTCGACGATCTGGGCGAGAAGCGAAAGGAACTGGACACCGCCGCCTCAGCCTATCGCCGCCTGAGCGAGGAACGCGACGCCAGCGAAGAAACCTACAAGCAGGCGCTTTCCGAAAGCAGCGGCCTCACCGCCCGCCTTGGCGAAATCGAGACCTGGCTTGCAGCCCTTCCCCGGCTCGCCCGTTTGAGAGAGCTGCGCGCCAAGCTTCAACCGCTCGACGCCCTGCCCGAGGCCCCCGCCGGTTGGGCCGAGGACCTGCCAGCCCTGATCCGCAACGAGGTGCTCCTGAGCGAGCGCAAGGACACCGCCGCGCGTAGCCTCGCCGAACTTGCGGCCGCCATCGAGGCAATCGAAATCGACGACGCGGCCCTTGAGCGCGCCGCCCGCATCGATGCGCTCTCGGAGCTTTCCGCCCGCCAGCGCGCAGCCAGCCGCGACCTGCCGGACGAAAAACAGAAGCTCGATCAGGCCGAGGCCCGCATCGGGCATGCCTTGCGCGAACTGGATCAATCCTCCGAGGCCGATCCGGCCCGCCTTCTGGTGCCCGCCGCGCTGGCCGCCCAGTTGCGCAAATTGATGGAGACCCGTTCCGGCATCGCCTCGCAGGTTGCAGCCGCAAGGCAGGAATGCGCATCCGCCGAGGAGGCTGCACAAAAGGCACGCGAAGCGTTCGAGGCCGCTGGCGGCGACACCCGTTCGGCCGAGGGTCTGGGTGCCGTAAACGCAAGCCTCAACGCCTTGCGCACAAGCGATCACGCCGCCCGCCTGCGCCATGCGGAACGCCAGATTTCCGCCTTGCGCGCCCAGCTTGACGAACGCCTTGCGGGCCTTGCCCCCTGGAACGGCGACAGCGAGGCTCTGGCGCGGATCGCGCCTCCCGATCCCGCCGATATCGCGGACTGGAAGACGACCGGCAATCGCCTTGCCGAGGACCGCCGCCTGATCGAGCAGCAAGGGGACGAGCTTTCCCGCAGGCACGCCCGCCTTGAGGGAGAACGCACCGCCCTTGAAGAGAGCGCCGGTCTCTTCGATGACGCGGAAGTCGCCCGCACCCGCAAGACCCGCGATGAGGCATGGCAGGCCCACCGCACCGCGCTCGATGCCGACAGCGCCGACCGGTTCCAGCAGGCGCTTGAGGCCGACGACCGTCTGACCGCAGCCCGTCTCGCCCAGTCTGAAACCCGCGCCCGCCATATCGCCCTGACGACCGAGATCGCGGGCCTGTCCGGCGAGATGGAAGAGACAGCCCGCCAACTGGAAGCGGCGACCAAACGCGAGACCGAGCTTCAGGCCCGCATCGAGACCGCGCTTTCAAACGCCGATCCCGCCCTTTGCACACTCTCGCTCGCAAGCCTTGAGACATGGACCGCCAACAGGACCGCGGCGCTAGAACTGCGCGCCCGGTTGCAGGAGGCGGATACGGAGCGCCGTCAGGCTGCCGAGGACGGCAAGACCCTGCGCGACCGCCTCGCCGCCGCACTCGGCAAAGCCGGGGCTCCCGCAAGCCCCGACGCTCCGCTGGAAGTCCTCATCGAAGCGGCGGACACCCTGACGGAAACACAGGCGCAACTTTCCCGCCTGCGCGCCGATGTTGAAAACCACACCGCGCAGGCCGAGCGCCGCCGCAAGGCGCTTGAGGCGGCCGAGGCGCAAGAAGCTGGCTGGGCGACCGAATGGCAGGAGACCTGCACCCGCTGCTGGTTCGGTGAGAACGAGATCCCAGCCCCCGAAGTCGTGCGTGCCCTTCTCGACCGGCTTGCAAATCTCGGCCCCGCTCTCGAAGCGCGCGACGACCAGATGCGCCGCATCGAGGCAATCGAGGTCGCCGCAACCGCGTTTGCGCAAGAAGCCAAAACCCTTGCCGATGATCTTGGCCTCACCCCCGTCCCCGATCCGCTTGAGGCCGCGCGCCTGCTCACCGAGCGTCTTGAGACCGCCCGCAAGGCGCGTGAAAAACGCACCGAGCTTGAAGTGCGCCGAGAGGAAGGCCTCACAAACGAACGCAGCATCGCCACCGAACTGGAAAGCCTCACCCGCCGCAAGCAGGAGATGACGTCCCATTTCGGCGCGGACAATCTTGAGGATGTGCGCAAGGCGCTGGAGGATCTTTCCCGCCGCGCGACCCTCACCCGCGATACAGCCGATCTTGAGCGCGAAATCCTCTCCGGTCTCTCCCTTGCCGATATCGGCGAGGCGGAAAGCCTGCTCGATGCGGTCGATCCGGCGGGCCTCGGCCTTGAGCGCGAGGAAAAGCGCCAGATGGCAGAGGTCTCCCAGCAGCGCACCCGCGAGCTTTATGCGGCATGGACGAAGGCCGAGGACGCGCTGAAATCCGTCGGCGGCGACGATGCGGTCGCCCGCGTGGAGGAAGCGCGCCAGACGCTTCTTCTCCAGATCGAGGAAAAGGCGCGCACATGGCTGCGCCTTCAGGCGGGCATTCTGGCGGCTGAACAGGCGCTGCGCGCCTATCGCGAACGCCACCGATCCTCGATGATGGAGCGCGCCAGCCGGTCCTTTGCGGAGATTTCCAACGGGGCCTATTCCGGGCTCACCACACAGGCCGACGGCGACAGGGAAGTGCTGATCGGGCTCGATCACGCGGGCCGCTCAAAGCTTGCAACCGAGATGTCCAAGGGCACCCAGTTCCAGCTTTATCTGGCCCTGCGCATCGCCGGGTATCACGAGTTCGTCGCCACCCGGCAGAGCCTGCCCTTTGTGGCCGACGATATCCTTGAAACCTTCGACGACGAGCGCGCGCTGGAAACGATCCGGCTTCTGGCGGGAATGGCGCAAAGCGGGCAGGTCATCTATCTGACCCACCACCGTCACCTTTGCGAGATCGCGAAGAAAGTCTGCCCAGGCGCCACGTTCCATGAACTGCCCGGACCTCTTTCAGTCTGAAAACCTTTTCCGGTTCAATACGGGCAATCGACCGGCCCGCTCTCGACATAGATGCCCTTTACCTGCGAATAGCCTTCAATCGCAGCTTTGCCGTTCTCGCGGCCGATGCCGGATTTCTTCACGCCGCCGAAGGGCATCTCGACCGGCGTCAGGTTGTAATTGTTGATCCAGCAGGTGCCCGCCTTGAGCTGAGAAACGACCCGGTGCGCCCGCGTGATGTCCTTCGTGAAGACTCCCGCGGCCAGCCCGAATTCGGTGTCGTTGGCGCGCTCGACCACCTCTTCCTCGTCGTCGAAATCGAAGACGCACATGACGGGGCCGAAAATCTCTTCGCGCGCGATGCGCATGTTGTCGGCCACATCGGTGAAGATGGTCGGCTTCACCCACCAGCCATCAGTGAACCCATCGACCAGCGCAACATCGCCGCCATAGACGAGATCCGCACCTTCCGCCTGGCCGAGCCGCATGTAGAACAGCACCTTGTCGTACTGGGCCTCAGAGATCAGCGGCCCCATATGGGTCGCCTCATCCATCGGATCGCCGATCACCATGCGCCGCGTGCGTTCCACCAGCTTCTCCACGAAAGCCTCTCGGATGGAGCGCTGCACGAAGACGCGCGTGCCGTTGGAACAGATCTGGCCGGTGGAATAGAAATTCGCCAGCATCGCGCCGGAGACCGCATCGTCGAGATCGGCGTCCTCGAAAATGACGAGCGGCGATTTTCCGCCAAGTTCAAGCGAGGTCTTCTTCAGACCCTCGCCCGCAAGAGCCGCCACCTTGGAGCCGGTGGGAACGGACCCGGTCAGCGATACCTTGTCCACGGCGGAATGGCCTACAAGCAACCGCCCGGTCTCCCCGTCGCCCTGTACCACGTTGAAGACGCCTTTCGGTACGCCCGCCTCGATCAGGATTTCCGCCAGTTTCAGGGCCGAAAGCGGCGTGACTTCCGAGGGCTTGAACACCATCGAATTGCCGCAGGCCAACGCAGGCGCCGCCTTCCAGCCCGCAATCTGGATCGGATAGTTCCACGCGCCGATGCCGACGCATACGCCCAGCGGTTCGCGCCGGGTATAGGCGAACGGCCCGCCCAGATCGATATGTTCGCCGGAAAGCGTCGGGATGAGCGCGCCGAAATAGTCGAAGCATTCAGCCGCAGAGGCCGCATCCGCCACCAGCGTTTCCTGAAGCGCCTTGCCGGTATCCAGCGTTTCAAGCTCGGAAAGCTCGCGGTTACGCTCGCGCAGGAGTTCCGCCGCCCGACGCAGGATGCGCCCGCGCTCGATGGCAGGCGTCGCCGCCCATTCCTTCTGCCCCGTCTGCGCAGACGCCACCGCCACATTCACCGTCGCCTCGCGTGCCGCGCGCACACGGGCGATCACTTCGCCGGTCGCGGGATAGAGGCTGTCGAATTCGGGCCCTTCCGTCTCTTCACGATAGATCCCGTGAATGAAATGGGAGGCTTCGGGCTGTGCACGCATGAGCGTTTCCTGTTCTTATTTGCTTTGTGACTTCAAATCGGACCCCGGGGGCGTCGCGAAGAAGCGCGCAGGCCCTCGACGATAAGGTCCGCTCGCTCCGGCCAGCCCCCTGCCGCCCCAGACAGGCGCGATCCAATGGAATGGCGACATCCAAAGGAAGACTGGCGAATACAACTGAAAAAACCGGTAACGGACCCGCAACGCAGGCCCCCGTGGGGCAACGCTTCGCAACTTTCGCCGGAAGCGTCGCATCCTAGCAGTAACCGATGACTGCCATTGTGGAAATGCCAAGTTTTGCGTGGTTCAACGATTACGTCTATCGCTGCGCATTCTGCCAATCCGGATGCGACCACATCTGCACATTTTCTGCGCGCGGCAAGCTCTTGCCCAAAATATGATCGGCGATCTTTTCACCGACCATGATGGCCGGTGCATTGAGATTGCCGTTTGTGATCTGCGGAAAGATCGAGCTGTCGGCAACGCGCAATCCTTCCA
The DNA here is from genome assembly GCA_963678585.2 of Breoghania sp. Taxonomy (GTDB): domain Bacteria; phylum Pseudomonadota; class Alphaproteobacteria; order Rhizobiales; family Stappiaceae; genus Breoghania. The sequence continues at coordinate 2,759,023 of CAXXGA010000002.1, forward strand.
CGCCGATCACCCGGCCTTCCGGGTCCACAACAGCCATCGGGTCGTCCCGATCGCCCATCATGCAGGAGCCGCAGGGATGGTAGGCGCTTTCCACGTTCTCGCGCAGAAAGTCGTCCAGCGCCTCGTCGCTTTGGACGTCGTCGCCGGGCTGGATTTCCTTGCCGCGATAGGGCTCGAAGGCGGGCTGGGCGAAGATCTCGCGCGTCAGACGGACGGCCTTTCGGAAATCATCCCAGTCCTCCGGCGTGCTCATGTAGTTGAATAGCACCGTCGGCTTTGCATCCGGGTCCGGGCCGGAAAGCGTGACGGTTCCGCGCGAGGGCGAGCGCATCGGCCCCACATGGGCCTGAAAGCCGTGGCCTTCGGCGGCTGCCTGCCCGTCATAACGCACCGCCATGGGCAGGAAGTGGAACTGGATATCGGGATAGGAGACACCCGCCGCCGACCTGATGAAGCCGCAGCTTTCAAACTGGTTGGACGCGCCGATGCCGGTTCGGGTGAAGAGCCACTGCGCGCCCACCTTCGCCTTGCCCATCAGGTTCCAGTACTTGAAGAGCGTGATCGGCTGGATACAGGCCTGCTGGACATAAACCTCCAGATGATCCTGAAGATTCTGCCCCACACCCGGGCGATGGACCACCGGCACGATGCCGTTCTGCTTCAGATCTTCCACATTGCCGATACCCGACTGCATCAGGAGCTTCGGCGAATTGATGGAGGAGGCTGCGAGAATGACCTCCCGTTCCGCCAGCACCGTATGCACCGCGTCGCCCCTGGCGTATTCCACGCCGACAGCCCGCGTGCCGTCCATGACCACGCGGCGCACCAGCGCGCGGGAGATGACGGTCAGGTTCTTGCGTGAAAGGTTCGGCTTCAGATAGGCGTCATAGGCGGACCAGCGCTTGCCTTGCCAGACGTTCATCTCCATCGCGCCAAAGCCTTCCTGGCGCGCGCCGTTGTAATCCTCCGTCTCGCCGTAGCCCGCCTGCTTCCCCGCCTCGATGAAGGCGGCGTAAAGCGGGTTGGCCTGCGCGCCGCGCGTCACATGCACCGGGCCGTCGGCCCCGCGCCAGTCGCTCGTCGCGCCGTGACTCGCTTCCATCCGGCGGAAATAGGGAAGGACGGAGGCGAAATCCCAGCCCTTCGCGCCCATCCGCTCCCACGTGTCGAAATCTTCGGCGTGCCCGCGCACATAGACCATGCCGTTGACCGCAGACGACCCGCCCAGCACCTTGCCGCGCGGCGTCTGGAGAACGCGCCCGCCCAGATGCGGCTCCGGCTCACTCTCAAAGCCCCAGTCGTAGACCTTCATGCCCATCGGATAGGAAAGCGCCGCCGGCATCTGGATGAAGGGTCCGACATCGGAGCCCCCGAATTCCAGAACCAGCACCGAGTTCTTCGGATCCGCGCTCAGGCGCGCCGCAAGGGCGCAGCCGGCGGAACCCGCACCGACGATGATGTAATCGTACCTGTTCACATGTCACTCACTGTTCCACTGTCCGTATCGGCATCGTCAGCATCTGCATCTCCCGCGCATCGGGCCGCCTCGACCTGCCGCTCCACGTAGTCCTCCACGAGGCGGATGGCGGAACGGGCGTCCGACACCCCCCTTGCAAGCGCCCGCTGCAACCACAGACCGTCGATCAGCGCCGCCGTTCCTTCCGCTGCCCGCCGCGCGGCCCTGCGCCCGCGACCGGATTGCGGCGCCTCCCCTGTCACGAGCGCATGGAATTCATGCGTCAGATTGGAGATGAGCCGCCGGTGGTAGACCCGCAGCAGACGCTGCGTCTCCGGATCGGTCTGCGCCTGCAGATAGAAGGCGAGCCAGGCGGAGACGACCTGTGCCTGAAACTGGTCGGGGGAGAAGCTCGCCCCGATCACCGCGGAAATTCGCGCCCGCGGACCCAGCGCCATCTCGCGCCGCGCCTTCAGTTCCTGGGACAGATCGATCAGCAGATGACCCATCGTCGCCGTCAGAAGCGCCTTCTTGGAGCCGAAATAATGCAGCGCCAATCCGCCGGAAACGCCTGCCCGACGCGCGATGTCGGCCACCGTGGCATCGCAGAATCCACGTTCGTGGATTGCCTCCACCGTGGCCGCGATCAGTGCACGTCGCCGTGCGCCTTCCATTCCGATTTTGGGCATGACCATTTTCCCGAGGCTTTCCGGAACTTATTTTTTATTGAATGCTCAATCAATAAAAATTGCATCGTTCCGGCATAAGTGCTTAAGTGCAGACAGTCGCCGCTCGGGCTGACGGGTTTCGCAAGCGCTCGGACATGCATGCATGTCCTTGAGAGACAGACCCGTTTCCCCTGTGGCGGAGTGACCGGGATCCGACGGGACACCCCCGCGGGTTTGCCCAAATCGCAACACGGGCATGCCGAGAGGCGAGTCTTGCGGGGCAGGCACATTTGCCGGATCTCGGGCACGAAGGCACAGTGCAGAGCCTTTTTGGTTTGGTGGATACGCCGATTCCGGTGGATACACTGACAACGGAGAACTTTGCCCGCCGCTGCGGCGTCCGTGCCGCTTGTGCGCGCCCGTTAAAACGCGCAATCTCAGCCCCGCCCCTGTTTGCCGGTCGGAACCGGCCTGAACGGGGGAACCGCTGAGGGGGGCTTTTGCCAAAGTCCGCTTTCGTTGCATTCCCTCTGGCGCCTTACGGGCCTGCCGGAGGCTCAACGTGTCATCCCTTGGCGTCCCAGATCCCGCGTCGGCGCGCGGGGCCAATCCCGTAAGCGTTGCGCCCGGCAACGCAAAACCGCCCGACCCTGCGTGCCGCAAAGGCGCCGCCAGCCTCCGGGCAAAAGACCGCTGCCTGAGATCAGGCAGCCCGGAGCGGAGATACCCGACGCGCGGCGATGCGTGAGACCAGGAATTCACGCTGCGCGCGCAAGACCGGAATCAATCGACAAGCAACCGAGGAGATGTCATCGATGCAGACCCAGACGAGCCAAGCCGCCAATCAGGCCCGCGGACGAACGACCGTGCGAACCCTCACCAGAACGGTCTCCGCCCTGGCCACTGCCGCGGCTCTCTGTGTGGGAATGGCCGGCTCTGCCTCTGCCGCCAATGACGCCTGCAAGGCCGTCCGCTTCTCCGACGTGGGCTGGACCGATATCACCGCCACCACGGCAACCGCCTCCACCGTTCTGGAAGCCCTGGGCTACGAGCCGGACATCAAGCTCCTCTCCCTGCCGGTGACCTACGCTTCCCTGAAGAACAAGGACATCGACGTCTTCCTCGGCACCTGGATGCCGACCATGGAGGCCGACATTGCGCCCTATCGCGACGAGGGCTCGGTTGAGATCGTGCGCACCAATCTGGAAGGTGCGAAATACACGCTCGCCGTTCCCAAATACACCTTCGAGAAGGGCCTCAAGACCTTTCAGGACATCGCGAAGTTCGCCGATGATCTGGACGGCAAGATCTACGCCATCGAGCCGGGCAATGACGGCAACCGGTTGATCCTCAGCATGATCGAGGGCGACCAGTTCGGCCTGTCCGGACTGAGCATGGTTGAGTCCTCCGAACAGGGCATGCTCGCGCAGGTCCGCCGCGCGGTTCGCCGCAACAAGGACATCGTGTTTCTCGGATGGGAGCCGCATCCGATGAACTCCAACTTCGAGCTGGAATATCTGGCTGGCGGCGATGACGTTTTCGGTCCGAACTATGGTGGCGCGATCGTGCAGACCAATGTGCGCGCAGGCTATATGCAGGAATGCCCGAATGTCGGCAGGCTGCTGGAGAACCTCGAATTCTCGCTCAAGATGGAAAACGAGATCATGGGCGCGATCCTCAATGACGGCAAGGACGCAGGTCCCGCGGCCAAGGAATGGCTGACCGCCAATCCCGGCGTTCTCGACGCCTGGCTCGACGGCGTGACCACCCTTGACGGCAAGGAAGCCCTTCCCGCCGTCAAGGCGGCCCTCGGCCTCTGAGGTTCAAGACATCCCGGCGCGCGCCTTTGACGGTTGCGCGCCGGTTCTGCATCTGACGAAGCCCGCAAGTCGAAGAAGAAGACCTGGATCGCATGAACTGGATAGCCGAGCACAAGCTGGATATCGGAACACAGGTAAGCTGGTTCGTTGACTGGTTGACCTACAATGCCGCCGGCTTCTTCGATGGAATCGCGTGGCTTCTCTCCTACCTGATCGACAAGCTCCTGTGGGTCCTGCTCGGCCCGCCTCCCATTGTGGTCATTCTGGCCACCGCTGCGCTGGCATGGCTGGTGCGCCGCAACTGGCAGTTCCCGCTCTATTCCGCGCTCGCCCTGCTTTTCGTGTTCAATCAGGGCTACTGGAAAGAGACCATGGAGACCCTGTCTCTGGTCATTTCCTCCTCCGTCCTGTGCATGATCGTCGGCATTCCCATCGGCATCCTGTCCGCGCGCTCCGACACCTTCTACGCGGTGCTGCGCCCGGTGCTCGACCTGATGCAGACGATCCCGACATTCGTCTACCTGATCCCCGCACTGATCCTTTTCGGCCTCGGCATGGTGCCGGGCCTGATCGCCACGGTGATCTTCGCCATTCCCGCCCCCATCCGGCTGACCCGGCTCGGCATTTCCTCCACGCCCAAACCGCTGATCGAGGCGGGGCAGGCCTTCGGCGCAACGCCCTGGCAGCTTCTGTGGAAGATCGAGATGCCCTATGCGATGCCCTCGATCATGGCGGGCCTCACCCAGACCATCATGCTGTCGCTGTCGATGGTGGTGATTGCCGCCCTTGTGGGCGCCGACGGGCTCGGCGTGCCGACGCTTCGCGCGCTCAATCAGGTCAATATCGCCAAGGGCTTCGAGGTCGGGCTGGCGATCGTCATGATCGCCATCATGCTCGACCGTTTCCTCAAGACAAGCGACGGAAAGACGGACCGCTGACATGGCCATGCAAGATTTCAACGGCGACAGCGACCCGGTCGTAAGCTTCCAGTCGGTCGACATCGTCTTCGGCAACCAGCCCAAACGCGCCCTGCCGCTCATCGACGAGGGCCTGACCCGCGACGAGATACAGGCGCGCACCAATCAGGTCGTCGGCGTGACGGGCGCGACCTTCGACGTTCACGAGGGCGAGGTTCTGGTGCTGATGGGGCTTTCCGGCTCCGGCAAATCCACGCTTTTGCGCGCCGTCAACGGACTGAACCCGGTCATCCGCGGCAAGGTTCTGGTGCGCGACGGCGACGAACGGGTCAACCCGGCCAAATGCTCCGGGGAACGCCTGCGCCATCTTCGTCGCACGCGCATCGCCATGGTCTTCCAGCAATTCGCGCTGCTTCCCTGGCGCACGGTTCTGGAAAATGTCGGCTTTGCGCTGGAGCTGTCCGGCGTGGCAAAGGCAGAGCGCGAGGAACGCGCCCGCGCCCAGCTCGATCTGGTGGGCCTGAGCGAATGGGCCGACAATCCGGTCCATGAGCTTTCGGGCGGCATGCAGCAGCGCGTCGGCCTTGCGCGCGCCTTCGCCACCGACGCTCCGGTCCTCCTGATGGACGAGCCCTTTTCCGCGCTCGACCCGCTCATCCGAGGTCGTCTTCAGGACGAGCTGTTGGAATTTCAGGCCAAGCTCAACCGCACCATCATCTTCGTCAGTCACGATCTGGACGAAGCAGTGAAGATCGGCAGCCGCATCGCCATCATGGAAAGCGCGCGCGTCGTGCAGCTCGGCACGCCGCAGGAGATCGTGCGCAAACCCGCGACCGACTATGTGGCCGATTTCGTCGCCCACATGAACCCGCTCAACGTGCTGCGCGCGCGTGACGTGATGGTGGACACGGCAGGCGCGAAGCTGAACGGCAACCCCACCTGCGCCGCCCGCACGCCGGTGCGCGATCTCATCGACATGTGCCTGGAGACCGGTGAGCCGGTTTTCGTGCGCGAGGGCGAGAAGGTACTCGGCATGGTCCGCCAGTCCGACCTTCTGGAATGCCTGCGCCAGGACGCGCACCGGCAGTAGACCACGACATTCGGGAAAGCGTTTGCGGTGGTTTCGAGCAAGCCGCCGATCCCTCGAGACGCCTGCTGGCGCAGGCTCCTCAGGATGACGTTATCGTGTTGATCGTCTTCAAGAAACAAGCCCCACATTCAACGTCATCCTGAGGAGGCCGCAGGCCGTCTCGAAGGATGGGCGGCACCCTCAAGTCCCGCCCCTACCCGTCTTTCCAGCGCGAAATCCCGGGCACCTCGATATCGAAGAGATCCAGCGCCCGCGCCACCGTATGCGTGACCATCTCCTCCAGAGATGCGGGCTTCACATAGAAGGCCGGGACCGGCGGCATGATCACCCCTCCCGCCACGGTCACCCGGCTCATCAGGTCCAGATGCCCCGCATGAAGCGGCGTCTCGCGCACCATGAGCACCAACCGCCGACGCTCCTTCAGGCACACGTCGGCCGCCCGGACCATCAGGCTGTCGCAATAGGAATTGGCGATCCCGCTGAGCGTCTTGATGGAACACGGAGCAACGAGCATGCCCATCGTGCGATACGAACCGGAGGCGAGAGATGCCCCGACGTCGTAGAAATCGTGCAACACGTCCGCGAGACGTTTCAGGTCGTCGCGGGTGAGATCGGTTTCCGCGCCGATGGTCGCCATGGCCGACGGCGAGACAACCGCGTGGGTCTCCACGTCCGGCATCTCGCGCAACAATTCCAGCGCGCGAATGCCGTAGATCGCGCCCGATGCGCCGCTTATCCCGATGATGATCCGCTTCATTTCAGATCCTGCCGCATGTCCTTGGCCTGTCTTGATAGGCCACCCCCGCAAAAACCGATACCACGCAAAAACAACAATGCCTCCCTTGCCCGTCGTGAAGGCAGGGGAGGCACCGATTGTCGGACCGTCGTCAGTCGAGCCGGCTCAGTCCACCTTTACGGCCACCACTGCCGCGCAATCGCCCGCCTTGATGAGGCCGGGGAAATGGCGCGCCGACAGGATGCCGGAAAAACCTGCCCGGATCTCGTAGGGCGCATTGCCCGTGCGGATGATCGGATGGACGCGGGCGACCACCTCGTCCTTTTCCACCGGCTCGCCGAGATCCACCATGGTCTCGAACAGCCCCTCGTCCTGCGAGAAGCAGAAGCATTCATCCGACGGCATGTCGAGCCACTGGGTTTCGGTCGCCACCGGCTCGCCCTCCAGAATACCGGTGTGCTTCAGGACATTGAGAATGCCCTGCCGCGCAATGCGCACCGTGGAGGCGCGCGCCGTGCCGCCGCCGCCAAGCTCGGTGGTGACGAAGACCTTGCCCATCTCTTCCGCCGCCGTGTCGTACATACCGACGGAATCGATCTCCAGCATCCGCATGGAATAGGGTGCCCCGAAGGCCTCCACCGTCGCCATGGCGCGGGCTTCCAGCGTCTTGTCATCAAGCAGATGCGCCGCACAGAAGGGCAGGAAATCGAGCGTGCGCCCGCCGGAATGAAAATCGAAGACGAGGTCGGCGCGCGGCAGAAGATGGCGCTGGAAATAATCCGCGATCTTCTGCGTGACCGTGCCGTCGGGCCGCCCGGGGAAGGCCCGGTTCATGTTGCCCTTGTCGATAGGCGAGGTCCGGGTTGCGGCCTGAAAGGCGGGATAGTTCATCGCCGGGATGATGATCACCGTGCCGTTGACCTGATCCGGCTTCAGACTGTTGGCGAAATCGAAAAGCGCCAGCGGCCCCTCGTATTCGTCGCCGTGATTGCCGCCGGTGAGAAGGGCCACCGGGCCCTCCCCGTTCTTGATCACGCAGACCGGGATCATCACCGATCCCCAGGCGGAATCGTCCCGGCTGTAGGGCAGACGCAACGCGCCGTGCTGCACGCCGGGCTGGTCGAAATCGACCGTCGGCGTCACCGGGGAAGCCGCAAGCAGCGGCGCGGAAAGCATGCCTGTCATGGGCGTCAGTCCTTCACGAAGAGCTTGCGCGGAACGTCGGCCAGACATTCCACGCCGGTTTCCGTGATGAGGATGGATTCGGTGATCTCCAGCCCCATGGTCTCCAGCCACAGCCCCGTCATGAAATGGAAGGTCATGCCGGGTTCCAGAACCGTCTTGTCTCCGGGGCGCAGGCTCATGGTGCGCTCGCCCCAGTCGGGCGGATAGGAAAGCCCGATCGGATAACCGGTGCGGTTGTCCTTCACGATCCCGTATTTCGCCAGAACGCCGAAGAAGGCATTGGCGATGTCCTCGCAAGTATTGCCGGGCTTTGCAGCGGCAAGACCTGCCTCCATGCCCTCAAGCGTCGCCTTTTCCGCATCGAGGAATTCTTGCGGGGGCTTGCCGAGAAAGACCGTGCGCGACAGCGGGCAGTGATAGCGGTTGTAGCAGCCAGCAACCTCGAAGAACGTACCCTCGCCCGCCTTCATGGGCTTGTCGTCCCATGTCAGATGCGGGGCCGAGGCGTCCGCACCCGACGGCAGAAGCGGCACGATGGCCGGGTAATCGCCGCCGATCCAGCCGTCCGGACCTGCCACGCCGCGGGTTCCCGCGTCATAGATTTCCGCCACCAGATCACTCTTGCGCAGGCCCACCTCGACCTTGTCGAGAATGCGCTGGTGCATGGCTTCCACAATGCGGGCCGCCTTGCGCATGTAGTCGATCTCGGTCGCGCTCTTCACCGCGCGTTGCCAGTTCACCAGCGCAGTCGCATCCGTGAAGGAAACATTCGACAGATGCCTGTTCAACGTGGCGAAGGCGGCTGCGGAGAACCAGTAATTGTCCATCTCTACGCCGATGACGCCCTTGTCGAGCCCGCGCTCGATCAGGATCTCGCTGAGACGATCCATCGGGTGACGCTCGGTGGACTGCACATAATGGTCCGCATAGCCGGAGATGTTGTCATGGGAGAGCCAGGTGGTGCGTTTCGCGCCATTGGCATCCTGCCCGCGACCGAACCAGACCGGCTCGCCATCGCCGGGCACGACCACCGCCTGATGGACATAGAACGACCAGCCGTCATAGCCGGTGAGCCAGGCCATGTTGGAAGGATCGCTGATAATCAGCGTATCGATCCCCTTGGCCTCCATGGAGCGTCGTGTCTTGGCGAGCCGCTCGGCATATTCCTCGCGCGTGAACTTCAGATTGGGACCCGTCATGGGCTTGTCCTCGATAGGGCGCGGCCAAACAGCCGCTGGTCGTCAACTCGAAAAGGAAGTTCCGGCCCCTGCAGCGGTCGCCCGCTGTCTTGCAAGGGTCGCAATGGCTGTGTCCTGAACGCCTGTCCCCGTCAGATCCGCGATGGTGATGGCAGCCGCATTTCCCCGCCCCGGCTCCAGACCGGCGACAAGCTGGCCGAGCTGGGCGAAACCCTGATCCGCGGAGACAATCCCGGCGGCAATGGCATGGTGGAGTTCGCCGAGCCGCCGCGTCTGGGAAAGGCTATCGGCCACATAGAGATCGGCCCTGGCGAGGCTTGCGGGCTCAAGCTCGTTCTTGTGCTCCGCATCCGATCCCATCGCCGTCACATGCTGGCCGGGTTCCAGCCAGCCGGCCATGACGAGCGGGGTCTCCGACGGCGTCGTGGTGATGATCACATCCGCACGGGCACAAGCGTTCCGCGGATCGGCAATCGCCGTGACCGGAATGCCGAGCACGCCCGTCAGTTCCGCGGCCTTGGCCCCGGCCTTTTGCAGATCGCGCGCCCAGATGCGGGCTTCTTCGATGGGGCGCACCAGCTTCAGCGCCTCAAGCTGCAGGCCCGCCTGAACGCCCGCACCGAATACGGTCGCGACCCGCGCATCCTCGCGCGCCAGATATTTCGCGGCCACGGCTCCTGCCGCCGCCGTGCGCACATCTGTCAGATAGCCGTTGTCCAGAAGCAGCGCCTCCACGAGGCCGGTGCGCGATGAAAACAACACCATCAGCCCGTTGACGCTTGGAAGGCCCAGCTTCGGATTGTCGAAAAAGCCCGGGCTGATCTTGATCGCGAAACTGTCGATGCCCGGCACATAGGCCGTCTTCACATCGACCTCGCCGCGAAACTCCGGAATATCGAGCCGCAGGATCGGCGGCATGGCGACGGGCTTGGTGGCGAGCGCGCGGAAGGCGTCTTCCACGCAATTGATCGCCTCCATATCCAGCGTGACAAGCTTGTGCAGATCGCTCTCGGTAAGGATCGACATGGACCTCATGCGCCTGCCTCCGCCGTGCCGACGATTTCGCGGTGCGCCGCCATGTCGATGTTGCGACCGGAAAGGACAAACACGCTTGGGCCCGAAAGCGTCAGCTTGCCCGCCAGAAGCGCCGCAATCGGAACTGCGCCCGCGCCTTCCAGCACCTCGCGCTCGACCATGTAGGCATGGCGGATACCGGCTGCGATCTCGTCTTCGCTGAGGAGGATCAGCTCATCGATGAGCGCACGGCACATGGGAAAGGTGAACTGGTTGTCGAGCCCGATACCACCGCCAAGCGAATCCGCGAGCGAAGCCTCTTCCGTCACCAGAACCGGCTTTCCCGCATCGAGGCTCGCCTTCATGGCAGGCCCGCGTTCCATGGAAACGCCGATGATCTTCGCTTTCGGGTTGATCGCCTTCACCGCACTCGCGACACCCGCAATCAGCCCGCCGCCGGACACCGGCACCACGACGCATTGGGTTTCGGGCTCATCTTCCATGATCTCAAGCCCGAGCGTGCCCTGCCCTTCGATGACGGCTTGCGCATCAAACGGCGGGATCATCGCCATGCCCTTTTCGGACACGAGCCGCTCCACCTCCACCTGCGCATCGTCCTGGCTCTTGCCGATGATGCGGATTTCCGCGCCCAGCCTGCCGATCTCATCGAGCTTGTTTTGCGGCACCAGGTCCGACATGCAGATGGTCGCGGCAACGCCCTCGCGCTTTGCGGCATGGGCCAGCGCCCGGCCATGATTGCCGGTGGAAGCGGTGACCACGCCGCGCGCGCGCTCTTCCGCGGACAAGGAGGCGACCGCGTTGGACGCCCCGCGCAGCTTGAAGCTGCCGGTCGCCTGACGGTGTTCCATCTTGAGGGAAACAGGATGGCCCGCAATTGCGGAAAGATCCGGCGAGGCCACGCAATCGGTGCGCCGCACGAGGCCGGAAATGCGCTGCCGCGCCCTATAGATCGCGGGCAGGCCGAGACGGTCGGTCGTCATGCGTCACCTTCACGGCTCTCATGGTTGATCCTCCCGTCATCGATTTCATCCGGAAGAGCCAGCGTCATCAGCCGCCCGTATTCCGGCTTGTGCGCCCCCTCCCCAAGGAGCCGCAGGCACATCCATGCGCTTGCCTGATTGGAACTCACGACCGGCACGCCGAGATCTTCCTCGATTTCAGCAACCACCGGGGCCGAGCGCAGAGCCGTGCAGGAAATGAAAAGCCCGTCCGCGCCTTCGGACATCGCCTCGCGCGCGGCTTGTTTGAGCGAGGCCGCCGTGATCCGCGCCATCACCCGATCATCGTCGAGCCCGAGGCAGGCAAGCGACACCACATCGAACCCGGCATCCGCGAAGTAGTCCGCCATCGGACGGCTCGTTTCCAGCGTGTAGGGAGTGAGCATGGAAAGCCGCGAGACACCGAGCGCCTTCAGACCGCGCGTCGCCGCCAGCGGCGGCGTGACGACCGGAACGCCCGGCTTCGCCGCCTGAATGGCGGCTGTCACGGGCTCATCGCCAATCGTCACCGAGGCCGAGGTGCAGGAGTAGCAGACAACGTCCAGATCCTCTTCCGGCAGGATCAGGCCGGTCGCCTCCGTCAGCCGCGGCTGCATTTTCGCGAGATTTTCCGGCGTCACCGGATTGGCGTAAGGCACCCGGCTGGTGAAGACGCCGATGCTCTCGCTCGCCACCATGCGCGCATAGTCGGCCTCGCTGGTGTGGTCGGTGGCCAGAACCACCAGCCCCACCCTTTTGGCAATGGCGCGCTCGTCGAAATCCGGGATCGTCTCGCTGAGGCCGATCTCCGGCACTCTGGTGATCGTTGTCATCTCTCGATGCGTCCGTAACGCCGCTCCAGATAGCGAAGCAGGAAAACCGAAATCAGGCTGATCGTGAGGAAGAAGACGCCAACGAGCGTCATCGGTTCCACGTAGCGATAGTAGGTGTTGGCGACGCTCTTGGCCTGGTTCATCAGTTCAAGCACGGTGATCACCGACAGAAGCGGCGTCTCCTTGAACATGGCGATGAAATAGTTGGCGAGCGCCGGGATCATCGGCGGAATGGCCTGCGGCAGGATCACATGCGTCCACGTCTGACGGCCGTTGAGATTGCAGGCCTTCGCCGCTTCCCACTGGCCGCGCGGCACGTTGTCGATCCCAGCGCGGTACACTTCCGCCGTGTAGGTACCGTAGTGCACGCCAAGCCCGATCACGCCCGCCACCAAGGGCGGCAGCAGGATGCCCATGTCCGGCAAGACGTAGAAGATGAAATAGAGCTGCACGAGAAGCGGCGTGCCGCGGATGAATTCCGCGATGAAACCGACGGTGCGCGAAATCGCGGCAACGTGCGAGCGGCGCAGAAGCGCAATCGCCAGCCCCACCACCGTGGAGACGACCGAGCCCAGCAGGGTCGCCAGAATGGTGATCTTCACGCCCTCGATGAGGGTCGGCATGATCTGGCGTACGAAATCCCAATCCCATTCCATGACCTAGACCCTCACCCCGTCGAGACCGCGTGCAAGGCGCTTCTCCAGCGCCCGAATGGACCGGGAAATTACAAATGCCATCACGAAATAGAGGACAAGGATGGTCGCAAAGGGCACCAGCGTGCTGCCCGTCTGCGCGCGCACCACCTGCGCCTGAAAGGTCATGTCGGACAGCGAGATCAGCGACACGACCGCCGTCGCCTTCAGCAACTCGATGGCGTTGTTGCAGAAGGTCGGCAGCATGACCAATAACGCCTGCGGCAGGATGATGTGGCGCATGCACTGGAAGCGCGTCAGGTTCAGCGCCACGCAGGCCTCATATTGCGCCTTGCCGATGGAAAGCACCGCCCCGCGCACGACCTCTGCACCGTAAGCGCCCACATTCAGCCCCAGCGCCAGCACGCCCGCCTGAAGCGGCGACAGCTCAAAGCCGAAAAGCGGCAGCACGAAATAGGCCCAGAACAACTGGACGAAGATCGAGGTGCCGCGGAAGAACTCGATATAGGCGGTGGCAAGCGCGCGGACCGCGAAATGCTTCGAAAGCCGCCCCAGCCCCGCCAGAAACGCCATGACCAGCGCGAGCGCACACCCCATCACCGTCAGTTTGACGGTGACCAGCGCTCCTTGAAAGATCAGGCCGAGATATCCGGACCAGTCGATCATGACGGTTCACTCTCATTTGGCGATTGGGAAACGCCGGACGGCAATCGTTGGACGGGGAAAATCGGGAACCGGGGACGGAGTGCGCGGCCCATCCTTCGAGACGCCGTCTTGCGACGGCTCCTCAGAATGACGTTTCGGTTGTGTTGGCTTTTGCAAATGCAGCAACAAACACAACGTCATCCTGAGGAGCGTCCGAGAGGACGCGTCTCGAAGGATGGGCCACCACCTCAGGCTACCCGCCTCAGGTCACCCGCCACACGCCGGACGAACCACACACCCGGCGCGCCTCACCCCCGTGAGACATGAGCAGGGCGACCCTGAAGCCGCCCGCCCGTAATCCTCAGCCCTTGCAGAGCTTTTCGCGCGACGTGGATTTCGCAGCCGCGGCGGAGAAGCCGTAGGGCTCGATGATCTTCGCGAATTCACCGGATTCCTTCATCTCCGCCAGCACCTTGTCATAGGCGTCGCGCAGAGCGGTGTCCTGCTTGCGGAAGGCCGTACCGTCGCAATAGACCGGCGCGCCCGCGACCGGAGCGAAGACCTCGATGCTGTCGTCGCCGGACTTCTTCTTCAGATCGTTGAGCGAGAGAACCGGCAGCGAATAGACATCAATGCGGCCATCCTGAAGCATCTTCAGGCCCGACTGGCCGTCCGGCACCACGATCACGCGATCACGCGGAACACCGGCGTCCAGCGCCAGCTTTTCTTCCGTGCCACCGCCCGGCGCGCCGATTTTCGCGCCTTCGGTCTTGGCGATGTCCTCAAAGCTCTTGAAGCCCATCGGATTGCCCTTCTTCACCAGAAAGGCTTCCGCGTCGCACAGGATCGGCTCCGAATAGGCAACCGCCGCGCAGCGTTCCGGCTTCATGAAGAGACCGGCGGTCACCGCATCGAAACGGCGGGCCTGAAGGCCGGGGATCATCGCGCCGTATTCCGACACGGAGGCCACAACGTCCTTGATGCCCATGCGCTTGAAGACTTCGCGCGCAATGTCGGGGGCGGCGCCCGTCACCTTGCCGTCCGCGCCCACAGCCGTGTAGGGCGGCTCGTTGGCGATGGCGATACGGGCAAAGCCCTGCTCCTTGAGCTGTTCCAGATCCGCTGCGAGAACGGGCTGGGCCAGCATGGTCGCGGCAACGCTGGCCGCGGCTATCCATCCGATGGTTTTCATCTGTAACTCCTCTCGTGAAGTGGCGTCTGTTGTTTTTGTTTTTTCGTTCGTGATGTGCGCCGTCCGCCCCGAGGCTTCAGACGCGATGCCCTGCGGCAATGATCTTCTTCAGGAACGCCTGCGTGCGCTCCTCCTTCGGGTTCGTGAAGATTTCCTCAGGCGCGCCCTCTTCCACGATCCGGCCACCGTCGAAAAACAGCACCCGATCCGCGAAATCATGGGCGAACCCCATCTCGTGAGTCACCAGAAGCATGGTGGTGTCCGTCTCCTGCGCCAGTTTGCGCATGACGTTCAGCACCTCTTCCACAAGCTCCGGATCGAGCGCGGAGGTGACCTCGTCGAACAGCATGATCTTCGGCGACAACGCCAGCGCACGCGCGATGGCGATGCGCTGCTTCTGGCCGCCGGAAAGCTGCGCGGGCATGGCACTGGCCTTGTCCGCCATGCCGACCATGTCGAGCAGCTCCATGGCGCGCTTTTCCGCATCCGCCTTCGCCACGCCCTTGGTCAGCATCGGCGCCAGCGTGATGTTGTCCATGACCGACTTGTGCGGGAAGAGATTGAAGAGCTGGAAGACCATGCCGATCTTCTGTCGCATCCGGTGAAGATGCGCCTCGCTCGCCGGCACCAGCTCGCCATTGCCCTTGCCCGGCATGTGATAAAGCTCTTCGCCCTCGATGCGGATATGCCCGCCGTCGATGCCTTCAAGCGTCATCAGGATACGCAGAATGGTGGTCTTGCCCGAGCCGGACGGCCCGATCAGCGCAAGCTTCTCACCCGGCATGACTTTCATCGAAAGCCCGTTCAGCACCTGGAAATCGCCAAAGCTTTTGGAGATCGCGTCGATCTCGATAATGGGCTCGGATATCGGCTCGGTCATCGCGGTCTTTCGCAGTGATTGCGGGCAGGTAAAACTACGCGGATGACGATGGGGCGGCCTTTATATCATGTCAATGCATAAAATAATATCATGACAATTGATCCGGATTTGATGCAGAAGCAGGCAAATCGGTCAGATTGCGGGCAGCATGATTTCCTGCTCGCCGCGCAACAGCCTGGCGACCACGCCAAGTCCGGAGCGCAATTCACCCTCCGACGTGGACCCGATGGAAATTCTGGTGGCGGGCGGATGCGGCTGGCCACCGGCATGGAAGGCAGATCCGGGCGCGATTGCGACCCCCATGAGCCGCGCCTGCGCGACGAAGCCTTCCTCTGTGCGCGCCTCGTCCAGCGGCAACCAGACGTGCAGCGCCTGGGGGTTGGTCCTGTAGTCCACCCCCTCCAGCATTTCCTCCACGATCGCGTGACGCCGCGCGAGCGCCCCGCGTTGCCAGCGCACCAGTTCCATGGCGGTGCCGTCCTCCACCCAGTGGCGGGCGATTTCCGCAACCATGGGCGTCGCCATCCAGTTGGAGACGAGATGCCGGTTGGAGGCGGCTGCCACGAAGCGGTCCGGCACCACGAGATAGCCGATACGAAGCCCCGGCAGAGTCACCTTGGTGAAGCTTGTGACATAAAGCGTACGCTCCGGCGCAAACGCTGCAATGGGCGCGGGCCGATCCTCGATCAGCGGCCCCAGCACATCGTTCTCGATGATCGCGATGTCATGACGGCGCGCCACCTCCGCGATTGAGCGCCGCCGTTCCTCGCTCATCACCGTCGCCGTCGGATTGACGCCGGAGGGCTGGAGGAACACGGCCCGGATCGCGCCCTGCCGGCACGCCTCGTCCAGCGCATCCGGGATCAGCCCCTGCGCGTCGATGGCAAGCGCGTTCAGCGTATAGGCATGATAGGAGGCCATGGGCGTGAGCGTATGGTGCGTCAGCGCCTCGCACGCCACCATGGAGCCCGGCGGCGCAACGCTCATCATCGCCACCGTCAGCGCGCCCGTCGCCCCGTTGGTGATGAGAACGTTCTGGCCCGACACCTCCAGCCCGCACTGGCGCAACCATGTGGACGCCGCCCCCATGTGGGCGGCGAATATGCCGTTTGGCCGGAAGGAAATGGCGGCCGTGTCGGGCAGGTTGTTGGCCAGCCAGGTCAGCGCGCCCTTCAGGCGCTCCACATGCATTTCCTCGCACACGGGCTTCAGGATCGACAGGTCGATCACCTCGCCCAGCCGGTCCGGCAGATAAGGCGGCTTCATCTCGCGCCGGGGCATGTTGACGAAACTGCCGCGCCCGATTTCCCCCACGATCAGCCCGCGCCGCCCCAGTTCCTCATAGGCGCGCGAGACCGTCTGGACCGACAAATGAAGATCATCCGCCATCCGCCGGTGCGTCGGCAGTTGCATGCCATTCGTGAGAATGCCGTCCTGTATCGCCCGGCAGATCTGATCGGCCAGCGAGAGATAGGCGGGTCGGCGAAGGAGGGCCGGATCGGGACGCCAGATTGTCATGACCTATAAAAGATCGAAGTCAGGTCAATTGACAATCTTTTTCTGGCATTGTCATCTGCATTCCAACGCTTCTTGCCTGAAGCCCCTCACACGGATCCCGCATGGCACGCACCGCGCGCACGGCCTCCAACATGAAACTGGATTTAATCGACCTGAAGATTCTGGCCGAGATCCAGCGCGATGGCCGCATCACCAAGCTGAAACTGGCCGAACGGGTCGGGCTCTCGCCCACGCCCGCATGGACGCGGCTGGCGAAGCTGGAGAAATCCGGGGTGGTCGCCAGTTATCATGCGCGGTTGAGCCTCAAATCCGTGGTGCCTTTCACGACCGTCCTGATGGAAGTGACGCTCGCCAATCACCGCCAGGCCGACTTCGACCGTTTCGAGCGCGCCGTCCAGGATATCCCGGAGATCGTCTCCTGCTGGTCGGTCGGCGGTGGCATCGACTACATGGTGAAGGTCACCGCGCGCGATATCGACGCCTATCAGCGCCTTGTCGACGCCATGCTGGAGCGCGAGATCGGCATCGACCGCTACTTCACCTATATCGTCACCAAGACGGTGAAGGACGAGACGGCCCTGCCGCTCGATAGCCTGCTGAACGAGCAGGACTGAATTTTCATCCCCGCAGCCTGAGTCTCTTCTCGCATCGCTCCGCGCCCTGAGTGCGCGCGTCAAAGAGAGAAATTCTCTCCGGCACGGGCTGCGCGCAGCCTGATTTTCTTCTCCCCGGCACGCGAACAGCCCCTCTCTCTCATTCTTCGCCCCGATGATGGGTCAAAAGCGGCGGCGGGTTTCCGTGACGCCAATAACGGCATTTGTCGATCCCAATTCACCCCAAGGCCAGACCTCATGCACCGCGAACGCCGTGCATTTCACAGAGGAGTGACCATGAACGCCATTGTCGCCCGTCGCGACCATCACGAAGCCCTCAACCGGCTTTCCGACCGCCGCCTCCTGCGCGAACTCGCCTATGTGGACGGCGCATGGACCGCCGGAGATGAAGGCAACGGCTTCATCGTGGAAGATCCGGCCACGGGGCGTGAGCTGGCATGGGTCGCGGGTCTGTCTCAAGACCAGACCGACGCCGCCATCGGTGCCGCCGCAGCCGCCTTCCCCGCATGGGCCGCCCTCCTGCCGGGAGAGCGCGCGAAGATCTTGCGCAAGTGGTTCGACCTCATCACCGAGAACCGCGAAGACCTCGCCCTCATCATGACGCTTGAGCAGGGCAAGCCGATTTCCGAAGCCCGCGGCGAGATCGATTACGCCGCCGACTTCGTGGAGTGGTACGCGGAGGAAGCAAAGCGCGTGAACGTGGAGGGCGTGACCTCGCATCTTCCCGGCGCGCACATGTCGGTGGAGCGCATGCCGCTCGGCGTGGTGGGCCTCGTCACCCCGTGGAATTTCCCCACCGCCATGCTCACCCGCAAGGCCGCAGCCGCCCTTGCCGCGGGCTGCACGGTCGTCGCCCATCCCTCCTCGCAAACCCCGCTTTCGGCGCTCGCACTGGCCGAGCTTGGCGAGCGTGCAGGCCTGCCCGCAGGCGTCTTCAACATCCTGACCGGCAGCGCGTCCTCCATCGTGGCCCGCATCTGCGAGGATCAGCGTGTGCGCGCCCTGTCGTTCACCGGCTCCACCGCCATCGGCCAGCGCATCGCCGCCCAATGCGCGCCGACCATGAAGCGTCTCGTCATGGAGCTTGGCGGCCACGCCCCGTTCATCGTCTTCGACGATGCAGACCTCGAACGCGCGGTGAAGATCGCGGTTGACGCAAAATTCGCGACCTCCGGTCAGGACTGCCTCGCCGCCAACCGCATCTTCGTCCAGCGCGGTCTCTATGACCGCTTCTGCGCGGCCTTCGCCGAGGCGGTGGGAAAGCTCAAGGTCGCCAACGGTCTGGATGAGGAAAGCCAGATCGGACCCTTGATGCATGAGCGCGCGGTCGCCAAGGCGCTTGAACATATCGAGGATGCGCGGATGCACGGCGCGCGGGTTCTGGCAGGCGGCGGCATTCATTCCGCAGGCCCGCTCTTCGTGGAGCCGACGCTTCTGGCCGATGTGCCGTCGGACGCCGCCATCATGCACGAGGAAACCTTCGGCCCCGTGGCCGCCGTCGCCGTCTTCGACGAAGAGGCGGAGGTCATCGCGCGCGCCAATGACACCGAATACGGGCTGGTCGCCTATGTGGTCACCGAAAACGGCGCCCGCCAGCGGCGTCTCGCCCGCGCGCTGGACTACGGCATGGTTGCCATCAACCGTGTGAAGATCACCGGCGCCCCCATCCCCTTCGGCGGCACCAAGCAATCCGGCATGGGCCGCGAAGGCGCACGCCATGGCATGGAAGCCTTCACCGAGCTCAAATACGTGTGCAGCGATGCGGCGTGAGACGGTTTTCCCGAAAAACACCCCAGATCAAACACCAACCCTTGAGGACACGACATCATGCTCGACCGTTCCAATGAACTGACCGCGTGGGACCGCGATCACTTCTTCCATCCGTCCACGCACATGGGCCAGCACGCGCGCGGCGAAATGCCGAACCGCATCATCTGTGACGGCGAGGGCGTCTACATCACCGACACCACCGGCCGCAAGACGCTGGACGCCTTTGCCGGGCTGTACTGCGTGAACGTCGGCTACGGTCGTCAGGCCATTGCCGAAGCGATTGCCGAACAGGCGAAGAACCTCGCCTATTACCACGCCTATGTCGGCCACGGCACCGAGGCCAACATCACGCTTTCCAAGATGATCATCGACCGCGCGCCGGAAGGCATGAGCCGCGTCTACTATGGCATGTCGGGTTCTGACGCCAACGAGACCAACATCAAGCTCATCTGGTACTACAACAACGTGCTGGGCCGCCCGGAGAAGAAGAAGATCATCTCCCGCATGCGCGGCTATCACGGCTCCGGCGTGATGACCGGCTCGCTCACCGGCCTGCACGCCTTCCATCAGGCCTTCGACCTGCCGCGCGCGCCGATCCTGCACACCGAAGCGCCCTATTATTTCCGCCGCGAAGACCGCTCCATGACGGAAGAGCAGTTCGCCACCCATTGCGCGGAAAAGCTGGAAGAGATGATCCTGGCCGAGGGCCCGGAAACGGTTGCCGCCTTCATCGGCGAGCCCGCGCTCGGCACCGGCGGCATCGTCCCGCCGCCCGCCACCTACTGGGAAAAGATCCAGGCGGTCCTCAACAAGTACGACATCCTGCTGGTCGCCGATGAAGTCGTCACCGGCTTCGGCCGCCTCGGCACCATGTTCGGTTCCGATCACTACGGCATGAAGCCTGACCTCATCACCATCGCCAAGGGCCTGACCTCAGCCTATGCCCCGTTGTCGGGCTCGGTGGTGTCGGAGAAGATGTGGAACGTGCTGGTGCAGGGTTCTGACGCCATGGGCCCGATCGGCCACGGCTGGACCTATTCCGCTCATCCCATCTGTGCAGCCGCCGGTGTCGCCAACCTGAAGCTCATCGACGAGATGGGCCTCGTGGAGAACGCGGGCACCGTCGGCGCCTACTTCCGGGGCAAGCTGACCGAGGCGCTCGCCGATCACGCCAATGTGGGCGAAGTCCGCGGCGACGGCATGATGGCCGCTGTCGAGTTCGTGAAGGACAAGGACGACCGCGTCTTCTTCGATGCGTCTGAAAAGGTCGGCCCGCAGATCGCCGCAGCCCTCGCCTCGCGCAACGTTCTGGGCCGCGCCATGCCGCAGGGCGACATCCTCGGCTTCGCCCCGCCGCTGTGTCTCACCAAGGAAGAAGCCGACCACGTCGTCGCCATGACCGTGGAAGCCGTGGCCGACGTTCTGCGCTAAGACGGTTGAATGAATGACGGGGATCGGCGCGAGAGTGCCGATCCCTTTTTGTTTGCGGGAAGAGGTGTGGAGAGGGTGGAGCTTGTGGTCGATCCTTCGAGACGCCCGCGCACTCGCATCATCCCGCGTGCTCAGGCCGCCGCGATCACCTTCAAAAACGCCTCGGCATATTCCTTGAGCTTCTTCGGACCCACGCCATTGACCTCGCCCATCTGCGCCTCCGACATGGGCCGCGCTGTCGCCAGTTCGATCAGGGTCGCATCGGGGAACACCACATAGGCCGGAACGCCGCGCTCGCGCGCAAGCTCCAGCCGCAAGGCCTTCAGATCCGCCAGCAGTTCCTGATCGCGCGCCGAAAGCTCGCTCGCCGCCGCCTCCACGCGCGCGGCGCGCTTTTCCCCGCGCTTCGATTTCGCGCGCGGCATCAGCACTTCCTCGCGGATGGCGAAGTTCTCCTTGCCCTCGATCACCTGATCGGCGCGCGGCGTCAGCTCCAGACAGCCATACCGCTGGATGTTGATGACGAGATAGCCGCCTGCCACCGCCTGCCGAATGAAGCCCTGCCAGAAATCCTTGGGCCGCGCCTTGCCGATGCCGAAGACATCGAGCTTGTCGTGCCCGCGCTCGGATATCTTCTGCGTTTCCGCCCCGCGCAGGATGTCGATGATATGGGACGCCCCGAAAAACTGGCCCGTTGCGGCGATCGCCTGAAACAGCGCACGCGCCTCGCCCGTGCCGTCGATGACCTTGGGCGGGTCGATACAGTTGTCGCAATTGCCGCAAGGCTCGGTCGTATCATCGAAATAGGCGAGCAACGCCTGACGCCGGCACCCCGACGCCTCGCAATAGGCCAGAAGCGCATCGAGCCGCTTGTGCTCGCGCAGTTTGTGCTCGCCGTCCTCGCCGTCGTTCTCGATGAACTGACGCTGCATGCGGATATCGTCGAGCCCATAGAGCATCAGCGTCTCCGCAGGCGCCCCGTCGCGCCCCGCACGCCCGATCTCCTGATAATAGGCCTCCATGGAGCCCGGCAGGTTCAGGTGGCAGACAAAGCGGATATCCGGCTTGTCGATCCCCATGCCGAAGGCGATGGTGGCGACCATCACCACCCCGTCCTCGCTCATGAAGCGATCCTGATTGTCGCGCCGCTGATCCGACGGCTGACCGGCGTGATAGGCAATCGCCTTGACGCCCTCGCCGCACAGATAGTCCGCAACCTCTTCCGTCAGCCGCCGCGACAGGCAATAGACGATGCCCGATTGCCCCTCCTTGCCGGTGAGAAACTCCGTGAGCTGCCTGCGCCAGTTGGATTTGGGCTGAACGGCGAGCGAGAGATTGGGCCGGTCGAACCCGTGAACGATGGTGCGGCCCTGCCCGTTGAAGAGCTTGGCCGCGATATCGGCGCGCGTCGCGCTGTCAGCGGTCGCGGTGAAGGCCGCGATGGTGGCACCCGGGAAATGCGTTCCAAGCTCGGCCAACTGCTCGTATTCCGGGCGGAAACTCGGCCCCCATTTGGAAATGCAATGCGCCTCGTCGATGACGAACATGGAAGGCGCGATCTTGCGCATCGCCGCCAGCATGCGGGGCGTCATCAGCCGTTCCGGCGAAAGATAGAGAAGCCTGGAGCGCCCGGCGGCGAAATCGCGCCATTCCTCCACATTGTGCTCGCGCGGACGACCCGAGTGGATCGCAGCCACGTTGACGCCGTTGGCGCGAAGGGCCGCCGCCTGATCGTCGATCAGCGCCACAAGCGGCGAGATCACGACGGTGGCGTGGTCGCTCAGGATCGCCGGGATCTGGTAGCAAAGCGACTTGCCCGCCCCCGTCGGCATGACGGCCAGCGTGCTGGTGCCCTCGCACAGAAGATCGATGATCTCGCGCTGGCCGGGACGAAACGCCTGATAGCCGAAGACATCGTGCAGAACGTCGAGCGGGCCGCGAAAACGCGTCAATTCCGGCGAGGCGCCCTCATCGTGTGCCTGATCGTCCTGCAAAACCTGCCCGCTGCCGTCCACGCCGCGCTGCCCCTCATCCGTCCAGATCGCCGATTGCGCGAAGCAATCTCCCTCCCCGCCTATCCTGTTCGCTCGTCCGGCGCAATCGTTCACCGCCCATTCCGACACCGCCCCATTCCGGCGCGCGTTTGCGCCCGGCAGCGTCTCTCATCTTGCTTTCTTGCCGACAGGGCCCGATAACCGCGCAAACGCGTTTCGCTCACGCGCCTGAGCAACAAGACCTTTTCGACGGAGATCCTGTCCCCGTGCCTGTTTCCTTCTTCGCCAAGCTCGGTCAGGGCTTTCTGGAACGCCCGGTGCGCGGCCTCCTCGTTCTCTGCCTCGCCCAGATCGTCCTGTGGAGCCTGCTCCCCGCCGCAACCAGCCGTGCGCCGACGCTCGACGTGGTGGAAATGCTGTCCTGGGGCGAGCACTGGCAGCTCGGCTACTACAAGCACCCGCCGCTGCCCGCATGGATCGCGGAAGCCGCAAGGCTGATCACCGGCGAGCCGATCCTCGGCCCGATGATCGCCAGCCAGCTTCTCGTGGCGTTGACCTTCATCTTCGTCTTCGCGCTCGGCAAACGCCTTCTTGGCGCACGCGACGCCTTCCTCGGCACCGCGCTTGCGACAGGCGTCTACTATTTTTCATGGCCGACGCCGGAACTGAACCACAATGTCGTCCAGATGCCGATCTGGGCCGCCTGCTTCTGGCTCTTCGCGTTGATCCGCGAGAACCCAAGCCGCCTGCTGCCATGGCTCGGCCTGGGCCTTGCCGCCGGTATCGGCGTCTATGCGAAATATTCCGTGGCGGTCCTCTATGCGGTGCTGGGCGTGTGGATGCTGATCCACCCGCAAATCCGCCGCGCCTTCCTGACCAGAGGCCCGTGGGCCTGCGTCGCGGTCGCCCTCATCGTTGCCGCCCCGCATCTGGTCTGGCTCGTCCGGACCGACTTCATGCCCATCACCTATTTTCAGGCCCGCAGTCAGGCAGCCGACAGCTCGCCATGGAGGCCCCTCGGGTTCCTGCTGGCGCAACTGGGCGATCACGGGCCGATGGCCCTGCCGCTGCTGCTGGCCTTCCTCCCCTGGCCCCGCCGCAAGGCCGAATCCCCCGCCGAGCCCGCGCCTGCCGAGCCTCATGACGCCGCCCCGCGCGATGCGGCCCGCTTCCTCGCGCTAGCCACGCTCGCGCCCGCCCTGCTCACCTCAGGCCTCGCCGCCCTTCTGGGTGCCGGGCTGAAGGACATGTGGGGCGCACCGATGTTCACCACCTCCGGGCTTTTCGCGGCCGCCCTTCTGTCGCGCCGGCTTGACGACAGGCGCGCCCGTCGTCTCCTCGCTGGAGCGGCCATCCTGCTGGTCGTCTTGCCCATTGCCTATGCAGCCCAGATCCCCGTAACCGATGCACTTGGAAAGAAGCCGCCGCGCAACGGCGCGCCCATGGCCGCCATGGCAGGCTCCGTCACCGCCGCATGGCACGCGGCGACCGGCAAGCCCTTGCGCTATGTGGGCGGGCACACATGGCTCGCCGGTCTCGTCGCCGTGGGCAGCGCCGACCGTCCGGCCATGGTCGCCGACCGAGACCTCGCCTATTCGCCATGGGTCACGCAAGCCGATCTGGCGCGCGACGGCCTTCTTGTCGTCAGCTTTGCGGAAAGGCCTGCTGCCCCCCAGCCGGGCCTCGAAACCGCTTCCACCGGCACCATCGACGTTCCATGGTCGGGGCCCAGACCGCTCGTCCTGCACTACGCGATCTACCCGCCGCAACCACACCTCGAGCCGTGAAGCCGGTGCCCCGCCGGGCGACACGTCACAACCTTTGCGACATGACGTAATAGATTCCGGACCTTTCCGGCAGCGGTTTTCGAGGCTTCCGCATCGTGCGTTTCGACAAGCCCGTGACCGTTTGCCACTTGTTGAGGAAGTGACGATTTCCTTGCGTCACCTTGGCAAATTTGAAGGAATTGAAGGGGTCCGGCGATGATTCAGGTTTACCGGCTCCCCTTCGCCGGGCTATAGCCGACAGCATCAGCGCCGCGGGAAATCCTCGCCGTGCGTATGAACTATTGGTTGAATCCGAATATCGACCACGGCTGTTCGTGCGCCATCCGGACAATCCGGTTCCCTCCAACGGTGCGATAAATGATGATGCTCCTATGGGAAGGAACTGCCAGCATGAAACTCAGTCTTCGCAAGACCCTGATGTGCGCAGCAACGGCCGCAATGGCGTTCGCCACTTTTTCGTCGGTCTCCGCCTCCGCAGCAGACAAGATCCGGGTCGGCACGATCCGGCTCATTTCCCATTCAGCGAGCTATGTAGCCTTTGAGCGCGGTTATTTTGCCGAGCAGGGGCTCGACGTCGAATACAAGTTCTTCCAGGCAGCCCAGCCCATGGCCGTCGCCATCGCGTCCGGCGATGTGGACTTCGGCCTGACCGCCATTTCCGGCGGCCTGCTGAGCCTCGCCGACAAGGGCGCGGTCAAGGTCATCGGCGGCGCGCTGCACGAAGAGCCGGGCATCGACGGCCAGATCATCATCGTTTCCAACAAGGCCTATGAAGAGGGCGTCACCGAGCCGTCCAAGCTCAACGGCCGCACCTTCGGCATCACGCAGGCCGGTTCCTCCTTCCACTACATGGCGAGCAAGATCGCCGCCGGGGAAGGCTTCACGCTCAACGAGATGAAGGTGAAGCCGCTGCAGAAGGTCGGCGCGATCATCGGTGCGCTCACCTCCGGCCAGATCGACGCCTGGTCGATCCAGCCGCATATCGCAAAGGCTCTGGTGGGCGCAGGCTCCGCCAAGAAAATCGGCATGGTCTCCGATTACATCCCGGACTACCAGGTCACCACGATCTTCACTTCCACCGATATTGCCGAGAACAAGCAGGATCTCGCCAAGCGCTTCCTTGCCGCCTATTCCAAGGGCGCCGCCGACTTCAACGCCGCTCTGGTCGACAAAACCGAAGGCGAGGAAGGCAAAATCGCCATGGCCAAGCTCATCCACAAGTACGTCTATGTCGACAAGCCCTTCGAGAAGGCTTCCAAGTCGATCATCAACGGTGCGATGCGGCTGAACCAGAACGCCAAGCTGGATCTCTCCAGCGTCAAGGACCAGCTCAAGTGGTTCAAGGCGGAAGGCCTGTCGCCCGCGGGCCTCACGATTGACGACCTCGTCAACAAGAGCTTCGTGGAAGTCTACTGAGCCCAAAAGCCTGACGCCGGGCCCGATTGTTCAGGGTCCGGCCATCAGCCATTGAACAACGCAACATCCGAAGCAGTGAAAAGGGCGGCCACGCCATCTTGTGGCCGTCCCGGCAGTCTTCCCTGAAGGAAGGCTGCCTTGCCGTTTCAGCGTAGTCACAGTTATCCCCGCGCCGCTGCCGTCGTTTTCCGACCCGGCTGAGGGGATCAGGCCCCGCAGATTTCTGCAAATCCGATCGTTCGATATCTCCGCGGGGCGCGCAGGAGAGAAGGTCCATGGACCTCAAGCTCGACCATATCAGCCATCACTATGGGCACACCCATGTGCTGGACGACATTTCCCTGACCGTGAAGCGTGGCGAGATCGTCTGCTTCATCGGCCCGTCGGGCTGCGGCAAGTCCACCCTCCTGCGCTTTGTCGGCGGGCTGGAAAAGCCCGCAAGCGGACAGGTGCTGCAGGTCGGAGAGCCGCCCGCGGCTTCGCTGAACCCGCTCACCTACATCTTTCAGGACTTCGCACTCCTGCCCTGGCGCTCGGTGGAAGGCAACATCGCGCTGGCGCTGGAGGACCACAAGCTGCCCAAGGCGGAACAGCGCGCCATCATCGCCGACGTCCTGCGCCGCACCAATCTTTCCGACTTCGCCAAGGCCCTGCCGAAGCAGCTTTCCGGCGGCATGAAGCAGCGCGTGGCCATTGCGCGCGCCTTGTCCGTGCGCCCCGCCGTCATGCTGATGGACGAACCCCTTTCCGCGCTCGACAGCCAGACCCGCGATCTCCTAATGGACGATCTGATCGAACTGTGGACGCGCCAGCCCTTTACCGCCTGCTACGTCACCCACAACCTCGCGGAGGCCGTGCGTCTCGGTCACCGCATCGTGGTCCTGTCGCGCCGACCGGGCCGTATTCGTGAAATCGTGAAGATCGACATGCCGCTCGCCGAGCGCAAGGAGCATATCGCCGAGCTTGAGATCAAGCAGCGTCACTTATGGGACCTCATGCGCGAAGAAGCGCGCGCTGCCGACCGGGAGCTTGCAGATGTCTGATACGGCCATGACCAATCTCAATCTGCGTAACAAGACCACGAAACAGGCGACCGGCTCGGAGCAGACAGGCTCCGGCGGGCATGTGCGCCCCGTGCCCTTCCGCGGCGGCGGCTTCGTCTATCGCCCGGTGCGTTTCGTCGGGCCGCTGGTCTTCATCGCGCTGCTGGCCATCTGGGAGGCGGGCACGCGATCCGGGCTGATCAGCCCGCTGGTGCTGCCGACGCCTGCGGAATCCTGGCAGGCCTTCGTGAACCTCGCCAAATCCGGCATGCTGTGGAAGCACGTGGCGGCGTCTTCCGAGCGTCTCTTCATCGGCTGGACCATCGGCACCGTCCTCGGCATCGCCGCCGGTCTGATGATCGGCCTTTTCTCCGTGGCGCGCTCCGGCCTCCAGCCCCTCGTCTCCGCCCTCTTCCCGATCCCCAAGATCGCGCTTCTGCCGCTCTTCGTGATCTGGTTCGGCATCGACGAGGGTTCCAAGAACGCCACGCTCATCTTCGGCACGTTCTTCCCGACCGTGATCTCCACCTATGCCGGTGTCGACAACGTGGACCGTACGCTCATCCGCATGGGCCAGTCCTTCGGCCTGTCGTGGACGTCCATCGTGCGCAAGATCGTCATTCCCGGCGCCATGCCGGCGATCCTGTCGGGCTTCCGCATCTCCTCCTCCATCGCCATCGTGCTGCTGGTGGCGGCCGAGATGATCGGCGCGGAATTCGGTGTCGGCGCCTATGTGCTGATGGCAGGCTCCCTGATGGCCACCGACCAGCTCATCGCGGGTGTCGCCATCCTGTCGGTCATGGGCCTGATCATCGCCTGGGCCATCGGGCTGGCGGAAAAATACCTTCTGCGCTGGCGGACCTGACGGTTCAAAAGACCATCGCGACAGGCCCGTCCAGAACCTTTGTAAAGGGGGGGACCTGTAACAAGGGGCGCGTCGTGAAGCGAGACACGGCGCGCCCTTTTTCATGCGTACCGTTCGGACATATCATGTTGGAAAAGACCGGCCACGTGAGCCGACAACTGGGGCCGATCAGGCGGGCACCCGGCCCAGCGCGCGCGCGATATCCTCGCTGCGGAACGGCTTCTTGATCAGCACGTCCCCCTCCTCCAGTTCCTCTTCGATCAGCTGGCCGGGCTCCGCAAAGCCCGTCATGTAGATCGCCCGGATCCCGGCATGGCGCTCCCGCGCCACCCGCACCACGTCCGGGCCCAGCAATCCTTGCGGCAGGCGCACGTCGGTCAGAATGATATCCGGCACAACACCGTTGCCGAGAACCTCCAGCGCGCTCGGCCCGTCATGGGCGAGCATCACCTGATAGCCCAGCCGGTGCAGCATGGTGGCAGCAAGCTGGCGCAGATCCTCATCGTCCTCCACCACCAGAACCCGCTCCTGGTTCACCGCCCCCGCTTCCCCCGGGTCCGCCGCGATGACTTCCGGCGCCTGAAGCACATCCCGCGCTTCCGGCAGGTAGAGCCGCACGGTGGTCCCCACCCCCACCTCGCTTTCCAGCGCGACCTGTCCGCCCGATTGCGAAACGAAACCGTAGACCATCGACAGGCCGAGCCCCGTGCCGCGCCCGATATCCTTGGTGGTGAAGAATGGTTCGAAAACCTGATGCTGCACCTCCGGCGCGATGCCCTTGCCGGTGTCCTTGACCGAAATCATCACGTAGCGCCCAGCCTCAACACCCACCAGCTGCGCATCGCTCTCCTTCGTCAGATCCGCATTGGAAATCGAGATCTTGACCTCGCCACCATCCGGCATGGCGTCGCGCGCATTGAGCGTCAGGTTCAAAAGCGCCAGTTCCAGAAGACCCCGGTCGGCCATGCACAGCCAGAGATCGGGGGCAGCCTCAACCTTCACCGCCACCGCATCGCCGATGGTCGGGCGCAGCATGGAAACGAATTCGGTGAGATCCTGCCCCAGAGCCAGCGCCTGCGGCTCCAGCGGCTGCATCCGCGAGAAGGCCAGAAGCTGCCGGGTCAACCGCGCGCCCCGCTCCCCGGCCCGCTGGATCGCGGCCAGCAGCTTCGCCCGCTCCTCAGGCACCATATCCTCATCCTCGATGAGGAACTCCACATTGCCGAGAATGACCCCCAGCAGATTGTTGAAGTCATGCGCCACGCCACCGGTGAGCTGGCCGACCGACTCCATCTTCTGCGATTGCCTCAGCCGCTCCTCCAGCATGAAGCGTTCGGTCGTGTCGATGCCGAGTGCAAAGAAGCCTTCCACCCGCCCATCCGCAGCCCTGTGCGGCACGAGCCGCAGGTCGAGGCGACGCATCGTGCCGTCCGGCGAGGGGAAGACATCCGTGATCATCTGCGTTTCGCCCGCCAGAACCGCATCCCAGTGGGGCTGCATCCACTCAGCCCATTCCTGTGTCATGAGGGACTGAAGCCGGGCGCCCACCAACCCGTCCACATTGCGGCCCATCCACTCCGCGAGCGTGCGGTTGGCAAACCGGATCTTCAGGTCCCTATCAGCGAACATGATCAGGGCGGGCACGGAATCGGCCACGAGCCGCAACTGGTTGCGGCTGGACCGGATCGCATCCGCCGCCCGGCGCTTGGCGGTGATATCGCGCGCGATGCCTTCGATCCCGGCGATCCCGCCCTCTTCGTCGCGGTAGATGCGCGCCGTGGTGGAAACCCACACCACATGGCCGTCGCGATGACGCATCGCCGCTTCGGCCGCGCGCACCGCCCCGCCGCCTTCCCGGAAAGTCTCCAGGAAGAGACGGTGCGCCGCGCTGTCGGCGTAGAAATCGACGGCCCGCTTGCCGATCACATCCTGTACGGACCAGCCTAGCAACTCGCGCACCGATGGCGTGATCATCGTAAACACGCCGTCGATATCCGTGCGGTAATAGGTGTCGATCATCTCGTCGAGGATCGCGCGATAGCGGCGTTCGCTGGCCTTCAGCTCGTCGCGCCCCTTCTCCACATTTCGCTGGCTGAGCCTCAACCGTTCGCGCAATCCGTTGAAGGCGAAGACCAGCAAGTCCAGTTCGTCGCCCTCCCCATCGCGCCGCGAAAAACGGCTCCCGCCCCGTTCCAGCACAATGGGTTTGCCGAGGTCAGCGCTGCCCATGGCCGACATCTGATCGGCAATCGCCCGGACATGACGCGTGACCAGCCGGGTGAAGGTGAAATAGATGAAGACGGCCATGACCAGCGTGATCGCAAGGTTGGTCCCGAGCATGCGCAACGCGAGCAGGACTATGCGTTGCCGGGCCATTCCCACGTCAAAGACGATTTCCAGCGAGCCGATCTCGACCTCCTCGCCGCGATGCGTGAAGGTGATCAGGATCTTGCGCTCCAGTCCGTTCGAACTGGGCCGGGTTCCGCTATGCGCGCGCGTTTCGCCGTTTTCGGTAACCGCCGCATAGGCGATGCTGGCGGAAGCCTGAATGCCCTCCAGAAGAACCTGAAGCTGGTCCTGATCCTTGATCCACAAGGCGCGGCTGATCCCGCTCAGGGAAGAGCGCTGGATATCGGTGAGGCTGCCTTCCAGCTCGCGCCGATGCTCCTGATATTCGAAATAAAACTGAATGGCCGTGATGCTTGCACTGACGGCACAGCTGAACAGGATGATCCAGAAAATGATCCGCTTGGCAACACTGCCTGTGAACCTGCCTCTCATGCTGGCCGCCCGCTAGGGCTGCGGCGATGCGCAGCCTGCCCGAGATGCCCGACGGCACCTCCTGTTTTCCGTTCCGATCGCAAAACGATACCATCGGTGTTTCCCGCGAGATATCGATATTTTTGACGGGGAGAGTCCGGCCATACACGCAAAACGGACGACCCGGCTCCTCGCCCGACCGCCCGCTCTGTCTGTGTTCCGGCTCGAAGCTGCCGGTAAAATCAGTTCCCGGAAAGACGGCGCAGCAGGGCCTGCGTCGGATACCCATCGACCGGAAGACCAAGCTTGGCCTGCACCTCGCGAACCGAATCGCGCGTCCGCGCACCGATCATTCCATCCGCGCCGCCCACGTCGTAGCCGCGCCCTTCCAGAATGCGCTGAAGCTGCTTGGTCTGGTCGAAGCTCAGCACGTCAACCTCGCCATTGCCGGGGAACCGCGGCGGGGCGCCCGCCAGCCGGGTCGCGAAATAGGCCGCGGTCGTGGCATAGACGAAGGACTGGTTCCACTGCAGATAGACGTCGAAATTGGGATAGGCGAGGAAGGCCGGGCCGTTGATCCCCATGGGCAGCAACAGCGAGGATTCCAGCCCCGTGGACCTCAGCTTGGACCCGTCGCGCTTCGTCACGCCCCATTTGGACCACGTGCCTTCCGAATGATGCACCTGAAGGCCTGCCTCCTCCCACGGCATGGAGCGCGGCACGCGCACTTCCACCAGCCAGGGCTCGTTGGCCCGCCAGCCGTGGCTCTTGATGAGAGCCGCACCGGAAGCCAGCACGTCCGGCACCTCACGCAGCAGGTCCACCCGGCCATTGCGGTTGTAGTCCACGCCAAGCTCGTAATAGTCCTTGGGCAGGAACTGGAGCTGGCCCAGCTCGCCCGCCCACGCGCCGATCATCTGGTCGGCGCGAAGATCGCCGCGCTCGATGAGCTTCAGCGCGCTCATGAGCTGGTCGCGGAAAAGATCCGGGCGACGGCAGTCGAAGGCGAGCGTCGCCAGCGAGTTGAGAACCGGCAGATTGCCGATATTTGCGCCGAAATCGGTTTCCAGCCCCCAGAAGCCGACGATCACCGGCCCCGGCACGCCGTATCTGCGCTCAAGATCCGCGAACTCCGTCGCATTCTCGCGCAACAGCCGCGTGCCGTGCTTCATCCGGTAGGACGAAACCATGCGGTTGGAGAACTTCAGGAAAGACTGGGAAAAAACGCTCTGGGCGCGATCCTTGCGCACGATGGAAGGATCGAATTTCAGACCGTCCAGCGCCGAGGAAATCGTGCGCCGCGAAAGACCTTCCGCCTTGGCCTCGGCCCGGAAGTCGTTCAGCCAGCGGTCGAAACTGCCCGTATTCCTGCATCCTGCGGCCTGCGCGGCGCCCGCCGCTCCCGCCAGGGCCGCCCCCATCGCCACAAGACCCACCATTCCCGTTGCCAGTCGCCGCATAGCACACTCCGTCATGATCTCAATTGCCGGGGAGTTTGCGTGATGCGGAATGACCGATCCCTCTCCCGCCGCGAACACCGCGTTCCCTGCTCCTTGTTCCCTGCCATGATGCGGCGCGCGCCGCAAGTGCGCTGAGCGCCCCTTCCGCACCGCCTGAAGACCGGCGAGGACCGCCCACAACGGCGAAAACCGCCCCCCGCCGTTCAAAAACAGGTGCAACGGGCGATTGCCGTTCCGCGAGCGGTGCAAATGGGCCACAAATTTCCGCAAAGTTTCCCAATTGTTTTTTTGACATATTCGCACAAGTGCCTATTCTATAAGCGTTGATTTGATGATTTCTATTATTTGTATTATAGTTGACTGATTAATCGACAAGCACAGGCCGCACCAAGCGGCCCATAATTGGCAGAAACTGCAGAATTTGAAGAAATCCGAGAGAATAATTCGGAAACTGGCACATCATCCCATCGCCCCAGCTTTGTAGATTTGAGCAAAAGACAAGGCGATCACATTGACTGCACATCATTTGAACCCGGACCCAAAACCGCAGGTTGATTCCGGCGAATTGGACCTGCGTCCGTTACACCAGTCGCTCCCGATGCAACTCATGTCGGCGCGCGAGGAAGTCATGTTGCGCTTCCGCCCCTATCTGCACGCACACGGGCTGACCGACCAGCAATGGCGGATCATCCGGGCGCTTGCGGAAGTGGACCAGCGCGAGATTCTCGACCTCAGCGACGTGTGCGGCATCCACCCGGCAAGCCTTTCGCGCATCCTGCCCAAGCTGGACAGCGCCGGCATCATCAACCGGCGGCCGAACAAGGCCGACCAGCGCAGGGTCATTGTCACGCTGGCCGCAAAGGGGCGCACGCTCTACAATCGGATTGCCCCGGAATCGGAGCGCCTCTACCACGACATCACCTCCGACATCGGCCACGACCTCGTGCGCGAGGCCTATGACGTGCTGGAGCGGATGATCGAGGCGCTGCGCACAAAACGCGTGGCGGCGGCAGCCGGCGAGTGAGGGTACAGGCGTAACGCAAGGAGCATTTCGATTGGATCGGCCCTCCCCGATCCAACCGCTCCGGCGGCCTGTGCTTCCCGCCCGAAGCCCGTCACGCTCACAAATCGACGCGCCAGAGACCCGACGCGCCGATGAACCGTCGCATCAGACCGGCTCATGAATCAGGATCACTCGTCGTATCCGAACCGTTCATGAGATCGGCCCGATGAAGGTGCGGGCCCGACGAGGCTGTGTGTCGCCATAATCGGCACCGCACAGAATGGGCCACCGGGGGCGTATCACGCCAGGCCCCCGAGGCAGCAGGCATCAGCCGCGCGTATCCGCGCCCTCACACATTTCCCGGCGTTTCCTGACATCCCCGATATTCCCTGACAAATCCCCGCGCGTCCTCGCAGAACCCGGCATGACACGGGGCGATTTTCGCTGTCTCAGGGACGCACATGCACGAGCAGCGGCCGCTGGCGTTCGGCGCCGGGGTCTTCCGGCGCGGTCTCCGCATGGCCGACCTGTGCAAACAGTTTCAGGACCGCGCGCACATCGTTGATCGGGGCGGGCACATCGTGCGGCAGCGCGACGATGGGCAATTCCTTCTTGCGCTCCAGCGCCAGCGTGATCAGCACCAGCGGGTCGCGCTGGCCGTCTTGCGCCGTCACCAGCGTGTCGGTCGCCCATGCGCGCAGCACCAGCCGTCCCTTGTCCTGCGGGCTCGGCAGCGTTGCGCTGAGATCGGCCAGCCGTCCCTCGTGCAGGGAAGGGCGTGGCAGCAGGGCATCGAGTTCGTTGCTGCCGTCGGAATAGGCCAGCACATCGACCCATGACCATGTCGGCACGATCTGCCAGCCGTTTTCCTGCATCAGGCCCCGCAGCACGCTGAGTGAGCCGACCCATTGCGCGATGAAGGGTTCGCCGGTCTCGCCCGTCAGTTCCACACGGCGTTCCGGCAGCGTTTTCCAGCCGACATCGTGCCAGTAGTCCTGCGTGATCACATTGGCATGCGTGGGCTGGCTGTAGAACAGCATCGCCGTTGCGTGGCCTTGCGTGACATAGACGGCGGAGACCGCGGCATAGATCGCCAGCGACACCAGCCCGAGCGGCACCGGGGCGATCCGGCTTGCGCGCGTCGCCTCCAGCGCCAGCGCGAAGGCCGCCGTCATGGTGATGCCGAACAGCAAGCCGCCCGCCACATCCGAGGGCCAGTGCGCCCCCAGATAGATGCGCGAACAGGCGATCGCCACGATGAGCGCGCCCGCGCAGGCAAACAGCACCGCCTTGCCCCAGCGCCCCACGCCAAGTCCCATAAGCACCGCAAGGATGCCAAAGACGACGGTGGCCAGCGTCGCGTGACCTGAAGGGAAACTGTAGAGGTCGGCGCTGCCGAGAATTTCCTCCGGCCGCGCCCGCTGCAGCAGAATTTTCATGAAGGGCACGAACAATGCGGCGGACATCATGGTCAGGGCGGCGGCCCCGGCAATCGTCCAGGCCCGCCGCGCGGCGAGCCAGGCCACGATCACCGCTCCCAGCACCACCAGCACCGTGCCGTCGCCGATCATGGTCAGCACCACCATCACCCGGTCTGCCGGCATGTTGCGCACCGACTGCATCAGGTTGGCGATGGCAAGATCGATATAGATCATGGAATCGCGCGCGATCAGGTCTTCCAGCAGCGAGACGAAGCCGATCCCGGCTGCGGCCAGAACCGCGCTCAGCGCCACCACCCTGAGGGCCTTGGGATTCTCGGGCGAAAGCGTGTCCGCCAGCCATTGCCAGATCCTGCCGGGCCTGCGGGCCGCAGCTTCCACGAAGCGCGTCTGGAGCCGCACGAGCGGGGGAATGGAACTCATCACCACGATCCGGATGAGCCACGCGGTGATGAACACCGCCCCGATGAGCACGAACAGCACCAGCGCGAAACGGCCCGAAACCTGGCTCGCCACCGCCAGCCCGCGGCCGATGAAGACGCCGGGCATCAGGTGCGCGAGCGACCAGAAGAAGGCGGAGATCACATTGATGGTGGCAAAGCGGGTATTGCTCATGCCCATCATGCCGGCGATGCCGGGGATGACAGCCTTCACGCCGGGCACGAAGCGCCCGATGGCGATGGACTTGCCGCCATGGTCGGCGAAGAAATCCTCACTCTTGCGCACCAGCCCCGGATATTGGGAAAGCGGCCACATGCGCTTGAGCTTCTCGCCATAGATGCGCCCGGCCCAATAGGAAACGGCGTCGCCGGTAATCGCGCCCAGCAAGGTCGCGACGAAGATCGGCCAGAAATCCAGCTTGCCGCCGCCCACCAGCGTTCCCACCCCCACCAGAACCACGGTGGAGGGCACGAACAGGCCGATGATCAGCAGCGCCTCGCCCATGGAAATGAGAAAGACGACGGCAATGGACAGGTGCGGATTATCGCCCAGATAGGCGATCACCCAGTTCGCCAGATCCATCGTGAAGTCCATGGGGCAGCCTTGCGATCCCGTCGCCTTGAAATTCCTGTGACCCGGCGGCGGGAACATGCGCCACCGGCACTCAAGGGCTATCTAGTCCGATAGGAGAGGAATTTACAGAACAAACAACACAGCAGTTTTACGGTTCAGATAGATCCCTGATACGACGGGAGAAAGCAAGCCGCTTGTCGGCCCATGGACAAATGAAAGGGGGCGGCGCGTAGACGCGCCGCCCCCCTCAAATCGTTTTCGACCAAAGCCTGACAGAACGTACCTTAGAGCGCCTTGTCGGAGACGACGTGGGTCCAGGCGCCTTCCGGCTTCTTGGTGATGACCGGATCGGAACCGCCCGAAAGAAGCGTCTCCACCGTGCGTTCATAGTCGGCGACATCCAGCGCACCGTTGGTGCCTTCGGTCAGCTTGTTGATCTCGCGAACCATGCGGCGCTGGTGCTTTTCGGTCTGGGCGCCCGAGGCATCGTTCTCAAGCACGATGTCGGCGGCCTCGTCCGGGTTCTCGCGGGCATATTCCCAGCCCTTCATCGAAGCCTTGACGAAACGGGCCATCTTGTCGACGAAAGCCTCGTCCTTGAGGTTGTCTTCCAGCACATAGAGACCGTCCTCCAGCGTCGCGACGCCCTGGTCCTCGTACTTGAAGACGAGCAGGTCGTCCTCGGAGATGCCCGCATCGATGACCTGCCAGTACTCGTTGTAGGTCATGGTGGAGATGCAGGCCGCCTGCTTCTGGAGAAGCGGGTCCACGTTGAAGCCCTGCTTCAGGACCTCCACGCCCTCCGCGCCGCCGTCGGTCGGCATCTTCAGGTGCGCCATCCACGACAGGAACGGATATTCGTTGCCGTAGAACCAGACGCCCAGCGTCTTGCCCTTGAAGTCTTCCGGCGTCTCGATGCCGCTTTCCTTCAGGCAGGTCAGCATCATGCCCGAGGACTTGAACGGCTGGGCGATATTGACCAGCGGCACGCCCTTTTCACGCGAAGCCAGCGCCGACGGCATCCAGTCCACGATGACGTCCGCACCGCCACCGGCGATGACCTGCGGCGGAGCAATGTCCGGGCCGCCCGGCTTGATGGTGACGTCGAGGCCCTCTTCCTCGTAGAAGCCCTTGTCCTTGGCCACATAATAGCCGGCGAACTGGCCCTGCGTGACCCACTTGAGCTGCAGGGTCACCTCGTCGGCGGCCTGCGCCGCAGACATCCCAAGTCCGGCGGCAAGGGCGAACGCCCCAAGCATAACTTTCTTCATGTCCACTCTTCTCCCTCTGGTGTCGGCACCCGCGCACCTTTGTGTTTGCTATGTGCGGAACGACGGATGCCAGAACGTGAATACCCTCTCCAAAAGCGTCATTACCCCGTAGAAGATCGAGCCCGCCAAGGCGGCGACCGCGATCTCGGCCCACACCATGTCGACATTCATACGGCCGACTTCGGTGGAGATGCGAAAGCCCATCCCGACGGTGGGCGTGCCGAAGAACTCCGCCACGATCGCGCCGATGAGCGCCAGCGTGGAGTTGATCTTCAAGGCGTTGAAAATGAACGGCAGCGCCTGCGGCAGGCGCAGCTTCACCAGCGACTGCCAGTAGGAGGCCGCATAGGTGCGCATCAGGTCGCGCTGCATGTGATCGGAGGCCGCCAGTCCCGAGACCGTGTTCACCAGCATCGGGAAGAAGGTCATGATAATCACGACCGCGGCCTTGGACGGCCAGTCGAAGCCGAACCACATCACCATGATCGGCGCGACGCCGACGATGGGAAGGGCCGAGACGAGATTGCCGACCGGCAACAGCCCGCGGCGCAGGAACGGCACCCGGTCCACCAGAATGGCGAGAACGAAGCCCGACCCGCAGCCGATGGCGTAGCCGATCAGCACGGCCTTCAGGAAGGTCTGGCGGAAGTCGTCCCAAAGCGGGTTCGGGAAACCGCCGACGAGCCTTACCCAGATTTCGTTGGGCGCAGGCAGCAGCACCTTCGGCACGCCGAAGCCCGTCACCAGCGCCTGCCACAGGATCAGCACCCACACGCCGAAGAGAAGCGGAATGACCACCGCAACGACCCGCTGGATACCCTTGGAGGTGAACCTGCGATTGGCGAGCCGGTCCACGAACTGCCAGGCGGTCAGCCATGCCGCGACCAGCAGCGCCCAGAAGCCGCCGCCTGCCGCCCCCGCATGGCCGGAAAGCGCCGACAGCAGTTCCCATGCTCCCAGATGCGCGGTGAGCGCGATCAACGCATCGCCCGCAAGACCGTCGAACCAACCCATCTTGTGCGCAGGATTCATGAGCGAGATCACGTTCTGCGCCGAGATCAGGAAGACCAGCAGCATGAAGATCATCACGCCCGTCTCGTCCCAGACGGTGACCGGCCCGGCCGCACCAGTAAAAAGCGGCAGCACCAGCCCGAAGGCGGCGGCGAAGCCCCCGCCCATCAACAGGAGACGCTTGAAGATTTCCGTGAACGTCATCGCGCCATCCCCATCCGCTTGAGAACCATGGTGTTGGCGACGCCGACCAGCGCCACCAGCACCGCCGCCATGACGGAGGCCGCGATCAGCGCCGACCAGATCTGCACGGTCTGACCGTAATAGGAGCCCGACAGAAGCCGCGCGCCAAGCCCCGCGACAGCGCCCGTCGGCAGTTCACCGACGATGGCGCCCACCAGCGAGGCTGCGACCGCGATCTTCATGGAGGTGAAGAGGTAGGGCACCGCATAGGGAAAGCGCAGCTTCCAGAAGACCTGCCCCTTGGAGGCGTTGTAGGTGCGCATGAGATCGAGATGCAGGATCTCCGGCGACCTCAGGCCCTTCACCATGCCCACGGTCACGGGGAAGAAGGAGAGATAGGTTGAAATGAACGCCTTCGGCAGCAGCCCCGATATGCCCACCGCGTTCAGCACCACGATGATCATCGGCGCAATCGCGAGGATCGGGATCGTCTGCGAGGAGATCACCCACGGCATCAGCGACTTGTCGAGGACGCGCGAATGCACGATGCCAACCGCCAGCACGATGCCCAGCACGGTGCCGATGATGAAGCCCAGCATGGTGGAGGAAAGCGTGATGCCCGCATGATAGATCAGGCTGCGCTTGGAGGTGATCTTCTTCAGGACGGTCGTCTTCCAGATCTCCTCCGCCACCTGATGCGGTGCGGGGAGAACAGGCCGGTCCTGATTGAGCGTATCGGTGACAAGCTGCGTCACCGGCACATTCTCGATATGCCCACGCTTGTAGGTATCCATCTGGAACGGCGCGTTCAGATAGACCGCCCCCGCATACCAGATCGCGATAATGGCAAGGACCACCACGAGGACGGGGCCGGTCTTGCCTGCGAAAAGACGGCTCATGCGACGGCCCTCCGATACATCATCCCACAAGCCGAGAGACCTTCCCGCCCGCCTTCACAGGCCGGAAGGCCTGCCTGCCCCCTCTCCCATGGGGAGAGGGTTGGGGTGAGGGGTGTCGGGTTATCATGGATACGGAGATATCCCATCCCCTCACCCGGGCCTGCGGCCCGACCTCTCCCCATGGGAGAGGTGCATGGCGTCAACGGCCAACGGACAGAGCCAGCCACACATTCGATGTCATCCCGGCCCCATTTTTTAAGATTGGGCCGGGATCCATTACCCTCGCATCCCGGGAAGGTCCCGCCCCGGCGTGTCGCAGACACGCACCTTCGGCCCGAGCCTCGTGGCGCCCTTGCGGGCCCCAGACGCGCGCATCCACTCGCCGGATCATGTTCAGCAAATGCTGCACCGCTAATGGATCCCGGCCCAATCTTAAAAAATGGGGCCGGGATGACACTGAGTATGGGGCGGCTAGCATGGATGCAGTCCGCCCCTCGCCTCCCCCGCTCCACCGTCATTGCCCGGCGCAGTCCGGGCAATCCATTGCCGCCCGCACCACGCGCTGCACGCCCGGATGGATCACCCGGACTGCGCCGGGTGATGACGGCGGAAGGATCCCCGGCTCCCTTGCCGCAGCTCGCCCTGATGGCCCCACCCTCTGCAATCCTCAAAACTGTGCCCCATCCCCTCATGACGGGACCTGCCCGGCGCTTGCAGCGCCCGAAACCGACGAGACATGCCCGTTCAGGATTTCGACGACGATATCTGCTTCGGACGCGATGAGACCGCCGCAGATCTTTATGGTTTTGCCGCCGTAGGAAAACGCTACCGTCTCGACAGGCCCGCCCAGAAAGGGCGGCGGATAGAGAGCCCCGGACGCCGGAGCCGTCTCCAGACGGTGGACATCGCTCATTCGGCGCAAATCGTAGGCCTTGCGAGACTGGAACCCCGACACCCCGACCGTCCGGATTAATGTCCCGTTCCCGACCTCCACACTTTCTCTCCCGGTCAGGAACCAATAAATAAAACTGAGGCACAATCCCATCGTGGAGAGAAGGCTAGCTAGTAATAAATAAAATTTGCCGTCACTGTCGCCCCAAACTTCTGAATCAACGATACCGGAAAATCCCGCTATAATCATGGTAGCAAGAATTATGGAAATTCCGATGAAGGATTCGAGATTATAACGTTTCCTACGCGGAATGATATTGATCACGACGCCGTCTTCAGACTTCGAAATGGAAAATTCTTCTGAACCCGGGATATTCTTTTCCGTCATCTCAATCCTCATAGGAATGCCCCGCCCGCAAGCCTTCCCTGACCCGGTGCGCAATCTCCAGGAACTTCGGCGTCTCGCGAATGTCGAGGTCGCGGTCGCGCGGCAGGTCGCTTTCGATGATATCGTAGATGCGGCCCGGACGCGGACTCATCACCACGATCTTGGTGGACAGAAACACCGCTTCCGGGATCGAGTGCGTGACGAAGACCACCGTCTTTTCCGTCTTCGCCCAGAGCCTCAGAAGCTGCTCGTTCAGGTGATCGCGCACGATCTCGTCCAGCGCGCCGAAGGGCTCGTCCATGAGCAGAAGCTCCGGATCGAAGGCAAGCGCGCGCGCGATGGAGGCGCGCTGCTGCATGCCGCCGGAAAGCTGCCAGGGGAACTTGCGCTCGAAACCGGCGAGGTTCACCAGCTCAAGGTTCTTCTCGATGCGCTTTTTCTGCTCCGCCTTGGTGAAGCCCATGATTTCCAGCGGCAGCGCGATGTTGCCCGCAATCGTGCGCCAGGGATAAAGCCCCGCCGCCTGAAAGACATAGCCGTAGGAGCGGTCGAGCCGCGCCTGTTCCGGCGACCCGCCATTGACCGTGATCTTGCCCGACGTCGGCTGTTCCAGATCGGCGATGACGCGCAAAAGCGTGGTCTTGCCGCAACCGGACGGGCCGATGAAGGAAACGAACTCGCCCCGCTTCACTTCCAGATCGATGTCGGAAAGCGCATGCACCGGCGCATCGGCCGCCGGAAAGATCAGGCTCAGATTCTGCGCATGGATGACGGAGGCGCGCGATGCGCTCTTTGCGCCCGTATTCGCCTCACTCCCTGCCTTATCCTTGGCCAGATCCCCGGCCGCTTTCCGGGCCATGGTAGCCTCACTGGTCGTCACGTCGTTTCTTCCCCATTTCATTGACGCCCGGGATACCCCTGAAAACGCCTCCCGAACCTGCCGCCCATCCTTCGAGACGGCCCTTTGGGCCTCCTCAGGATGACGTTGAGGGTGTGGCTCACGCCCTCCCGAAGTCATGTTCCGAGACGCCCCGCAGGCCGCCTCGCTATGTCGGCCCCGAAGCCCCCATGTCACTCTTCGCAATGGCGCTGTCAGGCCGTCTGTATCCCCGTTCCGCCGATTCACGCAACGGCATCCTGGTTAAAACTGACGATCCCCTCCCAAACGTCATCCTGAGGAGGTCCAAGGGCCGTCTCGAAGGATGGGCCGCACGCATAAGACCCCGCGCTCAACTGTCCTGCCCCTCGCCCGCTCCCTCGCGATGCTTGCAAATTCGTTGCCAAAACGAGAGCGTTGCCGGATGGACCGCCAGCGCCCAGTAGACGAGATTGGCCGGAACGAAGATCACCGACAGCGCCGCCGATATGATTGCGAGAACGGGAAGATCGTCCAGAACTCCCGTTCCCGCGCTCGAAAGTGCAACGCCGCCGAAGACCGTGGCCGCAACCGCATAAGCGACGCCGGCAAGCGCGAATACGATCCAGCCCCGCCACCCCCGCGCGAGCAGAAACTTCGTGCCCGGGACGACGAAAACCCAGCCGAGCCCCGCCAGCACTGCGAAAAGCTCGAGAAATTTCGCCATCCCCATCGGCGAGAACAACTGCACCGGACCGAACCGTTCAAACGAGAGCATCCTGTAGATGACGAAGGTCAGCGCACAGGCGATCAGGAAAACCGCAAACAGGTAGGCAAACACATGCCGCGCGGCTGAGCAGGGCGGGTCCAGCTCCGGGCTTCTGGGTTTTACGCCCTCCGCTTCACCGCGCTCCGCCCGCAAGCGTCTACACCCCGCTTGCCGGAATGCCGGTGCGTTCCACCTTGCGCGGCGAGGTCAGGCCCTTCCACTGCGACAGCGCCTTGTTGACCGCCTGAAACGGCTCGCGCTTGACGAACTTGCCGTGGCCTTCCTGCGTCCTGATCTCGCCGTCCATGATGGCGACATGGCCGCGGGTCAGCGTGTAGCGCGGCAGGCCCTTCACCTGCTTGCCCTCGAAGACGTTGTAATCGATGGCCGACTGCTGGGTCGTGGCGGAGATGGTCTTTTCCTTCGCCGGATCCCACACCACCAGATCGGCATCGGCACCGACCAGCACCGCGCCCTTCTTCGGGTACATGTTCAGGATCTTGGCGATGTTGGTGGAGGTGACGGCCACGAATTCGTTCGGCGTCAGACGCCCCGTGCCCACGCCATAGGTCCACAGCATCGGCATACGGTCCTCGACACCGCCCGTGCCGTTCGGGATCTTGGTGAAATCGCCGACGCCATAGCGCTTCTGCTCCGTGGTGAAGGCGCAGTGGTCGGTCGCCACCACCTGAAGCGTGCCCG
Source organism: Breoghania sp. (assembly GCA_963678585.2). Lineage (GTDB taxonomy): Bacteria > Pseudomonadota > Alphaproteobacteria > Rhizobiales > Stappiaceae > Breoghania. The sequence goes on from CAXXGA010000002.1 coordinate 2,801,393, forward strand.
CCTGAAGCCCGGCCCACAGACTGTCCTGATGCTTCTTGTTGCGGAAGGGAGGCGACATCACGCGACGCGCGGAGTGATCCCAGTCGCCGCTCTGGTATTCGCTTTCATCCAGCGTCAGGTGCTGGATCAGCGGCTCGCCGTAGCAGCGGATGCCGTTCTGCTTGGCCCGGCGGATCGCCTCATGCGACTGCTCGCAGGATGTGTGCACGATATAGACCGGCACGCCCGCCATATCGGCGATCATGATGGCGCGGTTGGTGGCTTCGCCCTCCACTTCCGCGGGACGCGAATAGGCATGCGCCTCCGGGCCGTTGTTGCCTTCCGCCATCAGCTTGGCCTGAAGCTGCGCGACCACATCGCCGTTTTCCGCATGCACCATCGGCAGCGCGCCAAGCTCCGCGCAGCGCTGGAAGGAGGCGAACATCTCGTCGTCATCCACCATCAGCGCGCCCTTGTAGGCCATGAAGTGCTTGAAGGAGTTGATGCCCTTCTCGCGCACCACGGTCTCCATCTCGTTGAAGACCTGCTCGCCCCACCAGGTGATCGCCATGTGGAAGGAATAGTCGCAATTGGCGCGCGTGGACTTGTTGTCCCAGCGCTGGATCGCCTCAAGAAGCGACTGATCCGGGTTGGGCAGCGCGAAATCGACCACCATGGTGGTGCCGCCCGCAAGGCCTGCGCGCGTGCCGGTTTCGAAATCATCCGCCGAATAGGTGCCCATAAAGGGCATTTCCAGATGCGTGTGCGGATCGATACCGCCCGGCATCACGTAGCAGCCGGTCGCATCCAGCACCTCGTCGCCGGAAAGGTTCGGCCCGATCTCCACGATGGTGCCGTCCTCGATCTTCACGTCCGCTTCGTAGGTCAGATCCGCGGTGACGACCGTGCCGCCCTTGATGACTTTCGATGCCATGATGTTGTTCCTCTGGTGATGCCGTGCCCGGACCGGTCTTTTTGTGTTCTCGGTTCTCAGGCGGTCAGTTGTTTCGTCATGAACAGGCTGTAGGGGTTCGCCTCATAAGGGGGAAACGGCCCGCACTCGGCATATCCGAGCGAGCCGTAAAGCCCGACGGCCTCGGTATTGAGCGGCCCGGTTTCCAGATCGATGCGCAAGACACCCCGCGCACGGGCCATGTCTTCCAGATAGGCCACGACCTTGCGCGCGACGCTCTTTCCGCGCCCCTCCTCGCGCACGAACAGCCGCTTCAGTTCAGCCGAAGCGTCTTCGTTCCATTTTAGCGCTGCACAGCCGATGGCCGAGCCCGCCTCGCGCACCACGGCGAACGAGACGTCGTCGCCCGTCAGCCCCTCGATATCCGTGCCGAAATGCCCCTCTGCCGGATAGCGCGCCAGCGAATAGGCATCGGACAGCTCGATCAGTTCGACGATCTCGGGCTGATCCGGTGTCTCGATGGCGATGGACAGAGCGGGGGCTTCCACGGCAGGCGATGTCATCGGTCTCAGGCCCTCATCGTCGCGAGTTTCAGGCCGAAGCCGATGAAGACGGCCCCTGTCGCGGCCTTGATGAAACGCTGGAACCGGCCCGAGCGCGCAGCCGCGGCAAGGCGCGCAAACAGCAGCACCATGGCGGCAAACCACACGAAATTGATAACCGAATGGATGACGACGAGCGTGAAGGTGTTGGCGGCCGTCGCCATTTCCGGCGGCAGGAACTGCGGGAAGGCCGCGAGATAGAACATCGAGACCTTCGGGTTCAGCGCATTGGTGAGGAAGCCCTCACCAAAGGCCACGAGAAGCGTGCGCCTGCGCCGGGCGGGACGGGCCGCTACCGGCAGCGTGTTTCCGCGCCAGGCCTGCCTCAGCGACTTGAAGCCGATCCAGCAGAGATAGGCCGCGCCAACCATCTTCACGACGAAGAACAGGTCCGCGGACCGCACCAGCAGAACGGAAAGACCGAAGACCACCAGCGCCCCATGCAGATAGAAGGCTGCGACGAAGCCCATGATATTGGCGAAGCCTGCCGCCTTGCCGGAGGTCGGCACGGTGCGCGCGATCAGCACGCCATTCGGCCCGGGCGATGCCACAAGCAGCGACGCCATGACGGCGAAGGACAGGATTGTCGTCAGATCCATCGCTTACCTCCCTTGCGGCCCCCTGCCACCATATTCGCCGGACGTGGCGAACTCATCTCAATCCGGATCTCCGCCGCAAATCACCTCTCCCAGGGGGAGAGGTCGAACCGAAGGTTCGGGTGAGGGGTGTCAAACCCTCGGCGCCCGCGTCACGCTCCACCTGTCATTCCCGAGAAGGTGAGGATCCAGCAACCGCCGGACCAACGACCCCCGCCGCGATCCTTCCACCCGTCATCCCCGACTTGATCGGGGATCCAATGCCCTGCCCTCACAGGAAGACGCATCGCAGCCCTCGATTTCGCGCAAGCCCCGAGCGCCCTCTCTCCCGTCGACACCCGCCGAGATGCCAATGGATCCCCGATCAAGTCGGGGATGACGGGTGGAGAGATCACACCGAAATCAGGCAATCCAAGCGCAATTCACGCCCGGCCGCCTTCCTCACCCCACGATTTCCGCTGTCTCCACCACCGCGTGGAACAGAACGTCCGCGCCTGCCTTGGCCCAGTCCTTGGAAATCTCTTCCGCCTCGTTGTGCGAAAGGCCGTCCACGCAGGGGCACATGACCATGGAGGTGGGGGCAAGCCGGTTGATCCAGCAGGCATCGTGCCCCGCGCCCGACACGATATCGCGGTGGGAATAGCCGAGCCGCTCCGCCGCATCGCGCACCGCCTTCACGCAAGCCGGGTCGAAGGTCACCGGATCGAAATGACCGGCCACCTCGATCTCGATGCCGAGGCCGAGTTCTTCCGCGATTTTCGGAGCTTCCGCCTCGAACCGCGCCTTCATGCCGTCGAGCGTCGCCTGATCGGGCGAGCGGAAATCGACCGTGAAGACCACCTTGCCCGGAATGACATTGCGCGAGTTGGGATAGAAATCGCAGTGACCGATGGCCCCCACCGCATCCGGCTGGTGGCTCATGGCGATCTCGTGGACAAGCTCCGTCATCCGCGCCGCGCCAAGGCCCGCATTGCGGCGCATCGGCATCGGGGTGGACCCGGTGTGGCTGTCCTTGCCCGTCACCGTGACCTGCAGCCACCACAGCCCCTGCCCGTGGGTGACGACGCCGATATCCTTGCCCTCGATCTCAAGGATTGGCCCCTGCTCGATGTGAAGCTCGAAGAACGCCTTGATGTTGTCCTTGCGCGCGCCGACGGGCTCCTCGCCCTCCCAGCCGATGCGCTTCAGCTCGTCGCCGAATTTCAGGCCCTTGGCATCCTCGCGGTCCTTCGCCCACTCTTCCGTATGCATGCCCGCAAAAACGCCCGACGCCAGCATGGCCGGGGCGAAACGCGTGCCCTCCTCGTTCGTCCAGTTGGTGACGACGATGGGATGCTTGGTCTTGATGCCGAGATCGTTGAGCGAACGACAAACCTCCAGCGCGCCGAGCACGCCGAGGATGCCGTCATACTTGCCGCCGGTGGGCTGGGTATCGAGATGCGAGCCCACATAGACGGCGGGCAGGTCCGGCTCGGTGCCCGGACGCGTCATGAACATGTTGCCCATGCTGTCCACGCCCATGGTCATGCCGGCATCTTCGCACCATTTCTGGAAGAGCTTGCGGCCCTCGCTGTCCTCGTCGGTCAGCGTCTGGCGGTTGTTGCCGCCCGCCACACCCGGGCCGATCTTGGCCATTTCCATCAGGGTGTCCCACAGCCTGTCGCCGTTGATGCGCAGGTTCTCGCCCGGAGCCGCCGTGTTTGCCGCCATTTCAGTTCCCCTTGGATCTGGCCATATGTCTGGAAGTCAGGCGCTTGTTTTTTGGTGCGCCTTTTTTGAAGTCTGTCGTGTCGCCACCCCGGCACTCTTGAACCGGGCCGGGATGGCGTTATTCGCCTTGAAGCGTCAGTCGATGAATTTCAGAACCTTCGACAGGATGCCGAACAGTTCGTCGATCTGCGCCTTGGAGATGATCAGCGGTGGCGACAGCGCGATGATGTCGCCGGTGGTGCGGATCATCAGCCCCTCCTCATAGGCCTTCAGAAAGGCGGAGAAAGCGCGCTTGGTCGGCTCGCCCGCAATGGGCTCAAGCTCGACCGCACCGATCAGACCCAGATTGCGGATATCGATGACATGCGGATGGTCCTTCAGGCCGTGCAGGGCATCGGCCCAGTAATCCTTAAGCTCCGCACCGCGGGTCAAAAGCCCTTCTTCCTCGTAGGTGTCGAGGGTGCCGAGCGCGGCGGCGCAAGCCAGCGGATGACCCGAATAGGTGTAGCCGTGGAAGAACTCGATCATGTGCTCCGGGCCCTGCATGAAGGCCTCGTAGATCTCGGAGGACACCATCACCGCGCCCATCGGCACCGTGCCGGAGGTGATGCCCTTGGCCGTCGTCACCATATCGGGCACGACGCCGAAATGCTCCACCGCAAAGGCAGACCCCAGACGCCCGAAGCCGGTGATCACCTCGTCGAAGATCAGCAGGATATCGTTGTCGGAGCAGATCTTGCGCAGGCGCTCAAGGTAGCCCTTGGGCGGGATGAGAACGCCGGTGGAGCCTGCCATCGGCTCCACGATCACCGCTGCAATGGTGGAGGGATCATGCAGCTTGATGACGTTCAGAAGATCGTCGGCGAACTCCGCACCATGCTCCGGCTGGCCGCGCGAGAAAGCATTGCGCTCGATGTCGTGGGTGTCGCGGATATGATCGACGCCGGTCAGCAACCCGCCGAACATCTTGCGGTTGCCGGAAATGCCGCCGACCGAGATGCCGCCGAAATTCACGCCGTGATAGCCGCGCTGGCGGCCGATGAGACGGGTCTTGGCCGCATTGCCCTTGGCGCGGTGATAGGCGATGGCCGTCTTCAGCGCGGTTTCCACCGACTCTGAGCCGGAATTGGTGAAGAACACATGGTCCAGCGGCTTCGGCATCATCGCGGAAAGACGTGCGGCAAGCTCGAATGCCTTGGGATGCCCCATCTGGAAGGCGGGCGCATAGTCGAGTTCTGCCGCCTGTTTCTGGATCGCTTCCACCACCTTCGGGCGGGCGTGACCGGCATTGCAGCACCACAGGCCCGCCGTCCCGTCGAGGATCTGCCGACCGTCCGCAGCCGTGTAGTGCATGTCCTTTGCACCGACCAGCATGCGCGGGTTTTTCTTGAACTGCCGGTTCGCCGTGAACGGCATCCAGAATGCTTCGAGATTGTTGGTGACGGCCTGCGACATGATACCTCCGAAGGGCTACGCCTGCCGCTGCCCGGTCAGACGCGCACGAGAGCCAGGCTTCGCTGCGTCCGGCTGCACGCGACCCACAGGCGAAAATGCCCCAGCGTCACAAGAAGCCCGGCGCACGATGAAAGCCACAAAACCCTGCGAGAGGATCGTAGAATATCGCCCGCCTCACGTTGCGAAATCTGACCAATTGGTCAAGATAACGATAGGAGCCCCGCCCGAGGGCGGTCAAGGTCATTTTCTATCCATGCCGACGCAAAAGCAATCAGGCGAAACTGTCCGGAAACCTTGATGTTCGGAAGAATAGCGCGTGAAAATTGGGCGTTTTTCACCCGTCTTTTCTGACGGGCCTGTAAAGGGGTGGAGCATGATGGCGAAAACGCGCTACGCAGGCGGCATGCGGCGCGCAGACGACGCGCGCTGAAAACGGCGAAAACGGAGGGTTTGGGCCGATGAAATCCTGTTGGGACACCGCAAGACCATGACCGGCGAAGCAATCGATTCTTCGTCGCGGAATTCCGGCCCCGCGCGCAAGCAGACCCGTATCCAGACGGAGAACCGGGATCGCCTTCTGGAAGCTGCGCTGGACATGTTCTCCCGTTCCGGCTTCCGCGGCACAACGCTCGACCAGATCGCCCGTCAGGCGGGCATGTCGAAGTCGAACCTGCTTTATTATTATCCCTCCAAGTCCCAGATTTATAAGGCTGTTCTGGGTGAGATCCTGACCGAATGGCTCGCACCCCTGCGCGCCCTCGACGTCAACGGCGATCCGGCCGACGAGCTTGGCGGCTACATCTCGCGCAAGCTCCAGCACTCGGCGGAAAACCCCCGCGCCTCGCGCCTCTTCGCCAACGAGGTCCTCGAAGGCGCGCCGATGATGATGGAAGTGCTTCAGGGCCCCTTGCGCGATCTGGTGGACGCCAAGGTCCAGATCATCCGCACATGGATCGAACAGGGAAGGCTGCGCGCGGTCGATCCCTACCACGTGATTTTCATGATCTGGGCGACCACCCAGCATTACGCGGATTTTGAGACCCAGATTCACGCGATCACCGGGCGCAGCATCGAGCAGCCCGATTTCCAGAGCGAGGCGGAAAAGACACTGAAGGCGATTTTCCTGAACGGGCTCATTCCCTGAGGCCCGTCCTCTGAGCAAATACGAAAAGGGGGCCCGAGAGGCCCCCTGTCCTTGTCCAATGCTGCTCCGACCTACTCCGCCGGAACGCTCACCCGGTTCGGATTATTCGGGTGCGTCGTCCAGTTGGCGTAAGTCGCCTCCACCGCCTTGTCGGTGCGCGGATCGACCGAACCCGGCTCCATCGCCTCCATGGTGATGCAGCCTTCCACCGGACACACGTTGACGCAGAGATTGCAGCCCACGCATTCCTCGTCGATCACTTCAAAGCCGCGCGCGCCGTTGATCGTGCTGGCGATCGCCTGATGCGAGGTGTCCTCGCAGGCGATATGACAACGACCGCATTTGATGCAGAGATCCTGATCGATCTTCGCCTTGGCGATGTAGTTGAGGTTGAGGAACTGCCAGTCGGTGACATTGGGCACCGCCTGCCCGACGAAATCCGACGTCGCCCGATGACCTTTCCCGTCCATCCAGTCGGACAGGCCGGAGATCATTTCTTCCACGATCTTGAAGCCATAGGTCATGGCCGCGGTGCAGACCTGCACGTTGCCGGCCCCCAGCGCCATGAACTCCGCCGCATCGCGCCAGGTGGTGATGCCGCCGATGCCGGAAATCGGCAGACCGCGCGTTTCCGCATCGCGCGCGATTTCCGCCACCATGTTGAGCGCAATCGGTTTCACCGCCGGGCCGCAGAAGCCGCCATGGGTCCCCTTGCCGTCGATGGTCGGCGAGGGCGCCATCTGGTCGAGGTCGACCGATACGATGGAATTGACCGTGTTGATGAGCGAAACCGCATCCGCCCCGCCCTTGTGCGCGGCGCGCGCCGGATAGCGGATATCGGTGATGTTCGGCGTCAGCTTCACGATCACGGGCATGCGCGTATGCTTCTTGCACCAGCGCGTGACCATCTCGATGTATTCAGGCACCTGCCCGACGGCCGCGCCCATACCGCGTTCCGACATGCCGTGCGGACAGCCGAAATTCAGCTCGATGCCGTCGGCTTCCGTCTCTTCCACAAGCTTCACGATGGAGGCCCAGTTTTCCTCCTCGCAAGCCACCATCAGCGAGACGACGAGCGCCCGGTCGGGCCACGCCTTCTTGACCCGCTTGATTTCCTGCAGGTTGAGCTGCAACGGACGGTCGGTGATCAGCTCGATGTTGTTGAGCCCCGTCAGCGAGCGGTCCTTGCCGTGGATCGCGCCGTAGCGCGGACCGTTGACGTTGACGATCGGGTCGCCGTCGCCAAGCGTTTTCCACACAACGCCGCCCCAACCCGCCTCATAGGCGCGAACGACGTTGTATTCCTTGTCCGTCGGCGGCGCGGAAGCCAGCCAGAACGGGTTCGGCGACTTGATACCGGCGAAGGTACTGGTGAGATCGGCCATGGTCTTGTCTCCCTCAGGAACCGAACGAACGGTGGATGGCTTGGGCGGAACGCTTGCCGTCGGCAACGGCTGCGACCGTCAGGTCCTCGCCGCCCGCAACGCAATCGCCGCCTGCCCACACGTCGCCAAGCGATGTCTGGCCCTCCGCATCCACCTTGATCCGCCCGCCCTCAAGCACAGGCGTCGCGCCTTCGAAAGGCTCTTCCACGAAGCTCTGGCCGATGGCCTTGAAGACCTGATCGGCTGCAAGGCGCACGGTCTCGCCGGTGCCGGAAAGCTTGCCGTCCGAACCGATGGCGGTCTTTTCCAGAACGATGGAACTGACATGGCCGTGCTCGCCCTGAAGCAGAACGGGCTGCATCCAGTGGCGGATCGTGACGCCGCTCGTCAGCGCCAGATCCTGTTCGAATTCCGACGCCTTCATCGCACCCGCATCGCGGCGGTAGGCGATGGTCACCTCTTCCGCACCCAGACGCTTCATCTGCACCGCGATATCGATGGCGGTCATGCCGCCGCCGATGACCACGACCCGGCGCCCCACCGGCAGGGCGGCGAGCTCGGAAGACTGGCGCAGGCCGGAAATGTAATCGACCGCATCGAGCACGCCGTCCAGATCCTCGCCATCGATCTTGAGCGCGTTGACGCCGGCAAGCCCCATGCCGAGGAAGACCGCATCGTGCCTTGAACGCAGATCGTCGAGCGAGAAATCCCTGCCCAGCGCCTTGCCGGTCTCAACGGTGATGCCGCCGACGGAGAGAACGAAATCGACCTCGGCCTGCGCGAACCCGTTGACGGTCTTGTAGGCGGCGATGCCGTATTCGTTGAGCCCGCCGAGCTTGTCGCGCGCGTCATAGATGGTGACCGTATGGCCGAGCGCCGCCAGTTCATGGGCGCAAGCCAGCCCCGCCGGACCACCGCCCACGACGGCGACCGTCTTGCCGGTCTCCGCCGCCCGCGTCGTCAGGCTCTTCGGCTTCGTCTCCATGAAATAGTCGGTCGCATGGCGCTGAAGCTGGCCGATCTTCACCGGCTTTCCTTCCGCCTCCATGCGCACGCAGGCCTGTTCGCACAGGGTTTCGGTCGGGCAAACCCGGGCGCACATGCCGCCAAGGATGTTCTGCTCGAAGATGGTCTTCGCCGCACCGGTGTCGTTTCCGGTGGAGATCTGGCGAATGAACAGCGGAATGTCGATGGATGTCGGACACGCCACAGTGCAGGGCGCGTCGTAACAGAAGTAGCAGCGATCCGCCTCCACCACAGCCTCATGGGCATCGAGCGGCGGGTGCAGATCGGCGAAATTGGTCACATAGGCGTCGGCGGAAAGGCGGCCGCTCGCAATGTCCGGACCGGACGGCACGTCGGTCATGGAACCTCCTCGTCGCGCATCGCCGACCCGGCGGCCAAGGCCACCGCGGCTCAGGCGCGTTTTCCCATTTGCTTTTCGGACATGGCCTTGAAAGGAGCATGTCCCCGTCTTGAAAAGGTGTCATTTACGGCCCGCCTCGTTTGTCGGGTGGGCTCGCAGGATCAGTGTCGATGTTTTTTGACCAAATAGTCAAATCCAATCTGACGTAACGTTCGCATCAATTTAGGGCAGATCACGTCAAAACTGCCCGTTCCGCAAGCGATCCGCCGAAATGGCGGGCCCGGAACGCGAAAAGGGACCGGCTGCGGACAACCGGTCCCTTCCATTCAGGCAAGTAGATTCCGGCCCGTTGCGGGCGCCGGGGCCGCCCTGTCAGCGGATCGCGTAGGCAGCCAGCCGCTCATAGGCGGGCGTCGCCGCGTCCGCGATGGCCCGGCCTTCATCGCTCAAAGGTTTGACCTCGCGTTCCTCGCGCGGGGCGAAACCCGTGGAGGCCTCCACCGCATGATACCAGTGCGGGGCCCAGGCTCCGTCGCTGTCGCGCCGCCCGGAAGGCCATGCCAGCATCGCCTCGTCGAAGGCGATGCCGAGCCGGTCGCAGAGCTTTGAGAGCACACCGCGCGGATCGGCGAGAACAGCAGCCCCTTCCACCACCACCGGCGCTTCGCCGAGGCGATCCGCCACCCGTTCGAAAATCTCCGCCTGCTGAAGAAAACCGAGATCTGCGAGCGTCACCTCGTCCCGCTTGGCCGAATAGGAGGCGACTACCTCCTCCGGCTTGCGGATCAGAAAGGCGTGGCGGATTTCCGGGTGATCCATCCACTCGCGGCCGATGTCCTCGATCATGTGATGGGTCATGTGCTTTTGATAGAAGATGCGCGCCCCGCCCGCCGCGGGCGCAAGCAGGCCGTCCGCCACCTTCCGCCAGTCCGTCTCGTGTGCCGCGAGGATCTCGTCATTCATCGGATGCACGATGCCGGTCATCGCCAGATAAGCCGCATAGAAGGGCTCGTCCCACACCGCCGTATCGGCGCGGTTTTCGAAAGAGCGCATCATCGCGGTCGATATGTTGCGCGGCCCCGACCACATGGCGATGCGCACGGTACCCTCAGTATCCCCCCTCCCCATGGATCAGACCTCGTCCCGCTTGGCGGCGTTTTCCCGCGCATCCACCTTGTAGATGGCGCTGAGCCTGGCCGTCAGCGAGCCTGAGCGCGATGCGCCGTCCTCCGGGGCGTTTCCGATCTCGCGCCCGTCCACCGAGCGCACCGGCACGAGCCCCGCGAAAGTGCCGGTCACAAACGCCTCATCCGCCGAATAGACGTCGAACAGCGTGAACCGCTTCTCGTGAACCGGAATGCCATTTTCCTTGCAAAGCCGGATGACATTGCCGCGCGTGATCCCGCCGAGGCAGTAGATGCCGTCGGACGTCCACACCTCCCCGTCCTTCACGATGAAGAAGTGGGTGGAATTGCAGGTCGCGACACAGCCGTCGGGGTCCAGCATCAGCGCCTCGTCCGCGCCCGCCTTGGTCGCCTGAATGCAGGCGAGAATGCAGTTCAGCTTGGAATGGCTGTTGAGCTTCTGGTCCTGCATGTCGGGCGCGGTGCGGCGCACATGGGCGGTGAAAAGCGTGATGCCCTGTTCCGCAATCGCCGGGTTGGGCGTCTTGTATTCGGGGATGATCACCACGGTGGCCGAACCGATGGTGATGCGCGGATCCTGATAGGGCGTCTTCTTGATGCCGCGGGTGACCATCAGCCGGATATGCCCGCCGTCGGTCATGCCGTTGGCCTCAAGGCAATCGTAAAGCCGCTCGGTCAGTTCCTCTCGGGCAAGCCCGATATCGAGATCGAGATAATGCGCGCCGTCATAGAGGCGGTCGAGATGGGCCTTCAGATAGGCGATCCCGCCGCCGACGACCCGCAGGCCCTCCCACACGCCGTCGCCAAGGATGAAGCCGGAATCGAACACCGACACCATCGCCTTTTCACGGGGAAACAGCTCTCCATTGACGGAAATGAGGATCTCCGCGTTGCGCGGATCCTCCTGATATTCATGCGTACCGGTGGACATGGACAACAGGCTCTTTTGAAAAATACGGATGTAAATGTGTTTCACGAGGACACGCCACCTGGCAAGTGCCGGACGCGCCTGTGCCGGGTCGGCAAGCCCACCCGCCCGCCTCAGGAGCAAAGATCTGTAAGTATTTTCAAGGAGAAAGCCCCAAATCGAACATATACCTTAGGCAATTTGTTCAGAAATTTCCGTCATACTGAGTGTCTGTGTGTCGGCAATCGTCATATTGCCGGGTCGTGAACGCTCGAATCTGGTGGTTCGTAATGTCGGCGAAGGATCGCCTCGCGCCTCTCGCCACATGGTGGCAATCCAGAAGAACGTCCGAAAGACTGCCGACAGCGGCAAGTCTGCTCTCCGATATTGTCCGGATGAAGCGAACGATCTTTTATCTGGAACTGGCGCTGCTTGTCATCCTGTTCGGCTTCGCCGTGACCGATCAGCACCGCGAGGTGCGCTCGCATGAACGCGAGGAGGTCGGTGCCTTCATCCAGTCCACGCTCGATCGGTCCCTCTCCGTGGTCAGCCACTTGGGCGAGTACGAACACCTGAAGCTTGAGACGGCCGACCGGCCTCTGGAAACCCTGCGCAATCTGCCACTGCCCGCCATCGTGGAACTGGAGGGTTACACCTCCGCCACCGTATCGCTGGGCAGCACGCAATTGCTGCAACTGGGCGATAAAGCAGGCGCAGGCGTTACGCCTGGGCGCCTGTTCCCCGAACTCACAAGCATGACGCCGCCCGCCCCCGCGGCGAGCCCCCTCAAGGGCCCCCTGCCACCGGCCCGACACAAGTGGTTCTGGCACGAAGGCGTCCTGTTTCTCGCAACCGCCGGCCCGCTCTCGCGCCCGCTTCCCGCAAACCGGATCGGCGTGGGCGAGCTTGGTAGCGGTGCGATGGTCCTGATGTTCACGCGGTGCTTCGATGCAGCCGGCCTCGCCGTTCTTTCGCAGCATTTCCCCCTGCCCTCGCTGCGCGTCGCACGACCGGGTGAAGGAAGATCCCGCGATGGTGTGGAGCTTCGCAACCCGGACGGCCAGACGATCGCCCGAATTGCCTGGGATGAACTCCCGCACGCCCCGAGCCATTTTTCGGAATTTGTCGTGCTCGCCGCGATGATCATTCTGGCCCTCTTCTGCATCGGCCAGTATCTGACGAACCGCATCAAGACCCTCGGCAAGCAGATCGACCATATCCATGAGGTCAACCGTCTCGACAGGGCCCGCCTTCGCAGCCTGATCGAAGCCTCCAACGATGGACTGATCGTGCTGGACAGCGAAGGCAGGGTCATCGATTTCAACAAGGCGGTCACCCGGCGCAGCGGCTACACGCGCGACGAACTGAACGGCAAGTACTTCTTCGAACTCGCCCCGCACCTGCCGCTCGACGACCCCGATTTTCTTTCCGGCGACAAGACCATACGCAGCGAGGCCCGGCGCAAGAACGGCGAGATCTACTGGCTCGAAATCGGCGTCAGCGAACTCGATGCGTCGCTGGGCGGCGGCGGACACTTCATCGCCGTGACCCGCGATGTGACGAAACGCGTGGAACAGGAAAAGGCGACATGGCACAAGGCTCACTATGACGCCCTGACCGACCTGCCCAACCGCTCCCTGTTCATGACCCGGCTGAACGCCGACCTCATGCAAGCCATCGAGAAAGGCAACCAGTGCGTCCTGATGTTCGTCGATCTGGACGGTTTCAAGCTCGTCAACGACACTCATGGTCACGAGACGGGGGACGAACTGCTGATCGCGGTGGCGGACCGGTTCCGCGAGACGGTCACACCGAATATCCAGGTCGCCCGCCTGGGCGGCGACGAATTCGGCATCGCCATGCCTGCCGGCACCTACCTGAAACAGGCAGAAGCCCTTGCCAAAAAGCTGACGTTCGTACTGTCGAAACCCTATGACCTCAGTCATGGCCGCATCAGGATCTCGGCCAGTATCGGCATCGCAAGGGGACCGCTGAACGGACGCAACACCAGCGAATTGATGCGCGCCGCCGACAAGGCCATGTATCAGGCCAAGCGCGATGTGCCCGGAACCTACCATGTATCGGGCGTCGATGAGCCCAATGACGGCTACCGGGCTGTGAAGCGCTACTCGTAGCGGCCCGACGGGTTCCCGCCACACCGCCACACAGTCTCCCCCGCCGTCCGTCCCTGCATCCTTGCTCCCGCCGCAAGCCTGTGCGACACGGATAGCCCGCCGCGCGATGTTGCGCGCCTTTCGCCCCTTACCGACGGTCGACCGATGCGCCTTGTGCTCGCCCTGCTTCTGCCGCTCGCGACCTTCTGTTTCGCGCTCGGGATCACCCTGCCGCTGATCGTTTTCAAGAAGCTCTATCTCTTCACCGAAACGCCGTCGCTGGTGCAGGTCGTCCTCGGGCTCGATCAGGAAGGCGATCGCGGGCTTGCGCTTCTGGTGGGCGGATTTTCCATCGTACTTCCCGCCGTCAAGCTGGTGCTCCTGCACATCGTTGCCCTGGGCGGGCGCGGACGCTTCCTGCACCTGCTGAGTGCCGTTTCCAAATGGTCGATGATGGATGTGATGGTGGTGGCGCTGGTGGTCTTCGCCGCCAAGAGCAGCGGTCTGGCGACGGCCGTCACCCAGCCCGGCCTGTGGTTTTACGCGTCCGCCACTGTCGCGACCGCCGCCGCGGCGCTGCTGATCCGCAACCGCTGAGCACCGTCCCCGGCCCGAGACGATCCGGACAAGACATGACGAAGGGGCCGACGAAGCAGCCCCTGTTCACGTCATTCGATTCTTGTAACGGCTGGCGATTCTTGTAACGGCTGGCGAATGTAAAGACTGGCGAAAAGCCTGACGACCGACGCGATACGCCGGAGCGCAACAAGACCCACGTCACGCCAAAGCGCAGAAAAGCCGCCTTCTGGCGGCTGTCATCTGACGGAATGAACGCCGTTCAGCGTCCGAAGGCGTGGTTGCGGCCCGCGATCTCGTCGAGTTCCGCCTGCTCGGCCTCTTCCTGGGCCTCGCGTTCGCGTTCCTGATCGCGCTCTTCCATAAGCTCGATCTTCTTCAGCTCTTCAACGGCTTCGGCCAGATCGTCCTGGGCGCGTTCGAGCTGGGAATGCAGATCCTCGGCCGAAGCCTTGAGGTTGTCTCGGCGCTGCATAGCCGCCTTGGCGAAGGTCGGATAGGCGAAATGCGCCACGTCGGCGATACCGACGCGCTCCTGCTCAGCCTTGATCTGGTCGTCTAGTTCCTTCGCCATACGGTCGAAATCGGCGATCATCGCCTCAATCTGCGAGACCTGACGACGCTTGTCGTCGACCTGGAATCGCTTCAACCGAATGATGCTCTCTCTGGACTTCATCGGGCACTACTCCCCCTAACGAAAGTGGACCCTAGCCCAAACTCATTTCCAAAAGGTTGGCGAGTTCACCATAACCCGTCTCGATTGTGGACGCCTCGTCCTTGCGCTGCCCCAAAAACGCTTCCAAAGCGTCATGTCGGTCAATTGCAAGGTCCACCGTGGTATCCGATCCGCGACGATATGCGCCGAGGCGGATCAGTTCTTCCATGTCCGCGTAGGTGGACATCAGCCTGCGCGCCTCGCGCAGAACCGGCATGACCTCCGGCGGCACGCAGCCAGGCATCGTGCGCGAGACCGACTTCAGCACGTTGATCGCCGGATAGCGCCCGCGCTCGGCAATCGCGCGCTCCATGACGATATGCCCGTCGAGAATACCGCGCACCGCATCGGCCACCGGTTCGTTGTGGTTGTCGCCCTCCACAAGAACGGTAAAGAGCCCTGTGATCGATCCCGACCCTACGAGCCCCGGTCCCGCGCGCTCCAGAAGCTTGGGCAGCTCGGTAAAGACGGTCGGCGTATAGCCCTTGGAGGTCGGCGGCTCGCCCGCCGCCAGCCCGATTTCGCGCTGGGCCATGGCGAAACGCGTCACCGAATCCATCATGCACAGCACGCTCAGGCCCTGATCGCGGAAATATTCGGCCGTCGCCAGCGTGAGATAGGCCGCCTGACGGCGCATCAGCGCGCTTTCATCCGACGTCGCCACAACCACCACCGAGCGTCGCAGACCCTCCGGGCCCAGATCGTCCTGCACGAACTCCTGTACCTCGCGCCCGCGCTCGCCGATGAGCCCGATCACCGCGACATCGGCGGCGGTGTTTCTGGCCAGCATGGAAAGAAGCACCGACTTGCCGACGCCGGAGCCCGCAAAGATGCCCATGCGCTGCCCCCGGCAGCAGGTCACGAAGGTATTGAGTGCGCGCACGCCCAGATCGATGGAGCCCCCGACGCGCGCCCTGTCGGCGGCCGCAGGCGGACTTGCGCGCAGCTGACGCACATCCCCGCCGCGGGCCAGTTCGCCGTTTCCGTCGATCGCCTCGCCCATGGCGTTAACCACTCGTCCGAGCCAGTCGTCGGAAATCCTGAGCACGCTTTCGCGCTCTTCCAGCACCGCCCGGCACCCCATCCGTACTCCCTGCAAGCCGGAGAAGGGGAGGCACAAGGCGCGCTCATCGCGAAATCCGACAACCTCCGCCAGCACGCTGTCGCCGGCCCCGCCCTCTATGGAAAGCCTGGATCCGACGCTCATTTCATGGACCGGACCGGCGATCTCCACCAGCAACCCCTGCACGCCGACGACCCGTCCATACACTTCTACGGACTCGATTGATTCGATTTCGTTGATCAAAGATCGCACGCGCGCTGCTCCGAAAGCTTTTTAAGGCTGGTTAACCGGGATGGTAACCGATCGTTTACGGTTCTGGTTAATCATATTGAAGAGGATGTTCACAGATTGGGAACCTTTCTAGGCCGAAGCGCTGAAGCTGTGAGTCCGTTGAATCAGTTAGCGGCATTTCCTCATGTGGATTGTCGCCAGCAACGGGATAGAATTTGACGGGAATTTCAAGGAATTCGCGTCAGTTTCACAGCTTACGTATCAAAACGCTTCCGCTGCGAATCGGAATTTGTTAACAAGTGTGTCGAGGTTTCGAGACGCGGTTAACAGCAGTTATTCGCCGCGATCGCCTACCTAGGTTGGTGCGGTATTGCCCAGAATAGGCAAGACGAGGGAATTGGCATGCGAGTACTGCTCATTGAAGACGATGGCGCTACGGCCCAGAGCATCGAGCTGATGCTCAAGTCCGAAAACTTCAACGTCTACACGACGGATCTTGGCGAAGAAGGCATAGATCTCGGCAAGCTCTATGATTACGACATCATTTTGCTTGATCTGAATCTGCCGGACATGTCCGGATATGAAGTCCTGCGCACTTTGCGCGTCTCGAAGGTAAAGACGCCGATCCTGATCCTTTCCGGCCTTGCCGGTATCGAGGACAAGGTTCGCGGTCTCGGCTTCGGCGCCGACGATTACATGACCAAGCCGTTCCATAAGGACGAGCTGGTCGCCCGTATCCACGCCATTGTGCGTCGGTCCAAGGGGCACGCCCAGTCGGTCATCACCACCGGCGACCTGACGGTCAATCTCGACACCAAGACGGTCGAGGTCAACGGCCAGCGCGTGCATCTGACGGGCAAGGAATACCAGATGCTGGAACTGCTTTCCCTGCGCAAGGGCACGACCCTGACCAAGGAAATGTTCCTGAACCATCTTTATGGCGGCATGGACGAACCGGAACTGAAGATCATCGACGTCTTCATCTGCAAGCTGCGCAAGAAGCTCGCAGCAGCAACCGCCGGCCGCAACTATATCGAGACCGTCTGGGGCCGCGGCTATGTGCTGCGCGAGCCCGACGAAGAGCGCGTCGCGTCCTGATCCTTTCCGGATGCGGCCGCCTCTCGAAGGCGCCTGTCGAAAAAGCCCGGCTTTGACCGGGCTTTTTTCTTGCCCGCAGTCTGGCTTTTCGTGTCCCCGTTCAGGCGACGCGCCCCGGTTCCGACGACGAAAAGGGGGAACCGATCACGAAAAAGGGCGCCGTCTTGTCCGACAGCGCCCTTTTTCCGTTCCCGATAACGGGTTTCCCCGCAGACCGGGAAAGCTCAGCTTGCAAACATGCGCGGTTTGCCGAAGGCCGTCGCGCCGACCGCGCTGGCGCTGCCCGACTGCGCTCCCGCAGCAGGCGCCGCGCCACCGCGGTGATAGAGCCCGCGAAGCCCCTGCACGGGCTGGAACGCAGTGCTCAATCCGACCACGGTTTCCGCAGCCCCCAGCACGAGATAGCCGTCATTCGACATCTGCTTGGCAAGCCGGTTCAGAATGTCGGACTTGGTCGGCTGGTCGAAATAGATCAGCACGTTACGGCAGAAGATGATGTCGAATTCCCCCATGGAGAGGAAGGAATCCAGCAGGTTCATCATCCGCCACTGCACCATGGAGCGGATCTCGGAATTGACCTGCCACAGGTCGCCGTTCTGCGTGAAATACTTCAGCAGCATCTGGATCGGCAGGCCGCGCTGCACCTCGAACTGGCTGTAGACGCCGACCCGGGCCTTTTCCAGGACCTCGGTCGACAGATCCGTGCCGATGATCTCGACCCGCCAGCCGGCAAGCTTGGACGCGGCTTCCTTGAGCAGCATCGCCAGCGAATAGGGCTCCTGCCCGGTGGAGGCGGCCGCACACCAGATCCGCAGACGCCTGCGGTCGGCACGCGCCTTCATCAGGGCGGGCAGCATGACGTTCGTGAAGTTGTCGAACGGGGTCTTGTCGCGGAAGAAGAACGACTCGTTGGTCGTCATCGCCTCCACGACATCTTTTTCGAGCGTTTTGTCCCCGCCGCGCTGCACCTTGCCGATCAGTTCGCTCAGCGTGGAAAGCCCCGCCTTGCGCGCCACCGGCAGCAGCCGACTTTCCACCAGATACTGCTTTTCGTTGGACAACATCAGGCCGGAACGGCTCTTCAGATAGTTTTTGAGAAAGTCGAATTCAGTCGGTGTCACCGCCGGCCTCCCAGAATACGGACCACTTTCGGGCCGATGTCGTCCAGCGGTAGTACGTCGGAGCATTGATTGGTCTGTGCGGCGGCGCCGGGCATTCCCCACACGACACTGGTCTTCTCATCCTGCGCGATAACACTGCCTCCCGCTGCGGCGACCGTCTTCACGCCGGCCGCGCCGTCATGGCCCATGCCGGTGAGGACGATGGCCAGGCTGGCCGAGCCGTAGATCTTCGCCACACTGTCGAAGAGCGGATCGACCGCAGGCTTGCAGAAATTTACAGGCGGATCATTCGTGAGCCTTGCACGGGTATTCACCCCATCCTTTTCCAGAACGAGATGCTTGCCGCCAGGCGCGACATAGATAGTTCCCGCCGCAAGGATTTCGCCGTCATCGGCCTCCTTGGCAGGACGCAACGCCGCCTTCGCCAGATGCTCCGCCAGAATGGCGGTGAAGGTCGGCGGCATGTGTTGGGTCACGACAACCGGAATATCGCCGATTGACGGTCCGATGTCGCGAAACAGGACTTGCAGGGCCTGCGGGCCGCCCGTCGACGAGCCGATGGCCAGGACGCGCGGACGCACGGCCGAATAGGAGCGAAGCGTAAAATGCGGACGCGGCTGGAACGCGGGCTGGCGCGCGGCAGGCTGAGCCGCGGTTGCCTTTCCTGCGACCGTCTCCGCACGCATCGGCCTGCGGCCGGCGCCGGGACGCGCCCGCGGTCCGAGGTTCTTGAGCTTCTCGATGAGTTCGCGACGGAAATCCACCGAAGTTGAGATGGTCGACGAGGATTCCGGCTTCGGAACATAGTCCTGCGCGCCCAGCGACAGCGCCTTCAGGCTGATTTCCGCGTTGCGGCGGGTCAGCGTGGAGGCCATCACCACGACGAGATTCTTCTTCTTGGCGAGCATGAGCGGCAGCGCCGTCAGCCCATCCATTTCCGGCATCTCGATATCGAGAACGACCACATCGGGATTGGACCGCTCGATGTCATCGACGGCGAGCTTCCCATTGCGGTGCGAAGCGACCACCGCGAGCGCGGGATCGGCGTCGACCCAGCGACTGATCAACCCACGGATCACGACGCTGTCGTCCACAACCATTACGCGTATCGGGTCCGTCACGGCTCCGCTCGGCTGAGCAGCCGCTTGTGTCGCAATCACCATTTCCGGTTCACCATCAAGGGGGTCTCTAGAGGAGACCGACTTCCTGGAACTTCGCTTCGACAATCTCGCGATCGAAGGGCTTCATGATATATTCGTTGGCGCCCGCACGGATCGCCTTCGCAATATGCCCTACGTCGTTTTCAGTGGTGCAGAAGACCACCGTGGGGCGATCACCGCCTTCTTCCTGACGCAGCGCTGTCAGGAATTCCAGACCATCCATGACCGGCATGTTCCAGTCGAGCAGGATGGCGTCGGGCATGTCTGCCCGACAGCTTTCCAAGGCAGCCTTGCCGTCCTCGGCCTCGGTAATGGTGAAGTCGAGGTCTTCCAGGATTCGACGCGCGACCTTTCGGATCACGCTGGAATCATCGACCACGAGGCATGTCTTCATCTCACCAAATCTCCTGATCGGGGCCAGGCCCGGATACGGCTAAGTTATGCAGCAAGAGGTTCGTTCATCATCGCGCCCAACAGGCGCTCGACATCGAGGATGACCATCAGCTGGCCTTCCAGCCTGTGCACACCGGCAGAAATCTCCGCCCAGCGCTGATCGAGATTGGTGGGGTTCGGCTCGCGCGAGCTGCCCGGAAGGGTCAGGACTTCGCCCACCGTGTCGATGACGAGACCGTAGGACTCGCCCTTGTACTCGATGCCGACGGCCATCATCGTCTGCCCGCCTTCCAGCGGCGGCAGAGAGAGCCTGCGGCGCATGTTGATGGCGGTCACGATGCGACCGCGCAGGTTCAGAACGCCCTGCACTTCCGGCGGCGCAAGAGGCACCCGCGTCACGCTTTCCGGCACGAATACGTCATGGACCTGGCTGATGCGAAGCCCGAAGAGCTGCCCCCCGATCACGACGGTGACATACTGGATGCTCTCGTTGGCGGCGGCCTGTGCAGCAGCGCCGCCGTCGATGTGGTTCTGGTCGTTATTCACGCTGCAACCCTCGCTTCGTTGGTCAGCACATCCTTCAGGGCCGCGATCAGGCCCGGCCTGTCGAACTTGGCGACATAGTCGTCAAAGCCCGCCTGGCGGCCGCGCTCGATGGAAGCCGGCGTGACCAGCGACGACAGCGCCAGCACCGGCATGGAGCGGAAGCGCGGGTCGCGGCGCAGCGCCTCGCAGAATTCGAAGCCGTTGACGTCCGGCATCTCGATATCGGAGACGACGACGTCGAACTTGCGGCCCGACTGCAACACCTGCACGGCGCTGCGTGCGCTGTCGCACACGGTCACGTCGTAGCCCGCCGCCTTGAGGACCGGCGTCAGCATGTTGCGGAAGAAGGCGCTGTCATCGACGAAGAGCAGCGACTTGGTCAGAGCCTCGGAAGCCATTTCCTTGCGCTGGAACCAGTCCTCGAACGCCTGCGGCAGGTAGTGGCCGAGATCGATGATCTCCGTGGCCTTTTCCTTGATCACCGCGGAACCGAGGATGCCCGGCATGTCGGAGCCGACCTCGATATTGAGCTGGTCTTCCACGATGTCCACGATCTCGTCCACGACGAGACCCATGGAGCGGCCGCTGTCGGAGAACACGAGCATCGGCTGCGTGCCTTCCGTGCGATGCGCATGGGAGGGCTCGATATAGACGAGCGGCATCAGCGCGCCGCGATACTGAACGAGATCGCGACCGTTGGAGCGCTCGATCTGGGAGACCGTGAATTCTTCAAGGCGCGTGACCAGCGACAAGGGCACGGCCTTCGGTTCGGCCGAACCGGCACGGAACAGCAGCAGCGACGTGGACGCATGATGATCAATGATCTTCTTGCGATCATCGCGTTCGTCATCATCCTGCTCGGCAAGCGCGGACGAAGCATGGCTCGCCATCGCGCTGGCGATGCCGTTGGGATCAATGATCATGATCACCGAGCCGTCGCCCAGGATGGTGTTGCCGGAGAACATGGAGATGTTGCGC
This sequence comes from Breoghania sp., assembly GCA_963678585.2. Taxonomy (GTDB): domain Bacteria; phylum Pseudomonadota; class Alphaproteobacteria; order Rhizobiales; family Stappiaceae; genus Breoghania. Next base: position 2,822,590 of record CAXXGA010000002.1, read on the forward strand.
AGCATGGTCGACATCGGCTTGACCACGATTTCTTCCGTATGGAAGACGCCGTCAACGACCACGCCGAACGTCTGGCTGCCTACCTGCATGACGACGATGAAGCCGTTGTCCTGCTCGAAAGCCTCTTCCGCGCCCGCGGCCGTTTCCCGGCCCAGAAGCTGGGACAGATGCAGCAGCGGCAGCAGCTTGTTGCGCAGGCGAAGGACGGGCGTGTCCTTGATGCGCTCGATGCGATGCTCGGAGTTGTTCTGGACGCGCACCAGTTCCACAACGGAAAGCTGCGGAATGGCAAAACGGTCGCCGGAGCTTTCCACGATCAGCGTGGACACGATGGCCAGCGTCAACGGGATCTTGATGATGAAGCTGGTGCCCTTGCCGGCCACCGACTTCAGATCGACCGAACCGCCGATCAGCTCGATGTTGTTGCGCACCACGTCCATGCCGACGCCGCGGCCGGAAACGCTGGTGACCTTTGCAGCGGTGGAGAAGCCGGCGGCGAAGATCATCTTGTGGATCTGCGCGTCGGTCATCTTCTCAAGATCGGCCTCGGTGTGAAGCCCGCTCTTGATCGCCTTCTTCTTGATCGCGTCGACGTCGAGGCCCCGGCCGTCGTCCTTGACCTCGATGATGATGTGCCCGCCCTCGTGATAGGCGGCCAGCGTGATCGTGCCCTTTTCCGGCTTGCCGGCGCTCTGGCGCTCTTCCGGCCCTTCAAGACCGTGGTCGGCAGAGTTGCGCACCATGTGGGTGAGCGGATCCTTGATCAGCTCCAGCACCTGGCGGTCAAGCTCGGTATCGGCGCCGATCATTTCCAGTTCGATCGGCTTTTCCAGTTCCTGGCTCAGGTCGCGCACCACGCGCGGCAACTTCTGCCAGGCGTTGCCGATCGGCTGCATGCGCGTCTTCATGACGCCTTCCTGCAGCTCCGCCGTCACGTTGGACAGGCGCTGCAGCGGAACCTTGAACTCGCTGTCTTCGTGACGACGCACGATTTCCAGAAGCTGATTGCGGGTCAGCACCAGTTCCGAAACCATCGTCATCAGGTGTTCCAGCGTCTCCACATTCACGCGGATGGACTGGTTGGACACCGAAGACTTCTTGTCGCTGGCGGTTTTTTCGTGATGGTGATCGTCCGGCTGATCCTGCGCCGACATGGCGGCCAGATCGGCAGGCTTCTTTTCCGGTTCCGGAGCGGGCTCGGGGAGTTCGATCTCGATCTCGGTTTCCTGGAAGGCGCGCTCAAGCTCGTCGAGCGATACTTCGCCCGGGCGCAGCTCGCGTTCCAGCGTCTGGTCAATCGGCTTGATCGCCATGGCGTCCGCGTCGTCCGATGGCGCTTCCGCCGCCTCGGCCTCGCCTCCGCCCTCGTCCGACGACCCGAAGGCGTTCTCGGACATGAACTCAAGCTGCGTGATGAGATCCTCGTCGGAACCGGCGGGCTCTTCGCCCTCCGCTTCTTCCAGATCGGCGAGGATGCTCTTGATACGATCGATGGAGGTAAGGATCAGCGACACGGCGGCCGGCGTGACCGGCGCTCCGTCGCGGAATTTGCCCATCAGCGTTTCCGCAGCATGGGCCAAGGCTTCAAGGCGCGGCAGACCCAGGAACCCGCAGGTTCCCTTGATCGTATGAACAAGACGGAAAATGTTGTCTAGGATCGTCGCGTTATTGGGTTCCTGTTCGAACTTCACGAGTTCCACGTCAACGACGTCCAAACTCTCGTTGGTTTCAGTCAGGAACTCGCGGAGGAGATCATCCATGTCGGCTGCCCACCCAAAAACTACTAGATACTGGGGACCGCAAGGCGGTCTACGGGCTCATTGCCCGGTGTCCCGAGTGTCGTCGTAATAGGTTAAGATAGGCTGAAGCGAAGACGCGGAATCATTGCGCGAAAGTAAGCGGCTACCCGGCTGTAATAACTACCGAATCATCGGACTTTTCCATGGCGATCGACATGTCGCAGTCACGAGCCAACAACCCTGCGTAGGCAGGTTGGATGGCATGCGCGTCAATACGTTCCACGTCCTCATCGGTCAGCAAGTCAGCAATCATCGCCGGAATACGTGCGTTCAGCCCCTGGGCGGTGAGACGAAAACTGGGCGCCTGCGCGTCTTCGTTCAACATCTCCACGGTAATCGTGCCGCCGCGCGGAACGCACTGGTTGGCGATAAGCAGAAGGTTCAGCAGAAGCTTGACCTTGTTCTTGCCCATCAAAAGCCGAGGAACGTTCCACACCAGATCGGACTTCTCGCCCGCCATGTATCCATCGGCCACAGAATGGGCGTCACCCAGATCGATCTCCGCGCCTGCGGACCCCGCCGCACCGAAGGAAAGCCGGGCGAACTGCAGCTTGGCGGATGCCTGTCGCGCACTCTTGCGAATGAGGTCCATGGCGAATTCGCGCATCTCCTCATTGTTTTCCTCGTCGAGCACTTCCAGCCCGTTGGTGATCGCGCCGACGGGTGAAATGATGTCATGGCAGACGCGGCTGGCGATCAGGGCTGCTAGATCGAGCGATGACAGGTCAATCGGCTTTGCCATGAAAACCTCGGCTTGGTGATTATTGGCGGAAACGCCCTGATTCGGGCAGGCTTGAACGAGGGTTACACTGACACCCCCCGCCTGCCAAGCCTGTGGCGGAACCCTCGGTGCGATCCTTGCGGCACAACGGCCGTTTTTTTCGCAACTCCCGCGCGCAGGCTGCCTCGCGACGCCCATCGCAAACACGCCGCAGCAGGCGGTGCGGAAAGCCGCGACAGCCGCGCCCTAGCGGTCCTTGCCCGGGTTGAAGCGGATATTGATCCGCTTGTCCCATTCCTTTTCCGCCTCGCGCACATGCTGATCGGGGGCGATCAGCCACTCGAAGCGGCGCGCCGGGGAATGAAAGAAATAGAGCCGCTGATTGTGGATCGCCCACACCCTCGGGTCTCCCGGCGCGGTCCGCCCGTCGGCAAGGGCCTGCGCGTCGTGTCCGCCGAATTGCGGCGCATAGATCTGCGGCGCCCCCTTGAAGGCCGCAAGATTCCCCTCGTTCACGAAGGTCCAGATCGTCTTCGACCAGACCAGTTCGTGTTCCCGCCTGCCTGGCCGCGCCCTGTGATCGACGAAATAGGCGACCGGGTCGTATCCGCCGATGGCAAGCCCGTTGGCCGGATCGACGAGAACGAAACGTTCCGGGATCGTATAGACCTTCTTCTTTGCGCGCGCGGGCGCGGCCGCCTCGTCGACCGCCTGCGCCTCGCCTGTTGCAGCCTCGCCCCCCGTCGCTGTGGCGTCCTGCGCAAGAACCGGAGGCCCGGCGCAAACCGTCAGAACCATGGCCATCACGAAAAATGCCAAGCATTTTCCCCCCGCAAAAATGCGGGTTGGCCCAATCGTTGCCGGATTTCGACTAAACTCTGTCATTGATTCGCTTTCAGCCGCGTCCGGCAATGTGCTTCGACCGGTCGGCGCATCATAACATCGATCCGGAGCGGCCTGCACGCCGCGTGGGAATCCTGCACCGATATCCTGCCCAAGGCACTGAAGGAGATCCGTGAATGTTTTTGCCGATCAGGAAGATGGTGACCCGCCTTGCGGCGCCCGCCCTGTTTGTCGCCACCGTCCTCGCCGCAAGCCTGAGCGTTCAGCCCGGCCATGCGCAGGCGCCGGGCAGCGAGTCCTATTCGCAAGACGAAATCGTCGATGCAGGCCATCGCTTCTTTGGCAAGGTTTCCGGCGGAATGGCCTCCGTCGTTGAGAACGCCGTCGCCAAATACGGCGAACCGAACGGCTATATCCTCGGTGAGGAAGGCTCCGCGGCGATCGTTGCCGGCGCTCGTTTTGGCGAAGGCGCGCTCTATACGCGCAACGCGGGCACCCACAAGGTGTTCTGGCAGGGCCCCTCCCTGGGCTGGGATTTCGGCGGCGACGGCGCGCGCGTCATGATGCTGGTCTACAATCTGCCCGCCGTGGATGCCATCTTCCGCCGCTATGTGGGCATCAACGGCTCCGCCTATCTGGTCGGCGGTTTCGGAATGACGGTTCTATCCAACCACGACATCTACGTCGTGCCGATCCGCGCCGGCGTCGGCGCGCGCCTCGGCGTCAATGTCGGCTACCTGAAATTCACGTCCAAGCCGACCTGGAACCCCTTCTGAGGCCCCGAACTCCTTCCGAGGTTCAGGGTCTTCCCCGGATCGGCGGCCATACGAACGAAGAACGGGCCTCGGGAGCCTTCGACCGCGCTCCTGAGGCTTTGTTTACGAAACTGTGATCTGATAGGCGTCGATCCGCATTCGCACATGCTTGCGAAGGGCGGCAAGATCGGGACGCTTTGACTATCTGATCGCAGACCCTGTGCAACGGGGGTCGTGACGCACCGGACGGGGCGACACGGGGCCAAACCGGGTTGCACACACGAAAGAATGCACCAAAAGGGCGTGCGCCCTTGCGTCAGGACCAGCTAAGGACTTGGCGGAACGTGCAAGTTCCGGTATTGGGTCTTAGATATGTTCAAGGCCGACTTGAACGGCGGATACGGGGCCGGAACGTGATCAACGCAGCGATGTATTTCGCCCTCGGGTTTCTGACCGCGGGCCTTGCGATGCTGGTGCTCGGCCCTGCCCTGTGGCGCCGTGCGGTTCGGCTTACCCGTCGTTCTTTCGAAGCCACCTCTCCCATGACCCTTTCCGAGGCCCGTGCCGCGCGCGATCAGCTGCGCGCCGAGTACGCGGTCAAGACCCGGCGTCTGGAACTTGGCGCGGACGGCCTGAAGGAGCGCATGATCCGTCAGGAACTGGAAGTGACGGAATCGCGCGAGGCGCTGAAGGCCGCCCTTCTGGAGCGCGACGGCAAGGCCCGGGCGGTGCGCGAGCTTGAAGAGCGCGAAGAGGGCCTGCGCGCCGAAATGCTGACCAAGCAGGAAGACATCGCGCGCCTTTCCGCACGGCTTCGCGAGACGGAACGCAATCTCGACCAGCGCAGCAGGCAGATCGCGGAGATGACGCGCGCCGAAGCGGAGCGGATGGAAGAGGTCCCGGTCGTCTCGGGCAATTTCAGCGTGACCATCGCCGAGCTGGAAGAAGAGATTGCAGGCCACAAGGCCCGCCACACCGCCGACGCCGCCAAGATGCTGCGTCTGGAAAGCGAGTTGGACGCACTGCGCCGCGACCTTGAAGACAAGACCCGCGAGAAGGCGCAGCAGCCGCTCAAGCCCCGCACCTCCGCCGACGCCGCCTTGAAGAAGATGGAGGCGATGATCCTCGATCTGGAAGGGCAGAAGGTGGAATCGCAGGCCGAGATCACCCGCCTGTCGCTGCAGCTTGAAGCGCTTCAGGGAGCGGCGGGCGACAATGTGGAAGGCGTTCTGGCCTCGCTCGAGGCGGAAAACAACGCCCTTGCCGAAGAACTGAACCGGCTTTCCTCCGAGCACGACCACCTGCGGACGCGCTTCGAAAAGGTGAGCGTGAGCGAGGACGAGGAAACCCGCCTCCTGCGCAACCACATCACCTCTCTGGCGGCCGAGATCGTCGCCCTGACCGCGGCGATAGAAGGCGAAGGCTCGCCCACCGACGCCATTCTCAATGGCGAGACCCCTCAGAGCTTCGCCGCGAATGGCGAGGACCCGAGCCTTGCGGACCGGATCCGCACCCTGCGCAAGCGGATGCGGGAGGAAAAGGCGCCCGCCAAGGCTTCTGCAAAAACTTCCGCGAAAGCCCCCGCCAAGGCGCGCGCCGCCAAGCAGCGCGCCGCCGCATCCTGAAGATCCACCCTAGTAGGGCAGGCCGACGTAATTCTCCGCCATGGCGTGCGCGCCTGCGGTTGACGAGGTGACATAGTCAAGCTCGGCAAGCTGCATGCGCTGGTCGAAGGGGGCGGCATCGGGGAAGGTGTGCATCATCCCCGTCATCCACCACGAGAAGCGCTCCGCCTTCCAGATCCGCCTCAGCGCATTTTCCGAATAGGCATCGACCAGCCCGCTGTCGCGCTCGCCGTAAAACGCGATCAGTGCCTGCGACAGGTAGTGGACATCGGAGGCGGCGAGGTTCAGCCCCTTGGCGCCCGTGGGCGGCACGATATGGGCCGCATCGCCCACCAGGAACATCCGCCCGAACTTCATCGGCTCGGCCACGAAGCTGCGCAGCGGCGCAATCGACTTCTCGATGGACGGTCCCGTCACCAGCGTGTCGGCGGCTTCCTCGTCGACGCGCAGACGCAACTCGTCCCAGAAGCGGTCATCGGACCACGCGTCCACCTTGTCGGTGAGCGGCACCTGAACGTAATAGCGCGACAGCACGTCGGAGCGCATGGAGCACAGCGCGAAGCCGCGCTCGTGGCGGGCGTAGATCAGTTCATCGGAAACCGGCGGGGTCTCCGACAAGATGCCCAGCCAGCCGAAGGGATAGACGCGCTCGAAGGTCTTCAGCACGCCTTGCGGGGCGCTGGCGCGCGAAACCCCGTGATAGCCGTCGCAGCCTGCGATGTAGTCGCAGTCGAGGCGGTGCTCCACACCGTCCTTGCGATAGGTGACCCACGGCTTGTCGGTGTCGAAGTCATACAGCTCGACGTCTTCCGCCTCGTAGATCAGCTTGGCGTCCGCGGCCTGACGCGCCTCCACCAGATCCTTGGTGACCTCCGTCTGGCCGTAGACCATGACGCTCTTGCCCGTCAGGGCCTTGAAGTCGATGCGGTGGCGCTTGTTTTCGAAGCTGAGTTCGGTGCCGTCGTGAACGTGGCCTTCGGCGTGCATGCGGCTGCCGACGCCTGCCGTGTCCAGCATGTCGACAAGCCCCTGCTCCAGCACGCCCGCACGGATGCGGCCGAGCACGTAATCGAGCGACTTGCGTTCGAGGACGACGCTGTCGATCCCGGCGTTATGCAGGATCTGCGACAAAAGCAGGCCGGACGGGCCCGCGCCGATGATGGCGACTTGGGTACGCATGAGTTGTCTCCTCCCGCGGGCGCGTCATGTGCCGACGACAGGATTTCCCGTCATGGCAGACAGCAACCCGTAACTCCTTAAGTAAACCGTTGCGCCCCTCGCGCAAACAGCTTCAAACCGTCGCGCTCCTCGCACAAGACGGTTCGGGTTGGCGCAAACCTAGGCAAGTCGCATCGGAAGGACGATGAAGGATAGCCGGAAAGGCTTGAACATTTTCCGGTACGGAAGGCGACGGGAACCAGCAAGAAGTGTGCTAGACACCGGATCGTCCGAATAATCACGCGACGATATCAGCGAAGCTCTGAATTCCCGGCTTTAACGGTTGAACCGCTGAGAAAATGGAACAACGCTCTTGTACGATGCGAGAAGAAAGCAAACCGAAACAAGAAGCACCGTCTGGTCCGCCCGAAAGGGTTAGGAGACGGCCTTCATAATACAGAAAGACTGACATGACAGCAGATGACTTCAATCATTGGCTGAAACGCATGGGACTAAAATCAGACACCGCCGCAGCAAAAATACTCGGCGTTGGATCCCGTAACACAATTGCCAGATACCGTGCGGAAGGGGCCCCACTTCATATCGCACTTGCCTGCGCGGCGCTGGCAAACAACATCCCGCCCTATGCGGCGCTTCATAAAAATATGCTGTAATCCGATGCGCGACGAGCGCCCCTTGCACTGAACCGCGAGCGGATCACAATTCATGTGGCTGCGAAGCTCATACGCGAACGAAACGAGACGTAAACGCCCGTACCACCAAGCTCAAGTGCCCTACACCTTTAGCCAAGCGATTGATTATACACAAATTTTTATTGAGAATGGTACTCCCAAGGGGACTCGAACCCCTGTTTCTGCCGTGAGAGGGCAGCGTCCTAGACCGCTAGACGATGGGAGCAGCGGTGACGCGCAGTGCTTGCGCGTTGGATGGCGGATATAGCCTGTGCGATGGAGCTTGGCAAGAGCCCGAAGGAGGTTCAAGCGGTTTCTTTGTCGCTATCCCCAGATGCGGCACGCTTGCCGATATCGCCCCTTATCGCGCCACCAGATCCGTGCGCCCGACGAGACGGCCCGTCTTGGCGTCGAACTGGAGAAGCGCGCGGCCCTTCTCTTCTTCCACAAGCACGAAGAGATGATTGCCGTCGATCTGCGTCTGCAGCACGCTCGCCCCCTCGCCGATGGCGATGGTGGCGGCCATTTCCGGCCCCGCGATCGCTTCCGGCTTGGCATCCTTCGACGACATCTTGTAAACGAGCGCGGAGAACACCGCGACAAGACCCGCGACCATGATCAGGAAAGAGAACAGCAGAAGCCGTTTCAGCTTCGCCTGAACTTTCTCCATGGCAGGGTCCAGCGGTTCTTCTTCTTTATTGTCAAAGGCAGGATCGGACATGGCGGACGGGCCCAGCGAAGATCGGGTTGATGTGGAACTGACGGTGGAGGCCGGGGATGCCGGCGAGCGGCTGGACGCCTGGCTTGCCCGGCGCGCCGCCACTTTCTCTCGCAACCGCTACAAGGACCTGATCAAACAGGGCCAGGTGCGGGTCAGCGGGCGGACCATAATCGAGCCCAAGTACCGGGTCAACGAAGGAGAAACCGTCTCCTTGAGCGAGCCGGAGCCGGAAGACGCGACGCCCCAGCCGGAAGATATTCCGCTCAACGTGGTCTATGAGGACGACGACCTGATCGTCATCGACAAGCCCGCGGGGCTGGTCGTCCATCCGGCCGCCGGAAACTGGACCGGCACACTGGTCAACGCGCTTCTCCACCATTGCGGCGACAGCCTGTCGGGCATCGGCGGGGTGCGCCGCCCCGGCATCGTCCACCGCATCGACAAGGACACCTCCGGGCTTCTGGTCGTCGCCAAGTCCGATGCGGCGCATCAGGGGCTTTCCGCCCAGTTCGCCGATCACGGACGCACCACCGCGCTTGAACGCGCCTACAGCGCGCTTGTCTGGGGCGCGCCTCCGGGCCTGCGCGGCACGGTCGATGCGCCGCTGGCGCGTTCCATCAACAACCGGCTGAAGATCGCGGTGGTGAAGCCGGAAAGCCGCGGCGCGCGCCATGCGGTCACCCACTGGCAGCTGCAGCACCGCTACGGCTCGCAGGACGGCGACGCCATGGCCTCGCTGATCGAATGTCGGCTGGAAACGGGCCGCACCCACCAGATCCGCGTTCACATGGCCCATATCGGCCATCCGCTGGTGGGCGATGTGGACTATGGCGCGCATTTCCGAACCAAGGTGAACCGTCTGCCGGAAGAAGCGCGCGCGGTGGTGGACGGGTTCCGGCGGCAGGCGCTTCATGCGGGGCTTCTGGCCTTCGAGCACCCCGTTAACGGCGAAGTGATGCGGTTTGAGAGCCCGATTCCCGCCGACTTTGCGGAACTTGTTGAGGTTTTTGAGCTTCTCGATTGAGAGAGGCCCTGTTTTTGACGCATTAACGCTTATATTGCATCAGGCGGGCGTGCCTCTTCGGGCGTCCGAACCATTGGTTTCGCCCAATTCGGGGGAACCGGACAAAATGATTGAGGAGGGTGCATTCCATGGCCCAGACAGCTTTGCCGGCGATTTCCGCCGGTGAGAACGGTTTATCCCGGTATCTGACCGAGATCCGCCGGTTCCCCATGCTGGAACCGCAGCAGGAATACATGCTGGCCAAGCGCTACCAGCAGCATGAAGACCCCGAAGCCGCCCACAAGCTCGTGACGTCCCACCTGCGTCTTGTCGCCAAGATCGCCATGGGTTACCGCGGCTATGGCCTGCCCATCGGGGAAGTGATTTCAGAAGGCAATGTCGGCCTGATGCAGGCCGTGAAGCGGTTCGAGCCGGACAAGGGCTTCCGCCTCGCCACCTATGCCATGTGGTGGATCAAGGCCTCCATCCAGGAATACATCCTGCGCTCGTGGTCGCTCGTGAAGATGGGCACGACCGCGAACCAGAAGCGGCTGTTCTTCAACCTGCGCAAGGTGAAGGGCCAGATTCAGGCGCTCGACGAGGGCGATCTGAAGCCGGAAGACGTTTCCACCATCGCCACCCGTCTGGGTGTGTCGGAGGAGGAAGTGGTCTCCATGAACCGCCGCCTTTCCGGCGACACCTCGCTGAACGCCCAGATCCGCAACGACGGCGACGGCGGCGGCGAGTGGCAGGACTGGCTGGTGGACGACAGCGACAGTCAGGAAACGATTCTGGCCGAACAGGAAGAGTTCGACCACCGCCGCTCCATGCTGCACCGGGCGCTCGATGTCCTGAACGACCGCGAACGCCGCATCTTCGAGGCGCGCCGCCTGTCGGAAGACCCGATCACGCTGGAGGATCTCTCCACCGAGTTCGGCGTCTCGCGCGAGCGCGTGCGCCAGATCGAGGTCCGCGCCTTTGAAAAGGTGCAGGAAGCGGTGAAGCAGGCGGCAGCAGACGACGCCGCCTCTCTCGTGACGAGCGAAGCCTCGGCCTGACCGGCCGGGGTTCTCCCCGCACTTCAAGCTCGCGAAAGATCCGGCCGCAAATCAGGCGCCGGCCAGGTGCACCGTAAAGGGGTTCGCCATGCCGCCGAGCGGGCGCATGTCCGCATCCACGATGGCATGGTAATTGGCTGCATTCGCCGTGCCGAAGAGACTGGCGTCGACCGGATATATCATCCGCCGGATACCATCCAGCAGCGCATGCTGGTCGAAGACGAGGATCGCATCCGGCTGCCCGTTCTCGGCACACAGGTAGTCTATCAACACTGCAGCATGGCTCGTCATGTTGCCCGGCGCGCCGACCCCCACGCCGCCGTCATAGAGATGGCTGTCGCGGCCCTCGCGGTCGAGAAAGGTCGCGATCGGTGTGCCCGTGGGCATGCGCCGCGCGAGGATGCTCTCCCCGCGTCGCCAGTCGCGCACACTCCTGAAATCCTCAACCGCCACCTTCGCAAGCGCCACGCACTGGCGGTTCGCCATCATCCCTTCAAGCGCCAGGAGGCGGGCCTTCAGCTCCCGCTCGTGCGGCAGGACGGGCGTTGTCCGCAGACGCGGATCGAGCGGTCCGACATGCCCCATCAGGCCCCTCCCCGGATCAGCCGGGCGACGAGGCCCAGCGGGGCCCGCAGGGCATCGCCCACATGGAAGCCGCCGCGTCGCCGCACCTTGCCTGCCGCCGCCTCGCGCAGCAGGTGCTCCAGCGGAGAAATGCCCTGCCCATGGAGATGGGGATGGGCTTTCAGGTAGTCCGTACTCTTGAAGAAGGGCGAGGGATCGCGCCCCTCGAAGGCGCCGTGGCGGAGGTAATGCTGCAGCGGATCGGCGCCTGCTTCGGCAACATCGGGGTTGTTGCGCAGGTACCAGTGCTTGTCGAAAAGCCCGCTTGCAGCCACCGCCTTGCGCAGCCACCGGGCATGATCCGGTGCGGGCATCCCCCCGGTCACGCGGGTATTGTGGGCAGGCACCGCGCGCAATTCACCGACCACCGCCTTCAGCTCTGCCATATGCCGTTCCAGAACCGTGGAATAGACCGCCGGGTCCGACCTGTTGCGCGCTGCCTGTTCGGAAACCCAAAGCCCGTCCACATCGACCGCCAGACGGCCAAGCTCCGCCACAAGATCCGCCCGGTCGTCGCCCGGCAGGGGCCGCTCGGCCATCGCCTGCCGGTAGATCTCCTCAAGGCGCGCGACCGCCGTATCGAGCGAGAACTCCGCCCTGACCCGCGCGCTGACCGTCGCCACGTCGTCCGGGTCGATTTTCGCAAGCTCTCCGGCCAGCCATTCGCCGTTGATCCTTGCCGCGCCGGTGAAAAAGCGCGGGCTGAAATTGATGGCGGCCCATTCGTCCAGGCTCGCAGCGGTCACCAGCCCGCCCGCCAGATGCGGCACGATGGGGATCGTGGCGCAGCCGCACGCCATCGCCTCCACCGCGCTGCGCCCGATGCAGAAGGCGATGTCGAAATCCGGCAGGTACAACTCCGGGTGATGCTGGATGTTGCCATAGGCAGGGCCCGCCTTTTCCAGCTCGATCCCGTTGCGGCGGCAGGCCTGTTCCAGTGCGCCGATATCGTCGGCCGCAAAGGAATTCTGGCCGAACAACACCGCGCGCGTCGGAGGAAGCCGGGACGGCCCGCGCACCTGCGAAAACCTCTCGGTGTTCACGAAATTGGGGATCACCCGAACCCGCTCGCGCGCCAGCCTTTGGGTGGTGGCCAGATGATTGGCGAGTTTTTCGGAGACCGTCACATAGGCCCGGATCTGCGGGTGCAGCGGCGGTTGCTCCACCCAGGGCCGCAGCCCGTGGCACATGTAGATGCAGGGCACGTCCGAGAAATGCGCCAGCGCGACAATCGCCGGCATGCGGTGATGGGCGTGGATCATATCCGGCCGCCACGGCACGTCCGTGATCTCCTCGAAGACCGGAATGCCGTTGGAAGCCAGAAGCCCGGCCAGTTGACCCGGTCGCGGGCAGTAGATCGCCACATCGTGGCCACGCGCGTGAAAGGCGATGGCAAGCTCCACGGTCACCATCTCGGTACCGCCGACGTTCTGGAGCATGCGCTGGGTGATCAGAAGCTTCATGCCGCCGTCGCCTTGCCCGGCAACACGCGCACGCTGAGCGCCTCCGGCGGGATCGCGCAGAAATCAGCGGCCCCCGTCGCCTGCGTCATGGCTTCCAGCAGGGCAAGCATGTCGTCGTCCGACAGCCTGACACAGCCATAGGTCGGCCTGAGACCGCCGCTGTCTGAGGGGCGCCCGGAATGGATATAGAGCCCCGTGCGCCCGTTGAGCTTGGATTGCAGCGCCTGCCCCTCTACCGGGTCGAGCGACAGCGCCGCATGAGGGCCGTAGTTGGCGCTTGGATAGCGGGTGTCGCCACCGGTCCTGACCACCTCGCACACCGCGTAGCCGCCCTCCGGCGTGTCCCCCCACAGGAAAAGCGGATCGCGCGCGCGGTTGCCGTTGGCTGCTGCCTTCGCATTGTCCGCCTTGCCGTAGGCTACGAAGGGCCCGGCAAAGATTCCGCCGTCCGCCGCAAGCAGAGACAATTCTCCCAACTGGCGTCGGTCACGCGGCAGGACGATCTCGATCACAAGTGGCGGCATGGGCAGCTCTTCCCCCAAAGAAAGGACGGAAAACCATATTTGCAGGCATAGGTACATTCAAGTCATCACAAGAGACAGACCGCCGATACTGACGAACAGCCGTAGAGGCATTGGACAATACGGCCCATCCCTTCTTTCGATTGGCTGGAAAGGCCGCCTACCCACCCATCACATGATAATCAACACACGCCTTTCCGTTGCGTCATATTGAGCGTTGCCTTGCGCAAGCACGCTATCGGAGAATGTCGGAAGGTGCGAGAGGCCCGACCGAAATACAACGCCCTCACTTCCACCGTACTGGCCCTGGCCCATGCGGGCTTCTGCCTTGCCGCGATTGCCGAAAGCGTCTGACACCCCGCGCCGCTCAATCTCACCGCCATTTTCGGAATGGGCCTCTATGCGGCCTCCATGGTCGCCCTTTTCTGGGTGATCCGGGAACTCGGGCCGCTGTGGACGGTCAAGATCATGATCGCGCCGGACCATACGCTGGTCACGAGCCCGCTCTTCCGGACCCTGCGCCACCCCAACTATTTCCTGAATATCGTGCCGGAACTGATCGGCTTTTCGCTGGCCCTGCAGGCCTTCGACACGCTCGCCATCGGCCTCTGCCGGTCTATGCGATCATCCTCTTCCTTCGCATCCAGCAGGAAGAAAAGGTGATGCGCGAAGCCTTCGTCGCGTATTGAAGGGGCATTGGGGCTTATTGAGGGTCTATCGAGATCCGCGCCGCAGGATCATCGCCGACCCGATCCCGCCTGCCGCCGCAATGGCGCAAAGCCCGACCTCGCCTGCCGCCAGTTCATGAAAGAGACGGCAGGCGAGGATCGCCCCCGACGCCCCGATGGGGTGGCCGCGCGCCAGCGCCCCACCGCTCGCGTTGACGTTGGTCTCCGGCAGCCCCGCCTCGCGGATGCAGGCCATGGCCTGCGCCGCATAGGCCTCCATCATCTCCACCGCTTGGAGGCTTGCGGGCGAAATCCCGGCCCTTTCCAGAACGCGGGAGACCGCGCGCACCGGTGCAATGCCCGGTAGGCGGCTGTCGCCCCCCGCATTTGCACAAGCCACGATCTCCAGCGGGCTCACGTCAGAAAGACGCGCCAGCACCCGTTCGGACACGACGAGGCAGAAGGCAGCCGCATCCGCCTCCACCGCGGTCGCCACCATGGACACGGAGCCGGAAACCGCAGGCGCGCGCGCCGCAAGGCGCGGTGAAAGCTTGCGCGTGAAACTGTCGTGATCGAGCCCGCCGAGAGCGATGATCTCCGCCCTCAGCCTGTCGCGCGCCTCAAGCGCACGGGCGTGACTCTCAATGGCGTAAGCGTCCTGTTCCTCGCGCGAAATCCCATGATCGCGCGCCAGAACCTCCGCCGCATCCGCCATATCGGGATCGGCATCGGGAGAGGGCGAGAAAGGCGGGCGGGTGAAAAACTCCGGCTCCCGCCCGTCGGTAAAGGTGTGGGCGCGTAAAGGACGGCGCGAAAAGCTCTCCGCCCCGCCCGCCAGCACCACGTCCGCCTGACCGGCATCGATGAGGGCGGCTGCGAGCGCGATGGCATCAAGCCCGCCTGCGCATTGCGCATCGATGCTGATGCCGGAGACATGCTCCATCCCCGCCGCAAGGGCTGCCACCCGCGCCGGGTTACCGCCCCCACCAAGCGCATTGGAGAGGATCACCTGATCCACGTCCACCCCATTGAGCCCGGCCTTTTCCAAAAGCGCGCTCAGCACCGGGCTTGCAAGTTCATGGGGCAGGAACGCCTTCAGCGCCCCTCCACGCGGGGCGACGGGCGTGCGCAAGGCTGCTGCGATGAAACTCATATCCCTTGTCCCTCAACCTTCCCCATCGCCTGATCGGAGGTTCCGATCCGCGCCAGTTCCCGCAGGTCCGGTTTGCCGGTCGCGAGCAAAGGAAACGACGTCAGGAACCGGAAGCGCCGCGGCACCATCTCGCGCCCAAGCTCGTCGCTCACCATCTTGCGCAAGTGTCGCTCAAGCGCCTCGTCTTCCGCCCCTTCTATGAAGGCGCAGAGGGTGTGACCGCGAAGGCGGTCGGCAAAGGCGACGACCGCGCAAGATCGCCCGGACAATCCGCCGGAAAGCACCTTCTCGATCTCTTCCGGGTAGACGTTGCGATCCGCGATCGTGACCATCCGGCTTCGCCGTCCGGCAAGCCAGAGATACCCCGCCTCATCGAGACGCCCGAGTTCGCCGACGGTCAGATAATCCCCCTCGCGGCGCGTCTCCGCGCTCTCGCCTTCAGCGTAGCCTTCGAAAAGATAGGGGCTCTTCACCCAGACCTCACCGACGCCGTCGCTTAAGGAGCGGATATCGATCTCCACACCCGGATAGGCGCGGCCGACGGAGCCCTCAGGCGTCGCATCGTCGCTCATGGTGATGAAGCTCGTCTCCGACGCGCCGTAGAACTCGCGAAAAAGCGCGTTCGCAAAGGAGGCGCGGGCCCGCGTCAGCGTATCGGTATCGAGCGCCCCGCCCCCGCACAGGATCAGCCGCACATCGGGGAAGGTTCCGCCGTCCATCAGCACGCGGATCTGGGTGGGCGTTGCATAGAGGACGCTCGCCCGCGCCTCGCGCAGCCGGGCGGCTTGATGATCGGGACGCAGCCCGGCGAGGAACTCCACGCCCGCCCCCGCATGAAGCCCTTCCATGACGCCGTAGAGCGCCAGCGAATGGCCAAGCGTGCCGAAGACCGCCACGCGATCCTGCGGACCGAGCCCGAAAAGCTTCGTGTTCACATCGAAACCGTCGCGCCATGAGGCGAGCGAGCGGCGGATCACCTTCGGGTGGCCCGCACTTCCAGACGTCATGCATTCGATGTGATCGGTGCCGGGCTGTTCCACCACCCAGGGCGCGCGGTTCTGGACGCGGAAGGTCGCGCCTCGCGCCCGGAGATCGATCAGCCGCCGCAGCGCATCGGCCATATCGCCGGTGGCCGCCTCAAGGGCGACGCCTGCGCAAAAGACCCTGTCCGCAGCCGCGCTCATTCCGCTTCACCCGGCTCAAAGCCGTGGAAGCTCGCATAATCGGCAAGCCCGGCGCGTTCTGTGCGGAAGAGGTTCACCGGATGATCGGCATCGCGCGTACCCATGGCGAGCCCGCACACGACAAGCTCGTCTTCGGCCAAGCCCAAATGGGCGTGAATGAAGCGCGCATAGTTGGAAAAGGCCCCGATGGCGCAGGTCGCAAACCCGCGCTCTTCCGCGCCCAGCATCAGCGCCATGACCATCATGCCGAGATCGAGATAGCAGCCCGCGCCCATATCGCGGCGGATGGTGACGACCATGCCGACGGGTGCGTCGAAGAACCGGTAGTTGGCGGCGAACTGCTCCTTGCGGCGGGCAATGTCGCGCCGCTCGATACCCAGCGCAGCGTAAAGCGCATAGCCCGCCCCGCGGCGTCGCTCATGCAGGAAGGGCGGCATGGGATCGGGGAAATAGGCGTATTCCGGCGGCTCCGGCTTTTCCGCGCCCGCATGGATGGCAAGCGCATCGGAAAAGCTCTTCAGCGCCTCGCCGGTGAAGACATGAAAGCCGCCCGGTTGCAGGTTGGAACTGCTGGGCGCCTTGCGCGCCTCCCTCAGCATCGCCTGCAAATCGGCAAGCGGGATCGCATCCGGCAGGAAGGCGCGGCAGGAATGGCGACTGTCGAGCAGACGGGCGAGATGGGGAGCGTCAGAAGTCATCAGGGCTTTCCGGTCAGGCTCAGGAGCCGCGTGGCGCGCTTGAAGGTCGGACGGGTTGTCGACAGCGGCTTATATCGCCCATCGCGTGTCCTCCACAAGGAGCGCGCCCGCGGCTCCACGCGCATCTTGTCTCGCCCTCCCCCGCCGTCTCGCGCAACAGGCTCGCCGTTTCGCGCCAAACGAGTGGCTTGCCCGCTTACCCGCCCTCGCCTACCGTAACGTTATCGACGTCTCTCATCGGACCCCTTCATGGCCTCAGACAGTCCGGCCCAACAGCCGCAACGCCGAACGCAACGCCGCAAGACCGTCTTCGTCGTGGTCGCCGGCATGCTGTCGCTTGCGATCATGATCGGGCTCAGGATCGCCAATCCGCCCTTCGTGGAGGCCGTGCGCGAACTCACCTTCGACTATTACCAGCGCCTGTGGCCGCGTGAATACGTGCCGATGCCGGTGCGCATCGTCGATATCGACGACGCCTCGCTTGGCAAATACGGCCAGTGGCCATGGCCGCGCACCCGCATCGCCGCCCTTGTCGACCGGCTGAACGAACTGGGCGCGGCCTCCATCGCCTTCGATATGGTCTTCTCCGAGCCCGACCGTACATCGCCCGGGCGCTTTGCCGAAACGCTCGACTATGGCACCACGCTCGACGCCTCGCGCATGAAAGCGCTTTTGAGCCTGTTGCCGGACAACGATACGGTGCTGGCGCAAGCGCTGGTCAACAAGCCGGTGATCCTCGGTTTCGCGACGCTGGCCGACAAGAGCGGCGGCACCCCGCTTGCCAAGGCGGGCATCGCCTTCGGCGGGACCGACCCGAAAACCATCCTCGCGCCCTTCCCCTCCGCCCTCGTCAGCCTGCCGGAAATGCAGGTCACGGCAGCGGGCTCGGGCGGTATCTCGCTGTCGCGCGCCGATACCGGCGGCGTGGTGCGGCGCATCCCGATGCTCTTTTCAAGCGGCACCCAGCTTTACGGAAGCCTCGCGGTGGAATCGCTTCGCATCGCGCAAGGGGCAAGCGGCATATTGGTGCGCGCCACCGGGGCAAGCGGCGAGGCCGATACCGGCAACCCCGCCATCGCCGCCATGCGTGTCGGCGCCTTCACCATCCCCACCACGGCGGCGGGCGAATTGTGGGTCTATTATTCGCCCGACCGCCCGGAGCGCTATATCTCCGTGAAGGATGTCTTCGACCCGACAAGGGAGCCTGAGGTTCGCACCGCGCTTGAAGGCAATATCGTCTTCATCGGCACCTCCGCGGTGGGCCTTTTCGATATCCGCGCAACCCCGCTCGGCGATCTGGTGCCCGGCGTCTCGGTCCATGCGCAGGCGGTGGAACAGATCATCTCCGGCAATTTCCTGAACCGGCCGGACTGGTCGGAGGGGCTTGAGATCCTGATCACGCTGGCGCTCGGGCTTCTCATGGTCGTGACCCTCCTGCTGACCGGCCCGGTCCCCTCCGCCCTCATCGGCGGCGTCCTCGCCGTCTCCGGCGTGGCCATTGCCATCGCCACCTTCCGTCAGAGCGCCCTGCTCCTCGATCCGATCTATCCCTCGCTCTCAAGCCTCGTCGTCTACGGCACGGCGACGCTTCAGCAATACATCGTCACCGAGCGCGAAAAACGCTTCGTGCGCCGCGCCTTCGGCCAGTATCTCGCGCCCGAACTTCTCTCCCAGCTTGAGGAACAGCCCGACGCCATGCAGTTGGGCGGCGAGATGCGGCCCCTTTCCATCATGTTCATGGACGTGCGCGGCTTCACGCCAATCTCGGAAATGCTGAGCCCGGAAGATCTCGTTCAGTTCCTCAACACGCTGCTGTCGCCGCTTTCCGACGCCATCCAGCACGAGGCGGGCACCATCGACAAATACATCGGCGACAGCATCATGGCCTTCTGGAATGCACCGTTGGAAACGCCGGACCACGCGGCGTTGGCCTGCCGGGCGGCGCTGCGCATGCGCGAAATCGTAAGAGAACTGAACGATGCCGACGCCTTCGGCTTCAAAGCTGCAGATAAACCCATCCAGACAGTGCAGATCGGCGTCGGCATCAATTCCGGCCCCGCCTGCGTCGGCAACATGGGCTCCGACCGGCGCTTCAACTATTCGGTGGTCGGCGATGCGGTGAATGTCTCCGCGCGGATCGAATCGAGCTGCAAGCCCGTGGGCTCGGAGCTTCTGGTATCCCACGACACGGCCGACGCCGCCCCCGATTTCGCGTATCTGGAAGCGGGCGAGATCCCGCTCAAGGGCAAGTCGGAACCGGTGGTTCTCTTTGCGCTGGTGGGCGACGAAGACATCGCCCGCTCGCCCGAATTCCTCGCCCTTCGCGCCCGGCACGAAAAGCTCGTCTTCGCATGGCGCAAAAAGGACGTCGCCGCGGCGCACGGGGCACTCGACGCCTGCCGCGCCGCCGCCCCGCCCGATCTCACGGCCTTCTACGAGCGCTTCGGGGAACGTCTGGCGGCCATGGAACAGGACCTCCAGACCGCCTGAGCGCGGTCCCGCTTCAGCGAAGCTCCACCGCGATATCTTCCACCGCAGGCGCCTTTTCGATCAGCCCGGCCTTTTCCATGAAAGCCCCGAAACGGGCATAGCGCCCCGCATCGAGCGCCGCCGGACGCTTGGCGAAACGCGGCAGCGTGTCGAACCACGATTTCGCGGTCAGCTCATCATCGATATCGGCGTGGTTCTTCAGGAAAAGCTCAAGCCCCTCCTCCGGGTGATTGGTCAGGAACAGCGTGGCCGCTTCAACCGCCGCCAGAAAGCGCGGCAGGCGATCATCGTCGAGCTTGTCCTTGTGGGCGATATAGATCAGCTCGTCATAGGCCGGAACGCCATGTTCTTCGGGATAAAGGGCGATGCCGGGGCTTCCTTCCGCCTCAAGCTGGTTCAGCTCGATGTTGCGATAGGCGCCCACGACCGCATCCACCTGACCGGAAAGAAGCGCAGGCGTCAGCGCGAAATTGACGTTGATCAGCTCCACGTCCTTTTCCGAAAGCCCCACCGTGGCAAGCATGGTGGACAGGATCGCATCCTCGAAGCCCGAGATCGAAAAGCCGACCTTCTTGCCCTTCAGATCTTCCAGCTTTTTCACCGACCCGCTTTCAAGCGCAATGACGGTGTTGAGCGGCGTGGAAATGAGCGTGCCGAACCGCGCCACGGGAAGGCCCTGCTGGGCCTGTTCGTAAAGGGTCGGCTGATAGGAAACCGCCACATCGCCCTGACCGGCGGCCACCAGTCGCGGCGGGGCGCTGGGGTCGGCGGGCGTCACAAGCTCCACATCGAGCCCCTGTGCCTCGAAGTAGCCGCCCTCCTTGGCCACGATCAGCGGACCGTGGTCGGCGTTCACATACCAGTCGAGCAGCACCGTCAGCTTGTCCGCCGCCTGCGCGGCCCCGCCCAGAAGCATCGCCAGCACCAGCGCCGCCGCACCGCTTTTCAGTATCCGCAACATCTCCCGTAACTCCTCTTGTTTTCCTTGAAGGCCCGCGCCTCGCCTTGATGGCGAAGCAGCGCGCTTAATCCGTTTCCGATTGCCAGGGCGTCATCGCACGCGTGGCCTTGTCGACGATCATTCGAAGCAACAGCGCCATGGCGGCCAGAAGCACCAGCGCGGCAAAGACCACATCGGCCTGTGCGCGGGCATTGGCCTGCAGCATGACGAAACCCAGTCCCTGGCTTGAGCCGACCCACTCCCCGACAATCGCTCCGATGGGCGCAAAAACGGCGGCCACCCGAAGCCCCGAGCCCAGCGCGGGCAAGGCTGCGGGAAGCCGGATCAGCATCAAGGTCTGAACCGGCGTCGCGCGCACCAGACGCGCATAATCGAGCAAATCGGGATCGGTGCGCCTGAGCCCGTCATAGAAGGCGGAGGTGACGGGAAAGAAGATGATCAGGCTCGCCATCACGATCTTGGAGGCGAGTCCAAAACCGAACCACAGGACCAGAAGCGGCGCGATGGCGAAGACCGGCAGCGCCTGGCTCACCACCACGACCGGCAACACGTAGCGGCGCGCCAGCGGCAGCACCGACAGCAAAAGCGCCAGCGCAATCCCCGCCCCTGCCCCGATGACGAGGCCGATCAGCGTCTCGAAGGCCGTGATCCATGCCTGTTGAAGCAGGAAGTCCGATCTCTCCACGAGCACCATGACCACCCTCGAAGGCGCAGGCAGCATGTAACGGGGAAGCTGGAGACCGCGCACGGCGGCTTCCCACGCGCCCAGCAACACGAGCGCGGTCACGAGCCCGCGAAACAGGCGACGCGGCAGATCGGAAGACGCACGGCTCATCGCGACGACCTCATGCGCAAGCGCGGACATGAAGGCGGACGCAACCGGGCAGCGGACCTGTACGGATGGGGGCAGCGCCGCGGCGCGGCGCAAAAGGGCAGTTCATGGGATCTCCCCGTCCTTGACACCAAAGACCATGGAGACCCGGGAAAATGGGGCTCAGGTTTCCGTCCCTTCGCCGGCATGACCCGGATCAGGTTCGAAGGGTTCGGCCCTTTTGCATCTGGGGAAGGAACGCGCACGCGGTCCTGTCCTCGGAGGCTCGGCCATCTCAGTTCGCCTCAGCGAACACCCCTCGGAAGCGCGCGCAGTTTGTCTGTAATGGATAGCGAATGCAAGGATTCACGACGGAAGCCGCGCAGATTGCTGCGCGGCCCCAATTCCTGCCGGAAAGACCCAAAGCCTACTGGGCAGCCCAGGCATCCAGCGCCGTCTGCACGACGCGCTCGCCCGGCGAGCCCTTCTCCAGCGTCAGGATCGCCCGCTTCCCGCTTTCATAGAGAACCGGAATGTCGATCCAGCCGCGGTCGCGCAGCAGCGTGATGTTGCGTTCCCGCTCCGCCTCGATGGAGGAAAGCGCCACCCAGAAGAAGCCTTCCGCGACCCTGACGGACGCTCCGATGAGCGCATCGCCGCGCGCTTCCTCGGTGGTCTTCATGATCAGGCCCGGCACGGAGGAAACCCCCTTGCCCTTGAAATCGGGCGGCAGCAGGAACTGAAGCTCGATCAGATGGCTGGCGGGAAGCGTGTCGTCGCGGTTGGGACGGATGGTCAGGTTCACCGTCACATTGCGTTCCGGAATGGCGATGCTCGCCTTGATGACCGTATCGGGCGCACCGCCGCCGGACGGCGCTTCCTGCGCGGTCGACCAAAGCACGCGGCCCTGCTCGGCAGAACCGCCGGAGCTAGCATCCGCGCTTTCCTCGTAAAGGATCGCACGCTGGGCGACCGGCGTCGGTTGCGCGGCAGGCGTCGCATCCGTCTCCGCGCCCGTGGCCGCGGCAGGCGCATCGGCCACCGGGGCCGGTTCGCCGTCCTGCGCGATTTCCGTCTCCCCGCCCTGCGGGGCGATGGTCATCCCGTCATCGGCGGCAGGCGGCACCACGCGGGTGGTCGTCACCGCACGCGCATCGGGCGCAGCCGGAGACCCGTCGTCGCTGAGAAGCCGCGCGGTGTCCTTGGAGCTTTCCTGCCCGGACGACGTCGTGGCCGCAGGTCCGCCCGCATCGGCGGCAACCGGCTCGTCGGAGCTGTCGAACATCGCCAGCAGCGTATCGCCCTGGGTGTAGGCAAAGGTGATGAGCGCGACGAAGACAACGAAGGCCCCCACCGCAGCAGCGATCATCGGCAACCGCGAGGGCTTCAGATCGGCCTGCGCGTAAGGATCCTGACCGGCCGCCCCTTGCGCGCCGCGCGTCATGGCATCGATATCGGCAATCGCATCGCGCTTGCCCGAATCGTTATCCGAAGCATGATCCGAAGGCTTGTCGAAAGACTTGCCAGCAGACTTATCGGAAGGTGCCGCCGCGGCCTTGTCGGCTGCGCCATTCACATCGCCACCCGGCGCGGGCTCGAAACGCGGCCCACGAACGACCGATGTATCCGATCCATCGAGATCGGAAGCTCCCGGATCGGCAGCCGAGAATCCGGAACCGCCCGCGGCCTCGCCGACAGGCTCGTGTACCGGCGCGGGAGCGGCAGGTTTCGCCGTCTCCGGCTTGCCCGCAGGCTCCCCGTTCACCGCCTTTGCGGACGGCGCGGACGTCTCTGCCTGCGCACCGCCGGGCTTGCCGTTGCCGGAACCGGCTGCATGTGCGCCCATCCCGTTGGACGCCGGAGCGTTCGCATCGGAAGCCGCGGGCGCCGAAGCGCCCGTCTGAACCGGCGGTTGAGCCGGAGCCTGACCCGAGGTCTGGGCTCCCGTCTGAACCGATGCGGATGAGAACGAGGAAGCAGGCGCGCAGGGCCGTGCAGGCGGCGTTGCGGGCCGCGGCTGGGACGAGAGCCCCAGCGAAGCGCGGGCCGCATCGGCCTCCACCTTGCGGATCGCCTCTTCGAGGCGAAGCTGCTCGGCCGTTATATCCGACGGCGAGAGCGGCGGCTTGTAGCTCTTGAGCTGGTTGACGATTGCCTGACGCGCGCGCTGATAGACAGCACGCCTCGCCGCTCCCGTGTTATCGGGAAGTCCATCAATCGCCCGCTTCAATACAGCGTGATAGTCCGCCATGGGTAACTCTTAAACCGACTGGATAATATGCGCGTCTTTTAGGGTTAATCCTGAAAAGGATTTTGGACAAGGATTGTGTCGTCACGTTCGGGACTGGTCGACAACAACGCCACCGGGGCGCCGATCAATTCTTCGACGTGACGGACATACTTGACCGCCTGTGCGGGAAGCTCCGCCCAGGTGCGCGCACCTGCGGTCGTTTCTTCCCAGCCGTCGAGCGTTTCATAGATCGGCTCCACCCGGGCCTGAGCACCCTGAGAGGCCGGAAGATAGTCGATCTCCTTGCCGTCGAGCTTGTAGCCGACGCAGATCTTGATCTCCTTCAGCCCGTCCAGGACGTCGAGCTTGGTCAGCGCGATGCCGTTGATGCCACAGGTGCGCACGGTCTGCTTGACCAGCACCGCATCGAACCAGCCGCAGCGCCGCTTGCGCCCCGTCACCACGCCGAATTCCTTGCCTTTCTCGCCGAGGAACTGGCCAACCTCATCTTCCAGTTCTGTCGGGAACGGGCCTTCGCCGACGCGCGTCGTATAGGCCTTGGTGATGCCCAGCACATAGTCCAGACCGCCCGGGCCGATGCCCGAACCGGCAGACGCCTGACCGGCCACCGTGTGCGAGGAGGTCACGAAGGGATAGGTGCCGTGATCGATGTCGAGAAGCGCACCCTGCGCGCCTTCGAACAGGATGCGCTTGCCTTGCTTGCGCTTCTCGTCCAGCAGCCGCCAGACGATATCCATGAAGGGCAGCACCTTGTCGGCGACGCTGGTCAGTTCCTCGTAGATCGTTTCCGGCTTGATCTCGTCCTTGCCGAAGCCGCGCAGCAGCGCATTGTGATGAACCAGCAGGCGGTCGATCTTGTCGCGCAGCGCCTCTTCGGTGTTGTCCAGATCCATCAGGCGGATGGCGCGCCGTCCGACCTTGTCCTCATAGGCCGGGCCGATGCCCCGCTTGGTGGTGCCGATGCGGGTGCCGACGTTCGATGATTCGCGCAAGGCATCGAGTTCGCGATGCAGCGACAGGATCAGCGGCACGTTCTCCGCGATGCGCAGATTGTCCGGCGTGATGGTGACGCCCTGCGCTTCCAGCCGACCGATCTCGGCCACCAGAGCATGCGGATCTAGCACCACGCCATTGCCGATGACGCCAAGCTTGCCCTCGCGCACGCAGCCCGACGGCAGCAGCGAGAGCTTGTAGCTCACCCCGTCGATGACCAGCGTATGACCGGCATTGTGACCGCCCTGGAAGCGAACGACCACATCGGCCTGTTCGGACAGCCAGTCCACGATCTTGCCCTTGCCTTCGTCTCCCCACTGCGAACCGACAACAACGACGTTGGCCATTGGCTTATTATTCCTTGAGATTGCTATGCCCGGGCCGACCGGCGTCATGCCGGAGGCGGGCGGTCGATGATGCGCCTTGCGCGCCTGAGGCTGCCATCGGAGCCGGCGCGAACGGAATCGGCGCGCGGTTTTTCAGCGCGCACGAAGCGGGCGGACTATAGACATATCGGCCAGCCGTGACGAGTCCCCCCGCCTCCTGTCTTTACACATTACGCCGGACAGGATAATCGCCCCCTTCGGGCAACCGCCTTACGTTGCGTGCCCCGCGCAGGCCGCGCCTGCGCGAACGACCTTTGGGGGAACTTTCCAGCATGATGACGACCGCCACCCGTTTCGGGCGATGGCTCTATGGCCAACCCTACATCCTGCTGTCCATCACCGCGATGTCCTGGGGTGGCAACCTCGTCATCGGCCGCGTGGCCGCCGGACACATTCCCCCGCTGGCGCTTGCCCAGACCCGCTGGATCGGCGCCTTCCTCGTGCTGGTGACCTTCCTGTGGCCGAAGCTCAGGCAGGACTGGCCCGTCATCCGCCGCAATCTCCCCATCCTGCTGCTGCTCTCCTTCGTCGGCATCACGCTCTATAATTCGCTGGCCTATGAGGGGCTGCAATATACGCAAGCCATCAACGGCGCGCTGATGCAGTCCACCGCGCCTTTCTGGATCGCGCTGTGGTCGCTGATCCTCTTCAGGGACCGGCTGACCGTCGGCCAGATCGGCGGCATCGTCCTGTCGGGTGCGGGTGTTCTCA
The DNA here is from genome assembly GCA_963678585.2 of Breoghania sp. Lineage (GTDB taxonomy): Bacteria > Pseudomonadota > Alphaproteobacteria > Rhizobiales > Stappiaceae > Breoghania. Next base: position 2,847,879 of record CAXXGA010000002.1, read on the forward strand.
CCATCATCACCGGCGGTGACGTGGACCAGCTCGCCAATCTCTCCGTCAATCCCGGCGACATCCTGCTCATCATCGCAATGGCGAGCTACGCGCTTTATGCCTGTCTCCTGCGCAAGCGCCCGCCGATGCACCCGCTTTCCTTCCTGGTGCTGACCATCGGCCTGGGCGGCTTCATGCTTCTCCCCGCAACCGCCATCGAATATGCCAGCGGCTTCACCATGCAGGCCGACAGGCAGACGATCCTGTCGCTGATCTACGTTATCCTGATCGCCACCATCCTCGCCTATATATGCTTCAACCGCGGCGTGGAGCTGATCGGGCCGAACCGGGCCGGGCCCTTCTTCCACCTGATCCCGGTCACCGCCTCGCTTCTGGCGATCGTCTTTCTGGGCGAGACCTTCCACCTCTTCCACGCCATCGGCTACGCCCTCATACTTGGCGGAATTTTCCTGGCGCAGAGGTTCAGCCGCTAGGCGGGAGCGACGGATTCGAGCCTGTGGCCCATCCTTCGAGACGGCATCTGCGATGCCTCCTCAGGATGACGTTGTGTGTGCTGATGGTTTTTCGATTTTCCAACGCGAGAACGTCATCCTGAGGAGCCTGCTAGAAGCAGGCGTCTCGAAGGATCGGCCCCACACTCCGCCCCCCGCCTGACCGGAGCATCGCCCTCCGGCATTTCACCGAAATCCCGCCAATTCGCACCAAGGCGCAAGAAACGGGTGTCCTGTCCCGCCTGCCTGCGATAGAGATCGCAGCCTCGCTACAGGATGAACGCCCATGACCGCAACAGCCCCCACTGCGACGGCCCCGACCGAGACCGGCGCAACCACAACCGCCCCGAGCGCTCCGGCAAACGCCGCGCGCCAGATGACCCCGCTGGCATGGGCGCTGCTCATCACCCTCTCGATCCTGTGGGGCGGCTCGTTCTTCTTCACCAAGATCGCGGTTGCCGAAATCGGGCCGATGGAGATCGTCTTCCTGCGCATCGTCTTCGCCGCGATCACGCTTCACGTCGTCCTTCGGCTGCGCGGTCTCCCCTTCCCGCTGACATGGAGCGGTTTTGCGCCCTTTCTGGTGATGGGCGCGGTCAACAACGTGGTGCCCTTCACCCTGCTCACATGGGGCCAGACGCAGATCGCCTCGGGTCTGGCGTCGATCCTCAACGCCTTCACCCCGATCTCCGCCGTCATCATCCTGCACCTCTTCACCATCACCGACCGCGCCACCCCGATGAAGGCCGTCGGCGTGGTTCTGGGCTTTTGCGGGGTCGCAGTGATGATCGGAACGGCGGCGATCACCGGCGTCGGCGATCATGTTCTGGCCGAACTCGCCTGCCTCGGCGCGACCGTCTCCTACGGCACCGCAGCCCTCTATGGCCGCCGCTTCATGGGAACGCCCGCTCTGGTGACCGCGGCGGGCCAGCTCACCGGCTCCTCGATCATCCTGCTCCCCATCGTGTTGGCGACGGGGGGCCTGAGCGATCTTGCCGCCAACTGGCCCTCGGGCGAAGTCGTGATCGCCATGACGGGGCTGGCGTTCCTGTCCACCGCGCTCGCCTACATTCTCTTTTTCCGCATCCTGTCGGTGGCCGGACCCGCCAACGTGATGCTGGTCACCTTCCTCGTTCCGGTCAGCGCCATCCTCGCCGGGGTGCTGGTTCTGGGAGAGGTGCTTCAGCCGCGCCACTGGGCGGGGATAATGTTGATCGCCGCCGCCCTTGCGACCATCGACGGACGGCTTCCGCGCCGCCTTGCGCGGCTCGTGCGATACCGTTGAACGGGGTTCGAATGCTATTGAACGCGTTCAAACGGGATTGGCGGAAAACCGCTGTTTCACCGCCTCGTTTTCGCACGCGTTCGAAAGATCGTTGTTACGGCTTCTAATTGGCCGTTTGAACCCTCGCATTCGACATGGGAAATGGTCGCCGATCCTTCGAGACGGCATCTGCGATGCCTCCTCAGGGTGACCTTATGCGCGTTGATGGTTTCTTGCGATCTCACACCACGACAACGTCATCCTGAGTGTCTGGCCCGAAATGAGTTGAGTGATTTCAGTCGTTTGTGATTCCGTTGTTTTGAAAAGAACTGACAGGAGGCACAAAATGTGGACTGAAACCACTCGGCGACAATATGAGCGCCGCGGTCCGGGCTATGCAAGTGATCTGAGTGACGAGGAATGGCAGGTTCTTGCGCCCTATCTGCCGGCACCCAGCGGCCTCGGCCGACCCCGCACGACTTCGCTTCGTGCGGTCGTCAACGCGATCTTCTATCTGGCGCGTGCCGGTTGTCCGTGGCGCCTGCTGCCCCACGACTTTCCGCCCCGATCCACGGTGCAGCGCTACTTCTACATGTGGCGCGACACAGGGTTATGGGGCTCGATCAATCGCCAGCTCGTTGCCGTGGAGCGCCGTGCGCAGGCCCGCAGATCCCACCCCTCGGCAGGCATTATCGACAGTCAGAGCGCCCCGACCACCGAGAGCGGCGGGCCGCGCGGGCTGGACCCGGCCAAGCGGATCAAGGGCCGCAAACGGCATATCGTCACCGACACGCAAGGCATGCTGCTGGATGTGATGGTGCATCCGGCCAACATTCAGGACGTCCACGGAGCGGTGCCGTTGCTGCACCGGCTTCGCAAGCGCTTTCCAAAGCTCAGTCACATCTTCGCGGACCGTGTCTATCGCGGGAAGAAGCTTTTGAAAGACCTGCAAGACTGCGGGCCGTGGAAAATCCAAATCGTCCAGAGACCTGCCGGTGTCAAAGGCTTCCAGCTGCTGCCGCGACGTTGGGTCGTGGAACGCACCTTCGCATGGCTCTCGCGCGCAAGAAGGCTCTCCAAAGACTTCGAGCGATCCGTCCAGACCGAGCAGACATGGATATATGTCGCGGGTGTGATCCTGCTCGTCAGGAGACACGCAAGGCATTGAAAACATAAACCCACTTTCGAGTCAGACTCTGAGGAGGCGCAGCGCGCCGTCTCGAAGGAGAGGCGACACGGTAAAACCAGCCAGCGCCACACCCGACACCCTCAAAGCCTGCCCCGAAACGCAAAACGGGGCGGGAAATATCCCCGCCCCGTTCCGGCAATTTGTCCTCGCGCCGAACGCTGTCAGAAGCGCAAGGGGCGCACGTGCCTGACCAGCGGCAGCGCCTTCAGCTTCTCAAGCGTTTCTTCAGGCACCTCCCCGTCCACTTCCAGAAGCGCGATGGCATCGCCGCCCGGCTCGTGACGGCCGAGCGAGAAGGTCGCGATATTGATGCCCGCCTCACCCAGAAGCGTGCCGAACTTGCCGATGAAGCCCGGTTTGTCTTCGTTGGTGATGTAGAGCATGTGCTGACCCAGCGCGGCTTCCATGTCGATGCCCTTGACCTGGATGATGCGCGGGCTCTTGTCCGCAAAGATCGTGCCCGCGACCGAACGCTTCTGACGTTCGGTGGCGATCGTCAGGCGGATGTAGGTACCGTAAGCGCCCTGCTGCGGGCGGCGCACCTCTTCCACGTTGATATCGCGCTCGCGCGCCAGCGTCGGGGCCGACACCATGTTGACCGACTGCAGAAGCGGGGTCAGCACGCCCGTGAGCGCAGCCGCCGTCAGCGCCTTGGTGTTCAGTTCCGCAACGCTGCCTTCATACTCGATGCGAACGCCCTTGATCGCGCTTTCGGTCAACTGGCCCGCAAAGGAACCGAGCTGCTCGGCAAGCTTCACGTAAGGCGAAAGCTTCGGCGCTTCTTCTGCCGTGATCGACGGCATGTTCAAGGCGTTGGTCACGCCGCCGTGCATCAGGTAATCGGAGATCTGCTCCGCCACCTGAAGCGCCACGTTTTCCTGCGCTTCCTGCGTAGCTGCACCCAGATGCGGTGTGCAAACGAGGTTCGGCGCACCGAAGAGCACGTTTTCCTTCGCAGGCTCGTCGACGAAGACGTCGAAGGCAGCGCCTGCAACCTGACCGCTGTCCAGCGCCTCGCGCAGCGCCGCCTCATCGACCAGCCCGCCGCGCGCGCAGTTGATGATGTAGACGCCCTTCTTGGTGGACGCGATGGCTTCCGCCGACAGGATGTTGCGGGTCTTTTCAGTGAGCGGCGTATGCAGCGTGATGAAATCGGCGCGGCTCAGAAGCTCGTCCAGTTCCACCTTTTCCACGCCCAGATCGCGCGCCCGCTCCTTGGACAGGAACGGATCGTAGGCGACCACCTTCATGCGAAGACCCATGGCGCGGTCGGCGACGATGGTGCCGATATTGCCGCAGCCGATGAGACCCAGCGTCTTGGCCGTGATTTCCACGCCCATGAACTTGGACTTTTCCCACTTGCCGGCCTGCGTGGACAGGTCCGCGGCCGGGATCTGGCGCGCGCAGGAAAACATCATCGCTACCGCGTGCTCGGCGGTCGTGATGGCGTTGCCGAAGGGCGTGTTCATCACGATGATGCCCTTGGCGGTGGCCGCCGGAATATCGACGTTATCCACGCCGATACCGGCGCGGCCGATCACCTTGAGCCGGTCGGCCTTGGCGATGATCTTTTCCGTCACCTTGGTGGCGGAGCGGATGGCGAGACCGTCGTAGTTGCCGATGACCTCGGCCAGTTTGTCCTTGTCCTTGCCCAGATCGGGCTGGAAATCGACCTCCAGTCCGCGATCCTTGAAGATCTGGACGGCAGCCGGCGAAAGCTTGTCTGAAATAAGTACCCTGGGTGCCATGATCGAGCAGTCCCCTTGGAAATGCGAAGCGCTGATGCTGGCAGGAAGCCCAACCTCCCCGCCGCATCCCGGACCGGCTGAACCGGTTCGGAAAAATCAGGCAATTCGCTGAATTTTCTGCGTGTTGTGAAGTAGCCGAACTGCCCTCAGGCAGCCGCGAGCTTTGCCTTCTCGGCCTCGAATGCCCAGTCGAGCCAGGGCGTCAGCTTGGCGAGGTCGCCCGCTTCCACCGTCGCTCCGCACCAGATCCGAAGGCCCGCGGGCGCATCGCGATACGACCCGATATCGTAGGCAACGCCTTCCGCATCGAGCGCGGAAACGATGGCCTTGGCAAAGGCGGCCTGCGCCTTTTCATCGAGCGCGGTCACCGCCGGATCGACGATCTTCATGCACACGGAGGTGTTGGAGCGGATGGCCGGGTCGGCCGCCAGGAAATCGATCCACGGCGTCTTGGCCGCCCAGTCGGCCAGCACCTTGGCGTTGGCGTCGGCGCGGCCGCAAAGCCCGTCGAGACCGCCCACGGACGCGGCCCAGTCGAGCGCGTCGATGTAGTCTTCCACGCAGAGCATGGAGGGCGTGTTGATGGTCTCGCCCCTGAAGATGCCCTCGTTGAGCTTGCCGCCCTTGGTCATGCGGAAGATCTTCGGCAGCGGCCATGCGGGCGTGTAGCTCTCAAGACGCTCCACGGCGCGGGGCCCGAGGATCAGGACGCCATGCGCCGCCTCGCCGCCGAGCACCTTCTGCCAGGAGAAGGTGACCACATCGAGCTTGGCGAAGTCGAGCTTCTGCGCGAAAGCGGCAGAGGTCGCATCGCAGATCGCGAGACCTTCGCGGTCGGCCGGGATCCAGTCCGCATTCGGGACGCGGACGCCGGACGTCGTGCCGTTCCAGGTGAAGACCACGTCATGGGAAAAATCGACGGAGGCGAGGTCCGGCAATTCGCCGTAACCGGCTTCCAGCTTGCGCGCATCGAGCTTGAGCTGCTTGACGACGTCGGTCACCCAGCCGGAGCCGAAGCTTTCCCAGGCCAGCATGTCCACGGGGCGCGCGCCCAGAAGCGACCACAGCGCCATCTCCACCGCGCCCGTATCGGATGCGGGCACGATGCCGATGCGATAATCGGCGGGCACTGCAAGAATTTCGCGGGTCTTGTCGATGGCGGCGGCGAGCTTCGCCTTGCCGATCTTGGCCCGGTGGGAGCGCCCGAGCGGGGCGTCTTTCAGGCCATCGAGCGTCCAGCCGGGACGCTTGGCACAGGGGCCGGAAGAAAAATTGGGATTGTCCGGCCGCGTGGCCGGTTTGGTATTCGCTGTCATGTATCTACCCTCACAGATAGGCGCCCCTCGTTGGGGAGGGGTGTCCCACTGACCGGGGTAGTCGAAAATCCGGGGCGGGTCAATCGGTCTCTCGGCGACCTGCTGGAGCACCGTGTCGCAGCCGCGAAAACGCGCCAGGGTATGTGCGGGGAAAACCCCGGTCGCGCAAGACACACCAATTAGGATATGAAATTCAGTTGCTTGGCGTAAAAGAAGAAACGGGCCGGGGAATACCATCCCCGGCCCGTCGTCACCTCAGATCCGAAAGATCCGGATCAATCGTTTTTTGCGGCGTCGCGCATCAGTTGAAGTTGTAGCGCAGGCCCACCCGCATCTCGTGAGCATAGATATCGTCATACTCGATGCGGTTGCGGGTGCCATAGACGCGGCCGCTCTTGGCCTTGCCGAGCGAACGGAACTGATAGCCCGCATCGATCATGATGTTCGGCGAAACCTCGTAGGAAGTACCAGCCATCAGCGCCCAGGCCAGATCGAAGCGACCGTGGTCGCCGTAGGAGCCGGTCACGCCGCCGCCGTTGACATAGCGGATGTTCGTGGCGCGCAGGTAGGACAGGCCAATGCCCGCGCCCACATAAGGCGTGAAACCGTGCCAGGTTCCCAGATCCGCATAGGCGTTGAACATCAGCGACCAGGCATCGATGTCCGCCGTCTCGAGCGAAGAGGATGCACCGCCGCAATTCACCACGCAGAGCGCGCGGCCGGAGTAGCCAGCCTTGAATTCGTAGTCTGCCGTCACATCCGCACGGAACCAGCTATTGAAGTAATAGCCGACACCGACGCCGATGAGGCCCGTGTTGTCGAGGCTCTCGCTCCAGAATTCGCCGATATCGTTGTAACTCGTGCGCGCTGCGGGATCGGCATAGATCTTGAAGCCGATATCGCCTCGCAAGTACCACCCCCCTTCCGGAGCCACATAGGGCTCGGGGATGTATTCAGGCAGATCTGCAGCGGATGCGACCGACGGAAGTGCGAACGCAATACTGGCTGCGATGAAAAGTTTACTCAGGTTGCTCATCTCGCACCCCATCCCTTGTGTTGCGGCCATGGCGCTGAAACAGCCAACACGCCCTTGGCTTTCACAGACGAACGTGATGGGTAGTACTTATGAACGTGAAAGTTTAATGGGGGCTTAACCCTAATAAAATTGGCTAATAAATAGTATTAACAGAACTTTACATTAACCCAATTAGTTAATACATTTTTAGTACGTACTAACAGGCCATAAAACATTACCTGCCTGCAAAGCATTGCTTAACCGGGATTTCAGTATAAATATCAGGTCACAAGCTCGGCTTTCTGCGCAGAACAACGTAGATAACATAGTTAATGTTTTAACGCGGCTTTTGGCGGCCACCCTGATTCAAATGTACATTTTAAAGAAAAAACCGTTCGTGAAGTCCCGCTTTTGCGCGCCCGCACGGCCGGTTTCTCCTTGCGCGCATCGCCGAGGATGCGCATCGGGCTTGGGATATTGGACAGGGTTGATGGATATTTGTTTCCATGAATCTTCTACGTATTTTCAGAAAACTCTCTCCTGCCACCTCCAGACACGCCGCCGCAGAAGCCACCAGCAACAAGTAACGCAACAATGCTGGCAAGTTTCCCTGCCTGAATATCATCGGATTTATTATAGACGCCCCAAAACGAAGGCATGGTCGGATGAGAAAGAACGGCGGGCGCGTCTGTCACGCCGGATGCAATCCGGCATTCGACTACGCGAAAGCCTGTCGCGACAACAGATTAGGCACCTATGTGGGCAGGAAGCCGGCAGAAAACCGGCCTTGCGCGAAAGCGGCCGCAGCCCGACCGGTGTGAGCACGACGGTTTCGAGCGCGACAGGTTGCCGCTACGCGCTCAGGCCCGCGTTGTTTTTCTGAAATGGCTCTGCCGCCCGAGCGGACAGCCTCAGGCCGCGACCTTCGTCACGGCGGCGCAGATGACGTCAACCACCGCATTGACCAGATCCAGATCATCGCCCTCCGCCATCACCCGGATCAGCGGCTCTGTGCCCGAAGGACGGATGACCAGACGCCCACTGTCGCCGAGCTTCGCCTTGCCCGCCTCGATCGCCTTGATGACATCGGCCTCTTCCAGCGGCTTGCCGCCTGCGATGCGCACGTTCTTGAGAACCTGCGGCACCGGCTCGAACCGGCGGCAGACCGCCGAAACGGGCCGCTGCTCCTGACGCACGACGGAAAGCACCTGAAGGGCGGCCACGAGGCCGTCGCCGGTGGTGGAGAAATCCGACAGGATGATGTGGCCGGACTGTTCGCCGCCGACGTTGAAGCCGTTCTGGCGCATGTGTTCCACCACGTGGCGGTCGCCGACCTTGGTGCGGGCCAGCGTCATGCCAAGGCTCTCCAGATGGCGCTCAAGGCCGAGATTGGACATGACGGTGGCGACGATGCCCGGCTGGGCAAGCTGCCCGCTCTTCTGCCAGCTTTCCGCCACCACGGCCATGAGCTGGTCGCCGTCGACCGCCTCACCCTTTTCATCGACGAGGATCACCCGGTCCGCATCGCCATCGAGCGCGATACCGATATCGGCGCGCAGCTCGCGCACCCGCTCGCACAGGGCCGAGATCGAGGTGGAACCGCAATCCTTGTTGATGTTGAGACCGTCCGGCTCCACACCGATGGAAAAGACTTCCGCTCCCAGTTCCCAAAGCACTTCGGGCGCCGTGCGATAGGCCGCGCCATTGGCGCAATCGACCACGATGCGCATGCCCTCAAGGCTCATGTTGCGCGGAAGCGTGCGCTTTGCATATTCGACGTAGCGGTCGCGCACGCCGTCCACGCGCTTGGCGCGGCCAAGATCGCGCGGCGCGGCGAGTTTGCGGGAAAGATCGCTCTCGATCAGCTTCTCGATTTCGCGTTCCACCTCATCGGAAAGCTTGAAACCGTCGGGGCCGAAGATCTTGATGCCGTTATCGGCAAAGGCGTTGTGGGAGGCGGAGATCATCACGCCGATATCGGCGCGCAGGGAACGCGTCAGCATGGCGACGGCGGGCGTCGGAATGGGCCCGAGCTGGAACACGTCCATGCCTGCGGAGGTGAAGCCCGCGATCAGCGCGGTTTCGATCATGTAGCCGGAAAGCCGCGTATCCTTGCCCAGCACCACCCGGTGGCGATGGCCGCCATTGCGGAAGATGATTCCGACGGCCATGCCGACCTTCATCGCCACTTCCGGCGTGATCGGCCACTTGTTGGCCTGGCCTCGAATACCGTCCGTTCCGAAATAGCTTCTGCTCATGAATCCGCCAATGTCCTGAACCGGGTCACGGCGCGACCGGAGCGTCCCTGCCAAGGGTCGCGTTGCACGGTTCGCCCAGCCCCTCGTGAAAGACTGCCCGGTAGTGAAAGAAACCCCGTCGCCCGCTCGCATCGTTCTTGCGTGCGTCTACATAGCGAACTATGGCCGCCAAAGGGTTCAAAAATTGTTTGCGTTTGTGACAAGCCCCGCAGGCCGCGCCCGCGCCTTCCCGGCGCGCGCATAAAAAAAGGCCCGCCGAAACGGGCCTTTTTCTGTATCTGCGGGATCCCTCCGGATCAGCCCGTGAAGGTCAGCCCTGGGGCTGCGGCTCAAGGCCACCGCCTGCCGGCTCGTCGCCGTCGTTCTTGTGCGACCCGGTCTTGGGCACCGCGGAACCGCGGATGATCGGCTCATCGTCGAGATCGCGGACCGGCGGCTTGCCGTCCAGCAGGTTCTTGATCTCGTCGCCGGACAGCGTCTCGTATTCCAGAAGCCCCTTGGCGACGATGTGCAACTGGTCCTCGTTCTCGGTGAGGATGCGCTTGGCCGTCTCATAGCCGGTGTTGACGAAGCCCTTGATCTCGGAATCGACCAGCTTCTGGGTCTCGTCCGAAACGTTCTGGCTGCGCGCGACCGAATGGCCGAGGAAGACCTCTTCCTCGTTCTCCGCATAAAGCAGCGGGCCGAGCTTGTCGGACATGCCGAACTGCGTGGCCATGGCGCGCGCCAGTTTCGTCGCCATCTGGATATCGCCGGAAGCGCCCGAGGTCACCTTCTCGTAGCCGAAGATCAGCTCTTCCGCCACACGGCCACCCATGGCCACCGCCAGATCCGCATGACACTTGGCGCGCGTCAGCGACACCTGATCCTTCTCCGGCAAACGCATCACCATGCCCAGCGCACGGCCGCGCGGGATGATGGTGGCCTTGTGGATCGGATCGGAGGCCGGCATGTGCAGCGCGATCAGCGCATGGCCCGCCTCGTGATAGGCGGTCAGCTTCTTTTCCTCTTCGGTGAGCGCCAGCGTGCGGCGCTCCGCACCCATCATCACCTTGTCCTTGGCGTCCTCGAATTCCGCCATGGTGACCAGACGCTTGGAGCGCCGGGCCGCCAGCAGGGCCGCCTCGTTGACGAGGTTCATCAGGTCCGCACCGGAAAAGCCCGGCGTACCGCGCGCCAGCACCTTGACGTTGACGTCGGGCGCCAGCGGAACCTTGCGCATATGGACCTTGAGGATCTTCTCGCGGCCGGTGAAGTCCGGGTTCGGCACCACGATCTGACGGTCGAAACGGCCCGGGCGCAGCAGCGCCGGGTCCAGAACGTCCGGCCGGTTGGTGGCGGCGATCAGGATGATGCCTTCGTTGGCCTCAAAGCCGTCCATTTCCACGAGCAGCTGGTTCAGCGTCTGCTCGCGTTCGTCGTTGCCGCCGCCAAGGCCTGCGCCACGATGGCGGCCCACGGCGTCGATTTCGTCGATGAAAATGATGCAGGGCGCGTTCTTCTTGGCCTGTTCGAACATGTCGCGGACACGGCTTGCGCCCACGCCGACGAACATTTCAACGAAGTCGGAGCCGGAAATCGTGAAGAACGGCACATTGGCCTCGCCCGCAATGGCGCGCGCCAGAAGCGTCTTACCCGTGCCCGGAGGGCCAACGAGAAGCACGCCGCGCGGGATCCGGCCGCCGAGGCGTTGGAACTTCTGCGGGTCGCGCAGAAATTCCACGATCTCTTCCAGATCTTCCTTGGCCTCATCCACGCCGGCGACGTCCTCGAAGGTGACGCGGCCGTGGGCCTCCGTCAGCATCTTCGCCTTGGACTTGCCGAAGCCCATCGCCTTGCCGCCGGACCCCTGCATCTGGCGCATGAAGAAGATCCAGATGCCCAGAATGAGCAGCATCGGCAGCGCGCCGATCAGCGTGTTGATCAGCGAGAAGCCTTCAGCACGCGGCTTGGCCGTCACGCTCACGCCCTTGGAGCGCAGGATATCGACATACTGCTCGTTTTCCGGAGCATAGGTCTGGAACGTACCGCCCTTGGCGTAGTGGCCGGTGATCTGCTGTTCCTGGATCACGACATCGCTGACATTGCCCTGTTCCGCCTGATCGAGGAACTGGGAGAACGCGATCTCCGCCGTGGTGGTGCGCTGGTTCGAACTCTGGAACAGCTGGAACAGAGCGATCAGCAAGAGGGCAATGATCACCCAGAGCGCGAAATTCCGGAAATTTGAGTTCATAACGGTCCCTTGGCCGCCGGCCGGGTCTCGCTCTTGCGGGGCTTTATGCCCGCCGCATGGCGTCCCCGACTGGGTTCGATTGGACGCACGCCGATCAGGCGTCGTCTGTGGCTTTCCTGCCGAAAGATAGGCCTCACCCCCACCCGGAACAAGGCATGGAGCCATTATGAATGGAACGATGTCGACATTTTGTTAAACCGGGGAGGCTGCGGGAAATTTTCCTTCCCTGTCATTTTTTCAAGTATAACAGACCCTTCGGCGAGCCCGGTCCGGCGACCGGCGGAGGTTTGCCGGCGACAAACCGCAGGAAACCGGGAGAAAGGCAAGTCTCAGACGGCTCCGCCTGCGACAAGCTGCCGCACCGTAATGCCCCCGTGCCATCCGGCGACGGGCTCAAGAGAAAATCCCGGCAGGACGAGCAATTCTCCTGCCCGCAACGGGCTTTCCTCCCCGCAAGCGGGGTCTTGAGGGGTTTTCGGATCGACTTCCTGCCCGCCCTGCGCTTTCCCTTGCATGGGGTTCGCCCCATCCGGGTTGCACAACGCAGCGGGCGCGGTGGCGAATGCCCCGCGCGGCCAGCCCTTGGGCGGCTCAAGCCCGATTCGCTTCAGACCACCCTCGCCCAGCGCCTGTACGCACACCGGCCCCGCCGCATCCGCGCTGAGCGTGACGGCAAACCGGCCATCCCAGGTCCCGGTCTCGCCGGGCGCAAGCTGAAGCGCGCTCAGCCCTTCCCGCCCGCTCTCGCGATGGATCACGACCGCACCGTCGCGCAGTTCGATCACGCAACCGCCCAGCGTGCGCCTGAGAGACGAAGCCCCGGAAGACCGGAGCCCGGCCAGCACCGCCTCAAGACGAACCAGCCGCGGCACGTGAACGGAGCCCGCGGTATCGCGCAAGAGCCGCGCCAGAAGGCGCAGGGCGATCTCCTCCGGCAGATGGTCCAAAAGCGCGACCTCGAACCGGCAGGGCCCTGCAGGATGGCGGATGACCTCAACCTCCATGACCCGGTCCACCCAGCCATCGAGCGCCCCGGCCGCACGCGCCATGGAATGCGCGGTTGCCGCCAGCCGCTCAGCCCCCAGCCCTTCGGCCTCAAGCACCGGCAGAAGGCGGCGCATGCGCACACGACGGTATTTCATGTCGTCATTGGAAGGATCGTCCACCCACGGCACGCCAAAGGCGGCAAGGCTCGCCCTCAGGCGGGCGCGCGACACGTCGAGAAGGGGACGCAGGAGAGTCGTCTCGGCGCGACGGCTCTCGCGCGCCATGGCAGAAAGCCCGTAAACGCCGCTGCCACGCGCCAGCCGGTCGAGAAAGGTCTCCGCCTGATCGTCGCGCGTATGGGCGAGCACGAGGCCCGTCTTGCGCGCATCGGCGGGCGCGGCCTCGTCCAGCGCCTGTGCCATCAGCGCATAGCGAGCGGCACGCGCGGCTTCCTGAACGCCGTGATCGGGTTTCGGCCCGCGCCAGTAGAGCGTTTGATGGGAAAGGCCCAGGCGCGCGGAGGCAAACGCCACCATCGCCGCCTCTTCGGCCGCCTCCGGCCGCAGGCCGTGATCCACGGTGAAGACGACCGCCGCGGGGGCTTCGGCACAGGAGCGCCGCCAGCGGTCGAACAGATGCAGCAAGGCCATGGAATCGCCGCCGCCGGACACGGCGAGCGCGAGAAAATCGAAGCGTGTCAGCGGTTGGAAAAGATCCGCCGCTTGCACGTCGTCAAGCGGGCGGCCCTCAGCCCCGGCAACCGACACTCTTCCGCTCCTTGCGCGCCTGTTCCAGCACCGCGCCGGAGGCGTTCGGATATTTCGCCAGCAGTTCCGAATAAGTCGCGCAGGCCGCATCCTTCTGGCCCATCCCCTTGAGCGACAGGCCGAGCTTCAGCAGGCTGTCGGGCGCCTTTTCGTTGGAGGGATAGTCCGTATAGGTCTTGAGGAAGGCGTCGGCGGCATCGCGGTAACGGCCGCGGCCGAAATAGCTCTCGCCCAGCCAGTACTGCGCATTGGCCGCCAGCGGATCGTTCGGATAGGTGGCGAGAAACGACTGGAATCGCTGGGCCGCCTGATCGTACTGGCCGTTCAGCACCATCGAATAGGCATCGTCATATTCCGCCCGCGCGGAGCCGAAATCGGAGGTCGAGGCGAGGTCGCCGATGGCGTCGTTGGAGCCGGCATTGACGCCGGGAACACCGTAGCCGCCCTGCGGATTGTCCGGCTCTTCATAGATCGGCGCAGACCCGTCCGCCGCGCCATTGGCCCCGTTTCCGCGCGCCAGCATGGACAGGTCCAGCGGCTGGCCGCCGCCGAGGTTCAGGCCCTGATCGTCGCCATTGCCGCCCTGCGTGCCGTAGGAACCGAGGTTCTGCACCGTCCCCGCACGCTCCGCCGCATAGCGGTCGTCGCCCGCTGCAGCAGGCGCGCTGCCGTACTGGCCGGTATTGCCGGTGTTGGCCGCAACACCCGAATTGCCCGCCGCAGCGGGAATGTCGGAACGCTTGCGCGGCTTGCCGCCCTCCAGTTCCTGGAAGCGGAATTCATTGTCTTCCTGCGCGCGGCGCAACTGGTCCTGCGTCTGGCGCAGCAGGTGGCTCAGTTCCTCCACCTGCCCCGTCAGATGCCGAACCTGCTCCTCAAGCTGCCCGAGCCGGACGGCAAGCTGGCCGTCCTCGCGCTTTGAGGAGGAACCGAAGAACCCCTGCGCGTCCGCAGGACCGGCAATCGTCAAAGGCGCGGAAACGGCGACGGCGAAAGCCAGCGCCAGAGGTGCGGCCTTGCTCCGGACAGCGGAAAATGCAGCAGCAGGAATGCGGAATGTCGTCATGATCGATCCGTTGTCTGAAGCCCCGGGGCCCGGGAAGTGGGCTCTTCAAGTGTCTTTGAGGGGTTCCCTTGCGAACAGGCGCTGGAAATGGGCCAACAGCTTTCGCTCTGAATACCCTGAGAATCCGGTACCCGGTAACCAAAACCGTCCGCCGGCGCCTGTCAACGGGAACGCGCGCGATTATAGGCGCTTGCGAGTTCGGCCAAATTTTGACCTGCGCCCCACAAGTCCGGCCGGGAATCTCCGCAGCCGGGCCACGTCCGGGCGGCGGACACCCGTTCGCGGCAAGAAAAAACCGGCGACACCGCGTGGGGGCCGCCGGTTTTTCTTGATCTCGCCGGATATGCAGCGAGCGTTTCAAGGCCCCATGGGGATCCGGGGCCGGATATTCCGGCTTCAACGCGCCTTGCGAGCGATCAGCTTCCCGTTTGATCGCCGTCAGGCCACCGTCCGGCTTTTTCGCCGGTCAGCTGCCCGCGTTGTTCACGACCGTCACCGCACGGCGGTTCTGGGTCCAGCACGAGGCGTCGTTACACACCGCCACCGGCCGTTCCTTGCCATAGGAGATGACGTGAATACGGCTGGCATTGATGCCGCGGCTCACGAGATAGTCGCGTGCGGCGGTGGCGCGACGCGCGCCCAGCGCGATGTTGTATTCGCGCGTGCCGCGTTCATCCGCATGCCCTTCCATGCGGATGGAGTATTTCGAATATTGCTGCAACCACTGCGCCTGCTTGTCCAGCGTGGCGCGGGCCTCGGTGGTCAGGTCGGAACTGTCGACCGTGAAGAACACCCGATCGCCGACATTGACGACGAAATCCTGAGCCGTTCCCGGCGCCACCGTGCTGCTGGCGATGTTGTCAGGCCGCGTCTGGGCGCAGGCTGCGACGAGAAGCGCAACCGCCGCCACCGCAGCGAAACGCATTCCGCGCATGAAAGTCCCGTTCATTTTCATTGTCCCGCTACTCCTTCGTCCCCACCGGCCCCGATAGGGTAAACCGAACCTAGCCTTAGATGGTTAAGCGGTGGTTTGCGGAGATGGTTAATCAATCCCTAACAGCCACGCGTTGCACACCGAAAACACCGTGCCCCTGTGCGATTGGCGCTCAGCGAAACTAGTCGTCCCGCGCCCCGCATTCAAGGGCAACGCCTATTATGGCAAACGGTCCGGCCCGGTATTCCGGCGTCACGTTAACCATTCGCAGGCCCCGACGGCGTCCCCTTTCCGCCGGCACGCATAAAAACGGGGCCCGCAGGATCGTCCCGCGGGCCCCGTCATTCCCCTCACGGGTGACGAAGTTTTGATCTAGTCGAGCAGCGGCGACCATGCCGGGTCGGAGGCGAAGCCCTGCGTCTCCACACGGCGCTCGTTGTAGCCGGTGAGATCCACCGTCCACAGCTGCGGCCCACCGTTGGCGCCCGGCGTATCGCGGAAGAACATCAGCACGCGCCCGTTGGGGGCCCATGTCGGGCCTTCGTTGTGGAAGCCCTCCGTCAGGATGCGCTCCTGGCTGCCGTCGGGCTTCATCACGCCGATCATGAAGCGGCCCTCATGCTGCTTGGTGAAGGCGATGAGATCGCCGCGCGGCGACCAGACCGGCGTGGAATAGGAACCCGGCCCGAAGCTGATGCGGTGCGTGTTGGAGCCGTCGGCATTCATCACGTAGATCTTCTGCGCGCCGCCGCGGTCGGATTCGAACACCACCTGACGCCCGTCCGGCGAATAGGAGGGCGAGGTGTCGATGGCGGCTGAATTGGTCAGCCGCGTGGTGCGCCGCGAGCGCAGGTCCATGGCGAAGATATTCGCATTCCCGCTCTGCTGCAGGCTCATGATCACGCGCTGCCCGTCGGGCGAGAACCTTGGCGCAAACGTCATGCCGGGGAAATTGCCCACCACCTCGCGCTGACCGGTCTCGATGTTCAGCAGGTAGACCTGCGGATCGCCGGAGGCATAGGACATGTAGGTGACTTCCTGGCTCGTCGGCGAAAAACGCGGGGTGAGCACGAGGTCGTCGCCGCGGGTGAGATAGCGCACATTCGCACCGTCCTGGTCCATGATGGCCAGCCGCTTGACGCGCTTGTCCTTCGGCCCGCTTTCGCTGACGAAGACGACGCGGGTATCGAAATAGCCCTTTTCGCCGGTCAGCCGCTCATAGATCGCATCGGCAATGATATGGGCGAGACGGCGCCAGTTTTCCGGCGTGGTGAAATACTGCTGGCCGAGCATCTGTTCGCCCGCGAACACGTCCCACAGCCGGAATTCCGCGCGAAGCCGTCCGTCCGACTGCCGGAAGACGGAGCCGGTCGCCAGCACCTGCGCGGTGATCACCCGCCAGTCGCCGAAACGCGGCTGGGTGTTCACGTCCATGCCCTTCTGGATGAAGCTCTGCGGATCGAGCGGGCGGAAAAGTCCCGAACGGCCGAGATCGGCGGTGATGACGGACACGATGTCGGCGGACAAATTCGCATCGTCGCCGCCAAACGTCGGCAGCGCGATGGGCAGCGGCTCGATATTGCCGCCCGAGACATTGATCTCCACCAGCGCGCTCGAGGGCTGGATACCGACGGCGATGAACCCGAGCACCGCTACGGCCATGGCGGCCAGTCGTTTGATCGAAACCTGCATCGCTTTCCCTTCAGTGTGACCGCACGCATCGCGCCCGTCCCGCTTGCGCGCGACAAGGCTTCCGGTTCTCCCTGCGGCCCCAGTGAGCCGCGCCCATCTTGCGTCGATCAACATATCCTCGCGTTTTCCGCCATCATTGCGGCCTCAGATTGGCCAACACCGTATTCCACCCGCCGTTCCCGTCATACCGGTCGGCGGGCAGGAAACCGAACCCCTCGCTGCGATCCACCGCGATGATCGCCCGCACCGCGGCTTCCGCCAACTGCCGGAAGCGCGGATAGGGGTGCGAATTCATGATCTGCGGCGTGCTCGCAAGATGCCCGTCGCGCGTCAGCGAGAACTGCACCACCACCACGAGATCCGAGGGGAAGGCGTCCGGCACGTAGTTCCAGCGGTCCTTGATCTTGTTGACCATCAGATCGAGATCGCTGGTCGAAAGGCCCTGAAGCCGCGTCGCCTCGCGTGCGCCGAGCCCTGCGGGCTCGTTCGCCGCCACCTGCTGCCCGCCCGAGGGCGTCACCTTGTTCAGGAGATTGGAAATCTCGTTCGGGTCGAATTCCCTTTCCGGCTCGCGCGTCGTCGCTGTCTGGGTACGGCGCGGCGGCTTCGGCTTGGACTGCGGCACGACATTGACCGGCTTGGGCGGCTCCGGCGCGGCTTCCTTCTCAGGCGCAGGCTCCGGTTCGGCCTTCGCTTCCGGCGCGGGTTCGCTGCTGGGCGCAGGTTCCTCCTCCGGCGAAGGCTCCGGCTGCGTGGCGGCCACCTGACGCGGCTCCTGCTTCGGGGGCGTCGGCTTGGTGGCCTCGGCCGGTTTCTTGCCCGGATCCGGCGCGTCCTTCGGCGCTTCGACCGGCTTTTCGGCGGGCTTCGGCGCGGGCGCGTTTTCCTTCGGCGCGGTGCGCTCGCCAACTTGCGTGCGCGTCACCTCCGACAGCGGCACCAGATCAACCGGCAGCGCATCGACCGGCTCGACAAAAAAGGGTTCCGTGTTCGGAAAGGCGATGAGCCCCCAAAGCAGCACGGCCGCGTGGCCAAAGGCGGATACGGTGAGCCCAATGCGCATGCTTTACTGGCTCTGTTCCTCGGTTGTGACCAACCCGATACGGCGGAAACCGGCGGCGCTGATGCGCCCCATGATGCGCATCACCGTGCCGTAGTCGGCATCGCGGTCACCGCGCACATAGATGCGTTCCTCGTAGCCGTTGCGGGCAATCGCCTCCAGCTTGGCCACGATCTCTTCCGGGTCGATTTCCGTTTCCTGCAGAAAGACCTTGCCGTCCTTGGAGACGGAAATGGCGATCGGCTCCACGTCGTCCTGAAGCGCCTTGGCGCGGGTTTCCGGCAGATCGATGGGCACGCCGACGGTCAGAAGCGGGGCCGCCACCATGAAGATGATGAGCAGCACCAGCATCACGTCCACCATCGGCGTGACGTTGATCTCCGCCATCGGCTGATGGCGCTTGCGGCGTGCGCGACGGCCGCCCGAGCCGCCCCCGCCTGCTCCCATGTGAACACCCATGACGGCCTATCCTTGCGTGCGTTCGTCGATCTGGCGCGACAGGATGGCGGAGAACTCGTCGGCAAAGCCCTCCATGCGGCTGGAAAGCCGCGCCGCTTCCGCGGAGAACTTGTTGTAGGCAATCACCGCCGGGATCGCCGCCAGAAGGCCGAGCGCGGTGGCGAACAATGCCTCCGCGATGCCCGGCGCGACCACGGCGAGATTGGTGTTCTTGGAAGCAGCAATCGCCTGGAACGACGTCATGATGCCCCACACGGTGCCGAAAAGCCCGATGAAGGGCGCGGCCGATCCGACGGTCGCCAGCACCAGCAGGCGGCTTTCAAGGCGCTCCATCTCGCGCGAGATGGTCACGTCCATCACCCGGTCGATGCGCTGCTGAAGGCTCGCGATTGCGGGCTTCTTGCCCTCGTGCGAGCGTTTCCATTCGCGCATCGCCGCCACGAACAGCGAGGCCATGGAGGTGTTTGCCCGGCTCACCAGCGTCTGGTAGAGATCCTCCAGCGACTGGCCCGACCAAAAGACGTTCTCGAACCGGCTCATCTGCCGCTTGGTGCGCGTGAACAGCAATTGCTTGTCGACGATGATCGCCCAGCACCAGACGGAGGCGGCGATCAGTCCGACCATCACCACCTGCACCATGATGTGCGCATGCATGAACAGGGAGAAAAAGGAGATGTCGGCCACCGGCGCGGCAAGCTCTGTCTGCGCAAACGCTTCCGAAATCATTCAGATGAACCTCAAATAATGCGAGCTGCCCTGCGCGGGCGAAATCCACGACCATCCGCGCTGTTGTTTCGCGCCGAGTGCAGGGCCCTGCTTCTGTGGAGGCGGATTTTGGCGAAACAGGGGCTTTTCACCGCACAGACTTCGCCGTAGCAAGACATTGTCAAGGTTACCGTCGCCTTAACGCGACGCCGGGTAACGCTGTTTTTGTCAATAATTTGGGCACGCGGTATCGCCTCCGCCCGCTTCCGGGGCGGGCAGATCTGGCAGGCATCGGCATGGAATGATCAGTCAGTCCGCCCGAGCAATTACAACGCCCAGCCTGTTCACGACCTCGGTCGGAATGCGGCGGGGGCGTCCTTCCTTGTTGATCACCGCGGCGGTGACCCGCGCCCTGATCAGCACCTCGCCCGCGCGCTCCACCGTCTGCTCGAGGATGATCTTTGCGCCCTGCGCATGCTGGCAGAAGGTGCGGATCTCCAGCACCTCGTCGATATGGGCCGGTTTCAGATAGTCGATATCCATGTGGCGCACCACGATTGCCAGCCGCTCGCCGGTGATCCCGGCATCCAGCTCGCTGTGATGAACCCCGCAAAGCCTCAACAGGTCGGATCGCCCGCGCTCCATGAAACGCAGATAGGAGGCGTGATAGACGATCCCGGAAAAATCGGTGTCTTCGTAATAGACGCGCACGCCAAGCACATGCGCCCCCTCGTCGAGGCGGCCGGACAGATCGGGCCAGGATTTCTTCGCATCATTCATGCCGGTGACTTACACCCTTTCGTCTCGTTTCGACAATTGAAGCGCGCCTCCCGGCGTCTCTCATCCGAAGCCGCCACGCAACGGACCACCCGTTCACCCGTCACGCACCCACAAGGGGGAACGACGTCTTCACATGGAAAGAGGAAACGGGGAGCCCGAAACCGGAAGGGCTACGCCTCGCGGGCAGGCAGGCTCATTGTGATCCGTCAATTCTGCGCGGAAACGTCCACAGCTCAAGTTTACCTTAAGCACATGTGACAATACAGGGGCGCTCCGACACCGTCCGGGGTCCGTAAATTCCTGTAAGCTCTGCGTTTTCGGCGCGTCTGCTGGTCAATGTCACGCATTGCAAGAGGGATCTGAAACGCGTTTTTCTGGCGCATTCACAAGTTCCAGATAAAAAGGCGGAAAAAGCTGTGAAGGTAGGAATAGTCGGGGCGGGCATGGTGGGAAGCTCCGCCGCATTCGCAATCGCGCTCATGGGGCATGCAAGCTCCATCGTGCTGGTCGATGCAAACGAAGCGCTGGCGCGGGCACAAGCGCAGGATATTTCCCATGCTGTGCCCTTCGCGTCCTCGTCGCGGGTCGCAAGCGGCAGCTTCGACGACCTGCAGGACGCGCGCATCGTCATTCTGGCGGCCGGAGCGAGCCAGCGCCCCGGGGAAACCCGGCTGGAACTTCTCTCCCGCAATGCCGGGATCATACGCTCCATCGTGAGCGAGGTCCTGCGGGTGGCCCCCAACGCCATTCTGATCGCCGCCTCCAACCCGGTCGACATCGTCACCCAGATCGCCCAGCGCGTCAGCGGGCTTCCCGCAAACCGCGTTATCGGCTCCGGCACCATTCTGGATTCAGCCCGTTTCCGCACCCTGCTGGGCCACCATCTCGGCGTCTCGCCCCATTCCATCCATGCCTATGTGCTGGGCGAGCACGGCGACAGCGAGGTTCTCGCCTGGTCGAGCGCGCGCGCAGGCGCACTGCCGATCGCGCAGGTCGCGGCCCAGGTGAACGTGCCGCTGGATGAAACCGTGCGCGCCGAGATCGACAGCGGCGTGCGCAACGCCGCCTACACCATCATCGCGGGCAAGGGCTCGACCTATTACGGCATCGGCGCAGGCCTCGCCCGCCTCGTGGAAGCGGTCGGGCGAAACCAGCACGCCGTCTTTTCCGTCTCCAGCGTGATGAAGGAAATCGAAGGCGTGTCCGACGTGGCGCTTTCCATTCCGCGCGTGTTGGGCTCCGACGGCGTGATCACCGACCTCGTCCCCCAGCTCGATGCTGGCGAACACGAGGCGCTGGGCAAAAGCGCAAGGATCCTCAAGGAACAGATCGAGTCGCTCTCGCTCTAGCCTTCATGCAAATGCGCGAAACGCGCGCGCCGGACTTCGCCGGACGCGCGCGTTTCGTGTTTCTTGTCGATCGAAAGCGCTGTCGCACCCGCCTCAGGCGGCTGCTACGTCGCTCAGGAAGTGGTCGATGGAGGCGCGGAGCTGATTGGTGCGCTCCATCAGTTCGGAGGTCGTCGCCTTCAGTTCGTCCATGGATCCCGCGCTTTCGCCCATACGTGCGGACAGGACGGAGACGGATTCGTTGACGATCCGCGTGCCGTTGGCAGCCTGCGAGACATTGTGCGAGATTTCCGCCGTCGCACTGCCCTGCTGGCGCACCGCAGCCGCAATGGCTTCGGTGTAGCCGTTCACTTCCTCGATGCTTTCCGTCACTCCGCCGATCTCGGTGACAGCCTCCGTGGTGGACGCCTGGATTTCCGCGATCTGGGCGGAGATTTCCTCCGTCGCCTTGGCCGTCTGCCCGGCCAGATCCTTGACCTCGGACGCCACGACCGCAAAGCCGCGCCCCGCCTCGCCCGCACGCGCGGCCTCTATCGTCGCGTTCAGCGCCAGAAGGTTGGTCTGTTCCGCAATCGCCTGAATGAGCCCGACCACCTCGCCGATCCGCTCCACGGAGCGGGCAAGGCCGGTGACCTTCTCGTTGGACGACGCCGTGGTCCGCGTGGTCTTGAGAACCACATCCGCGGTGGTGGCCACCTGACGTTCGATCTCGGCAATCGAGGCGTTGAGCTGCTCGGTGGCCGCCGCAACCGCCTCCACATTGCCCGACGCGCGTTCCGATTCCTGCGCCGCTTCCGTCCCTTGCGCCGCAACCTGCGAGGAGCTTTCGGTGAGCGTGGTCGCCGTCTTGGAAACGCCGTTCAGAACCTCGCCCACGTTGGACAGGACTTCCGTCACCTCCGCGCGGAAGCCGGAAATCAGCCCGTCGATCGCCTCCGCCCGCTTCTTGCGCTCGATCTCGCCGGCCTCGCTTTCACGGCTCAGCCGCTCGCGCTCCAGCGAGTTGTTGCGGAAGACATCGACCGAACGCGCCATCTCGCCGATCTCGTCGGCCCGCTGAAGCCCGCGGACCTCCGTATCCAGCGCCCCCTCCGCAATCCGCCTCGACACGGCGGAAAGACGGACCAGCGGCGCGACCATCCGCCTGGTCAGCCACCAGATGAGACCCGCAAAGGGGATCAGACAGACGATGCCCGCAATCGTCACCCCGTTGGTGATGCGCGAAGCCGCAGCCGAAAGCTCCGCCTGCTCCACCGCCTCGATGACGGTGAACTCGCGCCCCAGAAAGGTCGCCGGCGCAGCCTTGTAGCGCCAGTCCGCGCCATTGATGCGCAATTCGTTGTCGGAGGTGCGAACGTCGGCGAGCTTCCATGTCTCATGCGTCCCGCCCTCCGACGAGAAGCGGATCAGAGCGCCTTCCGGCGTGGCAAGCATAGTCTGTTCGCTCTCGCCGATACCCGTCTTGTCGTTGAGAAGCCCGGCAAAGCGATCCATTTCGATGGAAAAGGCAACCGCGCCGAAAAACTTGTCGAGATAGAAGACCGGCGTCGCCAGAACGGCGGAAATCTCGCCCGCATCGTTCACGTCGAAACCGGAAAAGAACAGATCGGAGGCCTTCAGCGTCTCTGCCTTCGCAGCCTCCATCAGCGGCGTCATCGCCGCCTGAATGGCCATGCCGGACATGGCCGGATCGTCGAAGGCGCGCCCGAAATCCTCGCCCTTGCGATAGGTGTAGACGATGTTGCCGTCCGGATCGGCGAGCGCGAGATCGCGGAAGAGATGCTGCCCGATCAGATCCTCCGCCTCCTGATGCACCAGCACGTGCGAATTCGTGTAGTAATTCTTTTCCCCCGCCTCCTTCATCAGGTGACGTTCGCCGGCCGCATTGGGATTGTCCTCGACGAAGATCTTGCGAAGCTGCGCGGTCTGGTTTTCCTTCAGGTTCTTCCAGCCCGCCCGCATCTTCATGATGCCGTCCTTGGCGGTCGGCAGCGTGGTGAAGAAACCGACGCTGTCGCGCACCTGCTGCAGGCTCATTTCCACGGCCTTGCGCTTGCCCATCGTGGCGCTCGCCAGCGCCTTGTCAGCCTGCTCGTTGGCGACGCTTCCCGCCAGTTGCGCAGCCGTTATCACCAATGCGGCGCATAACGCAAAGGCACAACCCAGAAATATGACGGAAATCTTCGTCGACAGACTATTACGAAGCATCAAGCTTCCTCCCTCGTTATCGAGGGAAGCTAAACCGCGCTTCGGAAAAAAATCATTAAAACCGCAAAAGGATTCGACGACACTTAAAACAATCTTTTAACTTCATAACTATTTGGATAGACAAGACTTTCCGAAGACCTCTCATAGCTAGACTTTGTACGCACAAACCCCGGATGGTCGAACCATCCGGGGCCGTAAAAAGCCGCGCACTGAAAAGCGCGGAAATTCCTCAGGCTTTGACTTCATCCAGGAAAGGATAGTCGGTGTAGCCCTTCTCCGTGCCGCCATAGAAGGTGGTCCGGTCAGCCTCGTTGAGAGGGGCATCCTTGGCGAGGCGTTCCACCAGATCCGGATTGGAAATGAAGGGACGTCCGAAGGCCACCATGTCGGCCTTGCCGCTTTCCACCGCATCGATGGCCATTTCGCGGGTATAGCCGTTATTGGCGATATAGACGCCGTTGAAGCGCTTGCGCAGCGCCTCGATGCTCTCGCCTTCCTTCAGCTCGCGCGGACCGCCGGTCTGGCCTTCCACCATGTGCAGATAGGCGAGGTTGAAGCGGTTCAACCGGTCGATCACATGTTCAAAAAGCGGCTGCGGATTGCTTTCGGTGATGCCGTTGGCGTTTGCGAAGGGGCTGAGCCGGATGCCGACGCGACCGCCGCCGAGAACCCCGGTCACCGCTTCCACGACCTCTTCCAGGAAACGTGCCCGGTTCTCGATGGAGCCGCCGTAGGCGTCCTCGCGCGTGTTGGAGCCGTCGCGCAGGAACTGGTCGATCAGGTAGCCGTTGGCGGCATGGATCTCCACCCCGTCGAACCCGGCGCGTTCCGCATTGGCGGCCGCCTTGCGGTAATCGTCGAGAATGCCCGCGATCTCGGAAATCTCCAGCGCACGCGGCTCGGATGTCGGAACGAAGCCCTGACCGTCATAGGTGCGCGTCTCCGCGGCGATTGCCGAGGGGGCGACCGGGGCCGCACCGTCCGGCTGAAGCGAGGTGTGGGAGACACGGCCCACATGCCAGATCTGGGCGAAGATCTTGCCGCCCTTGGCATGAACCGCATCGGTGACGGGCTTCCAGCCGGCAACCTGCGCATCGGAATAGATGCCCGGCGTCCAGGCATAGCCCTTGGCCGACGGGCTGATCTGCGTGCCTTCGGAGATGATCAGGCCCGCACTTGCACGCTGGGCGTAATACTCGGCGTTCAGCGCATGCGGCACGTCGCCCTCGGGCAGCGCGCGGTTGCGGGTCAGCGGGGCCATCGCCACGCGGTTGGCGACATCGACATCGCCCACCTTGAGCGGGGTGAACAGCTTCTCGGTCATGTGAATTAGCTCCTGTGAGATAAGGGGCGGGACAAGCTCGGGAGACGGTGTCCGCCGGAAGGGGCCCGGTTATGGACTGCATGGTCCATTAATGAGCGCAAGTTTGGAGGGAAAGACAAGGTGATGGTCATGGAGGTTACGCTCCGATCAGATCGTTGGCCTGATCGAGAATGCGCTCCACATCCTCACATGGCAGACCGGATTTGCGCAGCACCATCGCACCGAAGGCCAGCGCCATCAGCGCACGCGCCCGGTCGCGCACCCGTTCGGGATGCTCGGGATCGAGACAACGCGCGAAAAGGCTTTCGATCCGCGCGAAATGACGACGCCCGAGTTCGGCGACTTGCCTGTCATGCGGCCCGCGTTCGGTGATCATATTGGCAAGAAGACAGCCGCGCGGCCCGCATTCCGGGCGCGACAGGGCGTTGACCAGCGCCAGCGCCCCGGCCTTGGCGCCTTCCGCGCATGTGCGATCATCGCCGCGCGTCTCCGCGCATTTACCGGAGACAAGCTCCGCCCAGCCGCGATAGGCGTCATCCGAATAATAGCGAAGCGCCGCCAGAAGAACGCCCTGCTTGGAGCCGAAGGCGGCATAGAAACTGGAGCGCGACAGGCCCATGGCCGCCGTCAGCGCATCGACGGATGTCGCCTCGAACCCGTGCTCCCAGAAAAGCTCCAGCGCAGCGGCCAGCACCTGCGCCTCGTCGAACTCGCGCGGCCGCCCCGGCCCGGCAGACCGGGCCGCGACATCCTGCGGATCAACCGTGTGAGGCGTGTTCGTTTCCATGGGAAATGAATATGGACCGCCCGGTCCGATATTCAACCCCGCGTCGCCGGTCACCGGCTTTCAGGCTGAAAGCCCGGCCGGGCGGGCCGCGCCTCAGCCGAGGAAATTGTTGACGACGCCAAGCCCGATCAGACCGGTGATGATGAGATAGATGGCGACGATATAGGCGAGCAGCCGCGGCATGATGAGGATCAGAACGCCCGCGGCAAGGGCGACGATGGGGCCGATCTGGGCCGAACCGATGAACATGGATGACTTCTCCGAAAACCTGTTATGGATCGCAAACGTGCGGGCTGCGCAGGAGTTCCGAAAACACGATGCTCCGGGCGCAAAATACGCAGACTGCATGACGAAAGGGCAACATGATCCCGCCCGGCTTGAGCGGAACTTGCCGGAGGGGGGAGATCCCCGGCCTTTGAAAGAAAAGCGCCTAGCTGTCTTCCGAAAAGAGCCCCATCTGTGCCGCCGTCGCCCCTTGCGGCACGGCGAGCCCCAGATGGGCGAAGCTCTTGGGCATGAGCAGGCGCCCGCGCGGCGTGCGCTGGATGAAGCCCTGCTGGATCAGATAGGGCTCCACGATATCCTCGATAGCGTCGCGCGGCTCAGACAGGCCCGCCGCAATCGTCTCGATGCCCACCGGCCCACCGCCGAAATGCTCCGCGATCATGGTGAGATAGCGCCGGTCGAGCGCATCGAGCCCGGCCTTGTCCACCTCCAGCTGCGACAGCGCCTTGTCGGCGATGGCCGCATCGACCGCCTCCATGCCCGCAACCACGGCAAAATCGCGCACCCGGCGAAGAAGACGTCCCGCGATACGCGGCGTGCCGCGCGAACGGCGCGCAATTTCCTTCGCCCCGTCATCCGTCATGCCGATGCCGAAGACCCGCGCCCCGCGGCGCACGATGTGTTCCAGCTCTTCCACGGTGTAGAAATTGAGCCGGATCGGAATGCCGAACCGGTCGCGCAAGGGGGTGGTCAGCAGGCCCAGGCGGGTGGTG
Source organism: Breoghania sp. (assembly GCA_963678585.2). Lineage (GTDB taxonomy): Bacteria > Pseudomonadota > Alphaproteobacteria > Rhizobiales > Stappiaceae > Breoghania. The sequence goes on from CAXXGA010000002.1 coordinate 2,874,509, forward strand.
GCGGCAACGAGCGTGAACTTCGACAGGTCGATCTTGACCGAGCGCGCCGCCGGTCCCTCGCCGATGATCAGATCGAGCTGGAAGTCCTCCATCGCCGGATAAAGGATTTCCTCCACCGCGGGCGAGAGACGGTGGATTTCGTCGATGAAGAGAACGTCGCGCTCTTCCAGATTGGTCAGAAGGGCTGCCAGATCGCCCGCCTTGGCGATGACGGGGCCGGAAGTGGCACGGAAATTCACGCCAAGCTCGCGCGCCATGATCTGCGCAAGCGTCGTCTTGCCGAGACCCGGAGGCCCGACGAAGAGAACGTGGTCGAGCGCCTCGGAACGCGCCTTGGCCGCCTCGATGAAGACCGAAAGATTGGAGCGCGCCTGCTGCTGGCCGACGAACTCATCGAGCGCCAGCGGACGGATGGATGTGTCCGGCTCGTCGCCGCGCTCGTTCGGGGAGACGATCCTGTCTTCGCTCATGAGCGGGCCTCGGCGGAATGGGACGGAAGGTGGCGGGCGCGGGTGGAGGTACGGATCGTGGAGGTGGTGGCAGTGGTGGCGGCCCATCCTTCGAGACGGCGCTGCCGCGCCTCCTCAGGATGACGTTGGGGGTTGGGATGGTTTCTCAATCTCTCAACACACACAACGTCATCCTGAGGAACCGTCGCAGACGGCGTCTCGAAGGATGGGCCCCGTAAAGACAGCCCGACGCGTTCACACCGCCCGCTCACTGGGAAAGCTCCTTCAGCCCGAGCCGGATCAGCTTGGAGGTCTCCGCATCCTCGCCCGCCGCCCGCTGGGCAGCCGCCACAGCCGCAGCCGCCTGCGGCTGGCCGTAGCCCAGATTGACCAGCGCCGACACCGCATCGGCCACGGGGCGCGGGGCCGCCTTGTCCTCGATCGCCGCATTGGCCTGGATGAGACCCGCATCCGCATCGGCAAAGGCCGGGGCCTTGGATTTCAGTTCCGTCGCGATGCGCTCCGCCACGCGCTTGCCCACCCCCGGAGCCCGCGCAATCGCCGCCTTGTCGCCAAGCGCGATGGCATTGGCGAGTTCGGTCGGCCGCATGATGCCAAGAACGCCCAGCGCCACCTTCGCGCCCACGCCCTGCACCGTCATCAGCATGCGGAACCATTCGCGCTCCAGATCGGAGGCGAACCCGAAAAGCCGGATCTGGTCCTCGCGCACATAGGTCTCGATGGAAAGCGTCGCCGCCTCGCCGGGAGAGGGCAGACCCTGCAGAACCCGCGAAGGGCACTGCACGTGATAGCCGACGCCTTGAACGTCGAGGATGACGAAATCGTCGCCATAGGAATCGATCACGCCCTTCAACTTGCCGATCACGCCGTCATTCCCTCTTTCTCCCGGGCCCTCTTTTGCCCGGTCACTTTACGCGGTCACTGGCCGATCCGGGCCGCCACTTTCGCCGCGGCTGCCGCCGCCCCGCGATGATGCGCGTGACAGATGGCGATTGCCAGCGCATCCGCCGCATCGTCGGAGTTGAACACCGCTTTCGGCATCAACACCTTCACCATCATGCGGATCTGTTTCTTGTCGCCGTGGCCCGCCCCCACCACCGTCTTCTTGATGAGATTGGGCAAATATTCTCCAATCGGCAGCCCCTGAAGCCCCGGCACCAGCAGCGCGATGCCGCGCGCCTGTCCGAGCTTCAGCGTCGCGCCCGCATCCTTGTTGACGAAGGTCTGCTCCACTGCCGCCTCGTCGGGGCGATGGTCGCTCATCACTGCCTGCAGGCCGTCATGAAGCTCCACCAGCCGTTCGGCCAGCGGACGGGCCTGCGTGGAGCGAACGGTGCCGGAGGCCACGAATTTCAAATTCGTGCCGACCACGTCGATCACCCCCCATCCGGTATTCCGGAGACCGGGGTCGATGCCAAGGATGCGAATCGTTGAGTTCATAGAACAAACAGGTAACAACGAAAGCGCGGAGACGCCAGACAGGACACGCAAGCAGTGCAAAAATCGGCCTGAAACGGCCCTTTCGCCCGGGCGCGCGTCGCAGAGCACCCCGCGCTCAACAATCCGGTTGCGCAAGTGTTGCTTGAGGAATCAACTGGCCGCTTCGCCTTGCCGCGATTCACCGCCCCCAAGGACGCCTGCCCTTTGAGATCTTCGCCATGATCGATGCCCTCCTGACCGCCCTCGATAATCCGGCCCTTCCCTTCATCGTCGCAGCTGTGGTGGTCGCGGGCGCGGTGCGCGGTTTTGCGGGCTTCGGTGCGGCGATGATCTTCATGCCGGTGGCCAGTGTGCTGATCGACCCGCGGCTTGCCGCCGCCACCTTCCTCGTCATGGACGAGATCGTCGCCCTGCCGCTGGCGGTGCGCGCGATGCGCATCTGCGACTGGCGCACGGTGTTGCCCGCGGTTCTGGCCGGGCTCGTCACCGTGCCGATGGGAGCCGCCGTTCTGGCGAGCGGCGATACGATCGCCCTGCGCTGGGGTATTTCCGTGCTGGTGCTTGCCCTTCTGGTGCTTCTCGTCTCCGGCTGGCGCTATTCGGGTCGGCCCACCGTGCCGCTCTCGATGGGCGTCGGCATGACCGCAGGCTTTCTCTCCGGCGTCTCCCAGGTCGCAGGCCCGCCGGTCGTCGCCTTCTGGATGAGCAGCCCCCTGCCCGCCCATATCATCCGCGCCAACCTGATCGTCTATTTCGCGCTGGCGAGCATCGGCGCTTTCGTCGCCTTCTGGTGGAACGGCTTTTTCACCGGCGAGGTGATCCAGTTCCTGATCGTGCTGACCCCCATCTATGCGCTGGCCCTTTTCTCCGGCACCCGCGCCTTCCGGCTCGCGCCCGAAACGGCCTTTCGCCGCGTGGCCTATACGCTGGTGGCGCTCGCCGCCGTCGGCTCACTTCCGGTGCTCGACGGACTTCTGCGCTGAACCGGTCGCACATAGAGCGATCCCGCAGCCCCCCCTAAACGGATATCCTTGCCGGAGCGAACAAACAGACTCGCAAATCAATCTCCGTTTGCTATAGTAAATCACCTTGTATCCGTGAGTGACATCGGCCCCATCGACTACATTATGTATCAAATGGTAGTTTTACTTTCAGGACAATGGAAGAAAACGACCAGTTGAGCATAACATCTAAACTGATATTGTTTGAATTAAACAGAAACCGGACAGCATATCGAACGGACGCAACTCCGGTTGCGGTCGTTGAGTGACGTCCGCGCGTTTTTAGACCGCGTCGGCGGTAGGCCATCCGTCCGGCTGTGCCCCGGTTATGCCGGAACCGTCTCCGCAGCGGATAAAGCGTCTTCCCGATCAGATGAATTCAATCGGGTCGAAAAATGCTTTAGATGTGCCCGACCGCCCATCTGCCCGCATCGGAGTTCGCCCTTGTTTTTCGTCCGTACTGCTTCCCGACAGGATCTGGAAGCGATTTCCGCACTCCTGTCCCAGACCTGGCACCACACCTATGACGGCATTTACGGGGCCGAGAAGGTCAGCGAGATCAGCGTGTCCTGGCACGCCCCCGACACGATGGAAGCGCGGCTGGACAAGCTGAACGCGGAATTCATCGTCGCCGACGACAGCAACCGCCTCGGCGGAGTGGCCTATGCCGCCATGGATCCGTCTGAGGCCAAGGTCGCCGTCCTGCACCAGCTCTATGTCCACCCCGATTGTCAGGGCGAAGGGATCGGCTCGGATCTGCTTCAGGAAATCGCCGAAGCCTTCCACGATGCCACGACCCTGCGGCTGGAGGTCGAACCCGCCAACGAAAGGGCTGTCGCCTTCTACGAGGCCCGCGGCTTTTCAAAAACGGGAAGCACGCAAAGCTGCGGCGGCGACAGCGGCATCCCCGCCGACATCTACGAGCGCCGGCTTCGCTGAGGATGGTTTGGAGACCGGCCGTCAGACGTCCGGTCGGCTTGCCGCGGACGCAGATCTAGCTTTCGGACCTCAGGCCCAGCTCCTCGCGCAGCGCCACGATTTCCTCGTGATAGTCGCCGAGCGAGTAGGAATCGATCACGAAACTGATGCCAAGCGCGGTCGCAAGCCGCTGCGCATGAAAAGAGAGTTCCCAATTGAAGGATTCAAAGCAATAGGCGACGCAGACGATCTGCGTTCGAAACCGCGTGCCGGTGCCAAGCACAGCGTTGCGATGCGGCTCAAGCCGTTTCAGCAAGGTCTCGATATGGTCGTTCAGCGGCTGTGTGTCGTCGAGGCCGCTGTCGAGCGCCCAGACCGAGGAGCGACGCGTGAATACCTTGCCGTTCCGCTCGTAAGGCTCGCCGAGACACCAGCAACGGTCGGGCGTCAGGTCGAGTCGCGAAGAAACCCATGAAGGTTCGTCCGTCCCCTCTGCCCGAAAGTATGCGTATTGACGGTCGGTCTGTGTTGGGGATGCCATTTGAACTTCCAATGTCGCGGTCAGGAAATAATAAGCTCACGTCCCCCCAAAAGAAAAGGCGGGACCCATGGTCCCGCCTCTTGATATCACCAGCCAAAGTCCGCCGCCTCAGGCGGCCGTGAGCTTCGCCATGACTTCGTCGGAAACCTCGAAGTTCGTATAGACGTTCTGCACGTCGTCGTCGTCTTCGAGCATGCCGATCAGCTTCATCAGCGTACCGGCCTTTTCCTCGTCCACCTCGGTGTTGTTCTGGGGCTTCCAGATCGCCTTGATGGTCTCCGCCTCGCCGAGATCGGCTTCCAGCGCCTTGGACACGTCGCCCAGATCCTCGAAAGCGCACAGGATGGTGTGAGCGTCTTCGTCGGACTGCACGTCATCGGCGCCCGCCTCGATGGCGGTTTCCAGAACGCTGTCGGCGTCGCCGACTTCCGGCTTGAAGACAATCTCGCCGACCCGGTCGAACATGAAGGCGACCGAACCCGTCTCGCCCATCGCGCCGCCGCACTTGGTGAAATAGGAGCGCACGTTGGAAGCGGAACGGTTGCGGTTGTCGGTCAAGACCTCGACGATCACCGCGACGCCGCCCGGGCCGTAGCCCTCGTAGCGGATCTCTTCGTAGGTGTCGGCGTCACCGGCCTGGGACTTGTTGATCGCCCGCTGGATGTTGTCCTTGGGCATGGACTGCGCCTTGGCGTTCTGGACTGCCAGGCGCAAGCGCGGGTTGCCGTCGATATCCGGGCCGCCGACCTTCGCGGCCACCGTGATTTCCTTCGACAGCTTGGAAAAGAGTTTCGAGCGCACCGCATCCTGACGGCCCTTGCGGTGCATGATGTTCTTGAACTGTGAATGTCCGGCCATGAGCTACCTGGCATATCGTTTAAGGGAATTCGCCGCCACGCGGGTGCGCGGTGCCGGGAACCGGCTCATCTCGCGCACACTTCGCCCGGCGGAATTGGCATCAAGGGGCGCTTATAGTTCGGGACGCCGCGGAAATCCAGCCAAGGGGCCGAATCATTACCCAAAAGGGCGGTCGATCACGGCAAAAACCCCTATTCGCCCGCTTCCTTCCGCGTTCGCACCCGCCGCGCTACCAGAAATCGGGAACCGCCTGACTGAGCTTGCCGCCGATGCGCACCGGCGCGACCTTCGTGGCGAGGCCGGTGCGGTCGTCGGTTTCCACCGCCACCCCGCACAATGTCGCCGGTCCGCTCGAGGCGGTGAAGCGACCGGACGGGATCTTGGTGATGAACCGGTTGATCGGCTCGTCCTTTTCCATGCCCAGAACGCTGTCGTAGTCGCCGCACATGCCCGCATCCGACATGTAGGCCGTGCCATGTTCGAGGATCTGGTGATCGGCGGTCGGCACATGGGTGTGGGTGCCCACGACAAGGCTCGCCCGCCCGTCGCAGAAATGCCCCATGGCCTGCTTCTCGCTGGTCGCCTCCGCGTGCATGTCGACGACGATCGCATCGGCCACCTGGCCGAGCGGGCAGGCGTCCAGCTCGCGCCCGACGGTTGCGAAAGGATCGTTGAGCGCATCCATGTAGACGCGGCCCATGACGTTCATCACCAGCACGTTCGCGCCGTTACGCGCGGTGTAGAGATGCGAGCCGCGGCCCGGCGTGCCTTGCGGGTAGTTGACGGGCCTGAGCAGCCGGTCCTGCCGGGTGATGAAGACGAGCGCGTCGCGCTGGTCCCACGAATGATTGCCGAGCGTCACCACATCCGCGCCCGCATCGATCACGTCCTGACAGATTTCCTCGGTGATGCCGAAGCCCCCCGCCGCGTTCTCGCCGTTCACCACGACGAAATCGAGCGCGTAATCCTCGATCAGACCGGGCAGGCGCTCGATCACCACATTGCGGCCCGCACGGCCGACCAGATCGCCCAGAAACAGCAGCCTCATGCGCCGCCCTCACTTTTCTTCATGCTTTTCTTGATATTGGCAAAGCCCGCTAGGTCCGGCACCGGATCACCCCCGCCTCGGTTACGATCAGATCGAGCGGGTGATCGTGCTCCTCGAAGGGCACGCAGTCGACTTCCTGCACCGAATAGGCGACCCCGATCAGATGCAGCGCCCGGCCCGCACCGATGGCGGAAATCGCGCGGTCGTAGTGGCCCTTCCCGTAGCCGATACGGTGGCCCGACCGGTCGAAAGCGGCCAGCGGCACCAGCATCACATCGGGCAGAACCTCCGCCGCTTCCGGCCCCGGCGCAATCGTGCCGAAGCCCGCATCGACAAGCTCCGCCCCGCGCAGCAATTCGCGAAACAGAAGATGGGGTTCCGCCACCACCGGCAGGCAAAGCCCGTGGCCGCGCTCGCGAAGCGCGCTCATCAGCGGTCGGGGATCGACCTCGTCACGGATCGGCCAGAACCCGGAGACCATCGCACCGCGCGGAACCTCAAGCCCGTCCACCGCATCGGCGATGGCGAGTGACCCCTCGATGCGCGCCGCCGCCGGAATGGCCGCGCGGGCCGCAAGAGCCTTGCGGCGCATCTCGGTCTTGGCAGCGGCGTTGTCGGCGGGAACGGACAAGGGAAAGCCTGCGTGTGGACGGCCTGCACAAAGAGCCGGATGATCAAGGGTGCAACGAAACCGGCCGCCCCCACGAAGTCGTGTGCGGGGCCGTGACCCTCAAATAGCGTCAACATCCGCCCGAGCGCAAGAAGCCCGGCAATATCGCCCGTTCATGCCGACAGGTCAGGGCCGATGAGGCCGGGCTAACTGGAGCGAAATGGCAGCGCCGGGCTAACCCGGCGTCGATCCGTTGAGGGCGGTCGCCGCTGCACAGACTTCGGTGAAATGCTTCACAGCCGCCTGATTCATCTTCTCCACCGCGGCAGCGATGGCCATCACGCCGTCCGCGTCGCCGTCTGCCAGCATCTGGCTGAGGGCAACCCCCATTGCGGTTGTCGCGATCACGTTGACGTTGCGCACGTGGGCGGTCGCATCCTGTACGGCGATGGCCGAGGCCTGAGACAGGGACTGGTAGATCTTTCCGGCATTTTTCGTCAGGCCCGGAACGGATGCGGCACTGGCCTGCATTTGCGCCTCGGCCCCGGCAGCGGCCTGTGCCAGTGTCGCCTGAAGCTTCTCGACGGCCGCTGCGCCGCCTTTGCCCGCGGGTGCCCCCGCCTGATCCGCGGCCTTGCCACCGGTTTCTGCCGCCGTCTCCCGGTCGCACAGCAACCGACGCACCGCGCTCAGGGTCGCCGCCTGCCCGGCGATGTAACCGGACTGCTGCGCGTTGGCCGCATTGATCATCGAGATCGCAAGGCTCTGGGCAAAGACCTGCTCTATCGCCGTATCCGCAACGGCGGCGGAACTGGCCGCTGACGCCGCAGTCACCTCTTCGATCATCTTCAGGTCCTGCCCGGACATATCGCCGTAACCGTTCGCAGCCCTTCCCGCACGCCCCGCCTCGCCAAGACCGTTCCCGGCATGCGGGCCCGCGCCCTTGGCGGACACGCCCTGCCCGCCCGTTTCGTTCGCCGCCGTTTCCTTCGCCATGACCTTCTCCTCCACGTTCATGACCACGCGCCTACTTCGCCCCTTTCGGCGTCACGAACGCCGAAAACGCATTCACATCGGAGGCTGCATCCACGGAATAGATCTCCATGATCCCCTGCGTGGTCGCGGCCTGCGCGAGAATGGAGAGTTGCTGCTGCTGGTTCATGGCGTTTTGCATCAGAAGCCCGGTCGCTTGCGCCATCGCCTGATAGAGACTGCCCATTGCCATGGCGGGCGCTTCCGCCACCGCGACGACATCCGAGTCGCCCAGGCCGGAAGAAGGGGAACCCGGCGCCTTGCCGAATGAGGAAGAAGCCATCGGAAATCTCCTTTTCTCGACCACCGCCCGGCAAGAAAAGGCACCGCCTGCGGATCGGCCAATATCAAAACGCACGAAATGAGATGAAAGCAGCGCCCGAAAAGCAGCGCGCTACGATACAACCTGAAATATTACCTAGCGTTCTAACACCTGAACTCGGAACGACACAAGACGCATGAAGACACACACCGATTTTACCGGGAGCAAATCGACTGATCCCGCATTTCCTGCAAATAATAGGAAAATTACTATTTAAATCGAAAGTCCGAATGCCGTGGCGGCGCAACAGCCGCGAGCGTGAGCCCGGACCGAGGGCCCGGACCGAGGGCCAAGACCGCGAGGCGAGTTTTCGGCGGAAAGGAAGAGCTGGCGAAGCCACGGCAGCCGTCGAGAGTTCGATCCCGGGAAACCTACAACGTAGGTGGGCGCCGTTTGACCGGGCCCACGGGCCCGGTCAGGTACAGCTCCCTTAGGGATCAGTAAGGCCCCGGGGATTGTGTCTGCTAACGCGAAGCGCAGCAACGCCACCGGCACATATAGGCCGTCATCCCGGACTGTTCCAGAGGAAGAATGCGCATCCGCATTCAAACCGTGCTCACGTCGCGCAAAGCGGCGCGAACGCAGGGGAAAAGACAGGGGACAAAAGGATCGGACAGGCCGTGCGGCGCGCCTTGAGGAACCGGCCCGCAACGTCAGGCCCCGCAGGCTCAGACCTGCTCTTCGCGCACCGACTTGTTGAGCGCCTGCGCCAGCGCCTCGATGCGCGCGGCGGCCTCGTCCACGCGGCTCGCCAGTTCCGATTCGCTCTGCGCGCTGCGATCGAGCACCGCCTCGCGGGATTCGCGCAGACCCGCCAGCTCGCCTTCCAGCGCCTTGATGCGCTTTTCCGCCTCGCTCAGCATGTCGGTCATCATCACGCCCGCCATCACGGTCAGCCGCTGATCGCCGATTTCGCCGAAACTGGAACGAAGCTGGTCTATGGTCTCGTCGAGACGACGACCGAGCCCCATCAGCCGTTCTTCCTCGCCATCGTCGCAGGCCATGCGATAGGCGCGCCCGTTGATGGTCACATTGACTTGCGCCATGCCCTCAGCCTCCGTGGCTTTCCAGAACGGTGCGGATCGATTCCATGGCCGATACAAGGCGGCGCGAAACCTCCTTGTTGGCCTGTTCCAGCCGGTCGGACCGCGATTCCGCCCCGTCCAGCGTTTCGGCCAGCCGCGCCCGGTCCTCGTTAAGACGCTGAAGCTCGTCCTGAAGCGCCCCCACGGTCTTTTCGCTCGCCATGCGACGGTTCACGGCCGCCTCAAGCTGGCCGATGGAAGCCGAAAGTCGCTGAAAAGCCGCATCGAGTTTGCTGGCCTGATTCATGGTTTTCCCGTGTGAGAATCTCTTTTCCGACCGTCTCGCATGGCGGTCCGGCCAAGAGACCGTCTCTGCGAATGCCGCCTGGCACGGGAAACGCCCGCCCCGACCCGAATTTGCCGACACCGGTTTTCCGGTGGCCGAAAAGCCGGTTCGCTGTTCCGGCCCACCCTTACCGCGCACGGCGGCGATCAGGGGATACGCCCGAAGGCCCCGCTCTCGCATCCGTGCGCTACGGCGCGTCAAGATTAGGCGCACGCTCGCCAGTCCGTCAACAATCGCTGATGCTTGCGGGACGATCTTGCCAGATGACATGTAGAAGCGGACATCTCCTGTGAACAACCCCGCGCCCGCCATGGGAACGCCCCCATCGAACGTCGTTAACGCGCGCACGGACCGTGCGCGCGTGCGCGGATTCATTCTTAGGGGCACTTTCCGCCCCCACAGACGCTCCCTGCCGCTAGGTAGTTGCCACAAGTCGTTGCATTGACTCAGGGAAGGTTCCTGCTATTTGTCCTCCCGCCTCGCAGGGGCGCGTGGTATGGGGTCTTGTCTTCAAAGGCGGGCGCCCTGCTTCAAACCCTAACCTCGGACGCTTGCAGGTGTGCATGAACCGCTTTGGCGCATGAGCGCCACGGATGCATGGACCGCACGGGCCACAGGTAACAAATGACCGATCTCGACAAACACAACCGGATGGCGAACGCAATCCGCTTCCTTTCCATCGACGCCGTGGAGAAGGCCAAGTCCGGTCATCCGGGCCTGCCGATGGGGGCGGCCGATATCGCCACCGTCCTCTTCACGCGCTTTCTGCGCTTCGACCCGACCGAACCGACCTGGTACGACCGCGACCGTTTCGTTCTGTCGGCAGGCCACGGCTCGATGCTGCTCTACTCCCTGCTGCATCTGACCGGCTACGAAGACTTCCCGCTCGAAGAGCTGAAGAACTTCCGCCAGATCGGCGCAAAGACCGCCGGCCACCCGGAATATGGCCATGGCGGCGGCATCGAGACCACGACCGGCCCGCTCGGCCAGGGCATCGCCAACGCCGTCGGCATGGCGATGACCGAGCGCATGATGCAGGCGGAGTTCGGCTCCGACCTCGTGGACCACTTCACCTACTGCCTCGTCGGCGACGGCTGCCTCATGGAAGGCATCTCGCAGGAGGCCATCTCGCTTGCCGGTCACCTGAAGCTGAACAAGCTGATCGTGCTGTGGGACGACAACGGCATCTCCATCGACGGGTCGATCTCGCTGTCCGACAGCACCGACCAGATCGAGCGATTCAAGGCCAGCGGCTGGGAAACGGCGCGTGTCGACGGACACAACCCCGACCAGATCGCCGGAGCCATCGAGGCCGCACGCAAGTCGTCGCGCCCGACGCTGATCGCCTGCAAGACGACCATCGGCTACGGCTCGCCCAACAAGGCGGGCAAGAACTCCGCGCACGGCTCGCCGCTGGGCGGCGATGAAGTCGCGCTGACCCGCGAAGCGCTGGGCTGGAGCGAGGAACCCTTCGAGATCCCCTCCGACATCCGCGACGCATGGCGCATCGCGGGCCTGCGCGCCGCTCAGGCCAACACGGAATGGGAAAAGCGGTTCGCCGCAGCCGACACAGAGACCCGCGCGGAGTTCGAACGCCGCATGCGCGGCGATCTTCCGGCGAGCCTCGGCGAGGCCGTCCGCAAGCTGAAGGAGAAGCTGGCGGAGGAAAAGCCCTCGCTGGCCACCCGCAAGGCATCGGAAGTCGCCCTTGAGGCGATCAACGCCGCCGTTCCGGAGACCATCGGCGGCTCCGCCGACCTCACCGGTTCCAACAACACCCGCACCAAGGACATGAAGGCGATCACGCCGGACGACTTCTCCGGCCGCTTCGTCCACTGGGGCATCCGCGAGCACGGCATGGCCGCCGCGATGAACGGCATGGCGCTGCACGGCGGCGTCATCCCCTATTCCGGCACCTTCCTCGTCTTCACCGACTACTGCCGCCCGGCCATCCGCCTGTCGGCCCTGATGGGTATCCGCGTGATCTACGTGATGACGCATGATTCCATCGGTCTCGGCGAAGACGGCCCGACCCACCAGCCGGTGGAGCATGTGGCAGCCCTTCGCGCCATTCCGAACCTTCTGGTGCTGCGTCCGGCCGATGCCACCGAGACGGCGGAATGCTGGCAGATGGCGTTGGAGAACAGGGACGGCCCGAGCGTTCTCGCGCTCACCCGCCAGAACCTTGCCGCCTTCCGCACCACGCTTGAGGAAAAGAACCTCTGCGCCTACGGCGCCTACGAGGCCTCGGGCTCGGAAGACGACGCCAAGGTGACGCTGTTTGCCACCGGCTCGGAAGTGGAAATCGCGATGGCCGCGCAGGCCACGCTCACCGAAGAAGGCATCCCGACCCGCGTGGTCTCGGTTCCCTCCTTCGAGATGTTCCGCAAGCAGTCCGACGACTACCGCGCCTCGATGATCGGCACTTCGCCCGTGAAGATCGCGATCGAGGCCGGCATCGAGATGGGCTGGTCGCGCTTCATCGGCGATGACGGCATGTTCATCGGCATGGACAGCTTCGGCGCCTCCGGCCCCTACAAGGCGCTTTACGAGCACTTCGGCATCACGGCGGAGGCCGTCGTGGCCCGCGCCAAGGCCCGGCTCGAGGCTCTGGCCGAGCCGGAAGACACGGCCGAAGAGTAATAAAAACGGAAGCGGCCCGGAAACGGGCCGTTTTTCATGCAGAATACGCGGCAAGCGCGCCGGTGAGAGCAATCGACAGGGGCGCACAGGCCCGAGACGGGCCGAAAACAAGGCGCCCATCCGGCGCACGGAGAGAGGAGAACGACGAAATGGCGGTGAAAGTTGCTATCAACGGCTTCGGACGCATTGGCCGCAACGTGCTGCGTGCCATCGTGGAATCGGGCCGCACCGATATCGAGGTCGTGGCGGTGAACGATCTGGGTCCGGTTGAGACCAATGCCCACCTGCTGCGTCATGATTCCGTCCATGGCCGTTTCCCGGCCAAGGTCGAGGTCGACGGCGACACCATCACCATCAATGGCGGCAAGCCCATCAAGGTGACGGCCATCCGCGACCCCAAGGAACTGCCCTGGAAAGAGCTCGGCATCGACGTGGCGATGGAATGCACAGGCATCTTCACCGCCAAGGAAAAGGCCTCGATGCACCTTGAGGCCGGCGCCAAGCGCGTCCTCGTCTCCGCCCCGGCCTCCGGCGCCGACAAGACCATCGTCTATGGCGTGAACTCCGACGCGCTGACCAAGGACGATCTCGTCGTCTCCAACGCGTCTTGCACCACCAACTGCCTTGCTCCCGTCGCCTACGTCCTGAACGAGACCGTCGGCATCGAGAAGGGCTTCATGACGACGATCCATTCCTACACCGGCGACCAGCCCACGCTGGACACGATGCACAAGGATCTCTACCGCGCCCGCGCGGCCGCCATGTCGATGATCCCGACCTCCACGGGCGCCGCCAAGGCCGTGGGTCTGGTGCTGCCGGAGCTTAACGGCAAGCTCGACGGCGTCGCTATCCGCGTGCCGACCCCGAACGTCTCCGTGGTGGACCTGAAGTTCATCGCCAAGCGCGAGACCACCGTGGAAGAGATCAACGCCGCGATCCGCGAAGCCGCCCACGGCAAGCTGAAGGGCATCCTCGGATACACCGACGAGTCGCTCGTCTCCATCGACTTCAACCACGACCCGCACTCCTCCACCTTCCACATGGACCAGACCAAGGTCATGGATGGAACGCTGGTGCGCGTGATGTCCTGGTACGACAACGAGTGGGGCTTCTCCAACCGCATGTCGGACACGGCCGTGGCGATCGCCAAATACATCTGATTGCGCAAAGGGCGCGGCCGGCAACGACCGCGCCCTTTTTCTATTCGCAAGCCGCGATCTGCGCTGCACGCGGTAGCGTATGCCCGCCCGCCTCGCACAAACGCGAATGTGCCGCAGCGGTTGGCTGATTTGAGAACTGGAAAACCGCCTCAAGGCGTTGAATCCTGATCCCGCGCGAACCGCACGGGAAAAACGGACGGAACGTGCGGGTCCGGCGGACCAAGACAGGGAGGAGCGAAGAGATATGGCTTACAAATCTCTCGACGATATGGATCTTGCGGATAAGCGCGTCCTGGTGCGCGTCGATCTGAACGTTCCGATGGAAGACGGCCGGGTCACCGACACCACCCGTATCGAGCGCGTCCTGCCGACGATCCGCGATATCGCCGCCGCCGACGGCAAGGTCATCCTGCTGGCGCATTTCGGCCGCCCCAAGGGCGAGCGCGTCGCCTCCATGTCGCTGAAGCCCGTCGTGCGCCCGCTTTCCGAACTCCTCGGCCTCTCCGTCGATTTCGCCGATGACTGTATCGGCCCGGACGCGGCAGCCGCCGTTGAGAAGATGGTGCCGGGCGGCATCCTGCTTCTGGAAAACACCCGCTATCACAAGGGCGAAGAAAAGAACGATCCGGATTTCGCCAAGGCGCTTGCCGCCAATGGCGATGTCTATGTGAACGACGCCTTCTCCGCCGCCCACCGCGCCCACGCCTCCACGGAAGGGCTCGCCCACCTGCTGCCGTCCTGCGCCGGTCGCACCATGCAGGCCGAGCTTGATGCGTTGGGGGCAGCCCTCGGCGCACCGAAGCGCCCGGTGCTCGCCGTCGTCGGCGGGGCGAAGGTCTCCTCCAAGATCGACCTTCTGGAAAATCTGGTGGCCAAGGTCGACATGCTGGTGATCGGCGGCGGCATGGCCAACACCTTCCTCGCCGCCAAGGGCATCGATGTCGGCAAGTCGCTGTGTGAGCATGATCTGGCCGACACCGCGCGCCGCATCATGGAAAAGGCGACGGCCGAGGGCTGCGAGATCGTGCTGCCCGCCGATGCGGTCGTTGCCCGCGAATTCAAGGCCAATGCGGAAAACGAGACCGTGGGGCTCGACGCCGTCCCGCAGGATGCGATGATCCTCGACGTGGGCGCGAAATCCATCGAGACCGTAACGGCGAAGATCGACACGGCCGCCACGCTGGTGTGGAACGGCCCGCTCGGCGCCTTCGAGATCGAGCCTTTCGACGCCGCGACCGTGGCCGCTGCCGCCCATGCGGCGGCGCGCACCCGCGAAGGCAAGCTTCTTTCCGTCGCCGGTGGCGGCGACACCGTGGCCGCGCTCAACCATGCGCGTGCCGCACAGGACTTCAGCTACGTTTCCACCGCCGGCGGCGCTTTCCTTGAATGGCTGGAAGGCAAGGTCCTGCCGGGCGTCGCGGCTCTGGAAGCGGAAGCCTGATCAGAGCACTCCCTCAAACAAGAACCACTGTCGGAATTGAAGGGCACCACATGAGCGAGAACCTTGAAGACATTGCTGCGGCCATGATGGCAACCGGCCAGGGCATTCTGGCCGCCGACGAAAGCACCGGCACCATCAAGAAGCGCTTCGACCAGATCGGCGTCGAGAACACCGAGGACAACCGCCGCGACTATCGCGAGATGCTGTTCCGCGCCGAAGAGGCGATGAACGAGCGCATTTCCGGCGTCATCCTGTTCGACGAGACGCTGCGCCAGTCGGCCAAGGACGGCACCCCGCTGGTGGAGCTGATCCGTTCTGCCGGTGCCGTTCCGGGCATCAAGGTCGACAAGGGCGCCAAGGCGCTGGCCGGCTTTGACGACGAGAAGGTCACCGAGGGCCTCGACGGCCTGCGCGAGCGCATGGCGGAGTACTACGACCTCGGCGCGCGCTTCGCCAAGTGGCGCGGCGTCATCACCATCGGCGATGCGATGCCGTCCTCCAACTGCATTCAGGCCAATGCCCATGCGCTGGCCCGCTATGCCGCGATCTGTCAGGAAGCGGGCATCGTGCCGATCGTGGAGCCGGAAGTGCTGATGGACGGCGCGTTCTCCTCCCACGACATCGAGACCTGCTACGAGGTCACCGAGTGGACGCTGAACACCGTCTTCTCCGAGCTTTACCAGGCGGGCATCCTGCTTGAGGGCATGGTGCTGAAGCCGAACATGGTGATCGCGGGCCAGACCTGCCCGGATCAGGCGTCTTCGGAAGAAGTCGCGGAAATGACCGTGCGCTGCCTGAAGTCGACCGTTCCGGCGGCCGTCGGCGGCATCGCCTTCCTGTCGGGCGGCCAGAGCGAGGTTCAGGCAACCGAAAATCTTTCCATGATGAACGCCATGGGCAACCTGCCCTGGACGCTGACCTTCTCCTATGGCCGCGCGCTCCAGCAGGCGGCCCTGAAGGCCTGGGGCGGCAAGGTGGAGAACGTTCCGGCTGCGCAGGCGGCTTTCGCCCACCGCGCCAAGATGAACGGCCTCGCCGCGACCGGCACCTGGTCCAAGGATCTGGAAACCGCCTGAGCGGCTTCCGATCTCACCTGACGAGACATGGATCGACGGGCCGCGCGCCCGTCGATTCGTTTCCGGCCTGCCCCGCGTCCTATCCGGCCTGTCCCGTGCCCGAACACTTCGACTTGCCGCGGCAGCGGGCCCGAAACGCCGCCGATGACGGGGCCTGAGCAAGGATTTTTTGACTCACCCGCCCCTCTCCAATTGCCGTCTACGCGATTTTGCCGTTATTGGATGCCAAATCGCATCGGACACCTTCAGGAGATGCCGCCTTGTTCCGTTCCCGCCTGTTCCTCATCACGCCGCCCGACTTCGACGCACAGACCTTCCCCGACGTGCTCGCGGACGCCCTTTCCGGCGGAGACGTGGCCTGCGTGCTGATCACGCTGAAGGACGGGGATTCAAGCGCCGCGCAGGAAATCGCCGAACGCCTGACGCCGATCGCGCAGGACGCAGGCGCTGCCGCCCTGATCCTCAACGACACCCGCATCGCAGGCCGTGCGCACGCCGACGGCGTGCAGATCGACACCGGCTTTGAGGACCTGAAGCTCGCGCAGGAGACCTTCCAGCCCAACCGCATCGTCGGCGTCGGCCACATCAAGGACCGCCATACCGCGATGGAATTGGCGGAATTAGACACAGATTACGTCTTCTTCGGCATGCTGGACCTTGAGGAACACGACGAGGCCCACCGCAAGACCGTCGATTTCGCCCAGTGGTGGGCGGAGGTCTTCGAGACCCCTTGCGTGGCGCTGGCCGGACGCGATCTCGCCTCCGTCGACACGCTCGCCCGCACGCGGGCCGAATTCATCGCCCTTCGCGCAGGCGTCTGGGAGCACCCGGAAGGCCCCAAAGCCGCGGTCGCTGCGGCCAATGCAACGCTTGATACGGTCGCCGCCGAACTGAAGGCCGCCGAGGACGAGGAAGCCTGATGAGGCTTTTCCGCCGCCCGAACCGCGTGAACCGGCGCTCCGGCAAGGCGCAGGGGCCTTCCCCCTTTCGCAAGCCCGCGCCCGCGCTCGCCATGGCGGCGCTGATCGCCTCGACCGCGCCCCATGCCGCGCAGGCCGCGACCGGCTCCGATACCGGACCTGCCGCCGTTCCCGGCTCGCACATGACGCCGGGTGTCGGCGCACCGCTGGCGACGCCCTCCCCGCTTGAGACCACCAACCTTCCCGCCACGGGCCTGAACCGCAAACTGCCGCTCGCCATTGTCGAGCCGCCGCAGATCGCCACCGGCCCCGTGCCGCGCGATCCGAACCGCGACTACGCCTATGGCGCGTTCCAGCGCGGCTACTACCTGACCGCCGTCGCCGTCGCCACCCGCCGCGCGCAGGAAGACGACCCCGCCGCCGCCACCCTTCTGGGCGTGCTCTACGAGCGCGGCTACGGCGTGCAGCAGAACGTGAAGACGTCTGCAAGCTGGTACGAGATCGCCGCCAAGGCCGGAGACGGACAGGCAGCCTATCGCCTCGGCCTCTACCATCTGCTTGGAACCGGCGTCGAAGCCGACAAGAAAAAGGCAGGCGACCTGTTCGAACAGGCGGCCAAGACCGGGCTCGACAGCGCCGCCTACAATCTCGGCGTCCTCTATCTGAACGGGGACGGTCGACCTCACGACCGCGAAAAGGGCCTCGCCCTCTTCCATCAGGCCGCCGACAACGGCGACGTCGAGGCGCAATATGCGCTGGCCGACGCCTATCTCGACCCCGCCGCCCCCGAGCGCGATCCCATGCAGGGCGCATTCTGGATGGGGCGTGCCGCGCGCAACGGCAATGTATCCGCACAGGTGCGCTACGCCATCATGCGCTTCAATGGCGAGGGCGTGGAGCCCAATGAACAAGAAGCCGCGATCTGGTTCGAGCGTGCCGCCCAGTCGGGCAACCCCGTCGCCATGAACCGGCTGGCCCGCCTCTACGCCACGGGCCGCGGCGTGAAGCCGGACGACCTGAAGGCCGCCACATGGCATCTCGTGGCCCGCAAGGCCGGGATTTCCGACCTGTGGCTGGACGGTTTCCTCGCCTCTCTGGATGAAAAGACCCTGAGCCGCGCCCGTGCGGAAGCCGCCAACTGGACGCAAGGTGACGCCATGCCCGCCACCGAAGCGACCGCAGCAGTAGCCGATCCGGCACCGGGGGAGACGCGCGATCAGGAGCCTGTTCCGCAGTCTCCCGCACCTCCAAAGCCCTGAAAGCCTGTGCGGCTGCACCGCTGAAAACCGTTTTACCTTGAAAACGACGCCGAAATGTGGTGGAGACAGCCGCGAAAACCGGCATCGCCCGCGCCCCCGGCGCCAAGGCCCGGCAGCCCTCAACGACGCGAACGAGATCCATGAAGATCAACGGAAACGAAATCAAGCCCGGCAACGTCTTGCAGCACCAGGATACCCTGTGGGCCGTGGTCAAGGTTCAGCATGTGAAGCCCGGCAAGGGCGGCGCCTTTGCCCAGGTGGAAATGAAAAACCTGCTGGACGGGCGCAAGCTGAACGAACGCTTCCGCTCTGAAGACAAGGTGGAGAAGGTCCGTCTGGAGCAGAAGGACTTCCAGTACCTTTATGCCCAGGACGACATGCTCGTCTTCATGGACAGCGACTCCTACGAGCAGATCGAGCTTCAGACCGACTTCGTCGGCGACCGCTCCGCTTTCCTGCAGGACGGCATGACCGTCACGCTGGAAATGCACGAGGGCAAGCCGATCGGCATCACCCTGCCGCAGTTCGTCACCCTCCAGATCACCGAGGCCGACGCCGTGGTGAAGGGTCAGACGCAGTCTTCGTCCTACAAGCCCGCCGTTCTGGAAAATGGCGTCCGCGTGCTCGTTCCCCCCTTCATCAAGGCGGGTGAGAATATCGTGGTCGACACCAACGAAGTGGCTTACGTGAAGCGCGCCGACTAAGGCGCGCTCAACGTCCCCACACGACGTTCGGGCCGTTTCCGGCCCCTCGCATTCGCAATAACCTGTTCCCGGTCGGCCTTGTGCCGGCCGCCGACGCTTCCAGCCCCCAAGGAGGGGCAAGATGGCCCGTTCCGCTCTTCTCAATGTCATGGTCGCCGCCGCCACGAAGGCAGGCCGCGGTCTCACCCGCGATTTCGGCGAGGTCGAAAACCTCCAGGTCTCCCGCAAGGGCCCCGGCGATTTCGTCAGTGCCGCCGACCACCGCGCGGAAAAGGTCATTCGCGAAGAGCTGCAGCGCGCCCGCCCGGGCTATTCGCTGCTGCTTGAGGAATCGGGCACCATCGAGGGCACCGACCCCCAGCACCGCTGGATCGTCGATCCGCTCGACGGAACCACCAATTTCCTGCACGGCATTCCGCTCTTCGCCATCTCCATCGCGCTGGAGCGGCAGGGCCAGATCGTCGCCGGGGTGATCTACAACCCGGTCATGGACGAGCTGTTCACCGCCGAGCGCGGCAACGGGGCCTTCATGAACAACCGCCGCTTGCGCGTGGCGGGCCGTGCGACCCTGCCCGATTGCGTCATCGGCACCGGCATCCCGCATCTGGGCCGCGGCGATCACGGTCGTGCGCTGATGGAGCTGCGCCATGTCATGGGCGAGGTTTCCGGCATCCGCCGTTGCGGCGCCGCCGCCCTCGATCTGGCATGGCTGGCGGCGGGCCGTTTCGACGGCTTCTGGGAACATGACCTGAGCCCGTGGGACATGGCGGCGGGCCTCCTGATGATTCGCGAAGCCGGCGGCTATGTATCGGACGCCAACGGCGGCGAGAAGATCCTGGAGACCGGCTCGGTTGTCGCAGGCAACGAATACATCCACGCCCACCTGCTCGCCCAGCTCAAGAACGCCCGCAAGCAGGCCTGATATTCCGCCGTTTCAGGCCGTTGACCACACCTTGAGCCTGCCCTGAAAACACGCAGGGGCTGTCGGTCGGCAGCCCTCCGCGTTGCATGTCATTTGGCATGCAAACCATTGCGCGTGCCGATTTCCGGTTTCAATGCGCCCGGAAATCACGGTATCACTGCCTGCAGGTTAACCACGACCGGCTGGCGGACGACATGGCACGCGATCTCGATCCCTACAAGCTCTCCAGTCCCCAGATCTATCTCTGGCGGATGCTGATTTTCCTCGCGCTGGTGAGTTTCATCCCCGTCATCCTGTATCGGCCGATCATGACGGCCTTCGCCTCCAACCCGTTCCTCAACGGGGTGATCATTCTGGTCGGCGGACTGGGCATCCTTCTTTCCTTCGTGCAGGTCATCCGGCTGTTTCGCGAGATCAACTGGGTCAACGGCTTCCGCCGGGGCGATCCGGGGCTGGAAGTGCGCCGCCCGCCGGTGCTGCTGGCCCCGATGTCGGTGCTGATCGGCGACCGGATCGGCGACATGGCCATCACCCCGCAGGTGATGCGCTCGCTGATGGATTCCATCGGCACCCGGCTTGATGAAGCCCGCGAGCTTGGCCGCTACCTGACGGGGCTTCTCGTCTTTCTCGGCCTTCTCGGCACCTTTTGGGGCCTTTTGCAGACGGTGAGCGCGGTGGGCGACGTGATCCAGTCGCTCAATGTCGGCTCCGGCGACGCCAATGTGATCTTCGAAGACCTCAAGACGGGCCTTGCAGCCCCGCTGGGCGGCATGGGCACGGCTTTCTCCTCATCCCTCTTCGGCCTCACCGGATCGCTTCTGCTTGGCTTCCTGGAGCTTCAGGCGACGCAGGCCCAGACGCGCTTTTACAACGAGCTGGAAGAGTGGCTCTCCACCGTCACCGAAATCGAGATCGACGACGAGGGCGGGATGTATCCGTCGGAAAGCTCCTCCAACTATTCCGAGCTTCGTGTCGCCATCGACCAGTTGCGCCGCACGGTTCAGGAGAACGGCGTCACCAGCGGCAGCCGCGCCACCTCGCAGGCCATGGCCAATCTGGCGGAGGGCATTCAGGGACTGGTCCAGCACGTGCGCACCGAACAGCACATGATGCGCGACTGGGCGGAGACGCAATCCGAACAGCAGGCCCGTGTCGAGAAGCTGCTCGCCCAGCTCTCCGACGCGCTGCGCGACCCAAGGGGCTGACATGGCGATCTCGCGCGGGCGCGGACGCGACAGGGGCACGAATTACTGGCCGGGCTTCGTCGATGCCATGGCGACGCTGCTGCTCGTCATCATCTTCCTGCTCGTCGTCTTCATGCTGTCGCAGTTCTTCCTGAGCCAGGAAATCTCCGGCCGCGACACGGTGCTGAACCGGCTGAACTCGCAGATCAACGAACTGACCCAGTTGCTCGCACTCGAACGCGGCAACAGCCGCGATCTTCAGGACCAGCTGGCATCGCTCCAGTCCTCGCTGGCCAGTGCCGAAAGCGACCGCACCCGCCTGCAGGGCATGCTGGACAGCCGTACCGGTGCCGCCTCGCAGGCCGGCGGCCAGATTGCCGTGCTGGAAAGCCAGTTGTCGGATGAAAAGCGCCTGTCGGCCCGCGCGCTCTCTCAGGTGGAACTGCTGAACCAGCAAATCTCGGCCCTTCGCCGCCAGATCGCCGCCCTTGAGGATGCGCTGGAGGCGTCCGAATCCCGCGACCGAGAAAGCCAGACCAAGATCGCCGATCTCGGCCGCCGCCTGAACGTGGCGCTGGCCCAGCGCGTGCAGGAGCTTTCCCGTTACCGTTCCGACTTCTTCGGCCGCCTGCGGCAGATCCTGTCACAACGCTCCGACATCCGCGTCGTCGGCGACCGTTTCGTCTTCCAGTCGGAAGTGCTGTTCTCCTCCGGCTCCGACGAAATCAACCCCGCCGGACAGTCGGAACTCGACAAGCTGGCGCAGGCCATCAACGAACTGTCGGCGGAAATCCCGGAAGAGATCAACTGGGTCTTGCGCGTGGACGGTCACACGGATGCTCGCCCCGTCTCCGCCGCCAGCCGCTTCCGCTCCAACTGGGAGCTTTCGGCCGCCCGCGCCATTTCCGTGGTGCGCTACCTGATCGACAAGGGCGTGGACCCCAAGCGCCTTGTGGCCGCCGGGTTCGGCGAGAACCAGCCGCTGGACAATGGCACCACGGATGATGCCTACGCCCGCAACCGCCGCATCGAGCTGAAGCTCACGGAGCGCTAGGGTTATTCGAGTAATTCAAGCCAACAAAAAAGGGCGCTCCAGGGCGCCCTTTTCCAATTCTGCGACCGTGAAAACGAGGCTTATTCCTCGTCTTCCTCCGCATCGTCCTTCTTGAGCGACGTGAGCTTCGCGAAGACGGCAGCCGCGTCGTACTGCTCTTCCTCGGGCTGCTTCGGCGCGGGCTTTGCGAAAGCGGCGGCCATGGCATCCTCGGAGGTGGTGTCTTCCACCGGAAGCAGCGTGGCCTCTTCCTCCGGCTGCGCCACCGGCGGCGGCATCAGGCGGGCGGCCTTTTCCACTTCCAGATCCAGCTCAAGCTGGCTGCAAAGGCCCAGCGTCACCGGATCGGACGGCGTGAGGTTCGCCGCGTTCCAGTGGGTACGCTCGCGGATCGCCTCGATGGTCGGCTTGGTGGTGCCCACGAGGCGCATGATCTGCGCGTCCTTCAGCTCCGGATGATTGCGCACCAGCCACATGATGGCGTTGGGGCGGTCCTGACGGCGAGAGACCGGCGTATAGCGCGGGCCGCGGCGCTTGGCTTCCGGCACCCGCGTCTTCGGCGTGGAGAGCTTCAGGCTGGCCGACGGGCTCTTCTGGACACGCTCGATCTCGTCGCGGGTCAGCTGACCCGTCTGGATCGGATCGAGGCCCTTGATCCCCTGGGCTGCTTCGCCGTCGGCAATCGCCTTCACTTCAAGCGGGTGGAGCTTGCAGAAAGCGGCGATCTGGTCAAAGGACAGCGACGTGTTGTCGACCAGCCATACCGCGGTCGCCTTGGGCATCAGAGGCGTGTTCGACATTTTGATAAGCTCCTCTCGTCCGGTCCCCCGGGAGGCATCCCGGGAAAGCCGCAAATCGTCAAATTGACGGGAAATCGCGGTGAATATAAGCCTTCGGGCTTCGCGAAGCAAACCCGCAATTTCACGTTATGGCGCCAGCGTGTTCGCAACGCCTGATCAGGCATCCACGGTGAGCACGATCTTGCCGATATGGCCGGAGCTTTCCATGCGCCGATGCGCCTCGGCGGCCTGCGCCAGCGGATAGACGGAGTCCATCACCGGCTTGACCTCGCCCGCCTCGATGAGCGGCCAGACCTTCGCCTCAAGCGCTGCGGCAATGGCCGCCTTGAAGGCGGTATCGCGCGGACGCAGCGTGGAGCCCGTATGCGTCAGCCGCTTGGACATCAGGAGCGCGAAGTTCAGTTTTTCCGAAACGCCCCTCAGCGTTGCAATCTGGACGATACGTCCGCCGACGGCCGCCACCTTCCAGTTGCGGGACACATAGTCGCCGCCAACCATGTCGAGGATGACATCGACGCCGCGCTTGTCGGTCGCCGCCTTGATTTCCTCCACGAAGTCCTTCTCGCGGTAGTCCACCGCCAGATCGGCTCCGAGCGTCTTGCAGAAATCGCATTTCTCCGCGCTGCCCGCCGTGGTGAAGGCGCGCGCGCCGAACGCCCTGGCAAGCTGGATCGCCGTTGTCCCGATGCCCGACGTGCCGCCGTGAACGAGGAAGTTCTCGCCCGCCTTCAGCCCCGCCAGATCGAAGACATTCGTCCACACCGTGAAGAAGGTCTCCGGCACGGCGGCCGCCTCCACGAAGCTCAAAGAACCCGGCTTCGGCAGGGCGTGGCCCTCCTCGACCTTGCAGAATTCCGCGTATCCGCCGCCGGGCGTCAGCGCACAAACGGCCTGTCCCAACTTGTAGCGCGTGGCGTCGGGGCCGAGCGCAACGACCTCGCCGGCGACCTCAAGGCCCGGCAGATCGGACGCCCCCTTGGGCGGCGGATAGGCGCCCTGGCGCTGGAACACATCCGGGCGGTTCACGCCCGCCGCCTTCACCTTGATGAGGATCTCGCTGCCCGAAAGCTCCGGCAGGGCCCGCGTCTCCGCCTTGAGCACCTCCGGCCCGCCGGGTTCGGAAATGGCGATCGCGGTCATCGTCTCTGGCAGGTTGGTCATGGCTTGGTCGTGTCCTCTCGCTGGGCCGTCCGGCGGCTTCGATACGCGTGGCGACTACGGCGCGATGCCGCGGGCACGCTCGTCTTGCACCCCTGTCGCCCTCGTCTTGCACCCCTGTCGGATGTAGCGAGCATCGCCCGAACTGACAAGCACCCCGCATCTCTGGTATAATGGCCGCTGTCACCGTTTCGGGAGAAACCATATGGCTCTTGCCGACGACGATACCCCGCGCATCGCAACGGCGGTGCACATGGTAGGACAGGATCTCTCCACCCTCTCGGTGGAGGAACTGGTGGAACGCGTCGCGATCCTGCGTGACGAGATCACCCGGCTGGAGGAAGCCAAGGCACAGAAGGCGGCAACCCGCTCCGCTGCCGACGCTCTCTTCTCACGCTGAGACGTTCCATTCCTGCACCCGTCGCTTCGACGGTTCCCGTCCCGGACTGATACTGGGACGGGCACAGACCGTAAAACCGAAGCAAGGCCGGGACACCTCCCCCGCCATCTTTCCCACGTCCCCCCACGCAAGACGCACGGGAACGGAGCCTCGACATGCGCCCCGCACCCGCTGCACCGACGTCGAAACAGGCCGACTCACCTTGCGGCAAATTATGGTTAACGAAGATTTAAGGCCCCCTCCGACTGCCTCTGAGAGGCCGCTGCAGAGGCTGTCCAGAGGATTCTCGTGTCAAGCCCGCCGGGGGCGTCGCGGCTGGCCGAACCGGCCTCGAAAGCGATTGCAGAAGCGCTTTCTGCTCGCCCTCTTATAGCTCCCTCAACGTCAAACTGTGCCAGATTCGGGCATATTTGCGTTGAAATCCGCCTATTTGAGGGGTTTTGGGCCCCGTGTTTACCGGACATTAAGCATTCTGGAATATTAACAGAATTATCCAGATTTTCTGGACCTTGAGTGGCTCCTGTCCACTCTGTTTGACGCCTCCCTGTTAACTTCTCAAGAGCCGCACCCTTGCGGCTCTTTTTTTTTGCAGTTCATTTACGCTATGCTGGCCATACGCAGGCGGTCGTTACCCGCCCCCGATTAAGGCCCCTGACGGGCGGATCGGAGCGGGTCGGCATAAGCAGCCGGTTTCGGGAACCTTAGCCCCGAAATTCAACTGGCATACCCTTTGCGACGTTCAGGACCCAGAGACGCAACCTGGATCGTATCGGGACACATCTACGAAAATCGGGCCTCAATCTGTATCGAGGTCATTTGGAGAGCATCCGGAGCAGGCCCAGCAAAGGGGTCCTTCGGGAAGAGCAGCTTCCAAGCGTTGATGCCGCGACGGTCGAAAACGGCAGAGAGTGCAGAGTGCGATGACGGATCATACGGAAACTTTCACCGGCGAGGCCCCGATTTCGTTCGCGAACAGGCTCATCGGGTCAGATTCCTTCAACGACCTCTTTCGTCAGGGAATGGCGCTGGTCGAGGAAACCGCCTCCTATCTGGACGGTCCGGGCCGCGAAGCGTCTCGCACGCTGAGCCGTGCAGGCTCGCTCGTCTATGCGACCGAGTCGATGCGTCTGACGACCCGCCTCATGCAGCTCGCCTCCTGGCTTCTGCTCCAGCGCGCGGTCAACGAAGGCGAGATGACGGCGGCGCAGGCCGGTCAGGAAAAGAACAAGGTCAACCTCGCAAGCCTTAGCACCGCCACCAGCGGGCCGGGCTGGGAGGAGATCCCCCTTGAACTCAAGGACCTGATCACGGCTTCCGTGCACCTTCAAAAGCGCGTGCAGCAGCTTGACGGCGCGATGTCCGAAAAGGAGATCATGCACCCGGCCAACGCCAACCCGGTCAACCAGCAGCTCGACCGGCTGGCCGCAGCCTTCGGCGGCTGACCCCGCATCGCCTGACACGCCTTCAGGCCCGAATTTGAAAACGCCCTGCCTCCTTGTCCGAGGCGGGGCGTTTTTTCTTGCAAGATCCCGGGCCAAACGGAGGAATGCTCACGCTGGAGTCTTTCGAAGAAAAACTCGGATCTGGGCAAAAAGAACTTATCTGTTTGCGTATTCCTGTGCGCTTTTGTATCCAGAGGTGCTGATCAGGAGAAAGACATGCTCAGCACCCTTCCACCTGCACATTTCGATTTTCTCGCGCGGATCCGCGATATGGTTTCCAGCGATGCGAGATTTGAGGCGCTTCTGATTGGCGGCTCCTATATTCACGGTGGTCTTGACGAACATTCCGATCTGGATTTCGTCCTCATCGTGAATGAGCACGACTATGCGGACGTCATGTCCTCGCGCCGTTCGTTTGCCGAAGCTGCAGGCCCGCTGCTCAGTGCCTTTACGGGCGAGCACGTCGGCGAGCCGCGGCTTCTGATCTGCCTGTACGGCCCGCCGCTTCTGCATATCGACTTCAAATTCGTTCCGATCAGCGACCTCGATCAGCAGGTCGAGGAGCGGGCAGTGCTGTTTGCGCGCGATCCGGAAGCCATCGACAAACGTCTCGCTGCAGGATCGGTCGAATGGCCGAACCTGTCTTCGGACTGGTTTGAAGATCGTGCCTGGATCTGGCTTCACTACGCGACCACCAAGTTGGCCAGAGGGGAACTTTATGAGGCGATTGGCATGCTCGGCTTCTTCCGCGAACAGGTACTGGGACCGCTGATCTGTCGTCGGGCCGGCAAGGACCAGCGCGGCGTGCGTCGGCTGGAAATGCTCGAGCATGACGTTGCAGGAAAACTGTCCGCGACCGTTGCACGGCACGACAAGGCCTCTGTGAAAAGCGCATTGCGCGCGGCGATTGCGCTTTACCTCGATCTGCGCGCGGACGATCCCGGCCTGACACCGACGCGGGATATGCCGCAACTGCTGAACGAGATGCTGGAACAGGTCGGGACGTGATCGCGAACGGGAGATCATGCGTCAGCCGCCGCCAACTCGTCAGATCCTGGAATCAGGAAGCGCCCTGCCTCCGGGGCCGAGGCGGGGCGTTTTTCCGATATGGACAACGCTCAGGGCAGCGACCGATACTCCGGATTGGGTCTCGGCGCTCACAGAAGGAGTTTCATGCACAGAGGGAATGCCTGAACCGCGTGTAGCGGCATCGCCCGGCACATGATTGCCGATCCCTTTTGCATGCATTCTGTGGAGTTCTCATGGAGAACGAAGACTTGGTGATCCGGCCCTTCGAGGCGGCGACGGATCTGAGGAAACTGTCAAGGATCTGGTTCGACGCATCCCTGAAGGCCCATCCTTTCATTGGCGAGCCGAGACTTGTCGAACAGCGACGGCTGATCGAAGAAGAATATTTCCCGAAGGCAGAAACGTCGGTTGCCTGCCTCGACGGAGAAGCCGTCGGGTTCATCAGCCTGCTGGGCAGTTTTGTCGGCGGGTTATTTGTTGCCCCGGACCGGCAGGGTCTGGGCATCGGACGGCGGCTGATCGCGCATGCGCTGGAGCGCAAGGGCGAGCTGTCCCTTGAGGTCTATACCGCGAACCGGCAGGCCGTCCGCTTCTACAGCTTGCTTGGATTCCAGGAGGTTTCCCGGCGCGATGTGGACGACTTCGGCTTCCCCTTCCCGAACGCAACCCTGTTTGTGAAGGGCTGAGGCGGCGGCGCAGCCTTGCGCAAACAAAAAAGCCCCGGCGCGGTGCCGGGGCTTTTTCGTGTTCCGTGGCGGTTCGGCTCAGTTGCCGAAGATGCCGGAATACTTGTTCTTGAAACGGGAGACGCGACCGCCGCGATCAAGCAGGGTCTGCTGACCGCCGGTCCACGCCGGATGCGTGGAGGGGTCGATGTCGAGGCGCAGCTCAGCGCCTTCTTCGCCGTAGGTCGAACGGGTCATGTACTCGGTGCCATTCGTCATGACGACCTTGATCATGTGATAGTCGGGATGAATGTCGCTCTTCATAGCCGGATCCTCTCGCCACGTTGTCCGGGCCGGTGCGACCTTCAGGATACAACGCATATCAATCAAAATCGGCCGCACGCTGCCAGCGGCGACCGGAAACAGTCGGGCGACGCTATAACCCACTCCGGCGATGCTTTCAAGGTTTTCGCCCACCTTGAAGTGAACGTATCCGCGAGGCATTGTGCAAACACCTTATACGGGGGCCTCCGGAGCCCCCCGATGATCGGCGTGCAGGCTCGAAATCGCGTGAATCCCCGCTTGGGAGGGCGGAATGGCGATTGAAGATTGACCCTGCCCGTCCAAGATGCCACAGCGTGCAAATTAACGATACGTCTTCGGGTGGGAGTGGAATTTTGGCGAAGCAGGATAAAAACGAGACAAGCTCCGCTGCGGAACAACCCCGAAAATCGAAATCGCTGAAGCCGCTGGGGATGCTGGCTCCCTATATCAGGCACTACCGCCTGCAGGTGTCGGCAGCTCTTGTCGCGCTCGTGGCGGCAACGGTTGCCACCCTTGCCGTGCCGCTGGCGATCCGGCGCATGATCGATTTCGGTTTCGGCGGCGGCGATCCGCAATTCATCGACAAGTATTTCGCCATGCTGATGGTGGTGGTCGCAGCGCTGGCGATTGCCAGCGCCACCCGCTACTTCCTCGTCACCTGGCTGGGCGAACGCATCGTCTCCAAGCTGCGCGCCGACGTTTTCGCCCATATCACGCGGCTGAGCGCGTCCTTTTTCGACAGCGCCCGCTCCGGCGAGGTGGTCTCGCGGCTCACCGCCGATACCACGCAGGTGAAATCCGCCGTCGGCTCGTCCATCTCCGTCGCACTTCGCAATCTCGCGCTCTTCATCGGTGCAGCTTCCATGATGGTCTACACGAGCCCGCGCCTGTCGGGCCTCGTACTGCTGGCCATCCCCTTCGTGGTGGTCCCGCTCATCGTCATCGGCAAGCTGGTGCGCCGCCGCTCCCGCCTTGCCCAGGATATGCTTGCGGACGCTTCCGCCTATGCCGTGGAGGCGATTGCCGCCATCCGCACGCTTCAGGCCTTCACCAACGAGCGCTTCGCCTCCGAACGCTTCGCAGCGCAGGTGGAGCGCGCCTTCATCGCCGCCCGCTCGTCGTTTACAGCGCGCGCGCTTCTTACCGCCTTCGGCATGTTCGTGATCTTCGCCTCCGTCGTCGTGGTCATGTGGATCGGCTCCAACGACGTGATGGAAGGCCGCCTCACCGGCGGTGCGCTCGGCCAGTTCGTGCTCTATTCCGTCTTTGCCGCCGGTGCGCTGGGCCAGCTCTCGGAAGTCTGGGGCGAGCTTTCGCTGGCCGCAGGCGCCGCCGAACGGCTGGCGGAGCTTCTGGACATCGAGCCGGAAATTCGCGCGCCCGCGCACCCCATGAGCCTGCCCACGCCCTCGCGCGGCGAGATCCGCTTCGAAAAGGTCGGCTTCGCCTATCCCTCACTCGACGACGAACGCGTCATGCACGATCTGGAACTGACCATCGCACCGGGCGAGACGGTCGCCGTGGTCGGGCCTTCGGGAGCGGGCAAATCCACGCTCTTCCACCTGATCATGCGATTCTACGATCCCCAGACCGGGCGGATCACGCTGGACGGGGTCGACCTGCGCGATGCCGATCCGCAGGACCTGCGCGCGCGCATCGCGCTGGTGCCGCAGGATACGGTGATCTTCGGCGCAAGCGTGCGCGAGAACCTGCTCTACGGCCGCCCGGACGCCAGCGACGAGGACATCCGCGCTGCCGCACACGCCGCCCATGCGCATGAGTTCATCGAGGCCATGCCGCATGGCTACGACACGGTGATCGGCGAGCGCGGCGTCACGCTTTCCGGCGGCGAACGCCAGCGCCTGTCGATTGCCCGTGCGCTTTTGAAGGACGCCCCGGTTCTGCTGCTGGACGAGGCGACCTCCGCGCTTGATGCGCAGAGCGAGACGCTGGTCCAGACGGCGCTCGACGGCCTGATGAGCCACCGCACGACCCTCGTCATCGCCCACCGCCTGGCGACCGTCCTGAAGGCCGACCGCATTCTGGTGATGGAAAAGGGCCACGTCATCGAGCAGGGCACGCACGAGACGCTCGTTGCACAGGGCGGCCTCTATGCCCGCCTCGCCCGCCTGCAGTTCGAGCGCGGCGCACAGGGGCTTGAGGCGCTGGGCTAGAGGCCCGCGCGACGGGATATCGGGGGTGAGGCCGATCCTTCGAGACGCGCCCTATGGGCGCTCCTCAGGATGACGTTGAGTGCGTGGGGAAGGTTCTCCTGAAAAGCCCGCCACCCACTCAGCACCAACCCCAAATGGCCGCACACCCGTGGCCGTCCGCACAACACGCTTCCAAACATAAAAAGGGCGGCCCGCAACGAGCCGCCCTTTCGAATGCGTTCGATATCGAACCGGCGTCAGGCCTCCGGCACATCCACCGTGTAGTTCAGCGGCAGGCGGCCGCCGTCGGCGTAGACCGTCTGACCGGTGACGTAGCTGGCGTCCTCATCGGCGAGGAAGGCGGCGATGGAGGCGATTTCGCGCGGCTCGCCGATGCGTCCCATGGGCGTGCGCGACAGGATGCGGGCACGTGCGGCGGGGTCATCGTTCACCGAAGACAGCATGTCGGTCATGATCGAGCCCGGCCCAATGGCGTTGACGCGGATGCCGTAGGGCGCAAGCGCAACCGCCATGCCCTTGGTGAGCTGGTTCACGCCGCCCTTGGAGACGGTATAGGGAAGCTGGCTGTGCAGGCCGAAGACGGCGTTCACGGAGGACATGTTGACGATTGCGCCCGCCGGGCCGCCATTCTCAACCCGGTCCACCATGTGCTTGGCAACCGCCTGGCCGACCAGGAAGGAGCCCTTCAGGTTGACGCCCAGAACGCGGTCGAACTCGGCCTCGTCGATGGTGAGGATGTCGCCGGGGCTGACAATGCCGGCGTTGTTAATCAGCACATCGACATCGCCATAGGCATCGATGGCGGCGGCCAGCAGGTTGCGCACGTCGAGGCGCTCGCTAACATCGCAATGGACATAGGTCACGTCGCCGAGCGCCTTGAGATCGGCTTCCGCGGCTTCGCCTGCCTCGTCATTGACGTCAGACATGACGACCTTCGCGCCATCTTCGAGAAAACGTCGGGCAATCGCCAGACCGATGCCGCGCGCAGCGCCGGTCACGATCGTTACCTTGTTGGTGAGGGCCAAGGTCATTACTCCTGTATTCGCCAAACGGCTGAGCCGTATTTATAACGTCTCTCGCGCCTGCGAACAGACCCTTGGTCCATGACGAAGGGTCACTTTTCCCCCGGCAATGCCGAACGCGGCAAAGACCGGGGGAAAAACGACATGTACCCCCACCAATTCTCACAAGGGATCAGGAGGAACGCGAGATCCCGCGAGCCCGAATCGCGTCCGCGATCTCGTCCAGAACACCCGGATCGTCGATGGTCGCGGGCATGCGATATTCCTCGCCGTCGGCGATCTGACGCATGGTCGCGCGCAGGATCTTGCCCGAACGCGTCTTGGGCAGGCGATCCACCGACACCGCGACCTTGAACGCCGCGACGGGACCGATCTCCTGACGCACCAGCGAGACAAGCTCGCGCTCGACCTCCACCGGATCGCGCTCCACGCCCGATTTCAGCACCACGAAACCGCAGGGCAACTGGCCCTTCAGTTCGTCGGCGATGCCCACCACGGCGCATTCGGCAACATCGGGGTGCTGCGCCAGCACCTCCTCCATCGCGCCGGTAGAAAGGCGATGGCCCGCCACATTGATGATGTCGTCTGTGCGCGCCATGATGAAGAGATAGCCGTCCTCATCGCAGTAACCCGCGTCCGCCGTCTTGTAGTAGCCGGGGAACTCCGCCAGATAGGCGCTGCGGAAACGCTCCTCATTGCCCCACAGCGTCGGCAGGCATCCGGGAGGAAGCGGCAGCTTCACCACGATATTGCCGAGCGTTCCGGCCGAGACCGGATGACCGGCATCGTCCAGCACCTGAATGTCGTAGCCGGGCATGGCGACCGTCGGCGAACCGTGCTTGATCGGCAAAAGGCCGAGCCCCACCGGGTTGCCCGCGATGCACCAGCCGGTTTCCGTCTGCCACCAGTGATCGACGACGGGAACGTTGAGCTTCTCCTCCGCCCATTTGATCGTCTCCGGATCGGCGCGCTCGCCGGCCAGAAACAGCGTGCGGAAGCTCGCGAGATCGTATTGCGGGAGAAGCTTCGCGTCCGGGTCTTCCTTGCGGATGGCGCGGAAAGCGGTAGGCGCGGTGAAAAGCGCTGAGACGCCGTGATCGGCGATCACCCGCCAGAAGGTGCCCGCATCGGGTGTGCCCACGGGCTTACCCTCGAACACCACCGTCGTGCAGCCGTGCAAGAGCGGCGCATAGACGATGTAGGAATGCCCCACGACCCAGCCCACGTCCGAGGCCGCCCAGAAGACCTCGCCCGGCTCGATGCCATAGAGGTTCGACATGGACCACTTGAGCGCCACCATGTGCCCGCCGTTGTCGCGCACCACGCCCTTGGGCTGGCCGGTCGTGCCGGACGTATAGAGGATATAGAGCGGATCGGTCGCCGCCACCGCCACGCAGGCGACCTCGCGCCCCTTGGACATTTCGAGCTGAACCGCAGCGCCCGCATCGATATCACGGCCCGTCACCAGATCTGCGGCCAGTTCCTCGCGTTGGAAGACAAGGCAGAAATCCGGTTTGTGGGCGGCATGCTCGATGGCTGCGGAAACGAGCGGCATGTAGGCAATGGTGCGGTTCGGCTCCAGCCCGCAGGAAGCGGCGATGATCGCCTTGGGCGTGGAATCGTCGATGCGCGTGGCGAGTTCATGGGCCGCAAAGCCGCCGAAGACGACCGAATGCACCGCCCCGATGCGCGCACAGGCCAGCATCGCCATCACCGCTTCCGGGATCATCGGCATGTAGATGATGACCCGGTCGCCCTTGCGAACGCCCTGATCGATCAGCACGCCCGCCAGCGCGTTCACGCGCTTCAGCGTTTCGTCATAGGTGTAGCTTTCGCTCTTGCCGGTGACGGGGCTGTCATAGATGATCGCCGCCTGCCCCGGACGTCCGCGTTCCACGTGCCGGTCGAGGCAGTTGTAGCAGGTGTTGGTCTCCGCACCCGCATACCACTGACCGTAAGCCCCCTGATCGGGATCGAAGACCTTGTCCCACGGCTTGCTCCAGTCAATGCCCGCAGCGGCCTCGGACCAGAATCCTTCCGGATCGTCCCGCCATGCCTGATAGACCTCGTGATAACGGCTTGCCATGGTGTTTTCCTCCCACATCGCAGGCATCGTTGCAGCCGGGAATTTGGCGCAAACTGCGCAATTAAAGCAAGGTCACCGGCCTTCGACTTTGGATTGGATCAAATGGCCTCAAATTGTTTCGCGAAATGATTTTCGCCCCGCGCGCATTGCCTTTACGGAGGAATTCGCGCATTTGCTCGCTCAAGTCCCGTCCCGGTCATTCCCGGTCTGACGACGACACCCCGCCAACACGAACCAGAGCCGCGAACACTTGCCCATCATCTCCGACCCGCTTTTCTACGCTGCGGCCATTCCCGCCGTCATCATCGTCGGTCTTGCCAAGGGCGGCTTCGGCACCGGGCTCGCCATGCTCGGCGTGCCGCTGATGAGCCTGGTCATCTCACCGATCCACGCCGCAGGCATCATGCTGCCGATCCTGTGCGCCATGGATGCGGTGGCGGTCGTCTCCTATCGCGGGATCTTCCACCGCCCCTCTGTCGCCGTGCTGCTGCCCGGCGCGATCATCGGCATCACGCTTGGCTGGGCGACAGCCGCGTGGGTAGATGAATCCTGGGTGCGTCTGATCGTGGGCGTGGTGACCGTCCTTTTCGTGCTGGACTACTGGACCGGCGGCGCGGCGCGGCCCGCAAAGAAGCAGAACGCGCCCAAGGGCGTCTTCTGGGGCATGGTGGCAGGCTTCACGAGCTTCGTCTCGCACGCAGGCGGCCCGCCCGCGCAGATGTATCTGCTGCCGCAGAAATTCGACCGGGTGCTGCTTTCGGGCACGATGGTCATCACCTTTGCAGTGATGAACCTCGTCAAGCTGGTGCCCTATTTTCTGCTCGGCCAGTTCGACCGCGCGAACCTCTTCACCTCGGCCGCCCTGTTGCCGCTGGCGCCTCTGGCCACCTATGCGGGCGTGCGGCTGGTCAGGCTCGTCTCGCAGGAGCTTTTCTACCGGATCACCTATATCGGCGTCTTTCTGGTGGCGCTGAAACTGATCTGGGACGGGATCGCCGGGCTCTGAGACGCCTCAGACAACCGGAACGACATCCACCGAGAACACATCCGCAACCGCTTCCGCGGCATTGACCCGACCGGCTCCGTAGTAGGGGCTGCGGCCCTTTTCGTCCCAGTGCCCGCCATCCGCGTCGATCTTGTCCGCCGTACCCTCGATGATCGCGCGCAGATCCTTGCCACTCAATGTCGGATTGGCCGAGACCAGCAGCGCCGCGGCCCCCGCAACGCCTGCGCAAGCCGCCGACGTTCCGCCGAAGGCCCCGTTGAAGAGCCCCGCCTCGTCGCCCACCGCCTGATTGCCGTGATTGTAGCCTGCGCGGCCGGAACGGTCGGTGGTCCAGATCCCCGGCGTCAGCGCCGTCATCGTGTCGTTTGAGGGAAAGGCGCAGGAAATCGCCTGCCCGTAATCGGAATAGGCGCTGCGCACACCGGTATCGTTGCAGGCCGCAATCGCCATGACCGCGGGATTGGCCGGATAGGCGTCTATATCCACGTTGCCGTTGGAATTGCCCGCAGCCCAGGTGATCAGCGCCCCGCGCCCCATGCGCCCGCGCGTCGTCGCCGCCTCGATGGCCGCCGCCGTCATGTCGCTTTGCAGGACGGGCCGCCCATGGCGCGGGTCCATGGGATCGTCCCACGCCCCGCCGATCGCGCCCCAGGAACACGAGATCACGTCAGCACCGGAGGCCGCCGCCCGCCAGATTGCCTCCGCCTCCTGAAGAGAGCCCAAAGGCGCGCGCATGCGAATCGGCATGATCCGCGCTTCGGGCGCAACACCGGTCGCACCCACCACGCCCGAGGCGCAGGCGACGCCCGCGCAGGCCGTGCCATGGCCTTCGCCGGGAAGCTTGTGCGAGCCGTCGGCGAGATCCAGCGTCACGTCGAAGGGCGCGAGAAGACGCTCGGGGCCGGAAATGTCGGGATGCACCGGATCGATGCCGTCGTCGATGATGGCGACGCAGGCCCCTGCCCCGCGGCTCATCTCCCATGCGCGTTCCACATTGGCATGGGCATGGATGGCATGGCCGTCCACGAGCCGGTCGCCCAGATGCCACTGGCGCGGCCAGCGCGGCACCGACCGCGGCGCACGCCTGCGCAGGATCTCCGGGTGGCAATGGGTGACGGCGGGCTCGTCGAGAAGCGTCAGCGCCATCTCGAAAACCTTCGGGCCCATACGCCTGTGCGGCCTGAGCACATAGGTGTGGCGGGCGAAGGGAAGGCGGCGATAAAGCCCCACATGCGCCTCATACCTGTCCAGCAGGCTCTTCACCTCCTCGATCCGGCATTCGTCGGCGAACCGGATGAAGATATCGCCGGAATAAAGGACCGGTTCGCCGGACGGCTCATCGACAAGCACCTTCCCGGCGAATTCGACACCCTCATCTGCATCGAGGACTGCGCAAAGCTCGGTGACGTCCTCGCCTCCTGCGGAGAAGATGCCGATATCGGGCCGATCCATACCCTGCATGGGCTTCAGCCTTTCGCAGGCTGCGCGCGCCTCCCTGCCCAGTTCCATGAATGCCGCAACGCCCTGTGGTCCCACCCCGCCCGTGCTGCCCCGCGCCTCCGCGATCCTCGCTCCGCTCATCATGCGAAGCGCGATCATCGTGTCGCTGGGAACAAGATCGGCGGCCTTGCCGCCGCAAATGAAGCGGACCATCAAACTCTCCTTGCCGTAGGTGGGGCGAAGATGGCCCTGCCCGCACGCTGCGTCAATTCCGTCTTGCAGCCATAAAAGAGTCACACGTCTGTTTGCAAACGCTTGCCCGCCATCACAGGTTGGTCTTTGATGTGGACAAACGCGCCGTACGTCACCCGGCGCAAGCCCTACGGGAGGAACCGTGACAAGCCCCTATTCCGTCGATCTCGACAAGAACCCCGCCAATTTCCAGCCGCTTTCGCCCCTCTCTTTCCTTGCCCGCGCAGCGATGGTCTTTCCCGACCACGTCGCGATCGTGCATGGCGCGGCGCGCATCCCCTATCGCGAGTTCTATGCCCGTTCCCGCCGCCTTGCCTCCGCGCTTCAAAAGGCGGGCATCGGCAAGGGCGACACGGTGTCGGTGATGCTGCCCAACGTTCCCTCCATGCTGGAGGCCCACTACGGGGTGCCGATGGTGGGCGCGGTGCTGCATTCCATGAACACCCGGCTGGATGCCGCCATCATCGCCTTCCAGCTCGATCACGCCGAAACAAAGCTCGTCATCACCGACCGGGAGTTTTCCAAGGTGATGAAGGAGGCGCTGGAACTCGCCAAGGTCAAACCCATCGTCATCGATTACGACGACCACGAGTTCCCGCAGGACGGCGAAAAGCTCGGCTCCATCGACTACGAGGATTTCGTCCAAAGCGGCGATCCAGAGTTCGAATGGAAACTCCCCGACGACGAATGGGACGCCATCAGCCTCAATTACACGTCGGGCACCACCGGCAATCCCAAGGGCGTGGTCTACCATCACCGCGGCGCAGCCCTTCTGGCGCAGGGCAACGTGATCACCGGCTCCATGGCCAAGCACGGGGTCTATCTGTGGACGCTGCCGATGTTCCACTGCAACGGCTGGTGCTTCCCCTGGACCATGTCGGTGATCGCGGGCACCCACGTGTGCCTGCGCTGGGTGCGCCAGAAACCGATGTGGGATGCCATCGCCGATCACGGCGTGACGCATCTGTGCGGCGCGCCCATCGTCATGTCGACGCTGCTTTCGACGCCGACGGCAGAAAAGCGAGAACTGGATCATCAGGTGGAGTTCTTCACCGCCGCAGCCCCGCCGCCGGAATCGGTCCTCGCCGCAATGAAGCAGGAAGGCTTCAACGTCACCCATCTCTATGGCCTGACGGAAACCTACGGCCCCGCCGTCGTCAATGACTGGAAGGCGGAATGGGATGCGCTTCCCGCCGCCGAACAGGCGGTGAAGAAGGCCCGCCAGGGCGTGCGCTACGCCGCGCTCGACGACCTGACGGTTCGCGACCCGGAAACGCTGGAAGAGCTTCCCTGGGACGGCGAGGCCATCGGCGAGGTCATGTTCCGGGGCAATGTCGTCATGAAGGGCTACCTGAAGAACCGCGAGGCCTCCGACAAGGCGTTTGCGGGCGGCTGGTTCCATTCCGGCGATCTCGGCGTGCGCCATCCGGACGGCTATATCCAGCTCAAGGACCGTTCCAAGGACATTATCATCTCCGGCGGCGAGAACATCTCCTCCATCGAGGTGGAAGACACGCTCCACAAGCACCCGGCAGTGGCTGCGGTTGCGGTGGTGGCGCGCCCGGACGAGAAATGGGGCGAAACCCCTTGCGCCTTCGTGGAACTGGAGCCCGGCCAGAGCGCCACGGCAGACGACCTGATCGAATGGTGCCGCGAGCATCTGGCCCGCTACAAGTGCCCGCGCCACATCGTCTTTGCGGAGATCCCCAAGACCTCCACCGGCAAGATGCAGAAATTCAAGCTGCGCGAAATGGCCAAGGCGATCTGAACGATCCGGCAGGGGGCGGGCACATGACCTGCCCCCGTTCTTCTCCCGTTTCGTCTCTCAAAGACCGAAACGGAGGATGATGGCGCTGATCACGTGGTCGACCGCAACCGCGGCGAGGATCAGCCCCATGACACGGCTGACGATCGAGGCCCCGGCCTTTCCGATCAGCCGCTGCACGGGCATCGCCACGAGCATCAGGACCAGCGACAGCCCCAGAACCGCCAGCGTGATCCCCGCCGTCACCGCCTGCGCGGCGATGGAGTGGACGTCGTTGTCGGTGAGAACGACCACGGCCAGCATCGCCCCCGGCGAGGCGATGGAGGGAATGGCCAGCGGATAGACCGCCCATTCCGCCACATTCTTCGAAACTTCGGAAATCTCCCGGTCCGGCTTGGAATCGCCGAAAATCATCGTCAACGCGAACAGGAACAGCACGATGCCGCCCGCGATCTGGAAGGAGGTCAGGTTGACGTCGATGGCGTTGAGAACCGGCTGGCCGGCGATCAGGAACCCCATCAGCACCAGCGCGGCGAAGAGCACCGCGCGATAGGCCACCGCGCGACGCCGGTCAGGCGCAATGGTGGCGGTTACCGCGATGAAGACAGGCACCGTGCCCACCGGATCGACAACGGCAAACAACGTCGCAAACTGATGCAGCGCGTCGGCCAGAGTGGTCTCGAAGAACATGCTTTGCGGCCCCAATGAACTTGTGAGAACGGAAACGGGAAAATCCGGCGGGCAGCAGGGCGATTGAAATGTCGCGCGCCGACTGTTGATCGTCAGCCCGTCATTCCCGCAAAAAGGGAGGGGAACGGACGGCTGCGGGCAATTAAAAAACCGCGACCCCGCATCCGGGATCGCGGCTTTGGTCAGCCTCATGCGGGCTTTTCAGCCTCGCGGGCCATGACCGTCAATTCAATGAAGGGTCTCCTTGCGAAGGCGTACTATTTCGTCCTTTAGGTGCAGTTTGCGGCGCTTCATATCCGCGATATCAAGATTATCCGTACTCGGACTGACCATAGCTTTTTCGATTTCCCGCTCCAGGTCAGCATGGCGCCGTTCAAGCTCTAAGAGATGCGACTGCAAGGACATTGGGCAAAGCCTCCTTTGTAGTTCAGCTAGAACAACAAGAGTGTGACACAGGCTGAGAACGGAGTCGAACGCCGCGCCGCCCGTGAGCGACCGAATTGATCAGACGCGATGTGCGATTTGCGGGCGATTTTGTGATTATTGCGCGGCGCGCATTCAAAGCCGCGTGAAGACACGCATCACTAACGCGCTGAAATTCAATGATGTCCGGACATCCCAAACTACCCTCGCGGAACCCCGTACCTGCAGGGGCGTGA
Source organism: Breoghania sp. (assembly GCA_963678585.2). Classification (GTDB taxonomy): domain Bacteria; phylum Pseudomonadota; class Alphaproteobacteria; order Rhizobiales; family Stappiaceae; genus Breoghania. The sequence continues at coordinate 2,913,395 of CAXXGA010000002.1, forward strand.
CGGAACGTCGCGATCTGCGCAATAACCCTCACTGTTCTCAATAGCATGTCGAAAAACACGCATAGCGGTAACGGAAGGACAGCCTGCACCCTTTGCCAAAGACGGCGGGAAGCTGCGGAAGAGGGCCAGGCATCCCATTCTCGCCCCGGTCGTAGCGCTCTTCGATCCACTTCGCGCTTTCACTATGCTACATTGCGATCATTGGCTGACTTGCCGCCTTGCCGATAGGACTGCCCGGTTCATTCGCGCCCGCCTTTCACCCCGCCCCACCCCATGGGCCGCGCGATGCAAGGGCTGCGTCTGTGGAAGCAAAAATGACAGAAGACATGGAAGAAGCGCTGCGCGCCGAACTTTCGCAACTGCGTCAGGAGCACCGCGATCTCGATGCCTCCATCGAGGCGCTTATCGAGACCGGCAGGGCCGATGCGATTCAGATGCAGCGTCTCAAGAAGAAGAAGCTCTGCCTGAAGGACCGCATCACCTCCATCGAAGACCGGCTCCTTCCCGACATCATCGCCTGACCGGCGACCTCCCGGAAAAAGCCGCACAAATAAAAGCCGCACCGTACGCAAAACGGTGCCGCGCAGACTGTTGTCTTTCCTGAAAACACCGCAATAGCCCACCCGCCCCGATGCGGCCGAAGGCGGAACTAGGGGCGCAAGCCGGTCTTGGCGCGATACATGTCGCGATCGGCCCGGTCGAGCACGTCGCCCGACCTGTCCTCGCCGCAAAGACAGGCGATCCCCAGCGAGGCGGAAATCGTGTAGGGGCGTCCGTCGAAGACGAACGGGGCTTCGGCCAGCGCCCGGTTGACGTCCAGCGCCGCGGCCCGCGCCTCCTGCGCGCTCGTCTTCCACAACAATGCGACGAACTCATCCCCGCCGATACGCCCCACGACGTCGGAGCGCCGCAAGGTGCCCGACAGCACGCTCGCCACATGCTTCAATGCGGCATCGCCCGCCACATGGCCCAGCGTATCGTTGATGTGCTTGAAATTGTTCAGGTCCGCATAGACCAGCGACACGTCGGAAGAATAGCGCGAGACGAAAGAGATGGAGCGTTCCAGCACCCGCTCGAAACCGCGGCGGTTCAGCAGCCCCGTGAGAGCATCGCGCACGGCGTCGTGCCTCAGGCGACTGATTTCCAGACGCTGGGCGCTGATCACGTCCATCAGCCTTGTCACCTCGTCGTTCAGATCCTCGACAAACATCCGAATGTGCTCCGGCACGACAAGATCGTCCAGACGATCCAGTGCCCCGGCCCCGTTACGGCGGCTTTCCGCCGTCGTCTCTGCACATGCCACCCTCATGGTCGGCCCCCGCTGCATTGCGACCTACAATTTAATTCAAAGGGAGCCTGACGTCAGGGTTTTACCCGACCTTGTCCAAGATCATGCAGTTTCGTGGTTAACGGACCTTTCCGAGATGTTAACGACTTGCCTGTCGGCACATGGCTTCTATAATCCGCGCCTTTCCGGCAAAAACTCGGTAAATGTAGCGAGTTGAGGCACCCCACGGAGCAAGAATGGCGCAGAACAAGCCCCCCGTCGCAATCATCATGGGGAGCCAGTCCGACTGGCCCACGATGAAAAATGCCGCTGACACGCTCGAAGCGCTGGGCGTTGCCCATGAGGCGCGCATCGTTTCCGCCCACCGCACCCCCGATCGCCTGGTCGCCTTCGCCAAGGGCGCGAAGGCGGAAGGCGTGCAGGTCGTGATCGCCGGCGCGGGCGGTGCGGCCCACCTGCCGGGCATGGTCGCTTCCATGACGCCGCTGCCGGTTTTCGGCGTGCCGATTGAATCGCGCGCCATGAAGGGTATCGACAGTCTCTATTCCATCGTCCAGATGCCCGCGGGCATTCCCGTCGGCACGCTCGCCATCGGGCGTGCGGGCGCGGTCAACGCCGCGCTGATGGCCGCAAGCGTACTCGCGCTGAATGACGAGGCGCTGGCGACCCGGCTCGATGAATGGCGCACCCGCCAGAGCGAGGCCGTGGCCGAGTTTCCCGTGGACGAGGCCTGAGATCATGTCCGCCTCTCCCCTCGCGCTTGAACCGGGTTCCACCGTCGGCATCCTCGGCGGAGGCCAGCTCGGCCGCATGCTGGCGCTCGCCGCCGCCCCGCTGGGCCTGAAGTGCCACATCTATTGCCCCGACGAGGCGAGCCCGGCCTTTCAGGTCGCCGACGCCTTCACCCTCGCGGCCTATGACGACGAAGCGGCGCTCGCCGCCTTCGCCGACGCCGTGGACGTGGTGACTTACGAATTCGAGAACGTGCCGGAAGCGACCGCGCGTTTTCTGTCCGAACGCGTGGCCCTGCGCCCCGGCGCAAGGCCGCTTGCGGTCGCGCAGGACCGGCTTTCGGAAAAGGAATTCCTGAGTTCCATCGGCATTCCGCTTGCCCCCTTCGCCGCCGTGAACGGCCCGGAGGATATTGCCGCCGCGGCGAAGGTCACCGGCCTTCCCGCCATCCTCAAGACCCGGCGGCTTGGCTATGACGGCAAGGGCCAGACCCGCATCGACAGCCTTGAGGACGCCGAAGACGCTTGGGCGCGCATCGGCAAGGCCCCTGCGGTGCTGGAAGGTCTCGTCGATTTCGCGCTGGAATGCTCGGTCGTGGCGGCCCGCGGCGCAGACGGCGCAACGGCTGCCTATGACATTGCCGAGAACGAGCATCACAACCACATCCTGAAATGGACCCATATCCCCGCAAACCTTGGCGAAGAGACGCAGGACGCGGCCCGCGCACTGGGCATGAAGGTGGCCGAGGCGCTGGATTACGTGGGCGTTCTGGCGGTGGAACTCTTCGTGGTGCGCGATGAACAGGGCGAGCGTCTCGTCGCCAACGAGATCGCCCCGCGGGTCCACAATTCCGGCCACTGGACGCAGGACGGCTGCGCGGTCTCGCAGTTCGAGCAGCATATCCGCGCGGTAGCGGGCTGGCCGCTGGGAACGCCCGCACGGCGCTGCGACGTGGTGATGGAAAACCTGATCGGCGACGATGCCGCGAACTGGCAGGCCATTCTGGCCGAGCCCGACGCCCGGCTTCATCTTTACGGCAAGGCGGAAATTCGCGCGGGCCGCAAGATGGGCCACGTCAACCGCATCAAGTAGAACCGGCGCATCAAGCAGAACTGGCAACAGGCGGCGGACCTCCCGGTCCGCCGTCCTCCTTCGGATCTCTCAGACAAGCCCCAGCCGCTCGCGCCCCCTGAACCGCCAGATCATGGCGATGGCGACGGACGCAAGCCCGCTTGCAAGCCCCCACCACAGCCCCACGCCGCCCCAGCCCGCCCAGAAGGCGAGCACATAGGCAAGCGTCAGGCCGATGCCCCAATAGCCGCCAAGCGCAATCAGCATCGGGATCCGGGTATCGGAAAGCCCGCGCAGCACGTTGCCCGCAGAGACCTGAGCGCCGTCGAAGATCTGGAAGACCGCGGCGACCGCCAGGAAGCTGACACCCGTTGCGAAGACCGCCTCCGTATTGGGATTGCCCTCCTTGGTGAAGGCTCCGATCAGCAGTTCCGGGAAATTCAGGAAGAACAGCGCCGTCAGCATCATGAAGCCGACGGCAAGGCCGATCGTCGTCCAGCCCGCGCGCGCAACGCCCGCCCGGCTCCGACGCCCATGCGCAAGCCCCACCCGGATGCTGCCCGCAAGGCTGAAGCCCAAAGGCACCATGAAAGCGATGGAGGCGCACTGTATGGCGATGCCGTGGGCGGCAAGCTGCACGGTGCCGATCCAGCCCATCATCATGGAAGACCCCGCAAAGAGCCCCACCTCCGCCAGCATGGTCGCGCCGATGGGCCAGCCGATCTTGAGAATATGCAGGAAGACCGGCCAGTCGGGCCGCCAGAACCGGCCGAGAATGGCGAAGCGGCGCAGACGGCGCTGACGCATCGTGTAGGTTACGACCATCAGGAACGTGCAGGTGGCGGTCAGCGTCGAGGCGATGCCCGCCCCCATCAATTCCAGCCGCGGCGCGCCGAAATTGCCGAAGATCAGCATGTAATCGGCCAGCACGTTGAACAGGGCGCCCGCCACGGTTGCCCACATGACGACCTGCGCCTTTTCCATGACGCCGACAAAATTGCGCATGCCGATCGTCGCCAGCGAGGGCGGCAACGTCCATTGCAGATAGCGCATGTAATAGCCGGACGACGCGGCGACCTCCGGATCCTGCCCGACCCAGACCAGCAGCGTCTCCGTGTGCCACATGAGAATCATGGCGGGGATCGAATAGGCGATCACCACCCACAGCCCCATACGCACCGACCGGCGCACTTCGCGCATGTTGTTCTCGCCGCGCGCCTTGGCGGCCAGCGGCATCACCGCCTGCACCAGCCCGCAGCCGAACAGCCAGGTCATGATATAGAGATTGAACGCCAGAACAGAGGCCGCCAGCGGCTCCGTTCCAAGCTGACCGATCATCAGGACATCGGTCGTATTGATTGCTGTCTGCGCCAGCTGGGCCCCGGCAATCGGCACCCCCAACGCAAGCGTCGCCCGTATTTCGGCCATCCATAGGGACAAGCCGGTCCGCGCGGCGCCATCGCTCGCCTGCGAAACCATCGGATCGCTCCGGAAAAACATGATTCGCCGCGGTCCGGGATCGAGGGCGAAAACGATGCGGGCATCCGGCTCACAAGGACTGCGGATACTTTAACCCGGCGCAACGGGAGCGACCTTACCCACCCCCGCCTCCCGCGTCCACCCGCATGGCCGCCCGCATCGAAGGTCAAATGGTCTCCCCCGGATTTGCGCCCCGCCACGCACGCCCCGCGCCCGTCCACCGGTCTTGCCGCCAATCCCTCGACAATCTTCATGGAGGGTGTATTCTTTAGCCCTCCACGGTGGACAAGCCCCAGAGCATCTGCTAAGGAACGGCCCACTTTCGCGACGCCTCGTGCGGCGCGCCGGAGCATCGCCCCGATCTCGACCGGCCATCCGGCCAACGTGGATCGGCGCTTCGGGTAGATATCAGACAACCTGACCAGTTCGGCAACACGGGATATTACGCGTGCAAGTTCTCGTTCGCGATAACAACGTTGATCAGGCGCTCAAGGCGCTGAAGAAGAAGATGCAGCGTGAAGGCATCTTCCGGGAAATGAAACTCCGCGGCCACTTTGAAAAGCCGTCCGAAAAGCGTGCGCGCGAAAAGGCTGAAGCCATCCGCCGCGCCCGCAAGCTGGCCCGCAAGCGCGCCCAGCGCGAGGGCCTGCTGACCGGCCGTTCCGGCCGCCGCTAAGCTGCCGCGATCAGGCCACCGGCCTGATCGACCGCCGCCTGGCCCTCCCCAAATCCCCGATATCACCAGCAGCCCGACCGGATCTCTCCGGAGGTAACGCGTGAACTGAATCGGCTCCGGACTATCAGGCCCGGCTTGGGGAATAAGGCGGCAGGCGGCACTGAGCGCAGACTGCCGAGCTGAAAAGACCGCGTTCGAAATTCAGACGGACTGTACGGATCGCCCGTACGGTCCGTTTCCGTTTGGGCTGACACCTGCCTCCCGTCTTCTCCCCCGCTCCCCGCGGTTTTCCGCGTAGCCTCTACTCCCGGCATGACACAAGTCATGGCGCAGGCTGGACAATTGTCCGCAAAGAACGCTCACTGGACCGACAGGGGGCGTATCATGGCACGAACGATCACGGTCATTCACGGACATCCCGACCACGCGGACACGCATCTGTGCCACGCGCTGGGCACCGCCTATGTGGATGGTGCGCGGGCCGCGGGCCACACAGTGCGGGAAATCCGGATCGCAGACCTCGATTTTCCGCTCCTGCGCAATGAAGACGAATATTCCGGCCCCGTCCCCGACAGCCTCACCGAGAGCTACGCGGCGCTGAGCGATGCCGATCACATCGTCATCGTCTTCCCGCTCTGGCTCGGCACCCTGCCCGCCCTCACCAAGGCTTTCTTCGAGCAGGTCTTCCACCGCAACTCCGCCTTTGAGGACCGCGCAGGCGGCTTCCCGCGCGGTCGCTTCACCGGACGCACCGTGCGCCTTGTGGTGACCATGGGCATGCCCGCCTTCTTCTATCGCCTGTGGTATCGCGCACACGGCCTCAAGGGCTTCGAGCGCAACGTACTGGCCATGGTGGGGATGAAGCCGCTGAAGGCGGTCCTCTTCGGAGGCGCGGGCGCCGCCGACGAGGCGAAACGCAAGAGCTGGCTGAACCGGATGGAAGAACTGGGCCGCAAGGGCGTCTAGCACGGGCTCGCAAGCCGGTGTTAGGCCCTTGCGTGAATACCCCGCGGACGCAACACGGCAGCCTGACAGCCCGCCGCACAACCGCGGTTGGGGTGCATTGGCAACCTGCGAGCTTGCGGCCCATCCTTCGAGACGGCGCTGATGCGCCTCCTCAGGAGGACGTTGTGGGGTGGGGCGAGGCTTTTCAAAGCTGGCCTTATCAGCCGCTCAAGGCCCACCTCACCCTATAGCTCAAGACTGGCCTCACCTGCAGCCCAGGACCAGTCGCACCTGCAGCTCAAGGCTAGCCTGGACTGCGGGTCGAAGCGGGCCTCATCTGCGACCCGAGCCTGCCGCCGACTTGCAGCCGCCCCACCCACAACGTCATCCTGAGGAGGGCGGAACGCCCGTCTCGAAGGATGGGCCACAGCCCCCAATACCAGCCCCAATACTCCCCTGCCCCCGACATTCCCCCGCCGGAAACGAAAAAGGCCGCACCCAACGGGCGCGGCCTTCAATCTCTCGGAGGAAATCCGGGTCGATTACATCGACTTGACGATTTCTTCCGTCATCTTCTTCGCATCGCCGAACAGCATCATGGTCTGGTCGAGGAAGAACAGCTCGTTCTGGATGCCGGCGTAACCGGAGCCCATGCCGCGCTTGACGAAGAGGACCGTCTTGGCCTTGTCAACGTCGAGGATCGGCATGCCGTAGATCGGCGACGCCGGATCGTCACGCGCGGCCGGGTTGGTCACGTCGTTCGCGCCGATGACGAAGGCGACGTCCGCCTGTGCGAACTCGGAGTTGATGTCCTCAAGCTCGAACACTTCGTCATAGGGCACGTTGGCTTCCGCCAGCAGCACGTTCATGTGGCCCGGCATACGACCCGCCACCGGGTGGATGGCGTATTTGACCTCGACGCCTTCGCCCTTGAGCGTGTCGGCCAGCTCGCGCAGCGCGTGCTGGGCCTGGGCGACCGCCATGCCGTAGCCCGGCACGATGATGACCTTGGAGGCGTTCTTCATCAGGTAGGCCGCGTCTTCCGCCGCACCCTGCTTGACGGGACGCTCTTCCCCGCCGCCACCGCCGCCGGCCGCAGCCGTCTCGCCGCCAAAGCCGCCGAGAATGACCGAGATGAACGAGCGGTTCATGCCCTTGCACATGATGTAGGACAGGATCGCACCCGAGGAGCCCACCAGCGCACCGGTGATGATCAGCGCCATGTTGCCGAGCGTGAAGCCGATACCGGCAGCCGCCCACCCCGAATAGGAGTTCAGCATGGAGATGACGACAGGCATGTCCGCGCCGCCGATCGGAACGATCATCAGACCGCCGAAGGCCAGCGACAACAGCACGATCACCCAGAAAATGGTGTGGCTCTCCGTCGTCGTCAGCGCGATGACCAGCACCACGATGGCGGCAGCCAGCGCGATGTTGATGACGTGACGACCCGGCAGCAGGATCGGCTTGCCGGACATGCGCCCGTCAAGCTTCAGGAAGGCGATCACCGAACCGGTGAAGGTCATGGCGCCGATGGCGACGCCGATCGACATTTCCACCAGCGCCTGCGCGTGGATGGAGCCGACTTCGCCGATGCCGAAGGCTTCCGGCGCATAGAGCGCACCGGCGGCCACCAGCACCGCGGCCAGACCCACCAACGAGTGGAAGGCGGCGACGAGCTGCGGCATGGCCGTCATCGGAATGCGACGCGCGATGATCGCGCCGATGCCGCCGCCGATGGCGAGACCGAGGACGATCATCAGCCAGCCCGAGCCGCTCGGCACCGCAATGCCCAGCGTTGTCAGGATGGCGATCGCCATACCGATCATGCCGAACACGTTGCCCTGACGCGACGTGGTGGGATGGGAAAGACCGCGCAGCGCCAGAATGAACAGGACGCCGGAAATCAGGTAGAGGAAGGCTGCGAAATTCGCTGTCATTGATCCGTTCCCCTCACGACTTCTTCTTGTACATGGCGAGCATGCGGCTGGTGACTAAGAACCCGCCGAAAATGTTCACCGATGCAAGAATGAGAGCAACGAAGCCGAAGCCGTGAGCCCAGGAGGTGTTTGCTTCCTGACCGGCCACCGCTTCCACGCCGACGGACAGAAGCGCGCCGACCACGATGACGGAGGAAATTGCGTTGGTCACCGACATGAGCGGTGTGTGGAGCGCCGGGGTCACCGACCACACCACGTAGTAACCGACGAAGATCGCCAGCACGAAAACCGCAAGACGGAACACGAACGGATCGATGGCGCCGCCGGTCGCTGCATGCGCCAGCGCGCCCGCAGCGTCAGCCGCCCCGGACGCACCGGAGATCGCCTGGTCCGCATAAGTCTGTGCGGCATCCGCCGCAGCGCGGGCAGCCGCAGCCGCGGCATCCGCCGCGTCGGCCGCGGCGCGCGCCTTTTCAAGAGCCATTTCGCTCGCCATTATTCATCCCCTTTCGGAGCAAAAGCCGGGTGGACGACCGCGCCGTCGCGGGTCAGCACCGTTGCCGACACGAGTTCATCTTCCCAATTGACCTTCAACGCCGAGGTCTCCTTGTCGACCAGCGTCGTGACGAAGGTCAGCAGGTTCTTGGCGTAAAGCGAGGACGCCGAGGAGGCGATGCGACCGGCCATGTTCAGGTGGCCGACGATCTTGACGTCGCTCACCGTGGCGATCTTGCCGGGCTTTGCGCCTTCCACGTTGCCGCCGCGTTCCACCGCCAGATCGACGATGACCGAACCCGGCTTCATCGAGGTCACCATTGCCTTGGTGACCAGACGCGGAGCCGGACGGCCCGGGATCAGCGCCGTGGTGATGACGATGTCCTGCTTGGCGATGTGGGAGGCAACGAGTTCCGCCTGCTTCTTCTGATATTCCTCAGACATCTGCTTGGCGTAGCCGCCGGCGGTTTCCGCCTGCTTGAACTCCTCGTCCTCGACCGCGATGAACTTCGCGCCGAGCGATTCGACCTGTTCCTTGGCCGCCGGACGCACGTCCGTGGCCGTGACGACCGCACCCAGACGACGCGCCGTGGCGATGGCCTGGAGACCGGCCACACCGGCGCCCATGACGAAGACGCGCGCGGCGGGAACGGTGCCCGCAGCCGTCATCATCATCGGAAGCGCGCGGTCGAATTCCGCAGCACCCTCGATCACGCACTGGTAACCGGCAAGGTTGGCCTGAGAGGAAAGGACGTCCATGGACTGCGCGCGCGTGATGCGCGGCATGAACTCCATGGCAACGGCGGCAACGTTGGCCTTGGCCATCGCTTCCACATCGCGTTCGTTGCCATAGGGATCCATGATGCCGATGACGAGAGCGCCGGCTTTCATCGAGCCGAGCTCAGCTGCCGTCGGACGGCGCACTTTCAGCACCACATCCGCGTCTTTCATGGCGGCAGCAGCGTCGGGAACGATTTTGGCACCGGCGTCCTTGAATTCCGCATCCGGAATCCGCGAAGCCTTGCCGGCTCCTTTTTCCACCAGCACCTCGAACCCGAGCGCAATGTATTTCTTCACCGTATCCGGCGTCGCGGCGACCCGGGTTTCTACGGCGTCGCGTTCGAGCGGCACCCCGATCTTCATACGCATCCCCCTTTGGGGAGCACGGCAAAAGGCGCGGAACGTTGTTGCGCTCCGCGCCGACCGTGCCCGGTCTGACATGCAAGCGGCCCGTAACCACTCACGGTATCCGGGCCACTCGGTTTGTGGACGAGGCAGGGATAACCCTGCCGCCGTCCGAATTCATCTGTCGCCGCTGCGCTCCAGATCGCCCTCAGGCGACGGTCAGGATCGCAAGCAGCCCGGCAAGCCCGAAAGCATATGCCGAGGGAATCCAGCCCTTTTGGCCAAGGGCGAGGCCGACAACTGCGGCGACGATCGTCGCCAATAATGCAACCCAGCCCGCCAGATTGGAATAGCCACTGCCAAGTCCGAAGATCAATAGACATAACATCACATTGATCGAGACGATCACGCCAATCTTGGCGAAGGCAATGAAGCCGGCATAGGTTTTTTCGTGTTCGGCGTAATCCATCGCCGACGGATTGTTTCCACTCATTGTCGCTCCCTTCGCGAATGCCTGATCGGTCGTTCGCTCACCAGTGAAGGTGAACCATAGACACTGCGACGAAATGAAGCGCAAGCCCTCCGTAGGGTCAACCGTAATTGTTCTTTGGTGCCAGTCCCGGGCCTTCGTCCGCCGGTTTCAGCCCGACACCCGTCAAAAGAGCCCTCTGCCGCTGCTCAACCACACTGCGGTCGAACTTCTCAATCTGCTCGTTGAACAGATGATAGAAGTTCAATTCCGCCTTCAGGTGCAAGAACACTCCACCGAGGCCGATCGCCGCACGGTCCATGAAGACGAACTCCCGCGGCACCGTGACGGGCCCGTGTTCGCGCAGCGCCTGATGCACCCGGAACGCCTCACGCCGCCCGTATTCCGCCGGGCTGATCCCATCCGCGATGGCGCGGGTGCGGTCATCCAGAAGCGGCCCGTAGATGAACCGCGCCCAGATGTTGAGCGCATCGATCAGCTCCCGCGACAGCCCCTTGAAGCCCCAGGTCTCGTAAGCCTGAACGACCCGCGCCTCGTCATTTTCCTCAAGACCGCGATAAAGATCGACCACGCCCGCCACGAATCGCCCGGGAAAGATCCGGATACAGCCGTAGTCGAGCAGGTTGATCCCGGCAGGCTCGCCGCCTTCCTCAAACACCGTGTAATTGCCCAGATGCGGATCGCCGTGGATGAGCCCCACATGGGAAAAGGGATGCCACCACGCCTTGAACATGGTGCGCGCGATGGTGTTGCGCGCCTCCAGCGGATGATCGCGATAGTCCAGCAGCGGACGGCCTTCCAGCCAGCTCATGGTGAGAAGACGGCCGGTTGAAAGCTCGTCGACCACCTCCGGCACGCGGATGGAGGGTTCGTCTTCGAAGATCCTGCGATAGGCCGCCATGTGGCGCGCCTCGCGGGCATAGTCCAGTTCCTCGCGCACCCGCTCGCCCAGTTCCACCGCGATCTCGCTGGTGTCGATGGCGGGTTTCATGCGGCGGTGGACCGACAGGATCATGCCGAGCTGAGCAAGGTCTGCCTCAACGGCCGACGCCATGTCGGGATATTGCAGCTTCACAGCGAGCTTGCGCCCGCCCGCCCCCACAGCCTCGTGCACCTGACCGAGCGAGGCGGCTGCCGACGGCGTATCGTTGAAGTCGTCGAAGCGCTTGCGCCAGTCTCGCCCAAGCTCCGCCCTCATACGTCGCTTCACGAAAGCCCGCCCCATGGGCGGCGCCGCCGATTGCAGGGTCGCAAGCTCGGTCGCATATTCGGCCGGAATGGCGTCGGGGATGGTCGCCAGAAGCTGCGCGACCTTCATGAGCGGCCCCTTGAGCCCGCCGAGAAGCGCCGTCAGTTCCGAGGCGTTGCGGTCGTGATCGCGCCCGCCGCCCACCAGCCGCGCGCCCGCCATCTTCGCGGCGAAGCCGCCCATCTGCGTGCTCACCCGCGCATAGCGCCCCACCCGTGCGGAGAGGCGGTTGGCCTCGCGGTCGCGGCCTCTCTCCCCGCCGGCCCTGCCGCCGCGCGTACCCGTCTCGTCGTCAGCCATGGATGCTGGTGCCCTGTTCCCGATCGTAAATGCCGTAACGGCGAACCATCATGTAGGGCGCGGACGGGCCATCCGCACCCCCGGGTCGCAGATTGATGCTAGTCGGCGGAAACGAGCGACAGCGCCACCACGGCGGGACCGTCGAAACGGTCGGTCCTGAGCGAGCCGTAGATGCGACGCTCGAAGCCCGCGTTGAAGAGCCGGGCCGGACGGTCGAACAGCGCCGTCAGCTTGCGCTGGTCGGGATGGCGCAGATCCGCGAAGGCGGAGGTGCGGGTGCTGTGCGCGCCGGAAATCAGGCGCGCCTCGTTGGCGCGCGGCAAGGAGGCGAAGCGGGCGAAGGGATCGGTCGCGGTTGCCGGTATGCGCCCGGAGATAACCGGCGAACGCGCCTTGTCGCGCGCATTCGAGAGCGCCTTCTCCACGCGCTCGGCAATCGCTGCGCCGTTGTTGGCCGAAGCGCTGGCGAGCGCCACGCGGGCCTCGTCACGCACGTCCTCCGACGCGATCAGGTCGCCGATCGGGGAACCGGACACATTCGAGCGACGCGCGCGCGGCTGCGCACCGCCAACGCCCGCGCCACCGGAAAGCTGGTTGTTGGAAAGTGCGGAGGAACGCGGACGCAGGGCCGGAACAGGGTCCGAGCCCGGCGCATAGGCAACGAGCGTGGGATTGACGGTCTCGCCTGCGCGCGCCGGAGTGTCGGTCGCGGTGATCGCATCGATCGCGCCGATGGCGTCGACCGGAGAGGCAGGACGCTGCGGCTTGGCCAGCGGCAGGGCGGCCACGACGATGGGAGCTGCGGGCTCTTCCTCGGCAACGGCAGGCGATGCGGCGGGAGAGGCGGGCTCACCCGGCTTCGACGGCGGGGTCACTTCGGCGTTGCGCACGCCGGGAAGGACCGAATTCGCGCCGGAATTCGAATCGGCGCGCGTCGCCGCCTTCGCGGTCCCGGACGTAGCGGCGCCGACATTTTCCGGCGGCGTCGGCGCGTTGCGCCCGAAAAGCGAGGCGAAGATGGATCCGCCGCCCGTATTGCCTGAGGCCCGGGCCGTGGCAGGCGCGGTGCGGATGGCCGGATTGCTGTCGGCAGCCGTCAGGATCTGGCCCTGCGTGTTGAGCGGTGCGCGACGCACGCTGTTGCGGACGGTGTCACGCGTGTTGGACGCCACCGCAATGCGCCGGGAACCGCTCTCGCGCGCCTTGATTTCAGCCAGCGCCTGCTTGTAGCCGGGCATCGGCTTGCCGTCGCTGGGAATATGGACGGTGCGTCCGTTGGGGAAGACGCGCGCAAGCTGCTGGCGCGTCATGCGCGGCCAGTGGCGCACGCTGCCGGTGTCCATATGCACGAAGGGGGAGCCGGAGGTCGGATAATAGCCGACGCCGCCCACCTGCTGCCTGAGCCCGATGGCCCGCAGTTTCGCCAGATTGGCTCCGGGAATGAAGAAGTCCATCGCCTTGCCGCGCGTGTGCTGGCTCTTCTTGGCCACCCCGCGCGAGCGGGAGCGCAGCATGTTGTTGGTTGCCGGAGACCGATAGCCGGAGACGACGTGGATGTAATCGCGGGAGCCGGATTCCCGATAGACCTCCCAGATGAGGTCGAACAGTTCCGGGTCCATCTTGGTGGCTTCGTTGCGCCGCCAGTCGCGCAGGAACTGGTTGAGGTCGCGCAGACCGGACTGGATATAGCGCCCGTTGCGCTTGAACGCGATGGTGGCGCGTTCCCCGGTGTGCTGATTGTAAAGCTTGAGCGAACGCGTTTCGGCCGTGGCCGCCGAAGACAGCCCGGTCAGGGAGACGAGGGTCACGAACACGCCGACAAGAAGGGCGCGTGCCGTGGCACTCAGCGGGAAGCGGAGCAGGTACTCGCTCAATGTGTTTCTCGCATTTTGCCGCGAGGTCGCGACGGCATGTCGCCAACCCTTGTTACCCGGCACCCCTGGAACCCCCGAGTATCCTTAAAATACGACAGACTCGGTTAACGAGTTTTTACCGTATTTCGAAAGGAAACAACAACCACGCGGATTGGCGCATCTCCGCTTCACCAACATGGACAAGCTCTGGGGCAGGACATCCGCGCAAACCGGAAAATACAGTCACGGAATGCCCAAAACGCAATCCTGCCCGCGATAAGAGCACCCATTCAACACGCCAAGGGGGCGATTTTGCGGCAAGACCGCCTGCGCAATTTTGACACAGGGTTCCGGTTCCCCTGCGTCGCGGGAGAACAACTCTGCATCGTCGGCAAAGGGTTTTGCTTCACGGGCAATCCGCTTGACGCCGCAACCGGCTTGCGGCGCAGGTTACCGGCGCCTATTGCGCCGCATCCTGCCCGTTCGACGCCTCCAGACCGTAGTCCTTCAGCTTGCGGTAAAGCGTGGACCGGCCGATCCCCAGACGTCGCGCGACCTCCGCCATCCGCCCGCCATAATGGTCGATGGCCGCCACGATCATGTCGCGCTCCACGCTTTCCAGCGTCTGGACATGGCCGTTCTGGTCGAGCGCCCGGAGAAAGCCGAAGGGCGCGGCCCCTTCGGTGAACCCGGCAAAACCGCCCTGCTGCGCACCTGCCTGAGCGGAGGCCGCCCCCGGCTGATGGGCCGAAGATGCGCCTGCCTGATGTTCGCCATGCCCCACCCAGTCGCCCCGGGATCCGTAACCTGGAACGGGCTGCGGCGTAACCGCTTCGCCCGCCATGAGCGGTGGCTCGATCGTTTCGCGCCCGCCCTCGGCGTTCAGGCTCATACCGACGCCGCGCGCCGAACCGGCTTCGCGGCCCGAACGCTGGGCCTGCACCTGCGGGAAGTCGTCAGGCCTGAGGCAAGTGTCGTCGCACAGTACGACCGCCCGGAAGACGGCATTTTCAAGCTGGCGGATATTGCCCGGCCAGTCATAGGACTGGAGAAGCTGCACCGTGTCCGGCGCGACGGTGGAAATCTTGGGCTTGTGTTCCTCGGCTGCAAAACGGGCGAGGAAATGCCGGGTCAGTTCCGGAATATCCTCAAGCCGGTCGCGCAAGGGGGGGATCCAGATAGGAAACACATTGAGCCGATAGTAAAGATCGTCGCGGAAGCGGCCTTCCTTGACCAGATCCATCAGCCGCCGGTTGGTGGCCGAGATCAGACGGAAATCGACCTTCTGCGGACGACGTGCGCCGACCGGCTCGATCTCGCCTTCCTGAAGCGCGCGCAGGAGCTTGACCTGCACCTCGCTCGGCAACTCGCCGACCTCGTCGAGGAAAAGCGTGCCGCCATGGGCTTCCTGAAACTTGCCGACGTGCTTGTCGACCGCACCGGTGAAGGCACCCTTCTCGTGACCGAACAGGATCGATTCAACGAGGTTTTCCGGGATCGCCCCGCAGTTGACCGTGACGAAGGGCTTGGCGGCCCGGTCGCTCTGGCCCTGGATGGCGCGCGCGATCAGTTCCTTGCCAACGCCGGATTCGCCCTCGATCAGGATCGGGATATTGGAGACGGCGGCCCGTTCGCCGAGCCGGATCACGCGCTCCATCGAAGAAGACCGGGTGATGATGTCCTTGAAGGTGAGCGTTCCGCCTTCCAGCTTGCGGAAACGCACGATCTCGCCCTCGAGCGCAGAAACCTTCAGCACGTTGCGGATGGACACCTCCAGCCGCTCCGGGCTGATCGGCTTGACCACGAAATCCTGAGCGCCCGCGCGCATCGCGCCGACCACGGTATCGATGCCCGCCTGCGCGGTCTGCACGATCACCGGCGTGGAGTTGCCCTCCCCGCGCAGCTTTTCCAGCGTCGCAAAGCCGTCCAGCTCCGGCATCACCAGATCGAGGATGACCAGATCGATGTCGCTGCCCTCTGAACCGAGCATGACTTCCAGCGCCTGAACGCCGTTTTCCACCACGCGCGACGCATACCCGAAACGGCGCACCGCCTCTTCCAGCAACCGGCGCTGAACCGGATCATCGTCGACGATCAGAATACGTCCACTCATATGTACAGGCACTCACTCGATCTGTATTTCACCGCTCTGGCCCCTTGCCGGTTCGCACAAGGCAAGGAAGCGAACCCGACTCGACCCGGTCGCGGCTGTCTCATTTCGAACCATTGTGATTGTCGCCGGTTAACAAATAGCCAAACCCACGCATCCCCCGATCCGAAACGCTACAGACCCTCAAGGCTCTTTCGAAAGCTCCGGCAAACCCTATATGCTCCCGCGACAACAGCTTCATCGCGAGCTTTCGCGGCGGGCGCCAGCCCCGCCGTCATCGCCCGTGACATCACCATCCTTTTCGGAGCAGCCATGTATTTCGCAAACCCCGTTTCCGCCCCCGCCGACACAGCCGCTGCCCAGGCAGCCGACGACACGCTCGGCGATCTGCCGGAATGGAACCTTGCCGATCTATACCCCGCCATGACCGATGCGTCCGTCAAGGCCGATCTGGACAAGTCGCTGGCCGATGCGCGCGCCTTCGAGGCGGCCTACAAGGGCAAGCTCGAGGCGCTGGCGCGCGACGATGCGGCGGGCCTTGCGAAGGCCGTGAAGGAATACGAGGCTCTTGAAGAACTGCTGGGACGGCTGATTTCCTTCGCCGGTCTCGTCTATTCCGGCCAGACCACCGATCCGGCCCGCCAGAAATTCTACGGCGACGTGCAGGACAAGCTGACCACCGCAAGCACACATGTCCTGTTCTTCACGCTGGAACTGAACCGCATCGAGGACGCGGTTCTGGATGCGGCCATGCAGAACGCCGATCTCGGCCACTACAAGCCCTGGTTCGACGACATCCGCAAGGAGCGCCCCTACCAGCTCGAAGACCGTGTGGAGCAGCTTTTCCACGAAAAGTCGGCCACCGGCCGCGGCGCGCTCAACCGTCTCTTCGACGAGACGATCTCCTCGCTGCAATTCGAGGTGGAGGGCAAGACGCTCGGCGTGGAGGCGACCCTCAACTACATGCAGAGCCCGGACCGCGAAAAGCGCGCCGAGGCCAGCGATGCACTCGCCGGGGTATTCAAGAAGAACCTCTCCACCTTCACGCTCGTCACCAACACGCTCGCCAAGGACAAGGAAATCTCCGACCGCTGGCGCGGCTTCGAGGACGTGGCCGACAGCCGCCACCTCGCCAACCGGGTGGAGCGCGAAGTGGTCGATGCGCTCGTTTCCGCCGTCCACGAGGCTTATCCGCGCCTGTCGCACCGCTACTACGCGATGAAGGCCAAGTGGCTCGGCCTCGACACCATGATGCACTACGACCGCAACGCGCCGCTTCCCAAGGCCGACGATCGCAAGATCCCCTGGGATGAGGCCAAGGCCACGGTGCTCGACGCCTATGGGCGTTTCTCGCCCGACATGGCGGATATCGCAGAGCGCTTCTTCGACAAGAACTGGATCGATGCGCCGGTGCGCGCGGGCAAGGCGCCGGGCGCCTTCGCACATCCGACCGTGCCGAGCGTCCACCCCTATGTGCTGGTCAATTATCAGGGCAAGACGCGGGACGTGATGACGCTCGCCCATGAGCTTGGTCACGGCGTCCATCAGGTGCTGGCGGGCCCGAACGGCGCGCTGATGGCCCCGACCCCGCTGACGCTGGCCGAAACCGCCAGCGTCTTCGGCGAGATGCTGACCTTCCGCTCGCTTCTGGAAAAGGCCCCCGATGCGCAGGCCCGCAAGATCATGCTCGCCTCCAAGGTGGAGGACATGATCAACACCGTGGTGCGCCAGATCGCCTTCTACACCTTCGAGCGCCGCGTCCATACAGAGCGCCGGGAAGGCGAACTGACCGCCGAACGCCTCGGCGAGATCTGGATGGACGTCCAGCGCGAGAGCCTCGGCCCGGTCTTCACCTTCGGCGAGGGCTACGAGACCTTCTGGACCTATATCCCGCACTTCATCCACTCGCCCTTCTACGTCTACGCCTATGCCTTCGGCGACTGCCTCGTGAACTCACTCTATGCGGTTTACGAAGAGGCAGAGACGGGCTTCCAGGACAAGTATTTCGAGCTTCTGAAAGCGGGCGGCACCAAGCACCATTCGGAGCTTCTCGCCCCCTTCGGGCTGGATGCCACCGACCCCGCCTTCTGGCAGAAGGGCCTCTCGGTCATCGAGCGCATGATCGACGAACTGGCCGCGATGGACTGATCCGACAGTCCGCAGATCAGATTGAAGGGCGGTCCTCGGGCCGCCCTTTTTTCATGACGGCGCCCGCACCGCCGCTGGCTCCATCACACCTGCAATCTGGTCCTTGCGTAAAGTGCCGAGGCCCGGTCATTCTGGCGGCATGGAACCAGCCCGCACACCTCTCCCCCACACGCCCTATGAGGGCGACAAGTCTCCCTTCTCGGTCGGCCTCGCCCCGCTCGATCTTCACGACTGGATCGAGATCGACGATCTTCTGCCTGACTATCTGCGGCAGAAGGCGGAGCTTTTCGAAAAGGATGAAAGTGCGGTCTTCGCCGCCGAACCCGAGACACGCGATGCGCAAGGAGAGACGCTGGCGCTGCTTCTGGAGCATCTGCCGCGCCGCTTTCCCGATCTCTACGAATTCGACGGCGAGACGATCACCGTCACGGCAACGGGCGCGTCCTATCGCATCGCCGACCATGCCGCCGCGCCTTTGAGGCTCGCAGCCCTTCTGGTGCAGGAAGATCTCGTTCTGATGCGAAAAGGTCCGAAGGGCTACCGGCTGGCCGCCGCCGCCCTCACCTTTCCCTCCTCATGGTCGCTTCGCGAGAAGTTCTCGCAGGACATGACCGCGATCCATGAAAACGTGCCCGGCTTCAACGGCGCACGCATGGGAGCGATCGTCGGACGGATATTCGAAAACCTGCCCGTGGACGCCCCGGTCTGGCGGCTGAACTGGTCGATCTACGGCGACGGAGAACTGCATCATCCGGCGGCGAAATCGCTGGAGGCGCAGGTCGCCGCCGGCGATCCCTCGCTCTTCGTGCGCGTGGAACGCCAGACGCTGCGCCGCCTGCCGCAATCGGGCGACGTGCTCTTCACCATCCGCATCCACGTCGATCCGTTCGAAGCCTTCGCCCGCCACCCGGAAGGCGCGCGGCTTGCAGCCGGGCTTCGCGCCCAGCTTCTGGCGCTCGATCCCGACCAGCTTGCCTACAAGAGCCTGACGACGATCCGCGACCGGGTGGCCGCCCGGCTGGCGGAATTCGCAGGCGAGACAGAAGCCGCGGGCTGAACCGGCAGCACAAACGAAAACGGCCCCTTGCGGGGCCGTTCATCAGATCCGGCAGGCTGTTAGCCTGTCTGAGAGAGCCTTGAAGCTCAGTCTTCCTGCGGGCCGCCGGCAGACAGCATGCCGAGCGCATGCAGGTAGAGATCGAGGATCGCTTCCTGTTCTTCGCGCTCATGCGGCTCCTGTTTGCGCAGACGCACGACCTGACGCAGGATCTTGACGTCAAAGCCCATGGCCTTGGCCTCGCCGTAGACGTCCTTGACGTCGTCGGAAATGGCCTTCTTCTCTTCTTCAAGCCGCTCGATGCGCTCCACGAAGGCGCGCAACTGATCGGCGGCAACCCCACCCGTGTCAGCCATGGTGAGAGCTCCTCATTTGGGTTCATGGAATCGGCGCGCGAAGAACCGCACGCGGGAAATTCGGCTCGCTTGGGTGCCAGAAACAAGGGAGCCGGTCAAGGCGCGATTGCGCTGACGCATACGGCATGGTCAGCTTCGGCGAGGCAACGCAAGCGCCCCGTATCGCAGCACTCAATCGGCAGGCTTGTTCACCTCGAAGGCCGCCTTCTGCTCGGCGCTCGCCTCGCTCTGATAGCTGGCCTTCCATTCGTCATAGGGCATGCCATAGACGATTTCGCGCGACGCATCTTTGGAAAGCTCAAGCCCCTTGTCCGCCGCCGCATCCTTGTACCAGTTGGACAGGCAATTGCGGCAGAAGCCCGCGAGGTTCATCAGGTCGATATTCTGTACGTCGGTGCGCGCGCGCAGGTGGTCGAGCAAACGGCGAAAGGCCGCCGCCTCAAGCTCGGTGCGCGTGGCCTCATCGATATCGATCTTGCTCCCGGACATGTGTTCCCTCCCCGAAACCGTGAAATTCCTCCGACGCCTTCAGATCGGGTCCCTCACCCGAAACGTCAAGGCACGAACGCGCTCACGCCTTGTTCTGCGCTCCGCGCCGGTTGCGCGAATAGTCCGCACGCGAACCGTAATGGCGCACCACGTGGGCATCCTCGGCCGCGTTGACCTCGCGCAGGATCGGCTCCAGCCGATCCGCCCACGCCGCCACGCCCTGCGCATCGCCGATGAGGTCCTGCCTCACCTCGATGAGTGCATGGGCGAGCCCGCGCATGGTGGCGTGCTTGTACATGGTGTCGTAGCGCAGCGCCCCGTCATAGGGCTCGTTGTCACCCACGATCAGAGCCGGATCGCGCGCCAGCGCCTCAAGCAGGATATCGGGCGCGCGCGGATCGAGATCCCACAGGATGCCCACATGCCAGGGCCGCGCCCAGCCGCGCCACACAGCCGTAAACGAGTGAATGGAGACGATCACCGGCGGGCGGCCGCTCGCCGTCATCCGCTCCAGCGCTGCGGCAACCGTTTCATGATAGGGGCGGTAATAACGCTCGATCCGGCGCTGGCGCTCTTCCTCGCCGATATAGGCGTTTTCGGGAACGAGCGCTCCGTCGGAGATGCGCATCACGATGGTGGGGTCGTCCTCGCCGCGGTTCGGATCGATCAGCAGGCGCGAGAAGGTCGTCATGACCGCGGGCGCATTGAGCCGGGCGGCAAGCGTGCGCGTCAGATCCCTGACGCCGATGTCGTAACCGATATGCCGCTCCAACTGCTCGCGCGGAAGACCCAGCGTGCCGTATTGCGCGGGAAGCTCGTTGCGCGCGTGATCGCAAATGAGCAGCAATCCACCGGCCTCGTCCCCGGCAAGGATTTCGACCGGCTCAAAATCTTCCGAAGCGTCCGCCACGGGGGCGGACGTGCTGTCGCTGTTCAGGCTGTTCATGGCGTGTCCGTTGAAGGCTGAATAGCCCGATTTTGGATGACGTGGGTTATCGCTTGCCATAGGAATGGGCGCTGCGTCCACCCTGTGCGATAGATTGCACGATTGCAGCACCATGCTGAAACCGCTTTTTTCTGGCCAGCGCAGGTGGAGCGAAACCACGTCACATCCCACTGTCGCGCCCCCATGCGCTGGGGGCCGATAAACCGAGCCGTGCGAACATGTCGTCCTCCCCCCAGACAACCGCCACCCCCATTGCCGAGGCCGGTACGATCGCCGCCGCCGTCATCGCCCTTCTGACGGGCGCTGTCGCCATGGGCGTCTCGCCGGTTTTCGTGCGCTATGCGGAAGTCGGCCCCTTCACCAGCGCCTTTTACCGCGTGACCCTCGCCCTGCCGCTGCTGGCGCTCTGGGCGCGGCTTGAATCGGACGGGCAATCCTCTCCGCGCTGGAACCGCGCGACGATACTGACGGGCCTGTTCTTTGCGGGCGACCTGATCTTCTGGCATCTGGCCATCGTCAACACCACGATGGCCAACGCCACTTTCCTCGCCACCACGGCTCCGGTCTGGGTGCTGATGGGCTCGGGACTCTTCATCGGGGAACGCGTGACCCGGCAGATGTTCTTCGGCCTCGGCTTCTGCCTTCTGGGCGCAGGCGCGCTTGTCGGCTCCAGCATGCAGCTAGAGCCCGAACGTCTGACCGGCGACCTCTACGGCATCATCACCTCCATGTTCTTCGGGGCTTATTTCCTCGCCATGCGCGTGGCGCGTCGCAGCGCCCGTCCGGGCCTCGTGCTCTATCGCTCCACGCTCGTCACCGCCGCCGCCCTGTTTCTGGCCGCGCTCGTGATGGAAAACGACTTCACCCCCGCAAGCTGGACCGGCGTCGCCGCGCTGATTGCCGTCGCGGTCATCAGCCACTCGGGCGGACAGGGCCTGCTCGCCTTCGCCCTCGGTCACCTGTCGGCAGGCTTTTCCTCGCTGGTGATCTTCCTTGAGGCGGTGGCAGCCGCCTTCTTCGGCTGGCTGGTCTTTTCCGAAACCCTGTCGACGCTCCAGTTCGCAGGCGGCGCGGCCATTCTCGTCGGTATCTGGGTCGCCCGCCCGCGCAACTCCCGGACCCATGCCGCCCCCCTGGCAGCAAGCGGGGCGGCTCCCGTCGTCGCTCCCGACATCGCGTACGAGCCCGGCGAAACACCGTCTTCGGCCGCCGACAGCCCCGTAAACACGGGTGCGTCCACCAAGTAGTCGCAAGATCGCGCCGGCGCGCCAGCCGGGCGCGAACGGTAACGGACTGCACGCAAGGCCAAATAGTCTTGGATAATCAGGCACAAGACCCGGATGACTACGCATGGCCTTGATACCGCCTCATTTTTCGGGCGAAACGACATTGTCTGTTGAGACATGCGACGCCGCGTTTGTTCGGTCGGACGGAACGCAGAAATACAATGACCTACTGGAACGTCTCTGTCTCCCACGGGGAGTAACGTTGACAAACGACCGCAACATTCGCAATAAGAACAATAGTTTCCATTGCGGGCATAATGATCACCCCATGAAGTCGTCCAGCCTTTCAAAACAAGGTTTGCCGCGCAGCCTGAAAATGGCCGGAGCGGGGGTATTTGCGCTGGTCGTCACCGGCGCCTGCATGACGGTTCTCGGTGCGACGCCCGCTGCGGCGGACCTCAGGCTTTGCAACAAGACCGAGAGCCAGGTCGGCGTTGCAATCGGCTATCGCGACAAGACCGAATGGTCGACCGAAGGCTGGTGGAACCTCCCGGCCAAGACTTGTGAAACCTTGATACCTGGTCATCTTTCCTCACGTTATTACTACGTATACGCAATTGATTACGATCAGGGCGGGGAATGGGGCGGTCGTGCTTTCATGTGCACGAGAGAAAAGGAATTCACGATTCGCGGCATTGCGGACTGTATTGCCCGCGGGTATGAACGAACCGGATTCTTCGAGATCGATACGGGCGAACAGCGAAGCTGGACGGTCCAATTGACCGAGCCCGTCCAACAGGGAACAGGCAGCAGATGAAGCGCAACAGACGGGTCAAAATTCTTGCAACACTGGGCCCGTCTTCGTCCGATCAGTCGATGATCGAGACACTCTTCAAAGCCGGTGCCGACGTCTTCCGCATCAACATGAGCCACACCGACCACGCGTTGCTGGAAACGCTGGTCACGCGCATTCGCGCGGTGGAGGCCAGCCTCGGCCGCCCGATCGGCATCCTCGCCGACCTTCAGGGCCCGAAGCTGCGTGTCGGCACCTTCAAGGAAAAATCGGTGATGCTCGAAAAGGGCGCCACCTTCGTGCTCGACAGCGAGGACGAGCCCGGCGACGAGACCCGCGTCCGGCTGCCCCACCCGGAAATCCTCTCCGAACTGGAGCCCGGCCACCGGCTGCTTCTCGATGACGGCAAGATCGAGCTTGTCGTCACCGAATGCGACGCCGCCAGTGCGACGACGCGCGTGGAGGTCGGCGGCAAGCTTTCCGCCCGCAAGGGCGTTTCCGTTCCCGACACCACCATCGCCGTCAGCGCGCTCACCCCGAAGGACCGCAAGGACCTCGACGCCGCGCTGGAAGCCAATGTGGACTGGATCGCCCTTTCCTTCATCCAGCGTCCCGAAGACCTGGCCGAAGCGCGCAAGCTGACCCGCGGGCGCGCCGGACTTCTGGCCAAGATCGAAAAGCCGCAGGCCGTGGAACGGCTGGCGGAGATCATCGAGCTTTCCGATGCGCTGATGGTCGCGCGCGGCGATCTCGGCGTGGAAATGCCGCTTGAAAAGGTCCCCGGCATCCAGAAGCAGATCACCCGCGCCGCGCGCCGCGCAGGCAAGCCGGTGGTGGTCGCAACCCAGATGCTGGAATCCATGATCACCTCGCCGGTGCCCACCCGCGCGGAAGTGTCCGACGTCGCCACCGCCGTCTTCGAAGGCGCGGATGCGGTGATGCTGTCGGCGGAATCGGCGGCCGGCGAATATCCGGAAGCCGCCGTTGCGACGATGAACCGGGTGGCCGAGCAGGTCGAGCAAGACCCCAATTACCTCGACATCATGCACTCCCAGCGCACCAGCCCCGAGCCGACCGGCGCGGATACGATTTCCGCCGCTGCACGTCAGATCGCCGATACGCTGAACCTCGCCGCCATCGTATGCTACACGTCGTCGGGCGCCACGGGCCTGCGCGCCGCGCGCGAACGCCCCTCCACGCCGATCATCTGCCTGTCGCCGGTGGTTTCCATCGCCCGGCGCATGGCGCTGGTGTGGGGCACGCATTGCGTGGTCTCCGAGGATGCGGACAACGAAGAAAAGATGATCGACCGCGCCTGCCGGATCGCGTTCTCCAACAAGTTCGCAAAGCCCGGCCAGCGCATCATCATCACCGCAGGCATTCCTTTCGGAACCCCCGGCTCCACCAACATGCTGCGTATCGCCTTCGTCGGCTCCGACGGGCTGGGCGGCATCTAGACCCCGGCAAACCGGCGCATGAAACTGAAAAGGCCGCCCACGGGGCGGCCTTTTTCATTGGAGCCTGCGCCTGTCCGCTTTCATTGGAGCCTGCGCCTGTCCGCCCGGCTAGAGCGCCACGCCGCCGGTTCTCTTGCGAAGCTCTTCGGCCGCCTTCTCCGCCTTTTCCTGATGCGGATAGATTTCCAGAATGCGCTCATAGGTGCGCAGCGCACCCACATCGTCATCGGTCGCCTGCTGGATGGCCGCCAGACCGGCCAGCGCGCCCCAGTGGCGCGGCTCCAGCGCCAGCGTGCGCTCGATATCGACCAGCGCCTTGCCCATGTCTCCGGCCATGAAATACGCCGCAGCGCGCCGGTTCCAGCCCGCCGCATAATCCGGCTTGTAGCGCACCACAGCATCGAGAAGATCGAGCGCCAGCGCCGTTTCCTTGGCCGAGATCGCCTTGGCGGCGCGCGCCATCAGAAGATCCACCGTCGCGCTGCCTGAACGCAGCCAGAGCATCTGGATGGAATGGGCGGCCCCCGCCCGCGCCTTGTCGCTGTCCTCTTCTTTTAGCATCGTGAACAGCGTGTCGAGATCCGGCTTGGCGGGCTTTGCCTCTTCAACGGCCTCGCCGTCATCCACCTCAGGCGCATCCACCCGCGGCGGCGGCGGAACCTCTCCGGGATCGAGCGGACTTTCCTCGAATTCCGGAGGCTCTTCCTCGCGCAGGTCCGGAATGTCGGGCACCTGCGGCGTCAGATCCGGCACGTCCATCTGAACCGGTGTCGCAATCGCCCCCTGAAAGGAACCGGACGCGGTTTCCGCCAGCGCCGGTGCCTGCACGGCGCAGAAAAGCGCAAGCCCCGACAGGCATGACCCGACGAGATGTCCCGGACGCAGACGATCGGAAGAAATGAACGAGCGCATGGATCGATTATGCCCATGGCGCGACCTTTACGTCAAAACAGCAAAAGGCCGGATGCGCGCACGCGCGATCAATCAGGCGTGATGAGGGGACACACCCAAAAGACAGGCAGAAAAGGATGGAGAAGGCAGGATCGGACGGTTACGAAAGCCGCGCAGCCCGAACACCAAAAGGCGCGCGGAA
This sequence comes from Breoghania sp., assembly GCA_963678585.2. GTDB lineage: Bacteria > Pseudomonadota > Alphaproteobacteria > Rhizobiales > Stappiaceae > Breoghania. The sequence continues at coordinate 2,938,713 of CAXXGA010000002.1, forward strand.
ACCGCGCGCCTGAAGGAAACGATCTCAAGCAGGTCGGCACAAAGCCGACCGCGCCGACTCAGCCCTGGCGAGCCTTGAAGCGCGGGTTCCGCTTGTTGATGATATAGACGCGGCCACGACGGCGAACCATGCGGTTGTCACGGTGACGGCCCATCAGGGCCTTGAGCGAATTCTTGATCTTCATCGTTCTCGTTCCCGTCCGGGATTATCCTCACCGCCCTGCCGACAGGCAGGGCCCTGATCCATAATTTGAAGCACCGGGTTCCGGCGAACCGCAACCCTCCGACAAACTTCCACCCCGCATGCGCGGGGCAAAAAGGCCGGGGAAATGGTGGGCGTGACTGGGATTGAACCAGTGACCCCTACGATGTCAACGTAGTGCTCTCCCGCTGAGCTACACGCCCGAAACTTTTCGGTTGCGACCGGCTTCGCATTCCTTGCGAGCTGACCCTTCGGATGATGGGTCGGGCCGTTTCGGAGAAGCGACCGGTCTGCGGGTTCGCGGCGAAGCCCGCCGCGGTGGTGAGCGATATAGCGGGAACCGAACCGCGGCGCAAGACCGTTGATCGGGTTTTTGATCGTCCCCGCGCTTCGCCGCACCGTCCTGTGGAAACATGACACGCGATTTGTGGAAACCCGCGCGCCCCGAAACCGTCCTTTCAAAGGCCGCCGCGGCACGAATGCCTTGCGCCGGTCAGGCGGCCAGCATCCGCTCCACTTCCGTGACCAGATCGCGCAGGTGGAAGGGCTTCGACAGCACCTTGGCGTCCTTGGGTGCGTTCGAATCGGGGTTGAGCGCCACAGCGGCAAACCCCGTGATGAACATCACCTTCAGATCCGGATCGAGCTGGGTGGCGCGGCGAGCAAGCTCGATGCCATCCATCTCCGGCATGACGATATCGGTCAGGAGCAGCGTGAAGGGCTCTTCTCGAATGCGCTCGTATGCGCTCATGCCATTATCGAAGGATACGACGTCGTATCCGGCATTTTCCAATGCCTTGGCGAGAAACCGCCGCATGTCATTGTCATCTTCCGCGAGAAGGATTCGCGACATCACACCCAACCATGATCGAGAAATCTAACCGGCCGTCCGCTCCGCCCCCCGCTCGCGCGGCGTTCCCTGCCCGCGCTCGCCATGGAACCGGCCATGTGACCGGTCTTGCAAGACAGGACTGCGAACAGCGGCGCAAACGAGCCTGACGGCTCACACCATCCGAATTCTTTTCATCCCATAACCGCCGAACTATGTAAACATCCGGTGAAACCTGAATGGATCCGACCGTCTCAAAGGCCCTGTTTCCACGCCCTTCCACGGCCATCCGGGCCCCTGAAGCGGGGCGAGGACGGGCCCATTCGCGTTTCCTCTGGTCTGGACAGCCCCGCCTCTTTATGGGCACCTAGAAAGCCGGAGGGAGTTGTGCGAAGCCGCGGAGCTTGTCGGGCACCGCCTGAAACCCCTTCGCCGCGACCGGATACGAATACCCGGTCCGGCAATGCGAAACCTGCGCGCGGTCGGCGTGAAACGGGATAGAGCGAATGGGTGTGGTGAAGAACCTGGGCCGCTATCAGGCCGACGAAAGCCTGATCGTCACAGACGGGTTCGACCAGATGAACTGTCTGGATGTGCTCGCGCCCGACCGCCAGACCCTGCCCTTTGTCTTCAATTCCCCCCACAGCGGGCGCACCTACCCGCGCGCGTTCCTTGAAGATGCCCGGCTCGACAGCCTGCAGATCCGCCGCTCGGAGGACGCCTTCGTCGACGAACTGTTCCTGAGCGCGGTGCATCTCGGCGCGCCGATGCTGCGCGCGCTCTTCCCGCGTGCCTATATCGACGTGAACCGCGAGCCCTACGAACTCGATCCGAAAATGTTCCGCGACCGGCTGCCGCCTTTCGCCAATGTCCGCTCCGTCAGGGTGGCAGGAGGACTTGGAACCATCGCGCGCCTCGTCGGCGAGCGTCAGGACATCTATTCCCGCAAGCTGGAGGTGGCGGAAGGGCTGGAGCGCATCGACACGCTCTACAAACCCTATCACCGCGCCTTGCGCGATCTTCTCACCTCAACCCACCTGACCTTCGGCCACGCGGTACTGATCGACTGTCACTCCATGCCGTCCTGCGTGCGCGGCCACAACGGGCTGCTGCGTCCCGATTTCATTCTGGGCGACCGCTACGGTACAAGCTGCTCGCCCGAACTGACCGAGGCCGCCGCGGGCATTCTGTCCGCCATGGGCTATCGCGTGGCCCGCAACCGCCCCTATGCGGGCGGCTTTATCACCGAGCACTACGGCCGCCCCGGCAAGGGCCTTCACGCGCTGCAGATCGAGATCAACCGCGGCCTCTACATGGATGAGACCAGCCATTGCATCCATGACGGGTTCGAACGCATGGCGAACGACCTGGCCACTTTCATCGAGCATCTGACCGCGATCCCGGATGAGGATCTGAACGCCCCCGCCATCGCCGCCGAATAGCCCCGCAAGCCGCAGGCCCCCGCCCTCCTTGCGGCAAGCCGCTGGGTTGACGGCGAAGCTCTGCCGGGGCAGAAAATCCAGCTGAAAACAGGCGAATAGGCAAAAAAAAGGCCGCTCTGAAGCGAGCGGCCTGAAGTCTAGGGAGGAAACGCCCAAGAAGGGCTGCGATATGAAGCCATATCGCACTGCACAATCTGCCACCGCAGCGCACAAACGTCAACCCTCCAAACAAGCAAAAAACGACCATTTAACAATTTTGACGCAAGCACGCAGCGTGTTAGGAGCGGAACTGCGGTAAAAGGCTTGAGCTGCGGAATATCCGCCCCAGCCCCGGGCCGAGGCCCGAACTATTGCCGCGCTGTTCCTCTCCGTCAGGGGATTTCGGGGCCCGAGCGGGCCTCAACCACGCAGAAAGACACGCCACCATGCATTCCGATCAGGACATTCTCGCCTTCATCCACAGCCTCGCCGACGCCGCGGGCGAGGTCGCGCTGTCAGGGTTCCGCTCCTCGATTCAGGTGGATGACAAGGGCTCGCGCGACATGCCGGTCGACGATGTGCGCCGCTACGATCCGGTGACAGAGGCGGACCGGGGCGCGGAACGGGTCATGCGGGCCTTGATCGAGAAACACCTGCCCCACCATGGCATCGTGGGCGAGGAATACGGCATCCACCAGCGCGATGCGGAGCATGTCTGGGTGCTCGATCCCATCGACGGCACGCGCTCCTTCATTTCCGGCGTCCCGCTATGGGGCACGCTGATCGGCCTGATGAAAGCGGAAAAGCCCGCCTTCGGCATGATGGCCCAGCCCTATATCGGCGAACGTTTCTACGGCACGGGCAGGCAAGCCTGGTATCGCGGGCCGCATGGGGAGGGAAAGCTGTCGACGCGCAAATGCGACAGGCTTTCCGACGCTGTCCTCTTCACCACCACCCCCGCCCTCTTCGACGCCACCGAGCGCCCCTTCTATGACGCCATCGAGCGCGAGGCCCGCCTCGCCCGCTACGGCACGGATTGCTACGGCTACTGCATGCTGGCCGCCGGTCAGGCGGATCTGGTGATCGAATCGGGTCTGGAAAACTATGACGTGGTGGCGCTCGTGCCCATCATCGAAGGGGCGGGCGGCGTCATCACCACCTGGACCGGCGGACCCGCCACCGATGGCGGGCGGATCGTGGCCAGCGGCGACCCGGCGCTCCACGAGACGGTGTTGCGCGATCTCGCAAGATGTCCTGCCTGATCTGAAAACGGCAGTTCTCTTCCCCGCTCAGTCCTTGCTGCCGGGGATAAAGGCGTCGAAAGCGGCCCAGAACTGCTCGCGGAAACGGTTCGCCTCCGACATCAGTTCATGCCGTGCGCCGGGGATTTCCACAAAGCCCGCGGCCCGCATGCGCGAGGCGAGTTCTTCCGCCGCCTTGCTGGAGACGACCTCGTCAGCCCCTGCGGCCACGAACAGGACCGGCAGCGAGACCTGCGGCGCAAACCAGTCCTCGCGCACATGGCGCATGGCCCGGCACGCCGCATTGAGCCAGCCGATCGTGGCGGGCCCGGTGTCGAGTTCCGGCGCCTTGTCGAGCAGGTTCATCATGCGCTCGAAGCGCCGCCGGTCATGGGTCAGCGGATTGCCCGCAAAGGGATTGAGAGAGGCCCTGGTGTCGGTGAGCGCCAGCGGCCGTTCGGCAAAGCCGGTGAGCGTCGCGACCGCCGCCAGCGGGCGCACGAAGGTCTCCCGCGGGGCGAATTTTCCGAGCCCGAAGAGCGGCGCGCTCATGACCACACGCTCGAACACCGTGCGAAGCCTCCTGTGGCCCAGAAGCGCCACCAGTCCGCCCATGGAATGGGTGAGCCCGTAATGGGGGCCGGGACAATCCGGCAGGCTGACCTGTTCGATGACCGCCATCGCGTCGTGAACATATTCCTCGAAACTGTCCACATATCCGCGCCGGGCGACGGAGATCAGCCGTTCGGAACCGCCCTGCCCGCGCCAGTCGAACAGCACCACGGCGAAGCCGCGGGCGCGCAGGTCGTTCACAGTCTCGAAGTATTTCTCGATGAACTCCGCCCGGCCCTGGAAGATCGTCACCGTGCCCTGTAGCGGCGATTCCACCGCATCGAAGCGCACATATCGGATCTTGCGACCGTCATCGGTCGTCACGAAACCGGCATGTGCGCCGGCGGGTATCGGATTGTCGGGATGCGCAACGAGGTCCATGGGCGAGGTCCGGCGAACAGGGCGCAGCGCGCTGCGTTGCCTATGTCATAGCGAAGCCGCCCGCCGCCCACAACCGGCCAGTGCGGATCGGCGCGCAATAGCGAGACCGCGGCAGGCGAAAGGGCGCGCCGCAGCCCGCCCCTCCTGCCGGAAATCCGGCGAATGACCTACCAACGATGGTGAGGGCGCGGCCAGCCGATGCGATGGACATCGAGAATGCGTCCGTTACGCGCGCTCACCACCACCCGCACGGGATGTCCGCGGCGGCCCACCGCGCCTGCCCGGAAGACGGGACCGAAACGGCGCACGTTATGGATGCGATGGAAGCCCCGGGCGCGCAGGGAGCGGACAACATCGCGCCGGTTCATGTTGTGATAGCCACGGCGGTCGTGACGCCGGTCCCGGCGGAAATCGCGGCGGCGATGATCGACGCGGATGACACGGCGGTCATCGCGGTTCAACCGATGCGATGTCGTTGCCTGCCGCGAAGAGGACACCGCAGGACGCAGGTCGTTGCGTTCGCCCGCCTGAACGCCCTGCGCCATGCCGACCAGCAGGGTGAGCGCGGTGACTGCGCCCAGGGCGCGGGCGGTGATGCGGCGAATGCTGTTGGTCTGTCCGGTGGTTGAAGTCATCTCATCTCTCCTCGACGGGGTGTCTCTGTCTGATGAAGAGACCATCGCAGACCCGCCCTGAACCCTGTCCGAAACCGCCGTTCAGGTCGCGTTCATGAAACCATGAAGGATGAGAATCCGGCAGGAACCTGCCAAACCCGGCGGATTGGGATGCGAGAAGACGCACAACCCTTGAATCGCGAAAAGAGCATGCCCACCTATGTTCTGCGGGTGCCAGACGGGCCCGCTGATCGGCGCTTGCGCCCGGCCAATGACGGCGGGCGAAGGGAAGCGCCGGATCGTTCCTTTTGCTTCGCGTGGCCCGTTCTTCAACGCTACGAAGACGGTGATCGGGCGCGATAACGAAGGAACGGCGTTTCAACAGATGAGTCGCTCAAAGGAGGACCTTCAGATGCGTCATTTCGATCTCTCTCCCCTCTATCGTTCCACCGTCGGCTTCGACCGCCTGTTCTCTATGCTCGACAATGCGGGCAATGAGTCCAACACCGGTTATCCGCCCTACAACATCGAGCTGACCGGCGATAACGCCTATCGCATCACCATGGCGGTGGCCGGTTTCGCCGAAGACGACCTGTCGATCGAGTCCAAGGAACAGATCCTTGTCGTGAAGGGCGAGAAGCAGGTGGAGGAAGAGGAAGATGGCCGCATTCTTCATCGCGGCATCGCCGCCCGCGCCTTCGAGCGCCGCTTCCAGCTGGCCGACCATGTGGAAGTGCGCGGTGCCAGCCTGAAGAACGGGCTTTTGCACATCGACCTGGTTCGCGAGATCCCCGAGGCCATGAAGCCCCGGAAAATCGAGATCCGCAACGCCAATGAGGCGGACAAGCAGATCGAGGCAACGGCCGCGTAACCGCGCCGCCCCGATTTAAAAATCCTGCCTCTGAACGGAGCCGGTTTCCCCGGCCGGCTCCACCTCAAGACGCTCCGTCACCCCTCGGAGCGTCTTTTTTCTTTTCCCGTTGGACGTGCGCCTCAGCCGATGGGTTCGATCACCGCCTTCACATCGGCAGGCCGCCCGAAATAGCAGCTCGACGTGATCAGCATGTCGCAACCGGTCGCCGCGTATTCCGCCGCATTGGCCTCGTTGACGCCGCCGGTCGCCGCCAGAACGCAAGACAAGCCCAGTTCCGCGAACTTCGAGACGACCTCCGCGACGCCTGCCACCGGCATCTTGTCCAGTTGCAGAACATCGACGCCCGCCCGCGCCAGCGCCACCGCCTCTTCCAGCGTATCCGTTTCAACGCAGATCTTCTTTTCCGGGATCTGCGCCTTTGCGCGCTTGACCCACGTCTCCACGGGCTCGCTGATGAAACGACGATGATTGTCGAAAACGAGGAAGGTCTCTGACAAGCCCAGCCGGTGAACCGTCGCGCCGCCCGCCAGCACCGCCTTGATCGAAATCTCCTTGGTGCCGGGGAAATTCTTGCGCGTGCAGCCGACCACGATGTCCGGGTTCCCGGCGCGTGCGGCGACCACCAGACGATTGGCCCGCGTAGCGATACCCGACGCATATTCCACCAGCGTCAGCGCCACCTTCCACGCATGATGAAGCGCGCCCGCGGAGCCTTCGACTTCCAGAAAAAGCTCCCCCGGCTCAAGCGCCGTGCCGCTGGGCCTGAAGGCGATGACGCGCCCGCCGCTCAGTTGCACCATCCGCGCCGCCTCTTCGCACGCGCAGGCGACCATCGGATCGCGGGCCCGGAAGGTCATGCGCGCCGGGATATCCTCGATGCCCAGCACATCCGTCGTCAGATCCCCGCAAGGCACGTCCTGCGCCAGCAGTTGATTGAGGTGTTCGTCGGGCAGGATGATCATGGCAGGGGCCCCTGCGGTTGAAGGGGAGAAGGAACGGGGTGAGAGTAGGGCGGCGCTGAACGCGCCGCCCCAAGAAGCGCTAGAGCAGCGCCAAGAAGGCGTCGATATCCGCCTGCGAGGTGCGGAAGCTGGTCACGAGGCGGATCAGTTCCTCATCCGGCTTCAGCGCCTGATCGGGCGCGAGACCGTCGGCGGGCCACTCGTAGAAGGCGGCTCCCGCCTCACGCATCGCCGGGATGCGCGCCTTCTTGATCGCGATGAAGGTTTCATTGGCCTGCGGGCGCGCAGGCAGGCGCGCCTTGTCGCTGGCCTCCACCGCATCGGCAAGCTTCTGCGCCATGGCGTTGGAATGGCGCGCCAGATCCAGCCAGTGGTCGTTGGCGAGATAGCCCTCGAACTGTGCGGAGATGAAGCGGCTCTTGGAAAAGAGCTGGCCCGCGCGCTTTCTGAGCCATTCCAGTTCGCCGGCCTTGTCCTTGTCGAACACCACCACCGCTTCCGCGCACCAGCACCCGTTCTTGGTGCCGCCGAAGGACAGAACGTCCACGCCCGCCTTCCATGTCATCTCCGCCGGGCTCACGCCCAGCGCAACCAGCGCATTGGCGAAACGCGCACCGTCCATGTGAAGCGGGATAGAGCGCGTGTCGGCGACCGCCTTGATCGCGGCTATCTCGTCGAGCGTGTAGACGGTGCCGATTTCTGTGGACTGGGTTATGGTGACCGCCTGCGGGCGGCCATGATGGACAAAGCCTTCCTGAAAGGCCGACATGGCCTTGGCAAAGCCGTCCGGCGTGATCTTGCCGTCAGGCCCGTGAATGCGGATGAGCTTCGATGCGCCGGTCATGAATTCCGGGCAACCGCATTCGTCCACCGCCACATGCGCCTCATCCTGGCAGAAGATCGCACCGCCGGGTTTTGAGGACAGCGACAGCGACAGCGCGTTGGCCGCGGATCCGGTGGCGACGAAGAACACCGCCACCTCGCGCTCGAAGATTTCACTGAACCGGGCTTCCACCCGGCGCGTAAGATCGTCCGCACCGTAGGCCGGGGCGAAACCATCGTTGGCGGAAGAAAGCGCGGCCATCACCTGATCCGACGCACCCGCCCAATTGTCACTGGCAAAAAACATGGAAAAATCCGTAGGCCCCGTCAGCTCAACGTGCAAGTGCGCAAATTGAGCAGAGGTCCCGGACGTTGCCTACCAGACCCGCATCCGTTCCAGTTGACGGCGTGCCAGCACCCGGTCCAGCGACACCGCGCCTGCCCCGTATATGGTCAGGTAGATGAGCGGAAACAGCCACAGAAGCCGCTGATCGGCGATGAGCGCGCCCGGCGCGCGATCGAAAAAGCCCCCGATCGCCTCCGCCCCGACATGGTGCCCGGTGATATCCACCCATGTCATGACGGCGATGAAGACGATGAAGCCGAAACTGGCGAGCCGCGTGAAGAGCCCTATGACGATGAGAACCGGCAGGATGAATTCCGCCCACATGCCTGCAACCACCATCAGGCCATAGGGAAAGAACTCGATCTTCGACACGTCGTAGCCGACACTTTCCATCATGGTCGGCAGGATCTGCGCATAGGCCCCCGCGCCGGGATGGATCAATCCCTCGATCCCGGCCCCGACCTTGGTCATGGCGGAGTTCAGGAAGAACAGCAGCAACACGCTCGCAAAGATGGCGCGCGCTGCAAGACCCGGGAACCAGCTGTGCAGGGCACGCTGGAGCCGGGCGAAGAACAAGGCGTGCAGCTTGAAAATTCCGAAAAACATGACGTTCCAGCCCCTTTAGATATCGTCGCAGCGCCTTGGCTCAGCCCTTTTCGATCATATCGGCAAAAGCGCCCGCCTCCAGCAGAAGCGCGATGGCCTGCGCCGGATCGCACGCATCCGTTTCCGCCTGCGCGTCAGCAACCGCCTCGCCCAGCGTCGCGCCTGCAATCAGCGCACCCAGAAAGACGGCCCCGCCGGCAGGTATGCGGCGAACCTCAACGCAAAGCCCCGGACGCGTCACCAGCGCATCCTCCGGGCCCTGCCCGTCCGGCGTCCCATGGCCGCCGTCGCGATTCGCCTCGAAAAGCGCAACCACAGGATAACGCGAGCGCAGGAGACATGTCGCGGGATGCGCCGTGAAGCGAATTGTCGCCAGCGCCTCGCCCGCAATCCCGCTCAAGGATTGCGGGGAAAGCGGCGGCGCATCAGCAGCGTGAAAAGCGCGAAGCCATGCATATTCCAGCCGCGCCACATCGCCGAGATAAGGATAGCCCGCAAGCGGCGGAAAGCCGTCGATGAAATCCCCAAGATCGGCGCCGTAATCCAGAAGCACCGGCGAGCGCGGCGGATGGTCGGGCACGAACTCCGCCGCAAGCGCGCGGAAGTAACCCTCGCCCAGAAGCCTGACCAGCGCCGGATAGGTCGCCATCAACGCCTCGGCGAGCGAGACGGCGACATTGTTGCGATAAACCGCAAAGCGCCTGCCAACGCCCCCGCCTGCGGGCGCGGAAAGCCCGGCGGGCGCGGCAATGTCCTTTTCGCGCGCAGGCAGAAGCGCTTCGGCGAAGGCGGCCTCGCCGCTGGCCCTAGCGTCCTGCGCCATGAGCAACCTTTCGCGGGGCAACCTTTCGGGGTTCGCTCTGCAAGGCATGGCGGGCCATGATCGCATCGGCCTTCTCCGCCTCGCGCATCAGGACGGGCCATGCCGGAATGTCATTGTCCCACTCGATCAGCGTCGGAAGCGGCCCGGCGCGCGCAATCACGCGCTCATAGAACGCCCAGACGATATCGGCCACTTCGCGGTCGTGGGCATCGATAAGCAGCGGGCGACCTTCATCGTCCGTATCGGGCGCATGTCCGCCCAGATGGATCTCGCCCACGCGATCAACCGGAAAGGCATCGAGATAGTCCTCCGCCGACCAGCCGTGATTGACCGCGCTCACATGAACGTTGTTCACGTCCAGCAACAGCCCGCAGCCGGAACGGGCCGAAACCTCGGAGAGAAAATCAAGCTCTTCCATAGTGCTCGCTTCAAGGCTGACATAGGTGGACGGGTTTTCCAGAAGCATGGTGCGTCCCATCACCTCCTGCACCCGATCGATATGTTCCACCACCCGCAAGAGCGTCGGGCGATCGTAGGCGACGGGCAGGAGGTCGTTGAAATAGACGCCCTCATGGCTGGACCAGGCCAGGTGTTCGGAAAAAAGCGCGGGCGAATAACGCTCATTGAGCGCCTTGAGACGGGCCAGATGCGCCTCGTCGAGCGGCCCCTCCCCGCCGATGGAAAGCCCCACCCCGTGCAGCGAAAGGGGGTAGCGCTCACAAACGGCGGAAAGCTGCGCATGGGGCGGGCCGCCCGCGCCCATGTAGTTTTCCGCGTGAACCTCGAAGAAGCCGATATCGGGCGCATGGGCGAGGATCTCGCCCACATGAGCGGGCTTCAGGCCTGCTCCCGCCCTGTTCTTCCCCGCCCTGTTCTTCAAAGCCGTCTCGATGGACATGCCGCGATCAGCCCTGCGGCAGGTCGCGTTGAAGCTCGACCAGCGAACCGGTGCGCTCGCCGGGAAGCTCCACGCTCTGGCAGGTTCCCTTCGGCACCAGCTTCCAGGCGTTGCCCTGATAATCGAGGGTGGAGGTGCCCGCACAGGTCGTGCCCGGCCCCGCCTTGCAGTCGTTCTGTCCGGCAAGCGCGATGCCGTAGCATTTTTCCTGCTCCTGCGCGGCCACCGGCCCGGCCATGGAGCCGACGGCCGCCGCCACCGCAGCAGCCAGAACCACGCCCGATGCCGCCCTGTTTGCAGAACGCTTCGTGTTCTCTTCGATCATGCTTCCCTCTCCCGTTGAAATTCCGTCCCGCGCAACGACCCCTGCCGCTGCGACATGTTGCCCCTGCTCCGGTCCCACCCTTCGACGGGCGAGACCGGTTCCGCCTCGCTTGGCCGGGGTTTGACCGGACCACTGTGCGAAGCCGGGCGATCAATCGGAAATCAAAGCAACGTGACGCCCCTGTGCGCCCGACATCCGATGGCGGGTGATTCCGAGCGCAAACCGCTCCGCCCCGCCTCCTCCCGGTCCCCGCGCATCCTTCTGCCGGTCCGATCCGGACCGTCAGCGCGGCAACATCCGACCGGCGGACCGCCCCCCCCGACGAAGGTCGTAGACGCCACTGAAAATCGAGCCCTGCGGAGCGCTTTCGGCAATAATATTGCTTCTCTAGGGGTGAAATTCTATTTTAGTGACGATTGCTTGGCCGGGCAGGCAACAAATACAATATCGCAATCAGGAATGCCGCTTGCCGTATCAGAAGAAATCTGGCATGTTGCGCCTCCGAATAGGACAGCACTGCTGTCCAATTATTCGAACCTGACGGCAATCGCCCCAAGCACTCATCGCGCGCACCTGCGCGCGCAAGTTGAAAGCCGGGGGCATGGACGCCGACGGGAGACGGCGGACGGAGCGGCAGCGCTCCCGTCCGGGCACGATGCCAGGCGCAAGACCGGCGCGATGATCGGTGTCTCGATTGACGACACCGACAGCCTCCCGGTCGCGTGGCAAGGCACGGCTGACGGTATTCGAACCGCGGGAATGACCGCCTGTCCGACGGAGACGCGGACGGGCAGGAGACCCGCCGGGCGACTGCCGCTTGCGGGACGTTGCGAACGTCGCGCATATAAAGCCGCGAGCATCGTGCTTAAAAAGGGGTTATAACCCCGCCCGACTAGGGAACGGCTCGCGCCTGGCCAGCCGTTCACACTCGACAGAGCCGCGGCTTTGGCCGGTCTCGTCGCTCGAGCCGTACCCTGATGTGGTATGACCCGAGAGAGGAGGTCTGACCCAAGGCCGGGGAAACTGCGCGCGGGCATGATGTCCGCAAGGTCCGACCGCCCCCAGCGGCCGGGCTCGCGAAAAAGGGAGAACGGTCATCCGCCGCCACGGCGCGCTGACCGCAATTGGGGTAAGGAAGAGCATGAGCAGAACCGACAATGCGCATTGGGACCGGCACGATATTTCCGCCAAGGCCGGAGGCGTGAAAACGACCACCGCCACGACGGCAGCCAAACGGTCCACGACGCGCGCGGCTGCCCAAGGCCTCCCCCCGGCCCAAGGGCTCTATGACCCGCGCAACGAACATGACGCCTGCGGCGTCGGCTTCATCGCCCACATGAAGGGTGTGAAGTCGCACAAGATCGTCGAGGACGGTCTGCGCATTCTGGTCAACCTCACCCACCGCGGCGCGGTCGGCGCGGATCCGCTGATGGGCGACGGCGCGGGCCTGCTGCTGCAGATCCCGGACAAGCTGTTCCGCCGCGAGGCGACCAAGCTCGGCTTCGAGCTGCCGGAGGCGAACCACTACGCCATTGCGCAGATCTTCATGCCGCGCGAAGACCTCGTGCGCACCGAGTGCGAGGCGGTCGTCGCCCGTGCCGCGGCCGAAAACGGCCTCAACGTGCTCGGCTGGCGCACCGTGCCCACCGACAATTCCTCGCTGTCGAAGGACCCGGAGATCGCGGCCACCGAGCCGGTTCACCGGCAGCTCTTCCTCTCGCGCCCCGAAGGGCTCGACGACGACGCCTATGAGCGCAAGCTCTACCTGACGCGCAAGATCATCTCCAACGCGATCTTCGCGCTCAATCAGGGCCGCGACAACGGTTTCTATATCGTCTCCATGTCGAGCCGGACCATCGTCTACAAGGGCATGTTCCTGGCCGAACAGGTCGGCGCCTATTATCAGGATCTCACCGATCCCGACTTCGAGACCGCGCTCGCGCTCGTCCACCAGCGCTTCTCCACCAACACCTTCCCCTCGTGGAAGCTGGCGCACCCCTATCGCATGATCGCGCACAACGGCGAGATCAACACGCTGCGCGGCAACGTGAACTGGATGGCGGCCCGCCAGGCCTCCGTCGCCTCGCCGCTCTTCGGCGACGACATCTCCAAGCTCTGGCCGATCTCCTACGAGGGCCAGTCGGACACGGCCTGCTTCGACAACGCGCTCGAATTCCTCGTCATGGGCGGCTACTCCATGGCCCATGCGGCGATGATGCTGATCCCGGAAGCCTGGGCCGGCAACCCGCTGATGAGCGAAGAGCGCGCGGCATTCTACGAATATCACGCGGCCCTCATGGAGCCGTGGGACGGCCCCGCTGCCGTGGCTTTCACCGACGGCCGCCAGATCGGCGCGACGCTCGACCGTAACGGCCTGCGTCCGGCCCGCTACATCGTCACCGACGACGATTATGTCATCATGTCGTCTGAGGTCGGCGTGCTACCGGTGCCGGAAGAGAAGGTTGTCAAGAAGTGGCGTCTCCAGCCGGGCCTGATGCTGCTGATCGACCTTGAGGAAGGCCGCATCATCGCAGACGAGGAGGTCAAGCAGCAGCTTGCCACCGCCAATCCCTATCGCGACTGGCTCAAGCGCAGCCAGATCGTGCTGGAGGACATGGATCCGGTCGCAGGTCGCACCGCGCTTTCCAGCGAGAGCCTGCTCGATCTCCAGCAGGCGTTCGGCTACACGCAGGAAGACATCAAGCTGCTGATGTCGCCCATGGCGACGGTCGGTCAGGAAGCCATCGGCTCCATGGGCACCGACACCCCGCTGTCCGCGCTCTCCGACAAGGCGAAGCTGCTCTACACCTACTTCAAGCAAAACTTCGCGCAGGTCACCAACCCGCCGATCGATCCGATCCGCGAGGAACTGGTGATGAGCCTCGTCTCCTTCATCGGCCCGCGCCCGAACCTGTTCGATCTGGAAGGCCTGTCCGACAGCAAGCGTCTGGAAGTGCGCCAGCCGATCCTGACCAACGCGGACCTTGAAAAGATCCGCGCCATCGGGGACATCGCCGACAACCAGTTCCAGACCACCACGCTCGACACCACCTATTCGGCGGAAAAGGGCGCGGGCGGCATGAGCCATGCGTTGCAGGCGCTGTGCGAGCGGGCCGAGAAGGCCGTCCACAGCGGCTTCAACATCATCATCCTGTCCGACAGGCTGGTCTCGCATTCGCGCATTCCGATCCCGGCGCTGCTGGCGACCGCAGCCGTCCACCATCACCTGATCCGCAAGGGGCTTCGCACCTCCGTCGGCCTCGTGGTGGAAACCGGCGAGCCGCGCGAAGTGCACCATTTCTGCGTGCTGGCGGGTTATGGCGCGGAAGCCATCAACCCCTATCTCGCCTTCGAGACGCTGCTTTCGATGCACGAGCGCCTCAACTTCCCCGAGGAAGTGGACGAGTACGAAATCGTCAAGCGCTACATCAAGTCCATCGACAAGGGCATCCTGAAGGTCATGTCCAAGATGGGCATCTCGACCTACCAGTCTTATTGCGGCGCGCAGATCTTCGACGCGATCGGGCTGTCCTCGAAATTCGTCGACCAGTTCTTCTTCGGCACCGCCACCAAGATCGAGGGCATCGGTCTCGACGAGGTCGCGGAAGAGACGGTGCGCCGTCATCAGGCCGCCTTCTCCAACATGCCGGTGCTGCGCAACGCGCTGGACGTGGGCGGCGAATACGCCTTCCGCAACCGCGGCGAAAACCACATGTGGACGCCGGATTCCATCGCCTATCTGCAGCACGCCGTACGCTCCAACCTGCCGGAGCAGTACCGCGAGTTCGCCCGCGTCATCAATGACGAGAACGGCCGCTTCACCATCCGCGGCCAGTTCCGCATCAAGTCGGCCGAGGAAATCGGCAACACGGCCGTCCCACTGGACGAGGTGGAACCCGCGCTGGAGATCGTGAAGCGTTTCTCCACCGGCGCGATGTCCTTCGGCTCGATCTCGCGCGAGGCGCATACGACGCTGGCCGTCGCCATGAACCGCATCGGCGGCAAGTCGAACACCGGCGAGGGCGGCGAGGAGCCGGAGCGCTTCAACCCGCTTCCCGACGGCACGATCAACCCGGAACGCTCCTCCATCAAGCAGGTGGCTTCCGGCCGCTTCGGTGTGACGACCGAGTATCTGGTCAACTCCGACATGATCCAGATTAAGGTCGCACAGGGCGCAAAGCCCGGCGAGGGCGGTCAGCTTCCCGGCCACAAGGTGGACGCGGTCATCGCCAAGACCCGGCACTCCACGCCGGGCGTGGGCCTGATCTCGCCCCCGCCGCACCATGACATCTACTCGATCGAGGATCTGGCGCAGCTGATCTACGATCTGAAAAACGTCAACCCCGAGGCCGATATCTCGGTCAAGCTGGTGTCGGAAGTGGGCGTTGGCACGGTCGCAGCCGGCGTCGCCAAGGCGCGCGCCGACCACATCACCATCTCCGGCTTCGACGGCGGTACGGGCGCATCGCCCCTGACCTCGCTCAAGCATGCGGGCAGCCCTTGGGAAATCGGTCTGGCGGAAACCCACCAGACGCTGGTTCTCAACAAGCTGCGTTCGCGTATCGCCCTTCAGGTCGACGGCGGCATTCGTACCGGCCGCGACGTGCTGGTCGGCGCGCTGCTGGGTGCCGACGAGTTCGGCTTCTCCACCGCACCGCTGATCGCGGCGGGCTGCCTGATGATGCGCAAGTGCCACCTGAACACCTGCCCGGTGGGCATCGCCACGCAGGACCCGGTCCTGCGCAAGCGCTTCAAGGGCGCGCCGGAACACGTCATCAACTACTTCTTCTTCGTCGCCGAAGAACTTCGCGAACTGATGGCCGCTCTCGGCTTCCGCACCATCGACGAACTGATCGGCCGCTCCGACCTGCTCGACAAGCAGCCGATGATCGATCACTGGAAGGGCCGCGGTCTCGATTTCGAGAACATCTTCTTCAAGCCCGATGCGCCGGCAGAAAGCTGCCGTCACACCGAGCTTCAGCAGCACCCGATCCACGACATTCTCGACCGCAAGCTCATCGCGGAAGCCGCGCCTGCGCTTGAGAAAAAGGAAGCGGTGAAGATCGAGACCCATATCGACAACGTCGACCGCTCCGCGGGCGCGATGCTGTCGGGCGAGGTCGCCAAGCGTTACGGCCACAAGGGCCTGCGGCCTGGCACGATCTCCGTGTCGCTCAACGGCACGGCCGGTCAGGCATTCGGCGCATTCCTTGCCCGCGGCGTGACCTTCGACCTGATGGGCGATGCCAACGACTATGTCGGC
This sequence comes from Breoghania sp., assembly GCA_963678585.2. GTDB lineage: Bacteria > Pseudomonadota > Alphaproteobacteria > Rhizobiales > Stappiaceae > Breoghania. The sequence goes on from CAXXGA010000002.1 coordinate 2,954,931, forward strand.
AAGGGCCTGTCCGGCGGCACCATCGTCATCCGGCCCGACCCCAAGTGCGGCGCGGACCCGGATCATTCGATCATCGCGGGCAACACGATCCTCTACGGTGCGACCGAGGGCGAGTGCTACATCCGCGGCATCGCAGGCGAACGTTTCGCGGTGCGCAACTCCGGTGCGCTGGCTGTCGTTGAAGGCATCGGCGACCACGGTTGCGAATATATGACCGGCGGCGTCGTGGTGGTTCTGGGCTGGACGGGTCGCAACTTTGCGGCCGGCATGTCCGGCGGCATCGCCTATGTGCTCGACGAGGACGGCTCCTTCCGCCAGCGCTGCAATCTCGCGATGGTGGATCTGGAACCGGTCGCGGAAGAGGACGACCTGCTTGAGAAGCTGCATCACCACGGCGGCGACATCGAGCACAAGGGACGTGTGGACCTGACCGCAGACATGACCCGTCACGACGACGAGCGTCTGCGCCAGATCCTTGCCAAGCACATCCACCACACGGGATCCGCCTGGGCGCAGGAGATCCTGGACAACTGGAACGACTTCCGACCGAAATTCGTGAAAGTGATGCCGGTCGAATACTCACGCGCTCTGCGCGAAATGGAAGAGCGGCGCCTGGGCAACCAGGCAGCGGCCGAATAGGGAGCGCAGACAAATGGGTAAGGTAACCGGCTTTCTCGAGATCGACCGGCAGGACCAGAAGTATCAGCCTGCTTCCGATCGTATCCGTCACTTCCGCGAGTTCACCCTTCCGCTCTCCGAGCCGGAAGTGGTGCGACAGGCGGCACGCTGCATGGATTGCGGCATTCCGTTCTGTCACGGCCCGAACGGTTGTCCCGTGAACAACCAGATCCCGGACTGGAATAACCTCGTCTTTGAAGGCGACTGGATGGAGGCGATGCGCAACCTCCACTCCACCAACAACTTCCCGGAATTCACGGGCCGCGTCTGCCCGGCGCCCTGCGAGGAAGCGTGCACGCTGAACCTCGAGGACATTCCGGTCAACATCAAGACGGTCGAGCAGTCCATCGCCGACAAGGCGTGGATGAACGGCTGGATCACGCCGGAGCCGAACGAAACGCGCACCGGCAAGAGCGTCGGCATCGTGGGTTCCGGCCCGGCGGGCCTCGCGGCTGCCCAGCAGCTTGCGCGCGCCGGTCATGACGTCGTGGTCTACGAGCGCGAGCCCTTTGCTGGCGGCCTGATGCGCTACGGCATTCCCGACTTCAAGATGGAGAAGTACCACATCCAGCGCCGTGTCCAGCAAATGGAAGCGGAAGGCGTGGTCTTCGAATACGGCGTGGACGTCGGCACCACGGTCTCCGTCGCCGAACTGAAGAGCCGCCACGACGCCTTCCTGTTCGCCACCGGTGCGGAACGTCCGCGCGATCCGGGCGTGCCGGGCATGGAACTGGACGGCTGCCACTGGGCCATGCCCTTCCTCGTGCAGCAGAATCGCCGCATCAATGGCGAGGACGTCTCCCACGAGGAGCAGCTGTGGGCCGGCGGCAAGCATGTCGTCGTCATTGGCGGCGGCGACACGGCGTCGGACTGCGTGGGCACCTCGTTCCGTCAGGGCGCGGTATCCGTGACCCAGCTCGACATCCGCCCGATCCCGCCGCTGAAAGAGGACAAGCTGACGGTGTGGCCCTACTGGCCGACCAAGTTCCGCACCTCGTCTTCTCAAGCCGAAGGTGCGGAGCGCGAGTTCTCCGCCGCCACGCTGGCGCTGATCGGCGACGAGGACGGCCACGTCACGGGCGTGAAATGCGCCCGTGTGGACGAGCGCCGCGTCCCCATCGAGGGCACGGAATTCGTGCTGCGTGCGAGCCTCGTGCTGGCGGCCATCGGCTTCTCCGGCCCGCGCCTTGACACCTACATCAAGGAACTGGGCGACGATCTGGAGCTTGATCCGCGCACCAACATCAAGGCCAACACCGAAGACTACCGCACCTCGGTGCCGGGCATCTACGCCTGCGGCGACGTGCGCCGCGGCCAGTCTCTGGTGGTCTGGGCGATCCGCGAAGGCCGTCAGGCGGCCCGCTCCATCGACCTCGACCTGATGGGCGTGAGCGAACTGCCGCGCTGAGGCCAGCCGGATTGAAATGAGCTGGACTGAATTGAAGAAAACGGCGTGGCCTCAGGGCTGCGCCGTTTTTTTATGTCTGCGTGAGAAAGGACGATTGGCGGGAGCAAGCGGCCCATCCTTCGAGACGGTCGCTGACGCGACCTCCTCAGGATGGGTCACACATCCAGGACGGGCCGAACGTCAAAGACAGGCCACACGTCCGAAACTCCGCGCAAAACACCCGAAGGCGGCCCCAAGCGGCCCGCCATTCAGGCAGCGCGCATGCTCGTCAGGAACTGCCCGACCTGATCTTCCAGTCGGCCGGAGAGCGTTGCAAGTTCGCCCGCCGCAGCGCGCATTTCCGACGACGCCCCGTCGCTTGTCGTGGTCGCCGCGGCCAGCCGGTCGACATTTAGATTGACCCGTTCGGTGCTGCCGTTGGCATGGTCGACCGAACGTGTGATCTCCTGCGTCGCCTCCGTCTGCGCATTGACCGCGCCGAGGATATGACCGGAAATTTCCGAAATCCGGGTGATCGTGGAGGCAATGGAGCGGATGGCCTGCACCGCCTGATCGGCAACCGTCTGCACCGAAGCGACTTGCGCGGAAATCTCTTCCGTCGCCTTGCTGGTCTGGCCGGCCAGCGCCTTCACCTCGTTCGCCACCACCGCAAAACCGCGACCCGCCTCACCGGCGCGCGCTGCCTCGATGGTCGCGTTCAGCGCCAGAAGATTGGTCTGGTCGGCAATCTGATTGATCAGATCCACCACCTCGCCGATGGCCTTGCCGGTCTCCGCCAGCCGCCCGACGATGACGTCCGTCTCGCGCGCCTCGCCAACCGCCTCGTCGGCGATCGCAGCCGCCTGCGTCATCTCCCGCCCGATACCGCTGATTGCTTCCGACAGTTTCCCAGCCGAAGACGAGACCGCATCCACCGCGGAATTGGAATCGGCACAAGCCTGAGTGACCGCAGCCACCGCATCGCCCGAAGCGCCCACCGCATCGCGCAGGTTGTCGGTGTTGGAACCGACCTTGCCCGCCGCAAGGCTCAGCGCCTCCACCACGCTCATGACCGAGCGTTCGAAATCCTCCGCCACGTCCATCATCAACTGGTGGCGTTCCTCATCCGCACGGCGCTGCGCCTCCGCCTGCCGCTCCGCCTCGCTGCGGGCGCGTTCGGCCAAGCCGGTGCGGAACGCAATCACCGAGCGTGCAATCGCGCCGATCTCGTCGTTGCGCGCCCCGCCGTCGATGTGAACCTCGTAATCCCCCTCAGACATCTGCTCCAGCCCGCCCTGCAGCCGCTTCAGCGGTCGCGCCACCCCATAGGCAAGCACCACCGCCGCGACGACGAAGGCGACGCCAACCGGCATGCAGACGAGCGCGATCTGCATCATCTGGTCGATGATCAGCGCGTTGATATGCGCCCCCACATCGCCGCCCACAAAGGCGGCGGCGAGATCGGGATTGCCGAGGGTGGAGGTGAGCGCCTGAGCGAAGACGTAAAACGCATAGGCCGTGCCGCCCAGCATGATCACGGCGGACGCCGCAACGAGCAGCATGAAACGGGCGAGAATGGTCAGGCGGAAAAACGAGCTGGAAGCTTCATGCATCTGGGAACCTCGGCTGCGCACACCCCGCAAACGGGGACGAACGGCAAGCACAGGCCTTGCACGCGCCCCCCGGTCTGCGTGTCAAAGGAGATTCTGATTGGCATAAGTAAAAATATCGTAGCGAAAGACGACGATGACCTATGGTTATTCGGCCCGGCTGAAGTCGTCGACGCGCCCTTCGACCCTCGGCAGAGAGCGGCCTTCCACGATCAACCTGTGCTGGAGCGATCCTTCCGTAGGGATCGCAGGCGCGATTTCCTCGCCCGCCAGCGTTTCTTCACGCGACGCCCCGCCGGTCAACAGGACGACATTGCTGTCCCCGCCCGGAAAAGCCAGCTCCAGAGCCGGTCCCTCGCCCAGAATGCGCGCAAGGCGCTGCTGGACGAAAAAGGCAACCTTTCGATACCCCGGCCATGTGAAATAGAGCCCGTCCGAGGTACGCAGCCGCTGACGCTGACCGTCCACATCCGCACCATAAGAGGTGTATTTGCCTTCCTCCGACAGGAACGCTTCCCAGATATCGACGAAGACGCCGTCGGCGGTCTCCACCTTCTCCTTGTAGAAGTCGTTCAGATAGCTGAAGTCGGATCGCCGGTCGGGGCCGCTGACCGGCGGCAGCCCCACCCAGACAAGCGGCCTGCGCCCGTCGCGCACCGACGCGACCGTGCGCTGGACGAGCGCGCGGTAAACCTCCTGCCATGCCGGATCGCGGAAATTCGTGCGTTGACCGTCAAGCACCAGCCCGCGACGGTCGTCGGTCCCGAGCATCACGACCACCACGTCCGCCTCGCCCCTGTCGAGGCGCGCCTTGATGCGCGACGGCCAGTCGGGATCGGCCTCGCGCAGAAGCCCGCGCGAGCGCGAAATCTCGCTCGCCACCTTGATGGTCGGCGTCTTGGCGTAGGAGGCCTTCAACCCGCGCGCGAGCCCTTCCGCCATCCTGTCACCGACCACCAGAACCGTGCGGGCATTCGCGCTCTTGGGCTCCTCGTCGATCTTGGGCGGCATGGGAGCGGCGCGCGTGATCGAACGTTTGGGTCTGTCCTGCTCGCGCAGCTTGCGCGTGGGACGGGAACTGCGCCCGCCGCGGAAAAGCCGGAGCAAGGGCGACAGCGGATGCCAGCCGCGGTCGTTCTGGGCAAGCACGATCTCGCCGCCCTGAACGGAAGAGCCGGAAGAAGACGGCGTCAGAACCGTCATGGTTCCAGACGGCGCGGACGGCGTCCCCGGCACCGGGCCCGCGGGCGCAGCCGTTCCCGTTCCGGCTGCGCCAAGCGCCGCCAGAAGGGTCACGACCAGTCCGATGGATCGGATGCCCGAAGCGCGCATGATAGCTCCCTTGTTGCCTTTCGCGCACCATATACCGGCCACGGGCCTGCGCAAGCCGTCCGGCCCGCAACAGCCCCTCGCCCGGCAGACTTTTGCCTCAACCGCCCTGAAGACGCTCCAGCAGGTGCAGGCTGGCGAACCCGTCGGGTGCCATGCCGCGACGGCGCTGATAGGCGCGGATGGCGGCGCGTGTCTGGTTTCCGATCTTGCCGTCCACCGTTCCCGCGCCGTGACCACGGCTGTTCAAAAGCGCCTGCATGCGCTTCGTCTCTTCGTCGCTGAGCGGGCGGTCGCCATCCGGCCAGTTGCGCGCGAAAGCATTGCCGCCGCGCAGACGGTCGGAGAGATGCCCGACAGCCAGCGCATAGGAATCGGCGTTGTTGTAGCGCTTGATGACAGAGAAATTCTTCAACATCAGGAAGGCCGGTCCGCGCGCGCCCGCAGGCGCCAGCAGATAAGCCTCGTCGGAGGGACGCGGGAAGGAGCGCCCCATGGAGCGCGTCACGCCGAGCTTCGCCCATTCCGCCAGCTTGCGCTTCTTGCGGGTGTCGCCCAGCGCATAGTTGAAGCCCTTCGGCAGATGCACCTCGTAGCCCCAGGTCTTGCCCGGCTCCCAGCCCGACGAATTCAGATAGGCCGCGGTGGAGGCCAGCGCGTCGGGGATGGAGCCCCAGATATTGCGCCGCCCGTCGCCGTCGAAATCGACCGCATAGGCATTGTAGGTGGTGGGGATGAACTGGGTGTGGCCCATCGCGCCCGCCCAGGAACCTGTCATGCCCGCCAGATCGATATCGCCGCGCTGCAGGATCTTGAGGGCGGCGATGAGCTGCGTACGCCCGAATTTCTTGTACCGTCCGCCGTCATAGGCGAGCGAGGCCAGCGACCGGATGACCGAACGCATGATCTTGTGGTTGTCGAGAACCGCGCCATAGGAGGATTCCATGCCCCAGATGGCCACGACCACATGCCGGTCGACACCGAAGGACTTCTCGATCTGGTCGAGAACGGGGCGATAGCGGGCAAGCATCTCCTGCCCGTTCTCGATGCGCGAGGCGGAGACGGTGCGCTCCAGATACCCCCAGACCGGCCGTACGAATTCGGCCTGATTGTCGGTCTTGGCGATGACCTCGCTGTCAAGCGTCACGCCGCGCATGGCGTGATCGTAGGTCGTCTTGGAAACGCCTGCGGCCTGAGCCTGCCGCCAGAAGGCCCGCTTCCAGCCGTCGAACCCGGATCGGGCCTGCGCCGGAACCGCGAGCGCGGCGGCAACAAGCATGACGACGGCCATGCGTCCGGCGCGTGATCGCACAAAACGTCCGTCGAAGGATCGAACGGCGGATTTTGTGATGGAAAGCATCTCTACTCCGTTATCCGAAAATCGATGTTCATCTGGCGATCGAAACCACAGGTTTCCCGACGAATCCGGCAGGGGAATGGCAGATTAACCATCTGCCACCCGTTCCGCCTCAACGCCGGATGCGAACCCCTGCTTCGATCGTGTGGCTGTCGTAATCCTGACCGGCGAGCGAGCTGTCGACCCGCTCGAAGCTGTATTGCGCCTGCAAGGCCGCAGTATCGGAAATGGCATATGTCGCCAACGCGCTGCCGGTGTAGGTCAGCTCGTTCAGGTCGATGCCCTGATAGTCGCGACGCGCAACGCCGCCCGACACCGTCACGGCAAAATCGTTCGTCAGCGAATGCGCCACCGAAAGCGTGCCCGAACGAACGAGCGACCCGGAAGCTCCGGACAGGGATGAGGCCTCGAAGGCCGTCGATGCGTTCAACCGCACCGTGGTGAGCCGAGAGGGCGACCATACGAGGGCCCCGTCGACCAGAAGGCCCTGAAGTCTCTTGTAGTCGGCCCCGTCGAGATCCTCCGCGCGCCAGCCGATGCCTATCTCGCCGGAAATTTTCGGGCTCGCGTTGAGCGCCAGGCCCGAACGCACCGCATAGCCTTTCGCGTTGCGCTGTGAATCGTCTTCGAAGAAGCGTCCCAGAACCGTGGCCTCGGCGAAAGGCGAAAGGGTCGCCCGCAGGTTGTAGCCAAGCCTCAACGAGCCCGAGACGACCATATTGTCCCGATTGCCGACCTCTGCGCCCCCGCTGTAGAGCGTCCCGTCGATGCCGCCGCGCAATGTCGCCGCCACCATCCCCGCATCGCGGGTCACCGCCAGCGAGCCGCCCAGACCGTGCTGATAGGTGCGGCTCGATCCGCCCGTGCTTTCCGGGCTGGAGTTCGATTCCGGCGATACGGTGTAGTTCGTGCGCGCTTCGAAAGTCGTCACCTCGCCTGCATCGATGCGCAGCGTGGCCGATGCCTCGGCGGTACTCTCGCTGTCGATTGAGCCTTCAGGGAAGTCCGGATAGCCCGTGAACGCCCCCCGCAGCGAAGCCTCCAACGAATGACGCTCCCAGTCGCTGGAAAGGCGAAGCGACGGCTCCGCTCGCACCAGGGCGCCGCCATTGCCGCCCGCGGCCCCATCCACATTGGTGGTGGCGCCCGCGCGCAGGATAAGTTCCGGATAAAGAAGAAACGTGCCGACACGGATGCCCTGCGGCCGGTCACGCCAGGTGTCGCCCTCGAAGGCGGCATCCCGTTCCGCCGCATCCCCGATCGATCCCGTCGTCAGGGGCGCGGCAGGCGCAACCGGCGGCACCGGTCCGGCCGACCTGATGGGCCGCGCTGGCGGAACCGGCCCGAGACGGGCGTCCTCCACCCTGTCGACGACACCCGTCCGGCCGGAGACCCCGGCCTCGACCTCACTCGCCGCCTCGCCAGACGCAGAAGCCGCCTCGGAAGACGCAGCAGCGTTCGGATCGCCGTCGCCCGTCCCGTCGAAGATCAGGAAGTCATCCGTCCCCGCGCTGCCCCCGATACCGGCATCCGGTTGGCCGGACGCCAGCGAGCCGCGCAGGAAATCCGAATCGGAACTCGATCCGGACGTCTGTGCAGCGGCAGCCGTGGCAATGGCCATCACGCAGAAAAGGGGCAGGATGCGGTTCATTCGCCTGTGTGGTCCGGTCGCGAAACGGGCCGGACAAACTGCCCGGCATACTTTCCGGAGTGTGAAAAACTTTGGTTAATTTTATCTTGTGCATGACGTCGCGCATGCGCCGGTTTGCGGATGGAATCCCCCTGCCATGCACAGCTTTGCACCGCGCAGGCGCGGCGGCGTCTCGCAATTGCCGCAAATATTTGATGTTCAGGACAAAGAATGCGAAACAGGGCGCACGCGGAAACGCACGAATGCGCGCCTGCACGGCGCGTGTCAGCGATGCAGACCGCTTTGGTTTGGCCGCGCCGTTTCAGACAGGGATGCTCGAAGTTGAACCCGGAAAACAAGCCCGGATCGGAGGCACAAGCCCCGGCCGATGAACGCGCTCCCGGCTGGATTGCCTCCGCCGAACGCACGCTGGACACCGAAATCTCAGCCATCCAGGCGCTGCGCGCCGCTCTCGGCAACGGCCTTTCGGCCAAGTTCACCAAAGCTGTCGACATTATCGGCAAGCTGAAAGAAGGACGCCTGATCGTCACCGGCGTCGGCAAGAGCGGCCATATCGGCACCAAGATGGCGGCCACCTTCGCTTCCACCGGCACGCCCGCCTTCTTCGTCCACGCCAGCGAGGCGAGCCACGGCGATCTCGGCATGATCACCGAGCGCGACGCCGTCATCGCGATTTCCTGGTCCGGCGAGACACAGGAACTGGCGCCCACCATCGCCTATACCCGGCGCTTCAACGTGCCGCTCATCGCGGTGACCTCGCGCAAGGAAAGCGCGCTCGGCCGCGCCGCCGATGTCTGCCTCGACCTGCCGCGCGTCGATGAAGCCTGCCCGCTCGGGCTCGCCCCCACCTCCTCCACCATCATCCAGATGGCGATCGGCGATGCGCTTGCCATCGCGCTGCTGGAATCGCGCGGCTTCACGGCCAAGGATTTCTCCGTCTTCCATCCCGGCGGACGGTTGGGCGCAAGCCTGCGCCTCGTGCGCGACATCATGCATACGGGCGACGACTTGCCGCTGATGCCGCTCGGCACGCCGGTGCGCGAGGCCATCGTGCTGATGACCCAGAAAGGCTTCGGCTGCCTCGGCATCGTCAACGAACTGCACAAGCTCACCGGCATCATCACCGACGGCGACCTGCGTCGCCATATCGACGGCAATTTCCTCGACCGGACGGTGGAAGAGATCATGACGCCGTCTCCGAAGGTCGTCGCCCCCGATCTGCTCGTCGGCTCCGCGCTCGAACAGCTCAATACCTCCTCCATCACCGCACTTTTCGTGGTCGAGGACGGCCGCCCCGTCGGCATCGTGCACTTCCACGACCTGCTGCGCGTCGGCGCGGCCTAGCAGCGCACCCCGCACGGGACGCTCTCCTCAGGCGGGCGTCCCGAAAAAGATGCGACCCGAAAACGCAAACGCCGGGTTCATCCGCCTGATTTTACTTTTATATTCAATATTCTGAACCTGTTCCCGGCAAGGCCCGCGCGCCCCTGCCGCCGACACCGCGCACGCCTTGCTTCCGTAGCGGAATACCGCGCGTACCAGCGCTGCGGACAAGCCATGCGTTGCAAAAAAACGGCCGAAGGTTCCCCCGCGTTTCCCCTTTTTAAACCATAGGCGTGGCCTAGTGCTTCGCAGAGCTATTTGCATCCGCGATTAGCAATTGTTTAGCGACGTTCCCGCTATCTTGGCGCGAACGATCGGGACACTTGGGGATAGCAAAGCCGCGCGTGGGTCGGGACACTCGTAGCTAAACCATTGAGTATTAACGTAAACGAGGACGGACATCGCGTCGCTTCGATGCATGCGCCCGTCTGAGGAGCGGCATTCGGATATGGATCTGGGTAGTATCATCGGCGTTGTCGGGGCCATGACGGTCGTCCTTGCGGCGATCTTTGTCGGCGGCAGCTTCAGCCAGTTCGTGGATATTCCATCCATTCTCATCGTTATCGGCGGCGGGTTCGCCGCAACGCTCGTCCGGTTTCCCATAGGCGGCATAGGCGGCGCGCTCGTTCTGGGCGCCAAGGTTGCCTTCTCCCACAAGAAGGTCGATCCGCGCGAGCTGGTGGAGAAGATCTCCGAGCTTGCCGACATCGCGCGCAAGTCCGGCCCGCTGGGTCTGGAGAACGTGGAAATCTTCGAACCGACGCTGTCCCGTGGCGTGCAATATATCGCCGACGGATACGACGCGGATTTCATCAAGGGATCGATGGAACGCGAGCGCGACCTCTTCCTTGAGCGCCTCTCGGAAGGCAAACGCGTCTTCAAGGCTCTGGGCGACAGCGCGCCCGCCTTCGGCATGATCGGCACGCTGGTCGGTCTCGTGCAGATGCTCGCCAACATGGACGACCCTTCCACCATCGGCCCGGCCATGGCGGTGGCGTTGCTGACCACGCTTTACGGCGCGCTGCTGGCCAATGCGGTCTGTCTGCCGCTGGTGGACAAGCTCGACAGCAAGTTCGACATCGAGGAACTGAACCAGACGCTGATCATCGACGGCGTGATGCAGATCCGCGAGTCCAAGAGCCCGGCGATCATCCGCGAGATGCTGATCGCCTATCTGCCCGAAAAGAGCAGGGCCGACTTCCAGGAAGCCGCGTAAGGCGGGAGACAACCAGTGGCCAAGAAAAAAGCAGCAGGCGGCGGCGCTCCGGAATGGTTGGTGACATTCGCCGACCTCATGTCGCTGCTCGTATGCTTCTTTGTCCTCATCATTTCCTTCTCCATTCAGGACAGGGAAAAGCTGCAGGTCGTCGCCGGCTCCATGAAAGACGCCTTCGGCGTGAAGGAAAACTCCCGTCGTAACGGCATCATCGAAGTCGCGGGCATCCCGATCCGCAACTTCATGAAGGACGTTTCCCAGCGCCCGCAGGCAGAGGAAACCGACTTCGCCACCGAGCGCCACGAACGCCGCGCCAAACAGGGCCCGGAAGCCAACACGCACGACGTTGAAAAGGCCAATATCGAACGCCCGCGCCAGTTCGCCACCGCCGCCGCATCAATCCGTCAGGCATGGCAGGAAATGCCGGAGATCACCGAGTTCCAGTCCAATCTCGTGATCGAGGAAAACGAGGAAGGGCTGAACATCATGCTGGTCGACCAGGACGGCCGCTCGATGTTCCCGGAAGGCTCCAAATACCCCTATGAGACGACCCGCACCCTGCTGGCCAAGATGGCTCCGGTGCTGATGAGCATGCCCAATCGCATCAAGGTCACCGGGCACACGATGTCGGGCAGCGGCATGCAGGGCTCCGGCTACACCAATTGGGAGCTTTCCGCCGACCGCGCCAACGCCGCACGCCAGATCCTGTCGGAATACGGCGTTCAGGACGACCGCTTCTTCGCCGTGGTCGGCAAGTCGGATACGGACCCGCTTTTCCCGCACGATCCCTATCTGGCGGCCAACCGGCGGATCTCCATCCTCCTGATGAACGAAAGCCCGCCGCTGCCGATCGACTACAAGCCCTGACGCGCTTGTAAGCCTCAGCCCTCGGCCGCCACCACCCGAAGCACCGTGCCGTCCACTTCCACGACACGCACCCGCGTGCCTTGAGGAAGATCGGGTCCGGTGATGCGCCAGACCGTGTCATCGATCTGCAGACGCCCTGAGGCTTGCCGGATCGGCTCGCCGAGAACGAATTCACGTCCCACGTAGCGCGAGCCGCGCTGGTTGAGGCCGGGCTCGCCCTCGCGCTCGCCGCCGCGCAGATTGCGCAGGATGTAGCGACGACCGGCGAACAGGCAGACAAAGGCGATCACGAGAAAGATCACCGTCTCCACCTGCCAGCTCATCTCCACGAAGATCGCCAGCGTGCCCACGATCAGGGCGGAAACGCCGAACCACAGGAAGAACGTGCCCGGCGCGAGGATTTCCAGCCCCAGCAGCAAGAGGCCGAGGATGTGCCAGCTCCATGGCCCCAGATGGCCGATGATGGTCGAAAACAGGCTCACGGGCGATCATCTCCCGTAGTCTGGCTGCCGCCGCCGAGCCCGCCGGTGCGGGTGGTGGGAATACGGCCGGAGCGCCGCCCGCTCGTTGCCGGCGGCTCGCCGGTAAACGTTTCGCGGGCAATCTCGCCGATACCGCCCAGCGCGCCGAGAATGGAGGTCGCCTCCAGCGGCAGCATGAGCGTCTTCTGGTTCGGCGACTTGGCCATCGCCTCCAGCGCCTCCACGTAGCGATTGGCGACGAAGTAGTTGATGGCCTGAACGTCGCCCGCCGCAATCGCCTCGCTGACCACCGTGGTCGCCTTGGCTTCCGCCTGCGCCTCGCGCTCACGCGCCTCCGCATCGCGGAACGCAGCCTCACGACGGCCTTCGGCTTCCAGGATCTGCGACTGCTTCTGACCTTCCGCCTTCAGGATCTCCGACTGCCGCTTGCCTTCCGCCTCCAGAATGGCCGCGCGCTTTTCACGCTCCGCCTTCATCTGGCGGCCCATTGCCTCCACGAGATCGCGCGGCGGGTTGATGTCCTTGATCTCGATGCGCGTAATCTTGATGCCCCACGGCTCCGCCGCCGCATCAACGACGCGCAGGAGCTGGGCGTTGATTTCGTCGCGGTTCGACAGAAGCTGGTCCAGATCCATGGAGCCCATGACGGTACGGATATTGGTCATGGTGAGGTTCAGGATGGCGTTTTCCAGCCCCAGAACCTCATAGGCCGCACGCGCCGCGTTGATCACCTGATAAAAGGTCACCCCGTCCACGGTCACCGTGGCGTTGTCGCGGGTGATCACCTCCTGCGAAGGCACATCGAGCACCTGTTCCATCATGTTCATCTTGGTACCGATACGGTCGATGAACGGAACGATCAGGTTCAGGCCGGGCAGGAGGGTGCGGGTGTACTTGCCGAACCGCTCGATCGTGTAGTTGTAGCCTTGGCTCACCGTCTTCACACCGGCGGCGAAGACAAGCACCACGAGCAGAAACAGGACGATAATGAAAACGTCGGAGCCGGTCAGAAAGTCCATGAGAAATCTCCGCAATCAGGATCGGCGTTAAAACCGCCGCAAGAAAAACGACGCGCGGGCATGACTATGCCCCCTGATACGCGATCAGGAAAGCCAAACCGCCAACGCCGCTGAAGATCCCTCCAAATGCGTCGGCCTTCTCAGAGCGATCCTTCCTGCGCAATCCAGCCGCCAAGCTCGCGCCGCACCACAGCCTCGATCACCCGCATGCCCTCATCGCTGTCGTTGAGACAGGGAATGTGGGAAAACTTCTCGCCGCCATGCTCCTGGAAGATCTCCGCGTTCTCCACGGCAATCTCCTCAAGTGTCTCCAGACAGTCGGTGACGAAACCCGGATTGATGATGGCGAGCCGCTTGACGCCGTCGCGCGCCAGTTTCTCCACCGTCTTGTCGGTATAGGGCTGCAGCCATTCCTCAGGCCCGAAGCGGGACTGGAAGGTGATCCGCAGCCGGTCCTCGTCCCAGCCCAGCCGCTCGCGCAGGAGCCGCGTCGTCTTCTGGCAGTGGCAATGGTAGGGATCGCCCTTGTCGAAATAGGATTGCGGAATGCCGTGAAAGGAGGCCAGCACCACCTCCGGCTCGAAATCGAGCCCCGCCAGATGCGTCTCGATGGAATTGGCCAGCGCATCGATATAGACCGGCTCGTCATGATAGGGCGGAACCGTGCGCAGCGACGGCTGCCAGCGCATTGATTGCAGCGCCTCGAACACCTTGTCGTTCACAGTTGCCGTCGTGGAGGCGGAATACTGCGGGTAGAGCGGAAAGACGAGAATGCGGTCGCAACCAGCCGCCGTCAGAGCGTTGAGGCGCTCCGCGATGGACGGCGTGCCATAGCGCATGGCCCAGTCCACCACGACCTGCGACGAGCCGGCCAGCGCTTCGCCGAGCTTTTCAGCCTGCGCGCGCGTAACCGTACGCAAGGGGCTCTCGTCGCGCTCCCTGTTCCAGATCGAGGCATAGGCCTCGCCCGACTTCGTCGGACGCCGCATCAGCACAATGCCGTGCAGGATCGGATACCAAAGCAGCCGCGGCCACTCGATGACCCGCCTGTCGGACAGGAATTCGGAAAGATAACGCCGCATCGACCAGTAATCCGTGCCGTCCGGCGTCCCCAGATTGATCAGCAGCACCCCCACCTTGCCCACGGCCACCTTCGGATGATCGGCGGGCAGATGCAGGACGCTTGAGGAGGGCTGAGCCGGCTGCGGGCCGGTTGCGGCGAACGGGGCCTTTTTCTCTGTCATGGCTTTACGCGTTGCTCCTCTGATCGGCGTGGGGCGGGGCGGAGTGAGGCGGGGAAAACCGGGGCCGGGAAGATCCGGCATTCCGGCTGAAAGGCGAATATGGGAATGGCCGCGACATTGGCAAGTTTCCCGCCGCAAGTTTTGGGGGGCATTTTCGCGATGGTCCGGCGATGAACCCATGGCGTGACGCCGGGCTCCCCGAAAGCGTTTCCGCATGGCGAAAACCGCCCTTTGGGCATGCTCTTGCGCAATGGATCTGCTTGGTGCGAAGCAGCAAGCAATGCCTCCCTGTGCTTCCGTTTTCCACCCGTCTGTGCCATGCGCCTGCCCGCGAAGACATAGCGCAAATCGCAAGCCCGCGCCATGCCGGCCGCAGGTGGACGGCCATGATCTTCGCCGCACATGCGAGCTAGGACTTAAGCATTATCCAATAGACTGATCTTTAAGCATTTTTCAGACTTGCCCACCAAGATTGCGGCCAACAGCGCACCGGCGACGCGACAAAGACAAGGACAGGCGCCATGGCATTGAACGACCCGTTCGATGGCGACGGCCTCGGGGACGTCTTGATCATCGATCCGCAGATTTTCGGCCGCAAGCGGATGACGGCCATGGTTGCGGAGATCGGCTGCGACTGCACGGTGGACATCGGCAACCTCTCCGATGCCCTGGTGGCGCTGGCCGCCCGGCGGTTCGACCTCATGCTCATCGACCGACGGCTGGGCCTTCCCGCCATCGGCTGCCTGATCCGCGCCTTGCGCCAGGCGACCGAGCCGAAGTTTCGCAACATGACCGCGATGCTGAGCACCGACCGCGTCGACCGCGATCAGGTCAGGAGCGCAGGCGCACTCGGCTTCGACGGCATCGTCGTCACACCCTGCACCGCTCGCATTCTCAACGACCGCATCGATGCCGCAGGCGCGATCTGGAACCGTCGCTTTTCTTCCGCCTCGCGCGCGCGCCGCATCTACGGAACGCTCGACGAGCGTCAGCGCCAGCCCCCCGCGCGCCTGCTCCACCTGCCCGCGCGTTGACGCGGCCGGGGCGAAGGCGTTCCTCCGGCGGCGGCACAAACGCGCCGGTGCGAGGACTACGGAAAACATTTCGATGATGCATGATGAAGGCGGCGGGAGGACGTGACCCCTCGCGGCTCAAAGTCCGGCACCACCGATTTTGCGCCGCCGCCCTTGGCAAGCCTGAGCCGGGTCTACTCGAAAATCAATAGCAAGGCGGCCTAGTCCAGATAGTAGCGCCGCGCCGTGGAGAACCAGAACTCCACGATGGTGTTGAGGATCGCGCTCATGCCTTCCAGCGTGTCGACCTTGGAGACCACAGCATTGGCCCCGCTTTCATAGGCGCGACGGATGGTTTCCTCATCCGTCGCCGTGGTCAGCACGCAGACGGGAACCGAATGCAGCCTCCCGTGAGCACGCAGCTTGTGCAGGAAGGTCGTACCGTCCACCACCGGCATGTTCAGGTCGAGGATGATCAGATCGGGCGGCGCATTCTCGTCGGCGGCGGCCTGTTCAAGATATTCGAACGCCTCGCGACCGTCCTCGCAGACTTTCAACTCCAGCCGTATCGGCGCATCCCGCAAGGAGCGCTTTATGACCAGAATATCGTCGGGGTCATCTTCGACCAACAAGACACGCGCATCCACCAACGGATCTGCATGTTCTTTCTTGTCCGACGCGGTACCCATGAGCCAGAAACCTCAACGTTAAAAACAACAAGGCGATTGCCATGTTCTATCGGTGGCATTGTCGCACAGACAGCTTCCCACTCCGTTACAAAATACTATAGTGTCGATTGGACAGGTTCCACAATAGAATCAGCATTGTGCAAGAGAGCCGAAAAGGGCGTTAATCATTGCAAAAGTGCCGAACGGTTGCCGGGATCGACAGAAAGCCGCCAATTTACTTCGACCTCAATTTGCTTCCCACACCGGTATTGCGATTGAGGCCCGACAGCACGATCTCTTTCGCCAACCATCACTATTGTGTTATCTTCCGCAGCGGAAAGCCGCTTGAGCCCGACCGAAATCTTCTCGATTTCGTTCCGTCACCGAGCCACAACCGGATTCGCAATACAATTGCCAGTCTGACGGTTGAGAGACCTGACACCGTCATGGACTTTCCCGTTACGGACGGGCACGGACGCAATTGCTGGGCGCAATGGGGCCTTAAGGGGCGCTTTGATTCGCTTGGCGAGCTGATCGACGTGGTGGCGATCGGCCGGGTCATCTCTGAAGAGTTGCGCTATCGGAATGCGCTGGAAGACCTGATGCGCATCTCCAACGATGTCGGGAAGAGCCAGGAAGAGCGTGCGCGCATGATCCTGGCGGTGGGCGTGAAATATTTCGACGCCGACCTTGCGGGCATCACCCGGCTGGAAGGCGATCAGGCCAACCCGCTGGTGCTCAATTTTCATCTCGATCACCTGCGCGAGCGCCACGCCTTCCCGCGTGAGAGATCCTATGTGGATCTGGTCCTGCGCGCCGGGCCCGTCGTCGCCATTCACGACATCCGCGAGACGGAATACGTCACCTATCCCTTCTACGAGAACCTGCCGCTGCAAAGCGTCATCGCTTCGGAAGTCTATGTCGGCGACCGCTTCTACGGGATCATCAACTTCGGCACGCTGAAGCCGCGCAAGGCCCCCTTCTCCGACAAGCAGATCCAGTTCTGCCGGCTGATCGCCCGCTGGCTGGGTTATACGCTGGAACAGCATTTCTTCTATGTCGGGCTTCAGGTGAGCGCGGAACGTTATCACCGGATTTTCGAACGCGCGCCGACCATGATGGCTGTCGTCGACAAGCAGGGCCGCCTGCTCGACGTCAACGCGACCTGGCTGGACCGGCTCGGCTACAGCCTGAGCGAGGTGACCGGACGCGATCTCGCCGACTTCTTCACCCCGCAATCGCGAGAGGCGCTTAAAGCCGAACCGCTCGACCGTCAGCCGCTGACGATTGCCACCCAGAACCTCGATTTCGTCACGCGCGACGGCGTCATCTTCGCCACGCAGCTTTCCTCGCTGGCCGTTTCCGCCGAAGACCTGCCCGTCCTGTGCGTGTGGATGGACATGAGCGAACGCAACAGGTTGCGGGAGGAAATGAACGCCGCCAACCGCGCCATCATGCGTGCCAACGAAGACCTCAAGCGTTTCAACACGGTCGCCGCCCACGACCTGCAGGAACCGCTGCGCAAGATACGTCTCTATGGCGACCAACTCGACAAGCACCTGCCGGAAAACAGCGATCCGGAAGCCCGCCACGCCCTTGAGGTGGTCACCCGCGCCGCCGAGCGGCTGTCCCGGCTGGTGCGCGACCTGCTGGCGTTTTCGCGCGAAAGCGAACGCGGCTATGCAAACGACCCGGTCGATCTGGAACCGCTGATAGGGGAAGCGGTCGGCGATATGGCCCTGCTGATCCGCGAAACCGGCGCGACGGTGACGATCGGGTCCCTGCCGCAAGTCACCGGCGATGCGGTCCCGCTCCAGCGGGTCTTTCACAATCTCATTCTGAACGCCCTGAAATACCGCCACCCGGATCGCTCTCCGAAGGTGGAGGTACTTGCCCGCGTGTCCGCACAAGGCGCCCGCGAGATCGTTGTCCGCGATAACGGGATCGGATTGCCGGAAGGTTCGGAGGAGGAGGTTTTCGAGCCCTTCGTCCGCCTCCACGCCACCCGCACGACCGGCACCGGCATCGGGCTGGCTCTCGTACGCTCCATTGTCGAGGGACACGGCTGGACGGTCACCGCGCAAAGGCGCGAGGACCATCAGGGCACCGAGTTCATCATCCGGACCAACACGCCGGCAGGGCCCGCGACAAACGCAGATGAGGCGACCGCCCCCGGCAAGGACAGGACGTCATAAGTGGCTAAGGACGGATCCAGCACTGACCAGACCGACATGGCACCGCATCTGGCGTCGATGGATGCTTTACCTATTCCCGCCTCGCTCGTGACGGCGGACGGGATCATGCTGGAGGCCAACGACGCCTATTGCGAGGCGTTCGGGCTGGAGCTTGAGCGGATCACGGGCCGCCCGTTCTTCGAGCGGATCAACGAGGAAACGGCGCAGACGAGCCGGCACTTCTTCGCCCGCCTCACCCCGGAAAAGCCGAACCTGACCACGCCTCCGATGCTGCAGATCCTGCACGACCGCGAAAGGCGGCGTATCTGGCAGCTGACGGGAAAATTCGACAAGGACGGCGCACTGGAAACGATCCTGATCCTGTTCTGGGACGTCACGGAGGAGTATCGCTACAACGAGACGCTGGAAGACCTGATCCGCATCACCAACGACCGCTCGCTCGACACCGACGAGGTGGTGGAGGGGATTCTTCAGATCGGCCATGCCTATTTCAAAATGACCGCCGGCGTCATCAGCCGTCTAAGCCCAGAAGGCGTCACGGCGGAATTTCAGGTCCGCCACGACATATCGCCCATCGGCTCGACCGTACCTATCGAATATTCCTACACCTCCATCACCCATTCGCGCGGCAGCATCGTCGCCATTCAGGACATCGACGAAACCGCCTACGCTGACAGCCTCTTCCGCAAGCGGCTGAACATGCGCAGCTTCCTGAGTGCGGAAATCCACCTCGACGGAGAGCTTTACGGCGCGCTCAGCTTCGCCTCGCCGGACGCCCGCGACAGACCCTTCTCCGACGAAGACATCCAGCTCATCCGCATTCTGGTGCAATGGCTGTCCTATGCGCTCATGCGCCGTCGCAAGATCGCGGAACTGCGCGCGAGCGAGGAGAAATACCGCTTCATCTACCAGAACTCGCCGATCATGATGCAGACCCTCGATGCCGAGTTGCGGATTACCGACGTCAACAAGACCTGGGTCGACACGCTCGGCTATACGCGCGAGGAGGTTCTCGGAAAACCCACTGCAGACTATCTGACGGAGGCCAGCAAAAGAGATCTTCCGGACAATATGTTCAACCTGACCGAGCATCCCTATGTCGACGTGCCCTTTACCTGCGTCCGCGCCGACGGCACGTTGGTGGAGGTGGAAGCGTCCACACTGGTGGAAACGAACAGATCTTCTTTCTCCGTGCTCGCCGTGATCAACAATGTCACCGACCGCAATCGCGCCCAGCGCTCGCTCGCCCGGCTCAACGAGGGCCTGCGCCGCACCAACGAGGGATTGAAGCGCTTCAACGCCATCGCCGCCCACGATCTTCAGGAACCGCTGCGCAAAATCCGCCTTTTCGGTGAAGTCCTCACCGAAACCCTCGCCGGGAGCGAAGACGAAGACGTGCGCCATCCGTTGACCGTCATCCACCGGTCTTCCGAGCGCCTGAGCAAACTCGTCAGCGATCTTCAGACCTACACCCGGGAAACCCAGCGCGGCGTCCAGCGCCTGCCCGTCGATCTGAACCAGTTGGTGACCGAGACGCTGGCCTCCCTCGAAACACCGATCAAAGCCGAGATCGAGACCAACGATCTCCCGCAGGTGACCGGCGACCCGAAGTCGCTGGCCAGCCTCTTCCATCACCTTCTGGGCTTTGCCCTGTCGGGCAATGGCGACGTGGGTCCGCGCATCGTGAAGATCGAAAGCGAACTCTCAGAACAGGGCTGCGCACGCCTCACCATCACCGACAGCGGCTCGCGGTTGCCCGGCACGCAAGCGGATCGCATTTTCGAACCCTTCGCGCGCAACAGCCCCTTGCGCACGAGCGCCGACCAGATCGCCGGTGAAGTCGGTATAGGTCTGGCCATCGCCAAGTCGATCGTGGAGGGGCACGGCTGGGAGATATCGGCATCCGCGAACCCCGATGGCGCGGGGACGATGTTCACCATCGAGATCCCCGCGCACCAGATCATCCGCCGTCACATTCCCAAGCCGCCCGCCGTCAGCGACAAGCCGGATGCGCCCGATCAATCATAATCGCGCGCATCCTCGATGACCTTGCCGTCATTGGGCAGGGAACCAGGGGCGACCTCTTCCACGAAACTGCCGAGCTTCGTCACCTCGCGCATGGAGGCCCCCACCGCATCGCAGGAGACTTCCGCACCGGGCTCCGCCTCGAATTTCAGGCTCATGACGTCCTGCTCCTCGGCGCGCGAGACCACCAGACGCGCCCGCGCGATCTCCGGGTGGCGCTTCATCACCTGCGCCACCTGTTCGGGATCGACGAACATGCCTTTGACCTTGGTGCGCTGGTCGGCCCGCCCCATCCAGCCCGCGATCAGCGTGTTCGTGCGTCCGCAGGGCGACTGCCCCGCCACCACCTTCGTCATGTCGCCCGTACCGAAGCGCACCAGCGGATAGGAGGCATTGAAGGAGGTGACGACGATCTCGCCCACCTCGCCGTCGCCCACCGGATCGCCGGTTCCCGGACGCACGACCTCAAGGATGAAATCCTCGTTGAGAACGAGACCCTGCTGCGCTTCCGTTTCATAGGCGATGACGCCGAGATCGGCGGTGGCGTAGCACTGGGTGACGGCAACCCCGCGCGCGGCATATTCGTCGCGAAGAGAGGGGAAAAGCGCCCCGCCGGAGACCTGCGCCACCTTGATGGAGGAACAGTCGAGGCCAAGCTCCTCGGCCTTTTCCAAAATGGCCTTGAGATAATCCGGCGTGCCGCACCAGCCACGTGGTTTCAAAGCCGCGGCAGCCTGTGCCTGCATCTCCGTCATGCCGGTGCCTGCGGGAAAGACCGTGCAGCCCAGCGCCCGCGCGCCCAGATCGAGAATGAAGCCGCCCGGCGTCATGTGATAGGCGAAAGAATTGTGCACGACGTCGCCGGGCCGGAAACCCGCCGCATAAAGCGCGCGCGCTGCGCCCCACGGATCGGCGCCTGCGCTTTGCGGCTCCCACACAGGCCCCGGCGACAGGAACACCCGCTCCGGCGGGCGACCCATCGCGGCAAAGCCGCCGAAAGGCGGATTCGCCTTCTGGGCAGCCATCAACTGAGGCTTTCGCAGCACCGGCAAGCGGGCCAGAGCCTCGCGCGAGGTAACCTCGGCCGGGTCGATGTCCGCCAGATGCGCGGCAAGACCGGGCGCCGCGGAAACCGCCTTTGAAAGAAATCCCGGCAGCCGCCGGAAGAGATCCGCCTCGCGTTCCTCAGGATTGCGCGTCTCACGTGTATCGAATTTCTCACTCATCCGGCTCTCGTCTCCTCCCGGCCCGAAATTCCTGTTCAGGGGCGTAGAGAAAGCGTCGAAGACCTCCCCCGTCCCTTGTGCGAATACCCCGCGCCTCAGCGGTCGAAGCCGGCCCGGTCCACTCGCCCGCTTCGGCAATTGCTCCTGGCCGCAGGCACCGGCTCCGCGGAATGGATCAGGTCGGCCAGAGACGTATGTCCCTCCACCTGACCGCGCAGTTCGATCCGCAGCTCCCGGATCATACCCCTGTCGCAAGTGATTGCGACCCGCGATCCCGCCCCTTCGCCGAAGGCGTCATTGAAGGCGTTGCGGATGCTGCGCGCCGTGACCCGGCCTCCCACATTGGCCGCCAGAAGATCGCGCACGGCGGAGGCATTGATCGCATCCATCATGGCAATCGAGGCCCGGAAATAGGCGTCCGGGTCCCCGTCGCCGAAACAACTTCCGTGCTTCACCCATTCATGGCGGTGAAGGTTGGAGCGCGTGCCGGGCATGACGCGTTCAAGCTGTGTGCGGGTCTCAGGCCTGAGCCGGATCGGGTCGAGCGAACCGTAGCGCCCATCTTCGTCGATCGATCTCTGGCGCGCAGGCACATTGCAGTAGAAGTTGCCGATGGGTTGCGGCCACAGCCCGTGCAGCGACAGGTGCCGCGCATCGTAGCGCCCCGGCGACTGGCTCCGGCATTCCGGCTTGGAACGATGGGTTTCGCAAAAGGCCGGTGCCCATGTGATCGCCAGCAGATATTCCGGCACCCCCGCCTCATGCCAGGAAGGCTGCGGGCGCGGTTTGGAGCGAAGTCCGGACGCAGGCGCGGAAGGCCGTGGCATGGCCGGTTTCGCCGTACTCGCCCCGCCTTTTGCAACATGCGCGCCGCACCCGGCGGCCACCCAGCGCAGCCGCGGCTCCGCGCCTTCGACCTCGATCCGGTAGTGGGTCGCATCGCGCCGGTTGGCGGCATGGATCGGATAGCTGCGCCCCGCTTGCGTCATCACGTTGCCGGGATTGGTCCCGGCTTTGATGTTCTGCGTGGCCGGGCAGGCAAGGCGGGCGACGAAGCTTCCCTCAAGCGGCACTTCGGCGCGCGCGGCAAGCGGAAGCGCGATCAGCAGGCCCGCGAGGGCGGCGAAAGTCCGGTTCGGCATGAAAGTTCCCAAGGGCGGCGTTCTGGCAGAAAAGACGTCGGATGCATGGTGGCAGGGGTCAGCGAAAAGGAAAAGCCCGCGCGCATCTCTCCCAAGAGGAGAAGCCGGAGCGAAGCTCTGTGTAAGGGGGATCGGGATCTTCCGTATCCATGAGAGATCCCATCCCCTCACCCCAGCCTTCTCCCCATGGGAGAGGGAGTACCATCGTCCGCCTTGCGAGATCGCGGACAAACGACAGGCCGGAGACGACAACCTCAACGCAAAGCCCGACGCGGCGAAGAAGAGACCGGCCCCATCACCTCTCCCGAGGGGAGAGGTCGGCGCGAATGCGCCGGGTGAGGGGTGACAGGCCTAACGTATCCACGCAACATCCCATCCCCTCACCCCAACCCTCTCCCCGTGGGAGAGGGGGTACGACCGCACGCCTTGCGAGATCGCGGGCGACCGACAGACCGAGAACGTCCCCGCCTCCTCAGGCCAGCCAGCGCTTGCGGCGCTTGTAGTGCTTCACGGCCTTGAAGGAGCGCCGTCCCTCGCCGCCCACGCCGAGATAGAACTCCTTCACGTCCTCGTTCTCGCGAAGTGCGCTGGCCTCGCCGTCGAGCACAATGCGGCCCGCTTCCAGAATGTAGCCGTAGGTCGCGTATTTCAGCGCCACATTGGTGTTCTGCTCCGCCAGCAGGAAAGACACCCCCTGCTCGCTGTTCAGTTCCTTCACGATCTCGAAAATCTCTTCGACAAGCTGCGGCGCGAGGCCCATGGAGGGCTCATCCAGCAGGATCATGTCGGGCCGGGACATCAGCGCACGCCCGATGGCACACATCTGCTGCTCGCCGCCGGAGGTGTAGCCGGCCTGGCTCTGGCGGCGTTCTCGCAGACGGGGGAAATAGTTGTAGACCATCTCAAGATCCTCGCGGATCGCAGCCGCCCCGTCCTTGCGGGTATAGGCGCCGGTCAGCAGATTTTCCTCGATCGTCAGATGGCCGAAGCAATGTCGGCCCTCCATCACCTGAATGCAGCCGCGGCGCACGAGCTGGTTCGGCGAAAGCGCCTGAACCTCTTCGCCGTGAAAGCGGATATTGCCCTTGGTGACGTCGCCGCGCTCGGCGCGCAGGAGATTGGAGATCGCCTTGAGCGTGGTCGTCTTGCCGGCCCCGTTCGCGCCCAGAAGCGCCACGATGCCCCCCTTGGGCACGCTCAGCGACACGCCCTTGAGCACGAGAATGACGTGATCGTAGATCACCTCGATGTTGTTGACCGCGAGGATCGTGTCGCCAGCAACTTCACTGGCGGCTTGGGTTGCGTGCTGCGTCATGGTCGCCGTTCCTGAGGGACTGCCGTTCCTGCCGGGAGGCCGCTTCCAGCCATTCCGATGCCCGCCGTCCCGATGCTTGAGAAGGAGACGCGGGCGGATCGCCCGCGTCCCGGTCGTCGAATGTCATGCGGTTTCCCGCAAGCCGCGCCTTACTGGGCGCAGGGCACGTCACGCTCCGGCCACGGAGAATTGGACGCGACGTAGTCCTGGGCTGCCGCCTCGAGCAGAGGCTGGACGACCTCGTTCATCGGCTCGAACCAGTCGCTCGCCTTCTGCCAGTCCTTGCCGTCCCATTCCACGATGTAGAGCGGGCCGTGACCGTTGTGGTCCTCGCAGGACATCTTCAGCGGAGCCATGAAGTCGGTCATGCCCATTTCCTGGATGCGCGCCTCGTCGAGGTTGAGCGTCTCCAGACCGTTGCGCACGTCCTCGGCCGTCACCATCGCCTTGCCGGAGTACTTCTGCCCCGCACGGATGCCCTCGGCGATCAGCATGGCGTTGTAGACACCGCGGTTGTAGAGGTTGTCGGCGAACTTTGCGGGTTCGACCTGGCTCTTGCCCGCATCCACGACATACTTCTTGATGTCCTGAATGACGCCGTAGTCCTGCCCCACGCCGTTGAAGTTGAGCGTGCGGTACCCCTTGGCGGCCATGCCGCCGGCTGCCGCATCGTCGTTGCCGCCGGACCACCACACGCCGTAGAAGCGATCCATCGGATAACGGATCTTGGTCGCTTCCTTGACCGCGGTCGGGTTCATCGCGCCCCAGCCCCACATGATCATGTAGTCGGGACGGTCACGACGCACGTTCAGCCACTGCGAGGACTGGTTCTGCATTTCCTTGCCCGGCACCGGATATTGGGTCATCTCGAACCCGAATTCCTTGGCAAGGCTCTCCAGCAGCGGGATCGGCTCGCGGCCGTAGCCCGCATCGAGGAAGATGTAGCCGATCTTCTTGCCCTTCAGACCCTCAAGACCGCCCTCCCGACGCGCGATATCCTTGATGATCGCCGAAGCGCCGTCCCAATAGGTATCGGGTGCGTTGAAGATCCACGGAAAGGTCTTGCCGATAGCGGCGGCCGAAAGGCCGTAGGCCATGGAGAGAACCGGGATGCGGTCGACCGACGCCTTCGGGATCACCTGAAGTGTGATGCCGGTCGAATACGGCGTGATCATCATCGGATTCTTCGGCTTGACCGTCTCGTAGCACTCCACGCCCTTCTGGGTGTTGTAGCCGGTCTCGCACTCTTCATAATCGATCTTCACGCCGCCAATGCCGCCGTCACGCGCATTGAGCATGGCGAAATAGTCCGACATGCCGTTGGCGATCGGAATACCGGAGCCCGCATAGGGACCGGTACGGTAGGTGAACAGCGGAACATAGAGACTGTCTTCCGCCTGCGCGGCCGGGACGGCGAAGCTGCCGGCGATAACCGCCGCAGCGAGGCCCGTGGCCAAAAAGGTGTTCTTCATCGTTTCCTCCCTTCCTCCGGAATCGTTGTCCGGGTTGGAGCCTCTCAGCATCACGGCCGGGCCGGCTCCATGCCCGGGTGAAGTTTGCGCGGATCGGATGCGGGATCCGGCGCAGGATCAGCCATAGGGGAACGGCCAGTAGCGCAGCTTCTCCTTGGCGAGCTGCCACAACCGGGCAAGCCCGTGCGGCTCGGTGATGAGAAAGAAGATGATCAGCGCGCCGACGATCATGAAAGTCAGGTGCTCGACCGTTTCCGCCGCCACCTCGAAACCGACGGAGGGCAGCACCACGCGAAGCGCCACCGGCAGGATCCAGATGAAGGCCGCCCCCATGTAGGAGCCGATCAGGCTTCCGAGCCCGCCCAGGATCGTCATGAACAGCACCTGGAACGACAGCGAGATCGCAAAGGCCGACGGCTCCGCCGCCCCCAGCCAGAAGAAGACCATCATCGCCCCCGCCACGCCGCACAGATAGGACGAGACGGCGAAGGCGGAGAGCTTGGCGGTGAGTGGACGCACGCCGATAAGCTCGGCCGCGATATCCATGTCGCGGATCATCATCCACTGTCGCCCGATCCGCCCACGGATCAGGTTGGAGACGAACCAGGTGAGCGCCACGGTCACGCACAGCACGATGAAATACTGGGTCAGCGGGGTCGCCGCAGGCCCGGTCACGATGATGCCCGCCATTTCGCGCTGCTGCACCTCGATCGCGCCCGAGGCGTTGCTGTTGTAGAGCCAGGGAATGCGGATGAAGCACCATTCGAGGAAAAACTGCGCGGCGAGTGTCGTCACCGCCAGATAGAGCCCCTTGATGCGCAGCGACGGCAGACCGAAGACCACGCCGATGGCGGCGGAAAAGATCCCCGACGCCAAAAGCACGAAGATGATGTTGGCGTCAGGAAAGATCGAGGTGATCTTGTAGGCGGCATAGGCCCCCACACCCATGAACGCGCCGGTTCCAAGCGACAGTTGCCCCGCATAGCCCGTCAGCACGTTGAGCCCGATGGCGGCCAGCGCAAAGATCAGGAACGGCGTCATCACCGAGGTGAGAAAGAAGTCGCTCGCCAGCGCCGGCACGCCCACGAAGGCCACGGCCGCGATGACGGCAATACCGATGCGGTCCTGGCTGAGCGGGAAGATCGCCTGATCGGCCTGATAGGTCGTCTTGAACTGACCTGCTTCACGATAGAACATGGCCCTACACCCTCTCGATGATGCGTTCGCCGAACATGCCCTGCGGCCGGAACAGCAGGAAGATCAGCGCGATGATGTAGGCGAGCCAGCTCTCGATGCTGCCACCCACCAGCGGCCCCCAGTAGATCTCGCCGATCTTCTCGCCGAAGCCGATGACAAGACCGCCGACAATCGCGCCGGGGATGGAGGTGAAGCCGCCGAGGATCAGAACGGGAAGCGCCTTGAAGGCGATGATTTCCAGCGCGAAGGACACGTCGGACCGCGCGCCCCACATGATGCCGGTGGTCAGCGCCACGATGCCCGCGGCGAACCACACGATGGCCCAGATCTGGTTCAGCGAGATGCCGACCGACAAGGCCGCCTGATGGTCGTCTGCCACCGCACGCAGCGCCCGGCCGATCCGCGTCTTGTTGAAGAAGATGCCGAGCCCGGCCACCATGATGATGGCGATGACGGCGGCCGCGATATCGATGTGCTGGAGGATGAGAAGCCCCCGCTCGCCGATCTCGAAGGCGGTGGAGCCCGTGGGCAGGCCCAGTTCCTCGGTGATCATCGCCTTGGGCTCGCCGCCGAAGACGAACTCGCCGAAACCGATGAGGAAATAGGTCATGCCGATGGTCGCCATCAGCAGGATGATTTCCGGCTGATTGACGAGCGGCCGCATGACGACCCGCTCCACGGTGTAGGCGAGCAGCCCCATCACGCCGATGGCGAGCAACAGCGCCAGATAGGCGGGCACGCCGTTTTCATAAAGGCCCACCAGCGTCAGCGCCGCGAACACCACCATGATGCCCTGCGCGAAGTTGAACACGCCCGAAGCCTTGAAGATCAGCACGAAGCCGAGTGCGATCAGCGCGTAGAGAATACCCGCGACGAAGCCTTCCCACAGCACCTGAAGCAGAAAGTCCGGCTGCGCCGCCATCTGCATGAAGGGGTCGATGAAGATGTCATAGAGCATGGGTCGAACCTCGCCCTTCGTTTGTCGTTTTCAGCCCTGAGGGAAAGGCGCAGGCAAGATCCGGACGCCGCGAAGATGACGCGCCCGGCGCGTCGGTGCGTTTGCTGGTCATTCGTCCACCCTCAATGCGCCACGCCGAGATAGGCGTCGATCACGTCCTGATTGGACTTGACCTCATCGGGCGGACCGTCCGCGATCTTCTTGCCGTAATCGAGCACCACCACGCGGTCGGAAAGATCCATCACCACGCCCATGTCATGCTCGATAAGCGCGATCGTCGTGCCGAACTGCTCGTTCACGTCGACGATGTAGCGGCTCATGTCCTCTTTCTCTTCCAGGTTCATGCCCGCCATGGGTTCATCCAGAAGAAGAAGCTCCGGCTCCATGGCGAGCGCCCGGCCAAGCTCCACCCGCTTCTGCAAGCCATAGGGCAGGCGCCCCACAGGCGTCTTGCGGATGTGCTCGATCTCGAGGAAATCGATGATTTCCTCCACGCGGCGGCGATGGGCGATTTCCTCGTCCAGCGCAGGCCCGTGGCGCAGGAGCTGCCACAAGAAATTGCGCCGCATGGCGAGCGTGCGCCCCGACATGATGTTGTCGAGCGTGGTCATGCCCTTGAAGAGCGCCACGTTCTGGAACGTGCGCGCGATGCCCTGGCTGGCCGCCTCGTAGGGCTTCATCTTGCGCCTGACCTCGCCGCGCCAGGTGATCGTACCGACCTGCGGGTGATAGAAGCCGTTGATGACATTGAGCATCGACGTCTTGCCCGCACCGTTGGGCCCGATGATCGCGCGGATCTCGCCCTTGCGGATGTCGAAGGAGATGTTGGTAATGGCCTTCACGCCGCCGAAATACAGCGAGACGTTGTCCACCTTCAGCAGAAGCTCGTCCTTGCCCGTCGGGACGCGGGCCTCTGCCGGATCCACATGCGCGTTCATTCCGCCGCCTCCCTGACGCCGTCACCCCTGGCCGGGTAGGTTTTCATGTCGCGGATTTCCACGTTCGCTTCGATGGACCCCTTGCGGCCGTCCTCGAAGGTGACCTCGGTCACCACATGCTTGTGGACGGCGCCTTCGTAAAGCGCCTCGATCAACGGCCCGTAACGATCCGCGATGAAGGAGCGGCGCACCTTCTGCGTGCGGGTCAGTTCCCCGTCATCGGCATCCAGTTCCTTGTGCAGCACGAGGAAACGATGGATCTGCGCGCCCGCCATCAGCGGCTCACCCGCAAGATCGCGGTTCACCTGATCCACATGCGCCTCGATCATCTCGTAGACGCGCGGATTGGCGGCCAATTCCTGATAGCTGGCGTAGTTGACGTTGTTGCGCTCCGCCCAGCTTCCCACCGAAGTCAGATCGATGTTGATGAAGACGCAAACCTTGTCGCGCCCATCGCCGAAGGCCACCGCTTCCTTGATGTTGGGGAAGAACTTGAGCTTGTTTTCCAGATACTTGGGCGCGAACAGAGCGCCGTCTGAAAGTCGTCCCACGTCCTTGGCGCGGTCGATGATCCTGATATGGCCCTCTTCGGTGAAGAAGCCCGCATCGCCCGCATGAACCCAGCCGTCCTCCGTCTTGGTGGCGCGGGTGGCCTCCTCGTCCTTGTAGTAGCCGACGAAGGTGCCGGGACTGCGATAGAGGATCTCGCCATTGTCGGCGATTCTAATCTCCACGTCCGGCGCGGGTTTGCCCACGCTGTCGCCGAGGATCTCGCCGTCCGGCTGCATCGCGATATAGACGCTGGCTTCCGTCTGGCCGTAGAGCTGTTTCAGGTTGAGGCCCAGCGAACGGTAGAAGCGGAAGATTTCCGGCCCGATGGCCTCGCCCGCCGTATAACCCACCTTTAGCCGCGAGAAGCCCATACGGTTCTTCATCGGGCCGTAAACGAGGAACTCGCCGAGCCAGTAGAGAAGACGCTCGGAGATGGGCGCCGGTTCGCCGTTCAGGATCTTTTCGCCCGAACGCCGCGCCACGTCCATGAAGTAGTCGAACATCTTCTTCTTGACGCGCCCGGCATCTTCCATGCGCACCATGATGAGCGTCAGAAGACCTTCGAAAACGCGCGGCGGCGCGAAGAAATAGGTCGGTCCGATCTCGCGCCGGTCGTCGAGCGCGGTTTCCGGGCTTTCCGGACAGTTCACGCAATAGCCGGCGATGTAGGACTGGGCGACGGAAAAGACATAATCGCCGATCCAGGCGAGCGGCAGATAGGCCAGCGTCTCCTCGCTCTCGCCAAGCTGATCGAATGCATTGGCGTTTCCGGCGGAGATGACGAGGTTCTCATGCGAGAGCATCACGCCCTTGGGACGCCCGGTCGTGCCCGACGTGTAGAGAATGATGGAAAGGTCGTCGCCCTTGCCCTTGCCGATCCGCTCAAGCCAGTCGGCTTCCGCATTGGGCTGGGCAAAGCGCGCCGCACGCCCCGCATCCGTCACCGCCTCGAAGGAATGCAGGTGACCGTGATCATAGTCGCGCAGGCCCCGCGTCTCGTCGTAGACGATCTGCTCCAGCGCGGGCAGCTTGTCGGCGATGGAGAGAAGCTTGTCGACCTGCTCCTGATCTTCCACCACCGCGAAACGAACGCCCGCATGCTCCAGCACATAGGCCATCTCTTCGGCCACGGAATCGGCATAGACCGGCACCGGGACACCGCCAAGCGACTGCGCCGCCACCATCGACCAGTAGAGCCGCGGCCGGTTCGTGCCCACGATGGCGAGCTTGTCGCCCGGCTTGAAACCGAGCCCCGTCAGCCCGAGCGAGAAGTCGCGCACCACGTCATGCACGTCTTCCCAGGTCCATGCCTGCCAGATACCGAGATCCTTTTTCCGGATCGCCGGCTTCTGTCCTCGAATGCGCGCATTGCGCAGCAGCAACTTCGGAAAGGTATCTTCACTCGAATGGCCCGCACCGACTTTCGGTTGCGTTGCCATGGGCGCCACTGAAGCCTTAGCTTCCGGCGCACCGGTTTTCGAGACGCTGACCCTCCCGGCCGCGGCCGTAACCGCTTCCGTCATGCGTTCCCTCATATCGTTTCCCGCTGAAGGTGATCTTTAAAAGCGGGTATTTGTTTTGTTTGTGAATGAATAATGGGCGGAGCCTAACACGAATATCAAGCCCCTCTTACGTTAATAGATGTGAATTTATCTGATTGCATATTGTTTACGCAAAAACAGAGATATTATCGCAATGCAGAATATTATTGCGACGCAAAATACTTAACTCGTTAATACCCTACGTAATTTAGGCTATATGACTGTTTTCCATTGATGATTCTAGCAAGGTCAGGTGCAATGCATGCGTGTGTCCATTTCCCTCCGCAACAAATTGAGGCAGAAGGTTTGATGCGACGCACAAGCCGCATTGCCAGACGCACGCCACGTCGCTGCAACCATGCCGGGTCCGGACAGGGGCGGATTGGCGGACAAATGTCAGGAATTATTGCGGGAAAGAGCGCGCAGCCTCCCCCGCGGCACGCCCTTGGCCGGTTATCGAGACGATGATTGGAGACGTTTGCAGATGGGGTCGCCCCCACCTGCAGACATCTTACTGGGCTGCGGCCGCCAGCGGTTCGCGCCGACGGAACGCATCGAGCAACCCGTCGCGCAGCGGCTGCGCGGCTTCCATCGCTTCCCGCCGGATATGCCCGTAGCCGCGGATCGTCTCCGGCCACGCGGCAAGCTCGACCGCTGCGGCGTGATTGTCCGCATCGAGTGCGGCGGCCACTTCATCGAGCACAAACATGTAGTCGTCGCGAAGGGCGTATTCCATCCTGCGGTCGGCAAAGCGCGCGAAGGGATCGATCGCCGTGCCGCGAATGCGCCGCATGCGCGCCAGCACCTTCAGGACCGGCAAGATCCAAGGCCCGAAGGTCCGCTTCTTCGCCTCTCCGGTGGCCGGATCGATGCCGCCGAGGATGGGCGGAGCCAGATGCAGCTTCACCCTGGACCAGCTTTCGAACTGCCCTTCCAGCTGACGCAGGAAAGAACCGTCCGTGTAGAGCCGGGCGACCTCGTATTCATCCTTGATCGCCATCAGCTTGAAGAGATTGCGCGCAGCCGCCTCCACCAGCACCGTGGAGCCGGGCATCGCCTCTTCTTCCGCCTGCCGGAGCTTCGAAAGCCGCTCGGTGAAGGCCTCGGCGTAGGATGCGCCGTGATAATCGACGAGGAAGCGCGTGCGGCGCTCGATCATTTCCTCCGGCGTTTCAGACAGACGCCGGAAGTCGCCGCCGTGAACGCCTGACGCCGCAGGGCGCTTCAAAAGAGCCTCCACGGCGTCGAGATCATGGGCCGCCATCCGCCCCCAGCGGAACGCATCGCGGTTCATCTCCACCGCCACGCCGTTCATCTCGATGGCCTTTTCGATGGCTTCAGCCGAAAGCGGCACGCCGCCCGTCTGCCAGGCCAGGCCCAGCATGAACATGTTTGCGGCGATGGCATCGCCCATCAGCGCCGTGGCGATGCGCGTGGCATCTACGAAACGCGAGCCGCCCGGCCTTGCCCGCTCTCGAAGCTCCTGAACCAGACGGCGCGAGGGCAGGGAAAAATCGGCATCATGGGTGAAGCTGCCGGGATAGGTCTCATGCGTGTTGGCGACGATGATGGAACGCGACGGATCCGCCGCCGTCAGCACCTTGGCCGACCCCGCCACCACGATATCGCAGCCGATGACGAGATCGGCAGCACCTGCGCCGACACGGATGGAATGGATCTGCGCAGGGTCTTTCGCAATGCGGATATGGCTGGTGACCGCCCCGCCCTTCTGGGCAAGACCGGCCATATCGATGATGCCGATGCCCTTGCCTTCCAGATGCGCCGCCATGCCGAGGACCGCACCGACCGTGACCACGCCCGTACCGCCCACGCCGGTGAGCAGGATGCCGTAGGAACTGTCGCCGAGTTCCGCCAAATGCGGTTCCGGCAGCGAGGTCACATCCGGCCGCCCCGCCGTATCGGGCACGCCCGCAGGCTTCTTGCGCAGCTTGCCGCCCTCAACGGTGACGAAGCTCGGGCAGAAGCCCTTCAAGCAGGAGAAGTCCTTGTTGCAGCTCGACTGGTCGATCTCGCGCTTGCGTCCGAGTTCCGTCTCCAGCGGCTGAATGGCGACGCAGTTAGATTTCACGCCGCAATCGCCGCAGCCTTCGCAAACCAGTTCGTTGATGACGACGCGCCGGTCGGGATCGGGAAACGTGCCGCGCTTGCGACGCCGGCGCTTCTCCGCCGCACAGGTCTGATCGTAGATCAGCACCGTGAGCCCTGGCACTTGCGCCAGTTCGCGCTCCACCTCGACAAGCTCGTCTCGATGCTGGATGGTCGTGCCCTCCGGCCAGCCAACGGAGGCCGGATATTTGCCCGGCTCGTCGGTCACGATGGCGACCCGGCTCGCGCCTTCCGCGGCAACCTGCGCCGCGATCTGCGGCACCGTCAGCCCACCGTCATGGGCCTGCCCGCCGGTCATCGCGACCGCATCGTTATAGAGGATCTTGTAGGTGATATTGGCCTTGCTGGCGGCCGCGGCCCGGATCGCCAGATAGCCGGAATGGTTGTAGGTGCCGTCGCCGAGATTCTGGAACACATGCTTGCGCACCGAGAAGGGAGCCTCGCCCACCCAGTTGGCACCCTCGCCACCCATCTGGGTGTAGCCCTCGGTGTTGCGGTCCATCCACTGCACCATGTAATGGCAGCCGATACCGGCATAGGCGCGCGAGCCTTCCGGCACCACCGTGGAGGAATTGTGCGGACAACCGGCGCAGAAATAGGGCGTGCGGGTGGCCACATCCTCGCTTGCGCGCCACGCAGCCTGTGCTTCAGCCAGCGCCTTCGTGCGTGCGACAAGGCCCTCGTTGGGCGCAACGCGCGCGATGCGCTCGCCGATGGCAATCGCGATGTCGTTGGCGTCGAGCGCGGCCTTGGCCGGGAACAGCCATTCGCCTGCCTCGTCGCGCTTGCCGACGATGACGGGCGCATCGGCTGCACCGTAAAGGATCTCGCGCATCTGGCTTTCGATGAGCCCGCGCTTTTCCTCAACGACGATGACCTGCTCCAGCCCTTGTGCGAACCGGCGGATGCCGCCCGGCTCCAGCGGCCATGTGCAGCCCACCTTGTAGAGGCGGATGCCGTAATTGGCGCAAGCCACCTCGTCGAGGCCGAGGCTGTCCAGCGCCTGCAGGACGTCGAGCCAGCTCTTGCCGGTGGACACGATACCGATCCGCGCCTTCGGCCCGCCGGAATGGACGATCCGGTCAAGCCCGTTCGCCGCCAGATAGGCCATGACGGCAGGCAGCTTCACCTCGTGAAGCCGCTCTTCCTGTGCAAGAGCGGGATCGTTGATGCGGATGTGCGGCCCGCCCGGCGGGAAGGCAAAGTCGGGCAGAACCGGCGCAAACCGCGACAGCGAACCATCGATGGACCCGGTCGATTCCACGTTGTCCTTGACGAGTTTCATCGCCGCCCACGTGCCCGCAAAGCGCGACAGCGCCCAGCCGTGCAGGCCGAAATCCAGCATTTCCTGAATGCCCGCAGGGTTCAGCACCGGGATCATCGCATCGACAAAGGCATATTCGGACTGGTGCGCGGTGGTGGAGCTTTCGCAGGTGTGATCGTCGCCCATCAGCGCCAGCACGCCGCCATGGGGCGAGGTTCCCGCCAGATTCGCGTGCCGCAACGCGTCGCCGGAGCGGTCCACCCCCGGCCCCTTGCCGTACCAGACACCGAAGACACCCTGCACCCGGCCCTCACCGCGTAGCGCAACCTGCTGCGTACCCCACAGCGCGGTTGCGGCCAGATCTTCGTTGATGGCAGGCTGGAAATGGATGTCGCGCGGCTCAAGCAGCTTCTTCGCGCGGCCGAACTGCTGGTCGAGCGCGCCGAGCGGCGAGCCGCGATAGCCGGTGATATATCCGCCGGTGACGAGACCGGCCCTTTCGTCCAGCGCCTTCTGCATCAGGGCTAGACGGATCAACGCCTGGGTTCCGGAGACGAAGACCTGATCGACATCGAGGTCATACTTTTCATCAAGGCGAACCGGTTTAAGGCGCATATCGTCTCCCATTTGAAATTCGTGCATTTCGCGGATCGTCGCTCGGCGCGCGCCAGCCAACCGGGACTGGGGGCCCGTTGCTACGCTCGCGGGCGTTGCGCCCGCATCGAGAAATCGCCGTTGACGATGGCCGTCAGGTTCGCGGCCTCGCGAGAGATGAAGCCTTAGAGTGAACGAGAGGAGTGCGCTGCGTCAAATGGTTTATTCGCAAAATTCGCAAACCCGCAAAATCGAACGGCTCCGCTGCCTGTGCGTTCGTCATGAAAATCGACGCTTGATGCGTCGAAAACCGGAAATACTTCGACACTCCGACCTGCGCCGAAATTCTTTCAAATCAAACAAGCATTAAGACGAAATCATGGTCGCAACCACGTAATCACATGCGGAGAGATAGATTTTCTGACGTCGTCAATTCGCGGCAGCGCCGTTCTTCTTGACGCCGTTACGACAACCATAGCCCTCCCAAGCCCCCCGGGATGGCCGAGCGGCGTCGGCGACCGGGCCCAAAGGCCCGCCCGTCGCGATCACAGATTGTACAGCAGGATCAACCGTATATGAGCTTCGGCAACCATGTCGCGATCTGCGGCACGAACCAGACCAGCGCGAGCGCGCCCATCTGCAGCAACACATAGGGAATGATGCCCTTGTAGATGGCCGAGGTGCGCACCTCATCCGGCGCGACGCCGCGCAGATAGAAAAGGGCAAAGCCGAAGGGCGGCGTCAGGAAGGATGTCTGGAGATTGACCGCCATCATCACCGCCAGCCAGACCGGGCTCATCAATTCGCCGTCGGGCATCTCCATCTTCAGCAGAACCGGCGCGACCAGCGGCACGACGACGAAGACGATCTCGAGGAAATCGAGAAAGAAGCCGAGAACGAACATCACCGCCATGACGGCGATGACCGCGCCCAGCGTACCGCCCGGAAGCCCCGAGAGTGCCGATTTCACCAGCTCCTCCCCGCCCAGATCGCGGAAGACCAGCGAGAAGAAACTCGCCCCGATCACGATTGCGAAGACCATCGAGGTGATCCGCACACCCTGACGCGAGACATCGCCCAGCATGCCGGAACGTGTCAGGCGGAAGAGCACCAGCGCGAAGCTTCCCGCAAACAGGCCCGACAGGATCACCGCCACCACGATGCCGACGAAATCGCCGGTCGGGATCGTATCGCGCATGGGCCTGAGATCGACGAATGCGGTCAGCGCCAACAGGCCGATGAGGCTTGCAAAGGCCAGCATCACGGCCCGGCTCGGGCCGTCCTTGAGCCGATTTCCGGCCAGAAGCAGCGCACCGGCGGCCCCGACGCCCGCAGCCTCGGTCGGCGTGGCGATACCCGCCAGAATGGAACCCAGCACCGCGACGATGAGCACGACCGGCGGCATCAGCGAGCCGAAGAGATCGATATCGCCGCCCTCGTCGTCCTCCGCGATCATGGCCGGCGCGGACTTCGGGCTGATAATCGCCACCGTCATCTGCCAGGCGATATAGAGGCCCACGAGCATCAGCCCCGGCAGCAGCGCCCCGGCGAAAAGATCGCCGACGGAAACGGTGTCGGGCGCGAAATTGCCCATCTCCATCTGCGCCTTCTGATAGGCACTGGCGAGCTGATCGCCCAGAATGACCAACACGATGGACGGGGGAATGATCTGGCCGAGCGTTCCAGCCGCTGCAATCCCGCCGCAGGCGAGCGAAGGCGCATAGCCGTTGCGCAGCATGGTCGGAAGGGACATCAACCCCATCGTGACGACCGTCGCCCCGACGATGCCCGTGGAGGCGGCAAGCAGCGCCCCCACCAACGTGACCGCCAGCGCCAGCCCGCCATTCATCCGTCCGAACAGACGGCCCATGGATTCCAGGAGGTCTTCGGCCACCCGCGAGCGCTCCAGCACCACCCCCATGAAGATGAAAAGCGGCACGGCCACCAGAACCTCGTTGGTCATCTGGCCGAAAATGCGCGACGGCAGGGCGGCAAGCGTGATCGGGGCCCCGGCCAGATGGCCGAAAAAGGCAAAGACCAGCGCAACGCCTGCAAGCGTGAAGGCGACCGGATAGCCGGTCATGAGCATCACGCAAGCGGCTGCGAACATCGCGATGTCGAGCGAATGGACGATATCGAAAGGCAGGAAACTCATGACGCGGACCCGGCCTCCTCGCCGTCAGGTCCGGCCTGACGGGTGAAGCGGAAAAGCGCCGCCGGCTGCCCGGTAAGGGCGCACAGACCGCGCAGCACGATTGCAACCGCCTGAAGCGCCATCAATGCGGCGAAGACGAGGATCAGCGTTTTCAGAAGAAACACCCCCTGAATGCCCGAGGTCTCGCGCGAGCCCTCAAGGATCGACCAGGACCGCGCCACATAGGGCCAGGCGTAATCGAGGATCACGAAACACATGGGCACCAGAAAGAACGCCGCGCCTATCGTATCCACCAGCGCGCGCAACCGCGGCCGCGCCTCGCGATAGAAAATATCCACCCGCACATGGGCGTCCACGCTCAGCGTATAGGCGCCGGCGAGCATGAAGGTGGCGGCATGGAGATAGACGATCGATTCCTGCATCCAGATCGAGCCGAGCCCGAAGACGTAGCGCATCAGGACGACGGCAACCTGAATGATCACCATGAGCGGCATGGCCCAGGCGATGGCTCGACCGACGGTGCTGTTGACCCGGTCGATGATGAGGGCGGCGGCGAGCATGTTCGGACTTCCGCTAAGATATTGCATCCGCATAGCATTGCGTATGCGAATTGGGAACCGGCAGATCGGGATTCCGGGTGAGGCACCTTGTCGGGAAGGCCGGCTCCGCCGCCGGACCCGTCAGGGAGAGCCGGGGCAGAAGAAAAGAAATGCCTCCCGCACCGTATCCGGCGCGGGAGGCGGCGTTCGATCAGAAGCTCAGCGATACGTCGCGATGACCGGACGAGCAGGCGGCCACGTAAAGGGCCTGGTCCTGCGGCAGGCGCGGCTGGGCGCGCAGGCCGATCGTGTCGCGGATCGCAGCATCATAGGCTTCAAGTTCCGGCAGCAGCTTGCTTGAAGCCTCGCGACGCCATGCAAGTTCGCTCTGGAACGTCTGCAGGGTTTTCGCAATGGCTTCGCGCGCCGCTTCCGGATCGGGCTTCTTGGAGCGCATGGCCTTGCGAACGGCATTCACGCCGGAGCGGATATCGCCAGCCCCTTCGACGTCACCGACCTTGGACCGGATGCCCTCCACGTACTCCACATAAGCCTTCGGCTCCATCTGGGCGAGCTTGGGATCGAGCGAGCGAAGGTCGTCTTCCAGCGCCGCAAAGGCGTCGGTCGAACGAAGGATCGCCAGGGTCTCCTGAAGCGGTTCGTAGGCCTGATCCACCGTACGGCGGAAGGTCAGACGCGCCTTGTTTTCCTCGCGCTGGATCTTGGCGAAGGCCTTGTGCTTCTCTTCCCACTCGGCCGGGATCTGGGCTTCGAGGGCAGCCTTCTCGGCCTTCATCCCCTCCACCTTGATCGTGGCCTTCTTGCCCGCGGCTTCCGAATAGATACCGTTGGGGCCGGAGCGCTGGATGATCAGTTCCTGGTCCTCGATCTTCGCCTCGATGCGACGCGCATCGCGTTCGAGCTGACGAACCTCACCGTGCAGCGGACGATAATCGACCGCAGCCTCGGCCACCGCCTCCTCGACCCTGGTGATCTCGTCCATCGCCGGCATGGCCATGCCCGCCATCTCGATGGACTTCGACAGATCACCGGCCAGATCCTTCGGCAGAACCGACAGATCGAGCATCCCGGCCTTGGCGATGGCGGCCTTGAGCTGATCGCCGTTCTCGGCGAACTGCTCGCGGTCCCATTCCTCCATGCAGTACTGGAGACGCGGGTTCTTCGGCGGCGGAGCCGTCTCCGCCGTCAGCGACACCCGGTTCGGCAGGTAGTTCACCAGCGCCGGATAGAAGCCCACGATCAGAAGAGCCATGATCTGCAGGCCGATGAAGGCCACGACGCCCTTGTAGATGGCCGTGGTGCGCACGGTCGGCGGGGCGACACCGCGCAGATAGAACAGCGCAAAGCCGAAGGGCGGCGTGAGGAACGAGGTCTGGATGTTCAGACCGATCATCACACCCAGCCACACAGCGGTAACATTGGCGCCCGGATCGGACAGCAGGATCGGCGCAACGATCGGCACGACGACCACCGCGATTTCAATGAAATCGAGGAAAAAGCCGAGGATGAAGATCACCATCATCACGATGAAGAACTGCATCCAGAAGCCGCCGGGCAGACCCTGCAGGAACTCGCGCACGAGTTCTTCGCCGCCGAAGGCGCGGAAGGCCGCGGTGAGCATGGCCGCACCGATCAGGATGATGAAGACGAGCGAAGACGTTTTCGCGGTCTCCAGCATCACGCCGCGCAGCGTGTTGTCGAATTGCAGCGTACGCCACCCGCTCCAGAAGATGGAGATCAGAAGCAGCGACACACCGATGCCCGCCACCACCAGCGCGGTCACGTCGGCGCTGGTCTGGATGGACTTGATGTTGACCGAATGGAACCCGACCACCATCGCGATGGCGATCAGCGCGATGACGGTGATCATCGCCGGTGTATAGGCCCCCTTCTCCCCGTCGCGCAGGCGGTAGCCGGCCATGACCATGGCGCCCGCGGCGCCGATGGCACCGGCCTGGTTCACCGTCGCGACGCCCGCGATGATGGAACCCAGCACCAGGAAGATAAGCGCCAGCGGCGGCACCAGCGTCACGGTGACCTTCAGGAGGAACGCACCGTTGATCTTCTCGCCCGTGCGCACCGAAGGCGCCAGGTGGGGCTTGGCGATTGCAAAGCCCAGGATGAACAGCATGTAGATGCCGACGAGCAGCATCCCGGGGATGAACGCACCGAGGAACATTTCACCGGCAGAGGTGGAGACCACCGCGAAATCCGACGGCATGGTGATTTCGCCGGTCGAGGCCTTGTAGAGCTGCTGGCGCAGCGTACCGGCCTGATCGACGGCGCTGGCCAGCTGGTCGGCCAGAATGATCAGCACGATGGAGGGCGGAATGATCTGCCCGAGCGTGCCCGAGGCCGCGATCGTGCCTGTCGCCAGCGGCACCGAGTAGTTGGAGCGCAGCATGGCGGGCAGCGAGATCAGGCCCATGGCCACCACGGTCGCGCCGACGATGCCGGTGGTTGCGGCAAGCAGCGCACCCACGAAGACGACAGAGATGCCGAGACCGCCCGGCACCGGACCGAACAGCGTCGCCATGGTGACCAGCAGGTCTTCCGCGATCTTGGAGCGCTGGAGCATGATGCCCATGAAGACGAAGAGCGGGATGGCGATGAGCGTATCTCGCTCCGCCTCCCAGTAAACGCCTCTGAAGTTGGTCACACCGGCCGACAGCCACTGGCTTGGCCCGCCGAGCGCGAAATAGGCGTCGGGATTGCCGGCGAAAAGCCAGCCGGACCCGGCCGCGATGGCGATGGTCACGATGGCGGAACCCGGCAATGCAAAGGCGACCGGAAATCCGATGCCAAGCGCCAGCGCCATCAGGAGCACGAGGAGAAGAAGAAAGAAGAGTTCCATGGAAGTCTCTCTGAACGGCTACTGGATGGCGTGGACGTCGTGGTCGCGACCACCCGGCTCGCCGCGGATATCGGCGACCGCATCAAGGAAATAGCTGACGAACTGGATCATCATCGACGTGGCAAAGATGGCGAGGAAGCCAGCCATCAGGTACTTGACGTAAAGCCCGAAGCCGGCCTGCGTCGTCTCGAAGGACAACAGCGGCGAGTTGATGATGTTCGACTTGCCGCCCATGCCCACGATCAGCACCACCCAGCACAGCGCGATGCCGAAGACCACGGACCCGAAGGCGTTCACGAAGCCCTTCGTGCGCGGCTTGAAGTTGGCGTAGAACACGTCCACCCGCACATGCCCCTCTTCCTTCAGCGTGTAGGCGCTGGCGAACAGGAACAGCGCCGCG
The DNA here is from genome assembly GCA_963678585.2 of Breoghania sp. Taxonomy (GTDB): domain Bacteria; phylum Pseudomonadota; class Alphaproteobacteria; order Rhizobiales; family Stappiaceae; genus Breoghania. The sequence goes on from CAXXGA010000002.1 coordinate 2,995,350, forward strand.
TACCAGAAGCGCACCAGATCCGCCATGAAGGCCTGCTCGTAGGAAAAGATGAAGCGGCACAGCACGATCAGCAGTTCCGCCCCCACGACCAGAAGCGCCAGCCAGGGAAAGCCGAGCGTCGTCGAGAAGGCCGCAATGACGATGGACAGCCCGATCAGCGGGATGTGGACATAGGGCCCACGCCACTGCGAACGCCCCAGATCGCCCGCCACGTCCGCGCCCACGATCGAGGAGAGAAGATCCTCCACGCGCAGGAACGAGATTACCATGTCGGTCATGCCCACGATCAGCACCGACCAGAAGGCCGCGCGGATCAGAAAGGCGTTTATGTCGGATATCCGCTTGGAGTCGTCGCGAAGGGACGTGCCCTTGCTGCGCGCGACATAGAGGAAAGCCAACGCCAGCCCGCCCACATAGATCGCCGCCTGGAAGATCGCCATCGGGTCGCCGGACGCAAAGGCCCGCGCGCCCGGCATGTCCTGCCAGTACGTGAGGTAGTTGTTGAGCAGATAGGCTGCGAGGACGGCAAGAACCGACCAACCGAAGAGACGGAAAATCATTGCACTCTCGTTCGAACCGGCTGTGCTGTGGGACAATGCCCGCACGCGCTATTTCGATTGCTTTCGTCGGCGGCGCTCGCCCGATGCGTCCGCCTCTGACTTACACCGCTCCGGACACGGACGCGCCGATTGCGCGCCGCATCGCGAAGCCTTGGCCGACTGGAAAAAGAACGGGCGGCCCGACATGGCCCGCCCGTCGGTCAGGATTATGCGATTACACGGTGATCCCGAGCACGCGGTTTCGCTGTTCGGTGTAACCGGTATCGGCAAGCAGCATCCAGCGGCCCAGTTCCGAACGGGCCTTGGCGAAGCTCTCATGCGTGCGCTTGGCCAGATCCGAATGTTCCATCGTCTCGGCGAACACCTCTTCGGAGGCCTCGCCGAAGGCGTCGTAGACCTCTTCGGAGAACTTCTGGAGGCTCACGCCGTGCTCGTTGATGAGCTTGTCCAGATAGATGCCGTTGTTCCGGTTGGTCTCGGCGGTCTGCAGGGCGTTTTCTTCCATGCAGGCGGCCTTGATGATCTGCTGTTCACCGACCGAAAGGCTGGAGAACCAGGACTTGTTGAGCCCCATCGCAACCTGCGTGGCCGGCTCATGCATGCCCGGATAGTAGTAATACTTCGCGGCTTCGTAGAGCTTCAGGAAGTAGTCGTTCCACGGGCCCACCCACTCGGTCGCGTCGATGGCGCCGGAGACGAGGTTTTCGTAGATCTGACCGCCCGGCAGGGAAACCGGGGACGCGCCGAGCTTCGCCATGACGTCGCCGCCGAGGCCGGGAATACGCATCTTCAGACCCTTCAGGTCGTCGACCGTCTCCACCTTCTTGTTGAACCAGCCGCCCATCTGCACGCCGGTATTGCCGCAAGCGAAGTTCTGGAGGCCGTAATCGTCGGCCAGTTCGTCCCACAGCTCCTGGCCGCCGCCGAACTTCATCCACGCATCCATTTCCGGATAGGTCAGGCCGAACGGAACGGAGGTGAAATAGGCCCAGGCAGGGTGCTTGCCCTTCCAGTAGTAGTCGGTCGCGGTATAGGCCTGCGCGTTGCCCGAAGCCACTTCGTCGAAGCTGTCGAAAGCGCCGACACGCTCGCCGGCAGCGAAATACTGGACGTTGAGCCGGCCTTCGGAAAGCTCGCCGATGCGGGCGGCGAGACGCTGGGCGGAGGTGCCCAGACCCGGGAAGTCACGAGACCAGGTGGACACGATCACCATGTCGGTGACCTTCTGCGCATGAACGGCGGGCGTGGCCAAAGTCGTGACTGCGGCCGCACCGGCACCGACGCCGGCGTTCTTGAGGAATGAACGACGATTCATAAGTACCTCCCAAAATCAACTTCGTGCGCCGGGCTATCTGCGCCCCCTAGATGTCCAGACCGGTCTCCTTACCGGAATGAACGCGCACGCCCCGTTACCGGGAACTCCTGACCTGATATAAAGCGCATGTCTTGGTGGCACACAAGGAAAAGTCCCGGGAGCCGCCAAAACTTGTGAAATTAAACGGTTTTGATGCAATTTTGTGCAGCGGAACCTGCACATTTCAACAATAACACGGCGCTCCGGACGCAAGGCGACGTTGTCGACCCGCGTACGAAAACAGAACTCCGACCCTCCCGGGCGTGTTTTTACGGATATATACGGAGAAAGGCAAGGCAGGCGACTCGCAGGCCGTGTCACCGGCGAGCCGCCATGTCGCTTGGTCGCTTGCCCGATCAGGCAGTGATGCCGAGCACCCGGTTGCGCTGCTGGGTGTAGCCGGCATCCGAAAGCACCATCCAGCGGCCGAGTTCTGCGCGGGCCTTCACGAAGCTCTCGTGAATGCGGCGGGTCAGGTCGGAATGCTCGATGGTCGTGGCGAACACTTCGTCCGCAGCTTCGCCGATCGCATCGATGATATCTTCCGAATAGCCGCGCACGTTCACGCCGTGCTCATTGATCAGCTTGTCGAGATAGATACCGCTCTTGTAATTGAACTCCGCCATCGTCATGGAGTTTTCCATCATGCAGGCGGCTTCGATGATATCGCGGTCGATTTCCGGCAGATCCATGAACCACGACTTGTTGACCCCCATGGAAAGCTGGGAGGCAGCTTCGTGCATGCCCGGATAATAGTAATACTTCGCGACCTCGTAATACTTCAGGAAGTAGTCGTTCCACGGCCCGATCCACTCCGCGGCGTCGATCGCGCCAGACACCAGCGCCTCGTAGCTCTGGCTGGCGGGAAGCGAGACCGGGGCCACGCCGAGCTTCGACATGATGTCGCCGCCCAGACCCGGGATACGCATCTTCAGACCGTTGAGATCCTCGATCGAATTCACTTCCTTGTTGAACCAGCCCGCCATCTGCGCACCGGTATTGCCGGAAGGAAACGGCTTGATGCCATAGCCGTCGGACAGTTCGTCCCACAGCTGCTGGCCGCCGCCAAACTTCATCCAGGAATCCATTTCCGCATAGGTCAGGCCGAACGGAACGGACGTGAAATAGGCAAAGCCCGGCTGCTTGCCCTTCCAGTAGTAGTCGGCGGAGGTGTAGGCATGGGCATTGCCGGACGCCACTTCGTCGAACACGTCGAACGCGCCGACGCGCTCGCCGGCGGCAAAATACTTCACCGCAAGACGGCCCTCGGAAAGCTTCTCGATGCGCTGGGCGAGGCGCTGACTTCCGGTGCCCGGGCCCGGGAAATCCCGCGGCCAGCTGGACACGATCATCATCTCGCGCACGCCCTGGGCATGGACGGCAGGCGCGGCCAGCGCAACGGCAGCTCCGCCCGCAGTGCCGACACCGGCTTTCTTCAAAAATTCACGACGGTCCATGTCTCTTCCCTCTCCATTATTTTTCTGGAGCACTTTCACCAGACGCCGCGTGGCGCCAACTCAAGGAAACAGCGCAATTTTCGGTTCTGCGCCAAGGTTCTGATGCCGGTATATTGCCCGGTTCCCGCTGAAACAAGCGAAACTGACGCGGCATAGGAACACCCCTGACGCAGAAGATATCCCCCTGAAGGAGCATTTTCGCGGGAGGTTGAACCGAAATTCGCCGCATTACGGGAACATAATTCCCGCCTGTCCGGCGACGCTCGGACAAAATCATGCGCAAACCGTCATGCAAAAAAAGAAAAAGGCGATGCGAAAAGCCGCATCGCCTTCGTCATTTTTCCATCCTGAAACCCGCTGCCTGAGCGCGGATTTTCGAGGAGCGAGAACCCGACCCTAGACGCTGATGCCCAGAACGCGGTTACGCTGTTCGGTGTAGCCGGTGTCGGCGAGCAGCATCCAGCGGCCCAGTTCCGAACGGGCCTTGGCGAAGCTCTCATGCGTGCGCTTGGCCAGATCGGAGTGCTCGACGGTCTCCGCAAACACCTCTTCGGAGGCCTCGCCGAAGGCATCGTAGACCTCTTCGGAGAACTTCTCGAGCTTCACGCCATGCTCGGACATGAGCTTGTTGAGGTAGACACCGTTGTTCTGGTTGGTCTCCGCCATCTGAACGGCGTTTTCTTCCATGCAGGCGGCCTTGATGATCTGCTGATCGACCGACGACAGGCTGGTGTACCAGGACTTGTTGGTACCGAGCGCAAGCTGCGAGCCCGGCTCGTGCATGCCCGGGTAGTAGTAATACTTCGCGGCTTCGTAGAGCTTCAGGAAGTAGTCGTTCCACGGGCCCACCCACTCGGTCGCGTCGATGGCGCCGGAGACGAGGTTTTCGTAGATCTGACCGCCCGGCAGGGAAACCGGGGACGCGCCGAGCTTCGCCATGACGTCGCCGCCGAGGCCCGGAATACGCATCTTCAGACCCTTCAGGTCGTCGGCCGTTTCCACCCGCTTGTTGAACCAGCCGCCCATCTGCACACCGGTGTTACCCGCGGCGAAGTTCTGCAGACCGTATTCGTCGGCCAGCTCGTCCCACAGCTCCTGGCCGCCGCCGAACTTCATCCACGCGTCCATTTCCGCATAGGTCAGGCCGAACGGCACGGAGGTGAAATAGGCCCAGGCCGGGTGCTTGCCCTTCCAGTAGTAGTCGGCGCCGATGTAAGCCTGCGCATTGCCCGAAGCCACTTCGTCGAAGCTGTCGAAAGCGCCGACGCGCTCGCCGGCGGCGAAATACTGGACGTTGATGCGGCCTTCGGTCAGCTCACCGATGCGGGCTGCGAGACGCTGGGCGGAAGTGCCCAGACCCGGGAAATCCCGCGGCCAGGTGGACACGATCACCATTTCAGAGGTGGTCTGGGCGCGCACGGCCGGCGCGGCGAGGGTGGTGGCGGCAGCGGCGCCCGCACCGATGCTGGCGTTCTTCAAGAACGAACGACGATCCATGATGTATTCCTCCCAGGTAAATTCCGGATGTGACATGGACGGCACTTCCGAAAGACGCACATGCCGGGTCCCGACCGGCATGAAACATTCATGGTTCCCTCCTCGGAACCGAATTTCAGATATAAAACGCATGATCACGCTTCTTACAAGGATAAACCGATCATAATGAGAAAAATATGTACGCCCTTTCCGTATTTATCGCATAATTAATCTGTTAATTATATATCTCGACTACCATTCGCGCGCCGATTACCGCTCGTCATAACTCCTTATCCAGTGAAACCCAACGTTATCTACGAAAGTCTAAGGCAGTATGGCTTATCCTGTTGTTCTCATTTCCGCAGATGTGCGTCATGGCGAAGGTCATGACTGGCACTGCGCGGCGGCCGGTTATCTGAACGCGGCGCTCAGCGGATCGCGTGCGATGCCGCTCATCCTGCCCTCGCTTGGGCCCGCCCTGGATCTGGACAGCGTGCTCGATCGCGCCGACGGCGTGCTGCTGACGGGTTCGCGATCCAATGTGGGGCCTGAGCTTTACGGTGGCGAGCCGAGCGAGGAAAACGGTCCCTACGACCCGGCCCGCGACGCCACCACCCTGCCGCTGGCCCGACGGACGCTGGAACGCGGCATTCCGCTTCTCGCCATATGCCGCGGCATGCAGGAACTGAACGTGGCGCTGGGGGGAACGCTGGCCGCGGAGATCCAGACGCTGCCCGGCCGCGGCGACCACCGCGCTGCCGTCTCCGACAGGCAGGATGTCCGCTATGGCCTTGCACACGACATCGCCGTTGCACCGGGAAGCTGCCTTGCCGTGACCCTCGGCCTTCCCGCCGAAGGCGGAAGCGCGAGGGTGAACTCGCTCCACCGTCAGGCCGTTCTCGACCTTGCCCCCGATCTCATGGCCGACGCCGTGGCGCAAGACGGCACCATCGAGGCGGCCCATCCGCGCGATTCGAACGGCTGGGCGCTCGCCACCCAGTGGCATCCGGAATATTGGGTCGCCAGCGACGCAGCCTCCGCCCGCATCTTCACAGCCTTCGGCGACGCCATGCGCGATTACCGTTCCCGCCGCGAAAACGCGGACCAAACCGACTGACGCGCCGCGCACGGCCCTCGCCTCAAAGCCGCCTCCCAACCTTTGCGCGCAAATCGCCACTGGCGCACGCGCGTGCAAACGCTAGTCTGCATGAAACGCCGTCGGCAAACCGGCGCATGGAAACGCACGCAGCAAGCAACAAAAGGGACGGGAATGAGCAACGAAAAGAAGCGGATGCTTCGCTCACAGGCCTGGTTCGACAACCCCGACAATCCGGGCATGACCGCGCTTTATCTGGAGCGCTATCTGAATTACGGGCTGACCCGCGAGGAATTGCAGTCCGGCAAGCCCATCATCGGCATCGCCCAGACCGGCTCCGACCTCTCCCCCTGCAATCGCCACCATCTGGAACTTGCCAAACGCGTGCGCGAGGGCATCCGCGAGGCGGGCGGCATCTGTTTCGAATTTCCGGTCCACCCCATTCAGGAGACCGGCAAGCGCCCGACCGCCACGCTCGACCGCAACCTCGCCTATCTGGGGCTGGTGGAACTGCTCTACGGCTATCCGCTCGACGGCGTGGTGCTGACCATCGGCTGCGACAAGACCACGCCTGCCTGCCTGATGGCGGCCGCCACGGTGAACATCCCCGCCATCGCCCTTTCCGTCGGCCCGATGCTGAACGGCTGGCACAAGGGCGAGCGTACCGGTTCCGGCACCATCGTGTGGAAGGCGCGCGAGATGCTGGCCGCCGAAGAGATCGACATCGACGGCTTCTTCGATCTGGTCGCCTCCTCCGCCCCGTCCGTCGGCTATTGCAACACGATGGGCACGGCGACGACCATGAACTCGCTGGCGGAAGCGCTCGGCATGCAGCTTCCCGGCTCCGCCGCCATCCCCGCGCCCTATCGCGAGCGCAGCCAGATCTCCTATCTGACCGGCAAGCGCATCGTGGAAATGGTGACGGAGGACCTGAAACCGTCCGACATCATGACCCGCGAGGCGTTCGAGAACGCCATCGTGGTCAACTCCGCCATCGGCGGCTCCACCAACGCCCCCATTCATTTGAACGCCATCGCCCGGCATCTGGGCGTGCCGCTCGACAATGACGACTGGCAGAAGCTCGGCCATCACGTGCCGCTTCTCGTCAACCTGCAGCCCGCGGGCGAATATCTGGGCGAGGACTATCACCACGCAGGCGGTGTGCCTGCGGTGGTGGCAGAGCTGATGAAGGCGGACATGCTACCCAATCCCGGCGCAATCACCGTCAACGGCAAGTCCATCGGCGCCAATTGCGAAGCGGTCGAAAACCTCGATCCGAAGGTGATCCGTCCCGTTTCCGACCCGCTGAAGGCGGAGGCCGGGTTCGTGAACCTGAAGGGCAATCTCTTCGACAGCGCGATCATGAAGACGAGCGTCATCAGCGCCGAATTCCGCCAGCGCTATCTGGAGAACCCGGACGATCCGAATGCCTTCGAGGGCCGCGCCGTCGTCTTCGAGGGACCGGAGGACTATCACGACCGTATCGAGGATCCGACCCTTGAGATCGACGAGAGCTGCATGCTCTTCATCCGCGGCACCGGGCCCATCGGCTATCCCGGCGGCGCGGAAGTGGTAAACATGCAGCCGCCCGCCTATCTCATCAAGAAGGGCGTCACCGCCCTTCCCTGCATCGGCGACGGACGTCAGTCGGGCACCTCCGGCTCGCCCTCCATCCTGAACGCGTCGCCGGAAGCGGCCGCGGGCGGCGGGCTGGCCCTGCTGAAATCGGGAGACCGGGTGCGCATCGATCTGAACAGGGGCACCGCCGATATCCTGATCGACGAGGCGGAACTGGCCGCACGCCGCGAGGCTCTGGCGGTGGCGGGCGGATTTGCCTATCCCGCGCACCAGACCCCCTGGCAGGAAATCCAGCGCGGCCTCGTCGAACAGTTCGACAAGGGCATGGTGCTGAAACCCGCCGTGAACTACCGCGATGTGGGCAACTCCGCCCCCGCCGTCGGCAGTCACGGCATCCCCGGCATCCCGCGCGACAATCACTGACGGATCCGCACGCCAGCGGGCGCGCTTTTACTGGCCGGACATCCGCGTCCGACCGGCCCGCCCCGCACTTTCGGCCAAAACCCGTCTGATTGCCGGAACAAGGACGACCAGTCGCACCCTGCAAGCAGCGTTTGTGACACTCAACGGTTGAGTGACCTGAAACCCCGGACCATAGTCGGTCGAAAGAGCCCGCTCGGGCTGGATCGGAGGACTTTTAATGACACACGCGCTCATTCTCGGAGCAGCCGGCATGGTCGGCGCCCGTCTGGCCGCCAAGGTGGCCGGGAGCGGAGCCATCGGCGGGCGCAAGCTCGACCGCCTCACACTGGTCGATATCGTCGAGCCCGGAACGCCCGAGGCGATCGCCGAAGGCCTCGCGGTCCAGACCATGGCGGTCGATATCGCCGATCCGGACACGGCGGAAACCATCGTCGGCATGAAGCCCGACATCATCGTCCATCTGGCGGCCGTGGTTTCCGGCGAAGCGGAAATCGACTTCAACAAGGGCTACAGGGTCAATCTGGAAGGCACGCTCAGGCTGCTGGAGGCGCTGCGCGCCGCGCAACACGCCCCGCGTCTTGTCTTCACCTCGTCCATCGCGGTCTTCGGCGCGCCCTTCCCACCCTCCATTCCCGACGAGTTCCACCACACGCCGCTCACCTCCTACGGCACGCAGAAGGCGATGAGCGAGCTTCTGATCGCCGATTACCGGCGCAAGGGCTTCGTGGATGCGATCGGCATTCGCCTGCCGACCATCGTGGTGCGGCCGGGCAAGCCGAACAAGGCAGCCTCCGGTTTCTTCTCCGGCATCATCCGCGAGCCGCTGAACGGCCTTGAGGCCGTGCTGCCCGTTGATCCCGACGTGCGCCACTGGATGGCGAGCCCGACGTCGGCCGTCGGCTATCTCGAACATGCGGCAAGCATCGACACCGACCGCCTCGGCGGACGTCCGAACCTCACCATGCCCGGCCTTTCCGTCACGGTGCGCGAGGAGATCGAATGTCTGGAGAAAGTAGCCGGGAAAGCCGCCGTCGATCTGATCCGGCGTGAACCGGACGAACAGATCATCAAGATGGTGGATGGCTGGGCGCAGTCTTTCGACGCCAGGCGTGCGCTCGATCTCGGCTTCACAACGGATGCCGATTTCGAGGCCATTGTGCGCCTCTATGCGCACGATGAGGGTATCGAGCTGAAGGGCTGATACGAGCGAAGGCCGACAGGCGGGACGCAGCCTCGAGGGGCGTCCGCAATCACTTCGCCTTTCGCGTTTTCATGAAATCCGTTGCGCCGGCGCGTTATCTGCAAACGCTTGCCGGCGCATCCAATTCGGCTCTCCGTTACAGGACAGCCAGGTCACGCGCTTCCTGATGATCGCCGGTGTGAACCAGCTCGTAGAACACCACCTGCCCCTCGCTCAACTGCTTGAGACCGGAAGCCTTCAGCGCGTTCATATGCACGAACACATCCCGACCGCCATGATCGGGCTCGATGAGACCGACCCCCTTGTGGGGATCGAACCACTTAACATTTCCGTTTTCCATTTTTGTTCTTCCTTATTTGACTAAACACACTTCCGCAGCGCATCCGGCATTGCCAGATTATGCAGTACTTGCGGTTCTCCGGGAATAAGATCCGCTGCAAGGAAAGCATTAAAGCCGTGCGTCAGAAGACCGCGAATAAACGCTGGTCCGGCACGGTCCAAATTCTTTTCCGCCGGGGTGAAACCCATCGGCGTGAACCGTCGCGGTCTCCATTCAACTTGAATGATGGTGGACGCGCGTGGTTAACAGATGGTGTATAGGGCCCGTCATTTCAAGCCTGGGCAAATTCGTGCGCGGTGTCCGCCATGACACTATTGCCAAAGACCGTGCCTTGAACCTTTCCAGTTACAGGCTGGCCAGTCGCAGGCGGGCTGTGCATGATGAGGACGATACCCAGCACCCCGCCGATGCCCGCATGCCACGGATACCCGCATGATTTTCGCGCCGACCAGCCCCCGCCCCGAACCATCCTTCGCGCCGCACCGGCTGGCGGGAGCGGCAACTTGAACGAGCGGGAAAGCAAAAGCGGCAATCAAGGCGACGGCCCAAGCCCCCTCGCGTCCGGGCGCCGTCCGAAAAGCACGTTTTCGGGCTTCGGACTGGACCTGCCGGGCCATTTTGCGGCCCATCACCCGATCATCGCCGCCGCGATCCTGCTGATTGTCATCGTGGTGAGCGCGCTGGCGCTCCCACGTCTTCACTTCGACGACAACGTCCAGCGCGTCTTCGCCTCGCGGTCGGAAACGAAGGAGTCGCGCACCAGCGGGCGCAATCTGGTCGTGCTGGTGGAAAGCGACACCCCGTTCGATGCGGCGGATTTCTCCGCCATGCGCGATTTCTCGCTGGATCTGCAACTGGTCGACGGCGTGCAATTCGTGCTCTCGCCCTTCTCCATGCGCTTTTCCGCAGGCCATCCGGACTATCCCGGCGAAGCCGTCTTTCCCTTCGAAATCGCCGATGACGAGATAGAGGCCCGGCTCGACGCCTATCGCGCAAGCGCACCGGACGTGCGCCCGCTGATCTCCGCCGACGGCATGAGCGCCCTTGTCTTCGTGGCGATCGACGGCACCATCGGGCGGGGCAAACTGCGCGCCAAGATGAACGAGATCCGCACTCTTTCCGCCGATTTCACCGGAACGGGCCTCATATATGAACTGACCGGCGTCGATGCCATCGCCTTCGATATTGCAGGCGCGATCAAGACGGACCTGATCCAGCTGAACGCCGCCGGCTGCGTCATTTCCATCCTGCTGGCCTATCTGATCTTCGCCACGGTGCGCACCACGCTGGTGGTCGTCGCCCCCGCCCTTGTCGGGGCTCTGGTCTCGCTGGCGCTCTTCGTGGCGCTGGGTTTTCCCGTGACCGTGCTTTCCAACGTGGTGCCCATTCTGGTGCTGGTGCTGGGCATTGCCGACAGCATCCACCTCACAATGCACTATCTCGTTGAAACGGAAGGCTCGCGCCGGGAGCGGCTGGTCCAGACCATTTCCGATGTCGGCCCGGCCTGCGCGCTGACGGCGCTCACCACCGCCATCGGCTTCAGCGCCATCGGCGCCACGAACAATGCCCCCTTGCGCGAACTGGCGATCCTCGGCGCAAGCGGCGTGATGGCTTCCTTCCTCGTGGTGCTGGTGAGCTTCACGTTGCTCGCCCCCTTCTGCAAGCCGCCCGCAAAGGCCCGCCGCGGCTTTCTCATGCGCGCGCCCGTGCCCGCTTTCGTCTCCCGCTGGGCGCTGGGCCGGACCCGACTCGTGGTCATCCTCGCAGCCCTCGTCACCCTCGGCGGGCTCTATTCCGTCAGCCGCACGGAAATGTGGTTCCCGCTGTTCCAGAACATGCCGGAGAAAAGCCCCGTACGGCTTGCCAACGACCGCATCGAACAGGCGTTCGGCGGCTATTTCCGGCTCTGGATCGATATCGACATCACCGGCGAGAACGCGCTGGAAACGCCGGAAGGCTGGGCGCGGATGAACCGGCTCGTCGAGGCGGTGGAAGAGGCCGCTCCCGACTATTCCGTCCTGTCGGTGGTCTCCGCCGCACGCTGGCTGGGAAAACCCGATCAGGCCCCGTCCGCTGAAGAACTTGAGAAACTCGACCACAGCCAGCGCAACCAGCTTTTCACCCCCGACGGCACCCGCGCCCATGTGATCGTCTTCGTTCCCGAACCCATGCGCGACCACGCCACGCTTGCGCTCCATGACGCGATCACGGAAGCCGCACGGGATGCCGGGGCGAAACGCGTCTACGGCTTCCCGGCCGTCCTGCGCCACAACGCCCTGCCGATGATCCGGCAACTGGCGGAAGGACTGATGGGCGCCTGCATCATCGCCGTCATCGTGGTGGCCACGGCCTTCCGCTGGCCGATGCTCGCCCCTGCCCTGCTCTTTCCCAACGTCCTGCCACTGGCGCTGTCGGCAGCCGCGCTCCATATCTACAACGACAGCCAGGTCAATCCGACCGCCGTGCTCGCCCTGACGGTGGCCTTCGGCATCGCGGTGGACGATTCCATCCACTTCGCCAACCGCTACCGGCTGGAACGAAGCCTGGGCCTGAGCGTTGACGAAGCGCTGGATATCGCCATCTGCCAGACAGGGCGCGTCATGATCATCACCACGGTGCTGATCGCGGCGGGCGTGCTGGTGACGCTGACCAGCGCCTTTTCCACGGTGCGCCTGTTCGGCCTGATGTTGATCACCACCTTCTTCGTCGCACTGGCGGCAGACCTGTTGCTGCTGCCCGCCATCTTGCGCCTCAAATGGTTCCGACGCCCGAAATGGACGACACATTCATGATCAGACCCGCTCTCGCCGCCACGCTCGCCCTCACGCTTTTGAGCCCGCTCGTCGTCATCGGCCATGCAGGCCCCGCAGAAGCGGCTGACCCGGCCTTCGCGTCGGCTGCCGGGCGCTGGAGCGGCAAGGGCTGGGTGAAGCAGAAGGGCGATGCGGACAAGGAAATCGTGCGCTGCCGGATCACCTCCAGCTTCGAGCCGCCACGCCTTTCCATCGACGGCAAATGCGCCGCCTCCGGCACCAACTTCCCCGTGAAGGGCTATATCGATGACGCGGGCGGACGCTTCACCGGGCGCTGGTACAACCCCGTCGGCAACGACACCGCCCCCATCCGCGGCAAGGCGCGCGGCCAGACGGTCGCGCTGAACTTCACCTTCCCGCCGCGCGAAAACCGCAAGGCCGTTTCCGGCCAGCTTGTGTGGAAGAAGGGCTCGGACGAATTGCTGCTCACCAGTTCCGACGGCGCGGGCGAACTGAGCCGGATCGTCTTCAAGCGCTAGAACCGCGCCGGACCGTTTCGCTCCTTCCAATGCAAGAACGGCGGAGCAGTTTCCTGCCCCGCCGTATCTGTTTCGTGTGTGACGCGTTCCGGTCAGCGCGTGACGATTTCCGGGCCCATCAGCAGATAGGGCAGGAAGGTCGAGAGCGGCTCGACATAGGTCACGAGGATCAGGAACAGGAACAGGATCGCCACGAAGGGCAAGGCTGCCCGCACGACCTGAATGAGCGACATTCCCGTTATGCCCGCCGTCACGAACAGGTTGAGCCCGATGGGTGGCGTGATCATGCCGATTTCCATGTTCACCACCATGATGATGCCGAGATGCACCGGATCGACGCCCAGCTGCATGGCGATCGGGAACACCACCGGCGCCACGATGAGCAGCAGGCCCGAGGGCTCCATGAACTGGCCGCCGAGCAGCAGCAGCAGGTTGATCGCGATCAGGAAGGTGAACCAGTTGAACCCGGCCCCCAGCATCCAGTCGGTGATCGCCTGCGGAATGCGTTCCGATGTCAGAACGTGGGCAAACAGCATCGCGTTGACGATGATGAACATCAGCATGATCGTCGTACGCGCCGCGTCGATCATCACCTTGCGCGTCTCGTGGTTGTAGAAGGCGGGAACGAACGCCTTCACGATCAGCCACAGGTTCCGCCGCCAGATCCTGAGCGAGCGGAAATAGGCCGTGCCGATACTTGCGGTGCGCCGGTCGGCGCGCAGGATCGGGTAATAGGCCAGCACCGCCAGCGCCAGCACGATGCCCGCCCACAGCCGGGTCTCGAAGCCGAGATCGCCGAGGAAGAAGAAGGACAGGATCAGCCAGATGAACAGAAGCGACACCGCGTAGATGGAGCCGGAAAAGCCCACCTGCGCATTGGGGCCGTCCTCTTCGGTGACCCACGGGATATCCTTCAGCGGCCCCATGTCGCGATAGATGAAGACCGCCACGACGAAGGAATAGACCGCAGCCACCGAGGCCGCTTCGGTCGGCGTGAAGACGCCGCCGTAGATGCCGCCGAGGATGATGATGATCAGGAACAGACCCCAACCTGCGTCGCGCCCGGCAACCAGCATCTCGTGGACGCCGACAAAGGGCTGCTTGGGCATGTTCTTGCGCCGGGCGTTGATATAGATCGCCACCATCAGCATGAGGCCTGCCACGATGCCGGGAATGACGCCGGCAAGGAACATGCGTCCGACCGAAACGTCGGTCGCCGCCGCATAGACCACCATCACGATGGAGGGCGGGATCAGGATGCCGAGCGTACCGGCATTGGCGATGACGCCGGCGGCGAATTCCTTGGAGTAGCCCACTTCGCGCATGCCCGCGATGGCGATGGTGCCGATGGCGACCACGGTTGCCGGCGAGGAGCCGGACAGGGCCGCAAACAGCATGCAGGAAAACACCGCCGCGATGGCGAGGCCGCCGCGCACATGGCCGACGGCTGCAATGGCGAAGCGGATGATGCGCTTGGCCACACCGCCGGTGGACATGAAGGCGGAGGCGAGAATGAAGTAGGGGATCGCCAGCAGGGTGTAGTTCTGCGAGGCGGTGAAAAGCTGCTGCGCCACCGACGACATGGAATCGCTGGAGAACACCGCAATTGCGAGAACGCTCGACAGACCGAGCGAGATGGAGATGGGGACGCCCAGGAACAGGAACGTCAGCACCATCACGAAAAGAGCTGCTGCTTCCATGGGCTCAGTCCTTCAGAACGTCTTTGTTTTCGGCCACGAGATCCTCGGCTTCATGCGCCGCGATCATCATTTCCCGCTCGCCCTTGATGATGGCGATGGCAGCCTGCAGGCAGCGGAAGGCGAAAAAGGCGAGACCGGTGGGCAGCACGAGGTAGACGATCCAGCGCTGGACGCGCTCCTTGGTGCCGAACATCTCCTGGATGAGTTCCGGATAGCGCAGGTCGTCGAGGCCGATCCCGGTGCGGAAATTCAGCGCCCAGTAGGCAATCGCTCCGCCACGGGTGTTGATGCCGAAGATCTGGAGCCAGTCCGACGAGATCAGGATGCAGGCATAGGCGACGCCGCATAGCGCGCCGAACACCGCAAGGGCCTTGAAAACCCTTGGCGGAAACAGCCGGATACCGGCATCCACGCCCAGATGCGAGCCGACCTTCACGCCGTAGTTCATGCCGAACAGGATCATCCAGGCAAACAGCAGGCGCGTGAATTCCAGCGCCCCGCCCCAGCCGGTGTTGAACCCGTAGCGCGCAACGACCTGCGTGAAGGAAACGAGCGTCATGGCCGCCAGCACGACCGCCAGCGTGATCTCCTCGAAATGAGCGATCACCTTCGGCCAGCGCAGCTCGATGACATGGATGGTCAGCACCAGACAGATGAGCGCAACAATGTGCAGCACCAGTTCGGTGTGCTTCCACTTGAAGCCGACCATATCGGCGATCGAGCGGGAAAGCGGCTTGGCTTCCGCTCCCAGATAGACCGCCGCGACCACGAGAACCATGGCCGCAATGACAGTGAATGATTTGGAATTCACGGCGTCCCCCGCACATGCCGGAACCCTGAAAAGTCCGGCATCCTGCCCCCGTTCGACCTTCGCCGGGAGCTAGTTATCAGGAAAGACAGGGAGAGGCCCTCCGGCCTCTCCCCGAAACTCGCCCGTCAGGACCAACGGCTTTCGATCAGTTCGAAGCCACTGCGGCGTCGATGACGTCCTTGCCGATATCGCCTTCGAACTTCTCCCAGACCGGCTTCATGGTATTGACCCATTCGGCGCGCTGGTCTGCGGTCAGCTCGCGGATCTTGGATCCGGCGTCGAGGATGTTCTGGCGGTTGGCCGCTTCCTTCTTGGCCACCGCGGCATTGGCCTCGTCGGTAACTTCACGCGCGATATGAAGGAACTGGTCGCGCACGGCGGGCTCCAGCCCGTTCAGCCACTCGTCGGAGGTGACCAGCAGGTAGGCGAGCACCTGGTGGTTGGTCTCGGTGATGCCGTCCTGCACTTCGAAGAACTTCTGGGTGTAGATGTTGGACCAGGAGTTTTCCTGCCCGTCGACAACACCCGTCTGCAGCGCGCCGTAGACTTCCTTGAAGGAGAGCTTCTGCGCGTTGGCGCCCATCGCCTCGATCATCGCCACGGCGACGTCGGAGGTCTGGACGCGGAACTTCAGGCCCGCGGCATCGGACGGCACCAGCAGCGGCTTGTTGGCGGAAAACTGCTTCAGGCCCGAAAGCCAGTAGCCGAGCCCGACATAGCCGACGTCGGAGATCGAGGTCAGCAGCTCGCGACCGGTGTCGGAATTGCCGAAACGGGTCACCGCATCGAGGCTGGTGAACAGGAAAGGCAGATCGAACAGACGGAACTTCTTGGTGTAGGCCTCGAACTTCGACAGCGACGGCGCAGCAAGCTGCACGTCGCCCAGAAGAAGGGCTTCCATCACCTTGTCATCATCGAAAAGCTGAGAATTCGGAAACACCTGCATGCAGGCGATGCCGTTCATGTCCTTGTTGACGCGTTCGGCGAGCATGGTCGCGGCATCACCCTTGGGGTGACCGGTGGCGGCGACGACGTGGCTGAACTTGATCACCATCTCGCCGTCATCGCACTCATCTGCTGCAACAGCGGGCGCGACAAAGGCAAACGAGGCGGCCGTGGCGGCCGCCAGGATGAACTTCTTCATGGATGTCCTCCCAGACAAGATAAGAAACCGCCCGGAGAAATCCGGCGCAGTCCCATTTTGTTTGCAACGCACGTGCCAAGGGCGGCTCCACGCCGGAAAACGGCGCAAATACGGCGAGAACGCCGCCGCCGCCCTCGCGACACTATACACGTTCTGGGTATGATCGGTCACATTGCCGCAGGCGGGCGTATCGAAAACGACACATTGTCACATCGCATAAGTGACATGGAGAATGTCCGCGGGCGCAAGGCCGGGCCTCAGGGTTCCGAGTGGACTTCCTTGTCGAGGCCGTATTTCTTCATCTTCTCGTAGAGCGCCTTGCGCGACAGGCTGAGCGCCTCGTAGGTCGCCTTGATCGACCCTCCATTACGGCGCAGTTCCGCGGCAATGAGCGCGCGCTCGTATTTGCCGATGCGGACCGACAGCGGCTCGCCGCCCGCCGCCACATCCTGAAAGCCGTCCGCACCGTCGCCGGTGATCTTGTCGACGCCGAGAACGAAGCGGTCGGCCACGTTGCGCAATTCGCGCACGTTGCCCGGCCAGTCGCGGGCGATCAGCCGCGCCATCATTTCCGGCGTGAAGTCCGGGATCTCGCGCCGGTAGCGTGCCCGCGCCTCGCGCGCCAGATGATGGAACAGCAGCGGAATATCCTCGCGCCGGTCGCGCAGGGGCGGAATATCGAGACTGACCACGTTGAGCCGGTAATAGAGATCGCGCCGGAAACGCCCGGCTTCGCTTTCCTTCTCCAGATCGACCTTGGTCGCCGTCACGAAGCGCACATCCAGCGGGATCGACTTGTTGGAGCCCAGCCGCTCGATGCTGCGATCCTCGATCACCCGCAACAGCTTCACCTGAAGCTCCAGCGGCATGGATTCGATCTCGTCCAGAAAAACCGTGCCGCCATTGGCGTGTTCCAGCTTGCCGATGCGCTGGCGCGAGGCGCCGGTAAAGGCTCCCTGCTCGTGGCCAAAAAGCTCGCTCTCGATGATTTCCGCCGGAAGCGCCCCGCAATTGAGCGCCACGAAAGGCCCGTCCTTGCGGATACCTTCCTCGTGCAGCGCGCGTGCCACCACTTCCTTTCCCGACCCGGTCTCGCCCAGGATCAGAACATCGGCATCGGTTGCCGCCAGCGCCTTGACCGCCGTGCGCAGACGCTCGATCGCCGGCGCGCGCCCGACAAGACGGGCGGCAAGCCCTGCCGTATCGCCAAGCTGCTCGCGCAGGATCCGGTTTTCCAGCACCAGCCTGCGCTGGTGCAACGCGCGTTCGATGACCGCGGACAGACGCGCCACGGGAAACGGCTTTTCCATGAAATCATAGGCGCCCGCACGGATGGCTTCCACGGCCAGAGGCACGTCGCCATGGCCGGTGATCAGAATGACGGGCAGTGCGGTATCGATTTCGAAAGCGGCCTTCATCAGC
Source organism: Breoghania sp. (assembly GCA_963678585.2). Lineage (GTDB taxonomy): Bacteria > Pseudomonadota > Alphaproteobacteria > Rhizobiales > Stappiaceae > Breoghania. The sequence continues at coordinate 3,013,204 of CAXXGA010000002.1, forward strand.
GCCAGCCCGTCCATGCCCGGCATGCGGATATCGGTGACGAGCACGCCGTAGAAATCGCGCGACACCCGGTCCAGCACGCTTTCGGCGGTGGAATAGGCTTCCACCCGATGCCCGGCGAGTTCGAGCCCCTGCGCCAGCGCTTCGCGCAGATCGACCTCGTCATCGACGAACAGGACGGTTGACTGGTCCATACTCATATCCCGGTGCGAGAGACAGGCGAGGCAGGGGCCGAACGGCAGTCCCTGCCGGTGGGGCCCCTTTCGGTGGAGCCCCTGTCGATGGGGAAGGAAAGGTCAAGCCGTAGATAGCACTTCCACGCCGAGTTAAAACCCCGAAGATGCAGGTTCAGGCCATGGCAGGCTGCGTCGACGCCTGCGGCAGGCGGATGGCGAACACACTTCCCGGCGTCTCGGGTCGGGCCTCCTCCAGCACCAGTTGTCCGCCCAGTTCGCGAACGATCTTGTCGGCAATGGAAAGCCCCAGACCAAGCCCCGCCCCCACCTCCTTGGTGGTGAAGAAGGGATCGAATATCCGCCCGCGGGTCTCCTCGTCGATGCCCGGCCCGTCGTCCTCGACCCGGATGACCACATCCCCCGCCCCCTCGCGCGCCGCACCGATACGCACCAGACCGCCCTCCGTCCGACCGGCATGGGCCTCCTCCACCGCGTCGAGCGCATTGACCAGCAGGTTCATGATCACCTGTTCCAGCAAGATGGCGTCGGCGCGCACCGCCAGTTCCAGCGGCGGACGAAGGAATTCGATGCGTGAATTGGAGCGCTTGATCCGCGGCGAAAGCAGCATCAGCGCCTCGTCGATGACCGGCCCGACCGCGACCGGCGCGGCCTCGCCGCCGGGCTTGCGGGCAAAGCCCTTCAGCGTGCGCGAGATCGTCGCCATGCGCTCCACCATCGCGGTGATCTTGCGCAAGGAGTCTCCCGCTTCCTCCGTCCGCCCGCGCTGCAACAGCATGTCGGCATTGTCGGCCTGAGACCGGATAACCGCGAGCGGCTGGTTGAATTCATGGCTGAGAGCTGCCGACATCCGCCCGAGCGTCGCAAGCTTGGCGGTCTGGACGAGTTCATCCTGCGTGCGGCGCAATTCCGCCTCCGCCGCCTCGCGCTCGCGCACTTCCTCGCCGAGCCTTGCATTGGCGAGCGTCAGGTCGCGGGTGCGATCGCGCACGCGTCGCTCCAGCCTCAGGGCTGCCGCCCGCTCCCCGCGAAGCTGCGCATCCATACGCAGCCGCCGTTCCACGACAATCCAGATGAGCCCGGTGGCGAGCAAGGTCAGCAGAACCGCAATCAGCACCGCGGTCGTGACCTGCCGGGTCACCGAACTGGCATCGAAGAACACCGCCACCGACCAACCCAGCACCGGCAGGACCTTGGACGCCTGCAGATAGAGCCTGCGCCCGCCCTCATCGGGAAGCGTGACCATCAGATGCGGCCCGCGCCGCTCGGTGCGCCCGCGCAAGGTGTCCAGTTCGGCGCGGGTGCCATCCAGCGCCAGTTGCAGGCCGCGCCATTTCGGACGGTTGGTCACGATGATGCGGCCCGACTGGCTAAGCGCCAGAACGGGATCCCGCGACAAGGCCCATGCCTGCTCGATGCGCCCCAGATCCACCCGCGCGGCGACCACGCCGACAATCTCATCGTCGGAACGCACCGCGGAGGCGAAGATGTAGCTGGCGGGCCGCCCCGGCGTGGTGACCAGCAATTGCCGCCCGAGCCTGCCCTCGCGCGCCTGATCCACCGCCTGCCGGATTTCGCTGTCGAGCGGCGATCCCACCGCATCGAATTCGCTGGAGGCGATCAGGCTGCCGTCGGCGGAAAGAAACCGGATTTCCTCCGCCCCCGTCATGCCCGCCGCAATGGCCGCGATGCGGTGGGAGGTCTCCCGGTCGCGGCCGCGCGAGATATCGACCACGTCCGGACGGCGCGCCATCATCGGCGGCAGGATGCGGTACTTGTCGAGCAGGCTTTCCAGCGTCGCGGCCTGAAGATCGAGCGAGGCGGCGGCCCGCGAGCCGATCTCGTCCAGCATGATCCGCTCGCTCACCCGCGCCGTGGCCCAGGCGACAAAGGCGCCGACCAGAAGACAGACGGTCAAAATGGCGGCAACGGTCCTGCGCGTGCGAAGCGGCTTGCTCATGGCGCGATCATAGCGGAAAGGGACGCAAAGGAAGAAGAGCGATCATGGCGCGCAGCTCCTTGAACACCGGTTTCGCGCCGCAAGGCATTTCCGCCTGTCCCCGCGCTTCAACGCGAAAGGAAGCCGTCATGCGCACGCTCGGTGTCATGCGAGGCGAGCGGACGGTCCACCGCCACCGACTTCACCAGCGCGAAGATCTCTTGCCCCGGCTCCAGCCCCAGATCGGAAAGCGAGGCCCGCGTGATGCGCGCGCGCAGGCGCTGCCGCCCGAGCCCGCATACGATTTCCGCATAAGGACCGCTCTCGTGGCTTATTTCCAGAATGGTCACGGGCAACGCATTGCGGATGCTGAGCCCCTTGGGCACCTCGCGCGCAATGGCAATATCGCGGGCCCTGAGGTGAAGCCGGATCTCCTCGCCGATTTCTGCGCGAACCGCAGGCACCTCGATGGTTTCGCCTTCCACCTCGATATGGGTAAGGCCCCATCGGGTGTCGAAGGCGGCGATGCGCCCTTCCAGCACCGTACCGGCCTGCTGGCGCCCCGTTGCGGGGCCGAGATCCAGCCGGGTCATGATTTCCGCCACCGGACCAACCGCATCCACCCTGCCATCAGACACGATGACAAGCGTTTCCGCCAGCCGCGCCACTTCCTCCAGAGAATGGGAGACATAGACGATGGGGATCGCCGCCTCCCGGCGCAGGCGGTCCAGATAGGGCAGGATCTCGCTCTTGCGCGCCTGATCGAGCGAGGCGAGCGGCTCGTCCATCAACAGGATGCGCGGCCCGGAAAGAAGCGCGCGCCCGATGGCGACGCGCTGGCGTTCGCCGCCGGACAGTTTCGCAGGCCGCCGGTCGAGCAGATCCTCGATGCCCAGAAGCGCCACCACCTCGTCGAACGGCATGGAGGCGTCGCGTCCGCCCGCCCAGTGCGAAAAGGTGAGATTGCGGCGCACGGTCAGATGGGGAAAAAGCCGCGCTTCCTGAAAGACATGCCCGATCCGCCGCTTGCGCGGGGCAAGATCGATGCGGCTTTCGGAATCGAACAACACCTGATCGCCGACCGTAATGCGTCCGCGCGCCGGGCTGGCAAGCCCCGCGATCATGTTGACCAGCGAGGTCTTGCCGGAACCGGAGCGCCCGAACAGTGCGGTCACACCGCCGGGGCTCTTGAATTTTGCGGAAATCTCGAACGTGCCGAGCCGGGCTTCCACGTCGACGGAGAGCATCACGCGCCCCCCACGCGCCGGTTGAGGCGGCGCGATACGAATTCGGAGGCAATGACGGCTGCGAAGGCGATCACGGCGGCAGCGATGGACAACCTGAGGGCAGCCAGATCGCCGTCGGGCGACTGGGTGAACGTGTAGATGGCCAGAGACATGGTCCGCGTCTGGCCGGGAATGTTGGAGGCGAAGGTGATGGTCGCTCCGAACTCGCCCATCGCCTTGGCGAAACCCAGCATCGCTCCGCCCACGATACCCGGTGCCGCTAGCGGCAGGGTCACGACGAAGAAGGTGACGATGCGCGGTGCGCCCAGCGTTTCCGCCGCCTGCTCAAGCTTTGGATCGACCGCCTCGAAGGCCAGCCGGACGGTGCGCACGATCAGCGGAAAGGCCATGACGCCCGCCACCACCGCGGCCCCCGTCCAGCGGAAGGCGAGCGTTATGCCGAACTGCTCATAGAGGAAGCTGCCGATGGGCCCACGCCGACCGAACAGGATCAGCAGCGTGAAGCCCGTCACCACCGGCGGCAGCACGAGCGGCATGTGAATGACCGCATCGAGCAGCGAATGGCCGATGAACCGCCACCGCGCGAGTGCATAGGCCGCGAAAACGGCCAGCGGCAGGGAGACGATAAGACCGAGGCCGCTGACCTTTAAAGACAGGAGGATGGCCTCGATCTCGGCAGTGGAAAGTGGCTGCAGCAAGTATCACTCACCGGGCTTGAAGCCGAGCTTTGCGAAGACCTCGCGCGCAGCCGGGCTTGAGAGATATTCGAGATAGCCGATGGCCTTGGGCCCCGCCCCTTTGACAAGCCCCGCCGGATAGACGATGGGGGCATGGCTGTCATCGGGGAAAGTCGCCACGACCGCGACCCTCGGCTCGATGGCCGCATCAGACCCGTAAACGATGCCGAGCGCAACCTCTCCGCGTGCAACGGAAGCCAGCGTCACGCGCACGTTCTCCATGTGCACCAGCGTGCTCTCCACCGCGTCCCAAAGACCGAGCGAGACAAGCGAAGCCTTGCCATAACGCCCCGCAGGCACCGCTTCCGGCGAACCGATGGCCATGTGACCGTCGCCGATGCGCTCCAGAAGCGCGTCTTTCGTCAGCTCAACCGGCTTCGCCTCGTCTGCCGGTGCAACCACGACGAGCGAGTTCCCGGCAATGATGCGGACCGTATCATCCTCGATGGCCTCGGCCTTCGAGACGTAATCCATCCACTTCACATCCGCGGACACGAAGATGTCGGCGGGCGCCCCGGCCGTGACCTGACGGGCGACCACGGAGGAGGACGCGAAGGAGAAGACAACCTTCGTACCGGTCTCCTTTGTGTAGAGTTCGCCGATGGAGTTCAACGCATCCTTCATGCTGGCTGCGGCGAAAACCGTAATTTCATCCGCCGCCTGGGCGGATGTGAGCGCGACACCCAGCGAAACCGCGGTGGCCATGGCGAGGCCCGCGGCACGACGGGAGAGAGATACGAAAGGCAGAGAAAGAGATGACATGTTCATGGCAGATCCAAGCGATATGTTCAGTCGGACATATCGGACCTTACAAGCCATCGTTGCTTGTCTCAACCACGGATTTGCCAATTAGACGCAATTAGTCGGCTGCACCCGGCCGCACCAATGCCTGCAACGCAAGGATGTCCTCGCCGGCAGCCTGTTCATAGGCAGCCTCGATGGCGCGAAACCGCGCCAGCACCGCCTCTCCCATGGGCGTCAGCCGCGTCCCGCCGCCACCTGCCCCACCTTTTTCCGTCTCCACCAGCGGTTCCGCGAAATTGCGGTTCAGTTCGCCGATCAGGTTCCAGGCGCGCTTGTAGCTCATGGAAAGCCGGTTGCCCGCTGCCCGGATCGATCCGGTTTCGGCAATGCCCTGCAACAGGTCGGCCTTGCCCGGCCCGAAGGCGATGCCGGGGGCAAGCACGATGCGCAGACGGGATTTCGGAAAGTCGCTCATGGTGTGAGGGTGCGAGGACGCGGAGCGCCGGTCAAGCGAGATTTGCCCGCCCTCCACCTTCCATCGAAAGGGTCGGCGATCCGCACCCGCCCAGTCGCTAGCGCCAGACCTTGTAACCGAGGCTCGTGCGGTACCGGCCCTTGCCCTGCCTCGAAAAGGTGAAGCAGTTCCAGGTGTGGTTGCGGATACCGCTGCTCAGCTTGGTGCAAAGCTTGTTCTTCTTCAGGCGCCATTGCCCGGAGAACTTTTTGCCCTTGGCCGTATAGTCGAGTTTACCGTTGCGGTGATACGAAATCTTGCCGGAAAACGCGCCGTTGTAGTTCAGGGGCTTTCCGATGATTTCCGTCTTGATCTGCGTTGCCGTCAGTTCTTCCGCTGAAGCCGGCGCAATCTGCCCTGCAAGACCGACCGTCATTGCGACTGCGGCCACGACAATAAATCTCTTGAACATGAGCCCTCCCCCGAGAATGCAATAAATAACCATGTCATTTAAGAGCATAAAGGCCATCAAGAGGCAATGTCACTACCCGGCCTCGATCGGCAAATGATTGTCCTCGCGGATCGTCTCCAGAACGATGGAGGAATGGACGTTCTGCACGCTGTCATGGGCCAGCAGATCGTCATTGATGACCTGCGCCAGCGTCTTCAGGTCCGAAACCGTGATCTTGATCAGGTAGTCCATCTCTCCGGTGAGCGCATGGGCCTCCTGAACGCTGGCCATGCCATTGACCAGATCCCGGAACCGGCGGGAATTCGCCCGGCTGTGCGCGTTGAGCGTGACGCCGACAAAGGCCGTAACCTGCAGGCCCAACGCATCGCGCGAAAGCTCCGCCCGCACGCGCCGGATGATGCCCTCGCTCTCCAGCCGCGCCCGCCGCCGCGAAACTTGTGAGGCCGACAGGGCGATTCGCGCGCCGACCTCCTGATTTGTCAGCCCCGCATCGCGCTGCAGGATCGCCAGAAGACGCATGTCGAACGCATCGAGAGCAATCATGTCCACCACCACTGAAAGAACCGCGCATGAAAGAACCGCGCATCAACCGACATATCGTGCAGGCAATCGGATATTAGCGCACGAAACATGCACAACTAACCCAAGGTAAACCGCAAACGCACGCAAATTGTGTGAGAAGACGCGCAAAATGGGCGGATTGACACTGGTGAGTTGACGGGCTGCCACGCCGGGACGGAGCTGACGACATCAGCACGGCGCAGCGCCCCTTGAGGAGGACACCATGGGACCCTTTCCGCATGACGCGCCCCCGGCGCGCATTACAGAGACCAATCCCGCCGGCACCGACGGCTTCGAATTCGTGGAATTCGCCAGCCCCGAGCCTGAGAAGCTGGACGCCCTGTTCCGCCGCATGGGCTACGAGCCCATCGCGCGCCATCGCTCAAAAGCGATCACCGTCTACCGGCAGGGCGACATCAACTACGTGCTGAACGCCGAACCCGGCTCCCACGCCATGCGCTTTGTCGAAAAGCACGGGCCATGTGCGCCCTCCATGGGCTGGCGGGTGGTCGATGCCGACCACGCCTTCCGCCACGCGGTCGAAAAGGGCGCGACGCCCTATGAGGGCGACGACAAGGCGCTGGACGTTCCGGCAATCGTCGGCATCGGCGGATCGCTGATCTATTTCATCGACGCCTATGGCGAAAAAGGTTCCGCCTATGAGGCCGAGTTCAACTGGCTGGGCGAACGCGACCCGCGCCCCGAAGGCGTGGGCTTCTATTATCTCGACCACCTCACCCACAATGTCTTTCGCGGCAACATGGACAAGTGGTGGGATTTCTACCGCGACCTCTTCGGCTTCAGGCAGATCCACTTCTTCGACATCGACGGTCGCATCACCGGCCTCGTCAGCCGGGCGATCACCTCGCCCTGCGGCAAGATCCGTATTCCGCTGAACGAGTCCAAGGACGACACCAGCCAGATCGTGGAATATCTGAAGCGCTACAACGGCGAGGGCATCCAGCATATCGCGGTCGGCACCGACGGGATCTACGACGCCACCGACCGGCTGGCGGAAAACGGCCTGAAATTCATGCCCGGCCCGCCGGAGGTCTATTACGAGCGCAGCTTCAAGCGCGTCGTCGGCCATGACGAACCCGTGGAGCGCATGAAGACCCACGGCATCCTCATCGACGGTGAAGGCGTCATCGACGGCGGCATGACCAAAATCCTGCTTCAGATCTTTTCCAAAACCGTTATTGGGCCTATCTTCTTTGAATTCATCCAGAGAAAGGGTGATGAGGGTTTCGGCGAGGGCAACTTCCGCGCCCTGTTCGAGAGCATCGAGGAAGACCAGATCCGGCGCGGCGTCATCAAGCAGGACGCCGCGGAGTAACGATCCCGAGCGCGATCGCGATTTTTCCGGAACTCTGAGCCTCAATGCGTGTTTGGGAATTGAGACCGCTGCCATGCCATGGCCGGTCGATGCTTCCGGCAGCGCTGCTTCGCAGTGGCCGGTTCATATTTCCAGGGGCACTGCTTCGCAGTGGCCCGGGGAGGGGAGGAAGGGACAGGCCCGGCAGTGCCTGTCCCTTTCATTTTCCGGCGTTAGAGACGCCGCTCAATCTCGGCCACGGCTTCCACGACATTCAGTTTGGCCGTGTCGAGTTTCACGTCGGCCGCAGACCAGGGCGTGTAGTCGCGGGCCAGCACCTTTTGCCAGCCCGGTTTTTCCAGGCCGGGCACATCCATCTCGCGCTCTTCGACCCTTGCTCGGTGCGTCGCCGGGTCAGAGCAACTGGTTTCAACGCCAAGAAATCTCGCCTGAGCCCGCTTTGCGGCAGCAGTGAATATCTCGCGTGTCACGTCCCAAGGGTTCACGCAGTCGATGATTACAGTATGCCCCAGCTCTAGGTTGGAGGCCGCAAGGGCTGCTGCGATATGGTAGCTTTCCGGACCGATGTCCCGGTCGGGATCAATCGCCCAGATCGCGGCGTCGATCTCATCAACTCGCAGATATACCGCCCCCGTCGCGACCGACAGGGCACGTGAAATCGTGCTCTTTCCGGTTCCCGGCAAGCCTGCGAATGAAATGAGAGTAGCCAAGGTTCTGCCTGTCACGCCGATCTGTAATGCACATTTAGCCCATGGCTGAACGACGGCAAAGTCCGCTTGCGGGACCCTCGCGCGCCCTGCATCGAAGGTCCCGTTTGGGTCGCAAATGCCTGATGGCCGGATCAAGATGGCCTGACACGGCCCGCTGGCACGACATTCGACATGTAAGGCTTTCCGACAGCCGTAAGAGGATGCCGCGAACTGGGGAGACCGCGTTCAGGCAGCGAGCGTGGCGCTGTGAACGCGTTTCAGGTCGGAGACGATCGACTGCGCCCAATGGCGGGAATCATTGGCCAGAAGCTTGGTATAGAGCGCATCCCAGCGCTCCTTGCGCTCGTCGAGCCCCATGCGCAGCGCGGTCTGGATCTTCTCCGCCACCTGCTCGCGGTCATAGGGATTGACGATCAGCGCCTCCTGCATCTCCGCCGCAGCGCCCGCAAAGCGCGACAGCACCAGAACGCCCGGGTTTTCCGGGTTCTGCGCCGCCACATACTCCTTGGCGACGAGGTTCATCCCGTCACGCAGCGGGGTCACCAGACCGATGGCGCTGCCGCGATAGATGCCCGCAAGCGCGCGGCGCGTGAAGGAGCGGAACATGCAATTGACCGGCGTCCAGCCCATGTCCGCAAAGCGCGCATTGATGTGGCCGGATACGGATTCCAGTTCGCGCCGGATTGCCTCATAGGCATCCAGATCGGAGCGCGACAGCGGCGCCACCTGCATCAGCGAGACCTTGCCGCGATGCTCCGGATAGCCTTCCAGCAGCTTTTCAAACGAGCGCAGCCGTTCCGGTAACCCCTTCGAGTAGTCGAGCCGGTCCACGCCGATGATCTGCGTGCATCCGCCGAGCGAGGAAAGCAGCTTCTGGTAATGGCGGCGCGCCTCCACCGATTGCGCGTATTCGGCAAAGCCTTCCGTATCGATGCCGATCGGATAGGCCCGGGCGAGAATGGTCCGCCCGAAAGCCGTGACGCGGCCGTCGGGATGGGCAGTGCCGTCCAGTTCCTGTTCCACGAAGGCGCGGAAATTGTCCACGTCGCGCTCGGTCTGGAAGCCCACCACGTCATAGGCGAGCATATCGCGCACAAGCTGCTGGGCATTGGGCAGCGCGGTCAGCAGATCGGGGCTGGGAAAGGGAATGTGGAGGAAGAAGCCGATCGGGTTCTCCACCTCCATGTTGCGCAATGCGCGCCCCATCGGAATGAAATGATAGTCGTGAACCCAGATGATGTCGTCGGGCTTCAGAAGCGAATTCAGCCGCGTGGCGAAGCGGTCGTTGACCCGCCGGTAGACCAGTTCGTAGTGGCGTTCGAACTCCGCCAGATTGAGCCGGTAATGCAGCACGGGCCACAGCGACATGTTGGCGTAACCGGCATAATAGCCGTCATAATCTTCCTGATTGATATCGATGGTCACCAGTTCGACGCGTTTGGAGCTTTCCACCTGCATGGCACCGAAAGTGCCTTCCTCGGAGATCCGGCCGCTCCAGCCGAACCACACGCCCCCGTCCCTTTTGAGCGCGTCGACCAATCCGACAGCAAGCCCGCCTGCCTTTCGAGAGTCCTTGAGGGGACCAACGCGGTTCGAAACAACGACAAGTCTGGCCATCGTACTGTTTTCTATCCTCCGTGTGCATGCGGCCGGTTCGGCCGTCGGTGTTTGTTTTGTGTCTGGTGATGATGAGTGCTTGGGTTTCCCATGTTCAGGAGCCGACCGAACGGCTCGCGCGTGGCGCAGAACGCAGCTGAGGCCCTCCGCAGAGGAGGTTTCTCGTCAACCGCGGAACAGGCCCGGACGATGCCGGGCCGGTTTTGAAGTCCTGCTCTTAGTATCGGCGATCAGATCGCGGATTCCCACCCCTTGCTCAGTCTCATCGCTCCATTGATGATTCCGACCATGGAATAAGTCTGAGGGAAGTTGCCCCACAATTCGCCGGTGCTCGTGTCGATGTCTTCCGACAACAGACCGACGTGATTGCGGCAGGACAGCATCGTCTCGTAGATCTCGCGCGCCTCTTCCTTGCGCCCGATCCGCGCCAACGCGTCGATGTACCAGAAGGTGCAGATATTGAAGGCGTTTTCCGGCGTGCCGAAATCGTCGGCGACATTGTATCGGAACAGGTGATTGCCCCGCCGCAGCCGCTCGCCTATCCGGTCCACGGTCGCGATGAAGCGCGGATCGGAGGCCGGCAGGAAGCCCACTTCCGCCATCAGCAGAAGACCGGCATCCATGTCCCGCCCCTCGAAGCTCTCGACGAACGAATTGACCTCCGGGTTCCACGCACGCCGGCAGATCGTGGCGTGGATCGTGTCCGCCCGCTCGCGCCAGTAACGCCCCCGCTCATCGAGTTCGAGCTTCACCGCGATCTTCGCCAGCCGGTCGCAGGCCGCCCAGCACATGAGTGAGGAGGAGGTGTGAATGCGCGCCCGCGTGCGCAGCTCCCACATGCCCGCATCGGGCTGGTCGTGCATGTCGTAGGCACGCTCGCCCACCGCTTCCAGGAAGCGGAATTCCTGCTCGCCGAACGTATGCAGCAGCCGTTCGTCGAAAAATGCCTGTGCGGCGCCCACGACCACGTTGCCATAGACATCGTGCTGGAAATGCTCATAGGCCTGATTGCCCACCCGGACCGGGCCCATGCCGCGATAGCCCGGCAGATCGACGACCTTCTCGACCAGAGCCTTTTCGAGCCCGATGCCGAAGACCGGCTGGAGATGCGCCCCGTTGAGAACAGCCGCAATGTTGTTCAGGTAGCGCAGGTAATTCTCCATCGTCTCCATTTCGGATAGGGAATTGAGCGCGCGCACGACGAAGAAGGCGTCGCGAAGCCAGCAGAAACGGTAATCCCAGTTGCGCTGCGTATTGGCGGCTTCTGGAATGGAGGTGGTGACGGCGGCGACAATCGCGCCGGTTTCCTCGTTGGTGCAAAGCTTCAGCGTGATGGCGGCGCGGATGACCGCCTCCTGCCATTCCAGCGGCACGCCGAGACGGCGCGTCCAGTGCTGCCAGTAGATCCGCGTCTTTTCCTCAAACGCCCGGCACAGCGTGTCGGGATGGTCGGTGAGGGACTCGTCGGGGCCGAAATAGAACGAAAGCGTGCGCTCCAGAATGAAGGGCGTTTCGCTGCGCAGATAGGTGATCGGTGCATTGGTCGTCATCCGCAGCACCTGATCCGGCCCCACCCAGCGGATGTGGTTGGAACCGAAGGTGATCTCCGGCCTGGTGCGGCCATAATCGAAATTCGGACGAACCCGGAAGGTCAGCCGCGGACGCCCTGCGACCGAGCGGACGCGGCGCGCAATCGCATTGGGCCGGAAGCCCCGGTTCTTGCTGTAAAAGCGCGGCGCGAAGTCCGTGATCTCGACGATAGCGCCGTCCTCGGCATAAAGCCGGGTGCGCACAATGGCGGTATTGGGCACGTATTCCTGTTCGGAACGCACATAACCGGCCAGTTCGATGGTGAAAGCCCCGTCATGCTCGTCGCCGCTCGTCGACCCCAGCAACGAGTGGAAGACCGGGTCTCCGTCGAAGCGCGGCAGGCAACACCACGAAATACGCGCTTTCTTGTCGATGAGGGCGGCGAAGGAGCAATTGCCGATCATGGCAAGGTCGAGCGAACTCACGGAATGTCACCTCATTCAGGTTGGGCCGGAACGAACGGTTCCGCTTCGCCCAGAGCCTAGCAAGGTTCGGGCCGCGTTGATATCTGCGTGCGCAATGACATCCGCCCACGGCTCCCGCAAGCTTGCCGCTCAGGCCGGTTCCATCTGCCCCACGAACGCGTCGAGCCATCCGTGAACGGCAGCCACATCGTCGAGCCGGAAGTCCGCCACGGTCTTGCCGGTTCCCACCTTGATGCCGAAACCGCCCGCTTCCCGCGCAGCCTTGAAGCCGTCCTCGTCGGTCACGTCGTCGCCCACAAAGATCGGAACGCGCCCGGCAAAGATCGGTTCCCGCAAAAAGCCCGTGACCGCCACGCCCTTGTCGTGACCGCGCGCCTTGGCCTCGAGAACCATCTTGCCGTGAAGCAGGTGCAGACGAGCGAGATCTGAGCAGAAATCGCCCATGATGCGGGCAAGCTCGTCCCCGCGCTCCGGCGCGCCGCGATAGTGAACGGCGAGCGCCAGCCCCTTGTCCTCAAGCGTGACCCCGCCTTCGATCAACCCGGCATTGGCGATGCGACGGCGCAGGATGTCGAGTTCCGGCGGCGGCGGCACACGGTCGATGTCGGCATCGATGGCCGAGCGATGCTCCAGCCCGTGCAGGCCCGCTGCGGGCAGATGAAGCGGGCTCAGCAGCGTATCGATTTCCGAAAGCGGCCGTCCGGAGACCACCGCAAGAGCCCCGTCAAGCCGTTCCGCCACCGCCTGCAACAACGGGCAAAGCCCGTCCGCAACACGGATGCCGTCGGGCGTTTGCGCGATATCCACCAGCGTCCCGTCGAAATCGAGAAACAGCGCATGGCCTGCGGAAAGGGCGGGAGGAAGTGTCATGGAATATGCCTGCAGCGCGGCAGATACCTGCCGTAAACGGAGCCTTGAGGATGATCGGGAGTGCAAGGGAAATAATGCATCCCTTCCCGACAATCCAGAGGCTCTGTTTTACACACTCCTCTCACGCCCATGCGCCGCCCGGCGCAGCGCGCCATCCTTCCCGCGCCAGACCGCCGAGAGGCCCGTCATGGCTGCGGGTCATCCTCGATCAGGTCGAGCGCCGTGCGCGCGATGATCGGAATGAGCTTGCCCATCTCCAGACCCTGCTCCGGATTGGAGCCATTGCCGTCCAGCGCGCGCTTTTTCACGCCCTGAAGGATGGCGGCGATGCGGAAGAAGGAAAAGGCGAGACAGAAGGTCCAGTGATCGATGCCCGAAATCCCGCGCCGCTCGCAATAGCGCGCGACATAGGCCGCCTCATTGGGAATGCCGAGCGCCTTTCGATCCAGCCCGGCAAGCCCGCGCAGTCCGCCTGTATGCGGCAGACGCCACTGCATGCACTGATAGGCGAGATCGGAATGGGGATGGCCGAGCGTGGCAAGCTCCCAGTCCACCACGGCGATGACGCGCGGCTTATCGGGGGCGAAGATCAGGTTGTCGATGCGATAATCGCCGTGGACGAGCGAAACCTGCCCGTCGTCCTCAGGCACATTCGCCTCCACCCAGGACATCAGTTCGTCCATATCGGGCAGAGCCCCGGTCTCGCTGTCGCGATACTGGCGCGACCAGCGCGAGACCTGCCGGGCGAAATAGTTGCCGGGCCTGCCGAAGTCGGAAAGTCGCACCGCCTCCACATCGACCGAATGCAGGGCGGCCAGAACCCGGTTCATCTCGTCATAGACGGCACCGCGTTCCTCGCACGAGAGGTCCGGCAAGGACGGATCCCAGAAGACGCGGCCCTTGCGATACGCCATGACATAGAACATCGAGCCGATGACATCGTCGTCCTCGCACAGCGCCAGCGGGTCTGCGACCGGGACATCCGTGTCCATGAGCGCGCTGATGACGCGATATTCGCGATCGACCGCATGGGCCGATTTCAAAAGCTTACCCGGCGGCTTGCGGCGCAGCACATAGGAGCCGCTCGCCGCATCGAGCCGATAGGTCGGGTTCGATTGTCCACCCGGAAATTTCTCCGCCCGTGCAGGCCCTTCAAAGCCCGAAACATGCTCGCAAAGCCATGCCTCGAGCCGCCCCTCAACCGGCCCGTCCAGCCGCATCGGGGCAAGCGCATCCAACGCCTTGTCCATCGTTCCTCCCAAAACTTCGCCCCGGCTTGATCCTGGGGCCCCTCCTACGATCTCCGGCCCGGCCATAGCCCCTCCCAAGGCTGTCCGGACCGTTTCGGGCGAAGGGCGAAACACCCCCGCCACAGGACGACCGGGTCGCATGCTAGACAAAACCTTCCCGCCGGGGAACCGACAGAACCGGGAAATCTGACCTTACGGCAAATTGCGGAGAAAATCCGGGAACCGCAGCTTGGCCTGAAACGTTTCACCGTTCGAACAGCCACCAGGAAACGATGCCGCCATGACAGGTCCCCGACACCTGACGATCATTCTCCACGCCAAGGCCGCCGGACAGAAAGGCGTACAGGAGGCGGTCAGCGCTATTTCCCGAAAGGGGCACCTTGTCGATGTGAAGGTGACGGAACGTCCCGGCGACGGCGAACGCTTCTCCCATCAAGCCGCCAAAGCCGCCGCCCACGGCGAGGTCGATACAATCGTGTCCGGCGGCGGCGACGGCACGCTGAACGCCGTGGTCAGCGGCGCGCTGGAAGCGGCTGAGAAACCGCAGTGCTCTTTCGCGCTGATGCCGCTCGGCACAGCCAACGATTTCGCGCAAAACGCCGCCATTCCGCTTGATCCGGCAGAGGCGCTGGACGCAGCGCTGACCGCCCCCGCCCGCGCCACCGACGTCGCCGGTGTGAAAATCGACGGCCGACAGAAGTCGCAGGCTTTCGTCAACATGGCGACCGCAGGTTTCGGTCCGCGCGTGACCTCAGAGACCGATCCGGACCTGAAGGAGAAACTGGGCGGCGCGGCCTACCTCCTGTCCGCCCTCGCCCGTATCGGCGAAGTGACGCCATGGGCAGGCCGGATCAGGGCGGATGGCTTTTCGTGGGAGGGATCCTTTGCGGCCCTCGCCGTCGGCAACGGCAGGCGGGCGGGTGGCGGCGTGGAACTGTGCCCGCTCGCCGAACTCGATGACGGCGCGCTCGATCTGACGGTCATCGAGGCCCCCGACGGCGATGTTCTGGCGGGGCTCGTCTCCTCGCTTCCGATGGCCGTGGGATTGCAGCCCGACAGCGTGACCCGCGCCCGTGCGAGCGCCTTCGAGGTGGAAACGGACAATCCCGTTCCCCTCAGCCTCGACGGTGAAATGCTGGAAGCAAGCCGCTTCACGTTTTCGGTGAAACGGCACGCAATCCGCTTTCACCTGCCCGACCCGCTGTCCCGGCTTTAGGGACCCGCTCAGGCTGGCTCCGCGTCCGCCACAACGACCCGCGTCCCCCATTCGCGGCACAGCGCGTCGAGCCCTGGCTCAAGCGGGTTGTCGGTGAAGAAGCTGTCGATTTCCGAAAGCGAGGCGATGCGGCCCGGCGCGGTGCGCTGGAACTTGGAATGGTCGGCGACGAGGAAGGTCTTGCGGGCCTGTCGCAGGATCGACTTGCTGACATTCACCTCCTGAATGTCGAAATCGAGAATGTCGCCGTCGAGATCGATGGCCGAACAGCCGACCACCGCCAGATCGAACTTGAACTGCATGATCGTCTGGCTGGCGAGATCGCCCACCAGCCCGCCGTCTGACCGCCTCAGCGTGCCGCCGGTGACGATCACCTGACAGTCGGGGTTCACCGCCAGGATGTTGGCCACGTTGATATTGTTGGTAACCACCAGAAGATTGCGGTGATGAATGAGCCTGCGTGCCACTGCCTCGGTGCTGGTGCCAAGATTGAGAAACACCGAAATATCCTCAGGGATCTCCTCGGCACAGACCGCGGCGATGGACGCCTTTTCCGCCTCATGGAGAACACGCCGGTCCTCGTAGCCGATATTGGTCGTGCCCGACGGCAGCATGGCCCCGCCGTGGACCCGCTCCAGCCGCCCCGCATCGCCTAGCTCGCCGAGATCGCGCCGGATGGTCTGCTGCGTCACGCCGAAATGCGCGGCCAGTCCCTCCACCGTGACCCGCCCCTCGCGCCGGGCGATCTCCAGGATCTCGTTCTGCCGGAAACTGATCGCCATATTCCCCGTCTTGCCCCCGCCCTTCGCGCTGCCGACACCGTTTAGCGCCCCGAAACGGCGGGCCGCAAGCACCGAGACTAGCGCGCCCGCATCGACGCATGCCAGCGCAAATGTTCGTTTTTACGCGCTTTCAGGAGAGAACACGAAAATAACCACAAGAAACGTCAATCTTGCTGTCCAATCGCGCAATTTCCCGCATTTTCGCACCTGCGAAGAGCACGCTGCAGGCGCGAAGAGGCCGGAAACAAGCCTCAACCTGCGCCGAATAACCCATTATTCTCAGATGGATGTGACGATACCAACATTTACGAAAATAAATCCTTTTCATTTTTGTTTCTTCACTCTAGTTTGCCAGCATAAACGAAAGCGCTTCCGCAGCGGATCCGCGACGTCAGCCGCCTGTTCGAAACCGGACCGGACTGCATTTCAAGCGGACTCTCAAGCGAAAATGAAAGGCGCATCAGGAGGCAAACGTGTCGAAGGCGACGAAAGCCGGTCCCCTTTATGATCTTCTGATTGTCGGCGGTGGCATCAACGGGTGCGGCATCGCCCGCGATGCGGCAGGCCGCGGTCTGTTGGTCGCGCTGGTGGAGATGAACGACCTCGCCTCCGCCACGTCCTCCGCCTCCACCAAGCTGTTTCATGGCGGCCTGCGCTATCTCGAATATTTCGAGCTGCGTCTCGTGCGCGAGGCGCTGGTCGAGCGCGAAAGGCTACTCACCGCGATGCCGCATATCAGTTGGCCGATGCGCTTCGTGCTGCCTTACGGGCCGGAAATGCGCTTCGACACCGACACGCCGGTCTCAAAGCTGCTGCATGTTTTCATGCCGTGGATGAAGGGCAGCCGCCCGGCCTGGATCGTTCGCATCGGGCTCTTTCTCTATGACATCATGGGCGGACGGAAAATCCTGCCGCCGACCTCGACGCTGGACCTGACCAGGGCACCCGAGGGCGCACCGCTTCAGGAGCGCTTCCGCAAGGCCTACGAATATTCCGATTGCTGGGTGGAGGATTCCCGCCTCGTCGTCCTGAACGCGCGCGATGCGAAAACCCGCGGCGCGGAGATCATGGTGCGCTCCAAGGTCATCGCCAGCGAGCGCCATGCGGATGAATGGTTGGTGACGGTGGAAGACACCGAAACCGGGCAACGGCGCGAGATGCGCGCGAAATGTCTGGTGAACGCGGGCGGCCCGTGGGTCGGCGACATTCTTCAAAACCGCACCCATGTGAACACCCGCGAGAACGTACGCCTCGTACGCGGCAGCCACATCGTGACCCGCAAGCTCTACGACCACGACAAGTGCTACTTCCTGCAAGGCAACGACGGCCGCATCATCTTCACCATTCCCTATGAGACCGATTACACCCTGATCGGCACCACCGATCAGGATCATCCGGATCCGGACACGCCGCCGGAATGCACTGAGGAAGAGCAGGACTACCTCTGCAATTTCGTCTCCGGCTATTTCAAGAAGCCCGTCACCCGCGACGACATCGTGTGGACTTATTCCGGCGTCCGCCCGCTTTATGACGACGGGGCGAGTTCAGCCACCGCGGCGACCCGCGATTACGTCCTGACCACGGACGATACCGACGGCGCGCCGATCCTCAATGTCTTCGGCGGCAAGATCACCACCTATCGCCGGCTTGCAGAAAGCGCGATGGACAAGATCGGGCGATGGTTCCCGGGTCTGAGCGGCCACTGGACGGCGGGCGTGCCCCTGCCGGGCGGCGACTTTGCCGTTTCAGGTGTGGATACACAGATACAACGCTTGCGCGAAGCCTACCCTTTCCTCAACGGTTTTAACGCCCGGCGCCTTGTGCGAGCATACGGCACCGATGCCTTCGATATTCTGGGCACGGCGAAAACCCGCGAAGATCTTGGGAGGGATTTTGGCGCGACATTGAGCGAACGCGAGGCGGCGTGGTTGATGGACCGCGAATTCGCCTGCACCGCGCAAGATATTGTCTGGCGCAGAAGCAAGCTCGGCTTGCGCATGAGCGCCGAGGAAATCGCAAAACTCGACGATTGGATGCAGCTGCGTCGCAAGGAGGGAACGTCGGCGGCAGCTGAGTAGTCCTTGGAGGAGGACTGTCCGGGAGGGGAAATGACACTGGCTTTGGAAGCCGCGGCCAAGACGGTCGGCGGGAGGGTTCACATACATCCGACCAGCCTTGAGCTGCAGAAGGGCACGATGAACGTCCTTCTGGGCCCGACGCTGTCCGGCAAGACGACGCTGATGCGGCTGATGGCGGGTCTCGACCGCCCGACCGCGGGCCGCGTGCTGTGGGAAGGCCGCGACGTGACGGGGCTGCGCGTGCAGGACCGCAACGTCGCCATGGTCTATCAGCAGTTCATCAACTACCCCTCCATGACAGTCTTTGAGAACATCGCCAGCCCGCTGCGCCTGATGGGCCGCAGCAAGGCCGAGATTGAGCGCGCCGTCGCCCGTGCATCCGAAATGATGAAGCTTGAGGGCATGCTGCAGCGAAAGCCGCTGGAGCTTTCCGGAGGCCAGCAGCAGCGCTGCGCGCTGGCCCGCGCACTGGTGAAGGAGGCGGGCCTCGTCCTCCTCGACGAGCCGCTCGCCAATCTCGACTACAAGCTGCGCGAGGAACTGCGCGTGGAGATCCCCAAGATCTTCGAGGAATCGGGCTCGATCTTCGTCTACGCCACAACCGAGCCGGAAGAAGCGCTCCTGCTTGGCGGAAATACCGCGACGCTCTGGGAAGGCCGCATCACCCAGTTCGGCCCGACGCCGGAGGTCTATCGCAAGCCCGTGGACGCCACCACCGCACGCGCCTTTTCCGATCCGCCGATGAATTTCCTCGCGATCGCCAAGACCGGCAACCGCCTGCTTTTCGGAGGCGGCCAGACCCTGCCCGCCTCCGGCAAGCTCAAGGAACTTGCGGACGGGCGTTACATGGCGGGTTTCCGCCCCAACCATCTGGAGGTTGCCCGGCATACGGCCGAGGCCATGACCTTCACGCCGACCATCGACGTCACCGAGATCACGGGGTCCGAAACCTTCCTCCATCTGGAGCATCACGGCGAGAAATGGGTGGGCCTCATTCACGGCGTCCACGCCCTTCGCCACGACCAGCCGATCGAGGTCTTCCTCGATCCCGCCCACATCTACATCTTCGCCGAAGACGGCAGGCTCGTCGTGCCCGCCTCTTACGCGATGGCGGCCTGAGGGAGAGACACGACCATGGCAAGGATCACCCTCGACCGGCTCGCCCATTCCTATTTCCCCTATCCGCGCGGCGAAGAGGATTACGCGCTGAAGGAGATGACCCACGAGTGGGAGGACGGCGAGGCCTATGCGCTGCTGGGCTCGTCCGGTTGCGGAAAGACCACGCTCCTCAACATCATTTCCGGCCTGCGCAGGCCCTCTCAAGGCCGCGTGCTCTTTGACGGTGTGGATGTCACCGACGCGCCGACGGCGGAACGCAACATCGCGCAGGTGTTTCAGTTCCCGGTCGTCTACGACACCATGACCGTGCGCCAGAACCTCGCCTTCCCGCTTCGAAACCGCGGTGCGGATGCGGCCTATGTGGCCGAACGCGTCCAGACCATCGCGCGTGTCATCGGCATGGAGGCGGAGCTTGACCGCAAGGCCCGCGGCCTGACGGCGGACGCCAAGCAGAAGATCTCGCTCGGGCGCGGCATGGTGCGCGAGGACGTCAACGCGCTTCTCTTCGACGAACCGCTGACCGTAATTGATCCGCACATGAAGTGGGAGCTTCGAACCCAACTGAAATCGCTTCACCGCGAGTTCGGCCACACCATGATCTACGTGACCCACGACCAAACGGAAGCGTTGACCTTCGCCGACAAGGTGGTGGTGATGTATGACGGCCGTGTCGTGCAGATCGGCACGCCGCAGGAACTTTTCGAAACCCCGCAGCACACATTCGTCGGCTATTTCATCGGCTCGCCGGGCATGAATATCCTGCCCGCAACCGTCGAGGGCGACCGCGCGGTCATCAATGGCGCGAGCGTGCCGCTGTCGCATCACTACGCCCCACTCAAGGGCAAGGTGGAGATCGGCGTCCGCCCGGAATTCGCGCGCCTGTCGGCAACCAACGGACTGCCGGTGCGTATCCGCCGGGTGGAGGATGTGGGCCGCCACAAGATCGTGCGCGCGGAATGCTTCGGCAAGGACATCAACATCATCGCGCGCGAGGACGAGGCAATCGCCGCCGACATGACCCGCGTCGCCTTCGATCAGGCCCGCATCAATGTCTATGCGGATGACTGGCGCGTCACCGGGGAGGCTGCCTGATGGAAAAGACCCCCAACCAGAAAGCCTGGTTCCTCGTTCTGCCCGTCCTCGTGCTGGTGGCCTTTTCCGCCGTCGTGCCGCTGATGACGGTGGTGAACTATTCGGTTCAGGACACTTTCGGCAACAACCAGTTCTTCTGGGCCGGGCTGGAATGGTTTTCGGAGATGCTGCAATCGGAGCGCATGTGGAATGCACTTGTGCGTCAGCTCGCCTTCTCCGCCATCATCCTCGCCATCGAGGTGCCGCTTGGCATCTTCGTGGCGCTGAACATGCCCAAGCGCGGCTTCTGGGCCTCCACCTGCCTCGTGCTGATGGCGCTGCCGCTGCTCATCCCGTGGAACGTGGTCGGCACCATCTGGCAGATCTTCGGCCGCGTCGATATCGGGCTGCTCGGCTACACGCTGGAGGCCGTGGGCATCGACTACAACTACACGCAGGATATTTTCTCCGCCTGGGCGACCGTCGTCGTCATGGATGTCTGGCACTGGACGTCGCTGGTGGCGCTTCTCGCCTATGCGGGCCTGCAATCGATCCCCGATGCCTATTATCAGGCCGCCAAGATCGATCAGGCGAGCCGCTGGGCGGTCTTCCGCTACATCGAGCTTCCGAAGATGAGCGGTGTCCTGATGATCGCGATCCTGCTGCGGTTCATGGACTCATTCATGATCTACACCGAGCCCTTCGTGGTCACCGGCGGCGGTCCGGGCAACGCCACGACGTTCCTCTCCATCGACCTTGTGAAGATGGCGCTCGGCCAGTTCGATCTGGGCCCGGCGGCCGCCTTCTCCATCATGTACTTCCTCGTGATCCTGCTGATCTCGTGGGTCTTCTACACGGTGATGACCAATCTCGACCGGGCCGAACAGGAGGGCGTGGAGTGAGCGACGCAACCATGACCACCGCAACGCGGGCCCGCACCAAGGCGCGCAGCCGCGGCATTGCCGTGCCCCGCGTCAACGGCTCCGCCGTCGTGATGACGCTTTATCTCGTCTTCCTGCTCCTGCCGATCTACTGGCTCTTCAACATGAGCCTGAAGAGCAATCAGGAGATCCTGTCCACCTTCACCCTGTGGCCGGAAGCCCCGACGCTCGCCAACTACATGACCATCCTGACCGATGCCTCATGGTACATGGGCTACGTCAACTCGCTGATCTACGTGGTCATGAACACCGTGATTTCGGTGACGGTGGCGCTGCCCGCAGCCTATGCCTTTTCGCGCTATTCCTTCATGGGCGACAAGCACCTGTTCTTCTGGCTGCTGACCAACCGCATGGCCCCGCCCGCGGTCTTCGCCCTGCCCTTCTTCCAGCTCTATTCCTCCATCGGGCTCTTCGACACGCATATCGCGGTGGCGCTCGCCCACTGCCTTTTCAACGTGCCGCTGGCGGTGTGGATCCTGGAAGGTTTCATGCGCGGCGTGCCGAAGGAAATCGACGAAACCGCCTATATCGACGGCTATTCCTTCCCGCGCTTCTTCATCCGCATCTTCACGCCGCTGATCGCATCCGGCATCGGCGTCGCTGCCTTTTTCTGCTTCATGTTCTCATGGGTGGAACTGCTGCTCTCGCGCACGCTGACCTCGGTCAACGCCAAGCCGATTGCCGCCACCATGACCCGCACGGTGTCGGCGTCTGGCATGGACTGGGGCGTGCTGGCGGCGGCGGGCATCCTGACCATCGTACCGGGTGCGCTCGTCATCTATTTCGTCCGCAACTACATCGCCAAGGGCTTCGCGCTGGGCCGCGTGTGATCCGCATCGGGGAGGAATGACAACATGGACTGGATGGCATGGACCACGCCGACGGCCATTTTCTTTGCCGTCATCGCAAGCCTGCTGATCGTCTTCACGGTGCTGGGCATCCGTTTTCCGGAAACCCCGCGCGTGGGCGTCTTGCGCATCGAGACGACCCGCGGCGACCGGCTTTTCATCACGCTTCTGGGCTCGGCCTTCATCAATCTGGCCTGGCTCGGTCTTTCCGGCCTGCCCCAATGGGGCGCGCTGGTGGTCTGCCTGATCTACGCGACAGCGGTTTTCCGCTGGGTGTGACGGGCGAGGAGGAAGGCGATCCGGCAAGGGAGCGAGGCCGGGCCGCTTGAACGACTGACGCTTCTTTTGTTCTGGGAGGAAACAATGAAATTGCGTTTGAAGGAAACAACCGCGCTCGCCGTAATGGTGGGCCTGCTTGCCGGACCCGCATGGGCCGGAATGGATGAGGCCAAGAAGTTTCTGGACACCGAAATCGGCGATCTGTCGTCGCTGACGCGCGCCGAGCAGGAAGCGGAGATGCAATGGTTCATCGACGCCGCCAAGCCCTTTGCCGGCATGGACATCAAGGTGGTTTCGGAAACGATCACCACCCATGAATATGAATCCAAGGTGCTGGCCCCGGCCTTCACCGCCATCACCGGCATCAAGATCACCCACGACCTGATCGGCGAAGGCGACGTCGTTGAAAAGCTCCAGACGCAGATGCAGTCGGGCCAGAACATCTACGACGCCTATATCAACGACAGCGACCTGATCGGCACCCACTGGCGTTACCAGCAGGCCCGCAACCTGACCGACTGGATGGCGGATGAAGCCGCCAACGTCACCAATCCGAATCTGGATATCGACGACTTCATCGGCGCGTCCTTCACCACCGGGCCGGACGGCAAGCTCTACCAGCTTCCCGACCAGCAGTTCGCAAACCTCTACTGGTTCCGCTACGACTGGTTCAACGACGCCAAGACCAAGGCCGACTTCAAGGCCAAATACGGCTACGAACTCGGTGTTCCGGTCAACTGGACGGCCTATGAGGACATCGCCGAATTCTTCACCGGCCGCGACATGAGCTATGCGGGCGGGCCGAAGAAGGTCTATGGCAACATGGACTACGGCAAGAAGGACCCCTCGCTCGGCTGGCGTTACACGGATGCGTGGATGTCCATGGCGGGCATGGGCGACAAGGGCGAGCCGAACGGTCTGCCGGTTGATGAATGGGGCATTCGCGTCAACGACAAGTCCCAGCCCGTCGGCTCCTGCGTGGCGCGCGGTGGCGCGACCAACTCACCCGCAGCCGTCTACGCGGTGACCAAGGCCATCGAATGGCTGCAGAAATACTCGCCGCCAGCCGCAGCCGGTATGACCTTCTCCGAGGCAGGCCCCGTGCCCGCGCAGGGCGAGGTTGCCCAGCAGATGTTCTGGTACACCGCCTTCACCGCCGACATGGTCAAGGACGGCCTGCCGGTGATGAACGACGACGGCACGCCCAAGTGGCGCATGGCCCCGTCCCCGCACGGCGTCTACTGGTCCAAGGGCACCAAGATCGGCTATCAGGACGCGGGCTCCTGGACGCTGATGAAATCCACCCCGGTCGACCGCGCCAAGGCGGCCTGGCTCTACGCCCAGTTCGTCACGTCGAAGACCGTGGACGTGAAGAAGGCCCATGTCGGCCTGACCTTCATCCGCGAGAGCTCCATCCAGCACGAGAGCTTCACCGAACGCGCGCCCAAGCTCGGCGGTCTGGTCGAGTTCTACCGCTCGCCCGCCCGCGTGCAGTGGTCGCCCACCGGCACCAATGTTCCCGACTACCCCAAGCTCGCACAGCTGTGGTGGCAGAACATCGGTGACGCCATGTCCGGCGCGAAGACCCCGCAGGAGGCCCTCGACAGCCTCTGCGAAGCGCAGGAAAAGGTGATGGAGCGTCTGGAGCGCGCAGGCGTTCAGGGCGATATCGGCCCGAAGATGAACGACCCGAAGCCGGTCGACGAATGGCTCGCGGCGGAAGGTGCGCCGAAGGCCAAGCTCGCCAACGAAGACGAAAAGCCGATGACCGTCTCCTATGACGAGCTGATCAAGTCCTGGCAGTGACTGGGCAGTGACTGGGCAGTGATTGACCTGTGACCGAGCATTGACCGGGCAGGAGCCATAAGGCCTGCCTGACAAACGCGAAACGGGCGCCGCAAAACGGCGCCCGTTTTCTTTTGCCCCGAGGCATCCCGT
This sequence comes from Breoghania sp., assembly GCA_963678585.2. Taxonomy (GTDB): domain Bacteria; phylum Pseudomonadota; class Alphaproteobacteria; order Rhizobiales; family Stappiaceae; genus Breoghania. Next base: position 3,037,619 of record CAXXGA010000002.1, read on the forward strand.
GTCCTGCCCCTAGTCTTCCCGCAACGCACGGGAGAACTGGTCGGAAAGCGGCTTGAAGAGATAGCTCAGCATCGGACACCACCACCCTTTGAAAACCCGGCGTTTTTTTCTGTAGGCGGCGCCCAGTTTCCGAACCGTGCAATCGGCGATTACCTCAGTCTATGACTAATGCTTCATTGACAAGATATCGAAACCAGATCCAGCTTCCTATAGGCTTACACTTAAGAAAATAGGAGATGCGAATGAGCGAAAAGCAGGAAGCCGCTAACCAGAGAGCATTCGAGAAGGGCCAATCAGATTGGCGGGAGGGAAAAGCCTTCCAGGAAAATTATTATCCCCCTAGCTCACCATATTCCCATTTATGGGAGCAAGGCTGGCAGGCCGAACACGATATACACAACAAGTAAAATATGATGCCGATCGCACCTAAGGGATGAAAGCCCTCTAGTCCTCGCGAAGCGCGCGGGAGAACTGGTCGGAAAGCGGCTTGAAGAGATAGCTCAGCATCGTCCGGCGTTGCGTCTCGATGAAGCTCTCCGCAGGCATGCCGGGCAGGAGGCGCAGATCGCCGAGGCGGGCAAGCTCGTCTTCGGAAATCGAGATATCGATGCGGTAGAAGGCCGAGCCCGTCTTTTCGTTGATGACGCTTGAGGGCGAGATCGTCTCCACACGGCCGAAAAGCTCCGGCGTCGTGCGCTGGTTGAAGGCGGGAAAACGGATCGTCGCCTGCTGACCGATATGAAGCTGGTCGATGGAGCGCGGATCGACGGCCACCTCCACCTCAAGCCCTTGGCCTGCCGAAATGAGTTGCATCAGCGTGCCGCCCGCAGGCACCACGCCGCCGATGGTATGGACGTTCATCTCGTGCACGATGCCGTCGATGGGTGCGCGGATATCGACCCGCTCCAACTGTTTGGTGGTCGCCACGATCTGCTGGACGAGATCGTCCACCGCGGTGGTCGCCTCGCGCAGTTCCGACAGCACCTGCTCGCGGAAGGAACGTTCCACCTGAAGGATGGCGATTTCCGTCTCACGGATGGAATTGTCGATGCGCGCCAGATCCGCCTGATGCTCGGAAATCTGACCCACGAGATCGGCCCGCGCCCGCTCCTGCGCAACAACGCGGGTCTTGGACGTCAGCCCTTTGGAGAGCAGCGCCCGCAGGCCCGTCAGCTCATCCTCGATGAGCGCCAGTTGCTCGCGCTTGGAGGCGATGAGCCCTTTCACGCCCGCGATCTCATTGGCGTAACGCGCGATCTTCTCGCGTTGCTGCTCGATTTCGCCGGTGCGCGTGATGCGTCGGGCCTCGAAAAGTTTCTGCTGACCGCGCTGATGAACCTGCGCCAGATCCCCCAGCCCGTAGGTGCGCACCAGCGCATCGTCGAAGACGATCTCCTTCAGCCCGTCGCGCTCCGCCTCGAGGCGCGAACGCCGCGCCACCGCCTCGCGCAGGCGGTTGCGATAGATCTCCAGATTGGCCTGCAGCACCGTCTCGTCGAGCTGCACGAGAATGTCGCCCGCCTTCACCAGATCGCCGTTTTCGACCGCAATCGATTTGACGATGCCGCCGTCGAGATGCTGGATCGACTTCGGCTTGCCGCGCACGATGACGGTCCCGTCGGCCACCACCGCGCCCGACAGCGAGGCAATGGCCATCCAGCCAAAGCCGCCGCCGAACAGCACCGCAAGGCCGATGAGCCCGGCGACCATCGGCCCCCGCCAGCTGGTGCGCACCATGCGTTTTTCGTCCGTGCCCCTCATCGCCCTACCCCGCCGCCATGCGCGTGACCTTGCGCAGCACCTCGGCCTTGTCGCCGAACTCCTGCGCCGAACCGCCCACCAGCATCATCACCTTGTTGACCGCGACGATGGCCGAAGGCCGATGCGCCATGACGACGACCACCGAGCCCTCCGCCCTCATGGTCTCTATCGCCGCCGTCAACGCCGCATCGCCATCCGCATCGAGGTTGGAATTGGGTTCGTCCAGCACCAGCAGTTTCGGTCGCCCGTAAAGCGCGCGCGCCAGCGCGACCCGCTGGATCTGCCCGCCGGAAAGAACGCCCGCACGGCCATCGACAAAGGTGGAATAGCCATCCGGCAGACGTAGGATCATCTCGTGCACGCCCGCCGTCTGCGCCGCGCGTACGATCTCGGCCTCATCGGCCTCCGGGCCGAAACGGGCGATATTCTGCCCGATGGTGCCCGCCAGAAGCTCCACCGATTGCGGCAGGTAGCCGATGTGACGTCCGAGCGCCTCGCGGTCCCATTGATCGAGCGAAGCCCCGTCGATGCGGACCGAGCCCGCATCCGGCCGCCATGCGCCGACCAGAAGCCGCGCAAGGCTCGACTTGCCGGAGGTGGACGGACCGATCACGCCGAGCCCATCGCCCGGTTCGAGATCGAAGGAGATATTCGAAAGGATCACCCGACGCTTGCCGGAGGCATCGGCGGGACCGGGCGCGAACTGGCGCGCGATACGCACCTCGACATGACCTTCGGGATCCGGCAGTTGCAGCGGTTTCTCCCGTGTGGGACTGGCCGCCAGATGCGCCTTCAGCCGCCTGTATCCCTGCCGCGCCCTGAGGATGTTGCGCCATTGTCCGATAACCTGATCGACCGGCGACAGGGCGCGCCCGGCAATGATGGAAGAGGCCACGATCATGCCCGGCGTGATTTCCTGCCGGATCGCCAGATAGGCGCCGAGCCCGAGGATCGCCGATTGCAGCAGAAGGCGGCTGGCCTTGGAGACGGCGGAGAGAAATTCCCCGCGTTCGCCGCCCTTCTGCGCGCCGGAAAGCGTGCGCAGATGGATGGCGTGCCAGCGCTTGGCCAGATTGCCCAGCATGCCCATGGGCAGGACCGCCTCCGCATTGCGGCTCGACTGATCGGCAAACCGGCTCTCCGTCACCTCCTGCGACATGGCCTCGGACAGAGGAGCCCGCGTCGCGGCCTCGTTGAGAATGGCCAATACGATGACGAACAGGGCGCCGACCAGCGTCAGCAAGCCCAGATCCCGATGGATGAGAAAGACGATGGCGAGATAGAGCGGCATCCACGGCAGATCGAAAAGACCGATCAGACCGGGAGAGGAAAAGAAACTGCGCACCGTGGCGAGATCGCTGAGCGGTCGCGTGGGCGCCGTCTCCCGCCCCATGCCGTTTTCGACATAGCTTCGAAAAACGAGGGGGCTCAGGCGCTCGTCGAGCCAATAGCCCGCACGCGACAGCACCCGCGCGCGCAGCGCCTCGAAAAGACCGAGAAACAGGAACAGGCCCGCGACCAGCGCAAACAAGGCCAGCAGCGTCGGCACCGACCGGCTGGTGAGCACGCGGTCATAGACCTGAAGCATGAAGAGCGGGCCGGTCAGCATCAGGAGATTGACCGCAAGACTGAAAAGGCCGACGCCCACGAAGGCGGACCGCAGATTGCCCACTGCAACGTGCAAGGGATCGCCCTGCCCCTGCCTGTCTCTTGCTGACGTCATCGTGATCCCGCTTTGCCCCGTCATCGCAGGTCGCATCCGCTCCCGGCAGCGCCTGGAGGAAGGATACCCCAACACAGTCGCCGGAACTTCAGTGTAGAATACATCCGTTAACGAGGCGTCCCCCGCTTGGGGCGCATGCGCTTCATTTCGTATGAAACATTACGAAGACGCGGGCCTACCGGAGCGGGGCCGGAGCATATGGACAGAAATTATTGACTTCAGCTAAAGTGACAAAGAAGAAAGATCTTTTGTGCAGACATCAAGCGACCTTCTGATCAAATATAAATTTGATTTTCTCATATAAAGGTTTGGCGTCTGCTTCAGTTTTTCGCCTTCCTTCGACTTGTCCGGGACGGCGACATCTATTTCACACGGAGCGCTCATGCCCATCGGCATCACTTTCAAGGAAACCATGGCCGGAGCCTTCGCTCTCGGCGAAAACAGCCCGGAAGCGGGGGAAGCGCGCGGCAAGGCGCAAGGGTTGACGCTCGCCATGCATGCCCGGATCGAGATCCCCGATCTCGACGCCTTCATCGCAGACCCGGATCACGCGGGAGACTTGTCCGGCACCGTCGATTTCAGCCCGCTCGCCATCGCCATGACCGCCCCGACGGGTGTTTTCAGGCTGTTCCAGCCCTCCGACGATCCGAAGCTGAAATACATGGTCTACGAACTCGGCTTCAGTCATGACGACCGCCCGCTCTATCTGGCAGGCAAGAAGCATGTGCACGACGATGCCGGGTTAGACATGTGGTCCGACACCACGACCCTGCTGACCCGCCTTCATGCAGGGCCGGATACGCAGGGCGACGTGATCGGCGCGGGCATCCTGCGCCTCAATACGGGCGCGCTCGCCTCGCTCATGTCCACCGTTCGGGTGACCGGAACCGACAACCCTCTGGAACAGGCGGGAGCGGTCGCCAAATTCGGCCAGTTCTTCATGGGCGAGCTTTGGGACAGCTATGCCCCGCGCTTCGGCCCGCGCGCAAACACCGATTAGGCTTCTGAAGAATATCGCGCCTGGCAATCTGCATGAGTTGCCGGGCGTCGAACGCGACGCCGGTCAGGCCCGTTCAAGGGCGAACCGACGGCTCAGCCTCTGGCGATTTCCGCCGCCGTCTCGCCCGCCAGATAGCCGAAGGCGATGGCGGTGAGAAGCCCGTTGCCGGAGAGATAGCCGGAGACATCCGGTCCCGAGACGCCGCAGGCGGCTCCTCCGCCCGCCAGAAGGTTCGGCAGCGCCTTCCCGTCCCCGCTCATCACGCGGGCCTGATCGTCGATCACCAGTCCGCCCTGCGTATGAAACAGAGCGCCCGTCACCTTGACCGCATAGAAAGGCCCGACAAGCGCGGGCTTGCCTTCGAATGACCGCCCGAAGCGATCTTCCGTCTCTCCGCGCCGGATGCTTTCCACCTCCTCGAAGGTTTTGGCAAGCGCATCGGCGGGAAGTCCTGTGGCCTTGGCCAATTCCGCGATGGTTTCCGCCTCGCGGATCGCGCCGACGGAGACCGCATCCATATAGTCGGGAAAGCCTTGTGCAAAGAGATGCAGCCGGTCGTCATAGACGTTCCAGGCCACGCCGCCGGGCTGGGCGAGCACGTTGACCGCCTGTTCCGAATAGCCGCCATTCTCGTTGGAGAAGCGCTTGCCCTCCAAGTTCACCTGAAAGCCGCCCTCCATCATCAGCGCCCATGAAATCAGGATCCCGTGGGGATGGGCGAGAGAGCCGTGCCCCTGATAGCCGGAGAGATGCTTGAGTTCACAGCCAAGCGCCTCGCCCCAGAAGATCGCATCACCCTCGTTGCCCTCATGGCCGTAATAGAGCCCGTCGGCCACTTCCGGAATGTGCTTGCGGACAAGATCGCGATTGCCGCCGAAGCCATTGCAGGCAAGGATCACCGCGCCCGCGCCAATGATTTCGCGCGCACCGTCGGGCCGCACGATCTCCACCGCCGTGATGCGGTTGTCGTCTGCGGCGTAAAGCGTTTCGGCCAGCGCCTCGCTCACCACCGGAATATCCGCGGCCTCGACGGCGGTCAGCAGACGGGCGAGCAGCGCCGCTCCTGTCTTTTCCGGAACAGTGTGCATGCGGAAGCGGGTGTGGCCGGGATAGAGGAAATCGTCGAGAACCAGCCATTCCACGCGGTGCTTTTCGCCGAGCCATTCCAGCGCCGGGCCGATATTTGCGGCCGCCAGCCGCGCCAGCCGGGCATCGCAAAAGCCCTTCGACTTGGCCGTCAGATCGGCCTCAAAGCGTTCCGGCGTATCGTCATCCACGCCGACAGCGCGTTGATAGCGCGTAGCGGGTGCGGGCACGAAACCCGACGACATGGAGGTGGAGCCCGCGGGCGAGGCGTCGCGTTCCGCCACGATCACCTCCGCCCCCGAAGCGACGGCGCGAAGTGCGGCCACGAGGCCGCAAGCGCCCCCGCCGATCACCAGCACCTCGGTTTCCACATCGAGATGCGGCGGCGGCTGATGCAGGACCCGGGCGTTCATCTCAGAGGCTTTCGAAAAGCGCCGTCGCCTCGGCGCAGGTCATCGGCTTGGCGATGGTGGAGAGATCCGCAATCGCGGTCTCGTGCGTCGTTTGCCTGAAGGCGCCGCAGCCGTCGGTGAGGATCGCGGTTGCGAAATCGCGCACATGCGCATCGCGCAAGGTGGAGGCGACGCCCCCATTGGTGACGATGCCGCAGAAGAACAGCGTGTCGATGTCCGCCTTCTTCAACACCCATTCCAGCCGCGACATGAAGAAGGCCGAATAGGCGACCTTCTCCACCGAAAGGTCCGCGGGCTGCAATTCGTCGAGAAGCTGGTGCCCCCACGCGCCGGGGCAGAAATCGCCCTTGGCGAGGAAGGGGCGCAACTCCTTCAGGTGCGCAGAGATGAAAGGCTCGCCGCCCTTGCCCGGCACCAGCGTGAACTGCGTAGAGACGACCCAGCCGCCCTTGGCGCGAAGCGCATCGGCCACCGGCTTCACCCTTGCGGGCAGCGCCGCGATGGCTTCCGATTTCGCCCCGCCGCGCGCATAGGCGCCTTCCGGGTGAACGAAGTCGTTTTGCAGATCGACGATGATCAGGGCGGTGCGGGCGGGATCGATCTCGTGAAGGGACATGGAAGGGCCTTTCAGGGTGCAGGCTTTTCGCGAAGCCTTGTCATTGTATCGAGAAAGACGGCCACTCCCTTCAGGAAATGGCCGCCCTTATTCGTATGTTATGCGTCCGGCTTGATCACCAGATTGCCGAAGACATCGACGCTTGCCGTCAAACCCGGATCGACGAAAATCGTCGTATCGGCCTGTTCCAGAAGCGCGGGGCCCTCGATGGTCGCCCCCACTTCAAGCTGAAGCCGCTCATAGACGCCCGCCTCATGAAACGCGCCATCGACGTAAACCCGGCGCGACCCGATCAGGCAATCCTTGGCGGGCTTACCGTTTTCAGGCGCAAAGACGCCCATGTCGAGTTCCGGCCGACGCCCGATCACCGCCACGCGGTAATTCATGACGCGCATCGGAATGCCGTCGAGCAGACGCCCGTAAGCCTCGCGGTAAGCCGTCTCGAAAGCGGTACGGATCGCATCCGTGTCGAGAACGCCCGCCGGCATTTCGAGGCTGACGGAGACCGTGTGCGTCTGGCCGACATAGAGCATGTCGAACTCGTAGAGCCGATCGATGGTGGAAAAGGCCACGCCCGCACTGCGCAGGAGCGTTTCCGTTTCGTCCGCAACCGCCTTCATCTCGCGCCCGAGCTTGGCCGCATCGAGTTCGTCCAGCGTCCGGTTGACCGTCTGCACCTTGTCGTGACGCATGTCGGCGACGACGCAGCCGAGCGCCGACGTCACACCGGGAAACCGCGGGACGAGCGCGGACGCCAGCCCCACTTCCTTGATCAGCGCGCCGGTGTGAAGCGAGCCACCGCCGCCGAACGGCATGGCGGAGAACTTCGCCGGATCGTGCCCCTTCTCGATGGAGACGAGGCGGATCGCACCGGCCATCTTGGCATTGGCGAGCTTCAGGATCGCTTCCGCCGCTTCCTCAATGCCGAGGCCCAGCGGCCTGGCGATATGGGACTCGATGGCCGCGCGCGAGGCATCGATATCGAGGCGGGAAAGCTTGCCGCCGATGGGACGATCCGGGTTGATGCGCCCCAGAACCACGTTGGCGTCCGTCACGGTCGGGCGATCATTGCCAAGCCCGTAGCAGACCGGGCCGGGATCGGAACCGGCGGATTCAGGGCCGACCTGCAGGAGACCGGACTTGTCGACGGAGGCAATCGAGCCGCCGCCTGCGCCGATGGTCGTGATCTCGATCATCGGGGTGCGGACCACCATGCCGAAATCGATGGAGGTCTGGGCGGCCAGCGCCGCCTCGCCGCCGGCGATCAGCGACACGTCGAAGGAGGTGCCGCCCATGTCGCAGGTGATGATGTTCTCAAAACCCGCGGCCTTGGAAATGGCGGTGGCCGCGATGACGCCCGCAGCCGGGCCGGACAGCGCGGTGCGCACCGGGTACTGCTTGGCCGTTTCCACCGACATCACGCCGCCATTGGACTGGACGATCAGGATATCGCCCTCAAAGCCCTTGGCCGCCAGCCCCTTCTCGAGCCGGTCGAGATAGGAGGAGACCACCGGCTGGAGATAGGCGTTGAGCGTCGCCGTGGAAAGCCGCTCGAATTCGCGGATTTCCGGCAGGATCTCGGTGGCCGCCGTCACGTAGGAATTCGGCCAGACAGAGCGCACAGCTTCCACCGCACGCCGCTCGTTTTCGGCGTTGGCATAGCCGTTGATGAAGAAGACGCAGACGGCCTCGCAACCGCTTTCAGCCAGGGCCAGCGCCTGCTTCTTCACCTCTTCCTCGTCCACGCCCTGAAGCACCGAGCCGTCGGCAAGAACGCGCTCGCCCACTTCTACCCGGTCCGGGCGGTCGACGACGGGGGTGAACGTGCCCTTCAGGCCCCAGGTGGTGGGACGGTCGCGGCGGCGCATTTCCAGCACATCGCGGAAGCCTTCCGTGGTGATGATGCCGGTGCGCGCGCCTTTACGCTCCAGAAGCGCATTGGTGCCGACGGTGGTGCCGTGAACGACCGTGGAGATGGTGGAGAAATCGTCCACCTTGCCCGCGATGCCTTCCACGAAGCCCTTGGACTGGTCGCCGCGGGTGGAAGGAACCTTGGTCGTCACCACCTTGCCGGTGGTCTCGTCGAGAATGAACACATCGGTGAAGGTGCCGCCGACGTCGACGCCGATCACATAAGCCGGACCGCTCATTCCGCAGCCTCCTGAGTACGAAGAGTTTCAGTGGCGGCCAGATCGACCGAGCCGTCGTCGTTCAGAACCACGGCATAATCGGAAAGGGCGTGTTCCTTCGACACGAAGCCGAGGGCGACATCGCGTGCCACCTTTTCCGGATCGCGCGTGCGCGCATCGCCGTAACCACCGCCGCCGGGGCTGTCGAGACGGACGCGCTGGCCACGGCCGATGCCGATGCCGACGATCTTGGAGACCATCGGCGGCACATGCTCGCCGTCCGCCTGCTGGTAGTGGAAGACGTTCTTCGCGCCCGACCCGCCGCCGAGAATGCCCGGAGGCGCATACTTGCCGCGCTCGCCGAAGAGGAAGACGTCGGCGTGCTTTTCCAGAAGCTCGATCTCGTAGGTCGCGCCCAGTCCGCCGCGCATTTCGCCCGGGCCGCCGGAATCGGGGCGAAGCGCCCACTGCGTGAAACGCACCGGATAGGCGGCTTCCAGGATTTCCAGCGGCGGGATGGTCGCCGTGGAGATCGGCGCATTGCCGTGGTTGAGACCGTCGGCCGCCGCATGTGCGCCGTGGCCGCCGCCGAAGAAGGAGAACATCACCCAGCGCCGACCGTCCTCGCGGTGACCGGCAAGCGACAGCGCGTTGATGGTGCCATAGGCAGGCGCCATCGCATCCTTGGGCGCAAGCTGGGCCACCGCCTCGAAGACCACGTCGATGAGACGCATGATCGTCTCGGTATAGCCGCCCACGGGCTTGGGGGCCTTCACGGAAAGAAGCGAATCCGGATCGATGCGGAATTCCACCGGCTCCAGCACGCCCGCATTGGCCGGAACGTCGCCGAAGATATGCTTCAGCGCCACGTAGCAGGCGGCAATCGCGGTGGAGCGCGAGATATTGACCGGCCCCATGCAGGCGGGAGACGAGCGGGTGAAGTCCATCACCATGGTCTCGCCGTCGATGGTGAGATCGAGCGCGATCTTCAGCGGCTCGTCGGAATTGCCGTCATTGTCGAGGAAATCCTCCGCCGAAACCGTGCCTGCGGGCAGGCTGGCGATCTGCGCGCGCATCATCTGCGCGGCGCGCGCCTTCAGCTCAACGAGACATTCGGCAACGGTGGCGTCCGTGTACTCGTCGAGCAGCGCCGCCATGCGCTTTTCGCCAAGCTCCAACGCGTTGATCTGACCGTTCAGATCGCCGTAGAGCGACAGCGGCAGGCGGGAATTGGCCGACAGGATATCGACCACGTCCTGACGGAACTCGCCGCGGTCATAAAGCTTCACCGGCGGGATCAGCATGCCTTCCTGAAAGCACTCGGTGGCCGCCGGGTTGTAGTTGCCCGGAACATTACCGCCCACATCGTGCCAGTGGCCGACGGAGGCCAAGAAACAGAAGACCTTGCCATCGCGGAAGACCGGCTTCACCAGCCGAAAATCGGAAAGGTGCGTGCCGCCGTCGTAAGGGTCGTTGAAGATCCAGACGTCGCCCTCATGGACGCCGCCTTGCTTTGCGGCCTTGTCGATGACCGCCTTCACGGCGAAGGCCATCACGCCCACGAAGATCGGCAGGCCGGACTTGCCCTGCACCAGCGTCTCGCCGGTCACAGCGTCGTAGATGCCGTGGGAGGCGTCATGTGCCTCGGCGATGATCGGGTTGAAGGCGGAGCGGAACAGGGTCGCGTCCATCTCGTCGGCGATCTGCTCAAGACGCCCCTTCAGGATCGCAAGGGTTACGGGATCGATGCTCATCACTCACCCTCTCCATCGTACTTCTTGCCGGTCGCGAGCAGATCGGGCGTGCCGATCACGTCGTTCAGACCGGCGAAGTCGAACATGTTTTCTCGGAAGCTCTCGTTGGAACCGCTGGCAATCAGATTGGCGTAGTAGTTCTGGGCCGTCTTCGCGATGGCGCGTACGATGCCACCGGGGAAGATCACGAGAGAGAAGCCGAGCCGCTCCAGATCGCTTGCATTGACGATGGGGGTCGCGCCGCCTTCCACCATGTTGGCCATGAGCGGCACGCGGCCCTTGAAGCGCTTCTGGATATCCTCGATCTGCTCCATGGACTGCGGCGCTTCGATGAAGAGCAAATCCGCGCCCGCTTCCGTGTAAGCTTCCGCGCGATCCATGGCGGCGTCGAAGCCCTCAACGGCAATCGCATCGGTGCGCCCGATGATCAGCGTTTCGTCGCTGGCGCGCGCATCGCAGGCGGCGCGGATCTTGCCGACCATTTCAGCGGTCGGCACCACGCTCTTGCCCGCCAGATGACCGCAGCGCTTGGGCATGGTCTGGTCTTCGAGCTGCAGGGCGTTCGCGCCCATGCGCTCAAACGTGCGCACCGTGCGCTGGACGTTCAGCGCATTGCCGAAGCCGTTATCCGCATCGACCACGATGGGAAGAGAAATCCGGTCGCGCAGCAGCGCTATGGTGTCAGCCACCTCGCTCATCGAGACCAGTCCGATATCGGACCGGCCGAGGCGGGTGTAGGCAATCGAGGCACCGGAGAGATAGACCGCCTCTGCCCCCGACTGCTCCGCGATCAGGCCGGAGAGGGCGTCAAATACACCTGGCGCAAGAAGAATCCTGTCCTCGGTTAGCCGTTGTTTGAGGCTCATGAGCCTGCCTCCTTGTGTACCGGTCTGGATGGGCAGCCGGTCATCTTTCCAATATTAGAGCCGGGTCACGACGTGACCGGCCCGGGTGCGGAGCCGGGGCGCGTTATGTTGCAGGTATCCGCCTTTTGGCGGAGCGCCCGGTTTCGCAAATTCAGAGTCAGCGCGCCGCAAACCTCTTCTTCAGGTGCGGCACCAGCCCGCCGTCGGCGAGCATGATCTTCAGATTGTCCGGCAGCGGCTGGAGAGGCACCGTGCGTACGCCGAGCCGCAACTCGCCCGCATCGACGTCAAGCTCCGCCTCGGCACCGTCCTCCACGCCGTCGAGATCGTCGGCGACCAGAACCGGCAGGCCGAGATTGATGGCGTTGCGATAGAAGATGCCCGCAAAGGAACGCGCCACGACACCGGCGACACCCAGTCGCTTCAAGGCTTCCGCCGCCTGTTCGCGCGAGGAGCCCATGCCGAAATTCGTGCCTGCAACGACCACGTCGCCGGGTTTTACCGTGGAAGCGAAATCGGGCCGCGTCGCCTCAAGGCAGTGGGCCGCAATCGCCTCGATGCCGCCCTTCATGTAGGCGCCGGGCGCCAGCTGGTCGGTGTCGATGTCGTTGCCGAGAAGAAAGATGCGTCCGCTCATGAGAGGTCTCCCTCCTTGAGGAAGGGACGCGGATCGCTGATCCGGCCCGTGATCGCCGAGGCAGCCACCGTGAGCGGGGAACCGAGCCAGACCTTGGAGGAATTGGCTCCCATGCGTCCCTTGAAATTGCGGGCGGTGGAGGAAATGGCGGTGACGTCCTCACCGAGCCGCGCGGTGCCGTAACCGGCGCAGATCCCGCAGGCATTGGGCAGGATGCGCGCACCCGCTTCCTCGAAGACCGCCATGACGCCTTCTTCCGTGGCCCGGTCCTGATCGCGCCGCGAGGACGGGGCGACCATCAGGTCCACGCCCGAAGCCAGCTTGCGACCCTTGAGGATCTGGGCTGCGCCCTTCAGATCCTCATACTTCGCGCCCGTGCAGGCCCCGATATAGGCAACATCGATAGCGGTCTCCTCGATCTCGGTGACCGGGGCGGCATTGGCGGGCGAATGCGGGGCTGCGACCTGCGGAGCGAGCGTCGCCGCATCGAAGACGTGGTGCGCCATGAGCGGCGCATCCCTATCCGTCTTCAGAGATTGCCAGTCCCCGGCATCGCCGCCAACGGAGGAAAGGAACGCCGCCGTCGTCTCGTCCGGCTCGATGAGCCCGGCCTGACCGCCAAGTTCGGCGGCCATGTTGGAGAGCGTCATGCGCTCCTGCATCGAAAGCGCGGCAATCGCCTCGCCCGTATACTGGACCGCCTGATACTTGCCGCCGTCCATGCCGAGACGCCCGCAAAGGGCCAGCATGATGTCCTTGGCAAGAACGCCGGGCGAAAGCCGGTTCTTCCATTCGATCAGGATCGTCTCGGGAACCTTCAGCCAGATCTCGCCGGTGGCGAGAACACCCGCCATTTCCGTCGCCCCGATGCCGAACATATAGGCCCCGAAGGCCCCGCCGGTGGGCGAATGACTGTCGCCGCCAACGACAAGCTGGCCGGGCTTCAGCCGTCCGCTTTCCGGCAGCACCACATGACAGATGCCGACCCCGTCGAAGAACGTAACCTTGCGCTCCGCCGCCCATGCACGGGTGAGTTCCAGAATGCGCGCACCTTCGTCCGTGTCGCCCGGCACGAAATGATCGGAGATCAGCACGACCTTGGAGGCATCCCACAGGCCGACGCCGAGATCCTTGAGGATCGGCTCCACCCGGCGCGGGCCGCCGGAATCGTGGATCATGGCAAGATCCACGGCGACGGTGACAACCTCGCCCGGTGTGACGGTTTCCCGACCTGCCGCGCGTGCGATGATTTTCTGTGCGAGCGTCGTTCCCATCAGACCAGTCCCAGATAGGAGCGCTGCAGTTCCGGATCGTCCATCAGCTCGGCAGGCTTGCCGGAAAGCGTGATCGCCCCGTTTTCCATCACGAAGGCGCGCGAGGCGATCTCCATGGATTGCAGCACGTTCTGCTCAACAAGAAGGATCGTCAGACCCTCCTCGTTAAGCTTCGTGATCAGGTCAAACATCTCCTCCACCAACAGCGGCGAGAGGCCGATGGAGGGTTCATCCAGAATGAGCAGTTCCGGCTCCGCCATCATGCCGCGCCCGATGGCCAGCATCTGCTGCTCGCCGCCCGACAGCGTGCCCGCCTTCTGCTGCTCGCGCTCTTCCAGCCGCGGGAAGATCTCGTAGACATGCTCCATGTTGGCCGCGCGGTTTTCCCGCGCACGGCGATAGGAGCCGAGTTCGAGGTTTTCGCGAACGGTGAGATTGGGGAAGACGTGACGGCCTTCCGGCACATGGATGATGCCGCGGTCGATGATCTCGCCAGCCGATAGCTTCCCGATCTCCTCCCCCTTGAAGGTGACGGAACCGCCCCATGCCGGGTTGAGCCCGGTCAGGATGGAGGAAAGCGTGGTCTTGCCGACACCATTTGAACCCAGAAGCGCGACGACCTCGCCGGCCTCGATATCGAAATCGACACCGCGCAGCACTTCCACCGCACCATAGCCGCCGCGCAGGGCGGAAACCTTGAGGAACGGATCAGCCATTGCTCTTCGCCCTCTGTGCAATTCGTTCCGCCATGCCCTTGCCGAGATAGGCCTCGATCACCTGAGGATCGCTGACCACATCCTTCGGCACGCCTTCGGCAATGAGAGCGCCCTGATTGAGAACCCAGGTGTATTCGGAAAGGCTCATCACGGCCTGCATCACGTGCTCGATCAGCAGGATGGTGATGCCGCGGTCCTTGAGCTTCAGGATCACGGGGATGACATCGCGGATTTCGGAAGGGTTGAGCCCCGCCAGAACCTCGTCGAACAGGATGAGCTTCGGATCGGTCGCCAGCGCGCGGGCAACCTCCAGCCGTTTGCGGCCCGCAACGGTGAGCGAGGCGGCATCCATGTCGAGCCGGTCGCCCAGCCCCACCTCAATCGCCACCTCTTCCGCCTTGGCCAGAGCCTCGCGGCGCGACCTGATGCGCAAGTGCGCGCCGACCGCGATGTTCTCGCGGACCGATTGCCCCGCAAAAGGCTGAACCACCTGAAAGGTTCGGATCATACCGCGCGCGGCGATCTCTTCCGGCGAAATGCCGGTGATGTCCTGACCGAGAAACCGGATTGAGCCGGAATCGGGCCTCAAGAAGCCGGTGATCTGGGCAAAGAGCGTGGTCTTGCCCGCACCGTTGGGCCCGATCAGAGACGTGATCTTGCCCTCCGGCACGACCAGTGAGACATCGCGCGAGGCGCGCACGCCGCCAAAGGCCTTGCTGATGTGGGAGACCTCAAGCATTGGCGGCCTCCCCCGTTGCGCCGGAAGTCTTGTCAGAGGTCTTTTCGGAGGTCTTCTTCGCCTTGCTCCGGCCAAGTGCGAACAGGCCCGCCAGTCCGCGCGGCATGAACAGGACCATGATCACCAGAAGCGTGCCGTAGAGCACCAGCGAAATGCCCGGCACATCGCCGATGAGATCGCGCGACACTTCCGAAATCCCGTGCAACACGACCGCGCCCAGAAGCGGACCGAACAGCGTGCCGATGCCGCCGATGATCGGCACCAGCAGGCTTTCGATGGAGATCGACGAGCCATAGGCGATATGGGGATCGAGATAGAGGAAATACTGCGCGTAGAAGACACCGCCGAGGCCCGAGAAGAAGCCCGACAGCATGATCGCGCGCATCTTCACCCCATAGGCTCGAACGCCCAGCGCACGCGCGGCATCCTCGTTGTCGCGCACGGCCATGAGCTGCGCGCCGAAACGCGAATTGCCCATCCACCACGCGACCAGAAACGCCGCCAGCGCCATCGCCCACAGGATCCAGTAATAGCTGGCCTTGTCGGCGAACTGGAGGTTGGAGGCCGTCTGCTCAAGCGGGATCAGAATGCCGACGCCCGCGCCGGTGATTTCTACGGAGTTGGAGAGAATGCGCAGCACTTCTGCGAAGGCCAGCGTCACCAGCGCGAAGTACGATCCGCGCAGGCCGTAGCGAAACGTCGAATAGCCGATGATCGCGGCGACCACGACCGCCGCCAGACCGCCTGCGATCAGACCGATCCACGGATTGACGCCGAACTGCACCTGCAGGACCGCGACCGTATAGGCGCCGGTTCCGAAAAAGGCCGCGTGGCCGAAGGAGAACTGCCCGCCGAAACCGCCCAGCATGTTCCACGCCTGACCGAGAAGCGCGGAATAGAGGATCAGAATGGCGAGGTTCATCCAGACATCGGAGACGAGGACGAACGGAACAACCGCAAGCCCTGCGAAGATGACGGCAAGGAGAGAAAGCGTACGCATCGCACTCAGACCTTGTGCCCGAGGAGACCCGAGGGCCTGAAGATGAGGACGAGGATGAAGATCGCGAAAATGCCGATCTGGCCGAGACTTTCACCCAGGAACAGACCGCTCAGCGCCTCCACCACGCCGATGAAGAGACCGCCGATAAGCGCACCGACAAACGAGCCCATACCGCCGAGCACCACCACGGTGAAGGCGATCAGCACGAAGCCCTGCCCCACCTGCGGGTTGACGTAGTAGCTGGGCATCAGGAGGCAGGCCGCCACGCCGAGGCAGGCGATGCCGAGACCGAAGCTCATGGCGAAGACATGCTCGGCATTGATGCCGACCAGCGTCGCGCCCTTGCGCTCCTTGGCAAGCGCCCGGATCGCGCGACCGAGATCGGTACGCGACATCAGGAGCCACAGGAGCCCGGCGGTGATGAACGCCCCGACAAAGGCGATGACCTTGGGCTGCGGCAGGAACGCGCCGAAGATCTCCACCACCTCGAAGGAATAGGGCGTGTCGATGATGCGCGTGTCCGACTTGAAGAAGAACAGCGACAGGTTCTCGATCACGATCGACAGGCCGAGCGTGACGAGCAGGATGTTTTCGTCCCGACCGTGACCGGCGCGCCCGATGATTCCGCGCTGCAGGGCGTAGCCGAGCGCGAACATGGCGGGCGGGACGATGACCAGGCACACGTAAGGATCGATCCCGAAACGCGTGTTCAGGTAGAACACGGCGTAGAGACCCAGCATCAGAAGTGCGCCATGGGCGAAATTGATGATGTGCAGCACCCCGTAGATGAGGGTGAGCCCGAGCGCCACCAGCGCGTAGAGAGCGCCCGTGGTCAGTCCGTTGAGGACCGAAGGTATGATGATCGCGAGGTCCGGCATAACGCTCACAAGGTTTGAAAAGTGTCGGGCGGCGGCTTACCGCCGCCCGACCCAGATCGATGGGACCTTATTGTTTTCTAACCCGTATTCCCGTGGGGTTTTTATTTCATCGGGAAGACAGGGGCTGCCGAAGCGAACTCCTGCGGGAAGATAACCTCGATTTCTCCGTCGAGGACCTGCGTATTGACCGGCTGGGCATTGACGTTCTGCCCGTTGATCATCTTTGTCGGACCATAGGGCATGAAGGACATGTCCATGGTGGAGGCCGCCAGCGCAGCGTTGACGGCTTCCTTGTCAGTGGTGCCCGCCTGCTCGTAGGCATCGGCCAGAGCAAGCACGGCGTTGTAGGCGAGCAGCACCTCGTAGGTGTAGATCAGCCCCTTGGCTTCCGCCGCTTTCTTGCGGGCGAGCGCGATCTCGGACTTCGGATTGAACCAGTGGTTACAATCCATGATGCCTTCGGCGGCTTCCGGGAACTCGTTGACGAACTTGTAGTTCGACGCGGCCCCGCCCAGCACCGAGTAGATGCCCTTGGCCTCGATGCGCTGCTGACGCATGGTGCGCGCGAGCAGGACATATTCGTTGTAGTAGTTGGCCGGAATGATCAGGTCCGGCTTCTTGGCCTTGAGCTGCAGCACGATATTGGTGAAATCGCGCGTCGGGTTGGCGTGCTTGATGACGTCCAGCACCTCGATACCGATCCCCGGCAGTTCCTTCTGGAGAAGGTTCGCCGTACCGGTGCCGAAGAGAGATTCCTCGTGGATGATCATCGCCGTCTTCGCCGGCGCATCGCTCATGTTGTTGATGGCCGCCAGATTCTTGACTGCAAACTGTGCGATCGCGCCATAACCCGGACCGAAGCGGAACGTGTTCTTCAGGCCGCGATCGACGATCTTGTCGGACACGCCCACATCGACGACATGCGGGGTCATCGACTTGGCGGCTTCCTGCGAGGTGGCCAGCGAAATGGCAGAGGAATAGCCTGCCACGATGCCGTCGACGCCGCCTTCCACCATCTTGGTGACTTCAGACGCACCGAGTTCCGGCTTGCCCTGGCTGTCGCCCAGCATCGCTTCCAGCTTTGCGCCGCCGAGCGCCTTGATGCCGCCGGCCGCATTTATGTCGGCAATGGCCATCTGCGCCCCCTCGCGGCACTGGGTGCCGGAGAACGCGATGAAGCCGGAAACAGGATGGATCAGACCAAGCTTGACGGAAGTCGGCTGTGCGCGCAGCACCGCCGGAAAGCCGGTCACACCGAGACCGAGTGCCGCCGCACCGGTCGCAAGGAATTCACGACGGCCGAGACCGCCACTATGCTCACGCTTCTTGTCAGACATGCTGACCTCCCGAATTTAGAACCAACTGGCCCTGAGAACCTTTCGGTTCCCGTCTCCCGGTATTCCCTCTGCACTCCCATCAATCAGCAGTCGGAACTCCCGACGATGTGAGCGTCGCCCACCGCATGCCTTCTTTTTCGCGCACACGGCGCATGGACATATCGAAGCGGTAGACATCCGGGCGATAAAGCACCCGGAGATATTCGACCGGTCTGCCGGAGACGTCGCGCACCACGCGAAGCACCTCCAGAAGCGGAGAACCGGCCTGAATGGAAAGAGCGTTTGCGACCGCGGTGTCGGCAACGACCGCCGAAACCTGCTGACGAGCGGAGGCGACCTCGATACCCGCCTCCTCAAGCAATCTGAGCAGCGGCTGGGCGTCGAGATCCTCGCGCCCGAACTGTCGCCCGATATCGCCCGGCACATAGGTGGTCAGATAGGACATGGGTTCGCCGTCGAGCCAGCGCACGCGCACCGCGTGCTGCACGTCCTCGCCCGGCGCGATCTCAAGCGCATGGGCGACATCCTCGTTGGCGGGCACGTGATCGAATTCCAGAACCCGCGCCTGCGTGGCCGAGCCCATCAGCGTGACGTTTTCCAGCCAGCCTTCGATGGAGGAGGCAACAGCCGGTGCAGGCGGGCGATGAATGACCCGCGTACCGCGTCCGCGCTCGCGCACCACGAGCCCGGCTTCCGCCAGCTCGTTCAACGCGCGCTTCGCTGTGATCCGCGAGACATTGAACTCGACCGCAAGATCCTGCTCGCCGGGCACGAGATTTCCCGGAGCGATCTCGCCGCCATAAATCCGGTTACGCAGGATGAGGAAGATCTGGTGGTAGAGCGGCAGACGAGACTCAGGGTTCAAAAGGGCGACCGAACGCCCCTTCACCGCAGCCGTGCGCTGCCCGGCCTTCGCCTGCCCTGTTTCCCGCTTGCTCGACACCGTTTCCCCCGCGCTTTCCTGCGCTCTTCACTGGCTAATGGATTATGTTTATACCATTATGTCAACTGAATTTCGCTGCCCCAACGTGAAAAGTGAGATCCGCGCCATGCCCATCATCCGCATGACCCTGATTGAAGGCTATGACGACGCCACCCGCCGCAAGCTCGCGACCCGTCTGACCGACGCGGTGCGCGCCACCATCGCCGCGCCGCTCGACGGCATCACGGTGGCCATCGAGGAGGTGAAGGCGACCGGCTACATGCGCGGACGCGTCGCCCGCACGCCCGGAAAGCCCGTCGCGGGCGGGGCCGAGATCGTGCGCGACTATCTGCAAAGAATGGAAGCACGCGATCTGACGGGCGCCGGGGCCCTGCTGGCAGACGGCTTCCGCATGACATTTCCCGGCGACGCCTCCTTCGGCACGCTTCAGGAACTCGTGGACTGGTCGAAGACCCGCTACCGCTTCGTGAAGAAGACCTATGAAGCCTTCGACGAGGCCTTCGGCGAGGACGGCATGACGGTCTATTGCTTCGGCACGCTTTCCGGCGAATGGCTGGACGGAACGCCCTTTTCCGGCATTCGCTTCATCGACCGTTTCGAAGTGCGCGAGGGAAAGCTTATCGACCAGAAGGTCTGGAACGATCTGGCGGAGGCGACGAAGAAAGACTAGCGCCGTTCAGACAGATCCGGCCGCCGGGCCGCGAGGCCTCCCGATCATCCGACCGACGAACCTCCGACGGTCCGCCGGCGTGACCCGGAACGCCCGCGCCCGCGACTAGTGAGCCGGGCTCGCGTGGTTTTCGCAGCCGTGATACCGGATCCTGCGCCCGAAAGCCTGCAATGTAGCGTCGGGCCGACCGCACCAGCTGGCGGCCAGAACCCCGCTCACATGGGCGGCGGCCACACTCGCCCCCTGCACGCCCGGCGCCTCCGGCGCAGTCACGCAAGCTCCGTACAAGGCCCCCGGCCGGTCGAGCTGAGCAAGCTCCGAGGGCCTGCACCGAGCATCGCCCTTGACCGAAAGCACATCGGCGAAAGCCGCCGGATAGATGTTTTGGCCGCGTGCGGGCGTGGAGGCGACAAACAGGGTGCCCGCCGCCTGAAGTGCGGAGATGCGCATTTCCAGCTCAAGCGAGGAACGCGCAATCCCGAAGGAGCACAACACGATTTCCGGTGGATCCTCCGCGATCCATTCAAGCGCATCGCAAAGGCAGGTGACCGAAGTCGCCAACCGCCCGGGAAAGACGATCGCGTTGATGAACTCGGCTTTGGGAGCATGCCGCAGGATCGTTGTTGCCATCGCAAGGGCATGGGCGCATGCGGCGGTTGCGCCATCGGCTTTGATAAAACGTCGTTGTGCAGAAAGAGCTGGATAGGAAGCAGGAAGAGGTCCATCGACAAGGGCTACTCGCGTCATCGCGTATCCCCTTTTGTTTTACCTACGAGAACCCCGAGGATGCTGTCGACATCCGCCTCGGACAGGCTGACCGTCGGCACACGCACCGCAAAGGGCTGGACTGTTCTGCAGGACTGCCCCCGCGCGCCGACATCCGCCGACAGCCGGGACGCAAGAGCGTCAAAGGCTGCCAGCGCCGCGCGGGCCTGCAGACCAAACCGATATTCCGGTTCAACGCACTGCAACGCTGCCATGACAGCCTCCTTTCATATCCGGGCCAGATCCCGCCGGCAAAGTCGTTGCCGGGTATCCGGGAGAATTTACATCATCATTTCAGTACCAAACGCCACGGAAGCGGGCAGGTCATCAAGGATCAAGACCCGCCAACACGCACCCATCCGAAAGATTTTATCACTGGAAACGCCTCTTGCCGCGGGTGAACGTACAGCAGCGACGATTTGACAACCTTCATTGTTGCGAAAAGAAATCCCGGCCCTCTTCAGCAATGCTGAAGAACGCCGCCTTGAGGCGAAAAGCCGTCTGAAATCACACTGGAAACACCGCCGAGGGCATAAAACCGTCAGTTATGACAAGTCCCAAGCTGAAGCAGGATCTCCCCCCCCTGAGGCCGAATTCACATCCGCACTCCGGGCCCGTCATCACGCTTTACGCAACCTTGCCTGAGCCTGGATGCGACTCCAGATCCCGCCTTTTCCGCCGCATTTGCGGAGTTTGCGGATTTCGCAAAGCCCGGGTGCTGGCTATTTTTGCCTACCGGACGCTCCCTCACCCCCGCCGTCAGACACCTCAAACACCAAGGAAATACGAAATTATACAATAACACTACATTTTGTAGGCAGTTTTTTCCTATGTGTAGGCAAATATTTCCCCCGTCAATATTAAAAATAACTCGGCTTATATAAAATTTTACAGCCTGATTTCTATTCCTGGTCCGTATCAGAGGAAAGCCCACCGGTCTCCCACCGGCGGGACGTGTGGCGGGCTAGGAGAACCGAAACATGGCCTTCGCGACGGCACCCTCTGAACTGGCCCTACCTGCGGCCATGGAAACAGGCAGGTCGGCCGCTCCCGAGCGGGCAAAAGAGACGGAACGCAACATGCGGGCGGCAAGCGACGACGAGCTGCTATGCCTCATAGGATCGGGTGACGAGGCTGCCTTCAGGCTGCTGGTGGAACGGCATGTCGACCGCGGCTATGCCGTTGCGCTGCGCATTCTGCGCTCCCCCGCCGATGCCGAAGATGTCGTCCAGGACGCCTTTCTCCAGGTCTGGACAAGGCGCGGCGAATGGCAACCGGGCAAGGCGAAGTTCTCCACCTGGCTCTACCGGGTCGTCACCAACCGCTGCATCGACATGCTGCGCAAGCCCAAGGTGGAAGCGATGGAGGTTTTGCCGGAGGTCGCGGACGACCATTGCGACCAGATGCAATCGCTGCTGCGCGACGAGGCCAGCCGCCAGCTCACCAATGCCATGGATCGTCTGCCCGACCAGCAACGCATCGCACTGATGCTTTCCTACACCGAAGCGCTCAGCAATGCCGAGATCGCCGAAGTCATGGACACGACAGTCTTTGCGGTTGAATCGCTTCTCAAGCGCGGGCGACAGAAACTCAAGCAGTTCATGCGCAGTAATGGCAGGGATGTCTTGGCAACGTTTACCAGTGATTAACTTTCTGTTTACGTTTTGCTAATGAAAAACTTCAGCCGCCCCCATATTACTCCGCCTGATTTCGGCGAGTGCGGGCGTTACAGGGTCAGCGCGCAAGAACACGCGTCAGTGTCGCGCCTGGCTAGCGGGCGCTGATCTTGAAGAAGTCAGGAGTTTACGATGCCCGTCATTTCGACGAATACAGCCGCCAACACCGCGGTCCGCTATCTGAACATCAATTCCACCGACCAGTCGGAATCGCTGGCCAAGCTCGCCAGCGGCTCGCGCATCACCAAGGCGTCCGACGACGCTGCCGGTCTCGCGATCTCCACGAAGATCTCCTCCGACGTCTCGGCCCTGGAACAGGCTTCCACCAACGCCTCGCACGGCATCTCGATCCTGCAGACGGCCGACGGTGGCGCAGCCAACATCTCCGATATCCTGGAACGTATGAAGACGCTGGCCTCCCAGTCGGCGTCCGGCACGGTGACCGACACCGAGCGTACCTATATCGAGGCTGAATTCGACCAGCTCATCGACGAAATCGACGGCATCGCCACCTCCACCCGTTACAACAGCCAGAGCTTGCTCGACGGCACGTCCGCCTTTGCCGACGATACGGTGGAGACCGCCGCTGAAGTGACCTCCACGTTGTCCGGCGCCACCACGGTTTCGAGTTCGCTGACGACCTCCTCGACCATAACGGCAACGTCCGGCGATACGTTGAGCTTCGACGTCAACGACACGACCATCACCGTCACCGCGACCAGCACGACCATTACGGCCGCAGAAATCGTCGATGCGATCAACGCCCAGAGCGAAACCACCGGCGTGACCGCCAGTGTCGATGCGTCGGGCATGACCCTGACGGCGACCGACGGTTCCGACATCACGATCGATGGCCTTACAGGTTCCGGCACCACCCTGGGCTCACTGGCCGCCACGGACCTGGCATCGACCCTCGGCATCACCGACACGGACAGCGACGGCACCGAGACCTTCTCCGTCGCCGACGCCCTGACGATCTCCGATGGTCAGGAAGCCACCTTCGACGTCAACGGCACGACCGTGACCCTGTCGAACGACACGGGGGCCGATGTCGGCTACACGGCTGCCGAGCTGGCCGATGCCATCAACGATGCGCTGATCGACGACGGCAACTACGACGTCGAGGCAAGCCTCGATGATGAAACCGGCGCATTGACCCTGACCAGCCGCACGACCGGCGAGAAGGCAACCGCGACCATCGACAACCTGACCGGCAGTCTCGATGGCACCAATGACTTCGCACTGTCCGATCTCGGCCTGACGACAACAACCGCCTCCGCCACCGGCACGGCGACCGAAGCGGAGACGACCGGTTCCGACATCGTGGTCGGCTCCGACGCATCCGACACGATCACGCTGACGATCCAGTCTCTGACGTCTTCGGATCTCGGCATCTCCGAGCTGGACGTCTCCAGCCAGGAAGGCGCCGAAGAGGCCCTCGCGGTTCTCGATACCGCCATCGACACGGTCTCCAACGCCCGCGCCGAGATGGGCGCAACCATGTCGCGGTTCGAATTCCGCTCCGCCCAGATCGACACGTCGATCGAAAATCTGGAAGCCGCGGAATCGGCCATCAGCGACGTCGATATTGCCTCTGAGCAGGCATCCCTTTCTGCTTCGTCCGTGAAGGTCCAGGCCGCGGTTGCCGCTGCTGCCCAGGCCAACCAGATGCCGCAGAACCTGCTTTCACTTCTCCAGTAAGCACCCACCAAGCTTGGAGAGTGAAAGAACGGCCCGGACCGGTCAGACTTAGCAAGCCCCGAAACCGCTTTGTCTGACTGGCCCGGGCACCCGCTGAACGATCCCTGCCTGAACTCTCCACCCGAGTTTTCAGGCAGGGATCCCGGGCGCGAGGCATCCCAATGAGCGACGTATCCAGCACCACTTCAACGACCACGACGACGACGAGCTACACCTATTCGTCGAATGCGGCCGATATTGACTGGGAAGCGCTGATCGAGGTTGCCGTCGCCGCCAAGACCGCGCCCGCCGACACCATCGACGTCAAGATCTCCGACAACGAAACGAAGATCGCCGCCTACGAGGACATGCAGGACCTGCTGCAGGACCTGAACGATGCGGCGACCGCGCTTCGCGGCTCCACCGGCAGCACGCTGGATGACGACGACGTCTTTTCCTATCGCGAAGCCTACCTGACCTCCGTCGGTGACGTGGACGCGGAATCCGCCGTCGTGGTGACCGTGGAAGACAGCACGGACGTCGGCACCTACGACCTGCAGATCCTGCAGCTGGCCACGGTGGAAAAGCTCGCCAGTTCCGAATACGAATCCAATTCCGAAGAACTTGGCCTGAGCGGCACAATCACCGTCGGGCTTGAAGACGGCCAGAGCCTCGATTTCGACATCGAGGAAGACATGTCGCTGGCCGGGATCGCCTCCACGATCAATGACCAGTCGGAGACGACCGGCGTGCAGGCGACGGTGCTGAAGGTTTCCGACGACACCTACCAGCTCATCCTTTCCGGCACCGAAACGGGGCAGAAAATCGCCATCAGTTCCTCCAGCGACACCGATATCGCGCAGGCGCTTGGACTGACCGACGAGAACGGCGATTACGCCAATGAAATCCAGGCCGCCCAGGACGCCATCATCACGCTGGACGGGATCACGATCACCCGTTCCACCAATTCCATCGACGACGTGCTCGACGGCGTGACCTTCGATCTCTACCAGGAGACCGGCGAGGACGCCTCGATCTCGGTGGAACTGTCCTCCGATCTCACCTCCATCAAGGAGGCGATCACCGCGCTGGTCGATGCCTATAACGCCTATCGCGAATGGGCCTTGACCCAGCAGGAGGTGAGCACCTCCGGCACGGCTTCCGATGACGCCACGCTGTTTGCCGACGGCACGCTGCGCTCCACCAACTCCTCCATCGCCAGCGACCTGTCCACCGTCATCGACAGCGAGTCCATGGCGCTGCTGGGGCTTTCCTATGATGAGAACAACTATCTGGAGATCGACGAGGCGACGCTGAACAGCGCGCTTTTGAACGATCTGGAGACGGTGGAGGACCTGCTCTCCTTCCAGATGACCAGCTCTTCCTCCGATATCGCGCTCCTGCGCCGCAACACCGACATGCCCTCGGAACTCTCCCTCGATATCGAGGTCGCTGCCGACGGCGAGATCACGCAGGTCTCCGTCGATGGCGACACCTCGCTCTTCACCGTTGACGGCAGCCGTATCATCGGCGCGGAAGGCACAGAATACGAAGGCATCACGCTGGTTTTCACCGGCGACGAATCCCAGACCATCGACCTGAGCTTCTCCGCCGGTATCGCCGAAAACCTCTTCGTGACCACAGATACCGTGGCCGACGAGGACGACAGCACGCTGACCGACCTGATCGAGACGCTGACGGAGACAAACGAGGATCTGGAAGAACGCGCGGATGACATTCGCGACCGCGCAGATACCTACGAAGAGATGCTGACGGAGCGTTACGCCTCCTACCAGGCGGCGATCGAGGCCGCGGAGTCCTCTCTCTCTTATATAGAAGCCATACTCAACCTCGGGGACGATTGACCATGAGTGTCATGATGAATCAGGCCATTTCGGCCTACCGCAAGGCATCGACGACCGTGCCGCCGGTTACAGCCGTGGTGATGCTTTACGACGAGGCGATCAACGCCACGCATAGGGCCGCCGAAGCGACCGAGGCAGTCCGTTTCGAGGAAGCGGAGGAACACATGCTGCGATCCGTGGCCATCCTGCGGGGCCTGCGCCAGGCGCTCGACATGGAAGCGGGCGGCGCAGTCGCCGAACAGCTTGTCACGATGTACAGCCGCACCATCCTCGCCCTCACCCGCACCGTCGGCAAACCCGACGCCGCCGCCCGTTATCGTCGCCTTGCCGAAGGTCTCATAGAGATTCGCAACGCATGGGCCGGCATGACCACCCTGCACCCCCGCCCCATGCAGGCGGAAGCGGCCGAATAGCGACTGTAACCGCCGATTCTCCCCACATATCGTGAACCAGCGAACCCGGCATTGCACTGACATGGACTCACAATTGCCGGAGTTGTAGCTTTATATGTGACTGAAAATGTTACGTTGGCCGGGATCGGGCGACGTCATTTCCGGGGACGCCATGACGCTCGAAGAATTCGAAGACCGTCTGAACCAGAACGGTTCCGACTTTGCAGCCTGGCCACGAGTTCAGGCAGATGAGGCGCGCGCGCTTCTGGCGAAAAACGCCGATGCGCGAACGTTGATGGAAGAAGCAGCTGCGCTCGACACCATGCTTGGCGCACCGTCGCCGATCCGTGCGCCCTCGGGGCTCGCCAACCGTATTGTCGCCGCCGCCGTCACCAGCCCGGATGCACCCGCCCTCGCCGGAGCGCACCCCCAACACGTGAACGCATCCCTCACCGAAGCGATCCTCGGCGCACGCCCGGATGTCGGCGCAGCTCAGGCCTCCGCACTCGGCTGGTTCCGGGATCTGTCCGCACTCGTCTTCGGCACGCGCAACCTTCTCGCGCCGACCGCAGCGCTCACCATGTGCTTTGCCGCAGGCCTCGCCGCCGGTGTTCTTTTTTCCGATCAGGGTCTCGACGCATCCTCGTATGATATGATGGCGTCCCTGTTCAACTACCTCAAACGCAGCTGACCCCCCTGCATTTAAGCCGAAGCGGAATACCTTGATGACAAGCCGGCGCCTGGCCGTAATTCTTGCAAATCTCTTGTTTGTCTCAGTCGCGGGAAATCTGTTCTTCGCAGGCTGGATCGCGAGCCAGAGTTTTTATCGCCCGCCTCCGCCGGACATGTTCGCGGATATAGAACGCCACATGGAAGGTCGGCTCACGCCCGAGGGCTTTGTCCTCATGCAGGATCTGATTTCGAAGATGCGCCCGAAATTCAGCGCCATGAGCCATGACAGCCGGGTCAATCGTGACGCCATCGTCGATACGATCGAAGCCGAAAGCTTCGACAAGGCCGCCTTCATGAGCGCAACTGCTCAGCTCATGAAAGCCCGCGACAATCTTGAGACTTCCACGATAGACAATGCGGCCGACGTGCTGGCAAAGTTGAACCCCGCAGATCGACGCGTGGTGGCCGATTTCATTGCGATGGGCCCGCCGGGCCCGCCGCCCCCGCCTCCGCGGTAAACGCAAGGCCCGCCGCGCACAACAACGCCCCCGGCCGCGAACCCATGAAGCGACTGCCCCGACGCCGCGCACCGACAGGTCCGCGGCGTTTTTCATGTGCCGACCAGTCATGGACACTTTTTGCCGAGGGAAAGAATTGACCAGCGGCAACATTTTCCCTGTAACTTTTCAAAAATACTTCGCCTGATCTCGCTTCGCCATCCGTTTCTTATGACGAAAGGGCGGCACGATCTTCACCATTATAGAGATCGACTGCCCACAAACTCGTCACAGCGAAGCTTCGGCGGTTCGAAAATGACAATATCAACGGTTAACAGCTATAGCGCGACTACGAGTACGACGACTTCGTCTTCCTCGACTTCGTCGCTCGGCCTGACCAGCGAAGACTTTCTGGAACTGATGCTCGAACAGCTTCAGAGCCAGAACCCGCTCGATCCGACAGACACGGACAGCTACCTCGACCGGATGGTGTCCTATGCCAGTTATGACACCCAGAACGAGATCAATGAACAGCTGACCTCGCTGGTCGACAGCGTCAGCAGCGTGCTCTCCGGAAGCGGGCTCGGCTATCTCGGCACGACGGTGGAAGCCTACGGCAACACCACCACGCTGACCGACGGCTCCGCCGCCTGGGGCTATTCGCTGGAAGAAGACGCGGAAAGCACCTCCATCACCATTTCCGACAGCGACGGCAACACCGTGTGGACGGGCGAGGGCGAAACCGACAGCGGCGACCACACCTTCACCTGGGACGGTACGACGACCGACGGAACGCAGCTTTCCGACGGCGGCCTCTACACGATTTCCATCAGTGCGACCGACGCCGACGGTGAAGCCATCGACGGCACGACCACGGTGACCGGGGTCGTCACCGGCATCGACAGTTCGTCGGGAGAGACCGTTCTCCAGATCGGCGACGCCGAAATCCAGATCGACAACATTCTTTCCATCCAGTCCTAGGAGCCAGCCGTGAGTATCGCAGGTGCACTGAACTCGGCGGTCTCCTCGCTCTATGCCCAGAGCCAGGCGCTTTCCAACATCGCCGACAATCTCGCTAATTCCGAAACGACGGCCTACAAGGCCAATTCGACCTCGTTCGAAAGCCTTGTCGCAAGCTCCGGTGCCAGCAGCAGCGGCGGCGTGACAAGCTCCACCCGCGCCAACAACACCGCTCAGGGTCTTCTCGTCGCGACTTCGTCGGAGACCGATCTCGCCATTGACGGCGAAGGCTATTTCGTCGTCTCCACCACCACCGACGGATCGGGCAACTCCTACTACACCCGCAACGGCGAGTTCGAGATCGACAACGAAGGCTACCTCGTCAATGGCGACTACTACCTGACGGGCTGGGAGACGGACGAAAACGGCGACATTATCGGCGGCACCAGCGAAAGCTCGCTCGTCGCCATCGACACTGACGCCTATCAGAGTTCCGTCGGCGCCACGACCGAGATCGACATGCAGGCAAACCTGCCGGCCGATGCGGAAGTGGGCGATACATTCTCCACCACCGTCGAGGTCTACGACTCGCTCGGCACCAACTCCACGATGGAGGTGACCTGGGAAAAGACGGCGGAAAACACCTGGGAGATGACTTTCTCCGATCCCACCGTTTCCTCCACCGGCGTCGACGGCGGCGACACCTCCGCCACCGCCGTCGAACTGACCTTCAACGAGGATGGCTCGCTTGCCTCCACCAACCCGGACCCGGCCGAGATCACCATCACCGACTGGACGACGGGCGCCGCGGACAGCACGATCGCGCTGAACCTGGGCACCGTCGGCAAGTCCGACGGACTGACGCAGCTTTCCTCCGACTCCACCGACCCCAGCATCACCATCGATTCAATCAGCCAGGACGGCCTTGCCTACGGTTCGCTGTCCGGCATCGAGATCACCGACGACGGCTCGGTCGTGGCCAGCTACACCAACGGCGAAAGCCGCACGATCTACAAGATCCCGGTAGCCACCTTCGGCAATGAGAACGGCTTGCTGGAAATGAGCGGCGGCGTCTACGCCTCAACGACCTCCTCCGGCACCAGCATCATCCAGCAGGCGGGCGAAGGCAGTGCCGGCTCCATCAACGGCGGCTACCTGGAATCGAGCACGACCGACACCAGTGAGGAATTCAGCCGCATGCTGTCGGCGCAGCAGGCCTATTCCGCCTCCTCGCAGATCATGTCCACGGCTGCCGACATGTTCGACACGCTGATGACGGCGGTTCGCTGATCATGACCCGGCACCTTCCCCGCCCTGACGCGTCCGACCCCGCACTCAAGGCCATGCGCCAGCGCAGCGTGGAAATGGACGTCCTGCGCCATCGGACCGGCACCGACCGCCCCGACCTGCCCGACCGGGTCGCGCTTCTGACGATGCGCCAGTCGCTGAAGGCGTTGCTTCGCGACCTGACAAGCCGCCGGGATGAAACCGCCGGAGACCTGACCAGCCTTCATGCCGCCGCCTCCGCCACGCGTTTCTATGCCCGTATGGCGGCCCTGACCGACAAGTCCCGACGCTGAGAGAAGTCACGATGCCCCCCATCGATCGCCCGGCCAACCCGACCTCCGAAGACGGCGCCCTCAGCCCGCAGAACGCACGCACACCGGCAGAGCTTGATGCAGCGATCCGCTCCATGATCATCATCGCCGATGATCTGCTGCTGCTGATGGACCGTGAAAACCGGCACCTCGCCGCCGGGATGCCCGTCCCGCTCAGCGACATCGTGGAGCGCAAGCACGAGCTGGCCGACGAGTTCAAGGCGCTCGTCGGAGACGTGCGCATGCAGCAGGCGATGATCTCCAGCGCCTCACCCGATCTCGCCTCGGCCTTGCTGGAGCGCGGGCGCAAGCTGAACACGGCGCTGACTGAAAACGGCACACGCCTTCGCAAGGCCATCGCTGCCAGCAAGCACCGTGTCGAGACCATCATGCGCGCCATCCGCCAGGACAGCACGCGCCCCTCCTCCTATGGCGGCAACGGTCGCTACGAGCAGCCGTCCAACACAACCCGACCCGTTTCCCTGCGCCCGGGCAAGGAAGCCTGACCGTGACTGACAAGAGGCCACCATGTCGCTGAACGTCGCCAGCAGCATCGCCAACAGCGCGCTTTCTGCAAGTCAGTCGCAGCTCTCCGTCACGGCAGCCAATATCGCCAATGCCGATACCGACGGCTATACGCGGAAGGTTGCGACCGTCGAGGCGAGCACGACCAATGGCGTGGGCACCGGCGTTACCGTCACCGGGCTGACCTCCAAAGTCTCCCGCCTGTTGATCGCCGACCTCGCCGACACTACGACCTCCGCTTCCGCCGCCACGGTCACTGCCGACTATCTCGATCAGCTTCAGGCCGCGATGGGCTCGACGACCGACAGCGATGACACGGGCACCTCGCTCGCCAACCGGATCGCCTCGCTTGAGACCGCTCTCACCGAACTCGTCAACACGCCGGAAAGCTCGACGCTTGCAGACACCGCCGTCACCGAATTGGAAGACCTGACCGCGCAATTGCGAAGCACCTGCTCCTCCGTCCAGTCGCTGCGCAAGAGCGCCGACAGCGCCATCGGCGATGCGGTCGATACCGCCAACGACGCGATCTCCACCATCGACAGCCTCAACGACCAGATCCTCGCCGCCAGTGCGCGCGGGGAATCCACCGCCGATCTGGAGGATGAGCGCAATCAGGCCCTCGTGAGCCTCGCCGAACAGCTCGACGTCACCAGCTTCATTTCCTCCGACGGGACCATGAAGGTCTACACTGACAGCGGACAGATCCTCGTCGGCGAGAGCGCCCACTATCTGGAATTCGAGACCGCCAGCATCGTGACCGCGGACACGAGCTATGACGGCGGCACGGGCACCCTGTCCGGCGTCACGGTGGACGGCAACGACATCACCGAAGATATCGACAGCGGCGCAATCGGCGCGCTTCTCACCCTGCGCGACGAAACCCTGACCGAAACGCAGGACGCGCTCGATGAGCTGGCGACCGCGCTCATCAGCGAGCTCAATGCCGTGACCCCGGACCTTCTGACCGGCACCGGCGCCTCCGATATCGCGGTCTCCGATGCGATCTCCGCCGACCCGGAAACGATTCTGGGCACGACAGATGCGGCCGCCGTGGCGCAAGATCTGCTCGATGCAGTGACGGGAGATACGGATTTCGACGCCGCCGGATCGATCGGTGCACGCACCACGACCTTCTCCGACTATGCAAGCGACATCCTCACCGACGCCGTCTCCAAGGCAACCAGCGCCGCCTCCACCCTCAATGCGCAGACGACCGCACTGGAAACCATTTCCGACAGCATTTCCTCCCTCTATGGCGTGAACGTGGACGAGGAGACGGAACGCATGAGCGAGCTTGAGACGCTCTACTCCGCCTCCGCCCAACTGCTCTCCACGATCCAGGAAATGTATGACGCCCTGCTGGCAGCCGTTTCATAAGGAGAAGGCCCATGTCCATGCGCGTTGCAACCTTCGCCCTTTCCAGTTCGCTGATGAACCATGCCCTGACGACGCAGGCGAAGCTGGCGGAAAAGCAGACGCAGGAAGCCTCCGGCCTCGTTTCCTCCGACTATGGCGGACTGGGCACGGATGCGGGCAAGTTGGTGGATCTGGAGGTCTCTCTTTCGCGGGCGCAAGCCTATGCGGACGCCGCAACGCAGGCCACCAAACGTGTGGAGGTGATGTATTCCGCCACCGGCAGCATCGTCGACGCCCTGATCGACGCCCGCACCACGCTTTCATCGGCGTCCGTCGACACGGAGGATCTGGTTGCCGTCCAGGAAACGGCCGCCAGCCTGCTTGAGGAAGTGGTCTCGCTGCTCAATACCCAGTATGAGGGCCGCTATCTTTTCGCCGGCACCGACACGCTTGAAGCGCCCGTCGATCTGTCCGGCTACACCGCCGTCGACGCCGACACCGCCGACACCGGCTATTATGGCGGCGACAGCACGATCATTTCCGTGAAAGTCGACGCCGACCGCACCGTCTCCTATGGCGTCACCGCGGATAACGAAGCTTTTGAGAAGACGATCCGCGTGCTGTCGCTGATCGCCGATTCCGACACGCTGACAGACGGTGATCTGGAAACGCTGTCCAACCTTCTGGTAGAGGCGCAGGACGAGGTAATCGCGGTCCAGAGCGGGCTCAGCCTTGCCGCCGCTTCACTGGAAAACGCAGCCGCCGAGCAGGAGGATTTCGTGAGCATTGCGGAAACCTCCATCGACGACCTGCGCTCCGCCGATCTGGCCGAGGTCGCCGTGGCGGTCGCGCAATACGAGACCCAGCTTGAGGCGAGCTATGCCGCCGTCGGCAAACTCTCCAGCGTCAGCCTTCTCGATTACCTGTAAGGCCCGGGCATGAAAAAGGCGGCGCGGTTTCCCGCACCGCCTTTTTGGCATCTCTTCTGACAGAACGGCTTTCTGCCGGAAGATCAGATGGCCGCCGCGCGGCTCGTCTCGATATAGATCTCGCGCAGCCGCTTGGCCGTGGCGCCCGGCTTGCCGTCGCCAATGGCGACGCCGTCGATCTCGATCACCGGATTGACGAAACCGGTCGCGGACGTGGAGAACGCCTCCGCCGCCGCTTGCGCCTCTTCCACGGAGAAAGCGCGTTCCTCGACCGAAACGCCAAGTTCTTCCGCACATTTCAAAACGGCGGTACGGGTGATGCCGGCGAGAATGTCGGAAGAAATGTTGCGGGTGACGATGGTGCCGTCGGCCTGCACGATGTAGGCGTTGTTGGAGGAGCCTTCGGTGACGAGCCCGTCACGCACCATCCACACATCGTCCGCGCCCTTGGCCTTGGCATCGTTCTTGACGAGCGACGCCCACAGGAGCTGCACCGTCTTGATGTCGCAACGGCGCCAGCGCATGTCCTCGGCGGTGATGATCTTCTGCCCGCGCTTGGCCAGCGCATTTTCAACCAGCGTCTTTTCCTGCGTGAACATCACCACCGTGGACGGCACGTCCTTTGCTGGGAAAAGAAAATCGCGATCCGCCGCACCGCGCGAAATCTGCAGATAGACGAGACCTTCGGTGACCGCGTTGCGGCTCACGAGTTCGCGGTGGATCGCGAGCAGTTCCTCGTCCGTCATCGGAAAGGAAATGCCGAGCGCATCGAGCGAGCGATGGAGCCGGGCGGTATGGCCGGGAAAGTCGATAAGCTTGCCGTCGAGAACCGACGTCACTTCATAGATGGCATCGCCAAACATGAAACCGCGGTCGAAGATCGAAACCGACGCTTCGTCCTCCGGCACATATTTGCCATTCACATAGACCGTACGCATTCAATAAACCTCTGGAATCGAGAAAGGCGGGGCGTGGGAGAGCGCCCCGTCGTGAAGGTCGGGTTCACTCCTCCCCGCCTCAAAGCGCCTCCAGCGCATCGACAAGGCGATCTGCGCCGTGGCGGAAGGGATCGACCGTGGGCAGCCCCATCCGGTCTTCTGTCGCCTTGCACAGCGCCGTCGCCGCCGCCTCGTCGAGCGCGGCGGTATTGAGAGAGATGCCCGCCACCTGACAGGCGGGATTGACCACACGCGCCATTGTGAGCGCGACGTCGCGCAGCTCTTCGAGGCTCGGCAGCTTGTACTCGGGCAGGCCGCGCATATGCGGGCGGTTGGGCTCATGGCTGAGGATCAGCGCATCGGGCTGGCCGCCGTGAATGAGCGCCATGGTCACGCCCGAGAAGGACGCATGAAACAGGCTGCCCTGCCCCTCGATGACATCCCAGTGATCGGGCTCGTTGTCCGGGGTCAGATATTCGATGGACCCGGCCATGAAATCGGCCACCACGGCATCGAGCGGCACGCCGTCGCCGGTGATCAGGATGCCGGTCTGGCCGGTGGCGCGGAAGGTCGCCTTGAGCCCGCGCGCCAGCATTGCCTTTTCCACGCAAAGCCCGGTGTACATCTTGCCGACGGAGCAATCCGTGCCCACGGCCAGCACGCGCTTGCCGGTCCGCTTCTTGCCGTTGGCAATCGGATAACGCACGCTCGGGACGCGCACATCGTGCAACGTTCTACCCAGTTCCTTCGCTTTTTCTGCGAGGTCTGCTTCATCTCGCAGCAGATTGTGCAATCCGGAGGCAATGTCGAGGCCCGCATCGAGAGCCTCCAGCAGCACCGACTTCCACGCCGGGGAAATGATGCCGCCGCGATTGGCGACGCCGATGACCAGCGTCTTGACGCCCGCGTCCACGGCCTCTGCGATGGTCATGTCGGTGAGACCGAGATTGGCGTTGCAGCCTTCCAGACGCAGTTGGCCGAGCGCGTGATCGGGGCGCCAATCCTTGATTCCTTGCGCAACCTTGGCGGCAAGCGGATCAGGAGCATCACCGAGAAACAGGAGGTAGGGGAGTTCGATCATCAGGAAAAAGCTCTTCTGGGTTCGCCGGAACGGGTCCGGCCATGCTGGTTTCGCGTCCTGTCGGAAAGGGTGGCTGAAGCCGGTCTCGCAAATGAAACGCGTCCGAAAAAGGCACAATGCCCAAGCCGGACGCGGCGAGCAAGCGCACCACGCTCACCCGCTCCATTCATTTTTCGGGCCAATTGAAATTGCGCCCGTCCCGGACACGTGCACCCGCACGCCCGTCGCTGTCAAACTGCACCGGAAAAACCCTGCAATCAAAGGCCGTTCAGGTCACAGGCAGGTGCAGCGAAAACCAGCCCCGCTCACA
The DNA here is from genome assembly GCA_963678585.2 of Breoghania sp. GTDB lineage: Bacteria > Pseudomonadota > Alphaproteobacteria > Rhizobiales > Stappiaceae > Breoghania. Next base: position 3,072,408 of record CAXXGA010000002.1, read on the forward strand.
CCGATCTCACGCCTTTACCCGTGCCCTCACGCCCTCGTCATCCCGGTTGAGAAACAGCACCGACAGACCGAGCCGGTCGGCGAGCGGCCGCGCCTCCTCCTGTCCCATGACCATGAAGGCGGTCGCCCAGGCGTCCGCGGCCATGCAAGTCGGCGCGGTGACCGTGACGGAGGCCACATGCCGGATGAGCGGGGCTCCGCGCGCCGGGTCCATCGTGTGCGACAGCCGCTTGCCGCCGACCTCCACCCAGTGGCGGTAATCGCCGGAGGTGGCGACCGCAATATCGCGGATCGTGAGCACCGAATGGGTGGTCCGGCGCTCGTAGTCGGGCTGTTCGATGGCGATCGCCCACGGATTGCCGTCGGGCCGGGTTCCGAGCGCGCGCACTTCGCCGTCGATGGAAAAGAGCCCATGCGCGACATCGAGGCTGCGGGCCGTTTCCGTCAGCCGGTCCACCCCGTACCCCTTCGCGATGCCGCCGAGATCGAGCGCCAGCGGACCGTGTTTGCGCACCCGGCCAGCCGCACGGTCTATCTCCAGCAACTCGTGCGACGGACGGCGATCCGCCTTGAGCGCCGCCCGGATCTTGCCCGGGTCGGCCTCATCGGCGCAAAAGCCCCATGCGTTGATCGCGTCACCCATACCGATATCGAAGGCCCCGCAGGAAATCCGCCCGATCTCGATCCCCTTTTCCAGCACCCGCAACAGGTGTTCGGGAACTGCAATCCATTCCCCGGCAGGCGCCCGGTTGAGCCGCATGAGGTCGCTTTCCCGGTCCCATGCCGACATCTGGCTGTTCACCTCGCCGACGGCGCGCGAAAAGCAGACATGGGCGAAAGCCGGATCGAACCCCGGCGCGGCGTGAACAACCGCGGACCAGCGCGTACCCATGGTCGGCCCGTTGAGAGTGTGTCGCAGGAGATCAGAAGACATCTTCGACATAACGTCCCTCCGCCTTCAGGCTGCCGGGCTCCAGGTTCACCGGCGAGAGAATGTCGCCGAGGGCGTCTCTTACACCGGCCGCCATGCCGCGACCGCCGCACACCATGATCCTTGCGCCATCCGCGATGAGCTTTCGAACGGCCTCGCCGTCCCCGCGCAGGACGTCCTGCACATAGGCCGGTCTGGCGCTGCGCGAATAGGCCAGCGAGGTCGCACAGAGGCGACCGTCTTCCTGCCACCGCGCCAGTTCCGGGCCGTAGACGAGGTCGCTCTTTTCCGAACGCACGCCGAAATAGAGATAGATCGGGCGATGCGTCTGGTTGGCGCGCGCAAAGCCCGCCAGAGGAGCGATGCCAGCCCCCGCCCCGATCAGGATCACGGGCGCTTCGTCGCTCGCCATGTGAAAGGCCGGATTGGTGCGCAGGAAAGCGCGCATGGTCTGGCCCGATTCAAGCTCGCTCAACTGGCCGGAGCAAAGTCCGCCCGGCTGCTTGCGCACGCAGATTTCCAGAAACCCGTCGTCCGAACCCGAGGCCAGCGAATAGTAGCGGGCCCGGCTGTCACCTTCCGGCACCACGCCGATCAGATCGCCCGCCTGAAACGCGCCGAAGCCTTTGCCCGTGAGCCTTTCCCAGGCGGAGCGCGACGGCAGCTCGAAGCGCAGGATCGCGGTCGGAGCCTGCACGTCGAAACCGTAGTCGCGCCGTGAAATCAGCTTCAGCTCGCTGAGCTGTTGTGTGCTGTCGGAAGCATCGAGCGACAAGGAGAGGCCGGAGACCTCCCCAAGTCGCCCGACCCAGTCGGCGAAGGTCCCTTCCGACTGGTTGTCGATCAACTGGAGCGGCATCAGTTCCACCCAGTTCGCAAGGCAAGCCGCATCGGCGACCGCTTCGGCATAGGCGCAGTAATTCTCAAAACTGCTGTCACCGAAACCGAGAACGGCGACCGGAGCGCTGGGCGCATCGTCGAGCGCGGCCAGACGCGTCAGGAAACCCTTGGCAGACGCCGGACAGTCGCCGTCGCCGGAGGTCGCGGCAAGAAGAACGATACGCTCCGCCTGCCGGTAGCGCGCGGGCTCGAAATCCTTCATATCACCCACATGGGCCGGGCTTCCCGCCGCGCTCAACGCCCTGGCGAGCCGGTTGGCGAATGTGTAGGTCGTGCCGCCTTCGGAGCCGACGAGAATGACGGTCGCAGCTTCTTGCGCGGCGACTTTCTTGCCCCTCTTGGGCCAGACCAGACGCCCGGCCTGAAGCATGACACCTGTCAGCGACATCAGGGGCACGCTGAGCGCGGCAAGGCCGAGGATCAGGCCGACGATTGCAGCGCCTTTACCGGTGTGAAGCGCATGCAGGAGGACGGTGAACCGATCCAGCGGCCCAAGCTCCGACCAGGCGAGCAACGCACCCGTGCCCTGATCGACGTAGCCGGAGCCCGTATCGGTTGCCAGCGTGAAGACATCGCGCAGGTTCCCGGCGCGCGGGAAGGTCAGGGACTTCAGATGCTCAACCGTAAGATCCTTGAACGCCGCAATATCGACGGGCGACAGCCCGCCCGCCCCGCTCACCGCCGGCAAGGGCGGCAGACCGGCAATCTTCGGCAGGACACCGATGGAATAGGCGAAGAGCCATATGCCGCTCAGCGCAGAAAACAGAAGCGCCACGCCCGCGATGCGTCCCAGTTCCATGTGCCAGCGGCTGGCGAACGGACCCTTGATCGGAGCAAGCAGCTTGCGCCACCCGCCGAGACGGCGCGCGGTCATCACGAAGCCGGAAATGGAAAGGGCTGCCATGGCGAGACTGATGAAGGCCACCAGATAACGCCCTGCATCGCCCACAAGGAAAGCCCGGTGCAGATCGACCAGCCAGCCGTAGGTCGCCGACTTTTCCGACGGCGCGACGACCTCGGCGCTCGCCGGATCGATGGTCCATTGCGATGCCTCGCCGTCATTGAAGGCGAAAGCCGTGATCTTGCCGGTGGGCGAACGTCGGATCTGCTCAAGACCCGGCACAGCCTCCTGAACCCGGGCCGCGAAGCTGCCCAGGTCCATGTCGGAGGGAGAAGATGTGGTGTAGGTCTCCGCTGCCGGATAAAGCGCAAGGACGGCCCCGCTCAAGGCCGTGACGGAGACGAAGAGCGCCAGGACAAGCCCGACCCAGCGGTGCAGCGGACGGATCATCGCTCAGCCCTCACATGTCGTAGCTGAACTGGGAGATGTAGCTGGAACCGGAGACGGGCTTGCCCGCACCTTCCGATGTCAGCGGCACGACAACTTCCGACGGGCTGTAGCGCATGTCTTCCACCGCCGCATCGATATGCAGCTCGTAGCCTGCATCGAACAGCGCATCGGCCAGATCGAAACTGACGGTCAGGCTCTTGCCCGATCCCACGCTTGCCCCGGTGATCCCGTCCACCTCGGCGGTGGAGCCGCCGGTGTAGCGATACCAGTCGGACAGGCTCTCGTAATATTTGGCCTTGTCGCCGGACATCCACAGCGAACCGACATAGGCGCCGTTGGCATCGGTCACATAGAAGGCCAGATAAGCTTCCTTGCCGCCGTAATCGGTCAGCCTGGTGTTGAAGGTCACGTCCTTGGCCATCGCCATGCCGGGCGCGACAAGCGCTGTGGTGAGGGCAAGGGCTGCCAGAATGCGTTTCATGTCAGATATTCCTTCGATCGCAATTCGGTGGATCGGCATTTGCGGAAAACGCCGGGGGCCAGCCGGGTTGAAACGGCTGGCCGGGCGGGAGGGTGCGGGCCGTTGCGCCCTGAAACAGGCGTCAGTTCACCTGCGCCTTCGGCTTTGCGCCGTTGTTGAAGAGACCATTGGCCGGAGGGGCGACGGACCCGGAAGGCGCGGGGCGGTTCATGCCGCGACCGCGATAGTCGTCATCGTCATCGTCGCCTTCGTCGTCGTCCCACATGCGCTTGAACCAACCGAACCGGCCTGCGTGACGCTCGCGATATTCATGGCGTTCGCCATATTCGCGGCGGCCGTGACGCCTGCCGTATTCCCCGCGTTCATGACGCTCGCCATATCCGCGGCCCTCCCCGTCCCTGCGCCGTTCGCGCCGGGCTTCCCGGTCGCACGGGATATCGGCATTCCGCCCCGGCCTGACGGCGGTGGAGGTCTGCGGACTGCGCGGCGCAATCTCGGGCTGCGACTGGGAGGTGGCCGCAGGCGGCGTCACTTCGGGGGTGGAGGTGGTTTCCTGCGCCAGGGCGACGGGAGCGATTATCATCGTCGCGACGATCCCGGCCAGGATCGGTGTTTTTGCCTTGCTCATCGCAATCTCCTAGACGTGTTTGATGGGCAGACAATCGGCCCCGCGCCTGATCGCTTCCTGACGGCTCGACAAAAAGTTCTTCAGCTTCCTGTAAGGTTTGGGCGCGATACCCTGACTTGAAATAATCGGGTGAAATCCATGCGTATCCTGCTGATCGAAGATGATGCGATATTGGGCGCTGCGGTCTTCGACCAGTTGAAGGCCGACGGCCATTCCGCCGACTGGGCCATGCGCCTCGACAAGGCGCGCGACGCGCTCGCCGTCGGCGCTTTCGACCTCATCCTGCTCGACCTGATGCTGCCGGACGGGCATGGAGTGCCCTTCCTCAAGACCTTGCGCTCCGGCGGCAACGTCACCCCCGTCATCATCCTGACAGCGCTCGATCAGGTCTCCGACCGCATCGCAGGCCTCAATGCGGGTGCGGACGACTACATGGTCAAGCCGTTCGATCTGTACGAGCTTTCCGCCCGCATAGGATCCGTCGCGCGCCGCTACACAGGCAACCCCAATCCGATCATCAAACACGGCGATCTGGAGATCGATCTGGCGGGCCGCACGATCCTGCGCTCGGGCAAGGCGGTGGAACTGACTGCCCGCGAATGGGCCCTTTTCGAGGCTTTCCTTCATGCGCCAGGCCGCGTGCTCTCCCGCGGACAGCTGGAAGAGCACCTCTACAGTTTCGACGACGCCATCGAGAGCAATTCAATCGAGGTCCATGTGAGCCGCCTGCGCAAGAAACTCGGCCGCGAGGTCATCCTGACGGAACGCGGCCTCGGCTACAGGCTGGGCCGCGCATGAGGGCCCCGCGTTCACTTCAACTGCGTCTGGCGCTGGCGCTGGGCCTTGCGATCACGCTCATGTGGCTTGCGGCTGCCGCAATCTCCGCGCATCGCCTGCGTTACGAACTCGACGTGGAATTCGATTCCGCGCTGCGCAACACGGCGCACAGGCTGCTTTCGCTTGCGAGCCGGGGCGAAAGACTGAACCGGTACGATCTGAACGACCGGGAACGACCACGCTGGGGACGCCGCTTCAACCGCGGCGAGCACGACGACAAGCATGAACGCGACGATCACGAGGATGAAAGCTTCTTCGCGCGAGCGCGCGATCACAATTTCAGCTATGCGATCTTCGATGAAAGCGGCCAACCCGTCTTCATCTCGGACGGGGCCAAGGCATCCGACTTCCCCCCCTTCGAACGCGCGGGCTTCCTTCGCACCGATGACCGGACTTTCTTCTATGACCGTGTAAATCGGGCGGGCCGCGTCCTGACCATCGCCGTGATGGAACCGCTCGCGCGCCGCGCAGCCTCCGTGCGGGAAATGGCGATGAGCCTGAGCCTGCCGATGCTCATCGTCATTCCGCTGACGCTTGTGGCCATATTCCTCGTTGTGAGAAGAAGCCTTCGCCCGTTCAGGGCCCTGCGCGAGGATCTCGGCCGCAAGAGCGCCTACAATCTGGAGCCGGTCGCAGATCACGGCCTGCCGAGCGAGGTGACCCCCGTCGTCTCCAGTCTCAACGCGCTGCTCTCCCGCCTGCGCGCCGCCTTTGAGGCAGAACGCAGCTTTGCCGCAAACGCCGCACATGAGTTGCGCACCCCCGTGGCGGGTGCAATCGCGCAGGCCCAACGCCTTCAGGCCGAGACCTCCGATGAGCACGCATCCGCGCGCGCGGTGGAAATCGAAACGACCCTGAAGCGCCTGAACAGCCTTTCAGAAAAGCTGATGCAGCTGGCGCGGGCCGAAGGCGCACGCCTGCGCACCGATGAAGCGGCGGACCTGCGCCCGATCCTGCGCATGATCGTCGATGATTTCGAACGCCTCGGCGCAAAGGACCGCATCGAACTCGGCATCGCCAATGAGCCCGTCCTGTCCGATCTCGACCCCGATGCCTTCGGCATCCTGTCTCGCAACCTGATCGAAAACGCCCTGAAGCATGGGACACCGGGAAGCCCGATCACCGTGTCGCTGGAGCGCCCCGCCGTCTTGAAGATCGCCAACGCCAGCCCGACGATCTCGCCCGAAGACCTTCGAAAACTCACCACCCGTTTCGTGCGGGCAAACGGCAAGACCGACGGCACCGGGCTCGGGCTTGCGATCGTGAGGACAATCGCCGACCGCGCCAATGCAAAACTGACCCTTCTCTCTCCCGCACCCGGGCGCACCGACGGCCTTGAAGTCCGCGTGTCCCTCGCCTCGGGCGCCTGACGGGCGCGTCGCGTTGGCGACAGCATTCTTCGGATTGCAGTTTGCGCCAGCCTGCGTAACAAGGTGACAACGCACCGAGAGGGTTCAATATGTCTGATTTCGTGATTGCACCGCCCCCTGTCCCGGCGATCCCGGTTCTGGGTGAGACAGCACTGTTTCCGGTTCGCCGCGTCTATTGCATCGGGCGCAACTACGCGGCTCACGCGGTGGAGATGGGACACGATCCGGACAAGGAACCGCCCTTCTTCTTCCAGAAGAACCCGGACAATCTCGACGCTTCGGGCACGTTCCCCTATCCGGTCAATTCCTCCGACGTGCATCACGAGGTGGAAATGATCGTCGCGCTCAAATCTGGCGGCACGAACATTCCCCTCGAAGACGCCTTGACCCATGTCTACGGCTACGGCGTCGGCCTCGACATGACGCGGCGCGACCTGCAGGGCATCGCAAAGAAGATGGGCCGCCCGTGGGAAATCGGCAAAGCCTTCGAGCGGTCCGCCCCCGTCGGCCAGCTGATGCCCGTCTCTGAATGCGGCCATCCGGATCGTGGCGCGATCACGCTCGGCGTCAACGGAGAGATCAGGCAGCAAGGCGACCTCAACCAGATGATCTGGAAGGTGCCCGAGATGATTTCCTATCTCTCCGACTATTTCGAGCTGGCCCCCGGCGACATCATCATGTCCGGAACACCGTCGGGCGTGGGGCCTGTGGTGCGCGGGGACGAACTGGCAGCGCGGGTCGAGGGGCTTGAACCGCTCTTCGTAAAGGTCGTTTAGGCCCTCACGTCAGTCCTTCAGATCGCGCATCCTGGATATCGCGGCAAGATCACCGATCTCGCCGCGACCGGGCAGATGAACCATCTACTGGAATGCCAGAATCCGCCGCGATGTTTCGGGATCGAGGAACCCGGCGACAGTGGCTTCCGTTTCAAGCTTCAGGGCCTGTTCGATACTGCAAACGGCTGAGGCGTTGAGGGCGTGTTTCATGCGGCAGATGGCGTCCTGCGGCAGCAGGGCCAACTGTTCGGCAATTGCCTGCGCCGCCTGCCGCAGCTCCGCGTCGGGCACCACACGCCAGGCAAGCCCCATATCCTTGAGGTCACCGGCAGAATATCTTTCCCCGAGATAAAGCATCTCACGCGCCTTCTGGAGCCCGACAAGAGCCGGCAGAAGCGATGTGACCGCGCCGGTGACAAAAACGCCAAGGCTCATTTCCGGAAAGAAAGCACGCGCGCTTTCGCCCCAGATCGCAAAATCGCAATTGATCGCCCATTCGAAACCGCCGCCGACCGCCCAGCCGTTGATGGCTCCCACAACCGGCTTGGCGCCGAAGGTGATTGCGCGGGTGGCGGCCTGAATTGCCTCCACGAGATCGCGCGCTTCTGCTTCGGTTTCGGGATGAACGTGTTCGCGCCGGTCGTCTCCTGCACAAAAGGCCCGCCCCTCGCCCGTGAAAACGATGATCTTCGTATCCGGACAGGCATTCGCATCGTCGAAAGCACGCGCAACATCGTCAATGAGTTCGCGGTTCATCGCATTGAGACTGCCAGGACGGTTGAGCGCGATTGTCCGCACACCTTTGGCATCAAGCGCGCTTAAGATCGTGGCATAGGTAAAGTTTGTCATGAATATTTCCGAATAACCCGCTTGGTTTTGCCTTCAGTGACCGGAAACGTGCCGTGTCCGACCAGCGAGACACGCGCTGTCGCGCCCAGATTTTTCTTCAGATCCGCCTCGATTTTTCCGGCCAGCCCGGCATCGGGTTCCTGACCGCGCGCCACTTCGCACGTTATCGGCAGGATGTCGTAGGGCGGCGGTGTATCGAGAATGATCCGGTAGTCGCCGGAAAGAGCGGGATTTGCGGCAATCACCGCTGCCACCATCGTCGGAAACATGTTCAGGCCGCGAACAACGATCATGTCATCGTTGCGACCGACCACCCGGAAACGGAAGCCGGACCGACCGCACCTGCAAGGCTCGGTCTCATCGACCTCGATGATGTCGCCGGTCCGGAAGCGCACAAGGGGCTGACACTCCCGGTCGAGATGGGTGAGAACCAGTTCGCCCCGTTGACCGGCCACGAACGAAAGGACATCAGTCGTCTCCGGATCTATCAGTTCCGGATAGAGCACGTCGGATGCGAGAAAATGCAGTCGGGTATCGTGTTCGCATTGCGCGGCGAAATTGGAAAGAACGTCTGAAACGCCGTAGTTCGCATTTCGCGCTTCCATGCCCCAGGTGTCGCAAAGCCTTTCGCGAAATGCCGGATCATCGAGCCCCGGCTCACCGCCGAACAGGCCGAGCTTGAGCCCGAGATCGCGCGGATTGGTGCCGGGAAACTTCTCCTCCAGCACCCTTTCCAGAACCGCCGGGTAGGAAGGCGTGCACGAGATAGCGTTGATCCCCACTTCCATAATCGTGCGGATGAGCAGCTCCGTTCCGCCGACACCGAAAGGAACGACGAGAGCGCCGGTCTGTTCCAATGTCATGTGGTCGGTCAATCCGCCCATCCACATCTGGTAATTGAGGCAATGAACGACCGTGTGGTCCGCGGTAAGCCCTGCGGCCCGGTGGCTTCTGCCCCCGACGACTTCCGTTACCCTGCAATCATCGGCGGAAAGCGCGAGGTTCATCGCTTGTCCGGTGGTGCCGGACGTCCGGTGCAGCCTGACTACGCGAGAACGCGGCGTAGCAAGATAGTTGCCAAAGGGCGGATGTAATGCCTGCGAGGAGCGCAGGTGCGATTTGTCGGATAGGGGGAGCTCGGCTAGATCCATGAGGTTTTCCGGCGGCTCCGCATCGCCCCATAGATCGCAGTAAAACTCCGAATCCCGCCAGACATGCAAACGCTGCTTCTCCCAGGCACTTTGTTGAAGACGCGAAATTTCCAGCCGGGAGAGGTACTCGCTGTCCTTCGTAAGCGTCATGCCAACAAACCCTTTTTCCAAAGTTCGACCAGCGTATTGACGGTCGTGTCACGATCACCCGAGATCCGCAAAAGCATCGGATCGTTGTTCAACAGAAGTGCCGACAGATATTGGTCGATCATGCCGCCAAGGGCGTACGCGCGACGGAAAAGCTCGTCTTGCGCGAGACCTGACGTCGGATGACGTCGGCCAAGCGACGTCACGACGGTCGTGATCCATTCATGGTTCAGTTTTTGAAAGGCTTGTGTCGCCTCGGGAAGATCGTCCGAATGGTTCACCAGACATTTCATCAGGCCGCGATTGGCTGCAAACAGGTCGTAGTAAGTCGCTGTCGTTGCCCACGTCCGGTCCCCGACGGTGGCTCCGCCCGCCAATCGCATTGTCTTTTGAATAAAATCGACAAAGCGAAGCAGCACCTTTCCGATCAGATCGTTCCGATCCGGGAAATAAATGTAGAAGGTACCGTTGGCGACATTTGCGGCACCGCAAATGTCCGAAATCTTCAGTGCAGACAGCGGAATGCGGTCGAGCAATCTGCAAGTCGCTGCAGCGATTGACGCTTCAGTCCGCTCGCGCTTTTTCCCGCTTGCGGCCTCACTGAGGAGAAATTCCGCAAAACTCAGCCCCGCGGGAGCGATGTCGCTTTCTAACTTCGCCGTCTCAATCATGATCACCTCACATAAGTGAAGCTGAATTCATTTTCATATATCGGTCAAGCGATTTCCCTTGGGGAAGCGATTTCCATTGTTATCGACCACATCGGATCGCGCATCGCGATACCAACCGAAACACTGCACTCCCGCCTTTTCAAACACAAGAAAGCCCGCCGTATTTTCATACGGCGGGCTTTTTGATTTGGTTGCGGGGGCAGGATTTGAACCTGCGACCTTCAGGTTATGAGCCTGACGAGCTACCGGGCTGCTCCACCCCGCGGTAAATTTTGGTGTCCTGTGGTTTGTTGCCAGGACGATGGGCTGTTGTGTAGCCCGATCTTATTTGTTTGCCCGTCCTCGCGGCTTTGCCGCTGCGGGCGCGGCGGGTGCTGCTCCATGAAGGATACGGCCACCGCCTTCGTATTTGCTTGCCCGAGCTCGGCGCTTTGCGCCTTTGGGCGAGGCGTGTGCTGCTCTTTGGGTGAGCGACTGGTGCCTCAGGATTTCGTATCTCCGGACGTGAGTGTACGAGCGGAGCATTTTTGCTCCACTCGGGAGATTTTTGGAGTGGAGATGGTATGGTTTTGAGATCGTTGAGAGGATTGTAATCGGTGTCCTTTGCAGGCCTGGCAGTGACCTACTCTCCCGCGTCTTAAGACGAAGTACCATTGGCGCAGGGGAGTTTCACGGCCGAGTTCGGAATGGGATCGGGTGGGGGCTCCCCGCAATAGCCACCAGGCCGGCGAAGGACATCGATTATCAGAAGAAACTGGTTTTTGTACTCATTTCATCGGGTGCTTGCGCTTGCAGGCGTCAGGTTGGCACCCCGACCACCCGGCTAGGGTGGTCGCAAGGCCGACCGGCCGCCGCGCCTTATGGCGCGCGCTGTCCGCAGCCAGGACCGAAGGTCCGTGCGGCGTGAGGACGAGTAGTAAGGATGATCATTGACTAATGAGAGTGATCAAGCCGAACGAGTTATTAGTACCGGTAAGCTGCATGCATTGCTGCACTTCCACACCCGGCCTATCAACGTGGTGGTCTTCCACGACTCTTCAGGGAGAACTCGTTTTGAGGTGGGTTTCCCGCTTAGATGCTTTCAGCGGTTATCCCGGCCACATATAGCTACCCTGCTATGCCGCTGGCGCGACAACAGGTCCACCAGAGATGTGTCCATCCCGGTCCTCTCGTACTAGGGACAGATCCTCTCAATTCTCCTACACCCACGGCAGATAGGGACCGAACTGTCTCGCGACGTTCTGAACCCAACTCACGTACCACTTTAATCGGCGAACAGCCGAACCCTTGGGACCTGCTCCAGCCCCAGGATGTGATGAGTCGACATCGAGGTGCCAAACGATCTCGTCGATATGGACTCTTGGAGATCATCAGCCTGTTATCCCCGGCGTACCTTTTATCCGTTGAGCGATGGCCCTTCCACGAGGGACCACCGGATCACTATGGCCGACTTTCGTCTCTGCTCGACTTGTCAGTCTCGCAGTCAGGCGGGCTTATGCCATTGCACTCAGCGAACGATTTCCGACCGTTCTGAGCCCACCATCGCGCGCCTCCGTTACTCTTTGGGAGGCGACCGCCCCAGTCAAACTACCCGCCACACACTGTCCCGGATGCTGTTACATCGCGGTTAGACATCCATGCAGGTAAGGGTGGTATTTCAAGGATGGCTCCACCAAGGCTGGCGCCCTGACTTCAAAGCCTACCACCTATCCTACACATGCCGACACGAATGCCAGTGTGAAGCTGTAGTAAAGGTGCACGGGGTCTTTCCGTCTGACCGCAGGAACCCCGCATCTTCACGGGGAATTCAATTTCACTGAGTCTATGCTGGAGACAGCGGGGAAGTCGTTACGCCATTCGTGCAGGTCGGAACTTACCCGACAAGGAATTTCGCTACCTTAGGACCGTTATAGTTACGGCCGCCGTTTACCGGGGCTTCAATTCGGTGCTTGCACACCTCCTCTTAACCTTCCGGCACCGGGCAGGCGTCAGACCCTATACGTCGCCTTGCGGCTTCGCAGAGCCCTGTGTTTTTGATAAACAGTCGCCACCCCCTGGTCTGTGCCACCCCCACCTGGTTGCCCAAGCAGAGGTCTCCCTTCTCGCGAACTTACGGGAGCAATTTGCCGAGTTCCTTCAGCATAGTTCTCTCAAGCGCCTTGGTATGCTCTACCAGTCCACCTGTGTCGGTTTCGGGTACGGTCTGTACGCGGGGGCTATTTCCTGGAACACCTTCACCGCAGATCCAATCCAGTAAGGAACTACGATACACGGCATCCGTCACCACCCGCAGGCTGCAGAATATTGACTGCATTCCCATCGTCTACGCATGTCTGCCTCGACTTAGGGGCCGGCTAACCCTGCGCCGATTAGCGTTGCGCAGGAACCCTTGGACTTTCGGCGGGAGTGTCTCTCACACTCCTTGTCGTTACTCATGTCAGCATTCGCACTTCCGATATCTCCAGGATCTCTCACGAGTATCCCTTCACGGACCTACGGAACGCTCCGCTACCGCTCAGACAAGCTGAGCCCGCGATTTCGGTGCATGGCTTGAGCCCCGTT